>JAMPUU010000001.1 GCA_030144965.1 Nitrospira sp. BO4
CGGCGTAAACCCGGTGAGGACTCGCTGTCTGTCAGATGAAGTCTTGAGTTGTACACATGAAGAAAGTCGCGCCGCCTCGGAATGGGAACAGACCTCCCTGCTGAGCGAGCGGCCTTGCGCTCATCCTTCAAAGAAGCAGAACGTTCTGGACCCGTATGATAATGTCGTCCTGAGAGAACATATTGACCAGCTCCTGTTTATATTCCTGCCACCATTGTTCATCTAACTCAGCCGCCATGACTTCAAAAATAACAATGTCATCATGGCGGGCGGCATTCTGTTCGTCCTTCCATAAGCCTTCGGCGGGTGCACGAGTATACGCAGTCAATCCGCCGAACTGTGTTGCCAATGCCTGTCGAATGCGGGTGTAGTTCTCTCCTGGGAACGACTGATCGTTATTGTCCCGAACCGGAAGAAATATTTGGATCACGTGCATTCTGATCCCTTTTGCCGTCGAAACGAGGCTATGTTAAATGTTTGTGTTGCATCCAGAGAGGTGCTCATTGTCGCCGAGTGCCCCCCTCTTATTCTTTGAGACGGACCTCAATTGAGGACGTAGCACGCCCTCACATTCATGGATCTAGAATTACCCATTCGTCGCTATCGGTTTGACAGTGATCACGGGGGATCCATCGTCGCCGGGAGGGCTGTACTCTGGGAGGGTGAATTGCTTGGTTTGTCCCGGCTCAACTGATTCCATCACCAAGTGTCCTCGTCCTCCGACGAGACCCCCTGTTTTGTTCTTGTACAGGACGAGCACTTCGAATTGTTGAATGGCTTGGTTCCCGGTATTTGTCAGCGAGATGGTCAGAGTAAGACAAGCGTCGCCCATCTGAGCCCACGACGTATTCTCGACAATCAGAGACTGAATAGGCGCCGTCTGAGATTCAATAGAAACGTATTGCGCGCCGTTGACCCCAGAGCGTATAGCGAACATACATACTATTAGTGCGAACAGTGACGCCAGCCATCTTGAGCTATTTTGATTCATATCATCCTCCCGGCTCATCATCACAACTGCCGAGGACGCGGTATTTTGTGCGCAACTTACACCAGTACTCCAGGTTTCGCATGCAGCCGCTTCCGCTTCATGGCGAGTCGGGTAGGAGATGAGGGTCACCTTCCTGTCCGGCGTGCAGATCGCATGAGGGCCATACCAATCACCACGAGTCCAACCCACCAGGGAAGCTCTTTGTTAGACGCCGCTGCTCGACTGGATGAACGAACCGTGTCCCTCACGGCCCAGCGTCTCGTGTGTGTGCGCGTCGTGCTGTCTCCGCTGCTAGACAAGAGATCGGAGACTCCGGGAGCATTAGCTTTTCGGGGATCCGCGACCATGGCATGCTCAGAGGGGACAATGCGTCCCCCGACTGTGTTTGCATAGACTTGCGTAAATTCAGCACCAAAGAGCAGAATCTGAGACGAATAGTAGACCCAGACGAGGATGATCACCAGCGAGCCGGCCGTCCCATAGGCAGAACCCACATCACTCTTCCCGAGATATAACCCAATCGCGAATTTCCCGATCGTAAACAGCAACCCGGTAAGCACCGCGCCGACCCACACATCACGCCAGGCCACCTGGGCATCGGGTAGCACTTTGAAGATCATGGCGAATAGACCGGTGATCACCGCGAGCGAAATGAGGAGCTCCAAGACTTGCAGCACCAACTCCGGTGCCGGCAGCCATCCGCCAAACCATTTCCCGAATGCGGCCAACGCGGCGCTCAGGGCGAGCGACACGAGGAGCAAGAAGCCAGTTCCCAGGACCGCCACGAGGGACAAGAATCGATCCTGGATCAGTCCCCACAGACCGCGCCCCTCTTTGGGCTTTACGCCCCAGATTGAGTTTAAGGAATCTTGGAGTTGAGCAAACACCCCCGAGGCCGCGAAGAGGAGTGTCCCGATGGCGAGGACGGTGGCAACGATTCCAGTGGAGGGTTCACTTGTCCGTTCCAGCATATCTTTGATAGCTGCCGCGCTTTGCGGCCCCACCAGACGTCCAATCTGCTCAAGGAGGTAGCCTTGCGTGACCTCCTGGCCGAAGATGACTCCGATCATCGCAATGAGCACCACGAGCAGGGGCACCAAGGAGAGGACCGTATAATAGGCCAGGGCCGCTCCATGACGCGGAACCTTATCATCGCTCCATGCGGAGAAGGTGTCCTTGAGCAATGTCCACAACTGCGCGGGTTGCAGCAGCGTCTTCCAGGACGAGGGCATGCGTGTTTGCTTGTCCTTGTTATACGTTTTGTTGGTGAATACTCGATTTGTATTATGCCCCCGTGTCTCCGGTTCGGCATCTGGGAAGGCCCCCCATAGTGGCGACACCGGATGGAGTGAGTGGCGTACGCCAGGGGGCATACCAGTGTCTCGCCACCACGTTATGACTCAGACTTCCATACACCGCTATGAAGGTCACCTCGCTGTCAAAATGGGTCAACGCGAAAAGGCGTATTGCCATGATGGATTTAAGTTGTTTGCCCCTTCACCTCGATACTGCAAACGCATTTGTCGGCCGATTATCCAAACGCCGAAAGGGTCCCGCAACAAGTTTCGATATGACCAGGAGACCCGGCTCTTCATGCTGGGAAGCATTTTGCCGGAAGACATGATGTTCCCTTTGATTTCGGATTTCTTTCGTCCACTCCCGGACAGGATGGTGGCTAGGGTAGGCAAAGAAAGAACATCACGTGGTTTTCATTCTCGTCAAGGAATTCCATAGGACAAACTCTCCAACGAATCATATCGAGTCAAATTGTAGACCTGGTGCATAAGGAAGACGTATGGATCTGACAAAAAAACACACCGCCGTATTTGCCGCGATCGCTGGAAATCTTGGGATAGCCGCGACGAAATTCATCGCCAGTGCCATGACAGGAAGCTCCGCGATGCTAGCGGAGGGCATCCATTCACTTGTGGATACCGGGAACGGTGGGCTCCTCTTACACGGGTTACGAATGAGCAGGAAACCGGCCGATGAAGAGCATCCTTTTGGGCATGGCAAGGAATTGTACTTTTGGGCTCTGATCGTCGCGATATTGATCTTTGCCGTTGGTGGCGGCATGTCGTTCTATGAGGGCATTCTTCACATCCTCCATCCCAATCCCCTAGGGGATGGCACATGGAACTATGTAGTTTTGGCCTTCGCCTTCGTCTTTGAGGCCATTTCGTGGTCCGTGGCATGGAAGGTCTTTCGGGGCGAGCGAAATGGGCGTGGGGTATTTCAGACGATACAAGCCAGTAAGGATCCGACCACCTACACCGTCTTACTGGAAGACTCTGTCGCCCTTCTTGGCATTGTCATCGCCTTTCTCGGCATCTTCCTCGCAGGATGGTTTGAGAATCCATACTTCGATGGTAGTGCCTCGATGGCCATTGGGGTCTTACTGGCGGGGGCAGCTATCGTGTTGGCGTCTCAGTGTAAACGACTGCTGATCGGTGAGGGGGTAAGCCGTGACGCGCTAGAGAGAATTCAGAGAATGGCCAAATCCGATCCGGCTGTGGAACTGACGAAGCGCCCGTTAACAATGTACTTCGGACCACACGAAGTGTTGCTGGCCCTCGATGTGCAGTTTCGTGCAGGTATTTCGGCGGAAGAAGTGACGGCGGCGGTCGATCGGATTGAAAAACAAATCAGGCAGCACTACCCTGACATTACTCGTATCTATATCGAAGCCGAAGCGTTAACAGTGAGGTATTTAAAGCTACAACCCGCCCCCGCGTGAGCGGAAAAGAGCTATGGCAGCCGAAAGCTGAGAGCAATGAGACACGCTACCTCATCCAGTGGGCGGCAGCTGCCCCGGGCGCCGCTTTCCCGGGCTCACGACGGTTCAGTAAGGTCATTACACATGAGCCGTTCTTTGCCAAGGGCGTTGCCTAGTACCTATGCCGTCCCACTCAAGACAAAATATCCAGAATATGGAAATTTCTGCACCCCTTGGCAAACAACCGAATTTATTTAATCAACTGGCGAATGGTTGCGCTCGCTTACTCGGTACCGCTGGCGCGTTCGGCATGGCTCTGGGGGTTGTCGCTCTCTGGGCGATTACCGGCCCGTTTTTTCATTTCAGCGACACCTGGCAATTGGTGATTAATACGGGCACGACCATTGTGACGTTCCTCATGGTCTTCTTGATCCAGAACACCCAGAATCGGGACAGCGCGGCGATTCAACTCAAGCTGGATGAGGTGATCCGTTCAACCAAAGGTGCTCACAATGCCATGTTGGACCTTGAAAAACTCTCCCAGAAAGACCTGGACAAGATGCGATTATTATATGAGCAACTGGCCGATAAAGCGCGGTGCCAAGACGCACAGAGGGAGGCCGTGCTAGGCACCCCCATCATTCACACCGAAATACTGGAGTGCCTCGAGGTCCGAAAAACCGAACACTAACCGAAGCCGCTTGTTCTGCCCCCCTTCCTCCATAGCTCCCGAAGACCAGCTGTCCCGATCGATCATCGTGGCCGCCCGATGACGCTTGCGCCTCCAGGGTGACCGAATCTCATCTCGCACATAGCGAACTCGGTATCTTCCCTAGAGATGATCGGCGTTACTTACCTTGCTGAGCTGGCGAGTACCCTAGTACCGCGGTGGTGGTGTGCCTGATGAGATGAGACAGATCGGTGGGCAAGTGGGTCACTTTGCCTTTAGTAGGAGTTCTTTCAATTTGTTATACCCCGGTGCCTCGGGATGGCAATAGTATTCCGTGAGGGAGCCAGTGCCGTTCCGGATCGAGATACGAAAGCTCTTCCCATGCGCTTCGATCTTCACCGCTTCCACAATGTTGAGATAGAGGTCCTGATTCCATGACCTCTCCTACTGGTGACAAATCTCCTCTTGGATTATGGGATGCCCACTCCACGCCTACGGGCTCACCCGTACCAGGCGGTCTCGTTGGCGTCGCCGGCCTGATGTTTGACCGCCAAGGTCGGCGCAGGCTGTGCCAGAACGGTGTGCACGAGCCCAATCAGGCGGTCACCCTCGAACGGCTTGGCCAAAAACGGCAGCGTGCCCCGCTTGATCCCATGAATGGCCAGTTCTTGATCGGGATTCCCCGACATCAGGATGATGCGGAGGTCACTCCGGATCATGGTGGCACGCACAGCCAGTTCATGCCCGTGGACGTGTGGGAATAGGGTGGATGTTGACGCGAGTTGAAAGCCCGGGGGCGGTAAGACCAAATCGGCAAGCAACAGGTCGATCGGGCCTCGATGCTGCGTGCAGATTTTGAGCGCCTCGGAGCTGCCGTCGGCCTCCAGCACGGTAAAGCCTGCCCCTTCCAGAAGAACCTTGCAGAGATTGAGAATCGACCGTTCGTCATCCACCACTAAGATCGTTGGCGAACCCACAGGGGCTGTCCTCTCCCTCTGAATGTCCATGCGCAATCGTCCCGCTCCGATCATAGGACGGAGCAGGTCTGAGGGCGAGAAAAACGTACATTCCCGATTGTCGTGTGGATGACAATGTAGACGCCAAAAAAAAGGAAGCCCGCTATAAAAAGAAACCAAGATTGGGCCAATCCAGGCTCTCGCACCACCCCAGATGAGCATGTCTACTAGCTGGTGCTTGCGCAGCTTCGGGAACGGACTTAGACTAGTTATAAAATCCGCACGAACGGAAGCCGAAGAAGTGCATCGAGCAAGCGCAGAAACGTTTCTGCCGAGAGAGGAGCCGTTCAATGAACGACGATGACCTATCCGGCCGGAGTCCCGAGGAGCTGAAGGCGAAATGCTTTGCAGCCATGACCGTTGTCTTTGGCATATCCAGCGAAGAGGCAGAAGCTATCTATCAGCAGGTCATGAATGAGCCTTCCTCGCAGCGCTATAGGAACCTCGCATGGATCTCCGGGCATCCATGGAGAGCGGGATTGTATTGGTACCGGAAACATGTGGGGGACACCCCGTTCATTGTGGAGGTGTCGAAGCTTGAGACTGGAGCATTGAGGGCCAGAGATTTGGACCAAGGAACGAGATGGGTGACATGGAATGGCCAATGGGCTGGGCCCTTGGAGCCGCCATCATGAGAGGACGCTCCAAGGAAACTGCGCTTGCCCTCTGAGTTTGCACGCTGTCGATTGACAAGATCGATCTATAGAAGCTTCCGTACGCCCTTTCTATTTCTTCTCCTGATTCTCCGGCCGTGCGAAAGGAATTTCGTAAAACTCATAAATCAGTACTTCCTGCTGTTGGTCGCTAAAATCAGGCCAATGCTTCTTGTCAAATCCCGGTGCCTTTTTGAGATCCCTTTTGCTGACATCCAATACAATCTTTTTACCGTTGGCATTGAACGTGATCGCCTCCCAGGGAACCACAAAATATTTATCCTTAATGCCGAGGAACCCTCCAAAATCCAAGACGGCATATTGAATATCCCCTTCGGCGGGCTCCAGGACCAGATCCTTTATGGTTCCTAAACTCTTCCCATCCGTGCCCTCAACTTTCATTCCAATCACATCGCTGGCTTTGAGCACCCCCGTTTTGTTCCGGGCCTCAACCGTTGAATCGGTCATGACCACGATCACGGCAACCAGTGCACTCATGATCAGATTATGCCACCTCCACAATGCAGATCGTTTCCTCATGTTGTTCCTCCTAGCTTCAGAAGCGTGACCAAGAGACCCATTATGGCACCGGCTATTGTTCGAGGTGTTCTTCGGGGACACCCAGAGAAGACGCGATGGTTTTCGCCTGGGCGAGGTGGTCTTTCACCACGGGTACGGCGTCGGCCACCCATTGCCGAACCTCTTGATTCTTCTCCTGGCCTGCACGTTTTTCGAGCTCCTTCATTTCCTTCGCATGTTCCCGCAACATCAGGGTGATATAGGCCCGATCAAACCCCTTGCCTGATGCGGCATCGAGCTCAGCTTTCATCCCTGTCAGCGAGTCGCTCGGCTGGTTTACGAGCTGCAGTCCTCCCTTCGCCGCCAGGCGCTCAACCTCTTTCCGAGCCTTCTGGTGGTCGGCCACCATCTGAGCGCCGAACTGTTTGACTTGCTCACTCTCGGCTTTCTGTGTAGCGATCTGACCCAAGTCGATGTGCTGCTGCTGCCCAGCGGCGGAGGTTTGCAGGAAGCCTTCGGTGGTTAGTGGGGGAACGTCGGGAGCAGCTAGGGCCCAGGAAGTTGAAAGGATGACCACAGCAAGCCCCCATACGATCGATGCGATAGGATGAGACATAGCGCCCTCCTCATGGTGAGATGTAAGAGACAATGCAATGGGGGTGCGGTAGAACAACCTCCATGACAGGGCTCATCATGGCGGACTTTGATGGGGCTTCGTACTAGGAAAGCCCTTAGGGGTACGAGCCCAGCGACTAGAGGTCGTGACGGTGGCAAGGCTGAGAGCCATAGGACGTGAAACTAGATGTGGGTAATCTTATGTTGTGTAAGTATCGATGGGACTATGTCCTGCGGAACAAATCGATTGGAGGGGAATATGGGAGATTAGGGGATCTCCCAGAACCCACCTGGAAGCGTTAGTCTAGTATCAGAACAGCACAGTCGAAACATCGTGAACCGGGAACGGAAACGCTATCGAAGACATGATGGAAATATTGCGCTGTTCGCTAAGCTCCGTTCTTGAAAGAGGACGGAGCTTTCTTTTTGGGTAAAGCTCGGAAAGTTTTGCAGAGAAGCACCCCAATTGTGTAGGCAAGTTTATACGTGTGCCTGAGAGGATCCGAAACCTCGAACGCTGTTTGCAGCCCCAAAGATGCGAAGTCGGTCGCTACTCGAGAGGAGACATTCGATCAGCTGTTTGATTATTGAAAAGAGAGATAGTGCGCCCTCTAAGTTCATACATGGCCGCAGGGCCGGTCGGCAAGCTATGTCGATATGATTCGTCGTCTGGTTAGCGTCGTGTGCTGGTAAGTTCCCTCATTCACGAGGGGGCTATGTGTTTTCCGAGTATGGACCCGCCGTGTTCTTGGCTACGATCAAGCAAGAAATATCGAGCTGCAGGTCGGCCAACAGACGAGAAGGAGGCCCAACATGAAAAGCCGCTGTACAGAACGCCTGCACATGAAGATATGTGGAGTATCCCTTCCTATCATGGTGGGAGTTGTGTGGCTGGTGCTACCGAATGGGGTGTTCGCTGAAGGGGAACAGAAACCTACGTCCTCGAAACCGTCGGTGGAGAAACAAGCGACGGACATGACAGGCGGACAACCAGGGCTGGTTGAGGAATATGATGTGGTTCCAGTCCCACGAGGGGCCTTAGTGGATGACAAGGGTATCGCGCTTGATCAGGTGGTCAAAAACTCCAAAGGCGAGACGCTGGGAACCATCGAAAAGCTGATGAAGGATACCAAGACCGGCAAGATCGAATACGCGGTACTCCAAGTCGATGGCACCCAACACCAATTACCTCTGAAATGGAGCCAATTCAAGGTCACCGGTGGACAGCTGACCCTCAATGCCACGAAAGAGGAACTGCAACCTTCGACCAACGCGGCACAGGCTAAAGACAAGTCTCCGGACGTTTCCACCTATATGGAGGAGATCGACAAGGTTCGGCGTGAACCGAAGCCGCAAGGCATGCCTTCCGATGTAGGAGGCAGGACGGGCGAAGCAACTCTGCGAGGATCAGGCAACCGGCAAGATGCAGGCGCGACCAACCCTGGGGTAGGACCGGCAGTGGGGAGCGACTTTGGCACGGAGGCGGGAATCGGGAGCACCGGTTCAACGGGCAGTACAGGCTCTTCGGGCGGTGCAGGATATGGCGGTGGGAAAGGATCATCGGATGGGTCGGGAAGCGGCGGAAAGTAGGCGCGTCGCCTTGAGAGATCGGTGAGGCGGGTAGATTCTCCGAGGGTGTTTCAGCGTCAACAAAAAGGAGGTATCTCATGGTTACCATCCTATTAGTTATTTTCGTGCTGATCTTTATAGGGGCCCTGCCGACCTGGCCTTATAGCGCGAATTGGGGCTACTACCCGAGTGGAGGATTTGGCCTCGCTGCGCTGGTGATCTTGATCCTCCTCTTGATGGGACCGGTTTAATTGATCTGAGGCCCTTCTTGGTAGGGCTCGGCTGACTTTGGTCTCGAATATCTGCTTGGCATATTGTTCAGCACGGAACTCGGTGGAGTTTCGCTATGTATGATTGTGTTGAGCAGATGCACAGAGTGGAAAGGTAACACCGCACTAGGAGGAAACATCGGCATCACACTTTTGGTGCATGCTTAACACAGAAGGAGGATCGTAAGATGCGCGATAGAAACAGAAATCATGACTATGAGGAGGATGTGACAGGATGGTCCGCTTTTGTGGCTGGCGCATTGATTGGGGCCGGGGTGGCCCTGCTATTTGCGCCTCAATCGGGCCCAGAGTTGCGGGGCAGGTTGCGCGACTATGCCGATCGCGCAAAGGATGATTTACTGGATAAGGCGGAAGAGACATGGGATGCCGCGGTGGAACGCGGTAAGGAATATTATGACAAGGGAGAAGAGGTCCTCCGTGATGTTGGCGAGTCGGCCAAGGACTATGCACGAGAAGGACAGGAGAGGATGAGGGATCTCGGTCGGTCGGCTCAGGAATTTACCAAACAAACACAACACATGGTCCGTGAGCCGGGGCGGTCAGCATTGTAATACGTGCAGAATAGTGAGGATGATGGAGAGGATAGCCTAGAAATATGAGCGAGAAGGAGAGTGGCCTCAATTTTCTCTTAGAAGAGTACGCCGCCGCTCTAGAGGAGTGGATGCGAGTCCATGGTTCGTATGCCATGCACAAAGAACTCCATCTCGATGTGGATTCAACCGAAGGCGGGTTTTGGCGGGCTGGTTATCTTCAAGCGCTTCAGGACTTTCAATCCCTCATTCGGGATTGCGACCTAAGCGACACCTGTACCCATCAGGACAATTCTCATGTGTTCCACTAGGCCATCACGTCAATCTGATAAATGAGTAAAGATATCGTCCATTTCCAATGGCACTTGACACCCAGAGGATGGGTTCGGGGAGACTGGTCTGCCAACGAACCGCTTGAATTCAGGACGCCCCCACCGGCTGATCGAGTTGAAACGTGGGTAACCACGGAAACCACGTATGATATGCAGTTCGCAAAAGCGCACAAGGAATGGACGCTGACGTGGGCGTCACCTGAGCAAAATGAGGAAGAACGAACTGCCTTACGGTCCACTATCCGTACACCCGCACCAGAATCTGAGAATCCAAGTCTTAAAACCTGGGACTTTCCGTTGAATCAGTTGTGACATCCTATTAACGACTCTGCTTCAATGTGCACGCTTCAGGTAACATCCTAAGAGCATCTCTCCTGTGCAGGAACCCTCGCTTCCTTTTCCAGCGTGCCACTATGCGTTTTACCAGTATGCCGCTTAGAAGAACTGCCATAGGTTGAGTAAGACACTGTTGGCATCTGTCTTAACAAAACCACATCATAAGGAGGCCTTTATCATGTCCGTTATAGAGAAATCCATTGACCTCAATGTTCCGGTTCGGACGGCCTACAATCAATGGACCCAGTTTGAAGACTTTCCTCGCTTCATGGAGGGGGTCGAGCAAGTCCGACAGATCGACGACAAACATCTGCACTGGAAAGCCAGTATTGGCGGAAAGCAGGAAGAATGGGATGCCGTGATCACCGAGCAGGTGCCTGATCAACGGATTGCGTGGCGGAGTCAACACGGGGCGAAGAACGAAGGGATCGTCATCTTTTCTCCAGTCACCGAGGGGAAGTCGAAGATCAACCTGCGCATCGAGTATGAACCCCAGGGCGTGGTCGAGAAAACGGGTGATGCGGTGGGAGTAGTATCTCAACGCGTGGAAGGGGACTTAAAACGATTCAAGGAGTTTATTGAAACGCGAGGACAAGAGACCGGTGGCTGGCGGGGGAATGTCAACTGAGAACAAAGGATGCAGATCCCCAAATGCTCCAGTGGAGGACACCATACCTAGGTGGGTCCGTAGGCCCTCAACCAGGAGGAACCATGAAGATTACAATGGCGAGTCTTGCTTTAGCTTCAGCTTTGATCAGTTTGCAACCGGGGACCGGTCTTGCGGCTTGGGGAGATGGCCCTGGTTGCGGGTTCGGAAAAATGGTGTTTACGACAGAGCCGAAGTCGATTCTTCTCCAGCACTTCGGCTCGACGTTGAATGTGCCGACTCAACCATTTGCCATTACGAGTGGCACATCAGGCTGTACGAACAATGGCATGATCGTCAAAGAGGATCGGGCAACGGTATTTGCAAGCGTCAATTATGACAATCTCTCACAGGAGATGGCGCAGGGATCTGGGGAGCACCTCGCCTCGCTGGCCACGTTGTTAGCATACCCCCTGATCGTCAACTCGGATTCTTCTCATTAGTTCAGGCCCACTATCGATCTCTGGTTCAAGCGGGGGACAATTCGCCGCAAACCATGTTGATTGCCCTGCAGGCAGCGGTCGCGGAACAGCCCGATTTGTCCACGGTTCCTAGGAAACATTGAGAGGGGTGAGGCATACGTTTCGCCAGAACAGCATCAACCCATGTGCGATAACAATTGTTGACAAGATGTCCGATGGTCGAAGTGCAAGGAATAGGCTCTGTATCAATTGTATAGATTGCGAAGGGGGGATAACTCAAGTCCATCTGAGCAACCCCCTTCGCCTCTAAGCAGCCCGCCGCTACTTCAATAGGGCGACGTCAGGAAAATCAACAAGGGGCCTAAATCGTTAGGATTTAGAAAAGGGCTGCTTGGCCTTTGTATACTTGTTCACCACGGTTTCCTTGCGCTTCATGACCGCTGCTTCTAAGGCTTCCCAATCAATATTGCCTTCCTGAGCTCTGGGCAACATTTCGCCCTCTTCTTCTTCGATATGGTGCTTGACGAGCTCGCCCAGGACTTTGAACTTGGCCTGAAAGATTTCATTCGTAGGCTTGAGCTTCTTGAGTTCCTTAATCAGAACGTGAACGAGATGGTGTTCCTCGATCGCCTCGTTCATCTTCTCGTCTTCGTCAATGGCTCTGCGGATCGCCGGGTAAATGAGCTTCTCCTCCAAGTCGGCATGCACCTCCAGCTCCATGATGGCGGTGGCGGCAATGTCCGCTTGCTGCTTCCCTTCGGCTGACTCGAACTCTTCGAAGAGCCCTTTCACCTTTTCATGGTCCTCTTTCAACATCTCAATCACACCGGATGTGACGGGAGCTTGGCTGGTCATCGTGTCCTCCTTTTGGTTCATCCAACAGTTATTATTGATTTCGTACGTGCCGCTGGATCGTTTGAGCGGAGGCTAAATGGCTCTGCAATTCCGGCCGTATTTCTTGGAGAAACCGGTGGAATTGCGGGTCATTCACGGCATCCGCCATGTCTTTGACGAGGTCCACCGATTGCTCATGCATTTTGATTTGGTATTTCATGTACGCCTTATCGAAGTTCGGCCCCTTCTTCTCGCGGAGATTTGCCATCGCCTTGTGATGGGTGTTGTCCACACTCGCGGCCAGCGCCGGGTGGTGGGGCTCCATTCGGATCCGCTGGGCCAATCGGCTGGTGTCCTGCAGCTTGGCGTCATGTTCCTTCACCATACGTGAGGCGTACGCACGCACCTCCTCGGAGGAGGCTCGTTCGCGTGCCAGTTGCCCAGCATCCACTTCACTGCGATAGATCGAATTGAACACACCGAGCACGTCCGCATCAGACATGGTCGCCCCAGGCAGATACCGCTGCGCCAAGGAACAAGCCGATAGAAGGGCGCAGGCCCCTATAGCAACGGCTACAATCAGGATTGATTTCATCTGGCCCCCTTTGCGATGTGGTGATTTATATCGGCACGTGTAAACAGGCTCATAGAAGGTTGCCTATAGTGAACTTGTAGTAGGCAGTGTAAGAGGCTTTGAGCGGGTGTGACACTAGGAAAGGGCATTGCGGGAAACGACTAGTTAACGAGAGGCGTGACGAGTGTCAAGCTCATCGAAGGGTGACGGTACGAGCCATATGAACTGAGCCGAAGAACGAACGCGGCGATGCGTGCGCAGAAGAGTGTTTGCGTCATGAAGGAGCCGCAGCCACAATGAAAGACGATAACCTATCCGGTTCGAGCCGAGAAAAGCTGAAGGCGCAAACCTTAAAGATGGTGGCGAGAATCTATGGCATTTCTCCTGAGGACGCCGAATCGATCTATTGTCAGGTGATGCATGAACCACCCCCTCCGCAGCGCACACGTGAACTGACCTGGAAGGGCGAAAGACCTACCACACCAGGGCTCTATTGGTATCGGCGGCATGCGGCTGACAAGCCCGTCATTGTGCAAATGTGGAAGCTGAAGAACGGGACCTTGCGGGCGAGATTTCTGGATCTAGGAATCAAATGTGCTGCACAAGAGGGTCAATGGGCGGGGCTCCTAGAGCCGACCCACTGAATGGCTCATTTCTGAGACCCACTCCTGTCTCTAACTGGCACACGTGATGCAGTAAGGAGGCCATCATGGAGTCCAAGCTGGAGGAGGAACTTCGGGCGACCATGCATAACCAGGTCGAAGCCTTGGTCGAGATCAAACGCCGAGCACAGAGTCTCATTGATGGCAACGGCGAGACTGTGGCGGAGGCCGCCCACATTGTGTTCCTTGCCGAGCGCGCGATCGGCAACAAAACCACGGCCTGACCTCGGCGCTCATTTGCCCACAGGTGAACCCGCCAATGCGCGACACGTGCTTGCACAACGGCGACATTCCTCAGCGCAAGGGCCACATAACGCATGCTGAGGGGCATGTCGCTCGCATAGCTCCGCACATCGATCGCAAATCTCCGCACATAAACGGCTGATTTGTTCAGACCACGCACTCGCACGACTGACCCACTGTGCTGTTACGAGACAGATCTCAGCACATTCTCGACACAGGCGGATGCATTTCGCCATGATCTCATGGTCTTTCTGGTCACCGTGCTCACGCATTCCAATCATGTCATCGGAACAATTGTCGCAAATCTGCGCGCAGGCAAAACACGCATCGGCACATTTGTGTTGTTGGGGAGTCAATGTGGAAGATGTCGTAAGCATGATTGCCCCCCTCTTGTGCGTTTGCCATCTGTGTACTGATTCGACATCCATCTAAAAGACGATCCATTCCTGTTACGAGACAGATCTCAGCACATTCTCGACACAGGCGGATGCATTTCGCCATGATCTCATGGTCTTTCTGGTCACCGTGCTCACGCATTCCAATCATGTCATCGGAACAATTGTCGCAAATCTGCGCGCAGGCAAAACACGCATCGGCACATTTGTGTTGTTGGGGAGTCAATGTGGAAGATGTCGTAAGCATGATTGCCCCCCTCTTGTGCGTTTGCCATCTGTGTACTGATTCGACATCCATCTAAAAGACGATCCATTCTTCTCGTCTGGTCGTACCAGTCAGGAAGCTTTCTTGCGAGGAACTTTGGCCCCTTGGCGTCGTGCTTCGGACAAGCCGATCGCGATGGCTTGTTTTCGACTGGTCACCCGTTAGTCCGGTGCGACGAGTCAATTGTCACGTTGCAGCGTCGTCGCATGGCCTTGCTCCGTGACATAGGCCTTGACCACGTCCCCTGTCTTTACCGTATCCAGCTTCGTAGTCTTGTCGACGTGGATTTTGTGCAGTCCACTATCGGTCTGGATGAAATAATACTCACCTTCTTTTTTCATTAAGGTACCCAGGATCGTATCTTTCGTCAGACGCTCTTTGATCGTTGGGCTGGCTTCTTTCTCAGCCATGGCATCCGCTGCGTAGGTCAGACCGATTCCAGAGCTCAATAGTCCAACTGTCAGTATTGAGAGTAGTGCTGTTTTCATAAAACCTCCCATGTAAGCGGTGAATGATTGGATGAGTGTTGCATCAGATATTCTCCTCGAATACTGGGCAATTGCCTTGAGGGATGTTCCTGGGTGGTATGCGGACGTGAGGAGCGTACTGTAGGACTAGACGGAAGGCGTTTCTGGATCTTCGCAGAAGTCAACCAACAAAGGAGGGTCAAACATGCGAAATGTGTCCAAGATGATAGGAACGACATTGCTGACAGTTCTGTTGTGCGCAGGTTTCTCCACGGTCGCACTCTCCGTAGACCGGGAGGTCTATGACAAACCGAATGTGCAGACGGGCAACATCATTAAAGGGAAGGTCATGAGTGTGAATCCGGACGCGAAGGCTGCACAGACGTGGCATGTGGGAGTGAAGGATAACGACACCGGTCAGGTGGTCGTTCTTCATGTCGATAAGACGACCACAAGGAAGGACATTATGATGAGCCCCGATTTGGGAGACAATGTTATTGCTAAATATAATGAGCAAAAACACGCCATCTCTTTCCTGACGGATCAAGCAATGAGCCACTGATCACTCCCAGGAGCGAGGCATTCATCCGAAACACCTCACAAACAAGGAGAAGCCGACATGAAGATCCGTAACATGCGTGCACATATCGTGATGATAAGTACACTTTTACTCGCCCTGAGAGTACAAGGTGAGGTATTGGGAATGGCCTTCTCGTGAAGCAGTCTTCTCCATGGTTTCTGAAACTGCTCGCTATCTATTATTTGGTTCAAGGATTGCTGTTGATTGCCGTGGGAATTGGCGGGTTAATTCTCGTAGATCAGAATCAACTTCTTGTAGTCAAGGAGTGGCTTCATGTCGTTCGCGTGGACCCTGAGAATCGCTTCATTCATTGGCTCCTGACCACCATCCTGCCAGTGACGAATGAAATGCTGGAGGCATCCAGTATTGGCTTCTTTGTCTACGGCGGCCTCGCGTTTGCACAAGGGGGAGGGCTCTGGTTCTCAAAGCCCTGGGCCACCTATCTCTCGGTCGTCGTGGTGGGTTCGTTCATCCCGTGGCAACTGTATAGCCTGCTACACGAGGTGACCGCGCTGAAGCTTCTCTCGCTCTGTATCAATATCGTGATCGTTGGGTATCTGCTCGTGAGTACATGGCGTACGAGTAGCGTTGAGAAGAATGAGCCAGCGTCGTGTCATCGTCAGTCGCGATAGGCGACGCCATGGATGCGCTCTTAAATTGGATCCCAGCATATGGTTATCCCGCCCTCTTCCTCTTCCTCATGTTGGGCATTGTGGGATTGCCAATTCCAGATGAAACCTTGCTCACCTTTTCTGGATACCTCATTTACAAACATCAGTCCGCGCTGATGTCCACGATGGCCACCGCGTTTCTCGGAAGCAGCTGCGGAATTACCATCAGCTATGTCATCGGTCGTCGTGTAGGGCTGTATGTCGTCCGTAGGGTGGGCCAGAGACTGAGAATCGCGCCTGACGACTTGGATACAGTCAACGCTTGGTATAGGCGGTGGGGGAAATATGCCCTCATCTTTGGCTACTTTGTGCCGGGCGTTCGACATCTTATGGCCCTGGTGGCGGGATCATCGAAGCTGCCGTTGGCGATCTTTATGCCCTTCGCCTATACGGGAGCACTCCTATGGTCAGCAACGTTTCTCGGATTGGGCTATGGGTTAGGGGACACATGGGCGCAGGCGTCCGCCACCGTTCACCGAGCTCTCGCGATCGCTGGTGGAATGGTCGTCGTGGTTCTCATCGGACTCCTCGTCATTCGGATGAGAAAAGAACATCCATGATGGCCAAGGTTGAGTCTAGTCTCCTGTACTTATCTGGATGAGTGCCTTTGCCAGGAAATTGGCGCGTGGGGCATTGCCGGGAGAGTGTTGAGAAGAATTCTTTTTGATCAGCGAGACATTCAAGCCAACGACAACCTCGTCTCGATCCCTAGGTTCTGGGGGGGCGTGAGAGAGAATCTCCACGGAGAGTGCTTGTCGTGCACTTTGCTCAATTTTTAGGCAGTAGGCTGCCGTGCAGACCTCATCTAATTGTAAAGAGGTGGGCACAACTTGTTTTTCCATAAATACACTTGCCGACTGAATCAAATGATTATAAAGGTGTCACCAAGCCACTTGATTGTCCTTAGTCCTCCTTTCCCACGGTCGCAGAGGGTAGGGATTTTATCTATAAACCCTTTACCTCATGCATCCGCACCGTGATCGGCGCACCCCCACCGGCCACAAGCTTGGGTTCCCATATTGCGTTTGTGCTATTCGGACAACAGGACGAGCAGCAAGCCTTGGGCCACCTTCCCGTTACTGAAAGAGGACCGGCTTCCTATTCACGTGCCACCACCACGACGTGGATTAGTCTCGAAAAGAGGCGGGGGCGAACCGATCGGTTCCCGAATGAGTACCGACGGCTCTGCGGAACGCTTCGATACACCTATGTACCCGCTTGGCTTGCCGCATACAATTCAGCTGTTGGCCTCGTGAACTTCCCCGGTAGGCCTTTCCCCAGTTTGCAGCCATCGGCGATTGGCTACGATAGCCCAGCCATCTTGCTAGCCAACAGAGGAGGGAGGTGGGCATGTCGTTCATTTTTAACAGGAGGTTTGTATGAAGCACTGTCTCACACGCATCGTCATGTCCGGAGTACTCGGCTTACTCACGGGTGCTACGGTCTCCTATGCGCAGACGACCATTGACCCTGACCTGGGCCGCACGGTCCCGCGTGAACGGGCGATAGAGGAACCTGTGCCGGGGGATCGAGTGGTGGTGAAAGAACGTGTCGTGGAGCGGAAACGGGAGGGGGAGCTCTATGTGGCGGGGTTCGGCGGGTTTACCTTAGGGCATAGTTTCTCCCACGTGGATGGCCGAGGAACGCTCGCTGGACAGGATGTGGGAAACTTCGATCTCGCCAATTCCGTGATCTACGGTATGAAAGTCGGGTACTTTCACCCAGGGCGGCTGAACTGGCTGGGTCTGGAAATGGAAGGATTCAATACTACGCCGCATTTGCAGCAGCAGGGCAACTTCCAGGGGTCTCATCTCCGGGTGGCCACCCTCGCCTTTAATGTGATTGCGAGGAAACGGCTGGGCTGCCGGACCCTCGACCGTGATGAGTATGACCGGACGCGCCACGCGACCGCCTCTGAGCGGGATGTCAGGGATGTCCGGGATGGTCGGGATCTCCGGGATGGTCGGGAGTACTATGCTGAGGATCGATCCCCACGCGATGAAAATGCCAGGTGTCCGTTCCAGGTCTATGCCGGAGCGGGTCCGGCGATCTTCTTTGCCCAAACCTCGAATCAGTTTGGGCGCAGCACGGACAATGCCGAAGTCGGGGTGAATGCGTTGGCCGGTCTAAAATATTTTGTCCATCGGAACGTGTCCATCTTCGGCGAATACAAGTTCAACTATGCCGGGTTCGATTTCTCCCAGCTACAAGGCACCACGGCAGGGGTCCAGGGGAATTATAAGGCTAGCCATTTTGTGGGAGGGCTGGCCGTACACTTCTAAGAAGAGTGGAAAGATGGTTGATGCCCGCGACACATCTGAGGGGGGGGCCAGTTCAGCTCAAATGCTGGCCCACCCCGCGTGTGTGCGAAGCAGCGCCCGTGGATGCGCACTCATGACGTCGACCATGTCGGTCTCTAAACATTCCGTCGAGGCATAGCAACACAATCCGATGAAGGGAAGCTGTGCGATGATCTTCGTGGCCCGATGTTCATAACGCAGAAAGGCCAGACGACAGTCGTCAGACAGAAAGCGCCCTGGAGGTTTTGAGAGTACTGATCCAGGGTCTTGGCAGGTAGTCTTTCTACTAAAACCATTTTGTGGGAAGAGGATTGCCATGAAGAGACCAGTGATGTTGATCGCAATACTCCCGCTACTCGCCTCCGGCTGTGAATCCTCCACGACTTTGATCTATGCCAGTCTCAATTCCTCTGTTAGCAGCACGAAACAAGGCCAGGAGTGTCAAACCCCTGACCCGGTTGGACTTGGTCGCAAACTAGATTTGAACGGGGGCGAAGCAATGCGCCTTGGCGGTATCACAAGAGTGAGCACAATCGAGTATCAGGTGGTTAAATACCTCGGCGTGGGTAAGGAATGTGTCGTCGCCTATGGAGACTGATCCACTAGGCTGTTCCTACGTCCCCGCATCAAACTCCCATTCATGAATGACCTCATAGTACCCAGGCCGTTCAACTCTCTGTCGGTGCTTCACCGAGACGAGGTTATTCAGGTCAACTGGGGGAAGTGCTCAGCCACCTCGATCTTGCATTCAAGCCAACTGAGGAGTCAGGTGCTCACCCGACAGGTAGACGCATTCCCACCTGACTGGTCCTGATCCTTACCGAAGAGGACGGACACTCATTTGGCCATCTCACTCACGACTTCCGCTTCATCATCAGAGAGGTCACTCAATTCCAGAATCCTCCTGCGGGCGAGAATATCGTGAGGGTCAGTCCGGTATTCGATAATAGGTAAGAATGGCCTCACGTCCACAACTGTCGCAAGTTCCCACTTGAATAACCGGGCTAACCTTGCTGAGAGTTGCCAAAAAAAAACTGTGTCTCTTGTTTGGTCCTGGATGGCATCACTGACATTTGGCTACGAGACGCAGGACAATATTTGGCCGTCAGCATAATGACGTCCTCATGTCGCGCTCAGTTTGCTGCCTTCATTTTCTGAAACAGCGTCCATTGCCGGTACTGGGAAGAAGACTAGGACTCCTAGTTCACCGATGATCAGGGAGCAGGTCCTAATTCCTCTCGTCTCCGCCATCCCATTCTCACGGTGTCTTCCCAGGTTTTGATTCGATGGTCTCATGCGAGGATTCTGTAACGCTCAATGGAGGCGATATGAAAATAACACTGCCATCTCTACTTATCGTTGGACTACTTGGCTGCGGAGTCGGCCTGACCTGTGCCGCCGACCCCATGGCGGAAAAGGAAGCAACTCCCACCGTTAAAGAGCGTCTCACGAAAGAGTCGATCAAGGGGACCTTGATGTTCATCGTGGGACAGAACTACTACATAAAGGATGACGAGGGGATCGAACGAAAGATCCATGTCGACATGAGTACCAAGTTGGATAAAGTGATGATAGGCGACGTGGTCAAAGCCTATGTGACAGATAAAGGTCATGCGACAACCCTACAGCGTGTGAACTGAGCGGTGCCCATCAAGGGGGTTGTAATCTCCGTATTATCGTACAAGGTCCCGACAAGCTATGTAACCGATCACTTGGATTTCGGCACAGAGCTGGATTCGTTCACCTCTCGCGTCTGCGGCATTTCTATCGGTGAGTCAGGACGGCTAGCACCTTCCTGCCCATGAGTCGGCGAACCATCACGAATCAGAATCTGGGCCGAAAGGGGTTTTTCTCCCGGCTTCGATCGAAGTATGTACCTCGCAGTTCCCGCCTTGTCGAAACAGAAGCTCGCGGTTCCCCCAGGGCTTATCAGTGCCTCTTGATCTGCATAGCCACTGAATCCCCGCTGACAGGCAAGATTGCGGCCTCCTTCAAGGATGACCAGCCGAACGAGGTTGGTCCGGTCATTATAGAAAAGAATCTCGTCGCCCACGTTCACCCTTAACTCTGACAGTGAAATCTCACTCATACCAAATCTGACACTGTGAACCTTTCCGGTCCGACTGGTTTCGGGAACGGTCCAATGCTGACACCCAGAAATTAGCAGAACGAGGAGTCCTATGAGCAGTTTATACATAGTTCCCTTCCTTCCGTTGCGCCCTTGCTTGGAGGTAAAGAACCTCATGCGGCCCACCATTTCTTGGTTCGTCACGGCGGAGTTGGGACCTGAGCATATCGATGCTCTCTCAGCTGACCCGGCAAGGTGTGGACTTCAAATGAAAGCCCGTAAAATTCAGAAGCTCGATTTAATCGAAGCAGCTAGAGATGTCCTCAGGCAACAGAGTGTCAGAAGTCAAGAGCCACCGGCGAAATATACTGCGGGAGAATACTAGTCCCCTTTATACCTCCTACTGTCTGCCTCCCCCTATGACTCTGCCTAGTACGACGTTCAGAGGAACGGTCGTACAGTACGCTCAGGGTAACATAAAGGCCACTCTGCCCCACTAGGGGGATGGAGTGGGAAGTGAAATCGGCTGAGAGAAGCACTCCCACTGATATCCGTACATAGACAGGTCAACCAAGGAAGTGAGGTTGCCATGAAGGATAAATACTTATCAATCACGTTGTTTGCTCTATTGAGCCTCATAGCCGTGGGTCCTCTGCATGCGCAAGCCAATCGCCTCGACTCCGAAAATGTCGAGCAAATGAAAGCCAATCAAATCATGGTGGAAGGAGTGGTAACTCAAATAAAATCTGGACTCTATACCGTCAGAACAACCACGGGAACTAATTACACGCTGGCCGAGTCGGTTGCGGTTCGGTACGGAAGGGATGTGCCACGAGTCGGGGATGAAATGATTCTGTGGATTAACGATGGTAACGACATTATAGAGGCGATGAAGAAAGGTGCCGAAAATTGGTCACCTCGCTTCGTGTCAGGCAAACTTGTTTCTATCAATTATGGCGACTCTCAGATCACGCTCTCCATGGCGGGCGGTGAGCAGAGTTATAAGCTGAGACCGGAAAGCCGGATGTTTAGAGATATGAGTGTCGGTACTGCGGTGACGATCGCGGTGAACAAAGAAGAAGAAGTCATTGACGTTCATGTCGACAAAGACTCGGAAGTTCCCCGGAGTAGTTTAGGCCATCCCGACAATGAGAGTGCCCTCAAAGGATTTCGGCATCTCGGTAAGCCGGAATAATCCTCCCTAGGGCATGATGGAACATCTAAGGTTTTCGAGGGACGCTTGGAGCAACCTGACAGACGGCGTTGAAGACTCCCGCTCGCGTCCTGCCATTCAGGAAATCTCACTAGAACTTCTCCCTTTGTTGAAGTGGTTTGAACTTCCTTGGTGCCTGGTACCTCCCCGACCCCCTAGAATCGGCACACCCACTACCGGTTTGAGCTTTGGTCCCATATTCGGTTTGCAACACCAGGAGAAGAGGGGGATAGGTGGGGTAGTCTGAATTTAGGGAATAAGGGATACTCCTAGCTCACATGAACCGCATTGAGAATATCGTCATCGAATGGAATAGCAGAATAAAGAGGCGTGTCCTGAGATCAAACAGCGGGTGGATGTGCTGGCAGACTGGATGCTCACCCATGGGTCCTTTGCCATGCATGAGCAACGACATCGTGCCGCCAATTCAACGGAGCGGTTGTACTGGCATTATGGCTATCTCATGGCGCAGCAAGATATGCTCGCCATGATGAGCGACCAAGAACGAGACCAACGAGACCAGGTTAGACAACCCAGCCTCTAACTCATGTTGACGGCCTCCTCCAGCCAGCTGCTCATGTTCTAATTCGGATTGCAGTCAGCCGAGGCATGTTCAGTTCGGCGATCCGTCCCTCGGTTCGCGCGAATCCACAGGGCATGATTCAGATGGTCAACGTTTGCCGTCATGCGGTCGCCTTTGTTCACAGGAACCTTCTCCGTGGTCTCGTCGGGCAGCACGCTGACTTCTTTGCCATCTTCATCTTTCAAGATATAGGTTGTCCCGTCTATGCGTAGTACGTCACCAATAATCAGATGGCTCTTCCGCACCGCATTTTGTTCGGCCTGCATGACGTTTTTCCCAGGCGTGATGTCACATGGGGCGGCTAGCGTGTGCTTACCTTGAGATTCTGCGCAGCCCGTTTGCAGCAGAATGGCTAATCCTAGGAACAGGATACTTGGAGCTCGAACATTGGTTGGAATCGAAATCATGATACCTCTTGATGATATGATTGGCCTCAAGTAGAGCAGTACCTGCGCACGAGATGTATGAGCTGGGAAGACTCCTAGGTATAGAAATCTGTAGAACCTGTGCTGCTCACACCATACACACCGCGTCTAATAGGTCGGCTAGCTACGCCCCTGGGAGGAACAGATAGAGGCCAATTACAATGATGGGAGCTGCGATAAGCATAGCTTTTTTCCCGAAGGCATCATTGACGCCGTAAAGTAAGATCCCCCCAATGATTGTAAAATAAATGAATCCAATTCCCCGATACGATCCATGAGCAGCTTCCTCTGCCCACGCGAGTGTGGGGCCAAGAGTCGAGAATGCAATCAAGAGGCTGAGTACGCGGTTCATAGCATCTCCCTCCTTTTCGTTTATAGAACATGTCCTCTCACAATGGTTCACCACATCCTGTGTTCCGAAGCATGGCTCCATCATATCGTGTGGTAACGGTGGGCCTACCAGGAAAGACCCGAGAGCCTCTGCTCGCAGTAAGAATTGAGGGAAGGGGAGTGGTGCTTGGAGGAAGTGTCAAGCCTCACAGGACTCCTAATCCAGAGTTCTCCCTAGTCGCGCTCAATGCCTCTGAATAGGTAATCTTACATAGAGTCCAGTTCAGGCTGCCCTAGCTTGGCCTCACTCCCATCTGTCGAGGCACCGCCCGCATATGCATGGGCCAGGATCCTAAAATGGCCAAAGTCAATCATGATGAGGTCTCGCATGGTTTGGATAAAGAAAGATCAATCCGCTATTTCCAGGCGACTATTTGAGATGGTCTTATCCGGAACTTCCTATTCGGAGGCGGCGACGACGTTTGGGATGTCAACGGAAAACTGTAGGAAACGGTTCTTTCGATTGGCACGCCTGGCGGTTCGCAGGCGTGCACCGGCTCATCGACACGAACCACCATTCAACGTGCAGCGTGTGACGGTGATGCGACAACACAAAGACGACTGGCTACGAGCCTATGACCAAGCATGGGCACCCCTGTCATTGTCTGAGTGTCAACAGCCAGAAACGGTTTCGATCTCTCAACTGAAGTTGAGCTACCAGACAGAAGCCTGCCTCAGACATGCTGGCATCATCACACTGGCTGATCTCCTCCAGACGACCGAACAGCACCTCTTGATCAATAAGGGGTGCGGAGAACAGACGCTGGGTGAAATTCGGGCACTGCTGACCCGCCTCGGACTGGCATTCAAGCCAACTGAAGGCCCCATCAGACCTCTCTCGTCAGGTCACTCAAGATATCGCGCGCAGCGTAATCAGATTTAATCTTCTTTGGTCGTCTATTAAGCCGACCACTTCCCTGCATGGATGGGGGCGACGGGCGGCCTCGACGCTTGACACTTCTCTGTGATCCTTGATAGATGGCGTGACGATGGCTAGCAACGGCCGGAAAATGATTCCATATAGTAACGAGGTGATGGAATCAATGTTCGCACGGGTGGCCGAGATCATGTTGGAACAAGGCCTTGTGGAACCTCAAGAAGATGTGGAAGCCTTTGCCGCTGACGTGATGAGTATTCTGCAGGCTCAAGGTCATGTGGACGCCAATGGCGATATTGTGTCGGGCAAATTCATCCTACTTCCTTCCCAAAGCCCTGAGGTCTCGTTATTACTTGTGTCACCGTTGCCCGCAGATCCCTATGATGATGAGCTTCGGCGGAAACCGTCACCCATTCAATTTGGTCGGACAGCGAGCGACCAAATCGTGCTCCCAAGTCGAACGATCCTCACGATCATCGAAGAGCTGGCGACTAATCCCGTCGCACCTGAAGAATTGCAGGCTTTATCCTTGAACTTTTCTCGCTGTGCTCAACCGTTTCAAGATATCGTGTTGCCCCCTGAGGCAGAAACCGTCGCGTTCCCAACTGAGGAGCAAGACGTTGTTGAAGCCCTCGTGTCGGGGTTTATTCTCACAGTGAATCTTGAGACAAACTCTTGACGCGATGCCATGGATGCCCTCTTAAACTGGATCCCAGCATATGGCTATCCTGCTCTCTTTATCTTGCTCATGCTGGGCCTTGTGGGATTGCCAATTCCCGATGAAACCTTGCTCGCCTTTTCTGGGTACCTCATTTTCACAAATCAGCTCGCGCCGGTGCCAACAATGGCCACCGCGTTTCTCGGAAGCATCTGCGGAATCACCATCAGCTATGGCATCGGGCGTTGTCTGGGGCTGTATGTCGTCCGTACGGTTGGCTGGAGATTGGGGATTGGGTCTGAGGACTTGAACAAAGTGAACGCCTGGTATGTGCGGTGGGGGAAATATGCTCTCTTCTTCGGCTACTTCGTGCCAGGCGTTCGCCATCTCGTGGCCCTCATAGCGGGATCATCGAAGTTGCCGTTGACGATCTTTATGACTCATGCGGGCGGTGACGTTTCTCGGGTTGGGCTATGGGTTAGGGGAAACATGGGCGCAGTCATCCGCCACAGTTCAACAGGGTCTCGCAGTCGCTGGTGGTATTGTCGTGGTGGTTCTCATCGGACTCCTCGTCGTTCGGATGAAAAACTATCCATGATGGCCAAGATGGACATGCTAAGCCCTTCCTGAAGCCTCTTCCAGACACATCACGCATCCCATGGTTTACCCACGAGGCTAATAGTGAGGTCAGACTCGGTGCTGGTCGTGTAATCTATGATGATCCGAGTCATACTGTTGGAGTAATTAGAGGAGGGAAGAGGGATTATGGCATTACCCACGCATTTTTGTTTCCTCTGTAAGGTCAAGCATGACGCTGGCTTGTGGTACCATCGCAATATTGGTGAACACACAGTATATGCTTGTGACACTAAACACGATGCGCTACCGGCAGATCAAAAGGGCCACTGGCTGCATATTGATTCATAACGGACGATCACCCGAGGGTCTAGCTACCCCCCGCAAGACCCGCACGAACGCCTCGTCGCTTTGCTCTTGAGTGTGGCCTCACTGGTTTGTACCTGGGAATTGATAATTGTTTTCGCCGTGAGCAGAGCGGCCACTCTAGCTTCATTGGCAGAATGAAAGGTGCCGTCAGCACAACCTTTCGTCGAGGGGCATGTTGAGGAATCAAGCTTGGTAATGACATATTCACAAATCCACGTCCCATCCTCTTGGTGGCCAGGGGTTAACACAATCTGACGGCCCTGATAGTTTTCCAGTATTGGGCATCCGTTAGCATCGCAACCCATGAGCTGTCCTCCTTATCGGCTTACTGAAACACAATCCATCTGCCGTATGTGTTCCCGGAGATCACTTCTCACGCTAAGACGATAGCGTGGAAATGCCTTTCCTTCAGCAAGGTCTCTCCCTCAGTGCCGACTGATAAACCCCTCACCAATCGTTGAGGTGTATCTGAAAGACAGCTATTCCACGAAACCCCCCATGATCGGCTGACCAACCACCGGCACAAGCTTGGGTTCCCATATTGCGTTTGTGCTATCAGGACAACAGGACGAGCAGCAACCCTTGGGCCAGCTCCCCGTTACTAAAAGAGGACCGACTTCCTATTCACGTGCCACCCCTCCGACGTAGATTAGTCCCGAAAAGACGTGGGGACGAACCGGTCGGTTCCCGCGTGAGTGCCGACGGCTCTGCGGAACGCCTCGATAAACCTATGTACCCTCGCGGCTTCCAGCATACAATTCAGCTGACCGCCGGCCGAGGAGTGCGTGACACTTCTTGTTCAAGCGCGCATCCTGTGACCAGTGCCGTTAGCGCATAGAGGATAAAAGGAGAAACTTTCATGAGGAGCCAGGCTATTTAGCCCAGATAGCTGGACACTGGTGCATTCACTGGAACCACAATAACTCTCGATCGATGAACTTCATGCGTATCGGCAAGTAATTTGCTTCGGGTGCCTCTGCATCCGGTGCATTCGAGGAGTCCTGCTTGCACCTATGAGGGAGAGCCCCAGTTGGGTAGCAGCTGCGAGGAGTTGATACTCCGTTCAGCATACGAAAGACCGGTGATTCCTCGTCGTACTGGAGAAACGTTATGGTATCAGTCGCTACGAAGCTCTAGAAGAATAGGTTTACTAGGGAGGTGCACGATGACCACGACTCAAGCGGCTGAACTCCGAGTCAAGTGGAAACAGCAGAGTCATCCTTCTAAGTGCGAACATTTGAACCTAGAATTGGAATGGAGTGAGGGCGGTTATCGGACTGGCAATTACAGTTGCATTGTATGTGGAGAGAACGTGGTGAAAGTCTGCGGACAGTCATGAGACTGGAGTCTGCTTTTAACCCGGGGATGTTCAGTTAGTTGTGGCCCTCTGCTCGAGAGAATGGTATGGGGTTAGCAGGATTTTTCCCGGCGAGCTTCTTGGGTATGGGCGTCATGGTCGCTTTTCCCTTGGGTTGTAGCACTCGCCAGTCCTCCTTACCAAAATTTGCCATCTAGCAAATCCTTATTGAGGGGGGTATTGAGATTGTCCCCGCTTTACGAATACAAATGGGATGGACTGTGCTCTTCAGTTTCGTGACGTAGTAATCAAGAACCTGGCACTCGACCTCAGATAATTCGTCCGTCTGGAGAGCGAGGCTCATGAGCCGTTCCGACATTTTCACGAAATCTTTTACTTCCTGTCTCATGATTTCATGCTACCTGTCACATGGGATTTCCAATCTCGCGAGCCCATCTGCGCTATTTTGATCGGTCTACGGAATAAGACTTGAACCGTCGCTCGAAAGGGGTGGGGTATGAATTCTCACAAGATGGAAGAGGCCATTCGGCACCATGGCGTTCGCCTTGTTAAGCGCCTCTTCCGGGAAGGCCGCCACATATGCGCTTTTCGTCAGAATATCGATGACGACATACTGTCCACTATAGTGTTGTTCGTAATCGGCTTGGAACCGTTCCTCATAGATCTGCTCGCCTCTCTCGGCAATGATCTGGTCGCTTGAGTAATGGGTTCTGGCTATCATGACTTCATGTTGATCGTCTCGCGGTTCTTTCACGACTCAGATTATCCCTAGGTGGGGAATTACGTAAAACAAGATGGCTTTCAACTGCGAGAGGCGAGAGCTAGGCCCATTGAACGTGACTCAGGCGTTCCCTCACCGCGACTTAGATGCTAGTCCACCCCTCGTGCGTGCGAAGCAAGGCTCGAGGATGAGCCTTCATGATGTCGAACATGTCTGTTTCCAAGCTCTGGACTGAGGCATAGCAGCATAGGGCGATCATTGGAGAAGCAGCAATGAGCGTAGTGGCATGACGCTCGTAGCGCATAAAGGCCTGGCGAAATTCGCTCGATGTAAATGGCCCTGGGCCGCCCACTATGCGAACACCCGCATAGCCGAGCTGACTAGCCAGAGCCGGTAAGTCGGCCAGCCGATCCAGGGAATCATCCACGTCGAAGGTGCCAACACCATACCAGTCCTCCGCAGACGAAATGTACAGCTGCTTCGTGGCTTGCAGCGCCGGACCGTTCAGGTCGTGATTGGACAGTTCATCAAGCGCTAACGGGATGGTCAACGGTGGGGGAAGAATCCAGAGACACAACTCATCTTCGGCGAGTCCTGCACTCAGAAAAGTTGCTGTGACCTGTAACAATTCTGTGGGCTGCCGATAAAACATACACAGATGCGATCCCAACGGGATGTCATGGGTGCCACGAATTCCACTTGTCGGCATGGTACTACCTCCTAGTCACTTCCTGGACGCTCTGATTCCTGAGTTGGATGGCAGAGAAGCAATGGAGGACCCCAGAATGAGTAAGTTCGTTCGTTCGGCCATCGAGTGGCTCTCTTGTGTGTCCTTGGCGTGAGGAGCTTGCGCAGAGGAGAGGATGCGATGGGAGTGGCCGCCATCGGGCACCACCTCTCACAAGGTGTCGGCGGTAGGCATTCCATGATCCGACGGCAAGTTGTTGGTTTTATCATAGGTGAAGAAGCCTAGGACTATTCTAGTAGGCTGTCAACCTGGGTTGATGCACTATTATTGCTAGGACGGGCAGCAAGGCTCTAAGTCTGCCAAAGCCATCTTCCAATACTGCTCGGGATGCTGCTGCGGGCTATCGAAGGTCACCCCCCACCATAAAGGCGATTCAGACTATTGGGCAAGCCTTCGCAGACCTGGTTCAGTGATTCAACCGGGAGTTTGCTATAACTGTGGACAAAGTGCGGTTCTCACCTCTTATCGGATACCAGACTGAACAACCGAGTGGAGATTACACTACCAATAGCCCAAAGTTCTTCCCAATATTATCCTATCTGCCAGCCTCGACGTTCGAGCAGGCAGTATAGCTAGATACAGCTGGCATCTATTATGTGCTGCCCAATGTGAATTCCTTTCGCATGGGCCTCGTCTTCTGTTTGTTCTGGTGCTCCGATGGTCTCAACCACCTGTGGGTCATCTTCCTCATGAGAGGGTGCTGGCCAGATCGTTGTTTCAATCAGCCACGTGTGGCCAACGTGTCGTACTGTGCTGACAATCTTTCTGCCCTTGTAGGTGGTTTCCATGGTTACTCTTCAGCAGATCCTTAATCGCCTCCTCAACCCACAGCGTCTCCAGCGAACCGGCTGAGTTATCCGACCGATAGACCGGGAAACTCGCCGTCAATGATCCGTTGGCCAAGGGCAATGCAGTGAGCTGTGGCTTCCTCCTCCGTCGCAAACTCATCGGCTGTATAGAACTTTTTGCTTTTCTCCCTGTTTGGAGCGGACGACGAAATAAAAAGCTTCACACTCCACCTATCGGTATCCGCTAGATGCTCGGGTGCGGGTCGAATGGTGAAGCCTTTATAGGATACTGTGCGGCTCATGTCGATTGACCTTGAGCATGTCAGTGAATGGAACGGCTAACTCGGCATTCTGCCAATGTAGAGTTTACCGCCGCTTTGAAGGGGAGACTCGCATGAAAGGTCACGGCTCGGCGGGCCGAGACCATCATCGCTTCGCCTGTTCGAGGATTCCGTCCAGGGCGAGCGTGCTTATTTCGGACCGTAAACTTACCAAAGCCCGAGATGATTATCGGTTCACCTGCCTGAAGGGTGGTCTTGAGAAGGCTCAGAATCCATTCCAACACTTCAGCGGCTTCGTCCTTCGAGATGTCCGCGTGCTGCTCAATTCGCCTGGCAATATCCTTCTTTACCATGCCCTATGGCTTCTCCTTGGGCAGAAGACCCTTCTTCTCGAGAACCCTAATCAAATCCTGCCTGCTTTCCCCTGTGCGCTATCCAACCGATTCGCCAGGAACTTGGCCATCAATGATCAGTTTGCCGTAGTCAATACACATGATCTCGGCCTCGTCCTTCGTCACATACGCCTCGTCTTTGGAAAAATGATGAGAGTGCTCTTTGTTCGCAGTGGACCATGAAATGAACAGGTTCAATCCCCACAGGCCGCTCTCCACGAGATGCTGAGGGGCAGGCCGAATGATGTAGCCTTTATAGGATACTGAACGGCTCATCTCCGTAGTCCTTGGAATCCGCTAGTATAGAGTGGCGTATTGTAGGAGAGTCATCACTTGAGGCGCAAGGAGCTGTCATTAGTCCCGAAGGTTATTGAGGGTATATGTAAGCCCATCAGACGTGGATTGGTTCGAGTTTCCCGAAGGCGTTGTAAGAGGGTAATGTACGCATATCTACCATACGAACAACTCCTAAAGTTCATTAGGCAGCCGAGAATGATAAAATGTGTGATGCACTCCTTAAAGCATTCCAAGGCCCGTTCTATGACCAACCAGAAAGGAAAGAGTTGCAGGAAGGTAAACCGCTACAATTCTTCTTTTGAGCCAAAGGCTTCACTCAAGCAACCTCCAGACACCGGGCGCATCCCGTGGTTGCCACTCACCCCCAGAATCGGCACGGACGCCTAGCGAGTCGGCTTATCCTTGAGCCTTGTCCGTACCCGCCTGTGTCACTAGAAGGGCGAGCATTTCCCAATCTCCATTCGCGGGCTTTCGGTCGCTTCGTCAGTTATTTTTCCCTTCCCTAGCCGTTCCTGCCCAACATCTATGTACCCAAACAGATATGTTTTAATGAACCGGCCACTGGCTTTGTTGAATCGAAAATCTCCCCAGTGCATGTCACAATAGAGATACCCTTTGCTGTCGAAGCTTTCCTTGCACCAGCCCTGAGGAAAGCTATCTCCAACAATAGTTATTTGAAACGCATTGTCAGAGTTTGTACTGCTCGATGCTACGACATATTTTGACGTATTGCCGAATGTAGCAGAGTTCCATTGTTTGCCCTTCTTGTCATATGAGAAGCCAGTCGCTTGCTCACCGATGCATAAGTATTGTTCGCTGACTTTCCCTCGGTCCACGGCCTCAACATTTGCCGAGAGCATTGCCAATACTCCGGTTAGCAAAAGTTGGATTCGCATTGGTCGGTGCTCCTTTGCTCCACTAGCTGCAAGACCATACACGTAACGCCTTGTCCTATTAAACTATTTCCTCTCAGCTGCACTGCCGATCGGGTGCAACTGTCCTCGTTTGGCCTTGCACCATTCCCACGGTGGCACAGGGTGAGGATCAATCCATAACCCTTTCCTTGCTTTGGCACTCACAAGTACGACCATAGGCGGAATGAATCCATTTATATTCTATGTGAATCGATGTGATTCACCTTCTGGAACTGCTTCCGACAGAAACACCACATAATACGTGTTCTTCTCTCCATTTTCGGGTGGCTCATCACTGGCTTATTTGTTGCTCGTACATCGCTGCCAACATACCCCATCACTGGAGAAAGGTGCCTGATGCCTACTACTCAAAATCACTCTAGGTCCAACTCCAAGCCAATTCCCAAAGGAAAGAGTAAGAAGAAGTTGGATCAATACATTTTTTATGCGAACCCCAAACTCAAACACCCGCCAAGCACGACTAGCATACCGTGGTTGCCCAGCACACCCAAGATTGGCACGGACGGCTAATTAGTCGGCTTATCCTCGGTCATCGGCTAAGCGATTCTCAGGGCAATCTATGCCTGTGAGGGGGATACGTTCTGGTTTCTTGTTGTGAAGCACTTCGATGGTGTCCCCATCTTTGACGGCAACTACGCGGCCTATGAACTCTATTGCTTGGGATGGAGAAATGGACAGAAGGAAAAAGGTTATGGAAAGAAAATAACGACTAACAGTCATTCGATTAGGTGTACATGAATGAGGCCATATTTGCATCTCGCAGCATATCGACACCCCTGCCGCGTCATTGTTAAAGTCCTTTCTGGATTTGTAGCATGGGGACAAAAGTGGGTAGGCTTGGGCGCCTGCATTCGTGAGACTTAAGTGAGTAACATGCCGAATAAGTCGCCAGAGGCTCCTTTGAGTGAAGGCTATGTTTCGAATATCCTTTTCGTAGCATTCCAGAATGCTGACTTGCGGTCGTTTGACTCCAAAGTGGCGAGTCGAGCACTTATCTTCTGAACCTCCGAGCTTGATAACTTGCTGTTCTCCGACAGCCGCTCAAGCAACATCTTGCTCTCACTTTTCAAGTATGCATCCAAAGTCGAGTAGGGAATATTTTCAGTGGAGTGAGGTGCCTTCCACAACTGATCGATGTCCACCATGGCATTCGAAGCAGTCCAATCTTTAAAACCACAGACCAATAGACGGTCATTTGTATTCAGAAATGATAGGACCCAATCTCGCACTTCTTCCATTGGTAACGTGGTGTTAAGGCCCCACACAGAGTTGAGAATTCTCTTGGCTCCCTCTAGCTGGAATGCAGCGACCAGCTTTTCGGAGTTCTGTCCCTGGTGAGTAAGATCGTATGAGATGAGATAGAGGGCCATGGAGGGGTCCTTTCGGGAAGGTTGAGTTAGATGTTGAGAGAATCGATAGAAGGGATGGAAGTACATTCTGCATAGGGCGATACCCATGAGAAATGGTGGTGTATTGTAAGAGTCTGTGCAGTGATGCGCAAGGAGGTCAGGTAGGCCTATTACTTCCTCACTTCTCCCATATTGACCGTGGGCTAAAACCCTGTAACCATTGGTTCCATGGAGAAGATTCAGTACTACAAGCGTCCTGCTCTCGGCTATCAAGTCATTCTCTTTGCCAGAGGCAGCAACTACCTGGGCATTCATCCCACATTACACACCGTGATTGAGTATCAATATGGTTCCCGTTACTCCTACCCTGCACGTGACGAAGCCGATGCACGTGAGCAGGCTGTCTCGTATGCCATCAGCGCCATCACAAATCATTACGCTCGGCTTGGAACGTGGACAGAAGCGAGAATTTATCCCTTTGGCGGGCTCATCGGCGACATGCGGGTGATTGCAGTCCGTCCACGGATAGAGTACACGGTAAACAACTCTACTGGCAGGGGCACCATGATGGACGATTCTGGATTAGTTAGATTTGGAACTTCCACCTGGACTTATGAAGGCTGGCAAGGCCAAGTCTATCTCAAACAGTATGCCAAAACGACGTTTGCGCGGGAGTGTCTAGGGGAATATTGTCAGTATCTCTACAACGGCAAACCGCTCTTTCGTACAGTAGGCAATGATGCCACGTTCTATCGGCCACCAACAGCCAACCAGCTTCGCCACATACTGAAGCAGATCCCAGAAGATTTTGAGATGTGTTTTAAAGTGTGGGAGCAACTCACGATACCAGTGTATGCCAACCAGCCACGTTACGGTCAGGAGGCTGGGAAACCCAATCCACATTTCCTGAATGCCAAGCTGTTCAATGACCTCGTTCTGATACCTTATCGAGAAGCCAGGTTTGAGTCCCACATGGGGCCGTTCCTGTTCGAGTTCCAGCGACACGGTATGACGACTGACGAGTTTTGTTCCAGACTCGATACGTTCTTCAGCCAGCTTCCAACAGAGTTCAAATACGCGGTAGAGATTCGCAACCCGAGTTTACTTGGTCCAGCCTATCGGCAGGTGTTAGAACGTCATGGGGTGGCACACGTCTACAATCACTGGTGTTACATGCCGCCACTAGCTGAACAGCACAAGCGCATGGAGGAAGACTTTACTGCACCGTTCACCGTCCTAAGACTTCTCACGCCCCTAAAGATGTCTTACGAGGCGGCGAAGAAGCGGGCAGAGCCGTATAACAAGATCGTGGGTGAGTTACCCGAAATGCGCAAAGATGCGGTTGCCCTCATTCAAGAATCGGTCAAGCTCGCCAAACCTGCCTATGTCCTGGTGAACAATCGTTCAGAGGGGAATGCACCCACCACCATTCAGGCTTTGGTAGAGATGCTGTAAACTTTTTCCCGGCCCTTGTCTGTCACGTTCCCTCTCCAGCCGAGACAATCCCATCACATCATCGTTCAGACCAGGAAGTTTTACCGAGAATGCTGTTTGACCAGACCGCATGGATGATAGTCTTGGGGTGTGCGGTATTCCCCCTTTCCTGGCGAGGCACTCACGGAGTACACAAAATGACTAGGGAAGAATTAGATTCCAACAGGATATTTGTCCTCCACGAATTTCTTTCAACTGACGAGTGCGAGGCGCTGATCCGTAGGAGCGAAGCTTTCAGCTATGAGACAGGAACCGTCGGTGGGGTCATCGCTGAAGGGCTCAGAAACAATGAGCGAGTTTTATTCGATGACAAGCTTCTGGCTGATTCTTTGTTTCAGCGTGCCGCACCATGGCTTCCGAACAAAGTCGAAGGGCATCACCTTGTACGATTCAACGAACGGTGGAGGTTTTACCGCTATCGCCCGGGGCAGACCTTCCAGCCTCACCGGGACGGCGCGTATCTGTCATTTCAAACTTACGAACAGAGTGAGGTGACATTTATGATCTACCTCAACCACGAAATGACGGGTGGGGAAACTCGATTTTTTGAGGATGCCGACCACGCCATGCACGGTCACCCCTACTTAGCCGTCAAACCAACAACGGGAACCGCCTTGGTATTTTTGCACTCGATTTGGCACGAAGGAGCGGTGGTCCTCAGTGGAGAGAAGTACGTGCTGCGAACGGATGTGATGTACAAACTCTAAGTGGATGGTGCTTGGATGCTCATTGCTCAGGTATCCATGGAATTCGACTGGTGTCAGGCGGACGGACCTTCCTATCATACCTAGGGTGGAGGAACGGCTTGCGCGAACTTTGTATTTTGCGTTTGCCAGTGGAACCTGATTGGGAAGGCTTCTTGGGTGGCATACCTGGGTTGTGACAAGGGAAGGTATCACATATAGTTCAGGCAGTGGTAGGGATTTGTAGCGATTAGGGCTCCGATTATCACTGTCGCTTGTATGCTCCGTAGTTCCTTTTGCCACTGAGATCGCACGTGCTTAGGCAGTACCTCCCACTCTGACTTGATCGATCCTCCAGACCGATAGACCATCATGCAGCAAGGTCGGTTATCCTCGGCCATTCCTGCTCCCACACTTGTTGCCGATGCCCCGAAGAGCCTGAAAGAAGCCGTCCGATACCAGACTCACTTAATTTTTGCCAGGCCCCATGCGTGGGGCTTTTTGGCCGTGATTATCCTCTGCAAACTTAGAAATGCCTTTTGCGTCTTAACTCCAGACTGTTTTATCGAATGTTCTACTGCGCTCGTGCCCCCGCGAAAGCGGAATAATGCAGAAGCTGCTGCACATCAGCACGTGGGCGGGAGGAAGATAGGCAGGTCGAATTGAATGGGTGCCCCACGATGAGATCCAGTCCTGCTCCCTGCTTGAGGATCTCCATTCCCGTACGGATATTCACAGGAGGGCATCTATAGGGAAATCGATCCGGAGCAGGACGGGGTCAACGGTAACGAAAATACCTATCAGGAACATGCAGGTTTCGAGTCGGCTTTACTATACCCCCAATTCCTGTGGGCTCCCGTGATGGATCGGGTGGTTCCTCCCTGGTTAGGTCGGCGCCGTGGATGGATGGTGTTGACGCAACTCTGCGTTG
>JAMPUU010000002.1 GCA_030144965.1 Nitrospira sp. BO4
AAGGGCCATTGTATACTTCACAAACCACGAGATTTGTGGTGCTTTGCGGCACGTTTGCGCGGAGGATAGAAGCATGGCTCAACCGCACTGGTCTCTAAACAGCGACCGAACCAAGCTCACTGTGGACTTTCCGACCGAGCCGCCGACGCGGTTCGAACTGGATGCTGATGAGATGGACGACTTCATTGCCCATCTTGCAGAGATGAGGGCGGCAATGACCCCGGCGGTTCCGTTCTCTGATCCAGATCCCGGGAGTCGGATGTCAGTCGCAGCAAGCGGTCGTTGGTACGTCCATCCTCGCGGAGCCGAAGGGGCGGCCATTCTCTTGCTGCACCCTGGGTACCGCTGGGTGGGGATAGCACTTGAGCCGGAGCCCATCCGCGAGTTGATCCAGGTCCTCCTCCGCTGCCTCCCCCTGAATGCACAGTCACCTCAATCCACATCCAACCCTCCTAAATGAAAAGCCCGCTCACTTGGCGGGCTTTTTGGTCTTCGATTTCTTCAGAGGCTTCGGTGGCGGCGCCGACGCTATGGCCTTGAGCTTCGCGTCGAAGGCTTCCTCGTCGTCGTCGCAGCCGAGCGAGCGAGCCGTCTCTGCAAACCGCGATGACTGAGAGATTCGCTTCTTATCGCGATCTGACATCAATGCCCCATGCTGAAAACTGGCGTCGGGTGGATAGGCGCGCACCGAGGTAGCGCAATGACGCGTTGAGCCAGCTCGTCGTTCTCGAGCCCTTCGCACCACTCCTCGTAAGTCAACAGCGGTACGCTTTTCCCCTCATCGCCGCGCTTCCTACCCTTATCGAAGGTATGAAAGTGAGTAAGTTCAACGCTCAGATCATCCTCAAGATGAACTGCTGTGGCCAACATGATTGCATCAGGCGTCGCCAACGTCCGCTTCTTTGAATTTGATTTCTGATACGAAAGGTCCCTAAGGCGCCCTGATAGGTCCATAAGGTTAGGGTTCGGGTCGATTAACACGACAGCTCCACCAAGATCGTCAACAAATTCGGAGAACGAGCCGATCGACTTGCGAACTAAGAAGCTAGGCCGAACCTCGGCTAAGGCGACGGTCGATGAGTAGATCCTGCAGAGGCCCGAACGCGCTTCGCTCAAGTATTGTTCAATGCTGTTGATGTCGTACGCAGATGACTCGTTGTTTAGGAAAGCGATGAAAACGCAGGAGTCCCAAAACAAATTGTCGCATTTTTTTGAAACCACTCACCAATCCTCCGCGTCAGAGGACACTTTGAAAGCTCCTCTCCATCTCGAAAGATCAGCCCCGGCCTTGATCGGCTGCACCTTCTTTATATCTAAACGAGACGGCAGCGGCGTAGTGCCATCGTAGTGTGCAATGCCGCTCGCTCGCACGCGCTTATCCAGAGAGTGACCCAGCTCGGGGACCTCAATGTCGTTACAAACGCAATCAATTTCAATTTCCCCGGCCGTGAGCACGAGTTTGGCCTGTTTTACGGATCCCCGCAAATCGACTGCTTTCAGGATGCCATCAAACGTGCTGTGAGCGGTGCCGGAAAAAAGCCTCTTCTTGGACGCTTCGCTAAGCGCTTCAACGTCGCTCTCCGCAACCTCAACCTGCTTGTAAAAGAATTCATCCACGCGAACGGCCGTGGCCTCATCCTCGTCAACATAAATCTCTATGTGCGAAAAATGCTTGTTTGCGCCGCTCGACAATCGGCGCAACGTTGGCAGCACACTAGCCTGCCCATTAAGTTCGCGCGCGTGCCCGTTATACACTACACCGAGGATTTGGTGGACCGCGTCAACACTAGAGTAAGCCGCCACGTATTTCACGCTAGCTTGCTTCTCGGCTATTTCCGCTACTGCGCTGCCAATCTTGAGATCGGATATCACGAAGTCTAGGCACTTATGCCCGTTCTTTTTCTTATCCGTGTTGGTCAGCACCCTCACCAAGGAAGACAACTTGGACGCAAAGACGCGCGCATCAACAAACCGTTGATGCGCCAATCCATGCACTCTCATAGTGAGCTTCTTGGCGGCCATCTCTTACCGCTTCCTACTCGTAAGCTGACTTATAAGTTAGTCTCTTCCCCCGTGCGCCCTCAAGCGCGATATCGCACCGGGCGGAGTCTTCTACCCCTTTGGCCGATCGGTTGTTGTAGCGGAAATCAAACTCCGCAAGATAACGATGGAGATGCTTCTCCGAGCAGTGTTGGTAAACGCCCTTCATCCCCCGCTTGAAGATGCTGAAATAGCCCTCAACCGTGTTGGTATGGATCGGACCGCGAGCCCATTCCTCTGCAGCGTGCTGCACGCTCTGATGCTCCTTGAAGTGCCACTTCAGATCGAAGTACTGAACGGCCTCATCGGTCGCGATGCGCGTCTCACGATCAATGTTCTTTCGAATGATCGGGATCAGCGTCGTCGCACGCACGTTTGAAACGTGGAAGCTGCGAGCGTCGCCATTGCGGTCAACAAGCGTCATGACAGCGTGCTTGTGAGCGTAGCCGCGCCCCACCTTTGCGCCCTTCTTGTTGCCGATGAACGTCTCGTCGATTTCAACGATGCCGCCCGTGCCTCCCATCGGAGCTAGGCCGCCAGAGCGCATTGCCTCGCGAATGCGATGGCTCATGAACCAAGCGGTCTTGTAGGTCACTTCCAGCACGCGGTGGAGCTGGTGACTGCTGATCCCCTTCTTGCTGGAGCAAAGCAGGTGCACGGCCTGAAACCATTTGTGCAGCGGGATATGACTGCTCTCGAACACGGTGCCGACGCGAACCGTGAACTGCTTGCGGCATTCCTTCTCGGCGCACTTGCGCAGACCGATGCGCGTCTTGGCGAGGTCATAGTGTTTTGCTGCACTGCCGCAATGCGGGCAGATCGGGCCGTCCGGCCAGAGCACAGATTCGAGCTTGGCAAAGGCCGCCTTCTCACTGTGAAACCAAGGCTTGTTCAGAACAGACATGAGCGTAGCTCCGCATCCCATTGATGCGAATATCTCATAACAGACCGTGGTGCGTCAAGTATATAATCGCCAAAA
>JAMPUU010000003.1 GCA_030144965.1 Nitrospira sp. BO4
CGAAGGCCAACGCCGCATACATGCCCCCGAACCCCCCGCCCAAAATCACCACGCGTGCCTTACCTGGAGCCATCATGCTTCAACAAACGCTCGTATTGTGGGGGTGGGCAGGAGCCGTTCTATCTGTTGTCTGATATACCCACATGGGTGTTCCATCCGCCAAGGAAGTGAATCATCTCCACACTGAATATCCTTGCTTGATCATATCATGGGGAATTTCATGTTCTGCCACTTGAGCTTGTGCGCCTGCATATTCGGCCGCCTCCTGCGGTCGGTGAGCGAATAATCGCATCTGCTTTACGAACTCATCCGTCGCTGGCCCGGGTTTTCTCTTCAACACCAACTCCGCCTCACGCTCTCTCCGCATTGCCATGGTATGGAGTTCCTGCGCTTCCTCGCGCCAGTAAAACATTCGATCCGATGCACGCATCTGTGGAATGGTCGATCGTACGACCGGCGCTGTAGGGGTATCTGTTGAAGGTACCACGCCGTTCGTCGTACAGGAAGTGAGCACCCCGAATACGACACACATGGTGATGAGACAAGTTCTGGCCGGTTTCATATGGCCTCCATAGCAAACAGGAGGGCCTCATGGTTGTTTGTTGTGGGCTTCTAAATGATTGATTATGATGTTTGGAGTCGCGGTTCGCGGGTCAATTGAATGGCGTTCCTCATGAGCTCTAACAACTCAGCGAAATCATAAGGCTTTCGAATGCTGCCATACGTTCCTCCTTGTTCGATCGCATCTGAGTAAAGGCCTTGAGCACGACGATGCAACGGAACGCTCCGGGTCCAGCGCTCTTTTCTTCTTTTCCTAGTTAAGATGCCGTTTAGGCCGAACCTCTTTGTGTTGCCTCTTCCCTTGCTCTTGTAGGATGACCTTGTAGAGCAGAATATCTGCAACGAGCTCGCGTACCCACTTGTCCTCCAGAATTTTTCGTTTCCGCCGCGCCATGGCAGCCTGCCTCTTGGAAGGCCTCGAGTCTGGCATTGGTCTTTACCACCCCGTATAGAACTTGAGAATGCGCCGTTGCCAATACCAAGAAAGCAGTGTCGTATTGGAGTAGCTCGAAAGGAAGGTTGAGCTGTTCACACCGAGATGTTCTCGCTGCGGTTTCAGCTGCAGCGCTTCGAACGACTCACCATATGTCTGGTAGTGAGGGGATCCCTTCGGATAACCATGCCAAGTTTCTTCATCCGAGATAAACACGTATCCCATCACTTCCATACTGGATCGCTATCTGAAAAATAGTTTTGATTTTCGCACCGCCTCGTAAAACCCCCGTCTCGGATGGTTTCTTCCGATTCATTGCTCTACTGTGCCGGTTCTGCGGAGATACCGATCTTCAGGGTGGTGACGTGAGCTGAGTGCCCTGAGTTTGGAACGTGAGAACGAGAGGACTTTGCATCGACGTCCCTAACTGGGTCACCATCGGCGGCCATTCCCGATCGCCCATGATGGTCCGCATGTCCTTTTCAGCCTGATCCTGCTGGTCGAGCACTCGTCGCGTCAGTGATCCCGAGAAGAACCCCGTTTGCATCGTCAAGTCCCAGGTCCCAATATAGGTATATTCCTGAGGCCGAACGCTGAACGAGGTCGAAAGGGGCGTTTGCCAGATACCTAGCGCATTATCGAAACTGACCGCTGTCAGCTGATAAGAGCCCGCCGGCAGGTCCAGTACGAAGGGACCGTCGACTGGAACCTGATTAACGACCAGCTTGTCGCCGCTCTTTTCGTCCGTGAGACTCCACTTCATATCGAAGGGGAACTGTCCCACTGCTTGGGTCTTTCCATTCCACTGAAGATGCACCCGACCCACCACATAGCCGTGATTAGGCCCCTCTACTGAAGTCGCAGCACCTGGCTTCAGCGGGGTGACCATAGTGGCGCAGCCCATCGTAAGGATCGGGCCGAGGAGCAGGAACGTGACGGATTTCCTTAACCAGCCGGGAGAGGATCGAACATACGCCCATAGGTCTTTCATAGCGGTCATGACCTCCGTGCATCTTGTCTCGACAAGGTGGAGTAATTGGGTAACGAGCAAGATGCGCACCTAAGCCGGCGTGAATTTCACGATATGTAAGTGCTGGTTTTCATGGATCTACTTGATGACGGGGTTAGGGCGATGTTTAAGGGTCGGATTGATCCTCATAGTCGCACTGTGCAAGTAGTGCGGTAGCGCTCTATTTTATATTCATATGTCAATCTACTTGAAAATTAAGGGGATATTTTGTCATAGTAGGCTCCGTTTTGAATCTTGCTTCAAGATGGGAATGGAATGATCGTGAACGGTAAGGATAGGACCGAACCTCGATTCCAACCAGACTACCAGAATCAAGTATCCATTCTCATCCAAGCCGATCATGCCCGACCCGCATTCACTGCCATCCGCGCTAATGCCCCGCCTTCATAGGTTATCAATACAACGTAACCGGAGATTGACTCTTCGTGGGTGAGACAGAAAGGAAGCGGTATGTTGCAGAAGGTTTTGTTTTTGATTGGAATTTCAATCCTGGCGATGATACCTCCGGCTCAAGCCGAATGGTCTGTCACAGCTGATGGAAACCTCTACTACACTGATGATGTCGCCCTTTTTTCGGCCACTCGCCGATCAAACATCGATGGCGATCCTTCTCAACCGGTCTTGGACGTGTCGCGCACGGGGTTTGGCTCGGACATGGTGTTCGAACCCGGTTTCCTTATATCTAATGCGATCACGACAGGACTGGGTCGGACGGCCTTCTCGATCAAACCCCAGGGATTTATTTATGCGGTCAATCCCGAATGGAGTCAGGCAAGCGTCGCAGCCGAAGCCTTGCACTCTTTTACGCCCAATACAGCACTGCGGCTCCGCTACTATACTGCTCCCGATCAACTTCTTGGAAATACTGAGGTGAGCCACCATGAACCGGAAGTCCTTGCAAACGAGAGGGTAACTTCGCATATCGGATACATTCGACTCGAACAACGCCTGTCTGACAATTGGGAACTCCGATTTCAGGGACGGGTGGGGAAGCGCCTCTACAACGACCCCTTCGCTCGACGCAATACGACGTTATGGACCATCGGTCCTCACCTGTTTTGGCGGGCGACTGAACATCTGAAACTATTCGCCGCCTATCACTACGAACGTGGTATGGCCGGCGGCCGGCTCGAGCACGAACCCGAAGAAGATCTGTCGTATGTTCAGCACTTCGTTGCGCTTGGGCTGGATGCCGAATTGATGCCACATTTGGAATTGGAACTGGACTTTCACTACGAACGTAATAATTGGACGAGCGGGATCCTGGGGGATGAACGAAACGGCGGGCATGAGAACATCTTCCAAGGGAACGGGAGACTCTTATACAAACTGACGGATAACACCGCGGTGACATTATCTGTTCAGAGAGCAAATCGTCGCCAGAATTTCCACCAGACACACGATTTCAACACTAACGTTGGAGTGGGGGTCATCCATCGCTTTTAGTATGGCAGTACCATTTCTGCACTCTGAACTTGGCTCACCTCAGACTCATAGCCCGGCGGGTTTTGAGTCTCTTTAGTCGCAGACGCATGTGGACGTACGCCACGCTCCTCGCCGAGAGCGATGGTCACGTGACGCTAGGAATCTATGGGACAGATTCGAGCTAGACCCTGTGCTCGTGGTGTGAAGCTGGTCTACTTTCCGTTGATTCGACATGCTTTGGTTCTTCTTCAGTCTGTCTACGGCGATCTATCTCCATTCGTAGCTCTTGTGTCATTTCCTCCGTTTTTTTCCACGCCCACCGCCAAGTTTGTGCAAACCCGACCATCGCGAAACTGACGGTCAAGTAAACGGCAACACCGGCTTGATCTTCCAGGTCTCCAAGGTCAAGTGTGTACCGCGGGTGAATGAAAACCCAATTGGCAAGCAACCCACCTAATGCAAAAGCCACCAAAGAAGGGCCTATCCCGCCATACCAAGTGGTAACCGCTATGGCGATGAGGAACGCAGCATAGGCAAGTCTATCGTCGCCAAGGTAAGAATCAAGGGACCAACGCAGGAGGAAGGCGAGGAGTGTGGTCCCGAAAGCTAGACCATACTCTTTACTCAATTGTGAACCGGTTGGGATCCATCCCCTGTCTTCCCGACGCGGCGGGTGTTCTGAATGTATACCTATCATGTCCGCCATAGCCTCGGGGAACAATGCCGTCCGAGGAGTGTGTCCTATTCCTTCGTTCTCCGCTTTGTCTTCGATATGGGAAGGCACCACGCCCTTTAGTTAATCCCGTCGATTAACCGGAGAAGTAGGACACTACAAGGAACACACACCGAATCATACGACAACGGCACGGCCAATGGAAGCAGACGAATTGAGTCCTCGAAAACCTTACCGAGCGAGCGTCTATTGCGCCATCGGTCTTCCGTATGCTCCGGTCGGTAACTTGGGACGTCATGGAGACGCGTCATGGCGGCTGGTCAGGGGAGAGCGGAGGCACTTCATGGCTCGGTCAGGTTTTCAGCGCAGGATGTCCATTCTAGTTCGGTGAAGTCGGGGACGCTTTACCTTGGTGAGTCCGTAAGCTTTTTCAAACGCCGGTCCAAGGAGAATCGGGTGAGGCCAAGCTGCTTAGCCGCCAAACTCTTGTTGTAGTCCGCCAGCCGTAGGACTTCTTCGATGATGGATTCTTCGATTCGCTCCAGAGTGTGCTTTCCGACTTGCATTTCAATGCGAATCAGACGTTCAGAGCCTTGGGAAACCGACATGGTGGTTTGCCCGACATGTTCATGGAGTTCCCGCGGTAGATAATTCGCTGTCAAGGTTTGGCTCGAACAGAAAATCATCGCTCGTTCGAGCGTGTTTTCCAGCTCCCGAATATTCCCCGGATATTGATATCGCTCGAGCATTTCGCGAGTTTCTGCGTCCAATTCGGGGACTGGTTTCCCGAATTCCTGCGCAAAACGCACGATCGTCTTCCGGCAAAGAGGAAGAATATCCTCGAATCTCTTGCGAAGGGGAGGAATCTCAAATGCTACGACATTGAGACGAAAATAAAGATCTTCTCGAAAGGCTCCTCGTTCCACCTCCTTCTTGATTTCTCGATTCGTCGCCGTGATGAGACGAAAATCCACCCCGAGATCGTCGGTTCCCCCGAGCCGCCTGAATGAGCGCTCCTGAATCACTCGCAGTAACTTGGCCTGTGTCGAAAGATCGAGATCTCCGATCTCATCAAGAAACAGTGTGCCGCCTTCCGCCTTTTCGAGCAGACCGAGCTTGCGTTGATTGGCGCCGGTAAAGGCTCCGCGCTCATACCCGAATAGTTCGCTCTCAAAGAGATCCTTGGGAATCGCGGTGCAGTTGACCCCCACGAATGGCCCAGACGCCCTTGGGCCATTGTGATGGATAACCCGTGCGAGGAACTCTTTCCCTGTCCCTGTTTCTCCCAGCAGCATCACCGTAGGTTTTGGATTCTCCGCCACTTCCCGTACTTGTTCGAGCAATTGTTTCATCACGCGGCTGTGAGCTTCGACGTTGCTCAAATGGTACTGGTTGGTCTGTCCACTTACTTCCGATTCCAGACGGCGGCGGAGCTTGAGGACCTCGATCGCACGGGAAACAACGGCTTCGACTCCTTCAAGATCGACCGTTTTGACCAGGAAATCGTACGCCCCCAATTTCATGGCTTCCACCGCATCGTGTACCGTCCCATACGCAGTCAGCATAATGACGATGGCGGAGGGAGCCAGTTGACGCACGTGTTTGAGCGCATCAAGGCCGCTGATGCCGGGCATCTTCAGATCGAGCAGCACAAGTTCGGGGAGCTTGTGCTCAAGCTCTTGCAACAACACCTCACCGGATTCATACCCGGTGGCGAAATGTCCCAGTCTGATCAGCCTCCTGACAATGGCGGTTCGAATAACTTGTTCGTCGTCGACCACAAAAACAACTGTGTGCATGGATCAAAGCCTTTCCAGTGCGGTTTCTTGTTCCAATGGCAACCAGATGCCGACAATGGTGCCCTTTCCAACTTCGCTCGTCACATAGATGTCCCCCTCATGGCTTTCGACGATATTCTGACAAATAGCCAAGCCCAATCCGGTCCCATGCTTTTTCCCGGACGTCACGAACGGTTGAAACACATTCGGGAGCAGTTCCGGAGAAATGCCGACACCATCGTCTTTGACTTGAATCACCAAACCGGGCCGCTCCTCTCTGAACAATTCATGTCCCGTGATCTCGATGGGAGCGCCACCCTTCGGGGAGGCATCAATGGCGTTGTCTACAATATTCAGCAGCACTTGTCTCAGAAGGTCTCGATCGGCGGTGAATTCGCTGATCATGGGTGAAATACTGATCTTGATCGTGAGGTGCTTATCCTCCAACCGGGACTTCAACAATTTGGACACCTCACCAACGAGCCGGTTGAGATCGATTCGTGTGGGAGCAAGTCGTCGTGGCCGCGCATAGTCCACGATCTGATTCACGATTCGATCCAACCGCCGAGTCTCCGATAGGATCACCTCGATCTCTTTACGCTTTGGATCATCGGATTCGAAGTCATCCAGCAATACCTTTGCCGTCGAACCGATGCCCACCAGCGGATTTCTGAGCTCATGAGCGATGCCGGCCGCAACTTGCCCCAACGTCGCCAACTTTTCCGCCCGCCTTAATCGTAATTGCAGATTGTCCAGGGTGGTAATGTCGATATTAAAGCCCACATAGACCACATCGGGACTCTCTAAATCCATGATCGGCACACGTTGACTTAGGACCGTCCGGATACTGCCGTCATCATGGAGTAACCGGAAAATCAGTTCGCAGGGCCGGCCTGCAGCAACGGCTTCTGAAAATGTTGTGAGCACACGGTCACGATCTTCAGGATGCACCCGTTGGCGGAATGTTTCGGGATCAAGATTCGATTCGGGATCCAGTCCCGCCAACTGCTGATTGTACCGATTGCTGAACGTGACCCTTACTCCTTTCGTCATAAAGATACCGAGTGGCGCGTGATCCACGAGTCCTCGATATTTCGCCTCGGAAGCCGACAAGTGCGCATTCAACCTCTTGAGGGTCGCTTCGGACTGCTGGACCTCTTCGAGATCTTTGCGGATCTGCAAGCTCATTTTCTTCATCACGGTGGTCAGCACACCGATTTCATCCTTGCGGTCAAGGACCGGAATGGAGGGAATCGCCTGACCGGCCGTCGAACCTACGACCTTGGACAAGGCTGTGACCGGAGTGGCAATGGAACGCGCAATGAGTGCCAACGCGAAGATGACGAGGCAGAGGGTCACCAACCCACCTCCAAGAATAAGAAAGCGTGTCCACGCTCGATCGTAGCTCAATCGCGATAGCTCCAGTTGCTGCATGCGATCTTGCTCTCGATCAAACCATGCCATCCATTTCCGAACCTCAACCATGATCTCCCGACTTCGTCCGTCTCGGACATACTTGATGGCATCGGACCGATTTCCCAGCTGGATGGCTTGGAGCAGTGCTTCTTTTTCAAAAAATGACTTCTCCACCAGGGCGCGAATGTCTTCGAATTGTTCATGTTGCTGGGGGTGTTGGGTTTCTAGTTGCCGGTCCATTTCCAGGACGTTTTTTCGCCCCTCCTGAAACCGTGCCAGGTATCGATTGTTCTCAGAGATGACATAGCCCAGAAATGCCGTTTCCAAATCAGCGACCGACCGCATGTATTGGGCCGCCGTCTTTTGAAGAAGATAGAGACGTGTCAGGCGTTCTTCATCCTGTATAAAATTCTGGACATCCAGATAGGTCATCACGCTGAAGATCATGAGAGAGATGAAGGGAATGGTTGGAATGAGAAGGAGCTTGGGTAGGATCGGGAGATCATCCAAGAACTTCTGAGGGAAACGCTCCTGCATAAACACTCCGATGGAATCCGGGAATTGTTACCCACCCTACATACCGACACACCCGGGTCAACTGATCAAGGCCGCAACAACTCAATGTGCTCCGGGGAGGTCACTGCTGGTCAAGGTCTTGCCCACGCACAACATGATGGCCCGTTCGATGATGTTCTGTAGTTCGCGCACATTGCCCGGGAATGAGTAATGTTGAAGCGTGGCGACGGCTTTGGGATCGATATCGGTCACCTCTTTCCCAAACTCCAACCCATACTTCATCATGAACAGCTTGGCGAGGGGTATGATATCCTCGGTACGGTTCCGGATCGGCGGCACGACGAACTGCATCGCGTTCAGACGAAAGAAGAGATCCTCCCGAAAACGTCCTCCCGCCACTTCCTCCTTAAGATCCCGGTAGGAGGACGCGATCACGCGGAAGTCTCCGGAAATATCGTCAATTCCACCCAGACGGCGAAACATTCGATCCTGCACGATTCCCACCAGTTTTCCCTGCATCACGAGATCAAGATCGCCAATCTCATCGAGAAACAGCGTGCCGGTTTCCGCTTGATCCAGCAGACCGAGCTTTCTCCTTTCGGCCCCGGCGAAGGCGCCCCTCTCATACCCAAACAGGTCGCGCTCGAACCGCATGGGCGACAGGGTGGTGCAACTGATCTTCACGAATGGCCCCTTGGCGCGCGCGCTATTGTGGTGGATGACACGGGCTAAGAATTCCTTCCCTGTTCCGGTTTCCCCCGTCAGGAGTATGGGCACATGTGGACTCTGGGCCACTTCTCGCACCTGAACCAGCAAGGCTCTCATCGCCAGGCTATGCGCGATCAGGTTGCTCAATCGATATTGATCGGCTTCGTGCTCGTTGTTGTAGGACACGCGCCGCTTCAGCAGAATATGTTCAAGAGCCCGGTTGACGACCGGTTCCAAGCTTTCAAGATCGACCGTTTTGATGAGGAAATCGAATGCCCCGAGCTTCATGGCTTCCACCGCATCCTCTACTGTTCCATATGCGGTCAGCAGGATGACGAGGGCATCGCAGCCTTTGGGGCGAAGCGCCTGCAGAACTTCAATTCCGGACATGCCGGGCATTTTTAGATCAAGCAGAATTAAGTCCGGTACGTCCTCTTCTACTGCAGCAAGCAGTTGTTCACCGGATTGAAACGACCGAACCCGGTGCTGCATACGAGAAAGCAGTTTATCCAGGGCGTTACGAAACGCAGCCTGATCGTCCACTACGAAAATGCTCGCTTGCATCATGCGAGATTCCCCTAGTGGCATGCTACTGTATGCGCGGGCACGCTGCAAGACGTTTGACGATGCCCACTTGTCTCGATCGAGGATTAATCATACGGATGTGGGCATGCACTTTCACCGACCTGTGAAACTCCAACCATACAGCCTTGGCTGAGACATCGATACGACTGTACCCCCAATTCGACCACTTAATTGATCGCCGGCGTATCCCAACGTCTCACGCGTGGCTCCCTGCCTGATCATGCGCTTGCCACATCTTTTCATTTGCCGATCTTCACCCATAGGCCATAGCGTCATCGGATTGACTCACCCGGTATGCCAACCGATGGTCGGAATGTGAAAGGAAATGCTGCGTTCCAAGGATTACGCATTTATGGCCTGCCTGCTCATGTTGGTCCCGGAACTGATACAAATACTCCATCGCCGTATGATCCACCACATGCCCAGCCAAGATGATCATGAAGTTGTCCCTGTGATTAGGAAGAGCCTTGAGCTTCGCGTCGAGTTTCATCAGATTCATGCAGCTGAGCGATGAGAGGTAGATCTTGTAGGGATGTTTCATATTTTGCGCCGCAACGCTCATAATGGTTGTATCTCCGCCTCGGGTGCGCCCGTCTCCAATTCTGATAATGGGATCTCCGAACAGCTCTTTGAATGCAGCCCAGACACGCGCGGAGAAGGAATCGATGGTGCTGGCATTGGATTGCCGTTCAATCGTCAGCGCCCTGACCACGTCGAAACAAAGGACGAGAATCTTTGCCACTGTTCCAGCGATCACTCCCAACAAGATGTCTGACGTGTAGAGCGTGACCACGACACAGACGGTCGCGATCAGGAGTTGCTCTGCGCCGATCGAAAAGACCATGATGAAAATTCTCGGTGCACACAGCCTCCACCCGATGAAGATGAGTAACGCGGCCAGGACGGTGAGTGGGATTCTGTTAATCAGGCTGGTCCCAGACCATACAAAGAAGGCCATGAACAGGGCGTAGTAGAAATTCGCCCATAGGGTACGCCCTCCTGCGATCAGGTTTGCCGTGCTCTTGATTCCCCCTGGAATAATCGTCAATCCACCGGCTAAACCAGAAAGGATGTTCGACACGCCCATGGCGCGAAGCGTGGCATTGGGGTCCGATTTTCTGCGGAAAGGGTCGATCTTATCGATTGCGGCGATAGTGGCCAGAGTCTGGGTTCCGTCGATCAAAGTCAGGGTGATAACCGTAGTCAGTAACGTAAGCCATAGCTCCGATCGTTGCCATACTTCCGAGAAATTCGGGAAATGGATGCCTTGTGCAAGAACATCTTGCGGGACATGAACCAAATAGGTTTCGGGGAAGTTCAGCACCCAACCCGCTACGCCTCCTAAAGCAACGACCAAGAGTGACGCAGGAACACTCCGCGCCCATTTTTGACTCTTGACTAGGTTGCTGTCGAGGCCGAATAGGAGGGCCAAGGCGATGGCTCCGACGGCAAAAACCTGGGGGTTCATCTCCATGATCTGCGCGGGTAGATGCAGGATAGCTTCAGGAATTGATTTCGTCGAAGTAGTCAAGTGGCCTAGGAGCGAGGGAATCTGCTTGATGATAATCAGCATCCCGATGGCGGCCAACATACCCTGGAGCACCGAAATGGGGAAATACATGGCAAAACGGCCGGCGTTATAGCTGCTCAGCACTATCTGTACGGCTCCGGTTAGACAGATGGCCACAAGCACTAGGGGGTACCCTACTTCGAGATCTCCCTGACCAAGAGCCAGCATACCGGCTAGGAGGGCCGGTGCAAGACCTGCCGCCGGCCCGCTAATGGTGATATAGGCACCACCCAGAAAGGGAAAGACCAATCCTGCAATAATGGCGGAGATCACTCCTGTAATCGGAGCTGCCCCTGACGCCAGTGCAATTCCCAGGGATAGCGGGAGCCCGACCAGTGCAACTTGCAACCCTGCTACGAGGTCGTACCGCCAATGCTTTAGCCCAGATATTCCGTTTTGTGGCTTTTCGTCCTGGGTGACAGCCAAGTGTTCGAGAGACGACACAGCACCCTCACTGAGCTTTTCAGGTAGGCCTGCCCTTCGCCGATCACTGAATAAAATTCGCTTCCAGCTACCATGACAACAGCATGGCGCTTGTGGACCATAAAGCACATCCGGTGCCTGTGTCGTGGATTGACGCAGTTCCCATGGGCGAGGCGCACAGAGCGAAGAAATTCAATAATAACCATTAGTTGCAGTATTTTATGTGCGAAAATGCTGAACACATAGTTATTGTTCCCACATTGAAGTGAGCGAATTAGAGATGATGGTATAGTGCGATTTCGCTCTCAAGAATGAAGCTCCTATTTTCATGCTATTGAAGCCTTGGAGGGCTGCTCGCGCGAGGATTCTATTGGAATTCTAGGTACTGACCTGAATCTGAGAAACGATGGAGAATTGTTGTGGTTTTTGAGAGATCGCACACTGACTAACCGATTCCTCAGACCATCGGCCAAGGAAATCCGCGATCCTGCTCTCTTCATTCTCCCGTGACGACATGAGCGGTATGCCACATTCCTCGCTCTGTTGACACGAGAAGAATGCACGCACTGCCGATACCTCCCCATCCGAACATATCCGTTTCGTCAAACCGATTGCTCCACGTTGGCTTCAAGCCTCGGCTCGACGCAACTTTTTCCCGAACGTGCTGTTTGGAGTCTACTTTCGAGAACATAGCGACCAACGGGCCGGACGTGACGGAATACTCCGGTCTCCTCTCACAATGCAGGTAATGTGGCAGCCTCCTCCCTTTGAGGTATTGTGGAACAGCCGGCAATCTGGCGATATGTACCTCGCACAACACAACCGTGCCGCCGCCACTATGCCCCAGATTCTCAATTGCAGCGAGTATGCCAATGACGACGAGGTCCAGTACCTCACGACCCTGTTGCTCTATCATCTGGTCGAACGATGCGGAGGACAGTTGCAATTCAGCGTCCAGGACGTCCAACAGATGCGCGAACGCCTCTCCAGCAAGATGGTCCAGATTCACCTGGGCAATGAAGTAAGTCTCCGCATCATTGACCGCCTGCCGGAGTTGCAGTGACCCACGCCTGTGCAGTTTTGGATTTGAATCTCCACGACTTCCCCCGTATCTGGACAATTGACCGAATTGCCTAGTATTCGTTTGACCATTTGATACGTGTTTGCATAGACTGGCAGAGCGAAATGGAGTTCTTTTGCCGCCATGAGTGCAGGACTGTATATCTCGCCCTTCGTCTCCATCTCCGATTCCGACATCCAACTCCACGCCATGCGGTCACAGGGCGCCGGTGGACAGAACGTCAACAAAGTCGCAACCGCCATTCATTTGCAGTTCGACATCAGAAGGTCGTCACTGCCGCAGTTGTATAAGGACGAGCTGCTGAAGTTGCGGGATCACCGCATTTCAGCGGACGGCGTGATCACGATTAAGGCCCAGCAATACCGCACTCAGGAACGCAACCGCGAGGATGCCTTAAGTCGTTTGGTTGCGCTGATCCAAGGCGTTGCAACGCCGCGCAGAAAGCGAAAAGCGACTACCCCGACGAAGAGTGCTCACGAGCGACGGATTGAGCAGAAGAAGCGGCAGGGCCGATTGAAAGTGCTACGAAGAGAGCTCGAATGACGGCGAGTTGAAGGGGTTACGACTGGGACTTGTGATTCGTGTTGCCGGCCTTGGTGAGCAGCTGCTGCAGCACGGCCTTTGCTTCAGGAATGAAGTCAATCCGTTTGAGTTTCTGAGCGATGGCCAACGCGTCTGAAGCCAGGGTCACCGCCTCTTGATGGTGGCCACGCTCACACCGGACTTTTGCGAGGGCAAGCCTCGCGTTGACCGCTCTGGGCGCCTGATTGACGACCTGCTGTAATAGTCGCTCGCCCTCTTGCGAGTTGCCGCCCAGAATTCTGGGGAGCTTCACGAGTAAGGTCCCTTTGGCCGAGAGCGCATCGATATGATGAGGAGCGAGCTCAAGGGTCCGATCGAGCTCGTTCATCATGCGGCGGAGTCCGAAAACCGACGTGAGAGACTCTCCATCGACCCGAAGCAGCTCCCCCAAGTTACAGAAAAGCGAGAAATGCGCGTCCGGGTATTTCTCATCTGCCGTAATGGCCTGTTCCCCCAGCACCTGTCCTCTTTGGAAATGCGCCAGCCTGACTTCGCGTTCTTCGGCCACCCGCCCTAGAGTACACTCCTGCAAGGCCTTACTCGATAGCTCCCTGGCGGTCTCCTGTGCCAAAACCGGAAGTGGAACCAACGAGACGCCAACCGCGAAGAGGCTGACGACGGTTATGGGGAGACGCTTGATCCTCATATCTTTTTGATCAGCAAATCTGGTACCGCATCGTTCGGGGACTGAACTGCTTGATAACTTAGGGAGAGTTTCGACCTCTCAGCCGAACAGTTTGACTGACCCTGTACAAGATGTCCTGATACTGAATAGTCGCGCTCACAAGATTGTCTATTCTGCCGAGTTTATCATGCCCAGGATATTAAACCCTCCATCCACATAGATCACTTCGCCGGTAATGCCACGCCCCAAAGAACTGACCAAGAACAAGGCGGTGTCGCCCACCTCACCTTGTTCTGTGGGACGCCGGAGCGGAGCCACCACCTTGTGGTGGTCAACCATCTTGGTAATGCCCGAGACACCACGCGCAGCCAGTGTCTTAATCGGCCCGGCGGAGATCGCATTCACTCGAATATTCAGTGGGCCGAGGTCATGGGCCAGGTAGCGCACGGCCGATTCAAGCGCGGCTTTTGCCACACCCATGACATTGTAATGGGGCACGACGCGCTCGCTGCCTAGATACGTCAGTGTGACGACCGAGCCTCCGGCAGGCATCAACGGCAATGCCGCTCGTGTGACGGCCACAAGTGAATAGGCACTGATGTCGAGCGCCATCGCAAACCCTTGTCGCGTGGTATTCACGAATTCCCCTGCCAATTCTTCACGGGGTGCGAAGGCCAGGGAGTGGACAAGAAAATCGATTTGCCCCACTTCCTTCTGGACCTGTTGCATGAGCGAGGTAATTTCTCCATCATTGCTGACATCGCAGGGAAAGGCTTTCGCGCCAGGCAACGTCGCAGCGAGTTCCTCTACATTTTGTTTCAGTCGTTCATTCTGATAATTGAAAAGAAGTTGAGCCCCCTGGCCGGCGGTTGATTGCGCGATCGCCCACGCGATGCTGTGTTTGTTGGCCACGCCGATGATGAGTCCTTTTTTCCCCGTCAACAACATTGGTCCTTTTCTCCTTCTTTCAAGATCAACGACAATTGTCGGCGGTATGAGATGTCGACCAGGTTCCTCATCTCACACACAAATCGACCCTTCCACCTGAGGATAGGTCAGAGGTGTAGCGAGGCACACCCTGGAGTCGGGAAGGGAAGATAGCACGATTCGTTCTCCCTGTGAACTGAGATACGTATGGCTTGAATCAACCAATGGAACCTGGGGCAGTTTAGTAGGGAGTAACGCCATACTGCCACAAGGATGAGTAGAACTCGCTAACCCTGCACGATGGCAAGGTTCTAAACCCACTGATTACTGAGCGCAAGGATAGCGTAATCGAGATCGCGGAGCGTGGCACCATGTTTGCTCGGCTCTGTCTTAGGTGCCGAGTGGTCGGCACACAACTTATTCAAGGGAGGTAACTACTTATGAAGAGCATGTTGATGACAATCATGGCAGTGGCGATTGCGGTCACCTTCAGCGCACCATCTTTCGCCGGTGAGAAGAAAGAGGAAAAGAAGGGTGGCAAGTTTGTTGAGAGCATCTATGCGGCTGAGACCTTCAGCGACAAGAAGGAAGAGAAGAAGGGCGGCAAGGCTGAGACCTTCAGTGACAAGAAGGAAGAGAAGAAAGGGAAGTAAGTTTTTGGGTTGCTGAGGCGAGCTGACTGGGGGCACTCCACTTTACTCGCTGTGGATGTGCCCCCAAACCATCCTGACGTATCTTCTTCCGTGATTCTGCACACACGCAGCAACAGCGAAAGGGGTACACTCTCTTTCACCGATAGGGTTAATTATCGAGTTGTGACATTCCCTATGTAGACCGCTTGTAAACCTACGATCGTCTTTCCATCTCTGATGGTTCCATCCTGGATCATGTGAATCGCCTGATCCAGCGGCATTTCGACGACATCCAACACCTCATCTCGATCCAGTTGTTGCCGTCCTTTTGTAAGACCGGTGGCCTTGTAGACGTGAATGACTTCATCCGCAAATCCCGGCGCGGTGAAGATACTGGAAAGCAGCTCAAACGACGACGCTCGATAGCCGACCTCTTCTTCTAATTCTCGTGAAGCACAATTCAGTGGATCTTCTCCGGGAGACAGTTTTCCGGCTGGAATCTCGTAAATGAATCCTCCTGCAGCGTGCCGGAACTGTCGAATCAAGACCACGGTCCCATCGTCTTTTACCGGAACCACCGCGGCAGCCCCCGGATGGCGAATGGTTTCGAGATCCACCGTCACCCCGTTCGGTAACTGTACGGTATCGACGTTCAACGTAACGACCTTTCCAGTATAGATGTTACGGACCATTCGATAGTCTCCTCAGTTGCTCACCATCGTTTTTCAGCAGGCAGATGACCACGGACGGTGCGTGTCTCACCTACTTGGAAGGACGTCGATAGAACGGCGGCTTCACGATCCTCGCAGGAACCATTTTCCCCCTGATGTCGATCATGACGTCCGTCCCGGGTTTCATGTATGCCGGAGACACATAGCCCAAACCGATCCCCTTCTGAAGAAGAGGGGAAAGATTGCCGCTCGTAACCTCTCCGATCGGTGACTGCGGCGGTGATGAAGAGAGAATCTTGAAGCCGTGTCGGGGAACGCCCTTTTCTAACAATTCAAAACCGACGAATCGTCGGGATACGCCTGCTTGCAGTTGTGCAGTCAACACGGTCTTTCCGAGGAACTCCCCCTTCTCAAAGTTCACAGCCCATTCCGCCCCAGCTTCGATGGGCGTCGTTCCTTCGTCGATATCATTGCCATAAAGCAGATATCCCATTTCGAGGCGAAGGAGATCCCGCGCACCGAGCCCGGCCGGTTTCAAACCAAACGACTTGCCGGTGTCCAGCAATCTCTCCCAGACGGTGGAGGCTTGTCCGTACACATAGAATTCGTAGCCAAACTCGCCTGTATAGCCCGTTCTGGCCGCAAGGCATTCCACGTCGCCGATCCGAAGGGTGGTTGATTCTCTCAGTTTGAGGTGATCCAGTTCGATCAACCCGAGCGCGGCCACGATCGATCGCGCCGCAGATCCCTGCAAGGCGATTTGAGCGATCTCCGCCGAACGATCGGAGATATGACAGTCGGGGAATGCCTGACTGTGCTCACGAAGCCAGGAGAGAACCTTGTCTCGGTTTGATGCGTTGACACAGAGAAGAAATTCTCCTGCCCGAGCCAACCGATAGACGAAAATATCGTCCTTGATGCCGCCCTGCCCGTTGCACACCATCGAATACTGCGCGTGCAGGGGCTTCAGCGCAGCAAGATCATTCGTCGTCATTCGCTGAAGAAATGACTCCGCCCCGGAACCGCTGACCTCAATGCGGCCCATATGGCTGACATCAAAGAGGCCGGCTTTGCAGCGGACGGTTTGATACTCATCCACCACGCCGGTGTATTGAATAGGCATTTCCCATCCGGCGAAGTCGACCAACTTTGCGCCGGCAGCGCGATGCTGCAGGATGAGGGGGGTCTGTTGCACGGTGATGTCACCGCACTCCGAGCAATTCGACGTCGAAAATCAGCGTGGCATTTGGTGGGATCACTCCGCCTGCACCGCGCGGCCCGTATCCTAGGTCAGATGGAATGGTCAATTTGCGTTTCCCACCCACTTTCATTCCTTGCACCCCTTCGTCCCAGCCTTTGATGACGCGTCCTGCCCCAAGGGGAAACGAGAAAGGCTGCCCACGATCGACCGAGCTGTCGAATTTTTTACCGTTCTCCAACCAGCCCGTGTAGTGCACCGTCGCGTTCTTGCCGGCGACGGCCACATCGCCGGTACCGACCACCTGGTCGACGTATTTGAGCCCGGACGGCGTACTGACTTCCTGCGCGTTCTCACCTGCTGCCATAATGTCTCCCCCTCCCAGGGTCGATAGTAAAACCGACAGTGTACAGATAGCTATTCTGCTCAGACGTTTCATCACGTTCTCCTTCTTGTGTTCTATGGCACGGAAGAGATCACCAGGTCAACTGTGACGTGACGACGAGTGGCGCTCTGCAAAAAGCGCCATACTGGCGGTGTACCCATGCAGGAAGTTTCGGTGACCGATGGGTCCAATCTCGCCTTGCGCAAAGAACCCCGCAACGGGAATTCGCCCCAGTTGCTGGGTCAGTGCAGCGGCATCATGATTCGGGCGTCCAAAGAGTCCCCGACCACGACCACAACAGCTGAACATGAGCGCTCCCAGAGGGGGATGCCGTCGACCGGCTCGGTCGGCAGCCAGAAGGGAGTTCAAATCTTCGCTGGCGGATTCCGCGTCCCGAAGATGGAATTGCACGGTTTGTCCCTCTTGCACCACATCTCCGATCGCGACAGCGCCCGTGGTTTGGTCGGCCCCGAGCAGATTACGAATGAGAAAATCCCCGCGCTCAAATCGATTTCGATGTTCGTCGATGACAATGCCGAGATGAAGCGCCCGATGCGCGCGGCGGCGATCTTCTTCCGTCAGCGATTCGAAGACAGCCTGCAACCGTTCCAGTGCGGGCGCTCCCCCGAGTTCGTGAATCAGATTGTGTTCGGCCTTTGTGACGACAAACCGGTCGCCGATCAGACGACACCCTTGGGAGATGATTGGCCGAATATCCACAGCCCCCGATAGTCGGATCCCCACCAGGCCGCCCTCAAAGACTTGATCATTGAGGACCAACCGATTCATGCCGGCCTCTTGCCCACCTCCGGCTAACCCTCCTACGGCTTTGGCTCCCGGATACCGGTCGTCCACCAGCCCAAGGATTTCTTGAACCGGGGCTGTGAAGGGGTCTGCCAGCAGGAGGAAAGAGGCATCCTCTGATCCTGGCTGAGGCCATCCGGTGAGTTGAAACTGATCGTGTGTCTGTGAAAACGATGTTCGCAACGGGTGCATGTCGACGTCAGGGAGCGTGGCCGCCCAAACTGTGATTGCCGGGGCTGTCTCCAACTCTTCTGCGCCGGAAATGACGCCCTCTCCGCTGCATCCGATCAGCCATTTTGGACCAAGGGTTCGGGTGAGCACGCTCGCCAAGAGCTCAGAGTTTTCGGCATGATGTGCCGAGAAGAAGAGACAGGCAAGATCGATCGCCGTGCCGCTCAGCTGTGCGCGAATACCATCGGCCACCTCACGGGCGGCGGCTTCCGTCTCTAACTGTTTCGACAGGGCTACGGCGAACTGCACGGTCGTGCCTCGTTGCAAGGGAAACCGATGAACCGCAAGGAGAGGGACGACAAACGATTCCGAGGCGTTACGATTCAGACTCCCGGATCCATCCGCTGGGGTCGGGTCTGCGCCAGCTTCTTATAGTACCGCCACAGGTACGAATGGTAGTCGTCGACTTGAGCCAGGAGGTAGTGCAGTTCCGTCGGGTCCTCAGTTTCCAGCGCATGGAGCATTCTCGTTTTCAGGAATTCCCCAAATGCCTCGGTCTTTTGCACCGCCGTCAGCAGCTGCAGCCCGCCCCCGATCTGGTATTGGCTCATACCATCCCTCCCGGTTAACGTGCCGCAGGATAACGAGGGAACAGCCACATTTGCAAGCGTTGCTCACTTCGCAACAGGTATGCAGGAGTCCTTGCGATCAGTTTGGTCGCCCACCCGACAGGAGTGCCTTGAGGCGATCGAGGTCGATCGCATCGGCCCGATGACCGTCTCGCCCGACCACCGTCGTGGCCGTCGTCAGGGCGTTCAAAATCGCTTCCTCCGTCGTTTCTACCGTTGCAGCAATCAGGGGGTTGAGGTGTGTATCCGCCAGATGTGTGAGTGTCAAGACCGGCTCTTTCGGATAGTGGGGGATCACGTTCGCGGTGGAAAATGCCAAGATGAAATCACCGCTCCCGTGGCGAACGGTCGACCCGGTTCGCGCAAGACCGAGCGCAGCGCGTTTCGCGAGGCGCGTAAGTTGTCTACCATCCAGCGGCGCATCGGTGGCGATCACAATAATGATAGACCCTTCACTTTGACCGGGTGAACGTGCTTCGGAGAGCTGCGGCGGCTGTTGATAAAGCTTTCCGACCGGCACGTTGGCGACTATCAATTCCGGTTTCCGGCCATGGTTCGCATTCACGAGGACCCCGAGCGTATAGCCTCCTTCTTTGTCGGATAATTTTCTCGACGCTGTGCCGATACCGCCTTTGAACCCGTACGACACCATACCGGTGCCGGCACCGACGGTACCTTCTTTGACCGGACCACTACTCGCGCTGTCCAACGCAGCGATCACATCCTGTTCCGAGACATGGCGCCCCTGGATGTCGTTGAGTCGGCCGTCGTCGCACTCCCCCACAACCGGCGTCAGCGTATCATCGGTAATGCCGATCTCAGGATAGTGGCGAATCATCCAGCTCACCACTCCGTTGGCGACTCGAGGTACGTTTAACGTGTTCGTGAGGGCGATCGGATACTCGAGAAATCCAGACTCCGCCACCCAGGAGAGGCCGGTCATTTCACCGGTTCCATTGAGCACGAAGGCTCCGGCCGCAACTTTTTTGTGCCAGACATCCTCGCGCGGAATGATGACGGTCACGCCGGTCCTTACCGGTCCATCTCCAGGTCTTAATGGCCCTTCGCCTCGTGTCAACGTCGTATGGCCGACTTTGACCCCCTCCACGTCGGTAATTGCATTGAACGGACCGGGCTGGTATTGGCCGACCACGATCCCCAAATCGCGCGCACGTTGCCGCTGTCGGTCCGGCTCGGCTGCGGCGGTGAACAGGCACCCTGAGAGCAGGGCAGTCACACAGGACAGGATCAGCAACCGGGCCGGTCGTTCGCCGAGGGCCCCCATCGCCAATAGAGCATTAGATTTCATGCGTACTGCCTTGATGGGGAATTCGCACATCGACCTTTGGATGCTCCGCTTGGATCGCGGCGCCCAAGGAGAGGGCCTGCTTTTCTTCCCCATGCACAATGAAGATCGTGCTGGGGCGCGGATCAATGGCTCGGACGTAAGCCAGCAGATCGTTGCGGTCCGCGTGGGCCGACAAGCCGTTGAACTTGACGATCTGTGCCCGTCGTGGTGTCGGCACGCCGAAGATCGGAACGACGTCCCAGCCCTCGACGAGTTTACGGCCCAGTGTGTGTTCTGCTTGAAAACCCACGAACACAATCACATTGGCCTCGTCCTGAATCGCATGTTTGAGATGGTGAATGATACGTCCGCCTTCGCACATCCCCGATGAGGAGATGATGACACAGGGACCGCGCATCGTATTGAGCCGTTTGCTGTCTTCGGGTGAGGAGACAAAACGGATGTAGCGGGATGCGAAGACGTCACCCCCGGCGGAGAACGTTTTAAAGGTCTCTTCGTCATAACAATCAGGGTGACGCTTGAAGACCTCTGTGGTCTTATCGGCCAGCGGCGAATCGATATAAATCGGAACGGGGTCCACGCGACCTTCACCGACCAATTCTTTGATTCGCATGACGAGTTCCTGTGTGCGCCCGACCGCGAAAGCAGGCACGATGATCTTGCTCTTGTGCGTCCGGGCATGCTCGAGGAGATCCTGCGCCTTCTTCTTCGTCTCTTCACCGACTTGTTCATGTAAACGGTCACCATAGGTGGATTCGAGAATCAGGACATCGCAGGGAGGCGGAGGTTCGGGATCGCGCAGAATCGGCATGTGCGATCTACCCAGATCTCCGCTGAACAAGACCGTGGTGCTATTGCCTCGCGCCGTATACTTGATCCGGACGGCGGCGGATCCCAGAATATGGCCGGCGTCATGAAATGAAGCTGTGAGGCGTGGCGCGATTTTGAGCTGATCTCCGTATCGTACGCCCTCAAATCTTTTGGCAATCTTCCGGACGTCCTCCCCATCGTACAGCGGGCGAACACAGGTGTTCCCGCGGCGTCGCTCCTGTTTGTTGACATACCGACAATCGTTCTCTTGAACACGAGCCGAATCTTCGAGCATAAGATTGGCCAGATCGGCCGATGCTCTGGTGAGGTAGACCTTCCCAGAAAAGCCCTGCCGAGGAAGAACCGGCAAGGCTCCTGAGTGGTCGATATGCGCATGCGAGAGTAAGACGGCGCCTACAGACTTCGGCTCAAAACCCAGCTCGCGGTTGCGCCGGACCGCGTCGTCTCGGCGTCCTTGAAAGAGCCCGCAATCCAATAAGACCCGAAAGCCCGGTATTTCCAATAGATGTCGGCTCCCAGTGACTGAACGAGCTGCACCGTGGAATGAGAGCTTCATACGGCGGGTACCCCACTATGGCGCGCGATCAGGTCCCAGGCTTCCTGAGCCGTCTCGGCATAATGAAAGAGGCGAAGATCTGTTTGAGAGATCAGTCCATTGTCAACGAGCCATTGCCAGTTGATCAAACGCTCCCAAAAGTGTCGCCCGACCAGTACAACCAGGACACTCTCCGTTTTGCCGGTTTGCAATAACGTGAGGGTTTCGAATAACTCATCAAGGGTGCCGAATCCTCCGGGGAAGGCGACAAGTGCCTTGGCACGGATGAGGAAATGCATCTTTCTGATGGCGAAATAGCGAAATTGAAAACTAAGCCTTGGCGTGACGTAGGGGTTGGGGTGCTGTTCGTGGGGAAGGGTAATGTTGAAGCCGATGGATTTGGCGTTCACATCCGCCGCCCCACGGTTGGCGGCTTCCATAATGCCGGGGCCTCCGCCGGTCACGATAACGTAGTCGCAACGGCCATCAATCTGGCAGGTTGACGATACCACCCGACCAAATTCCCGGGCGACGTCATAATACTTTGCGAGTTCGAGCTGCCTTTTGGCGATCGCCACTTTCTGTTGCCGGACAGGATCGTCCGAAGCACCAACCGCGTCCTCTTCCGCCGCCTGTACTGCCTGCCTTGCAGCAGCCGGCTCGAGAAGCCGTGAGCTGCCGAAGACGACGATGGTGGACCTGATGCCTTCTTCCCGTTGAATCAATTCGGGTTTAAGCAGCTCAAGCCCGATCCGGACAGAACGCAGCTCATCTCGTTGAAGAAACTCAGTGTCCTTATCGGCCGGGATGTAGGAAGAGAACAGTTCGTCACTGTTGTGGGGATGTGGATGATCGGAAGTATTCCGGCCCATGGCGCGCCATTATAGCGAGGCCACCGGCCGGCGGCAATTCGTTGGAAATGGACAGCCTTGATTGTTGGAAGGGATAGGGGTGAAAGGGAGGCCTGAGGAAATGACGTTGAAACCCCTGCTCTAACACAACCCACTGAGAATCACACAATACTTGGAACGAGTCGACGCCGAGTCCCGTGCGTGAAAAGATTAAATCTGGATCCACGGGCGTCCAAGGTTTCGCCAACCACCCAAAATTGACACGTGAGTATTTCAGGTCGAGAAATCGGTACGTGGCGACAATCCCTGTATCTGAATTGGAGATGGAATCGGGGGCCCCCAACCTGGCAACCACATCAGCAAGTTTGGTCTTTCCTGGAACAATGAAGGCAACATCTTCTGGGGAGAGAGTGGTATTCAGAGAGATCCGGACCACGTTACAGCCGAGTGAAGGTAAACCGACCATCACGGCTAGCAAGAACGGAGTAACCTTTCTCCATACGCTGATCATGTCACTCCCCAAATGGCCAGAATCGGAACTCCATGCCGTCTGTGCGTCTTGATGCGATGACGTCTTCGACAAGCCCATCCCGGTTCAAGATGACGAACAGGTCATCACTTTTAATGGAAAGACGGGTGAAATTGAGGAGGATCAGCAGCAGACTTCCTGCTTTTGCGTCGTATCGATAGTACTGAAAAACGTCTCGTCCATTGAGCTGCAGCAGCCGATCGGGCGCCCCGAGTAATTGAAACACTTCGGCTTTCGTGGTTGTGCCTTTATGAATGGCGGCGATGGTATCGGGCTTGATATCGTCACCCAAGGTGCCTCGACTGAAGGCGCAGCCTTGAGACAGAAACACGAGAACCAAGAGCCCAAAAATGTAGCGACTGAGTTTCATGGCAACTCCTTGTTCATTTCTGTATCGAACGGATGCCCAAGGACAAAATCCCGTTCATAGACGGCATAGACGGATGGCAACAACCCAACCCGTTGGTAAACAGATTGAGCCCTGTGATTCTGCCGTTCGACGTACAATCGGATCCCGCAGACTCGCGGATCGCTTTTGGCTTTGGTGACGATATGATCGTGCAGGGCTCGAAATACTCCCACCCCGCGCCGGTCCGGTGCAACATAGACACTCTGAATCCACCAAAAGAGCCCGTTGCGCCAGTCACTCCACTCATACGTGATCATCAATTGACCGACAGGTTTGTGGCCGCTTACTTCCGGGAGCTCAGCAACGAGATAAAACCCATACTCAGGGGTCCCCAGAAATGCCAAGGTTCCTGCACGGAGTGTGGACAGATCCAGCCGGCGATGCTCTGTTTCAAGTGCCATCGCGCTATTGTACTGGACAATGGTCTCTACATCGTCCAGGCAGGCCGGCCTAATGTGGATTCTGCCAGAAGTCATTGATCACGAGGAGATCGATTGTGATGTGCCGAGCCAGCCGTTCTTCGGCTTATAGAAACCCGCTGAGAACTCCATTTTCATGGCATCCTCAGGGAGAAGATTGATCGGGACGAGCGCCTGCTCCGGGATGAAAGCCAGGAATCCTGTAAAGGGATGGATGGCGGTTGGTACGAACACCATGAAAAGAGTGTCTGATGGCGCGACCTGGATGGATGGGGGGGCCGCGCCCATCACAAACCCTAGAGCCCAGCATCCATCGCGAGGAAAGGGAAACGCAACAACCTTGCTGCGGCCAAATCGAGATCGGAAATTTAGAACATCGGTCATGCCCTTCAATGTCAGGTAGATGCTCTGCACGAGCGGGATCTGTTCAAGGCGCTGCTCTAAGCGCGCCAATAAATTATGACCGATCACGTGATCAGCAATGAGCCCGGCAATAATAAGTAGAAGCACCAAGAGGAGCAAACCCAGTCCGGGGAGTGGATTCAACATGTATCGACCGACCAAGCCATCGAGTGTCGTAAAGAGGGCTGACAGAATCAAGAAGGTAGCCCAGGCAGGGAGCAAGACAATGAGTCCAGTCACGCAGGTTCGCCAGAAGGCTTTGATCATGATGGAAGACCTTTGAGCAATTCCATACCAGTGTAGCAGAAATGGGCATTCAAGAGGAGTTCTTCGGAACAGCTTGCGCTCTCTACTCCTATCGACTATTCTAGCGCCTTCCTAGAGACAGGAAGATTGAAGACTCATGAGTATTGATTCGGATCTCCTTGCTATTCTCTGTTGCCCTGAGACCAAGCAGCCGGTGAGTGTCGCCGATGGTTCCCTCATTGAAAAGATCAATGCGGCCCTTGCACGTGGGGAATTGAAAAATAAGGGGAACAGGCCGGTGACTGGGCAAATCGATGGAGGTCTGCTTCGTGCGGATCAGAAAATTCTTTACCCTATACGAGATAGCATCCCGGTGATGCTGATCGAGGAGGGTATTCCGCTTGAACAAATCCAGTGATCGAGAGAAGGCCTTTCTTCTGTCTTCCTAATCTTCATCCTCAGAACACCCCCGGTATGAGACGCTCGATTTCTGGTCTTCCGGTTTCCCTTCTGTTGGTGGTGACAGAGTGTAACCGGCACGGGCTGTAGATGGTTAAGCCACCGTTGTGCATCTCGCAGACCCCCAACCGAAACCTGGAATGAATAGGACTTTCTGGTCTAAGGGCTGACGATTTGAACGGTCTTCACCGCCGCTTCCGTTTTGGAGCCGGTGGATGTGCCGCAGTGAATGCAGAGATACTCATAAAGATTACCTGTTGGGAGCACGAGAAGTAAGCGTTCTCTGGTAGGTGTAGCGACTCGGCAACGTGGGCAGAAGAGCAGAGAAGCATTCAGAGAGCCGAATTGTCCTTGAGCCTCTTCGGGGCTTCTTCGCAGGCGAGGTCTAGGTGCCTGCCGAGTGCCTGGGATCCAGGGGGTTCCTGGTTTTCGTGGAGGTTGATGCATATAGCAATATTATTGATGAACGGTCGGTAGGGTCAAGTAGTAATCTGATAGAGGGCCGGGTCCGGATAGCTCTCCGAAAGCATGTGGCGTAGTGAGAAGTACTTATGGGTTTTCAGGAGAGTGAGACGGGGCCTTGCCTCTGCATCTCTTGTGTGAGACAGAGGAGCCCCGCTTAAAACATACCCATTAGACGGTCGTCTTGGCAGACTCGATCTCGGTTGCGGTAATCAGGCTGGAGAGATAGTCGGCAACGAAATTGAGGGCTTCTTCGCGTCCGTCCGCTCGGCGGCCTTTTTCTCTGCGTTGGACGGATAGTTCGTGTTCCAAATCCGATTTCACTTCACTCAAGATACGCTGGAGCGAGGACGGCGTGAGGTTCGCATCCATCTCTTCAAGTTCCTGACAACGGTCAAGCACCCAGTTTAGCCCTTCAATGCGTCCGGCGTAATGTTCCTGTTCAGCCGTATCGATCCGCGCCATCGCGGTAGCGAAGGTTTGTGCTTCATAAATCAAGTTGTAGAAACTGGTGACGGCCCTTTGCAGCGATGGATTCATGATTCTCCTTCTCTTATGGATGAAGGGTAATTATACATGAGATTGCAGTGCCGACAAGGAGTATTTTTGTTGTTATGTGAAGAGGAGGGAATGAAACTCGTTCATGAACCCGTAGTAGAGGGAGGCGAAGTCTTTTAGACAGTCTGGGCTGGTTTCCTTCAATCGTTTGAAAAAGAAGACCTGAGTGCGGGGGTCGAGTTGTTCGAGCAATTGGCTCAGTTGGGCCATGGAATAGCTGCCGGCCGGGACACTCAGGATATAGTGGACAAGTCGCTCTACAAATTGCTGGGCGACATATTCGCTGTTGAGGTAGCCATCTGGGAGTTTGCCGGCGGCGAGGAACTCGTCAAATGGAATGGCCTGCGCAGCAAAGGGGACTGATTGCTGCTGATCGGATATCACGCTGAAAGTGCTCCCTCGTAGTAGAGCTCAAAATACGACCTTCCAAAACTCTACTGGAGGGAATATATCTCGTCAAGTGCGCAGAAGAAGTGGCATCTTCTGAGCCGAAAGACCGATGCGAGAGATATGTGATGCTCTGATAAGCCCTAGAGACGATAGGCACTATGCCATCTGATGCCGAAACATAATCTTAAGACTCGGTATAAAAAGAGAAGGGCAGAGCTCCTGGTTGGAACTCCGCCCTTCTCTCTAACCTGCCCGCCCCCGAAACCGACGACGGGAGTGGACCCCGCGCGCCAGGCCTAGAGCCAGGTGACGCGTTCGGCGGGGCGAATATAGATGGG
>JAMPUU010000004.1 GCA_030144965.1 Nitrospira sp. BO4
GTAGGATTGAGGCACTGCTTTGTATGGTGATGGAACTAGGAAAAGGTCGAGGTGCAACACGGATACGCAGTAGAAGAAGCGACTCATCGACACCCAGTCCTTTTATCCTGGTGCTGCAAAGCCAATATGAGTCTCAAGCCAATGCCAGGTGGGGGGTGTGCCGAGCATGCTATGGGGCCAGGTGTTTACACGGTGTTAGTGCGAGCGACAAGCAGGGCTAAAGTGATATGAAATGGTAAGAACTCAAACTACTATGAAATGCGCTCTGTGACTGAAGGAAGGAGGGATTGCCCAAATCGTCAATGACTTGAGCAACCCCTTTGATTCACCTGTCGATGATGAGGTTGGCTTTTTCATTACGCCCATTGTTCAAAGACGACGAAGGGAACTCGCACATTCCAAATTTGTCTAGCCGTGCTCGATCCTATAGTAGTTTTCGTGGCGAAATCGATGCCACCGTTGCACCAGAACCACACGAGGTACCATTCGTTGGAGCTTGCCCAGAAGAAGTCCTGATTCGACCAGTAGCCGCCGCCGGAATCTTCATGGGTCTCGTACCAAGATGTACCATCTTGCCACAACCAATCGCGACGATCATGAACGACCTGTAGATTACCTGGTCCAATCCAACGATATATCAGTTTGCAAATCTGAGCACGATTGTGTGCAACTTGAAGGTTGGAGTCATCTCGCCACCAGTAGTCATACTGGACCAATCCAGAAACACGAACATATGTGCTGGGTGATTTGGGTTTGAACCATATACCCACCCCAGCGCCTGCCCACATCCATCCCCCTTCAGCGACAGGGCGGTCCACATAGGTTTCCACCAGATCAATGGACATCTTTCCGGTTTGTTTTAAGGCTGACGGCCCTCGTGCTGCCGTGCCACTTGCACCTGGTGGTTGAAAACTGGTCCACTCCGTGTCATACGGGGGGGCGACAACAAAAAGATGTTCGCTGCTACCAGCGGTTGAGAGGCTCATGAGGTGAGATCCGGCGGAATCAAAGTCAAACTGCCGTATCGGCTGATCCCGTGCAGGGTCCAGCGCCAACATTTCCCCAAGCCGACGGAACCGCTCGTCTTGGCCCAACACGTGACCGATCAGTTCTGCACGATTCCAGGCACCTGCATACGCCCGACGATCAGCTGCGATGTTCTCAGATAGGATCGCTTGAAGAGGGGCGGCAGGGTTTAATTCCTCCGGTCGCTTTTGAGACGGCTTTGTCATGGTGTCCCTCCATCTGTTGATGTAGCTTGACTTGGCGCACGATAGACGCAACACCTATTTTTGTCAATTTCACTCATATGGGCATTTAGACACTGATTGCATATCTAGTTAGTCTGTGTAGATAGCCAAACAATCATAACAAACCAGTTACCAACCGGAGCGTGGCCTAGCTACCGCAGAACGATCTTGCTAAATCTGATTCTGTGTTGCAAATTAAGCTCCTTTCTAACCTTTTCCTCTGATGTTGCATTCCTTAAAAGAATCTCAACACCATGCCAAGTGGGGGGTCCGCCGATCACGTGGGGTTAGGTGTTAATAGGGTGTTAGCGGGAGCGACAAAGCGCACTGAAGTGAAGTGAAATGGTACGAAGGGAGATTACAGCTTAAATCGTGTATTCCCTTCATGGGAGAAGGGATTGCCCAGGTCTTCAATGACTTGAGCAATCCCACTGAGAACGCTTAGAAGGCTGATGCTGTATCCAACTGAACTACGGGCGCACATGAGAGGACTCAATCACTGGTGGATGTAGCATTTTGTGCCATTTTATGTGCCATTCGGTCAAGCAATGCAACATCCGGTGTCAGGCGGTCGAGCGACTCCAACGCCGTTCGCAGATGCATCTGCTCATATGCGCATAGCGTAACGCCATGTTGAAGGACTTGTGCCCGAGCACTTCCTGAATCTCTGCAAAGGTATTGTCGCCGCTGCAACATTCGCCTCGTTTTTCCGCAAGTTTCACGAGTATGAGATGGACGTTGGAGGAAGAAACAATGGAAAAACACACATTTATGAAGAACTCTTCACGGTTTCATCATGGAGGTTTCATCTTGGGGGTGTACTAATAGCGCTGGTAAACACAAGAAAGGGGTGCTCATCATGATGTCTTTTATGGAAGTGTACATACTGGTTGCTATCTTCGGAACGCTCTACGGAATGTTGCAGCTCGCCAGCCGTTGACGAGCTTGACTCTCAAGGACGGGAGAGAGCAACGGTACAGTGGGTATCTGAGGTCCTAAATGCTCCCTGGTCGGACCGTCCTTGCACAGTTGAATGAACAACCTCCACGGTGCCATTGACTGGCGCGCCGCTTTACACCGTCTCAAGCCCCCGCCTCTAACGAGGCAATGAAAACCTTTGACGCCTTTCGGCTCCAGAGGTAAGCATGTATTCATTGTCCTGCTACGTGGTCAAGCAGACCATCTCATAAGTCCCTCACCACCGTTCCAGTCATAGTCGACAGCGTGCGGTGAATCAAATTGGATTCAGGTTGAATCTGTTTGGGTTCACTACTATTCCCTTTCCATAAAATACAAAATAGGAATCTTGTCATCGACAAATGCGGCAGCAGCGTGACAGTCAAGCCCTCGCGCGAATTTTTGTGCACGCGAGAATTTGAAGTCGCATGCATGGCTCGTCCTTTGCTAGTGCGAGCAGACTATAGGGCCGATCAGACCAAAAGCAGATCGGCAAGTGGCAGGGTTCCTTGAACGGAACCAGCGTGTCTACAGAAAGGAGACACCATGTGGATGTTGGTGATCGTTCTCATGAACACAGTACCCGGAATAAACACAGTGACCTTGCTCCAGACATATCCGACATCCCAGGAGTGCCACAGCGAGCGTGATCGTATCGGTGATGAGATGGCCAAGGCATATCCCGATGAGCACAACTTCGAGATTGCCTGTCGATTCGATCAAGTCAGAGCTGAACGGACTTTACGGGAGGGCTGAGCTTAGATGCACGGACCATTGTAACTGGGGATACAGGATACAGTGGAAATGATTGGCTGAGCTTTAGCGTCTGAGGCAATGAAGGGGAAAGCCACTGCCTCATAAGGGTTATTGTTCAGAATACGCAACAGGAATATACACCGCGCAGAAAAGGGATCGCGCCCTATCTGCTGAAATCGGTAGTGCTTAGTTCAACTGCATATGCCGTATAGAATTAGGCCTTAGTGGCTAGTTTTTGGAAAACTCAATACGAAAATATTAGGACCTTCTAGACCTCTTGTAATTACACTTTAGCGCTACTACCATCCCCACCTCTCAGAGTGGATATGGGGGAGATTCGGATAATTGGTCCGCTGGACTAAGGAGATGACTAAATGAAGCTACCCAGCTACCAAGATAGTGTGCGCGTTTGCGCCGTCTTTCTGCTGAATTTAGTCCCGTTGCTCACAGGCAGTGGTTATCCTGATACTCCGATACTAGACTTATTTGATGAGAAAAGCACAGGTGATAACTCTGCCATTGACACTATGCCTCGCGAAGGTCAAACCAATTATGTTCCACCCGGGAACGGTCAAAAATTCTATAACAAGGTCATAGCAGGAAGTCGTCTTCGTGAGGGTAAACTGGACTGGAAAAGGTTAGCTCCCCGCATCATCAACACCCCATTACACCCGATCCCCCTGAGGCTGTTTCCCGATGTCACGCTACAATTCTCACCAGACACATACACGCGTGTCAAAGGAAAAACAGATACGTTTGTGAACACCTATCGTTGGTCGGGCCCTGTAGCCCTCGAGGGCAAGGTAGTTGGCGATGCCATTTTCATCGTAGATACAGTGAGCCAGCAAATTACAGCCACGATCACGAGTGAGGGGCTAATTTATGAAATCGTCACTCTAGAGAGCGGCCTAACTCGCATCTACGAGTGGGACTCAGATCGGTTTCCCGACGATGACCGGCGTGAACGTCGTGGCCTGGTTCATGAGGAGCAAGACTCGGGACAATGCATTATTGATGTACTAATCCTCTACACCCAAGATACTAAAGATTTTTTGCAGAATCACCAACTTGGAAATATCACTGGAGTAGTTAACAGGGCCATAGGAGTAACGAATGACGCCTTTAAACACAGTTACATTAACGCAGAAGTCCAAGTCGCGGACACGATGTTAGTCCCACGGGACGACTTTCAAGAAAGCGGGGTACTAGAGGATGATCTAGGTAAACTTCAAGACCCAGCTCATTTTGGAACCAAAGCGAGTGCATTACGCGATGCGGTAAAGGCCGATCTCGTAAGTCTATTGGTTTCCAGTGGTGACTATTGTGGGGCGTCGCCGAAATTTGATGGTCGACTTCCAAATGCGAAGGATGGTTTTTCAGTTGTTCAGGTAGGCTGTGCGGCAAATTATTACTCTCTTGCCCATGAAATTGGGCATAACCTTGGTACGCGACATACACGATTTGATGAGCAGGTACCTAATGGCAATAACACTTCCTCTAATTTTGGGCATCTAAGTCTTGAAGAAAAGACCTATACGGTGATGGCAACTAAGAGGGAATGCAAAGCCAATAATATTCGAGACTGCCAGCGCGCTGCTCTGTATTCGAATCCGAATGTTTTCTATAAGAACACCCGCACCCCCGCTGGAAGCGCAGACGACACAGCCAAAGTAGACAACTCGGAATATATTAGAAAACAGTCCTGTGCGATTGTCTCCAGGAACAGATAATTTTTCAAAGTATTAAGACCCAGGCGAGACACGCGGTACATGATCATTTTCTTACGAGGGGAGAAGAACATGCCTAAGGCAAGATTGACGTTACTAGGTTTTTTGGTGACAGGCCTTCTAACACCACTTCTTCACGCCCCGGAGGCTGGTGCCATAAACTGGAAAGTTACAAATTTAGCTGGCACTACCGTTTATTGTTCTGGAAGTGGAGCACCAACCGCCAACCTCCCCGCAACATGCAATGCAAATCTTGACTTTCAGTCTAGTGGAGGGACGGCACGGATCGAGGCTATAGATGGTGGAACCAACGATATTCTTAAACTAGTAAACACTAAACTCGTAGCGAAAACCACAATCACAGATTACGTCTTGACATTCGAACACGTGTTTGTTCCTGGCCCAACTAGTGTTGATTACAGCCCCATCTACTACAACACTCGCATGAATGGAAGAATCAATGGGGCTTCTCCTTCTAATAAGATTACGCTTTCGTCAGCTTTGGAACATCCGGTTGGGACACAGCTTTTCGCCTCGTCTGCCATCACAGCTCAATATCCCACTATTACATTTGACAAGACGGTATCACCAACTCCATCAACTACCAACGTCATGACAGGAAACCGGAAAGTCATAGTAAAACTTAAGTTCACTATTGCAAGTGGTCAGTCTATAGAGTTTCCTGCCACAACTGGCTACGCAAGAGCCTCGGCACAAATGAACCCAGATGATTGTCCGGATGAAGAGGATGGGCAAATGGGATGTCCCCCTAAAGACGAGACAGTTTCCGCCCCTTCGACATCTCTACTGTCAGAACTTCAGGGGCTATTGAGCCAAGGAAGTAGGGCCTGTCTGGGCATTTCCTTACTGGATGGAGGCTGTATTGGAGTGCAGATTGTGAAATGAGATCTAGGGAGAATCTGTGCTGATCCTAACTCAAATAATCTGCCTCCTACTGTTGATTGCCAGTACCGAAATCCAAGCGGAGGTATCAACCGACATTACGCCGTCAGGTCTTCACACCACCGTAACTCCTCCACCTCATGGCGGAACCGTATATAGTATTACGCACGGCATCCAGGTGGGGAGCAATCTGTTTCATAGTTTTGGGAAATTTTCCGTTGGTCCTCTGGAGACTGGCCAATTCCAAACCACAACTTTAGTACCAGATAACTCCGTCAGTAATCTTCTTGCGCGGGTTACCGGTGGCTACCCTTCCCATTTATTCGGCTCTATCGATAGTGCCTCTTATTATCCAAACGCAAACCTCTTTTTTATGAACCCTGCTGGCATTGTCTTTGGCCCCGGGGCAACATTAAATGTCGGGGGTTCAGTCAATTTCACCACAGCCAATTATCTTCGCTCGACCGATGGCTCTCTGTTTAACGCAGTGCCAGACATAGGGTCAGATGCTCTGCTCAGCGCAGCTCCAGTGGTAGCCTTTGGGTTTCTCACCTCAAACTCTGGCGGAATCATCGTGCAAGGTGCCCATCTGGCTGTCTCAACTGGATCTCAGCTTACATTGGCCGGTGGAAATGTCGAGATCCAGAAGGGAGCATTCGAGAGCGGCACGTCTCAAACAGCTAAACTACTTGCGCCAAATGGGTACATTCGTCTAGGAAGTGCTCACTCGCCTGGAGAGTTCATTTATGAGAATTTGCAAGCCGCTCCCAATCGAGACGGACAAGTGTTCCATACTTATGGCGTCATTTCGCTCTCCCCACAATCATGGATAGACAACCGTGATAGTGCCACAAGTGTTATATCTATTCGCAGCGGTGAATTTGTACTCAATGTCACGAAAGCGACTCTCTCAACTGGGACTCCCTCCACAACCAGCGATAATAGGGACTCTATCACCTTGACAGAAGGGAGTCGTGTTCTCGGTACTACAACCAGTGGAGCAGATGGTACAGCGATAAGTATTGTGACTGGATCTCTTGATCTAAGCGGAGCTTCTCAGATAGTCACGAGCAATGAAAGTTCATCATCTGTAGGTGGTGGGAACTTGAATGTCGTCGCTACGGAAGCCATCACTATTTCTGGATATGGTGACACTTCCACCTCTGGCGTTTGGTCAGATATCGGAATTATACCGAGTGGAATTTTCGCAGGAACTCTGGGGGGTGGTGGGGACGGAGCTTTGACCATCTCAACCCCGAGGCTGACCATTGAGAATTCGGGTGAGGTTGCAACTTTTACTACAGGGGCGGGTTCTGGTCAGCCTATCACAATAGATGTTACCAAACTCAATATCTTATCAGGAGGTCGTATTGCCTCAACCGGTGGATGGAATTACTTGTTACGCGGATTTGGTGACGGTCCTGGCCAGGCAGGCCCAATCACTATTCATGGAGCCGACTTCATCTCTATTGCGGGCATGGGGATCTTTGACAACCCAAGCATCATTCAGACAGCCACCATGGGAGCGAATGGTGGAACCAGTGCATCAATCAATATCACCGCTCCTTCAGCTACCGTGAACATTGAGAATGGTGGAAGAATTGAGACATTACCAGGTAGCAGCACTGAGCCGTCTGGCAATATCTCGCTCGCAATTAGAAATCTCAACATCTCGAATGGAAGTATCCGTACAACCGGTGGGAATGGGAGGTCAGGGAACATCTCTGTGGTCACATCAGATGCAATTTCGTTGGAAGGAGATATCTTAGGCCAACCACCTTTTCCTATTACAAATGAGAACCCCGAAGGGACTGGCGGAACTGGTGTAATCAATCTTGAAACTAAAACGCTTACTCTGTCGAATCAAGCCAGAATATACAGCTCTACATTCTCTGAGCCGCTGCCCTCCACGATTCCTAAAATTAATATCCACGCAACAGAATCAATCTTAATGAATGACAGAAGCGACATTCGAGTTTTTAGCTTCCTATCGGATGTAGGCAGCCTTGAGATTTCTTCGCCTATGATCTTGCTCTCTGGCCAATCCGTAATGAACACAATAGGGCAAGGCGCTGGAAATTCCGGTCCGATTAACATTAATGCACAGAACGTTTCCCTTTCGGAGGGAAGCAAGCTCAACAGCTCTATACTCTCTGGCAGTTCGGGTGTGGGTGGGTCTATTACGATCCAGGCCTTAGGCAGTCCGGCGGCGTCGGTAGTCATTGACGGCGCGGGAAGCGGTATCTTTTCTGAAACAAAAGGACCCGGGCTAGGCGGGAGCATTTTCATCAATGCCAACTCCGTCACGCTTCAGAACGGTGCACACATATCCAGCCGCAGTACCGGTCCAGGAAGCGCAGGAAATATCAAAGTAGATGCCGGACGGGAACTCATGGTACGAAACGGCGGAATTACGACTGAAGCAGAATCAGCGAGAGGTGGCAATATCGATATTATCGCGATCGATCGTATTCACTTAGCGAATGGCCGAATCAGCACGTCGGTGCTCGAGGGTTCTGGAGACAGTGGAAGAATCACCATCGACCCGAAAGAAGTTATCGTACAAGACAACAGTGCGATCCTCACACAGGCGGTGCTAGGGCGCGGGGGAGATATCACGATTAGTACAGCCCGGTTCCTACAGGATCCCACCAGCCTCGTGGACGCATCGTCACAGTTTGGCCAGAGCGGCAAGGTATCGATTCAATCGTCGACCTCGAACTTGAGTGAGACGGTCACGCAGCTCCCGTCGAAGCCGAGCGAAATCCAGGCGCTCTTGCAAAACCGTTGTGCGGCACTTGCCGGCGGCGAACAGAGCACGTTCATTGTCGCCGGACGTGATGGCCTCCCCTCCCAGCCAGGCGGGTGGCTCAGTAGCCCCGTGTCGATGGATCATTTCACTGGAGAGGAACTGGAGCATACGACAAGTCCGAGTGCGATCGCACGTGTGACTGAGACCGAGATCGTGTCCCTTCGACGGCTGACGCCGCCAGGGTTTTTGGTTCGAGCGTTTGCGAGTGGATCCACAGGCTGCCACTCATGACGGTTGGCACCGGTGCTTCGGCTCCAGGAGCCCGGCGCCGGATCATCGCCCAAGCCTTTCTCTCCTGTGGTCTGGCCATGACTATCCTCGCGACTGTTTCCCCGCTCTCAGCACAAGTCGCTCCTCCGATCTTTGACCCCACGCTTCGATCCGGCGAACCGCCTGCTCCGCTCAAGAAAGAGTTCAAACCGCCTTCACCGACACCAAGCCCCACCCTCCCGGTGGTGCCTCCACCGCTGCCGGACAGCGAGGTGCAGAAACCACTCGGCCAGGTGCGCGTGTTTGTGAATGCCATCCAGGTCACCGGCAATTCCGCCTTCTCGGACGCAGAAGTCGAAGCCATCACCAAGGCCTATACGAACCGAACCTTGACGACCGAAGATTTGGAACGTCTGCGGCTCGCGTTGACGCTCCTGTACGTCAACAATGGCTACATCACCTCCGGTGCCATCATTCCCGATCAGGATGTGAAGGGCGGTGTCATTCAGGTGCAGATCATAGAGGGAGCCCTGTCACGAATCGACGTCGAAGGAACGAACTGGTTTCGGCGCGGCTACTTGAGCGACCGTGTGGCCCTGGGCGCGCGTCCTCCACTCAAACTCGAACCGATCCAAGAGCGATTGCAATTGCTCCAGCGTGATCCCCGCATCGAACGAATCAATGCCGAACTGCGCCCAGGCGACCAGCGTGGGGAAAGTGTTCTCAACGTGAAAGTCAAAGAGACCAGTCCGTGGAAAACGTGGCTGGAGTTCAATAACTTCCAGACGCCGACGGTGGGTGCAGAGCGAGGTCTGATCACCATGGCCCACCTCAATGTGACAGGCCACGGAGATCCTCTCACCCTCACCGTCGGCGGCTCACGTGGGGTGCACCCGATCATCGACGTCTCTTACAGCTTGCCACTGAACCGGTACGATACCACCTTCACCACGTCGTATCGCCGAAACGAGTTTGTGGTCGTCAGCGACCAGTTTCGCGCGTTGGACTTGAACTCGGAGTCGGAAATCTTCGGGTTTACGCTCCGGCAACCGATCTATCGAAGCTTGACCGACGAACTCGCCGTGGCAATCACCGGCGAGCATCTCTCCAACAAGATTACCTCGGCCTTCGACTTACCTGGGCAACCGTTTATTTTTGTTCCCGGGGCATCCGACACCGGGGTGAGCACCGTGAGCGCCCTTCGGTTCATTCAGGAGTATCAGCACCGAACTTCAGCCTCGGTGATTGCGTTCCGCTCCCGCGTCAGCCTGGGCTTCGATGTCCTAGGAGCCACAATCAATTCGCGCGATAGGCTCACCCCCGAGGGCGATCCGCTGCCCAGCGGCCGGTTTGTGTCCTGGTTGGGACAACTCCAGGCGGTGAAACGTCTCGACCAATGGGGCGGCTGGCAGATCCTAGGACGGTTTGATCTCCAGCTCAGCAACAACCGGTTGTTTCCGCTCGAACAGATCCCGATGGGAGGGCGCTTCAGCGTGCGCGGCTATCGGGAAAACACGCTGGTCCGGGACAACGGATTCATCGCCTCCGTGGAAAGCCGGATTCCCCTCCTCAAGTTTGCCAGCGGCGAAGATATGGTTCAGTTTGCCCAGTTCGTTGACGTCGGACGAGCCTGGATCTCGCGTGACAGCACACCGTCTCCCGAGACGCTCGCCAGCGTCGGTCTCGGCGTCCGCTGGAACGTCCTGCCCCGAGACAGGGCTCGATTCGAACTCTACTGGGGCGTACCGCTCAATCATGTGCCCCATCCATCCGGCAACCTCCAAGACTATGGCATTCATCTCCAAGTAGTGGTCCAGGCATTGTAATGATGAACCACGCGACATCACTATGTACTCGACCTGCCCTCCGTTTCGTTCTGCGCGGAATCTGCTTTCTATTCTTCGTGATGGTGCTGCTGTTCGCCGTCACGCGATCAGAATCGCATCAAACATTATCTCCCGGTGATTCATTGATGAGGGAAGGCGGCCAGCATTTTGAGCGCGGCGCGTTCGGTGAGGCCTTGTCCCATTGGAAACAGGCTGCGGATCTCTATAAAGGTATGGGGAACGGTCCGGCTCAAGTCGAAGCGCTCATTCTGTCTGCTCAGGCATCGATGGCCTTGGGGCAATCCGCACAAGCGCTCCAGTCTTTGGAACTGGCCCTTACGCTTGCACACATGGGCGGCGATCCCCTGGTTGAGGCCTCCGTCCTCGGCCATCTGGGGCGCACCTATTTGACGTTGCGGCGCCTGGACGAAGCATCGGAATATCTCCATCAAGCGTCGGCGTTAGCACGAAAACACGACTCTTCGCCGCTCATGGCCGCTTCGCTGAACGATCTCGGCATCCTGTTCGTGTTGAAGCAGCAAGACCAGCAAGCGCTGAATGCGTTCGATGAATGCGTGAGCTTCGCACAAAAGGCCAACTTGCAACTACTCGCTGCCACCGGCCGCACCAATGCCGCGCGTGTCCTGCTACGCCTCAATCAACCGGTCAATAGCCGTATGGCTCTCGATGCAGCGCTGGATCAGTTGAAGGACGTGTCACCATCCCGCAACAGAGCTCTCGGATTGATCGGTATGGCTCTGGTCTACCAACGCCTTGCCTCACAGCTGCCCCAGATGCACGATTCCCTGTTATTGAGAGTTGCGGGCATGCTCCAGGAAGCGGCCACAGTCACTGAACAGCTGGGTGACAAGAGAACCTTGTCGTATGCTCTTGGGTATCTCGGCCATCTCTACGAGACAGAGTCTCGCCTGGATGAGGCGCTCCGACTCACCAGGCGGGCATTGTTCGCGGCGCAATCGGTGGACGCACCCGAGTCCCTCTACCGCTGGCAATGGCAGTTGGGGCGGCAGTTGGCCGCTATCGGAGAATTGGATAACGCCATCGCTTCCTATCGACAAGCGGCATCCACGCTCCAACCGATTCGGGTGGAGGTGGCGCAAACATCCTCCGAAGATCCTATCGCCGGCCAGGATGCCATAAAGCCGATGTTCTTTGAGCTGGCCGACCTCTTACTCCAGCGGGCATCGCTCACTGATGAGCGCACAGCAGCCGAAGGGTATCTGCTTGCAGCTCGAGATGCGATTGAGGCGTACAAGACGGCCGAGCTTCGGGACTATTTTCGGGACGACTGTGTCGATGCGGTCCGCTCGAGAGTGACGACGTTCGATTACTTGTCTCCGGATACTGCCGTTATTTACCCTATCATGTTCACCTCCCGTCTGGAGCTGCTTGTCAGCCTGCCCTCCGGACTCAAGCGCATCTCGGTGCCCGTGACCTCCGACCGGTTGACCCAGGAGATCCGGGCTTTTCGCCGAGTGGTGGAAAAGCGGACCACCCGGGAGTATCTACCCCATGCACAACAGTTGTACGACTGGCTGGTGCGTCCGATCGAACCGGACCTTTTGAATTCAGTGATTACCACACTGGTATTCGTGCCGGACAGTTCACTACGCACAATTCCGCTGGCGTCCCTCCATGACGGCTCTTCCTTCCTGATCACAAAATTCGCCCTGGCCTTGACTCCGGGCATTACGTTGACCGATCCAAGACCGTTGAACCGCGATAAGCTGCGCTTCCTAGCCGTCGGCCTCACGAAATCCGTCCAGGGTTTCCCTCCTCTTCCCTACGTCGCGGAGGAGGTCGCCTCGATCGAGCAGCTGTACACGAGCGACCAACTTATGAATAATGCCTTCCAGGCGCCAAGGCTGGAACAGGAGTTGCGCGATGGACGCTATGGGGCGTTGCATATAGCAACGCACGGTATGTTTTCAACCGACGTAAACGATTCGTTTCTTCTGACGTTCGACGGGAAATTGACGATGCAGACGCTTGATCAACTGGTCGGCCTCTTTCGGTTCCGGCAAGAGCCGCTGGAACTTTTGACCTTGAGCGCTTGCCAGACAGGGGTCGGTGACGATCGCGCCGCTCTGGGCTTGGCCGGCGTCGCACTGAAGGCCGGGGCCCGTAGCGCATTGGCGACGTTATGGTTTATCAACGACGAAGCGTCGGCGACGTTGATTTCCGAATTTTATCGGCAATTGCGCAATCCATCCCTGTCGAAAGCCGTCGCGCTCCAGCGCGCACAGCTGAAACTCTTGGGTGACCGCGTGTATGAACATCCGGCTTACTGGTCACCATTTCTCCTGCTGAACAATTGGCTATGAAAGGAGGATCCATGCGATTTTCCACGAGTGCTTTACTAATCGCAGGATTGAGCCACGTCCTGACCATTGTTGGACCACATACGTTCGTTGCTGCGGCAGACAAACCGACCAGCCCAGCGGCAGGTCAGCAGGATGACTTGTCAAATCCTGTCTATACTCCGCCAAAAAAGTTGACTCCCCGCGCGCGTGTCGGGGGAGCATTGCGGGGAACGGAGGGCAATGACCCCGAAATCGTCGCATTGGTGCCCGACCATGTCGGGTTGACCGTCAAGCAGACGCCCACGCTCAGTTGGTATCTCTCGAAACCGACGACCTACCCTCTACGATTCACGCTCAACGACACGCAGAAAATTCGTCCGGTCTATGAAGGCCCGCTCCCCACTCCCACTGACGCAGGGGTTCAGTCTATCGACCTCAAGGCTTTCGGACTCGTGCTTGAGCCCAATGTCCAGTATCGATGGTTCGTCTCCGCCCGTCGCAATGCCGACTCCCACTCCCAAGATATCGTCGCGGGCGGAATGATCGAGCGATGCGAGTTCAGCGAATGTCTGACGATCGCCTCCCCGAATATGAACTGCGATCGTGAGAGTGTGCGTACCAACGCCATGATGGGGCTCTGGTACGACGCAATGGATTGTCTCTGCTCATTGATCACGAAGGATCCCAGAGATGCATCGCTGCGAAGGATGCGAGCCACCTTGCTCAGGCAAGTCGGCCTGCATGGCGTGGCAGACTGGGATCTCAGATCCATTCAGATCAATGCTCAATAGTGGCTTGCACGCTAACCATCGGTATCAATGTGCGATCCAGGCTGGAGAATCTAATTGGATTCAGTTCGTATCTATTTGGATTCACCCTGCGAAGTTTAGTCGAGACCGCTGAGGCTAAGTGTCCCTAGCCTGTTCGCGTCATCTGAGGAAGTGGGAAACCCTTGATCCCAATGGCACAGCGCTTGCTGTATCACAATAATACAACGACAACATTCTCAACCGAACAAGTTCACAGTTACAGAAACATACCGTCTCTCGTCCGATCCAAACGTTTCGGTTGCGCTATCCTGACGCAGTGGTCTTAGAGTCTCCGTGATCATGGCTAGAACGGCACATTGATGCTCGCTCTTCCTTTTACCGGCCGTAAACAGATGAGAGTGTGCTTCTCACACACATGGCTACTGTCCCTCGTGTTCACCGCTCTCTGGTCCGTTGCCCCTGCGAGCGCTCACGCTGCCGGGGTCGAGATTGCTATCCTGAAGTCATCCGACCTCAAGGCCTACAACGAGGCAATCGAAGGGTTCAAGGTGACGGCGCCAGGGACTTCCATCTACGCTGAATATGATCTTCGAGGCGATCTGGAACGGGGAAAGCAACTTGCCAGGACAATCCGCAATTCGACATCTTCGCTCGTGGTTGCCGTCGGTCTGAAGGCAGCGCTGGCGGCTCAGCTTGAGATTGTGGACGTTCCCATTCTTTACATGATGATCCTCGATCCATTGAAACACCATCTCACTGCCGCCAATATGGCCGGCGTGCTGCTGGAAGTTCCGATGGATCGTCAGTTCAAAGTCATGCGCATGTTCCTTCCCGCCCTTCGCCGCATCGGCGTGATCTACAGTGCCGACAAGACTGTGGCCAAGCTGAAGGAGGCAGAATCTCAAGCTGCCGACCACCAGTTCCAAGTACAGGGGTTTCCGGTCGAGAACGAGAAAGAAGTCCCGCAGCAACTGCGATCACTTTTATCCGAATCCGAAGCCTTATGGTTCATTCCGGACTCAACCGTCCTGACGGATGAATCGATTCGCTTCATTCTGGAATCGGCGGTAGCCAAACGGGTTCCGGTCGTCGGGTTCTCTTCTGAATTTACACGTCTCGGCGCGTTACTCAGTATCTCGATCGATTACGGGGAAGTCGGACGTGAAGCCGGCCTGCTTGCCAAACGGATTTTGAACGGTGAACAGTTGCCGCTCAAGCCAATTTCAGTTCACCGGATCAAGATTACGGTCAATCAGAAGATGGCGCGGTATTTGGACATCACGATTCCGAAAGAGTTCGACAGCCTTATCGACGAGACATATTGACCGGTCTGATCATGAGCACACACCTTCACGACGGACAGGAATCGAAGTCCACCGCTCGGTTTTTTGGCCTCCGATTGAAGTTCGTAAGCTTGTTCAGCTTCATTCTCGTGATGACCTGTTCGTCTCTGAGCTGGTATTTCCTCGAAACACGACGCCAGGCCATGACGGACAATCTGGAAGAACTCGGAAACATCTTGCTGACCAATACCGTTCGGAACGATCACTTTCGGATCGCCGGTGTCGTTCTCGAGGATCGCATCACGCTTGGCCAATTTATACAGAGTCTTATGACGATCGACCACGTCGTCTACGTAACCATCACTTCCGCAGACGGTCGTATCCTGGAACAGCAAAGCAAACGCACACGGAGGACGTCGAACGGGTCCGCTCCGGCCACGGAACAGCCCCTCTACCCGGACGACCGCATCTCAGCATCACTGCTCCAGGCCCCGCTGACCGTTCCGCTCATGACCAAACTGGTTCTGTCTGCGGAGCAGACATTAGTCCCCCAAGAACAGCATTCAGACTGGCTCCTCCCCTATCTCGTACGCAAGGAAACCTTGTTTGACTTTGCGATGCCCGTCCTTCGGGCATCCTCGTCCGAACCCACCCAGCCACACTTTTCGGTCGAATTGGAAGACAAGCAGGGTTCAATGACCCCGACTACACTCTCTCCGGTGATCGGCGTCGTGCGCATCGGAATTACCGACGCACTGGCCAAAGAGGCTTTATTGGTGATCCTCCGCAATGTATCGGCCATGACAGTTCTCATCATCATGGCAGGCATCCTCAGTGCTCACTTTCTGACATCACGCATCACCACACCTCTGAGGAGCCTGGCCGGCGCGGCTCGGCAGCTCGCGGAACGCAACGATGCACCGGTTCGACTCACAGCCTCCACCCACGACGAAGTCGGTGAGTTGACACAGGTGTTCAACGTGATGACACAGTCCCTCCATGATCGCAATCATGCGATCACCATGAACCTCGACACGATCAGGAAACAGGTCAGACAATTGACCACGGTCCATCAAGCCAGCACTGCGATCGCGAGCGCCAACATGTTCGATATGAACCAACTGCTGGATTCGGTGCTCCACCTGCTCGTCGATAACCTTGGATTTTCTCGGATGACTGTGTTCCTACACCATCCGGATCGGAACTGTGCTTCACTTGCCAGAATCATCGGCGTCTCGCCGGAGATCGCAGAGGCTATTCGCCGGATCGACATACCAGTCGTCGATAATGGCAGTATCACGGCCGACCTCATCGTTCATGGCAAACCATTGCTGATCCAAGATGTCGAAACCGTCACACAACGGATGTACCCGCCGATACTTGAGATGGCACGCCGTTCAGACGTGCAGTCGTTCGTCGCCGTACCGCTCCAGAGCCATACCAAGATATTGGGATTTCTCGCCGGCGACCGCTGCTCACGCCAGTGCAGCGAAGAGGACCTCCATATACTCGTAACGATCGCCGGCCACGTTGCGGCCGCGATCGACAATGCCAAGGCCTATTCCGAACTGACCGAGCTCACGCAGCATCTCGAGGAGCGCATCGCGCAACGGACGGAAGAGCTGTCACTCGCCAATTTACAGCTTCAGGCCCACGACACGCGCCGATCAAAGTATGTCAAAGTCGTTTCGCATGAGCTGCGGACTCCTATGACAGCGATCCGTAGTTTCGCGGAAAACATGCTCGACGGTGTCACTGGACCGCTCACCGAACAACAGCGTACCTATCTCACACGCATCAAACACAGCGTCGCTCGGCTTGCGAGATTGGCCAATGAGTTGCTTGATTGGCTACGTTCCGACAATCTTCGCTTGGAACATGTCTGTATCGGGCAGATTGCAACGATCGTTACCGAAGGTTTGGAAACGGTCGCATCAGATAGCCACGTGTCCCTCGCTGTGACTCCGAGAGAACATCTTCCATTGATCCAGGGTGACCTCGACAAATTGGAGCAGATTCTGGTGAATCTCGTCGGAAATGCCATCAAATTCACACCATCCGGCGGTCGTGTCGTGGTCGATTTTAGTGTATGCCCATCAGGATTCGTACAGACATGCGTCACCGATACCGGCTGTGGAATAGACTCCTCTCACCTCCCGTATATTTTCGACGAGTTTTCTGAGGTGCCGTCGGCCATGCCTGCATCACAGGGTGCCCAACTGGGCCTGTACATCACAAAAACGCTTGTCGAGAGACATCACGGGCGGATCTGGGTGGAAAGTCAACCTGGGACCGGATCACGTTTTTTCTTTACGCTGCCCATTGCTGGATCGCCGCATGAGCCAAGTCAGACAACATAAACCATCCGCCGCGCATCGCCATATTCCTTGGGATGGAGAAGCCTATCTCGAAAGGACGGGAATTCTATGCACGCCAAGATACTGATTGTGGATGACGAGAATGATATCCGCATGAGCTTGGAGAATCGCGTCACCTGGATGGGGCATGAGCCCCTCATCGCCACCGATGTCGCGAGTGCGCTTCGCCTGATCCGCGAAGAGGTGCCCGATCTCGTCTTGTTGGATTTGAAGCTTGGCCAGGAATCCGGGCTGGAGGTCTTACGACAAGTTCGTGATATGTCACATGCGAATCAGCCTAAAGGAGAGGCCACCCCGCCTACTTCGGGTACGTACACGACCCCGCTCATTGTCATCCTTACGGCGTTCGGAACCATCGAGCTTGCAGTGCAGGCCATGCAACTCGGTGCCTTCGATTTTGTTCCGAAGCCGTTTACCGCGGATCACTTGACCGTCGTGATCAAGAAGGCATTGGAGACCGTCGCCCTCCATCACCAATTCAATCGGCTTCGAAAGGAGGTCGATGACCAGCTTGACCCCATCGTCGCCACAAACAAGCATATGGCTGTACAACTCGCTTGTGCGAAAAAAGCGGCCGCTTCGACCGCAACCGTTTTATTGCTTGGGGAAACCGGAACCGGCAAGGAAATTCTAGCCCGCGCCATTCATCGTTGGAGTCCTCGCGCCCACAAACCATTCGTGGCCGTCAATTGCGCAGCCATTCCTGAAACATTGATCGAGAGCGAACTCTTCGGGCATGAAAAAGGCGCCTTCACAGGCGCCGCGTCAATGAAGCGAGGCCAATTCGAAGAAGCGGACGGTGGAACATTGTTTCTCGACGAGATCGGTGACATGAGTATGAGCACGCAGGCCAAAGTCCTGCGCGCGTTGCAAGATCAGGTGTTCACCAGGGTCGGGGGTACCAAGTCGGTCAAAGTCGACTTGAGGGTTCTTGCCGCTACGAATAAAGACCTGAGACAGGCAATCCGTCAAGGAACTTTCCGTGAAGACTTATATTTTCGCCTTGCCGTCATCACGGTCACACCGCCTCCCCTGCGGGAGCGAATGGACGATCTTCTCGCTCTTGCGCAGCACTTCATCAGTTCTCGACCCGTCAAGCTGGGACTTCAGAAACGTTTCGTGCTCAGCGATGTGGCGTTGGAGGCATTGCAACATTATTCCTGGCCCGGCAATATCCGTGAGTTAGAGAATGTGATCTCCCGCGCTCTCGTCTTATGTACCGGAGACACGATTGAACCGGAAGATCTATTATTGCCTGATGCTCCCACTCGCCCCAGGCAGGAACCAGACATTTCTGCAGATGGTCAAACCGTTTTTCATTCTTATCATGAAAGTATGGATGCCCATAGCCGAAAGCTTATCGAAAATGCGTTGATTCGGAACGGGTGGAACCAAACGAAAGCGGCAGCCGAACTCGGCCTTCAGCGCACCTACTTGACCAAACTGCTGCGCCAAAAACGGATCTCAGGAAGGCCGCCAACCTCTCCCTCCTTTATCTAACCGGCAAGCGGCTCTTCTTGGAAATCCTCGTTCATATTCGGCCTCTCAGGGAAACCCACCTGAGACCTTCGTAATTACTTCTCCTACTCTCCTGTATCTAATTGATTCACCCCCTGAATCCATTTTGATTCAGAAGCGAGCCATCAGATGTATGCGAAGAGAGTCAACGGCTTTGTAATACAGTCACTTAGATTTGAACCCTCTGTGGCTCGAGAAATGCTTAGCCCTGGCCGACGACTTATTCAGATAACCGCCATTAATGATTTTACTCTGACAAAAGGAGGGTTCGATGAACCGGTCTGGTACCTTTGTGGCTGCTCTCTGCCTTGCGGCGGGAGTCGCCGGTTGTTCGGGCGAGGACGCTGCTTCGCCTGTTGCTAGTTCCACTAATAGTCAAGGGAAGGGGCCTGCAGCAGCGGTGACCTTTGACGTGACGGACGAACCGGGCTACTGGTTCGATACTGGAACTCCGGTTGCGGGAACTCGTTCCTTGGCCATCGTAAAGCCAGGTGACAGGGTACGGTTTCTCCAAACGAAGTCACAATTTGGCCCGAATGGCCAGTCGCGCGTTGAGGCCTTTCACACCGTCACGAGCCTGATTTGGCCCGTCGATGCGACCCCCGCTGAGCGTCTTGATCAGGACAAAGCGAACAAGGACGACCATGACGTAGTCCTGAGGAGCCCGGGTCTCCATGTGTTCGTGTGCAAGCTGCATCCTTACATGTTGGCTGGTGTGATTGTCGATGATGCGAAGACCGAGGGGCTCGACATCGGCGAGAAGCTGCATCTCTTAGGCGTCACCCACACGGATGATGCTCGTAAACCTGCAACTCCAGCAAACGCCTTCCCCAGCAATTCAAACCTGGGCCTCAGACTGTTACGTGCATTCTTCCTCGTCACCAGTCCGACCAATTGGAAGGACTACACCAAGGAGGGAGAGAAGTATCAGCCAACCTACCCTGCGGTACCTGTCCGCGTCACTGACAAAGATGGTGCTTCCGCAGTCGTTCCAGACCTAAACCTGGCGCTCCAAGGAGCGTTTGACGGCGATACAATTCCCGCATTGAAGACACCCGCAATCGATGGAGTGGGCGAAGTGTGGGTCGATACGCAGTACGAGCATAGCGCTGGTAAGGGGGACGCCTATCCCAGCACCGTGACCGTGGTCGACGTGGAAGGAGCGGACAAATGGACCGTCAAGCGTAAGATTGCGCTGCCTGCTCAAAAAATGAATAACGCGCACAATCTGTGGGCCAGTCACGATCAGACGCAAATTTATAATACTGAGTGGCACGGCACCAGCTTATACGTCCTGAGACGCGCAGACGGAGTGTTATTACAGGAACTCGTGCTCGGCCATGATCCCGCTCACGTGATGACCAGGGTTAATAACGAGCAGGTGCACGTGGGACTTAACGGGGAAGATGCCGTGGTTGAGCTGAACAAGGCTGCAAATGGGAGCTTGACTATCAACCGCCGGATTCTGGTGCAACGACCTGGGGAGAAGCAAGCACAGCCGCACGCCCATTGGATGGGCCATGACGGCCAGACGATGGTGACCCCCAACTCCAATACAAATGATTCCACGTTCTGGGATTTCATTACTGACAAGATCAAATCTAAACCTGCTACCGGCACTCTGCCGATCGCCGCCGGAATCAACCCGACCTCGACGAAGTACTATGTGTCCAACTACCTCGGCCACAGTATCTCCGTGATCGATATGGCGACAGGGAACAAGATCAAGGACATCAGTTTGCTCCAAAACTACGACCCGATTACGGGCACCGTTGGTGGGAATGGAGCCATCGGTGGGTTGCCGATCCAAACGCCGGTGAGTCCGGACGGGAAATTCGTGATCACGGGGAACACCTTGACCGGGACGATCACGATCATCGATGCCCAGAACGACACCCTGGTTGCAAGCATCGCGTGCGATCCCGGCTGCCACGGCGTGAACTTTGGCGCCAAGAAAGGCGGTGGATACTATGCCTATGTCACCAGCAAGTTCTCCAATCGTTTGATCGTCTTAGACTACGATGCGGATAATGACGGCATTGTGACCCAAACGGGGCCAGACGCGCCGGTGATTGCCGGGTGGGTGGTGCTGGCTAACGACGCAGCCCCGACCGACGACCCGATCACTGGCAACAAGGGCATGGGCGGACAGGGCGTGTTGCCTGTGCCTAATGTCTATAATGGTTGGGTGCAGAAGTTGCCGGACGAATTTAAGAATCAGCTGACCGCCGCGCAACAAAATCCAGTGCCATAATCAGTACCCTCATATCCCCGCACAGCCAAAGGCCCGGTGACGATCGTTCAAGATACGGTCGCACCGGGTCTTCTGGTGAGTCCTCGGTGAGTTCCCCCAACCGCCAGCGTGCAGCACCATTACCATAACCGCAATTCCTCTCCCTTTCGGATCACATCCGATCCAGTTGGAATCCGTTCCGATTCGAAGGCGAGATGTCTGAACTTCGCATCAAAGTGGAAAGTGACATAAATACAATAATTTGTGCGTGTTCACGCGTGGCCTAAGAAATGCTTTAGCACCGTGCATTAACAAAGGTTGGAGAATCCACAATGCATATTTGCACTCTGGAGGCTGGTTTTTATCACTGAGTCTAACCAAGACGCTTAAGCCCCAGGGAATTATCTTTGATGAAGGCATGAATATGAACGAGTCTGAGTCGCTATAAACATTGCAATCACAGCGTTGACAATGCTCATGCAGGACATGGAGGTGCGAGGCGAGCATTGCAACGAATTCTACATGAAAGGAGGTGTGCGGCTATGATGGCGTTGATGATAGAAGTTCTGTTGGTCAGTGCCGTAGTGGGAGTAATGTATGTAATGATTGACCCGGGCCGCTAGTAATCGGCGTGAGGCGAATAGTTTGGATCAAAAGGGGTTCATAGTGAGGATAGAAACTGGGAGCGAGCCGGATGATTTCTACTATCTCACCGGCTCGCGTCGAATAGCTCTGGACGACGTCATGAGGATGTTACCAGCTATTCGGCGTCGGCACGATCAAGTTAAAAACCTTGAGATCACTGATGGGTTTTATCCGCCGGCACTCATTACGATAAAGCGATGAATAGCCGACGGTACGCATGAAGTGGGGTTTGGTCGGGGCGGGAGGATTTGAACCTCCGACATCCTGCTCCCAAAGCAGGCGCGCTACCGGGCTGCGCTACGCCCCGACGTTGAGATTACAATGGTTTACAGCTTGACCCAAAGATGGTGTCGAGGCAAGTGTTATTACAGTGTTAGCCGTATACCTTTGAAGCATTTTTGCTGCTTCATGGAGATCTTCTGCCTGAATCGTATTGTACCGCCGATGCATCTGCTCAGATTTGTGCCCCACAATTTTCATGGCGGTCATGGTATCGACCCCTGCCCGTCTGAGATTCGTACTTGCCGTGTGGCGAAGGTCATGTAGCCTAAGACCCGCTATTCCTGCCCTTCGGCAAGCCGCAGCAAATGCAGTTCGCGGGTTCTTCCAAACCCTCCCCTTATACAGGAACACTCGGTTCGTGTCCAGGCGCCGTTCCTTATATAGCTCAACAAACACCTGATATACATCTGGCGTCATCGGTACCACACGGGTTTCTCCATTCTTAGTCTTGCGAAGGGTAAACTCGCGTCTCCGCATATCCACATCCGGCCATTCGAGCATGAGCAATTCGCTCTTACGTGGACCGACCATGTACGCGATTGTTAGAAAACGGATTAAGTGAGGCGCACCATTTTCTTTCAACAGTGCCCACTCTTCGCCGCTGACAATGCGATCCCGCTCGTTTCTCGGATCTGGCTTTTCTACATGGCTCGCTGGGTTATCATGTAGCAATTTAAAGCGTGGACTCTTCGCTACATTGAACATATGGGTTAGTGCCGTATGGTCGTGATTAACAGTCTGCACAGAGACCGTAAACGGCCTATCGTCTCGCCTCCATCCACAGGCTGAGCACACAGCCTTCCCCACACGCTTTCCGCATTCAGCACAAGAGATCATTGAATATCTAACACGTTGTGCTCGATAAGACGCCACATCTTCAGGCGCAATCGATGCCAACGGACGGTCCCCGAAAAACTCTGTCAAATGAGCAACCTTTAACTTGCGATCCTCATATGTCTTGAGTTTTTGTACTTCCTCTAGGGCCAAGTATGTTTCTGCCCACTCTCGAAAGGTTACCGTTTGCGCCCGTTCGGCTGAGGGGCTCAGCATCTGGCCAGAAAGCAGACGCGTCTTTATAACTGCCTCCTGATCCTTTGCACTCCTTTGATTTCGCGATCCCACTTTCCACCGTTTCAATTTGCCCATTCCTGGAGGAGCTAACCCAAGACGCTTACCATCGTCAATAACTGAGAACTCTACATAATACGAGTCCTTCCGTTTAGTCAGTCCCATGACTGCGGCCCTCCTTTCGTTGTGAAGGTTTCTCAAACAAATCTCCCACGAATACGCCGAAAACTTTGGCCAGATGAAGCAATGTCGATAAACGAGGGTTTGCAACCCCCGCCTCAATGCGTGATAGCGTGGCTGCTCCCACTCCTGACAACCTAGTGAGTTCCCTTAAACTCACCCCCTTTCGTTCCCGTAATTGGCGTATTCGAAGCATGACTGGTAGTGTTCCATATACGGAACGCTCTGTCAACCCCACTTCGGCACCGGCATAACGGTCTGTTGTTTGATCCACTTATCTAACGTTTCCCTATCAAACTTCACTAGCCTTCCCACTTTCACATAGGGAATTCGCTTCTGACTGACCATTGAATAGACGGTATGTGGAGACAGATCCGTATACAAGGCTGCTTCCTGAACCGTCATTAGGCGTCGTTCTATGGAATATTCATTTTGCATTCAATGATTCCTTTTTCTCCCTAAAATACCGGGTTCACAACCTATTGAAATTACGTAATGTGCTTATTCGTGGCTTTTTGTATTTTCCCAAGGGCTACAGAACCCATTACCGTCAGGCAAATCTATAAAGTGTGAGGCCTGACCAACCTGGACGCATCTGGAATAGCTGAGACTATCTGCACTCATTGAGCCATTTCAGTACCGTTCCTAAGTGATACCGCCTGAGTCGGTCCTGGCCAATACAGGGTAGGCCCTTCTTCCTCCAGCGCCGTATGGTGGTTGCGCTGTAGCCGAGATATGTTCGTAATTCGGGCTCACTTAGGTAGCGATCTGTTGGGTTTGGTTCATGTGTTGTCGCTGAACTCGTCATGTCATTGGGCTCCAATCGTCTAAATAGGTCTGTACTGAATCAATCAGGTAGTCCCCCGCCTTCATCTATTACCCTTCATAGTTTCCGCCAAGATTCCCGCCTTGGCGGATCAGGGGCCCCCCGCGCCGATAGAAGGTGACAAGTGCGGCGGTCTGAAACCGCCGCCATGTCTTCTATCTATAGGCGTTGGCGGTTGGCGGAATCGTTTCCGCCGCTCAAAGCCCCCTAGACAGCGTTTACCTCTGGCCGTAGCCGATACTTCCCATGGGCAATCCTTTCAACCGTTCCCTCATCGCATAGGTCCTCTAGCGCATATTCTCCTGTACGCTCGGCAATGCCTTGCAGCCTGAGGTACGCCAGAAGGTCTTTCCTCGTTGAAGTGAACATCTGCTGATCTCGCAAATAGGCAAGAATCGCTTCCTTAGCCTCCTGAGCCTTGCTTCGGTCTTCCTCACCATTCGTAGACTGTCCCACGTAGCGCATGATCACCGAACTTTGCTCGTCATCGATGCCCTCGGTCACCAGTTGCACTTTGAAGGGCTCGATTTCAGGGGCAACCCGATTTTTCTCGCAACGGATCGTGAGCACGTCGTCTTGGCTTCGAGTGATGGCATAGGCCAGATCGGCTCCTGCCAGAATGTCCGTTGAGCCACTCGCACGATGCTTGACCGCTTCAGGATTCTGAGCGTTCGGCTTCTTCATGTGATGGGAGATAATCAATGTCTTCCCCGCCGCCAGGATTGGAGAAGCACTGTGCCAAAAATCCGCCACATGCGCGGCTTCATTTTCACTTCCAACGAGCACACGCCTCATGGTTTCGACGACAATTATTTCAGGATCAAACCCGACCAAGCGTAAATCCGTCAGTACGCCGTCCACCTTTTCCTCAGTAAAACGTATTCCTAGATGACTGACGGCATGAAAGGGGATAGAGACACCCTTCAACCCCATGCCTTCCCCCATCCGCTTCACTCGCCGCCGTAGTTCATGGCTGGGCATCTCCTCGTCGATATAGAGCACGGATCGGGGCTCTGAAATTTCGAACGTATCGAGCCAGGGATGGCCTGCAGCGAGGTGTAGGGACAGATCGAGCAATGTCCAGGATTTCATGGAACCATATTCCCCGAACACAACGATTCGAGATTGTCTTGGGATCAGCGGTTCCACAAGCCAATCAATCGGCGGGAGTGGCTCTTCCATGATGCTCTCAAAGGACACCAGTTGGTTGGGTAGGTCAGGAAACATAAAATGATTCGTCGCGTCATCATCGAATGAGGTCATGTCATCTCCATGAGTGAAGGTTTTACGCGTCAACGCACACCAATGGCGCACCCAGATCGGGGTCTATTTGCCATCGAATGCCGCTGTGTAATCGAGGTAGAGAGACGACGTGACCAATGAAGCTGGGTCACTTGCGGAGGGCCCATCCGCCGTCTTCTACACGGTCACGCCCTGCAAGCCCGTAGAGGATGTTCAGATCTAGGAATCACTCATGGTCGCCCTCCTCAAAGAGGAAAAGGATAATGTTATTCAGCGGCATGTGGGTTATGACCTTCATTTCTGATGAGGATGACTACATATAGCGACCATGAATTTTTGTCAATACCAAATATTGTGTGTGTACTGGGGAATGAGAGGAAAGCCTGTGGATAGTCGTAAAGGGAATGTTCTAGCCACTTTGAGTTGCTTAAAGAGAACGTTATCCACAGAAATGACCCCTAAAAAGGTCTCAGCACATTATCCGGGCATGTGAATCGACCGAGACCGAGCACCAGAACGTGTGTCTCTGCCACATCCGTCTCATACCGGCTAAGAAACCACCAGTTGTGTCTTGCGGTATTCGGCCGAACAACTGACTCTAGAAGTTTCTTGCTTTGTGACTGAAACATCTGCCGAATGAATTGCTGTTCTCGAGTCGGTGTACGCTGATCCATTCGGTCCACCGCTTTGCCGAGTTCCTGTTCAATAAAGCGGACTGCCGCCGTCAGTACCGTCGCATTTTTTCCTGCCAATGCCAATGCGACAAATCCGAGGTTTG
>JAMPUU010000005.1 GCA_030144965.1 Nitrospira sp. BO4
TATTTCCGGCAAATCTCTTCTCACGGTACCCCGGTCTGCCACTCCTGCAACACCGTCAGCTTCTGCTCACTACTCCATCGCCGTCTCCGACCGCGCCCATTCTGGGCAGGTTTCATCACGGTGTCCCTGTCGTCCTCCCTCGCTTATACGACCTGTCCAAATCTGAAGTGGGGCACGACAAAGGGTGCTCACTGCTCGCCTTGCACCTATCTTGATAATGATCACTATCGCGTTGTTTGTATTGATGAGTGTAAACGAGTTTTTGCATCATCCTAGCATCGCGCAAACTATTCAGGCCGTTATTGTGGCTCTAGTTCTTGGGCTGGCCATGTATCGTGGCATGAACGAGAATCTAAGATATGGAATATTAGTCATATTGTGCACTACGTTGTTGATTAGCATTCCGGCAAGAAAGGCTTATTATGAATATCTTTCCGAAAAGAGTCCCGGGACACACCAAGATAGTTGGAGTAAACTTGTTGATTGGATAAGGTCCAGCAATATTCATGGAATATTTCTTATTCCTATCAATGAGGGAGGATCAGACCGATTCCAGCTCATGGCGCGAAGGAAAGTCTGGGTAGACTGGAAACAAGGTGCAGCCGTGATGTGGTCGCCATCATTTTATGATCAATGGATGGTGCGATATAAGCAAGTTTCGGTTCTAAACACCCCCGAGGAATTCATCGATTATGCGCAAGCCCATAATATAAGGAATGTGATAATCAAATCACAGGATGGGGCTTGCCCTGCGCCGGCATTGCCAATCAAGGCAACGGAGCGGTATGTTTTGTGCCAATTGTAGTCATTCTCAGCTCGGCTTCTTTCCGCACCATGCCCTTGTAGCTTATCGCGTTGGCAAACAATCAGGCTCCCCTGAAGTTCCCCCATTCGTTGAACATGCGGTGAAGCTAAGATTTCTGGTGGCGCTGTTGTCCAAACAAGAGGGAGAGACCTATGGGGCAGAAGCGGAAAACACAGTCGGAAGCGTTCAAGGCGCGTGTGGCTGTCGAGGCGGTCTAGGGCGTGCAAGTGCTCAGTGAACTCAGCGCCGCGCACCCGGTACACCCGACGGTCATTGCCCACTGGAAACAGGGCTCCGTGGATGACTGTAACGGCTTGTCAAGAAGTGGCCCAGGGGTTAGGTCGTGGTTGTGAGAGAAAATGGCTTTCGTATTCGGCTCAGGAGCGGGCGCTCGGGTTCTCTTTGGATCGTGTCTCGTTGATGCAGCCGCTCATCAAATTTCGCAGGGGTGTTGCTAAGAGAGAAATAATCAAACCATGAGCCTTTTGAAACTCTCCCGATCAACGTTCTTAATCGGTGCGTGCTGGTTTTTGACCTCTGTGGTGTTTTACATGCTGAATCTTGCGCAACTAGCACCATTATTCTTTAGTGATGAAGCACAGGTCACACTGGTGGGGAATGACGGCTCGTTTTTTGGGGCCGATACGGTCGAAATCGCTGACGCTATGCGATCGTTGACCGTAGACGGAGATATGCGCAAACACCCGTTGTTTTCGATGGTAACCGCGCCGATGGTTGATGCCGTAGGGTGGCTATTTAGGATTGGTGAGGATCAGTCAGTTATAGTGACTCTTGGTCTAATAGCAGCAGGCAATGTAACTTTCGCATGGTGGATCCTGAGTCGATTTGCAGTATCAAAGACGCTCGCTCTGGCACTATGTGTGATGTACGGCTTAATGTTTAGTAATCTGACATTTTTCAGCATTCCTGAGACATATTCATTATCTGGTTTGGCGGTCGAAGCCTATGTATGCTTGTTGCTTGCGCTTGGAAATAAACGAACTGGTCGTAGTGCTGTGTTGCTTGGGACGGCAGCAGGGTTTGCTGGGTTACTCAATCCACCTTTGTTATCCCTCTCACTGGTGGGTATTGTTTATGGATGGAACTGGGGAAGAGAGAAGGAAGCCCTCCGTTACGGAATTCTGACAATCGTAGTGGCATGCTTAGTGTTTTGCCTGCCATATGCGTTAGTTTACGGGCGTTCAATCCTGGGCTTTTCTCGAGATTACGCAAACCATTATGCCTCTCTCAGCAACCTGTTGGAAGTAGAGAAGGTGGCTTCTGTAGCGGTAAGTTTCTTCCTCTTTTCAGTAGTTAGCCCGGTGGTTTCGTTAGCCGGCAATATTCCCCTTCATCAGGTACTAGGCTATGTTAATAATCCTATTGCTGCGGCGACCTTGCTTCTATATCTCATCATTGGCGTTGTCGCAATAGGACAAGCCATCCGTCGGTCCGACGAGTTGGTGTTACCGATAGCCATCTGGGCATTGATCATGTTGGCGTTCTACGTGTTCTTTAACCCAAGAGAGGCGTTCTTATATTCGTCGCAAGTACTATTCCCACTGACCATATTGGCAGCGAGAGGATTAGCTAAGATACATTTGGCAGATCACTATAAAACTGGTTACTGTTGGGGCTAAATAACGTTCCTGTGCTCTATGGGCAAGCTATGTAACTATGATGCTCCGCGAAATACTGGATATCTCCGAAGAAGTCCAGCGTCATCTCAATAAGCGAGGACGGTTCACACTTGGAGTAAGGTACTGCTTCAACAGGGGCAGGGGAAAAGGACGCACCTCGTGAAGCGGTCGAAGTTCACCAAAGAGCAGGCCGTCCATCCGCTTCGCCAAGCGAAGCCACCTCTCCTTGCGTAGATGAACCTTCACCGCGATCACTGGGTCATTTCAGACATTCTGCAAACGCTTCGGCAATCGCAATGCGAGCCGAACAATCGTGACAGTTGGTTGGCCCGACTTAATTGTGCTCGAGGGTTAACAATTTACCCGTTCATCTGATCATTACACCATAGAAGTATCCGGCCGTTTTCTATTCCGCCTATCGCCAAAATGAAGTGTTTCGCCTTTATGTTAGCAGATTGCCATATCTCAGCCAGTTCAATACCAGGCTCAACAAACGGCTCAGGTGGCTTGATTTCAGGAGGCACTACAGTCATAAGATACTCTTGCATTTTGCAGTTCACGATTCGCTATTAAAGATTAAAGTTAACGAAATGGAAGTGCGTCTCCAAAAAATCATTGCAGGCACAGGGCTTTCGTCGCGCCGAAAGGCGGAGCTGTTGATCGCCGCCGGCCGGGTGTCGGTGAACGGGAAGGTCGTCACTGAGCTTGGGACGAAGGTCGATCCAGCGCGTGATCACGTGAAGGTGGACGGGAAGCACCTGAATTCGGCGCAGCCGTTCGTGTATCTGATTCTGCATAAACCCAAGAATGTGATGTCCACATTGGACGATCCGGGCGGACGGACGACGGTGAAGGACTTCTTGCGGGGTGTGTATGTTCGGGTGTTCCCGGTCGGACGGCTCGATTTCGATAGTGAAGGATTGATGCTCCTGACGAACAACGGCGACCTGGCCCAGGCGTTACTGCATCCTCGGTACCATGTGCCTAAGACCTACTTGATTAAGGTCAAAAAGATTTTAACGGATGAAGAGATCAAGAAGTTGGAACGAGGGATCCGTCTTGAAGATGGGATGACTGGTCCGGCGTACGTGAAGAAGGTGAAGAAGGCTGAGCAAAACTCGTGGTTGGAAATCACCATCCGCGAAGGGCGTAAACATCAGATCAAACGCATGCTGGAAGCTGTCGGGCATCCGGTGCTCAAGTTGATGCGGGTTCGGATGGGGCCACTGTCTCTTGGGGATCTTGCGCCTGGCGAATTCCGGTTTTTGAGCGATCGGGAAGCGAATGCCTTGCGGGAACTGGTTGAAGAGCGACGAGAGGCTGTTGAACGGGGAGACGAGCAGGTGTTCAGATCGAAACGACCGGCGAGACAGGCTGGATGGGCCAAACCGGACAAAACGAAGAAGGTATCAGCGAAGAAGGTGCAGGCTGTATGAAGAATCGCACACACCGTTGCGGCGAGTTGAACAAGAAACACGTGAGCCAAATTGTCGTCTTGAACGGTTGGGTTCAGCGGCGGCGAGACCACGGCATGGTCATCTTCATCGACCTTCGCGACCGAACGGGCCTTACACAGGTCGTGTTCAACGCCGAACGAAATCTCAAGGTCCACCAGGCGGCACACTTACTCCGCAGCGAGTGTGTCGTGTCGGTCACCGGCACAGTCATGGCGCGGCCGGATGAGTCGAAGAATCCCAATCTCGCGACGGGGGAGATCGAAGTTTTTGTGGATGAGGTGGACATTCTGAATGAGGCAAAGACGCCGCCATTCTTGATTGAAGACGAGGCGGAAGTGACGGAAGCCATCCGCCTGAAGTATCGCTACCTGGATCTTCGCCGTCCGAGAATGCAGCAGCTCTTGAGCCTGCGGCATCGGATCATGCAGGCGACGAGAGGCTTCTTGAATGCGGAAGCGTTCCTGGAGATTGAGACCCCGATCCTGACGAAAAGCACGCCGGAAGGAGCCAGGGATTACTTGGTGCCGAGCCGGGTCAATCCCGGGCAGTTCTTTGCCTTGCCGCAATCGCCGCAATTGTTCAAACAAGTCCTGATGGTGAGCGGGGTCGATCGGTATTATCAGATTGCGCGCTGCTTCCGCGATGAAGATCTCCGCAACGACCGGCAGCCGGAGTTCACCCAGATCGACTTGGAAATGTCGTTCGTGGATCGGTCGGATGTCATGAGTTTGATGGAACAGATGATCGTGACTGTGTTCCGTGAAGCCGGCGGTGTGGAGCTGCCGGCGCCCTTTCCACGGGTGACCTATGAGGAAGCCATGGGCCGCTATGGTTCAGATAAACCGGATCTCCGGTTCGACATGCCGCTTCACGATGTGACGGCGTTTGGCGCGTCGAGCGAGTTTAAAGTCTTTAAAGATGCGGCGGCGAAGGGCGGTATCGTCAAGGCGTTGATCGTGAAGGGCGGAGCGTCGCTTTCGCGCACACGAATCGATGCGCTGGGCGAAACGGCGAAGAGCTTCGGCGCCAAGGGCTTGGCCTGGCTCAAGCTTACTGCCGAAGGTCAGCTCGAATCAGTCATTGCAAAATTCCTGGATGCGAAGGCCTTTGCCGCCGCGTTGCCCGATGCCAAGCCCGGGGATCTCGTGCTGTTCGGTGCCGATAAGCCGGCGGTCGTGCACGACGTGCTGGGTCGTATCCGTTTGCTGCTGGGTGAAGAACTCAATGTGATCGACAAGACTGCCTGGAAGCCGCTGTGGGTCACCGAATTTCCACTGCTGGATTACTCGCCGGAGGAAAAGCGCTATGTCTTCATGCATAATCCCTTCGCTGCGCCGATGGACGAAGACTTGAAACTGTTGGACTCGGAGCCGTTGAAAGTCAGGGCCAAGGCGTATGACATGGTGCTCAACGGGAGTGAAATCGGCGGCGGCAGTATCCGCAACCACCGAAGCGAGGTGCAGCTTCGAATCCTCGATCTCTTAGGCATCAGCAAGGAGCAAGCACAGGCTAAATTCGGGTTCCTGCTGGAAGCGCTCGACTTCGGCGCGCCGCCCCACGGCGGGATCGCTTTCGGATTGGATCGATTGGTCATGCTGCTCGGCCATGCCGATTCGATCCGCGATGTCATCGCGTTCCCCAAGACCCAGAAGGCGCAATGTCCGCTGACCGATGCGCCGTCCACCGTCGGCCCGGAGCAATTGAAGGAGTTGCGGATTAAGCTGGATCTCGTGGAGTAGATCCCTATGGCTGGCAATACGTTTGGCAGAATCTTCACCGTCACCTCCTTCGGTGAGAGCCATGGGCCGGCAATTGGGTGTGTGGTTGATGGCTGCCCGCCTGGTCTCGCGCTTTCCTCGGAAGATATTCAGAAGGATCTCGACCGCCGGAAGCCCGGTACCTCCCGGCATGTGACCCAACGCCAGGAATCGGATCGCGTGGAGATCCTGTCCGGAGTGTTTGAAGGCCAAACCACCGGAGTTCCCATTGCGCTGCTCATTCGCAATGAAGACGCGCGGAGCCGCGATTACGGGAATCTGATCGATACCTTCCGTCCCGGTCATGCGGACTACACCTACTGGCAGAAATACGGCATTCGCGATTATCGAGGAGGGGGACGCGCGTCGGCCCGAGAGACAGCCGTTCGCGTCGCCGCGGCTGCGATTGCCAGGAAGTGGCTCAACGAGAAGCATGGTGTGGTGATTCGGGGATATCTGAGCCAGCTGGGGCCTCATGAATTGTCGTTCAAAGATTGGAACGTCGTGGGGCAGAATCCATTTTTCTCCGCCGATCCGGATTTGGTGCCCACGCTGGAATTGTTCATGGATGAGCTGCGGAAAGCTGGCGATTCAGTGGGGGCACGGATCACGACCGTAGCTGAGCATGTGCCGGTTGGATGGGGCGCGCCGGTCTACGCGAAATTGGATGCCGATTTAGCTGCGGCGATGATGGGCATCAATGCAGTCAAGGCGGTTGAGATCGGGGCGGGCTTTGCCTCGGTCACCCAACGTGGGTCTGAACATGGCGACGAACTCACGCCGGAGGGATTCGTGACGAATCATGCCGGCGGTATTCTGGGTGGCATTGCCACGGGGCAGGATATTGTCGTGACGATCGGGATCAAGCCGACATCGAGTATCCGTATCCCGCGCCGGTCCATCGATAAGCACGGAAATCCAGTGACGGTCGAGACCAACGGCCGCCATGATCCTTGTGTCGGCATCCGCGCGACGCCGATTGCCGAAGCCATGATGGCTCTCGTCCTCATGGATCACGCGCTGCTACATCGCGCCCAAAATGCCGATGTGACGACGAAGACCCCCAAGATCGCAGGCTCATTGAAGAAATCCCCTGTTTCCACGAACAAGACTCCAGCTGCGAAAATCAACTCTGATCCTGCCGAAGCATAGCAATCACCCGCTCAGAAGATTCGTTTCCACGAGGAAGGCTGTGCGGGATGCGGAGCCGCTACGATGACGCAGGTTGCTCAAGAACGCAGATCGCAATCGGCTGGAGGGTGGCCAGCAGGTCTGAGTCGACCTGCTGTTCGAGGAAGGCGAGAAACTCGTCTATCTTGTCGCGCGAATCAATTATTTCAACGGTGATGGGGAGATCTTCAGCCAGACGCTCGATCTTGAATGTATGAATCACGCGAGTGTGGGGTCCGAATCCCATGAGCCCGCGGTGAACTGTGGCTCCGGCGAGTTGCCGCGCATGGGCCTGAGCGACGATCCATTCATAGAGCGGTCGCCCATCGTGTTTGTCCCGTTCTCCGGAAAAGATCCTGAGAAGGCAGCCGCTTTCAACACGCATCGATCATCTCCAGAGAAGATAAGCCGTGGAGTAGCCGGCCCATACCGCGATAAGACCCAGGACCGTATGGCCGATGACGTTTCCTCCGGCTAACCACAGTTCTCCGTCACGCAGCAGGTTCATCGTTTCGTTGCCGAAGGCCGAGAAGGTGGTAAATCCGCCGAGCAGACCGACCATGAGAAAGGCCCGTGCTTCTCCTGAGATGACACCACGATGATCGGCGAGCTCGGCGAGAAAGCCGATCATTGCACAGCCGACGATATTAACGGCAAGGGTGCCGAATGGGAATTGGATGCTGTTGCTCAGTTGTTGAACGTACCCGCTCAGAAGGTAGCGGAGAATTGAGCCGATGAAGCCCCCTGTGCCGATAAGGAAAAGGGTTCGCAGGGTATGACTCGCTCCAAGAGACCACATTCGACTAACGCCTTATTGTACTGAAGTGTTTCGATCGAGTCACGTGGCATGGTGGGGAATTTGTCATGACAGGCATGGTTCGGATGGAAAACATCGTAGTACAATCCGGATGCGAATTAACCAAGGAAGAACTGAATGCTCGAAATCTATACAGATGGCGCGTGCAGCGGGAATCCTGGGCCTGGGGGATGGGGTGTGTTGTTGCGGGATGGCGATCAGGAAACAGAATTGTGCGGTGGAGAGCCGGCGACGACGAACAACCGCATGGAGTTGCTCGCGGTTATCGAGGCCTTGGAATCGTTCACCTCGCCGGTGACGGCCCGCGTCTATACCGATTCACAGTATGTCCAAAAGGGCATCAGCGAATGGATCCACAACTGGAAACGGAAAGGATGGAAGACTGCCGGTAAAGAACCGGTGAAGAACGAGGATTTATGGCGACGTCTCGATAGCTTGGCTACAGACCATACGCTCGAATGGCACTGGGTCAGGGGGCACAACGGTCATCCAGAGAATGAACGAGTCGATGGGTTGGCGCGCACCGGCCTTGAGCGGGCTCGCCGCGCCGGTCAATCCGTTGGCCGGCCGGTCGGCGATCTATCCAAAAAGATTCACGGTTCAGCCGACCTTCCCCCAATTCTCGATAGTCTACATGCCACGGTCTATCGAGGGGAGACCTGCGTCTTTTCGGATTTCTCCTTTGCGCTGCATGCCGGAGAACATGTGGCCATCGTGGGACCCAACGGAGCGGGGAAATCGACGCTGCTCAAGTTATTATTGGGCGAAGTCCACGCGATGCCGAAGGACGAAACACGTCTTGTGCTGTTCGGTGAAGAGCGCTGGAATGTGTGGGATGTGCGGAAACGAATCGGCATTGTCTCGCACGATCTTCAACGAGACTATCTGAGCTGTGCCGAGGGAGTGAACGTCATCCTCTCTGGCTTCTATGCAAGCAACGATACCTATGAGTATCAAGAGTTCGGCGAAGCACACGTCGCGAGGGCACATGAACTGATGCAGGAGTTGGGTATTGCGCACTTGGCCGGACGACGGTTCGGCCATCTGTCCACCGGTGAGCAAAGGCGGTTTCTGCTCGGGAGGGCGCTGGTGCATGACCCGTCGGTGCTGGTGCTGGACGAGCCGACGAGCGGCCTCGATCTCAAGGCCTGCTTTCAGTATCTTGATCTGTTGCGCGCTCTGATCGCAAAAGGAAAGACGGTTCTGCTCGTGACTCACCATCTGCATGAAATTCCCCCTGAGATTGGCCGTGTGGTTTTCCTGAAGGCAGGGAAGATCATCGCAGATGGCCACAAATCCACATTACTTACGGATGATCGAGTCAGCGGGCTTTTCGATAGTAGAATGACTCTCGTCCAGGCCAACGGGTGGTATCAGGCGTTGCCGGGTTGATGTACTCTCATATTCTTCATACATCCTCCACAGAATAATTCCTTTGTTTTGACGAATGTCATTCTCGGAGCTAGGCTTCAGGCACCGCTATGAGAAGCCGGCCGGGCACGTTCCGCGACCTCTTGAAACCGCTGCCCCCGCATCACTGGTTTGTATTGTGGGTGGTGCTGTGCATGTTGGAAGGGATACAAGCGCTTGAGCATCCAGGATGGGCTGAAACCTGGGTCTGCCCACGCCAGGGGCAGACGGACCTTTATACTGACCGTGGGTCGCCGGGTTGCCGGCAACTTGGTGAGCCAAAAAACTATTCACCGCTCAGAATTTCCCCAAGTCCAAAGCCTTCGCCGGCGGACGCCCTTCAGCCATCTCTATCCGGAACTGTCTCCCTCGACCCGTCACGGCAGCTCCACAGTAGGAAACCATTGCCGTTCTCCGAAGTATCTCTGCCGTTACCTCTCTTGAGCATCGGGCAGGACAAGGTCGGTTTCATTACCGGCTCTTGGGCAGGATTGGTGGCGCAACTCACGGTTGCATACAAAGCCGACGGAAAGGGGCCGGAGATTCTGGGCGATTCGAACCTGCTTCCTGCATCTGTCCACTCTTTTCATACGGCTGTCGCAGTTGCCACAAGGGCGGTGGGATATGATCCTCGATACCTGAGTGTGCGCATTCTGGTTCCGACCCGGCTGGACGGACCCAGCGCGGGCGGGATTTTTGCCGTGGGCATCGCTTCGGCACTGCTCGGCGATCCGATTCGCCAAGACGTGTGCATGTCGGGAACCATCGAGCCGGATTCTGAGATCAGACCCGTCGGACGGCTGGTGGATAAGATGAGTGCCTGTCGGGATCTCAAAAAAAGTGTGATGATCGTGCCGGACGGATTGGACAATAGCCATCTCAATTTCACCAGAGCCGAGCGATCCATCCAGGTGATGGAAGTGCACACGCTGGCGGAGGCCTACAGCGCTGCGACGGGACAATCGCTGCGTCAGGTTCCACTCAACTGACAACCCTCAAGATCAGGAGAACCCACGATGAGGACTACGATGAGATCAAGAGGACTGATGGTGCTGACTATAGGGCTGCTGGCATCTGCCGCATGGGCCGCCGACCCGGTAAAAATCAATTCATTGTTCACGTATCCGGAAGCGTACAAGATGAAAGTGGTCCAGGTGGAAGGCACAGTGCGGAACTACCGGATGAATCACTTCATCGGCCAGAGGACGAAATTGGAGAAGTGTATCCAGGCCTTTTCAGTAGAGGATGAGACCGGCGTTGTCGATGCCAGCTATGCGACCCTCTGTCAGATGGGAACCGTGTTGCTCAAAGACGGGGATCAAGTGACGATCGAGGGCCACTTTCTGGGAATGTTAGATGTCCGCTCGGTGACGAAACGCTGAACGAATAAGTCCGATGCACTGACTTCCGGTTGATCATCGTACGCTCGAGGGGGAATAAGGTTTCGTACGGGACAGCGTCGGAATAGCTGGATTACCCACCTACTTCTTCCGAAATCCAAACAAGGCTCCAACCCCGCCGGCGCCGACTGAGGGCAGGTAACCGGTCAACACTTCTTTGAGGCTCTCGGCTTTCCCTTGCGCCCAGGCGAGACTGCGGGTGACATCCGCTTGGAGCAAGCTCCACTCCACGTGAATCCAGCCGGTCGTCTTGAGGGCAGCGATGAGCGCCAGCAAGGAACCGGCGATCAACAGCCCGATCATCAGGGTTTTTCGAAGTGCCCACCCGATCAAAAACCCTCCGATGAAGCAGGCTCCTCCACGCGCAAGGGCCGGCGACATCATATCGTTCAACCAAGCGCCAAACCCGGCGACAGTCGTTGCGCCGGCGGCAAGAAATGATTTGGCGGCCCAGGGAGGATTGGCCAGGATCGCTGCGAGCGCCTTAGCGAAGGCTCCTCCTTGAGATTTACTCGCTGCGTCGCTCATAGGCGTTTGGCTTCAAATGTGTTGCAGACGGACGGATCGCCGGATTCAAGGCCGCGCCTAAGCCACGTCGTCCGCTGCTCAGAAGAACCATGTGTCCAGCTTTCCGGTTGGACGTGTCCCCGTGACATCTTTTGCAAACGGTCGTCTCCAATGGCTGCGGCTGCGCGTAGCCCATCCTCGAAATCTCCCGGTTCGATCAAATTCCGTTCCCGCTTGGCGTGGTGGCCCCAGACTCCGGCGTAACAATCGGCCTGGAGCTCCATTCGAACCGACAGAGCATTTCCTTCTGCCTCGGAGACCTGACGCTGAAGACGGTGGACTTTTTCTGCGACACCGAGGAGATTTTGCACATGATGGCCGACTTCATGGGCGATGACATAGGCCTGAGCGAAGTCGCCCGCGGCCCCCAAGCGATGCGCCATTTCGTCGAAGAAGGCAAGGTCCAAATAGACTCGCTGATCATTGGGGCAGTAGAATGGGCCGACGGCGGACGAGGACGTGCCGCATGCCGACTGCACGGCGCCGGTGAAGAGGACCATGCGCGGGTCCTCGTAACGGGAACCGAGGAGGGTGCGCCAGGTCGTTTCGGTATCGGCCAGCACGACGGAAGCAAACCGGCCTAGTTGGTCGGTCGGGGCGCCGACCGGTCCCGATTGCGAGGGCGCGGAGACCTCGGTCATACTCTGAACGCCGGTGAGGAGGTTGAGAATAGTGAGTGGATTGGCGCCCGTAAAATAGCTGACCGCAAGCGCCAGCACGATGGTGCCGATACCGAGACCACCTGTGCGTCCGATACGGGCCGGACCCATGCCGCGGCGATCTTCAATGTTGTCGCTTTCGCGTTGGCCGTCGGTACGCATAGTGGCCCTCCGTCACGCCAGCAATCAGTCCGATTCCTTCTCCATCGATTGAATGAACTTGTCGGCTTCGGCGATGGAACGGTTCATGTCTTTGACCAGCTGATCGACCTGCGCGTCAACCTTGATAAGTTCGCCCTTGATAGCCGCAAGCGCACGCGCGTTCAGATTATGTTTCAGGTAAAGCACTTGGTCGCGCAACGGTCTGAGAACCGGTTCGATCCGCTGCTCAGCCCGTTTCATGGCCGCCAGCATATCTTTGTAGCGGCTCTTGGTCTGGGTCAGTTTGGCTTGGCTCTTCCGGCGTAGATCGGCGCTTGAGTATTGGCTGAGCTCCTGTTCCCACTCGGAGAATAGAGCATCGGCCACGCTTTCAACATCCTCGATTCGCTTCCTGACCGCCTTCGCGCTGTCTTCACTGGTCTCCAGTTCGCCGCTCAACTTCTTATACGTCGCTTCCAGATCTCCACCTTCGTAAGAGACCACTTTCCCAAACTGATCCAGGGTGCTCTGAATGTCTTTCTTGGCGTCCTCTTGGGCGTCGCGCGCCGATTTGACGCGGCTGCTCAGAATGTCGCGCTTGGCGTAGCCCATCTTTTCCATGGTGGCGATATAGGCCTTGTCACAAGAGGAAAGGCCAAACGGTGCGACCAGCAGCATGACGGTCAGAACGAATTTCCGCATGTTCACCTCTATGAACGGAACACAGCCAACTAGTCGGCAAACCACACCTGATTCTGCATCATAACTGAAGCCGGCACGAGTGGAAAGACGGTTAGTCGTCACACTCAGGGTTTTCACAAGTAGCAACAGGTTAGGCATCGCGTTATAGTGTCGATATGCGTCTGCAATCTCTCAACCCGTGCTGGCTGGTGATCATCGTTCTGATGGCTGGGTGTTCATCACAGCGAGTGATCCCTGAATCGCTGGAGCCTCTCGTCGATAGAGCTGTCACGTTTCGTGAAGTCGTGGATGCTCCACACGCGCATAAAGGGAAGGTGTTGGTACTGGGTGGCGAAGTGTTAAATGCAAAGCGGCTGAAAGACGGCACCCAAATCGAATTCCTGCAATTACCGCTTGATAAAGGAGAGAAACCGATTTTTGACCGCCAAAAGTCACAAGGCCGATTTCTCGCACTCCAGCAAGAGTTCTTGGATCCCGCGACCATTGTGAACGGAACGAAGATGACGGTTGTTGGCGAGGTGGTCGGGGAAAAGACCGAGCATCTTGACGATGTCGAGTATCGGTACCCTGTCCTGATCGTGAAACATTTGCACAGCTGGACGGAGCAATCTCCGAACTACGCTCGACCTCGGCCGGGTCTTTCGCTTGGAATCTTCGGAGGCTCGGGGGGGCGAATGGGCGGCGGCGGTGGATTCGGTATCGGATTTTGATTCGTTGAAGGGCATGACCGACATTCGCAGATTGCATGAACGCATTCTCCGTCCGATTGTTTCGTGACGCGTCTATCCGAGTCACGCTGATCATTCCTCTACCTATTGAGATTTATCGACAAAGAGTAGAGAGTCTGCTTACGTAACTTCCTCCTGTCTCAAATGGCCAGCTGGGCAATTGCCCGCAAAGTGTACTTGCGCGAAGGGATAGGGCATGATATGCAAGTATATGTTCGGATTCCAAGGATTACTCCAGTCGTGAAGGAGATCGTGGCATGAAACAAAAACGGCAGACTAGGAAACGTAAGGAAAGAGTCACACTGTCTCTTTCTGCCGATATGGTGGAACGGTTGCGAACCGTCGTCTATTGGAGCCCCAAGCTGACGCTAACCGGTGTCGTCGAATCCGCGATTTTATCCACGCTCAAGAAACTCGAGAAGGGGAAGCGGTTCGGCAAAAGACGTGGCAAGTTGCCTGTCGGTCGGCCACGCAAGGATAAGTCGTCCTAACTACGGTTTCGAGATTTCCAGAAGCCTTAGGTCCTTTCGAGAAGTATCCGGATCAGCCCCACATCCAGCAGCGAGTCGCCATGTCTGATGCGGATTTCATCCGGCTGGCTCTTCAAGCGGCCCGGCAGGGGGTCGAGAAGGGAGAGATGCCCTTCGGCGCGTGTCTTGTCAGCCGAGGGCAGGTTGTCGCGATCGCGCACAACAGTGCCAAATCCGGCATGGATACGACCGCTCATGCGGAAATTCAGGCGATCAGAGAAGCCGGCCGTAAAATCAAGTCGCTCGAACTCCCCACAGCAACGATGTACAGTACTTGCGAACCGTGCCCAATGTGCTTCGCGGCCTGTGTCTGGGCGAAGATCACGAGGATTGTATACGCCAGCCGAATCGAGGATGCCGACAAAGCCGGCATCCGTCAAATTCACATTCCTTCCTCGCTGATGAATCAGCTCAGCCGCAGCAATGTGGACGTAGTGGCAGACGTCCTTCGTGAGGAGGGGGTGAAGCTCTTCGAGGGCTGGCGGCGGAAACAGATGAAATCTGGTGTGTAAGAAGCGATTTTTGTCAAAAGCATCGATGCATGGGTAAACGATAGCAGCATGCCTCCGTTCACACGAAGCTGGTTGATTCTTCTGTTGCTCATCCTCTGTGTAGGCTGCGATCAGATCACGAAAGATGTGGCCCAACAATACTTGTCCACTGAACCTCCGCGATCCTGGTTCCACGATACCGTTCGCCTGGAATATGCAGAGAATATCGGGGCTTTCTTGAGCCTTGGCACAGGGTTGTCCGAGGGGTTGCGAGTCATTCTTTTTCAAGTGTTCCCCTCGTTGTGGCTTGCCGGGTTGGTGATCTTTCTCTTCGTCGCCAAGCAGGTGCCGTTACTCTCGGCCGCTGCCTGGAGTCTCGTCCTGAGCGGAGGCATAGGTAACCTCCTGGATCGTGTGCTTCACGACGGGCGCGTCATCGATTTCATGAATCTCGGTATCGGCAACCTGCGCACCGGCATCTTCAATGTGGCGGATGTCTGCATTACGATCGGTCTATCGCTGTTGGTGTTCGAGATGTTGCAGCGATCTCGTACGTCCGTAAATGGATAGGTCTGGATTTTTGCAACTGCAAGAGATCCGACTGTTGATTCCATGGAGGTCTGTATGAAGAACCTAACTGTGGCCATCGTTTGTTTGGTGCTGCTTACGGGATGCTCAGGTGCAGTCGGGAGCGGCATCTTGGGCGGAGTAGTCGGTGCCGGAGCGGCCGGGGGTGGCTATGAGTATCACCTCAAGCGCCAGAAAGATCGGGTGGAGCAAGACTTCAAGGCTGGGAAGATCGATCAAAAAGAATACGAGATCCGCAAGGACCAGATCGCCCGGGACTCACTGCTCCAATAAGAAGTGGGTTCTGGCGGGGATCATCGTCATTCCTTTCGCGACGAAATCCGAGCTGTTCCCTTCGACTGGCCTGATGCACTAATGGGTTCGCATCATGCGTCCCACCATGCCGATGCCGATTCCGAGGAGGAGATAGCCGGCAATCACGTTGAGCATGACCACGGCTTGGCAGATGGGATGAACCGGTTGGTATTCCACAAGCGCCAGTGACGAGGTAACGTTGATGGTGTAATAAAATCCGGACCACAAGGGAATCCAGGGTGAAGGTGTTGTGTTACCCATCGGTTCGAACCAATGCAAACGGAAGAACAACTCGTACAGCAAGCTGAATCCTACGAGCGCCCCGCCGATCCATGCTACCCAGCGCGAAACGCTCGTCCCGAAATTGCTCGTCGCCTTCCATGTCGAGAGTGCCAACGGATGCTTGCCCTGCATTTTGGACCAGACGAGTCGCGCGTTTCGCTCGTTCAGGTATTCTGCTTCTGACGCATCCAACTCCCCCGCTTCGGCGAAAGAGTTATTCGATCTCGAATAGGCCCGCACGGCGAGATGCTGCAACCGATGTTGGTCCGGCCCGGCAGACATTGCCGCCGCCGCTCGTTCCGCCACTCGGCCGGCGTTGGAAAACGCCCGTCCGGCTTGCGCGAAGTGCTGTAACCAATGCAGTTGCTGCCCGGCATTGTGGTAGGCCTGTATCGACTTAGGAGGATCTTGGGTTTCGAGAAAATGCGCGGCAGAGAGATAGTACTGAGCCGCCTGCATCAAATCAGCGCGCGAGTCGCGCCGCGTAAGGGCGTCGGCTTGCTTGAGCACATCGTCAGCGGATTGGACCGTCGAAATCTCGAGTGCGCTCTGCCGGTAATCACCGTGCGCAACTGGAGTTGACAGCGGCGGATCAGCCATCAGTGTTCTCCAATGGCGTCATGGTACTCCAATTTTAGGTCAGTAAGGAAGGCTTACGATACACAAAGCGTTTGGGCGCTGAAGCGTAGGTGGTGAAAAAGTTGAGGTGGCTAATGACCGAGGATGGTAGCGGTAACGTGTTTTAGAGTTCTGTTACTTCCGAAATAATCGTGTGATACCCGCTGGCACCGGCTGGTTGGGGACGGACGATTTCGGCAATCTGGAGTTGTCCCTTTGTGTCGGTTGCACGGACGACGGTCTGAAACTTTCCGGGCTTTGGCGGCCGCCACGTGTAGCTCCATATGACCCAGGAATAGGGCGACATGGGGGGCTCGATTTGACAGTCGTTCCAGGTGCGTCCGGCATCAAAACTCAATTCCACTTTGCTGATGCTGTTGGGTCCGCCGAAGGCGATGCCTCGAAATGTGTGCTCTTGTCCGCGCAATGTTTGGTAATGCCCTGGTGAATCGATACGTGAGAACACTTTGATCGTGCCGTCATCGGTCCAGCCTTTGCGCTGCCAGTAGCCTTTGTAGTCCCCCGGATAGACCTCAATTTCCACGATCCACTTAACGTTCTTGATGCCATACAGGCCGGGCACGATCAGCCTGAGCGGGAACCCGTGCTCCTTCGCGAGCTTCTCGCCATTCATCAGGAACGCGAGCATGACGTCGTGCTGCATCGCGCGGGTGAACGGGATACTGTCATCGTAGCCGTCGATGGCGCGGAACACGACATCACGCGCCGTGTCCGCGTCTGCGCCGCAATCAAGCAGCAGTTTCTTGAGCGAGATGCCGCGCCACGTCGCCGTGCCGATACTGTCGCCCCCCGGCAGCGTGTCGATGCACATCAAGGTAGAAATCTGATCGTACGAATCGCGGTTCAAAATATCGCGCCAGCCGAGCGACATCGGCGTCTTCACCGAGCCTTTGATGTTCAGTTTCCACTGTTCGATGTTCAGGTCACGCGAGGCGGAGACGGCCCCATCAGCATAATTCACTATGTAGAATTTTGAGTTTGGCGTGAAATATGTGGTGTCACGAGAAGGAACGGCGAACATGCGACCGAACACACCGCCAACGGCATCGCAGCCGCCGACGCTGCCTGCCAAGGTTCCAAGACCGATGGCTTTGAGCAGCGCGCGTCGACGGATTGAAAATCTATCGCGAAAGTCTGTCATAGCGTTTGATTATACACTGCCGTGCGATTAATACATCGGTGGGCCTCTTGACTCTTGGGATCTACCTTGTTATCTTGCCACCTGTTCGTTGGTTTTGTGTTCCTGCCTGATGACCGCGCCTGATGGCGAGTCACGGTGCGGTGCCGAAGGGAAACTACCCGAATTTATTTCGAGCGGGTCCCTTGACACGCGACGCAGCACGTTGTATAGTGCGCGGCTCGCGTGATGAACGTGATCGTTCTTTGACAACTGAATAGTGGACGTTGAGCAAGGTGTAAGGTGTATTGAAGTGGTGGCCCTTGGTCCAAATTCTAAGAACACCTATTTGAGAGTTTGATCCTGGCTCAGAACGAACGCTGGCGGCGCGCCTAATACATGCAAGTCGAGCGAGAAGACGTAGCAATACGTTTGTAAAGCGGCGAACGGGTGAGGAATACATGGGTAACCTACCCTCGAGTGGGGAATAACTAGCCGAAAGGTTAGCTAATACCGCATACGACTCCTGGTCTGCGGATCGGGAGGGAAAGCGATACCGTGGGTATCGCGCTCTTGGATGGGCTCATGTCCTATCAGCTTGTTGGTGAGGTAACGGCTCACCAAGGCTTCGACGGGTAGCTGGTCTGAGAGGACGATCAGCCACACTGGCACTGCGACACGGGCCAGACTCCTACGGGAGGCAGCAGTAAGGAATATTGCGCAATGGGCGACAGCCTGACGCAGCGACGCCGCGTGGGGGATGAAGGTCTTCGGATTGTAAACCCCTTTCGGGAGGGAAGATGGAACGGGTAACCGTTCGGACGGTACCTCCAGAAGCAGCCACGGCTAACTTCGTGCCAGCAGCCGCGGTAATACGAAGGTGGCAAGCGTTGTTCGGATTTACTGGGCGTACAGGGAGCGTAGGCGGTTGGGTAAGCCCTCCGTGAAATCTCCGGGCCTAACCCGGAAAGGGCGGAGGGGACTGCTCGGCTAGAGGATGGGAGAGGAGCGCGGAATTCCCGGTGTAGCGGTGAAATGCGTAGAGATCGGGAGGAAGGCCGGTGGCGAAGGCGGCGCTCTGGAACATTTCTGACGCTGAGGCTCGAAAGCGTGGGGAGCAAACAGGATTAGATACCCTGGTAGTCCACGCCTTAAACGATGGATACTAAGTGTCGGCGGGTTACCGCCGGTGCCGCAGCTAACGCAGTAAGTATCCCGCCTGGGAAGTACGGCCGCAAGGTTGAAACTCAAAGGAATTGACGGGGGCCCGCACAAGCGGTGGAGCATGTGGTTTAATTCGACGCAACGCGAAGAACCTTACCCAGGCTGGACATGCAGGTAGTAGAAGGGTGAAAGCCTAACGAGGTAGCAATACCAGCCTGCTCAGGTGCTGCATGGCTGTCGTCAGCTCGTGCCGTGAGGTGTTGGGTTAAGTCCCGCAACGAGCGCAACCCCTGTCTTCAGTTACCAACGGGTCATGCCGGGAACTCTGGAGAGACTGCCCAGGAGAACGGGGAGGAAGGTGGGGATGACGTCAAGTCAGCATGGCCTTTATGCCTGGGGCCACACACGTGCTACAATGGCCGGTACAAAGCGCTGCAAACCCGCAAGGGGGAGCCAATCGCAAAAAACCGGCCTCAGTTCAGATTGAGGTCTGCAACTCGACCTCATGAAGGCGGAATCGCTAGTAATCCCGGATCAGCACGCCGGGGTGAATACGTTCCCGGGCCTTGTACACACCGCCCGTCACACCACGAAAGTTTGTTGTACCTGAAGTCGTTGACGCCAACCGCAAGGAGGCAGACGCCCACGGTATGACCGATGATTGGGGTGAAGTCGTAACAAGGTAGCCGTAGGGGAACCTGCGGCTGGATCACCTCCTTTCTAAGGAGTCATATGACTCTACAGAAAATCTGGGGCTAAGGGCCACCTCTTCAATACATACTTACACTGACATGATGTGGGTTCAGACGGCGACGTTCCAAGGGGAGCGCTCGAATCGAATACGGGCCCTGGTCGCTTCAGACTCAGCTGGGCCTGTAGCTCAGTTGGTTAGAGCACGCGCTTGATAAGCGCGGGGTCGATAGTTCAACTCTATCCAGGCCCACCACTGAGTCCTGATCTATTTTTGTGGAGTAGGCAGAGATTCAGTAGCCGCCCTAACCATCGAATACGGGGCTGTAGCTCAGTTGGGAGAGCACCTGCTTTGCAAGCAGGGGGTCGCTGGTTCGATTCCAGTCAGCTCCACCAAACCGCGCTTGCGCGTATCGTTTGCCTCATCAATCTGCTTTCTGTAAACGACAGGAAGCCGACAGTCTCAGTTAAAGATTAGATTGCTCATCGTCCTCTATGCAGTTCGCTGCTGACATCGGTCATCAGCGTCGTTCTTTGACAACTGAATAGGTCTTGAAGAAAGACCATGTGTATCAGGAGCAAAGTGATTGTTAAGCTACTAAGGGTGTACGGTGAATGCCCTGGCATCAGCAGGCGAAGAAGGACGTAGCTAGCTGCGATAAGCCTCGGGAAGCCGCAAGCAGGCCGTGATCCGAGGATCTCCGAATGGGGAAACCCAGGCGATGAATGCCGCCTATCCGCTTCTGAATTCATAGGAAGCGAGAAGCCCACGCAGGGAAGTGAAACATCTCAGTACCTGCAGGAACAGAAATCAATCGAGATTCCCCTAGTAGTGGCGAGCGAAAAGGGAACAGCCCAAACCGCAGTGATGTCAAGCCCGTGTGCGTTGTCGCTGCGGTGTTGTAGGGCTTCGTCTGACGGCGATACGGCGCCGTCGGCAAGTCAAAAATTAGGATCTTAGTCAAACGGTCTGGAAAGGCCGGCCATAGAAGGTGACAGCCCTGTAGGCGACAAGACCCTAACTTGCTGGACGGAGTTCCTGAGTACCACGGGGCCCGAGAAACCCTGTGGGAATCCGGGACGACCACGTTCCAAGGCTAAATACTCGCTGATGACCGATAGCGCACCAGTACCGTGAGGGAAAGGTGAAAAGAACCCCGGTGAGGGGAGTGAAATAGAACCTGAAACCGTACACCTACAAGCAGCGAAAGGGCTATGCCCGCAAGGGAATGCCTGATCGCGTGCCTTTTGCTTAATGAGCCTGCGAGTTATCCTGCGTAGCAAGGTTAAGGCGGAAAGCCGGAGCCGTAGCGAAAGCGAGTCCGAATTGGGCATCTAGTTGCGTAGGATAGACCCGAAGCGAAGTGATCTACCCATGGCCAAGGCGAATCCGCCGTAACAGGCGGAGGAGGCCTGAACTGATGTTTGTTGCAAAAAGCTCGGATGAGCTGTGGGTAGGGGTGAAAGGCTAAACAAACTTCGTGATTGCTGGTTCTCCCCGAAATGTCTAGAGGGACAGCCTCGTGTCAGCCGTAACGGAGGTAGAGCACTGAATGGGCTAGGGGCGTTCCAACGCTACTGAACCCAATCAAACTCCGAATGCCGTTACTGGACGCACGGGAGTGAGACTACGAGTGCTAAGATCCGTGGTCGAAAGGGAAATAGCCCAGACCGTCAGCTAAGGTCCCTAAGCGCAAGCTAAGTGGGAAAGGTTGTAACGTCGCTCAGACAGCCAGGAGGTTGGCTTAGAAGCAGCCATCCTTTAAAGAGTGCGTAATAGCTCACTGGTCGAGCGATGGTGCGCCGAAAATTTATCGGGGCTCAAGTTTGCCACCGAAGCTACGGACTTTCCTCGCAAGAGGTGAGTGGTAGGGGAGCATTCTCTGTGCAGTGAAGGTTGACCGACAAGGACAGCTGGAGCGCAGAGAAGAGATTATGCAGGCATAAGTAGCGATAATTGATGTGAGAATCATCAACCCCGTAAACCTAAGGTTTCCTGGCCTATGTTCGTCAGGTCAGGGTGAGTCGGGTCCTAAGCCGAGGCCGAGAGGCGTAGGCGATGGAAAACAGGTCAATATTCCTGTACCACAGTGATGGCGTTATCAGCGAAGGGGGGGTGCAGAAGGGTAGGCACCGCCGGGTCCCTGGAATACCCGGTCTAAGCGAGTAGGCGGGTCTTGATGGCAAATCCGCAAGACCGTTAACGCCGAGACGTGATGGGGAGGCCGCAAGGCCATAAACGGGCTGATCCCATGCTGCCGAGAAAAGCCTCGTAGCGAGTCATCATTGTGTCCGTACCGCAAACCGACACAGGTAGGTGGGTGGAATACACCAAGGGGCGTGAGAGAACACTTCCTAAGGAACTTTGCAATTTAGCCCCGTAACTTCGGGAGAAGGGGTGCCACGCGTAGGTGAGTCTGTACAAGGCGAGCCGAACGTGGTTGCAATAAAGTGGCTCTAGCGACTGTTTACCAAAAACACAGGACTCTGCGAACACGCAAGTGGACGTATAGGGTCTGACGCCTGCCCGGTGCTGGAAGGTTAACCGGAGGAGTTAGCCGCAAGGCGACGCTTTGAAGGGAAGCCCCAGTAAACGGCGGCCGTAACTATAACGGTCCTAAGGTAGCGAAATTCCTTGTCGGGTAAGTTCCGACCTGCA
>JAMPUU010000006.1 GCA_030144965.1 Nitrospira sp. BO4
GGAGCAGGAGCAGAAACTCTTAACTCACCTGTCCGTAGAAACGGGGTAGAACCCACCCAGCACACTCGCTCTGAGCCCTAGCTTGACTCTACCGATATCAGGCATTGCATCCTCCAAGACTGAATAGAAGGCCTATGGAAAACGAAAGCAACGGCTGGATCCTCTTGCTATTCCAGACGATTTCCAAAGCCACTGAACATTCATAGGGATCATCAAAACGCTATCCTGGGTTACAACACTCGTTAATACATTCCATGAATTCTAATTGGATTTCAGAAAACGAACTTGAAGGGCGAATGTACTTGCAGAGAAGGAGGAAGAGTTATCGTTAGTCAGAATACTAATACGTGAGCCTCATTATAGTTCCGGGATCACATGGCAGCGTTTCCTCATGCCTGCAATGCAGAAAAAGCCATTCAACGCGACGGCACCAAGAAGCAACGGAAACGGCCTCAACCGGAAAGGCTGGGGCTCGAGGCTTGGCCTCAATTACGAAAAGACAATAAAGAGGCCAGCAAGTCAACCGAAGAAAAGAACACCTGCGGGTTGATGACTCTTTCCGGCGGCACCAATAAGGGATGAGCCGCCGGCCCGCGCAAGCGAGGTTTGGTGGAGGCGAGGGGAGTTGAACCCCTGTCCGAAGATCGTCAGTGCACTGCGTCTACATGTGTAGCCGACAATTTAAGTTTCGCAGCCATCCACGCCTATCGGCAAGCTTAGAACAGCCGCTAGCCCAGAAAGTTCTTATCCTCGGCCGCTGAGCACCGGCTTGGGACCAGCCCGCTGCATCGCGCCATTCCACCCCCGCGGGCCTCAGATGGAACGACGTCTCAGCCTAAATTAGGCTGCGAGTGCCAGTTCTTGATTGGCAGTTGCATTTTCCCGGAGGGTTACGAGTCCCCGAGAGCTCGACATGCGACAGTGACCTCAGTATCCCCGTCGAAACCGGTCGCCCCCTTTCGTGTACTTTGTGAAGCGTTACCACTCGTCATTCGTGAAGCGCAAAACACCAACGGACTTCATGCGAGATACGCTTCACGTTTCACGAACGACGTGCGTTATAGATACTAATGATACCGCACAGGTCAATGGGACGCCAGTCGTTCTTCTTGTGAAACCCCTACTCATCCAGGCTCGGCCGGACAAGGAAGGGGCCATAATGAAGGGCAAAGAGAAGATATGCTCCACCCCAGCTAAGCGCCGACAAGCCCATCATTGCATGGGTCAGCGCCGTGGGAGTGTCGGGGTTCGGAGCAAAGATGCGGAGCAAGGCCCCGAGATTGATCATCAGGTAGATCGCGACGGTGAGCCGATCGGCATGTCGTGGTCGTCCCGTGTGGCCAAGGCTTGCTCGGGTCATCACCGCCAACGTCATCGTGCCCATCGCCCCGGTGGTGAGAAGATGGACCGCGTTGGCAGTTGACAACCCAAGCCCCAGAATCGATGCGCCAAGGACTACCAAAAACAGTCCCACCCATCCGTAGCCTACGTGGAGAATCAACACCAATGGCTCTGGCCAGGTCTTCCACCTGGTCCAGCGCAGCAATCGCCCCAGACTCGCCATCCCAGCCACGATGAGCATGACTCCTGCCAAGAGGCTCTCCGGCTGAATAATCCAGGTGACGGCACCCGCGAGCACCAGGGCGATCGCAATCCCATCCACCGGAGTAAACACCTCCGGCAGCTCGGATATGTTGCGTTCACTCAAGAACTCGCGCGTGAAGGTGGGCGTGAGACGTCCGCCGATGATCGTCAACATCAGCGTCATGACCGACAGGGCGAGACGCTCAGGAAAATCCGTGGGCGCGGCGCGCAATGCCGATAGGTGGAAGAGGATATTGGCACAGGCATAGAAACTCACCAACACCCCGATCGGCGCGCGATCCCACGTTCGCGCGGCAACAATCTCCCGCCACACGTAGGCGGCCAGCGCGACCAGAAAGGCTCCGTCAACCGCTGCAGCTATAGACGCACCCGCCCACGGGAACACGATCAGCAGTCGCCCTCCCAGCCACAGCAGGAACAGCATGAGCAACGGCACGCCCCTGAGCGGCATACGGTCGGTCCAGTTGGGCATAGCCGTCAACAAAAATCCCGCGATCAACGCCGGCAGATACCCGAACAGCATCTCGTGGACGTGCCATTCGCGCGGAGGATAGAGAAAATCCACCTGCACCCGGCCCGCGAACAGAGCGACCCAGGCCAGGACAGCGAGACCGGCAAACAGCGCCGCTCCCAGAAAGAAGGGTCGAAACCCGTACGACAAGAACGCCGGCCCGTCGTAGGGCGGAAATGTCGGTTTCTCGTCCCCTTGAGCCGCGGGCACCACTGGTTGACTGGCGATTGGAATTTCTTTCGATGACATCCTGAAAGGGATTCTCGACGGTGGGTCGGAAGCTTGTCAACTCAAAGGAGATGATACGTGACGGTCCGACAGAGAATGGGCTGACTATCTGATAGACACGAGGGCTACTTAGCTAAGAGTGCCGCTCCTTAAAAGAATCGCGGTAGAGCGCTGTGCTTCCCACTACACTTCAATCGAGTCATAGACATAAATAGACCGTACATCGAGCATGTCGGCCGGTGTCATCGGTGCCGAGATTAACGAAGACATCTCATCGTTGATCCGATGTCCTTGTAAGAAGGCCGGTGCGCTCTGGAGTGGACGGTACGTTCGTCCATGCTCAGTCAGCCAGGCCTCCCACAGACGATCGATATTGCAGTGATTCATATAGAAGACGGGGTCATTGGGCGAGGTAGACGGCAACATGTCCCCGCCAACCCACACGTGTACGCGATTATGCAAAGCCGGCGCATCGGGCGGTGCCCATCCTTCAGATCGATTACGGAACCCCGCCGAGGTGGTGTCCCAATTTGGCGTGTCATATGGCGTCAACGCGAGCACACCTTCCGTGTCGGTTTTGTCGGGTAGAGTTTGAATAAACGAGCCCAGCGCGCGAGACAATCCCCGATTGCTCTGCGCCAGCTGTCCGTTTTCATCCGCTTCGATTCGCACGCGAAAACTGGTAGGGTTCCCGGACCTAAACCGGAAGGGTCCGGTCCGCACGGGAGTACCCGTCCCTCCCATTGCACTGGCTCGCCAAACTCGTGATCGTCGCTGCTGCGCTGCCGTGCGCTGTCCATCGGTGGCCCAATCCCAGTAGGGCAAACCGAACGTCGCGTCGTTTAACACCCGTTGAAGATTGAGCTCCAGCTGAATCAGCATGAAGCGATGCCAGGGGAAAAACACGGGGCCGCGGTGAGCGGCATTTCGATCCCCTTGGTCCGGCGGCGTCATCGTCATCATGGCCGTGTGATGCCACACCACAAAGAGGTCATATGTGCTCACAGGTGTCGACGGACCGGGGATACCCAGACTCGAGGTTGTCGGTCCGGGAAACTCTTGTTTCAGAAGATTGACCCCTCGCGCGTACTGTTGTCTAGCCACGGCATTCGTCAACAGATTGGGTCGCGTGACAGCCATCGTAACCTCCTAGCGGTGAGCGTGTTTCGCCCCATGCATGCCGCCTTGCTTCTTGGGCTTGGCTTTCTTTGGGAAGCGGTCCGGGAACACAGCGATAATGGCTTTCACCATATCAACCGCCGAAGCGAAGGACAGATTGGGCACCGGGTGATAGTGAACATGGCCGTCATTGGTTACCCCCAAATGCCCCATCACCGGTCGTCCATCCACTTCGATGGCATATCGTGTCTTCACAACGATGTGATGCCCTCGATACTCGGCCGTCCGCACGGATTCAGCCCTGTGGTGAGGCAACCGCTGCGTCTGCTTCACGCGGCCGGCATTCTTGGTCACATAGGAGTGAATCGATTTGGTAGTGGGTCGCTCTATTTCGCGTCGCTTAGCCATAAGAGGTCTCCTCTGGCGGCTGTGAAGTACATGACTCCCCCGTGCCGGTTCATATCATTAGCATCTTCCGTTGGGTGGCTCCAACCACAAAACTTCGTTGCCGGACAGTGGCCGGAATACTCGCGGAATCAGTGTTGCGTTTCGCGAAACGAGATAGCTGTATCGTTTTGTCTTTTGTGCGTATCGCTCGAGATACCATCCGCGATTGCAATCCATTCCTGGAACTCATGCGTAGAAGAGAAAGCGAGCTCCACAGACTGGTCTGCAAGCGCCTACTGGAGCCTGCTGGAAGGCCGCAAGGCATAACGGGACGATGGAAGGGAAATGGCTCGTGAAGCTGTGCCTTACTCTGGCACCAGCATTGCTTATTTCCTGAGCAGATGAAGGCATGGATCGCGGGTAGGGGCACCGGTTCTCAACGATTCAGCAAGGAGGGAGTTCCCATGAAATGCACAAGGTGCTGCGGGCTGATGATCGTGGATCATCTACTGGACATGCAAGAAAGCTATCTGCCGATGTGGATGCGGGCACACCGGTGTGTCACGTGCGGCAATATCGTTGATCCAGTGATCCAGCACAACCGTATGGTTCGGCGCGCACAGAGAGCCGAGCGGCTTGCATCACGGTTAGCACGTACGGCAGCTCAACCGGCACAGGCAGCGTAATGAGTGATCGAACGACTTGTCGACCCGAAGCAAGTTGTCCACCAAGACCCATGCGGGCAAGGCAGGTTGCGCGTGAGACCGAGAGCCGATCGTCGATGGCTATTGATCGCCGTTGACCACATTCAACACTCGCCGGCCATACCGTTCTGCCTTCGCGTCGCCGATGCCGGGAATCTCCAACAAGGCGGCATGCGTCACGGGCTTGGAACCGGCAATAGCCTTCAACGTTTTGTCGTGAAAAATGACAAACGGGGCAACGCCCTCTTCCTCGGCAAGTTCGGTGCGGAGCTGTCTGAGCCGTTCGAAGAGCTGTGGATCCGGCGGGATAGAGGCGGCATACACGCGACTCTGCTTCTTCACCGATAAATCGGACTGATGTTCCTCTCCCTGTGTGAAGATCACGGTGCGAAACCCTTGCAGAACCTCTCGCCCAGTGCGCGTCACATCGAGAGTGGGATACTCCGTGCCTTCGACCTGAAGATATCCTGAGTCGATGAGGCCCTTCACCAAGCCGGTCAGAGACAGCTTCGTCTGTGCTCGACAAGTCCCATATGTCGGACAGGCTTCTGCACCGTAGGCCAGCAGCACTTTTGAACGGCTTCCACGAAGAATGTCGACGATTCGATTCATGCCGAACCGTCCCATACACCAGGATACGGTTTCCAAGATCGCCTTCTCGGAAACGGCAGGATCGTGAGTAATCGTCCGGCCCTGTTGCCGCAGCGGTGCGACACACCGATCACACAGGCTGCAAGGGCCCAAGGCCAGCTCGGCTTCATCGCTGAAGTACTCAAGAATCGCGAGCTGCCGGCAAGTCGATACCGATACATATCCCAGCATTTCTTGAAGGAGCGTCCTCATTCGCCCGGCACGTTCAACGCCTTCAGGATCTCGTGACGCCTGCTCAATGAAGTATTCCTGCGTGGCCAGATCACGCTCGTGGAACAGCAACACACAGGCAGCGGGACGTCCGTCGCGACCGGCACGCCCGACCTCTTGATAATAGGCTTCCACACTCCCTGGAATGTCGAAATGCACGACCAATCGGACGTCCGACTTATCGATGCCCATGCCGAAGGCATTCGTCGCGGCCAAAATCCTCAGCCTCCCCTGGCGAAAATCGTCATGGACGAGTCGCCGTTCCTCATCCGAAAGACCGGCATGATAGTAGCCGACCGAAGGGTGAGATTGTCCCAGCCATGCCGCAACCTCCTCTACCGCCCTGCGGGTGGCGCAATAGACGAGGATCGTGCCCTTCTCCGTCTCGCGAACCAAGCGTTCCAGCGTCGTCAGTTTTTCCCCCCGTGACTGACAGAGGTGGACGGACAAGGCAAGATTGGCCCGGCGAAAACCTGCGACCAATCGGAATGGATCGCGGAGCGACAGCCGCTGGCAGAGATCCGTTTGCACTCGAGTGGTGGCCGTAGCAGTCAGCGCCAGACAGGGAGGATTTGTAAGTTGCCGGCGTAAGTGACCGATCTTGAGATAATCAGGCCTGAAATCATGGCCCCATTGGGAAATGCAGTGCGCTTCGTCGACCACCAGTAATGAAACCCAGAGAGAACGCAACAGTTGGAGAAACCCCTCATGCTGCATCCGTTCCGGCGCTAGATAGAGCAGCTGAAGCCGCCGCTGCTGGAGATCCTGCATCACGCGGTTCTTTTCAAACCCGGTGAGGCCGGAGTGAAACGCCGCCGCAGCAATCTTCCGCTGCTTCATGGCAGTCACTTGATCTTGCATCAACGCGATGAGCGGAGAAATCACCAGCGTCAGCCCCGGCAAGAGGGTCGCCGGTAATTGATAGCAGAGCGACTTTCCCTGTCCGGTCGGCATGACTGCCATCGCATCTCGCCCAGCCAACACCTCGCGAATGACTTCTTCCTGGCCTGGCCGAAACGTCGCAAAACCGAATCGTTCGCTGAGCTGTCGAGTCAGATCATCCACGGTGAGGTGAACTGGAGCGATTTTTCCCATAGTGCTTAGGTTGGATCATCCAAGCACTCCCGCTTATCCATGTAGAATCGTCGCTAGGCTAGGCACGCCGGGGGAAGGAGTCAAGAGACGTGTGCGTAAGCGGACTTGGTTATGGAAACTGTCAGGCCGCCAGTGAACCGGAAGGAGAACTCTGGTCCATCGCCGTGCTCGGTGCGTCGAGTCGCCCGCCCTTTGGTAGGCAGGTGCTTACTTTGTACAGAATCAGGGCTCTCAAATCTTCATCAATGTAAGAGAGCGCCTCTCGTACCCCGACGGCATCACCGTCCTCAGCCAAGTGGGCGGCAATTCCGATGAGCGGCAATACGCCATACTGACCCATGGCCTGCGCGATCTCGATGGCTCCTGATCGGTGCCCGGCCTTGACGAAGACTTGAGGAAGCTCAAGGTAGAAGTGGCTTGCCAACAACGACGGATCGGGACATGAGAGGATTGTGTCCTTGACGGCCTGCACGTCCCCGCGTTCCGATTGGATGAACAGCATCATTTGCCAGACTTCCCGCAGATACCGTCTGTCGACCATTCCACTGACGGTGTGTCGCGCGCCAACGGTATCGCCCGCCAATGCTTGTCTGATCGCGTGGTTCTTCAACTGTTCATCCGTGAGTGTTTGGGTTGGCATCATGTCTGGGCTCCTCTCTACATTCGATTGGAGTATCAAATCGGAACGTTTCCGAACGCCTGGGTGAAAATGTATCGGTGAAAGCGGTTCTTGTCGACATTTTCACGCCAAATTGACAGCCCCATCCGCCGCGCAATCTGCAGACCAGTCCAACGATGCGCCATCCATTGAACGTGTCGGCCGGTTTCCTTGGAAGACGATGCAGAATTGGAGTCTATCTGCGAGCAATGAAGCGGAAAGGATAGGACGAAATCACGAAAACTCCTTCACTGCAAGAAACCATCTCGGCTTCATGCGGCCGAAATCCGTCCGGACATGGCGTGTGAGACTCGGACCCGAATCCAGCACGTAGGCCCTGCCGGGATCTCGGACAAAGACCACCCAATGCCAGTATGCTCGCCCTCTCATCCGATGCCACTTGATTGCCAAGAGCGCTCGACTCGGCAGCGCTTCCCACGAAACAAACGGCAGCACTCTTGACGACGCGTGACGCCGATAGTACTTGAGGAGCCGACGCACATACGCCGTCTCCGACCACAAGCGGCTGTCCGCCGCAGAGATGCCCATCCGGTTGGCCACACGCTTTGCGGCGCCATAACTCACGCCGGAGAGCGCCGCGACACTGGCGATGCCGCAGCCGGTTTGTTCCCGTTGGATCACCGGCTTCATCACAGCTCCAATTTCAACTTGCGCCCACCGGAGAGGGTGAAGTGGTTCCGTTGATAGAAGCTCAGCGTCCGATCGAAGTGCGGTAACGGAGGAGTGGTGACTTCGAGACGTGTCCATCCTCGTTGCCGGCCAATTCTTTGAGCTTCGGCAAGTAGTGCTGATCCAATCCCATGCGAACGGTACGCCGACCGGACATAGAATTCCGGGATCGTTCCATACACACCTCCGGTGTACAGCGCATAACTTTCATAGAGAGCAAGCACTCCAACCGGCTTGTCTTCCGCCCGCGCGAGCAACACGGTGTACAGTCCCTCCGCCATCCAGGAGCGTGCTCGACCGACAGTCTCGGCAACATCGAAATCAAAACTCTTGTCGCTCACGAGGGCCATGATCTCATGCAACAGTTCCCCCACCATCGTCGCAATGGCCTCCGCGTCATCAGCTTCTGCAAGCGCCAGTTGAAATGTCATAAATACTCAAGACGGAGGCTACTCGGCGGGCGTGGCCCAGTCAACGAGGATATGCAGTCGTGGATTCATCTTCACGGAGGATCAGGTACGGGTTGTCTAGATACTGGTTTGTTGGCGGTAATTGTCAATCGGGTTATACTTGCCTCAGATCAAAAGTGTGTTCCCGGGTGAGCATCATGACTAAGGGCGAAGGCCTTCACAGATTGTGCTGGGGACTGCCGACTTAACCCATTGGCTTTCTTGACACTTTTCGCAGGCGGCCGTCCCCGCTGTTTCTTTCCTCTCTTCACTTGCGCACCTGAAAACTCCAGATATACTTTCCCTCATGCATTCCACTAAATACATCATCTTGCAGGAACAAAACGGGTGGCGCGGGTATCTGGAGGGCTATCCAGAGTTTGAAGCGCATGGTAACTCGTTCGAGGAGCTGCAGTTCAAGCTGTGGCAACTGCATCAAGAGCTCACCGCCCGGGAGCAAGAACAGGACCAATACCAGCAGAGTGAGTACAACCAGCATCACAGTCACACCCCCACGATGTCCCGTCCGATGTCGCGCGCCCAGATCAAGCGCCGAGCACGGGTTGAACAGCTCCTGTCCACGATGATCAGCAATCACTGAGCGCAACCGGCCTTCGTCAAGCATACGCCGCCAACCCCGAAAACCGCATGAATCGACCGTAGGGCTACATCGCTGTCCCAATTCAATGGCCCAGCGACTTAGATTCAGGTCTTTTTTGTGAGTTCCTAAGGTGTTTCCCTATCCAGAATGAAGGGAGACCGGCCGATAATAGTACGAGAAGCGGATGCGGAAGACAGCATTGACGCAGCAGCGGGGATCATAAGTTGAACGGGCTTCGGGCTTTCACCAGTTCAGAAACACCAGCGTTCTTATTAGAATACTGTGCAAGAGGCAATTCTCAAAAAGTTACTGAACAGGACGTCCCTAGGCGGGCTTCGAGGCGATTGTTGACTTGTATACAATCTTGTGTTCGAATTCATGAGTGGTTTGAGGGACGGGTGCGTGTTTTGGTGTGTTGCCACAATCTATATTAGGGGTGCCCCATGCAGGCGATTAAATATTTCTATCTGGAAAATGAAAAGCAGTGGCTGGCCTATCTGCCGAACTTTCCCGACCACTGGGTGCAAGGAGAGACCTTTGAAGCCCTGCAAGTGAATCTTTACCGTCTGAACTTTGACCTGACCCTGCTGGAGGCTTTAGGGAAGGTTTTCTGAGCCCTGCTTGACCACGCGAAACAAACGACTGCCTCTTCAAGTCTCTTCTCGGTATTTCGATATCAATCTATCGTTCCAGGTCCCCAGTTACTTGGAGGCGCACTGGACCTCCCTCCTTTACCCGCCATGGGAATCACGGTGTGATATGCGGCTATATTCTCTCCGATAGTGTTCAGCTTCTTGTATTCATGCCTTGGCACCTTGTCACAGTAGCCGCACTCTGTTAATGTGTGGGACCGTTTCCTGTTATTCATTGGATTTCAAACATCTCTGAATGGTCTGGGACCCAAAAGATCCTTGGGGTAAAAAGGCTGATCCGCTTGAGGAAGCATTCAAGCAGGCCCAATCGCAATTCAAGGATCTGTTTCCTCCCGGCAAGTTGAAGAGCCTCCTACCCTCGGGCGGAATGTGGAACCTCGTCCTCGCCGCCTTGATGATTCTGCTGGTCTGGCAGAGTGTGTTCATCATCGCTCCCGACGAAGAAGGTGTCGTGAAACGGTTCGGTGTGCCGGTCCGCGCGGTTGAGCCCGGTCCTCACTTCAAGATTCCTCTCGTTGAAACCGTCCTCCAGCCGAAAGTCGCTAAACTCTATCGTGTGGAGGTCGGCTTCCGGACCAACCAGCAAGGCCGCCAGCAGATGGTGCCTCAGGAAGCCCTGATGCTCACCGGCGATATGAACATCCTCGCCATCGAGTTCATCGTCCAATATAAGATTAAGGAAGCTCGCGACTTCTTGTTCAATGTAGCGGATATCCATGAAACGATCGGCAAGGCGGCTGAAGCCTCGATGCGGGAAGTGGTCGGCAAGAGCAAGATCGATGAAGCCCTGACCACCGGGAAAGCGGTGATTCAGCAAGACACCTTGACGTTGCTCCAACTGATCCTCGATCAGTACCGCTCCGGCGTGCAGATTGCCGCCGTGCAACTTCAAGACGTCGGTCCTCCGGAAGCGGTCGCCGCCGCCTTCAAAGACGTGACGAACGCCAAAGAAGACCGTGAAAAGCTCATCAATCAAGCCCAAGGATACCGAAACGACATCATCCCGAGGGCGAAAGGTGAAGCCGCTGAACTGGTCAACCGAGCAAAGGGGTTTGCGCAGGCCCGACTCAATCGTGCCCAGGGAGAGACGAACCGTTTCCTCGCGACCTTGAAGGAGTACAACCAAGCGAAGGACGTGATCAGCAAACGGATCTATATCGAAACGATGGAAGAAATTCTGCCGAACATGGAGAAGATCATTATCGACGGAAAAGGCGGTGAGCGTTTGCTGCCGTATCTTCCCTTAGACCGTCACTCCAGACCTGCGTCCACGGCCGGCGTCAAGTCAGGTTCACAACCGGAGATTGAGGAGTCTCGGCCTGAGCCATCTCCTAGCTTAAAATCTCGGGGTACCAGACCATGACGAAACAAGGATTGGCGATCACAGTCCTGGCCGCGATTGTCGCGTTGTTTGTGCTTGGCGCGTCTCCGATCTTCGTCGTGGACGTCATCCAGACGGCCATCGTCGTGCAACTCGGAAAACCCGTGCGCAATATCACCGAACCCGGACTCTACATGAAAATGCCGTTCGTCCAGGAGGTGACGTACTTCGAAAAACGACTGTTGGACTACGATTCGAATGCGCAGGATGTCATTACCCAGGACAAGAAGACCTTGTTGCTGGACAACTTCGCCAAATGGCGGATCACAGATCCGTTGAAGGTCTATCAGGCATTCCAAAGCCAGCGGGGCGCCCTCCAACGGTTGCACGATATCATCTATTCCGAGCTCCGCGTCGAACTGGGCCGCCACGAGTTGCTTGAAATCGTCTCGAGCACGAGGGCCGAGATCATGCGGGTGGTCACCGAACGCGCGAATGAAAAGGCCTCGGCGTACGGTATCGAGATCCAGGATGTGCGGATCAAGCGGGCCGATTTGCCCGAACAGAACGAAAAAGCGGTCTTCGCGCGTATGCAAGCGGAGCGAGAACGGCAGGCCAAACAGTATCGAGCGGAAGGAGCCGAGGAAGCCCAGAAAATCAGGTCAGAAGCCGAAAAGGACCGGGAAATTATCCTCGCCCAAGCCTATAAAGAATCTGAGGAACTCCGCGGCAGCGGTGATGCTAAAGCGTTTCGGACCTATGCCGATGCGTACAGACAGGACCAGAAGTTTTTCGAGTTTACCCGTTCCATGGAAGCCTACAAGTCCGCCTTCAAAGAAGGTTCCACCTTGGTGATGAGCCCGGATTCAGAATTCTTCCGCTACTTGAAACAACGCTGACCCTTCACGAAAGTCCCACAATGTTTCCGCTTGTTGCGTCAAGACTGATCCGCTCACCTGCCGGCTTCTTGGGCAATCCCGGCATCAATTGAATCCCCGAACAAACCGCAGTCACGAATCCCGCTCCGGCCAAAATACGCAGTTCCCGAATGGGAACCGTGAATCCGGTCGGCCTCCCCTTTAATGTGGGATCGTGTGACAACGACAGCGGAGTTTTGGCCATGCAGACGGGTAAACCACCGAATCCCAATGCTTCTGCGGTGTCAATCTGACGCTCCGCCTCCGGCTCAAACTTGACCCCCGCTGCCCCATACATCTGCGTAGCAATGGTTTCGATCTTTTTTCTGATCGGCCAGGATAATTCGTAGAGAGGTCTGAAATGGGCCGGCTTCTCGGATGCTTTGGCAACCGCAGCTGCCAGCTGTTCGGCCCCCTTCCCGCCGTCAGCCCAGTGGGTTGATACCGCCGCATCCACAGCCCCCATCTTCAGCGACTGTTCTCGAACCCAATCCAACTCATCCTGGGGATCACTCTTGAAGGCGTTCACCGCGACAACAACCGGGACTCCATGCGCCAGTACGTTGGCGACATGCTGTTCGAGATTGGAGATTCCCTTCGATAACGCTTCCTGATTCGGCCCCGTCAAACTTGCGGGTAGCGCAACGCCGGCCTTGGCAACACCTCCCCCGCCATGGAGTTTCAAAGCCCTTAATGTCGCCACCACCACCGCCACCGTCGGTGTGAATCCCGACACCCGGCACTTAATATTAAAAAACTTCTCTGCCCCAAGATCGCTGCCGAAACCCGCCTCTGTCACAACGAAATCCGCACATCTCAAAGCAATCGCATCGGATATGACTGAGCAGTTGCCGTGCGCAATGTTGCCGAAGGGGCCTGTATGGACGAATGCAGGAGTCCCTTCGAGGGTTTGGACCAGGTTCGGCTTTAGGGCGTCCTTCAGCAGCACAACCATTGATCCCACACAACCGAGCTCTTCGGCTGTGACTGGCGCACCTGATTTCGTAAGCCCCACCACAATTCGGCCAAGTCGGCCACGGAGGTCTCGGTGATCCTTTGCCAAGGCCAGCGCCGCCATAATTTCTGATGCCTCGGTAATGACAAACTGCCCCAGGCGCCTGCCTGACTCCTCTCCCAGCAAGACCTCCCTGAGAGCTCGATCACTGATACATAGAGTCCGAGGCCATGTGACCCGTTGAGGATCGATCGAGAGTGCATTTCCGTGAAACAGATGATTGTCGAGGAACGCTGAGAGGAGATTATGGCTGGCGGCGACTGCATGGGCATCCCCGGTCAGGTGAAGGTTGATATCCTCCATCGGAATAACTTGGGCGCGCCCTCCGCCGGTACCGCCGCCCTTCACTCCAAACACGGGCCCGAGAGAGGGCTGCCGAAGGGTCAGCGCCGTCCTATGCCCTAGCCGTGAGAGCCCCATGGCAAGGCCTATGGAGGTCGTCGTCTTCCCTTCTCCTAAGGGTGTTGGATTAATCGCTGTAACAAGGACATACCGTCCCTTCGGCACTGACCGGAGACGATCCAATACCTGCAGGGAGACTTTTGCCTTGTCGCGACCATACAGGGTGAGCTCTTCGGGACGTATCCCGAGCTGGGAACCGATATCGACGATAGGGCGGGGATTGACGGACTGCGCGATGTCGAGGTCGGTCAAGGGCTGTCTTTCTACTTTACGCTTTAGATGATACCTGACGGTAATAATACAGCATGGAGTCTCGCCAAGAACTGGATTGGAGTGAGGTTAGCGACCTTGGGTGGGAACAACTCAAACTCTCACACTGAGAACGTCTGACTCTCTGTTACTCTAGGATGTACTTGGTGGGGTCTAGTGCCTGTCCGTTCAATTTCACCATGTAGTGGAGGTGAGGACCCGTGGAAAGGCCCGAGCTCCCGACAAGCGCAATGACGTCGCCGCGATCGACTCTCTGGCCTTCTTTCACCAGTGCCTTCGCCAGGTGCCCATAAAGAGTTTCAACTCCGTAGCCATGGTCAACACGAACCATGTGCCCAAGCTTAGGATCGTACCCTATGGATGTAATCCTTCCTTGAGCGGGAGCACGGACCGGAGTGTTTGGCGCGGCTCCGATATCCAATCCGTCATGCCAGGCTGGTTTTTCCGTAAAGGGAGAAATTCGAGGACCAAACCCCGACGTTACCCACCCTCTCACAGGCCAAATCGAAGGTGTCGAGGCCCAGCGAGTTGAGCGTTGCTCGGCAGCTTGCGATAACTCGTTCAACATGCGCTCTTGCGCCGTCGCGGCTTTCGAAAGCCATTCCAGGCCTTCCTTGACCGCGGCCACTGCCGCCACGTCATTTGGAGATGGTTCAATGCTGGCAGAGGATTGCTCGGGGGTTCCCTCCGTACGCTCCATAGAGCTTGGCATGGGGTCCATGGGATTGTTCCCGTTGGCGCGGGGTATACCCCCTTCCTCAGGAAGCGGCACTTCCTCACCACCTCGACCATTGACCATATCGCCTGACTTAGGAACCTCTATTCCGAGCATGACCCGAAGTCTTTGATTTACCTCATTCATGGCCCCAATGCGTTTCTTCAGATCGTCAATGGCGCTCGTGAATGCCGCAGTCTGCTCTCGTGCACTCATTGCTTCAGTACGAAAGGCAGCCAGTTCCCATACTTCTCCCGTTCTAATAACGTAGTGAGAGACCACAAGGAGATCGGCAAGAACGACCAGCCCTACACACACAAGCAACCTACGGAGAAGCTTCTTTGAAAAGCTGAAGCGAAGGGGTTTTGCAGTGGACCCTCGAAAAACTACGACCGTATAGGCATCGCCCTCTGGACCGTTTGTTTGCCCCATAGTCTTCGCCCCCCTACCTCTACCTATCCATCGCTCGGTTCGACTGATCTCGCCCGGCAAATTACCGAATTAATCATGTATGGTCAATGCTTAAAATAGTGTTTCGGCCAAACAGTTTCAACCACATTATCTAGGAGGTCTCACGTTGAACCCACTCAAGATACGGTGGAAACCCATTAATTACCGGAAGGGCTATGATTTCCGGCACTTTGTAAGAATGCATCTTTTGGATTGTCTCCTGTAGGGAAGTGAATTTATCCGAGGTGGTTTTGATCAGGAGTAGCGCTTCCTGATCATCCACGATTTTCCCCTCCCACCAATATATTGAGCGAACCGTGGGAATCGTTGACGCGCAGGCTGCTAGGTGAGATTTGACCAGTTGATCGGCAATCTTGATCGCTTCATCTTGGCTTGGCGTTGTGACCATAACAACTACCACATTGGTCGTTTCGGTATCCATGGGATGCTCAGGATACCCAAGAGCCTTTATACAATCAACTTTAGCATTGCCACCACTGCGACCATCCCTAGACCTCTGACATATGCTTCAGCAACATCCATGCCCAGCCTGGAAAGCCTCCTGCCAGGTATCATATTGATTTGCAATGAATTAGGGCAGCTTCCTCGCCTGAGCATAGAGCCATCCAGTCAACGGCAAGATGAGAAACGACACGGCCAAACAATTTTTGCGAAACAATGTTCAAAAACCGACCATTTGCCCCCTCGGCAGGATGTTCAAACTGCCCAAAACAGGCTCTATCCTTTTCTTATCTTTGCTAATTCCGAGAAATAGTGCGCGAACGCCTTCATTCCGCCGGAGGCTTGCCCCCAATCATAATATTCGTTGGGAGCGTGATACCCATGTTCCGGCAAGCTCAAACCCATGAAGAGGATCGGAGCCTTCCAGGCTTTCTGCATGGTGACCACTGCGCCGATTGATCCTCCTTCTCGCACAAAGGCCGGATCCTTACCGAACCCTGCTTTTATGGCGCGCTTCACACAATCCACGTAGGGCCCGGCAAAATCACCCTTAAATGGCTGAAGCATGCCTTCTCGTTCCACTTTCACGCTGGGATTCACGCGAGCCACATGCTTCTTCAGCAGGGCAAATACCCTTTCGGGCGTCTGGTTTGGGACCAGGCGCATACTGACCTTGAGTTCGGCATGACCAGGCACAACCGTTTTAACGCCTTGCCCATGGTATCCCCCGCTGAGACCATGAATCTCAAAGGTCGGAGATGCCCAAATTCTTCGCATGATATCGGCGGGATCTTTCGTGCGCAGAGATCTGAATCCGTAGGCTTCCTTGAAACGGCTTACTTGAAAGCCGGACTTGAGGAAATTCCTGATCTCCTCCTTCGTAGGTTCAACGACCTCGTCATAAAATCCCGGTATCTTCACTCTTCCGGTCTTGGCATCGAGGCAGGTATTCGCGACCTCCATCAACTCAGCCAGGGGGTTGCGAGCTGCGCCTCCGGTCACACCCGAATGTGCGTCTTTCTCCCCGGTGCGCAAGACCAGTCGCGCGCCGAGCAGACCGCGCAAGCCGTATGGTACCGCAGGCCGTCCCTTGGCAATCCAGATGGTATCCGAGACGACGACGGAATCCGGTCTTGGGACGGCCGCGCCGTCCTTAAGACCCTCGGCAAAATGCGGACTCCCGATCTCTTCTTCCAGTTCCCACAGAAAACGGATGTTGATCGGCAACCCTTGCTCGATGACATATCGAGCACCGAACAACGCCGTAAGAGCCGGCCCCTTATCATCGGTGGCGCCTCGACCATGGTACATGCCGTGCTCATTCCTAAACTCGAACGGCGCTTGCTTCCATTCCGGCTCCTGCGCCGGTTGCACATCCAGATGGTTGTAGATCGTGACGGTCGGATGCTCAGCCCCTGTTGTCCATCCACCAGAGATGAGAGGATATCCACCGGTTTCTACCACTTGCACCTTGGCGCCTATTCCCGCCAAATACTGAGCCGCGAGATCGGCCATGCGCCGCATATCGCTGGTTCGGGATGAGTCCATACTGATCGACGGAACCTTCACCATCTGACCCAAGAAATCCTCAAATCCCGGCCGCGATTCGTTTATGAACGTCCGGAGCTGCCGCTCATTCACCATACGAGTGATCCTCCTTGACTGAAACTGGTGGATTATAGCGATCACGAATTGGAAGAGAAAGCGCCGCGGGATTCAATCGAAGATGATAGAATGCCGTTCATCCATCATGATCACGCAGGTCCGTGTTGTCGCTCATTTTGTAGGCTTCATGCTGATGTTCATGACAACCGGCACACCGCTACTCTTGTGGGCAGAGGAACCGATCAGCATCCAGCAGATACTTGATGAGCCACGGGGCTACCACCTTCGGCATGTCACGTTGCAGGGCATCGTGCGTGATGTGCAGCCCTTGGCCCCCTACACAGTTCCGAATGGAGACAGTTGTTATGGAGCCTACTTGTTTCGCCTCGAAGAGGATGCTGCGACTATCCCAGTGGCAGTATTGGGTATTTGCGGCAGACCCCTCGTCCGTGACCCGGAAGTTGAGGAGGGAGATCGCGTCGAAGTGGGTGCCACGATTCAGGCACCGAGTCATGGAGGATACTACCTCAGTTTCAAAGGGTTGAAGGTGGTGACTGAAGAAGAAGGAGTCGTGCAGGCAGTGGCCGATCGCATTCTCCCAATCGCGGATTAGGTCCTTCCTTCCGATAACCTGCGGGCATTCCATCGAGTGGCCGTGTAAACAGCCTTTGGGGAGACATGTGGTCGAATTCATCATCGGGTTCAGAGATGGAAGCGAATTCTGATAGCGTGAGGCGCTTCACCCAATGAGTGCGTGGGTAGCAGGACTACGCTTCTCGATCGCCCTTGCACTGACCATGACCGTATCGGCCGGCTGCGCGAAGAGCCACGGGTTCGATCAGGCTGCGATGATCGAAGCCCTTCGCGTAGATCCCGCTCCTAATCACAAGAACACGCCTCTCGCAAGCCAAGAATCTCGTCTCTCTCCGCCATTTCGCCTCGGTGTGTTTTTTGCGGATCACGACTTTCCAAGTCGACCATCCATCAGCAAAGTCGAATGGCTGAGTGCGGATCGAGACCAGCTTCTCCGCCATCTGATGCCATTGCGCGATCAGCACATACTGGCTGACACGTTCGTCCTGATGGATGCGACATTGCGAGCGGAGAACATCCGTGGAGTCAGACAACTCGGCGCGCGTTATGGCGCCGATCTGGTCTTGCTTGTAGATGGTGCGGGCGCGGTCGATCGGTACAACAACCGGTATGCGTGGTTTTATCCAACCCTGATCGGCGCCTATCTCGCTCCCGGCACTGAAAGCACCGCGTTAGTCATGGTCACCGGAAGCTTGTTGGCTGTCCGTTCCGAGTGGCAGGCACCCATCCAGTCAGCGGAAGGAGTCGCAAAGCTGGTCGGCTCGGCGGTCTTGGTCGAGGATACCGCCGCTCTCAAAGAAGCCAAATCGCACGCCATTGAAGGAATCAGCAAGCGCATCGTCGATCAGCTCCCGTTATGGGCAGAAGCGTTCTCGCACTCCATCCCCCACTCACGGTGAATCCAAGCTTAGAAGCATTCCCAGTAAGAACAGGTGTTGCCCTGGCGCAAGTTCATTTACACCGGGACGGATCTCGCCGTTCTTGAAAAACCCGCCTCCAACTCCAGTTGATTCATCGTAACGATGTTCGACTCGTATGATCGTATTCATCCATTTGTACGGGAACTTGTACTCGACGGTAGACGTGATGGCCTTTACGAACTGCTCGGCTCCTGTCCACCGGCCATTCCGGTCCCAGTAAAACTCAGGCCGCAGCGCCACAGACCAAGGACCGGTGACATGCCATCTCACCACCACGTTGCCTCCCATGACAAAGGTTCGTGGGCTGCCAGGTTGACCGGCGATGCTCTCTGTTCCGACATCAAAGGACGCCGCCACCGTCACATCGTCACCTTTCCATTCCAGAATGTGATTTCCATACAGACGCCAGAACTCCAAGGATGTTTGCCTCTGATCCGGTCCTCCGTAAAGTGTTTGGATCAGCGTGAACCGTGGCGTGGCTTTCCAGATCCATCTCCCCCCGTAGCTCGGGAGATCGTTCGGGTGCGCGAGATGATAATAACTGTTGACGACAAAAGCAGTGATGGTGAAATTCTCATTCACCGGATACTGAGCATTCACACCGAACATCATGTACGGCGTATTGTCCGCGATCCATGACCGCGTGTAGTTGGCGTTATCCTTTGCGTAGAGTGACTCGTACCCCATCAAACTGTTGAACAGGCCGGCGGTGATCAGCATTCCCCTTCCGACCGGAGCCAGGTACGACACATTCCCCCGGTGCACATGTCTGAGCACGTCCGCCCCATCGACTCGCCTTTCACCAGCCAGGAATGCAAACTCTTCCGAATCTCGACCGCCTTGGAAGCCAAGCTCCATGCCCCAACGCGAAGACTCTCCCGCATCCTTTCGCACATACGCCAACCCCATGTTGGGTGAAACCTCGTTATGGTGGAATGCGGTGGTCCGACTGCGCCAGAGGTGGTTGTCGGGAAAATTGAAATTCCCGATGTAACTCACATCGAGATAGGCGCCATAGTGCCAGTTGGCCGTCCCGGCATCTGCGGAATTCGACGGACGATCCAGAGACGTGGGATTTTCCTTCGACTGCTGGCTCAAGTCCTGAGCCTCGGAGACAGGCGCCGTTGCGAGTACCGCACAGACGATCACCAAGCAATAGAGATGTTCGCAGAATCGGTCTCGTTGACCGATTATCTTCTGATCAACCGGAGAGAACTGACCAGCGCCTACCCGCATTATGTGCGCCCTCGGAAGAACCGGTAGAAGCTCGACACACAAACTATACTGGGTCAGGCATCAAAACGGGATAAAAACCAATGCCGCGACTGTAAGGACGGCGTCAGGATCGGCCTCAGATCATTCTGTCCGGAGTCGATATCCAACTCCAAGCTCCGTGACAAGATAGCGGGGATGGGCGGGGGTCTTCTCCAGTTTGTTTCTCAACTGGCGCATATACACACGCAGATAATGACCTTCTTCCACATGGAGCGGGCCCCAGACTTCCTTCAACAGCTGACGGTGGGTCAGCACCTTACCGGCATACCGGATCAAGGTGGTGAGCAGCTTATATTCGATCGGGGTCAGATGAACTTCTTTCCCTGAAACAAACACCTGCCGACGCCCGAGATCTGCCTTCAGATCGCCGAGGGTAAACACTGATTCACCGCTTTCGGCTGTTCGGGACGCATGGCGAAGCGCCGCCCGCATCCGCGCAAGGAGTTCGTTCACTCCAAACGGCTTAGTGATGTAGTCGTCCGCGCCCAGGTCGAGCGCCGCCACTTTCGCCTGTTCCTGGTCTCGAGCCGACAGCACAATGATGGGAATCTGCGTCCACTCCCGCAGTTGGCGAATCATCTCGGTTCCATCGAGATCCGGAAGCCCGAGATCCAGAAGGATGAGATCCGGGTTTCTCGCCTTGGTTTCGATGAGCCCATCCTTCCCCGTCGCGGCTTCATGGAGTCGGAAACCATGCGCCGGCAAGGAAGTTCTAAGAAACCGCCGGATCTCCGGTTCATCCTCGATCAGGAGTATCGTTGCTTGTTGTGACATAAGACCTCACACTTCTCGCGTCACCCCTTCCCGGTCAACCTGCCGAATTTGCGTCGGCCTCTCGTTCGACAGCCGGTTGCTCGTCCGGCAGGGGGATCGAGAACCGAATCAGCGCACCCCCGCCCGGCCGATTTTGAGCCCAGATCCGTCCGCCATGCGCTTCAACGATGCCACGACAAATGGTCAGCCCCAGCCCGACTCCTCCCTCCCGAGCGGATTTTCCGCGATAAAACTTATCAAAAATCAGTGCCTCTTCTCCGGCTGGAATGCCGGGTCCCCGATCAGCGACTTCCACGACGACCTGGTGGTCGGTCGTCGACGCCGTCAGACCAATTTCGGTTCCGACAGGCGCATACTTCACCGCATTCTCCACAAGATTGATAATCACTTGCTCCAGGAGTACCCCATCGGCCAACAGCAACGGCAGTTCGGCAGGCAAGTCAGTGTTGACGATATGTTCGGGGAATCGTCCCTCCAGCCTCGAGAGGGCGGCACCGATGATTTCATCCAACGGGTGCCACTCTTTGCTGAGCCGTACGGCTCCCGCTTCCAGCCGCATCATATTAAGAAGATTCCTCAGTAATCGGTCCAGTCGATCAGCCTCTCGATAGATGGATCGAGCGAGATCCTGCCGAGCTGCGACAGTGAGAGCTTCCTGCCCCGCCACCAAACTGCTGGCGGCACCGCTGATGGTCGCGAGCGGCGTTCGCAGGTCGTGGGACACGGAACTGAGAATCGCGCTACGCATGCGCTCGGTTTCGGCCGCCACGTGCGCTTGCTGAGCTTCTTCGGATAACCGAGTCCTTTCGATCGCCAAGGCCGTTTGATTCACCAGGGATTCCAGAAGATGAAGTTGTTCGGGATCGAGCAGGAGTGCAGAGTCCTTGGGCCGTACGGCAATGACTCCGATCGCTCCGCCTGAGCCGACCAACGGGAGATATAATGCGCTGGTCCCCGGCAGCGTATCGGTACCGAATCCGGCTCGCTCATTGTGGTCGAACACCCACTGCGCGACGCCTGACTCCTTCGGGTCCAGCTCAAAATACAACTGTTCGCCGCGCTGGAGCTGTACTCTCTTGTTGGCATCCGCCAGAAAGATAGCGATCTGTGCGTCGAATACCTCTCGGAGATGCGCGACCGCAAGCTGGGTCAGCATGTCCGTTCCCCGATGCGTGGCGAGATCTCGACTCATCGCGTACAGAACTCCGGTGCGTCTTTCCCTGTACCGGGACAAGGCCGCCTGATGATGCAACCGCACCGTGAGATTACTGATGACCAGCGCCACCACTAACATGACTCCGAGGGTCAACAGGTATTGAATGTCCGAGACGGAGAAGGAGTAATACGGCGGCACAAAGAAGAAGTCGAACGTTGCGACACTCAAGGCTGAGGCAAGCACCGATGGGCCGCGGCCGCAACGAATCGCGATGGCGATCACGGCGATGAGATACATCATGATCAGGTTCTCGGCCGAGAAATACGGGAACATCAACCAGTCGATGGCCGTCGCAATCAGCACTCCGAACAACGCGTTGACATACCCGTCCGTTTTACTGGTTCTCGCGAGACTCCGTCGGGCAACCGGTTCGCCTTCGCCCGCTTCACCCGTAATGACGTATACGTCGATGTCCCCGCTCTGATGGACCAGTTCCGATACCACTGAGCCGAAAATCCATTCCTTCCAGAGAGGCCGCACCGGTTTTCCAACGATGATCTTGGTGGCATTACGGCTTCGCGCATAGCTCAGAATTTCCTGGGCGACATGTTCACCGGCTATCGTCACCGCTTCGGCCCCCAACTGCTCCGCCAACCGTAACGTCTGTACCAGACGATCCCGTTCGATTTGCGGTGAGCGCAGGTGCCGGGGAATCTGCACATACACCGCGATCCACTTGGCATGAAGATCCGTGGCCATCTGACGGGCGGCGCGGATCAAACGCGGACCGCGGGGTTTCATGTTCACGCACACCATGATGGTTTCTGCCGCCGGCCAGGTTCGCACCACCGCATGATCGCGTCTATACACTTCCATCTGCTGATCAACCCGTTCGGCAGTGCGCCGCAGGGCGAGTTCACGAAGCGCGATCAGATTGCCCTTCGCAAAAAAATTCTGAATGGCGTGCTGAATCTGTTCCGGAACATAGACCTTGCCGTCTTTGAGTCGTTGGAGGAGGTCATCCGGGGGAAGGTCGATCAACTCTACGTCATCCGCCCGCTCGAGCACAGAATCCGGGATGGTCTCCCGCACGCGCACACCCGTAATCTGCGCAACCACATCATTCAGGCTTTCCAAATGCTGTACGTTCACCGTGGTGTACACCGTGATGCCCGCTTTGAGGATCTCCAGCACATCCTGCCACCGTTTGGCGTGGCGTAAACCCGGTGCGTTGCTGTGTGCGAGTTCATCCATGAGGATAACGGTTGGACGGCGCGCCAGCGCCGCATCGAGATCGAATTCCAGGAGTGTCGTGCCGCGATACTCGACCGCGCGGCGCGGTATGACTTCCAGTCCGCTTACCAGCGTCTCGGTCTCCGTGCGACCATGTGTCTCGACGACACCGATGGCGACGTCCACGCCGTCTCGCCGCTGCTCATGAGCCGCCTCCAGCATGGCATAGGTTTTCCCCACGCCGGGGTTGGCGCCGAAGAACACTTTGAGCTTTCCTTGAAGCTGCCGGGCCTCTTCAGCCTGCACACGCTTGAGCAGCGCGTCGGGATCCGGACGTTGTGTATCCATCGCTGATGTCTAGTCCTAGTTGCCTGAGATATTCCGGCAACGTTCAAACCATGTGCCTGAGGAGTCGGGCGCCCTCCCGCCAATTTTACGTCACTTGGATAGACTTCGGAAATGCTTATGGTTTGGCGAAGGGATTTTGAGGGGGGCGGCGCACCCTACCGCTTGGTGGCAGCCATTTCCACAACAGCCAGATCAAGCAGGCCATCGCCCAAATCGTCAGTAGAAACAGGATGAACAATGACCACACAACAGATCCTCACTGTGTCGAAGATTTCAACGAGGAATTGGTTCAACGGGGTAACGCATCGAGCGCAAGATTCAACAGTAGAACATTGATTCTGCGTTCACCCAGGAATCCGAATTGACGTTCCTCTATGTGTTGAGCCACGAGTGTTCCCACGATGATTTCATCCAGGCCTCTCACACGGGCCACACGCTTGATTTGGTAGAAGGCGGCAGCCGGGCTGATATGGGGGTCCAACCCGCTCCCCGAGGCGGTGACCAGCTCGACAGGAATGGGCACGTCGTTACCGGGATCTGCGACTCGTAAGGCGGCCACTCTGGCTGTGACCGTTTCGATCAGGGCCGGGTTGGTAGGGCCAAGGTTCGACCCTCCCGACGCTGCGGCGTTGTAAGGAAACGGCTCGGTCGCCGACGGACGGCTCCAAAAATACTCCGGTTTGTCAACGTACTGTCCGATCAGCCTGGACCCGATCACCGTGCCTTGATGCACGATCATGCTGCCGTTCGCCTGATCAGGGTAGAACACGTTGGCCAATCCTGTGATGGCCAGCGGATAGATAAGACCCGTCAGGATAGTCAGCAGTAGCAGCATGGTCAGGGTGGGTCGTATGTGTTCCTTCATGCTTTTCCCTCTTTCTCGGCCACCCGGTCGACGTCCTGACTACACCAAATGCAGGGCCACCAAAATCATGTCGATCAGTTTGATGCCGACGAAGGGCACCACCACTCCGCCCAATCCGTAGATCAGGAGATGCCGCCGAAGCAGCAACTCTGCTCCGATCGGTCGATACGTGATGCCTCGTAACGCGAGCGGAATCAGCGCGATGATGACCAGGGCATTGAAGATGACAGCGGACAGGACCGCGCTCTGAGGTGTTGCCAGCCGCATGACATTCAATGTGTTGAGTACCGGATACGTCGTGGCGAAGGCCGCAGGAATGATGGCAAAGTACTTGGCCACATCGTTGGCGATACTGAAGGTGGTCAACGCGCCGCGAGTCATCAGCAACTGTTTGCCGATTTCCACGATTTCAATGAGCTTGGTCGGATTGGAATCCAAATCGACCAGATTCCCGGCTTCCTTCGCCGCTTGCGTTCCCGTATTCATGGCGACCGCCACATCGGCCTGTGCCAGGGCCGGCGCGTCGTTCGTTCCGTCTCCTGTCATAGCCACGAGACGACCTTGAGATTGAAGGTCGCGGATCAGCTGCAGTTTGGCTTCCGGGGTTGCTTGCGCCAGAAAATCATCGACCCCGGCCTCTGCCGCCACGGCCGCGGCGGTTAGCGGGTTGTCGCCGGTGATCATGACCGTCTTGATACCCATTCGGCGCAACTCACCGAAGCGCTCCCTAATCCCCCCCTTCACGACATCCTGCAGCCGGATCACGCCGAGCACCTTGGCCTTCTCTGCCACCACGAGCGGTGTTCCACCTTGTTTGGCGATCGCTTCGACATGGAGCTGGACAACGTGGGGAAAGCGTCCTCCCTGGGACGTCACATAAGCCTCGATGGCATCCGCTGATCCCTTGCGTATGTGCCTTCCATCCAGGTTGACCCCGCTCATCCGCGTCTGGGCGGTGAAGGGAATGAATGTGGCACCCATCTCCTGGATGTCTCGCGCGCGCAATCCATACTTCTCCTTTGCGAGCACGACGATGCTGCGGCCTTCCGGCGTCTCATCCGCCAGCGACGAGAGCTGGGCTGCATCCGCCAGCGTGTGGGCGTCTATTCCTTCCGCCGGAAGAAAAGCGGTCGCCTGACGGTTGCCCAAGGTGATGGTCCCGGTCTTATCAAGCAACAGAACGTCCACGTCGCCTGCCGCTTCAACAGCTTTTCCCGACATCGCGATGACGTTGGCTTGCACCATGCGGTCCATTCCGGCAATCCCAATGGCTGAGAGAAGAGCCCCGATGGTCGTCGGAATCAGACAGACCAAGAGTGCGACCAACACGGTGACCGTAATGGGCGTCCCCTGTCCCATGGCCTGCACGCTGTACAGAGAGAACGGCAACAGGGTGACCGTAGCCAGCAGGAACATGATCGTAAGCGCTGCCAGCAGAATGGTCAGGGCAATTTCATTCGGCGTTTTCTGGCGCTTGGCTCCTTCGACCATCGCGATCATTCGATCCAGGAAGCTTTCTCCAGGGGTGGCCGTGACACGAACGATGAGCCAGTCGGACAGTACCTTCGTGCCCCCCGTAACGGCGCTCCGGTCACCGCCGCTTTCTCGAATGACGGGCGCGCTCTCACCCGTGATAGCGCTCTCGTTCACTGACGCCACCCCCACCACGACCTCGCCATCGGCGGGGATGAAATCTCCGGCCTCCACGAGGAACACATCCCCTTGCTTGAGTTGATTCGCTGACACGATGCTGAAGGTATCGCCTCGCTGAAACTGACGGTTCCGCACGGCACGATGCTCGCTGTCGAAATCAACCGAACCAAGTTTCTTGGCGCTGAGCTCCCGGCGCGCGCGCCGCAGCGAATCGGCCTGGGCCTTTCCTCGACCTTCCGCCATCGCTTCCGCAAAGTTTCCGAACAGGACCGTGAACCACAACCAGAGGGCGACGGCAAGAATGAACCGGGCCGGAGCTTCCCCCGCTCCGGCCATCGCTTGCAGAAACAGGAGGGTCGTCACGACACTTCCAACCCACACCACGAACATGACGGGGTTTTTAACCTGGTGGCGGGGGTCAAGTTTGAGGACGGCGGCCTGCAACGCCTGACTGGTGATCGAGACGTTGAACAATGAGCGGGATGCTTTATGCGAAGCGGCCATGTTCATGTCCATCCTTGTTACCGCCCCCCCATCCTCAGCTCCTCAACGATCGGCCCCAAGGCCAGGGCCGGTAGAAACGTGAGGGCTCCGACCATCACCACGACGCTGATCAAAAGAACAACAAATAAGGGGGTGTGGGTCGGCAAGGTTCCGGGACCAGCCGGAACCAGTTTCTTGCCGGCCAGGGAACTTGCAAGCGCCAGAGTCGGAATAGCGAGCCAGAACCTGGATATCAGCATCGCGATCCCACCGGTGAGGTTGTAAAAAGGAGTATTGGCGTTCAGACCTGCGAACGCGCTTCCGTTGTTGTTGCCCTGGGACGTATAGGCATACAGCACTTCGCTGAACCCGTGAGGACCGGCATTCAAGATCGATGATCGACCTGCTTCAGTGCTGACCGCGACTGCCGTGAGCCCCAAGACGACAATGGGCATGATCAGAATCAGCAGTGCGGCCATTTTCATCTCGTAGGGCTCGATCTTCTTTCCCAGATATTCCGGCGTCCGTCCAACCATCAATCCCGCAACGAACACTGCGATGATAGCGAAGACGATCATGCCGTACAGTCCCGAGCCGACTCCGCCGAAGACCACCTCGCCGAATTGCATGAGGAACAGCGGCACGAGTCCACCCAATGGAGTATACGAATCGTGCATTGAGTTCACCGCGCCATTGGACGCAGCCGTCGTCACAGCAGACCACAGGGCCGAATCGGTAATGCCGAATCGCGTCTCTTTTCCTTCCATGTTGCCGCCGGCTTGGCCGGCTTGAGGCTGCTGATCCACACCGAGTTCGGCAAGCAAGGGATTGCCGCTTTGCTCCGCCCACAACCCGATGGGAACAAAGCAGAACAGAAGGATAGTCATGGCGGCCAGAAGTACCCAGCCTTGGCGGGTATCGTTCACCATCCGACCGAACGTGTAGCAAAGCGAGGCCGGTATGAGAAGAATGGCCAAGACTTCAATGAAATTGGACAGTGGTGTAGCATTCTCGAACGGATGGGCGGAATTCACGTTGAAGAACCCGCCGCCGTTCGTGCCGAGCTGCTTGATCGCGATTTGGGAAGCCACCGGACCTACCGCAATGACTTGCTCAAGTAGGGTTGTGTGTTCGACTATTGGCTTCCCCTGCTCATCGAGGATCGCTTGGCCGTTCCCATCTCTCACGGCTTTGTCGTAACCCGATGGCTGCAGGACGGTCACCGTCCGATATGAATCGAAGGTCTGGACAACTCCCTGGGACACCAGTAGGAGGGATACGAGTAGAGCAAGCGGCAGAAGAATGTAGAGCGTGCTACGAACCAGATCGCTCCAGAAATTTCCAAGCGTCGTTGACGTGTGACGTCTGAGGCCTCGGATCAATGCGACGAGCACCGCCATCCCGGTGGCTGCGGAGACGAAGTTTTGCACGGTCAGGCCGAGCATCTGGGTCAGGTATGTCAGGGTGGTTTCTCCGCCGTACGCCTGCCAGTTGGTGTTGGTCACGAAACTCACGGCCGTATTAAAGGCTAGGTCAGGAGCGACGGCACCAAGGTGAGCCGGGTTGAGGGGTAACAAACTCTGTAGGCGCTGCAAGCTATACAGCAGCAAGAGCCCCGCTGCATTGAACAGCAGCATGGCTGTCCCATAGTTTTTCCAATCCATTTCATCGGCCGGTCGAACGCCGCAAAACCGGTACATGGTTCGTTCAACGGGAGCGAGGAGATAGTCCAGGCCGCAGGGCGCGCCTTCATAAACTCTCGACATATACCAGCCGAGCGGTTTGACGAGAGCCAGCAGCACGGTAAAAAACACGAGCACTTGCAGAATGGCATTCATCGTCATCAGAACCATTCAGCCTTCAATAACGCGACCATGAGATAGACCAGGAGCCCCGCCGACACCACTCCGCCCAGTGCATACATCGCATTCATCACTATTTTCCTTGCAGGCGATCCAAACCAAATATCAGCCAGGCGCAGAACAGAAAGAACCCGATCGACAGCCCGATGGTGATGATGTCCATGGCGGCGTGACTTCCTTTCACAATTACCCTACAAACTTCGCCGTAAAAATGGTGTCAAAATAGACGACCGGATCGCCAAGAAGGGATCAAGACTCGTGCAAAACAAGAAGGCATTGGCGGATGGTTCGCACTTTGACCACAAAAATGAATGGTATCGGAGCAGTGAAGGTGAGGCGAGTTAGGCGGACAGCCTACGATATTGGCGCAACAAGAGAGCGGCTCCCCAGAGGAAGGAACCGAGCATGAGGAGAATGCCAGCGTTATACGTGAGATGAGCCAACCGGTGATCCCATTCCAATAAGTCCAGCATTGTCAGAATGTTGTTCCAGTCGTGCCCGTCGGTTTCCTTTCCGGTTACTCCGCCGATGAGCATGAGGTCCAGCGCCCGCGCGTCGTTGATGTAAGGAGCGATATCCATCATGCTCTCGGCCGTCCACCACAACGCGACAGAAGCGCCGAACGGGTCGCGGGTCTTGAGAAGAAACGTGCCGAGACAGATGATCGGCATCAGAATCTGACCCAGAGTCCCTCCCAGAATCGTCATGAAACGACCGAATGGGATGAAGATCACATGTCCGGCTTCGTGAAAAGGCAGATTGATCAGATGGAGAAATGATTCACCGGTGTAGTTCGTTTCCAAGGGCGTCACGATGAACTTCCAACCCCACCCGATCATGACCACAAACACGGCTGCCCGACCGTAGAATGTCATCGAATCGGTCGTCGTATCCGATTCGATCAACCACTGCTTGGCCGTCAGAAACCACTGAGAGCGATCGACCGATGGTGAGGATCCTCGAACACGGGCCCTCACCGCATTCGGCCGGTACTTGGCGAAGATGATGCCGCAACGCACGCACTCCTCTGCTTTCTCACTCTGTTCCGCCTGACATTTCGGACAGTGAGTCGTGGATGTGCTTCCTGTGATCATGGACACACTCTAAGATCGTGAGGTGAATCGGACAAGGAAATCCGGAGAACGGGACGAAGTGTTGTTATGCAATTTCCCAATGCGACAGAGCGAAGGATTGTAAGGTCCGAGGCGATCTTATAAGAAGCCGCAGGCTGTTCAAAAAGGCCTTCGTTCTCACCCACCCACCCCGGCGCGTCGAGACGCGCTTGTCACCGGGCAAGGCCGCAGTAAGCGAAGAGGTGAGGAGGTACAAACCGCACTTCGTGTGAGCCGTTCGCCCGTAGCATGATTCTTGGCGAACGGATAAACCCCCTTTGAATGGATTATTCCCCACCTTGAGCCTCTGAGCGACGCGAGAACGAAGCTGGAGGGCTTTTTCAACAGTCTGTTAGTGGAAGGAAAAGGGAACTGGGGCAAAGGTCGTGACAAACACCGCTAGCGCAATCCATCCGACAATCGTCCGGTTGCGACCTAGCGGAACATGAGGATCCATGACAGGAGGATGGCCGACGCCCCACAGTCCCGCCATAAAGGCCCACAGAAACCAACCCGACCAGCCGACGAAGCCCAGGATCAACAAGATTGGGAGAAAGGCGAGCGCCATTGTCCGCTGTCGCGAGCCCCACAACGCATATGCGACATGGCCGCCGTCAAGCTGGCCGATCGGAATGAGATTGAGTGAGGTCACAAAAAGCCCGAACCACGCGGCAAAGCCGATCGGATGCAACACCACGTCAGCTTCAGGCGGTAACGGCCCGATCACCACCCACGACATGAACTGGAGCAGCAAGGGCTCGCCCAAGTGCAAACCATACGTCGCCGTTCGCTCGACGACCGTGGACAAATTGAGCCCGACGATCAGCGCGAGGACGGCGACCACGAAGCCCGCCAAGGGGCCGGCGACGCCGATGTCGAACAACGCACGACGACTGAGAATCGGTCCCCGCATGCGGATGATGGCGCCGAAGGTTCCGATAAAATGAGGCGGCCCCGGAATGAACAGCGGCAAGGAAGCGGGCACTCGGTGGATCCTGGACAACAGATAATGCCCCAACTCGTGTGTGGTGAGAATAAAGAGCAACGCACCGGCAAACGGAATTCCCCGCCAGAGCGTCTCAGGAGAGGTCAGAAGGAAATTCAGGGGGCCGCGCGCCGGTCCGTTATAGACTTGATAGGCACCGGCCCACAGAGTCGTAAAGACGGTCAGGGTAAAGAGGACGACCGGCAATGCCCACTGTGAAAAAAACGACGGCGCTATGTCGTCACCGCTCTCCGCCTCTTCCACAGGCGGTGGCGCAGACTCTTCTCTCGTCTCGATGACGAGACCGTTATCCACATTCTGATGTTCATTCCGCCCGAAGCCGTCCATAACAATCTCGCTTACTGAATCATCGCAAACGGATTGTGATCGAGTTCTTCCTCCACGGTTGTGGCAGGTCCATGTCCGGGCAAGAGACGATAATCCGGGGAAAGAGTCAGTACCCGGCGGCGAACTGAATTGAGATGAGTTGAATGCAACTCCTTGGGATTGGACCGGCCGATTGATCCGGCAAACAGCGTATCACCGACGAAACAGACCGGCAACTGTGCATCATCCACCCGATAGCAGATCCCACCCGGTGTATGTCCCGGCGTCGTCATACATCGGACGGCACGGCGCCCAACCTGGATCGACAATCGATCGCCCGGCACGACCAGCAATTCCGTTCGTGGCCGCCAACTCAATAGGCTCACATCCTCCGGTCCCAGGTACACCGGGACTTCATGTTGGCCCAGAATCTGCTCGATCCCATCCGCATGGTCCGCGTGGCCATGGGTCAAACAAATGCCGATGAGACGCAATCGGTATCGACGAAGCAGATCCAGCATGGCCGGTGCGTTATAAGCCGTATCGACCAACACTGCCTCACCCTCATCATGCACGATGTACCCCTGCACACCATACCCGTTGATGGACCCGTGAACCATTTCCACCCACGGCGGCATGTGCTGCGCAACCGGTTCCCACTTATCGATCGCAATCTGTTCGAGCGGCTCAGCTCGCAGGCCCAAGCCCTTCGCCAAGGCACGCACTTCGGCACGATCCCGCGGCTGATCTCCTCGTTCCAACGCGGTAATATCGCCACCGGGCAATCCCGTCATTCTCGAAACATCGCCGACCGAGAGGCCTTGCCCTGTGCGTGATTTTTTCAGAATATCGCAAAATTCATCTTCGAGCGGCATACACGAGCCTTCTCCACTCAGCGATCGACATAGGGTTGCCAAACCTACCCAGCCACCTTCATTCTCAGTCGATCAATTCGATACAGAATACCACGACTCTGTCCCTTACGTGAAACAACCGTCTCTCGTCGCAGACATCCTTCACAGTACCGCGCCATGCGGCCGGCGATCAAGGTGATGAAGTGTTGATACGATATGGCTTTCGTCGCGATGTCGCGGCGGTCAAGGAGGCGTGAGGGGAATGAGAGTCAAATGACTTAAAGTAGGAGTGAGCTCCGAGGAGGAAAGCCTATTCGAAAGGCGCGCGCGTTTAAGAGAGAAATTGTCCCGGCGGTCACGCGGCCCCCTCGCACCATAGCAGCGTCGAACGTGACCGCGCTTCCAGCCCAGCGAACGCTTAGCCCTCCGGCACCGGTTTGATTTCTTTCACGTCTCCGAACGTTGACAGCGCTTTCGGCAATGCCTCACCAGAGCCGACGGCAAGGATCTTCAAGCGATCAGGGCGCAAGTGTTTCTTGGCTGCTGCCAAGACGTTCTCCTTGGTCAACTTCACCACCTTCGCGCGCAGCTGTTGAAGAAAGTCCTTCGGCAACCCATCATATTCTAGCTCTATCAAACGGCTGACGATGGCCGACGGGCTGGAGAAAGAGAAGACGAACGAATTCACATACGCTTCCTTCGCTTCGGCAAGCTCGGTATCGGTCACCGGTTCGGCGCGTATACGTTCGATGTTCGCAACAAACCGCTCGATCACTTCCTGCGTGGAGGTCATCTTGGTTTCCGCCCGCATCAGCCAGACCCCTTGATCATGCATTCCCGTATTGAGTCGGCTGCCGACCGAGTAGGCCAGCCCCCGCTTGGTCCGCACGTCGTTGAACAGGCGGCTGCGAAACGAACTTCCGCCCAAAATATCGTTCGCAATGGCTAATGCGACATAATCGGGATCATTTTCCTTGATCGAGAGATGTCCCACTCGAAGATGCGTCTGAGAAGTGTCCTTATCGACGAACCGGACGACCGGACGAGACGCACCCGGTTCCTGCGCATCCGGAATCTTCAACTCGGGCACAGAACCTCGCTTCCAATCTCCGAACGTTTTTCTGAGCGAGGTCAGCATGTCGTCTCTCTTGAAGTCACCGGTCACACCGAGGATCATGCCGTTCGGGTGAATCGTATTGCGATGAAACGCGACAAGATCGTCCCGCGTGATGCGCGAGATCGAGTCCACTGAACTTTCTCGCGCGGTAGGATGGTCCGTTCCATAGAGCAACTTGGCAAATTCCCGGCTGACGACGGAGCCAGGGTTATCTTGTCGGCGACGGATCCCCTCCATGGCCTGTAACTTGGCCAGTTCGACACGCGCAGGTTCGAACGCCGGGGTTCGGATAAGACCCGCGAAGATCTCCAACCCGCGATCCACATCTTTGCTCAGAACGTCCAGGGATGCCGATCCGGACTGTCTGCTGATTCCGATGCTGACATCGATCGCAAATTGTTCCAACTCCGCATCAACCTGCTCTGCCGAAAGACTCCCCCCACCGCCGGTACGCATCACCGCCCCCGTCATGGCCGCCAGTCCGACCTTATCGGTTGGATCAAGCCAACTCCCTGTTCTCATGGTGGCCGTGACGGTGACCAGCGGTAATTCATGGTCTTCCAACAGGTAGACGACCATGCCATTGCCGAGGACAACTCGCTCCGGCTCGGGCGGGGAAAATTCCACCGGCTTGAACGTCATGGTTCTGGGATCGCCGAAGGTCTGGTCGGCCGCACAAGCGATAGCTCCATCCATCAGTAAAACGGTCGCCATGCAGAGCAGCATTCTCAACCGGGAAAGACTCCCCGTTTCTACCCCTTGTCTCTTTGCCCTCTTCATGGTCTCACCTCACCGGCCGGCACCGCTGCAATCGCCTTCGTGTTTCCCTTCTTCACGAGGACTGCGACGGTGCGATTCGACTTTGTAAAGTATTGCGCGGCCACTCGCTGCACATCGGCGGCCGTGACTTTGGCAACCTTATCACGTGAGGTCAGGATATAGCGCCAGTCACCGGCGACTGCCTGATGCAACGCCAGTTGAGATGCCAAGCCGCTATTCGATCGCAGGCCCCGCACCAAATCGGCATCCAAATTGTTGAGTACCTTTTCCAACTCTTGGGACGAGACCGGCTCTCGTTTCAGGCGCTCAATCTCTTCATAGATGGCGGTTTCTACTTCTGTTGTCGTATGAGGGGCCAGCGGCGTAGCGGTGACGACGAACAGATTCGGCGCGCGCACTCCCGGATGACTGGCATCAGACCCGACTGAGGCGGCCAGTCGTTTCTCTCGCACCAACTTCTGATGTAAGCGGGAGGTGAGTCCGTCGCTCAGCACCGCGTCGAGCACATCGAACACATCGTCGTCCGGATGCCTCAACGTCGGCTTGTGATACCCGATGACGATGACCGGTTCGGCATCAAACTCCACTTCGACTCGCCGTTCGCCTCGCTGTTCCGGCTCAACCGTCACCAACGGCGGAGGCGGCGGCGCGGCAGGAATCTTTCCGAACGTGTGTTCAATCAACGCGATGACTTCCTTCGGATTGATATCGCCGACCAGCGCAATGGTGGCGCGATTCGGACCGTACTGGGCCTTAAAAAAGGATTCCGTGGCGGCGGGTGTCAATGCCAGGATATCAGACCCCCATCCGATGGTGGGAATCCCGTAGCCGTGGGCGCGGAACGCGGTAGAGGTGAAGGTTTCGAACAGCAGACCGTTCGGACTGTCGTCGTTGCGCAGGCGCCGTTCTTCCATCACAACGCCGCGTTCTTTATAGAATTCCCGCAACACCGGATTGGCCATCCGATCCGATTCAATCGCCGCCCACAAAGGCAGTCGGTTGGACGGCAAACTGATCATGTAGCGCGTCAAATCTTTTCCCGTTGACGCGTTGAGTCCGACTCCGCCATGACGCTGATACAGGAGCGCCATTTCATTGCCGACGACATACTGCGAAGCCTGCGTCTGCAGATCCAGGAGGCGCTTCTGCAGCGATTCGATCGCCGTTCGCTCCTCTGCTGTCTCGCCACCGTTTCTTCCGGCCGCATCACGCTGACGCAGGTCGAGTTCCGTTCCGACCAATGTGATTTCATCCAAGATCGGTTTTTCTTTTTCATAGTTTGTCGTGCCGACCACACGCGTGCCCTTGAAGGCCATGTGTTCATAGAGATGTGCGAGGCCGGTTTGGCCGACCTGCTCATTGATGCCGCCCACAGCGAACGTGATGTTGATCGAAACGACGGGCGTCTGATGCCGCTCCACCATGAGTACTGTCAGCCCATTGGCAAGCCGGTGCTCGATGACTCGCTCGGCAAGACCCGACGTGGCGGCGTACGACAGGGTGATGAGTAAGTGGAGGCTCAGCATACTGAGCGCGCACGCCCTAAGGACAAGACGACCAAATGCACGAACCGAGGTCCTGCTGCCGCCGTGTACTCTCATCCTCAACCTCTCATGACTGGTTATGTAAAGAGCTCCATGAGTTGTTCCGGTTTTTCGATGAACCAATCGGGCTGACACGCAGCCATCCTCTCTCGATTCCCCATGCCATACCCAACCGCGCAGACGCGAATACCTGCGTTATGTCCTCCATTAATATCATTGGTGCTGTCTCCGACGAGAACGGTTCGCTCCTTCGGGGCTCCCACTTTTTCCATGATATGCAGTAACATGCCGGGTTCCGGCTTGAGCCCAAATCCATTGTCTCCACCGACCATGTACCGGAAATGTTGCGGACCTAACCCGTTCAAGATGACGCGCGTATATTCGATCGACTTGTTGGTCGCAATCGCTTTGTATGTATGGGTAAAGTGTTGCAGCATCGGCTCGATGCCTGGGTAGAAGGTCGTCCGGTCCAAACAATGTTCGAGATAATGGCCCCGAAATACTTTCAAGGCCTCTTCGAATCTGACCTGATTGCCCTCTCCGACCGCCAAACGCAGCAGTCGCTTCACGCCGTCGCCGACGAACCCGAAAATTTCTTCGATGGGGCGCTCCGGCAATCCCAACTCGGCAAGCGTAAAATTGACGGACCGCGCGATGTCCCACTTGGATTCGATGAGCGTACCATCCAGATCAAAAATCAATAGATCTACGGGGGTCTTGACCATCATTGAGCCTTTCTCAAGGAGTCGATGAGCGCCGCAAGCACCGTCCGTTGCGCGTCATCCTGCTCATGGGCTGCCGCGTCTCTCGCGAAACTCATCATCCGTTTCAGTCCGACGTGGGGAGGGATGACCGGCGAGATGATACGCCAGTAGTTCCCCACCACTTTCACGTGGAAACGAACCTCTTCGGTAGTTTCTTCAGACACGAAAGTGGCCGTCTCCAAATAGACCGAGCCCCGTACTTGAAACGTGACCGGAATGACCACTTCCAGGTTGCTGAGAATTTCCCATTTTCGATAATCATCCGGGACGGTGGTGTCCTGGACGACCACCACACGACCCCATGCCGGCTCCTCCTTCCAATCGATATAAGGCGTCAACGTGTCGAACGAGGGGGCGTCCAAGCGCGCGCCCCTTTGATCTAGGAGAAGGTAGCGCTTGACGACCTCCGCCGGAGATCGTTTGATCGAGCCGCTGGGAGTGAGCTGTGCATTCGATATCGCTGCCGGAGTGAGGGCAACCAGAACGAGAAAGGAATACGCCAGACACTTGCGCAAAGCATTCACGCGTCCGAGCGAGCCGCTTTCACCCACAGCGTGTAGACTCCGCGCACTGATTCATACACATGACTCCGGTTCCCTTTTCTTCTGATGCAGACATCAGCCGGGTCATTCTAGCAAACAGCGCTAGATACATCCAGGTAACGACGTGAATGCCCGCTACGTTGTTTGACCTTCCTGAAAGGAGGATGCTACGGTCGGTTCTCTGCATGGTCACGAGAGAGGAACCTGTGCTCAACGATCAGCGGCGGCGGATTCAGCTCATTGGGCTTCTCGCCATCCTGTTATGCGCGATCGGCATGGTGTCCGCCATCTCAATTCCCGCAGCCGACACCGGCGATGGTCCGTTTTTGGGCAACACCTCAACCAATCTTCCTCATCGAATCGACACCCCATCCTCACTCACAACCGCTCCCCAGAAAGCATACGATCTGCTCAAGCAGTTGGAAGATCGACGCGGTGCCCCTCTCCCCGGGTACATCGGTGGGCGCGATTTCCAGAATCGAGAACGCCTTCTTCCACGAGGTCGCTACCGAGAGTATGATGTCAATCCAAAGATCCCGAGACGCAGGCGCGATGCTGAACGGATCGTCATCGAGCAGCGGACCGGAAAGGCGTACTACACGGGCGATCACTACCGAACATTTGTCCCTTTGAATTGAGGAATGCCCAACCCGGCGGATTCTGTATGACAGGGAAACCGACACTGTACCCGCATCTGAGCAACGCCACGCCGCCTTGGTCAGGACTGCTTATTGTCCCGCGAGGAGCCCCGATCACAACGTTGGTGAAGGTTCCACCGGAATTCGTGGTGCGCACCATCCAAGGGAAGAAATGCCGAACCTCATCCGGTCTGTTCGATGAGTTCGCCCGGGTGCTGGCCTTTCCGGAGTACTTCGGACACAACTGGGACGCATTGGAGGAATGTCTTGCCGATTTTGAGTGGCTTCCTGCCAAAGGCTACATTCTATTTATTGCCGACGCGCACGCTGTGCTTCCCGATGATGAAGAGGAGTATGAAACGTTGTTGGAAGTCCTGAGTGACGCCGGCGAAGCCTGGAGCAAGGGGCAAACGGCCGATGGTCGGCGCGCGCCATTCCATGTGTGCTTTTTGGTGACTGAACAGGACAAAACGAGTCGGAAGCGCTGGGAATTAGAAGAGTTCTCCTCCGCAGAGCGGAAGGCGCCTAAGACGAAAGCCCGCTCAAAACGTTCGGCCAAATCCTCCCCGAAATAGACCGCCGTCGATGTGCTCCGGAAACAGGTTGCGATGGATTAGGCCGCTAGAGGCGTGATTTCGAGGCGAAACCCTTAAGACCAACATATAATTGAACAGCCGACAGCACCACCCGGCGGACACGCGAGGGTCGCTCTCTCATTCCATTGGTGGTTAACATGGATCGACTTATGCTCCGATGCGCCGTCCAGCGAATTCGCACCGCCCTCTCATGCTCAAGACAAATACTGTGGGTTTCACGCTGGTCGTCCAGCGGCGCCTTTTCTCCAACCAACCCGTCTCGACCTTCTCCTCGACACCAGGAACAGATGACCTTCATGTCTCTCACCCTCTTGATTACGCATGAATACAGCAAGAATTACGCCGTCATGCGTGAGTGCCTATAGAGCAGAGAAATCAAAGGAATATTCGGCTTCCAATCGGAGCTCCCATCCGTCCGCTGTATCGAAATTGAGAGAAGTGTATCTCTTACGACATTTTTTGACTTTGATCGGTCGTCTTCCAACTCATGGCGCGACGATGCGTTTCTTGACCATCTCTCGTACCGCGTGATAGGGTGCGCCCCCGTTATGAAAACATCCCGTTCCGCCAAGCTTTTCACCGAAGCGCAGCAACTCATCCCCGGTGGCGTCAATAGCCCTGTTCGGGCCTTTCGTTCGGTCGGTGGGCAGCCACGTTTCATCGCACGCGCAAAAGGATCACGGCTCTATGATGTGGACAAGAACGTCTACATTGACTATGTCCTTTCTTGGGGGCCGATGATTTTGGGTCATGCCCATTCGGCGGTGATTACCTCGATCAAGAACGCGGCTGGGCGAGGGACCAGTTACGGGGCTCCGACTGAGTCGGAAGTATTGCTGGCCAAAGAAATCCGCAACGGCTTCCCTTCCATGGAAAAGATTCGGCTGGTCAGCTCCGGGACCGAGGCCGTGATGAGCGCGATCCGAGTGGCGCGGGGGTTTACCAAACGAACGGCCGTCATGAAGTTCGAAGGATGCTACCACGGGCATGGTGATTACCTGCTGGCAAAGGCCGGGTCAGGGTTGGCAACATTGGGGATTCCGGACTCACCGGGCGTACCTGAAGACTTTGCCAAGCATACCTTGACGGCTCCCTATAACGACATTCGGACAGTCCAGCAGCTTATTGCCGCCAACCGCGACCGGCTTGCCTGCATTATCGTTGAGCCGATTGCCGGCAACATGGGCGTTGTCCCTCCTGCTCCCGACTTCTTATCCACACTCAGACAACTGACCGCCGACCACAACATTCTCTTGATTTTCGATGAAGTCATCTCCGGTTTCCGCGTCGGTTACGGAGGCGCGCAGGCGCTCTACGGCATCACGCCTGACCTCACGGTCCTTGGGAAAATTATCGGTGGTGGATTGCCGGTCGGTGCTTATGGCGGGCGGAAAGAGATCATGGATCTCATCGCGCCGGTCGGACCGGTCTATCAAGCGGGTACGCTCTCCGGTAATCCGCTGGCAGTCTCGGCAGGATTGGCGACGCTCAAACAATTGCGGGTACGAGGGATTTATAAGCAACTTGAGGAGCGATCAGCTGCCCTGGCTAAAGGGATCGGCGAGGCCGCAAAAAAGTCGGGTATTCCCGTCACTCAAACCCGGGTTGCATCGATGCTGACGACTTTCTTTACTCCAGGTCCGGTTGTGGACTGGAATACGGCGAAACAATCAGACACCAAGCGGTACGGTCAGTTTTTTCATCATATGTTGGAACAGGGAATCTATCTGGCCCCTTCCCAGTTCGAAGCTGCTTTTCTCTCCACCGCCCACAGCGCGCAGGACATCGAGAAGACTATCCGCGCCGCGCACACCGCCTTCAAGAAGCTCTAATCGAGTCCCTCGTGAAGCGGTGCTCGTATCTCGTAGGATACATCGTCAATCTATTTAGATACAGTCCACCTGAGAGATCTTTCGCGCTTCACGTTCGCCTATTCGTCGTCCTCGTCTTCTGCTTCGAGAGCCTCCTGCCGCTTCTGTTCTTCCATCGCGTTATGGAGCAACATACGGATAAACATTGAATACAGCGACCCTTTCTCCAACGTTCCGCCCGGGGGGATGGCGATTTTCCCTTCCTTGATCATGCGGTCCATCCAGACTTTTTGATCCGGGGCAATCAAGACAGGAATCTCAACCAGCCCCACACGTCCCATCATATCCATAGCTTCGACCTCCGTGATGTGTATCTCGTTCCTCGTGAAGCGTATCTCGTGGGACAGACTCGTTCCAAAAGCGAGATACGAACAACGCTTCACGAACGACGAAATATGAACTCATTCCAGCATGCTGTTTTGAACGTTGTCAATCGATCAAATTTGGCATGACACCTGCGTACGCACACAGGCTATGAACCAGCGCCCAATAACGACCCTAGCCCGTTTGCTCGTCTGCGGGATGTTGTGTGTCCTATCTCCACCTCATGCCCATGCACAGCGCCTACAGAAATCCGACATCGGTTCAACGCTGGAACCTCGGTGCGACCTCTGCTGGTATCCATCGCCGAACGAGCAACATTCGGATCGCCTTCCCACGTATAGGCAGCGTCGGCCCCCACGTCCCCCGGACAGCAGACCACAACGCTATCCCAAAGGCCGTTACAAACTAGGTCCCATACATAAACAGTCTCGCCTTTCAGCCCTTCGATCGCGGTCGAGACACGAGATGCGCCTACTGAGTACCTTACACGTGCGGGCAGTCGATGGCGATACCATTCGCGTCGGAGCCGAGCGTATCAGACTTCGTGGCGTTGACACCCCGGAAATGAGTGAGTTAGCCGGCCCGGCAGCCAAGCAACGACTGGAAGAGTTGCTTCGCCGCGGGCCGATCCGCATCGTCCCCAAGGGCCGAGATGTCTACAATCGTCTCGTCGCCGACGTATTCGTGAACGAACAGAATGTGGCGGAGACGTTAATCATAGAGGGATATGAAAAGCCACGGTCATAGGAGCTGAGAATAGTCGTTTGCTTAATCGCCGCCAAAAATCTCAACGCACTCGAAGGCCTAAAAGGATTGATCCTTTCTAGCTCACAACCCCAACGGTTTTCCGCTATGCTCAACCGATAGCTTGGACCCGAGTTTCAACCACTCGTAACCCGCTGTCTCTAGCACTCGCCTTGACCAAGACGACTTCTTGGTCACGTCTCTTCTCAACCTTCTCTATTTAATCAGATCCCAGCCAGAATCCACTCAGATCCAGAGATAAGCCGTTGGTACCGGGCCAATTGTGTCAGGCGCTTGAAAAACAAGAGTCCAGGTTTGGAATGCGCTGGCCCAAAAAATGCTTCAGTGCCTTCACGGATGCATCGTTGCTTTTTCCACTTACGGAGACTAAGAACGGGCTGGGCTGTCCAGTCTGGTGAAGCAGTCAACGGAGAGTTGGCTCTGCTTGAGCCGACTCCTAACGTAGGAGGTAGGCTATGTCGAGAAAACGGGTCAAAATGTGCATCGATCGTCTCGTTCCCCGGGAGTTATTGATTGAGACGAGTCGCCGTGCTGTGGAGGAGAATCCGGCCAATGCTCCAATGATGCGTGACTTTCCACTCTTCGGGGTTGATCCCAGCGATCGCATGCGGATGGCGATCGTAACGGGAAAAAAGTGGCAGAAAGGCCGCACATTGGGGGTTCATTTTCTAGATGGCCACCCCGATGTGCAGGCCAAAGTGGAGCATTACGCGAAGCAATGGAGTCAGTTTGCAGACATCACGTTCGACTTTGCCTATGATCCGTCCGCGGAAATCCGCATCTCGTTCTTGCAAGAAGGATCCTGGTCTTATCTTGGCACCGACGCGCTAGGGATCTCCAGACCCAATCCAACCATGAACTACGGCTGGCTGACCCCTGCGAGTACAGACGACGAATATCGCCGCGTGGTGCTCCATGAGTTCGGTCACGCCTTGGGATGCATTCACGAGCATCAGCATCCCGAAGCCGGCATTCCATGGGACAAGGAAGCGGTCTATCGATATTTCATGGGCCCTCCCAACAACTGGACCAAAGAAGATATAGACCACAATCTGTTTGAGAAATATGGGCAGGACAGCACCAACTTCTCCGAGTACGACAAAATATCCATCATGCACTATCCCATTTCGAATGACTTGACGCTGGGCGATTTCGAGGTCGGATGGAATCGCGATCTTTCAGCAATCGATAAGGAGTTCATCGGGACGATGTATCCCAAGACAGTCGTTCCGGACGTCACCGCTATTACGGTCGGTGCGGCTCCGATCGAAGCCTTGATCGGGAAACACGGCGAGGAAGATCTCTTTAGTTTCACCGTAGGCACAAAAGGCCCCTATATCTTGGAGACGAAAGGTTCCACGGACGTGGTCATGGTGCTCCTGGGCCCAAACAATAAAACGGCTGTCATTGCTGAAGACGACGATAGCGGGAAGAAATACAACGCCAAAATCGCGACGAAGTTGAATCCGGGCATGTACTATGCCCGCGTGCGGCATTACAAGCCCACTGGTACCGGGAAATACGGGATTTCGGTTCGCCCGGGGAACTCAGCAATCAGCTGAGTGCCAGATTTGAACATTTTTTCTTTTCCGGAGGTTGAAAATCATGAACACAAACCGCATTCGGCATCCGGTTTCTCTGAGCGTTGTTGTTTTTGTGGCATCGCTGATCGGGTGCACGACTCAGCCGAGCGTTACGGGGTCGCAATCCGACGACGGCATTTATAACCCCTACGGCGTCATGCTTGACCCGCTGAATCAGGTCCGATCGGCGGCCATTACAGATACACGGGGCCAGGTCGCCGAGACATATGAAATTCCTGTCAAGAATATCTACATCGACAAGAGATCAGAAATGAAAGCGCATGATGGCAGGGAGAGTCCTGCGATCTCGAAGATCAGCCCCGTGCTTCAGGAATGGATCGTTAAGAAAAAAGCAGACGAATCAGTAGATATCATGGTTACGTTTCACGAGGATCTACGGGTACCTCGACTGCCTGACCTAGGTTCAGGAGAAAGCCGTGACGAAGGCAAGACCCGGAGAGCGGATGCCATCGACACACTCAAAAAAGCGCGGGCGGAGTCCCAAGCAAGGTCTGTAAAGCAACTGGCCAAGCACGGCAACTTCAAGCAATCCGACGGTTTCTGGATCGTCAATAGCGTGGTCGGAACCGCGAAAATAGGAGAGATCCAACGCCTCGCGGAATCCAGGGAAATCGTGTATCTCCAACCGGTTGAAGGGGGTGAACCGCCTCCACAAGACGCAAATGCCAATAACGATGCTCAGGATGGTCGGGACAGAATCGTCTCGGATCCTTATTTCAACTTGGGGCTCACCAATCCGTGGATCGGTCTTCTCGACACAGGCGTTCGAGATACGCACAACATGTTCAATTCGCCCGATCACATTGCCTGGATGCGGGATTGCGTCAACGGTGGAAACAATTGCAACGATAGTTCGAATCCAAATTTTGATCCGACGGACTTTTCATGGAATCACGGCACGAGTTCCGCTGGACTTCTGACCGGAAACAACAGGCTTGGCAACCAGTACCGCGGCGTGACGGCAATACGGACGGACAGCTGGCAGATCTATTCTGCCGGCGGTTTGAATACATCGGCGGCCGTGCGGGCTATACAGGCAGGCATCGCGGCATTTGATCGAGTGCTGGTCGGAGAAATCCAGGCGAATGAGTCGGAGACCGGCACCATCGCGACAGCGGCCGACAATGCATACGATGCAGGGGTCATTTTCGTCTCAGCCAACGGAAATTTCGGTCCGAACGCATCGACGGTGCGCTCACCGGGGATTGCGCACAAAGTACTTGGTGTCGGGGGGTTCATGACTGACGGTGGCGCCCAGTACGACAATCAGGGACGCGGCCCCGCAACCGATTCACGTTACAAACCGGATATCCAAGCTCCAACGTGGAGCGAGACTGCCAGCAACACAAGCGATACAGCATTAAAAGTCTTCACCGGCACAAGCGGCGCTACGCCTTATGCCGCAGCCGTGGCTATGTTGGCTCATAACTGGTTGCGACAGTTCGGATCATTCGATAACGGTCAGACATATGCGTTCATGATTCTCTATGGCCAGAGGGAATGGCCGTACGACAACACGGTGGGTGCGGGTCCCCTTCAGATGGCGACCAACGGCCACGCTTGGTGGGGCAAGGTTTCAGTCGGGAATCATATGAACATCGACATCCCCATAAACGTGGGAGCCGGGAAGAAGGATCTGGATGTGGCCTTATGGTGGCCCGAATCAGCGGCACAGACCCACAATGATATCGACGTGCATCTGATCGATCCATCGGGAATCGAACGTGCCAAAGGCTTCTCAGGTGTCAGTGTCTTCGAGCGAACCGGTGTGAACGGTACGCTCCGAGCGGGAACGTGGATGATCCGAATCAGGGGATACAATGTTCCTACGGGATCTCAAACAGTATATTGGGCGACCCACATCAGAAATTAATTCGGTGATCGTAGGAGGAAAGCGAGGATTGATTGGAGTCGTTCTGGCAGCCTGTCTTGGAGTCGGCTGTCATCCCGCTTCACACAGAAGCGAGCTGGATACGTCGAACCACAGGCTGCCTTCACCGAACGAGCCGGCGGCTCCTGCGAACAATGATAAGAAAATCGTTGGGCAAGATAACACCCTGAAGCCGCTACACGTTTTTGCCGAAAAGTCTTTCTATTTGAAAAGACCGGAGCCCGAAGAACTTTTCGTCGGAGTGTTTCAACGGATCCCGGTTCAAGAGGGTCCAAATACCCGTAAGGCGCCTTTCACGCTGGTTGTCGGCACGGAACAACTACGCGTGTATGTAGCCGGTTTTGACGTAGAGACCCTTAGTCCATGCGTCGGCTCTAAGGTCGAGATAGTCGGTAAACGCATCGACCAGCGCAAAGAAGGCTATGGAATCGAAATTTGGATTGCGACGATTACCTTGTTGCAATAGGAGTCTAGCGGAAGAATCAACCTGTTCACTCTTAAGGTCAATCCTTCCCTTCGAGCCGTGTCAATCTCGAAAATCACTGAGTAGCTGGGTTAGCCTCGAAAAACGCACGAGGCTGCGTCGATGGACAGGCCATTGAACAAGCAGCTGACAATGAATACAATTCACACCTATGTTCGTCCTCTATTTCATCGTCATCGGCGCATTCCTCGTGGCACCATCTACCCACGCGGCAAGTCCTATGGCCGCTCAAGTCTGTAGTCTGCTGTCATCTCCCTCGCTCGTATCCGTCCAGGCCAGTATGGGTACCGGTGAGGGCTGCGCATGGCAGTGGCCAAACGCGCAGACGCTGTCGGTGTATGTGCACATCGATCAGCAACCCGAAACGGTGGCTATGATGAAAGAGATGATGGAGACGATTTTGAAGAACCCGGTGTTCAAGAAAACGGCGTTCCCAGTCTGCACGGAAGGTGACATGGTGACCGGAGATTTTCGGAACGGGACCGGTCCGGGCGGGACAGGGTACACACAATGTTCCGGGTTTGTGCTGACTTTCAGCTTCCAGGGCGCTGTTGCACACAGCCACCTAGCTGAAGTCGCGAAGCAACTTTCCAGCAAACCTTTCGCCCGTTAATTTGCTCGATCCGACGACTGAGATACTCCTTCACGGTTGAGGTGAATGGAAACTACGGCAAGGATAGGGTGCTAACGCCAAGAGGGCATAATCCTAGTACTGAAAGGGTGTGAGCATGAAGAATGTCGAGATGAGCGTGGAGGGATCTATGTTGACGATTAGAGTGGATCTCTCGAAGGAATTCGGTCCATCCTCAACCGGCAAGACGATTATCATCGCTTCGACGGAAGGAAATGTGACAGTTCCGAATCGGCAAGAGAAAGTCGGGCTCAATGTGTATAGGAAAAAGTAGCTCGTCTCGCAGCCATTTGGCCCTATCTTCTTCAGCTGCCAGGATGCTTTCTTTTTTTAACCAGCTCTTGACAGATGCCAAACATCGCTCCTGGCCTATGGATTAGGCTGTGATCCCCAGAAAATTCCCGAGGCTGTGGATAGCGATCCAAATAGTTGCATTGGTAACGACTCCGTTACGGTGAACTTTTCGGCACCAGGCACAGATTGCTAGGAATGCGGTGAAAACGTTTAGAAGGAACACTTGGACCACTATTAGTTGTGCCTCAACTGTTCCGGTACAGACGCCTAAAAAATAGGCAGTTTGATGAATTAATACGTCATTGGGGCATGCTTTGGTATCCAGGGCGAGTTATTCACACGGTTATCCACAGAAGGTGGGGACTAAATTTTGTGGCAATCACAGCTTGCCCAGGAACCCTGAGGATCAAGCGTTCCGGTGATTCTCTTCTCGTTTCTTGACACATTCCGTGTGTTTCTCCGACAATCTCACCACTTTCATGAGTTCCGAACACGTCCCCTCACGGAAGTAGTCGGGCAGATGTGAGGATGCGCCGCAACTCAGACGAGGGAAGCTGTTTTTAAATGGGAACGTTTGTCAGGCTCCCAACCCCACTAATCTCCCCAGACCTTGCCCCTTGAGGTCCATCATAGCCGTCAGCCGGTAGTCACATGAACGATCGCTTGAGGTAACGGTGAAAACATTTCGTCTTATGACACTTGGGATTGTCTCATCGTTATTCCTCGTCGCCTGCGCGTCACAGACGAAGCAACCGGTAGGAGATCCGTCCGCAAGAATCACGGCAACCGGGTACACACAGGATGGCTGTTTGCTCAATCTGAAGCTGGAAGCGCGCCAGAGGAACATGCGGTTGAATCCCGAGGATGTGGAAGTGGGCACCAATTGGTTTTCCTTCTTCTTCCCAATTTTGAATCACGAAGGCTATCAGTGTTCGGGAAGTGGAATTGCAGGGGGCAAGCGGGTTTTTAATAAAGATCCTTTCTACCCTGTTGAGTGATGCGGATCAAACGCCGACCACCGCACACCGTCACCCCGCTTGATTAAGCCGAACAGGGCCGAAATGGCGCGCTCGAGGAAAGCGCGAAGACCTCGATTGCAAAGTGATTCTGGAAGGGGATAGGATAGGCTGACTTTTTTCGTTCACAGAGGCACTGATGAAGAAGCGCATCGACGTTTTTGATAGTAGAACCCTGACGCTTCAACTCTTGTTGCAGTGCGGGTTTATCGTGAGCAGCGTTCCGGAGCCCTGAGGCCCGGCGGAAATCCTCCCACTCTATCTTGCGATCACTGTACGTTATTCTCCAAGGAAGTGAGATAAAGCCATGAAGTTACTTGCGTTGGTGCTGGCATCGACCTTCACGCTGATCAACGGACACGTTCCGAGTATCGCAGCCGGCTTTCAAGCGACAAGTAGCACCTCGACAACGCCTCTCTACAAGGTTCACGACGACCATTTCCCCCAGAATAAGTATTCGTTTCCGCCCCAAACCTCGAAAGGCGAAGCAGAGAAGGAGCCGTCGTTGGACAAGCTCCAGCAGCAGCTCTCAGCGAAAGAGAAAGAACTGTCTCTGCTGCGAGAGAAGGCAACGGCGGCGAATGATCTCCTGAACGCTGAGAAGCAGCGCGTGGGTGTTTTAGAGACACAGCTTGCCCAAAAAGAACAGGCGCTCAATGCTCTGCGCGACCCAGGAGACTCACACAGCCAGCCGTCTCAAGAGCTGAGCACGACGAAAAGCGACCTGCAGCAGGCTAAACAGCGAATCGAAGATCTCGAGCGACAACTTGCGGTCAGCAGTCTCGAGAATGCAAAGCGCCGAATCGTCGAACTCGAGCGTCAGCTTGATGCAGAAAAGAAAGGGGCCAGAGTCCCGCGATCCGAGCCCGACGACAATTCCAAACTCAACGGTGACGTGCCCTCACAGACTGGAGAGTTAACGCAAGCCAGGAACAGAGTGGTTGAGCTAGAACAGCAACTGGCAGGAAAAGAGCAGGATCTGGCGCAGCTTAAGGACAACCTTAAGCAAGTCACGCAAAAGCTGACTGATCTCGACCCGCAGCTTACGGCCAGAAATGCGGAACTCGCGCAGGCGAAGCAATTGCTTGCAGAGATGGAGCGTAATTCTACGAAGCAAGGCGAGGCAGCTCCTACTCAAGAACCCCATCCGGTTCGTCCGGACGATGCGAAAGCCATAGGAAGTGATCTCACCAAGGTCAGTGAAAGTCTCAGCAGCGCACTGCAAGATGAGCTTAAGAAAGGTCGTGTGGGCTTACGGCAGCGGGGTAATAAACTGACCCTGGCGTTAGCGACGGGCGAGCTATTCGGTTCAGGCGAAGTGATGATGACCCCGGGAGGCGCCTCGTTGCTCGAACGGATCGGGGCGATCTTGCATGATTTCCGTTACCAGAGCATCGAAGTGGCCGGACATACCGACAGCAAGCCCGTCCGAAGCGACCCTCGCAGAACGTTTCGAGACAATATCGAGCTCTCCCAGGCACGAGCTGAACACGCCGGTCAGGCTTTGATCGGCAGCGGGGTCGAAGCCGATCGAGTCAAATCGGTCGGATACGCGGCCACCAGACCCATCGCAAGCAACGATACCGATAAAGGTCGGAGTAAAAACAGACGGGTGGAGATTATCGTCACTCAGTGGTCAGAACCCAGTGTCCTGTCGGGCGAGAAAGACAACCACGTCGGCAAGAAATCCCGAGTAGCTTCCCGCCACCACAAGGGAGTCACTCAACGTGTGGTGAATCGTTGACGCGACAGAGGGGACCTTACACGGCCCTGTCGGTTGACCTGATCGCCAAGCTCTAGAGTATCCACAAGCCATAATCCGCGCCGAAACCCTCTCCTAGGCGCGATGCAGCAAACGGTCATCCCTCAAGCTCCTATCACCAGCACAGTCTGGAGTCTGCCGCATGAGCTCCACCGATCCGGACAAACTGCGTGATGAGGCCTCAAGTCTGGGATTGAGTGGGATCGATATGCACGCGAACTGCGACGGATGAGCCGGGAACATCATGACCCTCACCGAAGTCCGCTCCGATGAGGACCAGTCTATCCCCGGACTCTACCTTGTGCTTCGTTAGAAATCTCCGGCTTTCACGTAGGGATGGCTCCACAGCGTCACCTGAAGCAGGCAGGATTTCACCCATGCAGCATACATCTTCTCAACGTCCTCAGCGGAGTGACCTTTCTTAGCAAGAAACGGCTTGAGCGTAAAGGTCACCGGAAAGATGAGCGCGAAGAGATCACGAAACGGGACGACTTCAGCGGATGCAGCCGCATTGTCCGTACGGTTCTTCTTGGTGCGATGATGCCGCAAGCCGATCTCGTGCTGATAGTCGAGCCATTTCTGGTCGTATTCCGCACGGGCCGTGTCGAGAATCCATTGGCCGAACCGCTTGCGCACGCCGCCCAGATAATCACCGAGCGGCTTGCCGTCGCCCTTGCCCAAGAAGGACTTGAGCAGATGGGGCTGGGATCCGACGAACCCATACCAGACGTCGAGGATCGCCTCGACTTGATCCTTCACGACATCGAGCGATAGACGCAAATACTTCACATCCTCGTCGCCGAACAAGGCGCTCTTTTTCATCAACTCAAAATCGGCAACTGTCACAGGGGACGTTGTAACCGCAGGGGTGCCGTACGTGTAACCCGGGATAGTTGACTGTTGACTCATGACACAACTCCTTTCTTTTTTTTGAATGTACGGAGCAGGTAGGTTTCAAGTCAAGGCGCAAAACTACGATGCGTTGTTACGGATACGCGATCGGCGGCGGCACTTGCTGAATGCGGGAGCTTCACGCGCTGTTTTCGCGTTAGGATCAGGCCGTGGATGAAGGATGGATCGCTGACTGAAGCGCGGCGACCATGGTTCTGTCCAGACGTTTGACTTTTCCGTTCCCGTCCGTCGCCGCCAACCGAGCCGAGCCTTTCACAACCACGCGGCCGCTCGCCTTCTCACACACGACATGCGAAAATGTCAACGCAGCCCGGGTTACATCGCCCACTTCCGTTTCGACGACCAACGTTTCTCCGTACCGACCAGGCGAGCAATACGCCACTTCGGCGTGCACCACCACGAAGAGAATGCTTTGTTTCATCAATGCCGAAACTGAATACCCTCGCGCTTCAAGATACTCGGTACGGGCCCGCTCAAAATATTTCAGATAATTGGCGTAATAGACCACCCCGCCGCAATCGGTATCTTCGTAGTAGATGCGAACTTCGATGGCATCTCGTCGTTCGTGAAGCGAATCTCGCATGCGCTGCAACTCGCACTTGTAAACCGTCTTTTGCTATAACCGCTTGATCAGATTTCTGAGCATCTTTGACTCGTGATCCAGTTTCTCCAAAAGACTTTCTCGGATAGCTTCCTTGTTCGACGAGATACACTTCACGTTTCACGAGCGACGATGCTAAAGGCTCAGGACCGGAAACTTCGGTAACGACGACTCTGCAACCCCGGTGAGTCGGACGATCACTTCGTACAACTGCTGCACTCGTTCCGATTTGATGGGCTCGAAGCCATGACCCAACACCGCATGGTTCGCTGCGTCAAGCAGGGGCTTCATCTTCTGCCATTCCCTGAGGAAGGTTTGTCCCAGTTGATCGCCCAACCCGGCCAGCACACGAAACTGTGCCTGCAGCGGCAGCTTGTACTTGCCGTCGATGTCTTCGAGATAACAGGTGCGACACATTTCCTGAAGCGCCTGTGGGAGCTGCTCGGGCGCCACATCCCAGCTCCTCATCTTGTGCGCCTTGTGGAGTCGGACCTGGGCAAATGCCTCCAGAGCACGGACGAGTGAGACCATAGCCTCTTCAGGATCGCGTCCGGCAAGGAGCCTTCTGCCTGCATGCGCCAAGAGATCTAACGGCACAAATTCTTTGACCTCAGCGGAATCAAGGACGATCTTTTCAAGGAAACCGGCATTGGCCTTGATAGGAGGCACGACCGACTTCAAGCCGGGCGGTCCACCCCAGAGCGAAGCCATTTCTAAAGCCTTCGTCGCAGTTTTCAATTTGTCCCAAGCTTGACGATAGTGAAACCGTTCCCACAATTCATAGCCGTCAGCCAAATCCGTCAATGCCCGATACAGCGGCTTCTGCCCGCCACTGACCCGCAGTTCCACATCATGAAAGAGTTTGGCTGCAGCGTGGAAGAGTCCTCGGTTGAATAGCTCACATCCTTCTCGTCGTGATACCGTCGCTTGCTCGTCCCATGGATTGCTCTGCGTCCAGACGAGGGTCTTCGTGCCCAATTCAATGCGATCACCATCAAGTCCTTCGCGAGCCGGACTCAGTTCGACCAGCCGAGAAGTCCACGGCAGCGCCACCACAGTGAGCGCTCCGGCCATCGCCGGTGTCGCCCCACTCACGTCCACAACCAGCTCACCCGGCTGCACCTCCCACGTCCGCAACAGTTCAGGCAACGAGCGCGCAAGCGTCTGATAGGAGGTCGGGAACTCAGCGGTTTCCGCCAGCACAATCCAATCCCACCGTCTCGGCATCTGCTGGATGTTCGGTTGTACGGCAGACTCCACCAAGGCCTTGCTTCCTTCCGGCAACACAAAACACAAGGCTTCCGGCGTGAGCCGATTGATCGAATAGACCGCCGACATCGCGTCATCGACCAATGCGATCACGAGTACCTTGACGGGTTGATCTTTTGCCATCGCGCGACGACTATAGCATCGCCCTATCCCGTGTTCAATTTGATGCTGCAGGATATGATGAAGGGATCTCCCAACCTTGACAGTCCAGACTCCCTTCCCTAGAATCCGACCATGCAAACACTTGTTTTGACGGCCTTTGCCGACAGTGCGAACGTCAAGCAGCAGTTTGCGCGCGAATATGCCGACCGAATCGTGGAGGTCGCCACGCTCATCGCGCAGGCCTTCCGGAACGGCAACAAGGTTCTGCTCTTCGGTAACGGAGGGAGTTCAACGGACGCCGCCCATATCGCGGCGGAATTTGTCGGACGGTACAAACGCGACCGGGTACCGCTGCCTGCGATCGCGCTGGCGACGGACATTGCCGCCATTACCTGCATCGCGAACGACTACGGCTATGAAGAACTGTTTGCCCGCCAGGTGCGGGCGCATGGCCGACCAGGCGACATCGCGATCGGCATCAGCACCAGCGGGAATTCTCCGAACGTGCTGAAGGGGATCGCCGCCGCCCGCGAATGTGGTTTGACTACGGTGGCGTGGACCGGAGCGACAGGCAGCCAACTGGCCGGCCTCGTCGACTATCCCTTTGTCGTGCCATCCACGGTCACCTCCCGAATTCAAGAAAGCCACATCACACTCGGCCATGTCTTGTGCGAACTGGTAGAGGATCATCTCCTTGGGAAAGCGTCCTGATCGGACTTCCCCGACTCGTCCTCCCGCCTTGATCCCTCCGATCAATGCGTCGGATCTCAAGACCTATCCGTTGAAGAAACGGCATAGCAAGGTACGGCTTTCGGACTTCGCCACACCGTGGAAACGCGGAGGATCGTTCGCGACATTCTATTCGCGCCTCCCGGACATCTTAGCGGTCAAGACGTTGCGGGCCGTCGCGAACGCCGTCGTGAAGGCGCATCGGAATCACCGTCCCGTGATCGTCGGGATCGGCGCCCATGTGATCAAGGTTGGGCTGTCCCCGGTCATCACGGATTTGATGGAGCGAGGCATCGTCACCGCAGTGGCGATGAACGGGGCAGGGATTATTCACGACTTCGAATTGGCTCTGATGGGTCACACGTCTGAAGAAGTCGATGCCGAGATCGACGATGGTCGGTTCGGCATGGCGGAGGAGACAGGACGGATCCTGAATGAGGCGATCACGCGTGGGGCGAAGGACGGCCACGGGATGGGTGAAGCCATCGGGCGCTATCTGAATCATTCTAGCAATCAGTTTCCGAATCGAGCCGTCAGTATCTTAGCCACCGGCGCCCAGCTCGGTATACCGGTGACGGTGCACGTGGCAGTCGGAACCGATATCATCCACATGCATCCCTCCGCGGACGGAGCAGCCATCGGAGCCACGTCTCTTCTCGACTTCAGGCGCCTGACCGCCGTTGTTGCGGGGATGGAAGGCGGCGTCTACCTGAATATCGGATCGGCCGTGATACTTCCCGAGGTGTTTCTAAAAGCACTGTCGTTGGGGCGAAATCTCGGCCATCCGATCGCGAGCATCACCACGGTGAATATGGATTTCCTCTCTCATTACCGTCCGCAGACGAATGTCGTGCGACGCCCCACGCAGAAGGGCGGCCAGGGCTATTCTCTGACCGGTCACCACGAAATCATGCTGCCGTTGCTGGCCGGGGCGGTGCTGGAGCAATTGGGATGAGACCGGCCATGGCGGCCACGACTGCTTCAATCCTCTTGTCTTCCGAAGAGCTGCAGGCTCATTGGCAGCGCCTGAACGCACGGTACTTTGCCGGTTCATTGCCGCCGATTGCGATGTGCTGGAGCCGGCGCCTCACCTCCTCAGTCGGCATGTTCGCCAGCCGTGGAGGGCCGAAAGCAGGATATCCCGTCGGCAACCGCAGCCGTCGAGAGATTCGCCTGTCGCTCCCTTTGTTCGAGCGGCTCGCCGAACGGACACCGTATGCGGAACAGGAACTCCTGAACACCCTCGTCCATGAGATGATCCATCAATGGCAGTTCGATGTGCTGAAACGGCGGCCCGATCATGGACTGGAATTCTTGCGAAAAATGACGGAGATCAACCGGTCCGGCGAAGTGGCCGTCACGACCCATCACTCCTTGGAGAAGGAAGTCCTTGCGCTCTCGAGATTTGCCTGGCGCTGCAAAGACTGCGGGCGGGTCTATCGACGGCAACGAAAATCCATCCAGCCCAAGCATCACCACTGCGGTGCCTGTCGAGGCTCTTTGGAAGAGCTCATGTCACCAACCAGATCGATCGAGAATCGGCTTCTCCCCTACCTCGCTCGCGTATCAGACATCATGCACCCATCCGCCCGACCGGGCAGGCTCGTCGATGCGCCGGAGCAACTGACGCTGAAATTAGCGTGATCGACCAAAGCGTGATAGAGGGAGACGGATTACGCGGCTTCTTGGTTCTTGGAGGACTGGGAGCGTAAACGCTCCCGATTCGCGCGGTCCAGGGCCCCGGCCAACGCGTCGACAGAAATGGGCTTTGAGAGATAGTCATCCATTCCTGCCGCCAGACACCGTTCGCGATCACCCTGCATCGCATTCGCCGTCATGGCAATGATCGGCACGTGATGGGAAGGTTCGAGTTTCTGGTTACCGGTTTCTGGTTGGAGACGGGAATGCTCCTGCCTTGGACCCGCAACCCGTAATCCGGAACTCGAAACAGTTTTGGACGCTTCACGCTGCCTGATCTCCCTCGTGGCTTCGAAACCATCCATTTCCGGCATTTGGCAATCCATGAAGACCACGTCATAGTGAACATGAGAGAGCGCCTCGATGGCTTCGCGCCCATTGGCCACTACGTCGATTCGATAGCCCAACCGCTGGAAGAGACGAACGGCAACTTTCTGGTTGATAATGTTATCCTCGGCCAAGAGAATGCGAAGATCCACTTTGGCATTGGTTTCTGCGAGTGTGTGGCGAGTGATCAGGGGGAGCGGTTCGTTCGTTGTCGGCACGTATGCCGAGATCTGTGTCATGACTGCGGCAAGGCAATCGTGCAATTGCCGCTCACGGATCGGCTTTGTCAAGTAGGCTGCCAACCCAGCTTCCCTGGCTATCTTGGCATCACCCCGCCGGCCCAGCGAGGTGAGCAACACAAGCCGGATCTCAGCTCCTTCAGGCCGGGTCTTTATCGCACGCACCAGTTCGATTCCCTCCATCGATCCCATATCCACGTCCAACAACGCGAGATCAAACCGTGACCGTCCGTGTCGACGGCTCAACACATCCAATGCCTCGGGGCCGCTATGGGCAAGCGTCGGCTCCATCCCCCATGATTTGGTCATCAGCTCAAGAATCTTTCGATTGATGGCCTTGTCGTCCACAATCAAGACACGGAGACCCTCCAACACGGCATTGGGCGGGTCAGCTCTGTGGAAGCCCTCAGCCTGTTTGCGCAGGTTCACCGTAAACCAGAAGCAACTCCCTTCTCCAACCCGGCTGGTCGCGCCAATCGTTCCGCCCATCATCTCAACAAGTCGTTTGCAAATCGCCAGGCCGAGACCGGTCCCGCCGTATCTCCTCGTGGTGGACCCATCGGCTTGACTGAACGACCGAAAGAGCCTTTCGCGGGCTTCGTCGGAAATCCCGATGCCTGTGTCCGTAACTGCAACACGAATGGTCGAATCCTCCATCGATTGAGCCTCAACCGTCACTTCCACGATAACATCGCCGCTGTCGGTGAATTTGATCGCATTCGCCATCAAATTCATCACGACCTGCCGTAAGCGCCCGGGGTCACCGAGTAAATTGCGCGGCACATCGGCGTGAAAGAGACAGGCCAAATTGAGACCCTTGGATGACGCTCGTTCTGCGACGAGGTCCAACGATTCGTCGATGGCGAGGCGAAGATCGAACTCAATCACTTCCAAATCCAGTTTTCCCGCTTCAATCTTGGAAAAATCCAGGATGTCGTTGATGATCGTCAGCAGATGGTCACCGCAGGTTCGAGCTGTTTCAGCATATTCTCTCTGTTCATCGGTCAATTTCGTATCGAGCAGGAGACCCGTCATCCCAATGACCCCGTTCATCGGGGTGCGGATCTCGTGACTCATCGTCGCCAAAAAAGACGATTTCGCTTCGGTGGCGGCTTTGGCTTGCCTCAAGGCGGCATCCAGCTGCTGATTGATGTGCTCCAACTGCTGGGCGTAATCTTTCAGCGCTTGCTCGGCTTCCTTCCGGCTCGTGATATCTCGAATAAATGAGCTGAAGATGACGGAGCCCTCGACCGGCAAAGGCGTCATGGCAATTTCAGCGGGGAATTCACGGCCGTCACGTCGAAGGGTGGTCATCTCGATCAACATGTTTGCGATGGATATGTCCCTAGGCTCAAGGAGACGCCGAACATACTCCTGGTAACTCAGACGATGGGACGGCGCAACGATGGTGTCGCCGAAATCGCGTCCCAGAACCTCAAACGCAGACCACCCAAATATTTGTTCTGCCTGGGCATTCCATTCCGTGATTCGACCGGCATGATCCATCGTGATCACGGCATCGAGCGCTGTGTCGATGATCAGCCGTATGCGGGTTTCATTCTCATGGAGCGCCGCTTCCACTTCGGCCCGCTCAATGAAAAGACCGATCTGGCTTCCGATCGTCCCCAATGTTTTCAGGAGATCCCAATCCTGTGACTGCGCTTCTTGGCCGAAGAACTCCATGACGCCGTAGACGTTGGCTCTCAGCCAAACGGGAAACACACAAGCCGCGTGCAACATGCGAGTGGTTTCAAGAGATCCAGGCGCGGCTCCAGGATCCCTTTCAATGTCCTCCACCCACAAGGGCTCACCGCGGGCCCAGCTACGCCCAGGCAGACCAGCCCCGGACATGTACGTTTCCTGCTTCCGCAGCCTGACAAAATCCTGTAAGGCGGCTTCATGGCCGGACCAGGCCTGTGCACAACGAAGAAACCGCCGGTCTTCTTGAACTCGCCAAAATAGCCCGGCGTGCCAGTCCGAGCTGACTGCAATCGCCCGTAGAAGCTCCGGAATCGCTTGCTCGACCGTAGAGGCTTCTGCAAGGACTTTCGCCACGGCATGCTGGAGGGCTTGACGGCGATCGCTACGCTTTTCCTCTGTCACATCCCGGAGCACGCTCAGAACCGATTGCACGGTGCCGTCTTCGGCCGGAAGCGGGACGGATGTGATTTCGATCCAGCGGGATTGCCCCGACAGCCCGATGAGTCTACCCTTTCCACAGGTTTCCCGGCCTTCTCGAGCCGCCTTCAGCATTTCTTCGATCCGCAGACAATCATTCGCGTGGATACAGTCTCGGAGGTCTTTGCCGACGATCTCTTCTGTAAAGCCCGCATCGAACAAGACACGCCCGGCCGGGTTGACCTGAAGCACCCGGCAATCAAGCCCGAGCACCAAAATCCCTTGCGGTTCGGCTTCCAAGACACTCCGAAGCCTGTGTTCATTCTCCTGAAAGCGAATTCTTTCCGCTTCCGCGCGCAGCCAGCCTGCCCGTGCGCGACGAGAAGTCTGTATGAGCAAGAAAATCAAGGGAGCAACGACCAACACATTGGCCGCCGCAATGATCCAGAAAACGCTCACCCCCTCCTCCATCATCATTCACGCTCCGGGCGCACCTATCGGCCCAGGCCCATGACGACACCAGGCCTTAGAGTCCGTTATGTGCTGTATCGGTCCATTATGTGACGACTTGAGGATGAAATTTCATGGACTTACAGAGCGCTGAGAAGAAAAAAAACACGGCCCGGCAGGGGAATGGGTAAGTTTGTCGCTCTTTCCCTGTGACTGACGGCACGGTATGATGGGGCTATGGTCGCAAAGGTTTTGCCGCGAGATCAACTCCTGTCCGAACTTTCCGCTGAGCGAGCAAAGGGGAAACGGGTCGTCTTCACGAACGGCTGTTTCGACCTCATGCATATCGGCCATACGCGCTATCTGCAGGCAGCCAAGGCGTTGGGCGATCTCCTGGTCGTCGCGGTGAACAGTGACGCGTCTGTCCGCAAGTTGGACAAGGCGCCCGATCGACCGATCGTGCCACAGGCACAACGGGCTGAAGTGGTGGCGGCCTTGGGCTGCGTGGATTTTGTCGTGATCTTCGATGAGCCTGACCCACTCCAGCTCATCACAGCCGTCCAACCGGACGTCCTCGTGAAGGGCGGGGATTGGGCGATTGACCATATCGTCGGCCGAGAGATCGTCGAGGCGCGCGGAGGCGTGGTCAAGACCATTCCCTTGGTTTCCGGCCTTTCCACAACCGGACTCCTTCAACGCATCCGGTCAACCACGAAGTGATGCGTGTCTGAGCACAATCTCCACTCCTCATCCTGGCTTGCTCCGCTTCATTCGGCACTCGGCCAAGACGGCGCTCGTCCCTGTCTGATTGGAACACACGGATCAACGGCGGCCTGTGCTCTGACGCTGCTTGGATCTCCTCGCAAAGATGCGTCCGGCCATCCCCGACCATGGGTCATTCTCACGGCAACCGACGAATCTGCCGAACGGATCTTCAATGACCTGTGCTTCTTCCACGAACTCATGGGCCGTCCGATTAACGGTCTGGCCTGGTTCCCGGAATGGGAAACGCTCCCCTATGAAGCAACAGCGCCGCACGTCGGGTTGATCGCCCGCCGGATGACGACGCTGCATCGGCTGCTGGTTACCCCGCCCACCCTCCTCGTCACCTCCGTCGCCGCCGCGATGCACCGTTTGCTCCCTCGCTCGATATTCGAGCAGGCGATTTTTCGCTTCGAGAAGGCGGCGAGCGTGGAGCGGGAATTGCTCACCACCAATCTGCTTCGCCTGGGATACCGACGCGTGTCCGTTGTGGAAATTCCAGGAGAGTTCAGCATCCGGGGTGGCATCGTTGATATCTTTTCGACCGCGTATGCCAATCCCATCCGGGTTGAATTTCTTGGCGATCAGGTTGAATCCATTCGTTTGTTCGACCCGTCAACCCAGACCTCCATCACAAAATTGAACGACGCCTGGGTCTTGCCGGCGCGGGAATTCATTCGTCCCACAGACGCTACGGATACGATCGCGCCGATTCAGGCGGACGCGGAGTGGCGAAGCCCCGACGTGTACGACTCCATGGACACATTATTTGACTATCTCACCGAGTTCCCTTTTATCGCCCTCGATCAGCCGGCTATGTTGAAAAAGACATGTGAGATGGCGTGGGAAAAGATCGACGATGGATATCTTCGCCATGTCGATCGTGACGTGTCGTCCCCCTATCCTTCACCTGAGCGACTGTTTCTGACCTGGCACGATATCCAACAACGGATTGCGGGGTGGCCGATGTTGGCGCTCGAACCGTTGACGGCGCCGGACCCAACGTGGAATCCGACCTTTTCATTTTCCTCTCAACTGCCCGGCAGCATAGGCCTCGGAGTCCGGGGGGCCGCATTCAGTCAAACTCTTCGTCTGTTGGAAGGCCTGCGGAATGAGCATCGTGTCGTGGTGGTGGCGCGGAGCCGCGGGCAGGTCGACCGATTGCTGGCGCTTTTCCGAGAGCACGATTTGCCGGCTGATCCATGGAAACCGTCGATCTGGTCAAGTCCGGTTACCGGAAAATTCCCATTTTATGTGTTGCACGGCGATCTCTCGACCGGGTTTCTCTCCGGAGATCTTCGGCTTGCGCTGTTGACCGAAGAGGAACTGTTCGCGAAGGGAGCTCGACATAAACCACAGCCAAAGAGCCGAACGGCAACCTTCCTCTCTTCCTTAGAAGACCTCAACGTGAGCGATTACGTCGTGCACGTGCAGCACGGGATCGCCAAGTATCGCGGACTGAAACGCCTGTTGGTGCAGGATTTCGAGAGCGACTTCCTGATTCTGGAGTTTTTCGGCGGAGATACGCTCTATGTCCCGCTCGATCGTTTGAATCAGATCCAACGCTACAGCGGGGCCGAAAGCCATGTCCCTCGACTGGATCGCCTTGGCGGAACCAGTTGGGCCAAAACCACCGCTCGGGTGAAGAAGGACATCGAAGAGATGGCTCAAGAACTGATCGATCTCTACGCAAACCGCGAATTGGTGAAACGGAATGCGTACGGCTCGACGACGACCCTCTATCACGAATTCGAAGCGGCCTTTGAGTACGAAGAAACATCGGATCAGCTGAAAGCCATCGAGGACATCGGTCGGGACATGGAATCGACAAAGCCGATGGACCGCCTGGTCTGCGGGGACGTCGGATACGGGAAGACGGAAGTGGCCATGCGCGCCGCCTTCAAAGCCGTGGAGCATGACCGACAAGTGGCCGTGTTGGTGCCGACCACCCTCCTGGCTCACCAACACTACGAGAACTTCGCCGAACGATTCGGACCGTTTCCCATGCGGGTGGCACTGCTTTCTCGGTTTCAGTCGCCCAAGGAAACCAAAGCTATTCTCAAAGAAGTCTCGGCCGGAACCATTGACGTCGTGATCGGGACGCACCGGCTTCTTCAGAAGGACGTGGCATTCCGGCAACTCGGCTTGGTCATCATTGACGAGGAACAGTGGTTCGGCGTCAAGCATAAGGAAAGACTGAAGCAACTGCGCACCCAGGTTGATGTGCTGACGTTGACCGCCACACCCATTCCGCGCACCCTTCAAATGGCCATGTCGAGTGTTCGGGATCTCTCGATTATCGATACCCCGCCCGCCGGACGGTTGGCGATCAAAACGGAAGTGATCCGACTCAGCGACAAGGCCGTACGAGACGCGATCGTGCGCGAGCTCGGACGAGGGGGACAAGTCTATTTTGTCCACAACCGGGTTGAAACCATGGAGCGGATCGGAGCGTGGCTGCACCAGTTGGTTCCCGAAGCCCGGATGGTCATGGCGCACGGCCAGATGGATGGCAGGCCGTTGGAGGCCGTCATGCTGAAATTCGTCAAGCGTGAGGCTGACGTCTTGATCGCCTCGGCCATCATCCAGTCCGGGCTCGATGTCCCGAACGCGAACACCATCATCGTCCATCGGGCCGACCTCTTCGGCCTCGCGCAGCTATACCAGCTGCGGGGACGAGTGGGGCGCGGCGGAGAGCAGGCCTATGCGTACTTCCTCATCCCCGACGAAGGAACGCTCACGGGCGATGCTCAGAAACGATTGATCGCGATTCAGCAGTTCACGGAACTCGGATCGGGATTCCGAATCGCCGCGGCAGACCTTGAGATTCGAGGAGCCGGCAATCTCCTGGGGAAACAGCAATCCGGCCATATCGCCGCCATCGGCTTGGATCTTTACATGCAAATGGTAGAACAAGCCGTCCAGCGGTTGAAGGGCCAGGCTGTCGAGGAAGAGCCGGACCCGACCCTCCAGCTGCCGGTTTCAGCCTTTATTCCTGAACTGTATGTGGCCGATCCGCATCACCGTCTGTCCCTCTATAAACGGCTGACAGCGTGTGGCCAACTCGGCGAGCTGGCCCTGTTGCATGGAGAAATTCAGGACCGGTACGGCCCTCTTCCGGAACCGGTCGAACGACTTCTCGAAGTGATGCAACTCCGGACTCATGCCAAACGTCTTCGCATGGCCACCATTGAGGTGCATGGACGGTCGGCAAAGATCGTGTTCCAACCGAAAGCCGCAATCCCGGAGGGCGCAGTCCACCGCTTGATGGACCAGCTTAAAAAGCGGCTGCGGTTCCTAACCCCCCTCTCCTTTGAAATCCAGATGACCCATGACGACTGGCCGTCACTCTTCTCGGAACTCAACGCAACCTTGCAAAGCCTCGATCTCTGTGATACCAAGTCCCTCCAAAAGGATGCGACTGCCTCATGACCGAGACCCGCATGTGCCACAACATATGATGCTTTTCCGGTTCCCCATCCTCGGCAGCACATATCGCCTGTCTTTACTTCTTGTCGGCCTATTGGCCGGGTGGGGTGCGGTATTGTCGGGCTGCGCAGAGCGGCAAGAAGAGCCGGTTGTCGCCCTGGTCAATGGGCGGGCCATCACTCAAACCGAATTTGATCTTCGCTGGGGCGAACTTTCCCAGGCCACGCGTTCCCGCTACGAAAAGGAAGGCGGCAAGCGAAGATTTCTGGATGAACTCATCACCCGAGAGCTGCTGATGCAGGAAGCCCGCCGCCGTGGGCTTGATCAGAACGATGCCATACGGGACAAAACCCAGAGATATAAAGAGCAGTTGATCCTCGACGAGCTATTGAAGGACAAACTCCAATCCAAGGTCGAGCTCACGCAGGGGGAACTCGCCTCCTACTACGAGAGCCATGCAAGCGAGCTGTTGGATCCTTTAAAAGCCAACGTCTCGCTGATGCTGCTGCCCAATGTGTATGCAGCCAGGGACCTCGAGGCGCAGGTCAATCGCGGTGGAAACTTTGCGAAGTTCGCGCAACGGTACTCGATCGACGAGAAGACAAAAGCAAAAGGGGGCGACCTCGGGCCGTACCGAAAAGGGCTGGTGCCTTCCGAAGTTGATTCCGTCATCCATACGCTCAAACTGGGGATGGTCAGTGCGCCCATTAAGTCTGAGAACGGGTATTATTTGGTTATGCTGAGCCCTCTTGACGAGACAATTATCCAAGCCGACCTGGCGACGCAGGAACGGCTTCGGCAAGAGTTACTGGCCGATAAGCGCCGCAAACGGTTCGATGAAGTCATAGCCGATATCCGGACCAACGCCGCTGTTCGCTTCGCCGAGGCTTCCCGCTATATCACCGAGGACACCGGGAAACGCTAGCCTGACCCGATTCCACAGACCTATCTTTTTCATGTAGAATTGTCGGCACACGCACTACCGGGTGAAAAGATCATGAAACGCGTCTCGCTCCGTTCAGATTGGCTGATCCGATTCAAATTGCCGTTGGCCTTGTTGGCGGTGTCGACCTGGCCCGCAGCCTTTTCAGCCGCTCATTTGCAGGATCGCATCGTGGCCATCGTGAATTCCGAATTGATCATGTTGTCGGATGTCAAACGAGAGTTCGGAACGGAGAAGGAGCGTCTCTCCCGCGAGCACCGTGGAAACGATCTCGCCCAGCGATTGAAGACAGCGGAATACATGGCATTGACGAAGCTGATCGAGCGGAGACTGCAACTGCAAGAAGCCAAGGCCAAAAAGGTCGAGGTGTCCGATCTCGAAGTCAAGCAGGCCCTTGCGCAGGTGAAGCAACAAAGCGGCTCTCTCGACACCGCCAATCCGATGAACGTTCGGGACGTTCGTGATCAGCTGATCCTCATGAAAGTAGTAGACCAACACATTCGCGGCAACATTATGGTCGGAGACTCGGAGATTAAGCGGTACTACCAGGAACATCGCGAGCGATTCGCCCATCCCCAGGAATACCATCTGAGCCAGATCATCATTAAGCCACGTTCCGCCGACGGACTGGCGGACGCCCTGACCAAGGCCCGGCGCGCCATGGATGAGCTGAAGCGCGGCGAGAAATTTGAAGATATCGCCATGCAGTATTCCGACGGCGGCAATGCCCTGCAAGGCGGACGGCTCGGATTGGTCCGGCACGGGGAGCTCTTACCGGTGATTGAACAGGCGATCGCCCACTTGGTGCCGGGGGGGATCTCCGACATTATTGAGAGCCCGGAGGGAATCCAAATCATCCGTCTGGATGACAAGAAGCCGAAACAGTTTCGTCAGTACGAGGATGTATGGCGTGAAATTCAGACGTTGGTCTACCAGAAGAAGAGCGATGACATGTACCAATCCTGGCTGGTAGATTTAAAGAATAAAGCCTACATCGAGATCAAGTTTGACCAAGCTGCCGACAACCCTCAGCCGCAGCCGGTCAGCTCGATTCCTTGAGGATAGGTCAAGTGGCATCAGCGCGAAGTCTTCCGGCTGCGTCACGTATCGCTCCCCACACTCGATCCCGTCCGTCCCCGGTTACCGACGAATAAGGAATCAACGTTTCTCCCTCGTCCAGACCTAGGAACCGATGCGCTTGCCTCAGGGTACGCACCCGTTCGCTGGGTCTCAGTTTGTCGACCTTGGTCGCAACGACGAGCGGATTCCGCTGGATGGACCGGAGCCATGCGATGGTCTGGCGATCCTGGTCGGTCACGACCCTGCTGTCCACCAACAAGACGACCTCCAGCAGGGAGGTTCGACCGATGAGATAGTCTTCAATCAACGGGCCCCATTGGGTTCGGACGGACTTCGACACTCTGGCAAACCCATAACCGGGTAAGTCAACGAGATAGAATCGCGACATGTCGGGATCAGAGGTCGAAATCAGAAACACGTTGACGGCTCTCGTTTTTCCCGGCGTCCGGCTGACTTTGGCCATGTCCCGACGATTGAGCAACGAATTGATGAGCGACGATTTTCCCACATTGGAACGCCCCACAAAGGCAACTTCATGGAGATCCCCGGAAGGAAATTGTTCTGGGGATACGCAACTTTTGATAAACTCAGCCGCGAAGATTTTCATGCCGCTGGGCTAGGTAATGGACTCAAGACGGAAACCAAGGCGCAGTCCTGTCTTTCTGCGTCACTACACATACGATCCTCCCCCACCCAAGTCAACCGGCCGTCGAACCGTGGCACGCGTTCTCCTGTGGACCACGTTACTGGCGGGCGTTCCTTTGGGCCTCTTGGCATTGAGCTGGCTCGTAACCTTTCCCGATGTAGAACTGCTGGTGCGAACCAATCCGATCTCGACGGCCCTCATGGAACGTCGTCTGGCAAGCGCAACACAACAGGGGCGCACCGGCCGGCGGGAATGGACCTGGGTGCCGCTGAGCCGAATTTCGCCAGAGCTACAACGTGCCGTGATCGCAGCGGAAGACGCCGCATTCTTCGACCATGAAGGGTTTGACTGGGACGGCATTCGCGATGCCGCGCTGTATAACCTGGAAGCAGGAGAGATGAAACGGGGTGGGAGCACCATTACCCAGCAACTTGCAAAAAATCTCTACCTGTCGTCTGAACGTTCGCTGTTTCGCAAGGCTCGCGAGGCGTTGATCACTCGATCTCTGGAACACCGGTTGACGAAGGCGCGTATCCTTGAACTGTACTTGAATGTGGCGGAGTGGGGGCGTGGCGTGTACGGGGCCGAGGCCGCCGCTCATCATCATTTTGCAAAATCGGCTTCGGACCTCACCGCCGACGAAGCAGCCTGGTTGGCGGCCATTCTTCCCAGTCCACAACGATATGACCCCATCAGAAAAACCAATGCTCTGACGCGCCGGCACCAACGCATCCTTCGCTGGATGGATCAGGTCGCCGTTTCCTCTCACAAACGCGCCCAGTAAAGGGCTCAGCTAGATTTCCCTCTCGTCACCCACCTGGTCATGATCTTGTTCGCCGAAGATGGCCGATTCGTAGGTGTAGTGTTTGAATTCGAGCAGGTTGTGAGACGGGTCTTCTAGAAAGAACGTGCGGTGCTCGATGCGCGTCCCGGGGAATCGCACGCGCGGTTGCTGGTAGAACGTAAGGCCTTTCGCCTTGGCCCGATCGGCCAGTGCCTGCCACTCTTCCAATGAAAGCAACACCAGTCCGAAATGATGGGGGTAGATTCCTTTCTGAACCGGCAGTTCATCTCGTACCAGATGTCCCACGAGCTGATGGCCGGCCAACCCCAGAGTTAGGGCTTGTTTCGATCGACGCCCCACAGTACAGCCGAGGCCGTCCACATAGAACCGCTGCGTGGCGTCCACGTCGTGGATCGGAAAGGCGAGATGAAACACGCTATTGCTCATCGAAATGTATCCCTCACGGTCGGTACTCGTTTACCATCCCACCATCCTGCCGCCATATACGGTGTCACATGCATGATGGCGAACTGTCCATTCGGCTTCAGGACCAAACATCCCGCAGAGCCATTGATCCGAGCCACCAATCTGTCCAAGACCAGGCGTGCAGCCAGCGCCGGAGTCTTCCCGTAACCTAAACGGGTGCAAATCTCTTTGGCAACGGCCAGGCGAATGATGCCCTCGCCCAGTCCCGTCATCGACACGGCGCCGGTTTCATTATCAGCATACACCCCGCAGCCGATAATCGGTGTATCCCCCACTCGTCCGGGCAACATGAGATCAATTCCGCCGGTCGACGCACCGGCAGCAACCGTCCCCGTTCGATCGAGTGCGACCGCGCCGACCGTTCCATGCTGATTCCGTGCGGATTTCTTCAGCTTCAGCATCGCCCCATAGGAGAGACGGCGGGGCGTCGTCCGAAGCCGGTGGCGCTCAAGCTTGAAATGCTCGGCAAACTTCGTCGCCGATGGGCCCACAAGTAGTACATGATCCGTTTCTTCCATCACAAGGCGGGCGGCAGTGATCGGATGGACCACTCCTTCCACAGAGGCGACCGCTCCTGCGCGCAGATGATCCCCTTCCATGAGAGAGGCGTCCATCCGCCGCACAGCGTCCAGCTGTAGGCGCGATCCCTTTCCCGCATTGAAGAGCCCGCTACGCTCGAGAACGCGAATGGTCTGCTCGACAGCCACGAGCGCCGAACCACCGCGATCCAGCACATGGTAACCGACCTGCAACGCGGCACGCAGGCAAGCAGTCTGTGGTGAGGTCATCGCACGAGGGCCGGCGCCTCCGTGCGCGAGGATGATGGGGCGGACAGATTTCAATTCAAGAGCAGATCTCGGGTCTTCCGATAGGCAGGATTCTGCATGCGGTCCAGATCGGACCGCACAAAGCCCAGACCCGTTACACAGAGTTCAAAGTTCTCGGATAATTTTTGAAACAAAGGCAAGCTGGTTTCCGCATCATCCTGGCCGATCTGGGCCACGATCCCGTAGGACCGTTTGCCGGTCTTCACATAGTCCACGAGGAAATCCTTGTGATAAATGCGGCCGGCCGATTTAAGCCGTCGAAGATATTCGGGAAATAAACCGGCCATGAACAGGGTGAAATCACCGATATGGCGGTGGACGTCTCCCTCACGATCCAGGGATTGTGCCTCCAGCATCACTTCCGATTCAAAGAGGAGATCAACGACCGTATCGATCGGCTGATTCTGCCGATTTCTGATCTTATAGAGCTGATCCGTATGGGTGAAATCGACCAGCAGGTTGGAAACGTACGAGGTGACCTTGGGGTCGGGCCAGCCGAGGTGTTCCGTAAAGCTCTTCTCGGTTAACGCGCCAAAGAGTTGCCGAAGCGGGTGTCGTGGAGGAACTTGAGTGCCCATCTCCACCTCCTGCGAAGGCCGATGAGGCTTGAGCTCAGTATACCAGATCGCGACTGGAAACCGATCTCCACTCTTGTCGATTCTATCGGAACTCTACCGTCAGACCTTGAGTGAGAGTGAGTTCCGCTCTCTACTGTCGACAACGAAGGTCACGGGGCCGTCGTTGACCAACGCCACCTGCATATGCGCCGCAAAGACCCCTGTTTCAACTGGTGTGCCGGATGTTCGCAAGCCGGCCGCGACTCGTTCGTAGAGCTGCTTGGCCTGTTCAGAAGGCGCGGCCTCGTCGAAACTGGGCCGGCGGCCGTTCGAGGTTCGGCCCAGCAAGGTGAACTGGGAGACCAACAAGACAGCGCCACCCACGTCCGACAGCGATCGATTCATCTTTCCCTGCTCATCGGCGAAAATGCGCAGGCTCCGGATTTTGTCGACCAGATACCCCGTGTCCGACTCGTCATCGCCTTTCGCCACTCCCAACAACACCATCAAGCCGTTTTGGATCCGGCCGACGATGTTCCCTTCGACCTCCACCGACGCATGCGTGACGCGCTGAATGACCGCTCTCATGGCGTGAGGTCATCCTCCCTGCAATTGCGTCAATGTCCCTTCGAGGGACAGCAATTTGCGTTTCATGGAGAGTCCTCCCGAGAAGCCGCCCAGCGAGGCATCGTGGGCGACAATCCGGTGACAGGGGATAACAATCGGCAACGGATTCGCACCGACCGCATTGCCGACCGCACGGGCATAGTGCCGTCCCCCTACGCGCGCCGCGATCCATTGATACGATCGGAGCTTCCCGTACGGCACCCGCTGTAATGCCCGCCAGACTTGTCGTTGGAACGATGTTCCCTGCGACAGATCGAGCGGCACATCAAAGGTATCCCGTTTCCCCTCCAGATACTGGAGCAACTGCCGACGCGCTGCTTCCAGTTGTGTCGATGCTTCTTGCTGCAACGGCCCGTCGGACTGTGCTCTGAGATCGGACTCGACAGCCCGCTTTGAGCGTTTCGGCAACACAATCGCTTGAATCCCTTTCTGGGATTCCGCGATGCCCATCCAACCCCATGATGAACGAAAGATCATCGCACGCGACATGAATCGCTCCTTATTATCCCATCGCTCGTCCAAGCTTCCTGCGAACCATCCCCCACACTACTCCGAGTTCCTCAGACCGGAACAACGCATGGACGCCGAGATATCCACCGACGCTCAACCCGATGGCGGCAAAAAGCATCACGGATTTCATGACCCATTCGGCAGGATGCGTCCATACCTGTGCGCCGGCCACCCACCAGCAGGCAATGACGAGGGGAATACATGCCGCCAGTACCCGCAGAGAAGACCGTCCCACCGCTGCCCAGTCAACTCCGCCGAGCCTCCGGTTTAACACGGCCACCAGAATGACTCCATTGACCATAGCCGCCAATGCCGTAGCGAGCGCCAACCCTGCCGCGCCCAGAAAAGACATCAATGCCAGCGAGAAGAGGACATTCGCTCCCAGCGCGACCGCTGCCGAGATGGCCGGCGTCTTGGTATCCTGCAGCGAATAGAATGCCGCGACGATGATGCGCACCCCTCCGAATGCCCACAAGCCGACCGCGTAGCAGAGGACGGCCAACGCAGTCTCCGCCGTATCGTGGGCGGTGAACGTGCCATGCTCAAAGAAAAGATGCACGATTGGAACGCGCAGCAGAATCAAGCCCACCATCGCCGGCACGATGATGAAGAGAATCATGCGCAGGCCGAACCCGAGCGTGGTGCGCAGTTCATCCAACGCGCCTCGCGCCGCTTGTGAGGATAACGTCGGTAGAATGGCCGTCGCCAATGCGACACCGAAGATGCCCAGTGGAAATTGGATCAGCCGCATGCCGTAAAACAGATAAGTCGGTCCACCGGCGAAGAACGACGCCAACACCGTACTCACGGTCAGATTGATCTGCGTCACGGAAAGGCCGAGCAGCGTGGGCACCATCAGCGTGCCGATCCGTCGCAGGCCCGGATGGCCCGGCTCGAATCGAAAGCCGAACAGCAATCCTCGCAGTTTCAGGCTGGGAAGCTGCATGGCGAACTGAGCCGCACCTCCCGCCACTACGCCGATCGCCACCCCGATAATCGGTTCTTCCAAATGCGGCGCCAGCCAAACGGCCCCGACGATGATGAAGACATTGAGGAAAAGCGGCGAGAAGGCCGGCGCCGCGAAGGCTCGCACCGAGTTCAAAATTCCCATCGCCAACGCCGCCAAGCTGATGAACAGCAGATAGGGAAACATGACACGGGCGAGCAGCGTCGTGAGCGCGAGTCTGTCGGGATTGTCCTGAAACCCCGGCGCGAGCAGCTGGACAAGCCAGGGAGCGGCCACAATCCCGACCATCGTGACCAGTGTGACGACGGTCAGGAGCGTCGTGAATACCGCACTAGCCAATTCCCAGGCCTCCTGTTTACTCCGTGTCGTCCGGTACTCCGTATATACAGGGATGAAGGCCGACGACATCGAGCCTTCGGCAAACAGCTCGCGAAGAAGGCTGGGAATGCGGAACGCGATGAAAAAGGCGTCGGCCGCCGGCGTCGCGCCGAACAACCGCGCCAGGACCATGTCGCGGATGAAGCCGAGGATGCGGCTGGAAAACGTGGCGACGCCGATCACCCCGGCCGCTTTGACGACCGAACGATTCTCATCCTGAGGTTTGGCTGGAACGCCGGCCGACACGGTGGGCTCTGACATGGACCGGATTCTAGCGGAACGATCGCAGGCCGTCTATCGATGGAGCAATTTCATGGCTGGTGATACGAATGAATCGCGCTCATCATTCATGTTCATACGGAAGAGGAGACCCATCCGTCATCAACATGGGGATTGCCGAGCGACCAAAAGAAGAGGTCAAGAAGGCGAGTTGAGTTTTTGAATCTGGGTCCCTGGCGCTATCCGACGTGTTGCGCCAGGAGACCCGTTGTTCGCTCGATCACGCCGCGAGTCGCTGAACCGGTGGTCGGCTCGTGATGCTGACGACGTTTGATCCCATATCCTTTGACATTTCCGCCTTGGCCTGCGCCTTCATTTCCAATGTGCCATTGAAGACAACGCCTTCCTCCATCGAAAGGACCGGAGTCGTCAAGCTGCCTTGCACAACAGCGGGAGCACGGAGCACGATCTGGTTCGTCGCTTGGATATCACCCGTGATGGTTCCGTGGCACACCACGGTCCCAGCCGTGACCTTGGCCTTGATCACCGCCTCCGGCCCCACAAGCAATCCGCCGTCCGTATGGATTTCGCCATCAAGCGCGCCATCAATGCGTACCGTGCCGGAATAGGTGATGATCCCCTTGAACTCAACGTCCTTTCCGACGAAGGCGACCTCATCCGGAAGTGTCGGGCCGCTCTTAGGCTGGCTGCGCCTGTCCTCCACCCAGCGTTCCCGCTCTCGTTCTCCCTCTCCCCCTTCCCCCTCTTCCTGCTTCCACATAATATGACTCCCTCCTTATCCATCCTTATTGGGTCATGGTCCATACCCAGCCGAACGGTCACGCCGAGTCTCTCCTCTATCGGTTGGTTACGGTTATTTGTTGAGCGCCCAAGGGAGGACGGAAGATTCCTTACGGCTCCTGGACCAATTCATTCGGTAATTCATTGGGATTGTCGTCTCGGTGGCTAGGGCTTACCTCAGCAAGAAGGAGGCCGCACGTCTCGATGCTCAGGCATAACCCGCCGACAACATCGCCCGTTTTCAATCGGCCGACAGCGGCTTGTGCGATCTGCGACCATCGTTCTATTGAAACTCGTTGAAATAATGGTTGATCCGGCAGCACGTAGATCTGATGCTCCAAGAGAGACACCATGATCAGTACGCCAGTGCGCTCACGCGTCTGAGACACAGCATGTTGCGCGAACGCACGCTCGGCTCTGAGCCTTACTTTATGCCGCATCCTCTCGCTTGACGTCAGCAGGCGAATGATAGGCACGAGAGTGCCGAGCCATACTCCCGCACAATAAGCGACGATTATGACCAGCACGAGCCAAGCCGCATTGGAGGCATGCCAACCCCAGGGAAGCCAGAGCAGTTCGGTGGTCAGCAGAATCGTCAGGGCCGACAGCGCGAGGACCAGTCCGGCCCGATATTGCGCATCGCGATAGAGCCCAGACCGGCCTACGATCATTGGAACGATCTCGGCATTCGTGTGTTGCTCCGCCGTATGCACCGCCAGCCTGACCCGCTCCTGTTCTTCGGCTGTCAGTCGAAGCCCATTACCAGTTTCCACTGGCACCTCCTCCTCCGAAACTCCCGCCGCCACCGCTGAAGCCACCGCCTCCGCCGCCGAACGAGCCTCCGCCCCACCCGCCGCCGCGGCTACTGTACCAGACCCAATCATCTATCCCTCGGGGTCGCATTGATCTTCCCGCCACACCGGAGGCACCGATGACGAACAGCAGAAGCAGGGTCACACCGCTTGCCATGAGCGCCGGTACCAACCAGGGCGCCAAAAGCAGAGAGATCCCCGCCCCCGCAACCGGCCCGATGAATCGGTGCGCATTCATGAGCACGAGCCCTACGAATAATCCGACCATGACGGCAATCGCGGCCTGCGTGAGGGCATCGTTCTCCTGTCGAGGGACGGCTTTCTCGGGTGCCTGATAGGTCCCCTCGATGGTCTTCAGAATGGCGTTGATCCCGCCGGTCACCCCTCCCGGGAAATCACCGGCGCGAAACCGAGGAACGATCTCCTGTCTGATGATTTGCGCCGATCGAATGTCGGTCAAGGTGCCCTCTAAGCCGTACCCGACTTCAATTCGAACTTTTCGTTCTCCGATCGCCACCACCAACAAGACGCCGTTGTCGGTGCCTTTCTGACCAAGTTTCCACGTGGTCGCCACGCGATGGGAGAATTCTTCGAGGGGTTCCCCTTCGAGGGAGGGAATGACGAGCACCGCGACCTGGTTGCTCGATTGTGCTTCATGCGTCGCAAGTTGAGCGGTGAGCGACTCAACCGTGGAGGTGGGTAAGACGTGAGCGAGATCGACAACTCGCCCCGTCACTGGAGGAACATCGAGCGCGAAGGCAGGCGGTGTTAAAAAGAAGGAGGCAGCGGCCAGATAACAGCAGAACGCGAGGCGGCTCATTCCGGGTACTTTCAACCCTCTCCTCGGTTTCTCCCTCGATTCAAAACTTCACGTCGGGCGGCTTGGCCACGGCGTTCTCATCGGCGACCGTAAAATTAGGCCGCTCTTCCAGGTGCAGCAGAAACTTGGCCGTCAGGTTGGTCGGGAAATACCGGACCATCTTGTTGTACTCCGCGACACGATCGATATACCGCTTGCGTGCCACCGTGATGCGATTCTCCGTCCCTTCCAACTGATTCTGGAGATCCCTGAAATTTTGATCGGCCTTGAGGTTCGGATAATTTTCGGCAATGGCGATGAGCCGGCCGAGCGCTGATGTCAGACCGGCTTGGGCCTTTTGAAATGCTTCAAATGCAGCCGGGTCTTTCAGCACCTCGGGCGTCACTTGCACCCCCGTCGCCTTGGCCCGGGCATTGACGACTCCTTCAAGCGTTTCCTTTTCATGAGCCGCGTACCCTTTGACCGTCGCAACAAGATTGGGAATGAGGTCGGCACGGCGCTGATACTGATTAATCACTTCACTCCACGCAGCCTTGGTATCTTCATCCAAACCTTGGAGATCGTTGTAGCCACAACCGGATACCGACAATGCACCGATCATCACCATGACGATCGCCGTCTCTTTCCACAAGGTGCGCCCCATCATCCCCTCCTTGGGCCATACTGATGCAGTGTTCTCCGATTTCACCTTCATGCTACCATGGGGATAATCATTTAGTCGTGTCGGTCAAGAGGTTCTATGCCGAGAAGGAACGATGAAGCCGGCGGGTTCCAAGTGAGACACCGGACCCTTGGCATCTATCAAGGCAGCGCGATCGACCTGGCCTTCTGGCATCCGTCATCAGGCATGCCCGAACATGGCCTCTGCCGGTTTTCCACAACAAACAAGGCACAAGCGTTGATCGATGTGCTCTGCTCTTCAGCCTGTACAGAGCCTATGGATCGGCAAGATCTGACGATCGAGCCGTTCGATATCGCCGAACATGATCGTCTGATAACGGACTATCCCTTGCCGTCTGCCTGGGAAACGCCGACGTAGGGCGAACGAAAGGGATTACGTCGAGACCGTTGACTCAACGGCCTTGGAGAGCACGGAGGATGTGGAACCCGAATGTGACTGGATAAAATTGAGAAGCCGTTTGTTCTCTTGAGCCTTGCGAAGGAATTTGAACGCAATGCCACGCGCACTGACGGAGCGCACCATGGCCGCCACCTCGACCGGGACCTCGTCTTCGGCAAGGACGATTTCCAGGTAAAAGATGTCGTCGATATGCACCTCCGTCTCACTCTTGATGATGCAACCCCCGAGTGAGAGGTCCATCACAGTGCCATCGCCGCGTATTTTTCCACCGGAAAACGACAGACACAGACGCACGGGAATGCGGAGATGTTCCCGGCGATCTATAAGCTGTGACGATCCTTCCGTGCCTCTGCGACGAGCGAGAAACCGATGGTCACAATGCCGACAGTGAAACGGAGCCATCCAAACCAGCGCCACGACGAATTCACGCAGTGATTGCGGCCGTGCGGGAGCGGCACCGTCTTTTCGACATTGTGGGCAGATCACTTGACGACTCATGCGGCGGCATCTCCGTCGGATCCACACATAGACTCGTCTCTGATTGCAATATAAAGGCCTTTCCCCCACAGTCAAGTTGATTGCTATCTGGCGCAAACCGGCTTCCACTCACCCTTTTGGCCATTAGGCTATCGGCGACTGATCGTCTCCCGCGAGGGTCAAAAAGCGGAATCAGGAGAGACTGTTGGTGGTTTTCCTAATCGGACTCTGCGTGGGGGGCTTCCGGCTCACTGAGAAGACCGGATTCGACGACGCCGGCACGGAGGTATTCACGATTGAGGTTGGCGATGAATCGGACACCGATGCTTTTGGGACAGACGGCTTCGCACTCATACTGGTTGCCGCAAGAACCAAATCCTTCCCGATCCATGGCTTCGAGCATCGCTCTCACGCGGTGTGTTCGCTCGGGCTTCCCTTGCGGCAAACTCGCCAAGTGCGACACCTTCGCCGCCACGAACAGCATGGCCGAGGCATTCTTGCACGCCGCCACACAGGCCCCGCAACCGATACACGAGGCAGCATCCATCGCAGTTTCGGCTTGATCCTTCCCGATCAACAGGACGTTCCCATCCACCGCTCCACCGGTGTTGACAGAGATATAGCCGCCTGCCTGCATGATCCGATCCAGCGCGCGGCGATCGACCACCAGGTCCTTAATGATGGGGAAGGACCGCGCCCGCCAAGGTTCGATCGTGATGACGGCCCCATCAGGAAACCGCCGCATGTATAGCTGACAGGTGGTAATGCCACGGTCCGGGCCATGCGGAACGCCGTTGATCACCAACGAACAACTTCCGCAAATGCCTTCGCGGCAATCCTGTTCGAATGCAACCGGCTCTTCGCCATCAGCGATCAACCTTTGATTAACACTATCGAGCATTTCCAGGAACGACATGCCGGAGCTCACGTCGCGCGCCTCATACGTCACAAACCGGCCGCTGTCCTCCGGACCCTTCTGGCGCCAAATGTTCAACGTGAATGTCATGTTGCCGATCACTGATAGCTTCTCATTGTCGGTTGTACGAACTCGAAGGCAAGGGGTTCCTTGTGCAAGATAGGCAACGCCCCCTGTCGATACTCCCAGGCAGCCACGTGCGCGAAACGGCTGTCATCGCGCTTCGGTTCACCGTCGTCCGTCTGATACTCCTCGCGGAAATGAGCCCCGCACGACTCCTCCCGATGCAACGCATCGTGACAGAGCAGTTCGGCGAATTCGAGATAGTCGGCCACCCGCCCCGCATATTCCAATTCTTGGTTGAACGCTTCCCCAGAGCCAGGGACCATCACATCTCGCCAAAATTCTTCCCGTAGCGCCGGGACCGATGCCAGCGCCAGCTTGAGTCCTGCCTCATTGCGAGACATCCCACAATGATTCCATAACAGCGTGCCGACATCACGATGGAAGGAGGCGGCCGTTCGACGCCCCTTCGCATTCAGTAGGCGATCGATCCGATTCGTCACGCGCTGAAGCGCCGCGCGAGCTTCCTTGTGGTCCTCTCGGATCAGGGAAAGCTTCGCCGTCGCCAAGTAATGGCCGATCGTATACGGAAGAATGAAATAGCCGTCGGCGAGCCCTTGCATCAACGAACTGGCTCCAAGCCGGTTGGCGCCGTGGTCCGCAAAGTTCGCTTCGCCGATGACGAAAAGCCCCGGAACGGTACTCATAAGATTGTAATCGACCCAGAGACCTCCCATCGTATAGTGCGGCGCCGGATAAATCCGCATCGGCGCGTGATAGGCGTCTTCACCCGTGATTCGATGATACATGTCGAATAAGTTGCCGTAGCGCTCGCGAACCACATCCAGCCCTTCCTGTTCAATCACATCGGCGAAATCCAGGTACACACCATGACCACTGGGCCCGACACCACGACCCTCATCGCATACGTCCTTCACGGCGCGGGATGCGATGTCTCGTGGCGCGAGATTGCCGAAACGTGGATACCGGCGTTCCAGAAAGTAGTCACGTTCTGCAGCAGAAATGTCGCCCGGACACCGGTGATCCGCCGACATCTTCGGCACCCACAGTCGCCCGTCGTTGCGGAGCGATTCGGACATCAGGGTCAACTTGGCCTGGTACGCGTCTCCCGGCGGGATCGCCGTTGGATGGATCTGCGTAAAGCAAGGATTTGCGAACGCCGCCCCCTGCTTCCATGCCCGGTACGTGGCTGTCACGTTGCTGCCGCTGGCATTGGTCGAAAGGTAGTACACGTTGCTGTAGCCACCCGTGGCAAGCACCACGGCATGGGCCGTATGGACACTCAACCGTCCAGTGACCAGATCCCGCACCACAATACCCCGAGCCTGACCGTCGACCACAATAAGATCAAGCATCTCGGTACGCGGGCGCATGGTGACTTGTCCGCGCTCAATCTGCCAACAGAGCGCCGAATAGGCGCCTAAGAGAAGCTGTTGTCCGGTCTGCCCCCGACAATAGAACGTACGGGAGACTTGAACGCCTCCGAATGACCGGTTTGCCAACTGCCCCCCGTATTCCCTGGCAAACGGAATGCCGAGCGCCACACATTGATCGATGATTTGGGTGCTGACCTGAGCAAGCCGATAGACGTTCGCCTCACGCGATCGAAAATCTCCGCCTTTGATGGTGTCATAAAATAACCGGCCCACACTGTCTCCGTCGTCCTGGTAATTCTTCGCCGCGTTGATGCCCCCCTGCGCCGCAATGCTGTGCGCACGGCGCGGGCTATCCTGAAAACAAAAGCACTCCACCTGGTAGCCAAGCTGGCCCAACGTTGACGCCGCGCTGGCTCCGGCGAGGCCGCTGCCGACGACAATGACCGTGAGCTTCCGCTTGTTGTTGGGGCTGATCAGCTTTTCGCTGAACCGTCGCCGGTCCCATTTCGTTTCCAGTGGCCCGGAGGGAATTTTTGCATTGAGCATCGTCATGCGCGCACAATCCCCAGGAAGACAGCCAGAATGATGGCGACATTGCCAAGCACCACCAACAGCGCGACCGCAGGACCAGCGGACTTGAACAGACGATTGAACGCCGCATGTTCCAATCCGAGGGACTGTAAGCTGCTGGAGACGGCATGGCTCACATGCAAGCCCAGCCCCAACTGACCTGCTACGTAGAGCCCTACGATGAGTGGATTTCGAAAGGCATGGATCAACCTGGCATAGACATCGCGATAGCCCTCCGCATCGACACGATCGGAAAATGATGGATCGACGACGCCCGCCGTCAAATGCAGCAGATGGAACACGATGAAGAGCAACAGGACAACCCCGGAGACCGCCATCGTCCTTGAAGCCAATGAAGCTTGGCGATAATCACGGATCGCGTATGCGGTCGGGCGGGCGCGGCGGTTTCGCAAGGTCAGCTGGATGGCCAGCACGATGTGGACAACCGCGATACTCAGCAACCCTATTCGGGCTGTCCACAAGAGGATCGGCATCTCGTGCAGAAACGCCGCGTAACTATTGAGCGCATGGGGTCCTTCGAATACCTGCAGATTCCCCAACATGTGGAAGATGACATAGACGATGAGCCCCAGTCCGGTCAGGGCCATCACGACTTTGCTGCCGACGGAAGACCGAAAATGACTAACCAGGCGTGTCATCCACCAGCATTATACACGTCTTGAATTCAAGAAAACGCACAGGAGTCTGAGGTGCGTCGTGCACATGATGGAAAACAACGGTGTGCCATCACGCTCCCGGATTCAGTCATCCTAACTGACCGGCCTTGCCTATCGGGCATTCGGTGAACTTGAGTGTGGAGTGATCCGCCTGACTTGAAGTTCGAGTTGCTCGGAAGGTTTCAACCATGGAACCAACAGATCGAGCGCCATCACACAATTCCGCGTACCTTGCTTGGCGGCATAGAGAGCCTTGTCTGCTTGATCGATCAGCTCCAACGGAGTTCGCGCTCCAAGGGATGTCGTCGAGACTCCGATACTCACCGTAAGAACCATGCCGGCCGCCATGCGGACTCGGCCGCCGGCCTCTGTTTCAATTCGAATTCGCAGTCGCTCCGCCAGGTCCGAAGCTTCGGCGAGCGTCGTACGTGGAAACATCAGGCAAAATTCTTCGCCTCCATAGCGCCCTACGATATCCGTCAATCGCAATCCCGCGGATAGACTGTACGCGACCGCTTGAATGGCTTGATCCCCGACTCCGTGGACTCGAGCCATTATGGATAGAGAGTCCGTGGATAGGACTACTCTGCTCCTGTCCGGCCCTTTCGGCCTTGACATTGACCTTGTTCAATCGTTCGTACGCATAGTTTCGCTCCGTTTCCCGCAGCTCGACTTCGGCTTTCAACAGTGGCACGTCGGCCTTCTGTTCGGCTGCCACGAACGCTCCCTGAGCCGCGCGGCGATACTGCGCCATCGCGACATCAAGATTGCGCTCCGCAATCTGATATTCACTGCGGAAGGTCGTGTCCTCATACCTGAACAACACGTCACCTTGCGCGACCTGTGTATTGGGTAACACGACAACGTCCGAGATGACTCCGTCAATCGGAGCGCTCACGATCAGCGGGTCCTTGGCCACGATCTTGGCGGGAGCCAACGTCGACATGGGGACGGGGATGATCATGGCCCCGACCATCGTTCCGGTGAGCAGCCAAGTCGTTGTCCGGCTGAGCCTCCATTGCCAACGCGAGCTCTGAGACAGACCAACGGCCCGCCACGCGTAGGCATAGGTCTCACTGAGACGCTGTAGAACCGTGCGTTCGTGATCCGGCCACGGTTGCTCTCGCGTGAGCCACAAGCCTCCGACGATCTGTCCGTCCGGATGCTTGAGGGGACACCAGAGGCCATGACCGGCGGTAAATTCCTTCCAGTCAGATTTGAATTCGGCAGGACAATCGATTTCGACAATATGACGGATCTCCTGGCTTGTCGATGCCTTACGCAGGTCATCAACCAAGCATTCGGTCCATTGGATAAGGGGCATCGTGCGATCGACGACCGGAACGCTCGATGCGGCACGTACCTCATACTTCGGCGAAGCGGTTGTAGGAGGAATCAGCAAAACGGCCTGGCGGTAGGAGACCAGGCGACGCGTTTCATTGACGAAGAGAAATTGCAGTTCCTGCGTGGTTCTGGCGGCCCGCACCATCCCTTCCAGTTGAAGAAGCGTAGACCACGAGGTATTTTTTGGAAGTGCGCTGTGAAGTGGGGCTTCTACTGACACCATAACGGCGTGATCAATGCGGACCTTCCGCGAACGACGCGATACCGCTCATTCCGGAGAGGACCCGGTCCGGTTTCGTACGAAATAGTCCCTTTACTTTGACTGTCTGGCTGGCAGGATCAACGTTTGCTCCGATGTCTTCCACGACGGCCGAATAGCAGGATCCCGTCTCATCCACCGCATATTCAAACGGCTGGCCGACTTTCAGCCATGTCAGTGACCGCGAAGGCAGGATCAGCTCTATCTCGAGCCGGCTGTCATCCAAGAGACTGATGAGTTGATCGTTGGGAAATACGTTTTCGTACTCATTGACGATGGCCTTGACTACACGTCCGGGAAATGGCGCCAGCACTGTACATCCGCTGACATTGACCTGCGCGGCCCTCACGGCAGCGAGTGCTTTCTCTGTCTCGGCCTGGGAAACGTCGAGCTCAAGATGTCCGACGGCCTGATGTGCGGACAGGCGCAGATTATTCTCATAGGTTTTCTGCTTCCCACGATACTCAGCCTGCGCGCTGGCCAGTTCCGCTTCGTATTTGGAACAGTCAAGCGCTACCAACAATGCCCCTTTCTTGAACCGTTGGCCTTCTTTAAAGGGTAGCTTGCTGATTCGGCCTTGCACCTGGCTGGCCAAAGTAGCCTGCGCGGTCGCCTTGACGACACCGCGTATGGTGCTGAGTTCCGCCGAACTGCTTGGCGGCTTCGCATCGAGCGTGGTGGCATTCACCGGCAGTGCACCGGACCATACCAGCGAGATCCCGACCAAAAAGTTGCCGACGACACACCAGTCGCGACGAATCACTCGAACAACTCCTTGCTTTTCGTCCAGCGAGCCCGTAATTGGATGGCCAGATCGGACAGCCCTTGCTCGGTCGTCAGGTTGTTGGGCAGAACATCTTCTCCGACGGACGCCAACAGTGAAGCCCACGCTGTTTGGAGCTCAGCTTCCATGGCGTCATAGCGTAGCTGTGCCGCCACCTGTGCCACACGCTCACGCAACAGCGCCTGTTCGCTCAGCTTGGCCGTGCGCCATGCTAGACGCGTTTGCTCGGCAATTTGAGACTGCGTGTCATAATACAGAGCGGCCGTCGAGACCTCCTTCTTCGCATAGGCGACCTGTGCCACGCTGACATGTACCTGCGACATGATGGCCATCGTCAAAGCAAGATCCTGCGTATGGAGAACTTTATCCTGCGCCGCAATGGTCTTGGCCCGAGCTGGATACCGTAAGAGGCTCAGCAAATTCCAACTGGTGCGGGCGGCATAGGCAGCCCAATGATTGTTGAAGAGAAAGGTGTTGCTATTGTAGTTTCCACCGGCCTGGAGATTCAGGCTGGGTAACATCTCAAGGATGGCGGCTTTGGCCTCGTGCGCGTTGATTCGACGACGGTAGTCGATCATGCGCAGCTCCGGACGCAACTGTAGAGCCCGGTCTTCCAACCCCGACATCTCGGGTGGGAGCTTCACGGTGAGGGCCTCTCGCTCAGGAACGATGAGGGCCAGTTCTTTCTCTTGCTCGGGAGGAAGGTTCATCAGTGCGGCCAGCTGAAGCTTGGCGGTGTTGAGTTCCCTGAATAACTGCTGAATGTATCGTTGCGTATTGAGGAGATCGAGCCTGTACTGCAAGGGAACCAGGGGCGTATGCAGCCGTTCATCTTGAACGGCTTGTGCTTTTTCAAGGGCGGTTCTCACCCATTCATCGAGCAGTTTGAGAGATGGGAGGATCCGTTCCGCGCTGACCGCCCGCCAATAGGCGATGCGCACATCCTGCATGATTCGATTGGCCACACGCCGCCGCTCTTCCTCGGCAATCAAGACGTCATCGGCCGCCTGCTTTGCCCGGATATAGGACAAACCGAAATCCAATACATTCCAGCTCAGCGACAGATCAGCTGAGAAAATGTTTCGTTCTGCTGATGTAAAGGGTTCGAGCACCTGCCGGCCGGTGAGCAAGGATTGTGCGACGCCGCCGGGGAAATTATTCCGCCCGTCAAACCCTGCGTTCGCCGCAAGACGGGGCAGCATGGCGTAGTGAGATAGATCAAGCTGCGTCTGCGCCAACATCTTCTGCATCAGCTCAGTCCGTGCGTCGAGGTTGTACTTCAGCGCCCGGGCCATCGCCTCATAGAGATCCACCGGGCCAGCGAGAGGTTCTTGATCCTTCGTCAGAACTGCCCGATCCTGTTTCACCCGTGACTGGACCTCATCAGCGGTCAACGGTATCGGTGTAATGGCGCAACCAGTGCCGAGGGCAACAATGACCAGCAACCACATGGGCGAAGCCAGGCGAGTGATACCACGCATTCGTTCGCTTGAAGAATCCCGCTTATTGACCGAGTCGCTCATCTTCTGTTCGACCGGACCAATGCACACCGAGCGCGCGCTCATAGCATTATCATGGCTATCAATTAGATTAGTTAGCTTACGTAGCTTTGTAGAGAGTACCTAACTTTAATTGTTTGTCATCAATTTTCATATTTTGGTACGTTCCACTAGTGAGACCAATGCAGCCTCGGACACTACGCATGTTGTGGGGTGGCGCAGCTACGAGTCGGAAACGTATAGAGACTAATCCCACGTTCAGCGACAACCCTATGGCGTGGAATCCATATGCCGCCAAGTAATTGGGCTGTCGAGGTGACTGGTGTCATGCGGCCGTGTGCGAATCATGGCTCCTTGCGTGACACGACCAGCCGAACCACAGTGCGGCGTGAGATGAGATCAGAATGGGTATGAGTGGATGTGTCGTCCCCACATTCAAGCGGCAAGCCTTGCAGCCGCAACACTATAACGATTCGGACCGGCGTCGGCAGCAAAGTGGGTGGACATTCTAGGTTGTCTCCGTATGCCTCACATGTTATTTTTTACTTCTCAGACAGCTTCCTTTCTCTTCACACAGGAGCCACCTGTCCGCGTGTCAGGTTTTTGTAATACACAGTTGTGTCTTTTTAGATACAGTATGAATTGTGATAAATGGTCATATTTTATAGATAAAACAATACTTTACGATTTATTTAGATAGGCTCGCTAATTGCTTACAGAGCGATAACGCGAATCTTATAAATGGAGGACTTGTGCGGAATCAACAAACCTTGGCATCAACGGTCACATGCTCCGGCGTAGGGCTTCACTCTGGTCGATCCGCGTCTATTACGCTACGACCTGCTCCCCCTGACACCGGAGTGGTGTTTGTCAATCGACAAGCAGACGTTGATGTCTATCTTTCCGCATCCGTTGAACACCGAGTCCCAACCGAATTATGCACAGCCATCAGCGGGAATGGGTTCCAGGTTCAAACCATTGAACATTTACTGGCGGCGTTGTCAGGATTGCAGATTGACAATGTCTTGATCGATGTGACGGCAACCGAAATTCCGGTCATGGATGGAAGCGCTGCGCCGTTTGTCCGATTGATACAATCGGCCGGAGTCGTATCGCTAGATCGAAAACAGCCTTTCCTTAAGATCATGGCGCCGATTGAGGTGGCCGAGGGATCGAAGCGCGTACGGATTGAACCGTCCTCTACTTCTCGAATCACCTATTCGATCCATTATGAACATCCTCTGATCAAGACACAGACCTATACCTATGACTGCTCTGTGAGCGCGTTTGAGAACGAAATCGCCGAGGCCAGAACATTTGGGTTTTTGCACGAAGTCCAAGCCTTGTGGGCTCGTGGCCTTGGCAAGGGCGGAACATTGGACAACACCGTCGTGCTATCGGGAGACGGCATCGTCAATGAGTCCGGGCTCCGATTCGACGATGAGTTCGTCCGTCACAAGATCCTCGATCTTATAGGCGACTTCTCTCTCCTGGGAGTATCCTTCATCGGCCACATCGTCGCAGACCGGTCAGGGCACGCACTCCACACTCGATTAGTTCAGCAGATCCTTCAGCAACCGGAAAAGTGGGTCCTTCTGAACGCGGAACCATCGGTTGAAAAAGCGCACCCAGTCACACATGTGCGCCGCCTCCAATCAGCCGTTGCGCTCCAGGCTTCCTAAAATAACAATATTGATCGATATTGTTGAGGGTAGCTTGTGTCTTACGGGCAGGGCGCTCTTCCGTCTTCAGCAATGAGACACATGGTACGCCGGGGGTAAGTGACCTCACCCCCGGCGTATCACATCATGGCGGGGATTACTTCTTCTTCTTCTTCGCTGCCTTCTTTGTTGCCAAGAGTCTCACCCCCCTTCGCAGTTTCAAGTTAGGCCCGATGACCAGTGCTATACAGCCTGGATCAGCATGTCATCCACGGCTTCGAACGTGTTGGGACCGACCTTTCTGAAGCGTTTATCCCGCTTGAGCGACGTCGCGATAGAAGTCAGCGGCGTTTTCCCTTTGATCTGCAACCCGCCTTCAATCAAACGTTGCACAAGTTCCTTCGCATGCATCGCCCGATTGGACTCGCGTAGTATTTCATAGGCGGCTTGAGGAACACTCTTCCCGACATATTTACTCCGCCCAAGAAGAATTTCTCGAGATTGATCGGTCACGTCCATAACAGGCGCAGACCGCATACCTTTGGAGTCATCTGTAGGAATGATCTGGTTCGAGAGGCTGGCCAGCTTGGCCTTGTCGGCCTCGACCCGGTAGAGGGTTTCAGCAAGTTCGAGGTATTTCTTGATGGTCGCGATTTCGTCGTCAAGTCGACGACGTTTTTTCTCTAGGTCCTGGAACCGGCTCTTATACGCGTTGATTCGTTGTTCCAGCCCAACCAGGATGTCGGTTAATTCTTCCACAAGCACCCCGACTAAAGCATGCTTGCTTTATAGCATTGCTTGTAATCTGTGTCAAGACATATTATTTGAATAATACATTTCATTATACGTATGTACTCTTGCACGCAAGTAATACTTTTCTCATTGCTGTGGATAAGCCTTGTTCTACTGAAAGGATCATGATTTATTCATATGAACAGTTTGTGTCGTGCTAAAATCAGGCCGTGCCGATTCCTCACGAATCAGTTCCTGCGAAGCTCCTCCTAGACACAGCGGTTGCCGCCAGTCAAAAAGCCGGTGCCATTCTTCTCAAGTATGCCGGGGCTGGCTTCAATATCGAGTACAAGAACCCGATCAACTTGGTGACCGATGCAGACCATGCCGCGGAGCAGTGCGTTATCGATTCTATCCAGACTCGCTTTCCGACCCATCGGTTCTTGGCCGAAGAGCGTGGGCCTGTCGAAGACACTCCATCGCCCTATCTATGGATCATTGATCCGTTAGACGGGACGACCAACTTCGCTCATGGCTACCCAGCCTACTGCGTGTCCATTGGCCTTGAGTACGATGGGCGATGCATCCTCGGAGTCATCTACGACCCCACACGAAATGAACTGTTCACTGCCATCGAAAATGGCGGCGCCCAGTTAAACGGCCGCTCCATTCACGTTTCCAACACAATCAGGCTCGACAACAGCCTCTTGGTCACGGGATTCGCATATGACATCAGGGAATCGCCGCGAAACAACCTCGATCACTTTTCCAAGTTTGCCCTCAAGGCACAGGGAATCAGAAGGACGGGTTCCGCTGCCCTAGATCTCTGCTATGTGGCAGCGGGACGTTTCGATGGTTTTTGGGAAGTCCGACTTCATCCATGGGATATGGCAGCCGGGTCGGTGATTGTGCGGGAAGCCGGAGGGCGGCTGACCGATTTCCGCGGGAGAGACCTTACCATCTATGGGCAGGAACTTGTGGCCAGCAATGGGCCAATCCACTCGGCTATGCTTGAGGTTCTCGCCCAAGAGGGGTCGCGATAGAATGCCTTGCTTCACGACAAGATATCCTTCGCCCGTGGATCTCTGGATATACAACCTGACGCTGAATACGGTATGCTACACGAGCTCGCAAGACCGAGGTCATCTCATGGCACGCGCGGTTCCCCCTTCCGGACAACCGAACATGACCCCTTCCAGCAATAAAGCTACCGACTCGGCGTGGGATGTGGAGCTGCTCCGCGTTCTCGTCAGCAGGACAGGGACGCAGGTTGAGGCCCAATGGGCCATCCATCCTCAATTAAAGCATGACTTACTGCCCAAAGAATGGCAAGAGGTGAAGGATCTGATGGCGAAGGTCACCGACATCGTAGGGAATCGATTTTCCGAAACCCTTTCGAATGTCGATCCCATGCCTCCCGGTCATGCCTGATCGTTCCATCGTTCTCTTCTTACCTTCTCCACGTCCTGCGCGATCTGCGGCGGAGCCTCACTGGTTCATGGCATACAGATGAGAAACCTGGTCGAGCAGTTGTCGATGTAGATCTCCGAACAGTCTCCAGGCGTTCAGCCTACTAGGGGAACTTTTCAGATCGAGCGGAGATCCCGTCCTCTCCGTAGGAGTCAGCGACTCTTCGCTCTAGTAGACTTGATCCTTCTTACGTCGACCATCGCGGTGACTGAGCCGCCAAGCGAACCATCGGGGCTTTGCTCTTTGTATTCAATTTCAATTCTGGCGAAGTTGCACGCTACCTGTTCGACAGGTGCATCGCTAACCCCGCTTGATCCGCCCTGTTGGTAGGAAGAGATCACGACATCGGTCAATCTGATCCTCAAGTACTCCTGTTTTTCGTCTCCTGCTTTTCTTGCGAATAGCGTGACATCTCTCAAGCGCATTCCCGTGGCGCATGCCTCAAAGAGCTTCGGTGAGGCCTTGCTGGCTTTCGCCGTAAACTGAAAGTCCTGCGCGTTGAATCTTCCGCTGGCGATACCCGGCCTTGTTGCCCCTGACGGCTTTCCTTCAACCGAGCCAGCCGTCCCTCCGAACGACCACGCATCCAGTGCGATTTCTCCCTTGTGTCGCGCATCCGTGCTCTCGCCTTCAATCCCGTCGATTTTGAGGAAATAGTCGTCAGCCATAATATCCTCCTATGAAAGTGGGTAGCTGTCCTGTCTTGAGTAGATCAATGAATGGTTACCGACCTCGCACGATCCTCCGTTCGTCGTGAGCCTGTCGAACCACGAACGGAATGACACGGAATCAGGAGCCCTTCGACAAGCTCAGGGCAAACGGATTAATGTAAAAGTTGCAATATCCGGTCACATGCACCCCGCAGACCATAGAAAATATAAGACCCGGAGAAAAGGAAACAGAGGTTAAAGGTTACTTCGGAACGTCCTGGGCACAACGGAACCCGATATTGCTCTTCCGATGCGTAGGTGTGCTCCAGAGGCGGTATGCAGAACGTAGGTAGACCAGTACAGTGGACCAGGCTCCACCGCGGAGCACACGATACTGGCCATTAGAGGGCCCTGTCGGATTGCGAACTGGGCTCTTGCTGTAATAGTTGGCGTCGTACCAGTCCGCCGTCCACTCCGCGACATTTCCAGTGATGTCATACAGCCCCCAGGGATTTGCCTCATAGGACCCGACGGGTGCGGTGCGCCTCGCACCATCGTCATAGCCGGTAATGATGCCTCCTAGGAAATCTCTAGCGGATTCGTCTGCAAGGTTTTCGACTCGTCGGGCCCCTGGATGTCCTTGCCCCCACCAGTACCCCGTCGTCGTGCCCGCCCGGGTCGCATATTCAAACTGCGCCTCTGTAGGTAGCTGTTTCCCGGCCCACCGACAATAGGCCTGTGCATCATCCCAAGACACAGATACCACAGGATGCTCCGCACGCCCTGAGGCAAAGACTATCTCGCTACCCTCCGGCTGCCTCCACGTTGCCCCATTCACTTCCTTCCACACTTTTCCCTCACTAAAGGACATCGCGCTGCCTTTCTGCTCCGCTGTGGTCTGGTGGCCGGTTTGCTGAACGAACTGTTGGAAAAGTCGGTTGGTCACCTCGTACTGGTCCAGATAAAACTCGTCGATTCGGACTTGGTGCTGAGGGAGTTCGGGCTTGTACAAGCCGTCGCAGGTTTGCTGATCTTTCTTCAGCTCATTGACGCAAGATCGGATCGCCCGATCCACCTCGTCTTCCGTGCTGCCCATCAGAAAGTTCCCTGGTGGAATGAGCACCATCGGAGCACCATCTTTACCGGTGATTGTTGAAAGCAGTTTCCCAACCGGCTGCTCCTGTAATGGTTGCTTCATTGCCAGTTGTTGGCTCTGAGACTGTTCGTGAATATTTGGTTCCGGCTGTTGTTGCGCTGACCTGAAGAGTTCCGGTTCACGCACGCCGCTTTGCTTGATGTCCATCGACGGTGCCGACTTCTCGGCTGATGTTGTCTCTTTAGACTGTTGGCGCTTCTTTTCATCAGCCGCCTGTAGCGCATCTCCAGCGGCTTTCTTCTTCGCAGCTAATTCAGCTTGCCGCTTGGCCTCCGCTATTTTCGCCTCTTTTACCTTGGCCCTCGCTTCGGCCTCTCTGGCCTTCGCTTCAGCAGATGCTTGTTCATCCGTCTTTCTCGCAACCTCCCGCTGACGCAAGCTCTCAAGCCCATTGACTTTCACTAAGTCGGGAACGTCTGCGTGGGCCACCACCAAGAATGCGTCGAAACCGGCTGGCCAATGCAGACTCGCTACCTGAGCCGCGGGCACTGGTTCTCGTGCGAGTTCCCGTCCATCCTCATGCACGGTCACACGGAGCAGCCCTTCCTTCTGATAGGCCAGCTCGAACTCTTTTGTGAGATCAGCCACGCGAAGTTGCCCCATGTTGACCTTGAGCACGCGATCGGCGAAGGCGCCCTCCTCACCCGATTCCAGGAGAACCAACTCCTGACCTTTCTGCCCCCAGCGTTCCACACGCCCGTTTTCACGCTTGAGGAACACTTCATTCGTCTCCGAAAGAAACCCCACATCTGCGATGGGTGACGGCAAGGGTACCGGTGCAGGATCCTCCGACCACCAGAGGCCAGTGGACACCAGGCATGCAGCCATCACGAGGAAAAGCGGTCGAAATCCTAACCACGGTCGTCCCTTGGGAAACAGGAGTGTAAGCAACGCCTTGGGCACATTGGCGGTGAGAGACTTCCCTTGTTTCCCGGACAGGTATTGCAGCATGACGTAGTCGCGCATGGGGCTCCCCGGCTCAGCAGCTCGCCCCATTTCTTGTATCGCCAATCTGCGACGGAGGTTCTGGAACCACGCCCTGCTCCCTCCACCGGCATCGGCTGATTGTTGTTTCGCGCCCGGCTGCAAGGCGATATGGAGCTGGAGTGTGGTGGTCCGTTCAGGGTTCAGGGCACTGATAATTTCGCCGAGTTCCTGACTGATCCGATCAGCTTCTTGCCCCGTCAACTGATCATAGAGCGCATGACGGAACCAATCAGGCATGAAAGCTTGCCGAAACCAGATGAGTGGCATGAGCTTGGGCAGTAGCGCCTCCGCAGTAGGGCCGTGGCCGAACAAACGGACGCCCCACTCCAGCGTCAGAGCCCAGTGAATTTCCGGGTAGGCGGCACAGGCCGCTAGCCAACGGATCCCGTCCAGCCCTAATTCTTTCCGGATGTCATTCATCAACCTTGCTATGGTGTCCTGTGAAGGCGGATGCCGCTCCAGCCATCGTTGGGCTGTTCGATCCTCGAGGCTCCCCCGTTCTCGTGAGGCAACTTTGGTAGCCGCTACAGGCGGACTGCCCTGCTCCAAAAGTTGCGAAAATAGCCGCAGACCGAGAAGAGAGAGCGGTATGACCTGAAAGCCGCGCCGGCTCAAAATCCGTTCTGCATGTCCCCATCGACCATACGTGCGGGTGGTAAACAGGAAGCGTTCCTCCCAGGCCTCCAGCGTTTCGACCCATGGTCGGATTTTTCCAGTCAAGGGATCAAAACAGGTCATGGGATCTACGAAGCAGAGCAAGCGACTGGTGGGAAACTTGGCCGTTACCTCCCCTAATTCCATAAACTCTATCATCGCCGCCACGGCCGCCGCGCCCATTCCATGCTTCGGTTCGCCACGGAATGGATCCACCCTCCGCAGCATGATCGGCTGTTCATCAAATTCATACTGACGAATCAACACATACCCTTTGGCTAAATCCTTCACCAATTGGGCCGCGACATTGGCCTGGTGGTCGGCCACCGTTGCGCGGTCGATCAGGGCCACATAGCCAGGCTCGCGTTTGGAGCCAAATACTGGCGTGAATAAGCCCCCACGATTCATCGTGCGGTGAATCGTGCTACGGACGTCCAATTCAGTAGACTCCTCAAAGCGCGTTTGGCGGAGACGCTGTGTGACGTGCCTCAACGAAAGCGAGGGGAAAATCCGCTGGGTCCCGGCCTGGACCTGAATCTGTTTGAGTTGCGGAGGAATCATGCTCGACTGGCGTTTAAGCACGGGTCGGCGGCTGAACCGGTAGAGGAGCCACACCAGCACGACTAACCCAGGTGCCAGCACAGCCAGGGCAGTTGGATAGGAGAGCCTCGCCCACCAGGGAGGAATCGGAGGTCTACGGCTTGGTGTCTTCTCCAGACTTATTGTTGGGGGAGACGGCTGAAGCGCAGTAACCTCAGATACCGGCGGCGGGATAGGCAAGGGTGCTTCCCTGGCAAGTTGTACATCACCGATCGGGAATTGGGTGTCCAGATCTATTGGATACAGGTAGAACAACTTTCGACTCGCTTTGATGGTTTGCCCGGCAAGAGATTGACTCGAGAGATACTGCTTTGTTTTGATATGCAAGTGCAGCGGCATGTCATCATTTTTGAAGGCAACTTTGAATGTGCCTTGTGCATCCGTTGTAACTGTCTGTTCACCCAGTTGCACCGTCGCTTGAGCAACCGGCTGGTTGTCCGCCATGACTCGGCCCACCGCCTCACGTGGGCGAAGATCCTGCCAAAGAAACCACGATGTAAGGGCGGGCAAGACGAGCAAACCAGCCGCCGCAAATTTCAGACGCCAATGTGTGGGGGTTGCACCGGTGTCAGAGGGAGGAGGTAGGCTCTTTGAAATGGTCTGAGGCCGGCCACTTCGAGCCCGCAACCATTCAAGGTAAATCTTCTCAAACCGTTCTTGCTCTTCGGGAGTGGAACAGAAGATCGGACGGAGGAGAGTTGTAAGCCGCACCAGGGATCCAAGGGCTACCGCCCTCTGTGATTCCTCGCGGACCGTCTCTTGCGCGGCCAGGACTTGATAGAGCGAGGGTCTATAGCCTTCTCGTCTAAGATGGTCTGCAAGGTCACCTATCTCCTCTGGATGCAACATCTGGTGCGTCAGGAAGGCTTGGCAGATCTTTCCTGCACCCAGGTCATTAACATATTCCTATCTTCCTGGGTTTTCGCGAGTGTGCTGATACTCTTTTTCAAAGACTCTGGAGCATCGGTTACCTTCCTGTTCTTTTCAACGCCATAGTGTTCAAGCGCCTGCAGCCAATTGAGCAGTTCCGCCGTCGACGGAGGCTTCCTCAAATCCAATTCGCGTACTTCATGAAAAAAGTCCAATGCCGAATCCAGCAGTAGAGAATTCTCTTGCGACGGACTGATGCCCGAGAGTCGGCTTCGGACAATTTCAGCCAGCCTTGTCCGATCCGGCAAGGGAATGTGATAGTAAATGCACCGGCGCAGGAAGGCATCCGGCAGATTCTGCTCCGAATTGCTGGTGAGCACGAGCACGGGCCGAAGCTCCGGATCCGCTTCGACCTCCGCATTCAGCTCCGGAATGTGGAACCGCAGGGCATCGATCTCCAACAACAGATCGTTGGGGAAATCCCGCGAGGCTTTGTCAATCTCATCGATCAAGACCACGCTGCGTTTTGGTCCTGTGTGCCTAAAGTTCCGTGGGAGAATCCCCTGCACGTCTCTTGGTTCGCGAGACAAGACAATGGCTTTCCCCAATCCTACGTAGGTCAGGTAATCCAAATTATTCTGGCTGCCCGAATTCGTATTGGCGGCATGAAAGCGGCTCAGTGTGTCATAGCGATAGAGCACATCTTTCGCGGTGCTCCCTGATTTCGTATCAAAGCGTAGAGGCTCTCCAAAACCCAACTCCCACGCCACGCGATAGGCCAATTGGGTTTTGCCTGTGCCGGGCTCGCCGGTCAGCAACAACGGCTGGCTTAGGAGCAACGCCACATTGACCGCATCCACCAACGGCTGATCCATGAGATAGCCGACAGGATCCAGTTGCTTGGCTTTGGACGGCTGTGGCAAATTCACCGGCTGGGCCGGCGGCTGTGAGGCTATTCCTGTGATAAACGGAAATGGCACGATATCTCCTCCTTGGAAAAGTTTTCCATTTGATGGCAAACCGACTGGATTTACCCCCTACGTTTTCCCAATAGGTCCGCTAACTTCGGATAGAGGTCGTCCATCGGCAGACTGTCGCGACCTTGAAATATCGCCTCAATTTCTCTCTCCCCTACCCTGAGGGCCGAGGACTTCACAAGCTCATGCTCCAACCATCGCCGCACATCAGCCACTTTCGGAGAAGTCAAGCGAGGCAAAACCTTGACCAGGAGCTTCGAACCATCCCGATATCGTTCTTCTAAATCCTGGATACTCCTCTCAAACAGATCGGCCGATCTGTTTGAGCCCCCTCTGCCCCACAGCCGACTCAACCAACCTTGTTTCTCATCCTCCTCCAGAGACACCACAACACCCACCAAGACACTTTCCCTGGTATCGGGAAAGGCGGCCAGATAGCTCGCGATGAGTTGCAGAGGCTTTTGAGGATTCCCCTCGCATTCAGAAGCCAGCAGCTGTATTTCGATCAAGAGCGCCTTTATCCGTGCTTGTTTGATATGGGCCACGATAACTCCGTCGTCTCCCGTCTCCTGCCCACGCAGCAGCCCCAGGATTTCCATCTGGAGATGAGCAGGAGTGGTCATCGCGCAGGGAGACTTCCGGAATCGGATGATTTTTTTCTCGCCCCGAATGCTGGCCTTAGCCAAATATTCACCCAAGGAACACAACTTGACCCTTTCTAGATAGAGCCCATGTTTTTCTTGAACTGGTCCGGGCAAAATCAGCAATAACGGTCGTGTGGAGCGCACTTGGAAATAGGAGACAACCTGCGTCTCCAATTGAATTTCCTGAAGGTCTCGATCACACAAAATCGGCAGGCTGTCTTTCAGATCGATTTGGTTTTCATCCCAATTCTCATGACCTACTAACCGATCTCTCCAGGCCCAGAGGTCGCGCTTGATTTGTGCAACCAGATCATCTGTGGATTGAAAATAGTACAGAGTCGGTACGTCCGAAACTCCGCTGAGGCCTTTCAAAAACTCCTTTAGCTCTTCGCTGCGTTCGTCATCACTCATCTGTTGAACATACAAATGACAGGCAACCCGCTGTGCCCGAGCCATTTCGTATTCTTCCTTCGTATACGTTCCGCATGCTTTTCCAAACACCCCAATGTACACACTGGCTCCCCGCACCGCCGCCCGAAAGATTTCCTCCGGTGCTTGATCGGATGCACCCTCCCTTTCAAACAGAAAATTGGGAATCTCAAGGGAATCCAGCTCTTGTTTTACAGCGGTTCTATGGGCACGAAATTCGCCCATGCTGGAACTCAAGAATACCCTCAGGTTTCTTTTCTCAAACGACATGGAAGGCCGTGTCCTGTTCAAGAACTACACATCTGATTCCAGACGACAACCTCTGCGACGCATTTTTGAGTCCTTCAATTGGTCACCTATAGAGTGAAACTAGGAATAATGGTCGACGTAGCAGCGCAGGCGCACAGTGTGATGTGAGGAGTACACCTAGAACGGTCGGATTAACCGTCATGGCCACCTCTCTCGACAGATCCGAGCGGCTCTTACGTAAAGACCCGGTTTGATGGGCGGGAGTGTAGCGTGGGGACTAGAAACTGTCTAGTGCCAGGAACAATAGCAATCCGATCTTATTCAGCGGCTTTTCATATCGAAGGCAAATCCCATGGAGGCAACTGTCTTTACAGATAGGGATTCTCCGGAATCGCCAGAGTGAAGTACTTGCGGCGCTCTTCGTACAAGACGCGATGTGCCTTGAGATCGTCGAGGATTGGGGAGAGGATCGCGTCACTGCCATCGGTTCGGCCGGTCACCGCCGCGCGAATCTGCTCCACGCTTTTTGCCGATTCGTTGCAGATCTCGATCACCGACGCCGCCAAGCCTTCATATCTTCGGCGAACCGGTGCCTTTGGATCCCTGCCGTCATAGACCGTCACATAGTTTGGCGCCTTTGAGTAGTACAGAAACGGGCGATCTCCCGACCGATGCATTCGCTGCCAGCCTTCGATCGCTGCAGCGAGCTCTTGATACACGTGAGGATCCACCGGCCAGTTGTCGAGTGCGTACTCGAAATCATAGGCGATCTTCTTCAGGTCGATCTGCCCTGCGTCATAGACGTACTCGTATGCCAGTCCAGGTCCGGTAATGCGGACTCCATATTCGTGTGGTCGGGTGAAGTAGGGACTGAAGCGCTGTAACCAGAACTTTCCCGTCGCCTCCGGGGGCTGCAGGTGGAGCAGCGAAGGAATCAGGTTGAGCTGGCATTGATAATCCTCGTTGGTCTCCCCTGGAAAACCCAGCAGGATATTCCAGAGCACCGTCACGCGATAGTAGAGACTCCATTTGAGGCAGATGATGTTCTGCATCGGCGTGGCGCCCTTGTCCATGGCATGCAGCTGAGCGAGACTCAGACTTTCCAATCCGGGCTGCATACATTTCACGCCACCGGCCGCCAAGGTCTTGATCTGGCGCTTCTGCAAATTACTCTTGGTTTCGATAAATACATCCAGGTCGCAATGGTCCGCCGCCAGTCTTCCAAAAAGATCTTCGATATACGCCATGTCGATGATGTTATCGACCATACGAAACCGGACCGCATCGTACCGATGCGAGAGATAAGCGATTTCTTGCATGACCTGCTGTGGCGCTTTCGCCCGAAACTTCATGCTCTGCGCATTGAGCCCACAGAATGTGCAGTGATGTTTCTCACCCCACCAACAGCCGCGCGAGCCTTCATACAGAAGAATGCGGTCCAACCCTTGCGCTGTTTGGCCTAGTTCCGCGAGCAGGTGATAATAGTCGTCATAATCGGGTGGTCCGGTCTTCGAAAAGTCGGAGAAGAGCTCCGTATTCTCCGTGAACCCAATCTGCTCCCCTTGCCGATAGGCCACGCCATTCGGACAGCCTCCTGTCTTGCCGGCCAGAATCTGACGTACCAACGGAAGGAAGCTTTCTTCACCCTCACCGACTACGACATGATCGATAAAGGGAAACGCCCTGAAGTACTCATGGCCCATCTCGCCGTCGAAGTTCGCTCCGCCAAAGACGATCGTGACATGCGGATAGAGATCCTTGATCAACTTGGCCATTGTCAGACTCGCCACGTTCTGGTCGAACGTCGAGGTAAATCCGACCACCTTGTACTGCCCCCAATCGATGGAGCGAAGCGCCCAGGTCAGAAACTGCGGGGCAATGCGTGTCGCCATCTCCTCGAAATATCCGATCGGTTTCCCACTCTCTTGAGACACCTGTTCGAACACCGGCTTAAACACCTGCGGATACTCCGCACGTTTGGGGTTGGCTCGAAACAAGAGGTATGAAAACAGCCATTCACCGAAGAGCGCCCGTTTTTCACAAATCGCCTCGTGCAAATCCATCCCGATCAGGTGAGCGAACCGTACGTTCAAATGATGACAATCGACGGGAATCCCGTTGGATTTCAAGAGCGTAGAAAGCGTGCCGAGTTGAATCGACGGATACTTGGCGTAGCTGAACGGCATATTGACGAGCGCGACTTGAGTTCCGCCACTCATCGGATGCCCCGTAAGTTCATGGCAAACACTAGATTGGAATTAACTAGCGGCGGCCCTAAAGGGTTCGAATTCCCGGTCGGCCTTGGCCGCCAGATAGAAGTCGCTCTCAGTCAGGCCGTTGATCTTATGTGTCCAGATCTCAACCTTGGTTTTTCCCCAGGCCAGATAGAGATCGGGATGATGGCCTTCAGCCTCTGCGATCGCGCTCACCTTGTTGACAAACGCCAATGCTTGAGCAAAGTCTTTGAACGTGTACAACCGTTCAAGATGCCCCTGGCCATTGAGCGACCAGCCTCGACCCAGTTCCTTCAATAACGCCTGAATCCGATCGTTCGGCAACGGTGGCACACCGCCACGACAGGGAACACACTTGTTGTCGGCAAGACCCATAACCACCTCCTCAGGAACATGACGAAGAAACTATTGTAAAGGGGCCATCGGCATGGAAACAAGACTGAGTGATCACTCTATCTCGTCCGGACTTCCTCCAGACTTTGCCAGATCGTCCACCTTGATCTTGTCTGGATTGAACTTCTCCGCAGCCTGCATCATCCGATCAAGTGCGTCCTCGAATGACAGGGCCGGGGCCTCTTTGGGCCTGAACCGAATCGGATTCACGCGGGCGACCACGAAGCTCTTGAGATAGGGACTGGTCAGTCCTTTGGTCTTGAGGGCTTCAACTTGTTTGACGATCACATCATCCAGGGCGAGAAGTGACCCTGCACGCCGTTTACGAACGTCCAACGCTGTACACAACGGTTTCTGCAGAAATGCGTCGACTCGTTTCAAAACCGGATGATAAGCCCCACCGCTGAACCGAGGCCGTTCTTTATAGCAGAGTCCCAGCGTGATCAGCGCCGGCTCTTCAAACTCCAGGGCATAGCTGTCTTCGGTCGCCTGATCGAGGTGAGCCAGTTCCTCGTACATGCGGATGACTTCCAACGCTTTTTCACGGAGGTTATGCGCCTTCTCCGTATTCAAGGCGAGAATCTGGTAGGCCGCCGATGGTTCCAGGACGACGATGGCGACGATACTCCTGGCTCCGAGCGTCCGCATGGCCGAAAGACGATGGTGTCCATTCGGCGTCCAGTACTTTGCTGCCTGATCGGGCTTCGATATGCGCACGGCAATGATAGGATCAAGAAATTGCCCGATCTTGCCGATCGCCGCTTCCAATTGTTTGACGTGGGAGTCGGAGAGATTCCGTTGATACGGTGTCGGGGCAACGAGCTCGATCGGTAGGGCTGCCAGAACCACCCAGCGCCCTCCGTACGGTTCGCGGTAGATTGAGAGGACTCGTCCTTCATCCTTCTCAATTTCTTGATGCAGCTCCGCCACTGCGACAGGCGGTGCAGCCGCTTGTAATTCTTGAGCGGCCAGTCCGGTAGAAACTCCGGCCGGCTTCCGGCGACGTTTCGTACCCTTGGCCAACGATGCTTTTTTGGATTTCTTTTCTCCCACGCCGATATGGTAGGACAGTGGCATGCCAAAAGGAAGCCCCAACCGAAGGATCCTCCGCATCGGCCATCGCGGTGCCTGCGGTCACACGCCTGAAAATACGTTAGCCTCCATCAAACGGGCGATTACGCTACGATGTTCACTCACCGAAGTGGACATCAGACGAACTGCCGATGACGAATTGGTCCTCCTGCATGATGAGCGGATGAACCGCGCAACGAACGGTCGCGGACTCGTCTCTGAGATCACACTGGAAGAAATACGGAAGCTGGATGCCGGCGGCGGTCAGACGGTTCCGACACTGGAGGAGGCTCTCAGGGCTGCGAGCGGACGAATCGGACTGGTTCTGGAACTAAAGACAGAAGGTCTGGCTTACGATGTCTGCGCAATCGTCCGTGCCAGCGGCTTCACGAAGCCTGTGATTTACGCATCTTTTGTGCACGAGGAACTTCAACACATACGAAGGATCGATCCTGAGGCCAAGACATTGGTGCTCTTTAAGCGACTGCCTAAGGATCCCGGTTCCGCCGCCGCCAGGCTGCAAGCGACTCATGTGGGCTTGCGCGTCGATACGGTGACGAAATCCCTCGTGTCTGCTTTACACAACACACGCCTGATCGTGTTCGCCTACACGGTCAATACACCTGCCGAGATCAAGACGATGAAGGCACTCGGCGTAGATGGCCTTATCTCAGATTTCCCCGATCGCATCTGATTGGGAACACTAAAGAAGGAAAGGATTCAGAAACAGCGCGGGCGGCCCTGCACTATGGTGGGAGGCCGCCCGCGATTTGGCGCTTGGGACGCCTGAATTCTGATTTTGAATGTCGCGGCCCGAAAGACCCGCACGATACTCGTGATGCAAGGTATCCAGTCGGGGGAGACCTCGTCAATCCCAGGCTCTTGTGTTCCTCTTGCTCTCCGGATATCCCCGCTTGAGACGGCTACCGCCCGATGAGGGCTGAAAGTGCCTCTATGGCACAGCCGACGGGGAATCGGTTAGCATGACCGACGAGAAACCCGCCCTCGCATCGGCGGGCCTAATGGGCCAGGTGGCGTCGTGTCGTCCATATCCACCCTCCTCTCGCGATGAAGTCACCGAGAGACCTGGATGATAGCCGCGCGGTCTACCCGATCTCTCGAACTTCGATTGATAGATGGGCCGCAGGCTCCTTCCCTACGCTCATTAAGAAACCTTGTCAAGAGGCGTGGCGAAGTCGTTATTTCGGCTCTTTTACCTAATGTGCCCTGATTTGCTCCAGACAGCCGGCTACACGATCTTCAGCTTGCTGAAATCAACACCTTCGGGGGCAGGCGGCGTCTTGAGTTTCATGTTTTCCAACACATCCACAACACGATCCGCAACGACGAGATTGCGGTACCACTTCCTGTTGGCCGGCACGATATACCAGGGAGCGCACTCGGTGCTCGTCGCCGCGATGACATCCTCAAACGCTTCCAGATAGTCATCCCACAACTTGCGTTCCTCAAGGTCGCCGGAACTCCACTTCCAACGCTTTTCCGGATCGGCGATACGGACTTCCAATCGCTCCTTCTGCTCCTCCTTTGAGATATGAAGAAAGAACTTGAGAACGGCCGTCCCGTTTTCGGTCAAGAGCTCCTCAAATTCCTTGATTTGATCGAAACGGCGCTTGGCAACTTTATCGGATACCCATCCATGGACGCGGGTAATCAGCACATCTTCATAGTGCGACCGGTTGAAGATGCCGATCTGTCCGTGGCGAGGAACTTCACGGTGAACCCGCCACAGAAAGTCGTGAGCCAATTCATCGTTGGACGGGGCCTTAAAGGCCACCACTTTGCAGCCTTGCGGGTTCACCCCGGACATTACGTTTTTGATCGTTCCGTCTTTTCCGCTCGTATCCATCCCTTGCAGCACGATGAGAAGCGATCGCGTCGCATTGGCATATAGACGCTCCTGAAGTCCATCGAGACTGGCAATGAGCTTGCCCAATTCAACTTTTGCCTTTTCCTTACCTTGTTCGCTCTTCTTGTACTCGCCGGTATCGTCCGGATCGTACTGCTTCAGTGAGAGAGGGGTTCCGGGTTTCACACGATATCGTTTCACTGGTTGCCTCCTGCGTGGCGCAGAAATGACTTCCTTGCTCGATGCTCGAAAGCCTTCTAAGAGGTCTCACATATTGTTGCGGAATCAGACGAAACACGCGTCGATATCAGCCGCCGGGCGACGCGAGACGAAGTTGGAAAACCTTATCGGCATCCTGTTATGGCTGCTTCGGAACGTCTTGAGCGCAGCGGAACCCAACGTTCGGATCCTGTTCGTTCGGATCGCCCTTCGTGCGAAACGAAGACCGCAGCCGATACGGAGTGTTGATATATGATCCCCCTCTCTGTACCTTCGCGGTCCCCTCGCTGGGTCCCCTCGGATTGATCGCAGGGCTATTGATAAAGTGGGCGTAAAAGTCGTCGCCATACCAATCCATGACCCATTCATAGAGATTGCCGGCCAGATCTTGCACGCCGTACGGGCTTTGCCCCTTTTGATGATCGCCGATGATCGACACGTTCTCCGCACCACCTTCCTTCAATCCATAGGTCGCATGCACCGAGGTCGGTGGATCATTACCCCACGGGTACACCCGTTCGTCAGTCCCACGTGCGGCCTTTTCCCATTCTGCCTCCGTAGGAAGGCGCTTGCCGATCCAGAGGCAGTACCCCATGGCATCCATCCAGTTCACCCACCGAACCGGACGATCGGCATGGATGACAGGCGTCTCTTTGTCCGCAAATCCCCATGGGGGTTCACTCTGGATGGCATCGACATACTTGGCAAATCGTCCGTTCGTCACCTCAAATTTATCGATGTAAAATGCGCTGAGGTGGACGCGATGCGTTGGAGCTTCATCTTCATCACCCTTATCGCTCCCCATCACAAACTCACCAGCCGGAATCAGCACCATTGGCGCACCATCTTTTCCAATCATCTCGTGAGAAGGCGAGACGAGCAGGGCGAGCTGGTGCACGGTTCCACCGTTCGTCGCGGGCTTGATCTTGTCTCCGACCTTGATCTCTCCGTTGGAACCAGGCTGCTTGGTGGGAACGGAAAGAGTGTCAGGTCTCGGTAAAGTCGTCGAAGGCGATTCAGGTTTGGTCGTCCGGCTTTCGGGCGCGGCTGTTACGCCACACGGCAGAGACAGAGTGAGAAAACCTATGAAGAACACGGCAAGAATTCGTCGGATACCCATACCTTTGCCCCGTGAGGTAAGGTACCGAAAACCGATGGCTAAATCCAGTCCACCTCGAGCGGCTCCCTCCCTGCCCGAACGGTGAGAACGCGTCGAACGTAAGGAGGATGATTGCGCATAAGGTCTCATGGAGTTGCACTTACAAGTCGTCCGGTGTAGCGTAGGCATCAGAATGTCGGCTTCGATTTCGTCCGCGATCAATAACGGGCTCTCCACTATAGCGCGTGTCCTGCTTGTCGTCCTGGTGATCGGCCTCTCTGGATGTGGAGGCCCGTGGCGAGACACCTATCTCAAAAAAGGGGTCGGACGGCTGACACAGGAGGACGTGCGTGACCGACTAGGCCCCCCACACACAGCCAAGACCCCAGCCCTCGGCGGAGATAGCCTCTGGACCTATCGGTTCGCGCTCAGCGAGCAGGAACTCACCACCTGGAATCCCACGTTCATCGCGGATGCTTCCAATTCGGTCACGAGCATGATGGGCAAAGGAGGAGCAGACACCGCCAAACCGACACTGTATTGCTATCGGTACATGTTGACGTTTTCCGAAGAGAAGGTCCTCAAGCAATGGAAGCGCGAGGAATGTGTGCCGGGTACCCGCGAAACGCTGACCACGAAGTAAAGGACGACTGTGACCCAAAGCGAGTGGATTTCGATCGACAGCTCGTTTGCGCTGGATGGATTGAAGTCGCTGATCCTCTTGCTGTTCCTGGTCATCGTCAGAACGTTGGCCGTACGATGGATCGCCAACAACCCGACGCTCACCATGGAGTCCAAGCGGCGCTGGGTCGTGACGACCCGAAATTCGGTCGTGTTCGCATTTCTCATCGGCCTGGTGATTATCTGGGCGCACGAACTCCAAGCGTTCGCCGTCTCCATCATCGCCTTGGCGGCCGCGTTAGTGTTGGCGACGAAGGAGTTGATCCTCTGCTGGAGCGGGGCGGCGCTTCGAGTCGGCGGTAAGGTCTATGGTGTCGGTGATCGGATCCAAATCGCCGGTCACCGCGGAGTGGTCCTCGACCACGACGTATTCGCGACGAAGTTATTGGAGATCGGCCCCGGGCAATCGGCTCATTTGTATACCGGTCGCGTGACCGTTTTCCCCAACAGCCTGCTGTTTACCAATCCCTTGATCAAAGAGAACCCACAACAGGAGTATGGCCTCTATACGCTGACGGTTCCGATCAAGAGCGACGGCGACTGGCAACGGGCGGAACGAACCCTGCTGGAAGCGGCCAAACACGAATGCGCACCGTTCATGGATGAAGCGGTGCGGCAGATGAAATTGCTGGAACAGACCAATCTGTTGGAAGCCCCCTCGCCTGAACCACGCATCACGATTCAATTGCCGGAATTCGGCAAGATCCATCTCGTGCTTCGATTCCCGGCTCCGGATCGAGGACGATCGCGTATCGAACAAGCGATTCTGCATCGGTACCTCTCTCAATCCTTCACGCCATCTTTGCCTGGCTGAGAAATGAAAGAGGGACTTCCTCGACCGATCGTCGATGGAAGTCCCTCTCTATGACTCGCCCGCTACGAATGTCCGATCACTTCGGAAATGATTTCGGCGCAGAGACGTGTTGCCAGCCTTCGCCGTTGAGCGTCTGGAGAAACTCCAGCAGATCATGCTTTTCTTGATCTGTCAGCTCTAGCGGAATGATGAGGTTGTCCTGATGGGGATTCTTGACACCACCCTTGTTGTAGAAATCGACGACTTCTTTAAGCGTCTTGAAGCGGCCGTCGTGCATGTACGGAGCGCTTCGAGCGATCTCACGCAAGGTCGGGGTTTTAAATGCGCCGAGTTCCTCAGGATTCTGAGTGACCATGTAACGGCCAAGATCTACTGTATTGTCGTCCCATCCGATGCCGAGGTTGTGAAATTTTTCGTCGGTGAAATTGAACCCGGAGTGGCACTTTGTACAACGTGCCTTTTCACGGAACAGGATGAGGCCTCTCTGAGCGGCTTCTGGGATGGCCCCTGTTTCTCCTCCCTGATCGAACCGGTCCGCCGGACTATTCCCGGACAGTACGGTACGCTGGAAACTGGCAATGGCCATGCCCACTCTCTCCGTCGTGATGGTGTCATCGCCGAAGACTTGCTTGAAGAGTTTCCGATAGCCTGGGATTTTCATCATCTTCGCGTTCATCACATCGTAGTTGGCAAAGCCGTGCTCGATCGGATTCGTAAACGGACCGACCGATTGAGCTTCCAATGTCGCGGCCCGGCCGTCCCAAAATTGTGCGCTGCTGAACACCCGGTTGAAGGACGCTGGTGCACTACGACCACCCTTCTGGCCTCGGATGCCGGTAGAGACGCGCTTGCCATCCGTGAACGCGAATTTCGCCATATGACAATTCGCACAGGCGATGGTGTTGTCCTGCGACAACCGTTTGTCAAAAAACAGCAACCGGCCTAGCTCGACCTTCTCTTTCGTCAAAGGATTCTCCGTCGGAATAACCACAGCAGTCTCTTCGAGACCGTAAGGAATCTTGAGCGTGTACTCCTCGGCTTGTGCTTCGCTGAAAGAGAATCCCAACAGCAGTCCCAACACCATACACGCACGCACAGCTATCGAATTCGTCAGCTTCCGCCTCTTCATCTTTATCTCCTCCCTTCTACATGTCATATCATGTGATTCTTGACTATCTCTGTGAACTCGCCGCTTCATCGTTCACCACCTCTGGATCCTTCTCAAGCGGATCGCCCGTATGTGGGGACCGCGATCGCCCTCAGGTCACTCCAGCAGGCTTCGGAGCATCCAAGCCGTTTTCTCATGCACCTGCATGCGCTGAGTCAGCAGATCAATCGTCACCTGATCCGATGCCTTTTCAGCCGTGACAAAGACGTTCCGCAACGTTCGCACCAACGCTTCCTGCCCTTCGACCAGCTGACGAATCATGTCTTCAGCCTTGGGAACAGCGGTCGCTTCGGAGATGGAGGACAGCTTCGAGAATTGCGCGTAGCTTCCCGGAGCCGGATGCCCGAGCGCCCTGATGCGCTCAGCAACCAGATCCACTGCCAGCGCCAGTTCGTTGTACTGTTGTTCGAACATCAGATGCAGCGTCTGGAACATCGGGCCCGTCACATTCCAATGAAAGTTATGCGTTTTGAGGTACAGCGTATAGGTATCCGCCAGCACTTTCGCCAGCCCTTGAGCGATGGCTTTCCGCTGTGTCGGTTCGATCCCGAGATCGATCTGGGGGCCATTCCCGGCAATTCTCTTGGCGTTGTTTTCTGATTTCTTCATGGCTTCCTTCCCCCCGGCCTGGCCAAATTCGGTGGGTGCCGGCCGATCATTGGGAGGTTGTCATATCATGACTCGTGCCATCGACTCAATGCGCAGCTGAGCGCGGGCCGGTTGTGAAACTGTCACTCAGGCTGTGACAGCCATGAATCCGACGATCATCACAACCCATTCTTTTGCAGGACGCCCTCCCTGGTTTGAAACCGGAAGCAGGTTCATTTTTGCTTGCCTGGGTACAAAGTATCCGACCCTTGGCCATAAGTCCAATTGATATTTTATAAATAGAAGATAAAATCATTTTATATATAGAATGGGCTGGAGATGACCCTGACGGAATTGCAGTACATCGTTGCCGTGGCTCAGGAGCGCCATTTCGGGCGTGCCGCCGAGCGTGTGTCCGTGACTCAACCGGCTCTGAGCCTCGCGATCAAGAAGCTGGAGGAAGAGTTAGGCACGACGATTTTCGAGCGGCGCCGGGACCGCATTCAACTGACATCGCTCGGAGAGCAAATCGTCCATCAGGCTCAGCGAGTCCTGGAAGAAGTGGAGCGGATCAAGATTCTGGCGGCGCAAGGCAAAGACCAATTGAATGGGCTGTTGCGGTTCGGCGTCATTGCGACCGTCGGGCCTTATATTCTTCCGGATCTGGTTCCGTTGCTGAACGCTCGCGCCCCGAAAATGCCGCTGGAATTGGAAGAAAACCTTACACAGAACTTGGCCGGGATGCTGAAGAGTGGAAAGCTGGACGTGATCATGATCGCGTTGCCTTTCGACGAGCCGGCGATTCTCACGACTGCCTTGTACGATGAACCGTTCAAGGTGTTGGTTCCAGTCGGACACCCGTGGCAGAAGAAGAAACTCCTCGATTCCCGCCAGCTGAGTTCCGAGAAGGTCCTTCTTCCTCATGCAGGACATTGTTTCCGGCAACAAGTTCTCGAGGCGTGTCCGGAACTCAGTCGATCCGATACCGAGGGGTGGCAGGGGAATTCTCTCGAAACCATCCGGCAGATGGTAGCCTCAGGGCTGGGCATCACCGTACTGCCCTGCAGCGCCTTGACGCCAAAGTACGAGAACAAACGCTTGCTGGCAATCAAGCTGGCTGACCCAGTCCCCGGTCGTCGAATCGGACTTGCATGGCGACGCGGCTTCACGAGGCCCGAAGTCATCCAGGTCATTCGGGACGCCGTTCATGAGCTCAAGGTGCCGGGGCTCCGCATGATCGCTGGCTGACCCAAAAACCGCCCGCCATAAATCTCGAAGCGCCTCTTTCCGCACGCTTGTTGCCTCCCAGGGCTTTTGTTAGGATGCGTTGCTTCACTTTGGAGCACGCGTGAGATGAAAATCGCGACATTCAACGTCAATTCATTGCGCAAACGTTTGCCGATCGTGCTCGAGTGGCTCGATCGGCATAAACCGGATGTCCTATGCCTTCAAGAAACCAAAGTCCAGGACAGCGAGTTTCCATTGCTCGCCTTGGCGCCCAGCGGATATGAGACGATCTTTCGGGGGATGAAGGCGTATAACGGTGTGGCGGTCCTGAGCAGAAAAAAACCGGACGCTGTCTCGTATGGATTCGACGATGGAGGAGACTTGGATGAGGCTCGCTTGCTGAGCGTCATCGTCGATGGAATTCCCATCGTCAACACCTACGTGCCGCAAGGGTTCGAAATCGATTCGCCGAAGTATGCCTACAAATTAGCCTGGTATGAACGATTATGGAACTACTTCGACAAACATCTGTCGCCGCAGGCTCCGGCTATTTGGTGTGGGGATATGAATGTGGCTCCACGGCCTATGGACGTTCACAGTCCGGAGAAGCATCTGAAACATGTCTGCTACCATGAGGCCGCCCGCAAAGCCTATGAACAAACGGTGGCATGGGGATTTCAGGATGTCTTTGTGAAGCTCTACCCGACTCGTCAACAATATACGTTTTGGGACTACCGTGCGCCGAGTTCGCTGGCAGCCAACAAGGGATGGCGCATCGATCATATCATGGCGACGGCACCACTCGCGGAAAAGTGCGTCAAGGCGGATGTGGACGTCGAGCCGCGGCGAGCGAAAGAGTCTTCAGACCATACCTTTGTGTGGGCAGAATTTTCGGTCTGACTGCGTACGCGACGCCCACTCCAACCAAGCGGATGCATGCAGCTGTGTGCATCGTGCCAAAGAGGAGCTTTTTCTAGGCTGCCTTCGCTCGCACGTGGTTGCTGCGATTCTGTTCAATCAATGGGTCGATGATCAGACCGCAATTAAGACAACGCAGAATGATCGTGCTCGACGACACCGCCGGTTGCCGCTCTTGGATCATCAGGCCTTTGCACTTTTGACACGTCATTGGCATCCCTCCTTGCCGTTATGAATCTCGAGGGTGTTGTAGCATCCAAAGATTAACGTTGTGTTAACAGCTAGTTAGAATACGCTAATATCGGCGCTCTTCCTCCAGTCTGTTTTTACTCAGGACATGATTGCCGCAATGTTTCTCAATCAATGGGTCGAGGAGCAATCCGCAATTGCGACACCGCAGGATGATTGTATTGGACGATCCCGATGGTCGCTCTTGAACCATGAATCCTTTGCATTTTCGACAGGTCATTCGTGTCCCCTCTTATTGATATTCAATTAGGCTGCCGGCAAGACTTTCAGCCCGCCTTCCGAAAATTTTTGCTCGATTGCAAAGCGTAACTCGCTGGCAATCCCATTCGGATCTATCTCGGGGGCAATTTCGAGCCAGTAATTCATTGTAAAGACGCGGGCTTGCGACCCAAACTCATCCAGAAGCACTTGCGGTGGAGGCTGTTTCATGACTTGGGGGTGCTGCAAAGCAAGGGCGGAGAGCAGATCCGACACCTGCTGAGCGGCAATGCCGTATGGGACACCGAGGCGAAGGGAAAATCGGCCCACCCGACTGGAATAATTCCAATTGGTGAGATACTTCTCGAGGAAACTGCTGTTCGGAATCAACGTCTCCGTTCCTTTGACGTCTCTGACAGTGGACGAACGAAGGCCGATCGACGTCACTCGACCTCGAATGTTATCGACTTCAATGAGATCGCCCACTCGCAACGGCCGTTCGATTAAAACCAGAATGCCGCTGATGACGTTTTTGAGGAGCGTCTGTGCTCCGAATCCCACGCCGATGGCAAAAGCACCCCCTAGAAATGCGAAGATCGTCAATGGAATCTTGACCCATGTGAAGCTCAACACAATCAAAAACGTAACGAGCAATGCCTGGCTCCATTGGCGCATGAGATTGGCGACATCCTGCGCCATGCCGAATTTCGTCGCGGCCAATCGACCGATGGCCTGTGCCACATAGACGCAGACAACATAGCCGATCAAAAAGATTGCCAGCGCCGTCAGCCCTTTCCCGACTGTCACACTGCGGTAGCCGGTCATCGTCTTGCCGTCGACGTCAATCGTATCCTCCGCTGAGAAAAGCTCGTACGTCCATGCGTCCTTCATCACGCTTCCGCTGCGGGCGAGCCATTCTTCAAGGCGATCGAACAGCGGTAATTCCCTCTGTTGCTGCTTGAATTCAGTTCGCCACCGTTCCATGAACCTCGCCGCTTCATCCATTCGGTGCAAGGCGCGCGTATAGGCTTCCTGCCGCTCGTGGAATGCGCGCAGCAGGTCTTGCAGTGTCGCACGTTGCGGCGCCGGCGAATGGCGCACCCGATTCTCCAGCTCGCTGATCTGTCCGGATACAATCCCACCCTGCTGGCGTAAATAATTCCGGGAAGCGTGAAAATTGTCGAAGAGCGGCATGACCCGTGTGTAGGCTTCCCGTGCTTTCCCTGGCTCGGACGTATGGGCGATGACGAAACGGCTCTCCCACAGCTGGCGCTCTCCGGCCACGACGTTCATCGATTGCTGCAAGAGGTCAGCCTCTGTCAGGAGATTGTCCATTCGGGCCTGCGCGAGCTCGACCCCCGCCTTCGCACGAGACAGCGCCGGCGTCTCCTCCGTTGAAGCCTTTCCTGCTTGTTTCCGGCGAAGAAGATCCAGTCGACGCTCGGCATCCTGCACGGCCTGAGACTGCCGCTGACGCTCATTGAATGTCTCTTCCAGCTTTTCTTCCAATCGCAGACGTTCTTTATCCGAGCGGCTTCTGATCTGGGCAAGATCTGCTTCGCTGAACACGACATGAGCGGAGACTGCGTCAAGCCGCCGCTGCTCGAACGCGAGCCGCGCTTTCGTGCCATCCAGCTCTTCTTCAACCCGCTTCCTTGAGAGCTGCGCCACTTCAAGGAGAACGGAAGCAGCCTGAGCGTGTAGAACGGCTAGCCCGTGAAGGCGGCGTTCCCGATCTACCTGTGCAGGATCTTTCGCTGCTTCCAATCGTTCCGACGCCTGCCGCAGCCGCTCCTCAGCCGTTGCCAGCGCTTCGCGCGCCTGTTCAAATCGCAATGTGAGCAACTCCCGTTGAGACTGCAAACCCTCTACAGCTAATTCGAGGGAATACACGGCGTCCCACGACTGATCTGCAAGGAAAACCGAATAAGGCGGCGGTTCTGGAAGGCCTTTCCATTCATCGGCGCTGCGGAGGGTATCGGTACGGCGCTGACGCGCTTCAGTAAGCCGCTGAAGATCACTCACTTGCTCGTCATACCCGCGCACGATTTGCTCCAGTAGCGCCTGCCGTTCCAGCTGCTCCTCTTGAAGAGCGCCGACAGCCCTCTTGGATGAAAGAGATGCCCGTATGGCGTTCAGTTCCGTTTGTGCTTCTTTGCGTCGATCGCCGAGGAGCGTAAGGTTGATTCCGCTGGGCATAGTCCCGCTGTCTTGATTTCCACTTCCATGGGAATCGGACACAGTGGTATTGGGCTCAGCGGCATGAACGAATTGCTCGAAGGGTCGATCGAATCCCTCCAAGGCGAATGCGAGGATCAAAAGAAGTTGAAGCCTGACGGTTGGAAATCCGATAGAGATCGACACCAACTATACCTCGAATCGTGGTAAGAGCTTCCGACAAGACTCAGCGCGTAGGCACGCGGGATTCGACCTATGATCATGTGTAAGCGTTTGAGTCACAGAATGCTTTGCGATACGCAACTGTTCACTTTAGGGACCCATTCCCCCAATCGCCTACTAGGCAATCCACTAGTTCGGCTGGAATAACCCTGCTAGATAGTACCCGGGAGAGAGAAGCGCGCATGGGATGGGAGAAGTAGAAGAACATCTGCGATGGGAATTCTCTGAGCACGAAGGATGCGATGACCGATGACGTCGTGAGCATTGCCGTGGTGGGAGCCGGCGCAGCCGGGCTGACCGCTGCTATCGCTGCGGCGGAAACCCTGACAAAGGCAGGGCATTCAGGACAGGTTCTCCTGCTGGATGGCGCCAAACAAATAGGCGCCAAGATTCTGATATCAGGCGGCGGACGCTGCAACGTCACGCATGATGTCGTGACGCCAAGGGATTTTTTCGGCAATCGTCACGTGATCAGAAATATTCTTGCGAGCTTCTCCGTTGAACGAACCATCGCCTGGTTTGCGTCGCTGGGTGTTGCATTGAAACGTGAACCGACGGGCAAGTTGTTTCCCACGACCGACAAGGCGCGCACCGTACTCCATGCATTGCTCGAGCGTTCCCGCCACACCGGTGTCACAATATGTCCGGACCATCGTGTGAGTGACATATCTTGGGCAAACTCAGAATTTCTAGTGGATCATAGCCGTGGTTCAATACGCGCGGAGCGGGTCATCTTCGCCACCGGCGGCCAGTCCTTGCCGAGAACGGGAAGCGATGGATTCGGGTATCGGCTGGTTCGATCCCTCGGCCATCGGGTGACGCCGACAGTCGCGGCCTTAGTCCCTCTGGTCCTGGATCATTCCATTTTTCATGCGGCGCTCTCAGGCTTGTCGCATGACGTGGAGTTGATCACTCTGGTGAATGGTCGAGAAGTGGATCGGCGCATAGGGAGCCTACTCTGGACTCATTTCGGGATCAGCGGGCCCGTGGTGATGGACGCCAGCCGGTTCTGGGTGCTGGCGACATCTCAAGGCATGCCCGTAGATCTCTATGCCAACTTCGCGCCGAGTCGCACAGCTGAGGAGTTGAAGGCTTGGTTGGCCGCTCAGGCAACGGACCATCCAAAGCGTTCCTTGGTCCGAACCATGGCGTTGCTGGTTCCGGAGCGATTCGCCTATTCACTCTGCCACCACTGCTCTTGCGACCCGCTGAAAGCTGCGGCTCAGGTCTCACGCGTCGATCGGCATCGATTACTGAATGCCCTGACCCGGTTTCGATTTCCGATTGAGCGAGACCGAGGATGGAACTTTGCTGAAGTCACGGCCGGCGGGGTGCCATTGGATGAAATCGACTATCGGAGCATGGAATCGAAGCTGGTTTCTGGACTCTACCTTGCCGGGGAGATCCTCGATTGCGACGGCCGCATCGGCGGGTTCAATTTTCAATGGGCGTGGACGACAGGATGGCTGGCTGGACAGTCGGCGGCGAGGAGTCTGCTTACTGCAAAGATCCCCTCGCCCTGACCGTGATTGACAAGTCGATTCGCACAGTTGACGCCGGTTCTCCGGAGTTGAAGGTCACCACACGCCCGCTTCTGCTTCTGAACAGGCCTTTGCCCGTGGAAGGACTTGATACGATACACCTCCGTCCTTCATGGCCGGCTCATCCGAAGACAACATCGTCACCTGGAGCTTTTCATCGGTAAAGGCATCGTCACTGGTTCGCAACACTCCCTCGCGATTCAACATTTTGACCGCATTTGTGCGCGAGACGATCGGAGGATACTGCCTGAATTGATCCGCCGATACATAGGGAGCCTGAATGGTCACCGGGCGGCGTTTGACATAGATAAACTCACGCAAGTTGTCATCGAGGGGAGTCTTCAAGCTGACAACCACCGAGCTCGCTGCCGGAATAGCGGCGATCGAAAGGACATACAAGGGCTTCACGTCCGGCGGCGCTTCCCGGTTGCCCGAGGCCACCAAACTTGGAGCAGTCAAAACCTGCGTCCCCTGATTGATGGCGGGAGACCTCAGACCGACCCGGAGATTCGTGATGTCACGATCGGCCACATTTTCGAGCAACAGCTTGATCAAGACCCAGGCCTGCGGATCGGGCGCCTTGGCGCGACCGTTCGGAACAGGTTGCTCGTCACGGCGGATGCTGCAGTTGGACACAAGGTTGCGCCTCTCGAAGAAATAGAGCGTATTCATCCCCTGCGGTTGGGATCCTCGTTCATACGTGTAGAAGGACACGCCGACGTGAATCATTGTCGGTCTGAACCAGGCTACGACCGTGGGGAGCACAAACGGCACAAATGCGGCGAAGAGGCCGAGGATGACGACCTTGTTGAGCACACTTTGCCGCCAGAACCAATTCCAGCTCTTCTTCAGCCATTCCATGAACATCTCGTCAAGTGTTGTAACACCTAGCGCATTCTAAAACATAGGTCTCTTGTCAGAGGTCTCGGGGAAACCGAACGCCACAAGGTAATTGCCTATCGGGGAACAGATGCGGAAACCGCCCCTGCGGAACCCTCTGGATATAACATCGCTCACACACCGGTCCATAGCCCATGCTATGCTGAACCGCTCGTGAGACTGGCTATGGATAGGAAGTCTGAAGAAGGATCACAGCAGACGTTTCAGCGAATTTCGATTCGATGGAAGGTCTTGCAGGCTCTCGGTGCCGTTCTCATCGCGCTTGGCCTTTTTATCGACTGGCCACCTCCCCAGGAAGCAAATCTGCCTGACACTTCCTCGTTCCTAATCATCCTAGGCGGGCTTCTCGGCGCGGCGGGGCTCCTCGCTGCATTCCGACACGAATAGCGCATACGTACAAAATAATTCGCTCCGAGTCAGGGCAGAACCGCTATGCCTCGTGTACGATCCTAGCTTGTCGCGCAGATAGACTTGCGCGCTGGTCGTAAACCACGCCTGGTCGGCCGGCTACGGACGGACCATGGACGGGCACGACTCTTCCCAGATGAGTGACTTAGCACACGTCAGTTCTGGACCCCTTAGGAGATCCCACGAGAATCCCGCAATAGACTTTGATAATAGAGTTCAAATTCGCGGAGGTCTCTTATGTGCTGATCGCTTCTTTGCGGGTCATAGGAACTACCTAGCGAACTCCCACCTGGAGCTGAACCGCGCTCACGCCATATGGGCTCATGAAGGCAAGCACTTTGTCTCCCGGTTTAAACTGGGCACCGAGTTGCGTTTGTTGCGTGAGGTTCAGAATATGAAGCTGCCCTTTATCGTCTCGAACGACCATCGTTCCCGGAACACCGGCTGAAATCGATACCACTTCTCCTTGCACGGGCGGAGCTGCCAGTGCGGAATTGGGTAGGCTGGCCATTGTCGTGGCCAGTAATATGAAACCGCTTAGCGTTCTGCTTATAAGTCGTGACATGGCAACCTTCCTCTCCGGTGGTGACAGCCCGTCCCACGCAAGCAGCATACGTGCTCTCGGTTTGAACACTCCTCGATGATTGTACCAGGATGTTTGTCACTCCGGCACACGAGAGCATGGAGATGTCCGTGCTCGACTCCTTTCGATTCACTATAACAAACTCTAAAACCGCACCAGACCGAATCGGAGGAAGTCGACCGTTGAAGAGTCTGGTTCATCGTCCGATTTATACATATGGACGTTGAAACCGGCATATGTGCCGGGAGACAATTGGCCGGACGGGATTGTGCGTTAACGATCTGGATATGTACGGACGAGCCTCGTACAGACTCACATGATTACATCCACCTTTTGTTTGCTTCCGGGAATAGGGCGCACGAGCGAACGGCGGCTGTGGCTGGAAGGGATCGACACCTGGTCGCATTTTCTCGCGGCCTCCTCCATTCGAGGCATCAGCGCAGGCCGGAAGGCGTTGTATGACGAAGGTGTCGCCGAAGCGCATGCTCATTATTCTCAAGACGATGCGCGCTACTTCGGCGTGATCTTGCCTCAGCGGGAGCAGTGGCGGCTCTATGAATGGCTTCGTGACCGCGCCGTGTATCTGGATATCGAAACGGATTCGTTCGGACAAATCACCGTCGTGGGGTTATACGCCCATGGTCGCTTCACCTCATTCGTTCGAGGTGAGTCGCTGGACCAGCGGCAACTTGGGGAAGAATTGTCGCAATACGATCTACTGGTAACGTTTTGCGGGACGACGTTTGATGTGCCGATGCTGCTCACGCACTATCCCGGCCTTCCCCTGAACCAACCTCATATTGACCTTTGCTTTGTTGGCCGGCAGCTTGGATACCGAGGGGGACTGAAGGCGATTGAGGCGCAACTGGACATTGCTCGCGCGGCAGATCTGCACGGCTTGGATGGTCATGATGCGGTCCTGCTGTGGAATCGATGGCGGCACTCCCATGATGAGGCCGCCAGAGAGCGGCTGCTCGGCTATAATGAAGCGGATTGCGTGAATTTGGAGCGGCTGGCCGACATCTTCTACTCCGAGATGGTCCGCCGGTTAAAAGGCTGTTGACCTACGCATCGACCTGCGCGCCGGTCACCACAAAGAAAAATGGCACCAGGAACGCCATCATTAGGTGACAGTTGGTGCTCCAGCGTATGACGCTGTTGGCTTTCGGCGACCACCATCCCGGCCAGAAACGCCTCAATGATCGCGGCCAGGCCGATCCTTGGCCGCAATCTCGCCGACCACAGCAGGGAGCGTGAGCCGCCCGACGACTTCCGCACCGACCTGCGCAGCCACAAACACGATGAAGAGGGTAAAGAGGATGTCCGTCAGGTCATGCATCACACGCTCGAGGTCTGCTGAAGCCGAGCCATCATGACCCTGGCCCGAGTGTCGAGGCTGACAAGGATCTCATGGAGGCTAAAGAGCAGGATGGCGCCTTCGCACATCATCCGCCACACCAGATTTCCAACCAGTAAAACCATGATCCCTCCAAAGCGGGTGAGGATCGGGTCCGCCTCATACCCCCCGCTCAACGTTTCGGGTGACAGGATCGATATGACCCCTGCCGCAGTGATGAAGCAGGCTCCCACGATATACACCACCTTAATGAGATGTGGTGTCACCAATTCGCGAAAGGCAAAATACCCCCCGTAGAAACTGGTGTACACCACAGGCCGAACCGGCTGTGGGGCAAATGGATGCGCGCACACCGAACATTTCGTGGCGGAGACATCGTTTTCCGTCAAACATTCGGGACATTTCATATCTACTCCTTCCGGTCGACAGTGGATGGATGCGCGGAGCCTCGAGTGAGGTCCGCCTCGCTAGACGCTTTCCACATACTCGCTCCCAGCCGGTTCTTTTGCAAACCCTCGATATCCATCCGCTGGTTATTCTCGCCTCATGGAGCGGCTCACTGTCGAAGACACCCGAGATATCACTTAGAGAGTTTGAATGTTGCAACTCGCGAGGTCGCTCCCTAGCTGCGGCCGCCCTTGCACCCTGAATCCGGCGACAGCTGTGCCCGCACGACATCCAGCAACATCTGCCGACTGAATGGCTTTTGCAGCGTCATATGGGCTCCCAGATACGCGGCGACTTGGAGATAGTTCCAGTCCCCGATTCCGCCGGACATGGCGATAATCTTGGCAGTGAGGCAGGTACGGCGGAGTTGCCTGATCAGTTCCAAACCGTCCATCCCGGGCATCAGGAGATCGACGAGCACGAGATCGACAGGCTCTTCGCGTAAGAGGCGGAGCCCTTCGTGCCCATCGGCGGCTGTCAGGACAGAATAGCCCTCAATTTCCAAGGCCTGTTGAACATGTCGCCGCACTTCTGGTTCGTCTTCAATCACGAGCACTCTCTGCATGATAGACCCCTTTTCACAGTCTCGAGGCCGACCGGTCAATCCCTCGGCTACAGCGGCAGATCAATCGCCGCTCGCGAATCCCTCAATCTCGCGCACACGGGAACACCGGACATGGCGGTAACATCTCTGGCCAAAGGCCCGATGGCCGATGCTCACATGGAGGCTGGCGTGAGATTACGTCAGGGGCGGATGGAAGACCGAGGTGGCCAATACAGGCAGATGGGGAATTGGATGCCCGTCGACACGGAGACACAGGGCACTGAAGGGACGGAGTTCAGGTACCGGAGGGAGTACCGAGAAATCTTCAGAAACCGATCCGGCAAGCATGTCCGAGGTCGTCAACAGACTGAGCAGAGTCACCGGGGCACCGAGCATCTGCGCGAGCACACAGACACAGAGTAAAAGGCTGAGGCACACCGTAACCTGTGGATGATCGATGAAGTCTGTGGCGCCGCTGATGTTCCGTAACACGTCGTTCGTCTTTCTCGGTGGAGGGCTCTCGCCCAGGAGGTACCAGGAAGAGAAAATATCAGTAGAGAGCACCCTGATAGGCTGTCGACGATGCGACTTGCTTCGACGAGTTATCGTGTATCTTATGAAGGATGGCAAGTCAAGAGGCGTCTCCCCTGCCGCGATCCTGGACGACTCAAAGTCGCTGGCGAATATGGGTAGCTCTACGCCTCAGCAAGCCGTCCTTGCCTGGCACGATTTTCCGCCAACCAAAAGCGGCAGACAGAACGGCCCCGCGTGCCCGACAGGATCATCAAAGTGATTCGCGCGGCCGGCAACGGTTTGCTCTACCGTTGCCGGCACCCATCGTTACGAAATCGTGCGGGTGGCGCGATCATGTTTGGATGATCCGCTTGCACGACCCGACAAGAGGCAGCTATCTCAGTGACGGCTCACGATGCAATTCCTTCAGCATCGGCTCGCCTTCCCCTCGGCTCCCCCACCAGGGATCGGGTCTCTGTGAATGGCCATTCACACTATCGAGTGACTCCGCATACAATCCATATGTTATGGGAACCTGAACAGACCGTGTGAGCTAGGGAAGCTGCACCACCGTAACCGTCCAGTGCGCATTGCTCGAGATTTTGAGAGAGTAGGTCCCGCCTTTCGCGTGATACGTCGCGCCGGCAGCATCGCCGGTCGAATTCCCCAGCGCCTCCAGCTGTTGTCCCTGAGCATCGAGAAGAAAGAGCGAGAAATCATTCGTGGCTGTCCACCGCACCTCCCAACCGTCTTTCACGGTGAACGGCCGCGTCGTCCGCGATCCGTTTGCAGTGAGTTCCTGGATGATTTGTTCCTCCGCGGCGAACACCAAGCCGGCGAGCAGCAGCGAACCACACATCACAACGCTCATCAATCGATACATGGTATCCCTCCTTTTGTTCGGCGCGGATCCAATCACAACATGTTACATCCGGGCACCGCGGGAGCACCAGCTGTCCCGCGACTGAACTTCTAGTGGGCACTTGGTCCGATAAGGTGATCTGTGGGCATACATACTTGTCAGTGTTGCAGTAGGAGTGCAGAGCATTTCGGCACGCGACTTTGCTAGGGAACAGCCATCACGGGAATCGACGGATCAACCGCTAGCCAGATGTCGACATACTTCTCTGACAGCGTGAGAGCCAAATCTGACCGATACAGCGTGTGATCTAACTCCATCGAGATGACATGAAACATCGCGAGGTAGGCAGATTTGAGTGCAAGCGGCACATCGTGTGCGACGGCCTCCTCTCGACTTCGAAGGAGTCGCGCCCGATACTCATCGACGGCCTTGATGGCCACGAGCAGTTCCCTCTTGAGTTCAATCAGCTGTCCAGTGTCGCGTGAAGAACCCTTTCCCCTCGTCGCTCGAAAGTCTTGAACCCGTTGCTTATGGTCGGCGTAGTCCGCCACGAGGCTGAGCAGTGTGTCCGGTTCACCTGCCACCGCAAAAACAGGGGAAGTCAGAATCACGAGCAGTGCCAACAAGCATCTCATTCGTATCGTTTCTCCTCAACGTGGTTGTCTCTCACACCGACAGGACTGGACGACGCCGGTTGCGCACGCACGACCTCCAAGAGTTCCTGCCGACTGAATGGTTTCTGGAGCGTCGTATGAACGCCCTGATACACCGCGAGATGCTCTCAGTCCCCGATACCTCCGGCCATGGCGATAATCTTCGCCCTCAGATGGGTGTGGTGGAGCATTCGAATCAGATCCAATCTGTCCATACCCGGGGTGCGGAGTTCAACCAGTACGAGATTCACGGGTTCCTCACGAAAAAGACGGAGCCCTCGCTGCATAATGCACCTCACTTGATAATTTGAAGCCCCGACCGTTGCCCGAGTGACGGCCTGTTGATCGCCGCTCACAAGCCCCTTCATCTCGACACTGAGCGCATCGAACATGGCGGGATCGTCACGGCCAGGAGCCCGGTCGCCGATACACGTCTTGTGCGGAGTGAGATTAGGTCAAGGGCGGATGGAAGACGGACGCGGCCAACACCGGCAGATGGGGAATCGTATGTCCGTCGACACGGAGGTGTAGGGCGCTGAAGGGACGGAGCTCAGGCACTTGGGGAAGCATCGAGGGATCTTCGGAACCTGATTCCGCGAGCACATCGGAGGTCGTCAACAGACTCAGGAGCGTCATCGGCATGCCGACCACCTGCGCCAGCACACAGACACAGAGAAAGAGTGCGATCCACCTTGAACTCGTTCTCTGACCAATCGACGTCAGGGTCTTCACACCTGATATATATCTGGATAGAAGAAAATATTCACCAAGAATATCCCGTTCACAGGCATTCTCAATGGAACGAGAGAGTAGTGGAGTGGCTTCTCGAGAAGCGATGGGGCTATGTGTTGGGGAATCACCGATCAACAAATGTCGCGGTGAGGTTCTAGGCCCTCATGGGTGGAGTCCGAACAGAGTAAGGAGATGATCACAACTTGACGAAATCTAACTGCGCCCCGCTTTCATCCGGGCACATCTTCCATCATATTTTGATACGAGGAACAAAGCACTTGAGCACGCCCATGAACAGATGTGCCATCCTGATTCTCTCGTTGGTTCTGTCAGAGTAGAGCCCTTGAGCCCCTGTGGAACGCCGTGAGTCGCAGTGCTGTCGTTGAGGGAATAGCTGCTTGACTGGTGCAATGGCCATCGAGACCTCCGTATGCTGAGGAGTAGAGAGTACGACCGTCATTCTAGTCAATGATCGCTTAGTGTGAACCTAGTAACAATCCCAGTGAGTCACAGAGAAGGCTCTAGATCACCACTCACTCCGGAAGGCCTGGTGGGACTGGTGCCTGACCCCCTACCCTGAGCCGTACCTTTCCTTCAGGATTGCGCTGTTCTCTCGACGGCGACACGACTGGGCTCTTGCGCAGCGCCTTAGCATTCTCCCTTTCGAATACGTCGCCAGCTCCCTGCTGTTGGTTGTCCAGCCGAGACGAATCATCGCTCGCTTGCTGAGGCATCTGTTTGTGATTGAGCTTGGCACCCTTCGCTTCGTATGGTCCCAGCGACCCTTCCGCGAGTGAACTGAACCCCGCCACGCTGATCGCAAGCATGAGCACATAGGGAGGATGGTTCCGTCGTCGCATACGTTTCTCCTTGTGAAGGATTTTCACCAAGCATAGTGGACCTCGCGGGGCTGGCGTACTAGGAAAGCACATAGGGAGGAGAGCAGCGAGCCGGCATTGGATGTTGGATTATGGGAAAGGCACAGCCTGGTCAGAGTGACATCCGAATCCTATGAATTTATGAGAAGTAGCCTGTGGCGGCCGGCGCGGGAGGAGCCTGAGGGACTATGAAACCGTTTGCTCGGAAAGATACACGGATAAGATAATGAGAATGAGTCCACCGATTGCTGCGAACTTATAAATACGGTCGTTGGGAGGAATTGTCAGGGTCATCGGAAACTAGACGTATAGCCAACTACCGATGTAAGGCTAGGGCAACCGTCGGAAGGTGTCAAGGAGCCATTACGAGACTGTCCCGCCACTTTAGAAATGTCCGTTGCATCGAGTGACCTCTTTGGTGAGAGGCCGGAGTATTACTTGGTGACTCGCGATCGAATAGTTAGCAAGCGCAGAGAAGTGCTCACGGGTATACCGGCGTCAGTACGCGGGCGATTGAGGACCCCAGCGCAAACCAGCGAGATCCGGATCTTCCCCCTCGACCGTCGGGCTCCGGTTTACCTTGTTGGCCTGACGTTGCGCGCGCCGCTCTTCCTTCGTCCGCTGCTTCTGTTGACGTGCTCGTTCGCGTTCACGTTTGCCGCTGGTAGTTTTTCCTGGTCCTCCGATGATGTCCTCCTTCTGATACAGCGTCGTAAGGCACGAGGCGTTCTAGGAACGGGTCCCTCGCTTTCGAGATGCCCGAGTTGCTTTCGGAACTGATGTACGGAGAGAGTCGTTTGCCTGAGCACGAGCGAGTGTATCAGGGCTCAGCCCATTGCTTGAGGCGGAGATGATTTGGCGGCGAACATCCTCAATTGACGGTGCGGAGGAGGTTCCGGCCGGATCTTGCAGTCCCAGAAGATCCCAGCGTATCCTCGTTCTACGAATGCGCGCTTTCCGTCGGTGCGAGGGCTTCGTCCACCACGAGGTACTCATAACTTATCTCTCGTACGAAATGAATTACCGTGCACATGGTCAATCAGTTCTTGGCTACGATCTTCACGCTCAGAGAGGCTTCTACCAAGTATGCGTTCGTCGTGGTGTGGCCTGCTGAGCTTGCACCCATCCTCCAGCTCAGTGCCGGACTCGATGATTGACACAAAGGTCTTTGCCCGACCACCCTACCACACACCTATTATTCGATCACACAAGGACAACACAAGGAAGGAATGAGCGCGAGGATCACAGCTCGACGCATGAAGTGTACCATACGGAAGCCGAGTTTGCGAATGAGGTACCAAACGCTGCTACCATGCGTGTCTGCGCAATTATCTGGGTCACAGAAGCCACTCCATGACTCTATCCTAGAATGTATAAAGGCCTTTTTGAGCAGTGAAGAACTCAGGCGATGGTGTCCACTATTTTCGCCAATTCGGGAGGAAGAACACTCTGCGCGGGACACTCGTACCAAAGAAGACCAACGACTGAGCGAAAGCGAAAGTCAGTCTTTTCACCCTGTCCCCGTATGTTCCTAGAACCGAGCCGTATTCGGACCATGGAACCTGTGCAGGGGGCTCGAGTGAATCGACGATAGGTTTCGCTTCCTCCAGGGCTGCCGCGAGGGCCTCTTCGCGGGAAGGGAAGCCGCCGTCTGGGCACCCTTTGTGATACCCCCAACAGGTTTGTCGGAATTCAATAATGCGATACTCGCAATGCCAGGCCCCATCAGCTTGACGTCTGGGAACCAACTCGATGCTGCGATGCTTATAGTCCGGCATTGTCGTTTTCTCGAGTCTCCGCCCATCCCTTGAACATGAGCCTCCTTCCGTGTCGCGGGCACTTGGTCAGTGCGTCTGTCTTGCACGGACACTGAGGCCGTCGGTCCCTGCTCGAATGATCTTTCCAGGACTCGCACGGAGCGTGGGGAGCACGGTATGCTCCATATACTCCTTGAGGTTCTCCGGACGGAGATCGTTGACGAATTCACGGTCGAGTGCGAGTTCTGAAGTCTGCGCGCCATCGTGATAGACGAAGCGCTCAGTGTACGGGCCCGGCGTGACATCACGAAACCACCTTTCAAAGCACTGCTGTATGATTCCAATGTTTCCAGGCTCACTACCTCCAGGATTCGTCATAATCCCTCCTGCTGGTCAATATCTGGAACGTGTTCACCTGGACTCCGGAAGTGCAGAAGCTATGCCAATCCGCCCCAATAGAATGGTCATAGCGCCACGTGTCCGGATATGCCGTTGAACAGGCCCTGCGTTCGCAGTTACTGGTTCAGCAGAAGATGCGGTACCGCTGCTGATTGATCAACAGTGCAATCGTCCTTACATGCAATCGACAATCGGGTTGGTGCGGTGAATTTGTGACATCCCACTGGGTTTCTACCAATCCTCTTATGGTATCTCGACGGATACGTGTCGTATCTCAATGGATACCAGGGTGATGGCTTGCATTATGCTAGAGGAAAGTCACAGTAGGATATTCTTGAATTCTCGGATCCCGGTGCAGCAGATGAGGTTGTCGCTCTTAAGCATTTCGGTCCGTTTCGCTGTGTTACTCGACGCACGTCGAGGCAGCCATCACCATAATAAAATGCTCATGGTTGCTGCACGACCGTCACGGTCCAGGCCCCCTCGCTGATAACCTTGAGCGAGTACGTCCCGCCCTGTTCTTGAGAAGCGCTCCCGCCTCCGCCGTGCTCTGCATAGGCAATCGCGGCAATACGATTGCCTTCGCGATCGAACGTTATGATAGAGAGTCCTTCGTCGCCCTTCCAACGCACCTCCCAGTGATCCTTGGCGGTAAAGAGGCCCGACATTTGGGTGCCCTTCGCGGATAACCGTAGCAGGATCTGCTCGTCCTCAGCGAACGCTGTACTCACGAGTATCAGAACACCGCACAACACCACGCTGGCAAAAATCGACGCATGGACTCCTCGCCGCCCTATCGTGTCTCACATCGACACGATGGTAGCGAATGAGCCGTAATCTCCCTACTAGGAAGGACCTTAGGGGGGTGCTTTGCATTCTCCCTCACCACCCTACTCGACCTCGCCCTCCGTCGAGATGGTGTGGAGAAGATGAATGCGAGGGTGACCTTGATCGCATTCGGCCAGGCCCTTACCGCATATCTACACGATCAACGATAAGAAACTGTCCGTCTTCATCGTTAAGATCGGAGACCGGGAAGAAGCCTAAAGTCGATCAACATCGCTGTCGTTGACACCGTCAGCATCAGACTGACCCAACCTAGTAACCTGCCGTCATCAGCGCGAATACCACAATCGCTATCATGACGATGGCAATGGCGATCAGCATGAGCGGAGGATGAGCGCCAAACATTCCGGGCATGGGCCTACTCCTCGTTTAGGGGTGTGGACTCTCAGATCACCCTAAGCCATTGGGCTACCAAGTGTCTAATGGGAGGGAACCCGGCCCATGAACTGTCTTCGTCACGTTCCACTCTGCCCGGTTGTTGACGAGCAGGTAAGCCGAGTTTGTGAGCCTGATCGATTGCTGAATCAACTGATGACACGTTTCGCCTTTTTCAAGGCAGCCGCGGTGGCCTCCGTGACTGTAGCGAAGGTGCCATCAGCCAATCCGCGCCTTTTGCCGGTTGGGAGTTTGCCAGGTTCAAAAAGTATATACTCGCATTGCCAGCTCCCATTCGCTAGTTGGACCGGCAGCAATTTGATCGTGCGGCCATCAGAATGGTAGTCGCGATACTGAAATCTCTGAGCCGTAGTTCCTTCTGTCAGGACATTAAAATTGAACAGCGGTATACCTGAATCAATAATGCACTTCGCGGCTTTCAATGCCGCTATTTCTGCGTCTATAGAAGTAGAAAAGTCTGCCTCGACATGCCCCTCTTTCAAATTGGACTTTGGCTTTAGGGATTCCACAACAATTGAATACCGGCATCCCCATTGCCCATCCGCCAGTCGATCCGGAGTCAACTTGATCATACACCCGGCATAATAAAAGTCGCTCAGAGGAGTGAACATTGCCGGTTCGATGGATCTTCAGTCATCATCTTTTCCATGACAGCGTCTTCACCTCCGCTCTGCTCTACTTCTTCACGACTTGTGTGACAAGTTTCTGGGCACTGCCGATCGCCTGGCCCAGGAATCCGCCGACGGCTCGACCGAGCTTCCCCGCCTGACGACTAGCGGCCGTGGATTTTGTCCTCTTGACTCCTTTCTTCAGTCGCCGGCTCGCTGTGGATGCAACGCCGCCCACGGTCTTCTTGAGTTTTCGAGCCGCAGCTCCCGCCTTGCCTCGCAAAGTCTTCTTCCCCTGTCGCATCAGTTGTTTCGTGGCATTCACAACTTGTTTAGCACGCCGCTTTTTCATGTGACCTCCCATGTTGAAGTACCTGCCTAAGCGAGACCATGGTCAATTGTTGAGGTGCTGTCAGGTGCCAGCGCCGCCATGAAGCCATCATCAACGGTCGAGCCCGTGACTCGGTTCGCCTTGTTGCGCATTCCGATCATTGTTGCGTACAGCGTGTGGCACGCGTCACAAATCGCTTCGGTGAAGACATAGTTGTCGGCTGGTTCGCCATGATATGCACGGTAGTCATTCACTTTCACCCACAAGGATCGGTTCGAATCATAGACTTTTTCACACAGGTTACAGAGGGTGACGGATTTTAATTGAGAGGCCATAGGCTCACCTCCATAGCGAGGGCACCTACCGGGTAGGATCCATAACGGAGGTCATTTTGTCATGAGTAAGTGCGGTCACTTGCTGGTAGGATCCCTAGCCGGACGATGCCGGTCGTCTTACATACATCGATGAGCTCGTCCGTCTCGAGTATGCCTAAGGCGCTACACAGGCCTAAGACGAAGCGAATCTCGAAGGGGAGACTGACGGGGGTACTCTTCGTTCGTTATTGGAATGGGTCCGATTCACGGATGAGCTCTGGTGGAGTCGTGGGTCCATAGTTCTCATCCACACTGTGTTCCCACACGCCATCATGTTCCGAGGACATGCCCCACCCGCGTGCATATACCAATTTCAGGAGTGGCTGTCCTTCCGGACCAACACCGACGACACGACCGACGATGGTCATATCAGCCCAATGGCGGTAGGAACCGGGCAACGTGTGATGGTTCTTCACGACGATCCAATACCACCCGCCTTCGTGATCGCTTGGGCTGGGGGGAAGATGTGGCCGGTAATTCTCATTGAGTGGGCGATTCTTTACGTGCAACCAGAGGTTTCCACCCCGAATTTCCTCTTTCACGATGACAGCGCCCAATACGACAAGCCGATCTTGATAACGCTCGGGCGTGGCGGCCAGCGAAGACAACGTGACACTCGGATCTACCTCTTTCAGATATTTTCGTGGCACAGCGGTACACCCGACGGTCACGCACAGAGCCGATAGGAAAAGGACCTGAGTCAATCTGCCCACACAAATCCGCATACTGTTCAGCGTAGCACGCTGAGCGGTCAAAACGTTCACATTTGCATCGAGCCATATCGTGGGAATATCTTCCGTTCTTGGTACCCGATCGTTGTTCGTTATCCATTAAACGAACGGTAAACTCAACCCCCTAAGATCGACGCTCATTCTGAAGAGGTTGGCGTGACGGTGCTGTCGTGGCTAGTGCTGCAGTTCATACTGCACTGCGTAGAGCAACGCCTCGAGATCCAGCGGTTTTGGAAAGGTATGCCGAGCCCCGAGGAGCTTTGCCTTCTGGAGTTCTTCTGCGGAACGCCCGCTCATGGCGATGACCTTCACATCCAGGAACGCCCGGGTCAACTCCAGGATGACCTCCAGGCCGTTCATCTCTGGCATCTCCAGATCCGTGATGACCAAATCCACGGGCTGCGCCCGAAACCGTTCGAGTCCCTGCCGGCCATTGGCGGCCTCACAAACCTGATAGCCGGCATCTTCAAGGTTTAGCGCCAGCAGGGTGCGAAGTGACGCATGATCCTCAATGATTAGGATGGTGACTGGTCTCATGAGCTTGTCCCTTTTCCATGCCAGAGCCCCTCTTGGGCCAGCCGGTATCCTTAAGCGGCAAGCGGCTCAGACAAATCCGATTCCCACGGCAGCTCCACGGTCTCTTCAACCATCACGGCCTGGGCGCTGACCAAGATCGGCTGGGCGTGGAGCTGACGGGACTGCTGCAGGACGGCGTCATCCCGGTGGCCACAATTGACGCAGCGCCAGCTGCGACTCCACATCTCGCCATACCCGGCTTCCATATCGATCATCTGCTCTTCCAGCATCAATCCCTGACAGCGTGTACAGGTCATCTCGGTCCTCCTCTTGGTAAGTGCGTCGTGCTTGAGTCAACCGTATCAGGAATGAAGATTCGAGCCAGATTCGAACGAGGTACGTCGAAAGGGGGGGATGGGAGGTCCGGATGTTGCCTAATCAGCACATCATTTGCGTTGCCATGGGCGTAGAGAGCGGATTGACAACCCTTTGAGCCGCTGGCACCCATGCCCCAGGCGCCGACGAAGGCGAAGTGAAGCAACGCCCGCTCTCAGTGAGTGACCGGAGGTGGGCCGAGATTTGGTTGATTTAGTGAAGAAGGCCACGGAAGAGAAACGCCAAGCCCATTTCTTAGCGAGTGCAGCGCTTGCTAATAACAGTTCGTGAAGACGGAACGTCCCAATTGTGGAGACATACAGTCAATGGGCGGTCTCGCGGGATCCAATCTTCGGCGTCCAACGGCTTGGCGCAACCCATTCTCCAGCGCATCATCGACAAGCGCATTGATTTCCGCATCGGTCAGACCGGGGTTTTCCTGTCGAAATTGTTGCTGAAGCGCCGGACGGTTGGTCGCGATGTACCGTTCACGGGCCTGACGTGCTCCCTCACGGGCCCGCTCATACAGGGCTTTGCGTTCTTCTGTCCAATAACTGTCAGCTCGGTCGATAGCCTGATCAGGTCCGGATTCGGAATAGATAGCCCTGTCTGGCCTGGCCTGGGAACATCCGCTGAGAAGGAGAATGATCAGAACCAGCGCGACTCGCATGATGTGCCTTTGAATGCTCGCTGAGTCTCTACTGTCGTGGACTACTCCCCCGCGTAACCTGAAAGAGCGTTCACTGGCCCCGTCTCGTCAGATCTCATGATCTCTCCAGTAGGATGGCCAGAGTTGGCTGCATATAAGCGTGTTCGAACTGGATTCTCATGGTGAACAGCGAGCTAACTCACCCACACAGACATGCCATGCCAGCGGCCATACTGCTCGGCTTGTCCTATCATAATCTGCTGCCCGAGTCTCGCCACGGAATATCAGTTGACAGGATGGTTCTCCGTCGTGCGGTCCCCGCCCCGCACCTTGCTGATCGTGTCGCAGACGACATTGAAGGCCGTGCCCTTCGATAAGTAAGCGCAGGCGCCGGCCTCGTACATCGACTGCTCAAGCTTCGGATCCTCGTGCATCGATAGTCCAATCACGGCGATGTTTGGGAACTGGTGCTTGATGCGACGGGTGGCCTCCACGCCGTTGAGCTTCGGCATATTGATGTCCATGAGGATAACGTCAGGATGGACTGAGGCGGCGAGCTCTACCGCAATTTCTCCGTCCATCGCTTCGCCGGCGATTTCGAATCCCGGTTCGCTCTCAAGCATGCTGCGCAGACCTTGCCGCATGATCTGATGATCATCTACTAAGAGAATCCGAAGCTGACTGGGACGGTCATCTCCGTTGCCGGGCTGGGCTGCAGTGGAGGTTTGCTTCCCTTGATACCCGGCCAGCGCCGTGACCGCACGGGTCTGCAACGGGAACAGCATCGTCACTCGGGACCCGCGCCCAGGGACGGACCAGACCCGAATGCGTCCGCCGATCGCGTGCAGTTGTTCTTGTAGATTGAACAGACCGAACCCACCCTCCCGTGTGGGTGCCTGCGAGCCCTCCATTTGAAAACCAGCGCCGCGGTCCTTGACTTGAATGGCAAGATGGTCACCAATTCGGCGCAGCCGCACCGTCGCTTCGGTGACCTGCGCATGCTTGAGCACATTGAAGAGCAGCTCATGGAGCGACTGATATGCAGTACGCAATACCTCGGCATCCAACAGCTTTTGCTTGCCATCATCTATCACTCGGACGACCAATCCATGGCGCTGTAGCTTCTCCGTAACCCACTGGACCGCTGCAGCTAGATCCCCGTCACCCCCGAGCGTCGGTGGTCGCAAATCGCTCATCAATTGTCGAATGACTGCCAACGCTTCCTTGATCAGCTCCGTAATTGGCGCAATGCCGGCGGCGCACGACGGCGTCGTGGCGCGCGACAGAGCTTCCAGTTTCATCCGGCACAGGGCGAGCGTCTGCGCAAGATTGTCGTGGAGCTCGGTCGCCACGCGTTGGCGGACCGTCTCATCTGCTTTACGTAATTGATTCGCGAGCGACTGCAGACGCCCCTGGTACAGCATCAACTCCTTGGTCCGCTGCTTACGCTCGGTAATATCGACAAACGTGAACACGAAGTCAGTGGTATGGCTGGGTTCCGTGAGGGGAAAGGCCGAACATTCCACCTCCAGCACAGTCCCATCCTTACGCCGGAACACCTGCTCCTCGAGTCGCGTGAAATTCCCATGTGAAAGAGCCCGTAGCAGCACACACTGATCGCCACAGAGTACGTCGCCTCCACGGTGCACACGATCATGGAAGGGATGCCCTAGCAATTCGTAGGGCATATAGCCCAGCATCTTGGCCCCTGACTGGTTCATAAAGGTGCAGCGCCCGTTGTGATCCACTCCAAAAATGCCCTGATCCGTAGTCTGCAACAACAGATGATACTGTGCCTCGGCCGCCGTGGCGCGCATTCGTTCCGCCTGGGCGAGCTTCCATTCCTTGAGCAATCGTCCTTGCATCCAAATGAGGAGATAGAAGATCGGCAGGACAATGACGACGCCGACTGCTCCGACCTTGAAATGAAAACTTCGAACGGGCTGTACTAGCGACGCCGTGGGTATGCTCACCAATACCGTCCACCGAAATGCATCGGGCTGACCCCATCCCCTGGTGTGACTGTAACCTGTGATGATGGGAATGTGCTTCCGCAGGTTCATTTCCTCGATATAACGCCCCTTACCTTGGCGCGCCAATTCCAGCGATCTCATTTTCAGGGTGGAAAAGTTGGATCGGCCCTTATGAGCCAAGTCACTGTCGACGTAGGCCACTCCATCCTCAGCGATGATCTGGTACTCGATATCGGTCAACATGGAACTTTTGTTGGGCAAACTGGGCAGCGTTTCCACTGCAATCTCTTCCAAGACGGAGAGCGTGATACGGCTCGTTACCACGCCGGCAAAGCTTCCGCGCGAATCGTAGATGGCTCGTGAGATCGCGATCGCATCAGGTGCACCTTCCTCGGCCAGGAAGGCATCAACTCCTCCCAGTAAGGTGGCATCTGGCCTTGTCAAGGCCAGTGCGCGGATCTCCTGAAACCAGGGGGTCGCACTGACATCCATCCCTCGCGGAGATTCATTCGAAGTTGAGGCCACCAAGCGTCCCTCCCCGTCCGCCACCGCAACCCAATGATATGTTTTACGGGTGTCCCGAACCGTGTGAAGATAATGCTGCACGAACGGCGGATCTTCTTTTATACGATTCGACAAAACAACCGCCATGACGCGCAGATCATCATAGCGTTCAAAAATCAGCCGATCGAATTTCGAGGCGATTTCCGCCGCCCCTAAACTGAGAGCTTCCCCGGCTGTTTGTATCAGCGACTGTTGCATATACTGCCACGCCGCCAGCCAGGTCACCACGACCACCGCCGTGATCGCCGCAATCTGTACGGGTAATTGGTAGAAACTGGGCTTGGAGGACGTCATCGGTAAAGCAGGGGAAGCACTGTACTGGCTTGTGCCGATATGGGAGCTAGGTCGATAAGAACCGGTCTGGAGAGCACGAGGTTGCCCCCTGATGTGGACCGGCCTGCATATACACATACACCAAGATGGACGAGGACGCTACCCCCCAGCAAGCCCCCGCGCAACCAGCGGCAGCATTCACAGTGCCAACATCGTCAGATCAGCTGACCTATCCAGTCATTGCGAGCAGGGCAAGTGGGGTGGATGAAAATCTTACAGTCACGACGTGGATGCTCTAGACAGCTTGCGTGACCCAATCTGGTACCGGATAACTGGTTACGCTGGCCTCCCGTCCACAACCATCACATATTCCCTGGCGAGTGACCGAACCATGCCTTCGGAGCTTGGCCCAGTAAAATTTGATTTCGTCTTCATTCCGCGGTGCCGTGTATGACAACCTATCACCACATTTAAGACAGTATTTAACCGTCATAGTCATGTTGTGCGCTCCTTTCACGGACCGATAGGTTGGTTCCTCGTAAGCAGAAGGCCCCAGCCTAATCAGCCTCAATGGGGTGCGGCACTAGGACAAACCCTAGGGTACTAACGTAAACGGGAGAGGATGGTGGGGCACCTCAACACAGCTCTGAATCTTCAGAATCGGGCTAGCTTTGCTCTAACTGGTCACTGAGAGTTTGGTGGACTTTCCTCTGCAACTGCTCCAGAAAACGACCGCTTCGTTCATTGAAGTAACTTGATGCCAACTCCCGTGACTCCTCGATTGGAAGCTCTCTCAGGGCGCATCCTCTGGCTTCCGCCATGATGGTCGTGAACGCTTCGCCGATGACTTCAAGGAGGCTCTCCTGGGAAGTGAGCCCGAGATCCGGGAGATTTCTCAATATATGAGCCGCAAATTCATACAGGACCGTTTCGGCGCTCAAACAATAGGTCAAGGAGATGAGCTTTATCGCTGCTCCACTCCCTACCATGCCGGTGGAGGCCAGATCGGACTTGATTTGGTCTACTAGTGCGTGTGGTGGAAACTTGTGTCGGTACTTTGAGGCGTTCAGAATATCGGAGTAAAGCGGCTTCATGGATGTCAGAAGCTAAGACAATTGCCAGTTTAGCTGACACCCACACGCTCACCTTACCTTAAGAATCCACTTCACTTCAACACTGCATAGTCTCTCCCATGACCCTGCGCGAAGAGATCAGGCAATACATGGTTGCCTCAGAAATCTTACTCGACTGCAGTGTAAAGGTAGAGGAACTCACATACATTGAAGTGGAGCTGATTCAGTACTATCTCTTGAAGGTCGCTCAGAGCTTTCCGAGCTGACGCAGTTGGGGTAGTACACGAATCATTTGGGGATGTCAGGAGGGCTATATTGAATTGAATGGAAGGAGAAATGCGTCACAAAGCTATAGCATCCCCACCAGCTCATGAACCGTCTTCGGCGTACTCCCTTCTGCCCTGTTGTTCACCAGTACCTACGCTGGCCATCTGATCGACGCCTGCATCGACGAGACGTTGCGCTTCCTCCAGAGCAACAGAGGCGGCAGCATCACGGGACGCGAAGACTCCGTCAGGATATCCTTGGCGATACCTCCACGACATGTGCCTGAATTCAATAATCATATAATGACAGCGCCACATCCCATCGTGAGTATCTTGTCTAGGACTCAACTCGATCCAGCGATGCTTATAGTCAGGCATTGTTGTGTCCTGGGTTCGATAGATTGGTCACGCCGGTTTCTACCAGCCATGATTCTGGTTGAATTACTTCCGTTCTGCTGCCGTGAAGATTGAGATGTCCTCCGCTCCGCATCGATCCAACACATCGGCAATCGCATCGATGTGACGATCATCGGCTTGGATATCGAGAACCGGCCCACCACGGCGAACGCCCTCCGGGTAGAGAGGCAGGCTCAATGGACCGAATCCAAGGGAGTCCTTGAGACTCTCGAAAGAACTATTTGGCGATGCGGCGGTACCAGCGGTGAGTTGAACACCGGTTTGGTCATACACCTGCATATCAATAGTCGGAATCTGCTTGAGAGTTGCGATTTCGAACTTCGTCTGTTCCGCGTGTGCGAGCGTGTGGAAGAAACCTCTGACGGTATTGGGCATTATCGCGTCTCCTCGCCATAAGCTGGTCGTGGCTCATTCTGAAAAGTATGCTCGATCTGTCGTCAGAAAACCTAGTTAGTACTGGACATCCCTCACTGAGCTTATCTCTCCTATATCACCTGACCAACTAGGGGATGTCCCAGATTGCGAAGTGACCTAAGCCTTGTCCTCTCGCGAGCCTCCCGAAGTGATCATAGTGCGCCGGTCGCTGTCCGCACAGTGGCACTGGGTCGTTACGTAACTATCAAGAATGGATTAAGAGTCGCCGAGCGGGGGAAGTAGCTTCACTAACCGACGCGACAGACCGTTCAGGCAGATTGCTGGGCGGGCCCATCTCGGAGATGCTCCTTGACGTGTTTCAGCGCGAGCACGGGAACAAAATCCTGAATGCGAGCGGCCTGTTCAAGCTGGTGGATTTCATTCCAGAGCATGTCATGCGCTTCGGAGGGTGGCATAGCAAATCGCTTTGCCAAGTCTCTGACATCATACTCGATGACCTTCGTCTCTACTTGAGATACCATGAGTACACTCCACGATGATGCTGATCCCATCCAGACGAAATGTCTAGAGACAGACCACCAAACCAGTAACTTTACTAGTGAAGTGCCTAGGTTTTCCTTGACTGCCTTTCGATCAACCGCATATCCCGAATCAGCCCGCCGAAGGGATAGATAGTGCTGTACAGAGATCCGGAACGGTACACAATGACGGTTCGGAGAGTGTCGTAGAGCTTACATCCTGAACCGGTCTCAACAGGAGGACTTCATAGCCGACAGCGGGTCGCTCGTAGAACTGGATACCCTGTATATATCCAATGGTTATATCTCGGAAGACTAGGGTCATTCAGAGAAGAGTTACAAGCCGACGAGACGCTTCACACTCGTGCGACACGAATGGTCAAAACAACCGCCGAATCCGGAACACCGCCCGACAAATCCCAAGATTCTCTAGAGTGATTCAAAACGCGCAGAATTTGAGATACTGCAACCGTTCATGTCCTTCCTCTAGCGTCTTCATTGAGATCAACTCTTTGTGTACATACTGCTCATGCACATTCCCCGTTGAATACCCTGTGAGAGTTTCGGCCGGGTTCGCCGTACTGCAGCACTATGGTAATCGCTCCATGCCGCAGGGAATAAATTACCAGCCGAGGAGCAGTCAGTCCGAGGGATGCGAGGTTGTCAGATCACTAGAGCCTAAGTGTTCCAACGTGACACTCAATGATGATGGAAGCGGTGTCAGGAGCAGAAGTCGAAGAGGCCAAGACGGTGTGATAGTTCTCAAGGCTGAGGAACAGAAGTTGGGTTTTCGGGGCAATGAGCAGTGGAAGCACTACAGTGAGATGCTATCTGTTTATGAAGTTCTTCAACGTAGTATTCCAGGACTTGACACTCCTCGGGTGTGAGCTGTCCGCTCTCATGGGTGAAGCCAAACAAGTGTTCGCACGAACGGAGGAACTTCCCAACTTCTGGTCGGATGTTTTCCATGCGCGACGTTGTACCATAGGCATAGACAATGCGTAAACTCCTGGATCAGAACCGTTGAAAATACTTGTTCTTATCCCTTCAGATCTATGGTCTGCACCATCGTGAAGCCATCATAAGCACTGATAAGGCTCCGCAATTCCTGGCGCAGCAGCCGATGGTCATCGACGACCACGACCGTGAGCTATGAACGTTGTACCTGGAACACCCCTACTTCACAAACGGATTGGCAGCCTTTTGCCACTCATCTAGGCTCATCACCACGGCAGTGACGTCGGTAAAACCTAGCTCTCTAAGGGATTTCGCCGCGAGAGAGGCACGGTTGCCACTCGAGCATTGAAGATACAGCGGCTTGTCGAGTTCGCTCTTGGCAGGAAAGCCGACCTGTTTCCAAATCTGGAATTCGAGCATGCCGCGCGGAATGTTAATTGCGCCCGGCACATGCCCCGCTGCGTACTCGTCGGGCTCACGAACATCGATGATCAGCGCATTAGCAGGATTATCAACGATCTTTCGGTACTCAGGCATACCGATGGTCCTCACGTCCCGTTGCGCGGAAAGTACCTTCTGAGTGACACTTGAAGGATAGTTTTGTGCAAACCCGAGGACATGAACAAATGGGACCACAACGACCCCAATAACGGCGAGTGACCAACAGATTTTTCTCATCGCGTTCCTCCTTAGCCGCATTCACGGTGCCAGCATCGTCAGATCAGCTGACCTATCCAGTAGTTGCGAGGAAGGCAAGTGGGGTGGATGACGGGTTTCGAACCCGCGACCTCCGGATCCACAATCCGGCGCTCTAACCAGCTGAGCTACACCCACCACGAGGGCTTGAGGAAGGATGATATTAACAAAGCGCGGATTGCCGTCGCAACCAAGACTCTTTACTGTCGTGCATCGAACGCCGCTTGCATTTCGGCCAGAACGGCGTCGACGGTTGCCGGTGGGTCTGCCGCGTCACGAATCGGCCGACCGATCACCAGATAGTCTGCGCCGGACGCAATCGTTTGCGTGGGGGTCGTCGCTCTCGCATGATCGTCCACCCCCTTGCCGGTCGGCCGGACTCCCGGCGTGACGATCGCAAAACGAGGTCCGACTTTCTGCCTGATGGCTGACGCTTCTTCACCGGACGCCACGACACCGTCACAGCCGACTTCCGAGGCGAGCAATGCCCTCGCCGTGACCAGGTCCTGAACCGTCCGTTGTATCCCCATCTCCCGCAGATCCTGGCCGTCGAAGTTGGTCAACACGGTCACGGCCAGCAGCTTCAGCGATGAACCCTCCCGCCCTTGCACGGCCGCGGTGAGCGCTTTGCGATTGGCATGGACGGTGAGGAAATCCACGCCCATCCCCGCAACCCGGCTTGTCGCGCGACGGACCGTTTCTTCGATATCCAGAAACTTCAGGTCGAGGAACACCCGCATTCCTCGTTCCACAATCCGCTTCACCATCTCAGGGCCTGCCGCCGTATAGAGCTCAAGGCCGACTTTGACGAAAGAAATGTGCCCGTGGAGTCGATCCAAAAGTCGATCGGCGTCTGCCGCTGAAGGCACATCCAACGCAAAGATGAGTCGGTCGCGCGCTGCAATTTTCACCATGCCTTTGCTCCTTCTGCAGGACCGATCCTTGACGATCGGCGATGCCCTATGATAGAAATCATTTTCTTTTCTACAGGAGTACTCGATGCCTCAGACTCACAAATCGACTATTCGACGAGCTCGTCAAGCCGAACGGCGGCATGAGCGGAATCGTGCCACCATCAACACGGTCAAGACGCTGATCAAGAAAGTGCAGTCCGCCGTGGCCGGAAAGAAGGCGGATGAGGCCAAGACCAGCTTGCTGGAAGCCACCTCGGCGATCGGAAAAGCCGTTTCGAAAGGTGTCCTTCATCCTAACACTGCCTCCCGCCGTGTGTCGCGTCTGGCGCTTCGTGTCAACGCTCTGTCCGGTTCCGGCTCTTAATCGTTCGCACGTTCGACACCACCCGCGCAGGGACTCGTTTCGGTGACACAGGGGGACGGCGAGGCGGTTCCACGCGTTTTCCGGCGGTCTCCTCACACAGCTTCAACAGCAGGTGCTCCAGCACCATCCGTGGACGGCTGCCGCTTCCCCCTTTGAGCTTCCCATCCGCATCCAGAAAAAGACGCAGGGCCGCGTGAAGATGTGGCTCAGAAAACCGATCGAGAAAAGAGCGGACTTTCCACGGGTCCATGCGCAAACTTCTGGCGGCTTCCCCTTCACGGCCGCCACTGGCTAACAGCTCTTTGACCTTCCAGAGGCGGCGATACTGCCAGGCAAGAGAACCGAGAATCCGCAGCGGAGCCTCCCCTGCCTCAAGGTTGCGCGCCAAGATCGAAAGGGCTCGTCCACGACGGCCCTCTGCGATGGCCAACGTCAAATCGAACACGGACGCACCGGGCTCCATGCCGCGGAGCAGATGGACATCGGCAGCGGTGACCGGACGATCGGGCGGCACATACGAAGCCAGCTTTTCCAATTCTTGGCGCACACCATAGAGGGATGAGCCGTAGGCCTCTTGCAGTGATTGCGCCGCTTCTTCTTCCAGCTGAAGCCCCACCCGTTTCGCTTCATGGGCAATCCACGGAGGCAACTGAGCATCCCGGAGCGGTGAGCAATCGACCACAACGGCCGCTCTGGTCAGGGCTTGGGAAAATTTCAGCCGACCGTCCAGCTTTGGACTGACGAACACCAGGGTCGTGGAGTCCACTGGACTTTTCACACAGTCGAGAAGGAGGTCGCTTTCCCGAGCGGACAGTTTTTCCGCCGTCTTCACCACGACCAAGCGGCGCTCCGCGAAGACCGGCACTGCCGCCACGCTGTTCCGAATATCGCTCCCGCTCGCCTCATCCCCGTAGAACAACTCATAATTGAATTCATCCCCATCACTGCCCAGGACCGCGCGCTTGATCGCGGCGAGCGCATAATCTCTCAGCAGGTCTTCTTCCCCGACGACCAGATACAAAGACGCCGGCGCCTGCTGTTTGAGCACTGATTCCAACTGCGCATGATTCACGGCCGATGACATTGGCTCTACTCGTTGTTCGAATGAGGCCCGGGAGCGGGTATGGACACCGGCTTGGTCAGTGCACCGGTTTCAACTTGCAGTAGAAACCGCGCCGCCAAGTCCGCCGCCACAAAGCGACCTGCCTGCTCCATCGCCCGATTCTGCAACGCCCGATTAAATTGGAGATCGGGCGTGATGAAGAACTCCGACGCTCCCTTTGCAAGCTGCGACCACACCATCTTTTTCGACCGCATATCTTCCACCCGAACCGTCACGACGACTTCAGCCCTGCTTTCCAACGTCGCCGTCTGTGAAAAACTGAGCGTCGGCACGCTCACCCACAGAATTTGCCCGGTCAGCACGAGATCCGCCGCGTCGGACTCAGGAACCACCTGTGCCCCGCTGCCGGCAGAAAACTCTTCGCGAAGGTAATTGGTGTATCGGGTTTCCAGATTCGGCTCGAAGCTGTTGTTGAGCAACGTCCGGATGATGAGTCGTGGCGGTGGCTCGTTGGAAGTGGGAGCGGCCGCTCCTCCGATGGTGGGTCCGGCTCCCTCGACTCGAAATTGATAGCCGCAGGCGACGAGACTCGATACGAGCACGACTGCGACAAGAGCGCCGAGTTCCGACTGGAGGTTCCGCCTTCCCCCGTAACCCATGCCTCTTGTGACCTCAACACCCGGCACGCCGCATCTCCCTAGATCACGAAGTTGATCAGCTTCTTTTCGACGTAGATGACTTTTTTCGGCTCTTTCCCTTGCAACCACTCCGCCGCTGCCTCGCGGGCGAGTTGCTCAACATTTTCGCGTGCCGCGTCGGCCGGCACATCGATCTTGGCCCTGAGCCGCCCGTTGATTTGAACGGGAATGGTCATGCGCTCGCTCACCGTCATGGCCGGATCGAAAGTCGGCCACGGTTGCTGCGAGACGCTGGGCTGGTGTCCCAGGCAGCCCCAGAGCTCTTCGGCCACATGCGGCGCGAACGGAGCGAGGAGCAGGACAAACGGCTCGATCACGGATCGCGGCCGTTGCTGGGCCTTCGTCATCTCGTTGGTGAAGATCATCATTTGCGAGATCGCCGTATTGAAACGAAGCGCCTCGATATCCTCCGTGACCTTTTTGATCGTCTGATGAAGCAGGCGTTGATGGTCAAGGCTCGGAGTTGTTGAGACGACGGCGCTGGACAATCGGCCGTCTTCGTCGACCATCAGCCGCCAGACCCGTTCCAAGAATCGCGTCACTCCTTCCACGCCCCTGGTGCTCCACGGTTTCATCGCTTCGAGTGGTCCCATGAACATCTCATAGAGCCGCACGGCATCCGCGCCGAACTGATCGATCATGTCATCGGGATTGACGACGTTCCCCCTCGATTTCGACATCTTCTGATTGTCTTCTCCCAACACGATCCCCTGATGAACCAATTTCATGAACGGCTCACGCGTGCTGGCCACCCCGACATCAAACAGGACTTTGTGCCAGAATCGTGCATAGAGAAGGTGCAACACGGCATGCTCGCTACCTCCGATATAGAGATCCACAGGCATCCAATATCGTTCCTTCACCGGGTCGACCAACTTGGCCGTGTTCTTGGGATCGATGAATCTGAGGTAATACCAGCAAGAGCCGGCCCATTGCGGCATGGTATTGGTCTCGCGCCGAGCAGGTCTCTTCGTGGTGGGATCCGTCGTGGCCAGCCACTCGCCTAAGTTCGCCAAGGGACTCTCGCCGGTACCCGACGGCTTGAAATTGTTGGCCTCCGGCAACACGAGGGGAAGGCGCTCCTCCGGGAGCGGGTGCGCTTCTCCGTCAACCCACACGATCGGAAAGGGTTCGCCCCAATACCGCTGGCGGGCAAAGAGCCAATCGCGCAGTTTGTAATTGACCGCTCGTGTTCCCTTTCCCTGCTTCGCCAGCCAGTCGGTCATCTTCGGAATCGCTTCGGAAGGCGTGAGACCGTTGATCGAGAAACCGCCATCCTGAGTCGATGAATTCACGACGGTCCCGCGATCCGTGTCGGTGAACGCCGCCTCCTCGACGTGTCCCCCGGAAATGACCTCTCGAATAGGGAGCTGATAGTGACGGGCGAACGCCCAGTCGCGCTCGTCATGCGCCGGTACAGCCATGATTGCGCCGGTCCCGTAGCTTATCAGCACATAATCCGCGACCCAAACAGGCAGCCGTTCGTTGTTCACGGGATTGACGGCATAGCCGCCGGTGAATACGCCGGTCTTCTCCTTGTCGAGTTCCTGCCGTTGCAGATCGCTCTTCTTCGCCGAAGCCTCGCGGTAGGCCGTAATCGCGTCTTTTTGCCCCTCGCTCGTGATCACATCGACGAGCGGGTGTTCAGGTGCCAGAACCATATAGGTCGCCCCGAACAGCGTATCCGGTCTGGTCGTAAACACCCGAATCGCGCCCTTCTGATCGGCCAATGAAAATTCGACTTCCGCGCCGATCGAACGCCCGATCCAGTTTTTTTGCATCTCCAACGTACTGGGAGGCCAATCCACGAGTTTCAGGTCCTCGAGCAATCGATCGGCATAGGCGGTGATCTTCAGCACCCACTGGCGCATCGGCTTGCGGATCACGTCGAACCCGCCAACTTCGCTCTTACCGTCGATGATTTCCTCGTTGGCCAGCACCGTCCCGAGCGCAGGACACCAATTCACGGGTACTTCCGCGACATAGGCCAGCCCTCGCTCGAAGAGCTTCAAGAAGATCCATTGCGTCCAGCGATAATACTCAGGGTCGGTCGTGCTGAGTTCCCGCTCCCAATCATATGAGAGCCCCACGCGCTTCATCTGCCGCTTGAACGTGGCGATGTTTTCGGCCGTCGTCTTCGCCGGATGGATTCCGGTTTTCACGGCATACTGTTCGGCCGGTAAACCGAATGCATCCCACCCCATCGGATGCAGCACGTTGAAGCCCCTCATCCGCTTGTACCGAGAAACGATGTCGGTGGCGGTGTACCCTTCGAGATGGCCGACGTGGAGCCCGGACCCCGATGGATAGGGGAACATATCGAGGCAGTAAAATTTGGGCTTGGCCGGATCGTGCTGAGCTTGAAAGGGTCGGTGTTCGTCCCAATAGGCCTGCCACTTCGCTTCGATGGCGTGGTGATCGAACCCTTTGCTCATGGCCGTCAAAGTCCCTTCAAAAAGGAAGGACTCTAACATAGACCGGCGGGGGCAACAACAATGCCAGGACGTTGAGCGGCTGCGTCTTGCCAATTCCTGGCCGTTCCACGTCCATGGAACTTAGGGTAAGGTAAGGCAAGGGAGACATTCGAAAACGAAAGCGATTCATATGGGTTGGTATGGCGCCTACATTTTCCCGCGCTTGATGGACCACGTGATGAACGGAGCTACTTTTCAGCAGCTTCGGCAAGACTTGCTGCGGACAGCGCGGGGAGAGGTTTTGGAAATCGGCCTTGGGACCGGTTTAAACCTGGCGCAGTACCCGGCCGGAGTGGCTCGGTTGCAGGCGGTTGAACCGGTGACGATGCTCCCTGTGCGGCTAGCCCAACGCTGCGCCTCAGCGGGATTTCCCGTTGATATCACGCAGCAGAGCGCAGAGACCTTACCTTACCCGGACCACACCTTCGACTGCGCCGTCAGTACCTGGACGCTGTGTACGATTGCCGATCCGGTGAAAGCTCTCCGGGAAATTCGTCGTGTATTGAAGCCGAGCGGGCGCTTCTTGTTTCTCGAACATGGCCGCAGTGACGACGCCCGTGTGGCTCTATGGCAGGATCGACTGAATCCGCTTCAGAATCTGATCGGTTGCGGCTGTAACTTGAATCGCCGAATCGACCGGCTCATTGCTGATGCCGGTCTGGTGGTTCGACAACTCGACCGTTTCGTCATGGAGGGGATCCCGCGCATCGGCGGAGAAATGTATCGGGGAACTGCCTCGCAAGAAGGGAGGGACAACGTCATTGCAACGAATAGCCATTGAGCAACATCGTCATGCTTTCGACAGACGGAAAGGTTGCGGAGGCCTGGGCGGGCGACTGCGAACTCGACTTGGCGCTATGGACCAGATGCCGGATGCCGAACCGATGCGCGGCCTGAAGACAACCTTCATCATCATCGACGTAGAGCGACCGCTCCGGGTCGAATCCCACCAATCGCCGGCAAACTGGCCAATAGTCCGTCCGCATTTTCAGATAGCCCACCTCAAAGGCATCGACGATCCGATCGACGTATCGATCCAGACCTGTCTTGGCTGTCTTGACAGAGACGCCGGAAGCATGGGCATTGGTCAGGATAATGATCCGCTTCCCGCGTTCACGTAGCCCCCGCAAGAACGGCTCGGCGCCGGGTAGAAACCCGATCATATGATCGAGTTCCTTGTGCATGGCCACCACATCGATCCCGACCCGCTTCGTCCAGTAATGCAGATCTGTCCAGGCCAACTCACCTTCCACGGACCGGTACATCGCCATGAGCCGATTGCGAGCCTCCTCAAACGAAAGGGTGTGAAGCGTCGCGTATCGACGCGGCAGCTCTTCTTCGAAGAAGAAGTTGTCAAAATGGCGATCCAGCAACGTCCCGTCCATATCGAGCAGCACATCGTCAATGTGAGTCCAGTCGAGGACGTCCTGCGTGTTGGGGACCGAGTTGTGAGTCATAGCGGAAAGTATACCCGAAGGAGGCAGGTTGTCTTTGAGAAAAATCCTATGCTAGGGTCCGGCATCTCCCTTTTTGGATCCTGACTGTTTCTTATGTCCTTACACCCGGCACTCAGCACTGAATCCTCAGCGCCGCTTCCTCTCATCGCCATCATCGGCCGGCCGAATGTGGGAAAGTCGACGCTATTCAATAAGATCTTGGGCGCAAAAATCGCCATTGTGGACGATGTCCCTGGCGTCACACGCGACCGCAACTATGCCGACGCCGCGTACCGCAACCGCAAGTTTCGGCTGGTCGACACGGGAGGACTGGATCTCTCCTCGTCCAACAGCATGCTGAACCTGATCCGACGGCAATCGGAAATGGCCATTGCCGAGGCGGATATCCTCATCGTGCTGCTGGACGGTCGATCAGGATTGACACCCGCGGATCATGAGGTCGTGCGGCTGTTGCGCGGAGTGACGAAGCCCCTTCTCTATGCGATCAACAAGATTGATACCCCGAAATCCGATCCGTTGCTCGCCGACTTCTATCGATTGGGAACCGATCAGCTCTATCCCGTATCCGCCGAGCACGGCCTCGGTGTCGCTGAGCTCTTGGATGCGATCTATCCCTTGCTCCCACCGGCTGACGAATCCGGCGAACTGGAACAACTGCCCCGCGTTGCCGTTGTGGGACGCCCGAACGTCGGCAAATCTACCCTCGTGAATGCGCTGCTTGGAGAAGAGCGAGTCGTCGTCAGCGATGTTCCGGGAACCACGCGTGATCCGGTCGACTCGCTGGTCACGCACCACGATCAACGCTACATTTTCACCGACACAGCGGGTATTCGACGGCGCGGCAAGGTCGATCGTGGAGTGGAAGGGTACAGCGTGCTGCGGTCGCTCCGCGCCATCGGTCGTTCCAACATTGCCGTCCTTCTCTTGGATGGGATGGAAGGAGTCACGGAACAAGACACCAAGATTGCCGGGGCCATTCTTAAGCAGGGGCGTGCCTGCATTCTTCTGATCAACAAGTGGGACTTACGAGCCGGAGATGCGAAGGCGAAGCAGGAATATGATCTCGAGCTTCGTCGCCGATTTCCCTTCCTAACCTGGGCTCCGATCCTGTATGGATCGGCCCTCAAACCGGAGTCCACCGTTCGTCGCCTCTTCCCGCTCCTCAAGGAAGTGCACACCATGTTTACCAAGCGCGTGTCCACCGGCGTGCTGAATACCTGGTTACAGAAGATTCTCGTCACCCATCCGTTGCCGGCACGGAAACACAAACCCTCAGCCGTGACGAAATCGGCGTTTATCACGCAGGTGGCTACCAAACCGCCGGTCTTTGCGTTGTTCGTCGGCCATCCGGAAGACCTCACGCCCTCGTACCTGCGATACTTGGAGAATCAGTTGCGCGAGACCTACGAGTTTACCGGCACACCGCTTCGCCTCCTCGTTCGAAAAAAATAGGCGATCCTTTTCCCCCGTTCGGGATGCAAGGCAACTCGCTTTCGGGTTGACTCCGATAGGAGCCCATGTTATTCGCATAATTGATTGCTATGGCCACAGCTCAAGAGGAGCCGGCCATTCAGATCAATCAGGACAATTTGCGCCATCCCTCGATCGAATACTTCGATGCCGATGACTCGATTCTTCCAGACCTCCCGCGCATTTCGTACCCTGTTCCTTATTGGAATTGTCAGCCTCGGTATGACCGGATTGTGCCTGGCGGTGGAAGAGGAGCGTCAGCCTCCGTCCGATACGGCGCCTGCCGAGGACGAGGCGCCGGTTGAATCGGAGGAGTCGGGTCAGCCCGAGACCGCCGCAGAACCTTCGACCAGTAGCCCTGCTGCCGTCAGCGAGGTGAACCCGTCCATCACACTCAAAGGCCGGGTCTGGCGAGCCAAGCCGGGCATTGTCTTTCTAAGGACACCGATTGGGCTGCTTTCACTCAGTTCGAAGACCACCCTCAAAACCCTCCCGGCCTCGCAGGAAGTCTCCTTTTGGGTCCATGAAAACCATTTTGCGATCGATATCGTGAAGCGAACCGATGGGATGCTTGTTCACCGCTATCTTAGCGGACCGTTTAAACGAAGCGATGAGGATGAAAAGAGATTGCTGTGGTGGACGCCTGACGGCGAAAAGGCATTCCACGTGGGCAGCCACGAGCGGGCGTTCGCGACCCGTAAAGAGGGCGATCCCGTAACGGTTGAAGTTGATGAGACAAACACCGTCATCGGCGTCCATGACCTTCAATTCGACCTTCAGATTGGCCAGATCGGTGCAAGCGGATCCGGTGCACACGTGTTGCTGACCGGCACCGTCTCAAAACTGAAATCCAACTTCATTTTCTTCCGAACTCCCATCGGCATCATCAATGTCAACGCCAACATCGGCATCAAGAATCCCAAGGTCGGACAGACCATGACGTTGCATATGCATGACCATCACGTCGTGACGGATCTCTCCGCGCCCAGTGATCCTGCTCCGGTCCGTCGTTTTGTAACCGGTCCGTTGGAATTTGCCGCTCCAGATCGAACCAGCATCAGACTCTGGACTCCGAGCGGAGAACAGACCTTCCCCACCGATCCAGGAAAGACCGCACTGGACGGGCTAAGGGAAGGGACCCCCATCACGGTGGAGCTCGACGCACATGGCAGCGTCGTAGAATTTCACCGACTGAAGTAGTTCTTCAGTTTCCCGTCTTCGTCTTGACTCTCTTTTCCATCCCCCCGTAGACTGCGCTGCTTATGGGCGCATCTTCCACCACTCGCCGTCCGCCGGCCTCGCTTCCTTCCCGAAATGCAAAGACTTTTGATACTCTATACAGAGATCATGTAGACCTGATATATCGCTTCGCTCACCGACTGTGCGGCGAGCCGGAAGCCGCAAAGGATTTGGTGCAGGAGACGTTTTTAAATGCCTATCGAGGCTTCGACAGATTCCGTGGTGAGGCGCAGATTTCGACATGGCTGTATACCATCGCCTCACGGGCGTGCTTGCGCATGCGGCGAAAACGAAAAGGGGCCCCGGAACGGGAGCTGTCGCTCGAGGAATTCATCCCCACATCCGATGGAGAGTTTCGCCTGCAGATCCCGATCGATGGGTTCAGTCCCGAAGAAGCGCTCCAGAATAAGCAATTACGGCAGGCCCTTAATGCCGCGATCAGCCAGTTGCCGAAGAAGTACAAAATGGTCTTGGTGCTTCGTGATATGGAAGGGCTGAGCGCAAAAGAAGTAGGGACCATCATGGGCTTGAATGAACGCGCGGTCAAATCACGCCTGCACCGAGCGCGACTGTTTGTGCGCCGTCAACTCAGCGCGCGGGGTCTTGATGAGGCGTTCACCGACCATGAACACGACTGACTTAGCTTGTGGAGGACACGCTCTCTATGGCCAAACGTAGCGCGTATGGGAGGCAACAACATTCCGCAGCGACTCGGCACCGGCACGATCACGGGAAAAGCCGGTGCTTGAATATCCTTCGCAAGCTGTCCGCCTATATCGATGACGAACTTTCCGGGAGTATTTGCCGGGAAATTCGCCGGCATCTGGGGGCCTGTTCGAATTGTGAGACCTTTGTCGCGTCGTTGCGTCAGATCGTGTCGCTCTGTCGCCGGAGCCAGGTCCCAACTTTATCAACGGCCGAACGGGCGTTCATGCGCCGAAAGATCCTTCAAACCGCCCAAACACGGTAACCTATAACACCTCATTTTCTTTTTCGTCATGAATATGCGCACACTCTATGGAATCTTGATCCTCTCGGGACTGCTCACGGTTTTCGCTGCAACTGCGCCGGACCTTGCCGCTGCGGTATCCAATCTTCCTCCAATGGCGAAGGAGCACAGAACCACCCACAAGGCCGCCATAGACACGGCCCTTCGTTATACCGAGGCCATCGCCAAAGGCGACAGGATCACGGCCGGACAACTGGACTTCGCGTGCCAGTATAAATTCGTGACGGTTCCGTCGGCCGGCCCCAAGAACTCCCCTGTAGCCGATCCCTCGCACGACGGTTGTTGGCAGGCACTGACTGCCGGCCATGCACCGATCTTGAAACGGTCTGATGTTGGATTGAACGTCCTCTGGCCAAGCACGGGCCCTCTGGCGTTTTATGGAGACGAGTTGCCCCGTACTCAAGCCTCTGCCTTTGTGATGGATGCTCTTGGGGTCTCACCTCCCGGAACGGGTCTTCATCTTACTGTGACAAACAGCCGCTCGATCCCGAATGGATCCTTCCGACTGAAGCCGAATGGAAAAGTCATCAGCGTCCCGACCACTGTGGTTGATCTAACCGTCCACTATCACGACCCACTGGCATCGCCGGTTACGTACGGACCGGGCATCGTCCACTGGACAAATACGATCAAACGGGAGCGACGCGCAGTGAAATCCATCACGACTCGATGGGTGGTCTTCACTGGACTCAGAAAACACGGTTTCCCGCAAGACACCGCTGTCTCCCATCTTCCCCTGGACTCCAGGCCCGAAGCGCCAGGCATGGTTGCCGAAAAGATCCCGTTCACGACCGAACTGAGCCGTCCCCTTCCCGAGTCCATTACCTGGTGGGGCCCCGACGATCAGCCTGGAACGCTGACGGCAGCGGCAGCTCGCGCTGCAACGTTTCCCGAATTGCGCGATCGAGTCGCCATGCTCAATCGCATCCTGATCATCGACCCGAATCAGGTGGACGCCCTGATGGTCCTGACCAAAAATCTCTATGCCGTCTTGCTTCGCGAAGCCGCCCAGAATCACAAACTGACCGTCAAGGATCCGGCGCTCTCCCTGACCGTCGGCGAGTTTTATTGGAATATCTATGCAGCCGCCGGCCGCCTGGATCTCTCGAACGCAATGGAGATGGGTGGATTCTCGCAACCGACCCCGGCAGACTTTCTCTACCGGCTGTTGCCCGCGTTGGAAACCCTCGCTCGAACCCATCCTGAACAGTTGGATAACCGCTTCCGGCTCGGGGTGGCGTATCGGTGGAACAACGATCAAGGTCCGATGATCGACACGTTCGAATCGTTGGTCAACGATATTCCGGCTGACCGAAAAACACCCAAAGCCGAGGCGCTTGTTCAGCTGGCTTGGTCCCGTATCAACAAAGTGGCTTGGAATCGGGTCTTGCACGATCCCAACAGTGTCCGGGCATACGAAGATGCTCGTGCGGCGTCGGCCATCGCCGAGTTGCCGATCGATAAGTTTCTCTCGGAATACACGATGGCCTACAGCATGATTTTTATGCCGGACTATGGGGACAAGGGACAAATGTTACGGCACCTGACCGAGGCCAAGCATTGGTTTGACGAAATACCGGACAAAGACGATGAGGTCTGGCGCTATTTTCTCCACAGCGAATTACTAAAGGCGGTGCTCGATGCGGATCCGATGTTCCGGCCCATCCTGGCGGCGGCCGAGAAACCCCAAGAGTGATTGCCCAATTCATCTTGCTTCGGACAGCGTCGTCTTGCGTCGCTTCACGTATCGTACGTGACGATGTTCCGCTTGAAACAGCACGATCTTCGTTTTCCGCCGGTCAATCAGGCATCCCCCGAAGGCCTGCTGGCCGTGGGGGGTGATCTCCGCCCTGACCGGCTCCTCGAAGCGTACCGGCAGGGTATTTTCCCCTGGTACAACCAAGACGAACCGATTCTGTGGTGGTCGCCGGACCCCCGCGCCGTGTTATTCCCCACACATCTTCATGTCCCACGCAGTCTCAACCGAAGCCTTCGTCGGAGCGTCTTTACGGTCACCCTCGATACCAGCTTTCGGAAGGTCATGGAACAGTGCGCGGGACCGCGCCCTCAATATCCCGGTGGTGGGACGTGGATCACCAGTGACATGCTGGACGCCTACACGCAGCTGCACGAACTCGGCTTTGCCCATTCCGTTGAAACATGGCACGGTGAATGTTTGGTCGGCGGCCTCTACGGTGTGGCGCTCGGTGGCGCATTCTTTGCCGAGTCGATGTTCACCATCGTCGACGATGCGTCAAAGGTGGCGCTGGTTAGGCTCGTACAACAGCTCCGGGACTGGGATTTTCAGCTCATCGACTGCCAGCAATCTTCGCCTCATGTCATGCGGTTCGGCGCGGAAGAGATTCCACGGGCAGACTTCATCGACCATCTCGATCAGGCGCTCACGCTTCCCGATCGACGAGGGCGATGGCAGTTCGAAACGGCCTGAGTTACGGAAGTTGCGACACGCAGGACATCCGGCATGCCTGGGTGACAAGCCGCATTTGACAGCCTTTTCTCCGGTCGCTTATGATTCGCTCCAGCCATGAGGAGGACGTGACATGAACTTTGCCATTACGCCCCAGGAATTGAAGGCCCGAATCGATAATGGAGATAAGCTGATACTCTTGGATGTCCGAGAGCCTTGGGAGAATCAGCTCGCCAAGTTGGACAATTCCATCCTCATTCCACTTGGGACCTTGCCCAACTCAATGTCAAAATTGGACAAGAATGCCGAAATTATCGCGTACTGCCACCACGGGATGAGGAGCGGCGACGCGACAGGATTTCTTCTTCAGCAGGGATTTTCCAACGTCAAGAACTTGGTCGGTGGGATCGATGCCTGGTCTGTTCAAGTCGATGGGTCCGTTCCTCGATACTGATTCAGCCGGATCCTGGCACAGTTAAAGTCAGCACCCGACGGCCTCGTCACTCTCCCGAGACAGAGGTGATGGGTGGTACAAGCGCCGCCTACTTTTTCCCCAGGAAGAATTCGACTGTCTGCTTGAGCCCGTCGGCGAGATCCACTTTGACCTCCCATCCTAATTCCTGTTTGATCCTGGATGGATCGATCACGCTTCGCAGCTGCTCACCCGGCTTGGCCGGCCCATGGACTTCCTTGGCACCGGAACCGGTGAGATCGGCAAGCACGCGGAACAGCTCGTTCACGGATGTCTCTGTCCCTGTGCCGACATTGTAGACCCCATGCGCGTCCTGACCCATGGCGGCCAAGTTCGCTTCAGCTATATCATCGACGAACACGAAGTCTCGCGTTTGACGGCCATTTCCATTAATGATGGGTTGCTCATTGTTCAACATCTTCTGAATGAAGATCGCAACGACGCCGGCTTCTCCCTCGGGATCCTGCCGCGGTCCATACACATTGGCGTACCGTAAACTGACCACTGGAATGCCGCTTGTGCGTTGAAAGTAGGACAGATAATGCTCACCGCACAGTTTGCTGATCCCATAGGGTGACAGCGGGTTATTCACGTGGGACTCAGAGGCTGGGAATGTTTCCTGTTCACCATAAATCGCACCGCCGGACGAGGAGAACACGACCTTTCGGCATCCGTACCGAACGGCTTGCTGCAACACGTTCATGGTTCCCAGGACATTGACCTGCGCATCAAACACCGGATCGGCCACCGAGTTGCGCACACTGATCTGGGCGGCGAGATGCAGAACAATGTTGGGCCGTTCATTGCGAAAGACCCGTTCAAGACGCCCGCTGGTAATGTCGGTCTTATACAGACTCGCCGCGCGGTTGACGTTCTTGCGTTTTCCGGTGGACAAATTGTCGACGATGACGACTTGATGTCCCTCTTCGACCAGTCGATCCACCACATGAGACCCGATAAACCCTGCGCCGCCCGTCACGAGTACTTTCATTGGCCCTCCTGATTGATCTGTCTCGGCAATTGCGACACACCTTACATACCATGAAACGGGGCGTTGTACTCAAAGATTGCTAATATTTCCTGGTTTCCCTTTTTCCCCTTGATCGGAGACGCCATAGTCCCCACCGGCCGTAATCCCATTTCCATCGCGAACCGTACGACTCTCTGGGCGGCCTCCGTTCGCTGGGTCTCATCGCGTACGACGCCGCCTCGACCCACCTGGCCCTTCCCCACTTCAAACTGCGGTTTGATCAAGGCGATGATTCTGGCTTGCGATCGCAGAAATTGAGTGACGGGCGGAAGGACTTTCGTCAGAGAGATAAAGGAAACATCCACGACGACTAGGTCAACCGGTTCCGGTATGGCAGAGCGCGCGATGTAGCGAATGTTGGTTCGCTCAATCAACACGACGCGCGGGTCATGCCGAAGTCGCCAATCGAACTGACCATAGCCGACATCAACGGCATACACCCTTGCAGCCCCTCTCTTCAGCAAGCAGTCGGTGAACCCGCCGGTCGAGCATCCGACATCGAGACAGATCATGCCCTGAGGGACGATCGAATAGGAATCCAGCGCTGCCGTCAGTTTTTCACCGCCTCGGCTGACAAACGGCGTACTCTCTCCGGTAATCTCAATGGACGCATCGACAGGAATCATTCTGGACGGCTTATCGACGATCACGCCGTTGCTTTTGACTTTTCCGGCAAGAATGATGCGGGCTGCGGCATCCCGGCTCTGCACCAATCCCTGGGCCGCCAGCACATGGTCACAACGATCTTTCTCGAGTCGTGCTTTCGTACCCATCGAATTGAAAAGGGGAGCGAATGAGAACCAAACGGTGATCAGACGATCGACCGGTTATGAATCCTCTGCGGAACTCTGTAGGTCGATGTCATCGGACGTGAAGGCGCGCAACTGCTTCTTTCCATTCTTGTCCTGAACGAGAACCTCTACTTTCCGTTCGGCGTCTTCCAATACTTTCAGACAATTCTTGGACAGCCGGATGCCTTCCTCAAAAATCCTCAGCGATTCATCCAGCGGCAGATCTCCCTTCTCTAATTCACCCACGATGGCTTCCAGTCTGGCCATCGCTTGTTCAAATTTCACTCCAGCCACAATGCTCTCCTTTACGCAGCAACGAGGGCCATTATAACGAGGTCTTGGTTCGCTTTTAAACCGACGGGTCCGGCGTCACTTCCTCGACGGTACAGCGTAGCCGGCCCCTTGCCAAACGTGCCAGGATCTCTTCTCCAACAGAGACTTGCCGGGCATCCCGAATGACCCGGCGCCCCTGCGCCGTCTCGAGGATTCCATAGCCTCGATCTAGGATGGCAAGCGGACTCGAACCGTTCAATCTGCCGAGATAGGCATGGACCTGCTGCGCCCTCCATTTCAGGCCATGGCTCACCGCCCCCATCAACCGCGATCGTAGTTGTGGAATGATCACCATATCCCGGCGCACTTGGATGGCAGGGCTCTTCGACATCAGCACGTGGGTCCATGCTTGCGCGCTCGCCATCGCTTCCTTCAGCTGGGCGCGCACGGCTTCTCGCATGCCCACCACCGCACCATCCACACGTTGGGCTTCCTTGAGAATTCTGAACCGGATATTCACCAGATGGGCGAGCAGAAGGTCAAGGCGCTGATTGTGTTCCAGGCACTGCGAGCTTATAGCCTGCCGACATTGGGTGGTGAGCCTGCTTAGGCAGGCTACGACCTCAGCTAACACGGGAGCAACCGTTTCAGCCGCAGCCGATGGCGTCGGCGCCCGTACGTCTGCCGCAAAATCTGCCAGTGTGACGTCCGTCTCATGACCAACCGCCGACACGATCGGAATCCGCGACGTAGCGATGGCTCGTACGACGACTTCTTCGTTGAAGCTCCACAGATCCTCCATCGAACCACCGCCTCGCCCCACAATCATCACATCGATAAAGCCCAGTTTGTTCAACGCATGAATGGCTGAGGCGATTTGCTCAGCCGATCCGGCCCCCTGTACCTGCACAGGCGCGATGACAATCCTCAAGATGGGACATCGACGGTGCAACACGGTGATCAAGTCTCGAACCGCCGCTCCGGTCAATGAGGTCACGATTCCGACCGTCCAAGGAAATACCGGTAATGCTCGTTTGCGCTTCCCATCGAAGAGCCCCTCCGACTCGAGACGATGCTTCAGCTGCTCAAACGCCAGTTGGAGAGCGCCACGCCCTTTGGGCTCAAGATGATCCAGAATGACCTGGTACTCACCGCGCGGCTCGTAGACAGAGAGCCGCCCCCGCACAACGACATGCAATCCATCCTCCAAATCGAACCGCAGACGAATCGCGACCGAACGAAAGAGCACTACTCGAACCTGACTCGATTGATCCTTCAGTGTACAGTACACATGCCCGGAACCCGGCGCGCGAAGATTCGAGATTTCCCCTTCGAGCCACACCTCGGGAAAGTCAGTTTCGAGGGAAGCCCGAACCATGGCGTTCAGTTCCGAAACGGTGAGGACCTGCCTCGAGGAGACATCGGGAGATGATAGAGATGAGCGAGAGTATGTGTTCGTGAGTCCTCTCCTTATGACACTCGCGAGGTACTCAATGATCACAGCTGAGCCACCGCAGACATGCAGGCCCCAGCCTATTTCAGTGTTCCAACCTAATCGATGAGGCGAATTCGTTCAAACGCGATCGCCTTGCCCAAGCGGGGATCGAGCTCGAGCAACACCGCGCAAAACACCGACGGTCCAGAGGCCACTTCAAAACGTCTCGGCATGCCGGTTAAAAACTTATCGATCGCCAATTCTTTCTTCACTCCGATCACCGAATGGAGCGGCCCCGTCATTCCGATGTCCGTCATATATGCGGTGCCCTTCGGGAGGATTTGCTCATCGGCCGTTTGCACGTGCGTATGCGTGCCGACGACCGCCGCGACCTCTCCATCCAAATAATGCCCCATGGCCATTTTTTCAGACGTGGCTTCCGCATGCATATCGACGATAATCGCCGATGTCTCTCGCTTCAACCGCGAGAGCTCACGTTTCGCCACCTGAAATGGGCAATCGATCGTCGGCATGTAGACCCGGCCCATCAGCTGCAGCACCGCCAGCCGCTCCCCGCCGGCAGTTTCAATGACGACGTGACCGTTTCCCGGGACTCCCGCCGGATAGTTGGCGGGACGCAAGACGCGGGGTTCGCGAGAGAAGTAATCGACCGCTTCTTTCTTATCCCAGGCGTGGTTTCCGGTCGTGATGACCGAAATGCCCATTTCAAAGAGTTCCTCGGCCAGATCCGGCGTGATCCCGAACCCCCCCGCAACATTCTCACCGTTAGCGATGACCGCATCAATCTGGCGCTGCGCAATCAGGCGGGGCACCACCCGGGCGACAGACCGGCGGCCCGGCTCTCCCATAATGTCTCCGATACATAGAACCTTCATTTGGCGTATTCCACGTATCGGCTTTCTCGAATCACGGTGACTTTAATCTGCCCAGGATAGGTCAACTCCTGTTCGATCTTCTTCGCGAGTTCACGGGACAGTTGAAATGACTCGGCATCGGTGATGTCTTCCTGTCGCACGATCACGCGAATTTCGCGCCCGGCTTGGATCGCGTAGGCTTTCTGCACTCCCTTGTGGCCGGTTGCAAGTGATTCCAGTTTTTCCAAACGCTTCACGTAGGATTCGAGGGCCTCCCGTCTGGCCCCGGGGCGAGCCGCCGACAAGGCCTCTGCAGCCGCCACGAGCACGCTTTCCGGACAGATCGGATCCACCTGCTCGTGATGCGCAGCGATCGCATTGACGATCTGGGGGGATTCTCCGTATTTCTTGGCGATCTCGGCCCCCAACATGGCATGCGGTCCCTCTTCTTCATGGCTGACCGCCTTGCCGATATCATGAAGCAAGGCTCCACGGCGAGCCAACCTGACATCGAGGCCCAACTCCGACGCCATGATCCCGCAAATGTAAGAGGCTTCGCGGGCATGATAGAGGTTATTTTGTCCGTAGCTCGTTCGATACTTCAGACGCCCCAGTACTTTGATCAACTCCGGATGAAAATCAGAGAGCCCCAGCTCAAAGATGATCTTCTCCGCCTCCTCGTACATCAGCTTGTCGATGTCGACCTTGACCTTGTCGACGATCTCCTCGATTCGCGTGGGATGTATCCGTCCATCGTGCATCAGCCGTTCCAGCGACACTTTCGCAATCTCGCGCCGCAATGGATCAAACCCTGAAATGATCACCGCCTCAGGGGTTTCATCGATGATCAGATCAATGCCCGTCGCCGCCTCAAGCGCACGGATATTCCGCCCTTCCCGACCGATGATCCGACCTTTCATGGCATCATTCGGAATGGGAACCACCGAGATCGTGGACTCCGACACATAGTCGCGCACGACACGCTGAATCGACGTGGTAATGATCTCCCGGGCTTCCCGTTCGGAATTCTCACGGGCTTCTTCGATCGTTCGTTTAGCAATCCCGACGGCATCCAGCTTCGCCTGCGACTCCATCTCGACAATCAATTGTTTTTTAGCCTCTTCCGCCGTCATGCCGGCCACCCGTTCCAACGCGTCGCGATGCTCGCGTTCAGCCTTGGCACAGGAAGACTCCTTGGCCACGAGCCCCTCTTCTCGTTTCGTAAAATCCGCTTCGCGCTTGCGCGCATCATTTTCGCGCTTTTCCAAGGCGGCGAGCTTTCTATCGAACCCTTCCTCTCGTTGAATGACACGTTTTTCCATCGCCGAGAGCTCACCAAGCTTTGCCTTCTGCTCTTGCTCGAATTCGGACTTCGCTTGAAACACGAGGTCCTTAGCCTCAAATTTGGCTTCCTTGAGCACAGTCTCCGCCTCGCGTTGCGCATTCTGCACAACCTGCTTGGCCAACTCTTCCGCCTCAGCTTGTTTGGCCCCTGTCATGCGGCGCCGCAGAAGCTCAAATATCCCTGCACCAATCAATGCGCCGATGATTCCTGAGAGTATGACGTAAACGACAATTGAGGTTGAAATGGGAGTCACCCCCTTCTTGGAAGCGCCAGGCGAAATCTACTCAACCCGGCATAACACACACGAACAGATCGAGCATAAGTGGGCACGAGTCACAATGTGGGGTGAGGATGGAAGGGACTTAGGAGACTGCGAACCGTTGCGTCTGGAAACATAAGAGATTGTCAGGGCACGATGCCATACCCAACACACTTCTCTGTCCGCTCCTCCACGGCTGTCGGTGTTCAGCTCTCAGTCGTTGAGGAGGGCCAGTTACTGAAACAGGCATGGACGGTAGGTACTCACTTCGCCCGGCTTGCAGCTGCCGGATATCCTTACTTTGGGCAATTGGTCGACGCGCAGCACATAGGAGCCCCTGACCAAACACCCCCACTACCATGAGCATCCACCGTACTAACTCTTCGTACCCCATCAGTAAAATGTTCTCTCTTATACTCACTACGCTCATTTCCAATAATCAACGATTCTACGATATCATCCTTTTCCTACCCATCAATACACCCACCTATCTATACGATAACAAAGGGACTCTCGGAAAGCAAGGTGAATTCCTATCGAAAGAGAGATGTCGGCATCTGCTCATCAATGGACTCCATCAACGTGACCATCCGTCGTTCGACATCGGCTTCCCCTTGGGTTCGTTTCTTCTCAGATTCAAAAAGCTGATGGGCAAGATTGATGGCTGTCAGCACCGCGAGTTTCGTTGGGGTCGTCGTTTTCATCCCTTCGGCCAAATGTTTCATATGATCGTCGACAAAGTGTGCCAGCCGTCGGATATAGGCATCATCGCCATCACCCGTGATTGCGTACCGTTGACCATAAATTTCGACATCAATAGTCTTAGTCAATGGTCACCTCCTTGGGCTCCTCGACACATTCAAGCAACTCGATCTCACTCATGACTTTTTCAATTCGCGCCTTGATATCGATCCGCTCTTTTTCCCATCGTTGATTCACATCATCCTGAGCGACCAACCGCTGGCGAGCCGTCTTGACTTCATCTTCCAATAGCGCATTCTTTCGTTTGAGCTCTTGAACCAGCTTCACCAAGTCACGAATCCGAGTTTCCAGGGCATCAAGTCGATCCAACGACATTGCAACTCCTCTTTGTTTAGGCCCTATGAATTGTGGTGCACTATAAAAACTTCACAATATCTTGTCAAGAAATGGATCTTTGAATCCCAGCTAGACGCAGATACTCCTTGTAGCTGCGAAGCACCCGTTTGACGTACTGCCGGGTCTCTTGATACTGGATCAACTCAACAAACTCATCCTCGCTCCGCCCGCGATAGGTCGCCGCCCAATTTCCCACGACGATCGGGCCAGCATTGTACGCAGCGATCGTTTGTACGAGATTGCCGGAAAACTGCGTGAGCAGTTGCTCCACATACCGGACTCCGATCCGGATGTTGATCTCTTGATCGAATAGATCTTCTCTCGACAGGCTCGGAAGGCGATGCTGTTGAGCCACCGCATTGGCGGTGGCCGGCATGACTTGCATCAATCCGATGGCGCCGACACGAGACACAGCTCTCCAATCATACTGACTTTCCTCTCGAATGATCGCCGCAACAAGAAGCGGGTCAACCCCATTCGCTCCCAACATTTTGATTGTAGGGAGCAATCCGGTTGGATAGGCCGCATTCCAGAGACCGTCGGCAATCACTCCGCCGGTTCGCTCCAACTTTTCTCGGAACCGGGATCGTACCAGACGCAAAGCATGATGGTACGCGCCGACCTCGTTCAACATCATCGATAAGGCGGCCAATACCTCGGGATCACGACTATATCGATCCGTCAACGCGGCAAGCTCTCTCGCGGCATCTTGATCGAGACCAAGTGTCCTGAGTTCGACCGCCCGCCGGTATGATGACTGCAGCTCGATTTGTGCCCGACTATTTGGCTGAGTATCTTGAACCGACGCTGAAGGTATCTCCGATGCGGGCTGGGTGGATGCAGCTGAGATGGGGGAGGGCTCCGGTTCCGTCCTACCGGCGGTCGAGATGCCCGTTTGTTCACGCGCCAACTGGCAATAGTACGTGAAGGGAAACCGCTGACAAAGCTGCGCGAACACTTCCTTTGACTTCGCATCCTCGACACGGCCGTAGGACCGGGCAATCCAGTAAAGCGCCTGCGGCTCAAAGTCGCTGTCCTTCTGATCGACGATCTGCTGCCATACACGGATCGCGTCACGATGGCGGTCCGTTCGGTAGAGCACCCACCCTTCCCGCCATTGTGCTTCCGTCCGTTGCGACATCGGGTCTCCCGACTTAGCAACGAGTCGATACTTTGCAATCGATTCATCGAACCGTGCTTGGTCCTCCAGCCAGATCCCGGCAAATATGTTGATCTGCCCTTTCTGTTCCGGAGTCAGCGTTCGCTTCGGCAGCGTGCGGCAAAGATCCAACAGCTTGTCTCCCAGTCCCAGCCGTAGATAGACCCTCCCCAACCATACGGTGGCTTCGTCAGCCCGAGGGCCTTGCTCCTCGGTCAGCGCATAAAACGTGTCGCGCGCCTGATCGTACAGCTTGAGCCGAACCTGGGCGATACCCAATTTGAGTTTGGCGTCCCAGCGATTTGGAGAGGAGGGGTCCCGCGCGATAAACTTTTTCAACTCATCGATTGCCTCCACATGGAGCGACTGTGCTAAGAATGCCTGCGCCCGCGCATAATGCGTGTCGGCTGGAGCTGTCCAAGGCTCGCCCCCGATATTGGTCCCGAGCAGAGTTTCGGCTTCCTTGGCCTCCTTAGTCTGCGGGAACTTCACCCAGAGTTGCTTCAGCGTTTCCCGCCCCTCGGTCAGTTGATTTTCTCGAAGATAACAAGTGGCCAACCGTAACCACGCCTGAGCGATCTGTGGATCCTTGTCATTCCCATTGACTGCTTTCACAAGCCAGGCCACGGCTGCAGAACAGTTGGAAGCTTGGTACCACGCTTCCCCGGCACGAAGCGCGACTTGGTTGAGCAGGTTGGAATCGGGAACCGCTTGCGGTACGCCTTCAAACATATCGGCCGCTTCCTTGGCATCGCCCGCATGCAGCAAGGCCTCGCCGATCCAGAATCGAATGTAATCGTCGAGCACCGGAAAATCCCGTTGGGCTGCCCGAAGGTAAGAAAGTGCGCTTGCAGGGTTTCGTTCTATCAGAATGACACCGGACAGCAACCCGGCGCGTTTAGCCCACTGCGAAGCAGGAAATCCCTCCATCACCTTTCGGAGACGTTCCAACCTCAGGGCCACAACTTGATCTTTCGTCAAGCTATTGCCGAGTCGTTCCTTCGGCCAGACCGCAGCCAGAAAACAGTCCTCTGCCGAGAGACAGGTATCGGTATTTGATTGTTCCGGTGTGGCGACCTGCGCGGTATGCGCGTCGCGTGAGAACAAACCGCTGAGCGCAATTGCCAGCCCTGCAGCCAGCACCAAGCCGACGCCGACGATGGAATGAGCCTTAGTATAGGTTCTCATGAAGACTCACCGACATTCACCCGCGTTCATTATATACAGGGCCGCCGACAATGGAAGAAGTTTCGAGCCCAGTGATGCGTGAGGCCGTATGCGGCTCAGCTCCCGCTGTGGTAGGCTCCTGTCATCGAGGACGCTATGCCCGACGTGCCGATGGCCCATTCGAATACAGCGACAAATCTTTTGGGTTTCACCGAATCCCAGATGGAGAAGTTTGTCTGCGGACAGCGCTGGCCGGCGTATCGTGCCAAACAAATCTTGCGCTGGCTCTATCAGCGTCGGGTACGGGTTGTCACCGATATGACCGACCTCCCTATGCCTGATCGGTTGATGTTGTCTCGATCTGCCGCCATTGGTCGCTCGGCTCAAGTCACAGTCATGCGGTCCCAGGATGGAACGCGGAAATTGCTGTTGGCGCTCGATGATGGAATGACGATCGAAGCCGTCCTGATCCCGGATGAAGAACGGCTGACACTGTGTGTGTCGACGCAGGTCGGCTGTATGTTGGACTGCGGTTTCTGTCTGACCGGAAGAATGGGGCTGAAACGAAACCTCAAGCTTCACGAAATCATCGACCAAATCCTGAGCGCCCAAGATGTGCTGGCTTCCAATGAACGCATCACGAATCTCGTCTTCATGGGAATGGGAGAACCTCTGGCTAATCTGGAAACGCTCAAGGCCGCGGTCACCGGTCTGACCAACAAACCGTGGGGCCTTGGATGGTCGCGCAGACGTATCACGGTTTCAACGGCGGGACTGGCGTCCCGCCTCACGGAGGTTGCGGCGCTCGGTGTGAATCTCGCCGTCTCGCTTAATGCCACGACTGAAGAACAGCGGCGAGAACTGATGCCTGCCGCGAGCGAGATCGCCTCGCTGAGGGCACTCTTGGCTGCGTGTCGTCGCTATCCGCTCGCTTCCCATCAGCGCCTGACGTTCGAGTATGTTCTTCTGGCAGGCGTAAATGATCACTCGGCTGATGCCCGCCGCCTGGTACAGTTGCTAAGATCCATACGGTGCAAGGTCAATCTGATCCCGTTCAATGAATTTCCAGGTAGTCGTTTTCATCGCCCATCGGAACAAGACATCCTTCGTTTTCAATCCGCCCTCCGCGAGGCCGGCCTCGATGCGTTCGTTCGCAAGAGCCGAGGACGTGACGTATTCGGCGCCTGCGGACAACTCGGAGATCTCTCCGGCAACCGAACCCCCCTAACCTTGACACCCATTGAAACTCGTTGCTAGCATGGTTTTTTCGACGAACATCATGATCAGACAATCTTCCAAACGCTATTGGTTTACCCGCATTCTTGGGGCACTGCTCGTCTTTGGCTCGACCTCCTTGTCGATGGGAGCTGAACCAAACGAATATCAGCTCTCAAACGGCATGAAAGTGCTGCTGATTGAGGTCCCCAAGGCTCCGGTGGCCACGGTGCAAGTGTGGTATAGGGTCGGCTCCCGTAATGAAGTCATGGGTCGGGCCGGACTCTCCCACATGCTCGAGCACATGATGTTCAAGGGCACGGCGAAGTATCCCAAAGGATCATTTTCCCGTATCGTCCGGAAAAACGGCGGAATCGACAACGCGTTTACCAGCCAAGACTTCACCGCCTACTTCGAGAATGTGGCTGCTGATCGTGTCGGGTTGGCCTTGGAACTGGAGGCCGATCGGATGCAGGGCCTCCTTCTCGACAACGGCGAATTCCAAACCGAGCGTGAAGTCGTCAAGGAAGAGCGCCGGCTCAGGTCCGAGGACGACCCGCAGGGGGCGCTGGTTGAGGCCCTGTTTGCCCAAGCCTTCCTCAGCCACCCCTATCATTGGCCTGTGATCGGCTGGTTCGCCGATATCGACGCGATGTCTCTGGAAGACTTACAGCGCCACTACGACACGTTTTACTCTCCCAACAACGCAACCCTGATCGTCGTGGGCGATATCAAGGCCGACGCCTTGCTTCCGACGATCAAGCATCTCTTTGAACCGATCCCCAGAGGTCCCTCGCCCAAGCAAGCCCTGCCGCAGGAGCCGGATCAACGAGGTGAGCGCCGTTTCATCCTCAAACGGGAAGCGCAGGTGCCGTTTGTCATGATGGGGTTTCGTGTGCCCAACTATTCGAGCGAGGACTCCTATGCCCTCGACATCCTCGAATCGATCCTTTCGCATGGGAAAAGCTCCCGTCTGTACCAGAGCTTGGTGTATGAGCAGAAAAACTCATTGGCGGTCGGGGCTGAATACAGCTTGCTGCAGACAGATCCCGGCCTGTTCTATTTCTACTCATTGGTGAACCCCGGCGCGAAAGTTGAGGCGGTCGAAGAAGCCTTGCAGCGCGAGATCGTGCGGCTTCAGAATGAGCCGCCGTCTGATCTGGAGCTTCAGCGGGCCAAGAACCAGGTGGAAGCGTCGCGCGTCTTCGAGCAGGATTCGAATTTCCGCCATGCCATGTTGATGGGGCAAGCGGAGTCCGTCGGTGCCGGGTGGCGGCGGGTCGATCAATTCGTGGAGCGCATTCGCGCCGTCAGCGCAAAGGATATCCAGCGCGTCGCCAAGCAATACCTCACCCAGGACAATCGGACCGTCGGCATTCTCGTTCCCACGCCGTCCATGCCCCCCGAATCGAATCCCACAGCGGTCAACGAAGGAAAGTCTTAGTCGACTATGGGTAACGAACCGAGAACCAACAAGCGCTGCTCTCCCGATCCGCCATCTGTCCGAGGATGCGCTGGAAGAGGTGCGTTGGGATGGGTCTTGTGTGCTGCGTTGTTGACCTGCGTCACGACGACAGGGTTTGCGGCGGACATTTCGCCGACGAGATTCGTCACCCCGAACGGGATGACCGTGTTGGTGTTGGAACAGCATTTTCTCCCGATCGTTGAAATTCATGCCCTGATCAAGGCCGGCTCCGCGCAAGATCCACCGGACAAAGCAGGTGTGGCGAATTTAGTCGCCAGCCTCTTGGACGAAGGGACAGGAACGAGATCTTCTAAACAGCTGGCTGAGCAGATTGATTTTGTCGGCGGCTCGCTGGGAGCCCAAGCGGGCGAAGATTTCACGACGGCATCGGCACGCACCCTCAAAAAGGACATCGACCTCGGCTTCATCCTCCTTGCCGACATCCTTCAGCATCCGGCATTTCCCAAGCAGGAATTTGAACGGGTTCGCTCACAAATCCTTGGGGAAATTGTCAGCGACAATGACGATCCCGGGCACGTCGCCATTAAGGCGTTCAATCAGTTGGTCTTCCAGAATCATCCCTATCGTTGGCCGGTGAACGGGACCGAGGAGACACTGAACAAGATCACGTTAGCGGATGTCCAAAGCTTTTACGCTAAGGAGTACCTCCCCAACCAAGTCATCCTCACGATCGTCGGTGACGTGACGGTCGAACAAGCGACCGCACTCGTTCAGACGCATTTCGGATCCTGGAAGAAAGGTCCCGGGCCGACCAGGTCGGTCAGGAAGCCGGCCGCCATCGACAAGAAGGCCGTGCAGCTCATTGAGAAGGATTTGACGCAATCCACGATAGTGCTGGGTCACCCCGGAATCAGTCGAACCAACCCGGACTTTTACGCCGTGACCGTGATGAATCATATCCTGGGTGCCGGTGGATTTTCCTCGCGTCTCATGGATTCCATTCGGGACAAGCAGGGGCTCGCGTACGGCATTATGAGCCATTACGACGCCCGGGCGATGCCAGGCTCTTTCTGGATCAATCTTCAGACTCGAACCGAGACCACGAACCAGGCTATCAGCGGTGTCTTAGCTGAAATGAAGGCTATTCGGGAGGCCTCGGTCAGTGATCAGGAATTGGCTGAGGCCAAATCCTTCTTGATGGGCAGCTTCCCGTTGCGGCTGGATTCCACTGCCAAGTTGGCGCAGGTCTTGGCGCAGGTAGAGTTTTTTGGGCTGGGGTTCGACTATTTCAGTCAGTACACAAAGTGGATCGAACGGGTGACAAAGGAAGATGTGCTGCGCGTCGCGAAACAGTACCTGGATCCTCAACACTACGCGCTTGTTGTCGTCGGCAACATCACCAAGGCGAAGGTCCGCCACTAGACAGCCTGAAGAGCACTCCATGCAATCGGCTGTTCTCCAGCACAAACTCGATCGGCTCCGAACCCTCCTGACAGAGATGGGCTCGGTAGTGGTCGCGTATTCCGGTGGAATCGACAGCACCTTCATCCTGAAGGTCGCTCACGAGCAACTCCATGAAAAGGCGGTCGGTATCACGGCCGTCTCTCCGACGTTCCCCTCGATCGAGTTGGAAACTGCCGAGCGGGTCGCCCAGGAAATCGGTGCACGTTATGAAACGGTCCAAACCGATCAGCTGGCCATCGACGACTTCGTCAAGAATGACGCAAATCGGTGTTTTCACTGTAAGACCGATTTGTACCGGCTTCTTGGGAATCTCCGTGAATCCAAGGCAGCTGCGTATGTCGTGGACGGAACCAACCTTGATGATCTCGGTGACGACCGTCCCGGCATCAACGCCGCTCGCCAATGGGGAGTTCGCAGCCCGCTCGTCGAAGCTGAACTCTCGAAGTCCGACATCCGCATCCTGGCCAAAGAACTTGGGCTTTCAAATTGGGATAAACCGGCCGCAGCCTGTCTTTCGTCAAGAATCCCGCGAGGGATCGTGATTACCAGCGAAAAATTAAGCCGAGTCGAAAGAGCCGAAGCCGTGCTCCAACACGAGGGATTCCGTCATTTTCGAGTGCGAAACCACGGGGAAATAGCCAGGATTGAAGTAGCGAAAGACGAACTGCCTTGGTTCATGGAAGCAGCCCGATGCGCCAGAATCAGCGCACAATTGAAGGAATTGGGGTTTAAATTCGTGACCGTGGATTTGGAAGGGTATCGGGCGGGTGGAGTCACGCTGAGCTGACTCCACCCGCACGTTACAATACGTTATCGCCCATAGGATTTGGAAAGAGCGTCGAGCGCTTCGTCTGCGAACTTTTTCTGATCAGCCTCAGTCAAGCTCCGCTGCACCACTTTCTCGGCTACCATCAACGCAAGCTCGGTCGTTTGGGTCCGAATGTCTTGAAGCGCCTTGCGCCGTTCCTGCTCGATCTCACGCGTAGCTTCCCCTTTGATTCGTTCCGCATCCGCCGTTAACCGTTGCTCGTTTTCATCGAGGAGCCGTTGTGCCCGTTCCTTCGCGGTGGCAAGGATGGCTTCCGCCTCTTTCCCTGCTGCGCTGAGCTTGGCTTCATATTCCTTCAACCGGCGCTCGGCTTCCGTTCGATGAAGCTCGGCTTGATCCAAGCTGTCCTTGATTTTCTTTTCGCGCTCTTCAAGAACGCTCAGGATGCCCGGGAAGGCATACTTGTAGAGCACAAAAAACAAAATCGCGAACGACACGATTTCCCAGAAGATCAGGGAAGAGAAAAAATGCGATTCAAACTGAGGCATAATTTAACCTAAGTGCTGTGTGCTGAGTCCTGAGCGCCGAGTGCTATTCAGCACCGTGCACTCACCGCTCGGCACTGTTATTTGCGGAAGCCCATGATGATGAAGGCAATGACCAAGCCATACAAGGCAATGGCTTCCACCAACGCGAATCCGATCCACATATACTTCGTGACGCGAGCTTCTGCTTCGGGCTGACGGGCCACCACTTCGATCATCTTCCCGAAGATGTAGCCGATTCCCACACCGGCCCCGGCAAACCCTGCCGCCGCACATCCCATACCGATCAACCCTGCTGCTGCTGAATCCATTATGGCTTACTCCTCCCTTGTCTAAACGCGCACGCGCTAATGCGCGTGCTCATCATGTCCGTGCAAATGAAATGCGTCCCCCAAGTAGACACAAGTCAATATCGTAAAAATATAGGCTTGAATGAACGCGATACCACATTCCAATACATAGATTGCCACCGTAAACGTAAAGGGCAACCACCCGATCAGCAACCCGCCACCGATCGTCAGGCCGAACAGAACCGCAAGCATGACGTGGCCTGCCGTCATATTCGCAAAGAGCCGGACAGCCAGCGAAACAGGCCGTGCCAATTGACTGATTATTTCGATCGGAATCATCAAGGGCACCAGCCAGCCGGGCGTGCCTGGCGGAACAAGGATGCCGAGGAACTTCACTCCATGTAAATAAAATCCTATGACCAAGCTGAGCCCGTAGACCACGCAGGAAAAGACAGCCGTCACGACTACCTGACTCGTGACCGTGTAACTGCCTGGGATCAACCCGATGAGATTACTGAAGAGAATAAACAGGAACAGCGTGGCGATGAGAGGGAAAAATCGCATCCCCTCTTTGCCCATCGTATCCAAAATCATGCTGCGAATGAAATCCGCCATCATTTCCGCCATGCTCTGCAACTTTCCGGGCACCAGCCTGCGGGCCGATCCTGCCATCACCATCAACATCGCCGTCACCGCAACGACGATCCACATGAAGACGACGGCCTTATTGATAGAAATGTCCAATCCGGCTAGCGAAATCGGAATCCAGTTCTGAAGTTCGAATTGATGGAGCGGGCTTTCTTCCATGATACTCTTGTGTTTTCTTTATCGATCGGCGTTACGTCTTCCACCGTTGGGCCGACCGATACGCATTCCTCATTCCTGTCGCGAGGCCTAACACAAGACCTCCAATCATCCCCCAGGGGGTAGAATCAAAGAGGTATGTGTCGCAGACCCACCCCAGCGCTCCCCCGACAATCAGCGCAGCGAGCAGATCTGTTGCGATCCGGACCGCTTGGCCGAGCCCCGCGTATAAGGGATCTTGTGAAGGGGCCATCCGAGACCCATGGGAGGCGAGAGCACGTGAGCAGAACTCTGCCGTTGATGGGCGAGCAATTTAAGCAAAACTCCGTGAGGAATGTCAAGCCGTTAGAGCCCTATCCCACCAGAAATCTCTGCGGTATAGTGGGCTCACGCTCCTTGTACAAGGAAGTCATTGAACATGCGGCGGATCGCACCATCGTCGAGCTCATTTTTGCAAGGACCTCCTTCGCCTCTCATCGTGACGCGCCCTTGTCCCTCGGCTAGCTCCTTTGAGCTGTACGCCAAAACCGCCTCGACTCGTCACCCGTCCTTTCTGTTTGAGAGTGGCAACGGTAGCGGGACGATGGGGCGATATTCCTACTTCGCCAGCGATCCCTATCTCAGGTTGTCCGGAACAGCTGAACAGTTCGTGGAACGATCGACCCAAGGCCACATGAAAACGGGGCTGGGCCCTTTTGAACGTTTGGCCCATCTGATGCAGAGCCAGCAGATTGTTCGTCCTTCCGAAGCTCCGCCGTTTTTCGGCGGAGCAGTCGGTTACTTGAGCTATGATCTTGCCCGCCAGTTCGAGAAGTTGCCCTCGTTGGCCTTCGATGACCTTGCCTGTCCGGATCTGGAATTCGCATTTTTCGATCTAGTCGCAGCCGTGGACCATGAACTCGGCCATCTGATGCTGATGTTCTGCCCACCGCTTGAACGATTTTTAGGCGAGCCTCGGGAAAAGCTTCTTCGTGAAGGGAACGATCGCCTCGCGGCTTTCGAAGCCCAGTTAACCGGACTCAACCGTGTCGAGGCGTATGAGGGCAACCTCGGCAACCTCACATTCACACCTGAGCAGCATCAGTCGGCTTATATGACAAATGTCCGCCGCTGCCAGGAGTACATTGCAGCGGGAGACATATACCAGGCCAACCTCTCACACCGTTTCACCGTGAGCTGTGAGACGCTCTCTCAGGGAGCAATTCAAGCCGATTTGTCGGCCTATGGTCGCCTCCGGACGTTGAACCCTTCTCCTTTCTCAGGATTGCTCCGGTTCGATGCGGTTCGCCTCATCAGTTCATCACCAGAACGCCTCGTTCGCCTCGACGGTCGTCAAGCCGACACCAGGCCGATCGCGGGCACCAGACCCCGTGGGAACAATGTGACCGACGATCACCGACTTGTTGGCGAGCTGCGAGCCAATGAAAAGGAACGCGCGGAACATGTCATGCTGGTGGACCTTGAGCGAAATGACCTCGGCCGGGTTTGCCGTTTTGGAAGCGTCCACGTGGACGAACTGATGACCTTGGAGCAGTATTCTCATGTCAACCACCTGGTCTCACATGTAGGCGGCACCTTGAAGGATCACGCAACTGGGTTCGACCTGTTGAAGGCCATGTTCCCGGGGGGAACGATTACCGGCGTCCCCAAGATTCGCTGCATGGAGATCATCGAAGAATTGGAACCGGTCCGCCGCGGTCCATATACCGGATCGATGGGCTACCTCAGCTGGAGCGGTGACCTTGATTTCAATATCCTCATCCGAACGCTGGTCATGCAGCAGGGGAAAGGCTATCTGCAAGTTGGAGCGGGGATTGTGGCTGATTCCGACCCGGCCCATGAGTACGAGGAAACCATCCATAAGGCTCAGGCCTTTTTCAGTGCCTTTTCATGACCCGATGTGGATCTATTTGAATAACAAGTTTGTGAGAGGCGAAGACGCCGTGATCTCCGTGTTCGACCATGGATTTCTCTATGGAGACGGGGTCTATGAGACGCTTCGTTCGTACGGCCCCCGCCTCTTCATGCGGGATCAACATCTGTCACGGTTGTTCCGATCCGCTGAAGCAATCGGGTTGACGATCCCGATTCCCCTGAAGGAGTGGGCCGATATTCTGCATGAGGCGATGGCACGCAACGACATTGGAACTGACCAGCGCGATGCCTATCTGAGGATCACCGTTTCGAGAGGAGCGGGAGACATTGGTTTAGACCCGTCTCTGTGCCCATCACCGACTGTTGTCGTGATGGCCAAGCCTCTGGTGTCTCCGGCGTCCCATCTCTATGGGGCGGGTGTCCATGTCATCATCGCTGCCACGAAGCGGAACCTGCCGAGTGCATTGTCGCCGCAGATCAAGGCCATCAATTTCTTGAACAATATTCTGGCAAAACGCGAGGCCATTGCCGTCGGCGCATTCGATAGTATCCTGCTCAATTGGGAGGAACATCTGACCGAGTGCACGATCAGCAATCTGTTCTTTGTGACGAACGGCATATTGCGAACACCCGCGTTGGAGTGCGGCCTGCTTGACGGCATCACTAGAGGGATCGTGATTCAGCTGGCCGGGGAACTCCAAATCCCCGTCGAAGAAGGACACTATCCTGCCGATCAGTTGCACCGGGCCGACGAGTGTTTTTTAACGAACACCAGCATGGAAATTATGCCGGTGACCCGGGTAGGGCACACACCGGTTGGAGGCGGAACACCGGGTCGGATGACCCGAAAACTCAGAGAGCAATTCATTGCCGCACGAGAGCGCTTTTTGGAACCAGCCGGCTCGACATGATTTTCTGATCCTCCTGTTTTTCCAGCATCTTCCAGATCCCCACAAAGGCATAAGAACTGCATTTCCTTGACTGTCTGTTCCAGGCTGCTATCGTTTGACGATGCCAATACTCAGACGCCAAACTGACTCAATCCACAGGTGGCCCCGCATGGCGGCCTCCAGCATTCTCTGCAGCGGCTTTCTCCTGATGATGGCGACCCCCAGTGTCCACTCTGAAATTTACCAATATATCGATGCCAAGGGGACCATATCTCTCACCAATGTTCCATCGGATGCTCGGTACCGGCGGGTCGACCTCCAACCGAATCGGCTGCACCCCATCATCTCGGAACAACAGTTGGAACCGATGATCAGCCGATTCTCACAGCAACATCAGCTGCACCCAGCCCTGATCCGTGCCGTCATCAAGGCCGAATCTGATTTTGATCCCCAGGCGGTATCCCGGGCAGGCGCCATCGGATTAATGCAATTGATGCCGCAGACTGCGTTGAGGTTGGATGTGCGGGATCTCTACGATCCGGAAGATAATATCGGTGGAGGAACCAAGTATTTGCGACAACTGCTTGATCGATTCCGCGGGAATCTCCCTCTGGCACTTGCCGCGTATAATGCGGGGGAACATGTGGTAGACCGTTACCGAACTCTTCCGCCGATCGACGAAACCCGTCAATATGTTCGCAAGGTGTTGCGGTACTACCGAACCTTTCTTGCACGTGACCTTGCTTCAGCCGGACACGTCATCCCCTCTTCGGGATACGCAGTGCCACTATCTGCCCCTGTTTCCTCGACTCCGCCTGATCAGTAGCGCGTTCGATCACACGCAATCGGCTATGCAGCTTCCACCCCGGGCGGCGAGCTTCAGGAAAATCGGAGCGATAATGGGCGCCGACGCTGTTCTCTCTCCATAACGCCGCTTCCGCCACACAGTGCGCCACCTGCACCATGTTCTTGACCTCCAAGTCCGCCCGCGTCGCAAAGGTTCGGGACACCATGCGCTCCCATCGGGCAAGCTGAGCAGTGGCCCGAATCAACGACTCCCGAGAACGGACCAGCCCCACCTGCCCCCACATCGTTCGGCGCAACGAACTTCGTACCTTTTCCGCGTCCTCCAATCGGTCAACGTGGCCGCGATTCAAGCGCTCGGGGTGAGCAGTCATCGTCGGCATCGAACAGCGAGCCGCCCACGCGACAGCGGCAACACCGGCCCGCATCCCAAACACAAGCCCCTCCAATAGAGAATTGCTGGCCAGCCGGTTGGCGCCATGCACGCCACTGCATGCCACCTCGCCGGCTGCGAACAGTCCCGGCAGCGTCGTGGCCCCATTGATGTCGGTCGCCACCCCACCCATCATGTAATGGGCACTTGGAGAAACCGGGATCCATTCTTCCGTGATATCGATATCATGGCGAAGACAGGTCGCATAGATCGTCGGGAAGCGTCGTTTCACGAAATCTGCCCCCAGGTGAGTCACATCAAGGTAGACATGTCGCGCGCGCGTCGCCGCCATCTCCGCCCAAATGGCCCGCGCCACGATATCCCTCGGAGCCAAGACGCCGAGCGGATGATACCGTTGCATGAACATCTCTCCCTTATTATTGCGCAACTGACCTCCCTCTCCCCGCATGGCCTCAGACAACAAGAACGGCGGGCTCGACGGTAGATACAACGACGTTGGGTGAAACTGGACGAATTCCATATCCTGTAGTTCCGCTCCCGCACGAAATGCCATAGCCATCCCGTCGCCGGTCGCATTGGGCGGATTCGTGGTCCGAGCAAAAATCTGCCCGGCTCCACCGGTCGACAGGACGACCGCTTTTGCGGGAATCGTGAATTGCTGTCCTGAATTTTCATCGAGCACGACCGCTCCACAGCAGCGGCCTTCCTCGACCACAAGATCGACGGTGAAGTGGTAATCCAATCGGACAATTCGCCTGTGTCTGGCGGCCTGTGCCATCAAGACACGGACCATCTCGTTTCCCGTCGCGTCGCCTCGGGCGCGGAGGATTCGGCTGCGGCTGTGGGCCGCTTCTCGAGCAAAGGCGAATTTCCCTCCGGTCTTGTCGAACTTCGCTCCCCACCGGATAAGCTCTTGAATCCGATCCGGTCCCTCCTCGACCAGAACGCGCACCGCTTCACGACGGCACAACCCATGTCCTGCTTTCACTGTATCCGTCAAATGGATGGCAACATCGTCTTCCTCACTCAGCGCGACGGCAACACCGCCTTGTGCAAAGATTGAATTGCTCTGAAGAGGATGGCCTTTGGTGAGCATGATCACCCGACCCACGCGGCAGAGCTCCAATGCGGCGCGGAGCCCGGCGACTCCGCTGCCGATCACGAGAAAATCCGCTTCCTGACCGTTCGGAGACATCGTTATCGCGGAACATTCTGCGGCGAGAGAGGCTCGGACGACAGCATCTGTTTCGTCTTCATCCCGAACGGTAGATCTCCTTCTACCCGGCGCAGGAGAATCGACTGTGTCCCGACCCACTGCAATCGTGCGTGGCCGCGCTGCCGTACACCGGTGTCGTTGGCATCTTTCATCCACGTCCCTTGCCAATGGACAAAGACGTCGATGTCGTCCTTTTCGATGACGACCCGTTCGATCATGAACTCAAGCGCGATGGAGTGAAACGCCTCGAAGTCCATCTCCGCCTGGCGCTGAAGGTCTTCCATCTGATCCGACGGCAACATCACGGCTTGAAACCCGGGCCGATCTTTTCGTTGATAGGCGCTCCGCAGGGAGTCCACGGCCTGATCGATGCGAAGGAGCCGCTCGTGCTCCGCAGGGTACTGAATGGTTTTTGACGGGCATCCACCTACCGCCATCGCCAGGAGGATGAGCCACCCGAGAAACAAGGACGCCGATGAATAGGATCTCCAGGTACGCATGAAGGGCCAGTATACCATAGGGGCGAAAGGCGCTGTGAGCTTGCATTTTGAGCGGAAAGCTTTTAGACTCGGCCACCCTAAGGAGACACACAGCATGTCCAGCGTGTTGAAAAAACGCCGAAAGAAGATGCGCAAGCATAAGTACAAAAAGCTGCGCCAACGTCAGAAATTTCTGCGCCGAAAAAGCTAAGCTCAGCCTGCATGGCGGGAGGAAGGGACCGTGGCCGAGGGCAAGAAAGTCCGCATCCGCGTACGGACGGTCAATTGCACCTACGTGGGAGACTTCTTGGTCCCTCCCATGCGGAATCGTGTCTCCGACGCGATCAACGAAGAAGCACGTCTCTTCATCAGCCTAACCGACGTCGTCATCAACGATAAGGATCGGTCGGATTTCGTGGCGATCAACAAGAATCTCATTGAGTCGATCGCGCAACTTTAGGCCTTCCGTCTCACCTCCTGTCACTTCGATAGCGTTCAACGTCGCCGTGAGCGAGAATACAATTTCGTTGCAGATCATGCCTTTTGACCAGCGATGTTGATCTTCAAGCGATTTTTGCCTGTTGTTCGACCCTACTTGCCGCGTTTGATCCTGGCAGGGCTGCTGGTATCGGGGGTGGCACTCATCAATCTCTCCTTGGTTCGGCTTGCGGGCATTCTCTGGGATCTCATCACCGTTCAGCGAGACGCCGACAAGATGACGCAGTCGATCGGCCTTTTCTTGGGCTTGGTCCTTCTCCAGGGAATGTGCTCGATGGGCCATAGTTACCTGTCCGCATGGGTTTCGCAGCACGTCGTCGCCGATTTTCGCAAGCATCTATTCAGCCACTTACAAACGCTGACTATCAGCTTTTTTGCGCGGCGGCGTACCGGAGAATTGCTCTCCCGATTGATGAACGACGTGACGGTCATTCAGTCCATCGTCACGGAAACTCCCATCGACGGCGTCAAACAACTCGTGACCTTCGTCGGCGGCATTACCTTCCTCCTCATGATGAATTGGCGTCTGTGCCTCTTGATCTTGATCCTCCTCCCCGCACTGGTTCTGGTCGCCAAGGTCTTTGGTCGCAAGCTGAAATCTCTTTCGACCTCGATTCAAGATCACACCGCCTCAGTCAGCACGCTGGTCGAAGAAGTACTCTCCGGCATTCGTATCGTCAAATCGTTCGTCCAGACACAACGGGAAAAGACTCGCTTTGCCGAACAGGTTGATCAAACACTCGGTCTCACACTCCGCCGAGCAGGTATCATGGCCGTTTTTATCCCGGTGATCAGCCTCCTGACATTTTCATCGGCGGCGGCGGTTCTGTGGTATGGGGGCCGACAGGTCATCGACGGGGTGGTCACTCCGGGCGATCTGTTCGCCTTCGTCCTATTCGCCGGTATCTTGATCGGTCCATTCAGCTCGGGCGCCCGCGTGTTTGCGCAGGTCAAAGAGGCTCAGGGAGCGATGCAACGGGTTTTTGAAATTTTGGATGCTCAGCCGGACATTTATGATCGACCAGACGCTCAACCACTCGTGACAATCGCCGGCCATGTGCGAGTGGACGGCGTCACATTCAGCTACGATCCTCGCCATCCCGTCTTGTCCAACCTTTCATTTGAAGCTAAGTCCGGCGAACTCGTCGCCTTGGTAGGCCCGACCGGCGCGGGCAAGACCACCGTGATCAACCTGCTCCATCGTTTCTACGATCCGGCGGAAGGTCGGATCACCATTGACGGCAGAGATCTGCGGGATGTGACCCTCGAGAGTTGGTACCGGCAGATCGCACTGGTCCCTCAGGAAACCATCCTCTTTGGTGGAACGATCCTCGACAACATTCGCTACGGTGATATGACGGCGAGTGACGCCACGGTCTGGGAAGCCAGTAAAGCCGCGCACGCGCATGATTTCATTACCGCCCTGCCCGATGGGTACCAAACCGTGGTCGGTGAAAAGGGGGTCAACCTTTCAGGCGGCCAACGTCAACGAATCGCGATCGCGCGGGCCATCCTGAAAAATCCTCGCATTTTGTTACTGGACGAAGCCACTTCATCGCTCGATACGGAATCTGAACGGTTGGTCCAAGAAGCACTCCAGCATCTCATGGAAGGTCGCACGACCTTCGTGGTCGCCCACAGACTGTCGACCATTCAGCGCGCCGACCGCATATTAGTGTTGGACAAGGGCAAACTGGTTGAGGAAGGGACCCATGCGCAACTGATGGCACGCAAAGGTTTATATCACTATCTCTACACCATCCGTTTGAATGAACCGAGTCCTTGAGGTTAGGTTCTGGACTCACCCCTGAGCCATACAGCTCTCGCAGCCATGCTGTTCACTCGATCCCTCCCTAGCTCTTCGCTCGATGACGAGTCTTTGAGGAGTGGTATGCTCGCGACTGCTTGTCATACAGGTTCTGCAAGCCTGAGGATAAGTGGAACTCGATATTGTGGAGTGGAGGGTTCCGGACAAGACTCACACAGCGCCTTCTGTTAACAAAGAATTTACTCGACCGCTCTTGAGTCATTGCCACCGAGGCGACTATCCTCAATCTAGGCAGCGAGATCACAGCTGCTTCGGCGGACGGTCGGCTTTAGGTTGGAACAGGCACATGGACCTCGCAGACTCCTCTCTCTATATCAATCGTGAATTGAGTTGGCTACGTTTCAACGAACGGGTCTTAGAAGAAGCCCTGGATACCCGGCATCCTCTTCTGGAGCGGGTAAAATTCCTCTCCATCTTCAGCCGAAATCTGGACGAGTTTTTCATGATCCGGATGTCCGGTCTCTATTGGCAATTGCACACCGGAGCGGTCGACGCCCCGCCCGATGGACTGACACCGAAACAGCAACTTGAATCGATCAAACGGGAGCTTGATCTCTTGTTGACGAGACACCTGAACTGCTGGGAAGGGGATCTCTTGCCGAAACTTCGGGAGGCCGGAGTTCACCTTGTCAGCCATTCAGATCTCGGGGCGGATGCGACGAAGCACCTTCGTGACTACTTTACAACCGCGGTTCTTCCCGTTCTGACCCCTCTCGCCTTCGATGCCGCTCATCCGTTTCCCCATATTTCCAACCTCTCTATGAACCTTGCGATCGTCATCCGTCACACCGACGGTCAGGAACGGTTTGCACGACTGAAAGTTCCACCTCTGTTCCCGCGCTTGCTCAACGTCCCGGAGTTCTCGACAGGGGCCGGTCCTGAGCCGGCGCCCAGTGGGTTTGTGTGGATCGAGGACGTCATCGCCGCGAATTTGGACCTGTTGTTTCCCGGCTGCGCGGTGATCGCGGCCTATCCCTTCCGGGTCACGCGCGATGCGGACCCCGACATCGAAGAGGATGAAGCCGCCGATCTGCTTGAGGCGATCCAAGAAAGCCTTCGCCTGCGGCATTTCGGAACGGCCGTCCGCCTGGAAGTCAGGGGAAAGATGCCGGACCGGATACGTGAGATGCTCGCGCACAACCTTGAACTGGCCTCGGATCAGATCCAGGCAGTTCCCGGTCCGCTCGGCATGGCCGATTTGATCGAATTGACGCAACTCGACCGACCCGATCTGAAAGATCCTCCGGCAGCCCACAAGCCGACCCCAATCCTGACCAAGCCGGATATGTTCGCCTCGATTCGAGACCGAGACGTACTGGTGTACCACCCGTACGACAGCTTCATGCCCATCGTTGAGTGGCTGCGCCTCGCGGCCACCGATCCGGATGTCGTGGCGATCAAACAGACACTGTACCGCGTGGGGCGCCAGTCGCCTGTTGTGGAGGCCTTGATGCAAGCCCGCGAAAACGGCAAAGAAGTCACGGCTCTCGTGGAACTGAAGGCTCGCTTCGACGAAGAACACAATATCCAGTGGGCTCAGGAAATGGAACGGGCCGGTGTTCACGTGGTCTATGGACTGGTCGGCTTTAAGACCCACGCAAAAATGTGTCTCATCATAAGACGAGAAGGAGACCGCCTCGCCCGTTATACCCATCTCAGCACCGGGAACTACAATCCCGCAACGGCCCGGGTCTATACCGACCTGGCGCTCTTGACCCGCAATCCGGCCATTACGTCTGATGTCGTCACGCTGTTCAATGCGCTGACCGGATACGCCGGTTCGATTCACTATCACCGCCTGATGGTAGCGCCGGACGGAGTCAGAGAAGGGATCGTCCAACGGATCGACCGCGTGTCGGCCCGGCACCATGACGGCAGCCAAGGGTACATCGCGCTGAAGCTGAACGCGCTGACGGACCCCACCTGCATCCAGGCGCTGTATCGGGCCTCTCAGGCAGGAGTGCAGATCGACTTGCAGGTACGGGGAATATGCAGCCTTCGTCCGGGAGTCCCGGGTGTCAGCGAGCGGATCGCGGTGACCTCGCTCGTCGGACGGTTTCTCGAGCACAGCCGCATCTTTTACTTCCGATCAGGCCAAGAAGAGGAGCTGTGGCTCGGGAGCGCCGACCTCATGCCTCGAAACCTTGACGGCCGAATTGAAGTGGTCTTTCCCGTGGAATCACCCGACCTCCGACAGGCGATCCGCGACGACATTCTGCTTCCGCATCTACGAGACACGGTCCAGCTCCGCCGAATGACCCGGGACGGCACCTATGCGCGGGTGGCTCCGAGCCCCGGAGAACCTCCGTTCGATTCCCAACAGCGGATGCTCGAACAAGCAGGGAGCTGGATGCGGCCGTCATAGGATCAGTCCTATGTTGCAAAACCTGACCATCACGAAAGGGGTCTGCTTCGCCCTCTTTGCCTATGATGTGGGGCACTCCATCGACCTGACTGATGCGGAACGGCATATCATCGCCGGAGCCGAACGCGGGCGTCTTCGTCATAAGACCAGAGCCCCTCAGTACTTCGAGTATCGGCCGGCTCCGCTGCGGCTGGTTCAGGAAGGGAGTGTTTTCGATGTCAGCCAGTATCAGGCCAGCCCGACGGTCGAAGTCATGGTGTACGATTTTGGAGCCGTCACCATTACCTATCGTTTTCCCCTTGAAGGACCGTTTGATCGGTTATTGGATCTGAGCGAGTCGCTCTATGAGAACGACCGGTTGCTGACTGAATCGCGCAGCCGCGTGGAGCAATTGGTCCACGCGCTCGGTTCTGCAATCGAGCGGCCATCCATTGCAAAGGATGTGGAAGATTACATCATCTTTTTAATTGAATCCTCAGTGCCGGAGAAACCTCCGCTGTGGTCGAGTAACGAACCCGATTTGGCCCATCTCCTGCGCGCCGAACGGACCCCGTTTTCAGACCAGGAAGTGGCCGACGCCGTCTCCTGCCGGATCTCGTTCGGGCGAGAGGACGCCGCAATCATCGACTGGCACTCGGCAGTGTTGTTCGGCAAAGACATGGACGACGTGCGCGCTGTGCTGGAATTCGCCAACGTCGAATTGCTGGAGATGCGAATCCTCGACGAACAACTCGACCGAGCGCTGGACGAGGCCTACGAGGCCTTATCTCGCAAGCCGCGCCTCCTGTCGCTGCCCGGCTCCCATGAAAAAGACACGATGCACATTGCGCAGCTGCAGGTCGATAACGCCCTGCTCTTCGAACGTGTCACCAACACCTTGAAGTTATTGGGCGATCAGTACCTCGCGCGCGTGTATCGGCTCGTCTCCCAACGGTTCCATTTGGAAGCCTGGGACGCGAGCATCCTCCGCAAACTGCAGACGCTGGAAAGTATCTACGGCAAGATGTCGGATCGAGCCGGCACCAGGCGGATGGAGGTCCTTGAGTGGATCATCATCGTCTTGATCGCGCTCTCCATCGGTCTGTCGTTCGTTCCAATGAGTGGTGGGCGCTAAGCACTTAGCTGGAGTTTGTCCTCCAGTAATGAAGCGTGCGACTGGTGGACAAGGAACATGGGGAATCCATCCAATCCACTATGCACGTAGCCGAACACTCTTCCCGGCTGGGCCGCATGCCATTAGCTGTCTCTTGTGCTCTGTTCTGGGTCTTTGCTCAAGACGTCACGCGGGCTGAACTTCAGTCTGACGTCACCGTGCGAGTAGAGTCCGGCCTTGCCGTAGCAACCAGTCTCTTGAGCGGCCGGAGGGAGATACCTTTAGATGCGCAGGAGGTCGTGATCGCTTCGGACGCGAACGGGATCAATGGCATTGTGGTGACCTCTCGCCGCCTCCTAGGGTTTTCAAGCCGTGCCCTGACCTGGAGCAAAAAAGAACTGGATCTCAACGAAAAGGTCCTCGAGCGGAAGATCCTCCCGACCTTCAGCATCGTGAGAACGGATCGTCATGTATATGGATTTCGCGGAGTCAACGGCCTATGGCTTGAAGAGCCGTTGGCCATGCGTGAAAAGATCCGTCGCTTCCATAGCAACGACTATGGAGCCGTCTTCATTACCAATGAACGATTGGTGGGATTCACCCCATTGCTCGGTGGTTTTGCATCGAAACCATTGGACGTACACGAACAAATCCTGGGAGTGGATAACGACCAAGGTCTTATCCTCGTTTCCACCACGCGACGAACCCTGGTCCTCGGCAGCCGATTGAGTGGATGGGAGGAATTCGAATAACGAGGCTCGCCGTCCACCTCCTCTACTCCCGGTTGACTTGAGCCGCCATCTGCGAAACTCCATGCCATTCTTCCCCCCTTCTGACGCACCGCGCTTGTTCATCACCTGAAAACGCATTCCTAACTAAGACTTAACCGCGCTTCACACCGACTTAGCATGGCCTTAACCAGTCAGAAACAGTCTCTCGATAAGCTTGTTCCGTATTGAGCAGCAAAGATCGCACTCGACGACAGACTGTTGTGGGACCGCCAAGACTGGAAAGGAGGTGAAAGAGATGGGAACACTGATTATCGAAGCGTTGTTGCTGGGTGCCGTGTTGGGAGTCATGTATAAAGCGTTCTCTGCAGAAGGCGAATAAGTCAACTGCCTTATCGATTCTCAGTAGAAGGAGACTCAATCGTGAACGCGAAGTGGGCTGACGAGAGCCGGAACGGGGCGCGAGGATCCCACCGGCTCTCGTCCGAGAAAATATCGACCTCATCAGTCGAACAGAAAGTGGGGGGCACGGCGACCCTCTCAGTTGAAATCTCGCAGCGCACTCACCCCGCCACTCGGTTTTTCAGCCGACTTGTTTCGGCTCTATATACATCACTGCGTCATGACTGAATCCCCGAGACCGGGTGAACCGTCCTTTGTTGAGTCCTCCAAATTTTACCGCCGTGTAATGCCTGCCTAACGCATATGCAACAGGTCATTGGTAACCTGGAACCACTACTAAAATAACAAAAAGGAGGATCAGATGGTTACAGTTGGTAATTTGATGAGAAAAGAGCTCGTGACGGTCGAAACAGGCACATCGGTCGTGGAAGCCGTAAAGGTGATGAAAGCTTGTAATGTCGAAAGCGTCCTGGTGGCTCGTCAAGCGAAGATCATCGGCATTGTGACGGAATCGGATGTCGTCAAGAAATTCGTGGGGGCCGAGAAAGCGGCGTACTTCGTGCCGGTGGAAGAGATCATGAGTAGTCCGGTTCCCGGCATTGAGGAGCGGCGACCGTTGACGGAGGCAGCCGACCTCATGGACAAGCATCGCACTCTCCATCTGGGAGTGACAAAAGGAGGAGCCCTTGTGGGCCTTGTATCCGTGCGCGATTTTCTCCGACCTGTTTCGGTCGACGACTTCTAATCCCCGAGGCAGTTTCGCCTCTCCCTTCCAACTCACTAGCCGCTCGTGCGACCTACCTTGGTCTTCGCTGAAGACCCACCGTGACTTGCATCTCCCATCTCGAGCGTTCACACTTACACACACCCATCTGACACACAGGTCTTGCAATGACTCGATCGGACAAACGTTCGGCTTCTGAGCACCACTCTTCCCAGATCTCCTCACAGCCTGAGCGTGAGCTCAAGCTGTCCGTTGATCCAGACTTCCGACTCCCTCGGCTTCCCGGCACTCTGCTCCCTCGGCGGCAGCTGATCTCCACCTATTACGACACTACCGCCTATGACTTGGCCCATGCGCAAATTACCCTTCGCTATCGAATCGAACGGGGCAAACAGGCGTGGCAGCTTAAAGTGCCGCTGGGCGACGATCGGCAGGAAGTGGAAACGGCCGGTGATCAAGCCAAGCCCCCCGCCTCACTACGCAGCCTGTTGATACTCCATCTTGGGCATCGGAACGTGGTGCCGATAGTCACACTGCGAGTCTGGCGAACCGGCCTTCTGGTACGCCATGACCGAGTTCCGATCGCCGAGCTCGCCCTCGACACGGTGTCGGTGGTCAAGAACGGCCGTACCATCCAGCGTTTTCGTGAGCTCGAAATCGAACAGCGCCAAGGCGATGAAACTTCGCTTCGTTCACTCGAACAGCGGATGCGCGAAGCCGGTGCTTCCGATCACGACGGGCGGCCTAAATTCTTTCGGGCCCTCTCGCTCCCAACCCCCACTCTTCCGAACCCGCCTGGGCCGGAGGCGCCGGTGATCGAACACCTGAAGTGGGCGCTCGCTCAGCACGTCCAGTGGCTCATCGCTCATGATCCCGGGACGAGGCTCGGAACCGAGAGCGAAAGTCTGCATCAGATGCGTGTGGCGACCAGACGCCTGCGCGCGGTGCTCCGCACGGCTCGGCCGATCCTCCTTCCGGCATGGGTGACATCATTGCAACAGGAGCTCGATTGGCTCAGTGAGCTGCTGGGGCCGGCCCGGGATCTCGATGTACAGATTTCGTATTTTACGGATGAATCCGCCGGGTTCGAAGCGCGGGATCGCAAGCTGCTGGCGCAATTCATCTCTCACCTTCGCACTCAACGGGATGCCGTTCAGCAGATGATCCTCAGCGAACTCACGAGCGCCCGATATCTCGAACTCATCCGGCGGCTTCAACAAGCTGCGCAGGATCCTTCGGTGGTAGAATCTCCCCTGACTGTCCAGCAACTGGCCAAGCGGGCATTCAAGAAACTGCGCAAGGTGATCAGGCGTCTCCGTCATTCTCCGTCTGATGCCGTACTTCACAATATCCGCATCAAGACCAAACGCGCACGCTACGCGTCGGAGCTCGCTCGCAGCTCGGTGGGCAAACCCGCAACCCGTTTTATCAAGTCCGCTCGGGCGGTCCAAGATCTGTTGGGTACGCACCAGGACGCGATTCAGGCGGAAGCTCACATCCGACAGTTTCTCAAGTACTCGACCAGCGTCCGCGCCGGATTCGTTGCAGGACGCATGGTCGAACGTCAGCGGCACCGCCGCCAAAACGTTCGTAAGGACATGAAACCACTGTTCAAGATGTTGTTGAAACGGGGAAAGAAGGCGTGGGGATAACCGGCTTATTTCACTTTGGATAGGTCGGCGGGAATCCTGATCTCTTTTCCATCTTGCAGATTGACCACGAAGACCGACGTTTCGTTGGGGTCGAACTGCTCATAGGCGAAGAGCGCCGTGAACCGGGACCGGAAGGCCGGACCGTTGCCTTCGTTCTTGCGCCCGCGTTCTGCCTTGCCAACGTCGACAGGCTTGATCCGCTTCGAACCCTGGTGCAACTCGATCAACGCCCCTTCGGCAAAATACTCGTCATCGCCGCACAATTGCACTTCCATCTCCATGTTGGGCATGTCCATCACTTTATTGATGAACTCTTCCGGCATGCGCACTTCGGTTTTTCGTTTTTTCGATTCTGCGGCTTCTTGACGACCGAAGGCTTCCAATCTATACCGCTTCGTACGAAGCACGGCGCTCGCTCCGCAGGGATCTTTCTCCGGATCGGCGCCGACCCGAGTGGCCACGGACGCTTGCTGAAGGACTTTCTTCACGTCCTCGGGCGAATTGGCTTTTTCCATCGGAAGTCGACCGGTTTCGAGTACTTTGTGGGCCTCTTCTGAGGACAGAGTGACGTCGATCGCCCACAACGATCCATTCCCTACTGCCAAGACTCCGATCAGCCCGAAAACCGGTACGAGGGTCATATGTTTGCGAAGAGTCATGCCTTCCCTTTGTTGTTCAGACGCGACGGCGTACCGATGCGCGCGACAAGAGATGAATGGCGGGCATTGTAGGGGAACGGCCCCCCTCTTTGCAATTAGCCGACGAACCGGCTCCAGTTCGCATACGGCTTACGTTCATACAGAACATCGACGCACACAGGAACAGGATAGCCGATCGACCGAAGAAGCCGAGTGACGAGTTTCAAGGGCAAGCCCACCACCGTCGTATAATCGCCGTCGACCCGCTCCACGAGGTCCCCGCCGAGTCCTTGAATCGCATAGGCTCCCGCTTTGCCCAACGATTCCTCCGTTGCGAGATATCGTTCATAAACATACTCGACGTCCGCTTTCATTTCCACTGTCGCCGTAGCGACATCCATCGATTCGATGCCTCGTTCACAGTGGCATACCGCGACGGCAGTATGAACCCGATGTGAACGGCCGGCCAGACGTCCAAGCATCGCGCGTGCGTCCTGAAGATCGACGGGTTTCCCCAAGAGTTCCCCATCGAGATCGATCACGGTATCACCGCCGAGCACAAGAACCTGTGGCTGCCCACGAGCCACGGATCGTGCTTTTTCAAGAGCGAAATGTCTGACCTGTTGAATGGGCGACCACCCGGCAATGGGTCGCTCGTGGAAGCTCGACGGGCAGACCTCAAAGGAAAGACCCAGCAATGCGAGGAGTTCTTGGCGGCGCGGGGAATTCGATGCCAGGACTAGCTGCATCGTGACGCTGGAAGACTCAACTCGTCGAGAGATTCAGCTTGCGGAGCTCCGATTCCGGCCTGGGCCCGGTCCTGAAAGTCCACGAGAACCTCGTCCAATTCTTCGGCGGAAGACACCCGCACCATTCGTGCGCGAAGGGCGGCCGCATACGCAAAGCCTTTGCAATACCAGCCCAAATGTTTGCGCATACGATAGAATTGTTGTCGGCCATAGAGCGCTTGGAACTGATGGGCATGATCCACCAGAATGGCGAAACGTTCCTCCTGTGAGACTGCCGGCCCGGGTTCTGAAGCGCCCGGGGCACCGTTCGATTCACAAATCCGCTGCCGGACCTGTTCCTTGGAGCGAAAGAACCATGGCGCACCCAGCACGGCGCGCCCAACCAGCACTCCATCGACACCTGTCTCGCGGACCCGTGACACCGCGTCTTCGGGGCTTTGCACATCGCCGTTCCCCAACAGCAACGTTCTGGTTGCCTTCGCCAAGGCGGCTGCCCGTGCAATGGCCGACCAATCCGCTGCCCCTCGGTACATCTGTGTGAGGGTTCGTCCGTGAAGCGAGATCACTACCGGCTGTTCCATCAAAAGCTGTTCGAGCCATGTTTCGACCGTGACTGAATCGTATCCAAGTCTGGTCTTGACGGAAAGCGGCAGTCGCCGTCGTTGGACCGATGCTCCACTGTTGCGTTGTCGATTCAGACGTTCAAATGCGTCGACGCGGGCCGACTTGAAACCTGCTTGTTCGAGCGTTTGCCCACGTGCCCAGTCGTCGATGCCATGTTTGGCCGCCTGAATGATGGCGCGAGCCAGTTCGGGAGTGCGGATGAGCCCCGCGCCTGAACCGGAAGATGCCACACTCTTCGAGGGACATCCCATGTTGATATCCAGCCCGTCGAAGCCCAATTCACACACCGCGTGCGCGGCCATATAAAAGAGGTCCGGATCCTTGCCGTATAGCTGCGCGATGACCGGTCGCTCGATCTCGCTATACAGCAGCGTCTCCAGATGGATCTCCGGCCCGCGGCAGACGTCATGCACGTGCGTGAATTCGGTAAAGATGACATCCGGCCTGCTCTGACGCGCGACCACGGAACGGAAGCAGGCATCGGTCACTCCATCCATCGGCGACAGTCCGATGATCGGACGTGGGAGATTCAGCCAAAAGCTCATGTCAGCTCGTGTGCACTGAAAGATCGGGCTCGTTGGCAAACCGGTAGGCTTGCCGAAGCTCCTCGGCTTCTTTTTCGACAATGCTCAGCAACTCAGGCGCCATCTCCTGAACAAACTCCACAAACCGCTCCACTTTCAACAGAAAAAAATCATAGGTCTCGCAGAGCGGCCGTGGCTCGCGGAACCAGAATGTCACAAATCCGTCGAATGACACCCCTCGTTCTCTGAGCCGACGACAGGACTCCACGAACATGTCTTCCAGATCACCTCCCCAATGGAGGATTTCATGGGGAAGATACGCGGACCGATAGAGGTCCAAATCTTGGAGGCGGGTTAAGTCTTGGCCCCACTCCGCTCCGGACGGCTCAGCCTTCCTTGCCAGCACATTCGCGTAATGATCATAGCCTTCTTCGAGAGACCGAGTAGTGGTTGCCGTCCTTGCCTGGTTCTTAAATGAGAATTCGTCGCGCTCAAGCGCGCCCTCTTCGATCATGCTCCTCCGTTCGAAGAAATGCGCATAACGTCGGGAAAATTCGGCAAATTCATCGACGATCAATTCTACCGGTTTCGTGTCCACCTCCAAGGCAAGCCCCTTCAGGCTGGTGAGCCGTGGATGCGCCAGAATCTGATCGAGCATCTCGAATAAGACACATGGAATGGGCGCCGCATGCGCATCGATCCATGCAGGCAGGGTCCCCTCGCTTGCCAACCCTGACGGTCGTGAGGCGAGAGTTCCGCTTGATTCGTGAACGGCCAAACCCGCGACGTGAATCTCCACAACACGGTGCAAGGGGAACTCGCTGAGAAAGGTGTCGACAAATTCTGTGAGCGACATCGCTCGATACGCTCCGGAATAGCGAAACACCGTCCAGAGATGGCCGACATCCAAGACCAGGCCACATGGTGATTGATCGGTGACGACCCGAAAAAACTCCGGGATAGATAGGGTCCCGGCGACAAAGTATGTGAGGGGCGGCATTTCCAGCAACATCAATGGTGTGCCGCCATTCGGCAGACAGCATTGTTGATCGAGAAGACTTTGTGTCAGTCGTGTATTATCAGCGACCACTTCGGCGCTTGTTTGAGTATAGAGGGGGGGAACATAGGTGCCGTAGTAATAGCCGGCAAGGAATTTGGTTGCACATTCGTGATTGAGCCACGCACTCTGCAATACTTGAAGGTGGTCAACCGCTTCGCTGACGGCTTGTCTAAAGGCCTGAGACTCCGTCACCCCAGGATGAGTGACCCACAACCCTTCGCCATGGTAGGCCAGCAAGCCGTTGCCGATCTCCTTCTTGGCAGAGACCAAGGCCTTCGTGGTGGTGCGGAATACTTCAAGATAAACAGGTGACACTTGACGTTCTTGCAGTCTTCGCCGCAAGCTAGTGAGGTCGGGGGAATGGATATCAACGGAAAGCCCTAGCCCATGCACCGGAATTGCCCCGAGCCGACGAAGGAATTCTCTATGGCAGAACTCTGTGAGAGCCATGTTTTTTCTTTCGGCTGCAGTCAAAATCTGCACCTAGTGTATGCCGTAAAACCATTGCATGACAAGGCTTTCAACCTATCATGGGGCCGAGAAACCTTCTGCTATACTTGGCATACGTTCCAGCCGCCAGGAGGGCAGATTCGTGAGAAAAAAGGGCTTGGCTGAGACATGGCAGACAAAGACGATCAACAGCCCAAGGCGTCGCATTACGAGGTTACTCTGGTTTCACATATGATGACACCTGGCGTGGTTCAGATTCCAGGGGACGTATCCGTCACTGAAGCGGCATCGTTGCTGGAACGTGAACGGATGCCCTGTCTCCTCGTCAAGGATACGGAGTCTCGTTTCGGACTTATGACGCCGACCGATATCGTGAAGAAAGTCGTTGCGCAGGGCCTTGAACCTGATGACATCGAAGTACGGACGATCATGACACGCCCAGTTCAATTCATCGAGTACGATCGGGCGATGGAGGAAGCCTCGACGCTCATGATGTCGACAGGCACACCGATCCTCATCGTCACCAAACAAGATCAGCCGGTCGGCGTCCTCACTGCGCGTGACCTGGTCCTTTTACCCAAACGATGCGTGACACACATTTCGGCGACGATTAGCATCATGGATGGAGAGCGGGTGGGAGCTGAGCATCAAGTCGCCATCACACAACTCAGTCATGCCGGAGCTTCCGTGGAGTCTCCCGCATTACTGTTGCCTGGCACCAAAGTCATCTTGAGCTTTTGCCTCTCTGAGGCGATGAGTCCCCTGACAATCCGAGGGACTGTGCTGAATAACACAACCCTCGAACACCCGCCCAGCACAACCCGTTCCATCCTGGACACACGTCCGGGCGTGGAGATCCAATTTATTGATCTCTCTCCCGCCGATCAGTCCAGGATCAAAGCCTGGGTGCTGACGAACCTGCCTCAATCGCCCAACCTGTCCTAACGACTCAATATCTTATCAATCTTTGACCAACGCCTGATCCATTGGTAGAATTTTCGGTGTCACTCACAATAAAGGATGGTTATGAATACAACCGGTAAGTCTTCGCAGGTTCGACCTCGTCCCGTGTTATCGCGAGACGAGATCCTTCATCAAATCAGCGCCCTTCTGGACCGGCCGGATGACGATTTGCATGCTGCCCTTATGAGAGAGCTCTTGACCGGTCTGTTGAAACTCCATGATGCACACTTAGATCTCCTGGATGTGAAAATCGTGAACCGCGCGGTCAAGGAATTGCGTCATGCATTTGGCGTCTTCCACAACTATCGGAATCGGCAGAAAGTCAGCATTTTCGGCTCGGCACGGACCCACGCCGACGATCCCAATTACCAACTCGCGCACCAGTTTGCCCAGGCCATTGTTCGAGAGGGCTTCATGGTCATCACTGGAGGGGCGGATGGAATCATGCGCGCCGCTCAGGAAGGTGCCGGGCGTGAAAACAGCTTTGGCGTCAACATCATGTTGCCGTTTGAGCAGGGTCCCAATTCCACCATCGCCGATGATCCGAAGTTGATCACGTTCAAATACTTTTTTACCCGCAAGTTGATGTTTCAAAAGGAAGCAAACGCCATCGCCCTTTTCCCTGGGGGATTCGGCACGCATGATGAGGGCTTTGAAATCCTCACGCTGGCCCAAACCGGCAAGAGCGATCCTCAGCCGATCGTCTGTCTTCAGGCTCCCGGCTGCGATTATTGGGATGATTGGGCGGCATTTGTGACGAAGCAACTGTTGAAGCGGAACCTGATCAATGAAGAAGACATGAATCTTTTTACAATCGTGACTTCAGCGGAAGCGGCTGTCAGTCACATTCTCCGGTTCTATCGGCGCTACCACTCTTTGCGCTTTGTGGGACGACAGCTTGTGATCCGCCTGAGGCAAACCATCTCTCTTGAGCAACTCGAACAGATCCGGAGCCAATTCACCGATCTCCTATCCGACGGCACATTTGAACTGCGAGGCTCTCTTGAGGAAGAGCTCGATGAACCAGCCCTGCGCGACTTTCAACGACTCGTGTTCAATTTTAACCGACGTAGCGCCGGCCGACTTCGGCAGCTGATCAATCATCTGAACGAGCTGTGATCCTGTCTGTTCCTGGAGTCGGACCTGAAACACGCCTTTTAGTCCTGGCCTGGGCATGCTATTCTCTCCCACCTCTATGGGTAACGTATCTTCCGCCCCTCCATTCCATGACTCTCCGGACATTGTCCTATATCATGCCGATTGCTCTGACGGTTTCGGTGCGGCTTGGGCTCTCTGGAAAAAATTTCCAAGTGCCAGCTTTTTGCCCGTAAAACACGGCCACCCTCCCCCACCCGATCTGAAGGATCGCCGGGTCGTGATTGTTGACTTCAGCTATGCTCGATCGATTCTTGAGGCTATGGCCTCCGAAACGAAAGAACTGTTGATTTTAGACCACCATATCACCGCGGAGAGGATCTTGGATGGCTTTCCGCATGCGTATTTCGATCAAACGAAGTCCGGTGCCGTTCTGAGTTGGGAATGGGCTCATGGCACGACCGCTCCATGGCTGCTTCAGTATATTCAAGACAAAGATCTATGGGCGTGGGCCTTGCCGGGGAGTCGCGAAATCAACGCGGCGTTGGCTTCCTATCCGTTCGACTTCACCGTGTGGGACCGATTTTCCCAGTCAACGCTTGAGCAGGAGGGTCGAGCCATCTTGCGCTATGAATATGAGCTGGTCGGCAAGCTTGCCGCACAGGCGGCTATGGTGGAATTCCAAGGTGTCGTCGTTCCCTCTGTGCAAAGCGCCATCCTCACGAGCCAGATCGGCGAACGGCTCTCACCACACCATCCCTTTTGCTTGATCTGGCATGATCGCGACGGTCGTCGCTATTTCAGCATGCGTTCCAGAGCCGAAGGCACAGATGTCGGTACCATCGCCGCATCATTCGGAGGCGGCGGTCATACCCATGCAGCCGGATTCTCCGTTCCACTACAAAGCGACGGAAGGCCTCCGGCCGATCTCGAATTGCCTCGTCTCATCACTGATCACCGCCGAACTCCATAACCACGGATCACCGTGATTCCGCTTCACGACGATAATCCGACCCAAATTACTCCCATTGTCACGATGACCTTCATCGGTATCTGTGTCGCCGTGTTTCTCTACCAAGTGAATCTTCCCCAAGAACCGGCCGAACTGTTTGCATTTCAATACGGCGCCATCCCTTCCATCATCTTCGGCCACGCCTCACTCCCGGAGGAAGCCAGAGTCGGTTTTCCGGCAACCCTAACTCTGGTGACCAGCATGTTTCTTCACGGAGGCTGGATGCATTTGCTGGGAAACATGCTTTACCTTTGGATTTTCGGCAATAACATCGAAGACGTGATGGGCCACGCGAAATTTGTGGTCTTTTACATCCTATCCGGAATCCTTGCCGCTCTGAGCCATGCGCTCACCGATCCTTCCTCCCAAATTCCGATGGTCGGAGCCAGTGGAGCGATTTCCGCGGTGCTCGGCGCCTATCTCTTGTTATTTCCACGTGCTCACGTGCTGGTCTTATTGCCGGGAATTGGGATGACCCGCGTGGCCGCGGGCATCGTCCTCGGCATGTGGTTCCTTACTCAACTGATCAGTGGAGGAATGAGCGTCGGCGCCAGTGGAGGCGGAGTCGCCTTCTTTGCCCACATCGGCGGCTTTATCGCGGGCATGGCCCTCATCGGCCTTTTCAAGCGGAGAGACGTGCGCTTTTTCTCACCGGGTCGCTCAATGTGGCGCGGATAATGAGAGCTTCAGCAGCGACGAACACTTTCAAGCTGCGTCCAACACGTCCCTGACCTTTTCCACGAGCCCTGACTGACGATAGGGATGCTGCAAGACAAATCGCTGGTTGATGCGATGATGCAGAATCGTTTCATCATCGTAGCTGGAGACAAACAACGCCTTCATCGTCGGATGCTGGGTCAAGAGCCGGCGAGCCAGTTCACGCCCGCCGATTTCCCGCATCACTAATGGGCTTACGGTGAGATGAACGATCCCTTTGTACCGTTGCGTGAGCATCAGCGCCTCGACCGATGAGGCCGCTTCCAAGACACGGTAGCCATACCGTTGTAAAACCGACAGCGCCAGCTTACGTTCAATTTCATTCTCCTCGACGAACAGGACCGTTTCATTTCCTTTGGCTAGCATGGTTTTCGGAATCAGTTCCTCATGCGTCGCAGACGGCGCGGCGGCGGGGAGAAAGACCCGGACGACCGTCCCTTGCCCAGGTCGACTCTCCACCTCCAGCCTACCTCCGTTCTTTTTGACAATCCCAAAGACTGCTGTGAGACCGAGACCGATGTTATTCTCCTTCGTTGAGAAAAACGGTTCGAACATGTGAGTCTGAGTATCCAGATTCATTCCGGTTCCAGTATCGCTGATCTGAATCAGCACCTGCGGATACACGACGCCGGCCGGTAACGGTTGGCTCGATGTAGAAACCTTCTCGATCACCTTCACCTCGATCGACAGACGACCTCCCTGCGACATTGCATCCCGCGCATTCACAATCAACTGAAACAGTACGGTTTCTAATCCTTCACGATCCACCTCGGCGTAGACCACTCGCTTGTCCGATTCGACGGTCAATTGAATATGATCAGGTAACAGACTCGTGATCATACTATGCATATCCGCCAGCACGGCATGGGCGGACACTGTCTTTCGAACGGGCTGGCTATCCAGGTTCAGGGCAATCAGCTGTGCCGTAAGCGTGGCGGCCTTTTCCCCGACCTTAAAAACCTCATCGGCTGAGGACCTGAGAGGATCGCTCGGCTGCAGGCGCGACAACATGACCCCGGTCTGTTTTCCAATGACTGAAAACAACGCCCCAAACTCACCCGCAATTCTCGCGGCGACTCGTCCGACCGCTTCCATTTTCTGTGCTTCATGAAGTTGTCGCTCGAGTCCTTGCCGAACCGCTTGCCCATTGCGGAGTTCGGCATTCGCCGTTGCGAGGTCTTCTTTTAAGGCCTTCAGCCGTTCTTCCAATTTCACTTTTTCCGACTCCAACTCACCTTCCGTCTTCTTCAAGGCCTCAACGTCTTTTCGAAGCGAGGCCTTCTCCTCTTGCGCCACGGCTGTACTTTCCAGTGCAATTCCATAGAACACCGCCATCACAAGAAGAACCGGGATCCCCAGCAACTGTCCAGTGGCCATGACACCTGTGTGCAGCATCCCTTCATACAGTACCACTCCATATCCGACACTCAGGAGTAGGGAAAGACCCAGCACATGGCTCAGCCGCCTGACTGATGCCGCCACCAGCATGACAACAAAATAAGCAATGTAAAGGTCGGATCGGGCATTTCCGGAAAGGTAGATGACGGCGGTCACGAGGACTGTATCGACTGCTACAAGTCCGGCGCTGAACCAGGTCGCTCCCAACACTCCTTGGGGCAATATCGCCATCGTGGCCATTCCCAGCCATAACCCCGTCACCAGACCGTTGCTCACGACCCGACTGATGACGGAGTCGGCACCAAAGAGCAACTCATACGACAAGATGATGCTGACGAGGCCTTGGAGAACGAGATAGCGGGAGCTGGGTTTCGTGAGTGATCGGTAGAACCTTCCAGACGATTCGCCGCTGCCAGTCGGGGTCAAATTTTGCACCATGTATCTCCTTCGCCATTTAGAACAACACGCGAAGGTGAGCAAATGTCATACCTCAAGAACCCCTAACTAACCATTACGTTTGTAAGGTTTTCTGTCAACCTCCCGATCTCTTGCGAACTAAGTGGTGACAAAATCGAACGGCTGTAAACTCAGGCTGGAATGGAAGCTGGGCGGTATAAAGGAACCAAAGCTAAGCGGGCTTTCTGATGCGTGTGATAAACCGTTGGGCCAGTGATACTGCGTCCTCACTCTTGGGAGCAGTGAAGGTCACATGGCCCATTTTTCTACCAGGACGAACCAGCCCTTTGCCGTAGAGATGAAGCACGGCTCCCGCGATCGAATGGAGGGCATAGCAACCTTCGCCAGACATCACACATGTCACTTCTTCACCGATGAGATTCACCATCACCGCTGGGCTCAAGAGTCTTGTTTCTCCCAACGGCAGACCACAGGTCACTCGTACTTGCTGCTCGAATTGGGATACTGTGCAAACATCCAACGTATAGTGACCTGAGTTGTGCGGGCGCGGAGCGATCTCATTAATAAGCAGGTTGCCCTCTTGGGTGTGAAAGAGTTCTACACAGAACACTCCCACACCCTGTAACGCAGTTACGGCCTGGGTTGAGAGCTGCCTCGCTTTTTCAGCTATATCAGGAGAAACAGGTGCGGGTACGATGGTGTCACGCAAGATACCCTTTTCATGCCGATTCTCGACGACCGGATAAACCTGACACTCGCCAGTACTGCTTCGTACGACCAGAACTGAGAGCTCTCTTACAAACTGAATGAACTGTTCAAGAATCCATCGATGGCCGGACTTGGCCGTTGCCAAGACTTGCTCAGCCTGTGCCACATCAGAAGCTTCTCTGAGTAGCCACTGACCTTTCCCATCATAGCCGCTCCGTGCTGTCTTGCAAATGGCGGGAAGGCCCAGACGCCCGACTGCTTGAGTCAGCTGGCCGGCCGATTCGACGACGGCGAAGGGGGGAACAAAGAGGTGTCGAGACGATAAGAACTGCTTCTGTTCAATCCGATCTTGAAGGGTCCGTAGGACAGCACTGGACGGTCGGATTGAGCGGCACCCTTCTAACCATTCACAAAGCTCGGCCGGCACGTTTTCCCATTCTAGAGTGATGGCTTGGGCAATGCTCGCGAATTGTTCGCGGACCGTAACATCCGAGAATGACGCGGTAAACGAGTACGCGGCTACTTGATGTGCAGGAGCGTCTGGGTCTGGATCCCAGACAGCGACACGGTAGCCCATGCGGCGCGCAGCCCCGGCGAACATTGCGCCCAATTGGCCGCCACCCAGCACACCGAGAACGGATCCGGGCTCAAGGATTTGTTTGGTCACGACCGCCGACTCGTCTCATCGGCTCCAAGATTGCCAAAACTCTTGCCCTTGGCCTCAGGGGAATTGAGCACGCTCTCCGTTTGAACCGTCCGATAGTCTTTGATCCGTTCAGCAATTTCGGGATAACTACCGGCAAGAATTTGTGCCGCAAGGATCCCGGCATTCTCGGCACCACCGATTGCGACAGTGGCGACGGGAATCCCTTTGGGCATCTGGACAATCGACAACAAGGAATCGAGACCACGAAGATTTTCGGTTGGGATGGGTACGCCAATTACCGGGAGATGAGTTTTCGCCGCCAACATACCGGGAAGGTGAGCCGCTCCGCCGGCGCCTGCGATAATCACCTTGATTCCACGACCGGGAGCTGTTGTGGCATACTCAAATAGGCGATCCGGTGTTCGATGAGCAGAGACGACTAAGAGTTCATACGGAATACCAAACTGTGCCAAGATCGCTCCCGCCTTTTCTAAAACAGGGAAATCAGATTTACTCCCACCCAGCACCCCGACAACCGGCTTACCGTTCTGAAACGTTCGGCTAGCCTTGTGCCGGGAGCGGCCCGGTACGCGCCCCGTCTTGGTCATAAGGTACTTCTCCTTCAATCCTGATCAACTCAGCAGTGACTGAATAACGGCACATTAGCGAGTCTTTGTGGTGTGGTCAAGGAGGTACACCGAATGGGAACCAAGATCCGTGTCACTAGTCTCATTCTTCGCTGTTCGTCAATCGCCGAGCGCCGGCTTGCGCCAAAACCAAATTGAAAAAGCGGAAGGTTTATGTGGTAGCGCTCGCAGGAGCTAGCACTATGGCTAGACCGACATGGAGGAAATAATGTTAGTGCGGGAGCAAGAAATACAAAACGTTATTTGATCCGAAAAATGCGAAGATGGCTCAGGTTCTACCCTGAGCCATCTTCTTGGGAGAGACTTCTGCGCCGCACAAGGCGTACGGCGCATTCTAATTACTTGACGCCCTGCCCAGCCGCCCTGGGAGCGAACATCTCAAACACACTGGGCGACCGTTCAATATAGTCCGGTGGGAAGAAGTTGAACCGCCGCCACAGTTCGTACCAGAGTGGCACACGATTCATGATCACCCAGCCCAACACTCTCGTACCCTGGCGCACCTTGGCCTGTTCCGGCCAGGGCTGAGGATCATCCGGATCGGGAACCACCCAGAAGCGATAGTTTCCCTTTCCATCGTCGATTTGATCGACCACTTTGATGACGCCGCCTCGGGTACCCGCCATCAATGAAGGCCAGGCTGGTAATGGAATGGCCGGCACGCCGAAGAATAGGATCCTCACTTTTCGGCCTGGGGTCAAGAGCGGAGCATCCAACCCTTCAGCTGTCATTTCGATGGCCGGATCGGAAGCGAGTGGAGAAATGGTGACCAGATTCTCTCCCTGCTTGACCGTTTCATTGATTCCAACCTTAGCCATCTTGACAACCGTCCCATCCATTGGCGCTATGAGTTTCGCGGCCTCGATACGTTGTTGGACGCCCTGTTGCCGGTAAGATATGTCTGCCAAACTCTCTGTCGCCTTGGCAGCTTCAGCCACCGCAGCATCTCGAGACGCTATGGCATCCATGAGCTTTTGCTGCACGTCTGCCGTGATCTGATCGCGACCGAAGCTTAAAGCCGACCTGGCTTGTTCAGCAGCCAAAAGGCTGGCCTGCGCTGCCTGGAGACCGGCCTTGGTCCCGATTTCCGTTTGAATCGTCAACTCAAGTTCACGTTGAGAGACCAATCCATCCCTGACAAGTTGTCTGTGCCGGTCGACATTGAGTTGTGCCGTATGCACATCAATTTTAAGTTGCTCGACCTTCTGTTGAGCCTCACGAACCTTGTTGTCAGCTTCCACTACTCGGGCTTCTGCCGAGGGGACGGCGGCTTGGACCAACTTCTTCATCTCTCCAATTCTCTTGGTGAGCTGATCCGCCCGGGCCAGTGCCGCTTGGCGTGTTTGCTCCAGAGCCACCCTCCGTTGTTCGAACAGTGGGAGGATCTCAGGCGCCATGAAGGTTGGATCGTAGTCCTCCAGCTCGCCGACGAGTTCTCCCTTTTTCACCTTGACGCCTTCATAAATATGCCAGGCCTTGACACGGCCGGTGATTCTAGACTCGAGCTGTTGAGGGCGATCATAGGGAGTATACGCGGAAACCTTCCCGGACGCCTGGATGGTCTGCGTCCAGGGTACGAACTCGAGGATAATCAGAAACACCAGAAGAATCGTTAGAATCGCGCGTGAAGCCGTGAACATACCCCGTGGAATTTGTACGGCTTCCCAGCATGGCAACTTGGCCAATGCGGGTCCCTGTTCAATAGTGATCGCCTCTAACCCGACCCCTCGCTTAATCAGCGCACGTCCCCCACTGTTTTCGAGACCACCACTTAGGCTAGCCATGGAGCCTCCATTAATTTACCGGCGTTGGTTTGCCATTCTAAACGCTTATGCATTGGCATGATGAAGCATAATACGACGATCAGCATGATCCGTCAGGTTTGGATCCGTTGATACAAAGATAACCGACCATGCTTCATCCTTGGAGCACAACCGGCGTAGCACTCTTTCGCGTAACGATGGTTCGAGTGAGTGAATCAAGCCATCGAATATGAGAACTTGGGGACGTCCGAGGATAGCGCGAGCTAAGAGGATCTGTACGATGTGAGTCGGCGAAAGGGACTCGCCCAGCGCTGATATATCCGATTTAGCTGCGCGTGGCAGAGTTTCGACATCTTCCTCGAGCTCCGTGAAGCGGAGGGCCCAGTTGAGATCATCATAGGTAACATACGAGCGACCCATGACTATATTTTCTTCGATCGTTCCCTCGATCAAAGACAACTGTGAATCGATCATGACGCTACGGCATTGATTGATCGCATTAGGCTCGATGTACCGGAGATCGACTCCATTGTACTGAACAACACCCGTGGTCGGAGTTTCGAGACCACCCAATACCCTGGCCAAAGCCGTTTTGGCCGCTGTTGTCCGGGCATAGATCCCAAGTTTTTCCCCAGGTGCCACATCCAAGTTGAAACCGTCAAACACAGATGCACCACCGTGAGTGAGACTGACGCCTTTGCAGGTAACACGGACTCCTTGATTCAAATGCTTCGGCAGTGCCACAGCCGATTCGGTCGAAACGAAATCTTGCTCCTGTGTAAAGACCTCATCAAGGTGAGTGAGGGAGGCGAAGAAATAGTACACATGGCCCATGTTCTTGATCAGGGAGTCAAAATTGATCACCAGTGCACTGACGACCGCTTGGACGGCTACCAATTGTCCAAGTGTCAACTGCCCCTGGGCCATAAGATAGCCGGCGATACCGAGCGCACCCGCATGCGCTATAGCTTGTCCCCCCACAGAACCGATGTATTGACGCACGAGGACGGCAAACCGTGCCTTCCGAGCTTCTACATACCGGTTGACCAAGTCATTCGTCCGTTGCATGACAAACGGTCGGCTATCCGTGGCCTTCAACTGCAACGCATTGTGTGAAATCTCTTGAATCCAATTGAACACATCGTATTTCGCGTGAGACATATCGAGAGTCGCCCTCAGTGCACCGCGGGAGAGCACGAAAAATGTGACCAGGAATCCGGCCATGAGCACCAGGTTGTACGTGAGAAAATAGGGATGGTAGACCATCAGCAAGATCATGCCGACCGTCCCGCCCACTACGACATTTACCAGATCGATGAGTAACGTGGACAACGCCCGCTGCATAAAGACCGTTTCAATAAAGAAGTTTGAAAGGTCTCCTCGGGACCCTCTGAATCGGTTCCGAGGGATCTGTTCAACCATCGCCACCGAGACTCTGGCAAAAAGACGGCGTTGCACGACATCCACGGCATAAAAGTGGAACGTCTTGAACAAGCCGACAAATAACAGTACCAGCAGCATGATACCGGTCAACGTCCAAATCATGACCGGCTGAATCGCATATGAAAACGTGCTGACCAACTCCTGCACGGTCAACGGAATGATGAGAGAAAAGAATGCGACGGCCAGAGCATAAGAAAGAATCAAATGCATGATCCTTTTCTCAGCCCGCATGGCCACGGAGAGCTGTTTCATCAGCGCGTCGAACAGGCCCGGATAACTACTTTTGCCCTGAGGTTCTTTCATGAGCACCCCCAGTAATAAGTCAGAATGTGATTGATCGGCACCTTGCTGAACTTAATGACGGCTGAACTTAATCACGTTTTGGAACCTACTTCCAAGCCCATCGAATGAACTATACGTCAGTACCAAGCCGCTTCTTCAACATTTAGTCACGTCCAGGTAGTTTACGACCGGACGAGCCTGCGGCATTTAATGGCTCGCCATATTTGGCAAGCACACTTTCAGCCAGTGGTTTCGACAGTGCCCCCCTTGCCCACAGCATCCCTCCTCGGGACACCACATAGTCGGCTTGGGCACGGTAGAGTTCGTAAGCCAATTCGACCACCGCACGCTCTCGTAGGTTGACGAACAGCACACTCGTCGCTCCCATATTAAACCGAACCCGTTCGCCTTCCTCCAACGTCTTGGCCAATCGCAGAGCCTCTGTTGAGGCTTTCACTCGGTCTCGGGCCCGCACAATCGCTGAGAGCCAGTTATCAACGTCGATCTGAACTTGTCGCTCCGCGTATGCTTGTTTCCAGGCCAATCGCTCCTGCTCCGCTTCGGCGTGAAGGACTTTCCCTCGGGCAGCCCGATTGAACAACGGCATACTGAAGAACGTGGCCATTCGATAGCCGATGCCTCCAACCCAATAGATAGAGCCGATCGCAGGCCCTCCCTCAACCGTGAGCTTTGGAAGCAGATTATTCTTCGCCAGTTTCAGTTCGATATTGTTCAATTTGGCTTCAATGTAGAGATCGCGCACTTCCGGCCGGTCCTCCGTGGCTGCCACCTTGAAGGCCGCTATCTCCTCCTCAGTCGGCACCGGCGTTTCCCCTTGAAACTCCGGTGCCCATTCAGGGCGAGGTGTTACAGGTTGGCCGTTTTCCCAGAGAAAGAGCGCCAGCTTATATTGCTCATATTCGACCTTTCGTTGCGCGGCAATGGCAGCCTCTCGACGCCGCTGAACTTCTTCTCTGGCTTCGACCACGTCGATCGGAGCGACCGCACCGGCTTTGGACCTACCCTCAACCATGCGATAGCGCTCGTCTGCGACGTCCAGCGCACGCTTCACCACATCGGCTTGTTTGACGGCGACCTGCCAATCCCAGTATTGAATGGCCCCGGCGAGATAAAGGTCTTGCCGTTTCTGGGCCACCTTCACCTCGGCTTGCGGCCCGGCGATTTCCGCCTGTTGAAATTGGGCAAACTCTTCGTTGACCATGAATCCCCGCAGGAGATTCAACTTTCCGCCGACGAGGCCCATTTGCTGCGGATAGAACAGTTGAAAGTCTTGAGGGACCGCTATCGAGGGAGTCACGACGTTACGGTCACCATTACCAAGCTGCCCACTGAGCGTCGCATGATCCCCAAAGACATTACGGATACCGCCGAAGATCTCCCACCCCCAAGGGTGCCCGATCTTGAGAAAGGTATCAACATAGCCAGAACTTAAGTGATTCGGCGCGCCACTGGCGTTCGTCAGATTGTACGTTTGATACCGGTCAAACTCGAGCTCGTTCCGAATCTTCGGCTCCCACACACCCAATGCTTTGAAGACCTTCGCCCGGGCCTGCGCCCGCTCCAGTCCGGTCGCCTGGAGCAGCGGATGGGTCAACTCAATCCTAGCCAGCACCTCTTCAATGGTCAGGGGAGCGGTACGGACTGACTGTGTCCGCACAACGGTCGAGTCGAGCACCGGTTCTGCTAGTGCGGTCGCCGGCACCATCATCAACGAGAACAGCAAAAGAAGGATCAAGGAAGGATGCTCCTTATGTTGCTGAATTAATCGCGTCCCGGTCGTTTGAAGCCGTTCGTGCCCGCCGCCGTCAGCGGGTTCCCGTACTTGGCCAACTCGCTTTGGGGCCACGGCTTCGACAATGAGCCCCTCGCCCACAGCATGCCTCCACGCGACACGGCGTAGTCGGCTTGCGCCCGATACAGCTGGTACGCCTGTTCCACCACGTTGCGCTCACGGAGGTTCACAAAGAGAACGGTGGTCGCACCCATGTTGAATCGGGTTCGTTCTCCCTCCTCCAGTGTCTTGGCCAACCGCAGCGCCTCCGTCGCCGCCTTCACCCGGTCTCTGGCCCGCACTTGGGCGGAGAGCCAGTTGTCCACGTCGATGCTGACTTGTTGCTCGGTGTACAGCTGTTTCAAGGCCAATTGTTGCTGGTCCGCTTCCGCGTAGAGGACCTTCCCCCGCCCTTCTCTCTGGAACAGCGGCATCGCAAACCACGATTCCGTCCGATACCCGACACCCACATTCCAGTCCGAGCCGGCGTCCATTTGTCCACCCTTAAAATCCAACTTTGGGAGCAGATAGTTTTTTGCGAGCTTGATGTCGATATTGTTGATCTTGGCGTCGATGTAAAGCTCCCGCACTTCCGGCCGGTCCTCTTTAGCCTCCACCTTATAGGCCGCGATCTCCTCCTTGGTCGGGAGCGGCGTTTCTCCTTGGAATTCAGGTGCCCATTCCGGTCGCGGCGACACCGGCTCGCCGTTCTCCCAGAGATAGAGGGACAGTTTGTACTGCTCATACTCCACTTTCCGTTGGGCGGCGATGGCTGCCTCTCGCCGTCGCTGGACTTCTTGAGTGGCTTCGATCACATCGAGCGGCGAGGACAGTCCCCTCTTCGCCTGGCCCTCGATCTGCTTGAACCGTTCTTCAGCCACAGCCAGGGTCCGTTGCTGGACTTCGTTCTGCTTCACTGCCACTTGCCAATCCCAGTACTGCACGGCGCCGGCGAGATAGAGGTCTTGCCGTTTCTGCGCGACGTGGATCTCCGCCTGCGGTCCCGCAAGTTCAGCCTTCTGGAAGTCGGCGTACTCATCATTCATCATGAAGCCGCGCAGCAGGTGGGCCGACCCACTTATGATCATTTGCTGGTTATGCCAGAACAACAGGCCATCATTCGCGAGGAGAGCATGGGCGCCTTGGTTCGTGCGATCCCCAAACCCGTTGCGGATCCCGCCTTCGATCGTGAAGCCCCAGGGATGCCCCATCGCGATCGTGGAATCGTTATATCCCCCCGTCGTCTCATTCACGAAGGCCAGGAAATTCCAAGACTGATATCGATCGGCCTCGGTCCGGTTGTTGAACTTTGGTTCCCAGGCCCCGAGCGCCTTCAGGATCTTCGCTCGGGCATCCATCCGTTCCACCCCTGTCGCCCGCAGCAACGGATGCGTCAACTCAATGCGGGCGAGCACTTCGCTGATGGTCAGAGGCTCGGTGCGGGAGGACTGCGCCTTCAACGCGCTGGAATCGTGCACCGGTTCGGCCAGCGTCGCCACGGGAAGCAAGATCAGAATCACGAGTAATAGAGCGGCCATCGACGGATGCTCCTTGTGCCGGATTAATCGCGGCCCGGTCGTTTGAAGCCGTTCATGCCCGCCGCCGTCAGCGGGTTTCCGTACTTGCTCAACTCGCTTTCGGCCCAGGGCTTAGACAGCGCTCCCCTGGCCCACAACATACCTCCACGCGACACGGCGTAGTCGGCCTGCGCCCGATACAGCTGGTACGCCTGTTCCACCACGTGGCGCTCACGGAGGTTCACGAATAAGACGGTGGTAGATCCCAAGTTAAACCTCGTGCGCTCGCCTTCCTCCAGCGTCTTGGCCAGCCGTAGGGCCTCCGTCGCCGCCGTCACCCGGTCTCTGGCCCGCACTTGGGCCGAGAGCCAGTTATCCACGTCGAAGCTGACTTGTTGTTCGGTGTATAGCTGTTTCAACGCCAATTGTTGCTGGCTCACTTCCGCAGCCATGATCTTCCCACGCGCTTCCCGTTGGAACACCGGCATCTCACTATGCAGACCGACCCGATACCCGAGTCCCACGACCCAGTCCGCAACGCCCTTGGTCGGCCCCCCTTCAAGATCCAACGTGGGGAGCAGTTTGTTCTTGGCGAGCTTAATGTCGATATTGTTCAGCTTGGCCTCGATGTAGAGGTCCCGCACTTCAGGCCGTGTTTCTTTCGCCTCTACTTTATAGCCGGCAACCTCCTCGTTGGTCGGAAGCGGCGTTTCCCCCTGGAATTCCGGCGCCCATTCCGCTCGCGGCGTCACCGGTTCGCCGTTTTCCCAGAGAAACAGGGACAATTTATACTGTTCATACTCCACCTTCCGTTGCGCGGCGATCGCAGCCTGTTGCCGTTTCTGAACCTCTTGGTTCGCCTCGACGACATCGAGCGGCGCGACCTTCCCGCCCTTGGCCAACCCTTCGACCTGGACCAAGCGCTCTTCGGCAACGCCCAAGGCACGCTTCACCACATCCGCTTGTTTCACAGCGACCTGCCAATCCCAATACTGCACCGCTCCGGCCAGGTAGAGATCTTGCCGCTTCTGCGCCACTTTGATCTCCGCTTGCGGCCCCGCGAGTTCCGCCTGTTGAAACTGGGCGTTCTCCTCGTTGACCATGAAGCCTCGCAGCAGATGGACTGTCCCGCCGTAGTAGAAATGCTGATAATGATAGGTGGCCAGTAGGTCAGGGGGAAACGCAATGCGACTGTTGGGGTGATCGCCGAAGCCGCTGCGGAGCCCGCCTTCGACCGTGAAGCCCCAGGGATGCCCGACCTGGACCGTGCTGTCGGCATATCCACCCGTTTGTTGACTCGGAATGTTGAACGCCGTCGTGAGATTCCACGTGTTATAGCGTTCGGTCTGTGTATAATTCTTGACCATCGGTTCCCAGGCTCCGAGCGCCTTCAGGATCTTCGCCCGGGCCTTCGATCGCTCGGCTCCCATCCCCTGAAGCAGTGGATGCGTCAACTCGATGCGAGCCAGCACTTCGCTGATGGTCAGTGGTGCGGTGCGAGTCGACTGCGCTTGTACGGCACGCGAGTCGATCACCGGTTCCGCCAGTGCGGTCATTGGCAGAAGAGTCACAATGGCCAACACCAGAGCGATCATGAGGGATGCTCCTTTCACATCAGGTGGCGGACGGCGCCCACAGTAGCAATCTCCCGCTTATTTTTCAAAATAGATAAAACGGATTGGAGTTATCGGCTAATCCGATGTATAGTAACTTCCCTAATTCGAGACCTAGGGCCATATGGATTGGCTGAACTATCACCACCTGCTGTATTTCTGGTCCGTCGCTAAGCACGGGACTGTGACCAAAGCCTGCGAGGAACTCCGTCTGGCGCAGCCCACGATCAGCGGACAGATCCATCTCTTGGAAAATACGTTGGGAGAGAAGTTATTCATCCGGTCCGGCCGCCAGCTGGCGCTGACGGAGATGGGCCAGCTCGTGTTCAAGTACGCGGAGGACATCTTCGCGACCGGTCAAGAGCTGATGAACACGGTGAAGGGGCAGGGCAATGGGCATCCGACGCGGCTGGTCGTCGGCATTGCGGACGCGGTGCCGAAACCGTTGGCGACTCAGCTCCTCAAATCGGCTCTGAAGCTGTATCGGCCGACGCGGTTGATCTGCAACGAAGACAAATTGCGCCAACTCCTGACCGATCTGGCCGCCCATCGTTCGGATCTGGTGATCGCCGACACACCGGCCCCGCCGGGCATCAAGGAGCACACGTATAACCACCCCTTGGGCGAATCGGGAGTCACGCTGTTTGCCACGGCAAAGCTGGCCTCGCAGTATCGCCGAGGTTTTCCCCAATCGCTTCGCGACGCACCATTACTCCTTCCTACCTCCAACGCCATGCTTCGGCGGCTGTTGGATCAATGGCTGGTCAACTACGGAATGCAACCCAACATAGTGGGGGAGTTCGACGACAGCGCGACATTAAAAGCGTTCGGACAGGACGGGCACGGGATCTTCCCCGGCGCATCGGTGATTGAGAAGGAAATCTGTCGCCAATATCGAGTGCAGGTAGTCGGCCAAGCGGAAGGGCTCAAGCAGCACTTCTACGCCATCACCGTGGAGCGGCGGCTGAAGCACCCGATCGTTCTCGCCCTCGTTCGAACCGCCCGTCGCGAGTTGCTCAGTTAGCCGTCAATTGGGCTTCGACTCGACAAGACTCGTCAGATGTGAGGCCGTCCTACCGCTCTCAGGAGCTCTTCCCGCTCCAGACTCGTGAGTTCTTTCCAACTCCCGGCGCTCAGCCCGTTGACAGTAATGTGCATGATCCTCGTTCGGTGCAACGTCATCACTCGATAACCCAGCGTCCGGCACATGCGCCTGATCTGCCGGTTGCGTCCCTCCGTCAGAATGATGCGAAACTGATCACGCCCCACGCGCATCGTCCGGCAGGGCTTCGTCCTGCTTCCAAGAATGACCACGCCCTGCGATAGATGCTCCAAGAAGGACTGTTCGAACGGACGATCGACCTGTACGAGGTACTCTCGTTCGTGCCCGAATTCGGCACGAAGAATCTCATTCACGATGTCGCCGTCGTTCGTCAGCAAAATGAGACCGGATGAATCCTTATCGAGCCGGCCTATCGGGAAGATCCGCTCGGGATGCCCGATCTCCGCAATGATGTTTCTAGCGACGTGCGACTCGCTCGTTGTCGTGACGCCGACCGGCTTATGGTACTTAATGTAAAGGCTTGCTCTACCCCAGAGGATCACCCTGCCTTCACGAGCAATGATATCGCCAGGCTCTACCTGGTCCCCGAGTTTGGCGACCCTGCCGTTAATCGTGATGGCGCCTGACTCAATCAAACGGTCAGCTTCGCGCCGGGAACAGATCCCGTGCTCGGTAAAGAACTTATTGATGCGGATGGTGTGATCCACGAGACGACAGGATGAATGACGAGTGATCGGATCGTTAGTGCACGCGACGGCCAGCCTTCACTCGACCCAGGATGCGATAGATCAGACGCGCGATGGAAAATTGTGGCGCCACAAACCCTTCGATTGGAGCGATCTCGCTGACATCCATTCCCACGATGCCCGGCCCGTTGGCAAGCGCCGTGACGAGATTGAGGGTATCGTACCATCCGAGGCCGCCTGGTTCCGGAGTTCCAAGCGCAGGAACGATCGACGCATCCAATCCGTCGCAGTCGAACGTTAAGTAGACCGGCGTTCGACAGGCGGCGACCACGTCAGGAATCCACTTTCCCGCTTTGCCTTCATACGAACCTGAAGGGTCAAGGATCGTTGCAGCAAAAAATGTCTTGATCCGATCCGTTGCGTCAATACAAGCAATCTCTTCCTGACTGATCGATCGGATTCCCACCTGCACCAATGCTAAGCCGTCCTCTACGACGCGCGCCATGACACTGGCGTGGCTGAACGGATTGCCTTGATAGGCATTTCGCAGATCGCCGTGCGCATCGATCTGGACAACCGTCATGTCAGGGTATCGTTTCGCGTGGGCTCGAATGGCTCCCAGCGCACCAGTGTGTTCACCCGTCAACGTGACTAAAAACCGCCCTACTCCAACATGCGGTGAGACAAACGCTTCAATGGCATCGACTGCGGCACGATCGACCTTCCCCTTGAGATCCAAGGGCGAAGCCGTCGCGATTCCGCCCCATTCTTGATAGGGCTCAAACCGCAGCTGTTCGTCATAGAATTCAACCTGGCTCGAAGCTTCCAGGATGGCGGATGGGCCGCGGTCTGATCCCTGGATGTAACTGGAGGTGTGTTCGTAGGGAGCCGGCAGCACGTAGACGCCTGCTTGGTCCGGATGACACCAGGGTTCGTCGATCCCCAGGAAATTGTGCTCCGGCCCCTCCCAACCCGAGGGAAGCGTCATGCGTTCTTCTCTTCCCTTACCCGACGACTACGGCTGACCAATACAGCCAAGAACGACAGGTTGTTACTTGCGAGAGCGGTTGGGCACATTCTCAGCCGGAATGAAGACCGCCAGCGCGATGACCGTTGTCCACTTCCCCTTCTTGCCGACAGCCGACTGGGTGATATTCAGGGTTCGCACGATCTTTCCGCCCATCTTAAAAACCTGTTCGCGCTCTTTCCAGGCGACATTCGGATCGAATTCAACTCCTAACGTCGTCGCCAGCATTTGCGCGGCGAGATCTTCCGTATACTCTCCGGTTTCCTCATCCGTCTCACCATGAGCATGATGCTCTGAGAGATACCCATAGGTGCCTCGATCAGTGGGCTTGGCGAGGCCGACCGAAGCCGAAACCAGTTGGTTTCGCTCGTTGGTCTCGGAACGGGCCATGACGCAAAACGTAATCTCTCCGGGTTTCAACAGCTTTTCACCGCGCTTTCGGGGGATGATCTTACAATTCGGTGGAAGGATGGAAGAGACGCTGACGAGGTTGCAATAGGCCACACCGGCGCTGCGCAACGCTTCTTCGAAGGAGGCCAATTTTTCTTTGTGGACCCCCACCCCTCTCGTTAAAAACATATGCGTAGGTACCATCATCTCCCCTTTCGTCTGGTAAGCGAGCGTTCTGGTTGTTCGGAAGTTGTTTGGTGACGTGTTGCAAAGCGGCCAGCCAGACAAACAAACCGGACCAGATCATCACAGTATCGGGCGCCTGTTGTAGCAAGATTGGACTGGCTTCGCAATATCTTCTAGACACTTTTTTCGGGCTGGCCTGACGGGTCTTTGAGGTTCATGATCAATAACCGCGGCTCCGTCATATCTTCAATCGCCGCGCGAACACCCTCTCGCCCTAATCCGGAATCTTTCACGCCTCCATAGGGCATATGATCCGCTCGAAACGTGGGAATTTCATTCGCCAAGACAGCGCCGACTTCCACATGACGGAAGGCGTAAAAGATCTTGTTGATGTCTTGCGTGAAAATGCCGGCCTGCAATCCGAAATCGGATTGATTCAGCAGTGCCACAGCCTCGCTCAATTGACGATACGGAGTGACGGTGACGACCGGTCCGAAGACCTCGTTGCACGAGACCTTCATGTCGAGCTTCACATTCGACAGTACCGTCGCCTCCACCAAGGAACCCATCCGCTTGCCTCCCAACAGGACGCGCGCTCCTTCTGCCACGGCTTCGCCGATCCAACTTTCCACCCGTTGGGCGGCCGCGTGGTCGATGAGCGGGCCGATGCTCGTCGTCTCGTCGTTCGGATCTCCGGTCTTCAACCGGGCGACATGCATGAGGAGCTTGGTCGTAAACAAATCGGCGATCGAATGGTGAACGAAGATTCGTTGCACCGAAATGCACGTCTGGCCGGCGTACCCAAATCCTCCCGCAGCGCAACGCTGTGCCGCAAGTTCAATGTCGGCATCCGGCTCGATCACGACGCCGGCGTTGCCGCCGAGCTCTAGTGTTATTTTCTTCTTCCCGCACTTCGCCTTCAACATCCATCCGATCGAGGCGCTTCCCGTGAAACTGAGCAACTTGAACCGCGGATCGACGACCATCCGCTCGGCAAGAACATTGTCGCACGGCACCACATTGAGCGCGCCAGCAGGAAGTCCCGCTTCCATCGCCACCTCTCCAAGGAGGAGGGCCGTCAAAGGAGTCTGAGGAGCCGGTTTGATGAGAATTGAATTGCCGGAAGCCAGCGCCGGCGCCACTTTGTGCGCCACAAGATTCAGCGGAAAGTTGAATGGAGTAATGCCGAGAACGGGACCAATCGGAAAACGGCGCAGCACACCCAAATGCGTATCGGAGCCGGGCGTCCAATCCAGCGGCACAACCTCACCCGCGATACGCCTCGCTTCTTCGGCTGCGACGGTAAAAGTCTGCACCGCCCGGCTGACTTCACGCTTGGCATCGGAGATCGGCTTGCCCGCCTCCATGGTGATCGTTCGGGCAAACTCGTCTCGGCGTCGATAAATCAGCGCGGCGATCTGTTGGAGAATATTATATCGGGCATGCGACGGGAGTTGCCCCATGGTCGCAGCCGCACTGTAGGTGGATGCAATGGCCTGGTCTACATCAGCCTCCGTCGCCTGGGCGACCTCGGCGATGAGCTGTCCGGTGAACGGATCAACAACAGAGGCCGTGGCCTCGCCGTGCTTCCATTGACCGTGAACCAGAAACGGACGTGATTCCTGCACTGGAAGACTCGCTGGAGTCCGTGACGATGTTAGTATTAATCCGCCGCTTCGACCGGAGCAGCGGATTGAACGGTAGGCTGGGAAGAGGCGGCCGTCTCTTGCGCGGTCACGGCCTTCGCGATCAGCTCCTCTGTGCCCCAATCACGAATGGCTTCCAAGGTAAACCCTTCGTAGGTTGACACGCCGTGACAGGACGGACAATCCGGCATCGGAACTTTTCTGTAGAAGACTTCCGTCAGGCACGACATACACACCCAGAAATCATCGTCGCGATGGGAGACGGGCCAGAACGATTGCGTCGAAGTCATAAGCCACCTTACCTTTGATTACGAACAGGACTCAGGACCGAGGGACTACTACCTACCTTATCATTAATACCCACCCGTTTACCCGTCGCCGGCGCCATCTCGCTACTGCTGAACACTTGCCAGAAGCCGGTCAATTTCTTCCGCAAACATCTCGAATGGAAACGCTCCGGGAATCGCGACGGCCGGCTCTTTGTCCGTCGGCTCACTGGCCGTTTTCATGAGAATGAAGCCCGGAGTTCCATGAAACCCCCACCGATTGGCCTCCTGCCGATCTTCAAAGATCGATTTGCTATATCGCCCGTCCTTCACGCACCGTTCAAACGCGGACTGATCAAGACCGAGTGCCGCTGTATGCCGGAGATAGACGTCCTTGTCGAGTCGGCCTCTTTCGGCAAACAAGCGGTCGTGCATCGCCCAGTATTTTCCCTGCGCGCCGGCACAGCGCGCCGCCGTGGCGGCGTCAACACCCGGGCCCTGATCCGCACGAGGGAAATCCCGATAGACGAATCGCACTTTCCCGGTATCCACATAGCGGGCCTGGATGCGCGGCCACGTATCCTTGAAAAATTTCAAGCAATATCCGCATGTGAAGTCCGAGTATTCGATCAACGTCACGGGAGCATTCGCTTGTCCCCTCATCCGAACATCGGCCTCAAGCGAATCTCCGGCAAAGACAACGGAGGACCACAAGAGGCCACCGCAAATGACAGACTGAATCAATCGTCGCCCCATCATCGATCGCCCACCCGATCCACAGCACCGGCTTTCTTTCTCTCCAAAATCCCCATCATCAACAGGGGCCATACCACCGTCGCATCGCTCAACACTTCAGCGAATCGTCCCCCGTCATTCGGTGTGACAAATTTTCCCCAGGAAAGCCCTTCTTGATACGTGCAGCCGCTGAGACCACCCCAATAGTCCGGCTCTGGACAAATTCTTACTCCGTAATGGAATCGCGGGGGTTTCACGGTGAGCCCCAAACGAAGATTGCCGATTTCGATGTACGGACCGACCTGTTGAGCCCAGTTCCGTGGGACGCCCCCTCCGATCGTAAAAATTCCGAGTCGTTTGGCCGAAAGAACATGGTCCGCATAGCTATTGAGATCCAGATAGGGATTGAACGACGGGCAAGATTGGTGAATGGCTCGCAAGACGGCCAAGTCACCTCCTTGTCCTGCACGTGATCGTGCCCGATCAACTTCCCGCGCCATCGCCCACGTTCCCACATCGAGTCCTACCTCTGAATCGGTGAACGCAGGAATAAACACGGGCACCTTTTTCAGGTAGGCGCTTTTCAGTATTCCATCGCCGCCGAATTCCTCCGCCAAAGTCTTGCCGAGTTCTCTTGTAAGGGTTTCTGATGAAAGCGGTCGATCGTGATCGAGACGTTTCAACGTCTGGGTCACAACGTGCTCGACATAATTCAGGTTCGCTTCCATTTCCAGCGTGTCGTAGACGCGATTGTACCCCTTCCTAAAGAGCTCTTCGTCACTCATCGAAGGGTCATGCCGGTAATGCGTCTTGCCGACCGATTCACTGAGGCCGTGAGCCATCAGCGCTCCGGTCGAGATGATGCATTGCACCATTCCTTCATCGATCATCTTCGTGATGATCTTCCCCATCTTGGCGATCGTCATCGCACCGGACAACGTCATGACGACATGGCAGTCAGGGTCCTCGATCATCGCCCAGAGCACGTCGAACGCTTTACCGAGATGCCGTCCCCCGAAGGCGGTCTTGCCCATGGCTTCGAGCAAATCGGTGAACGAGGTGATCTTGTCGGGATCAAGCGGTTCAAGCGCTTCCAACCCGTCTCGAGCACCGTCATGAAACTCGCGCGTTGCCATACCTCTGCCCTTGGAAAGGAACCTCTTACTAACCGCTTTTGTTTATACACAACCGTGAATAGAGGCGTCAATGAAAGGTTCGCTCGTCCGGCAGCTTGCATACGCGCACAGAAGTTGAGTGCGTAATCTCTTCCGAATTGAAACTTAGTTGTCGTCATGTAGTAGCAAGCAATGGCTCGACGGTCGGTATGACGTGTGCGGCCAGGAATTTTTACCCTGGCCTTTCTCTAGCCTTTCCGATGGGCGAGACCTATAATCCGGTCTCCCTTCAGGAGAGGCAGGCCTGACAAGGCTGCGAGCGTTCGCATCGTCCTGCATGCAATGGAGCCATTGAGCAGCACCGATGCCCTACGACCACCGACCCTCGATTCTTTCTGATCTCCAACATCGACGGACTCCGAGCCGGCGATCGTCAGGACGCTTGTTGCCAGGTCGACATCAAGCGCATGCCGCACAATCACGCGCACGACACACGTGCAGCGCATCGTGAGAAGGAGGCGACTATGACCGCGAGCAAGCCTGCTGTCTGGGTACCCGGCGACTGGAACGCCTTGTTCGGATTCGGCACCAACATCTTGCTCAACCTGCTGGTCCTCACCGGCCTGCTGCGATTCGTGCTGAAGATGCCGGACAGCCTCGTCTTCGGCCGCATTCTACCGGCCTGCGGCTTGATGCTGTTCATGAGTACCATGTACTACGCATGGCTCGCGTACCAATTGGCCAAAACAAGCGGACGCCACGATGTCACCGCGCTCCCATCGGGCACGAGTGTGCCACATATGTTCGTGGTGGTGTTTGTGATCATGCTGCCGATTACGCTGCAAACCGGCGATCCGATCAAGGGCTGGGAAGCAGGCCTGACCTGGGTGTTCGTTCAGAGCTTCGTGCTCATGATCGGCGGCTTCATCGCACCATGGATCCGCAAAGTCACACCCCGCGCAGCGCTGCTCGGTACGCTGGCCGGTGTTTCCATTGCGTTCATTTCCATGCGTCCAGCTCTGGAAATGTTCATGACGCCGCTGATCGGGCTCATCTGTTTCGCAATCATCTTAGTCAGCTGGCTGGGCGGAGTGCGTTACTTCAAGGGCATCCCCGCGGGACTGGTGGCCATTGCCTTCGGCACGCTGATCGCTTGGGGCTCCACGGCATTTGGTCTGAACTATGGTGGGATGACCCTGGACAAGTTGGTCGGCTCCTTCTCGAATTTTGGTTTTTCGGTTCCAATACCCTCACTCGGTCACGTGTTTGCCGGTTTTGAATATCTCGGCATCATCTTGGTCACTGCCATCCCGTTCGGGATCTACGATTTGGTGGAAGCCGTCGACAATGTCGAAAGTGCCGCCGCAGCCGGCGACAGTTTTCCGACGACACGCGTGCTCACCGCCGACGGCATCATCAGCCTGATCGGCTGCCTGATGGGCAATCCGTTCATCCTCGCCGTCTACATCGGCCAGCCGGGGTGGAAAGCGATCGGCGGTCGCATCGGCTATTCCGCCGCAACCGGCATGCTGGTCATCGTGCTGGCCTGGTTCGGCATCATTTCAGTCATGATGGCACTGATCCCGGTTGTGGCTATCGCGCCGATCCTGCTCTACATCGGCATGCTGATTGGGTCGCAAGCGTTCCTGGAAACGCCGCGCACCCACGCTCCGGCCATTATCCTCGGGCTGGTCCCGCATGTCGCGGCGTGGGGGAAGCTGCAGATCGAAGGCGCGCTGGGCGCCGCCGGTACCAATGTTGCCGCTGTCGGACTCGACAAACTCGGTCAGGTCGGCGTCCTCTACCACGGGCTTCAGGTCATCGGCGGTGGCGCGATTCTCGGCGGACTGGTGTTGACTTCGATTGCCGTATTCGTGATCGACCGATCGTTTTCCAAGGCAGGTGTGTTTGCTCTTGTCGGTGCCGTGTTCACGTTCTTCGGATTCATGCACGGCGAGGCGATCGGCCTCGCTCAATCACCGGTCGTCGCCCTCGCCTATTTGGGTGTCGCAGGCGTCATGTTCGGATGCGCACGATACGCGACCACGGCGCCACCGGCCGTCGAAGCCCATCCGCACAGCGCCATTGTTCAAGCTGGTTGAGAAGATTCCATCAAGAGACGCACGGCACGAGCAAGCTTGGTGTGGTCCCAACGGGATTCGAGCCTGTATTTGACTACGACGAGGACTTCGCCAGCTTGTTATCGCTGGTTCCGCCAATTTTCCCCAAGTCGGGACCGGTTCTTCATTTTCTAGTCTGCAACTCCACGTTGACGAGTTTTATTTCGGAGAGATCCGCGAGCCGCGGACACCAACGTGTGCCGGCACGCCACAAGGCCGAGTCCAGTTGGTCGTAGATGGTCCCTGGGTGCTCATAGTGAATGCCATAGGCATGTGTGGCCGCCTTACGACACGGAAATACGAACGACTTGTCCGCGTCGTTCAGGTCGACCTCGAACCGGGTCACCATCAGATCAAATGTGAGCTTAATCTTGAACCAACAATGCGCATGATGGTCGTCGACCTGCATCGATTGCTGATAGCACTGCAACACATCACGGACGGTCGCCATGGTCAACGACGCGTTTCCCGAGAAAACCTCGGCTCGCTTGTCGAGCACCAAGGCCTTGGCCAGGGACAAGGCGTGTCCTACTTGAATAGGGTTCATGAGGTCAAAAGCCGACTCATAAATGATGATATTAGGATGCACCCTGAATTCGCGTAGGGTTCCCCGCTTGGCCAACTCGAGGTTCCAATAGAAGTCCACGGCCTGCGACTGGCGGAAGCGAAAGGTCACGAGGTTCATAATTAACCCCCGTCACTAAGATTAACGATACCTGGAACCTTCAGGAAGGTACTCGGTCACGGTTAACCTACACCACCTTCTGCAACATTTTCAGCTCCCTCTTTGAGGGAATCCTGACCCTTGCCAGGCCTTCGGGGAAAGGAAAGAGTGGTGGTCCCAACGGGATTCGAACCCGTGTTTCAATTGGACGACGACTTCGCCTTTTATTATCGACCTGTTCAACGAATTTATTCAAGCCAGAAACGGGCACAACTAAAACATGCTGTAAAACCAACCACACCGAGTTTTAGGTGAGGTCGCGAATTGTCCCCGACATCAATACTTATCAATCTGTCCCCACCATGGATTGGTCAGACCAACCACCGCCGAAAGCTCTGTAGATTGAGACCAGAGAAACACGCACCGCAGTCTCGGCCTGGGTACGCTCGTCGCTGGTTGAAAGCTTTGTTCGCTGGGCGTCGAGAACCGATATGAAGTCCGCAGCACCGCGTTGGTAGAAGGCTTGGGCATGGGTGTGGGATCGCTCCGCCGCCGTCTCAGCCAGGACCAATTGATCGCGGCGCTCCAGGGCTGCGGTATGCGCGACATAGGCATTTTCCGTATCCTCTAAGGCGAGCAGAAAGGTCTTCTCGTAATTGGCTGCTACATGATCGAGCCGAGCATCCGCCGCGGTGATATGGGCTTTGATGCGACCAGCATTGAATATCGGCGCCGTCAATCCCGCACCAAGCGCATATACACCTTCTGCGAGACCCGGAAATCCGCCGACCGCCAGTGCGCCGAAGCCGCCGCTCGCCGACAAAACGAATTTCGGAAGTAAATTTGCTCGCGCCGCACCGAGGCTGGCAGCGGCCGCACTGACTTCCGTGTGTGCAAGCCGTAAATCCGGTCTCTGCTCCAGCACACTCGACGGGAGAAGCGTGGGGATGCTCGGCATGGTGACGGTCAGCGGCATGGAATGAGTCAATCGTTCGTCCAATCTCGCCGGCGTTTCTCCCAGTAGGACACTGAGTCGATGCATTAAGTTTTTCGCCGTGCTTGTCAGGACTGGCAGGGTACCCACGGTATTGTGCAGCAGAGACTCCTGACGGGCAACATCCATGTCATTGACCAAGCCAGCTTTATAGAAGGCTTGCAGGGCTCTCAGGCGTTCACGCTGGACCTGAATATTGTCCTGCAGGATATTGGTACGCTGCTGTATCCCGCGCAGTTCCAGATAATTCGTTGCGACCTGGGCCAACAATCCCACTTGCACCGCACGATGGGCCTCTTCGGTTCCCGCGGACTGCGCGATGGCAGCCTCCGCTTCAAGATGTCTACTACCGAACACGTCGACTTCCCACCGGGCCGCCAGTCCGCCAGTGATCACATCGGCGGTGGGAGTAATCAGCTCAATGCCCTGTTGACCCGGCACTCCAACAATTCTGTCTATTCTTTTTTCCCGGCCGCCGAAAGAGAAGAAATCAATGCTGGGGTAGAGCGCCGATTCAGTGACTATGACCATGGCCTTAGCTTCACGCACGCGTGCCTTGGCTAGCCGGAGATCGTGGTTGGCGGCCAGTGCTTGGCCGATCAAGTCATTCAACACGGGGTCCCCGAACCCCTTCCACCACTCGCTGAGATTCTTGGACGCCCAGACCGGTTGAGTATCAGGGGCGTTTTGCCAATGTTCCGGAACTACGAGAGTAAGGTGATCACTAACCCGCGTCGGCGTACAGCCGCCCAGTCCCATTAACGACAAAAACAAGACTATCGTTGAATACCAGGCTTTCATGCGACACCTCCCGGAACAGCAACCGACTGTTCATCTGGCATACCGATATGCGTTGGATACAACGGACGCGCCATCTCTGCGCTCTTCTCCTGAGGCGTCCGTTCGACCTTAAACCACGCGGCATAGAGTGCCGGAACAAAGAAGATCGTCAGCGCAGTGGCTACCGTCAGCCCACCCATGATCGCGATCGCCTGGGGCCCAAAGAAGTCGTTGCGCGACAGCGGTATCATGGCCAGAATGGCCGCCGCCGCCGTCAACAAAATGGGCCGGAAACGTCGCACCGTCGATTCGACGATGGCGGACCAGGTGTCACGTCCGGCCTTTTCGTCCTGTTCGATCTGATCGACGAGGATCACCGAGTTGCGCATAATCATGCCGGCCAGCGCGAGGATACCGAGTAGGGCCACAAAGCCGAAGGGGGCCCGGAACAGTAGCAGGGCGAATGCCGCGCCAATCACCCCCAAGGGCGCAGTGACGAATACTAGGAAGGTCCGGGACAGATTCTGCAACTGCACCATCAGCAGCACGAGTGTCGCGATAACCACCAAGGGTATCCAGATGATGATGGATTTCTGGGCGATCCAGGCGTCCTCCTTAGCTGCGCCGGTCTCGATGAAATAGCCGGCGGGTAGTTGTGCTTCGATGGATTTGAGCTGAGGAATGATTTGCGCCGCCACGTCAGGGGCGAGCTTGCCCTCAATCACGTCGGCGCGGATCGAGATAGCCGGGAAGCGGTTGCGGCGCCAGCGCACGCCGTCCTCGAACACGGTTTCAAACTTGACGAATTGGGCTAGCGGTGCCGACCGCCCGTTGGCCGTGCGAATCGTAACGCCGGGTAATCCGTCGGCTGTGACGCGCAGGTTCTTTTGCGCCCGCCACACGATGTCGATGAGCTTGTCGTCCTCACGGAACTGCCCGACGGGGATTCCCGTGTAGTGAGCTTGCAATGCTTGTGAGAGGCTTGACGTTGAGACTCCGAGCGCACGCGCCTTGTCCTGGTCGAGCATGAGACGGAACGAGGGGAGGCGCTCATGCCAGTCATCGTTGACATCCACTGTCTGGGGGTTGCCGCGCACGACCTCGGCCACCCGGTCCGCGAGGGTTCGAAGGACTATGGGATCTTCGCCGAACACCCTGAACACCACCGGATAGTCCATCGGCGGTCCGACATTGAGGCGCATGACACGTCCGCGCACCTCCGGGAAATCCGTGGCGAGGGCCAATCGAATACGTTGCATCACCCGTTCGCGTGCGCCGTTGTCTTTGGTCATCACCACAAATTCGGCCAAATTAGTATTCGCCAATTGTTGGACGATGAGCAGGAAAAAGCGCGGACTCCCACCACCGAGATAGGTCGCATAATTCACCACATCTTCATCCTTGGCGAGAACCGCCTCCATGCGCTTGGCGGCGGCTTCGGTTTGCGTGAAGGAACTACCCTCCGGCAACCAGAGGTCGATAATGACTTCGGGTCTGTTAGAGAGCGGGAAGAACTGTTCGGGAACTTGAGTCAGAGTCGCGACACCGACGCCGAATAATGCCACCGTGCCGATGATGACGGTCTTACGATTCTCAACACACGCACCCACCCAACGGCGCAACCGGTTATAGAACGGTGTATCGAACAAGTCGTATCGGAGCGTCCCGGAATTCGCACGGACTTTGAGCATCAAAAATCCCAAATAGGGCGTGAAGGTCACCGCGCCGATCCATGACAGCAACAACGAAATTGCCACCACCTGGAAAATCGCCACCGTGTATTCCCCAGCTTGCGACTTCGCCAGGCCTACCGGCAGAAAGCCCGCAATGGTGATCAATGTTCCAGTCAACATTGGAAACGCAGTGGCGCGGTAGGCATAGGTGGCGGCGCGCATCCGATCCCAGCCCTCTTCGAGTTTGCGTGCCATCATCTCGATGGCGATCATCGCGTCGTCTACCAGGAGGCCAAGGGCAAGGATCAACGCCCCCAGAGAGATACGATGCATGTCCATCCCAAACAGCAGCATACATATCAGCGTGCCGGCTAAAACCAGGGGCACCGTGAGCGCTACAACGGAGCCGGTTCGAAATCCTAGACTCAGAAAGCTGACGAGCAGCACCGCCGCCAAGGCCTCGAAGAAGGTGCGCATGAATTCGCCGATGGCGGTATGGACCACCCGCGATTGGTCAGCGACCCGTTCCACGTCGATGCCGACAGGAAGTCCCTCCTCGATGCGACTCATGGTTACTTCCAGCGCCTTTCCCAATTCCAGCACGTCGCCGTTTTTGTTCATGGTAACGCCGAGGCCAATAACCTCTTTGCCGTTGAAGCGCATCTTGAATTCGGACGGGTCGATGTAGCCCCGAGTGACCGTGGCAAAATCGCCGACGCGCAAGGTTCGGCCTTCGATACGCACTGGAAGGTTCGCCATGCTTTCCACCGAGTCGAAGGAGCCGGTGAGTCGGAGGTGGATATTGTGCTGTGGGGAAATCACCGTTCCGGCCGGTGCCATGCCGTTCTGCGCCTGCAAGGCCACGGCAACCACCGAAGCGTCCAGGCCGAGTTCGGCCAGCTGCTTGTCGGAAAACTCGACAAAAATCTTTTCATCCTGGACGCCGATGAGCTCGACTTTCTCAACATCCTTCACGCGCAGGAGTTGCTGACGGGTCGAATCGACTATCTGTTTAAGCTCGGCATAGCTATAGCCCTCGCCAGAAAAGGCATAGACCAGGCTGTAGGTATCGCCAAACTCGTCATTGAAAAATGGTCCGACGATCCCCGGAGGAAGCGTCATCCGGATGTCGCCCACCTTCTTGCGCACTTGATACCAGAGATCTGGAATGTCTTTGGGTGGCGTATCTTCACGGGGCGTGATAAAAATCACCGATTCGCCGGGTTTCGAGTAACTGCGCACATAATCCAGGTTTGGCAGTTCCTGAATTTTCTTTTCCAGCCGGTCGGTCACTTGCTGTTCCACTTCCAGCGCGGTGGCGCCGGGGTATATGGTTTTGACGACCATGACCCGAAACGTGAATTCCGGATCTTCCCGCTGTCGCAGTTGGAAATACGCGAAAATCCCACCCAACAGCACCAGCACCATCACAAAACTGGTGAACGCGCGGTGCGTGAGGACCCATTCGCTCAGATTGAAGTCTTTCATGGCTGACGCCCTCCGTTCTCAGCGCTTGCTCGATTCATCGCCAAGGCGATGGCATCCGGCAATCGCACGGCCTGTCCCTCCGCCAGGCGCTGGACGCCGGCAGTGATCAGCCACTGTCCAGATGCGAGTCCCGTGACGGCAATGTGTTCTCCATCCATGGGTTCTCCAACTTGAACCGGCACAGATCTGACCGTGCCGGTCTGCTCATCCACTAGCCACACATGCGGTTGTCCCGGTTTGTTCTGCGGGGTGAACACGGCGGAAAGCGGAATAGTCATTCGAGAGGACATGCTCGAAGAAATCCAGACTGTTGCCGTCATGCCCAGTTGCGCAGTGTCTTGGTCCTCAAGCAGTGTCGCTTTGACGCGATACGTGCGGCTGGCCGGGTCAGCTGATGAAGCAATTTCTCGGATTTGGCCCTTTAGACGCCTTTCGTGAGCAGTCCATAAAGTGACATTGACTGCCTGTTGGCGTTTGAGTCCCGGCAGGCGATGCTCGGGGACATCGAAATGGATCTCCTTTTCGTCGAGTTGAGCCAGCTTGACGATGGCCTGACCAGCGCTGACGACCTGCCCCCTCTCGACCTCCAGTGCCGTCACGACGCCGTCCCGGTCAGCCGACAACGCGGTGTAGGCCAACTGATTGACTGCGTGGCCCAGTTGGGCTTCGAGCGCCGCCGCCCGCTCTCGCGCCGTGGTGTAGGCAGTTTGGTGGCGGTCGAATTCAGGTGAGCTGGTGACGTTTTGCGTCACCAGCTCACGGTATCGCGCCACATCGTCTCGTAAAAAGTCTCTATTGGCGACTGCAGATGCCAGCTGAGCGTGAAGGTCTTGAACGGCGAGACGATAGTCGTTCTGATCCAGCTGGGCGAGCACCTGCCCCTTGCGTACGCGGTCTCCCACGTCGATGTGTCGTGTTAACAACTTGCCGGCCACGCGGAAGGACAATATGGTCTCATAGCGCGCGCGCACGTCTCCGGCGAAACTCATCTCCCTGTCACTCTGGTCCACGATCCGTGACACTTTCACAGGCCGGACAATCTGTTGGGCTTGCTCGTCTTGATGGCTGCATCCCAGGGTCGCCATCACTGCCACAAGCAACACACCACTGAAATACGTGGCGAAATAGGCAAGGATGGGTCGAGCGAGTTTCATACATGTGCTCCTTGTGAGGATTGAGGACGATACGGCGTGATGGCATTTATGTAGTTGTATATGCAAGTACATGGTCAAAAAAACGCTCTACGCTGACGGCACATCCATTCTATTTGCAGCAAGCCTTCGTAAAAGTGTCGTGCCATCTTCTCCGAGAAACTTCTGGGTGCGGGTTTGGGCCTTCCGCCAAGCCGAACCGATTTGGCTCAGGAGGTCACGACCTTGGGCTGTAATCTGCACTGGAAGGCCTCGACCGTCTTCCCCATCGGCAATCTCTTGGATCCAACCATTGGTCAGCATGATCTTCAGATTCCGGGTCAGCGTGGAGGGGTCGAGGCATAGACGCTTTCCAATCTCGATACGTCGAACGGGGCCAGCCTTTGCTATAAGAACCAGAAGATTTGTTTGGCTTGCTTTCAAGCCAAATGGACGAAGTTCAGCATCGTAAATACTCGTGAGCACACGATCAAGTTTGCGCACGCGCATCAACAGGCACTCACCGGCGATCTGATCAATAAGACCGTTGCCTTGATTCATTCGTTTATTTGTTTCCGTGGTCGCCATGTCATACTGTTGCATATACAACTATATCTTGTCAACCCCCGAATACGAAGCGGCAAGATGATGTCTTTTACAAACCTGTGTTTGCGCCTTCAGACCATCGGTCGGATATTTGTGAGCCCTGACGTGGTCACGGTATATCGCCTGTCCATGACTATACCGAATGTCACCGCCAAATCTAATTTGCCTCTCCCCTCTTCGCCGCTTGACGGGTGGCTGGTGCCTCCCCATACTGCCCCTCGGCGAAGTCGTCGTCGGGACAGGGACCGGAAAGGCACTGGAATGACACGACCATTAGTTGAAGTCGTAGAGCAGTTTTGTCAGTACCAACTCAAACAGCGAGGGAAGACAGAAGGAGGCGTACAGGCCTATCGATGGAATCTGGAACAGTTTCTCGTCTTCACACGGGCGCGATTGGGACGCGTGGGGCGGCTCAGCGACCTCACGAAATCCGTCATTCAGGAATGGATGGATGACATGGCGGCACGGGATCTCTCGTTGAACACGATGCGAATTCGACAATCCACGCTGTCAAGTTTGTGTGGTTGGCTAGTCAAACGGGAGTGGCTCATGGCAAATCCCGTGAGTGGGATGGATCGGCCTCCGCATGCGGTCGAACCACCCAAGCAGGTGCCGACTCCGGGCTTGATGGATGCACTCATTGAAGCCGCGAGGAAACGCGGACGGCCTCGTGATGTGGCCATCTTCTTGATCCTGCGCTTCACGGGCATGCGGCGAGAATCTGTGGCGACGCTCCAAGTGAGACACCTGGACGCGCTCTGGGGATTGCGGCGCGTGCGCGTGAAGGGTGGAGCGACACGAGACATTCCATTACCGAAGCCCGTCATGCGGTATCTCCACGCATACGTCGAGCAATGTGTGCTCCCAGCAGTCGGAACCTTAACACCAGAGACCCCGTTGTTCTGGTCCGTGTGGGGTCGCCGATCAGTCGGGAAACATCGTGCCCCGATGACCGGGAAAAACATCTGGCGGTTATGCAAGCTGTACGGACGGATGATCGGGTACCCGATGCTGAAGCCGCATGATCTGCGCCATGGGGTGGCGATGGAAGTGCTGGAGCAGCGCCACGATTTAGAGCAGGTACGCGCGCTGCTCGGCCATGCACGCATTGACACGACGCAGATTTACACGATGATTCGTCCCGCCCAGCTGAAGCAAGCCGTGTCGTTTTATGAAGAACCGGCGAGGCGGATACTGGCGAGTTTCCAGAGCGGTGAGGAAAACATGTTTGAGGAACATCCGCATGTTCCTCAAACCAGGAGTCTAAAACTACAATAAATTCAGGGTGGTGGTCCCAACGGGATTCGAACCCGTGTTTAAGCCTTGAGAGGGCTCCGTCCTAGGCCAGGCTAGACGATGGGACCATCCTGGAGATGTATCGAAGCGTGAACCGTAGCATACGCGGTTTTCGGTTTGCAACGAAGGGCGTTCCACCGTGGAAGGAGCCTCTTTGAAAACCTCCTCTCAGGCCTTTTGCCTCGGGCCAAAATTCACGACGATTCGCCCACTAGGTGCTCTTGACAGGATGGAGCAGAAAGCCTAGCCTTCCCAGAATATTGTACGAAGCTCCTTATGCCTTGCATCAGTTCCACACGACCTAAGAACATCATGGTTCGAGGTTGTCCATGGATGAATCGATAGCGTTTCGCAGGACTGACCCTGTTGGTCATGCGACAACCGCTGAAGTGCTTCCAAAGTCTGGGCTCGAACTTCGCATTGGATCCAACATTTTTCGAAACACCAGTGGTGTGGTCACGATTCAGGGTAAAGAGCAACTCGTTATTGAGGCAAAACCCGAGTACAGACTGCTGTTTGCAACCGCGGATTTCTATGATGAGCATGGAGCACGCATCGCCCACCTGCGCAGGAACGCCTTCGTACTGAACGAAGGCGGGCGATTCGCCGTCGATGTTCAGTTCGGTCAAAACCTGTCGTCGGTCGTGATTCCTTCCGTTCGCGTGACGGATCTGCAGTCCAGCGAGACCATTCTCGAAGCGCGGATGACTTTGGAGAACCGGGTTCATATCACATGCGGGAAGTTTTGCTCACACAAAGGAGCACTGGTAGAGATTACCTCTCACTACTGTCGAATTAGCTCCGTCACCACGCGGTTTGGGGACATCCTGGAAACTCGAGGCGGGCCAGTCGTCTTGGGCTGAACGTGCGTTTCTCACGGACTGCTAGTTTTCCTCCATCCTTATCGCCTCATTAATCATGCAGTGACTGTGCTGTCGAGCTTGTTCGCGGACACGGCATCTTCTGTTCATCCTGCAGGAAAACGAGAACCTTTTTGCCGTTCCCCCTCCTATTCCTTAGAATAGCGGCTATGAGCGATATCCCAAAGCCCACTGTCCAAGCGTTTCTCGTCTGCGACCAAGTCATCGAGGATAGCTTGACGAAAAAGAAAAGCCTGATCGGGATTTTCACCCATCTACAAACCGCCTCATTTCCCTTTCAACATCAGCAGATGGGCCTCTACTTCTGCTTAACCGATGCCGAAGGTCTCTACCACTTTGATATCGACTTGATCTACCTCAACTCCGAGCAACTCGTCTGCCGGGCCACGCTGCCCAACATTGAAATCAGTGATCGCCTTCAGATTTCAGACTTCGGCATCAACATCCCCTTGTTGATCTTTCCTGCACCTGGTCGGTATGAATTTCGGCTGCGCATGGAGGGCCATCTTATTGCGCAAAAAGATTTCAACGTCATGTCGAGGCCGAACCTTCCCTCCACCGAACCGTCTGCCTAGCTATTCCCCATTCCTCCCATTAGCCACTCTATGATAGAACAGCCTCGTGGAGGTGGCCTCCGCACATGACTATGCAAAGACTTTCCCACAAGACCTCATGACCACTCCAGAATCTACCACCCCCTCGGATTTCATTCGGGATATCGTCGCGGCCGACCGTGCAGCCGGCAAACACGGCGGCCTGGTCGTGACGCGATTTCCTCCTGAACCCAACGGATACCTCCATATCGGGCACGCCAAATCCATGGCCCTTAACTTTGGGATCGCCAACGAAACCCCGGACGGCGTCTGTCATCTTCGATTCGACGATACGAATCCCACGACCGAGGATCCGGAATATGTGCAGGCGATTCAGGAGGATGTCCGCTGGTTGGGATTTGATTGGCGAGGAAAGAAGTTTTATGCATCCGATTATTTCGAGCAGCTGTACGCGTTCGCCATGGTGCTGATCAACAACGGGAAAGCCTACGTCGACAGTCTCCCAGCCGATCAAATCCGTGAATACCGGGGCACCCTGACGGAACCGGGCCGCAACAGTCCCTTTCGAGCTCGATCCATCGATGAAAATCTAAATCTATTCGCGCGCATGCGAGCCGGCGAGTTTGCGGACGGAGCCCATGTGTTGCGCGCCAAGATCGATATGGGCTCTCCCAACATCAACCTCAGAGACCCGATTCTCTATCGGATCCGACATGCGACCCATTACCGAACAGAGACCGCGTGGTGCATCTATCCTTCGTATGATTTTGCGCATCCGCTCTCCGATGCCATCGAAGGTATTACTCACTCGCTGTGCACGCTGGAATTTGAGGATCACCGTCCCTTGTACGATTGGGTTGTCGCGGAGGCCCATGCTCCGCATCGCCCCCAGCAGATCGAATTCGCAAGACTCAATCTGACCTCCACGGTGATGAGCAAGCGCAAGCTTCTGGAATTGGTCGAAAAGAAACTGGTGGCCGGTTGGGATGATCCACGCCTTCCCACACTCAAAGGCCTCCGCCGCCGAGGCGTGACTCCGGAAGCGATTCGTGCTTTTTGCGAACACATCGGCGTCGCGAAGCGCGAAGCGATCGTCGAGATGCAGCTGCTCGAACACTTCATCCGAGAAGACTTGAACAAACGGTCACCACGCGTGATGGCAGTACTCCGGCCGTTGAAAGTCGTGATCGACAACTATCCGGACGGTGTCGTTGAAGAGCTCGACGCTGTGAATAATCCGGAAGATGCCTCTGCAGGAACTCGAAAAGTCCCGTTTTCGCGGACGCTCTACATCGAGCAGGACGATTTCCGGGAAGATCCGCCGAAACAGTTCTACCGCCTCGCGCCGGGCCGAGAGGTCCGGCTTCGCTATGGGTACATCATCAAGTGTGTGCACACCACGAAAGATCCTCAGACCGGTCTGGTCACCGAACTCCACTGCACCTACGATCCGGAAACCAGAAGCGGATCAGCGCACGAACAACGCAAGGTAAAAGCCACCATTCACTGGGTGTCGGCCTCCCATGCGGTCAATGCGACCATTCGTCTGTATCATGCGCTTCTTCTCCCTGCCCAGGCCAAACCCTCGGCTGACCAGGACTGGACTCACTCATTGAACCCTCAGTCGCTCGAACAGTTGAGCGGCTGCTTGGTTGAGCCAAGCCTTCGTTCAGCTACGCCCGGCTCTCGATTCCAATTCGAGCGGCAGGGATACTTCTGCGTCGATCCCGATTCATCATCCGAGACCCTTCTTTTCAACCGCACCGTGTCTCTCAAAGATGCATGGGCCAAGCTGGAGAAAACCCAGCAAACACCACGAAACTGACGATCGCTGAGGCCTGGCGATCGAAAGCCGCTGGGCATGCTGATTCTCACTCGATGCGTGCCACCGCGAGCCGGTAGGGCTATACTATGTCCGATGATCGCCAATCTTGCGGAAGGCACTTGGTTACTCTCGGTTGTGGAGGTCACGATGATCGAATGTCGGGAACATCCGCGAATCGCCGTTGACTTGCAAGTCTTCTTTTCAACGACCAATCAGACGGATATCCGTCAAGGTACGATGTTCGATATTTCCGCTGGGGGTTGCGCAGTGACCAGCACCGCTCCGGTTGCGCCGGGGGCCGGTGTCAAATTGTTGATCCAGGCCACCGATCTGGCGGTCCCGATCACCGTCCATTCCGCTGCTGTTCGATGGGTCAACCATGGGGAATTCGGAGTCGAATTCGTGCGTCTCACTGATGTGGATCGGAACCGGTTGCAACGGCTCCTTCACATTGCTACACCGCGGTCCGTGCCTCAAGATTGACCGGCCTGCCTACACCTTTTCTTCTTCCGGCACCGACATTACACTAGACCCATGACATGTCCCCTGTGCAGCCAACCCGCACCATGGGAAGGGAACCCGTGGCGCCCTTTCTGTTCTGAACGGTGCCAGCTCATTGACCTGGGGACGTGGGCGGCGGAACAGTACCGTATTCCAGGTCCCACCTCCGGCCAAGGAGACGCTGACCCCACAAGGATGAACAGTAAGAACGGAGGTGAAGGCGAAGGATAGCCAAAGGGGTCCGTAGCCTGCTGATCGAGCATGGATTGCCTGAAACCACGGCCATATCATTCCCCTCGGGCAAAATCTTGGCGGAAGCACTCTACACGAGCGATCAGTCCCATCGATGGCAAACGCTCGTGAATTGCCTGTTGGCAAGTTTGGACGAACTTGCTAAGGTCTTGCTCTCTACCCATCTGTCGAAGGGAACTATTCTATGCTGGAGACGAAAGGCTATGCGGCATTGGCCGCCAAGGAGAGACTACAACCTTTTTCCTTTGAGCGACGCGACGTCGGACCGCGCGATGTCCTGATCACAATCTCACATTGCGGCATCTGCCACTCCGACATCCACCAAGCCCGGAACGAATGGGGCATCTCCCTCTATCCGATGGTGCCCGGACATGAAATTGTAGGCGCTGTGTCGCAGGTGGGATCGGCCGTTCAAGCCTTCAAAGTCGGTGATCGAGCCGGCGTCGGCTGCTTCGTCGATTCCTGCCGAACGTGCACAGCCTGCCGCGAGGGCCTCGAACAATATTGTGACGGCGGTGCACTCTGGACTTACGCCGGACAGGACAAGTCCGGTGGGATTACCCAAGGCGGCTACTCGACTCAAATTGTCGTGGACGAGAACTACGTCTTGCATATTCCCTCGACACTTTCACCAGCGGGAGCGGCGCCATTGCTCTGCGCAGGGATTACGACCTACTCGCCCCTGCGCCAGTGGGGCGTCGGTCGCTATCATAAATTGGCGGTTGTCGGACTCGGCGGCCTCGGCCACATGGCGGTGAAGCTGGCCAAGGCGATGGGAACCGAGGTGACGGTGTTAAGCACGTCGGAGAAGAAACGGGAAGATGCGAAGCGATTGGGTGCCACGAGCTTTGCTGTGACCTCTAATCCCCAGACCTTTACCAAGCTGCATAAGTATTTCGACTACATCCTCGACACCGTATCGGCCCCGCACGATTACAACGCCTATTTGAACCTCCTCAAAACCGACGGCACCATGATCCTCGTGGGGGCGCCTGAGAGGCCAACCCCGGTCCAGGCCTTCTCGCTCATTTCCAAACGTCGGCGCCTCGCCGGCTCTCTCATCGGCGGGATCAAAGAAACACAGGAAATGCTCAATTTCTGCGCACAACATCAAATTGAGTCGGATATCGAGCTGATCCCCATTCAACAGGTCAATGAGGCTTATGAGCGAGTACTCCGAGGCGATGTAAAGTACCGGTTCGTCATCGACATGAAGTCACTATTGAAGTAGCGGGGATGCAACCGAATGGAGGATATGGCTGGGGGACTAGGAATCGAACCTAGGTAGCCAGCTCCAAAGGCTGGCGTCCTACCGCTAGACGATCCCCCAGCGCGGTACTGAAGCGACACGCGGTTGGGAAGGCAGAGAAAAGATATTGGCTGGGGGACTAGGAATCGAACCTAGGTAGTCAGATCCAGAGACTGACGTCCTACCGCTAGACGATCCCCCAACCGGCGTTCAACGTAATACACGACTACTCGGTCCGTCAAGCCTGGTTGGCTTTTGCGCGTTCGATTCCCTCGCGGAGCCGAAAGAGGGTCCGTTCTCGACCCAGGATCTCCATCACCTCAAACAGTCCGGGGCTTGCCGTTCGTCCGGTCAAGGCGACGCGGACCGGCTGGGCGAGCTGGCCCATCTTCATGCCTTCTTCCTCAACCACCTGCTTGAAGCTGTGCTCCCATTCCAATTTGGAGAAGGTGGGGAACGCTTCCAAGCGTGTGGTCAGCTTGTTCAGGGTCGGAGCGATGGCCGATGTTAGAAACTTTCTTGCCGCTTCCGCTTCGAAGATGACGGATTGCCCGAAATACGGCTTGACCCACTCCACCATTTCGAGCAGCGTCTTGGCTCGTTCCTTCACCAAAACCACCAGCTGGGTGAGCCAATCATCAGAGACAGACTCGACCTCCTTCTTGAACCCGGCTTGCTCCAACAATGGCACGAGCGCTTGCGCAACCTGGTGCGGAGGGCTGGTTTTGATGTATTCGGCATTCATCCAGAGTAGCTTGTCCGGATTGAAGACGGCGGGCGACTTTTGCACATGATCCCACGAGAACTTTTCAATCAGCTCTTGCCGGGTAAACAGTTCTTGATCACCGTGTGACCAGCCGAGTCGGACCAGGTAGTTGACCATGGCATCGGGGAGATAGCCCATATCTTTGTACGCCATGATCGAGGTGGCCCCATGGCGCTTGGAGAGCCGTGTTTTGTCCGATCCTAAAATCATCGGCAGGTGTCCAAAGCGGGGAACGGCAAACCCCAGCGCTTCAAAAATTGGAACCTGCCGTGGCGTGTTGGTAAGATGGTCGTCTCCTCGCACGACGTGCGTGATGCGCATCAGCGCATCGTCGACCACGACCGAAAAATTATAGGTCGGATATCCGTTGGACCTCAGTATGATGAGATCATCTAGCACGGTGTTGTCGAACACAATTTTGCCTTTGATTAAATCATCGACGACCGTCTGACCCTCTTGTGGAGCCTTGAATCGAAGCGCCGCATCACTCGGCGGGTTCGCGATTCCTAAGTTGCGGCAGCGACCGTCATAACGAGGCGACAACCCTTTGGCTTCGGCTTCTTTTCGTCGTGCCTCCAGCTCCTCCGCCTTACATATGCACCAGTACGCCTGTCCTGCCTCGAGCAGCCTCATGGCGTGACTGCGATACAGATCCATTCGCTCAGTTTGACGGAATGGACCTTCATCCCAATCGAGCCCGACCCACTCCATCCCCTCGATGATGGCCTGAATCGATTCATCGGTCGACCGGCTTTGATCGGTATCCTCGATACGAAGAATGAAGGTCCCCTGTTGTTGGCGCGCAAAGAGCCAATTGAAGAGGGCAGTGCGCACACCCCCAATATGGAGAAATCCCGTCGGACTCGGAGCGAACCGGACACGGACCTGGTTCATGATCGCGTCATCCCTTCATGGCATGTCATCGACGCCGACATCTATATCACGCTGTGAAAATCCTTGCACTTGGCCCCGGCGCTTCCATCTCATAACCGCTTCTGATATGACCATGCCAGGAGGTCGGGATGGCGGAACTCACTCAGCCTGCTACAGTGCTTTCGGTCACTGATCTCACACCCCAAGTCCGTCAACTGGTGGTCAAACCCAAGACCACCAAGATCTCTTTTCAGCCGGGACAATGGGTATCGCTCAAATTGCCGGTCGGACCAAAGCCACCGCTCAATCGCGCATATTCCATGGCCGACCCTTCCTCGCCCTATGGAGAGCTGACGCTGGTCTTCGATCGTGTTCCCGGTGGACTCGGTTCCAATTATCTGTGTCAGCTGAAATCCGGCGATGAAATTTCCTTGTCCGGCCCGTACGGAAATTTCGCCCTCCCCCAACCCCTCGATCGTGAACTCGTGTTGATCGCTCGCTACACGGGTCTTGTTCCGATGCGCTGCCTGTTGAAACAGATATTTTTCGCCAAACTCCAGACGCCTGTCTTATTGATTGCGGTGTCACCCAGCGAGAAAGAGATATTGTTTCATCAGGAATGGCTCACGATGGCAGTGCAATGTTCGTCTTTCCGCTACCTCCCTTTGGTCGCGGAGAATGGTGAGAGGGAGGCCGTGGAGAAAACCTTGTCCGTCCTTACTCCATTGATTCAGGGACAGCCGAAAGTGGTTCCCATGCTCTGTGGAACCAAAGCCTTCGTCCGTCCCTTACGCGCGTACTTTAAGGAAAAAGGTTACGACCGGAAGGAAGTGAAAATAGAAACCTACGACTAAATCAGTGTCCTTCTCTGACGAGATTCTTATTGACGGCTGGAATTTCAACGACGATATCCTTCGTTCCGTTCGGCACACATTGGCATCCCAGACGAGACTGTAATGTCGTCATGGGAGCTTCATCCAACTGATCATACTCATCGTCCGTGCCCTCGTTGCAGGTTTCCAGCCCCTGCTTCACCATGACATGACAGGTCGAGCAGGCACACACCCCGCCACATACATGTTCCAAATCAATCCCGTGCCCCATCGCAATATCTAAAACGCTCCCCGGTAACCCGGTGGCGCCGTAGGGGATTTTTTCAGGATCGACAGCAACGGTGGTCGAGGTTCCATTCGGCTGAATAAATGTGATGGTATAGGAGACTTTGGGAAGTTCGTAATCAGCCTTCTCAATATACGGGTTCGTCCCGCCCATATGCCTATTCCTTTCCGAGCTAGCGTTAGACTCTAGCCGCGTATTGACACCCGAGAAACATGCGTGCTAGTCTTAATCCGACCAGAATGATCGGAGATCATTATAGTCTCCGATCTAACAGATCGGCAATAGCGATGTTAAAGATTTCAAAAAAAGCTGATTACGCACTCATGGCGCTCCAACACATCGCTTCGGTGCAATTCGGGGATATTACTCCGGGCAGAGTTGTGAATACGAAAGAGATCGCCGAGGAATACAACATTCCGTTGGAATTGTTGGCGAAGGTCCTCCAAGTCCTCTCAAAGAACGGCATGATCGAAAGTCACAACGGCCCGAAGGGTGGCTACCTTCTGGCACGCAATGCCGGACAAATCACGATCGCGCAGATTCTCGAAAGCATCGAAGGCCCTCTGGGCATCACCGACTGCTCGCATGAGAAAGAGGGCGAATTCTGTATGCAGCGCGAGCACTGCAACATCCGCACACCGTTGCTGAAGATCCAAGGCAGCATCTACCAGTTACTGAACAATATGACGTTGGAAGACATGATGGGCGGCACACCCCTGATCACGATCCAGTCTCCCTCAGCACAAGGAGTTGAACGATGAAGTTTCCTATTTTCCTCGATAATCATTCCACCACTCCCATGGATCCCCGAGTCCTGGAAGCCATGCTGCCGTATTTTACCGAGAAGTTCGGCAATGCCGCCAGCCGTAATCACGCTTTTGGCTGGGCAGCGGAAGAAGCCGTGGAACAGGGCCGCAAACAGATTGCGCGGCTCATCAAGGCCGACTCAAAAGAAATCGTCTTCACCAGCGGGGCCACTGAATCGGACAATCTGGCGTTGAAGGGTGTCTTGGAGATGTACAAGGAAAAGGGCACCCATATCATCACCGCGACCACGGAACATCGGGCTGTACTCGACACGGCCAAGTCCCTGGAGGCCAAGGGGCTGGCAACCGCAACCTATCTACCGGTCGACAAGAACGGCATGGTCAATCCGCAAGACATCGAAAAGGCCATTACTGATAAGACGATCCTGATCTCGGTCATGCTCGCCAATAACGAGATCGGCACGATCAATCCCATCCAGGAAATCGGCAAGATCGCGAAAGCGAGGGGAATTCTGTTTCATTGCGATGCGACACAGGGCGTCGGCAAAATTCCCGTCGATGTACAAGCCATGGGCATTGATCTCATGTCGTTCTCAGCCCACAAGATTTATGGCCCGAAGGGAATCGGTGCGCTCTACGTCAGAAAGCGGAATCCCCGCGTACGGATCGCGGCCCAGATGGACGGAGGGGGACATGAGCGCGGTATGCGGTCCGGTACTTTAGCGGTACCGCTGATCGTCGGATTCGGAAAGGCCTGTGAAGTCTGCGAACAAGAGATGACATCGGAAGCGGCCAGGTTGTCTAAAATGCGCGACCGCCTTCAGGCCGACATCATGGCGGCCCTCGAAGACAGTTATCTCAACGGCCATCCGACGAACCGTTTGCCGGGCAACCTCAACATTTCGTTCGCCTACGTCGAAGGGGAGTCGCTGCTCATGGGCATGAAGGACATCGCACTCTCGTCCGGTTCGGCTTGCACGTCGGCCACACTGGAACCTTCCTATGTCTTGCGCGCACTCGGCGTCGGAACCGAGCTCGCTCACTCCTCAATCCGCTTCGGTTTGGGCCGCTTCAATACGGATGACGAGATTGACTATACGATCAAGAAGGTTATTGAGGTAGTGACCAAGTTGCGGGAAATGTCCCCGCTCTATGAAATGGCAAAAGAAGGTGTGGATCTGAAATCCGTCCAGTGGGCGGCGCATTAACTGACATATAACGCAAATTTCGGAGGATACTATGTCCTACAGCGATAAAGTCGTCGATCATTTCAACAACCCTCGGAACATGGGAAGCTTTAAGAAGGACGAAGAAGGCGTGGGCACCGGTATGGTGGGGGCCCCGGAGTGCGGGGACGTCATGAAGCTGCAGATCAAGGTGCAAAACGATACGATCGTCGATGCGAAGTTCAAGACCTTCGGTTGCGGCTCGGCGATCGCCAGTTCCAGCTTGGCCACCGAATGGCTCAAGGGGAAAACGATCGATGAAGCCCAGAAAATCAAGAATACGGATATTGTGCAGGAGCTGAATCTTCCGCCCGTGAAAATTCACTGCTCGGTCCTGGCGGAAGATGCGATCAAAGCCGCGTTGGCCGATTATCAGAAGAAGACTGACGCGCAGCCGACCGGCACCAAGTAATTACCACGAAGGGAGCGCCACATGGACACCACGAACGTAGAGACTCAGGCTCCGATCATCTCGCTCACCGATGCGGCCTTGAAAGAAGTCAAGCGACTGATCAATGTGCAAGGGATCGAGGAAGGTGGACTTCGCCTGGGTGTCAAAGGTGGCGGCTGTTCGGGCTTGAGTTACACGATCAATTTTGACGAAAAGATCGGACAGTACGACCAAGTCTATGAGTTCGACGGTGTCAAAGTGATCGTCGACGCCAAGAGCGCTATCTATCTCCAGGGCACCCAATTGGACTACCAAAAAGATCTCATGGGCGGGAACTTCAAGTTTATCAATCCGAACGCCAACAAAACCTGCGGCTGCGGAGAATCGTTCTCAGCTTGATTCGAAACGAGTAGGAGAGACCACCGGGCATGGCTCATGCGCCATGCCCGTTTTTACTCATGGATAACAATCAACCATCGACCCATCCCGATACCCGTCGCCAGCTGCAGATGGCACGGAGCATGTGCTGGCATTGCCAATCCGAGATGTCGGGAGAATACTTCTGTGAACGGTGTGTAAAGGTCCAGCCCGTTTCGAAGGACACCGACTACTTTAGTTGTTTGGGGGTTCCACGGCGTCTCTCGCTGGATCCACAGCAGCTGGAAGCCAAATTCTACGAATTGAGCCGGGCCTTTCATCCGGATTTTTACCAGACCAAGAGTCCGACGGAGCAGACGATCAGCCTCAGCAACGCTGCCGTTCTGAATACGGCTTATCGCACACTCCGTGACCCTATTCAGCGCGCTGAGTATCTCTTGGGTCTTGAAGCCGGCTCGGTCAAAGACATTCGAACCTCTCCTCCTGCCGATCTCTTCGAAGAAATCCTGGAATTGCAGGACACCCTGGAAGAATACCGGGCATCGGATCGCGACTCCGATAATAGCCATCGTCTCCGCACCGCGCTCCAAACAGAACAACAGGCATTAGAGCAACGCAAGGAGGAAATGGCGTGTCAACTTCGGCAGCTGTTTACGGACTGGGATGCGCTGCAGGACCGTGGAGAAGCCACAAGCCAGGCGAGAGCTGAGCGGGACCGAATCTTGAAGCAGATGCGTGATCTGCTCTCGCATCGGACGTACGTCAACAATATCGTCAACGACCTGGCTGCAACCATCGAGTAGGGAACTCGCTTTCAACATCTTTGACATGGCACGTATAGTCGGCATTGACCTCGGTACTACGAATTCATTGATCGCCTATATGAAGGATGGCCAGCCCTGCGTCGTTCCCGACCGGCACGGTCGGACGATGGTGCCTTCGGTCGTCGCCTTGACTGACAATGGCTTGATTGTTGGAGATCCTGCGAAAGAACATCTGACACGAAGCCCGGAGCGGACGGTCTACTCCGTGAAGCGATTCATGGGCAAGGGATTGGCCGATGTTCAGAACGAGCTGGCTTATTTTCCCTACAATCTGACCGAGACCGGCGGTGTCATTCGGATCCGTCTCGGCCAGAAGAGCTATTCACCGCCGCAGATCTCCGCCATGATCCTCAAAGAATTGAAGCTGCGTGCAGAGGCCTATCTCAACGAAAGCATCACGAAAACCGTCATCACCGTTCCGGCCTATTTCAACGACAGCCAGCGACAGGCGACGAAAGACGCCGGCCTCATTGCCGGGCTGGAGGTGTTGCGCATCATCAATGAGCCGACCGCCGCTTCTCTGGCCTATGGGCTTCAGGAAAGAACGCAAGGCACGATCGCGGTCTATGATTTCGGCGGCGGCACGTTCGACATATCGATCTTAAAGTTGAAAGACGGGATTTTTGAGGTCTTGGCAACCAACGGTGACACACACCTCGGCGGAGACGATCTCGATCGTCTGCTGGTCGATCTTTTCGTCGTAGAGATCCAAAACCGGCACGGAATCGACGTCGGCAACCACCCCGATCACATGCAGGCGATTCGGTTGGAGGCGGAGCGGGCCAAGGTCCGCTTGTCCGATGAGCTGAAGACCGACGTCACGATTGAGCTACCGGAAGACAAGGGACGTTTCACCAGGGAGCTGACACGTGATCAGCTCGAATCCCTGGCGATGAGTGTCATCGAACGCACATTGGCTCCCTGTCGTATGGCGTTAAAGGATGCCGGGCTTGCACCCAAAGACATCGACGAAGTCGTATTGGTGGGGGGCTCGACCCGTATGCCGCTGGTTCGGCAACGTGTGGAAGCGCTGTTCGGAAAGCCGCCGCATTACCACTTGAATCCGGACGAAGTCGTCGCACTTGGGGCGGCCGTTCAAGCCGATATTCTGAGCGGCGGGACGACAGACATGTTGCTGTTGGACGTAACGCCCTTGTCTCTCGGCATCGAAACGATGGGCGGGGTCATGAGCAGCTTGATCCGCCGGAACACGACCATTCCGGCGAGCGCCAAAGAAATGTTCACGACTTACGTCGACGGTCAGACCGGAGTGGACATCCATATTCTGCAGGGCGAGCGCGAACTCGTCAAAGATAATCGGAGCCTCGCGCGATTTCGCCTTAAAGTGCCGCCCCTCCCTGCAGGGGTGCCTCGCATCGAAGTGACCTTTTTGATCGATGCTAACGGAATCTTGAACGTGACGGCGAAAGACATGCGAACAGGCCAAAGTCAGTCGATCGACGTCAAGCCATCGTACGGACTCTCGGACACGGAAGTTGAGCGGATGATCGAGGACTCGTTCAAGTTTGCCGCGGAGGATGTCAACGCCCGGAAGCTGATCGAAGCTCGACTGGACGCTGAAGCGTTGATGAAAACGACCGAGAAATCGCTCGTCGACGCGGGCCACCTGATCGCGCCGGAAGAAGCTGATGGCATACGTGCGGCACTCTCTCAGTTGTCTAGCGCGAAGGACGGCCCCGATCCTCGCGCCGTCCGTGCACACATGGCAGCGCTCGAGCAGGCCGCAAAGCGATTGAACGTCGTGATGCTGGACGATTCTCTCAAGAAAAGTCTGCAAGGAAAGAAAGTCTCCGAGGTGTCATAGAAAGACCGTCCGCGGTCACCCCTGCCTCGGGGACGACGAAAGACGAGGAGACCATGGATCTCAAGTGGCAAGACGTACAAGATATCGCCATACGGCTGGTGGAAGAACATCCCGAGACGGACCCACTGACCGTGCGCTTCACGGACATGCACGCCTGGATTGTGGCCCTGCCGGAATTTAAGGACGACCCGAAGAAGTCGAATGAGAAAATCTTAGAAGCGATTCAAATGGCCTGGCATGAGGAATATCAGGATTCGAAGTCGTAGCCTGAGACGCTAGAAACCGCCCTCTCCCGCCGGTTGTCCCTCTGGAATCTGATCAAGTTTATAAAAATCCGTGGGATCCAATCGACGTGGAGCCGCTTGGGTGGGCTCACTGCCTTTCGCAAAGAGTTCCACCGTTCCTTTTTGACCTTCTCCTTCCTGTTCCGACTCCAGAAGTCCCGTCGAGGAATCAACCTTTACAAAGGTCACACCGTCTGGGATTTCGAACGGCACAACGGGAAGCTGTTTGAGGGCTTCTTTCATGAAGGCGATCCAGATCGGCAAGGCCGAACGAGCGCCCGTTTCGCTTTCCCCGAGCGAACGACGGTCGTCGAACCCGACATACACACCGGTGACCAAGTTCGGTGTGCCGCCGATGAACCAGGCATTGATGTAGTCGTTCGTCGTGCCGGTTTTCCCCGCGATCGGACGATCCAGAACTTTTGCGGCCTGCCCGGTTCCCTTCTGCACGACATCTTCCATCATGTTGGTGATCAGGTAGGCGGTCTCTTTGGCAATGACTTCATGGGGGTCGGATTCGACCACCTCGAGTGTGTTGCCGGTATTATCTTTTACTAATTTGACGGCAAAAGGCTCCACTCGACTTCCCTGATTCAAAAATACGCCATAGACCGAGGTCAACTCCATCAAACCGACCGAAGATGAACCAAGCCCTAGGGACAGATCGGCAGGGAGCGGACTTGTCACTCCGACTGATCTCGAGAATTCGATCACGTTCTTCACTCCGACCTTGTCCAACAACCGAACGGTCGCAAGGTTGTGCGAGTGGGCCAACGCATCCCGAAGACTCACCATGCCGTGAAACTTTCGCCCGTAGTTTTCAGGCTTCCAAATTTTGTCGTCCTCTTCCTGCTCATACACGACCGGGGCGTCAAGAATCTGGGTCGCCGGACTCAACCCCTGGCTCATCGCCGTGGCATAAATGAGCGGCTTAAACGCCGATCCGGGTTGCCGATGCGCCTGGACTGCACGATTGTACTCGCTGCGGGAGAAATCATAGCCTCCGACCATCGCCCGTATTGCGCCTACTTTCGGATCGATCGCAATCAAGCCGCCTTCGACAATGGGTGTCTGCTCCAGAGTGAGGAGGATGCCCTCCTTCGTGATTTTTTTGATCGCGATCTCTATGACATCTCCCGGCTTCAGGAGTTGCTTCAGATTCGGATTGACGACGAAGTCGACGGTGGGATCTGGTCCCTTAAGAATCCGCTTCGCCCACGCCATGTCGTCGAACGCCAGCTTCGCGGTAAATGCCCCGACCTGAACCACATAGTGATCCTTTGCCACCCTCAAGACGACTCCCTCGCCCAAACTCCCGGACTTCAGCGGTTGATCCGACGACGCCTGCTGGGAAGGCTGAAAAGTCGCCAAGTCTACGGTTCGTCGAGATCCTCGCCACCCCTCACGTTTGTCGAGCTCACGAATCCCGGACAAGAACGCTGTTTCCGCCGCCTTTTGCATCTCCAAATTCAAGGTCGTGTAGATTTGGAGGCCGCCCTTGTACACCATCGACTCACCGTACTTTGCGACGAGCAATTGGCGAACATATTCGACGAAGTACGGTGCAAGATGCTCGCTCCCAGGTCGATGGAAATTCAATTTCTCTTGCGCGGCCGTTTCCCGCTCAGCTGCAGTAATAAACCCGACCTCTTCCATGCGGCTTAGAACATGCTCTTGCCGCTTTTTCGCCAGCTCATAAGCGGTGAAAGGGGAAAACCGGCTGGGAGACTTCGGCAGTCCGGCCAAGAATGCGGATTCCGCCAGGGTCAGTGTTCTGATGTCTTTCCCGAAATAGGATTGAGCGGCCGAGGCTACCCCGTAGGCTCCCTGTCCGAAGTAGATCTGGTTCAAGTAGGTTTCGAGAATCTGTTCCTTGCCGGAGACCACCTCCATTTTGTAGGCGAGAATCAGCTCGCGAATCTTGCGTTCATAGGACCGCTCGGACGAAAGAAACAGCGAACGGGCCAACTGTTGGGTGATCGTGCTCGCGCCTTCGACTTTCTTGCCGCCATGCCGAATGTTCGTCCAAGCCGCCCGCAGCATTCCGATCGCATCCAACCCCGGATGTTCGAAAAACCGCGCGTCTTCCGTCGCGATCACCGCTTGCGTCAGCGCTTTGGGAATCTCAGGAAGAGGAGTCAGAATGCGGCGTTCGATGAAGAATTGGCCGATTGGTCGGCGATCATCCGAGTAGACGGTCGTGACCAGACTGGGTTGATAGTTTTGGAGCAGGTCGAGCGAAGGCAGATCTTGCGCAAAATGCCAAATGACTCCCGCGACCGATGTCGCGCCGACGATGACGATGGCCACCAAACTGATCAAGACAATCGGCCACCGGCGCCGAGGGCGTGGCCGTTGCAAAGCTCTCTCTACGAATCGACCGTCGTCCGGCATCGGGTATGGAGTCCAGTAGACGTGAACCTGAGGTTACCAAAACCTTACAATGCGTCTTCCCAAAACTCAAGCTTCCGCCGTCTAATGTCACCTGAATGATCGCTTGTGAGATGGCCGGTGCTCATGTATACTTCCGCCGACGCCTCACTCATGGGGCGTCTTTTTTTTGTCATTACGGAAGTACCCTCACCATGACGACCTTACGCGCCCCTCATGACCGCCGGAGCGATATCCGTAACATCGCCATTATCGCCCACGTGGATCACGGCAAAACGACGCTGGTCGATGCGGTGCTCCGCCAAACGCACGTCCATCGCAAGATCGACGATATGGGCGAACGCATCATGGACTCAATGGACCAGGAACGGGAACGTGGGATCACGATCCGGGCCAAAAATGCCAGCGTCATCTACAACGGGGTGAAAATCAATATTGTCGATACTCCGGGCCATGCCGATTTCGGCGGTGAAGTGGAACGCACGCTTCGGATGGTGGACGGTGTATTGATTTTAGTCGATGCGAAAGAAGGCCCCATGCCGCAAACGACTTTCGTGTTGCGGAAAGCCTTGGCGCTTGGGCACAAAGCCATCGTGGTCATCAACAAAATTGACCGGCCGGACGCCGTCATCGACGACGTCGTCAACCGCACCTTCGACCTATTCGTTCATCTGGGAGCCACCGACGAACAACTCGATTTTCCGATCGTCTATACGTCGGCGATTAAAGGGATCGCCACACTCGATGTCAACAAGCCCGGTACCGATATCATACCGCTCCTCGATACGGTGCTGGAGAAGATTCCTGCCCCAGCCATTACCGTCGAGGCCCCGCTCCAGATTCTTGTGCTGGCCCTTGTGCAAGATTCCTACAAAGGGAAGATGGGCATCGGCAAGATCCAGTCCGGTTCCATTGCCCGCCGGCAGAATGTCATGGTCCTCGGCAAGAACGGCGCTCAGATTCCCGGAAGAGTATCCGATCTCGCGGTCTATTCAGGCCTTGAACGAGCCGACACCGAACAGGCAGCCGCCGGAGAGATCGTCGCGGTCGCCGGGCTTGATGACGTGAGCATTGGCGATACCATTGCGGATGCTGATCGTCCGGTCGCCCTCCCGCGCGTCTCCATCGATGAGCCGACGGTTCAGATGACCTTCTCGGTTAACAACAGTCCCTTCGCCGGACGTGAAGGCAAGTTCCTGACGTCACGCCACTTGCGTGAGCGACTCTTCAAGGAACTGGAGACCAACGTCTCGCTCCGAGTCAATGGGACGGACAGCGCCGATCGCTTTCTTGTGGCCGGCCGAGGCGAACTCCATCTCTCCGTGTTGATCGAACAGATGCGACGGGAGGGGTACGAGCTTCAAGTGTCGCAACCGGAGGTCATTCTCCACCGTGAGGGCGGGGCCGTCATGGAACCGTACGAAGAACTGACCATCCAAGTGCCGGAAACCTATCAGGGCACGGTGATCGAGGAGATCGGGAAACGCCGAGGCGAAATGCGGCACATGCGGCTCATTCATTCCGATGTGGGCACCAGTGAAATGCATCTGGAATACCACATCCCGACCCGGGGCATCATGGGGCTCAAGAACGTGCTGCTTGCAAAAACCCGGGGGACCGTCATCATGCACCACGTGTTTGCGGCGTATGAACCGGCGGAAGAGAGGGATCTGATCGTGGCACCGCATGGCTCACTGGTCGCCTTCGAAGATGGATCCAGTACGGGCTATGCCATCTTCATGACTCAGGAACGCGGTGCCATGTTCATCGGACCAGGAGTAGAGGTCTACCGGGGAATGGTCGTGGGCCAAAACAGCCGTGACGAAGACCTCGATGTGAATGTGTGCAAGGAGAAGCATCTGAGCAATATGCGAGCATCCGGCTCCGACGAAGCCCTGGTCCTCACCCCGCCACGCGAAATGACGCTGGAGTTCTCCTTAGAGTACATCGGAGCGGATGAGCTGGTCGAAGTGACCCCGCAGAACCTGCGCTTGCGAAAGCGCCTGTTGAATCCGGATGATCGCCGCAAGGCGAAAAAATCCGGGAAATGACGCGCTGTTCGCTTGCAAGATGCGTTTCACGAACGACGCGATACGGACTTCGATATGAGAATTCGTAAGAAGACACCTAAACCTTCTGCCAAACGGCCGCCGTTGTACTTCATCGGCTATCGCGGCGCCGCACCGGCGACCGATGAGCTCAAGATGCTGTATGAGCGGGAGTATGGCGCGCCGTTGACCATCCGCCATGAGGAGGGTTCGGCTGAATCCTGGCAGGCCACACATGGCCCCTGGTCCGCTCATGTCGTCATGCCGTTGCCGAAGAGCCATGTCGCTGAAGTTATGAAGCAACTATCCTGGGAGCACGACCTCATGGGTGCCGTCGCACCCTCGCTCGCCTCCCCCCGAGACATGCCCGATACCGTCCTGCTGGCCGCACGCCTGGCTCGTTGCCTGACTCTCCTGACACAGGGCACTGCCCATGATGTGATCACGCAGGCCTACGTCAATCCCTCGGACTGGCAACAACGGACTCTCACGAGTTTTGTCCTGGATGATCACTGTTCGATCGTCCATGACGACACGATGCGACCAGACCAGATATGGTCTTACTCCCTGGGCTTGAGCAAATTTGGGCTGGATGAGATTGAGCTATTCACGAGTAAGGGACTGTCCGACAATACCGCCAAGGAGATCTTGTCCGAATCAGCCGGTGAATTGCTGCGGGTTGGCCATTCGCCCAAAGTCGGAACAGCGCTCGACCTTCCTCTGCTTGGTCGTGCCATCCATATTAAGAATTACCGGACCGCCGCACCAGCTGGACGGATGCTGGGATTTCGCGAACTTCAAAGTTCATAAATCCTTTGATCGCTCAACACGTTATCGGTTTCAGCTCTGCACGTAGGCCTTTCGGACCGTTGACATCACTTTAACCACAGGTTACAAAGTTTAGGGCTACAGATAGTGGGGTCCTTCCAATTCGAGACCTCAGTACACCAACTCACCCATACAGACAGTCTTAAGGAGGTTTGCGATGAGCGACGTGGCACCGGAAATTAAGGCGGGCGATACGGCACCGGACTTCAATCTGAAGGATCAAGACCAGAAGGACGTGAAGTTGAGCGACTACAAAGGCAAGAAGAACGTCGTGCTCTGTTTCTACCCACTGGATTGGAGTCCTGTCTGCCATGGAGAGAACAAGTGTTTGTCCGATGACTTTCCCAAGTTCCAGTCCGCCAACGCGGAGTTGTTCGGCGTCAGCTGCGACAGCTTTTTCTCCCACAAAGCCTGGGCCGACTCGTTGGACCTGAAGCACCGCCTCCTGTCTGACGTGCATCGGACGACGGCGAAGTCCTATGGTCTCTATTTCGAACCGCTGAACTGTTCCAAGCGCGCGACCGTGATCGTCGATAAGAACGGCAAGGTCGCCTACGTGAAAGTGCAGGAGATCAAGACTGCGCGCGAGGACAAGGAAATCCTTGATGCGCTCTCCAAGTTAAACTAAATCGGTGCTGAGCGTTGGGTGCTGAGTTGAGAGATTCTTCTCTTAAGCTCAGCACTTAGCGCTCTGGATTCGGCACCGCTGGAACGGGCTTGAACCCCCTAGACTCATGAGCAACGTCCTCGACGTCAGTGACGCCAATTATGCAGAATTCACCCATGCGCCGGCGGCGATTGTCGCGTACGGGTTGGCGACGTGTGAGCCATGCAAACTCTATGACCCAATCCTGGAAGAGGTGGCCGCCAAGTTTCCCGATCTGAAGGTCGGCAAAGCAAAGATGCACGTGCCCGGCCGATGCCGTGAGATCAAAAAAACCCATACATTCGAAACCTATCCCACCACCCATTTCTTCGCTCATGGGAGACTGCTGCTCGCGCGCGAAGGAGTCGTCGAGCAGGCCGAACTCGCCGCACTCGTTTCAGACTATCTGCTCAAGTAGAGCCCATGCACACTGAGCAGTTGAACCGGAAGAGATCTTGCCACTTCGCCGAAAGCGCTGAATGGTCGGCAGGTTAGGAGGTGAGCGAAGCATGAAGCACACCGTTGCATGTCTGGTCCTCGGCGCCATGTTGACGCTCTCGGTCCGAGCCGGAGCCCATACCGATGAATTTTTTGAATCCGTCGAGGCCCCGCATGGCGGGCAATTGCGTATGACCGGGCCGTTTCATATGGAACTGGTCGCCAAGGATGGAGACCTCACAGTATACGTCACCGACCACGCGGACAATACCATCAGCGTAGATGGAGGTCTGGCCAAAGCAACCATTGAGACGGGATCGACGAGAACACAGGTACATCTCCACCCCGTGGGAAACAATATGCTCAAGGGTTCCGGCACCTTTTCCCTCACGCCGACCACCGTGGTCATCGTCTTCATGAAACTCCCGAATCAAGATGGCTATGCCGCCCGCTTTATGCCGCTGAAGCCCAAGTCAGACCCAAGCGAAAAATCCCAAGAGGGAACGTCAAAGGGCGACGGCGAGCATCATCACCACCATGCGCCGAAGCATTGACGATCAACATCTGCCTTATCGATAGACGTGGAACTCGCTTTCTGGGAGAACCGATCATGAAACATCTGCTGGGAACCTTCGCTCTGTGCGCAACGCTGCTCGGTTCAGTACCGGTCGGAGCTCACACGGCGAAACACTCCGACCCCGTGAAGTCCCTCCACGGCGGGCAATCGCTTAGCGCAGGCCCTTATCATCTAGAGTTGGTCGCCGAGGACGGAGAACTGGTGCTGTACGTCACGGATCATTCGGATAAGGCCATCCCCACTGATGGAGCCAAAGCCAAGGCCACCATCCAACAGGGGTTTGAGAAGGCCAAAATCCAGGTGGAATTGGAGCCCTCGGGTGAGAACACGCTGAAGGGGAACGGTGCATTCACAATAAACCCGGATACCGGGATCATCGTCTTCCTCAGGTTACCGGAACAAGAGGCTTACGCAGCCCGCTTTACTCCGCGCGGAACCAAGAGCGGCACCGAACGAACAGACGGTGAGCGCCATTCACAGAAGCATTCGCCGAAACACTGATCGATCCTGGCTCATGAAGGCGTTCAGAAGCGGCCTACCCGTGCTCGTCCCCTACGGCAACAAATTCGCCGATGGCTTGTCCATATAGGTCAACAGCGCGATCAATCCCGCGCCGACCAGCAGCCACACCAGGCCGCCTTTCCAATTCCTCTGACTGAATGCAAAGACGCTGATCAGAAACAGCAGCGATCCTACAATCCCGATAAACAACGAACCCGTCGCACTCATCGTTCCTCACAAGTTTGAGTCTCTGTGTAGCATGTCCGGATGAACGAACTCCAGAGCAGCGTCAACGACGATCAGCACCAGCTTCGACCTCTCAACGAAGTTAGAGAGGGTTGCCCTTCGTTTCTCGCAACCGCTGGTATCAGATTGAAGGGACATGGCCGCCCACGATTATCGGAGGCAACAATGATGAGACACAACGGCATTCAAAAGCAGGAATAACCGTGTCGAGTGGCCTGGGAGGAAGATTTGAACAGCGTGGCAGCTCGTTTAGCCACCCGCGTAGTCGAACGAGAGGTCGCGGGTTTGGACGAGTCGGACGTTGCGGAGTGTTCCACCTGAGACACGCCCGGCGAGACGGTCCCAGATCGCCTTGGCGAGAGTTTCTCCTCTCACGGTTTCAGATCCAAGCACCCGGCGGAGATCCTCCCGATCGAATGACTTGATGACGGTGTCTTGCACCAGCCGGTCCAACGCGCCGATGTCGGTCACCATGCCCGTCACCGGATCGATCGTCCCGTGAACCGTCACGTAGAAGTCCCAGTCCCGTCCTTGATGGCTCTCCTGGATCGCATTGAACGAATACCGCTTGGCGACAGCGGCAACCTCCGGGCCGTCGGCCGCAGTGACCTCGGCATACAGATCTTCATCCTCGCAGAGCCGAAGGGTATGCAGCATGCCGATATCCCGTTGGGAGGCCAATTTCGACCAGAGCACATGCGCGAAATTCTCTGAGGTCGGGATGCGGTCTGTGAAGTACGGCATGTCGAAATTCAGGTTCTTGTGATCAAATTCTTCGATTACGGCAAGGAGCACACGCTTGAGATCGAACAGATTGACGACCATGCCGGTCTTCGGATCGATCTCGCCGGAGACGGTGACTTCCAACAGGTAGTTATGTCCGTGGGCAGGAGCATTGTAGCAGCGCCCGAACGCCGCACGATTCTTCGCCTCATCCCATTCGGTCCGGAGATAGCGGTGCGCGGCGGCGAATTCGATGCGCTTGTTCAACAGAACAGACGGCATAGTGCTCCAGTGAGTCCCGGATGCCGAGTTAGGCGCGTAAATCGGCGAGCCACTCTTCCCTCATGCTGCCCGGTACGGGAACCTCCTGATGGTACCCGCCATGGTTCACTCGAATCGTCACCGGCCGAGTGAGATCCGCAAAGGCCGCTCTCATCGAGGCAGTCGGGTGAAACCTGACGAAATGAACCGCGCTGATTTTCGTCTCATGGCTTCGGCCACCTTCGAATTCTCCGAAGGCTTCTTCCCCGCCGGCAGTGATCGCCACTTTCTCTCCGTGATCCAGTCCCATGAATTGATCGAGCTTTTCTTTTATCGTGGCTTCGTCGGTGATTTCGATCAAGAGGGTCGCGCTCAGTTCGTTCGGATGCGGCAGCAAGGCGTTGTATACATCCAGCTCATCTTGCACTTTGAGTGGGTCGACAATGCGCTCGGTTCGGATCATTTCTTGAATCTGAAATTGCAGCGTCTCACGATTCTCGAAGACGACGGTGATCAACGGGCCGATCGAGAGTCGGCGCCGCCGCTTCAATTCGATGATGTTCGCGCGAAAAGCTTCTCGCTGCCGTTCATACTCTTCGTGCGGGATGACATCGCCGAATGTGATCGTTTTCACTGTTGACCCCCTAACCTACCCTTCGACAAACGTGAATCACTGTATTTCCCCAAGCCCCTCACTGTTGTGAGGATAGCCCATACGCGTCACGGACGATCTGAATCGGATGCAGGACGGTTTTTTCCCCCGCATTGGCCGACGCGCCGGCCTGTTCCAACTGTAACCCCGCCAATGGGCAGTCCGACGCGACGAGGTTGGCCGGTGTTTGCTCGATCGCCCGCACGGCCTTGCCGGCGATCTTCATCGACAAGGGGAAAAACTCCGTTTTGACGGACCAGGCCCCGTCGTGTCCCGAACACTGTTCGATCAGCTCGACTTGAGCGCCCGCACATTCCATCAGTTCCTTGGACTTAAACCCGATATTTTGATCCCTGAGGTGACAGGGGATCTGATACGCGACGCGTCCCGGCTTCTTGGTGAAATCGGTCGCCAAATGGCCGGCTTTTTTCATCGCCATCAAATACTCGCAGACGTCGAAGGTTCGCTCGGCCACCTGTTTGGTCTGCTCATCGCGATGAAGCTCCGGATATTCTCGCTTCAGCATCAAACTGCAACTGGCGGTCGGGACGACTACATCGTACCCCTTGAGGACCCATGGGTACAATGACGCGACATTGGTTCGAGCAGCTTCTTGAATGGCCTGGGTATCACCGATATCAAAACTCGGCATCCCGCAACAGCGTTGCTCCGGCACCACGACGTGGATGCCGTTCTTTTCCAGCACCTGCACCGTCGCCTTGCCGACATCGGTCGCCTGATAATTCACGAGGCAACTGGAAAACAACGCGACCTTGCGGGTGGGGGGATCAGCCGCTGCCGTCTTCGTTCGACGGTCGAACCAGCGGGGAAACGTTTCGCGAGAGAAGTGCAACAGACGGCGGTCTTGATGAATTCCTACCACCTGTTCAAGAATACGGCGCACCAGTCGGTTGCCCAACAACGCATTCGTGATGGAAGCCGTCACGCTGCCCAGTCGTCCAATAGTATCCGTCATGATCAACAGGCGGTCCCGCCACCGGACACCGCGTTCTGCGGCGAGACGCTTCTTCCACGCGACCATCAGGTGCGGGAAATCGATTTGGTAGTGATGTGGCGGAGTATAGGGGCAATGGTTGAAACAGAGTTTGCAGTAATAGCACTCGTCGACAACTTGATGATGATCGGCTGGAGTCAGCTTGGCCACATCACCTTCGTACACGTCAATTCGATCCAGCAAGGTGTTGAAGGATGGACAGAGATTGAAGCAGCGCCGGCACCCGTCACAGACCTCGTAGATTCGTAGCGTTTCCTTCTCCAATTGCTTGGGATCGACCGGTGCGATGAGACTGAGACCATTCATGATTCGCTTCTCCAAAAACGATCAGCGGCCAGCTTTCGCCGACGAATTCACGCCACGTCGCCGAAAACTGACCGCTGAAGGTGAGCACATACGCAGGCTGTTAGGCCTTCAGAGTATCCAGTCCCTTCTGAAACCGATTGGCGTGGGACCGTTCGGCCTTCGCCAGGGTTTCAAACCATTCGGCCAATTCAGGAAACCCTTCCTCCCGTGCGGTCTTGGACATTCCCGGATACATTTGCGTGTATTCGTACGTTTCGCCCTCGATGGCGGACTTGAGGTTCGCGTCCGTGTTGCCCATCGGCACGCCTGTCGCCGGGTCTCCGACCTCTTTCAAGAAATCCAGGTGTCCGAAGGCGTGGCCGGTTTCAGCCTCCGAGGTGTCTCGAAACAGCCCGCCGACGTCCGGATAGCCCTCAATGTCCGCACGCCGGGCAAAATAGAGATACCGGCGGTTGGCCTGTGATTCCCCTGCAAACGCATGTTTGAGATTGTCGTGACTCTTTGTCCCCTTTAAGCTTTTTCCCATGTCGTTCTCCTCCTTATTCGAAGCCCCATCCCTATGCCCGCAGAATTCTAGTCTATGGAAACCGGGCACTAAGATAGCTCAGCCCTTGCTAGAGGTTCAAGGGGCTTGCTCGCTCCCTCAACTTTCACCACAGCGCCTTTCGAGAATCCCCCACCGATTGGGTTAGTGTTCGCATGGATGGGCGTATGTTAGACTCGATCGGCTAAATGATCCAGGGCTTCCATTCACGAGGACCCATGAAGCATTCCGATCGCTACTTCTTGCCACACACGGCCGGTCTCATCGCCCTGTTCGTCCTCATCTTGTCCGGTTGCGCGCAAGACTCGTATCAGCGGCGAGCAGACGTCATCAAGGGTCACGTCGAAGACTTCTACAGTCACCTCAAAGCCAACCGAGTGGGCGCAGCGGTTCACGAGAATGAACAGATCGAAGTCATGGCGGATCAGATGGCGGAAACCGTCAGGAAGCGGAGCCAGGTGCATGGAACGACACAGGTTGAGCGGGAGTTCGCTCTGATGAAAACGGCTCGAGAAACGGCTGCCCAAAACTGGATTGCCTTAGGGCAATACTTTGCGATCAAGCAGCAACCGGAAAAAGCCCGTGCATCGTATCAGCGTGTGGTCGACACCTACACCGACCCGACAGAACGCTCCTACCGGGAACAGGCCGCTCGAGCATTGAAAGACTTGGAGATCGTGTCAGGCTCCTCTCCGAGCTCAATTCGCTAATCCGGCAGATCAGCACCCTGATATGAAGGAAGACTGTCTGCCATTCCTTTACTGACTATGGCGTTACTGACCAAGTGCCTTATCCTCCTGCTGCCCGTCTGTATGACATGTGCGGGATGCGTTCACCGAATTCATGTGGCACCTCTGCAGGCCACCCCTTCGTCCACCACCATCCCTCGAAGCCTTCAGGCTCTCGTTAAACCGATTTCAACGGAGGGCGCAGATCATAGACCAGGCATTACGATGCTGGAATGGCCGAATCGCGATGTCAGTCAGGCGATTTTTGGATTTCTTCAGCAACGAGCCACGTTCACGTCGGTCTCATCAGACCCGGCCGACCTCACGCTTGTCATCGCCACGAAGCTGTCTCTATCGTCTCGGCAAAATCTCTATCATTATCGGATTTCATTGCAAGCCGAGATGAGCAAGGCCGCCAAGCCCATGAAATCATATCTCGTCGAACAGACTGCGGTGGGATCATCGGTACGGTGGGTGACCGCTTCCGACCGTGCCCCCATCGCTGCTGCGCTACAGTTAGCCTTAGAGGATTTGATGGGGAAAATTGAGGCGGACCGACTACTCTACATCGATCCAACAGAGCGGCCGTAACAGTTCCTACGACCTGTCGTCAGTCCACGCTCATATCTGAGCAGCTTGGTTGACCCTCGCATCATTGTGAGAGTCGGCGCCATTGTTTGAGGTTTCTGCTGCTGACGATTCCACATACTCGGGACAATCGAGGCGGAACGCCTGATCTCCAAACGCAACGTTGTAGAAGTCACAATGATGAGGTTGGGCCGATTCCGCATAGACATGCGGGCGGAAGTGTTCGCAAGAAACGCACATACGCGCGACCGGGATTTCTCCCTGCAGTTGGAGCGCGCGAATCAGCTTCACGAGTGTGGTGAGAAGGGCGACCTGCTCTTGCGCCGATAGATTCCCGGCGGCAGACGCAAGAATCTCGGGCCATCGGTTTTCCACGTGACCTGCTTTTGCCCCGAGCGCGGTCAGATGAACGGTCACGACGCGGTTGTCGACTTCTCGGCGACGCCGGCGAACCAACCGTTTGTGTTCAAGCGTTCGAATGACTTCTGAGGCAGTGGGCAGTTTGACGGAGAGTTCTCGGGCAATCGTCGAGACGGTCGCCGAATGATTCGGTCGAGAACGGAGAAACGTCAGCACTTGAATTTGCAACGGGCCAATACCCTGCCGTCCCTTCCTTCTCCAGGTTCGGCTCTTCATCGCCAAACCGATTTTCGAAAGCCCAGTCACCAAACGATCAGGGAGCGAGTCTTGATCGATCTTTATCAATGCCGTCATGGCTGCCATACTCCCCCCTCTCCCTGCTGCCGGTAGGAGTTAGTCTATTGCGCTTTCCTCTTTCCCGTCAAGTCTGTTTCGTCGGCCGTTCCTGCATCTCCTACTTCCGGTGTCAGCGGACCACAAGCACCCCACAGTGGGCATGTTGAACCACACGAGTGGATACGCTGCCGAGCACCACGCGGCGGATTGCGCCCAACCCCTTGGCTCCGGTGACAATAAGGTCGGCCTTGTTCTTGGTGGCCACTGTCAGAATCTCGTCCGCCGGCTTCCCAAGTCTCAAGACTTCGTGTATCTGGAAGCCTGTTTTCGCGAGCTTATCTCCACAGCGCCGCACCAGAGCTTTCCCGGCTTCCTTTACTTCTGGATACCTCAAATAGGCTATCGCGTGCACAACGGTCACCAGCACCGGTTCCCGATCCGGGCCATCGGGCGTCGGATTGACATGACGCATTAGAAACTTGGCCGCCTTATCCGACGCTGCCGACCCGTCGATCGCCAGGACCACATGTCGGACAGGCCGGGGATTCTCTTTCACCACCAGTACAGAACATGGCGCATGGTGGATGGCGTGATTTGAGATACTGCCCAGCATGAAGCGATCAAGAGCATCCAAACCCCGTGACCCGATCGACAACAGTCCTACACCGCGCCGCGCATGCTTGAGAATCGTCTCCGCCACGCCGCCTCTATCCACCGTAACCGTTCCCTCTAGACCGAGCGTGGACAATAACTCTTCCGATTCCTTCTTGGTGGACTTGGCTGTTGTCTCTATCCGCTTCACTTCCGACTGAAGATATCGTTCGGTACCGACGATCATCGGTTGAATCATAAAAGGAGCCCGAAGGCTCGCCACATCGACGACATGCAGCGCATGCACGACAGGCTGAACGAGGAACGGTATCTCTGCCACCCATTTGATCGCCCACGTGCCGAACTTCGATCCATCAGTTGCCGCGAGAACCTTCATGTTTTCATATCCTTTTGTTCGACGAGATGTGTCCAACTCGCTCAGAGGACTGCGGCGAACCGTTCTCGAAACGCCGCTGCCGAGAGGCCGGACAAGTCGCTATATCGCCCCAATGTGTCTGGATTGCTCAAGTCGTCCGGTGTAAGCCGAATCATGTATTGTCGGGCGATTTGATAGGACTGCGAATCGACATCCACCATCCTGACTCTGGTCCGTCCTGTCGCGGAGTCCACCATCTGCCTGAACGGAATCGGGACGAACCGTCCATTCTGGATCGACACCATCGCTGATGTCCCGCCGTCGAGCAGATATTGAGCGGCACAATACCCGAGGTCACGCGTGTATTCGATGTCGTAGGGAATCGGATCCGCGCAACGGAGTTCATAGCCCACGTTCTTTGCCACGACAGCAAAAGAAAGTCCCAGCGCATGGAGCTGTTTCGTCAGTTCACGCCGCAAGACACTGCCGACATCCACTTCGTTCAACCGCAAATGACCATGCTCGTCTCGTTCGACATACTCCAACCCTCCAAGATCACGAGGATCGAGAATTTCGATCAGTCCCTCGGCCAGCACCACCACCCCGTCGGCCTGACCGTGTTCCAGCCGCTTAATCATCGTCCCGATCAAGAGATCGACGACTCGTTGAAGTCTCACCGGCCTCTCTCGAAACTCCTCAGGAATAATCGTGAGCGTGGCACCGGCTGCCTTTCCGATCCCTAATGCAAGATGCCCGGCCTTGCGCCCCATGGTCACCACCAGGTACCAGTGTGTCGTGGTGCGGGCATCCACCATCAAGTTCTTCACGATCTCGACACCGACGTGACGGGCCGTCTGAAACCCGAATGTGGGAATCCCATGGGGAAGATCCAGATCGTTGTCGATCGTCTTGGGGACGTGGATGACTTGAAGTTGACCGCCGGATCGCTCCTCCAACTTCATGGCCGAAAACGCAGTATCGTCCCCGCCGATCGTCATCAAACGCGTGATGCCCAGGCGCTTCAGAGAAAACAATACGTTGTCGAGATGCTCCGCAGTTTTCGTCGGGTTCGCACGTGACGTACCCAGAAAAGACCCGCCTCGAAAATGGATCCGGCTGACATCCTCGATCGAGAGCGGCCGTACTTGTCCCGTACTCCCTTCCATGAGCCATTTGAATCCATCGATCAGCCCGAGCACATCGGAGCCTCCAAGAGTGCTGCAGATCGTTGCCGCGCTGATCACACTATTGATCCCAGGAGCCGGCCCTCCACCGATCAGAATGCCGACGGTCGGACGCTGCTCTGTCATCTGCTTCTCCTTAGACTACTTCCCATCGGCCCTCCTACTTCTTGATGACCTGCGGCATGGTTGTATACTCCATCCCCTTGTGATGGCAAGCGGGCCGGCCCAGAGGGACAGCGCGACACATTGATGAACCATGACGCAGGCTTGGCGTCATGGATACCGCCCTTCGCATAGCGAAGGCGGATCATTCAGGCTTTTCTTCCAATCCAACATGTGCGCGAAGACGATTGTAATTGAACGCCGGCTTGCCCAACCGCCAAAGACCCGGATCATGCTGAGCCATTTCATCGATCAACGCAGCGACCACGCCACGCATGGTGGGAATTGCGGCCGCATGTCGCGGGGTTTGCCCGCCGAGCGCGAGATGAGGCTGATCCGACCATTCAAGGTAGGCTTTCTCAAGAAACTGATTGAGCAGCATGTTGTCTTCTTCCCGTGTCACGACCAGCGTTGGCGGCTCACCAGATAGGAGCTCGGCTACCGACAGTTGCCGAGCGGGTAGCACCAGCGTCTCACCTCGGAAATGCAGTGAAAATCCAAATGAGGCCGCAAGTCGATGCTTGATCTGGTCAAGTCGTTCCGGACTGTTGCATTCCACGATGAGCTGCGAAGAGGTCAGCGTCAGTTTCGCCACAATGAATGCGGGAACCCCAGTCGTGTCCCGCTGAACCCACGTTCGTGTCAAGGGAACGGTTCTACCGATGCCCGCCTGCGCTTCAACTGGAAGCAATGGCTTTTCCGATTCAAACTCGCTCATGGAGGACAACGTTTCAGCGAACAATCGATACGCATGATGGTCGTAGAGCGCGACGGCATACAGATACGGTCGGCCGCCAGAATCGCGATAGCCGATGTGGACGACCGCGTCCACCACGGCATCCAGGCGCCGCTGCGCGAACGCCCAGAGAATCATATAGCCGAAGCGCTTGGCAAACTCCTTCCACTCCCCCAGCGCAAAGGATCCAGTGGTTATTTCCATTTCTCGACGCCATTCGGACGTCATATTGAGCAATGCTTCAGCATCCGCCTGTGACAGGGCGATTCCGCCTCCAGCCCAGACTGCCTTGTCGGGTTCCTGTGTGTTCGGATCATGAATAACCCGGGTGAGCAACGGACGGTCCATCGCAAACTCCTTGACGAATCCCTCTCCAGGCAACACCACTCTCATCCCATCGGCAAGCGATCGCAGCACGAGATCTTCGCCAGGCGTCGGTGTCGAGGTCGGTTTCAGCACGTCGAGATGCGAATGTTTCAACGGATCGAGCCACTGCCGTTCTTCATTGGGAATATGCTCGGTGATGACGTCCCGCAGCTGTTCGATAAGTGTCAGCTGCCCGTCTTCCGGATAGAAATCGCAGAACAGGTAGAGACTCGCCAGTTCTGTTTCCTGCTCAAGTAGCGGAACAAGCCTGCCTGTTCCCCCTTGCAGATAGGGCTTCAGCGCCCGCGCGAACGCCAGTTCCCGCTGCAATCTAAATTCCGGCTCGAGAGAGAGCGCTTCCAAACGCGCGAGGACTGCATCGAGAGACGGAGGCCGCGGGCTCCAGAACCCGGCCGGCTGCTCATTCACGCGCTTCATGGATTTCTGTCATGACGATTTCCTCCGCATCGAGCCAATCTCGGAGAGCGCCCCCTTCTTGACGGCCCCGCTCCTCCCAGAGCTCATAGGCTTTGTGCGAGATCCGTTCCCACATTCCATCCGGCAATTCGATGGGCTTCACGGCCTTCTTTACTACAGAAGAGGATCGTCTGCTCCCTTTGCTGGTTTTCTTCGTTGCCTTTTGCATAACTCGCTCCTCAATTAAACGTCTAAACGTCCGTTGGTGACTCCCTGGAAAGGACACGGCGATGGCCCGGCCGAAACTTCGGGCTCCTGACGGTCAGCACAGGGCAAGAGGATCTCCGAAGGACGGACTCCGTGACACTGCCGAATAACGTACGAGACAACCCACGGCGTCCATGAGTCCCCATGACAATTACATCAATGCCTTGGGCCGTCGCCGCATCAAGAATTGAATCAGCCGGTAGTCCACCCACGATGAGGAAGTCGGACACGAGGCCAGCGGAAGTGAGTGCGGAGACGACGTCCGATAACCGCTTCGTGAACACGGTCTTGATTGATTCCCGTGTTTCCACATGAGAAAGAGTGAAATCCAATCCGTATGAAACCGGCTCCAACACGTGAAGAATTTTCACGGAAGCTTTCAGTCGTTGAGCAACCATGGCTCCATACTCCAGCGCGTCGAGTGAGCAGTCTGAAAAATCGATCGGCACCAGAAGCCGGTGGAGACCCGCATGATCGCGTCGGCTCTGGTCAGCCGGCTCCCCCCCAGTTCCTTCGGCGCGCACAGCCAGCACCGGGCAGGGTGCCGCCCGGATGATTCGTTCCGCCGTACTACCCAGCAGGACATGTGCCAGGCCGGTCTTCCCTCTCGTACCCACGACAATCAGATCCGTATCCTCGGCGCTTGCCGCCGCAAGTACTCCTTCACTCGGGATGCCCCTCGTCATCCTGGTCTGAACCGAGATCCCGTGATCGGTAGCCCGTGCTTTCAACTCGGCCAGTTCGTCCGTGGCCCGCTTCGTCATCTCACCCAAATACAACCGATTGACGGGACTCTCAGAGTCGAGCCCAGGTAGAAATTCCAACACATGCATGACGGTCAGGGTAGCCGGCCATGATTGGGCCAGAGAGACCGCATAGGCCTCCGCTTCCGCTGCTCCCGGAGACCCATCCGTCGCAAAGAGAATTCTTGGCATTGCTTCAGCCAGGCTCACGCGGCCTCCACACTCAACAAGAATAGTTCCCCACTCATCGTCAGTATCTCGTCCTCTTGAGGGAGCAAAGGTGATGCCATCCACGATATGGTGGGACGAATGCTGATGATTGAAGAACCCGCGAATCTGTCATTCTCATTCTCGCCCTCAGCCAAACGTTCCGCCTTCTGAGAAGAGGATCTCTGCTACAACGGTTGTTCGCCCGCTGTAGCAGAAGGCGCCATTCCCTGGAAAGCCCGTCCTCCTTCACTGCGTCCAGCCCAGCACTTCGGGATGTTATGGAGCGGCATTGGACTTGCTGAAGGTCATCTTCAGGAGGAGAGCGATGACGCGCGCGCAACGCCTTTTGCTTGGAGCCGTGGGATTGGCTATCGCGATCGTGATCTATTTTGTCTTCTTCTGTCCCTCGGAGTGCCGGTGAGATCAAACCCGAAAGAGGAGAGTGCCGACTGCTGAAACAGGTCAGGAAGCCTACAGACTGAAGGTGACTCCATGAAAATATTGCTCACTGTCGACGGTTCCGACCATTCGTATGAAGCGGTCCGGTCCCTCAACTACCTGGCGCGCGCCGAGGAACTGCACATTGTGCACGTACTCGATGTCCCCAGTCCGGCCTATCCCATGATGATGCCGGAGGTGGCGCAAGAACTCTACGAGACGGTCGAGCGAAATATGCGCGATGACGGGACTCGTTTACTGGATCGCATTATGTCATTACTCCCATTGGATGTTGGGCCAGTCACAAAGCATCTGGTCGTCGGATCTCCGGCGGATCAGATCGTCACACTAGCGGATCAGCTGAAGGTGGATCTGATTCTTTTAGGTACCAGGGGTCTTGGACCGATCAAGGAACGGCTCATTGGAAGCGTCTCCCATCGAGTGCTGACCTTTGGACCAGGTGCGAAGCTGATTCTTCCCGGTCCCTTGAAGACGCTTCATCGAATACTGCTTCCCCTACAAGGAACCTATGACGCAGACCATGCCCTAGCCTTCCTTCAACAGAAGCCCTTTCGCGACCCACCCATGATAACCTTGTTCACTGTCCTTCCCCATACCAGGCCTCCCTGGCCAGTGGATGCCGTTTCAGCTGAGCACATGGAAACCCATTCCCTCCGCAAGGCAAAAGACTTTCTCGACGAGACAGCCGCCAAGCTCGGAGCGTCAGGCTACCCGACCCACGTGTCTGCCACATTAGGCACACCCGTTGATGGAATTCTTCAGGAAGCCAGGGCCTTGAATCCAGACCTTATTCTCACGGGATCCCGAGCGCGCCGCGGCCTCACCCGTATGGTGCTCGGCAGCGTTTCACACGCTCTGTTGCACCAGGGGATCTATCCGCTCATGATTTTCGGCTGATTGTCGAAAGGGTCGCACCATGCCGATGTACGACTACAAATGTCTCGATTGTGGGAAAGAATCACGGATCGTCGTGACGCTGAAAGAGCATGAGCGCGGCGAGGTGACATGCCTGGCGTGCGGAAGCAAGAAGCTGCAACAACTTTTCAGCCCGTTCATCGCTCACACCACAAAGAAAAGTTAGCACCATGCTTACAACGACGCGGCGGTTCATACGGCATCGATTGCTCGCGGCAGCGCTCCTCGGATTCTGCATGGTGAACGGTCCGGCAGCCTCCCCTGTGGATGCCCAAGACTATCCTCCAGACATCGCGCGCGGAAAAGCAGTGTACGAACGTCACTGTCAGAACTGTCATGGCCCGACCGGTCGAGGCGACGGTCCTGACGCCGCCCCCTTGAAAGTGCCACCAGCCGATTTTCAGCGATTCCGGTCGTTTCTGAAATCCGATGAAGAACTACTGCGAACCATCGAGCATGGCGTTGTCTTCAGTCCGATGCATTCGTGGCGCGGCCAGCTCACCGACGGAGAAATGCAGGACGTCGTCGCGCACATTCGCCTTCTGTCGCAGTAGGCACTATGACCGGTTTATCGATTCATGAGATCCCCCAATTTCGCGATGACTCCTACAACCATCTCCCTCACGCCCTCTGATGCGTTGCTCCTTACGGATATCCAGAAGGATTTTCTTCCACGAGGGGCGCTCGGCATCAGAGACGGCGATGAAATTATTCCGATCCTGGAGCATTATGTCTGCCGATTTGCAGCTTGCGGTCTTTCGATTTTCCTGACGCGCGACTGGCATCCGCCGGACCATTGCTCTTTCGTGTCCCAAGGAGGCCCGTGGCCGACGCATTGTGTGGCAGGTTCCCCCGGCGCGTTACCACCGTCGTCGTTTGTTACACCGTCATCGGCGGTCATCATTTACAAAGCCATCGACCGAGATCAAGAAGCCTATTCAGCCTTCCACAACACCAGTTTGGATCGTCATCTACGAGCCCTCCACGTGCAGCGCCTCTTCATCGGCGGATTGGCGACCGACTATTGTGTCTTGCACTCGGTGAAGAATGCTCGGACACTGGGCTATGACGTTTGCTTGCTGATGGACGGGATCAAGGCGGTCAACCTCCAGCCTGACGACGGTCATCTCGCAGAGGAGGTGATGATCAGCCTGGGAGCTGTGCCCGTTCGATGGGAGATGCTCGAAGCATGAATCCTTCGACCAGCGCCCTGCTGACCGATCTGTATGAGCTCACGATGGCTCAAGCGTACCTGGAACAGGGGATGGACAAGCCGGCTGTGTTCGAGTTCTTCGTCCGTAAACTCCCCGCCCACCGGAACTTCTTGGTGGCCGCCGGTCTTGAACAGGTGTTGGATTACCTCTCAACGCTGCGCGTGACGCAGGAAGAACTTGCCTGGCTTGATCAATCGGGGCAGTGTAGCCGGAGGTTCCTTCATTACCTGGAAGCCCTGCGATTCACCGGGGATGTGGAAGCCATGCCCGAAGGAACCCTGTTCTTCCCTCCTGAGCCCATCCTCAGAATCGTCGCATCGCTCCCACTGGCCCAGCTCGTCGAAAGCCGTGTCATAAACCTGCTGAACTTTCAGACCATGGTGGCCTCCAAGGCGGCACGTTCGGTGCTGGCGGCAGAAGGAAAGCCGCTCATCGATTTTGGGCTGCGCCGCGCGCATGGCGCCGAAGCCGGTCTCCTGGCCGCGCGAGCCAGCTACGTGGCCGGCTTCGCCGGAACGGCGACCGTATTGGCCGGCATGGCGTTTGGCATTCCTCTGTACGGCACGATGGCCCATTCGTTCGTCCAGGCTCACGAAGTTGAGGTCGACGCCTTCGAGCACTATGCCCAGGCACAACCGGAGAACGTCGTTCTCTTGATCGACACCTATGATACCGAAGCTGCCGCGCACAAAGTCGTCTCGCTGGCTCCAATGCTCAAAGGCAAGGGGATTACGGTGAAGGGCGTCCGACTCGACAGCGGAGATCTTGCCGACCATGCTCAAAAAGTTCGACGTATCTTGGACGAAGGCGGTTTGGCTCATGTACAGATCCTCGCCAGCGGAAACCTCGATGAATACCGCGTGAGGGATTTCGTCCAAAGCGGTGCGCCGATCGATAGCCTCGCCGTCGGCACGGCGATGACCACCTCATCTGATGCCCCCTCACTGGACTGCGCCTACAAACTCCAAGAATATGCGGGCCGTCCCTGCCGCAAACGATCAGAAGGCAAGGCCACCTGGCCCGGCCGCAAACAAGTCTACCGGTACTATTCGGGCAATGGGCGTTTGACCCACGACTTCCTCACGACACACGATGATCAACTGTCCGGCGAACCGCTCCTCCAACCGGTCATGAAGGAGGGCCGCCCTCTTGCCGCATCACCAGGCCTGGCCGAGGTGCGCCGCCATGCAGCAACGCAGCTGGAGCAACTTCCTGAATCGTTACGAGCCCTTGAGATGGTGTCGGCCTATGACGTTCGGATCACTTCGGCGTTGCAGAGCCTGGCCCAGGCAGTTGACCGCAATATTTAACACCGAAGGAGCACAAGATGACGCGCCCCGCTATACCGACCGTCTTTATGGGAATCATCATACTCATCGGATTTGCCGCCACCTGGGCGGGAGCGGCCGGCCCATCGGCTTCCAGCACCAAATCGTTCGTGGGTCCTCCTTGCAAGAGTCTCTACAAGAAGAAATCCATTCCAGCGAAGACGCTGCATGCCCTCGTGCGTTCGCACGAACGATGGGTGGAATATCGAGGCAACGCGAATGCCAAACGCGCCGAGCTCTGCCAAGCCGACCTCAGCCGAGCATTACTCGCGGGGGCGAATCTCGAACGGGCGGACCTTGAAGGCACCATCTTACGTCAAGCGAACCTGTCTCAGGCCACTCTGATTCAGGCGAGTCTTGCGGGGGCCGACCTCACCAAAGCCATCCTTGAGGACAGTAACCTCTCCGGAGCCGATCTGCGTCGTGCCCGACTCGCGGGCGCGAATCTCTTTCGCGCCATCGGCGATGAAGCCGCTCTCTTTGACGCCGTCTTCATCGGCGCGACGATGCACGAGTCGACATTCGAGCGGGCTCAGCTGGAGGGGGCCGATCTCACGGCTGCCGACTTGACCGACAGCAACTTCGTCGAAGCCCATTTTTACGGAGCGACGCTGAAAGACGCCGTCCTGGTGAATGCTGATCTATCGGGCGCCGACCTGCGTCGTGCTGTCCTGACCAACGCCAATCTCTATCGGGCCAGCCTTCAGGGTGCGCTGCTGGACCATACGCAACTCGAGCGGACCCATCTCATCGAAGCCGACTTAGAAAGCGCCTACCTGGACGAGGCAAACTTGCGCGAGGCCAACCTGAAGGATGCCATTCTTCGCGGTGCCGACCTGCGATACGCCAGTTTGTATGACGCAGACCTGCATAATACCGACCTAGAGGGCGCCAACTTGGAAGAAGCCAATCTGGTCAGGGCGCGCGTGAGCTCCGCAAAACTCCGGATGGCCATTCTGTATCACGCCACCCTCGATGAAGCCGATTTCCGCGACGCCCACATCAACCGCGCGGTCTTTATCGGAGCCAAGGGATTGAGCGTCAACTTCACGAACGGCGATTTGAGCGAGATCTACGCTCCAAAATCTTCCCTCCGTCACGCTCAGTTCAACAGGGCCAACCTGGAATCGGCCAATTTCGTCGGAGCAGATCTGAGCAGAGCGAGCTTCACCGATGCAAATTTGGCTCACGCGAATCTCCAAGACGTGAACCTTCACGATGCCGTCCTCGCCGGAGCCGATTTGAGCGAGGCTCGGCTGGACTCCGCGGACTTGCGTCGCGCGAACTTCAGGGGCGCTAACCTCTCCTCGGTCATCGGTCTCACACAGTCACAACTCAATGCCGCCTGCGTCGATGACCAGACTAAACTGCCGCCGGCGCTCAGCCGTCCGGCTCCCTGCAATGCTGCAAAGAAGCGGACTAAGCCATGACGGCCCCACATGAACACAATGTACAGGTCACGAAAGGGAAACTTGTTCTGGAGGGTATCCTCGGCCTGCCGACCGTCGCACGCGGGGTGGTCATCTTTGCACACGGGAGCGGGAGCGGGCGGTTCAGCCCTCGCAACAACTTCGTCGCCCGACGACTGCAGCAAGATGGACTCGGCACGCTCCTGCTCGATTTGTTGACTGAAGAGGAAGCGGACGATCGGCGCAAGGTGTTTGATATCGATCTGCTGGCAGACAGACTCCTGCTGGCGAAAGGCTGGCTGGTCGAGGAACCACGGACGAAGAACACGGGAATCGGCTATTTTGGAGCCAGCACCGGCGCCGGAGCAGCCCTGCAAGCCGCAGCGCGAAATCCGTCGAACATCAGGGCCGTCGTGTCACGAGGGGGACGACCGGACCTGGCTAAATCTTATCTGCCGTCGGTCGCCGCTCCGACCTTGTTGATCGTCGGAGGCCACGATGAACCGGTCATTGACATGAACCAGGCAGCGTATGATTGGCTGACCTGTGAAAAGAAATTGGTCATCATCCCTGGGGCAACACACCTGTTCGAGGAGCCTGGGACCTTGGAACAGGTGGCGGAACATGCAGGAAGGTGGTTTGTACGGTACCTCGTTTGAGGAGCCCTGCTGAGGCTATTGGTTTATGAGAGCACGGTGTTCCTGACAACCTCCATAATTCTCTCCGCTGCTTCTGTCGCTGAGACCTTCGTCGTATCAATGTGCACTTCCGGACTCAGTGGTGCCTCGTAGGGATCCTGTAATCCTGGAACGGTCGCCGATTCGCCTCGCTGCCCGCGCCGATAGGTTCCCTTGTAGTCACGCTGCCTCGCCAGTTCCAACGGACATTCCACGGCCACCTCGATGAACCTCGGGATCAGACTCCTGGCAAAATCCCGATAGGCCCGCCGGTTGGCTGTCGCATCGAAGATCACCGTCACACCATGCGAGACCAGTTTCGCACCCATGAACGCGAGTGCACGATAGAACAGATCTCGTTCTCCGCCACTGTAGGTTGGATGAGGTGTCAAGATTCGCCGGACGGCATCCGATTCGAATACTTCGACGGAACGGATTTCTTCCAGCCTCGGCTTCAGTGCGGCCGCAATGGTGCTCTTTCCGGACGCGGGCAGGCCGGTGAGCCAGATGGCAACGCCTGGCATTCTATTCATACACATGACCCCGCGATCGACAATCAGCCGTCGGGCCGTCTTCGCGTGTTAATTCCGTGGGCTATTGGCCGAGACCTCATCATCCCTGGCAGTACTCATTCACCCGTTCCGGCTCAAATCGCGGTACATCGAGAACATTTTCAATGAAGCGAAAGAGGCTTCGTCTGACGTCCATCGACAAATTGGGATACCAGAGCGGGCTGGCCACGACCAGGCCGCGAAAGGCGAAGAACGGCGCCGCCGTTTCAGTGATCTTCTCGTCGCCGCTGGCTTCCATGTAGGTGTCCCAGAACAACCGGAAGAGAACTTCGAACGGTCCCCGGAGCTTGCCCCAGCTGATCAGTGAGTTCAGCAGATAATTGATCGTCATCGCAGTGATGTCGTCGGCCGGTTCGCCCCATTCTCCCCGTGAGCGATCCAACACAGCAAAATCCGTCCCCGCGCGGAACAGCACATTGTACGGATGGAAATCCCCGTGAACCTGAGAAAGTCGATTGGTGTTTTCGCGAAGGCGCCAACGCCAACGATTGCACGCGTCCTCCACCGTTCGCAGCAGATCGCCCGTGATAAAGCCACAGCGCGCCGGATAGCTGTCGGTCAGTCCCATGATGCATTCGCCGTGACCGATCAATTCACGCAGCCGACGCTTATACAGATCCGCGTCACGCCGTTTCTTTGCATGGATGCGGGCCAAGTAGCGTGCCAACGCGACGGTGCGTTGGCGATCCAACTTACGCAGCCTTTTGCCTGTCGCCAGCCGCGCAAGATCCCCATGATAACTCACGCCGTCGGTCCATTCGTTCAACACAAAAACTTCACGCGCCTCGGCGATGGAAAAGAGCGCCTGTTTGGCATCGAATGCGCCCACATCCAGGGCCTTCACATGGCGCGGCAGGCGTCCATACGAATCGTAGTCCCACAACATGGCTTGTCCGCGATCAGCCATATGTTCGTGCCCAAACGGGCCGGGCTTCATGGTTTCAAGTACGGCGGAATTGACCCGACGTCCGATTTGGAACGTCAATTTGACCGGTGTACCGTACCCATAACGCTTCTGTTCTCCCTTGGAGCTCTCTTTGCCGATCACTCCATAGGACAGCAAGCTGACCTTTGGGCCAAAGCGGGCCTGTAGGTAACGTTCCAAGGCTGACTTCCTCAACACCGGCATGCTGAGAGCCATCGCAATTCACGTTCCCGACATAGCTCTTTCGAACCCTCGAGAAGGTCGCTGAATGCAGGCATACTGGCGCGTTGGGCTCCACCGATGAACAGGTCACTGTGGAAAAATGCACCATGTTGGAGCCGCTGGGAAAGCTCGGGGATCAGGAAATATCTGCGCCCGCTGATTTGCCCATACCGTCCAACCCGTCTCAAGTCGGCACATCGTTTGCTGACTCCGCTTGATGAAAGGGACGGAATTGTCTGGATGTGGAGGCGCTATGAAACTTGAGATTGAAAGCCGCAATGTCGCAATGACCCCCCGCTGGAAGACCGAGATTGAAGCCCGTATGGAAGACCTCCAACGGGGGCACGAGGATTTGATTCACGGCCGAGTGACGTTGACTAAGAATCGGCATCACAAGAAACTTGCGAACGTGGCGGAGGCACTGGTCGTGGTCACACTGCCCGGACGTCATACCATGACGGCCCGAAAGGAAGACAAGACTTTCGAGGAGGCCATGCGCTCTGCGTTTCATGCCGTGAGCATCGAACTCCGCAAGTATCGAGAAAAACGTGCGAAGACCGAGATTCGACTGTCACCGGTGCCGCCTCATCGCGGTGTGATCTGCAAGCTCTTTCCCAAGGAGCAATACGGCTTCATCCTGAAAGAAGGAGGCGGCGAGGTCTATTTTCATGCGAATGCGCTGCAGAGGGTCGCCTTCGGCCAACTGGAGGATGGCATCGAGGTCCTCTTCGGCGAAGAGCAAGGAAAGAAGGGCCTACAGGCGACCGTCGTGACCCTCCCGCCTCCCATGACGACAAGAGTGTCCTCATGACGATGGAGAAGTTCAAAGTGCCAACGTCGATGCTCGCCCCCGTGATCGACTCGGGACAACTCGGGTTCGAGGATACGGGCGAACTGGAGCCCCTCACCGAAATCATCGGGCAGGAACGGGCTGTTGAGGCGCTGGAATTCGGGCTGCACATGAAGAGCCCAGGGTTCAATCTCTACGTATCGGGTCCTGTCGGCACGGGAAAGGGCACGCTCGTTCGGCAGATGGTCAAGCGGATGGCTCTGGGCGCTCCTGCACCACCAGACTGGTGCTACGTGAATACTTTCCAAGATCCTTCTCGACCGACCTGTCTCGCTCTTCCGGCGGGACAGGGTGCCTCGTTCAAGCAAGAGATGGCGGGATTCATCGAAGGATTGCGGCGCGACATTCCCTTGGCATTTGAAAGTAAGAACTATCTCGATTCCAAAGCCAAGGTACACGACGAGATCGACGCGAAGAAAAAAGCGCTCTTCCATGAATTGGAGGAACTCACCCGTACTCGTGGGTTCGGCTTTGAGGAAACCTCGGTGGGTTTCGGGATTGTCCCGCTCAAGGCCGGCCACCCCATGACAGACGCCGACATGACGGCCATGACCGAGGAGGACCAACGGGACTTGAATGAACGGCGTAAGGCCCTAGAAGGTGAGATCCGCGAATTCCACATCCGCATCCACGGCCTCGAGAAAGACGCCGAACACCAGCGGCACCACCTGGACCGCCAATTGGTCATGAATGTCTTGGAAGGCCGTTATGAAATCATGCGACGGGCCTACCAAGAGATGACGGAGGTCTCGACATTCTTAGAGCATGTTCGTAACGACATCGTCCACCACTACAAAGATTTTCTGCCGCGCGAAGGCCCCACTATTGCCATACCCGGAGTGGAATTCAAACGACCCGACATGTCGCGCTTCCTCGTCAATCTCATCGTGCAGCACGACCCGACGGAAGGCGCCCCCGTTATCGACGAATCACACCCGACCTATACAAATCTCATCGGGAAGATCGAACGGCGGGCTCACATGGGCGTAATGTACACCGACTTCACGGAGATCCGTGCGGGCGCCGTCCTGCTGGCCAACGGTGGCTACTTGATCGTGAACGCCTTGGACATGCTGCGCCAACCTTTCTCGTGGGATGCGTTAAAGCGCGTGATCAAGACCGGCGAGGTGAAAATTGAGGACCCCAGTGAATTCTACGGATTCTCGACGGCGGGGCTTAGGCCGCAACCTGTCCCGGTGAATGTCAAGGTCATCATGGTCGGGCCGCCCATCCTGTACCACTTGCTCCAGGCCTATGAGGAAGATTTCGGCAAACTGTTCAAGGTGAAAGTGGACTTCGACACCGAAGTGGTGAGAAGCGAGCGGCAGGACCGTCAATATGCCAGATTCATCGCCAAACTCTGCCGTGAAGAGGGACTGCCGCATTTCGGAGCCGATGCCGTGGCCGAAATCATCCGGCAAGGGCTCCGTTTTGCAGATCGACACGACCGGCTGTCGTTGCGGTTCAGCCTGGTAAGTGATCTGATCCGCGAAGCCGGCTACTGGGCAAGGAAAGAAGGACATTCGTTCGTCACTCGGGCCGACGTCGATGCCGCCGTCACCCACAAGCGATATCGCTCGAATCTGGCGGAACACTGGATTCAGGATGAGATCAAAGAAGGCACGTTGATGGTCGATTTGGACGGCGACGTCGTCGGCCAGGTCAACGGTCTCTCAGTCCATCAGCTCGGAGACTATGCGTTCGGCCGTCCCACGCGCATCACGGCCCGAACCTATGTCGGGACAAAGGGCGTCATCGATATCCAGCGAGAGGCGGAACTTGCCGGAATGATCCACAGCAAGGGTGTCCTGACATTGGCCGGCTACCTTGCCGGGAAATTTGCCGGCACTCACCCTTTCGCGGTCAGTGCTTCGTTGACATTCGAGCAGACCTACTCGGAAGTGGAGGGCGACAGCGCCGCTGTGGCCGAGCTCGCCGCCATTCTCTCCAGCCTCGCCGATCTGCCGATCCATCAATGGCTCGCCGTCACCGGTTCCGTCAACCAATTGGGTGAAATCCAGCCGATCGGCGGCGTAAACGAAAAGATCGAAGGATTCTTTGAGTCCTGCTCACGCAAGGGCTTGACGGGAAAGCAGGGCGTGATCATCCCCTCTCGAAACACGAAACACCTGGCGCTTCGGCACGAGGTCGTGGAGGCCGTGGAATCAGCCCACTTCACCGTATATGCCGTAAATACGATGGAAGAAGCCCTAGAGCTGCTCACCGGCAGCGCTGCGGGGGAACGGGGGCTTGATGGCTCTTACCCGTTCGACAGCGTCTTCGGTCGCGCTGCGCAGCGATTGGAAGAAATGGCGCAGGCGGTGGCGGAGTGGAGTGAAGGGGAGGAGAATCCAGGCAAGCCGATGATCATCGGAAAACCATAGTCTGATCAACGAATAGCAGACCATAACCCCTGTCCCTGAAACTCGTGAGTATCTTAGTTCACTGTGTTTGAATGGTCATTTGCTGACCTCGTCTATTCTCACGCCGTCTCAGGGTTATTCGCATTGATTGGAAACTCAGAATACTGTTACAGTTTCCTTGGTGTATGCCTAAGCAATCCTTCATGCCGCGTTTTAGGCCGTCGTCCACTAAAATGGCCTTCCGTCAACGCATCATTCTGGAATCCCGTCGGCATTTCTTGGCTCATGGGTTTCGGGGCGTCACCATGGATGATCTTGCCCACGAGATGGCCATCAGCAAAAAGACGCTCTACGCCGGCTTTCCGAGCAAGACGGCTCTTGTGGAAGCCGTGATCCTTGAAAAGTTCAGGGACGTTGATGCCGATCTGAGTCGTATCACACTCACGTCCTCCTCAGATTGCCTCAGGGCACTCCGTCGTCTGCTCGAATGTGTGCAAGGACACATGGAGGAGATCCGACCGCCGTTCTTGCGCGACATTCGCCGCGAGATGCCGGATTTGTTTGCGGTGGTGGAAAGCCGGAGGCGGGACCTGATTCAGCGTCATTTCGGAAAAGTGTTCCTGGAAGGTCGTCGCGCGGGGATCATCCGTCAGGACATTCCGCCCAAGCTGGCGATCGACATTCTGCTCGGTGCGGTGCAGGCCGTGATGAATCCATCAAAAATAGAAGAGCTGGGTTCCACCCCCAAAACCATCTTTACCGCCATCATGCGGGTAGTCCTCGAAGGCTTGACCACGGAGAAAGCCAGACCGCTGCGAACAATCTGACTCGACAATTGGATGATGAAACGAATCCTGATCATACTTCTTGCGGCAGGAACGGTGATCACCGGGGGGTATCTCTATGTGCGCTCCTTGTCCGAACGCGAGGCAGACCATACCCTCAGGGTTGCAGGCAATATTGAGGCGCATGAGAGCGTGGTCAGCTTCAAGGTGCCGGGTCGTATCGTAGAGTTGCCCGTTCAAGAGGGCCAGCATGTCAACAAGGGAGACCTGCTGGCGCGCCTCGATGACGAAGATTACCGCCAGCAAGTGAGCGTGGACGAGGCGACCGTACGAACGCGAGAAGCTGAGCTGAAGTTGGCCTTGGCCGGAAACCGGAAGCAGCAGATCCAAGCGGTGAAACAATCTGTGATCGACGCGCAATCGGATCTCGAACTCAAACGTGCAGAATTCCGCCGACGCCGAGCCCTGCTCGATGAGCAAGCCGTGTCGCAAGAAGATGTCGACAGCGCGGAAACGCTGATGAAGCGGGCAGAAGCGACATATCGACGCCTCAAGGAAAATCAGGACGAGATTGTCGAGGGCACGCGCAAGGAGGAAATTGCTGTGCGACAAGCCAATCTCCAGCTGGCCCAGGAATACTTGGAGATGGCCGGCGTGAACTTGTCTTATACCGTGCTCTCGGCGCCGATCTCCGGAGTGGTCCTCGTGCGGCAGGCAGAGCTCGGCGAAGTTGTCTCTCGTGGAACGCCGGTCGTCTCGATCGCCGATGTCGACCGCCTCTGGATGCGAGGCTATATCAACGAGACGGATCTGGGTCGAATTCAGTGGGATCAACCGGCCACCGTTCGCACGGACACCTATCCCGACAAGAAGTACCACGGCCGCATCTCGTTTATTGCATCCCAAGCTGAATTCACGCCGAAAAGCGTCGAGACCTACAAAGAACGAGTCACCCTCGTCTATCGCATCAAGATCAACCTGGACAACCAGAACCGTGAGCTCAAGCCCGGAATGCCGGCTGAAGCGACCATCGACGCTCCACCGAAATAATGACGTATGCCTCCGACCGTCGCCGTCACAGATTTGACGAAACGCTTTTCGGGTATCACGGCTGTAGACCGTCTCACGTTCGAGGTGCAGGCCGGTGAGATCTTCGGGCTGGTCGGCCCCGACGGAGCCGGGAAGACCACGGCGTTACGAATGTTAGCCGGTGTCCTCACACCGGACGGCGGATCGGCCACTGTCGCCGGAGCCGACATTATCCATGATCCGGAAGCGGCAAAAGCCCGTCTCAGTTACATGCCACAGCGCTTCGGGCTTTATGAGGACTTGACCGTCAAGGAAAATATTCGCTTCTACGCAGACGTCTTCGGCGTGTCTCGCCCGGAACGGGTCGAGCGTTCTCAACGCTTGCTCGACGCCGCCGGCATGTGTCCTTTTACGAACCGCTTGGCAGGTAAGCTTTCAGGGGGCATGAAACAAAAGCTCGGACTCGTCTGTGCCCTCATCCACCGCCCGCAGGTGATCCTGCTCGACGAACCGACCAACGGTGTCGACCCGGTTTCGCGTCGAGATTTCTGGCGTATCCTGTATTCGCTGCTTGCCGAAGGGATTGCCATTGTGATGTCGACCTCCTACCTCGATGAAGCCGAACAATGCCATCGCGTGGCGTTGCTGCACCAAGGGCACATGCTGTATTGCGAAACGCCTGCGGAATTGAAGACCCACCTGCGCGGGACCATGCTGTCGGTTGTATCAGATGACGCCCGCCGCATTCGGACCGCCCTTGTCGGTGCAGACGGTGTCCTTCATGCATGGCTTGTCGGCGACGCCGTCCGTCTTGTAGTGGATGACGCCACACGCCGAATTCCCGGGCTTCGAGCGGCACTTCGGGCCGCACATCTGTCGTTCGACCGGCTGGAAGTCGTGAAACCCACCATCGAAGACTTGTTCGTTGCTGTTACATCGACAAGCAGCGGAGAGACCCCATGACGGATCTCCATACGACCGCGGTAAGTGTCCGCGATCTCGTCAAACGCTTCGGGGACTTCGTGGCGGTGGACCACATCAATCTGGAGGCACGTGCGGGAGAGGTGGTGGGCTTCTTGGGTCCAAACGGCGCCGGAAAATCCACGACGATCCGTATGCTGTGCGGCCTGCTTCGTCCAACCGCAGGACAGGCCTTGGTGGCTGGTTACGATGTGGCACGGGAGGCGGAACAGGTGCGTCGCCACATCGGGTACATGTCGCAAAAGTTTTCGCTCTACAACGATCTGCGGGTCATCGAAAACATTCGCTTTTTCGGCAGCATGTACGATGTGCCCGCGGCGATGTTCAAGGAGCGGGAGGCGTGGGTACTGGAGATGGCCGGGTTGGTCGGACGGGAATCGACGGTGACCGGCACCTTACCCAGTGGATGGAAACAGCGGCTCGCCTTGGGCTGCGCCGTGCTCCATCGCCCGCCGATTCTTTTCTTGGACGAGCCGACATCCGGGGTCGATCCGATCTCACGCCGTCAATTCTGGGAACTGATCCATGCCATGGCGGCCGACGGAGTGACCGTACTCGTCACTACGCATTACATGGACGAGGCTGAGTACTGCAACCGGCTCATTCTGATTTTTCACGGTAGGATCGTGGCTTCCGGATCGCCGAGCGAGTTGAAACAACAGACCATGACCGGCGAACTGCTGCTGATCGAATGCGATCCGCTGGGCCGGGCGCTCGATGCGCTCCAGCACGTTCCGGATATTCGGGACCTGGCTGTGTTCGGCAACGCCTTGCACGTTGTGGTTCAGCACGCCCAGACTGCGATCCCCCATCTTCGCGCTGTTTTGTCCGGACAAGGCGTCGCTGTATCAAGGATCGAGCCGATTCGTCCAAGCTTGGAAGACGTGTTCGTTTCATTGACCGCGCAATTGAGCGCGCACAGGAGCTAATGCGCTGCCATCGACTCCTCGCCATCATGCGTAAGGAAACGCTCCAGATTCGGCGCGATCTTCCCAGTCTGCTGATCACGGTGGCCATGCCGCTGCTGCTGATGCTGGCGTTCGGCTATGGCGTACGTTTCGACGTCCAACACATTCCGGTCTATGTGTACGACCGTGAGGGAAGTCAGCAAAGTCAGGACTTTCTGAAGCATTTTCAAGCCTCGGAGTATTTCTCCGTCATCAAGGCCGTGGACAGTTATCCGGCGCTGATCGACGCGCTCGACGCCGGAGCCTGCCGGCTTGCCATCGTCATACCCACGGATTTCTCTGAGCGATTGAATACCGGCGGATCCGTAGGCATCCAAGCCCTGGTCGATGCCACCGACAACAACACCGCCAATATCAGTCTCAGCTACAGCGAATCCATCGTTCAGGCGTATAACCAGCGACTCCGTTTGGACTGGGTTCAACGCCACGGGCAGGACGTCATGCCACCTCCTTTGAGGATCGACACGAGAACCTGGTTCAACGAAAACCTTGAAAGCACCGCCAATATCGTCCCTGGAGTCGTTGCTATCATCATGGCCGTGATCGGCTCATTTCTCACTTCGTTGACCATCGCTCGGGAATGGGAGCGCGGCACCATGGAACAGCTGGTGTCGACACCGGTCACGCCTATCGAACTGATGGTCGGCAAGCTCGTGCCGTATTTTGCGATCGGGCTCATCGATACCATGCTCTGCGCCGGTTTGGCGATCTGGTGGTTCGAGGTGCCGTTTCGCGGGCAATGGGGCGTGTTTGTCCTGAGCTGCACTCTGTTTTTACTCGTCGTCCTCGCTCTGGGATACGCCGTGTCGGTCGTGGCCAAGTCTCAACTGGCTGCCAGTCAAGCGGCCTTGATTGCCACGTTCCTGCCGGCCTTTCTGTTGTCGGGGTTTCTCTATCCTATCGATCAAATGCCGACCGTGATCCGGGTCATCACGCATGTGATCCCTGCGCGCTATTTCATGTCAGTCATTCGCGATGTCTTTCTCAAGGGATCGCCGCTCGTATATCTTCTGGATGATCTGCTCGCCTTGGCCCTCTTTGCCGCACTCTTGACACTCTTGGCCACGCGGGCGTTTCACAAAAAGCTGGCCTAGGATGCACATGTTGGGACGCCTTCGTGGCATGTTGATCAAAGAGTTCATCCAAGTCTTTCGGGACAAACGCACCCGCACGCTTTTGTTCGCGCCTCCCATTATTCAGATGCTCATCTTCGGCTACGCCGCAACCTTGGACGTCCACCACATTCCCACCGCGGTGTTGGATTACGATCATAGCCAAGTGAGCCGCGATCTCGTGTCCCGTTTTACCGCAAGTCCCTACTTCGATGTTCGGGCATACCTGAACGATCGTCAGCAGATTCGAGATTGGATCGATCGCGGAGAGGTCACGGTGGCCCTCCAGATCAACGCAGGCTTTGCTCAAGACCTCGGGAAAGGGCAGACGGCGCGGCTTCAAGTGATCGTGGACAGCAGTAATTCGAATACGGCTCTCATTGCCGTCGGCTATATCAACCAAATCGCGGCCCGATTCGCTCAAGAGTTTCAACAGGCACATCTTCTCCGCACATCGCCCTATGCTTCATCGCAAATTCCTTCGATCGTTCTCGAGCGGCGTCCGTTGTACAACGTGAATTTCGACAGTCAGTGGTTTTTCGTGCCCGGTGTGATCGGCAATTTGATTTTGGTCATGGTCGTGAGCCTGACAGCGTTTGCCGTGGTCCGCGAGCGGGAAATCGGCACGCTCGAACAGATTATGGTCACACCCATCGGCCGCATGGAGTTCATTCTCGGCAAGACCGTCCCCTTCTTTCTGATCGGACTGCTCGACACCACTCTGATCTCGCTGGTGGGTACCCTCTGGTTCGGTGTGCCATTCCGTGGAAGCATTGGCGTCCTCGCGATCGGCGCCGTATTGTTCATCCTATGCATGTTGGGGATCGGACTCTTCATCTCCACTATTTCTAAGACCCAGCAGCAAGCGATGGTATCGGGATTTTTCTTCAACATGCCGGCCATTATGTTCTCCGGCTTCGGCACACCCATTAGCAGTATGCCGGATTGGATGCAAACACTCACCTATCTGAATCCGTTGCGCTATTTTCTGGAAGTGCTGCGGGGCATCTATCTAAAAGGCGTGGGCTTGGACGTGCTCTGGCCGCAGATGGTCGCCATGAGCCTCCTAGGCACGGCCATGTTGGCGATTAGCGTGACCCGCTTCCAGAAGTCCCTGGATTGACAGCGGCGGGGGGACAATTCGATCCCCCGCCTCCCGGTTCTACGCGGCAATTGTCCTAAGCGGACACTTCCGTCAACGCAATACCCAAGGCATCGGCAATGCCTTTGCCATACGCCGGATCGGCCTTGAGGCAGTGGCGGATATGGCGTATCTGGATGTCTCGAGGCGCCGCACCGATGGAACGAGCCGTGTTTTCAAACAGCAGTTGCTGCTGGGCGGTCGTCATTAACCGGAACAGCGCGCCGGGCTGCGAGAAGTAGTCTGTGTCTTCTCGGTGGTTCCAATGGTCTGCGCTGCCCTCCAAGCCGAGCGCTGGCTCGCGGAAATCCGGTTGCTCTTTCCATTCACCGGAGCTGTTCGGCTCATAACCGAGGGTGCCCCCATGATTACCGTCTACACGCATCGCGCCGTCTCGGTGGTAGCTGTGAGCCGGACACCGTGGAGCGTTCACCGGGATCAAATGGTGATTCACACCGAGTCGGTAGCGCTGCGCGTCGCCATAGCTGAAGAGACGACCCTGCAACATCTTGTCGGGTGAGAAGCCGATGCCCGGCACGACATTCGCCGGGTTGAACGCGGACTGTTCGACCTCGGCGAAGAAGTTTTCGGGGTTGCGGTTGAGTTCCATCACGCCGACCTCAATGAGGGGATAATCCCTGTGCGGCCACACTTTGGTCAGATCGAAGGGATGATAGGGCACCTTTGAAGCGTCGGCTTCCGGCATGATCTGCACCTGGAGCGTCCACTTGGGATAGTCGCCTTTCTCAATACTCTCGTAGAGGTCACGTTGGTGGCTTTCGCGGTCCTTGCCGATCAACGTCGCGGCCTCAGTATCGGTCAAGTTTTTGATGCCCTGTTGGCACTTGAAGTGGAACTTGACCCAGTGGCGTTCGCGCTTGGCGTTGATGAAACTGAAGGTATGGCTCCCGAAGCCGTGCATATGACGGTAAGTCGCCGGGATGCCGCGATCGCTCATGACGATCGTAATCTGATGCAGGGCTTCAGGCAGCGAGGTCCAGAAATCCCAGTTGTTCTTCGCGCTACGGAGGTTGGTGCGCGGGTCTCGCTTGACCGCGTGATTGAGGTCGGGAAATTTGAGAGGATCGCGCAGGAAGAACACGGGCGTGTTGTTGCCGACCAGATCCCAGTTGCCTTCCTCGGTGTAGAATTTTAGGGCAAAGCCTCGGATATCGCGCTCGGCGTCGGCGGCGCCGCGCTCACCCGCGACCGTGGTGAAGCGGGCGAACAGCTCGGTCTTCTTTCCGACCTGACTAAAGATCTTCGCACGTGTGTACTGGGTGATGTCCTGTGTCACCGTAAACGTGCCATAGGCGCCGGAGCCCTTCGCATGCATGCGGCGCTCGGGGATCACTTCACGATCGAAATGCGCGAGTTTTTCCAGGAACCACACATCCTGCAATAGTTGTGGGCCGCGTGGCCCGGCGGTCACCACATTCTGGTTGTCGGTGACCGGACATCCGGCGGCAGTAGTCAGTTTCTTCTCATCGTTCATAGCGTCTCCTCTTGTTTTAGATATAGATCTGTTCGCATGAGGTTCCTTCTTCTCTCCGCTTTGCAGTAACGCTCCGCCTCGATTTCGAAGTGACCGAGGAAGGACGGAGTCCATCCTCGGTCAGTCGTCTCGACAAAGCATCAGTGGCTCATCGGTCGGCTGTAGGGGTAGGCAACACCTTGAGATCCGATCCTCTCGATCACGTCCACCCTCGTCCACTCCACTCCGGCCTTGACGCTGTCTTCCTGCGCGACCGTCGCATGAAGTGCATCGATGACATCCACCCGATACGCATCGGAGGCGAAACTGTCGGACACGGTTATGACACCGGTTGCGATCATCATCGACATAAGTCCCACTGTCAATATGCTCTTGATGCTCATGATATCCTCCTTGTGGTTGCTTCTCTGTCGCGGATCATTCCGCTTGCTTGAGTGCAAGATAACTTCCGCAAAGGAATCAGTCCAATTGATAGTGCATGACGATACGATAAGTTGTTTTTATCGTTGTGCGTGAAGCAGACTGGATATGAGGATCTCCTCGTATGCCGTATTGGTGCTCACGGCCTGATTCTTGGAGCGCGCGAAAGCAGTTTCGCTCGGCGCTGCGATTTCTTATTCGGACATTGCTCCTACCAAAGCCGAAGGGGCATGCGCCTCGGAAGGTACAGCGCTTCGCGCACGTTTAGGTCGGGCTGCGGCTAGGGTGATTCCCAGCATGGAACTATCCTCCACCCAACTAGAATCAGTGAAGAACATTGGAGGAGGTGCATTATGGGCATCACGCTGTTACACATTGCGATCGTGGCGACGGTGGCGTTCTCTGCCGGGGCACTCGGGTGCAGCCAGACGGCGTCCGAGCGGCGCGCAGCGTCACCGACATTGGGAGAACGAATCAAACAGGATTCGGTCACCGGCAGAGTCCATGACATCGGGGCGAAGTATGTGTCCATCAAGGACAGCGGCGGCGAAACCACACGTGTCCGCGTAGACGATCAAACCAAGATGGACCGCGTGGCGATCGGAGACCAGGTTAAAGTTTATGTTTCCGAGGATGGATATGCCTCGACGATTCAGCGAGTCTCCGAGTAGGCTTTGTAACGCTCAATATAATGCCGGCGGTAATCGGTTCGCGATTCAGGGAATTTAACCCATAGTCTCTGCGGTCATACCCCGTCTGGATAGGTTCGGAGCACAACCTCGCGTTTCTTTATGGATTGCAAAGGCTGTGGGAGCCTGAAGTAGCGATTGCCCCGACAACAGAACAACGTCCAAGCGGATCATCATGAAGATGCTTCTCATCGTCTGTGGAAAGAAATTGGAAGAAGAGATCGTCACCCCATTTAAGGAACTGGGGCTTAAGGGATTCACAATGATCTCAGGCGTGGGAGGGAGCGGCGTGACCGGCACCGTGCTTAGCTCCGACACCATTCACGGCACCAATACGCTGTTCATGCTCGCGCTCGGCCATGAATCCGCGTTTCTGCCAAAGCTATTGCCAGCTCTCAAGGCGATTCGTGCCCAACATGTCCAAGGGCATCAGGAACGCGAAATCCCGTTGAAAGTCTTTCTTCAACCTTGTGAAATTATCATTTGAAGTTCCCCCTCCCGCTTTGCTCGATCATGACGTCTTAGCTCCACCTCTTCCGTAACGGCCGGCAAATTACCGTTCTTCTATCCGCCCGAGACTGTGATCGACACTCTTCCATAGGGATGACATATGGATGGAAAGAGAAATCCACTTCATACGGTGGCTACGCGTTTCTCATCTACGAGCGGAGTGGAGTAAAAAACAACTTATGTAGTGGGAGGCGAATCGCGTTCTAGACTCTAGTTTATCTTTATCGTATGCGGCGCCTGGCCGATGATGTGGACCCTCGGGCCGCGGGGAAGAGAGGTCACGCGATTGTCGGGTATCTCCTTGTCAAGAACCCACTCGAACAGTCGTTTCGCGTCGTTCAGCTCAGGATCCTCGGGAATGCCGTAATGCGCTTTTTGCATCGGTTCGTCATAGAGGCCGATACAGCCGTGGGATGCGGGATAGCCCGGCAGGTCTCGACCGTGAATCCAGTAAGAGACGCCTTCGCGATTGACAAAAAACCGGAGGGCGTAGTTCATGGGATAGGGTCTGTCGGTGCCCTCGATCGTATAGAGGCAGGATTGATGCGAACGATGAGCCGCCGTCAGGCGAAACTCTCCAACCGGCGTCGGCTTTCGTGCTTCCCCGGAGGCAATCGGGACGGCAAAACGAAGCGCACCATATTCATAGGCGCCGAGAAACTGCTCGGACAGATCGATCAGTATGAACTGTTCCTCCGGTTCCGCAGGCGGATAGAAGAATGGCATCGGCTGAAAGTCCACGAGGTCTTTCATGTTCTTCGGAACTTTGATGGACACCCCCGCATGCACATGGCGCCGGTCGATTCGATTAAAGCGAGCCACGCCGATCCACAGTTCGCCGAACAGCTTTTCCAGCGATTCGCCGGTGCGGAGCTTCCGACATTCCCACTGCACAGTCCTATCGCTGGGATAGTTGATACCGCAGAGGCCAGGCGGTTTTGTCATCGCCTGCGAGCGAGAAATAGTGGGAACGAGAACGAGAATGACAAGCAGGATATCTCTCACCAACCGCGGCACCGCAGTGGACATAACGAAAGCGCGTGCGACCAATAACAAGAACTCCCACGGACTGTTCAAAACGTTCCTCCGGCAAGGCCGCAGGGTCTTCCCCGTGGTAGATGCAGGCTCTGGACGACTCGAGCGCGCCGGTGGCGGACTTTTTCAACAATCTGTTACGACCAATATTGCGACGCCTTCATATAGCCGAACAACAAATCTCGTCGGGCAAGAATCCCCACCAGCTTGTTATTCCGCACGACCGGCACGCGAGTCAAATAACGATCCTGGAACAGATCAGCCACTTGGGCGAGTGTTTGATCTTCGGTCACGGTCACGGGCCGAGCCGACATGATTTCAGTGACCAGAATTTTCCGAAGATCACGCCCGTCGATCAAGGTCTGCAACAGATCGTATTCAGTCACGATCCCGACCAACGTGCCGTCTTCCTCCACGACCGGAAGACTTCCGAAATTTCGGTGCGTCATCAGGTAAGCGACGGTCGACGCATCGGTGCGCGTCGTGCATCGGGTGACGGCATCCTGCATCAATTGTTCGACGGTCAAGGTCCTCGGATCACAGCCTTTCATGAAGAATTCGGTTTGTCTCATAGGTTCCTCACTAACCTCGTTTGCCGCCGGTTGCGAGATAGGTTCGCAAGACATCGCGTCTCGCGATAATGCCGATCAATTTATCTTTGGCGTCCACCACGGGGACGCGGACCAGATCGCTTGCGCGCAGCACGTGAACCAACGTTCCAAGCGTCGTTTCAGGCCTGACAGAATAAGGGTTGGCCGTCATGACATCTTTTGCCGCGACGGCACCGAGCTGATACCCGTCGTCGACGGCTGCGAGCAAATCGTGTTCGCTGACAATGCCGGCCAATTTGCGACCATTCTCCACGACAGGGACAGCCCCAAACCCTTCGATCATAAGGGAAGCAATCACGTCGCCCTTTGTCCTCGGATGAACACATTGTACTTCGTTCTCCATCACTTGGCTGACGGTCATGGAATCAAAGCCTTTGACCTTGGCCACTCCGGCCTTCTTGCTCTTTCTCATCTGCCCCTCCTCTCAGCAGTCGCCGGCATGTTTCACGAGCACTAGTCGCCGACAAACTGAACAACGGAACTCGGATCCTCTTTCCAGCGGAAATAGACGACTTTCTGCTTACCGGACTCAACCTTGACTCTTTGAGCTGCTGCACCTGACCTGCTTGATGACCCTATCGATCCGCCAGCTCACCAGGCTCTGAACGTACCTTGTATCCGAATCCGTTTAGAGTGACGCGATTCACCACAGCCCAGAACCTACTCTGCCGCAAAACGCTACAACTTCTCGCAGCATGACAGCACCGATATCATTTATAACTCCTCGGAAGATGAACGACTCTTCTTCCGCCTCTCCGTATTCCACAGGCACATCCAATGCAGGTCTAATACCCGAAACGATTTTTCTCCACGATGGCCATCATCGAGAAAAGGAACCCACATGCGGATCTTATGTGCGGTCGATGGGTCTGAGCACTCACAATGGGGGATCCAAGCGCTCGAGGCCTTTGCCAGCTGTGCGCCTGAACAGGTCACGTTACTTCATGTCGTCGACAAACCCGCACTTCACGCGCTCACCGGCCGGAATGCTCTCGGCGAGCGCCGTGCACTGGCCGCCATGGAAAAGGCCGGTGGCATGCTTCTTCGGCAAGCAGAACAATCAGCCCGGTTGGCTCTTGGCCAGGCCAAAACGGCCTCCCGCACCGAACTCCAGACCCTCTTGGCCCATGGCCCTCTCGCAACCACGATCGTCAGACAAGCGCGACGCTTGAAGGTGGGTCTGATCATCATGGGATCGCGCGGCCTGAGCGACATTCAAGGATTCTTGCTGGGGAGCGTCTCCCGGCAAGTGGCATCGGCTGCTGCTTGTTCAGTTCTCGTCGTGAAACAGCCTCTATCCACACTGCTCCGTGTTGCCCTCGCGGTCGATGACTCCAAACCCTCGCGGGCAGCGGCCAAGTTTCTTCGGTCCCGCATTCTTCCCCAATCCGCCATCGTCACGATCCTGACGTCAGTTGAAAGTCCCGTCACGGACTTCGCAGCAGAGTACTTATCCGAGTCGCAATTGGCCGAGTTGACCAAACCGGTCATGGACCGGGCAACCGCTTTCGTCAACAGCATGCGGGACGACTTCATCAAAGACGGCTTTGGGGTGGAAACGCAGGTCCGGATGAACCACGTCATCGAGACCATCGTCACACACGTCCAAGCCAAGCGTGATGAAATACTGGTGATCGGGGCTCGCAACTTGACCAGGAGTGAACGGCTGCATCTCGGCAGCGTGTCCGAAAGCCTGCTCAGACATGCCCCCTGTTCGGTCCTCATCGTACGAGGTGTGGGTGCCTGACGTAAGCCACCACGACATTCACCGGCTTCCGATCGATGAGGTGCTGAAGAGGCTGGAGGTCGGCAGAGGCGGGCTATCCTCCGCTGAAGCTCAACGGCGTCTCGCTCACTACGGACCGAATGTTCTTGTCGAGCCCGGACACTATTCATTGATTCGGGGATTCCTCCACCAGTTCACCCACTTCCTGGCCATTTTACTCTGGATCGCCGCTGCCCTCGCGTTCACGGCAGAATTCATGAAGCCCGGCGAAGGGATGGCCACGCTCGGCTGGGCGATCCTCGGTGTGATCGTCATCAACGCCATCTTTGCCTTCTTTCAGGAATACAAAGCGGAACGTGCGGTACATGCCCTCCATCGCCTCCTCCCTGCCAGAGCGTGGGTGCTGCGAAGCAACCAACCAAATGACGTGTCACGGGGCGAGATCGTACCGGGTGACGTGCTTCTGATTGAGGAGGGAGAACAAATCCCTGCCGACGCCCGGCTCATCGAAGCGATCGACATGCGGGTCGACGTTTCCTCTCTCACGGGTGAATCCCGACCGAAACGGCGAACAGCGGAGCCGATGGCCGATGGACATCTCCTGGACATTCCCAATCTCGTCTTCGCCGGTACTCCTGTGCTCTCCGGAAGAGGTCGGGCGGTGGTGTTCGCCACGGGCATGCAGACGGAATTCGGCAAGATCGCCCGCCTCTCCACGGGAGTGGAGACAGGCCTCAGCCCTCTGCAAAATGAAATCGTGAAGGTCACCCACGTGGTCGCGCTGCTGTCGCTCGCGATGGGTGGAACCTTTTTCGCCATCGGCATCTCCATGGGCTTGGGTTTCTGGATCAGCGCAATCTTTGGGATCGGCATCATTGTGGCAAACGTGCCGGAAGGACTGCTCCCCACGGTGACGCTGGCCTTGGCCCTGGGCAGCCAACGCATGGCCAAACGCCACGCCCTCGTTAAGCAGCTGACATCCGTGGAAACCTTGGGCTGCACTACCGTTATCTGTACGGATAAGACGGGAACGTTGACTGAGAACCGGATGCGCGTGGCTCGTTTCTATATGGACCATCTCGAAATCGAGGTGCAGGAAAGCTGTTTGGTGATTGCCGGACGCGTGACCAGTGCAATTGAGGCCGAGGAGTATGCGCCGCTTTTCGACGCGATCATCCACTGCCACAATGCCAAGCGCGTGCGGATAACCGGCGGCCGTCCCCTCGTTACAGGGGATCCGACGGAAGTGGCCCTGGTCGAATTTGCACTGGGTCACGGACTTCTCCACCATGACCCGTTGCCCCGGATGGGCGAGCTCCCGTTTGACGCGGACCGCAAGCGCATGACCACCCTCCATTGGCGTGAGGGCCAACTCGTGGCTTTCGTGAAGGGAGCACCGGAATCGCTGATGCCCCTTTGCCATCAGATACGCCACCAGGGTGTTCGCTCGCCGATGAGTCAAGAAGACCGCCAGCGAATTATGGCGCAAAGCCGTACTTTTGCACACCAAGCCTATCGAGTCCTCGCGGTGGCCATGCGTGACATTGAGCAGGGTATCGAGAAGCTGGACATCGAGCAGGTGGAACAGAACCTGACCTTCCTCGGGCTGGTAGCCATGATAGACCCTCCGCGCCACGAGGTAGCGGGAGCCATCGCGCGCTGCCGCCAAGCCGGCGTCCGCGCCATCATGATCACCGGCGACCATCCGCTCACGGCCTTGGCCATCGCTCGCCAGATCGGGCTGGCGCCGAAAGAGACCCCCAACGAGCTGGACGGATACTGTCCCGTCATCGAAGGGCACCAAGTCGAAACAATGAGCGACGAAGCGCTACGTCGGCTTCTCACACCCACCAATCCCGGTGAGCCAGAGCCGGTCTTTGCGCGCATGGCACCCCGGCACAAGATGCGGATCGTATCCACACTCAAAGAGATGGGCGAAGTGGTCGCAGTCACCGGCGACGGTGTCAACGACGCGCCGGCCATCAAGAAAGCCGATATCGGTATTGCGATGGGCATCGCCGGAAGCGACGTGGCGAAAGAAACGGCGGACATGATATTACTCGACGACAACTTTGCAACCATTGTCAACGCCATTGAAGAAGGGCGCGCCGTCTACGCCAACATCCGCAAATTTTCCACGTACGTGCTGGCGAGCAACGTGCCTGAAGTCGTCCCTTATCTGGCGTTCGGCTTGTTCGGGATTCCACTCGCCCTCACGGTCCCGCAAATCCTCGCAGTGGATCTAGGGACCGACATGGTTCCAGCCTTGGCCCTGGGTGCCGAACATCCCGACGCCGACATGATGGTAAGACCGCCGCGCCCGCGCACGGAACGGTTGATGAATCTTCCGCTCCTCCTGCGCGCCTATGTCTTTTTGGGCCTGATCGAAGCAGGGATCGCCATGGGTTCATTCTTCTTATTGCTCCTGACACAGGGATGGACCTGGGGCATGCCGCTCGATTGGTCCGATCCGCTCTACAAACAGGCAACCGCCACCACCTTCGCCGCCATCGTCGTCGCCCAGGTGGCAAACGTGTTCGCCTGCCGCTCAGAACGAGTGTCGCTCGCTCGACTCGGCTGGTTCACCAATCCATTGCTCCTCTGGGGAATCGCGATCGAACTCGTCGTCCTGGTATTCATCCTCTATAGCCCCTGGGGCAACGCGATCTTCGGAACCAGCCCCGTGCCTGTCTGGATCTTCGGGCCACTCGCACTCGGGGCTCTCGTACTCCTGCTCGCTGAAGAGGGCCGAAAAATCATTGTGAGCCGGCACCATCGCGAATGAGAACCGGAATGACCCAGGCACGAGCCCATCATGACCGCTGATCCCCAAGAACCCACTCGCCAGGTTCCTGTCAATGAAGTCGTTTCTCCCCACACCTCTCCTCCATCAACACATCGGCGTTCCGAGGCATTGCCTGAGCAGAGACTACCGGCCGCAATTACTCCGTTCTCCGCGCGGTCGAAGCGATCTCGTCTGCCCTGGCTGATCGGCATCATGTTGATCATGCTCATTGGCGGAGGGGGAATGTGGTTCTGGTGGACATGGGGAACTCCTCCGATCCAGTACAAGACAGCCTTGGTCGATCGAGGACCGATTACTGCGATTGTGACCGCGACCGGTACGATCAACCCGGTCGTTTCCGTGCAGGTCGGTAGTCAAGTTTCCGGCAAAGTGTCGCAACTTTTGGCTGATTTCAACTCTCAGGTCTCGAAAGGACAGATCCTGGCGCAGATCGATCAGAAGCCGTTCAAGGCCCGCCTGAGTCAAGCGCGCGCCGCGGTGAAAAGCGCTAGGGGCAACCTCGCCAAAGCCAACGTGGCGGCGACACAGCGCAAGCGGGAATTCGATCGCATGGCAGCGCTGCGTCCGCAGGCGTTCGTCTCCCAAGCGGACGTGGATCTCGCTGAAACCAACTACCGGGACGCGGCGGCCAACGTCGACGTCTTGCAGGCCCAGCTCGATCAGGTTCAGGCGGCATTAGCCTCGGCGGAGCTGGACCTCGGCTATACCACCATCTATTCGCCGGTGAACGGCATTGTGGTGTCGCGCAACGTGGACGTGGGCCAAACCTTAGCTGCCGCGTTTCAGACACCGATCCTCTTCGTGATCGCCCAAGACCTGACCCAGATGCAGGTGAATGCGAGCGTCAGTGAATCGGACATCGGTGGCGTGACTGAAGGCAAGCCGGCCAACTTCCGAGTGGACGCATATCCCAAACGGTTTTTCGATGGAATCGTCACGCAAGTGAGAAATGCGCCCATCAGCGTTCAAAACGTGGTCACATACGATGTCGTGATCACGGTGGCCAATCCCGAGCTGAAACTCAAGCCCGGCATGACGGCAAACGTCACGATCGTGACAGCCCAGAAAGAGAACCCCCTCCGTGTTCCGACAAGTGCGCTACGGTTCAGGATGCCGAACGTCCCGATCGACAAGAAGGCCACCCGGGTGTGGGCGCTCGACGGGGATAACCAGCCTCGCCAGGTGGACGTCACAACCGGCATTGCCGACTCACTCTCCACTGAGATTACGGACGGTGTGCTGCACCAAGGAGACCGCGTGATCGTGGGCATTGAGACAGAAGAAGAGCAGGCCCAGAGAAAATTACCGCCGGGCTTCGAGCCGGGTCGGGGGATGAGATGACGAACCGATGAGGCCGTCTGCGATCAAATGCATGGTCGGAGCTAAAGGCTGACTGCTGAAAGCTATACCCTATGTCCTTTCTCTGGCTCACCCTCATTTCCGCCCTTCGCATTCTCCGCCGCAATCCCTTGCGAGCAGGCCTGACGATGCTCGGCATCATCATCGGTATCGGCGCCGTCGTTGCCATGGTCAGCCTGGGACAGGGCGCCACGGCCTCCGTGCAGGCTGAAATCTCGAGCCTGGGCACTAATGTGCTGATTATTGTCCCGGGAGCAACCACTGTCGGCGGCGTCCGTGGGGGGCTCGGCTCCATTTCGACGCTGACGGTCGACGATGCGGAGGACATAGAGAAAAAAGTCGTCGGTGTCACGACGGTTATGTACGGCACGCGATCAGTTCTTCAAGTCATCCGGGAGAATAAGAACTGGAGCACGATCGTCTTCGGGACCACGCCGGTCTTTCCCGATATTCGGAATTGGCCCATCGCCCAAGGACAGTTTTTCACCCAGTCGGACCTCGATTCAGCCGGCAAAGTTGCCGTCTTGGGAAAAACCGTCGTGCAGAATCTGTTCGAACCTGGAGAAGAAGTCGTCGGGAGTGAGATTCGTATCAGAAATGTTCCCCTCAGAATCATCGGGGTCCTGGAGCCGAAAGGCCAATCCATCACGGGCCAGGACCAAGATGATTTCGTCGTGCTCCCGTTCTCTACGGCTGAACGCAAGGTCTTGGGGACGAAGTTTCTAGGAACCGTCGGGATCATCCTAGTGGCGATTCACACCAGACACGAAATCCCTGCTGTTGTGGATGACCTCAAGGATTTGTTGCGCGTGAAGCATCGACTGCACCAATCAGAAGAAGACGACTTTACGATTCGCACCATGGAGGATATCGCGAAGACCATCGCCGGCGCGAGTCGGACCATGATGCTCATGTTGATGAGCATTGCCTCGATTTCGCTGATCGTCGGCGGGATCGGCATCATGAATATCCTGCTCGTCTCAGTGACGGAACGGACGAGGGAGATCGGATTGCGAATGGCTGTCGGCGCAAAACGGGCCCATATTCTATTACAGTTTCTCATTGAAGCGATCATCATGACCGCGATCGGGGGAATGCTCGGGGTAGGAATGGGAATCGGGATCGCCCGCCTGCTCACGGTCATCATCGGCTGGCCAACCATCATCAACACAGAAGCGATAGTAGTCTCATTTCTGTTCTCACTGGTTGTCGGCCTGTTCTTCGGCCTCTATCCAGCGAACAAAGCCTCGAGAATGAACCCGATCGAAGCGCTGCACTATGAATAATCGAGAACCGGCCTTCTGGAGTATGCCTGCGGATGAACTCCTCGCCCGACTTCAATCGAGGCTTGAGGGCCTTCGTACAGAGGAGGCACAAGAACGCCAAACACGGTACGCCTCTGGCCGGCTCAAGCCACACCAAGACATCCGCCCCTTGTTTGCCCTGCTCTCACAATTTCGCAGTCCAATTATCCTGATCCTCTTATTTGCAGCCACCGTGTCGCTAGTGTTGGCGGATCGCACCGATGCGCTCATCATCCTGACCATTATTCTGATCAGCGCACTGCTCGGGTTTTGGCAGGAGCACGGCGCCGCAAAAGCAGTCGCCGCATTGCTCTCGCTCGTTCAGGTCAAGACCGAGGTTAGCCGGGATGGGCAACTCATCGAAGTGCCGATTGAAGAGATCGTCCCCGGCGATATCATCAATCTCTCAGCTGGATCCAGCATTCCCGGGGACGGGCTGGTAATTGAATCGAAGGACCTCTTCGTCGATGAAGCGCTGTTGACCGGCGAGACGTATCCGGCCGAGAAATCTGTATCGGTCGTTGATGCCGCAGCCCCTCTCAGCCGACGGACAAATAGCGTGTTCATGGGCACACACGTGGTCAGCGGACATGCGAAGGCCATCGTCGTGCACGCGGGCAAGGATACGGAATTCGGTCGCATTACTGCTCACGTGATGCTTCGACCCCCGGAGACGGAGTTCGAACGTGGTGTGCGACACTTTGGATATTTGTTGCTCGAAGTGACGCTTCTCCTCGTGTTCGCCATCTTCGCCATCAACGTGTACCTCCACCGGCCGACGCTAGACTCGTTTCTGTTTTCCATGGCTCTCGCGGTGGGCCTCACCCCGCAACTCCTGCCGGCCATCATCAGCGTGAATCTTTCTCATGGAGCGAAACGCATGGCCCAGCGGAAGGTGATCGTCAAACGCCTCGCGTCCATCGAAAACTTCGGGAGCATGAACGTGCTCTGTTCGGACAAGACCGGCACGCTCACCGAAGGCACGATGCGACTACATGCGGCGCTCGATTTGGGAGGTCTCTCCAGCGAGCGCGTCCTCTTCCATGCCTCTCTCAACGCAACCTATGAGACCGGGTTCATCAATCCGCTCGACGAAGCACTTCGGACACAGTGCGTTGCGGACCTATCGGGATACCGGAAACTGGACGAGGTACCGTACGACTTTCTCCGTAAACGACTGTCCATTCTCGTGGCCACACCCACAACCCACCTCCTGATTACCAAAGGCGCGGTGGAGCCGATGCTGACCGTCTGCACCAGGGCAGAATTACCGGACGGAACGACGGTTCCCATGGAGGGACGCAGCGAGAGGATCCGACAGCAGTTTCAGGACCTGAACCGACAAGGTCTTCGAACCTTGGGCCTGGCGTATCGAGACATGGGCGAGACGTCTCGTATCGACAAGACGCATGAAGCGGACATGACGTTCCTTGGGCTCTTGGTCTTCGCTGATCCGGTCAGGGCGGACATGGCGGAAACGATCACAGCCTTACGACAGCTGGGCGTCGCACTGAAAGTCATCACGGGTGATCACCGACTTATCGCGTCTCATGTCAGCCAACAGGTTGGGATGGACCATCAGCGGCTCTTGACCGGACCGGATCTTCGCCTGATGACGGACCAAGCACTGCTCCAGCGGGTCAACGAGATCGATGTATTTGCAGAAGTGGAACCGAATCAGAAAGATCGCATCATTCTCGCACTGAAACGGGCGGGCAACGTGGTGGGCTATATCGGCGACGGCATCAACGACGCGCCGGCTTTGCATGCGGCGGATGTCGGCATCTCCGTCGAGAGCGCCGTCGATGTGGCGAAGGAGGCCGCGGACATTGTCTTGTTGGAAAAAAACCTGGCCGTGTTGGTACAAGGAGTCCGTGAAGGACGGACGACCTTCGCGAACACGCTCAAGTATGTCTTCATGGCGACAAGCGCCAACTTCGGCAATATGTTCAGTATGGCCGGCGCCTCACTGTTCCTGCCGTTTCTCCCCCTGCTGCCGAAACAGATTCTCTTGACCAATTTGCTGACTGACATTCCTGAGATGACTATCGCCACCGATAGCGTCGACCATGAACTGATCGATCAGCCGAAACGCTGGGACATCGGCTTCATTCGAAAATTCATGCTGACGTTCGGGTTCGTCAGCTCAATTTTCGACTATCTGACATTTGGAGCGCTGCTGTTCGTTCTGCACGCGTCCCAGGAGCAATTCAGGACCGGATGGTTCGTGGAGTCGGTCATCTCGGCATCGGCCATCGTGCTGGTGATTCGTACGAGACGACCCTTTCTCACCAGCAGGCCGGGGAAGTATCTCGTGCTGGCCACTCTCGCGGTCGTCGGCACAACGCTGCTCCTTCCCTATGCGCCGATCGCCGCACCACTCGGACTGACGCCGATGCCGCTGTCCTTTCTTCTACTCTTGGCAGCGATCCTCGTCAGCTATATCCTGACCGCTGAGTTGGTGAAGCGGCGCTTTTATTCGGGGTCTGAGATTCGTTCTGAGGCAAGTCACGTACAGGACAACGTCTCGTCTACATGGTGAGGACGACCTCTACCTCGCCGACTCGGCGGGCGACCCTCAATGCCACTTCGTTTTCATGACGATCGAGCACGAGGTCGAGACGCGCGGCTCCGACCGAGAGGTTCCGAATCTCGACTCGCTCAAGGAACGGCGGAAGCGCGGGACGGACGAAACTCACGAGGCGGCGAGGCGCATCGATCCGTAAACCCAGACATGCTTGAAGCAACAGGAAGCCGGAACCAGCCGCCCAGGCCTGTGGGGCGCAGGCCGTCGGATAGAGTGTCGGACTTTCTCCGGGGCGCCGGGAGAATCCGCAAAACAATTCAGGCAGCCGATAGAGCTCAAGAAACAGACTGCTGTCGAAGAGCCCTGCCAAGACTTGCATGGCCCCTTGCTTATAGCCGTAGTTCGCCATACCGGCTGCAACGATGGCGTTGTCGTGAGGCCATACCGATCCGTTATGGTAGGACATGGGGTTATACCGAGCCTCCGAAGTCGCAATCGTCCGGATGCCCCATCCACTGAAAAAGTCCTCGCTCAATAGCGTGCGCGCGGTCCGCAGCCCTCGTTCCTGCCCGGCTATGCCGCCATACAGACAATGCCCCGCGTTCGAGGAGCGCACACGACAGGGACGTCCTTTTCCGTCCAAGGCAAGCGCGTAGGAATTGATCTCCTCACACCAGAACGCTCGCTCGAACCGTTCTCGAAGTGATTCGGCTTCCTTCAGCAGACGATCGGCTTGATCGATATCGCCCAGAAGCCAGGCCAAGTCCGCCGCCGTTCGCTTCGCTTGATACACATAGGCCTGGACTTCGCACAACGCGATCGGCCCGTCCGCAGGCGTTCCGTCCGCGTGAAAGATGGCGTCATGGGAGTCTTTCCATCCTTGGTGCACCAGTCCATCGGCGGACCGCCGCGCATAGGTGGTAAAGCCCATACCGGTCGAGTCGCCGTGGCGATCGATCCACTGGAGCGCCCGCTGAATATGCGGCCAGAGCTTCGTGAGGAACCCGCGATCGCCGCTTCGCTCGTAGTACGCGCCCGCCAGGACAATGAACAACGGCGTGGCATCGACGCTGCCGTAGTATCGGCCGAAGGGAATTTCTCCCAGCGCCGCCATCTCTCCTCGACGCGTCTCATGCAATATTTTCCCGACCTCGGCATCCTGTTCCGGCCGAACCTCCGTGGCCTGTGTCTCCGCCAGAAACCCCAGCACCCCTCGCGCGACGGCCGGATTCACCCAGAGCATCTGCAACGCCGTGATAATACCGTCCCGGCCGAACGGGACGCTGAACCAAGGCACTCCGGCATAGGGATAGAGCCCCTGTGGCGTCTTCGAGATCAACATATGAAGATCGGCAAGCGACCGGTTCAACCAGTGATTGAATTGCTCGTTCGCCGTATAAACATGAGCATCGCAGGCCTTCGCATCCTGCAGAGCATGCTCTGTGTCATTGCATGCTCTGTTGTAGGAAAGAGAAACCCGGCTCCGGCGTTGCTTGATTTCGCAGGAAATGGCGATGTCCCATGTCATGCCGGCGTGCGGAGGAACGCGCGACTCAATACTGAATCCATCGGATGTCACCCGTTTCGGCGCGGGAGAACACCGGACATGGGTTCGACGGATGACCGCATCGAGTCCTTTGTACCCAAATACCAGTCCGGTCTTCGATCGAACGGTGTTGAGCTTCTCTCCGCGACGGAGCCGCTGCCGGCCTCTCGCCTCGAAGAGATCGGCGAAATCCGCATCCATGGTGATCGTGAGTAAAAGGGGAATTCTTGTGACCCCGTAGTTATGAACATGGATGCGCTCATGACAGGTCCCTTGCCAGAGAAACCGGGTGCGGCACAGATGGAGCGTGCCGCGCGGCAGAGGCTTCTGCCCCTCTATCATGAGATCCGGATTGGTGAGATCGACCCGAAAGAGTGCATTGTCCTCCTTCACGGTCGCGCTGAGCAGCATCGGGCGCTGCGTCCCCATCGAGAGCTCAAATCGGGATAGGAAGCGTGTCCCTTCATGATAGAGTCCCTGCGGACCGGGGAGCACTTGGTGAATATCGCCGTAGCGATCAAACACCGCGAAGGTCTCGCCCTGTTTCAAGACTTCCGTGCGGCCCTCCGCAAACGAGGATGAAGCGAGGATGTAATATTGATCGTTCCATCGAATAACATCGTTCATGAATGGTTCCCTTTACTATCCGGCGCTCGCTCGACTCATTCGCGTGGCAACCAGCGCCGTCACCATCAGAACAAGGCCGATCCCAAGCACACCGGTTTCAGGGCCTTGTTGTTCCATGATCCATCCGAACGCGGAGATCCCGCCGATAGCGGCGGTCATGGCGCCGGTTCCATAAAGTCCCAAGACTCGCCCGACCATCTGACCCGGCGTCAGCTCCTGGATGATGCCCCAAGCAATCGGGGTAAAGGCGCCCATTCCACAGCCGATCAGTCCCATGAGAAAGCCGGCGACATAGGGATCGAGCGTCAAGGTCAAGGCGCAGAGGGCGGCGCCGCTCAAGACACTCGTGCCCATAATCAGCCGCATGCGATCCTTGACTCTCCAGTCGGTCACCCAGAGCAGTCCGATCGACGTGAGCAACAATCCGACACCGAGCGCCGACCAGAGATATCCGACCTCGATCGGACCCAGCCCGAGCATTTTTCGCGCAAATACAGGGAACAGCGCGGTCAGCGCACTGGTGCCAAACGTGTAGAGAGCTGCGGTGCCGGTTAATAGCAACAGCTTTGGCTGGGTGACCACACTGTAGCGAAACCCCTCGACCAGATCCTGCAGCATTGTCGGCTTCGACGCAAGAGAAGGCGTACTTGTGACAGGGGTGCCGAAACGAACCAGCGCAAGGCACGCCGCCGAAATGATGTAGGTCGCGGCGTTGATGCATAAGACCTCTTGGGACCCATACGCGGCAATACCCAGCCCGCTCAACGCAGGACCAAACACAATGCCGAGACTCGTGGTGCCCTGGAGCAGGGCATTGGCTGCCGTGAATTGCCTCTTTGGGACGAACGCCGGCACCGCCGCGGTGAGGGCCGGACCGAACACCGCCGTCGCAATCGCATGCAGCAGAACCAGCACATAGAGTACCGAGACCGTAAAGGATTCAACAGGAATGAGGCAAGGAATCAACCCGATCAGCAATGCGCGCAGCAAGTCGCTGCTGATCAGCAGGAGCTTTTTCGGAAGTCGATCGACGTACACCCCGATAATCGGGCCCAGAACGATCGGAGGAATCGTCTGCAAAAGACCGATGATTGAAGTCTTGAGCGGTGACCCGGTAACTGCGTAGACGAACCACAAAAGGGCCAGTTTGGAGATGCCGTCGCCGACTTGAGAGATGAGTTGTCCGGACCAGACAAGTCCGAAATCACGAGTCAGAAGCAACGGACGATATTCGACCGAGGTGTGCTCTGATTTCTCCGCTGTCGTGGGAGAGCAGGACAAGGGGCCGGAGCGGCCCTGCATCAGCTCTCACCCTCCAGCCGAATCTTGTCGGTGTTGACCGCTCGAACTCCCGGAACCTGTCGAGCAGCCTCCGCCGCCTCAAGCGCAATAACTTGGAAGCGCACCGTCCCATTGAGCTGAACGACGCCCTCCTCCGTCTTCACCTCGAAGTTTGCGGCTTTCAACGTGGCGCTTTTGGCGAAGCGTTCTTTGACCATGGAGGTGAGGATTTCATCCTGCTTCTTCACCAACGTTTTCGCCAGGTCCTTCTCCAAAGAAAGCTTGTTGACGACAGCCTTGACGCCGTGAACCGTCTGTGCAACCTCCGTCGCAACGGCTTTCTCCTCTTCGCTACAGATACGTCCTGTCAGGGTAATCGTTTGCTGATCGTCTTCCACTTCGATCTCATAACGGAACAGCCGTGAATCGCCCATCAGAGCCAGCTTGACGGACAGGATCAGTGACCCCAGCGGCTTCTTGACGACGGGTTCTTTTTCCTTCGTCTCAGTGAGATCTTTTTCCTTGTCAGGGAGTGGATCGGCCTTCACGGCAGGAGCAGGTTGGGTCTGTGGCTTCGCTTCAGTAGGTTTGTGCGGAGCGGCTTGCCCGTCGGCAGCGGCGGGGGGATGTGCCGAACGTGAAGCGGGTTTTTCCGGTGTGACTTCTTTGTGATCCGTCGACGAATCACCTTTCGGAGAACTAGGTTGAGATTGCGCCTTGGGTTCCGTGGATAGTTTAGGAGGAACGGGCTGATTGTCGGAAGCCGCCGGAGCCTGTGACGGACGCGAGGCAGGTTTGTCCGGCGTCGCCTCTTTGTGATCCGCCGACGAATCACCTTTCGGAAGGGCAGGCTGAGATTGCGCTTTGGGTTCCGTGGATGGTTTGGGAGGAACAGGTTGATTGTCGGAAGCCGCCGGAGCCTGTGGCGGACGCGAAGCGGGTTTATCCGGCGCACCCTCCTTTTCCTGAGATTCAGAGAACGCGGGGCACGCACCCATCGGTCCAATCAAGAACAGGCTCAGAATAATCACCGCTCGTGACGACTTGATCATCGCACGGATCCTCCTTACGAACCTCGTTCCTCAGAGTTCACTCAGGCATTGTAACTCGCCATCCATCTTCTGTCATCCTCGCACGGCACGAGAGTGTCCCAGGGATCAGAGGCCTGCTCGAAATTCCTTGCCTCCGATGTTACTGGAGGTTCAGAAGTGTTTTTCGAACAGGCCGTTAAGCAGGTGTTTGCGATTGCGCGGCGTTTGGTTAGGAGGCAAAGGTGCCGGACGGGGAAGCTGCCAAAACTCGTGCATGCGACTTGTAGAAGCTGAACAACCATGCGGTGGCAGCCGTCATGAGCAGAATGAGGCTGATTCCTCCTAAGCTGGCGGCAGGACCGATCGTATCGGCAGCCCATCCAAATCCAGCCATTCCGGCCATTGATGACGCCATTCCTCCCGTTGCGAAGCTTGTGAAGACTCGACCGAGGAGATGTGAGGGTGTCAATTCTTGAAGCATCGTCCAAACCAACGGTGTAAACATGGCGGTACTGCCACCTATCACCGCGATCAGGGCTCCGGCAACGACAGGGGCTTCAAGAAAACCAAGCGCAGCCACGGCAAGGCCACCGACCGCCAACGCGCCGGACATGAATCGCAGACGCCATGGTACGTCACCCTGCGTGATCGATGTGAGACCGAGGGAAGCGAGCAACATTCCGACGCCGAGCGCCGACCACAGCCATCCAAGTTGGATCGGACCCACTCCAAGCACATCCTTCGCAAAGACCGGCAGTAGGAAAATGAACGCACTGATGCCGACGCTATAGAGGGTCGCCGTCAACATGAGGAGCGTGACGGTCTTCTGTTCGACGAACACGAAGCGGAAACCCGCCAGCAGATCGCTCGTGATGCCTTCGGTCAATCCTTTGCTTGCCACACGCAGGTGGTCGAGCGTTTCATGCATGCGGACAGGGAACAAGCACAGCGCAGAGATGAAAAACGTTGCTGCGTCGGCATAGAGCACATTTTGCGCTCCTATGAGCGCAATCCCGAGACCGCTGACGGCAGGACCTACAAGAAGCCCTACGTTGGTCGTCGTTTGCATGAGCGCGTTGGCGGCGATAAGTCGATCCTTGGGTACAATGAGGGGTACTGCAGAGGTTAAGGCCGGCCCAAAGACGGTGGAAAAAATTGCCGTTGCAAACACAAGGACGTAGAGCCGATCGAGAGTTAAGGCGTCCATTGCATAGAGCACAGGGATCAGGAGCACCATCAGGGTTCGAAGAAGATCTACCCAGATCATAACCGGCTTCTTTCGGACGCGATCCAGATAGACACCGATCAAAGGCCCAAACAGCAACGGGGGCAGGGTTTGAAGGAGTCCCACCACCACCATCTTGAGGGCCGATCCGGTCATCTCGTACACAAACCACAGCAGCGCTACCTTGTTGAGACTGTCGCCGATCTGCGAGATCGTCTGGCCCGCGAACAAAAAGCCGAAATCTCTGGTTTTGACTAACTCCCAGCCTCGAGCTCGGCTCGGAGTGGAGGAAGTCGCCGGCGCTGCAACTGCTACGTCAGACATGTCACCCTCGCCCAAGAATTTGATGCTGTTCTGTCTTGAAACTTCCATTATTCAGCTGCCCGGACGCGAAGACGTGCGCAGTTTGAACATTTCCGTCTTCGAGAAGGCGCTCATACAGGGCCACATAGTCACGCGCCATCCGATCCGCCGCAAACCGTTCGTCAAATGCCGCCCGGCACTGCCCCCGGTCAATGAGGGCAATCTGACCGACCGCATCCACCATCTCCGACACGGTCTCACAAATAAAGCCGGTGACCCCATGATTGATGATTTCCGGGATCGACCCACGCCGATAAGCTAGCACCGGGGTTCCGCAGGCGAGGGCTTCGATCAATACCAACCCAAAGGGTTCCGGCCAATCGTAGGGACACACCAGCGCCATGGCATTGCCGATGAACTCATCCTTCTCCGCATCGGAAATCTCCCCGATAAACTCGATCAAGGGATGATTGAGCAACGGTTCAATTTCAGCTTCGAAGTAGTTCTGGTCGGCGGGATCTACTTTTGCCGCGATGCGCAATGGAAGGCCCGCGCGTTTGGCGATTTCGATCGCCTGGTCCGGACGTTTCTCAGGAGAGATCCGCCCCAGAAACGCTAAATACCCTTGGGCTTGTGGATGAAACGTGTACAGGTTTCGTGGGAGGCCATGATGAACGGTTCCAGCCCAGTTTGCCCAGGGAAGCGGACGGCGCTGAGCATCGGATATGGACACCAACGGCATTTCTGAAAACTCACGGAAAACCGGGACCAACTCGGGAAGGTCCAGGCGACCATGCAACGTCGTCACGACCGGAACGGTATTTCTCCGGGCTAACGGAAATCCGATGAAATCAAGATGTGAATGGATAATGTCGAAGTCGACGGTCGCTCCAAGGGCCCGTTCCTGCAGCATCATCAACGGAGCGTCTCGGTTGAAGATTCCGGTATTCAAGCGGAGCGCTTGCTCGCAAATCGCTTCGAGGCGTGCGGCTGTTTCTGAGTCACCGCTGGCAAACAATGTGACGTCATGCCCCATGGCAACCAACTCTTCCGTGATGTACGAAACGATACGTTCGGTGCCCCCATAGAGCTTGGGCGGAACACTCTCCCATAGCGGGGCGACTTGTGCGATTCTCATGATATTCCTTTCTCCTCGTGATCGACTGCTTCCGTGAGTCGTCAGCTTGCTTGGTCCGTTATACGGGCTGTTTTTGGATCGTGCCCACTCTAGATCGGCTGGAAGTCGAACATTGCGGTCTTACCGTCCAACTGTCCATGACTGTTCGTGATACTTCCTACTCCTCGGTTCATGACCGTTATGGTTTATGCTACCGACCGCCTGACTCCGACTCAACGGACAAAATCTCCACCAGCAAACCGGAATATGTCCGTTCAAGCACGCTTGACTTGCCGACAGGACATACGATACACGACCACTCCACGTCTTTCGCAGCGCATCAAGTTCGATGCGCTGATACGGGTGCACTTCCCCTCGCGGAGCATACAACTACTGGGTGATCCGCGCGGCCTTTACGATTTTTTCCCCTCTGATCTGCTCCAAGAACCGATCGGGTGGGACTGCCGGTGGAACGATCCGTACTTCCTGCCAACCTTCGTTCACTGCTCCCTTATGGCCCTTCATTTCATTCAACCATTGGTCGATGCTTTCCTGACTGGTTCCCTCGCTGAAGGTGACCCAGAAGAGAAACGGTTGCGGTTGACCATTCTGTATCGCCTGTTGGGCCGGTTGCATCACCTCAGCTTGCCGAGCCAATAGCTTGTCCGGATTCACATCGGAGCCTTTCGAAGCACCTAGGCCAGCTGCAAGCAACTTATTTTTCAGGTCTTGATTGTACTGTTCCAGCCCGGCGACTTCCTTGGATAGCCGGTCGTTGTCGACGGTGAGGCTACGGATGGCTGCTTCGATCTGTCCGTGCCGCATTTGTGCCTTGTTCGAGGGCTGGTGCACCACGCGCTCGATTTCCCGGCTTGTTGCCTGCTGCTTTTCCAACTCCTGCCTAACGGTCAGCACGCTGGACTCGACGGATTCCTGCGTCGACGATAGTTTGACCATGGCTTGCTGCAGTTGCGCCATGCCCTTCTGGTGGGAGCCAAGGGCTTCTCCGACTTTTGCTTGCATTCGCGCAAGCTCATCCAATTGCTGTTCGAGTTTTGCCACTTGAGCGAGTGAAGCAGGTGGTGAGACCTCCTCTTGGGCAACCGGCGTTGAGACTTGCTCCGGAGTCATCCACCCTGTCATTCGGTCTGTGACTAACCCGCCGATGAGGATCACGAGGACCACTTGTGCGAAGGCAAGATTTCGCATACCCGGCGCGACTGCCGTATTCGAACGGCGGACCGCCAACGTATCGACAACAGCAGCGAAGCCCTTCCAAGCTTGACTCCAGAAACTTGGCGCGGGAACGAACACCGCGCTGAGGGATCCCCCTTGGGCCGTATTGTGCACACACAGTTCGACGATATCGGAAGAAAGCCGAATACGATTCGTTCTGAACCCATATTCAGGTGCGGCAAGTCCGCCTAACAGACATCCTTCTTCGGTGCGAAGCTGCACCGTATCGATACGATCAAGACTCTGCACGTGCAGCGTCGCGCTGATTGTCGCTCCTTCAAGTACCCCGACGCGCCGTTCGTTGACATACACTTGGATTGGATCCGATATGTCCCGGCTAGAGAGGCTGGGTCGGCTGCTCAGCGACTCAAGGAGTTGTGATCGATAGCCTTCTAATTCCTCTTCGTGACCCATAGAACCTCCTTACGGCCGAACTTGCAATTCCAGGCGCGGCTTTTCTCCGCTCAACGATCCGTTGACCCCAAGCCCCCAGGCCGTTTGCATACAATCCAGACAAAGCGCGAGATGCCAAATCCGGTAATCACACCCATACCCTTGACTGAACATCTCTCCCCATTGAGACCGCGAGAGGCAGGGATAATGATCCGGCTCACTTTTTCGGTAATGTGCCTGCGCAACCCGGATGAGCCGTTCAGCCTCACTGTTGAATCGTTGACGATGGCGCTGCTGCTGGTTACTCAACTCCGATAACTCTGCCTTGGTCAGGCCTACCTCGTTCATCGTGCGCTGCCAGCCGCTCTCACGCCAGCGCCGGAAGTTCTTATAGATACGTTGGCTTTCCAACCCATTAAGTCCGGTGACCGAGATCACTTCTCCCGCACCCCATCCGTAACAGTGGCGATACAATGCGATGAGGGCGTCACGGCTGATAACTGCCCGCGCGACCAGCCCGTCGAGAAACCGGCCGAGCGGCCTCAGTAGGTCCGGGTGATAACAAAACGGTTCCGGTTTGCTGTGCTGCTTGGCCACTAACGAGTCGAACAGAAACAACGGCCGGCATGGAACTTCGCTGCGTCCACAGACGAGAAAGCGTTCAAGGTATTCCGAACCCCAACGCAACGCGAATTTTTCATGCTCGATGTCGTCATTCCACTGGCCGGTTTCCCGCAAGAACCGCTTCGTATAACTCGTCGCTCGATCTAACAAACTCGGTAACGCTTGTGAAACGACCTGATCGAACTCATCCGACGTCGATACCACCTCTTCTAGGCGGCTCACCGTTGCCGTACGATCAGCCATCGCTTGGCCCTTACTGAGCGTATTATGCATTCTCGTCTCGCGTATTGTGCCTCGACCGACATCGGGAGGACACTGGACAAATGTTCTCTCTCGCTCGCTAGTTTTGTCCGTTGTTCTGAACGCCGAAGTCTTGGTAAGTAATCATTGTTTGCCGACTTTCAGATAAACATCTCGCCTTAACAGTAATCCATTATTTCAGATTTATTCAATCCCCTTCGTTTGCCGATGGATGGCTGGTGTCTGGCTTAGAACCGGCACCACTCACCCCCCCTCATCCGACGTCGTAAATTCCTGCACCATCCAGGCCACCCGCCGTGGAGATTCATAAACCCAATGTTTGTTAGTGAATCCGCGGCAGCCTGACCGATTGGCCGCCGAAGAACCGTTTTCACTTCCCTACAGTCTGTTTGGAAGAGACTAGGTAGATCGGAAGGGTTGAACTCGGCAGAAGCACCTGCTCATCGTCATCAACCAGTTGATGGAGGGGCTATTTCACACGCCGTTTCCACCACTTAACTGCTTCAATCACGACCACGGTGAGCAGCCCCATGGAGACCATCAGTTCCCAGGCTTCGAGGGGTACAGGAGCGATTTTGAAAATCGGCGTGGCAGCCGGGATGGTGAGGATGGCCAGTTGAGCGCCTAGCGATACGAGGAACGCGAGCACGAGGGAATGATTGGTGGCGAGCCCAAGCCGAAAAAGCGACCAGCGATCACTCCGGCAATTGAAGGCATGCACCAGTTGCGTGATGACCATCACGGTGAACGTCACGGTGCGAGCCTGATCAATCGGCTGTTCCCAGACAAATAAACTGTAGGCAAATACGCTCACGGCGATGACCGCCAGCATCACCCCTTCTGCACCAATTGCCAACAGTCGTCCTCTATCAAGCAGCTTCGTCTCCGGCCTTCGGGGTGGCTGACTCATGAGATCCGGAGCTTTCGGATCAGCTGCAAGCGCCAAGGCCGGGAACCCGTCGGTCACAAGATTCATCCAGAGGATCTGAATCGGCAGAAGCGGAAGCGGTAAGCCGACGAGTGCGGCGAACAACATCACGAGCACTTCGCTGACGTTGCACGACAAGAGGAAGTGGACCGTTTTTCTGATGTTGTCGAAGACACCGCGGCCTTCTTCCACCGCGGCCGCAATCGACGCGAAATTGTCATCCGTGATGACCATATCGGCCGCTTCTTTCGTCACATCCGTCCCAGCTAGACCCATGGCCACGCCGATATCCGCGGCTTTAACCGCCGGCGCGTCGTTCACGCCGTCTCCCGTCATCGCAACGATTGCCCCGCGACGTTTCCAGGCTTCGACGATGCGCAGCTTGTGCTCGGCCGAGACACGGGCATACACGCTCACGCGCTCGACACGTTGCGTCAATTGTTCATCGGTCAAGCCATCGAGCTCGATCCCGGACAATCCCACCGCCTCATCGCGATACAGGCCCAACTCGCGAGCGATCGCGATGGCGGTGTCCTTGTGATCTCCCGTGATCATGGCAGTTCGGATACCGGCTTCCCGGCAAAGGCGCACCGCCTCCGTCGCTTCGGGCCGCAAGGGATCCTTCATCGCGAAGAGACCGAGAAAGATCAGATCGCGCTCGACCTCCTCCTCCGCCCCCGCCGTTCGGTCAAGAGGACGATGGGCGACACCCAATACGCGGAGGGCTTGCCGTGCCAGCGACGCGTTGGTATCGGCGATCAGCCGGCGTTGCTCTTCATCCAATTGTTCGGTGCGGCCGTCCAGGGTCAAGCGACCGGAACAACGCTTCAGCAAGACATCCGGCGCTCCTTTGCTGTAGGCCATGCTGCCCTGCTCCATCCGGCGGATCATCGTCATCATCTTCCGCTCGGCATCGAACGGAATTTCTCGTTCCAGCGGCGCCCGGCGTTCCAGGTCATCTTTCGTGAGACCGGCCTTCGCCGCTGCCACGAGCAGCGCCCCTTCTGTCGGATCGCCGACGATCTTCCAGATTCCGTTCTCCTGTCGCAATGCCGCGCCGTTGCAGAGAACTGCCGCAGTGAGCAACTGTCTCAGGCCTCCTGGAAGGGATGATGGTGGATGGCTGCGGTGTAAGGGATGGATCTCCCCGGATGGCTCATACCCCTCGCCGGTTACATCGAAGCGGGTGTTGTCCATGATCAGGCATGTGACCGTCATCTCGTTCTTCGTCAAGGTGCCGGTCTTGTCGGTGCAGATAACCGTTGCGGAACCCAGCGTTTCGACGGCGGGGAGTTTCCGAATCAGGGCATGTCGCCTGGCCATCCGGGTCACACCCAAAGCCAATGTAATGGTGACCACGGCGGGCAGGCCTTCTGGTACGGCCGCCACAGCGAGGCTCACCGATATGAGAAACATCTCTACCAGCGGCTCACCCCGGAGAAACCCCAGAGCAAATACCACTGTAATCACGCTGATCGCGAGCCACAAAAGTGTATGGCCAAATTGCTCCAACCGGCGCTGCAGCGGAGTTTCAGCACGTTCCGCTTCAGCCGCCTTCTGAATCATAGCGGCAATCCGACCCAGTTCCGTGCCAAGACCTGTCGCCACCACCAACCCATGGGCCTTACCGGATATGGCCACGGTTCCCATAAACACCATGTTGCTTTGATCGGCCAGTGGCACCGCGATGGCATCGAGCCGATCCGCTTGTTTTTGCACGGGCGTTGATTCACCGGTGAGTGAGGCTTCTTGAGCTTGAAAACTCGCCGTCTGGAACAGACGCGCGTCCGCCGGAATGCGGTCACCCGCCTCGAGGGTGATGAGATCTCCTTTCACCAGATCTCGTGCCGGGATGGATTGGAGCGCGCCGTCGCGGATGACGCGGGCCATTGCGATAGACATCTTGCGCAGTGCCGCCAACGATCGTTCGGCTCGGAACTCCTGCACGAATCCGAGCAAACCATTGAGAAATACGATGGCCAGAATTGCCGCCGCATCGATCCAGTCTTCCAGCAAACCGGACACGACCGCGGCCCCTATCAGCACCCAGACGATAAGACTGGTGAATTGCGAGACAAAGAGCTTCAGCAAGGAGGGAGGAGGCGTTTCAGGTAGTTCGTTGGGTCCTTCTTGCGTTCGTCGGTGGGCCTCTTCCACGCTGAGGCCGACCTTGCAATCCGTGCGGAGAGCTGTGGACACAGCCATCACTTCCAACTGGTGCCATGGCGTCTTAGACACCGCTTCCTTTACCGTGTGGGTTCCGCTCTCCATGAAAAGACCAGCTCTTTTACCGACTGTTCATAGCAGGGTACATGCCTCGCCAACCCTCAACGAGGAGGCCGTCGGCAGTAAGACTCGTGGCGTTTTGCCAGGGTATGTGATGAAGAAAGGTGGCTAAATGCGACAGGTTACGTGAGGAAGGGCGAAGGTATGCTTTTCTGATCCGCTTGGCACCATCCATAGGCACCATGCTAAAACCTGGCTTGGTCGAGCGACGGCATAAGAAAGCCAATGTCAAGGGAAGAGGAGCGACACAGTAAATCAGGAACGATGGGTCACGCGAGCCCAGGCAAGTATGCTCACCATTGATCTCGGAAAAAGAGGAAATATCCGACTGCGACCGCAATCGCTTGAAGCAAGATCAACCAGCGCATGAGACCCCATTGCGTCCCTGCTCGGTTCTCCACGAATCTCATCTTATCTTGGAGAGAAGGTTGCGAGAGGATAAAGGCCGCGACGATCTCTCTGGCGTCCTCCCGACTGATATTTCTCTCAAGCTGAACTTCTTCGATCGCTTTGCCGCGGTTGCCTTCCAATAGCGCTTCCAGTGCCTTATGGGGAAGATTGTGTTCCACTCGTGATTCCTCCGTCATCGTGCGATGGAGTGTACCAGAAACGGTCTGTTCGCGTCTTCCTGGATTTGACGTTGGCTCGGCTGGACGGACATGTATGGCGTGCGGCATTTCCGGATCATGGAGAGCTTGGTATGACTTATGTTATGGCAAACAGCCTCTCAGCTAACATGAGCTTTTATGCGGATACTACGCACGGCGGTTCTCTACTTTCTTTTTGTGTTTGGGGCGGGATTCGTGCTGGGGATTGGGCGTGTCCTCCTTCTCGTTCCGCTGCTGGGAGAGAGAGCCGCAGAACTCTGTGAAATGCCACTGATGCTCACTGTCATCGTGGTCGCGGCCCGGCGGATAGTCCATCGGAGGTTGGATGAGCGTCGCCTGTCCTCAGCCCTCGCTGTTGGGTTTCTTGCCATGGGGCTCGTGCTGATCGGCGACTTGGTCGTGGGAATATTGTTTCGAGGGATGGCGGCACCGGAAGTCTTCTTCGACCGCGACCCTGTCTCAGGCGCCGCTTACTACGCGAGTCTCCTGCTCTTTGCCGTCATGCCCGCCATCCTTGTTCGTCGACAGCACACCTAACTCTCGAAGACGCAACGATTCAGAACAACGGGTGATGAGGGGCCGAGGCAAAAGGAGCGGCGGCCGGCACTTCGCCAGCATTACCCAGGAACCGCCAGTTGCCATCTTCTTTCACCAGATAGTGGACTTCGCGAAACCAGCTATCGAGTGTCACTCGATTCCCCGTACGCTCGTCGGTCCCGTACAACCCTCCCGTGCAGGTGACCTCTGCGCGAAGCGTATTATTCACCTGCGAAACCTTGATATCGGAAAACAAATGGAGCGATTCCACGGCCCTATAATGCTGGAATACCTCGCCCCACACCCGTCGCACGTCGTTTTCTTTCAAGCCATGGTAGTCATAGGTCGGGGCATAAAATTTCATGAGGGCGTCTACATCCTCTTTCTGCAGCGCTGCTTCGGCACGTTCGAACGCTGCAAGCAGCCCGTTCACCACTGGATGGCGCGACAGACTGCGTTGCTCAGTGATCTTCTTTCCTTCCACCAGCAGCGCGGTCTCCGGCAAGAGTTGGACCTTCGCCAGCACGGCAACGGGCTCGAAAGACCGGCACAACACGAGCCCCAACACAAGGAACAGCGCCAACGTCCTCCCGCGATTCATTGCGCCCTCCACGTCAACATGCCAACCTGGTTGGTAAACCTCATTTTTTACGCTGTGGCTACGACTGATTTATCCCGCTGAAGTATGGTCGATGGGGAAAAGGGTAGTTCCGTCACTCAACACCTTTTGAATGCCGCTGACCGCTGACTCACGGACCTTTCATGATGAGATACGCAACTCCGGCAGCAAGCACCAGAAACCCGACCAGCCAACGGACAAATCTCTGCTGCGCCGTGGCGAGTATCTGGTCCATCTTTTTCTTGAGCGCCGGGTCAGAAGCGATGTAGGCGTCCACCAAACCCTTCGCCTCTTTCAGACCGATATTCCGTTGCTGACGAACAACTGTGATCGCCTCGATCACATTGCCATGCCACAGCGCCTCAACCGCCGTTTTGGGAAGATCCGGAGAACGCCGTGATGTGTTCGTCATGTCAGCGTCGGAGCCATGCGCCGAGATACGCGGGGGGTTTCCTCATCCTGCTAAATCCTGCCGAGAAACCTCGGCCGATCACGGACAGAGACCATTTTTACCAAGTCCCGCACGGAGAGCACTCCGATGATTTTTCCGTTCTCCGTCACGGGCAAGTGGCGCACCCCCTGTTCGGCCATCACTTGACTGGCATCGCGTATCGTACGATTGACATCGATGCTGAACAGAGGAGAGCTCATCACGACACCGACACGAGTGCCGCCTGCATACCGGTTGGTGGCCAGCCCTTTGCGGACCAGATCGCGCTCAGTCACAATGCCGACGATTTCTCCGGCTTCGATCGTCAACAAGGACCCAATCCGTTTCTCGGTCATCAACTGAGCAGCTTCCAGCAGAGACGCATCACTGGGGATCGTCGCCAGGGTCACCGCCATAAGGACACTCAGCGGGCGGTACACTTTGTTCAGTTCACAAACGGGGCCGCTCTCCGCATCCACAAACGATCGCACGAGGTCTCGCACCGAAATGATCCCGACAATCTCATCAGCTTCCACGACACAGAGATGGCGCACATGATTGGCTTCCATCAAATGGCTGGCATCCAACATGGAGCGGTTCCCGGCGATCGTCAAAATCGGGCTGACCATCACCCGATCTACCGTCGTGATCGTGGGGTCTAATCCCTTCGCGAGCACCTTCCGCACGAGATCCGTCTCTGTTGTAATCCCGTACGGTCCTCGCTTGGGATCATCTGATTCCACCAACACACAGCCGATCCGCCTGACCCCCATCCGCTCGGCCGCCGCCGTTATCGTCGTATCTTGTGGAACTACCTCCAGGTAGCGATGCATAAAATCTTGAACGGCTCCCCCTCGATGTTCATCCATCGCAGCTCCTTACAGGTTGATCGTTCAACGAATGGCCCGGGACCATTTTCCTCCGACATCCATGGCGACCACTATACCTGATATCTGAGCGGCCGCGCACATGGACGATAGTGCGCTGAACATTCCGGAAACGAATTACCAGGGTTCCTCCTAGCTCAATCAGCATACACTCGAGCCTCTCCATCCTTCACTTCACGCCGATAAAGAGGACTCCTGACCCATTATTCCTTCCCCGCCAGAAGCTTTCTGGAAACCACAGGCTCACGAGCGTCCTTCGAATGATCGATTTAGGCCTCACAGCAAGGGTTCCACCTAGTTCGTTCACCATACAATCTGGACGCTCCATCCTTCACCTCATCAGCTACTGTGGTGTCCACATATCTGGACATGTAAACATCCTTTCTACTGTAACTCATTAGAATTACGTACAAACCTTCGGTGAGGGAAATGGCGCGAAGCGCTATTCGATATGTCTCTGCAGTGGCATTCAACTTGCTGTTACAGCGTGACGGATGACTTGGATAACGAAAGGGGTGAGCCATGGAACGGACAACGAACCCCGTCACTGTTCGTATTGAGTGGTGTCGGCGACAGATTGCGCAAGCTCGTACGGAACCTGAGATGGATGGGTGGCAAGCCGAAGAAAACGGGTTACGTGATGCCGTGATGAACCGGGATCGTACTGACGATTATCGTCTTTGTCCCCCCGGCGTCTTGGAGCGTTATGTGCTGGGCTTTCAAGACGGGACGGTGTTGCTGCGCGCTGCGCGAATTGAGCGCATGATCCATGCTGTGCGGGTTCCGGACCCGGCTCCTCGGATGGGCTGGGACAGTCTACGGGGAGATGAACGATGAATTGCCTACGATGCAACGGCCTCGCCGTTAGGGACGACAGTATCGCGCTACAGCTTGGTTCGTCGTCGGACTTTCATGGTTGGCGCTGTGTCAATTGTGGAATGATCATCGACGATGTGATCCGTCACAATCAGCGCGTCCCGCCACAATTGAAAAGATACGAAGGCTCTGAACGACATCGGTATGACAGTCAGGCTGCGTGACGACACCGATTCGACGTCCAATCACCCGTCATTTAACGTCGACGGGGAAAGGGCAGAGAGGAGATCGGTGGAGCTCCCATTACGTCCTGTGTAACACACTCTCCGAAGTAAGCGACACACGCTCGGCCTCGCTTTGCCCTTGACCCTGCCCATTGCCGGAACGCAGAAGCTTGTCTCCAAGGCCAACGGCCAGGTTTCGATAGATGGTCACGCCGATATCTGGACGACGTCGAATGAGATCTTCCAGATCTCGCCGAAGCAGTTCGGCCACTTCGATGGGCTCTGAAACTGTCGCCGTGGCTGAGTGGGGTCTGGCCGAGAGGAGCGACACTTCGCCACAGGTCTCTCCGGTGTGCACGGTACCGATGACGCGCGAAGAAGGACCCCCGCTGATGGTGACGTGCCCCTGAAGTACAAGGTACAGCCTATCCGACGGATCATGCTCGGCAAAGAGCCGTTCGCCCGCCCGCATGCTCCTCACTGCGCAGACCCCAGCTAGTCTCGTCGCCTGTTCAGTGTTCATTCCATGAAACAACGGGACCTCTTTGATCGCTTGCGCCATACGTGGGGCTATGATGCAAGTAGAAAGCCCACGCATTACGACGTCGGCAACAGCCCGAACCGGTTCCATCAGACCCAGCGACCCCAAGTCTTGGAGCTTGTTCAAGCGCACCATCTTCATGATATCGAGCCGTTCCACTTGATAGAACACCATGGCCGGCACATACGCAACCGGGAGAAAATTCAACTCCAACAGAGTCCTCTGCATGCGAGGCGCATAGGCGCTGACGTCGATTTCAATGTACTCGATCCCCATCTCCTCACGACACTTCCGTTCCAGCTCAGCCAGAAGAAATCGCACCACATCGTCGGCCAGCGCGATGAGTTCGAACACCCGCACAGTGTGCTCGATTGGGTCCATCGTATAGCCGACTGCCCCGACGATGTGGCCGCCGGAGCGGGCAAGAAAGTAATTAGTTTGACGGGCCTATAGCTTGAAGAAACCGTAATCCAGCCGCATGGGTCCAAAAATCTCTCGATTCCGCACTCGACCTCGTTCGATACGCAGTAAGGCGGGATAGCCCTCGGCTTGCAATTGCTCGAGGCGATAATCCCCGCCGGGAGGGTAGGAGGCGGAGTCTTCGTCCACAATAAAATCCGGTGTGAAGGGCGGCTGGTTCATCACCAGATTGGCCAGAGCATAGGCTTCGGGGATGATGCGCGGGTTGTTGCGGCGTAATGCGAGTGCATCGCTGAAATACCGAGCCAGCAGCGCAAAGCTCTCCCGGTGGCGAAAGAAGTGCTTGAACGGCAGAAAGCCAGTGGCAATGAATCCCTGGGCAAGACTGATGCGCTGGGCATAGGGATGCACGGTACGCGCGACAACAAGTCCCACATGTAAACGGTTCTTGATGGCCTCAAGCCGCTTGTCCATAAGCAGTTTCCCAACCTGCATCCGACGATAGTCCGGATGCACGGCAAGGCGACCGAACTCTCCGACGAGATCGGAATGGGCTCCGAAGTCGAAGAGCACGGAGGCTGTCCCGACGACGCGGCCTGCTTCCGTATCCTCAGCCACAAGAATAAGAGCATCGTCCGTGAAAACGGAACGCTTCAGCCAGAGCTCATCGTAGAGTTCGCGATGCGGATAATCTGTGCCGTACACGGCGAGGAAGATCTCGCGGATCTGGCCGACATCCTCTTCGCGGGCTTCTCGGATTTTGATCATGATCCTACCGTTGGGGCAGATCAGACGGACGCCGCTTGCTTGTGGAGTTGGTGGCCGGCAATCTTGGCGATGGTCTGATAATACGCCGCACCTACGGCTAAAGCTTCTTCATCGAAGTCGAACTTACTGGAATGTGCAGGATAGCCTTCTCGGCCGGGAACTTGACTGCCGAATCGGACATAGGCACCGGGTATTTTCTCCAGGTAATAGCTGAAGTCTTCCGCTCCCATATTGGCCGTTTTCAGCGGCAACACATTCGCCTCCCCGACCGCTTCGATCGCAGCACGGCGCGCGAGGGTCGCCATTTCCGGATGATTGACGAGCGGCGGCGTGCCCTCTGTGACCACGATGTGAATTTTTGCCCCATGCAACTGTGCGATGGACTCGGCAATGCGGCGCACGGAGTTGAGCAGTTGTTGCCGGACAGCTGGATCCTGAGCCCGTACTGTTCCTTCCAGCTTGGCCCGTCCCGCAATCACGTTCGGCGCAGTGCCCGCATGAAATTGGCCGACTGAGACAACAGAAGGACGGGCCGGATCCACCTCTCGTGAGACGATAGTCTGCAACGCCATGATCATGAGGCTCCCCACCACCACGGCATCGATGCTTTCGTGCGGTCTGGCCCCATGAGCTCCTTGCCCGATGATCTCGATCGTAAAGTTATCGGATGAGGCGTTCACTGGTCCTTCACTCACCACAATGGTACCTGGGTGGTAATGCCGATCCAGATGCCCACCGAAAATCAAACCTGCGCCCTCAAGGACGCCTTCCGTGATCATGGCCATCGCGCCGGTGCCTTTCTCTTCAGCAGGCTGAAAAATCAACCGCACCGGCGACGGCAAGCCTTTCTCTTGGGAAAGCAGCGCAGCGGCGCCGAGCAACATCGTCGTGTGTCCATCGTGGCCGCAGGCATGCATGACGCCGTCATGCACCGATGCGAACTCAAGGCCGGTCTCTTCTTGAATGGGGAGCGCATCAGTGTCGGCCCGCAGCACCACACAGGGAACTCCGGTCTTTCCGGTGATATCCGCGACGACACCCGTACCGGCCACGTTCGTGCGGCATTCAATACCGAGGCCCTGAAGAAATTTGCCGATCACGGCGGCCGTTCGCGCTTCCTGCCAACTTAACTCTGGATACCGATGCAGCTCTCTTCGCACCGCAACCAGTCGGTCGTACAAATCTTGAGGTACAAATGGCATGTGGGTTCTCTCCGTACTCCGTTCACCTCGATCAAGCCAGTTCAACTGGACGTCGGGACCTCATCACTCTTTCGCCTGCAGACCTGGCTGATACGTGTCGTACACGTAGACCGGAATGGGTAAGTGGCCGAGATGCTTTTCGATCAAAGGCTTCACGTCTTTCCAGTCGAGTCCACCAACACCGGTCGCCAAACGAGGAAGTGCGACGCTTTTGATCTTCTCGCTTTCGATCCATTTGACAAGGGCTTTAAGACAGTGATTGACGTTCTCGATCGTGGCTTTCCCCGGTTTGGCCCCATGGCTGGGAGCTGGCTCTTGAGTAAACAGACTCACGATTCGCACTCCGCCGGCACCAGCCCAGGCCCACAATTCTCCGGTCTTTGGCGTAAATGTTTGGCAATAATGCCTGAAATCCTTGTACATGGAAGGCCACTGCTGCCTCAGACACAACGCTAGGCCGTTCGCGAACCCGTCGTTCGGGGCAACGCCGTGCGCCACGATTTCTGCGTTTGTCCGCAAAATGTCTCCTCCCACTTCTTTCAGCATGGAACCTCCTTTGAATTCTTGGGTCGAAACGGCATGGCGCCTCTTGGCATGTTGACTCACACTGCCTCTATCAACATGGAGTCCATCGTGCTTGCGAATCTCCTCCCCTTCCGCTATGAGTGACAAGCCCTTCCTAACCGAGGATCCGCATCGTGGTTCAAATCAGACCAGCGACCGAAAGAGATTTTCCTGCTCTCCTCCAAGTGCAAGAGGCTGCGTTTGGTGAATATGCCGGCCTCTACAAGGTAAGCGGCTGGACCACGGAAACCCTTGAGAGCCTGAAAGAGGATGCAAGAGAGAAGCATATTTTTGTGGCGGAAGCGGATGGTACGATTGTCGGTTCCGTGCGCTTTTGGACGGTGGCCGGCGTGTGCGTGATCCGGTTGCTCTCCGTGAGTCCGACTCACCGGCATCAAGGAGTTGGCCTGGCGCTGATCCGTGAGATCGAACGAACGACGACCGATGCCCATAAATTTTACGCCTGCACCATGCTGAGCACGGCGAGAAACATTCAGTTCTTTATTAAACTCGGCTACAAGGCCGAAACGATTCTTCCCGATCACTACGACCATCTCGACCTCATCTGCTTCGCAAAATACCGCTGAGCCGCCTTTCTCGAGGGACCGCGAAGAACCGTCAGACAACCCATCCTCCCATCGGCGCAATGGTTACGGCGTCTTTGCGCAACGGAATCCGTAGCCGAAGTATCGGTTCGTCGGCTGCGCGCTGAACCGGTGAGCGGAACGCAGGAACTCAGCAACGTACAGCCAGGACCCGCCGCGTACCACCTTCCCATCACCTTTTGCCGGCCCTATTGGGTTTTTCCGCGGGCCATTCTTGTAATAATCATGGTCGTACCAATCGAAGACCCACTCCCAAGCATTACCGGCCATATCATAGATGCCATATATACTCTTGCCCTCTTCAAACGACCCAACCGGAACTAACGCCATATGGTCATCCCTTTCTTTTCTTCCATAATTCGCGTGGAGCCGACTTGGCGCCTCATTGCCCCAGGGATAGATACGCCCATCCGTTCCCCGTGCCGCTTTCTCCCACTCCGCCTCCGTCGGCAGGCGTTTACCGGCCCATTTGCAGTATTTGACGGCGTCCTCCCAATCGACATTGACGACCGGTCGTCTCTGATGTTGGGGTTGATTCATGACGCTCCAATCCGGAGGCTCTTCCATGTCCGTCACATCCAGGTACCTGGCATATTGGCCTACGGTCACTTCATATTTGTCCATGTAAAAGGCATTCAAATAGATGCGTCGCACGGGCTTTTCATCATCGCCCATCATGCTCCCCATTGTGAATTCCCCCGCCGGCACCAGTGCCATCGGCATGTCTTGGATATCGGTCCATCCCACCCCTCCTGCCGATCCGCTCAATGTCATCCTGTTCGATACGGCAACGGATCGCTGTCGTGGAAGTTTCGCCTGCAGCTGTAGATAAAGAGCTTGTTGATCGGTATTGAGACCGAGCTCATTCGCGCTGTCCAGGGCGTCCTCCGCCTGTTTCATCCTTTCAGGGGAAACCTTCCCGGAAGCAATCAGCTGCTTCGCCTCGTCCAGCAACCGCCATGTCGTTACTTCCTCAAGTGACCGCCACACTGTGGCTTTTCGTAAACGTGGTTGCGTCGACCCGGTCGCGCTGGACTTAGCATCCAGGTCCAATGCCGTTTCGTAATGGTTCTCTGCACAGGTCCAGACCCCCAAGCCTCGGCACGCTTCAGCCAGGTTTATATGAGCCTGCGCATTCGACGGCTCTTTCAAGATCCCGGCTTCCAGTGATGCGCGTGCTTCCGCATACTGTTTGTTCTTTAACAGACTCTCCCCCTTGGAGAAATCCTGCTCACCGGCACCGACAGCCTGCGCGATTGCCGCCGGAGCAATGAAGAGGCACAACAAGGTCAGCTTTGCCAGCATCTGTCTCATGGAATCTTCCCTCCCGATTGATTGTGATGACACCAGGAGCCGGCCTCGCCTCCTTGCCATGATGGTTTGCCTCGGCAAACTCACCACACACTCATACAAGTTTAGTGCCCTATGTAGCGGCAGACTCGCCGCCTGCGAAGAAAGTCCTTAGGGAACGTTAAACGACTCCTTAACCTCCCACCGTCTTACACCCATTCAGGCGCCTCCTCTTTCTTGACCACCTGCCCCGCAAACATGCTGTAGAGCACAGGCAGCACGACCAGCGTCAGCGCCGTCGATGTGAAGAGCCCGCCTATGACGACGCTGGCGAGTGGCCGTTGGACCTCAGCCCCAATCCCCTGGGCCAGCGCCAGCGGCAGGAGCCCCAGCAATGTGGTCATCATCGTCATCACGACCGGACGAAGACGCAGGCTGCATCCGGTGACGATGGCCTCGTCCGTTTGTTTTCCGTCGCTCCGCAGCTGATTAATGTACGAGACGAGGACGATGCCATTGCCCACCGCGAGCCCAAACAGTTCGATGAAGCCGATGGAGGCCGGTACGCTCAGATACTGCCCGCTCAGCCACAGTGAGACCACGCCACCGATCAAGGCGAAGGGGAGATTGAGAACAATCAAGGTCGCGTAACGCAGCGAGTGAAACGCCCAGAAGAGCAAGAGATACACAAGTCCTAAGGTAATCGGCACGACGATCGAGAGTCGCGCGTTGGCCCGTTCCATATTTTCGAACGCCCCGCCCCATACGACGCTGTATCCTTCCGGCAGCCGGACCTGCATCACTAGCTTCTTTCGACCTTCATCCACCACGCCACCGATGTCCCGCCCGACAACATTGAAGCCGATGTAGATACGGCGCTTCACATGCTCGCGACTGATGCGAGCCGGTCCCTCGCGCATCTCAATCGTGGCGAGATCGCTCATCGGGATCAGTGCGCCGGAAGCCGATTTCACCCGAATCTCCTTGATGGCGCCGATACTGTTGCGTTGCGGCTCTGGAAACCGAAGCGTCAACTGAAACCGCCGCTCGCCCTCGTACACATAAGTCGCCACTTTGCCTCCAATGGCGCTGGTGATGATCTCCTGCACGTCGGCCACGTTGATGCCGTAGCGGGCGATCTTCTGCCGATCGACATCGATGATGAGATAGGGCTGGCCGGCAATCTGTTCGATCTTGATATCTTTGACGCCCTTGATCTGCTGCATCAAATCGGCGATCTCTTGCGCCTTGTCACGGAGCACATCGAGATCGTCTCCGAACAGCTTGATGGCGCACTGGGTCCTGATGCCGGAGATCAGCTCGTCTACCCGTTCTTGAATCGGCTGGCTCATGAGGACGGAGATCCCGGGGATCTCCGCCAGTTTTTTCCTCATGGCGTCGGTCAACCCCGATTGGGTTCTCGCCGTTTTCCAGAGACTTCGATCATGCAAGGACACGATCGGATCGCTTTCATACAGATCTTCCGGATGGTAGGGAATTTCGGCCCGACCGATTCTGCTCACCGCCATCTTCACTTCGGGAAACTCCAGCATCACCTTTTGGGCATGCTTCTCCATTTCGATGGATTCGGCCAACGACACGCTCGGCAGCTTCACAACCTGGGGGGTCAGGGCCCCTTCCTCCAGGAGCGGAATAAATTCCCGCCCCACGAATGGAACGAGAGCAAGACTGCTCAATACGATGATGATCGAACCGGTCAGGACCAAGCCGCGGTGCCGGAGTGTCCACCGGAGCACGGGCAGATAGCCCTGCCTCATCCAGCGTGTCACACGGGTTTCTCCCTGATGATCGCCGCGCAGGAACAACGATGCGAGCACCGGCGACAGCGTCAACGTCACCACGACCGAAACGAGGAGCGCGATCACCAGCGTATAGGCCAACGGCGCGAACATCTTCCCCTCCATTCCGTGCAACGTCATGAGCGGCAGAAAGACGACGCTGATGATCAGAATGCCGAAGAGGATCGGCCGGCCCACTTCTTTCGTGGCCTGGAGAATCACGTCGACCTTGCTTTTTGCAGTCTCCGCGTTAGTCTGCGCGAGATGGCGATACACGTTTTCGACCACGACCAGCGAGCCGTCCGCGATCTCACCGATGGCGATGGCCAGCCCACCAAGCGTCATCAGATTGGCTGAAAGTCCCAAGCGCTGCATGGCGATGAATGTGATCAAGGGGGTAACGATCAGCGAGACGGTCACGACGACGGCGCTGCGCACGTGGCCCAGGAAGAAAAAGAAGACGAAGACCACCAACACGATCCCTTCGATCAACGCGTCGCGCACCGTCTGGATGGCGGCATTTACCAATTCGATGCGATCATAGAATGGAATCAGTTTCGTGCCGGGCGGAAGAATCGTACTCTGCTGGAGATCCTGCACCTTGTCCTTGACGGCTTCGACCACCTGACGGGCATTCGCTCCGCGAAGCATCAACACCGTTCCAATCACAACCTCCCGCTCCCCATTGAGGACCACGGCACCATGGCGAACGGCGTGGCCTATCTGGACTTCCGCGACATCCCGAACGAATACCGGCGTGCCGCCGACCTCTTTCACGATGATGGATTCGATATCGCTCACGGTCTTGATCAGCCCGAGTCCTCGCACGATCGAGCGGTCGGCATGCCGTTCCAACACATTGCCCCCGACATTGGCGTTGTTCTTCACCACCGCCTCATAGATCTGGTGGAGCGTCAAGTCGAACTTGCGGAGCTTGGCCGAATCCACCAGGACTTGATACTGTTTCACGAACCCGCCCATGCCGTTCACGTCAATCACGCCCGGCACGCTCTTCAGCAGAGGGCGCAAGACCCAGTCCTGCATTGTCCGTTGATCCGTCAGTTCCCTCTCGACGACCTGAGGATCCGTGGCCGTCGCATGGGACCCTTCGATATAATAGTGATAGACCTCGCCCAGCCCAGTGGTGACGGGGGCCATCACGGGCTCGAGCCCCTCCGGTAACCGCTCTTTGGCCGCCATGATCCGCTCCAGGACCAACTGGCGGGCGAAGTAGATATCGACCTCGTCTTGAAAGACCACCGTAATCTGAGAGAGCGCGAATTTGGAGAGCGAGCGGATTTCCGCCAGACCCGGCAGACCCGTCATCTGGAGTTCGAGGGGATACGTAATGAACCGCTCCACTTCGACCGGGGAGAGACCCGCCGCCTCGGTCAGCACCTGCACTTGGATGTTGGTCACGTCTGGATAGGCATCGATCGGAATGGACTCAAAGGCAATCACACCGATGACGGACAACAGGCAGGCCAGGCCAATGATCAGTATCCGTTGGCGCAGCGAAAATTCCAGAAGCGCGGCGATCATAGCGAAGGCTCGATCTTATGCCGTTCCATTTCTGACCTGAGAGCGAAGGAGCCCTTGGTGACGACCTGTTCGCCTGCCGTCACCCCTTCCAACACGCTGACGACGTCGCGTTCTTCGTTCCCCAACGTGACTGTCCGCGCCTCAAACGCCCCGGCCCCCCGCTGAACAAACACCATCTTGCCGGCAGGCCCGTCTTGGATCGCCGCCAGCGGCACGCTCAGCGTGTCCGGACTGGACGCCGTATACACGCGGACGATGGCAAACATTTCCGGCTTCAGCAGCCGATAGGGATTCGGGACTGTCACTCGCAGGCGCATGGTACGAGTGCCCGGATCAAGCACATCCCCGATGTAGGTAATGACACCGGTGGTGAGCGCATGGGGATAGGCCGCCAAGACCACTTCGACCTTCTGATCTTTGTGGATGAATTGAACGTCCTTCTCCGGCACGTTGCCGATCACCCACATATTGGTGAGATTCGCCACGGTAAAAAGCTTTTGATCCGTCTCGACTACTTCTCCACGCGTAATGTTGCGCGTGATGACCCGCCCCTCGAACGGGGCGCGCAAGGGCATGTCGGCCTTGATCGTCAACTCCCGCTCAAGCCTGTCGATCTCTTCTCGTGGCACCCCAAGCAGCTCGAGACGGTTCTTTGCCTCCCGCAGTTCGGCTCTCGCCGTCTTCATGGCGGCCTCGCGTCGTTGCAGTTCGGCAAGGCTGACGGCGTTGTTTTCGTACAGATCCTTGGCACGGAGATGCGCGAGTTCCGCCTCTTGCAGTCTTGCCCCGGCCTTGAGGTAATCTCCTTCCGCGACGCCAAGGTCCACGCTGTGGAGCATTGCCAAGAGAGCGCCCTTTTTCACGTCCTGGCCGACATCCACCTGAACCTTCACGACCCGGCCTCGAATCAAGGTGGTAACCTCGGCCAGTTCGTTCTGGTTGGCTTGAACGGTTGCGGGAAACTCACGATGCGAAAGAATCTGTCCTTGCACCACCGGTGCAAGTTCCAGCTGCATCCGAGATAACTCTTCCGGCGTCAGACGCACGACTCCCGGTGATGTGGAAGCAGAGTCCGGTTTGACGGTGGAGGTGTCCGCCGCCGGTTTGTTCTCACAACCGGTGCTCGCTGCCACGATCGCACAGGCCGCCAGACCACGCATGGCATAAGCCAGAAAGACGGTCGCGTTCCGATTCAGCCCGGGACTACCCACGAATCACAACTCCTTGGCATTGCGCTTCAACCCCAGAGACACCCCTCCCCCTTCTAGCCTTCTCGCACGGGGCATGCCCCTCAAATACGTTGTTTTCTTCGCGCAACGCCGAACAATCGTGGCCTTTTGCTACGATCCGGATTCGATGCCGTAGCAAAACGCGTCAGGCATACTGAGACCTCCTAACACCTTGGGTCGTTGATATGAGATACTGATTCCGAAAGGAAACGGCTCTGTGTATGGGGATCCAGGCGCAATTTCCCGACGAACAATCGCCGGCCGGCGAGTTTACCCGACAGCCGGATGCGTTCCGGGAATGGGTGACCGCCAACGGGAGCTCGGGCTATCCTGCCGAAGCCGGCCGCTATCATCTCTACGTCTCATGGGCTTGCCCGTGGGCACATCGCACGATCATCGTGCGCAAGCTGAAGAAGCTCGAGACGGTGATCGGTATGACGGTCGTGGACCCCATTCGCGACGAGCGAGGATGGGCATTTCGCGAAGGTGCGGGACATTCCCTCGACCCCATCAATGGGTTTCAGTTCTTGCGCGAAGCCTATAAAAAGACCGATCCGGCCTATATCGGTCGTATGACGGTTCCGGTCCTGTGGGATCGCGTGACCAAACGCATCGTCACCAATTCCGACGATGACCTGATGAGAATCTTCAACGGTGAATTCAATCGATTCACTGAAAGTCCGATCGATTTATACCCGGACGGATGGCGACAGGAGATCGATGAGCTCAACACTTTTATCTACGAGAACGTGAACGACGGGGTCTACCGAGCGGGATTCGCCACATCTCAGGGCGCCTATGAACGAGCGGCAGGGCGATTGTTCGCCGCCTTGGATCAACTCGATGCGCGTCTTGCATCCCGCCGTTATCTCTTCGGACCGGAGTTGGTTGAAACCGACTGGCGGCTCTTCGTCACATTGGTTCGGTTCGACGCGGTGTATCATGGACATTTCAAGTGCAACGTCCGGCGTATCATCGACTACCCGAACCTCTTTGGGTATCTCAAGGACCTCTACCAAACTGACGGCATCGCTGAAACTGTCAATTTCGATCATATTAAGCGGCACTACTACATCACGCACGACGACATCAATCCTACCCGCATTGTCCCAATCGGACCCGACCAAGATCTTTCCACGCCGCATGGGCGTGACCGTCTGCGATAGCCGTGGGCCTTTTGACCGGGACCATATGCGTATTCGATAGCTTCTTCCCTGCTTCTGTCCAATTGAATGGACAGTCTTGAGGACATTTCCCCCAACCCCCTGGATGCGTTCCGCACACACGAGGCCGGATAGGCTTCTTTTTGCGGAGTTTAGGGACGGTCCGCTTCGCGCGATTCAAGCACAAGAGTTGCTCCATTCATAGGACAAGCGTTCACGTTGGTCTTAAATGAAAGGAGCCGTTATGGATATGATGTGGTTGTTCGCGCTTGTGATGGGTGCACTCCTCCTCGGTGGGCTCATCGTTTATAAAAAGAGCGTGTAGCGTATCGTCGAGGAATTGGACGTTCCGCTTCGAGAAAAGTTCCTTTCCCTGGTGGATGAGCTCGGTGAAGACGCATGTTTTTCATGGAGAAGGGACTCTTTCGAAGAGCGGTGATGTTCCCGGTTCGCCAAGCCCTCTCCAACTGATGTCTCGCTCGCCCCTCATACGGGGCGAGCGATGGATGGATTTCTGAAAGGTGCGCTGGATTCTCGAGGTGATGGGCTTATCTGACCACGAGTACGGAGCATGCGCTCTGGTGTATCAGCTTTGTCGAGACGCTCCCTAAGAGAAAGCGCGCCATAGCGCTTCTCCCCTTCGCTCCAGTGACGATCAGGTCCGGTTGTTCTCGATTCACCACTTTCATGATCTCTTCCGCGGCCGGTCCCACGCGTGGGAATTCCCTGACGCGATACCCGGCCTTCTCAAGCTTGGCCGCCTCTTGGGCGAGCAATTTTTCCCCTGCTTCCTTCACCACTGTGTAGCGCAGAAACGGCATGACGTGCACCAGCAGAATATGAAGTGGTTCGGCTTCGGACTTGACCTTGAATTGCTTGGTGAGGAACTGAAGGGCCTTCGTAGATGAGGGAGAGCCATCTGTTGCGAATAGAATCCGCCGAATGGTTTGTGGTGGCTCCTTCACAATCAAAACCGGAGAACGCGCGTGAACCGTAATCGCTGTCGACACGCTCCCCAATACGAAACGGTCGACTGCGTCCAGGCCCCGGCTCCCTACCGCTATCAGTGCGGTACGACCCGCACGTCTGAGGAGGGCATGCGCAATTTGTCCCTTCTCCACGCGCACCGACCCTTCCAACCCCAGCTCCGCCATACGCTGCTTCGTTTCCATTTCCACCTGCTTGGCTCGAGTCTCCACGAGGTGAATGGCCTCCCCTTCATCGGGTTCGTGCCCACTGACGGACGGGTGCGTGACGAATGGAGCACGAGCCGAGTCGAAATCGATCGCATGAACTGCCGTGACACGTGGCGAAGAACGAAACGGCATCTTACTCAGCCATCCTAAGAGCCACTCCGAGTACCGGGAACCATCTACCCCTATTATTGCTTTCATCGCCATCTCATCCCTCCCCACGTTAGAAATCCCCTCATGCGTTCATCTGCACGATCACTTTTCAGGGTTGCATAAGACCTCAATCGACACATTCTGCAGACTGTTCAAGATGTCGAGTGGAAGGAAACACATGATGCTCACACCAATCCTTCCGTTCTGTCAAGCCATGAGCCGACGTCTGTCGCAAGAACTCATTACAGTCGATGCCGGAGAACCGGGGAAGCAATGGTAATGCCATACCTGTAAGGGAAAGCGGCTGAGGGCGGTATCGTTTCTCTGCAAGAAGATTCAGAAATAATTATTGGCCGGTGAGCCGACTTTTGGTACAGTGCGGCACCGCATTGCCGATGAAGGCTTGCATTTCATACGAGGAAGGCACGCAAAGGATGAGGATACAGACTGGTGGTGGGCCGGTTCGGTGGATTGAAAGACCATGCAGGTTGCTACTTGCCGCTGTAGTGATATTGCTTTCAGGTTGTGCGGTACATGAAGGCTCGATGCGCTCCGACGCTCCCTATGTCGAGCGAAGCACGCCGTCGGTTCTGCTCGCGGATGCCTCCTCGGCTTCCTCCATGCTTCCCCTTGCACTAGCTGCTCGCGACCAATCACTGGACGAGCCTGTGGATCCCTTTGCCAAGCCGGGCGAAGAGGCCGTTGAGGAATATGATCCCTGGGAGCCGCTCAATACCAAATTCTTTGAATTCAACCGGCAGCTGGATCGGTGGGTGTTGAAACCGGTCGCCAGAGGATACAACTTCGTCGTTCCGAATATTGTCCAGAACGGCGTCAGCAATATCTTCTACAATAGTCGTGTGACTCCGCGGTTTCTGAACAATATCTTTCAAGGTAGATTCAAGGGAGCTGGAATAGAAGTCGGGCGATTTCTCATTAATACGACGGTTGGGATCGGGGGATTCTTTGATGTGGCTCAGCGATTCAATCTCACAACACCGGAGGAAGATACGGGACAGACGCTTGGATTCTATGGAGTCAAGCCCGGCCCCTATATCATGGTGCCGCTTTTGGGACCATACACGGTTCGGGATCTTATCGGGTATGCGGGAGATATTGCCCTCAATCCGATTTACTGGCTGATCCTGCCGACCATGCATAACATCGATGCCATTCCGACAGTGGTCTCTATAGAAGAGCGGGCGCTCACGTATGGCATCTCGATTGGCGCGCGTGCGACTGAAGTCGTAAACGAGCGCTCTCTGAATCTGGAAAAGTTTGAGGGTGTGGAAGAATCTACTTTGGATCTCTATGCCGCAGTACGGAATGCCTATCTTCAAAAGCGCGCCAAGGCAATCCGCGAATAACTATCGGATCGGTACTCGTTTCACCGGTGGTCTCCATGGATCGGCCTGGTACTGCCGATGAATCGGCTCAGGCCAGGCTTCCTCGCTTGAAATCCCAGCCAGGATACATCACGAACAATATGAGTGATAGGGATGAATCGGAAGGGCAGATGAGAAGAAGACAGACCGGTAACGTTTCGCTCAGCACCTTGACAACTCGCGAGACTAAGCTCACGAGGGACTGAGCCGCTTCACAATAAAACGAGGTGAAGGAATAGACCGCCGATTAGACGCTCTTCTTGTATATGATGATGCCGCCGATGAAGATGATGAGCATCACGGCCGCAAATATTAAGAAGGTACTATCCATGGTTACTCCTTTCGTTCGGACCCATCACGCAACGAAGTGGTAGACCACAAGCACACTTCCCAAGGAATGAGACCGACAGACATCTTTTCCCTGGACAAAGCTGAAAAGAATGACATCACAGGGCTGATGCCATACAACAACTCGGCCCCACTGCTCTTCGGGAACCTACGTCTGCCTCAAATTTATTCCTGACAAAATCGACTGTCAAGTAACTTGGACCGCATGGATAGGAACCATTCGTTAGGGCAGTATGCAGCGGAGATGTACGCGGGGCAAGCCGGATCCTGTGGCGGAACGTATGGATTTCTTTTAACTTTCTGCGGAAGGCCAGGTGGGGTCCAGGGGTTTGAGGGGCTTTATTCTTCTCTTAAGACGGATGCCGATCGAACGTGTCTCACGAAGGATCTCTCTTCGCGTAAGGGACGGCAAGACTTCAGGAGCATACACACCCACAAGCTTGCGAGGCATGTGTTTGACAAAAATAGCTATGAGATGCGCGGTGCCCCAGGCAATCGGTGAACAGGCGAGATTTTTTTGACGCAAATCAAAGAGCGAGGGGAACCGCGCATCCCAGCGGATCAGACAAGGATGCGTCCGCTGGGAGCCATAGGCCAAAACCGCTACGGCAAAACGAGCATTGTGCAGAATCCCTCGCCGGACCAGCGTGATCATCATACGGGGAGATGCCGTCGCCGGAAATCGTACCGAACTGAGGCCGCGTGACCGTGTGAGTTTCCCTTGTCGATACCATCTCCGCAGTCGGTCAATGTCAGTCCCGCCGATTTTCGCGTCCACACTCTGGAAACCTAGGAAGCGGGGCAGCGTCGTGACTTCATCCTGCGCAACCAGCACGACTCCAACCTGTCCAATTGGCGGGGGAAACCTAAATCGTTCACGCTCTCCAAATCGGATGCCGAAGCTGAACCGGCCATCACGATAGATACGAGGGCGCGACACTGCTTCGTCAAAAGCAGACTCGGCCGACCACTGTGAGACAGGCCCCTCAGACGCAGTATCCTCAAAAATTCGGACTTCTGCTTTGTCCAATTTATCTAGTCCAGCCGCAGCCTGAGCGGCGAAAAGATTCGTTAACCCTGGCGCGACACCAGCGTGAATGAGTGCCCATCGCCCTTTTTCCCGGAATTGCTTATCGAAGCAAAACTGTTCCGGACGAAATGGGTTGGGCCTTAAACATGATGCAGTATCGAGGTAATGGGCGTGCAATCGCAGCGCCGCACGCATCACGACGTTGTTGAGGGCGGCAGGGCACGCATTGATCAGGAGCTGGCATCCTTTGGCCGCCTTAACGACGCTGCGCAGATTTCGGGCATTGACCTGTTGGATAACAACGCTGGACGGTTCGCCGAGAAAGTCGCGTGCACGGGCGAGATCACGGTCGCCACAAGACACATGATGTCCCTGGCGAGTAAGTAGCTTGACCAGTAGTGAACCGGTCGCTCCAACTCCGAGAACAAAGATTCTCATGAGCTCGTCACTGTACCACAACTTCCCTTGTTGGATTCTGAAACGCGTTGGCAGGTGACGTTCCCGGAAACTTTTCTTCTGCCGTCTTATGTGGCTTGAGCGATCACTACGTTCGCCGCGGCGTCACTTCTACCTTCCTTACCGTCCGTCAGAAGTATTTTCACCAATTACCAATACCTTGTGAAGTCCTGTGGTTCAAGGCTGCGCAGCTACAGGCGATGGGCCGGATCAGGGCAGGACATCTTCATACGGAGAAACGTGATACGACTGGATGTGGAGTGATACGAGTGGACATTCTGAGAGGAGCTGGAGAAACGCAACACCATCGATTGCCTGCAACAAACCCGCGCAGGACACAACCACGATGGCCAAATCTGCAGGGAAGGTGGGCACATGGAAAACATCAGCCGGCGGGGTAGTCGGCCAGTATCGCACCGAGAGGATAGGTCTAGTAAGATTACTGGACGGTACTTTGAATATGCCCTATGGATGAAACTTGAGACGGCTCGCCAAGAACCGGATGGACCGTATATGTCCTGTCTGGGTCAAGCGTCACACGGACCTTTCCCGTCTTGCTCAAGTAATCAATAGATAGGTGGACTTGATTCCAGGTCAGATCCGGACAGAGGCCGACCACCTCTTCCATAGAACAATGTGTACCAAACTGCTTGAGCGCATGATGGACACGGTCTATGATCGCCGAGAACTGCATGACCCCCTCCCACACACTAAACAGATCAGAATCAGAAGTAATAATTCCCACCGACACTCGAATACACGATACTGAATAACTATTGGATGATAATGGGTTAGGGCGGAGCTTGTGAACTAGTAAAATCCCTGGAAAGAAAAAGGGATATTACTAGCACTCATCTCAGATCGAGAGGCGAGAGGTTCTGAACCATTCACCGAAACCTCTGTCCAAATCCTGGAGCACGAGACTTCCACCAAATGCCGGAGTTTGTTAGGGGACGCCGCCCGGTTCTCAGCCGAAAACGATTTTGAGACCGGAACTAAACCAAAACCTTGTGCGTGTGCCTATGAGGACACACTCACAAGACCTTCAGCGATTGCATATTTGATCAACTCGGCCGTCGAATGCAGATCGAGTTCGCCCATGATGCGAAATTTGTGGAACTCTACGGTCTTCACAGAGATATTCAGAATGGAGGCAATCGCTTTGGTTCCTTTTCCCTCCGCAACGAGTTGCAACACTTCACGTTGCCGCTGCGTGAGAGAAGTCACCACCGGCTTGCATGGCTGGCCTTCGGGAGATTGGAGCGTCGCTGCTAACACGTCCTTCGTGATCAGCGGAGTCATGTAGTGCTGCCCCCGCATCACGGCCTGGATCGCTTGCTTGAGTTCCACCGCTGCCGACCGTTTTATCAGATAGCCCGCAGCACCTGCCTTAAAGGCTTCGGTCGCATACGTGGGGGTGGCGTGCATCGTCAGGAAGATGAGCTTGCTCTCCGGCACCAGTTTGGTCAATTGTCGCGCCGCGTCCAACCCGTTGAGGAGCGGCATCGAGATATCGAGCAACACAATGTCGGGGCGAAGCTGCTGGGCTTTCTCCACCAATGTTCGCCCGTCCTCCACCATGCCAACGACCTCGCCTTCGGCTTCTACCAACTTCCGAAGCCCAGCCAGGACAATGGCATGGTCATCCGCCATCAAGATACGTGGTCGTTTCATATGACCTCCAACTCGCAAGGAACCCAGGCACAGACCTTCGTGCCGTTGGCCGGCCCGGACTGAATCCGAAAAAATCCCTGCAGTTGCCGCAACCGTTCCTCCATACTACTCAACCCCAAGCCCTGCTGATGGGTGCTCTGGTCATGGGGGTCAAATCCCTTCCCATTGTCAGTCACAGACAATCCGATGCCCTTCGACGATCCACGGAGTTGGACCGCCACTGCCGTTGCCTGCGCATGTTTCACCACATTTTGGACGCTCTCCTGCATTACACGGAAGAGACAGGTGGCGTGATCGAGCGGGACCGCATTCGGAACCCCGGCAATCTTGAGGTGGATGGGCAAGCCGGTCCGCCGGGAAACCTGATGAACATGGTCTTCGATTGCAGGACGCAATCCTGCGTGTTCCAAGAGGGAGGGATGAAGTCGGTACGCAAGGGTATGCACATCATCCGAAAGTTGTTCCAACTGTTCACGAATCGGCGTCAGCGCATGAGCCAGTTCGACCGGCATGCTGGAAGACTGGCGCTCGAACGACGCGACCTCCAAGACCAATGCCGCCAGTCGCTGGCTTACATCGTCATGCAGATCACGGGCGATTCGTTGCCGCTCATGCTCTTGTGCCGTCAGTAACTTCGAGGTCAGCTCCTCCAGCTGGACTTGCTGTTGATGCAGCTCGAGTTGGTTATGATGCAGTGCCTCTTCCGCTTGCTTGCGTTCGGTGATGTCGACCGCGACACCACCAAACAGCGACGGGGCTCCCTTCTGATCGATGATAGGAAACTTGCTGACAAGGGCGTGCCGAATCTCTCCGTTTTGTATGAACGACTCGACAGTGTGGAGCGGAACCCGATTTTCCCGCACTTTCCTATCATTCAAATCGTACTGCTCGGCGACCTCCGCAGGCCACAACTCGAAAGCAGTTTTTTCTTTCCACTCCAAACCCCTCAGGACGGATTCTTGAAACAGTCGATTGACATAGAGATATCGTCCCTGAGCATCTTTGATCCACGCAAAACCATGCAAATTATCCATAAAGGAGGCGAATCGTCGCTCGCTTATTTTCAACGCCTCTTCGGCTTGTTTGCGCTTCGTGACGTCGATCATCGCTCCCAAGGTCCGGGTGGGACGACGCACGGGGCCGTCACTCTCGAATAGCGTCCATGATCGAAAGTTGACCCAGCGGACACTCCCGTCGGGACGCAAAAGACGGTGTTCCATTGAAAACAGATCGTCAGCCGTAGGGTCATGGGCTTGTTTGATCGCCATGACGACCATTTCGCGATCCTCCGGATGAATCAGCTGGATATAACCCTCCAGGGAGGCCGGAGCGTCCGATCCCACGCCATAGATTTCCCTCATGGCCGGCGACCAGTACACTTTTCCGCTACGGTGATCATGGTCGAAAATGCCGAAGTTGGCCAATCGGATGACTTGATCCGATCGTTCCTCCCGCTCATGCAACGCGATCTTTGCCTCCACACGAGCCGTCACATCCTCCGTCGCAATCGCAATGCCGCCGATCTGGTCGCCGCTATACCAAGGGCGGACATCCCAGGTGATCCACTGCACGGAGCCGTCATCTCGAACGAACTGGTCTTCATCTGCGCTCAGAACCTCTCCGGCCAACCCTCGTCGATGTACCTCTTTCCACCGCAATGAGACGTCGGGAAACATGTCGTAGTGAGATTGACCCACGATATCTCCGGTCAGCCGATAATCTTCCATCCAACGGCGACTCGCCGCCAGATAGCGCATATCGCGGTCAAACATCGCAATCGCGGCCGGTGCATGCTCGATGAACAAAGGAAACCGTTCGCCACCGTCCCGCGTCGCGCCATTCGTTCGCTCGACTCCCGCGATGCTCTCTCGGATACCTCGTTTCGACTGGTCATGGGCTACACGCACATCGTCCTCTGCCGTGATGTCGTTCCCAATCGTCAGGAGGCAACGCTTGCCGCCTACCGTGATGAGATTCGTCGAGATGAGGAATCGTCGTAGCGTTCCTTTCTTCGTCCGCATCGACACTTCAAGGTTTTTTACCGATCCTTCGGAATTCAATCGATTGATGAACCGAGCACGATCACGAGGGTGAGGCCAGATCTGCAACGTCAACGTGGTATTCCCAACGACTTCGTCCCGACTAAACCCGAAGATCTCCAGGCAGGCATCATTAATTTCCAGACAGAGCCCGGTTTCGAGTTCCGTGATACCGATTGGGTAAGGACTTAGACGGAAGGCTTCAGCAAAGAAATCTTCTCGAGCCGATTCGACCGCGTTTCCCTGCCGATCCCCGGTGTGGTATGCGTGTGAAAGCGGTTGGGCCCTCACCCAACGCTTTTTTTTTGCGGCCTTGGGTGCCATGGCGAGAGGACTCAATTCTAGTCTACTTACACAGACCTCGCAAGACCAAATCCATGCGAGCCATTATATTAGTTATGCTAATTAAACAGTCCGATGCTCTTCGGCAAGATGGTTATTCTTCTCTTGAGTTTGTCGCCCTTCACCTCGCGGGGGCCGTTATGTGAGAAGAATTCTGTGTGCGGGAAAGCGGGGCATAATCCCCCACACCGGGCTCTTGCCCTTGACGCAGAACGCCACGATAATCTCCGAGAGAATCGCCTTTGAGTGGGCGGCTCTAACGTTCCGCGCGAGTTCTTTCCGTAGGTCGTGCATCTCCCTTGTAGCAGAGTTCCCCAATTCCGAAATTCCTTCTTTTCTCGTCCCCTCGATAACCTCCTGAAATATCGACCCTATGCCGAATCATTGGACGATCGTTCCCTGGCGCCTACCTTGCTGATCACACAATATGGCATGCTGCTCTCGAGGCGCAGCATGCCAAGAAGGACAGGTGATTTGAAGGGGGTCATGAGTCATCAACCGCGTATGTGCGCGCCATGAAGGGAGGAATTCCATGTCAGTCGCAAAAATCATCGAGATCAGCGCCGAATCGCCCGCTAGTTTCGAGGATGCCATTGTCCAGGGAATTGCCCGAGCATCCAAAACCGTTCACGGGATCAAATCCGCGTGGGTGAAAGAGCAACATGTGGTGGTCGAGAACAACAAGGTTTCCTTATACCGAGTGGATCTGAAGGTGACATTTGTCTTGGATTGACGAACTTTCCAAGGAGCTTCTCATATTATGG
>JAMPUU010000007.1 GCA_030144965.1 Nitrospira sp. BO4
CGGCGTAAACCCGGTGAGGACTCGCTGTCTGTCAGATGAAGTCTTGAGTTGTACAATTAATGCTATGGAGGAGCTGGATGGACCTCCAGAATAGGTTGTGGCAGCGATGCTAATAAGAGATGGTTTACGTCCTCATCTTTGGCAACTTTACCCAAAGCGTGACTTTAGGCTTCTTATTGATCCCACCTGCCTGAACCTGCTTTCCACTTCCAACCAATCGCAGATTCTCCAATTCATTGTTGACCTAAGACTGCTCAGCCCATCAATACACATTCAATTGCTGACGCTGGAGAAACTAGGTTTGCAAGAACCTTTATTTGAGGTTGTGTCCGAGAACCTTCCGTCAGATGCGTATATGCCTACCCGCCTTGATGAAGGCGACCCAAGGAAAGAGTTGCTAAACGATAGCCCCTCTGCAATCCGTGAGAGGGCACTGTGCGCATTGGCAATTCACGAAAAGGTCGATGGGTTAGTGACCATTTCTGGGGCTTTGCTTGATGCGCGTTATGCGCTCGCAAGCGATCTGATCAACATTGTTCCACTCGATGAACTCGCAGACTTTGTAGAAGTTTGTGCACATGGCCATAATGTGTTCTGGTCTGTTTCGCACTCATCTTCCCTGTATCAAGACGTGTATTACATCTTGGCCCATCATAAGTGTCAAAGACTCGTGAGATGGTGGGGTGCCGGTGAGAAAGAAAGCCTTACAGAGGAGGGGCGACAACAACTTCGGAGCCTCCTTTTCAATCGATACCCGTTTATTCTGTACGCCAGGGATATGGTGAAATTTTATCGACTTCAGCGAGACGACTCGAGACGACACGGAGACTCTCAATTTGGTTTTGGACTCTCCTATCACCTTAATCAGTTCTATTTGCTGCTATGGGGGATGTTGGATCAACTATCCCTGCTGGCCAATCATTCCCTTAGCCTTGGCCTAGACCAGAAGCAGTGTGGAATTAACAGGCCAAAATTCCTGAAGGCGTTGGAGGAACAGAGACCGAATCTTAGAAAGTTTCTCCTGATGCCAGTCGTCCATGATTGGATCGGCATCATGAGCGACTTCAGGCATGCTGCAGCCCATGAAGTTATTCCAATGCCAACGGAATTGGTAGTTGATACGGAGGACTCTAAAAAGACTAAAGAAGAAATTTTAAAAATATTGGAGATGGAAGATCCCGATATCGAAATATTTAGGAAAAGTACTTTGAATGCTGAGGGTAAAGCCTGGTTTGAGGAACACACTGTGTCCCAATGGCGCGACTCGAAGAGGGAACGTTTAGCTGACCACATGGTCTATCTCAAGAATAAGCAAGGCCACTATTTTAGAAGCCCAGTGGTTAGCATCGACCATGACCTTACTATGCTTACCGGAATTATGGATGCATTCTTGGTATGTATGTTTCAAAAACACAAAGCACTGCAGTCTCCCACATAGAATCAAGGGTATTTTATGCGACTTGCTGAGCCAATAAGCGAATCTGGATACTTCTGGCTGCCAGAAGATCCTGATACCAAGTGGCCAGGAACATTACACATCTCCGACCGTGGAGAAATGAAGCTCGACGTTATTGGCCCCCTTGGGGAACCTCTTGATGTTTCACTCGGAAGTGGGCCACTAAAGCGAGTGGTGGGAATAATCAAGAGTTCAATGGTCACGCTAGATAATTGCTACAACATTCCGCGCACTATTCATTTCGGCGGGATTTCTCAATCGGTTATTAAAGCGCAATTCGCTTATATTGGAGTAGGCTACGAACCCAATGAGGCTGTAACCTTCTCTAGGCTTGATTTTTCTGTAGAGGGACTAGATGAATGGCTCTCGATCACGGGGCTTAGAGTAGAGCATCATTGGGAGGCGCAAGGCGCCACAATACAATACGGCCCACCAACAGAAGTACCAATCCAATTGCCCGGCAATATTGGTCTAGCATTTACTTTTGCATGGACACTGCCCAGCGGAGTTGAGGTTACTAAAGCCGAGGTAACTCAGAAAGCGTATATTTCCCTTAGATCAAAGGACCCCAGGCCCATCGAGGATTTCCTATCTCTTGCGTTCAAGATAACCAATTTCCTTTGTTTCGCAATTGATAAGACGGTCTATGTAGATTCTGTAACCGCCTACTCCGATGAGTTGACCACAGAAATCGTGGAGGGGCAGAAGCGAAAAATTCCTGTCACAATTTATTATGAGGGCATTCTCCCTTCCGAAGTAAGGCCACGCATAAGTTGGCACGATATGCTGTTCCAATACAGACATGTCGCTCAAGAGCTTGAGAAAGTCATGACAAATTGGCTGGCTAATTACGAAATATCTGAGCCAGCGTTCAACTTATATTTTGCTTCACAATCCGGTGCGCACAGATATATCGATGGGAGCTTCCTATCTCTTGCGCAGGGCATTGAAACTCTACACAGACGAAACTCAGACAAAATACTCATGCCCGAAAGTGAATTCACCCAACTTGTCAATGTACTATTGAAAGCGTGTCCGAATGATAAGCAGAAGTGGCTCAGTGGGAAGCTCACGTACGGGAATGAACTTTCATTGCGACATCGTTTGACTGATATGATAGACCCTTTCCAGCCTCTCTATGGTTCCTCAACGGAAGGAAAAGCCTTTATCTCAAAGGTCATTGATACAAGAAACTATCTGACTCACTATGACAAGAATCTTTCTGCGAAGGCGGCTACTGGGACTGACCTCTGGAAGCTTTGCATGAAATTGGAAGTCCTCTTCCAACTGCACTTTCTGCGGCTAATGGGACTTGAAAATGAATACATTAAACATCTGGTTAATCAGAACTACGCCATGAAGGAGAAGCTTAAGAACTAGAGGCAGGGTGAGTAATTTGCGACTGTGCTCCTAAATAATCCTGGCAAGACTTTCGTAAAGAAAAAGCAATGAAAGCAAATGGCGGAACAATCAAGCATGTCGTAATTGCAGGCGGATACAAGAAAATCAGTTCAATAACGAACTTTGTAAGAATTTGCTGCTTGCCCCCTCTTGCTCAAGAAGACGTCCGCTAATCATCTGATTTTGGGACGGTGCTAATCGAATTCTTCAGTCACACGATTTCGAGAACTTACGGGAAGACAGGTGGGTAGGTGTTGTGGACACCGACACGCGTGTTCGATACCTGTTCTCCGACCCTCCCCAGCCGACTCAGGCACACTCCAGCCAAGCGTAGCGCGAAGCGAGCACCATCTCGAATGAACGGCCGCTTTCCGGTGCGGAGAGTGCCGTAGCGACTGTCGCAAAGTGGCCGTTTTGCGACTGTCGGAATCCGAATTGAAAAGTAGCCATTTGCACCACTGTCGATGATGGGATATTGTTCACGATCATTGAAGATGTGTTACGCGGATAGAAAATGACAGATCCGCTTCTTATATAGATCCGCCTAAACATTGTTAGCAGGACAGTGCGTTGAATATCTTCATCGACGAATCAGGGTCGTTTGTGAATGCTACGACGCCGGAGTCGTGGAACTCCATCGCAGCCTATCTAAGCCCGGAGAGCGATAGGAAGCGTCTGAGTGAAATCGTGGCAAGACTAAAGCGATCTGTCGGAGTGCCGACCAACGTCGAGGTCAAGCTAAAAAACATTAGTGAATCTCAATATTTTGAGTTCCTTGGTTGGATCGGGCAGCTTGACGGAGCGCTGTACGCAGTTGCAACCGATGCTGGATTGAATCAACAGAGAGAGATAGCGGAGCATCAGAGGGTTCAGGCAGAAAGGATCATTGAGCACAAAGACAAGATGCACCACCAGTTGGCACGTGAAGGATTACAGGCTCTATCGGAGCAAGTGGCCGCTTTTGCACCACAACTCTATATCCAACTCAACTGCCAAGTTAACCTGATAGCAACCATCATCCTGAATGGGGTTCTCTACTTTGTCCAAAGGAGGCCGAAAAGCCTCGGCCGGTTTCGCTGGAGAATTGATCAAAAAAATTCAATTCAGACAGAATACGAAAAGGCGTTTGTCACAGTTACGCCTGCGTTTCTGCAAACCATTTCTCTCAGGAAACCGATGCCGATGCTGATTGGTGCTGACTACTCAGCATTCAGCCGATTTGATTACTCGGAAGAGGATCGCCCAACCTACTTAAGGGAGACATACGGTATAGGCATAAACTCGGACAAACCGGCTACAAACATTGGCATGTTGATGCGAGAGGATCTTGATTTCGTAGATTCCAAACATGACAAAGGAGTCCAAGTAGCAGACCTTCTTGCATCAGGTGTTCGGCGCTGTCTGAGGCAGCAGTTCGGGGATAATGAACTTGCGGCTCGCCTACTGGGCCGTCTGATGGTGCAAAACTATCGAGACCATCCGCCAATCCAGTTCCTCGGCTTCTCTAGATCGGAAAATCGGGCGTCAGAAGGAGTGGTCCGTCTTTCGAGAATTATGGAGCGTAACAGTCGTGCGATGCTTGTCCGCTAACAATGCGTTGCAGGCGATGGCTGGCCCGCTACGCGTGCCAGCCGCACCTAAAAGGTGTTAATGCGACAGGGATCAGGACCGCTTTATGGCGCTGCGATCTCGGTGCCGAACTTCCGCACTTGGCCGTAGTGAGTCATTCAAACGGTGGCGCAAACACCGCTAATGGCAATAGGGTCCCCTAATAGGACTCGAACTTGTCTTCTCCTGAACCGGATAACTAGGACAATCGAGAAATCTATCCAGGCACGACTTTCTTGCCAAGACTTCATCTGGCAGTCGAATCCTTGCCAAGAACGATGTTCTAAGACTTGTGCGCCCCCAAAAATATAGAAATTCTCCGAGTTGAGGTCGCAAACTTAAATCATGCCGGATGAGATTTCGGAAATGTTACAACTAAATAGCGAATTGGCAAGGATACAATTAACCGAGATGGCATGGATTCGGGGAAATTCTCGAATATGGCCCCGGACAGCGCTGGATCGTCCGGCTCCTTCGATTTCAACGTCCCACAGCAACAGCCAATACCCCATGGACACAACGAGAACTGTGTGTCATCGACTCCGATGCGTATTCCGACGCCCCACCGCACACGTCAGTGGCCCGAGGCTATAGCCTGGCCTGGCTCACTCATCAGCCAAACCACACGATAATCCACCCTTCTTCTCCCCAGGAACCGACCGTAATACCGCTGAGGCATACATTGCCGATTTATGGCACCATTTCACACAGAATCGAGCTCTCCCACCCTTTCTGTCCGCGACCTCTTGCCGCCTCGGCTCCAAGAGGAATGGGTCGTCGAACAGAACGGGCCGCTCGATCAGGTCATCGCTGCGAACGACTTGGGCACTAAGCAGATCTTTTGGCGCTGTTGGGCTGCGCCCACACATATCTGGCAAGCCACCATTTACGAACGCCAACACCGCCCGGACTGCCCCTATTGCACCATCGACACGCTCTCGCTCCCCCCGCCACCAGGATCTCTTGCCGCCCTCCATCCTGATCTCACTCCCTATTGGCATCCCACGGCAAATGCCCCCCTCACACCACGCGACCTTACGCCCTACAGCACACTGCTCATACGATGGACCTGTCCCAATAATCCCGCGCACAGTTGGCACGAATCCGTCACGGAATATGTCCAACATGCACTCGAAAGTCACCATTGCCCGGTTTGCGCGCTCGGATGGACCACCGACACCTTGCGACTCTTTCTAGAAACCCTCCAGCCCCATCTGAACGAACTCAACTCCTCTGAGCTCTTTCTCATTGCACAGCAAGCCGGCCTACTAGAAATGCAGGGCGACGCTGCAACCATTGTGCAAGGGGTGATCGACCAATCTATTCGTGCACATGATCTCGCAAAATTCATCCACAACGGAGAATCCGCCAGACACCTCGCTCAACGTGCGAAGAATGGCGGCCTCTCCCGCAATGACGACGGACTACCTGAACTCCACACCGACGATCTCCTTGCCGCTTATCAGAACCCCCTTCTTCCGATTCGAGACGATCGTGCCATCAGCTATCTCATCGAATCCGCTGTGCAAAAACTTTGGCGGTTGGCCTTTGAAAATCCCGACCATACCCTCGCCTCACTCCACACCAGCCCTGACACACACTATGCCAGTAAAATCAAAGAACGCTTCCTTGAAGAATATTCCGCTGCCACGACCTTACCCATTCCCTCCAACTATAACTTCCAGATCGACGGGGTCCCCACCCCACCGAGTCTATTACAACGACTCCTCGCTGTTCGGCTAAGAGATCGTCGGCGATTTGGAATCTTCACAGGCACCGGCTCAGGAAAAACCATTGCGGCCTGCCTAGGCAGCCGCGTCATTCAGGCCCGTCTCACCCTGATCCTTACGCCCTTCAATGTCGTCCCCATGTGGGCCGCCGTAATCAAAAACGCCTTTCCTGACGTTGAAATCTGCACAGGAACATTTACCCCCACATGGAAACATCCGGAACGCCCGCGCTACCTACTCCTGCATTATGAATTGCTCCAACTCCCGCACTCTGAAACACAGATCCGGAAGTGTCTCGCCGACAACCCCGACCTCGATTGTTGCGTGATCGACGAGCAACACCTTTCGAAAGTCCGAAATCCCAAACTACTTTCACTGCGACGGCAGCGACTCAATCTGCTCACAACCTTAGCCTCGCAACAAAATCCTCATCTGGCCCTCACCGCGATGTCGGCCACCCCCATCCTCAATGAGCTCGAAGAAGCCAAGAGCACCCTCGAACTCATCCGAGGCGAACCCCTGCCCCATTTAGACACCACTGCCTCCATTCCCAACGCCATGCGCATCCATCAAGAGATCACGCTGTCCGGATTCCGCTGGCTGCCGCGCTACGATATTCAATATCGCGAACACCTCATTGAGATCGACTGCACGAAGGACTTGGCCAGACTTCAAGCCCTCCCACGTTCAGCCGGCATTCTCCAATTGGAGCAACAACTCTTTCATATTCGGCTCCCAGCACTCCTCAGTCTCTTGCAGCCCAAAACGATGATCTACACGAACTTGCTTGAGGGGATCTTGGAACCACTCGCTCACGCCATTCGGACCGCGGGGTGGCGGGTCGGATTCTTTACCGGAGAACATAAAGACGGCGCCGACGATTTCCTCAACGACAACATCGATATCCTGATCGTGTCTGACGTCGCCGCCGTCGGATACGACGGCTTTCAACGTGTCTGTCATCGACTGATCTGCCTCAATACCCCCTGGACCCATGCCATGTTTTCTCAGCTTCTGGGCAGGTTGTACCGTCCAGGCCAACCCCATCACACCGTCGATCTCTTCCTCCTGATAGCCCGCGCCACCGTCGAAGACCGCATCTGGTCATGGGATGAAGGAAAACGAACACGTATTCGGTTTAAACGATCTCTCGCCGACGCCACGATCGATGGTGTCATCCCGAGCGCTCCCCTCCAAAGCCCGCAACAAACATACAAACACCTCATGAACTGGCTATCTCGGCTCGACGACCCCCATAAGCCACACCTCCTCCCCACCGCTGGACCGTAATAGATCATGAGCAATGATTCATCAGCCCCCGTGAATCAGAAGGGATACAGGGTATGGGGAAAATGAAGCTTTCCCACACGCAATACCACACATGTACCCAATCAACATCGAAAGGACATAGACTATGATACCCATTGCCCCACTTCACACATTCGCATCCCCCCTTGATCGCCCCTGGCTCGTCTATAGCAGTATCCTTACGGCCCTCCTCTTCGCCGCATCTATCATTTTTGATGTCGTAAGTACGCTTATGTTGGGAAACATGTGGTTGATTGCCTTCGCCTGTAGTCTCGGCATCACCCTTGTATCAATGTCCTTAGAGGACAAACAGGATCAGCAGCGTAGACAGCGATTTGAAATCGCCCTCATCACCGTTCCCCTCCCAACTCATATCGTAGCCTCAACGTCTGCAGAACTTGACTCCCCAACCAAAGAACAGATTCGTTTGTATCTCAATAAATATCACCAAGGATGGAGTTTTGCTTTCAACAGTCAAGAGCTCACCCACTATGCGTAAAATATTCAACGAGCGCCAGACAAAGGACATCCAACCATGCCACATCACGCCATGAATCCCCGGCACCGACGTCACGGATCCCCGTCCTTATATGATCCACACTTAGATCGCCTCGCACATCTTTGGACCGCCCAGGACCGCACGAGAGTGATCGGCGCCCGAGCCCACGCACGAACACAACGTCATGCAACTCTCTGGCACACGATTCGACACGCTGTCCGCGCACACGACTCCCGATCTACAAACCAGAGCCCCCCACCATTGGCGGCTTAACCTCATCCTCTCGATATTAGGAATCTGATCTCACTAACCCCACTTTTGCAGGTCACATCATGCCACTCTCATCAACACCGTCACTGCCTCGACCGGATATCCACCCACACACCGGTCTCTCCCCCAAGGTCATCCTCGCCTATCTCGGCCGAGGAGCGGTCCTGACGACACGGCTCGTGCCATCACCGACTTCCCACACCATCGAAGTCGCCCTCCATGATGGGGTCCCAGCTCGCCCCAATCATTGGGAAGTCATCATTCCCTTGAACGTATTTCACGCACTGCAACTCCTCAACCTGATCGAACTCGATAGCGGAAATCTCGATACACGCGAACAACACTTCCTCGCCGCATTTCGACTGCCACGCATCCCGGAGCACGCAACACCCACCCCAGACGTTCACACCGCTAACTCGACATCGGCCTAGCCATCTGTAAGCCAGATATCTGCTCACTCGATCAATCTTTTGTGAATGGATGCTGGAATGTATCCCTGCCGGCGCCGAACGGTTTCACCATCGTCCGGGTTATCGCCTTCACCACGCGCTACGTCAGCTCTCGCTCTAAACCGTTCCCCCTCTCCACCAGCCATGAAGGAACACACGATGAGACCCCAACCTCCAATCCCTGAGATGCAGACCACGGAATACATGCGGATGATGGAACCTGAACAAGGCGGCGGACTCCTTCAACATGAAACCGATCCCTCACAGTGGATCCATCTCGCCTCCGCACGATTCGGTCCTGGCAGGCCCTGTTCGCACAACGAAAAGACTCGCTGGAATGGCGACTGCTACCGCTATGATATCTTTCGGCATACCCTCCATGACTGGATCGGCTTGCGCTGGACCCATGGAGGAGGAACTGGATGGCTCGTCGAAAAAGACGTGACCAGGCGAGGCGAACACTCACTCCTACAGCACATTGCGCAATTACCCAATGAACCGCGGCGCTGGGATTATTGCCATCTCATTGCCGAATCGCTCGACAAAACTGCTCGTGCGGCACGCCAACTGGAAGCGCTGCATTGGGAACACGCCATCCTGCAGAAACGCATCACGATTCGTCGCCGCAATAAACAACGCCGCGTGGACATTCTCTCGCCGATCGAACTCGCCCAACGTACTACCAAACGTGGGCTCGCGGGATAACCCTCGGTACATGACCGCCCTATACGAATCCAACGCCACCCTCGCTCTCATCACCGATCTTCGCAAGGACTGGTATGAACACGCTCAATCCCACCCCTCCCACGCCCTCATTACCTGACGCCCTCTCCACTTACCGAAAGGTTCTCGAAGAGGTCCAAGAAAACCTGGAACAGTTTAAGCCGGAATTTCTCAAACAATACGCGCTTCACGGACTCTTAGACGAAGTCATTCAAGCCCTCACCACTTCACCGACACCGAGTCCGCAGCATGACTATACCGTCGTCCTCTTGCGACCCGATTATCTTGCAGATGATTTTGGTACCGATATTTATGTCGCCCAGGTCGGCGCAGCGAATGAATCTGATGCCGTCTCTGCTGCACAACAAGAAGCGTTTGCCTCTGACACGAAAGACGAGATGGAGCCTAATGCGCCAGACGACTATGCGCTCTGTGTGCTCTTTGAAGGGCGACACGATCCAAAATTATTTGGATGGCAAGACTACTAGCCCAGACAGAGACCAATCGCACTTTCCATTTGTACCAACCTAAAGGACTCACATGCCACGCTCGCACGTGAATAGCGTCAAAGGCTCACGACGCTGGGCCCATCGAGGAAAGCGATATCCCACGGATTACTGGGAACAGCGCTGGCACCAATGGCGACAGCGACAGCGACATCAACACATCGCACGCGCAGAGATCCGCGCGGCTCACTTCAGTTCAAACACCCCACTATATATATCCAGGATTCCAACACGATGAAGATACATGTCGCCGACTTATTTTGCGGCGCCGGCGGCACCAGCACCGGGCTACTTCATGCCTGCGACGAACTCGGACTCGACCCCACCCTAGTCGCGATCAATCATTGGGACGAAGCGATTGCCACCCATCAATATAATCATCCCACCGCACAACACTTATGCGCGAACCTCGATAATGTCGATCCTGTAAAAGTCGTGCCTGGCCGTCATCTGCACTTACTCGTCGCCAGTCCAGAATGCACGCATCATAGCCGCGCGCGTGGTGGCAGACCGATGTCAGATCAATCCCGCGCAAGCGTCTGGCACATTATGCGATGGGTTGAAGTCTTGCGCGTCGATCACCTCCTCATCGAAAACATTTCAGAGTTCCTCTCATTCGGACCACTCAACGCAAATGGCCGCCCAATCAAAAAGAAAAAGGGACAGGGCTTTCTTGCGTTTATCCATGCGCTTGAAGCTATGAATTACCGCGTCGAGTGGCGCATCACAAATTGTGCCAACTTCGGCGATCCCACTTCTCGCGAACGTCTTTTCATTCAAGCGAGGCGAGGAAACGGAGCCATCACCTGGCCTGAACCCACGCATTCTGCCACCGGCAATCCCGATCTCTTCGGAGGTCTCCAGAAATGGCGAGGCGCGCGAGATATTATCGACTGGTCGATTCCCAGTCAGAGTATCTTTACACGAAAAAACCCCCTTCGGCCAAAAACATTGGCCCGTATCGAAGCCGGACTCAAGAAGTTCGGAGGTGCCCACGCCGACCCATTCCTTGTCATCCTCCGACGACACCAAAACGGCCGTGCTATTACCGACCCTCTCCCAACATTGACCGCAGCCGGTACACACATTGGATTGTGTGAACCGACCTACTACCCGGCATACACGGATGAACAGCAGGGCCAAACCATTCCCCCGTTTATCGTTCCACAATCCAGCATCATCGCACCTCGCGAACTTGATCAACCCCTCAGTACCATCACCACTACCAGTCGAGGCATTGGACTTGTCGAGCCTTTTCTCCTTCCCCACCGAGTCTTTCAACAAATGGATGTGGATTCGATCGACCGTCCCATGCGGACGCTGATCGGCAAAAACGCTGGCGATGTCGCGCTCGTGGAACCTTTCCTGATCCAATTCAACCGGAATGCAGAACCTCGCCGCCTGCAAGATCCGTTACCGGCACTCACTACCCGCAATCATATGGCCCTCATTGTCGTCAACGGGAATCCCTACTACTGTGATATTCGCTTTCGGATGCTTACACGGCGAGAACTCAGCTTGGCCATGGGATTCCCGGATACCTATCACTTCACCGGAACCAAGGAAGCGCAGACCCGAATGATCGGGAATGCCGTCCCCTGTGCCACCGCAAAAGCGCTCTGCCTCACCATTTTAAAACGCTACGCACAACAACGACGTCCTCACCCCAGATCGCAGCTCCATGCCGCCTAATTTCGGCATGGTCCGCTACACGAGCGATCCAACACCCCCGCACGACCTCCCACTCACCCTCGATAATGCAATAGAAAGGATGCGCGATGACGCCACAGGCCCTCCGGCAACTCACACCCGGAACCACCTATCGTGTCCGGATCACAGGCGGACGAACGTATGCACGCGTGTTCAAATGGACCGAGACACGATTCCGGTCGATTCTCTGTGGCGTGTTCACCACACGACTTCGATCCCCACTCACGGTCACCGTACTCGGCAAGAAACGGCTCCGCTTCACCGGCTCCCATATTCCACGAGGCGAATGGTCCGTTCCCCATTACGATCTGATCAGTTGTGAGGAGACTCGCCTATGAGCCCAGCAGCATACGACAGAGGAAGTAACACCGGTGAATCCCCCACCCTGACTCCCACGTCCGATAGCCCCTATCGTACATGGTCGATTCCCATTGAGGTTCATGAATTGATCGATCACGACCTCGAAGGATTTCTCGATCTGATTGGTGAGCGAGTCGGCAACCCGCTCCTGATGGAGATCACATACCGCCCACTGAGCGTCTTACCCGACGGCAATCTGCTCTTTGAAGTCTCCGGTGATGATCGAGAACGCACCACCTCAAATGAACAACCAGCCACGCCAAATCCCACCCTCACATGATGACCTGGCCAGCAAATTTTGCTACATTCACGTCAGACATCGTGTGTTCCCTGCGTCCTCGCACACATTCAGAAAACCGTCAGAAGAAGCGTATGGCCACTGACTCCACCAAGCCACCCTTCATCCCGCGCTTTCACATCCACATCACGTCTGGACCTGATGCCGGCGCGTGGTTCCCTGACCTGTCCTTGCTCAATAGCCCGAGTCCATCCAGCTTTGTCGAAACCGCCATGATCGAAGAACAGATGCATCTCAAACACATGGGCGCCAGGATCATTACCCAGGATGTTGACCTGTCCTCTTTCGAAGAACGATTGCGTCAAGTCCTCAACCACACCTAACACACGACCAGCCCCTTCGAACCAAGCATCCCTCTTGTCCTTTTCAATCAACCGGCGTAGCCTATTTCCATGGGACTCGGAGAACTCTACATCTCGCTCCTACTGCTCAAAAGTATGAGCCTCCAACAAGCGCAACTCTATTCGTTTTGCGCGCAGACCACGGACCCCCTAGCCTGCTACGAGTCCATTCCATCACGATTGGACCTACAAGACAGTATGCTCTATGGACCTGAACCTCCGGTTCGCTATACCCCTGGCCAGTTTTATCACTACATCGATCCGCAGCCCCTGCACTCAGCAAGTGAACAGGCCTGCGTTCCCACTCCTCGTCCGGAATCGTCCTGTCGCTAAGCTTGTCCAGTCCATGTATCGATCGTTGCTGTAACACCGCTCCGTTCTGCACTCATTCATGCCAAAGTCTTCTCAGCTATCCCGTTTGATCATCCAATCTTCCTCATAAACACCAACCACACAGGTTTTGATAAGAGCACCCCCTTATTCTCCCTACCGCTGGACCGTAATAGTTGATAGATGATATCGACACAGCCTGAAACCCAGGATAAATCATGAACCCATCATCCATTCACCATCCACAGAAGGAGCTCTATCTCATGACCGGTTTCAACAAAGTCATCCTCATCGGCCACCTTACGCGCATGCCCGAACTCCGGTACACACCGAATGGTACACCCGTCGCCTCCTTTGGATTGGCCGTCAATCGCAAATTCAAACAAGGCGACGACATGAAAGACGAAGTCTGCTTTATCGACATCGTCGTGTTCGGCAAACAGGCCGAGCATTGCGGACAATATCTCAGCAAAGGCAGCGGCGTGATTGTGGATGGCCGGCTGCAGCAACGACGATGGGAAACAGAAGATGGGCAAAAGCGCAACAAACATGAAGTCGTCGCCAATACCATTACCTTCATGCCCAAATCTTCTTCGCCCGGGGTCCCGGAAGGGACATCAGACATACCTGAAGACGAATATCAGCACAGCTAACATCCCAGCTACGACACCTTACAGACACAACAGCCCCTCTTCGCCTATGCCTAGCCAACACTTTCCGAACCAGACCGTGCTCTTCTCCATCGGACACCAAGGACATTGGTATGCTCTTGGCGCCTCTGGCACATTTCTCCTTCCCTATCTTCGCGCCCTCTACACGATCGATCAACAGCAGCCCCTCCTCAATCACTGGATTCACTCGCCAACTCCGCTCAATCATAAAGCCCTCCATTGTTGGATTGGCACGCTCTACGTGGAATATGAGCAGGAAGACAATCTCATCGCTACGCCGTCACGCGTAGAATGGTCAGGAACCATTCACGCTGCCACACCGGAGGACATTGGAGACTACTTCAACGCTCCCCCTAGTACCGATATCGGTCTGATCGGAATCATGCCGGGCTCACATATACCTGAGTAACAACGCCAACAGCGTTCAGACCATACAAACGTCAACCAGCACTTCTCAGACCCATTCCGCCATCGCCGCCTAAGGTTTCGTCTCCCCATTCTCATTCGATTAGAAGCTCGCGACATCTTTCCTCACTCCTCTGCCAACACGGCATCCCTTCATGCCGGAAGGACTCCATATGCCTACGCCACTCTCCCTCCGTCCCGTCCAATTCGTCGTGCCACGCATCACCTCAACAGAATTGACGGTCGCGGTTGTCACCGCATCCGTCACCACAGATGCGCTCACCAACAAACAGACGTTTCTCAATACCCTGATCACAGCGCTCTCGAACTGGGCGCAGACCACAGGTTCAGGTCGGAAGGCCTGGCAACAGAGCGGCCAAGATTTCAACGTCGGCGATCTCAGTCACTATCAGGACGACCCACGGCTCAAACGACAATTCGTCAAAGTCGGCATTCACAACCTCGACGTCACCCCATACATCGACTTGTCGACCACCTGGACCTACGACACTGTCCTTATCAATCCCGACTTGGCTCGGGGTACCAATCCGCGACAATAATCACAGACTCCTCTTTCATCACACAGAGATACTGGCTACTCGAGAACACCGTTCCGCGCAACGAGCCTCACGATCCTGCACCCCTAGGTACGCTGTCTTTATTGTCCAACGTTGGATCGACCCGATTCTGCATCCATGTTTTTCCACCCCCACAGCAAGAGACCACTCCATGCGGGAGACCTATCCTCACCAGGTCGATGAGGACAGTCACGCTCTCCCCTGTTACCTCACTATCTCGTCCACTCGTGGCGGAGGGATGGATATTTTTTACACAGGAATATTGCAAAGATCCAACGGGCACATCCCTAAAGAACCAACGAGCGGGCATGCCAAACCATCTTGATAAATCGCCACATAATCATGAGCTTAGCGTGAGAGCCCACCTCGCAACCTCCCCCTGCTAAATCATCCCCTCCCCCCACACTTCTCCCCACCACTGGACCGTAATACCGTCATGCCAGAAGTTCTCGGATAACCGAGAACGACAGACTCACTTCAGAGCCCTGACAAGGTATCACTATGATTCGAGTGGTCCTCGCTGACCCTACGCCATCTTCGCCAGACCCCACTCCTCCAAGTACCTCCCCACCTCACCACATCTGGGAGGACCTGCATGCCCTGCTTCATGAGCTGGACTGGTTCGTCACCCGTGACTGGCAATACATCGTCCGGGATCCACACGTGGCCACCGTTCTGATCCGGGAAGCGACGCGCGCCGCCCTCCTCGCGGAAGACATTCGCACGGATATCTCTCACACCACGGCCACCCATACACACGGACAGACGAACGAAACACTCTGCGAGACCATTCGCCACTATTTAAGTCCCTCTACTGAACCACAACGCCGGGACGACGACCCACCCCACATCACGGAGATTCCAATCACGGTCGACCGCGTGATTCTCTACGAATTTGGTCATCCCAAAGAACATGAACATCCGCTTTACGTAAATCATCATATCGTCAGTTTCTGTGCCGCCTTCTATCATGAAGATGAATTCATTTTTGCCAGAGCCCATCTCCAACTCCTGCTCACCCCCGCCCATATTCTGAACTGGCTGGCCGGATCGCGATCAGTCCCGGTGGATCAGAACCATTTCCCACTGACCTACGTGCCCGATGGCACTCTCTTTCATCTACTCGGGATGGGCATCACTCAATTGATCTATCTCAATCAAACCGAACTCATGATGAAAATGAAACAGGGACGGCGCTTTCCCGCTGACTATAAACTCCATGGCCCCGTCATGCCGGCCGGACTCAATATGCCGCAGCCCGTCCTAAAGTCCGGCGATCGGCAACAACCCGCTTGGGTCAATATCAAAAGTTAAGTCACGAGGAGGTTCTCATGGCACCCAGCCGTCTCTTAAATCCCCTGAAACGCGGCACCCATCATCTCTACCTCTATGCAAAAAACCACTACCAACAAGGGAATGTCCATGCCGACCTCCAAACCATCTTAGGCAAACGCGCCGGCATCGAGCCGAAACACATTCACAGCAACGATATTTTGGTCATCCTCTTGGATGAAGTCGCCGACATCTTTCAACGGCAACCTAATAATCCCTATCGCCTTAGAGACTTCGTATTACGACTCAGGACCGATATCCCGCAACGTCCTCTTCACTCTAAAGCTCAGGACATCGATTCCATCTTCATTCAGCATTGCCTCAGCGTACTCTCGATCGTGAAAGTGCGGGAAGGCACACGCATCCTCGCCAGAATCGGAAAAGCTGACCCGTCGATCCTGCCACTCAATCGAGACGACGTCGCCGCCTAATTCATAAGAAAGGAGGTGAGCACTGTGGACGAAGAACACGAAGACGAGCACGACGGGGGGCTCTAACCAACCTTTCTCGTGACCGACATGGAGGGGATACCTCTCACATACTGAGGGGTATCCCCTCTATCACACCATTGCCTACTCGACACCTAGGACCATACATGAATCGTCCCCTCCGCCTCCTTTACCGTAACGAGATGCTCGAACACCACGACCAAATCCTCTCGCTTCGAACGCGTTTTTGGCGATGGCTCTGTCTCTACGGCTTCCGACACTGGACCACCACCTATCGAGGACGACCGGTCGGGATTCCAGGTGAGCGCGATCCTCAATTCCCCTGCACCGCTTATACACCACGACCACGACAGTTCGGGGAAGACGCGCACTGTGACCATCCCGACGGACACTATCTCTGTAGCGGCTGTGCGGAAAACAGACAACTCATCACGATTAACTCCACGCCTTCCACCATCCCACGCAAGGCCGAAGAACCCGTCTGTTCATGAACATGTCTAGCCATTACGAACAACGACAGACCAATATCCAACAAGATCACACGAGGATACTTCCGATGATCTTACGATCTCATATTCTGCTCATCACCCTCCTTATTAGCCTCCAGACTGCATTGATGGGCGCCCCTCTCTCTGCCGCAGAGCCTCCCAACTCTGCACCATCATTTCCACTCAAAGCCCCGTTCTTTCTCGAAACACCCGGACACCTCCTCACCACGATCACGTATCCATTGGTGCCACGACCAGCCCACCCCATCCCGATCACCTTTCAGTTCGATCCAAATTCGAAAGCCGAGACGCTCCTCGCACGAGCGCCTGAGACCTGTATCGTCATCGGATACATTCTTCCCACGCAGACCTCCACTCGCCTCGCGATCCATCTCGACAGTATGACTTGCGAAGACACTCCACCACGCCTGGACAGCATCCGGATCACAGGCTGGATCGCTGATCGAGACAATCTCTCAGGACTCGTCACCACCAAACTCACCGGACCTTTCGATGAGCAGGTACAGAGAGTCGTACAACACACCACGCTTACACATGGAGTATGGCTCACCGCTCCAGCCGGCCTTCCGGTCAGTCTGATCATTACTGGCATGGATGATCAGCGGAAATAACACTGCCAACCATGAATCCCACCCACATCCATCGGGTCGAAGATGACGTTGAGAATCTCAGTCGTACCCGAGACAGAACCATGCTGGGGGTAGAGGATCTGTTTGAAAATGAGCAATGAAGAAAGATGATTCCTATCACGACAAGAAGACATACCATTTAGCTACACTCTGTAGCGAAGATGTCGATGTATCGCCTCTCTGTGCGGAAACACCCAGGCCATTAAATCTACGCAAAGAGTCATGGACGATTCGTCCTGAAGCGGTCGGGTGTCGAAAATGCCTCAATAAAATGGCGAAATCAAGATAGCCTAGCCCCCCATACTCCACCGCCTTCCTTCTCCCCTAGACCACGTATATAATACCGCCACGCATGACGACTCCAAGAAAGGAGATCCTATGACTCCACGGCATCAGCATGTGTTACGCATCTGTCGGGACGCACTCGTTGATGGATTGGGCACACAATCCACCGGAGAAAAACTGCTCGCAGCCTTGATTCTCAACCGAGCAGACTGGCTGCATGAAATGGGGTACACCATCGCCGATGCCATCGATCGCGTCGGGATTGAGTGGATCGCCATCATTCCTGACGTCGTCAAAACCCTTCGAGAAGAAGGCCACATATCCGACATCCTCTCTACTCCCCGGTCCTAGACGCACGCCCTCGCTCCCACATCAGCATATCAGGCCCTCGCGGGCAGCACATTTTCAGGATGTCTCATGTCTGTCTGAAGTCCTTCCTCCTTCGGAGCCCATGCAATGCAGTCATTCCATGTCGTACAGTGGCAGACCATCGCAGGACGTGGCGTCATCGCCATCGTCGAAGCCCCACCCGTGATCACGATTCAGCCGGACGAACTCATCGAATTGGACGGACTCCTGTATTGCGTCTCACACGTCGAATCATTCTCGTATGATCCCGGGTACAGCCGAGCCCGCACGCTTGGGCTCATTGTCTCGCCTACGACACCACGCATCGTGACATCCCTACTTGAAAGCTACGCTCCACAGGCTATAATCCGTGCTCCGCCGAGGGGCACACTTCACATGACCGACATATCTCCCACTGATTCCTCCATCCCCACCCGGCGCCGAGCTATTCTCTGTGACATTGACGGCACAATTGCCCTCCGAGGCACCCGCGATCCCTACGACTTCGAACAAGCGATGGAAGATGCGGTCAATTGGCCCATCGTACATCTGATTGAACAGCTGCTGACATCCAGCCCACATCCGGTCAGCCTCATTCTGCTATCCGGACGACAGGAACAATTCCGAGACATCACGGAATATTGGTTATTCCGTCATCAGCTCTTTCCAACTCGACATAGCCTCTGGCTCAGACTCACTGGCGATCCAAGACCTGATGTCGTCGTGAAAGAAGAACTCTTTCACCGCATTATTGCTCCAGAATTTCACGTCGAATACGTCTTCGACGACCGCAATACCGTTGTCGCCATGTGGCGACGTCTGGGCCTCACCTGTCTCCAAGTCGCCGACGGCGCGTTTTAGACCCCGTTCATTTCACACATAAGGAGTCTCCTGATGGGTCATCCCGCACTCGCTGCCGGTCTCTCTCAGCGTGCCCGCCAGGTCCTCTCCTATCTGATGACGACCGGGCAATCAGAGGATCATGGTGTCGCGGAAATGCTCAACACCATTGCCGAAAATGGCGACGACATGGCTAACGATGCCATGCTTCGAACGTCGGCCCAAAACATCATCCACGCCGCACAATTCGTACTCCGTCAGACCCAACCCCCGACACGGCCCTCAAAACACCCGCGCGGCTAACGCCAATTCTGCTCTCGGATACGACAGGAACTCCCTATCATGCACACCCTTCACGCAAGAGGACTGCGCCCCCTCGCCGACCTCGCCGCCGTCCGTCCCCACGGAGACCGACTGCGCTATCTCGCCGGATGCCGGTGCCTCCCCTGCCGCGCCGCCAATGCCCAGTACGAACGACAGCGCCAACAGGCCAGACGTGAGGGAGAGTGGAATGGGATTGTACCGGCCACGGCCGCCCGACGACATATCCTCTTCCTCTCACGGCGAGGCGTCGGCCGCCGAGCCATTCACGACGCGACCGATATCGCCCAATCCACGTTGAGCGCGATCCGGGCCGGGAAGAAAACGCACATCCGCGCCCGCACCGCCCGAAAAATTCTCGATGTCAGCACTGCGGAGCGAGCCGATCATGCCCACATTCCGGCGACACGGCTGTGGCGCTTGATCCAACGACTCCTCGACGAAGGCTACACGAAGCGCGACCTCGCACGACGACTCGGGTACCGATCCCCCGCGCTGCAATTCCGCAAGCAGGTGGTCACGGTCCGCAACGCCTTCAGAATCCAACGACTCTACGACCAACTCACCACGTAACCACTGAAAGCAAACCCATGGATACCAGACTCAGTCGCATCAAGTGCCAGGGATCCTGCCTCATGAATCAACACACACTCTCGAGACAACAGATTCACCAGCTCTGTCAGGCCTACCAACACGATGTGTCTGAGGCACTCCTCACCACCCCTACGCCCGATACCGACGACAACACCCCTCATAATCGTCACGAGCGAGCGGTCATTCAACAGGCGATCCTCCGAAATCCCCTCCCTCTTCCTAATGGACTTGGCGATCACACCACTCTCCTTGAACGAATGACTGACTTCTTTACCGGTCAGGACATTCTGAGCATGACCGAGGAAGAACTCGATGCCGACATTCGAGCAGAGGGGAGAGATCCTAAAATAGAGGCCAAGCGGAATCGAACCATGATGAATCGAATTCTCCGACATATTCGACAACATCATCGAGGACAGTTTTCATCTTGCTCGATCTGTCATGGGAAGCAAGCACTACCCACAGTCCCACCACCGGCTCGACGGTCCGGTCGACTGCGCTTCCCTATTTGGCTGGCCGTGAGTCTTTTTCCTCCCTCGAAAGACCGCGCACACCTCCCCTCGGCTTATCTGTCCGTCCGAGCATTAATCCGATTGATCGGCCGTTTCGAACACGACAACGCGGCAAAACATCATCACGCCCCCGCCTGGCCAGCCGGAACAATTCCTCCAGCGTTCTTTCGAACCTTTCGCCGGCTCTACCGGCAGAAACTCTTTCGACTCATCCCTGGGGTCAGTGACCCACGCCACATCGGACCCGCGTGTCTCGATTTCCAGATCATCATCCACGCTGTGGCTCCCCCACGCACCCGCAGACAACGCCAACAGGCACGATACCAAAACCACGATATCTAGCCTGACCAACACGAGGCCCACCATGCCAGACTATCTCGTCACCTGGGAAATTAATGTCACGGCAGACAACCCTGCCCGTGCAGCCCAAGAAGCCCTCACGATTCAACGCGATCCTGAAAGCACTGCTACGACCTTTCAAGTCATCCCTGAAGACCCAGGGCTCGACCCCATCACCGTCGATCTCAACGACGAAGCGTCGATACAAGAAGCCAGCATCCTCTCACCACCATTGCCGGCTCAAACTCGTTTCGAGCGGCGCTCCGCGCAGGGGGACTCCTGGGTGTCTTAGCTGACCCATGCTGAACTACCCCAGGGAGGATTGACCCATGAAAGACGAAAATTACTGCACCATCGGCGGACGCATTACTCACGATCCCGGCATTTACGCCGCCCCGAACGGCTGGCTGCTCTCGTTCTCTATCGCCAATCATTCCCACTACCCCGCCAACAGTAAGCCGATGTTCATTGAAGTCAAAGTCGGCGTGACCAGCGATCGCACCAAGCTGGACGAGTTCGCCACGCGACTTCCGAAAGGCCGGAAAGTCACCATCCATGCCGCCGAGCTACAAGTGAAAGACTGGAAACCCAGCGACAGCGATGAAACCAAACGCAGCTTTCACCTCTTCTGCCGCATGGACCAAATCTATCTCCAAGATCTGCCGAAGAAAACCTTGGCCGCAGCATAACGTCGTTTACGGCTCTCACCCTCTTTCTCAACACAAAGGACCTTCACCATGGAATGTCGCGACGAATTCGGCAACGTGATCGAGCTCTACGAACACCCCTATACCATGCCCACCCGGGTCATCCTCGAAGCCGATGATCGACCGGAGGAGGTCATCAAGACCCTGCAAACACGATTCACCGATCTGGTCGATGAGTTTGCGGCCCAGGAGCGCTCCCGGTACTACAGCCGAGAAACCCGCTACGACGACGGCATGACAGAACCCAGCTTCCCCATCATCATGGGCCAACCGGCCACATCGACCCGCGTCCCGTCCACTGTCGTCCTCCCGGACGGACGCAAAGCCTTGCTCCTCGATCCACACCGTGTCCAAACGCAGTGCGGGATTCAAGAAATCCTCCTGATGACACAACTCCAGCACATGCGGCCCCACCGAAAAGGCACACGGATGTGCCCCCAGTGCAAAGGGAAACACCTGGCCGATTCGCCGACCACCCCCTTCGCACCTCCCCCTACCAGAACCACCATCCCCTGTACCAAATGCCAAGCCAACTTGCTTGCCGCCTCCTATTGGGACGGGCCGGATACCCTCGTCTGCATTCCCTGTGGAACTCGAATCAGCCGACCGCTCACACGGCTCACCACCGAAGAAGAAGAGGCCAATCAGCTCGCGGTGACGCATGCCACCGTCCTGGATCCCTCGTCAGCCCACGACGACCGCATCGACGACGAAACCGATCTCCTGGAGGACTCCGCCGAACCCCACGACAGCGAGGATACTGATTCAGCTGACATCACCGAAGACCGTGTGTCCCCCTACGAAGACGACATCACGATTGGCCTCCTACCGGAAACAACCCCGCTCGACCAAGCCGAACTCGATGAGATTCAGGCCATGTTGGCCAATCCCCACCGACGCTGGCTGACCGACGAGCATTCGATCGTCATCCAACATCTTCTGGCCATGACGACTCAACGTCTCACTGTTCTAGACGACGATCAGGCCTTCAAAGAGACCTTCGCACAAGTCGTCGGCGAGGAGATCGGCCATCTTGGCGACCTTCTCCACTTGCCTGCCTGCCAATTATTCAAAAGCTCGCAGTCTCCCCTGCGCCAAGGGCTGGTGGACCGTGCCATCCAACATCAAGACGAAGACGCGCGACGCATGGCCGTCTGGGCCGCCGCCGGACGCTTTCTCAACGAAACCAACATCCCCTGGCTCAAAGATTTCCACGCAGCTGCCGATCCCACACGTATTCCGACACAGAAAAAGGATCGCGCTGAGTTCTGGAGACACCTCCAAACCACCACCAAAGCCGAAGTTTCGCCTATCTTGGACTGGCTCAACGGACTCAGCCGCGAAGATCTCGCCTTGCTCGCTGGCGATCCGGACACCAGTCATCCCTTCGTGCATCACCCTGATCCCGAGGTCTTCCAAGGGACCGAGACGCTGCTCAATCCGCTCATCGCATTTCTGGCAAACGAATTGCACCGATTCAGACAAAAAGAATCCGGATGCGTCCTCCTCGCCGGGGACTATGGATTAGACGTCGAAAGTCTCCGGACCATTGCGCTCCAAAGTGGGCAGCTACGACTGCCCCCTCAGGCGCCTACGGCTGCTGCTGCCTAGCCCCGCCCATGCCGCGCTACGCACTCTGCCTCTCATCGTTCATACCGTTCGATCCTTCACCCAGGAGGTGGCTCACCGTGCAGTAAGTTCTCCTTCCCACTCACCCGCATTGCCCAGCTGCGTGATGTCTGGGTCTCATTCGCATCCACTACTTTCTCAAGGAGTGACTCCCATGAATCGCAATTCCGTCCATCTCATCGGCCGACTCACCGATAACCCGACCGTTCGCTCCATCACCAGCGGACCCGTGTGCAACCTCAACATCGCGGTCAATGGCACCCCGAAGAAAGGGAGCACCGAGCGCCCGGTCGAATTCATCCCGGTCACCGTGTTCGGCAATCAAGCCAACAGCTGTGCCGCCAACCTGGTCAAAGGCCAGGAAGTGAGCATCGAGGGCCGGTTGCATTTCCGCAAGCAACAGATCGGTGACAAGAAAGTCACCGTCGGCGATGTCACGGCCTACCGCGTGGAATTCGGCACGAAGCCGAAGGCGCAGTTGGCTGCCGCGGCGTAACCCGTCTTGAACAAAAAAAAAGGGAACAGGATGGTTCCGCAGAAGTCTGAACAGTCAGTCCTCTCGCAATCACATTCATCCGTTCCCTTTTTCCTCAGTCAGAGGCAAGATCTGGTCTGAGCCAACTCAGATTCCAGATCCGCCTCTGACAAGACAGGAACAGCCTTAGGACACTGCGTTCATATGAATCGCGGTGCGAAAGGCTGTTTCACTCACGCCAAACTGTCGCGAGAGAATTCTCACGCCGGCTGACACTGAGTGAAATTTCTGAACCCGCTGCCGACAATAGCGCATCCAAGACCTGATCTTGGCGTACACATTGGGCATCGGCAATTCTTCAGCTCCTTCAGGCAAAAACATCCGCAATTCGGCATCCGTACTCGCAAGCAACCACGACACAAACTCTTCCTGTTGCGTGAACGTAAAACGCGAACAGGCAGACGTCAATGTTGCAGCCACCATCCAGACCAACCCCAACCGATCGCGAGACACGGCGGTCAGTTCACAGTCAGTCTGATCCGAATCCGATGACACATTCCGCGGTGTTAATTGCCCACACATCGTCCGATCAAGCAGCATGCGGCGTAATCCGACATGCTCAGACGATGCCCAGAACTGTACTAACTGACTCGTCATCACTGCATCGAGGACCTCCAACGCATCCGGATCGGCCTCATCTTGATCTGCAGTGCCTTCTGAAGACTCAGTACTCTCTGCTGACGTCTCAGTGCCCTCAGTCATTCCAACCAAGGTGTCCACCAAATCGCCCGCCTCTGATTCTTCAAAATCTTGTCCATCTCCTTCATCAGTCACCAATTGTTCAGCCATCCCATCCCAATCGTTTGTGGGCATGAGCAATTCCTCCTCATCCTGCACATCACGGACGGGAGCGGCTAACACACTCTGGGTATTCTGAGCCACCAGTGTCGCATCAAGTCCAAGCAGTGACGTGATCCCTTCCCATCCACACAAACAATGGGCAATCAAGACCATCCCTTCACGAGCAAAGTTCAATGATGGACCCTGACAATGCGGACAACGAATCTCCGACACCATCGCGTTCGAAGAACTGTCATCCGATTCAAGCAGACCAGTCGACGCATCGGTAGACACGTGTGATTCCTGAGCCGTCTTCAGTGTCTGTGCGGGGAGATGATACCCATCGCACCGACGACATTGAACCGATCCAGTAATCCAACGCACGAGACTCTTTCCATCCTGTGCACGCTCCAAATCCGACAACCGCACCGGTACTTGAAGCCCACAAAACGGAATCGCGCGCAGACGATCCACACGCTTTGCCAACCGACCATCTTCCAAACACACCACTTGCCCCCGTACGTGTGTTGACGCACCACGCATATCCGGAGACAGCGGCATGTTATCCATGTCATAACGATTTTCATCAGCTGTGCGTGCATTCCGAAGCTGACGATTCCCAAATTCCTGCAATTCCATCACATGCACCCGATCGCGAAGTCGCATCCAGTTCGCCGGAGAAATCCGATAGCGACCCGTCTCCAACTCGTCCATCAATCGGCGCAACTGCATCTCATCCAATCGTTCAATGGGACGCAGACCGCGCAGACTCGATGTCGCAATCAGCTGTCGTAAGGACCGGAAATTAGCCAGAAAGAGTGAACTCTGAACCGTTCCAGTCCGCATAGATGTAGTGGTATTCATGATCGAAATCCTTTCTGCATGGACACGCAATGGTGCCAGCGTAAGAAGTAGAGTGAATGTGAAAGAGAGAAACGAGAGAGAGACGTGTGAACTGATCTAAGACATCAGTTCTGTTTAATACGAGCAGACACTACGATTCTGATTCTTAATCCCCAACATACCCCACTAACGCTTTGGGCATGAGGAGAGGATAGAACCGATGTGTATCCGCAATGCCTTGATCACAGAGGTGAGCAAATGACTCATGAATAGCCATCTGTTCATCCGGTGACAACGCATCCCATTCAGCTTGTAAGACCAATCGAGATGGTACTAGATAGTCATGGTCCATATCCGCACTCCTTTCTTCCAGATACAATCGCTCGACAAGTGGTGTGCACAATGCAGCTAGAATGAGACGACTACTGCACGAGCGGACACAGCTCCCACCAATACGACTTCTTGTGAGACCCTGCACCACGACATGCATCTGTTGAAGGCAGTAGCTGCATCTCTAAGAGACGAAGCTGCTCCTTGATATCCAACTCACGCACTCTCAATTGCGCCAATCGTTCCTGCGCATAGAGATGCAGAGGCCGAATACCTTGTTCATCCCCTTCATAGACCACACACAGCATCGTCAATGTAGAGGGAATCGATAGCAACGATGTCACCGGGAATTCCACGACACTCCATTGTTGATCACACATCTGATTCTGTCGAGATTGAACCTGTGCCAACGACTCGTGAGCCAGATGCGCATCCACGTAGACGGCAGAAATAATCCCATCACGTGACGATCCCACACATTGATCGAGCACTGCATAGACGTCTGTGAATTCCTCGACAGATGTCCTCATGACACACCTCCTGTGTACAATAGTTAGGTGAATAGATGGATAGATAGCCCGTCACAACACGTCGGAAGCCGATGAATTCACGCGTGCAGTTGACGTGTTCGGACGCTGACATGCTAGAATTACATCTAGACACACCAGGAGACCGAGCATGACCAACACACCTGAACTCGAACTTGGACGGTTATTGTGGACACTGGTAATGAGTCGACCAGAACTGAGAGAAGCCCATGCCACTTATGTGGGCACGACAGACTTTCTCACGATCGACGATAGTGTGAAGAAAATTGAAGCGCAGGTGCAGGCAATAGAGGCAGGACAGACACTCACAGAGACTGAACAGCAACTCGTCGCTAAGATTAAAGCTGCAATCGTCGCTTTATCTCAGTCTCGACTTCCATCGGCTCAATCATCCGTTGTGGCATCACAATAAAGTGATCTGTCCGCGACTTCACCCACTTCACCATTTCCGCATCAATCAAACTATCCAATAGCGCAAACACTTGGTCATACACCAAGTCAAAGACACGCCGATCAGCAGTCCGTTGATCCAACGACACCATGATCGCGCGATGCACAATCTCAACACGAATCAGTACACGTTCCATCGACATGACACACCTCCTCCTCCCGTCGTGACGAAATGTCAGACAGGTTCATGAAATGGTTAACACCGCCCGCTCATACTCATCATGATGACAAGTCGAGCAACAGCGACAGACCGAGTTGAAGTGAAATAGACACTGACTGAGAAGACGCTTTCAGATCTGTTCAGGTAACAGACGAAAGCTGAGAGCAAGAAACACGTGAGGCATGAAAGACAAGAAACAGAACACCATCAGAGAGATATAACCCGAAGAACCTGAAGAGGAGAAAGCAACCGATGTGAAAATCGGTGTGAAGAATTCAGCGAAATGCCTACCAGAAATGAATAACTAACGATAGTTTACCTCGCTCCTTTCCTGAGTGCAAGTCCATCCCCTCCGCTCTCCACGCACCGACCCTGCCGCCTCCACGTCCTCGGGCTTCGCTTCGCGTCTATCTCAACACCCCCATCTTTTATCTCTCTCCCATCCTTCGTCCTTGGCGCTCGCGACGAGCGCAGTCCATCGCACACATGATCCGCTGGCTGTGTTGACCACCGAGGAGGCTTTGTATGCTGGATACTCCGTCCGCTGTTACGCCTGTCATCCCCGCATCACTCCACGAACTGATTCAATCCCTCCGACACGCCCTGCGAGACGAGCTCAACTCCCGACAGACTCCCAACGATGGGAAACCCTTGAACGTGCCACTCTGCGACGGCCATGTGCAGAGCCGCTATGGCCGGCATCAGCGCATCACCTTCCGAAGCCCGATGATGCCGCTTCAGGGATACCTGCACGATACCCAGGGCGAGCTCGTCATCGACGGGCGCCCCCATCCCTGTGTCATCCTCGGATTGACCGTCGATCAACTCACCCTCTCGCTTACGGCCGAACTGCACGACTATATCCCTGAAGCACGATTGACCATCGATCGGATGCGGCTGCTTCTGACGCTGGACAAACGCCTGGCCAATATCCAAGCCCATCCACAAGACTACCTGACCAGCCTCGCCATGAAATGTTTCTCGCCCTCGGCTGTTCCCCAGCCGATCGCCCAACACCTCACCGTGGCGCCGGACCCCAGCCTCAATCCTGAACAATACGAAGCCCTCGTTCGTGCGATTCAGCATGACTTCTGCTACATCTGGGGACCGCCCGGGACCGGCAAAACGATGGTCATCGGCTCCAGCACTAAAGTCGCCTATGAACGCGGCGACCGCACACTGATTCTGGCCAATACCAATGCCGCCGTCGATCAAGCCTTAGAAGCCGTCCTCACCAAGATGCCCGACGCCCCACATGGCGCCATCATTCGCTTGGGACTCAGTGCCGACGATGCACCCAGTCATCTCGCACCCGTCACACTGGACACCTTGACGGAAGGCGAACTCTCCACCCTCCAGCACGAACTTCAACAACTCCAACAGCAAGAAACTCCTCTGGTTCAACAGGCCCGTCACTTGGAGCAGCTCGTCACTCTACACGAGGATCTGCAACGCCTCGATCACCGATACGCCGAACTCTCGCATGAAGCTCTGTCCCTACAACAAGACCTACACCAACACCAGAGCCAAACCGATGCGCTGCACTCAGCGTGTACCGCACTCGATCAGGAATTGAACCAGTTCTGGGCCGCCTCACGCTGGCGCCGATTGTTTCTGCGACATGCCAACGACATCCAAGCCGATATCTTTGCGGCTCGACTCGCACTCCACGAACATGACGACGCCATCGACCAGCTCACGGTCCGCCACCAGACCATCCAACACGCCAGCGACGATCTCCTTACCACACGCCGACTCTTGCTCCAGTCACTCGACAGACAGGTCCCGTGCGAGCAGCTCGAACACCGACACGCTCAACTTCATGAGACCCAACAACGCCTGATGACCCTCCATCAGGCCATCACCACCTGCCAACGGGCCATGGCCTCTGTTGAACATCGACTCATTCAACGTGCCCAGATTCTCGCGACCACGATTACCCGCACCTACACCACCCCTGCCCTCGAACAAGAACGCTTCGACGTGGTTATCATTGACGAAGGCTCAATGGCGAGCCCACCCGCCCTGTTTACCGCTCTGTGCCTGGCCAGAAAACAAGTCATTATTGTCGGCGACTTCCTCCAGCTGCCCCCCATCGCCGAATCCACCACCAAACAGGCGAAACAGTGGCTCGCCACCGACATTTATCATCTCGCTCAGATCACACACGATCAGGATCCGCGCGTAGCAGCCCTGCGGACCCAATACCGCATGCATCCGGACATCGCCGCCGTCGCCGCGCGACTCTATCAACGTGCCGGACTCGCCTATCGAACCGATCAGCAGACACGGTGCGCCCGACAGCCACTGGTGGATCACGCCCCGATCCCCGGCAAAGCCATGGCCTTTATCGATACGAGTGATCGCCATCCTTGGGTCGAAAAAGACCATAAAGGCTCTCCGAGCAATCGCTACCACGCGCTCGTGGCCCTGGCTTTAGCCAAACAAGCCATCCGTCAGGCCACAGACACCCCACCGACCATCAGCATCATTTCCCCCTACCGGAATCAGGTCCGACTCCTCCAGGATCTGATTCACAAAGCGCAGCTGACGGACTCAGTCGAAGTCGGTACCATCCACAGTTTTCAAGGCCGGCAGAGCGACATCGTAATTTTCGATACCACCGTCACGGGCGATCTGACCCGCACGATGCTCGGACGATGTGACTCAGACCAATCGCCCTGCAAGCTCATGAACGTGGCGTTTACGAGAGGGAAATGTAAACTCCTCGTGATTGGACACCGCCCGTCGATCGACACACTGGCCAACGTGCCGGACTCCCTCCTCTGGGAAGCCCTCCATCTGGCCGCAGAACAAGAGAGTGTCTTTCTCTCCGCACCGTTTCTTGAAGACACCACGCCACGAACGCAACCCGTGGCACCAGCACCCACACCGACCACCGCTGGCCATTCACCCGCCACCACGACAACCCGGATCGCGACACCAAGGCCTTCACGGCTCTACCTCATTCGCAGTGCGTAATAGGATCCTATATGCACCCGTTCTTTCAGCTCCTCATCACCGATCCTGACAAGGCTCACGCCAAGATCCTGGCAGATTGCACCGTCTCGTTTTGGCTCAAAGAAGCCCTTCGACAGTTAGCAAGCCGGGATCCCGTCGACGCACTCCACGATCTCGATCTTCTGCTCAATCTGTACGAAGCCATCTGCGACGTGCAACTCCAACGCACGCCGACCCCCCACACACGGATCCGGACGCTCACGGATCACACCGATCCCCCGACCGACACGCTGGCCGAAGCCCTTGACCAATTTCCAGGCGAGATTATGATCGGCGGCACGATCGACCGACTCCTCATTCCCGACCTCCTGGCGGTGATCGCCGAGGCCAGTGTTAGCCTGGGATGGGAAACACCACTCTTTGCCCCCCAAAATGAACCGGAACTCTGCCGCGCACTCGACGAGACGCATCATCTCCATTTGTACAACGGGTTTGCCTTGGAAGGAGAATTCCCCGCCCTCGAAGACTGGCTGATCGAGCACCTTATCCCCTTCACCCGACACTCAACAGGTACCAGCGCCTATCAAGCCGAACGCGTGGAATACCGAAAAGGTCTCACCGCACCGCAGCGCCTCGTCCTCGATCAATCAGGAAATGAACTGGTCCCACGCGATACCCTCATTCGTGTCCTGCGCGCCTTAAAGGAAGGACAGAGTGACGACGCAACCATATTGTTGGAGCATGCCGTCGGTCCCACGCTCGCACCGCTCCCGCCTTTTCGGATCGCCCAGACCATACCCAATTTTCACCACTCAGGCCGCTCCCCCCTCTTCTAATGAATGCACACACGGCTGGCGCGGACGCCAGCAGACTGCCTCGTCGCGTGTTCCAATAATGCTGAACCATGAGGGAGCGTCCATCATGCTCGTCTTGGATTTTCTCTTCCAATTCCATTTGCCCTGTTCACGAGAACGAAACAGGCCTGCTCAACCCACCAGGAGTGAAGTCCGTCGATGGTGTGAGCAACAGGCTGTCCTCATCAACGGCCGGCGTGCACACTGGCGAGACACAGTCGACTTTCCTCTGTGGCAAGTGATTTTCTTTCCTGCCAGTCCTACCAGTCGCGTCACTTTTATTGACCGAACGCTCTAACGGAGTTTCCGAATATCTCCATGGTTCAAGGAGACTACAATGCTCCCCTCACGCTGGTATTGCGACCCCGGTACAATTCCTGGAGAAGCCTTCGCCTATCTTGACGTTCCCCACGACGCACTCCAGTACGCCTCAGCTATCATTGTTGAAGACGATACGGGAAATCCAGACAACCAGGCGTACCGCGCGATATTAGGCCAACCGGATGATCCCAGCGAACGACGGCCCGACCAGATCTCCCCGTCCTTCCCGTCTGTCTATGACGCGGAACAGTGGGCCGAAACCCGCATCCTGCCTCCTCACGCAAAGATTCCCATCGACATTCATCTTGAAGACTCGATTCAAGATAGCTATCAACCAGGTCCCAACGAAATTCTCATCGCCATAACCGAACCCGGCCGGCGCCCTATCTCTCCCCGCGGAATCTTTGCCGCCACATATCACCTCACGGCTTGGGATATCCCCCATACCATTCACCATCCCACGATCGGGCTCATTAAGCCACTCTCCCTGAAAGACGTCGATCCTCTCCTTGATTTTGTCCTCAAACATCGCAACACGATGTCGAAACTCATCGTCTATTGCAAAGGCGGATCCGTACGCAGTCCGGGAGTGGCCATTGCTCTCAGCGAATGGCTCCCGACACACCCTCGTACCTCTGACCTCATCATCAAACAGCCCTGTTTCCATCGTCCGATCTACCGTACCCTGTGTCTCGCGGCAACCGAACGGGGACTCCTCCTGCCCTAACGAGATCTTATGCACATCGATCTATTCAAATACCGTGCTCACTCCACAGGTGCCTCATCGGCACATTATGGACTGTGCGAGGTCTGTCATCGTTACGTTTCAGATGTCTGGATCCAAGTCCGATTCCACTTCTTCGCCTTCCAGCATGCTCACGAATATCATCAAGGCTGGGCCTACGACACCAGCCTCTTCGGACACGAATCCTGCCTCCGCGCTCATCAACGACATTCGACTCAGATTCCAATGAATCGATCCCACGACAATCCCGTTCCTAATCCGTTGTCCTACGTTCAATTCGTATCTGGGACACCAATTTTCAACCATTTGCAGAGTCCGAGTGCGGCACGACCCGCAATTACTGGCTCGCTCTTTCTTCTCTCTCCGCGACCCATGTGGTTCTTGAGAGCGCAGCTTGCCTGTAGTAGTCGAATGGCTTATCCTTCTCTCCCACCTAATTCAACCGCCACTGAGAAGGGAATACGAGGTGTGTAAAACCACCATAGTTTTACGTTCCTTTCTCTTGTGTGCCAGTGGCTCATGAAGTAGTAGAGCGCTGGTGCTCGCGCAATAGCTTGGAAGTAAGTCTGCTTCTGAGTCTCACCGACCTATCATCTTAGGGAACCAGGAGAATGTCATGGTCTGGGTCATCTTTGTCTTGAGTGCGGCCACAATTGTCGCCGCAGGGACGAAACTCGCCCACTACGGCGACAAGATCGCAGAGCTCACGGGCCTCGGCCGATTGTGGATCGGGGTAGTGTTGATCGCTGGCGCGACGTCCCTGCCGGAAGTGCTCACGGATGTCAGTGCCGCGTTGATGAATGAGCCGGATTTGGCCGTCGGCGATCTGTTCGGGAGCAACATGGCGAACATGCTGATTCTCGGCCTCATCGATCTGGCCCATCGACAACGACGAGTCTGGCACCAAGTGGCTTACGAGCAGACGTTGATCGCGGCATTGGCCGTCATGCTCACCGGGGTTGCCGCGATCTCCATTTTGTTCAAGTCTACCGGTGCCTATGCGGGCGTCGGGCTCGATACCCTGCTGGTATTTATTATCTACGTGCTGGGCATGCGCGTCGTATACCGTCAGGAAGACTTGAAACGTCGCGAACGAGCGCACGAGTCGGTGGTCGAATCCGAGACCCTCTGGGATGGACCGGAGGGGAGACGGCGGGCTATGCGGTCCGCAGCCATCGGGTTCGCCGTAGCGACCCTGGCCATTCTGATCGCTGCACCCTTCTTGGCCTCATCCGCCAAAGAGATCGCCGATCAAACAGGATTGGGCACGACCGTCGTGGGGACCACATTGGTCGCGATGACGACCTCGTTGCCGGAACTGGTTACCGCGTTTGCTGCCGTACGAGCCGGTGCCTTTGATCTGGCGGTGGGTAATCTCTTCGGCAGCAACGCCTTTAACATGGCGGCGCTCTTCATTACGGATGTGGCCTATCGCCAGGGACCGCTGCTAAGTTCCGTCAGTTCCACCCATGCGATGACCGGCCTCTGGTCGATCGTGCTCATGAATGTAGGCTTGATGGGCATCATCTATCGCGCAGAGAAACGGTTCCTGCTCATCGAACCTGACAGCGCCTTGATGATCGTTGGCTATGGACTTGGCCTGTGGCTGCTGCTCGCATAGCCGGGTACCAACCAGGATCGGTACAAGAGTTGTCGATCCAGGATCTGTCAGTTCCGCGAGGTTGCTCCTCATCTCAAGCTCGCGTATCGTGCAGACCATGATGGAACAGCCGGTGTCCCACAACCAGCCGCTCATCCAGCCGATCGTAGAACCCTTCCAACGGTTCCTCCACGCCCAGTCTAGCGGCGGTGTGCTGCTGTTGGCCGCCACTGTCGCGGCGATGGTCTGGGCCAATTCCCCCTGGGCCGAGTCCTATGAGACGTTTTGGCACACGCCCGTCAGTCTGGTGGTGGGGTCTCATGCGTTGACGGAAACGTTGCTGGATTGGATCAACGACGGGCTGATGGCGATGTTCTTTTTCGTCATCGGATTGGAAATCAAGCGGGAAATCTTGGTCGGAGAGTTGGCGACGTTCCGGCAAGCCGCTCTCCCGCTGACGGCGGCGTTGGGCGGGGCGACGCTTCCGGCAGTGCTCTACTTGGTTCTGAATACGCCCGGACCGGGCGCTCCTGGATGGGGCATTCCGATGGCAACCGACATAGCCTTCGCACTCGGGATTCTGGCCTTACTCGGCAGTCGGGTCCCGTTGGCCTTGAAAGTCTTCTTGACCGCGCTGGCCATCGCTGACGATCTACTGGCGGTTCTGGTCATCGCGCTATTTTATACGTCGACGATTGCATGGGGGAATCTAGCCATCGGCGGAGTGTTCCTCGTGCTGTTGATCGCCGCCAATGTGGCAGGCATACGGCATCCGCTGGTGTACTCGGTCCTGGGGATCGGCGGCTTGTGGCTGGCGTTCCTCTTATCCGGCGTGCATGCCACCATCGCGGGCGTGATTGCTGCGATGACGATTCCCGCTCGGACGCGGCTGACCGGACGCGAGTTCCTTTCGAGAGGCAAGGTGCTACTTGAACGGTTCGAGCAGGCGATGTCTCCTGGGAAGCCCCAATTGGCTAACCGGGAGCGGCAGCAAATCGCCCATCATATGAAAACCGCTGTGCTGCAGGTGGAGACCCCCCTGCAGCAATTGGAGCAGGCGCTGCATCCCTGGGTGATGGTCGTCGTCATGCCGGTATTCGCCCTGGCCAACGCAGGGATCACGCTCGATGCGAACATCGGCGCGATGCTGATCAATCCGGTGGCGCTGGGAGTCATCCTCGGGTTGCTCGTGGGGAAACCTGTCGGCATCGTGCTTTCGTCCTGGTTCGTGATACGAGGAGGCCTCGCCACCTTGCCATCCGGCGTCTCTTGGCCTCACCTCTGGGCCGTGGGGTGTCTTGCGGGGATTGGATTCACGATGTCGCTTTTTATCACCGGCTTGGCGTTCACCCACGGGCCGTCGGTGATGTCGGCTAAGGTGGGCATCCTGGTGGCGTCGACGACGGCGGGGAGCATCGGTTGGCTCCTCCTGAAACGTATTCGACCGGAATAAGCCGGTCCGCAAGAGTCCCCGCCGACCTGGCACGCAACGCGGGACGATCCGCAGGAAGAAACAACAGCGTCAGGCTGCCAGCGACGCGGCGCTGGAACCACGCTCCGTGCTCGTGCCAAACGGTCTCAGCAGAGGGGTTCACCCCAAAGACCTGTGCTAAATTTGTGCTAAATATTGTTCGAATCCATAAGAATCTCTGAAATCAGTAGAGCTGCTAGAAGCCGCTTAAGCCTCGGTATTCAAATAAGAAACGGGGAAACCATTTGAAACACCGAGCCTTTTTAAAATTGCCTTGCTCACATTCCCACCACAATCAGTCAGATTATTCTTTCGAAACACTGATAACCATATGGTCACTCACGTGGTTCGGCCGCCTCGATCACTGAATTTGAGGTCAGCAGCCAACCAGGCCGCGTCACACGCGGCAGATTATCCTCCCTGTGTTGTGATCGGGAGGACGTATGAACCAAAAACAATGGGATCATCTCGCTAAAACATTATCCGAAGTTGCGAATCTGGCACTCGTGGGACTGGCGCTGAATCAAATCCTCTCCACCACGCCCTTTCATCCCTGGATCTTCACCGAAGGCGTGATCGGCGCTTGTGCGCTCCATCTCAGCGCGTTATACTGTTTACGAAGAAGGAGATAACGATGCCCGAGTTCAGCCCACAGGACATTAATGCACTCATAGCGCTCAACAGCCTGTTCGCTGTCGGCATCATTCTGTTCCTCGGCGCGCTCATATACGATTGGTGCTGCCGGCATTCCCACTCCACGCACACGCATTCCTAAGTTCCTCGCGCTCGACTCAACCCGCGTCGCCCGACTTGCACTTCTGCACCAACCATCCTTCCTCACTCGTTTGGAGGCGTTATGTCCGCTTGCTCACCCGGTCCGCTTACCCACGATGAACGGAAAGCTGCCGAAGCGGCCTTTCTCGGCGCTCCCATGAACCCGAACTGGACGCAGCAAGCCCAATTCGTCTATCGAGAAATCTGGAAAGCCAAACATCGACAGGATGCCGTGGTCACACCCACCATCCCTGTGTCGAAGGATACGAATACCCACACACATCATCGAGACGCCAGCCCTCTCCATGCCAAAGCCGTCCAAGCCTGGCATGTTCATTACACCGATCATGAGGACGATGTCCTCATGTTATTCCCACTCCATGCCAGCATGGACTTCATACTCAGCGTGGTTCAACAACTCAGCCAAGGCCGGCCATTCGAGATGCAACCGTTGAAACAAGGACACTTCCCGATCACCTGGCCAGACCAACAGACGATTGCCCAATTGTATGCCCAAGATGCCAGAACGATTGATCAGCAAGGGGTCGTGCATCTTCGCGCCCTCCCTCAAAACCCGCCCTCCTCACACGCCGCCTAGACTCGCACTCTCTCCATCCCGACATCCTCCGAACTCACAGGTTGTAGGCCTGCCTGACAGGCAGTTCACCCAACCCGGTGAATGTCATATTTCGAGAAGGGGACCATGAGAAATCCGCTGCGTCTCGCGATTACCGGCCATCGCCCCCAGTCACTGGGCAGGTTCGATCCTAACAACCCGCTCCTCTGGCAAATCGAACAACACCTGATCGTCACATTGGATGCCGTGAAATCCACACATCCCCAAGTGATTGGTCTCACCGGTATGGCACAAGGCGTCGACCAAGCCTTTGCCCGCGCCTGCCTCGCCACGCACATTCCCTTCCGTGCCTATCTCCCGTTTCCCGAACACAGCGCCATCTGGCCAGCCCACGCCCAACAAATCTATCGAGAGCTTCTCGCGAAAGCTGACAGGTATCAAGTGGTCCGTCCCTACGTGACCACACCGCATGACATTCGCCAAGCCCTCATGGATCGCAATAGCACACTGGTCGACGAATGCGACGCAGCCATTGCGGTCTGGACAGGCGCCCCAGGAGGAACCGCGGATGCCGTGCGGAAACTCCGCGCCGCCGGACGCCCCTTACTCATCTTGCACCCTCACCGCGCCTATCATCCCAGCGACGTCTCACGCTGGATCACCGACATCGTCCAGCGAGCGGCCTAACCGATTCCGGTCACACAATTCTCCCCACGCTGGACCGTAATACCTAACAGATCGATAGCCCCCCTTCCGTCACCTAGGAGGTGTGTCATGGCACGGATTCTTATCCTCGATCCTAATGGATTGCGCCGCAGTCGCTATCGAAAAGTCCTGGAAGCACAAGGACATGACGTGAGCGAAAGCTCGCTCTCCCTCCACGACATGTCTCTCTACCACCCCCTGCAATTTGACCGAATCATTTCGGACATTCCTGACATCACCCAAGAAGCGATCGAGGCATCACTCCTTGTCGCCACACACTCCTAGGAGCACCCATGGCTAAAATACTCATCGTTGAAAATTACGTCGACCTTCAGCTATTGCTCGAAGACGCACTGCTCGCCGATGGGCATCAGGTCATCACCGCACACAATGGCGCACAGGGCCTAGACCAGGCTCTCACAGAACAGCCGGACCTTATCCTCACGGATATGAAGATGCCCATCATGACGGGAGAACAAATGATTACCATCCTCCAGTTACTCATGCCCACAACTCTCCTGATGGGTATGAGTGCCGATGTGGATCCACGACATGCGGAACGAGAACGGGATCGACTCAAGATCCACGCGTTTATCGCCAAACCTTTTGATTTGCATCACCTTCGACGCACGATTACCGCGCTGGTGGAGCGACGAGCGCCACCAATAGAGTCCGCCGCATAGACCCATCTGACTGAACGGCCACAGCTATATGCCTACCATTCTCGGACGTAATGCACGAGGACTTCATCATGACCGTGATCGTTCATCACACACCTGAACCATCCTCTACCGCTCCTGAACCCACCACCAACTTCATGAGAACGTCGAAGGTCCACGCGCTCCGCATCATCACGCGCGCCATGGAAGACGGGGACATTGTCCACTTCAAGGAAACCACCCTACGCTATCTCAGAAAAGGAGCGGAGTTTCAGGAGGGAGATGATTGGTTCGAAGCGCTTGAGACCGGATGTTTCCTCAGACTCAGCGTCTGGGAAGGAAAACGATCACTGGACGAGCCACCCAGTTCCTATCGCTGGGGCATCTATCCAGGACAGCTCGACGACATCATTGAGCACTTCCTCGACCAGATGTCCCCCGATGAACAGGAATGTCTCGTCCAGAACTCCGTCTTGCGAAACGTCATGAGGGAAGAGAACAGAGACAAATCACGACGACGTGAGCAATGCCAAATGACTCGCGCACAACAGATGTCTACGATAACTCAGCACTGACCTGATCCCGTCGATTCCATTCCGTATATTCAATGAAGGATGACACCATGGGCTACTTTCGTTCACCGCATACCATGAATGAACGACGCGCCAATCAGGATCCACGTGCACGACCAAGCCGACGCCCTCAGAACCTCCCCCACAGCTACGATGACATTCACAATGCCTCACGTCAGAATAGAAACTGGAAACGGTTTCGACGTACGCGCTATCGCTCCTAACCTTCACCACGAGGCACCATGGCCCCTCCCATTCGCTACACCCCCGACAGCATTCAGATCGCCTGGAACAATTTGAACGACTCACAGGTCCGCTCACGCGGGCTGCGCCTGAGTCAGTCTGCTCTGGGAGACATTATCCCCCACGGACCCTATTGCTACACCGTTCTTGAGGATCTTCCAGCACCCGCCATCGGGCAACGGATCCGTCGTTGTATTTTTCTGAGAGGATCAAGACCAGATACGATCTGTCTGATCAATCCTAATCGTACGTTTCGAGAAGACCTCTATAATGAGGATGCCTGTAAATGCTGTAGCGTCAATGAAGAAGACCGAGACGGATGATGATGGGCGAAGCCCTGAACACCCCCCACGCTCTGTTGACCAGTCCCTCTCACGAAGGATGACATGAATACACCCACACAGGACTTCCCGATGCCAGACTACGCCATCGCCCTTTTTGAGGCGATTGACCGGACCATCGGACGGATTTATTGGAACCGGCATCAAGAACCATGGGACTCGATCCAAGACCCTGGCATCCCAGGCATTGTATGGAAGCCCTTTGATTGGACTGATGACAGTCCGGAATCGTCCGCACCCAACTTTACCTTTCTGAAAGCTCGAGCAGAGTTTCAGGGCCTGGAGATTCGCTGGTACAAGTATCCCGGCCGCGGCATGTCCTGTAACCAGCAATGGACCCCGGATCACTGGTGTCATTGGTACCAGAACTGTCTTCAACACCTTCGTGCCTTTGAGGCTTCCATGGATCATCTCGACCGGTCTGCGAAGCAGACAGTGTCCCCTGACACTGCTCACTCCCCCGTATGAGGAGACCACTCATGGCCACTACGATTCAGGAAGTCACCGGCAATCTCTGGGACTTTCACAGTAAAGGCCACAACTGGATTGCCATCCCAACCAACAGTGTGGTGAAAACCAACGGTGACAACGTCATGGGTGCCGGTCTCGCCAAACAAGCCGCCATCCGATTTCTAGAGTTTCCCTCAATCGTAGGCGCACACCTGATGACCCACGGCAATATTCCCTGTGCATGGCCAACCGGACGCCTGATCGCCATCCCAACCAAATCGCACTGGAAACAGCCCAGTACGATTACCCTCATCCTCGAATCTCTTGTCCGAGTGCCGGCCTTGCTCGATCGCCATCACATCTCGACACTCTACTGTCCTCACCTCGGATGTGGACTTGGACAACTGGAGTGGCCCACTGTCCGAGACGACATCGCGCCGTTTCTGGACGAACGTTTCATCTTCGTCACCCCTCAATAATACGTGTGCACATCCGACCATCCACACAGGACGACACCCCATGAGCAGAAGCGCTGAACTCATCGCAATCGGCCAGTACGATCCTACACTTCTCACCCTGCTCAACCTCCACGGCACTGCCACACACTACGATCGTCTGCTCTCCGGCGCCCCGGTCATGGCCATTCTCTTTTGCCTTGAAGGGAGGACGGCTATCGACGAACTCAGCGAGGCCTTACACGTCCATCCGCTCAAGGCAGACACCTATCAGCTCCATATCGATCGCATTCACTGGGACCAGCTCGTCGGGTTCGCCGACACCCGAGGCCTGCGCGATGAGTCCCATGCCCTGCATACCCTGCTCACACATCACTTCACGGTTTTCTTCAGACCACGTTGATCCGTCATTGGCTCGTTTTGGGAGACCACGATCATGACCCTCAATAGCACTCTCTACTCGATTCCCCGCTATACCATCGGTCTCATCAAGAAACCCACGACTCACTTCACCCCAACGCCACACTATGATTCCTCTGAAAGCGTCTACGCCTGTCTCATGCCGATCCTCGCCAATCAAGACCGAGAACATATGTACGGCCTCTTTCTGGATGCCAAACACGCACTCATCGGCATCAATCATATCGCCATGGGAAACATGACTGAAGCCTTCATTCATCCACGAGAAGTCTTCAAATGCGCCATTCTCCTCAACGCCGCCGCACTCATCCTCGCACATAACCACCCATCGGGAGACCCATCACCGAGCAGGGAAGACCGCCTCCTCACCACGCGATTAGCAGAAGCCGGCACACTCCTCGGTATCGCACTCCTCGATCACCTCATCATTGGAGAAGACCGCTATTATTCGTTTGCAGACCATGGCACGCTCATGAGCCTCGGATAAATCGGCCCACTTCGTGGGCAGTCCTCTTACCTCATGACACCGGCATCCGCTACAACAGGAGGACGTATGACTGCCGAATCTATTGCACGCCAATTCATCGCCACGCTGGAACAGACCGGATTCCGCGCTCAGCTCGGACAGAGCATCAACTTCGGACACAAGATTCTGCTCAGTTCCTCCGCAGGCATCGATCACGGCGCGCTCATCGTCTACGTCGGGAAAAAAGGCTCGAGGTACGTCACCAACGAACTCCGCGGCCCCAGCGATGACTTGCTCGGCACGATCAACACGGCCTGGAACAATGCTGTGGGTACTCCCGACCGCGCCAAAGGATCCCCGTCATTGCCCTCGACAACGGTCCCACCCTCCGCACCTGGCACGATCGAGCTGTGGGTCGATGGGGCCTGTCTCCAAGAGCAAAACGGATTACGATTCGGCTGGGCCTACGTGATTCGACGAGAGCGACAAGAACTGGCTCGAAAGAGTGGCAGCCGCATCGCTCCCCACGCAGTTTCGCAACGCAATGTCGCCGCCGAAATTCAGGCTGTGATGTCCGGACTTGAAATGTGCGTCCGGATGGGATATTCCGCAGTCACGGTGTTCTATGATTACGAAGGACTCGAAGCCTGGGTTACTGGACGTTGGCATGCGAAAACCCCCTTTACTCAAGACTACGCCACAGGAGTTCGCAGCCTACCCCTCACAATCGCATGGAGAAAAGTTGCGGCCCATACCGGCGTACCCATGAATGAACTGGTCGATTCCCTTGCTACCAGCGCTGCCTCCCTCTCCGTTGAGCGACACCCTATTCCCACGACAGCTCCCGCGTTGTTCTCACGCCAATGAGAACCTCCTTGCCAGGCGGCAGGATCGCAGAGACGGTCTCCAGGTTCTACCCGAATGATAAGAGACCAGGGGTCTCTCCTTCACCGGTAGTTCGGCTAGTCAATCCCAGCACTCTCCGATCACGGCTTCACGCCTCCCGCCTGGCTCCAATACGAAAGGATTCTGTATGGACTACTTTCGCCTCACCTATGCCGTCTCAACTCCCGACAACACAGATTTCTGGAAGACCTCACGTCGATTTGAGGTGATCGGTTCCCAGCAAGCCATCTTCGATCTCTGGTTTCACCTGACACAACTACAACGTCTCAGTGCAGAAGGTCAGCACGAGTCCGCCTGTCCGCATTTTCTGGAAGTCCGCAATAAAGACGGCATCCTTCAAGATCCCACCAAAGGACTCTATGCAGGACTCGTCAACTGCAATACCTTCACCTGAGGATCAGATCGACATGGACACGCCCTTCCAACAGGCCCGCATGGCCCTCGCCACCGTACTCGAACAGTTGCCTTACGGTTGCTCCCTCGCGCAGGAATGTAAAACCTTGAGCGATCATCTACGCGAGCACGAATGCCTCACCGACGCTGACATCCGTTCCTAACCTCTTGAGCAGGCATCTCCGAGGCCTGCTTCGCAGGCAGGGGATTCACTCCACATGTCTCATCACCGTCTCACGGCATTGGGCTCTCGTTGAAAAGGAGTTCTCCATGCGATCCATCCCGTCACCACGACCACGCTTCATGGCACCCGTCCTCCTCGGAAGTCTCTTCGCCTGGGTCCTTCCACAGATCGCTACCGCCACTCTCCCTGCCTCCACCAATCATTGGGATCACTGTGTCACCCGCCACGCCCACGAACTGCAGATTGATCCAGCCCTCCTCCACGCCATCATTTGGACGGAGAGCAGAAATCAACCGCTCGCCATAGCCTGGACTGATCGATGGGGCAAACGGCACAGTGTCTTCCCTAAGACGACTGAGGATGCCCGCGCCCTCATGACACAGCTCCAACGATCACAACAAACATTCGATCTCGGTTTGGCGCAGGTTAACTCAAAAAATATAGTTCGCCTGGCTCGGCCACTCAACTTTGATCCAGTCGATTTGTTGCAACCCTGCACAAATCTGAAAGTGGCTAGTTACATACTTCGGGAGCAGCTCGATCGCCACGGCTACACTTGGAGAGCCGTCGCTGGTTACAACGGGTCGCTCCCCTACATCAACCTGGTCTGGCAAAATCTCTGTCAAAGACACACCACGACACTTTGTCCTGCGGAAGGTTTTGCGCTCCGCACAGCTCGGATCCCGGCACCGACCGACTCGATCAGGGTCTCCACACTTCCCATCGCGGATGGCCCGATCATCACCAGAATCATCAATCCTTCGGAATCGATGCCTGGCATCGCAGACACTCCCGTTTCCTTCTCCCCACCGGTTCACACCATGCCACTCAACACAGTTCCTCCTGGCGACACCACGACGTGTCTCGATCGCATCCCAACCGCCTCGCGCATCCTGACGATCAGCGTTCGTCTCCTGGCCCCATTTAGTCTCTTGATTGGCACGATTGTTCTGCTGTGCTACGGCATCCGGATCATCTTCTGGGCCTTGGGCTTGGTGCGAGAAAGTCTGGTTGCCCTCCTTCGAGGACACCGAACGAGCTTTCCCCATCCTTTGCAGGGTCCCCTCACCTCCTAATCCGGAGGCCGGCTACGCCGGCAGTCGCACCACGTCATGACACGCCAGCCTCACCAGAAGAAGGAGCACGGGTCATGACACACACAGCTCTCCAGCTTACGACACCGCTCAGCGTGGCGATTGCCTTCATGGGCAGTGCGATGACTGCTCGTATGACCGGCCAACTCGTTCGGTACTCTGCTCATCGACAAACCCTCACACTCACTCACCAGAAGACCGGCGCCAGCGCTGAGTTGGAAATCGCCCGGGCGGCCCAGGCCGCCAGTTCGTTCCACATCGTGATCCGTCAGGTGACTACCGGTGCGATGCGCCGACACGTGACGACCACTCTGCGAGCCTTCGTGCGCGAGACACAGGCTCCGATTCTCGACGTTCTCGCACCGGCCGCGGCCTAACTTGGCCGTCGACGTCTTTCACCGACTCCCTGTGAGTCATTTGTAGGAGGTAGCTCATGTCCGAAGCCAACACCCCAGCCAGCAATCAGCCATCCACCGGAAACAAGCCGTGGAATGATCACAATCATTCCGTATTCGAAGGCCGCGTCGGCGTGAAGCCCGAGATGCGGATCACCCGAAAGAATCCGGTGGTGAGCACCACGTTGTACGTCAAAAATGAGTACGACACGGACAGCGGACGCAAAACAAAGACCACACGCATTCCGATCAAGCTCTACGGCGAGACTGGGCAGGCGTTCCTTCAAACCATCGACAGTGGCGATCGCATCAAAGTCGAAGGCAAACTGGAAGAGAACCTGTGGAAGGATCAGGAAACCCAGAAGAACCGCAGCCGGCTGGAAATGGTGGCCTTCCAGTATTCGCTCCTGGCCAAGAAAAAGGCGGCGTAAGTCGCCAGCGAGGTCCGGCGGAGCACTGCTTAGCGGACTCCATCGGACAATCCGTCTGAACATCGGACGGCGTGGGTACTACGACATTGCCCTCTGGCGAGTGACCGGAGTCGATTCTGTATGTCGGGGGAATTGGTGCACCAATACTCCTGACGACTCAGCACAATACAGATCAGGTATGGGAGTCATGATGTGTACATACCACATTCGTATACCGCTGTGATTACAGGAAGGCATGCCACCGTGCATTCCGATCGCGCAGCCTTGCTTGAGACGGCAGGCTAGTCAAAATACCGTCCACCCTCGGCATCTCGGGACGATGAGATGCCCCTCAGTTTCTTGCGGGTCAGGAGCAAACCCCGACGCCCGATGTCGCAGCCCTCATCGGGTGCGCGTCCGTACTGCGACGGTTGAACAACTCATAGCCAGAAACAGAGCTGAGAGCTTCGTCCTCCGACGAGGCTCTCGTCTCTCGGCTCATGACATCCGTAATACCTGTTCATACACCATGATCGCGGGAGGTTGTCATGCCTACTGTCCTCGACATGCTTGCACCTTATGCCATCGTCCTGTTCGTGCTCGCCATCATCACCCCTATTGTTCTCAACTCCATACATCGACGGGGACTCTCTGCCGCATACAGTCGTCCGCGCTATCTCAATCTCAGTGGCGCGACGGCCACACCTAATCGACGACGATCCTTGTCCGCCCCTCATCACGTGCACACATGACCTTCAGCCATTACCCCCTCACACTCGCCAGCCTCCCGCTCGTACTCGTCCTCTGGTTCGCTCACACCTACCGCACACGTCGCCGCTCTCCACCCAAACATCGTCGATAACACTTCTTCCAGAGGCCCGCTTTGCGGGCAGGCATACCACCGGGTGAACGCTGACAACATTTAACCCGGAGGTTTTCCATGCGTACTCTCCTCTTTCTCCTCTTTCTCCTCTTGCTCGGCTTTCTCACTGCTGGTCTCGCCCCCACCCCTGCCACAGCAGACGGCTTGCCTGGTCTGCCACTGCCTGAACCTCGGATTGCCGAATCCACGTTGATTCAAGGCACGGGCTGGTCGCTCGGCCGATCCCGAAACGAATCGCTCGCCTGTGAAGTGGCGCATAACCGTGCAATGGCCCAACTATCGAAAGGTCTCAAGGTCGCCCAAAACAAACGTCTGGTGAACGTTGACGAATTGGCCCATGCCCTTCCGATGACCATTCTCCGATCATGGAATCCGGAGACTGGACGATGCACGATCAAAATACGGGTCGAAATTCCCGTACAACCCAAGTCCTCTATTCCCGTTCTGCACGAACGGCTCTACTAGGTCTGTCTCGCCGCCACACCAGATCAAGACGCAGGATAGAACCTCCGTGAACAGGACTTGCTGCACACTGGATCGACAAAGCCTGGCATGAGGCGCGCTGACTACCAGGCCTTCCTGACGTTTCAGGCCTCCGCTTGACAACTTAGACCACTCGCCATAGACTAAGCATGTGCTGAACAGGCACATGTCTATCACGGAGGGATTTATGCCCACAGCCACCGAGCGCATTCCCGTCCTCGTGACGAAAGTCGATAAAGGACGCTTTACGAAAAAGGCGAAAACCTTTGGGTTTAGCTCGATTAGCGAATTTGCCAGGACGGCGATGGCGCGATTCAGTCCGGATACACAACAAGAAGAAGAGGCCTTTGACGCCCTGCTCGTCAAAGTCAAAGAAGGCACGCGCGTGGCCGAACAAGCAATCGATCAGACGATCGCCAGGTGCGATGCGTCCAATGCACGGATGGCCCAACTGGACGCCTGGATGAAAAAGGAAGGATACGCCTAAATGGGATGGGCTGAAAAAGCCTGGGACGCATTCCGTGATGTCCTGCGGCTCCAAGACAAAGTACAGAGCCTCAGCAGTAAAGTGGATCTCCAACAGAACAAAATTGAGTCACTCAACATCGAGGTCGCCCAACTCAAAATGGCCGTGACCATTCTGCTCGGCCAATCCGGGGTCAAACTTCCGCCCAGGCCTCCGTTCGAACCCCCTGCCTTGCCTGGATCGTAACCCCTTCCGCGGCTCGCTTCGCTCGCAGACTGCCCGTCATCATGCTCACCCTGATCAATTGGAGGACATGATGACACCCGTGATAAAGCCCTTCTTGTACCACGACATCGATGGCATACTGTTTGGGGAATACGGACCACGAAAGGCCCATCAACTCCGGCCTGGGATCTCCGACTGGTTTCATTGGACCCTGGCTCGGTACCAGATCGTCTTCCTCACCTCCTGGCAGCATCATGAGGTCTTCAATCTTTTACAGGATCTCTATCTCCCAGACGTCATCCTGCACTGTCGATTCTTACCCTGGAAGACAGCCCGCCCTCCCCTCGCGTTCAAATGGGACGCGATCTGTCGAGACCAACGCCAGCAGCCTCACCCGTATTTTTGGATTGATGATCACGAACAGGAGTTCCCGGATCAGGCCGAGCGAGCACAGATCTATGGAGGGCTGCCGTTCGTCCGGGTCAATCCCACAGGCGAACGAGAATTGCTCGATCTCATGCAACGGCTCAATGGGAGGATGACCAAAATGCAACCGTTCCTTCAGCCTCCACACATGGTCGCGATGCCCCGCTAGAGGAACACATCATGCGCGGCGTTCGATTCCCACTACCCAAGCAAGCTCACCGCATCCATGTCACCATTCGTGATCAGGAACGACAGGCTCGCCCACAGAGCCGTGCTCTCCTAGCGTGTTGGGAAGCCGACCGCGATGACGAGACGGAGACAGTGGTACATCTTCGGCGGCCACAACACCACCGACTGAAACGATTCTAACCAGATCGTGTTGCGCGCAGGGTTGATCCAGAGTGACATTCCTACACAGGAGGATCACCGTAAACCAGATACGGTTGCTGTCACCACAGGGAACGTGAGCTGAACACGACGACTGCCGGTAATCTCAGAGGCTCGCGTTGCTCGCAGGGTTGACGCAGGTGACATTCCTACAAGAAGAGGAGGATCACACATGTCACGTCATCGCTATCAACTCCAGGCCTCAGAACAGCGCAAACTGGCTGCCATCAGTCACCAAGAGATCGATACCATGGCTCGCGTCCATGCACGACGGCGTGAGCAAGAAAAGACTCAGGAGGATATCTCACGGCAATCCCTCAGGGATGCCCTGCATCGCGCCTAAGACTGGCATGATAGGTTCTCAGCGGAACAGGCTGTGATGGTGTTGATCCATCATCATAGGGAGTCGCACTCAGATGCGAGACTCTGGTAGCTGAGCTGCAGGACCGATACGAGACGGGTGGAGTGGCCATGAAGCCCGTCTCTTCATACTATGGCGTCTCACCGATCCTCATCTCGACCGACACGTGTCGCTCGTCATTGTCGGGTGACACACTCACGATATGTGAGCCGTGGAAGATGGCCGCTTCGCCCACACACTGCGTGGGCTGCGCGGATCGGACTATCGGACGACAGACTGCAGGCTGAGAGGGCGAGGCTAGTGACAGCAATCGTGTGGCTCGTCCACAGGATCCGGAACATTTGCTCCCCTGTCACACCCTTGACTTGCCGCTGATCACGGCACAGACGAGGAACGGACACCCATTCCCACGTCTGCTCTTACCTCATGGTCGTGAGGGATGGCCGCTCCGCCCACACGTTGCGTGGGCTCCGCGGCCCGATCAGCCAGAAACTGGGACAGAAAACCGTCTTAAGAAACCGTTACAGGGTACGTCCTACTTTCCCGATCCCTTCATGGCGATAAGAGCCTCATCAAATTGATTGGCGATCTGGAGAAAGTACGTTGACTCCCGCTTGATTTGTTCAATAACCTGGCGCGCCTCTACATTCTCGCTCTTCTGATACCCTGCACCGAACTTGATTTCCGGTGCATTTACAGACGGTACATTCACACCAGGAACCATCGTGGGACAGCCGCCTTCATAGCCAAACAACACGCCATCAGACATGACACAGTAGAGACTCGCCACAACCTGCGCCCTGACACCGCCAAGATTCTTGACAGATTTCAACTCATCTTCGAGCGTATCAAAGGTCCCCCGTGCTCGTGACAAGTGCAAATTAATCCTGTCTCTCGTCACTGGCATTGCCCCACTCGTTTCAGCTTCCTGCAACGCCACCATCAGTTGCCCCGCTATTTGCGCTTCCTCCCCTGCCAATTGTGCAGTTAGATCGCGAAGCTTTTGCATCTTGTCAAGCTGAGGATTGTTTCGCCCGTATGTATTAAAGGAAGCATACGCAACAGCCTGGTTGCGTTTCAACATACTGAGACGACTCACTCGAGACGCGCTCAGGACATGACTTCTTACCCTGACACACACTTGTCTTTGCAGCATCACCGGGACACTCAGGCCGTGGTGGCAAGGTTATCGTGGCCAAGGCGTCCCACCCCGGGATGCGGCTTCGCGCGGGAGTATCCCGCGCTTCGCCGCCCATCCGTTAGCCCACATCGCTTTGTCTCCACACGACTTCGGGCCAGTCATGATGGAACATGGATGAGACATCAGGCATCCACGCCCCCGCATGTCCCAATGAGGAGAGTCGCACTACCGGACCAAATGCCGTCACCTGATCAGGTGCCAGGTTTACGCGCTGAGAGATTTCAAACCGCCATTGATCCCACTCGTCCAGACCCATCACCGTCGTTAACAATGCAGGACGGAGAAACAGTCCCTCGGGTTCCTGCTCCGGAGTCACCCCCTGTACGACCATCCCAACCCCAGGCGCTCCAATCCGTCTTGCATGCTGGATCACCATTTCGGTCACCGATAGACGAGTTTCGAGCGTGTAGGGCTCGGCCTCCCACAGGTCGGCCGAACGAATGCAATACAGATAGCCATCCGGTACAAGGATCGACCGGGCTTCAATCGGTCGTAATGCCATCAGCGCCTCAAGATGCCTGATCCGTGCCCCCTGACACATCTCTTCCCACAACATGCTCCGTCCTCCTCCCTCATTCCACGTCTCTTCTCACCCTCTCCTCATCGTTCGTCCGTCTCCACTCACCCACTCACCGCTCTCTGTCGCACTTCCCATCACATAGGGCATGATCGGCGTCTTCACCTCATGCTCTACTCTGATCCAAAAGCTCACCAGAAACAGCAGGAACCCTCCGACCAAGAGTGCCCGATCCATAACGCCATAGACGGGAAACCGACCTAACACCCACCGTTCTTTGGAAGGCCACCAGAACATCACCCCACCCGATGCCGCATCCAAGAGCACGTGGCTCCCCCACCCTAGACAGATAGCACAGACAACGGGAAGCGGAATCATTACCACCAATCCCGCGACCCCGATCATCACCACCATCAGCAACGAATGACTGATCGTCCGGTGCCCCCAGAGATATTTGATCCACCAGGATAAGAACCAGAACCGTTGTCCCATGACCGAATATGGTTCATCAATATCCGGAGCCAATCCTGCCAGGGCCGCCGTGAGGGTCAATAGGGGGTCGGCGTTGAAGAGGAGAGAGGCAAGGCCGGCTGGAACTATGGCATGCGTTCGTCCGGACATGACAGTCTCCTCTCTGCATAACGTTGCCGTGCTAAGACCCGATGCTTCACCTTCTGTGACACCAGGATATATTTCGGCAGGAGTTTTTCGGGAATCCGAAAATAACTCATCGCCATTCTCGCAATCATGGTCGGCGACAAGGTGATATTGTTGGTGTAGTGCGTCTCCATTCGCGCCTCCACCTTGGAATAGCGCCGCTTGTTCGTATATATGGCCAGGATGACCTGTTGCAGCCACCACTTCTCGAACAATGCCGGGTAGTCAACCTGCACTCGATTGAGATACGCCAGCCCTTCCTGTTTCAATCCCCCACGATCTTCCTGCCTCATCGTCGAATCAGAGACCAATCCGGCTTGTCGGCCTGTCACCATCCGACGATGCACCGTGCCTCCATATCGGTATCGCGCCATTACCCGATGCTTGACCTTCTCTGAGAGCCTCATGCAGACGGGCAACATGTATCTAGGCAGCTTGAAATAGGTCATCACAAGACACGCGACCGCTTTTGGTTTTAACTGAATCGACTCCTCCGTTTGGGTGTAGTGCTTTTCCATCCGCACATCGAATTGGGCTAGACTCCATCCTGGATGGATAGCACCCAACACTCGATTCACCAACCAATCTCCTACGAGTGACGGATTCTGCACAGAGACTTTCCGGAGATACGCGAGTCCCTCCTGCTTCAGACCCCAGATCGCTTCATTGATATAACTTGGTTCTCGCTCCCGTGAGGTGGATTCATACTCCTCCATCCGGCCAGCCAGATGACGAGGGTCCTCTCCAATGCCCAATGGCATCGCTTCACCCGACGGAAGGGCAACCTCCTGCTCATCCTGTTCACCTGTGGCACCGCTGTTCTGCATTAGCTCTGCTTTCTACAGATAATCTTTATATGTACTGTGGTCAGAATATCCTCAGAACCACTCCGCCCCATCACCCCTCATGACACCTGCCAGCCCTGCACCATGAAGGGGACTCAACCCACTATTACGATCACCCAATCCGGAGGAATGTCCACCCGCCCTCTCATCCGCATACCGTCATGCGTTCACCACTCTGAGAAGTATCCCGCCAGCCATGCAATGATATTGCCCTGTAATGTCGGTGACTTGAACATGGACCACCATCACCGCTGAGAGACGACATCACCAGCCATCCGCCATTTCCCCACTATTTCTACAGGAGTCGATCGCCAAACCCCTTGGAGGACGCGAGGTTTCAGCAATGGCTCCGTCCATCGCTCGACCAACTCCCCCACATTTCGTGAGGAGTCTGCGCCATATCTCCCCAGCACAGTTCCCGACATTCTCCCCATCGGGAGATCGTAATACTCCCCTGTCACCCATCGACACATGACCGCATACAAGGAGGCTCCATGAAAGAACCGAAAGACAACAGCAAGAAACGCCGACGAGGACGCACGGACGAGACTGACCTCCAAAAAACGCCCGGCCAGCTCATCGGCCTCGATATCGGCTATGGGTTTACGAAGATTGTTCGGGAAGATGGGGAATGTATCCGCTTCCCCTCGGCCGTCGCAGCCATCGCCCCCACCGCCATCGAAAGCTACGGTGGGCCCACGGCCGACGATGAAGTGGTGGTCGAGCGCGTCCGATGTATCGTGGGCGATCGCGCCATCGGCAAATCAGACCGGTTTCCGAATCTCCATAACGTCTGGTGGACCGGCACCGCCTACAAAGCCATCATTGCCCATGCCACACAATGGATTCCGCCGCAGTCCACCGTCGTCACAGGATTGCCCTTGCATACCTTTTTCGCGCCGGAAGCGCGCGCGATCGTCCACGACATCGTGAAAAGTGGCATGAAGGCGAAAACCGTTTTGGTCTCGCCCCAGGGCGTCGGCGCCTACTACAGCGACCCCACGATTCAACATCCCACGAATAAGGTCGCCATTGTGGACGTCGGGACCTGGACCACGGAACTCATTGGCATGGCCGGCAACGACTTTCTCGCGCATGTCTCGGCCGGACTGGTCCTGGGGGTGAGTGACATCTTCGCCACCGTCGCGCAGGAACTGAAAGAGAAGTTGGGCCGGACCGTCGATCCCTACGAAGTTGAGCGGGCCGCGCGGGGCGAAGGCGATATTCGCGCGCAAGGCCGGGCCTATCCGCAAACCGCCATCGATGAGCGGATTACCCAGCTCGCCAAGGAACGCGCCAGCCAGATTCTGGCAAAGATGACCGATCTCTGGGGACTGCATGGGGCCGACTTCGAAACAATCCTCTTCTGTGGCGGCGGCGCGCAACTGCTCTTCCCCTATCTCAAGACGTATCGCGAAGGGGTCGTCTTGTTGAAGGACGCTCAGTTCGCGAACGCGCGCGGCTTTCTGCAGATTGCCGACAATCTTTATGGAACGGAGGTCCACAACCTCCCCGTCACGCCGACCACCAACCAAGCTCCGTCGATCAACCAAGGCTCGGATGACTCGCGTCCGATTGCCGTCTAAGGACAATTATGGGACACGCATCACGCACGTACCCGCTCTACTTCAGGCAGAAGGACACCACGCAAGACGCCGTCTTTCGTGAACTCGCCCGCTTGTCTGGACCCGTCCGGACCCAGACCTTGATGCGCTGGCTCCTGAAAGGACGCGCCTGTGAGCAACGGGCGAAACAGCGCAAAACCCTCGTCTCCCCGCCACGGGCGCACTCGACTGTCATACCGACCCGATCGCTCCCTCCCGTCCCGGTCGACGACGTGGTCCAACTCATTAGCGGATTCGGCGGACGGCGGGCCGTCACACGACCGCCTACCGACGGCTCATCGTGACAGGGGGCAGCACGTCAGGACGAGAAACCCATGATTCCTGCGAACGCATGAAGGGCCATACGATGAGGCAAGGACCGCAACGAGGGATGCAGACAATCTGGAGCATCGGCCTGCTCAGTATGGGCATGCTGATAAGCGAGCACACGACGAGCTGTGCAACCTGGGTTGCAGAAGGCCGTGGCGGTATTCAATACCAGAAGTTCGCCTGGACCGTTGCCGGCCCGGGCGGATTTCCCAACGTCCTCTCCGAGCTCACGCTTAAGAGCAGTGCCCCTAAGGGAGAGCTGAATCCCCGCTGGCTCAGCGAACAGGAATCGTTCTTCATCGACACGACCCTGGGCTATGCCACGCAAACCTGGGGCAGCGTTCGGGATGATGACTTCGCGCAGAACGACCGGCAAGGTCTCTTCTCGCGCAGCCAAAGCACGATCGGAGGCAACAGCATTCAGAACTATCACCTCCAGGGCGGTTGGCGCGTCATCAAAACCGATCGCCTGGCCCTCGCTGTTACGGGAGGATATCGCTACGACTTCTATTCCTTTCGGATCCAGCCACACAAGTGGTCCCGGCAGTCCCGGTCTCCTTCGATTCATTGAACTCGATGTACAACGCCCGATGGTCGACCTTCACCGTAGGGCTTGAACTCCTCACTCCCTTACGACCTCTGCCCGTGGCCTTTCAACTTAAAAGCCATGCGTGGCCAAATGTCACCTACCGAGGAAACGGATATTGGAACCTTCGAGAAGACTTCAAGCAGGATCCGGCCTACAAGCACAAGGCGAATGGCAATGGACTCGACCTCGATTTGAGCTTTCTGTTCCGTTGGTTGGAACACTGGCAGAGCACGATCGCTGGCAAATGATGTGGATGAAGGTGAAAGACGGAACCGATCAGACGTTCTTCACCGATGGCAGCAGCCCGGTGATCCCGTTTAAGACGGCCGACCTCAGGACGAACTACTACTATCTGGGCATGGGATATCGCTGGTAATTGAAAGGGCTCTTGACCTGCCCTAGTAAATTTGGCCCAGGGTGAATGATGAACTGGACCGCAACCAGGGAGGTCATGGTCATGCCCAAGAAACAGTACACGCCCGAAGAGATCATTCAACATCTGCGGACCGTCGAGCTGGAGACCAGCAAAGAGCTGGCAGTACTTGACGCGTGTCGGACGCTCGGCCAGACCCGGTCCTCCTCTCGGTACATGCCGCAGCCTGATCACGATCGCGCGCGGGTGCGCGAGCGGATTCTCGCCCGCGCGAAGGAATATGGGCGGTACGGCTACCGTACGGTGACGGATCTCTTAAGACGCGAGGGCGGGGACGTGGGAAAAGATTCCGTGTATACGATCTGGCGGCACGAAGGCCTCCAAGTGCCGCAAAAGCAGCCGAAGCGAGCCCGACTGTGGCGCGCTGATGGGTCGTGCCTCCGGCTCCGGCCCGCCTACCGCCATCACGTCTGGTCGTCTGACTGCGTGGGCAGATCGGACGCACAACGGACGGACCTTTCGGATCTTGAATATTCCCGACGAGTACACGCGCGAGTGTCCGGCCTCGGTGGTGGCCCGCCGAATCCGCTCACAGGACGTGCTGTTGATCCCGGCGGATCTGTTTCTCAGTCGCGGGATCCCGACGCATATTCGGCCGGACAATGGGCCGGAGTGCATCGCGCGCACGCTCAGCCACTGGCTGACCGAGCTTCGGGTGGCGCCGCTCTCTAGCGAGCCAGGGTCCCCTGGGAGCATGGCTACTGCGAATCGTTTAATGGGAAGATGCGCGATCAACTGCTCAACGGCGAGCTGTTCTGCACGCTGAAAGAAGCCCACATCATCATCGAGCGCTGACGGATTCATGACAACACGGTCCGACCGCACAGCAGTCTCGGGGGCCAGCCATCTGCTCCCGAAACCATCCAGCTTTTGAGTTGAGGACTCACAGGGTAGGTGGTACAAAAACTCCCGGCTGGTCAGCGGCGTAGTTCACTGTCCCAAATTTTTTCTGCTGCGAGGACATGGAGGGGTGAGGAGATGAGAAATACCGAGATGACTAACCTGCGAATCAGTGTGACGTGAGTGAACATCCATGCTCCTTTAACTTGCTGTCGAGGTGGCTTTGGACGTCGCGCGTGACTTCTTCTAAAGGGTCGGTCGAGGCCCAGCCAAAGAGGCGCGATCCCCCTCGAAAGGCCCACCGTTGCCGTTCTTCGACAAAGCTGATTTTCGTCACATCGTCAAGCCGCTTAACGGTAAGGGTGATACGGGACCGATCTTTGCTATCCGCCAAGTCACGTTGGAGGGCACCGAAGGTCCGTCCGGGCATCGGGATTTCCAGCCAGGCGGTGACGATCAGGCCTACTTCCTTATCCTTCGTGGTGATCGCGCGATCTTTCACCGCCTCAAGGGCGGCATCCCAGGCGTGGTCGTAACTGCACACCGCAAACTGTTGCTGCATGCCGCTCATGGAGCCACAGGCTGTTAAGAATCCGGCAATTATAAGGAGGCTGAGTCGAGTAAGGTACATGAGAAAAAACCCAATCCTAGTTTGGTGTGCTCCCCGCCAAAATGGCGGGGAGCACCAATGACGGCTAGAAGTATGTTGCCGCCTGAATCAAAAACCCGTTTCCATTCATCGGACTGTTTGCGGTGCCCATATCTCCGGCATTCACCAGACCTCGGGCATCCTTTTGGGTGTTGAACTGCCAGTCGAATTTGAAGACGGTATCTTCGATCGGCCTAAAGTTCAGACCGAGCGTGAGTCGCTCTAGTTCACGTCGATTCCCAACAGTATTCGGCGCGTTCGAAGTGCGGTTGTCGGTGTCGGTATCGACCTGTTCCCAACGAATGACGGCGGTAAAGGTCGAGGCATCCGAGAAGTGGCTTGGAGCCCATTTCTTCAGGAATTCTGGCATGAAGTGATAGTTCCCTTGAAGGTAGTAGCCGTGCATGCCGGCGGGACCGATCCCGCTCCCCGTGACGCCGGTAGCATTGTTATTACTGATTCGAGACCAGGCAGACTCTCCAATAATTTCGAATGGCCCTCTTTGGAGAGTCCAGTCGAGTGCGAATATGCTGATGCGTCCGGTCCCGACTGCCCCAGCTGACGGTTTGTATGTACCATGATAGCCGGACCCGGCGACTTCAATGCCCAACCTCGGACTGAAGGCGACGCGCCCGACGATTGCCTTGTTGTCGTCACGGTCCCGAGAGACGCTGCCGCGCGCGCTTCGCACTCCGGCATCGGTGATGGCGCCTGCGGTTTGGCTCATGCCGTTGACCGCGTAGATTTCGTAGTCCAGCTTGGACAGGGAACTGGGATAGAGAGTGCCATAGATGCCGGCTCCGGCTTCGAACCACGTGCTGGGGATGACAATTCTCGATACCATCGGTCGATCGACAAGGTCGTTCAACGGCGAGTCGTGCAATAAGTTGAACTTGCCGACCGGCATCAGAAGGATACCGGCGCGTATGTTGACAGCCTCCGTCAGAAGATAGTCTATTTGTGCGAACTCAAGCTGCATGGAGCCATCAGATCCCTGCGGAGCATTTGTCCCGCCTCGCTCCAGCTCGATTTCTGTTGCAAATTTGATATGGTCGGTGATGTCCGCATAGATAAAGGGCACCATCCGCTGTTGGCCGAAGGTATTGCGGCTGGGATTGTCCAAGTTCTGACGCGAAAGATTGTTGTACATGACGTCGGCATAGCCACCGACGGTGGCTTTCGGCGCGCTCAAGAACGGCTTGGCGTAGATTAGTTTCCCTGACCCGGTTGAACCAAATCCTAGAGGGATCTTTTCCTCTCCCTTTCGTTCAACTTTAATGTCAGTTATCGCACCGGTTGGTGTTGGGTACTGAGTTGCCGGAGAAGATGAGCGTTCCACGTGAACTTCTCGGGATTCGCGTTCCTGTGATTGCTTCAGTGCTTCCTCAAGTCTCTTTACTCGTTCCTCAAGGCTTTCTTCTGCGAAGACCGGTGTGACCGACAGCGCAATGATCGAAAGAGCCCCGAGGATTGACCGCATCCTCATTGCAAACCTCCATGAAAATAGTGGTGATGGTCTGACTCGGGACTCGATGGTCTCTGGTCGTGTTACTAATCCATATTGAGTGCTCGTACGAGAGATGAGCGATAACCTCCTTTCATGACGCCTTACCTGATGAAAGTTCCGTCCACCCTTCAACGGCTGTGAAGGGGATGACGACAGTCCTTTTCCAACGTTTGCATTTCAGTTCGAGACTTCCCCCCCCGCACCTTGGCAATGAGCTGTCCGCACTCACATTGAGCTTCATTGCCATGACGGACATCTGAAGTCGGGGCTTTCGTTGTGACCATCGCGATTAGTGACAGCTCCAAATGATATTGAGAACGATTATTAGTATCTTTACCGGACCTGATTGTCAATAGGTGGCTTGAAAACATTCAGAGCGGGAGGAGCGAATGCTTTCCCGCTGGGGATTGCCTATAGTTCTGCCATGATGTTTTGCTGGAGGCTGAGATTGGCCAGGTAGAATCGGAACGCTTGGACTTCGTTGAGTCGCATCGGATGCTAGGGGGTCATAGCCGTACCCCCGGCTATCCTTGCTATTTTCAGCGGCATGCCTGGAAGGAGTTTGCTCATATCTAGGGTTCGAATTGCTGTGTTCACATGCTGTCTCTTTTTCGTTCTGATGATAGAATCGAGACGCGTAGAACTCTAGCCTGCTTATTCAGCTGTGGTGGTGAAACGGACGCAGACGCATATGGGAACGCTCGTCTCCATTACGGCTGTGGCGTCAACTGATCAAGCGGCGAACCGGTCAATCGACCCCGGGTTTAAGGAAGTGAAGCGGCTCGAGCAGCTCTTGAGTACGTGGATTCCTGAAAGCGAGATGTCTCGTGTGAATGCTTTGGCAGGGAAGACGCCCGTACCGGTAGGCCTTGAAACACTGACAGTTGTCCAACATGCGGTTCAGGCCGCTGAAATGACCGGTGGTGGATTCAATGTAATGATGTGGGGAAGTCATGCACTAAAGACGAGATACGGCGTGACAATATCAGTGGAAACTATTTTTGTCAGTCTAGATAGGCCTCTCCTACCGTCGAACGACAGTCACCATGACTAGCCCCCAGTTGTTAGGCCGCCGTTCAAGTTCCCTCATGCCGACATGACCCGCCCGCGGATGTAGGCCGAACGAGACTTGAGAAATTGGCCCGCTAGTTGGTGTGGAGTAACGCATCAAAACGCTTCTAGATGTCAAACAGGACCGTGCTTCACGATCCATGGGCAGGAAGAAGCTCTCGCGATGTTCGAAAATATCTGATTGTGAAACCGAGGCTGGCACCTCTTGATCGTCTGAAGAGGAAGGGAGGTGGCTCCGGCCGAAGCCGGAGCCCCATACTCACTGAGCGACAGATCAATCTCCGCCACGCTCTGCTATCGTTCAGAAGAACGGATGCGGCAGAAAGGCAGGACGAGATTCTTTGGCTCGTGGAATCTCCCAAAACGTTCCAGCCAAGTGCCAGGCCCCGTGTTCAAACGTCAAATGGTGGACCTCGCCGTACCAACTATCAATATTCACGCGTTGGCCCGTCTCATTGAACATTGCCCACAGGCTTCCGGTGCAGGTGACATGGGCCAGCGGTATCGTCCTCCCTGCCTCTACCTTGACTTTCGAAAAGATATGGGTCCCCCCAAAATCATGATAGTGGGTAAACAGATCACTCCACACGGCCCTGACACTGTCCTTGGTATAGCCACCATGCTTATAGTCGTCTGAGTAGAGCGCCATTAAGCCATCGAGATCCTTGCGGAGCACGGCATCCTCAGCCTTCTTGAACAGGGACAAGATGGCCTGGACCGTGCGGTCATCGCCTTGGATATCCGCCCCTTCTGAGAGGTGTGTGCCCCTGGTCTCAGGGAAAACGGGTGGAGGGGATGATTGACAGCCCTGAGCTGCCATGAGCACGCCCGTCAAGATTCCGATCGCGACCGCTGGGTGTTTATAGTACACGGTGTCCTCCTTTATGAAAGTTCTTGTCAGGAGCCTTCACGTTCCGCAGTCATGTTCGAGCATAAAAAAATCCTTTTTAGACCCTCCACTCTGGTCCAAAAAGGACTTCGTTGTCCCTCTCACGTCAAGACGCCGTTGTCTGTTGTCGAAGACTCCCTTGTCTTCGGCGGGAAGGCTAGCACAAGGAAAACATAAACGCAAAATTCAGAATCATTCGTTTTTGAACCAGAGAAACGGATATGCCTCAACCTGCGTATTCTGCTCAAAACGGCCACTGATTATGCCGGAAACCAGCCACCTGAAATGCCCAAGGCTAACTGGGTCTTCCGAGTCTTGATTGGCTCCTTCTACTGGACGATCTTCGCAACTGGTGCACATCAACCAGGCAGAGCCTGGGCACTGGTCTCAACTTACATTTTTGTAGCGGCTTGGTCGTTTCACTTGGTTATTTTGTTCCGTCTGGGATCAGACGAATTTCCGTGGCCTGTCCCCACACCCTCACTGGCACTTCCCCCTTAGAGGTGAAGATCACGGCATTGAGGACAACCTGATCTCCATCTTTTGGCAAAGAAGCGGCTGCCTGTGGCAAACAGCTACCGAACACACCAACCGGAAGAGAGCCGGTGTCATCTTCTAGGACAAAAGTCGCATGACCATAGAGAAGTCTACACCTGCTGCCCATTTGGGGTATAGGCGGCATAGCTTGCATGTCTTTGATGACGCCGCGGAGCGTGACGATTTGAAGCTCATAAGAAGGAGCCTGAGCAAGCAACGTGTGAATTGAGAGCGGCTCAGTCGCTCTGGATGTTGAAAGGATACTCTCCGAAAGAATAAAGACAAGGAACAACCCTGAACATAGTCTGCTCCTATGGACCCAAGTTAATCCCTCTGGCATGTCAAAAACCCTTCTCGTTTATGTGCCGATAGGTAATGAAGACTAGCCGTTCGGATCTAGGCAGTCAAAATAAAAGGCGCTTTAGTGAATTTGGACACAGACAAATGGGTCCCCAAGCAGGACTTGAACATTGATGAAATGCGCCAGGCTTAGGTGGCCATTTTGAATGATAATGAGTGGCTGGTTTCGAGCAGAACAGGTGGCTCATTTGGAGCAGAATAGGCACAACCCTAGAAAACTAGAAACATTGAACCAATGCTAGGCATTCTGGAATGGGTGTTGGTCTCCATTGTTTAGTGACCTAACACCCGAAAACTGAACCACCCGTTTGTTCAGAAATCCCCTTTCGGACGGTCTACTTTTTCAGGATGACTTCAGAACGATGTATCACCCCTGATTTCTTGGACATTAGGTTGATGGAATTCTCGCCGCCACCTCCGTCGCTCGCATGGCGCGGCGCACCTAGACCGGAGGGCGGAAGCCATGTCGCTCCATCAGCCACTGCTCGTTGTACGTGATGAGCCACTCCTGGAGTGCCAGACACAACTCCTCGATTGACCGAGCGGTCTCCTGATCTTGATACCGACTTGAAAGAGAGGTTCCGGCATTAGTGACCCTTTACTCTGACCACTGTTATCTCGCGTTCGGATCGTCTGTTACCACGGAATCGCCATCGTCGATAAGGGCAGCGTCGCAACAGGCCAGCCGTTTTGAACCGATACCCCCTACTATCCCCGCGCAGTTCATCAAAGGGCCTCACGCCGGAGCTTCAGGTGACGAAGCAACTGCGCATTCGCCGCCACAATGATGGTGGACACGCTCATCGCGACAGCACCCACACTCATTGGAAGATCGAATCCCCAGTGGACGAACAGTCCCCCGGCGACCGGGATAGCGACCAAATTGTATGCGGTCGCCCAGATGAGATTTTGGACCATCTTCCGGTAGGTCGCACGAGAGAGCTCGATGGCTCCCACCACGTCGCGCGGATCGCTCCGCACGAGCACGATTCCCGCGGATTCAATCGCAACATCCGTTCCCGCGCCAATCGCAATTCCGACATTGGCGGTGGCCAATGCTGGGGCATCGTTCACGCCGTCTCCCACCATGGCGACCCACTTGCCCCCCGCTTGAAACCGTTTGACTGCCGCAGCTTTGTCGCCGGGGAGCACCTCAGCTGCGACCTCATCGATCGCGAGGCGCCGGGCGACAGACTCCGCCACGGGTTTTGAATCTCCCGTGATCATCGCGACTCGGATACCCAACCGATGCAGGTCGGTGACGGCTTCAAGGGACTCGGGCCGGATCTCGTCTTCTACAGCAAGCGCACCGAGCAGTCGTCCTTCGGCGACGACATACAGGACGGTCCTTCCTTCTGACGCCCAGGCGCTCGTCACCTTCTCAACCTCTGGAGCCACCGTGGCCGTGGCCTCGGCCAACAGACGTGGTCCGCCGACAACAATGCTCTTGCCATCCACCATGGCCCGAGCCCCTCGGCCCGCCAGCGCCTCAAAGTTGGCCGCTGGCAATTGGCGCACGCCTCTGCGTGTGGCTTCTTCGACGATCGCGCTGGCCAGGGGGTGTTCGGAGTTGACCTCGACCGCAGCGGCAAGCGCCAGCAATTCGGACTCCGACGTGCCAGGCACTGCTGCAATTCCGGTTACTGCGGGAGCGCCGCGGGTCAGCGTGCCGGTTTTATCGAATATCACCATGTCCAACAGGCGAGCCCGTTCGAGGGCCAGTCTGTCCTTCACGAGCAGACCATTCCGCGCCCCGAGTGACGTAGAGATGGCAATCACCAGCGGAATGGCGAGCCCCAATGCGTGGGGGCAGGCAATGATGAGGACGGTGGCCGTCCTGATCAAGGCGTGTTGGATGTCCCCCAACAACCACCAGTAGGTGAACGTGATCGCGCCGGAGGCGACGGCCACGTAAAAAAGAATGGCGGCGGCACGGTCGGCAAGGGCTTGCGTGCGAGAGGTCGACGCTTGGGCGGCGGCCACCAGCCGCATGATGCCGGAGAGCGCGGTCTGCTCGCCGACTGCGGTCACGCGGACGCGCAGGCTGCCCCCGCCGGCGACCGTTCCCGCAATCACGGTCGCACCCGGTCCCTTCGAGACCGTTTTCGACTCGCCCGTGATCATCGACTCATCCACATCGGCGGCGCCTTCAATGACGGCGCCATCCGCCGGAACGCGGGTTCCCGGCCGGACCAGGACCACGTCATCCAGGTGCAATTCCGATAAGGGCACCGTGTGGACTTCCGCGCCGGTGACACGCTCAGCCGTGTCTGGCAGCAACGCGGCGAGGGCGGTGAGCGCGCCGCGAGCTTGGGCAATCGCTCGCATTTCGAGCCAGTGGCCCAAGACCATAATCGTGATCAACGAGGCGAGTTCCCACCACACTTCGATCTCGAAACGGCCCAATGTCGCAGCCAGCGACGTCCCGAACGCGACGATGATCGCCAAGCTGATGAGCGTCATCATGCCCGGCTTGCGGTCGGCCAGCTCACCCTGGGCTCCCCGCACGAACACGAGGCCGCCGTACAGGAACACGGCGGTTCCAAAAATGGCGGGAATCAAGGTAGAGCCAGGGAACGAGGGCGCCGTGTACCCGAGCCAGTGCTGGACCTCCGGCGACCAGACGACCGTGGGAATGGTGAGGGCAAAACTCAACCAGAATTTGTCGCGAAACATCGCCACGGAATGGCCCGCGTGGCGGTCGTGGCTCCGATGGTCGTGCGACATCGTGTGACCAGGGAGTGGTTCCGAGGTCTGTCCGTGATCGTTATGTGTCATACGGTCCATATTGAACTCCGATCGTTCTCAATGGCAGCTCCTTTTCCCTCGAGCCCAGCGAGTTTCATTCAACCTTGAGAAACCATCCAGACCCTGCTCTCCTGGAGGACAGACTGCTTCAATTCCCTCAGCCAGATAGCTGGATCGAGGGGCAGAGGGCGGGAGTCAGGATGTCCATTTTGCCTTTCGACCCCCGGCCATATGCTTTCCATCGCATCCTTTGTCTACATCACAGTAGACTCAGCACAGGTCAAAACCACGCCCGCAGGCCCACGACGAAACGAATCTGACTCGGGTTACCCCCGTCTAGGCGCACGAGGGTAGCAGTTTCGCCAAAGCTCCTGTCGAGGGAGACGCCGATATAGGGGGCCACCTCCCGTCGGATTTCATAGCGCAACCGAAACCCCAATTCGATATTGTTGAGACCCGAACCGGTCGTGAATTTCTCGACTCGTTGTACAGCGCCGTTGGTCTCGAAGCGGGTCTGAAGAATCAGTCGCTCGGTGAATAACAGGTCTTTGGTCAATGAGAGGCGGCCGGACATCTTGCCGTTCTGATCGACGAACAACGCGGTCTCCACTTCATAGTTGTAGGGCACCAGCCCTTCGATCCCGATCACCGTCTGCCCGCGCGTCACGTTGGCTCCACGGAAGGACTGCGTTTCAACGCGGCCGCCTACTTGAAAGTCATAATACTTCTGAATGAACCGTCCATAGAGCAACTGGAAATCTACATCGTAGTCCGCTTTGAAGGCGGTCCCACGCTGCCCTTCGCTTTTGAACCAGACTCGATTGTAGTCCCCGCCGTACCAGCCTTCCATGTCCCATCGATAGTCACTGCTATTATTTTGTGTCCCCCCTGTGCTTGGGCGGTATTCGAGGACGTCGAAGAGAGTGAAGAGACGGTTCTCCTGGTCGTTGACGGGAGCAGGCCAGTCCTGTTGCGGCAATACATTCGGTCGCGTCCGATCCCGTCCGGTGGAAGCGTTGCTGCTCAGCGATTCACTCGTAGCGGTGAAACGGCGAGGAGTCTTTGAAGAGGTGTTATCGGTCCCTTCTGACCACGTTACATGGGGGGAGGGGCCGAAGGTCGATTGCGCCCCGACGCCTCTTGCGCCGATGCCTTGGCCCACTAAGCAGAGCAGAAACACGGCGAGGAAGCTCGCAGACAATCTGCCAGGAGGACATGGTCCGGTCACTCTGCCACCTCGACGACGCGGAACATCCCGGCCTCCATATGAAGCAGCAGATGACAATGAAACGCCCAGCGTCCCGATGCGTCCGCGCTGATGGCGACGGACAGCCGCTCGGCCGGCTTCACGATGACCGTATGTTTTCGCGGAAGATACGCTCCGGCGCCGTTTTCCAGGTGCATCCACATGCCATGCAAATGGAGCGGATGCTCCATCATGGTATCGTTCACGAAGGTCAAGCGCACCCGCTCGCCGTAGCGAAAGCGAATCGGCTCTTTTGCGTCCGAATACTTCTTGCCGTCGAAGGACCACATGTAGCGCGCCATGTGGCCCGTGAGGTGGAGCTCAATCTCGCGCTCCGGCTCCCGTTGGTCCGGATAGGGCGCAAGGCTTTTCAAATCGGTGTAAAGCAGCACCCGCCGCGCACTGTCTTCCAGTCCTCTTCCGGGTTCATTCATACGGTTCTGCGAATATTCGGCCACGGTTTGATTGCCGGTACCGTGATCGTCGGGGCCATGTTTGACCGGCTCAACGCCGGGAATTTTCGAGCGGTGCTGATCGCTCGCGCCCAGGTCCTCCATGCCCGGCATGTTCTTCATTCCAGGACCGTGCTGACTATGCTCTATGTTCTGCTGCCTCTTCTGATCACCGTCGGAGTGCTTCATGCTCGGCATGTCGCCAGCCGTAGCCAGGCCAGGCATCGTCATGCCATTGCCATTCGGGTTCTTCTTCATGCCTGGCATGTCCATGCCCTCCATCTCCATACCTGCCATGTTCATGCCCATGTCCGTCATCGTGCGGAGCGGTCTGGGCCGGCGTGCAGGGATCTCCCCACTCATGCCCGCGCTTGTCGCGAGGGTGCCGCGCGCGTAGCCGCTGCGGTCCATCGTCTCCGCAAAGATGGTGTAGGCGCGATCCTCGACGGGTTCGACGATCACATCGTAGGTTTCCGCCGGGCCCATGCGAATCTCATCCACCACGACGGGTTGCACGTTCTGCCCATCCGCCTGGACGACCGTCATCTTGAGACCCGGGATGCGCACGTCTAAAAAGCTCATGGCAGCCGCGACGATGAAGCGCAGCCGCACCCGATCGCCTGGACGAAACAACCCCGTCCAGTTGCCGGTGGGCGACAAGCCGTTCATCAGATAGGTGTACGTGTAGCCAGTGACATCCGCAAAGTCCGTCGGGTCCATCCGCATCTGGTCCCACATCAAGTAGTTCTGTATCGCCGGCCAGAAGCCCATGCGTCCCACGTCGGCCAAGAACTCACCCACCGCGCGCTTCTGGAAGTTATAGTAGCCCCCTTGTTTCTTGAGATTGGAAAGCAGCGCTTCGGGTGATTCGAAGCTCCAATCCGAGAGCATCACCACATAATCGCGCTCGTAACCAAACGGCTCCGGTTCGATGGGATCAATGATCATCGGCGCGTACATCCCCAAGAGCTCTTGGCCGCCCGAATGGCTATGAAACCAATAGGTACCGCTCTGCTTGACCGGAAAGCGATAGGTAAAGGTGGTGCCCGGCTCGATGCCAGCGAAGCTCACGCCCGGCACGCCGTCCATGGCGGGCGGCAGGAGCAACCCGTGCCAGTGAATCGAGGTACTTTCTTCTAGGCGGTTCGTGACGCGCAACGTCGCCTGTTGACCTTCTTTCAGGCGAATCACGGGACCCGGTATCGTCCCATTGATCGTCATGGCCCTCCCAGTTCGGCCGTCAAGGCGGAACAACTGCTCGCTGATGGTCAGATCGATAACGTCTCCGCACAACGGCGTCTGTGCACCGGGATTGACGATGGTGTTCGCCACAGCGTAGGCGGGCATGAGTCGTTCCACCGCTGCCAGCAGCCCCAGCGCCGTTGCACGCTTCAACAAAAGACGTCTAGAAATCAGGTCTGAATTCATGGTGTATGACTTTCGTTTACGGCCTCACTGATAAAGACCTCTTTTTTTTGAAACGCTACACGACTCACTGTCGGTCAATGATGCACGCAGAAGCGGCTTCACCTGATCCACTGGTCATCGAAATCATTGCAACGCGCCTAAGTAGTGGCTCGGTGGCACTGCGCGCAATCAATCAATTGCGAGGTCATGGGCGTCGATATCCGTCAACGGTAATCCCCGGGTCATTTGGCACTCGCGGCAATCTTGGGCGAACAGCCGAAGTGTCGGTCCTGCATGGCGTGGGAGATGGCGCATTCAGCGTCGTCTCCAGACGCTTCAATGATCCGCTCTGAGATCGCTCATACAAGCCTTCTCGCGAGCGCCTCGATGGGCTTCATCCCCTGCCCGAACCGTGCGATCGCTTCTCGGTGCCGTTCCAGTTCGGAATAGGGCAGATAGCGAACCTGGAGATCGCTCACCCGGCTGAACGCTGGGCGCCGCAATTGGGCTCTGACATCTTCCTCGCGCTCGTCCGGTGCGACGAGGAAGAGGCCATGCGCCGCCCCTGCGGCGCTGCCCAATGCCAGATCCAATAGCCGGACCACACCAGAATAGATGGACGTCGTATGCTCCACCTCGAAGGCCCCGGCGACCTGTCCACTGGCGGAATCCAGCCACAGGACATCGATTAAGCGCACGGCTTCAGCGCCCGGTCCTTCGCCTAACACGGACGGTAACGCCTCAAGACAGCCATCTCCGAGGCGGCCGGTGCCGAGGGACCGACCGCGGTCGTTGGCCGCAACCCACACCGCGAAGCCCAGCGCGTGTCCGAGATCACGCAACCACCCCTGAATTTCCGTGTGCGTGCGGTCTCCTTTTTCTGCAGTCGCCCTCGACTTCTCGAATTTCTTCGCTGTCGTTCGGACCTCCGCAAGATCTCTCTCCCAGGTAGCCCGCGCTTGAGGGTCGTCCTCCTGTGGAGGCGCCGGATACCGCTCGATACCGAGATCGAAGAGCAGCCCGGCAAGCGCTCCGAGGTCATTCGACAACATATCTCGGTATTGCTCATTCAGTCGGAGCATCCCGCTGCGCATGGCGAGGTACTCATCCCACTTGCCAAGTTTCACACGAGCCCCAGTCAGGCGATTGTATCCCTTGACAATGGCGGTGTTGAACGGCGGTGCGAGGGTGGGGTGCAGAAAGTAGAGAAGATTGCCCACCGCCGGGCCAAGGCCTTTGATGCGTTGCTGGTCCAACGCCTGAATTGACTCGAGAATCGTGTCCTCATCGGTACAACAGACACATCTGTCGAGGAATCGTGCGAAGGCAAGTTGATTGGCTCGATTTTCGTAGATATCAGGGATGCGCAGCTTGGGCTTCCACAGGAATGCATGATCGGCTCCCTTGAAGATCTGGCGCTGCTCAGCGATGGACCCGACTACCGTTTCTAGAGAAGAGCCCTTGTACACGTTCCCGAAAGTGCCCTGTTCGATTTCTCTGACCACCTCGCCAATGCCTCGCCGTATGGATCGGAAGTTCTTCAGGCGTTCTTCCCATAAAAACCACGTTTGGTACGTCCCGCCGGAGTCCTCGCGCCACCTCAAAAGGAGGTCACGAAGAGGTCCAGCCGTCCCTGTATCAGAAGTACTCGGCCTGGCACATTCGCTCTTTTTCATCCGTGCACCTTTACCGCTCAGATGACCGTATTCGAACTGTTCCGACGAGGATCAGCAGGATGCCAGCCAGTGGCAAGCCGTGGGCCCATGGCGCATGGCGAAACTCAGACATGACAAACTCAAGACCGTGCTGGGCCACGTCAATAATCATCCCAAACGTAAAGAGCACGAGTCCACTGACCAGCATGAGGTAGGCCGGCTGAGCAGGCTTGTACATGGTCGCACCTCCTTAACTTCGCCTGTGAGGCTCGTGCAGCGAGCCTCCGGCATGCCATACGTTAGTGACTATGCCCATGGCCGTCGGACATGCCCGAGGGTCCACTGGGCCTGGATGGCGCCTCCACTTTAGTGAACGGAGGTGCGTCCTGGATTACGTCGTTCTCAGGCGCCAAAGCCGCCGCTTTCAGGAAGTGCGGCGTTGCCTCGGCATCTTTCCCTTGCCTGTATAACACCATTCCCAGGTTGTATTGCGCTTCCGCGAGCGACGGCGCAATCTTGACTGCTGTCTCGAAATGCTCTTTGGCACGATCCCACTGCTCCTGTTTGTACGCTTGAATCCCCGCAACATTGTGACGCGCGGCGAGGGCATCCGCACCGGACGGCGCAGACAATAGTGGGCCTTGCCAGAAGAGGCACCCGCTGATTGTGGCGGCGGTGATGAACAGGGTGATCATCTTGCAAGCTCGGATCCTCATCGCTGTACTCCTTTCATCAGGGGTAAAGATTGCGCGGCCTGGCAATCTGTCATGTCTATCCAATCGCCCATTCTCACTGACTAGACTCCAACTGATAGTCCAATGGTGCTGAAGAAAATGAAGCCCATAAAGTTATGCATCCCGCCCATCGCTGTCACTCCTTTTGGGTTGGCTACTTGATGACGGTTTCTCTTGCAAGGTGACTATGAGAGTTTGCCCTTCTAGCCATGTTCTGTGCAGTGCCTGTTGGGCTCGGACTGCTTCTCCCTCCGAGCCCATTTCCACAAAGCCGAACCGCAGGGATTCCCCTGTATGCCTTCTGACAACTCTGGCGGCTACCACCTGCCCAAACGGAGCGAAGAACTCGCCAAGCTGTTGATCCATACAGGACTCTGGAAAATCCTCAACGAGCAGCATCTTTCCCATGTCAGCTCCCTAATTTTTGAATCTCATGAAGATGGCCACATTCGTTTTCGCTCATGCCGGGCATAATTAGACGATCTGACCGATCGTCATGGCGGTCTTTGCGACGATGACGGAAGCTAAACCATCGACCATGGGGATCGCGGATTGTTTCAGCAAGTGGGCTTTCAGGGGGCTCTCCTTCGACATAGGCCGTCGGTGTGGTTGCGTTCACGAGCTCACCTGCCGTCCGGATCACGAAGAGCCGTGAGAATGGCACAGCGGCGCTGTGCTGTCCTAAGGTGAATCGCCAGCCGAGGCAATCAAGGAGATACATGAGAGTGGACGGCACGAGCATAACGGCCACGCCGACAGCACCGAGGCTTGCCCCGGCTCTGTCAATCCTTTCCGGACCGATATGGACCACGAAACCAATCAAGGCCATCAAGCCTAAAAGAAGCAAGCTGACCTTAACGGTACGTGACGAGAGAACTGGTGACATGAGAGCACCGTTTCAAAGGTGACGACGTCACCTAACCAGCCTGGGTAGGCCATCGGTTACGAGGTCCGGACGCGTCACGGTACTAATGCACCGTGAAACGGCAGAGGCTCCTTTTCACTGAAGGCAGCCGCCGCTAACAATGTTTTAGAGAAGGATTAAAAGTGGAAGCGCGGAGGGTGAAACGGTGAGCAGAGAGCTAACAGTTTTGGGAGTACAGGGACAACCGATATCGCAAAACCCACAAGGCTCAACAGCAAGAGGATCAAAGACAAGTCAACTGAGGCCATGCACGTGGCACAGGAGGCAGAGGCGTCGTGGTGGAGGTGACCAGAATGGTGCTGGGTGCTTCCCATAATTGGGATCATACATAACAGCACCAGGGAGAGGAATCCTATCAGGAACACCTTGAGCATGGGCTGCATGATCATCTTATGACCAGAGAAAGTCAATCTCAAATTCATTCGCAGCCCTCAGGATTGAAACACAACAGAACACGCGCCCCCATTCTTTCTTCCCTCACACGATTCCTTGGCCCAATGCCTCCCAGAATGGATAATACCCATCGAATATCCGCTGTCCTCTGAAGACGAAGAACGGAGGCATTCCACCATATGTCACACCAAGCCCCCTAATCCCCTTCCCCTCCCCGCTGTGACAACATATTTGTCCTTCATTACATTACTGTCGTCCTTCCACTGCCATGCGCACCTCCGGTCCTGTAGGGCCTTTGGATCAGAAGAGCGTTCCGTGAATCAGGTCCGCCACGCTGTGATGTCACGTACCATGGAAGTCATCTCTTGTCAGTATAGCGCCGCGGATTCTGTTCGAAGAGCTGCTTACACGCCGGGGTGCAAAAGTAATAGGTACAGCCTTCGTGCTCGCTCTTGCCGGCGCTTTGAAATGGGATGACCTCCATCCCGCACACTGAATCAATCGTCTTGGCTGATGCCTCAAGGTTCATGGTGGCCTCTTCCCTAACGGGGTCCGGCCCAGGCCCGCCCAGGAGCCTCCAGGTCTCCTGATCGCCTCTGACACGGCAGATATCAGTGCATGTCCACTGTACGGTTTGGTGAAAAAGGCCCTCGCGCCATACTGGAGCGCCGCTGCTTTATCGGCATCGTTAGACGTTGCAGTCAACATAATAATTGGCAATGTCGGATCTCCCTCCTTGAGTCGTCGGAGCACCTCCAATCCGTTCACATCTGGCAACTCCAAGTCGAGGATAACGACCCCAAATCGTTGATCCCGTACCTGCTCAAGAGCCTGAACGCCTGTCCCGACGCTTTTGATCATGTAGTGTTGCGACTCCAGCAAATCGTGCAAGGCTCTACGGATATCCTGATTGTCATCTACAATCAACACTCGCCGTGCACCAGAATTCATTTGATCATCGACCTTTCTCCCTTCCAGTCGGCGCGGCGGTTCGGCTCTGTGCGAGTGGGCGCCGTAGAGTTGCAGACTGAAGCCGATCTGCAACGGCCGGTCGTCCTTGACCGGGAACACCTCAGGCAAGACCTCCCAGCAGATTCGATGCTCCCTGACGAAACTTGTAAGACGTTCGAGTTTATCAGAGTCCCATGACCCCGACGTCCCATCTTCTGTAGGTTCATCCTTCTGCATAGAACAATAAGCCCTTCGCTCACCTTGGTTGGGACGCCGGCCCTCTCTTCGTCCGCTGGTGTTTCGACGATGCGACCCCGGGCTGGTCTACGAGAATAACCACTCGGCGTATCTCGCCGCGGCAGCAGGGATCGGTGCCGCAGCAGCCGGGATGTGCGCACTGAAATCGGAACTCCACCGCGCGCATGGAGGACGAAAACGGTCCGAGCGTCACCCCGAAGCGATGGATCGCGGCCATCACCCCGCCAGCCGGAATCATCTCGTCCGTTCGCCATGGCTCGTCAGGGTCGGCTCTCCAGATTACCCGGCCTGCACAATTAGTCCGGATAGTCAGGCGGTCCTCGGGACGGATCGAGGCAATCGGTCGTGCGAACGTCCAGATGAGCGTATGGGGCACGATCGATTGATCGAGTGCAGTCGGTGGTTTCTGGCCAACGGCACGGTAGACTGTCTTCAGATGATTGCGAAACAGGTCATCGACCTCCGCATCGGAGTCCGAGGCCTGGTCGTCGCCGAACCACCAGAACCAGTCGCTGCCCTCGGCCGCGTAGAGTGCGTCAAAAGCCTTGCGATGACGCTCTGGAGTGGTCTTCACGCGGTCCAGGAAATCACGGGTTTCCCGCAGCAGGTCCCAAGCCCGGTTTTCTTCAGCCTCGCCGATCCAAGTGCCGAGATCGTTCCCGGGCCGCGAACCGTTTTCGTTAATCCAACTCGCCTGGAACAGGTCATACACTCGAGGCAATGCGGTCAGCGGATGTGCAGGCACTCGCCGCGCCGGATTGCCTTCGAGGTATTCGCGAAACTTGACGGTCCGGATCTCAGAATCGCCGGCCAGCGCCGCATACAGCGCATGCAGGAAGGGTCTCGCCTGCTGCGGATAGGCTCCCCAGGCATTTTCACCGTCAAGAATGATGGACACGATCCGGTTCGGCGGATCATTGATTTGCCACGCGAACCGTTCCTTCAGTTCTCGCAAGAAGTCCGTTGCTGCCTGCCCTGGGTCCGGATAGCGCTGGTAGTGAAAGCCGATCTTGTCCGACAGAACCGTATCGCGAAAAAAGACGGCCACACCCCGTCCAGCCTCATCCTCCGCGCGATAAGCCTGGCACAACACGTTCGGGTCTTGGACGTTGTACCCGTACTGCCCTGACCGCTCCAGCACGCCCCGGTCCGTGGCGATCCAGTGCATGCCGGTCTCGGCAAACAGCGAGACCACTGACTGTCCGACCGCGCCCTCGGCGGGCCACATCCCCGCCGGCGGATGGCCGAACCGTTCCTGATAGAAGGTCACGGCCTGATGCACCTGCACCATCGCATCCTCCGGCCGATGAAAGCGAGTGGGATGCGTGGCGCCTTCTCGATCGATCGTGGCCTGATCGGTGTCTACGAGCAGGGGGAGGATCGGATGGTAAAAGGGCGTCGTGGAGATCTCGATTTGGCCGCGGTCTTGAAGCCGACGATGAATCGCGATCACCTGGCGCATGATCGTGAGCTGCTCGCCGACCATCTGTTCGATCTGAGTCATCGTGAAGCCCTTGCCCTGTCGGATGAGGCCAGCTACGGTGGCTGTCTCCCCGTTTGGCAGCGGCACGGGTCCTTCTTGAAACTCCGGCGCGAACCATGCCAGGTTGAACCACATCTGGAGATCGGTCAGGTCTTGGATGGTAGAGGGCTTGCCATCCCGGCGTTGTTCAAAGAGTTCCCGATAGCGAGCCCAGGGGTAGATCTGCCTGTGCCAGTCGGCCTCGAAGAACGTGGCGAGGAGTTCCTCTCGCTGGGCGGCGGACAGACGGCCCGCCGGGGTCAGGGTGAATTCCAGGGCGCGGTCTGTCGCGCCGCGTTCAGTATAGTCCTCGAGCTGTTGGAGGAGGACGGGCGTGAGATTGATGGTGAGATGCACCTCGGGATGCTGTTCCAGCAGCGCGGCCATCGCGTAGTAATCGCGAATGGCGTGCAGGCGCACCCAGGGGAAACCGGTAGGCCCCCTGTGGTCGCGTGGCGTGCAGATCTTTGTAGAGCGGCTGGTGCTGGTGCCAGAGGATCGCAAGGTACAGCTTCGGGCTCACGACAAACAAGAAGGGCTCCCCGTCGCTGGACCCGGCCGGAGAGCTCCCTCTCAGCCAGTACTCCACCCGATCCCCGTCCGCAAACGGGCCGACGTTGAGAAACCAGTAGCTGTTGGCCTCCCGGTTGACATTCCAGGTGCCCTCCACCTGTCCTCTCTGCACCGTGCCGTCCTGGTGCAGGACCTGATACTCGATCCAGGTTCGTTGGCCCCCCTCGATGGGCCAGGTGCCGAACTGAAGATTGACGTGCTGCCCCGCACTCACGAAAAACGGAAAGCGCGCGGCGTCAGGTGTGAGATGCCAGATGACCATGATCGTACACGCTCTCAATCCGAACGCAGTGACCTCCATGTCTGTCCGGCTCTATCTGTCAGCGTTCTTTTTTGCTGCCTTCCACATTTCCATGGCGACGAGTGGCAGCATCCCAATGCCAATTGCCAGAACCCAATGTTCAGGATCGAAGGGGGCGACCTTGAAGATGCTTTGAACCGACGGCCAGGACACAATGACGGCCTGCAGCAGCGCGGATAGCCCCACCGTGGCCAGCAACGGCTTGTTCGTCCAGAGGCCAAGCGCAAAGATCGATCGGTCCTCGCTCCGGTTATTCAGGGCATGGAAAAGCTGCGCCAGAACCATCACCGTAAAGGTCAGCGTGCGGGCCCGCTCCAGATTGAGGTCCATGCCGTAGAGGCAATACAAGAACGCCAGGAGCGTGATCACAGCGATGAAAGTTCCCTGAATAAACAGTCTCAGCAAGCGTGCCCGCGTGAGGAACTGCTCCTGTGGCGGACGAGGGGGCCGTTGCATCAAATCCGTGTCCGACGGGTCAACGGCTAAGGCCAGGGCGGGCAAGCCGTCTGTGACCAAGTTGATCCACAGAAGTTGCACCGGAAGCAGAGGGAGCGGGAGCCCGAACAGCGCCGCCAGCAACATCAGCAGAATCTCGCTGATGTTGCAGGAGAGCAGGTAGTAGACACTCTTCCGAATGTTGTCGTAAATCGCCCGGCCTTCCTCCACGGCCGCCGCAATCGACGCGAAGTTATCATCGGTTACGACCATGTCGGCGGCTTCTTTCGTCACGTCAGTGCCGGTGATCCCCATGGCAATCCCAATGTCTGCCGCTTTGAGAGCGGGGGCGTCGTTCACCCCATCGCCCGTCATCGCGACCACTGCTCCCTGTTGCTTCCACGCGCGGACGACTCGTAGTTTGTGTTCTGCTGTTACGCGCGCATAGACCGCCGCTGCCTTCACTCGATCACGCAACGCATCATCCGAGAGCTGGTTCAGCTCCGCACCTGAGATCGCTTGCTCGCCCGGCTCCATTATCCCTAGCTCTTTCGCAATAGCGACCGCCGTGTCCTTATGATCTCCGGTGATCATGACGGTTCGAATCCCAGCGGCGCGACACACCTCCACTGCCGCCTTCGCTTCCGGCCTGATCGGATCTTTCATCCCAACCAATCCCAAGAACACGAGATCGTGTTCCAGACTCTTGGCGTCATAGACGTCCGGAATCCGGTCCAGCGGCCGCATGGCCACCCCGAGGACTCTGAGCGCTTGTGACGCAAAGCGTTGATTGTCAGCCGTGATCTCCTGGCGGATCGCATCCGTGAGCGGCTGGATTTCGCCGCCTCGCGTGAGCCAGGCTTGGCAGTCGCGCAGCAAGACATCCGGAGCGCCTTTGACAAAGGCGACTGGACCTGAGGGAGTTCGGCGCACCACTGTCATTTTCTTTCGCTCTGAGTCAAAAGGCACTTCGCCCAACCAGGGATTTTCCTGTTCAAGGTGATTCTTTGTCAGTCCGGCCTTGGCCGCGGCGACCAGCAATGCGCCCTCCGTCGGATCACCCACGATTTGCCAGAGAAAGGCCTCCAGCCGAAGGTCGGCACCATTGCACAGCACACAGGCGCGCAAGAGCGTCATGAGTCCTGGTTGCAAAGACGGTGTCGTGGGCTCACTGTCCGACCGGATCTCCCCGACTGGCGCGTACCCTTCACCGGTTACGGTGAGGATTTCGCCTCCTTGGTACAGGGCCGTCACCGTCATTTCGTTCTTTGTGAGCGTCCCCGTCTTGTCGGAGCAGATGACTGTCGTTGAGCCCAACGTTTCGACCGCGGGCAACCGCCGGATCAAGGCGTGACGTTTCACCATCCGCGTCACGCCTAAGGCAAGGGTGATGGTGACCACGGCGGGCAGGCCCTCAGGGATCGCCGCCACGGCCAAGCTCACCGCTGTGAGAAACATCGTCACTGCCGGGATGCCGCGCAAGATACCGAGTAAGAACACGATCATAACGATGCCGAGGGACAACCACAGCAGGGTGTGTCCCAGTTGGTCCAGCCGACGCTGAAGCGGCGTTTCCTCTTGCTCTGCCTGGGCTTCTCGGTGAATCAACGCGGCAATCTTCCCGAGCTCCGTCTGGGCTCCGGTGGCCGTCACCAGCGCGCGCCCTTTTCCGGAGACGACAATGGTCCCCATGAAGAGCATGTTATGGCGGTCACCCAAGGGCACCTCTGTTTGGGGAATCGGCTCGGCTGATTTGGCGACCGGGGTCGATTCGCCAGTCAGCGAGGCTTCCTGTGTCTGGAGCCCCGTCGCATAGACTACGCGACTGTCTGCTGGAACACGGTCGCCCGCTTCGATCTGAATGAGATCGCCCGGCACCACTTGACCGGCGGGGATTGCTTGTACTGTGTCATCACGGATGACCCGTGCGGTCGCCACCGAGAGTTGTTTCAGCGCCGCGAGCGACCGTTCAGCCCGGAATTCTTGTACGAAACCGAGGATCGCATTGAGTACGACGATCGCGAGAATGGCTGCCGCATCGATCCATTCCTGCAACAGACCGGACACGAGGGCGGCACCAATTAGCACCCAGACAATGAGGCTCGTGAATTGACTTAGAAAAATCTTGAGCGGTGAGGGCGGAGCTGCTTCTGGCAGTTCGTTCGGTCCAACTGTCGCCAAACGATGCTGTGCCTCGGAGGCGGTAAGCCCTGTAGCTATGTCTGATTGGAGCTCTTGCTCGAGTCGTTCAATGCTCAGCGCATGCCACGCAGCCGTCATTGTCGTGCCGCTCCTTCATGAATGGTCCCCGGTCAGCGCGGCTCCGGCCAGCTGCGCAAACCGGCTCTGAGACGGTCTTACTGCATCACTCCGTGCGGTCGCATTGCGCGGTGCTCCCTCGCCAGCGCGTCCGCCTCGTCGGCCGCTTTCAGATTGTTTTGTGCAATGGCCCGACAGTGGGCGGCGTGCTGCTTGGGCTCCGTCTTCCCGTGGGGATCCGAATGCTTGTCATAGTACTCAGCCCAGGACTCCCACTGTTTGGCCTTCTCCCTCATCTCCTGCGCCTGCTGGATGTAGTAGTTGGCCAGGCCATTATGATCGTTCGCGTTGATCATCCGTTGCGTGGAAGTCTCCGCACAGCCGTCCAGCACCAACAGCAACCCGACCGCGGATAACATCGCAACCCATCGCCCGTTCAACATGACAGCCCTCCTTGTTGGCAGTGAACCAGTTCACTGCACATGTGAAGAATGATGGAACGATGCTCGCGAGCCCGGAATCCTCCGCTCCGGTTGCGACAGAGAGCCACCCTTCCGGCCTAGTGGCTGTGCATGTGTCCATCCGACGACATCCCCGGAGCTTCCTTGTCCGGAACCTTCACCCCTCTGAGCGGAGGCGCATCCCAAATCACCTTGTTCCCTGGCGCCAGATTCGCCGCTTTGATGAAATGCGCGTCGCCCTCTTGCATCGCTTTGAGTCGATACAGCACCAGCCCTAAGTTGTAGTGGGCTTCGGCTAGCTCCGGAGACGCGGCGATCGTCGCCTCGAAATGCCGCTTGGCACTCTCCCACTGACTCTGCTGATAGGCGTGAACCCCTTCGTCATTGTGACGTGCCGCAGCGGAATTTGTGCCGGCGGGCGCAGGCAAGGCCATCCGCTTCGGTGTCGATTGACACCCGCTCCCTATGAACACTCCGACCAGCACCACGACCATCAATAGGTTTGTACGCTTCACCCGACCCTCCATTCGCTATAATTACCGGCTCACCTGCACATCCTATTACTTCGCTTCTGCGGATGGCCGCATCTGGGCCTCTCGTCGCTCCTTCCACCACCGCCACATCACGTAGATGGGCGGAATGACAAACAGCGTCAGGATCATGGCGGAGAAGACGCCGCCGACCTGCGGAGCGGCAATTCGTTTCATCACGTCGGCACCGGTGCCGGTGGCCCACATCACGGGGAATAACCCAACAACATCGACAAGCCCGATCATGGCCATGGGTCGGATGCGTTCCACCGCCCCACGATGGACGGTCTCGATGAGGTCTTGAAGTGTTCGTAGTCCCCCGGCCTCTTTTCGCCGCTTACAGGCCTCGTCGAGATAGGCCAACATCACGGCGCTGGTCTCCGCGGCCGTGCCCACGACCGTGATGAGTCCCACCCACACCGCAATGCTCATGTTGTAGTCGAGGATAGCCAGGTACCAAACCGCGCCCACCAGCGAGAGCGGCACACCCACCATCACCATGAAAGTTTTCGCGACCGATTGGAACGTGAAATAGAAGATCACGAAGATGATGATGAGCGTCAACGGCACGACGAGCTTCAGCCGCTCTTTTGCCCGCTCCATAAACTCATATTGACCGGACCAGACAATCGTATAGCCCGGCGGCAGTTCGACTTTTGCTGCCACAACCCGTTTGAGATCCTCCACGTATCCGCCGACATCCCGTCCCGTCATGTCGAGAAAGACGTAGCCCGCGAGCAGGCCGTTTTCGTCCCGGATCATCGGCGGCCCGTTGACGAACCGGAGCGTCGCGAGTTGCGCGAGCGGAACTTGCGCGCCGGTCGGCGTATCCACGAGCACGCGCTTCAACTTTTCAGGATCATCCCGCAACTCACGGAGATAGCGGACGTTGATCGGATAGCGCTCACGGCCCTCGATGGTGGTGGCGATATTTTCACCCCCGATGGCCGTTTCGATGATCTTTCCGACATCCATCAGCTTCAGACCATAGCGCGCGATCTCGTCACGGTTGATGTCGAAATCCAGGAAGTAGCCGCCGGACACCCGCTCTGCGTACACGCTCCGCGTGCCTGGGACATCTTTGAGCACCATCTCCAGATGCTCGCCGATCTTTTCGATTTGCTTCAGATCCGGACCAAAGATCTTGATCCCGACCGGCGTCCGAATCCCAGTCGTCAGCATGTCGATCCGCGCCTTGATCGGCATCGTCCACGCGTTCGTCACACCAGGAATCTGGAGCGCGCGGTCCATCTCATCCACGAGTCCCTCATAGCTCAACCCTGGTCGCCACTGGTCTTTCGACTTCAGCGACACCACCACTTCCATCATGCTGAATGGCGCCGGGTCAGTGGAGGTCTCCGCCCGTCCCGCTTTGCCGAAGACTTGTTCCACCTCGGGGAATGATCGAAGCTTCCGGTCCATCATCTGGAGCAGTCGACTGGCCTCCGTGACCGAGAGCCCGGGCAGGGTCGTGGGCATATAGAGGATCGTGCCCTCATACAGGGGCGGCATGAACTCCGACCCCATGCGCTGGTACGCGGGGACAATGCTGAGCATGAGTCCGATGGCCAGGATCACCACGGTTCCGCGATGCAGCAACGTCCATTTCAACAGAGGAGCATAGAGTCGCTGCAGGCTCCGACTCACAGGATGTCGTTGTTCCGGAAAGATCTTTCCGCGAATAAACGTCGGGAGGCAGGCCGGCACCAGCGTGATCGCCAGCACGGCGCACATGGCGATGGCCAGGTTGTTCGTCCAGGCCAGGGGCTTGAACATGCGACCTTCCTGGGCTTCAAGGGCAAAGATCGGGATAAACGAAATGGCAATGACGAGGACGGAGGCAAATATAGGCGGACCGACTTCCTTGGCCGAATCAATCAGGACTTGCAGCCGATCGCCTTGTCGTCCATCCCGTTCCCACTCTTCCAAGCGCTTGTGGGCGTTGTCCACTATCACGATCGCGGCGTCAACCATGTCACCGATCGCCACGATGATGCCGCCCAGCGACATGATGTTGATGCCGATCTCCATCAGGTACATGGGAATGAACGCGATCAGCACCGCAATCGGCAGGGTGAGGATGGGCACGATCGCGGAACGGACATGAAGCAAGAAGGCGATGATGAGCACACCCGTGACGACCAGTTCTTCCAGAAGGCTTTCGTTGGCCGTGGCGATCGATTCGTGGATCAAGTCGCTCCGATCATAGGTGCTGACGACCTTCACGCCTTTCGGCATGGAGGGTTCGATCTCCTTGAGCTTCGCCTTGACTCGTTCGATCACAGTGAGGGCGTTCTCGCCGAACCGCATAATCACAATGCCGCCGGCGACCTCGCCTTGGCCGTTCAGTTCAACCAATCCTCGCCGCATATCCGGCCCAAGCCGAACCGTCGCCACGTCACGCAACAGAATCGGTGTGCCGTTTTCGTTCACGGCGACCGCGATCTTTTCGATATCCTCGACTTTCTTGATGTAGCCGCGGCCACGGACCACATACTCGATCCCGGAAAATTCCACGACACGGCCGCCCACGTCGTTGTTACTTTGGCGAATCGTTTCGACGATGGATGGAATGGACAGGCGATAGGCCGAGACCTTGGTAGGATCCAGATTGACCTGGTACTGCCGGACGAAGCCGCCGATACTGGCCACCTCGGCCACGCCTTCCACAGCGCGCAGCCAGTACCGCAGGTACCAATCCTGGAAACTGCGCAGGGCGGCCAGATCATGCTGGCCGGTCTCATCGACCAGGGCATACTGAAAGACCCAGCCCACACCCGTCGCGTCTGGGCCGAGCTGCGGGGTGACGCCTTCCGGCATGCGTCCGGAGAGTTGATTCAGCCGCTCCAAGATACGGGAGCGCGCCCAGTAGATGTCGGTCCCGTCTTTGAACAGGATATAGACATAGGAGTAGCCAAAGTCCGAGAAGCCACGGACGACGGTGACCTTGGGCGCGGACAGCAGCGCCGTGACGATCGGATAGGTGATTTGATCTTCAACGAGATCGGGCGAGCGGCCCGGCCAGGTGGTGTAGACAATAACTTGCGTGTCGGAAATATCCGGCAGCGCATCAATCGGCGTTTGCCACATCGCCCATAGGCCAACGGCGGCAAACGAGAAGACGAGCAGGAAAACGATGAAGCGGTTTCTCGCGCTGAATTCGATGATTCGTTCAACCATAGCTCGGTCCCCTGCGCAAGTTGAGCAGCGGGCGCAAGGCATGGGGCGAGAGGCTATGGGACTGAATTCTTACCCATAGCCCAGCGCCCCGCGCCTCTAGCCTGCTACTTCATTCCCGGCATCCCGCCCATACCATCGACAACCGACTTCAGCCGGCTTTCACTATCGATCAGAAAATTGGCCGAGGTCACAATATGCTCACCTTCTTTCAGCCCTTCCAGCACTTCAGACCACTCCCCGGTCTTCACCCCGGTCTTGATCAGGCGCGGTTCGAGCCTCCCGCCGCCATGGTGGAGAAACACGACTTGCTTCTGGCCGGATTCGATGACGGCTTCTTGCGGGATCGCCAGGCGAGTTCCCAAGTTCACCCGCAGCTCCACGTTGGCATACATGTCCGGCTTGAGCTTTTCATCACGGTTGTCGAGTTCGAACCGCACCTTTGCCGTGCGGGTCTTCGGGTCCAAGGTGGGATAGATGAAGCCCAGGTGGCCGGCCAGCAGTGTGCCAGGGTCGTAGGAGAGGGTGACGGCAGCCTTCTGTCCCGCTTTGACGAACGACAGCTCGTATTCGTAGATGTCCGCCAAGATCCAGACGTGCGAGAGATCCGCAATGGTATAGAGCTCCTGGCCAGGCTCCACATGTGCGCCGGCCAAGGCCTCTTTCTTGATGACCGTGCCGGTGATGGGCGAATGGATCGGCAGGGTCTTCAGCACCTTCCCGGTCTTTTCGAGTTCTCGGATGTGATCATCCGTGATATCCCAGAGCTGAAAGCGGCGCTTGGTCGCTTCAAGCAGATCCCTTGAACCCCGAGCCACTTCAGGGAATTCGCTCTCACCCATTTGCTTGAGGCCTTGCAACGCCAGGAGATATTCTTCCTGACTCGCGACCAGATCGGGACTGTAGATCGTGAACAGCTTCTGCCCCTTTTTCACGTGATCTCCTGTCGCACTCACAAACAGTTGCTCGATCCAGCCGTGAAACTTGATCGTGACTTTGGCCAGCTTGCGCTCATCCACGGCGACGCGCCCGACGGTCCGGATGACCTTCTCCAGGGGACGACGCACCACCTGCTCGTACTTCACCCCGATCGTTTGCAGCCGGTCGAGCGGAATCGTGACCATGCCGGGCACATCCCCCGTGGCACCCTCTTGCCCCTCGCCCCCCACCCCTCGCCTCTCGCCCACTGGCTTCTTGTCCATGCCCGGCATGTCAGCCATGTCGCCCTGCTTGGAATCCGCCGGTGGGAGCACCACCGGCCGCGCCATCAGCCAGACGACTGCGGCAGCGGCGAGGATGAGGACCGCGGCCATACCGATGAGACGCTGACGAGTCATGATCCCGGTTTCCTTTCCGACTGCGGGGCAGCGAGAGGTCCCCCGGTCACGGCTTCGAGCCGAGCGAGCGCTTTCTCGTGGTTCACCATCTCGCCATGCAGCTCGAGCTGGCTGTCCTGCAGCGTCAAGAGACTATTGAGCAGCGTCAGAAAATCCACTTTCCCCACCGCGTACCCTGCTTGCGCGGCCTGCAGGCCAAGCGTCGCCTGGGGAATGATGGCATCGCGCAGGATGGTGATCAGCCGCTCGGCGCGCTGCGCTTGCACGAACCCATCCTTCACCTGAAATAACAGGTCCTGGCGAGTCGCCGTAAAATCCTCACGCGCTCCCTCCAAGCTGGCGCGCGCCTCTCGCACGCCTTGCTTCTGCTTCGTTTCGTAGAACAGCGGGATCTTGATCCCCACCATCACCTGGTAACCGTTGTCGTTGGTTCGATCGTTCCGAAGTCCCAAGGCCGTCAGATCAAAATCCGGGTAATATTGCCGTATGGCCAGCGAAACGGACCGCTCCGAACGATCAATGCTCTTTGCCGTCGCCAACAACGCGGGGGAGAATTCGTCGGCGCGGCGGCTGAGTTCCTGTAATGGTATCGTCATAATCGTGGTTTGAATTTCCTCCGGTGTTCCCAATGGTCCAGCCGGTGGACGATTCACGAGACGATTGATCGCGGCATGGAGACTTTCTTTTTGCTGATCCAACACGGCAAGCCGATCGAGCACCCGTGAGATCTCGACCTGGGCGCGGAAGACATCCTGCTGCGCGGCTTGGCCGACACTGTACCGAGCCTTGGCCGTTTTCTCGAACTGCATCAAGAGGACTTTGTTCTTTTCGACGATCTCGATGCTCTTATGCACGAAGTGCAGGTTGAAATACGCCTCCTTCAACGTGGCAATCAATCGGAGACGGGTTGCATTAAATTCCTGCTCCAGCCGATCGACTTCGCTTTGCGCCACCTCGCCCTTCAATCTGAGCTTCCCTGGGAACGGAATCTCTTGGCCGAATCCATACATCGCACCCTGGAGCGGATCGGTCATCGGCATGCGCTGATATCCGAATTGGAGCCTCGGATCGGGGAGCGTCTGGACTTGCGGCACAACGGCCTTGGCTGCCTCCCATCGTTCGCGGGCCGCCTTAATTTCCGGGCTCCGAGCGACCACTTCCTCAATGAGATTCTGGAGATTAATCCGATCGTCACCGGATACCGTGTGGACAGCGCTATCCAGGCGTGTAACACTACCAGTCTCTTGCGCGCCGCTGGCACTCAGTGGGGTGAGGCCCAAGACGGAGAGTGTGAGGGCAGAGAAGATCCACGACGGGATATGAACGAGTGATCGTTGCATGGCAGCACCTCCAGACGGCATTGAAGAACGAAATGGGGCATCGCTCGCTCAACCCAAGCAGCCGAGCGGCGAGCGAAAAAACTGGAGGTGTGGAATCAGATTCGGAGGACCGAGGAAGTACCTATGGAGATGGGGACAATAGAACACGCGCTGCTCCAAGACCACCGCGTCGGGGCCGAGGGAACTGTGAGCATGGCAGCAGGACTGAACAGGCTCGTCGCATGATCAACATCCATGACCATGCTGTTTTTTATCTGACGTTCAGGAGACGAGGTGAGTGACGGCGGGCACATGGCGGTCCCATCCATTGGACAGGCCATTCCCTCTTCCACGAGTAGCGCCGCACCTTCCGCCACCGAAAGATCGGGCAACGGACACACCGTCCCAATCACCTGGCACAAGGTGAAGAAAAAGAGCACCAGCGCAAAATATTGCGTATTAACTCGTCGAATCATGGGACCAACCATGCTCTTGCACGACCTGCTCAACTTCCCTGCCTAGTCTTTAGCAACTGAAGCGAGCATGTCTAGTCTGTTCGACTCACTCCTGCTTGTAAAGCATCAGCGATGCCAGAATGACCGGCGGAATGCATCTATTTCGAACCGCGTTTGATTTCATGAGCTTATGCAAACCAGCAGGGAACACCTCAAGCCGCATAGTTGGATGGCGTTGAGGCATTTTGGGCCAACCTCCTCTGTGATACCCGTGGCAAAGTGCGTCACAGTTAAATCAGCTCTCTTTCTCTCGTGACGGGCTTTCAGAAACAGAACGACGACCTCTTTGAAAAAGATGAATCAGCTGATGCTACGGTACACAATGTCGCAAGACATGATGGACTACACAGAAGAGGTAAGAGGCTTGTCACACACTTTCCAATTCCTCACCGGCCGATCTCGCACTCTCAACGCGTTCCAGCTCGGTGCGCCTCTCGTGAACGCACGGTTTCTTGATGTGTGCGATACAGTGTGCTAGCTTTGGCACGAGAGAGAGGTTTTGTGAGCGCGTTTCCCAATCACAAGTCGTGTCTCCACACCCTGCTCCGAGGCTGGGCTGTCGTCTGGATGCTTGTGGTGCCATTGATCCACATTCATCCCGAAACCGATCCGCACCATGGAGAAGCCGGGCATGCGCATGGCGGGATGGTCCACACGGTCTTCTCTCCTGATCTGGACGGTGCGTTCGACAACCACCAGCACACGACCGATGTCACTGGACACACCACTCCGAGCCATGTCGCCTTCTCCGGCCATCCCCCACATGCGCTGGAAACTGCTGAGTTCGGATATTCATTCCTTAGCGATTCGACTGATCGAAAACTTCCCAAACCTCTTTTCGTACATGTGCTTGTCACTGAGTCCGCCCAGATTATCTCGTTTGGCCCTAGCCCGTCCATCGCACAGGACCGTGCATTCGCTCTTCCTCTTACAGTCCTCACTCGCGACATTCCGTCGCGAGCGCCTCCTTTTCTGCTCGTCTAGCGTTCACTGTTCATAGCACATCGTGACGTTGTCGCAGGCATCTCTGCGCGGGCAAGTAATTATCTCGCCGGCGCTCGGAGGTACTTGCGAAGCAGAGGAGGCTCCTGATGAGTCCTCGAATGTTATTCTCGGTGTTGATCCTGTGCTGCCTACTCGGTCGGAGCCAGACCGACGGGATGGTCTGGGCCGCTGAACCAAGCACACCCTCCTATTCATTGGCCGACATCGTGGCGCTTGCGGTGGAGCACAGCCCCACACTAGCCGGTGCAGAGGGGGTGGTGAAGCAAAGTCACGGTCAACAGATCGCGGCGGGGGCCTACCCGAATCCGTCGGTCTCAGGTAGTGCCGGCCGCGGCGCCATTCGTGATCCAAGTACCGGTGTCCGGATCACCGAGCGGACGGTCACCGTCGAACAACCGCTGGAGTGGCTGGGAAAGCGGCAGGCGCGTCAGGACGCGGCGAATGCGGGAGTAGTCGGGGCCAGTGCCGCGCTGGAAGAAACCCGCCTGACACTCCTCGCTGATGTCAAAGTGGCATTTTATTCGCTGCTCTTTGCCCAACGTGACGCTGAGCTCGCGGCGCAGAACGTGACCTCGGTCGAAGAAGTGTTGCGCACCGTGAAAGCGCGGGTGGCCGCCGGCGAAGCGACTTCCTTCGATACGATGAAAGCCGGCGTGGAGGTACAGAAGGCCCAGAAAGACGTCGCCCGCGCACAGAATGCCTTATTGGTAGCAAAGACCCGCCTCAATACGCTTACCGCCGGTGCATTGGGGAAACAGTTCTCCATCCAAGGGGACTTCCAGTCTCCTAAACAAGGACTGGATCTGGATCGTCTGACAGCAAACGCTTTTGAGCAACACCCCTCCCTACGTCGTCTGACCAAACTCGCGGAGCAGGCCGAGCATACCGTGCGGTTCGAGCGGGAATCCCGCGTGCCCAACATTAGTGTGCACGGCAGCTATCATCGAGAGGCGGGGGATGAGTCGGTCGTCGCCGGGCTGAGCGTGCCGCTCCCCCTCTGGTATCGACGGCAGGGTGAGATTGAAACGGCGCTCGGCACAAAACATCGCGCGGAGGCTGAGCGGCTGCGGGCCCAGAATGAATTGGAACAAGCGATTACACAACATGCACAGGAAGCCCGCACGGCACAGGACCAACTTCACGTCTTCGAGACCGGCTTGCTGAAACAAGCTGAACAGACCTTGACCGTGGCCCGCATCAGCTTCCGGCAGGGTGCAGCGAGCCTGCTCGATGTGCTGGATGCGCAGCGTGTCTACCGACAGACCTTGTTGGAATATGCCCAGGTGCGCGCGGATCTCTCGATCGCCCTGGTCCGGTTGGAGCGATCCCTGGGTGCCCCGCTATGAGCACACCACAGTTGCCGATGAGTGAGACGGGAGTATCCCTATGACACGACGAACACCAACGATCGGGATGATGACTGCCACTCTTCTGCTTCTTGCAGGTTGTAGTGATCGTGGAACCGAGCCGCCGAAACGTCCTCCTGAGGTCGACAGCAAACTGAGCACGGCCAGCACCCGCTTGATACAGCCACCCTCAAGCGTCCGAGATCGCCTGCGAGCGGAACCCGTCACTCTGCACTCGATTCCCGAGGTGGTCACGGCCCCCGGCGAAGTCGCACTTGATCTGAAACAGGTCGCCAAGATTACGTCCCGGATTGAAGGGCAAGCAGAAACGATTCACGTTCAGCTCGGTGATCGGGTCAAGCCAGGTCAGCCGCTCGTTGCCATCGGCAGCTTGCAGCTCGATCAGTTGATCGAAGAATACCTCGTGGGCAAGGCGCAGGCCGATGTCGCCGAGAACAGCTTCCGGCGAACGGAGAAACTGCGAGCCGACGACATCGTGACCGAGCGGAAGCTCATCGAAGACAAGGGGCGATATTTGGAAACAAAGGCAAGGTACCAGCATATCCGCGAGAAACTCCTGAACATGGGCCTTTCGATGGCGGAACTGACCGCGCTTGAGCGGGGCCGTCATGAGGAGAGCCATCGCTATACGTTGACCTCCCCGATCACCGGAACAGTCATCGCACAGAATGCCGTGCGCGGGCAGGGAGTGGCTCCTGGAAATGAACTGTTCGAGGTCGTCGACACGAGCCGGGTCTGGGTCTTCGCCAATCTGCCGATCGAACAGGCCAGAAAGTTCAAAGAGGGCGATGTGGGAACGATCCTGCCCAAGGGCGGAGAGCCGGTCACGGCTCCGCTCACGTATCTTGCGCCGGTCGCGGACGAGACCACCCGCACGATTCGAGTGCGGTTCGAGGTCGTGAACCAGCAGCACCGGCTGAAGCCACGAGAATATGTGGATGTTCAGCTGGCCCTCGCGAGTCCACCGACGTTGGCGGTTCCCGTCTCAGCGCTGACGATGGTAGGCAACGTGCGTGGCGTCTTCGTGCAGCGGGAGCCCGGGTATGCCTTCGTTCCGATCGACGTGGGCCGCGAAGCCGGAGGGTGGGTTGAAGTGAAGAAGGGACTGACAGAAGGTGAGCCGGTGGTGGTCGACGGCGTCTTTGACCTGAAGAACGTCCTACTCAAAGAACACATCGGGTCCGGAGAGGGAGAATAAAATGGAACGGCTGTTCACCCTTTCGCTGCGCTACCGTTTCTTCACGCTAGTAGCGATGAGTCTCGTCATCGTCGTCGGCCTCTGGTCCTTCACCCACCTCACCATCGATGCCATGCCGGATCTGACGCCGGTGCAGGTCCAAATCCTGACACGTTCACCAGCGCTTGGCCCGGTTGAAGTGGAGCAGTTCATCACGTTTCCGATCGAGGCCTCGCTGAGCGGATTACCGGCCCTCCGCGAGCTTCGATCGGTCTCGCGCTACGGGCTCTCAGCAGTCACGGCGATCTTCGAAGATCAGATGGACATCTACCGCGCGAGACAGTTGGTCACCGAGCGGCTGACCCGTGCGATGGAACGTATCCCCGTCGAGTACGGCCGTCCGATCGTGGGACCGCTGACGACCGGATTGGGCGAAGTCTACCAATTCACCCTGAAAGGCAACGGCTACAGCCCCATGGCCCTCCGAACACTTCTTGAGTGGGATATCGGGATGCGGCTGCGGGCGGTACCAGGCGTGGTGGAAGTCAACATTTGGGGAGGAGAGCCCCAACAGTTCCAAGTCGTGGTGGATCCCGCGAAGCTCCTGTCCTTCAAACTCTCGCTTCGGCAGGTGTTTGAGGCCTTGGAACGCAACAACGCGATTGCCGGCGGCGGCTACATCGAACGGCAGCGCGAACAATTGCTCATTCGTGGTGAAGCCTTGGCGACCCAGGTGGCTGACCTCGCGAGGATTGTGGTGGCACATGGATCCGGGGGAGTTCCGATCTACATTGCCGACGTCGCGGAAGTGAAGGAGGCGTCGGCACTCCGCATCGGCGCCGCGACGGCAATGGGAGAGGGCGAAACCGTCATCGGCATGGTGCAGATGTTGGCAGGCGAGAATGCGCAACAGGTCGTCGAGCGGGTTAAAACCAGAGTCAAGGAGATTGAAGCGACCCTCCCCACTGGAGTGACCATCGAACCCTACTACGATCGAACGATCTTGGTGTCGAGGGTCATCCATACCGTGCGCAACAATCTGCTCGAAGGTGGACTCCTCGTCATTGCCGTGCTGTTCCTCTTTCTTGGCGATCTCCGCGCCGGCGTGATCGTGGCGTCCGCCATTCCGTTGTCGATGATGATCGCCTTCAGCGGGATGATGCAGGCCGGACTCTCCGGCAACCTCATGAGCCTCGGCGCCATCGATTTCGGGTTGCTCGTGGATGGCTCGGTGGTGATGGTCGACAATATCCTCCGACGATTGGCGAAGAGAGGCGTCATGAGCCAGGAAGCACGGCTGAGTGAGATCCTGGCGGCTGGCCGAGAGGTCCTTCGTCCCATGACCCTTGCCGTCAGCATCATCATTCTTGTGTACGTGCCCATCCTGGCGCTGACCGGCATCGAGGGAAAGATGTTCCGTCCCATGGCCCTGACCGTCATCTTGGCCTTGGCTGGCTCGTTGCTCGTCGCGGTGACGATCACTCCGCTGCTTGCCTTGTGGTTTGTGCGGGCCAGGCCCGGACATGAGGACACGCGTGTGATTGCTATGCTGCGCCGTGCCTACGAACCCTGTCTCAGATGGGCGATGGCGCGCCCGGTGTGGATGGTCACGCCGGCAGTTGGGCTGTTTGTCGTGAGCCTGGGAATCGCCGGGTGGCTTGGCGTCGAGTTTGTGCCTCGACTCGACGAAGGAGACATGGCGATTCAAGTGTGGCGATTGCCCAGCGTGTCGTTGAGCGAGTCGGTTGCGACCTCACTCCAAGTCGAGAAGGTCCTTCGCCAATTTCCTGAAGTGGTGAACGTCGTGACCAGGACCGGGAGCCCCGAGATAGCCACCGACGTCATGGGGGTGGAGCTGTCCGATGTGTTCGTCATTCTCAAACCACAGCGAGAATGGACGACGGCTGACACGCGTGAAGATCTGATCGCCAAGATGAAGCCCGCCATTCTCGAAGCGGTTCCGGGCGTCGGCCTCGGTTTTACGCAACCGATTGAGATGCGCTTTAACGAGTTGATCGCGGGGACGCGCTCGGATCTCGCCGTCAAGATCTTTGGGCCTGATCTGGAGGTGCTCACGCAGCAGGCCGAGGCCGTGGCGCGTGTGTTGGAAACCGTGCAAGGTGCCGCAGACGTGAAAGTTGAGCAGGTAGCCGGGCTGCCACTTTTGCGAGTGATTGTAGACCGGGAACAGATTGCCCGCTATGGGCTCACGGCAGACGAGGTGCTCACCCTCGTCCAAACCACACGGGTGGGACGCGTCGTCGGTACCGTGGTCCAAGGCCCACGACGGTTTGACCTCGTCGTCCGCTTAGCCAACAGCGCATCAGCCGATCCTGCTGCATTGGGCAATCTGCTTCTCCCGACCAGTCATGGTGAACTCGTCCCGCTTTCCCGCGTGGCGGCTATCCGTGTTGACACGGGACCGGCTCAGATCAGTAGGGAGCATGTGCAGCGACGTATTGTGGTGGAGAACAACATTCGAGGAAGGGACTTAGGAAGCTTCGTGACTGAAGCTCAGCGTATGGTGGCACGTGAAGTGTCGCTCCCGACAGGGTACGAACTGACATGGGGTGGACAGTTTCAGCATCTTCAGGAAGCCACCAGCCGATTAGCCGTGGTCGTGCCCATCACCCTCCTCCTGATTCTCGGTGTGCTGTCGGTCATTTTCGGGGCCATGCGCCCCGCACTGCTGATTTTTCTCAATGTCCCCTTGGCCCTATCCGGCGGCATTGTGGCCCTCTGGCTACGCGGCTTGCCGCTCAGTATTTCAGCGGTCATCGGATTCATTGCCCTGTTTGGTATTGCGGTGCTCAATGGTGTGGTGCTGGTCAGCCACATCCGGCAACTCGAAGCAGAAGGGCTGCCAACTGATCAGGCCGTCGAGCAGGGGGCGATGGACCGGCTCAGGCCCGTGCTGATGACGGCACTCGTCGCCAGCCTCGGCTTTCTCCCCATGGCGGTGGCCACCAGCATGGGAGCCGAGGTTCAGCGGCCCCTCGCGACTGTCGTCATCGGAGGATTGATCACATCGACGATCTTAACGTTGCTGGTCATCCCGGCGCTCTATGGCAGAATCGGTGAGAAACGTTCCAATAAGCTCCAAGGGGTGGAGCAGACAATCAGCGGAGGATCGACAGATGCGTAAACACGAGTCCCACCACCATAGACCATCTGATGCGTCGACCCACGCAGAGGAGACACACGGCCATACTCACGGGGCGATCGATCCCGCGCTCTTTACGACGCAACGAGGAATGTGGGCCGTGAAATGGTCATTCCTCGGATTGGCCGCCACGGCTCTGTTGCAGGTTCTCATCGTGGGGATCACGGGGAGTGTCGCCCTGCTGGCCGACACCATTCATAACCTCGGGGACGCGCTGACGGCTATTCCGCTCTGGATCGCATTCAGGCTCGGGCAATGGAAACCCACCCGGCGATTCACTTACGGGTACGGGCGTGTAGAGGACTTAGCCGGCGTCGTGATTGTCGGCATCATTTTGCTCAGCGCTCTGATCACTGGCTATCTTTCCGTGGCACGGCTGCTGCACCCCCAACCGATTTCCTATGTGGGGGCTGTGATCGCCGCCTCACTGATTGGGTTCGTGGGCAATGAGGCGGTGGCGATCTTTCGCATGCGAGTAGGCAAAGAGATCGGCAGCACCGCGCTCATCGCCGACGGCTACCACGCCCGGGCCGATGGTTTGACGAGTTTATCGGTCGTATTCGGTGCGGTCGGCGTCTGGCTGGGATATGCGTTGGCGGATCCGATTGTGGGGCTTGTGATCACGGTGGTCATCCTTCGCATCGTCTGGCAATCCGGCAAGGCCGTCTTCACGCGGCTGCTGGATGGGATCGATCCCGAGGTCATGGATGAGATTACGCATGCGGTCCATCACACCCCAGGGGTCTGCGACGTCAGTGACGTCCGGGTCAGATGGTTGGGCCATCGGCTCCAGGCCGAAGTCAATGTGGCCGTGCGGGCGGATCTCTCGGTGGAACAAGGCCATGACATTGCCAAGGAGGTGCGCCACAATCTCCTGCACGAGTTGCGGTACCTGTCCCATGCCACCATTCATATCGACCCCCTCCATGCCTCCGGCGAAGCGCACCATGCCATTGCCAATCACACTCACGATGAATGGCCTCCCCATTCGCATTAAAGAGTGGAGCCCACTGTACTCGTTGAATGCACAACGGGTGTCGATCGACAAATAGGATGGTTTATTTCTGAGTGAGGCACTGGAGGGCTCTGTGGAAGACTCGAGACGAGATAGAACGCAGAAACGACGGAGCCTGCTGATCGTCCTACTGATGACCGGAACCTTCATGGTCATCGAGGTGGTCGGCGGTCTGCTCACGGGAAGTTTGGCCCTGTTGGCTGACGCAGGCCATATGCTGACGGACGTGGCGGCCCTTGGGCTCAGCGCCTTTGCCATGCGGATGGCGGCAAGACCCTCGACGCCGGAGAAGACCTACGGATATCATCGAGCCGAGATCCTCGCCGCCGTCATCAATGCGGTGGTGCTGTTGCTGTTGGCCATCTGGATTCTGTACGAGGCCTACCGCCGTGCCTTCGAGCCGCCCCACGTGCTCGGCGTGCCGATGTTGCTCATCGGACTCGTCGGTCTCGCCGTGAATGTCGCAAGCATGAAGCTGCTCGCTGACGAATCCGCGTCGAGTCTGAATGTTCGCAGTGCGTATTTAGAAGTGCTCAGCGACGCGATCAGTTCGGTCGGAGTCATCCTTGGTGGGGTCACAATCTGGCTCACCGGGTGGGTTCTCATCGATCCGCTTCTGAGTGCCGGTATCAGTATCTTTATCGTCTGGCGCACGTGGTCGCTCCTTTCTCAGGCCGTGCATGTGCTCATGGAAGGCGTGCCGACTCGCCTTGATACGCAAGAAGTCGGACGAGCGATGGCCGGTGTGTCCGGCGTGAACGGGGTTCATGATCTTCATATTTGGACCATCACCTCCGGCCTCGATGCCCTGAGTGCCCACGTGGTAGTCCCTGTTGGAGAGGATCGGGACGCAGTCTTGGAACGCCTCCAACAGCTGTTGCAAGATCGCTTCGGAATCGATCATGTCACGCTGCAGATCGTGGAGGAGCGATCAAATCCGGTTCAGATGGAATAGGAATCAGGAGAGGTTCAGATGCGTATACAGCCCGCGCCTGCCTATGCCTGTATAGATGGAGAGGAGATCACCATGAGTCCGCCCGGTTCACTGGGATCATTTGTACTCGCCGGCCTGTGCAAAATCGGCGGCGGCTATCTCGTATGGCGCTCATTCCGGGAAGGTCATCACTGGAGATATGCCGTTGCCGGGGCTGCCATCTTGATCCTGTACGGCGTGATTCCGACTTTCCAAACGGCGCACTTCGTCCGTGTGCATGCCGCCTACGGCGGGATGTTCATCGTACTGTCGCTTCTCTGGGGCTGGAGCTTCGACGGAGCCAAACCGGATCGCTTCGATGTCATGAGAGCGACCATCTGCCCGGCCGGCATGGGAATGATCATGTACGCGCCTCGTCCGTGATGAGGGGGATGAGACCTGGCGCCGTGCTGACTATGACGACTACGCCATTATGGAGGCACCGCATGACGCGCTTGTACCGTGCCGACTGTCGAGAGGTTCTTGCGGTCCTCGTTGTCACACTCGTCTCGCTCGTTTATCTCGGCTGCGTCGAGACGAACCCGCAACCCTTCTATGTCAAGCAGACGCTGATCGGCAAGTCCGAAGCGGAGATTGTGGTCTGCGCGGGCCCGCCACGGACAGTTGCATCCCATGACAATGTGAGAATCCTGACCTACTCAAGAGAAAGTGGACCGTTGGAAGGGTCATTCCCCGGAACGAAAGGCAGTCGCCCCGAGGGAGTACGGCACCGCTGTACGGCCATCGTGACACTGAACAGGATCGGGTCACACACATGGAGTACCGGCTGACATCCGAGTCGAGCGCCACCCATGGACATTGCGAAGAGATCTTTCGTCAGTGCGGGCCGCAGTGAGAACCGTAGGAAGGAGCCTGTTGAGAAATCCGGGTGACAGAGGATTTGCTGGGCCGTGGTGGCGTTATCCCGTGCTTCGCAATGCCTTGATGGCCGGCGTACTGGCAGGGCTGGGGTTCCTTCTGGCACACATGGACCTCATCTCGAAAGAGGCCGAAGGTCTCTTCTATCTCCTGGCGATTCCGCTGGGTGGCTACCACTGGGGATGGGAAGCGGTGGAGGTCCTCGTCTACGAACGGGTAATCGGGATCAGCTTCCTGATGCTGGCCGCCACCATTGGTTCCGGGATCTTGGGGTTGTGGGATGAAGCCGCTTTTCTCGTGTTTCTCTACGGGTCCGCTGAAGGTTTGGAGGAGTACACGTATGCCCGGACGCGGTCGGCGATTCGGGCTTTGCTGGATCTCGCACCGAAGGAAGCCCATGTCCTGCGCAACGGAGAGGAGCTAACCATCCCGGCTGAACGCCTCCAAGTGGGCGATCACTTCCTGATTCGCCCTGGCGAGGCGCTCCCCACCGACGGGATCATCCGATCAGGCAGCTCGAGCATCGATGAATCCCCGATTACGGGAGAATCTATTCCGGTGGACAAGAGCCCAGGGATGAAAGTGTTCGCCGGCTCGCTCAATCGACAAGGACTCTTAGTGGTGGAGGCGACGGCCTCGTTTCAGGACAATACCCTGGCCAAGATCATCCATCTGGTTGAGGACGCGCAGGAACGGAAGGGCGCCGCGCAGCAATGGATTGAGCGCTTCGGTCGCTGCTATAGCCCGCTGGTCCTGCTCGCCTCCCTTGGGTGTCTTCTCGTGCCGTGGCTTTTGGGATGGCCACTGGCCGACTGGGCGAGGCGAGCCGTGGTGCTTCTCGTCGCGGCCGCGCCGTGCGCGCTCGTGATGTCCACGCCGGTCGCGACCGCGGCCGCGATCGGCACAGCGGGGAAGCGCGGCATCCTGATCAAGGGCGGGGTACACCTGGAGCATCTCGGCGGGATTCGCGTGATCGCGTTCGACAAGACCGGCACCCTGACGTATGGGAAGCCAGTCGTGACCGACGTCATTTCCCTTACCGGCTCAGAAGCTGAGATTCTCGCGATTGCTGCTGGTGTGGAATATGGCTCCGAGCATCCGCTGGCGCGGGCGATCGTAGACCGGGCGCGGACTGAGGGAATCGTCCCTGTTGAAGTGCGAGCGTTTCAGGCGCTCACAGGCGCTGGAGCGACGGCGGTGGTGGGAGATCAGAGCTGGTACGTCGGGAGTCCCGATCTGTTCCAACAGCTTGGCATGGACCTGAAGCCGGTGCAGGACCGTCTGCGAGCGTTACAGGCAGACGGGAAGACTGTAGTGCTGGTAGGGAGACAACAAGAACTGCGTGGCCTGCTGGCGCTGCAGGACCGTATCCGCGAGGGGATGCGAAACGTCATTGCTGACCTCCACCGGATGCACGTCCGCATTGTCATGTTGACGGGAGATAATGCGCGAACGGCGCAGAGCGTGGCCCAGAAGTTGGGTATCGATTCCTACCGGGCGGAGCTCAAGCCGGAAGACAAAGTCCGAGCAGTGCAGGACCTGGAAGCCCGCTATGGCGCCGTGCTGATGGTCGGGGATGGGATCAACGACGCCCCAGCCCTGGCGGCCGCCACGTGCGGCGTGGCGATGGGTGCCGTCGGCACGGATGCGGCTATTGAAGCGGCAGGTGTGGCATTGATGGCCGATGACCTTTCCAAGGTGATCGAAGCGCTTCGACTGGGACGCAAGGCCAGACGAATCAGTGCGCAGAACATCGTGTTCTCCCTCCTGCTCCTCGCTGTGCTGATCCCTCTGGCAGTCAGCGGCTTGCTCAGCGTCGCGCTTGTGGTCCTCGCTCACGAGACAAGCGAACTCTTGGCCGTCGCGAATGGACTGCGGGTCGATTGGCACAGGGAACCACGTCTCGACACGGGGGCGCCTCTGTAAGAGTAGCCTGAGCCGGCTTGCGAAAGAGAAGGAAGTCATGATGCCGTAGAGAATTATCCGCCGACGCCAGCAGCGCTGGCAGAAGCTATGAGGCAACGGGTAGAGCTTCAAAGTCCTGCCCCTTGTACCAAACGATGGGCACACACGTTCCAGTTTTGTTGCCTATTCGGGTATCAACTGCTGGGATGAAGCAAGTAACGAGAGGAGGAGGTCTGTCATGAAACCCGATGGCTTCAATTGGATATGGGCTGTGGCCGGGACATTGCTGGTGGCGACCATCGTATTGGCCGTGTGGCCACACCACCCCAAGCAGGTCGAGTACAAGGTGATTGACGTGGCGGCCGATGCCGAAAGAGTGCACGCCGCGTTGAGTCAGCATGGAAGTACTGGGTGGGAGTTTGCCTCAGCGGTCACAGGGAATGGTCAGCCACCGCGCCTCCTCCTGATCTTGAAGAAACCAGAGTGAGGGCGCGCCCCGAGTTGGCCGTAGGAAGTGTTGGCGCAGTGCGCGAGCGCTTCGAAGCCCGGAGCAAGATTGAAATTGAGTAGCTGGTTCCCCTCTCTGATCGTGTCCGGTGGCGCCGGAAGAGGCTTGAGAAGACATGAAGGGAAAGCGAGCCAGGCTCATCGGTGATACGGGATTTCGGTGGTGGAGGAAACAGCAGGCTCTGCCACAGCGCCGGCACGCGGCGCCAACACAGGCGATGAGGCCATTGGAAGTGTACCAACCAATGGAGACGGGATCGTTTCAGAAAAGGAGGGACGTCATGCACAGTACGGTAAGTGTGGTGCTCGCACTCGCGATCGGGCTGGCCCTGGCAAGCGGATGCCAATCGGCCCCCGCGCGCAAGCTGTTGTCCGCGCCGACTGGCACGTTGGTGACGGTGGTGCAGCACCATGAAGCGGGCATCCTGGCATACGAGCAGAGTCAGTGGCCGCAAGCGAGACAACATTTCGAGGCCGCGATCACGGCGGCCCCGAACCTGGCGGAGGCCCATTACAATCTCGGGATGGCGCTGTACAAACTGAAAGGCTTCAAAGAAGGAGATCGACATTTTATCGAGGCCGCGAACTTGGCGCCGGGCCACACCGTCATCTGGAATTCCCCACCCTTACGGAATGTGCACGTTCCAGAAAAGACGGGCTTGGGGGATGACGGGCACGGGCATGCCCATTAAGCCAGAGCCAGCGCACCAATTCACCCAGGTCATCGTGAGTAGCGTGCTGTTGACGAACCGCCAGGTCCGACTCGGATTGTAGGAGGATTTCTTGACCAGATCTCTGTTTGGCGGAATCTGTCTGATCTCTGTTGCGTTATCGGGCTGCGCCGGTTTGGGTGGATCATCTGATGCTTCCCCTACCCCCCCCCCCGCTGAAAGTCGTTGTGGGCCCCATCATTCTCGAAGCTCCGATCACCAAGAGCACCCAGATCCATTCGTTTGACGAAGCGCCGTCACCAGAAACCGAGCCGGTGATCCTGGCTCAGCTCATCGACGAGATCCAAACGAAAGCCCAGCGACTGCTCACTGAGCACCTGGCGCGACAGGAGAAATTCCTCGTCGTGCCCTTCGACGAGACGCGCCGCATCCTGGCGGACATCGCTCCGTCCGGCAGGCCCTTCACTGCAGCGCAGGTTCAGGCGCTCGGCCGTCAGACCGGCGCGGACATTGTGCTCACCAGTGTCATTCACGATTACGGCTACGTCCGGCGCCAATATTGGATGACCGGCTGGCTCCTGCACGCCTCATTCTGGACCACGGTCATCGGGCTGTCCACCGCCTGGAACCCCGCAGCCATCGGCGGGTATCTCGCCTTTGATGCAACGACGGACTTTCCTCTGTGGTGGGGAGGGGCCCAAGTGTTCGGCTGGACCTTCAGGCCGGTGCGCGTGCACCTGGATGCGGTCCAACTGACGCAGTGTGACGGACCAATCTGGACGGAAGAGGAACTCATGGTGAAAGTGCCCGCCAAGACTCTGGCGGAATACTCCCCTGAGGAACAAAACCGAAAGGAAATCCAGCTTGAGGCGAATCTCAGCCGCGCTATGGCGGAGATGGCCGAGACCGCAGGCGAGCAGCTTCACCTTCGGCCTTGCACGGAGGAAGGACCCCCGGCCAGGATTCGCACGTTTTCCATCCTGTCTCTCCTTGATTTCCTGCTCTAACAGAAATGATTCGGCAATACGCAACGCGCTTCTCTCGGGCTGACTCCTTGTGGACTTCAGCAATACTGCCGGCACAACAGATGCCTATGTTTGTGACCTGCCATTTCGAGCCCTTTGGAGAAAGCAGTGAATGACTGGAGACTGAAGAGCCCCTCCTAACGGTCATCCTGATCCGAATATACGATTCACCACACGGTTCCCTTAAACCGACTGAGCGCCATCGCGTTGCGCTTCTTTTGAACCCATCAAAAAGGGCGTTGACAACAGGCAGCTTCTTGCATCACGTTGGCTCGATGCGCGATTCGATACGCCCCCAAGTCCCGCTCCTGAGATTTGGCAACTCATTGCTGGGGTTCGACCCAGGAGACGTTTCACCGCCATCATGAGGCTCAACAGATGACCACAGAGATGTTGATCCGGGTATCGGCGTTTGTCACCGTGATGGGTCTGATGGCGTCGTGGGAGGTGCTGGCTCCGCGGCGGCGCTTGACCACGCCTAGGCTGAGGCGTTGGGTGGCGAACCTCTCGGTCGTGGTCGTCGATGCCGCCGTCATCCGCCTGCTGTTCGTGGCCGGCGCAGCCGGGGCGGCGATGCTGGCAGCCGAGCGGAGCTGGGGCTTGCTGAACCATCTGGGTTGGCCGATCTGGCTCGAAACGATTCTGTCGGTCGTCGTATTAGATTTTGTGCTCTATCTGCAGCACGTGCTGTTCCACGCGGTGCCCCTGTTTTGGCGTTTCCATATGATGCACCACGCGGACCTAGATTGTGACGTGACCACAGGAGTCCGATTTCATCCGGTTGAAGTGGCTTTGTCGATGGTCATTAAGCTGGCCGCGATCGTGGTCCTGGGTCCGTCGCCAGCGGCCGTGCTGACCTTCGAAGTGCTCCTCAATGCGACCTCCATGTTCAACCATAGTAATGTGCGGATGCCTGTGGCGATCGATCGCGCCCTTCGCTGGATTGTCGTCACGCCCGATATGCATCGCGTACACCATTCAATTTTACCGAGGGAAACCAACACGAATTTCGGGTTCAACGTGTCGTGGTGGGATCGACTCTTAGGGACGTACCGGGTACAACCAGCCGGAGGTCATGAAGGCATGACTCTCGGTCTGGAACAGTTCAGAGATCCTGCTCGCCAAACGATTGTCGGCATCCTCATACTCCCCTTTGTCGGCAAGCCGGGCGACTATCCGTTGAGTCGAATACGTTGACGTGAAGATCGGTCGCAGATTGTTCCAGCGATGAATGCGCATAACCATACAACCGCGAGGTGAGCCATAACGCTTCTGTTTACTCTCAACGATGCACCGTATGGGTCGGAGAAACTCTACAACGCCCTCCGATTGGCCATGAAGTTGTAGCAAGAGCATACCGACGCGGAAGTGCGGGTGTTTCTGATGGCGGACGCCGTCACCGCGGCTATTCCCGCGCAGACGACGCCGCAGGGGTATTACAACATCGAACGCATGTTGACGTCCGTCCTCAGCAAACACGGACAGATCAACATCTGCGGCACCTGCGTAGAGGCACGTGGGATCGACAAACTGGGATTGATCGACGGCGCGGAGATCAGCACGATGAGCCAATTGGCTCCGTGGGTCATAGACTCTGACAAGGTGCTGACGTTTTAACCGTACCAACATCTGGTTAACGAGGTCGGTAAAGATCGTGTATTCAGGTTCGCATTGATATCAGAGGAGATGTCCATGTCCATCCCAGTCTCGATCGCTCTATTCGGCCTCGCGGGACTCTGTGAAATCGGCGGGGGATACCTCGTGTGGCTCTCGTTTCGGGAGGGTCGTCCCTGGGGGTACGCCATTGCTGGAGCTGTCATTTTGATCCTCTACGGAGTGATCCCAACCTTCCAGCCTGCCCACTTTGGCCGCGTCTATGCGGCCTATGGCGCGGTGTTCATTGTACTCTCGCTGCTCTGGGGCTGGGGTCTCGACGGAACCAGACCGGATCGATACGACACCGTTGGAGCGGTTCTCTGCATGGTTGGAATGGTCGTCATCATGTATGCGCCGCGGACATAAGTAAGAGAGAAGTCTGGCAGAAGCAATGCTGAGACGCATTGCGCCTCAAGCGTTCATTGACTCTGCAACGCATTGATCGGATCAGCATCGATCACAGAAATAGTGACCTGACGATCAGGTGTTCGCATTCTAACCCACAAGTGGGACTGGTCCTGTGAAACTCCAGTTACGTCAGAACAGTCCACTGCGCCACATTCCCCCTGGGATCTGGGTGCTCGGCTTCGTCAGCCTGCTGATGGACATCTCGTCGGAAATGATCCACAGCCTCCTGCCCTTGTTCATGGTCACGGCACTCGGGGTGAGCACGGTCGCAGTCGGCCTTGTTGAAGGGCTCGCCGAGTCTCTGGCTCTCGTGGTCAAAGTGTTTTCAGGTACGTTGAGCGACTATCTCGGTAAGCGGAAGGGGCTAGCCGTGTTTGGCTACGCCTTGGGCGCCTTCACCAAGCCCCTCTTTGCCGTCGCCTCTGGTGTTGGCCTCGTCTTGACCGCTCGGCTGCTGGACAGAGTCGGGAAAGGCGTACGCGGCGCACCGCGGGATGCCTTAGTCGCGGACATCGCGCCACCGCAACTCCGTGGCGCCGCATTCGGTTTACGGCAGTCTCTTGATACGGTCGGGGCCTTCCTCGGTCCCTTGCTCGCGGTCGGGTTAATGCTCCTCTGGGCCAACGATTTTCGGGCGGTCTTCTGGGTCTCCGTCATTCCAGGGATCATGGCCGTCGGGCTCCTGTTGCTCGGCATCCAGGAGCCTGTGCACCGACAGACTGATGGGCGCACGAACCCAATTCGACGAGACAACCTCTTGCGGCTGGACTCAGCCTATTGGTGGGTGGTGAGTATTGGGTCGGTATTTACATTGGCTCGCTTCAGCGAGGCCTTTCTGGTTCTCCGCGCCCAGCAAGGAGGGATTCCCATCGCCCTGGTCCCTCTCGTCATGGTCGCGATGAATCTGATTTATGCGGCATCGGCGTACCCATTCGGCAAGCTCTCCGATCAGATGAGTCACATGAAGCTGCTCACACTTGGTCTTCTGGTTCTGCTTGCGGCCGATTTGGTCTTGGCGACGAACGATCACTGGAGCGTTGTCTTATTGGGCGTTGGGCTGTGGGGCCTACATATGGGGATGACGCAAGGCTTGCTGGCCACGATGGTAGCCGATACAGCACCCGCCGATCTACGTGGGACGGCGTACGGCTTCTTCAATCTCGCCAGCGGCCTGGCGATGCTGATTGCCAGCGTACTAGCAGGGTTTCTGTGGGATCAGCTAGGCGCGTCATTCACCTTCTATGCGGGTGCCGTGTTTTGCGGGGTCGCCCTCATGGGACTAGCCCTTCACCGATAAGCATGAAATAAATAGGCGAAGAGAGATATTTTTAGCTGACACCGACGCCGTCGGCCATGATCATCCTCCAGTTCGTCACTCAAAGCTACCGTTCCTCAGATTCACTGTCAGCTCGCTGAGCTGACCAGACCTTTCCCCTTATCAGAGCCACCACCGCGCGCAAATGAGTCAGGCCCCATGACGGCAATGACGGTCATCACCTTGGGCCGCACCCGCTGGACGGTTCCTTCTATAATGGCCTCGCGCAGGTCGTGAGCCGTCGTCATGCGGCCTTCGCGTACTCGCCGCTCATACGCCTCGTCGAGATAGACGAGCCTCACCACCCCCCTCTCCGCCGCCACGCCGGCCAGCGCGATCATCCCAACCCAGGTTTTTCTACACTCATCATAGCTGAGCCCCACACGAGACATTCGATATCTTCTGGTGTGATCGACCAAACGCCTGAACGTAGGCCTGCCAGAGGGACGTCCATGCAACCCCTGCCCGACAGGGTGTTTCCCCTGTCGGGCATAAACGACCTGCCAATTGTGTGCTGCTCCCGTGAATCCTTTCTTACGAATGGGGCTTCAGGTCTCGATGCGCGCGGGCGATCACCTCGGCCTCATCAGCCGCCTTGGTGTAGATAGCCGCGAGGGTTTGGCAGTGCTGGACCATATCGATCTTGCGGGACATCACCCCGTACGAACCCGCTTCAGGATTCTTCTGATACTCCTCCGCCATCACCAGCATGTCCTTCGCACGTTGTCGGAGATGGGCGGTCTCCTGCACATACCAGGTTTCCAGCCCTGCGTGGTCGTTCTTGGCAACCAGGTCTTGAGGCGGACTGGCCATGACCGCGCACGCCACGATGCCCACCATCATCAGAACCGCGACGAGACCTCTCAATCGGTTCCCCTTCTGTGTCATGATTTTCCCCCTTCCCTTGTTAAGGCGCATCCTGTTCAAGCACCAGCTGATGATGACGTATCTGCTCACATTTCCACCCAACGCTCCTTGAAGATGGACTGCGTTCTCCACCCAGTGCCCACCGGTTTTGCCGAGGTCTGTCATCACCTCCCTCCTCTACATGATGTGTCGAATATGCACGAGTGGCCTCACGCCGACTGCTGATTCAACCTGTCTTCTATCCTGCTCACCGCACTTCATATGTGTCGCCGCTCGGAACCGCTGAGGCCTTCCTGCTCTTGCAGAGAAAGATCGGTACCGGTGAGGAGGGGCGCGGCCCCGATGGACACAGACCAACCACGCCACAGGGCATAGAGCATGGGGATCACCAGAAGCGTCAGGATGGTCGAGCTCACCATGCCGCCAATCATGGGAGCCGCAATCCGTTTCATGACGTCGGCGCCCGTGCCGGTGGTCCACATGATCGGGAACAACCCCCCCATGATCGAGGCGACCGTCATCATCTTGGGCCGCACCCGCTGAACCGCGCCCTCCATGATGACCTCGCGCAAGCCGTGAGCCGTTCCCATCCGGCCAGGAATGCTTTCATCGTTATCTCCTCCTTTCTTCTGGGGCTCGCTGGCGAACTAGGCCGGCCTGCGGCTCCGCCGCAGAAGAAAGATCGTAAGGGCCATGAACGCGGAAACCGCACCAACGATTCCTCTTCAAACATGCTTTCCTTTGGTTTCGAGAGCCCACCCTCACTTCAGCATTTTGGCAATGAGGACGATGAGAAGCACGATCACCAGAATCCCGATTACCCACCCGATGATTCCCATTCCCATCATTCCACCCATCATGCCGCCATCCATTTGCATCATCATTGCGAAGCCTCCTTAAATAATCGTAACGGCAGGGGATCTTATCCCCGTGCGCTCGAGTCGTTTCATTTCCCGCCACCGCCACATCGCATAGAGTACGGGGATCACCAGCAGCGTGAGAATGGTCGAGCTGACCATACCCCCGATCATCGGTGCCGCAATCCGTTTCATGACGTCGGCGCCCGTACCGGTGGTCCACATGATGGGGAGCAACCCGCCCATAATGGCAGCGACCGTCATCATCTTGGGCCGCACCCGCTGGACCGCGCCCTCCATGATGGTTTCGCGCAGGTCGTGAGCGGTCGCCATGCGGCCTTCGCGCACTCGCCGCTCATATGCTTCGTCGAGATAGACGAGCATCACCACACCCGTCTCCGCCGCTACACCCGCCAGCGCGATGATCCCCACCCAGACGGCCACGCTAAGGTTGTATCCCAGATAGTCGAGATACCAGATCGCCCCGATCGCGGCGAAGGGGACAGACAACAACACGATCAGCGATTTCGCCAGGGACCGAAAATTCAGATATAGCAACAAGAGGATCAAGGCAAGAGTCACGGGAACCACGAGTTTCAATCGTTCTTCTGCCCGCACCAGATGCTCGTATTGACCGGTCCAGACCAGCCGGTACCCAGGGGGGACTGTCACCCGGTTTTGGACCGCTCGTTGGGCGTCTTGGACATAGCCGCGCAGGTCGCGTCCACTGACCGCGACCGACACGAGACCGGCCAGCGCCCCTGCCTCATCCGCGATCGACGTCGGCCCCTGCGTGATCACCGTCTCTGCGATCTGTCCGAGTGGAATCTGTGCACCGCTCGACGTGGGGATCAGCACCCTCTTGAGCCGGTCTGGGTCATCGCGCAGTTCACGCTTGTAGCGGACATTGACCGGATACCGCTCCCGCCCTTCGACCATGGTCGTCACGGTTTCTCCCCCGATAGCCGAGGCGATGACCGCTTGCACATCTCCCACCGTCAGGCCGTAGCGGGCTGCTTCGCGTCGGTTCACGATCAGATCCAGGTAGTATCCTTCGTTGAGCCGTTCCGCGAATGCGCTCTTGGTGCCCGGTACGCTCGCCAAGACCTGCTCGATGTCTATTCCAATTTTCTCAATCATCTTCAGATCCGGCCCCAGGACTTTAATCCCGACGGGACTCCGGACACCGGTCGTGATCATTTCCGTGCGGGTCTGGATCGGCATCCACCAAATGTTCGGAAAGCCAGGAATGCGCAGCTTGGCATCCATCTCATCCAGCAAACGGTCCCAGGTCATGCCGGCTCGCCATTGCGCTTCCGGTTTGAGGGTGACGGTGATCTCAGCCATTCCAACAAAGGCCGGATCGGTCGCAGTCGGCGCTTTCCCCATCTTGCCGAACACCCGTTCCACTTCCGGGAAGGTCATGAGCAACTGATCCTGAACCTGCAACACCTTGGCCGCTTCGGGGATCGAAAGGCCAGGGACGGTGGTCGGCATGTAGAGGATGGTCCCCTCGTTCAGCGGCGGCATGAACTCCGCCCCCAGGCGCATGAACACCGGCACCGTGAGCCCGACTGCCACCACTGCCAGCGCCAGTGTCAGCCATCGAACGCGCAGCGCGCCCGAGAGGATGGGCCGGTACAGCGCGATCAGCAGCCAGTTCAACGGATTCTTGGTTTCCGCCCGGATGCGCCCCCGGATCAGGAGGACCATCAGCACAGGAGCTAACGTCACCGAAAGCGCGGTGGCAGAGAGCATCGCAAACGTCTTGGTATAAGCCAACGGCGTAAACAGTCGGCCTTCCTGAGCTTCCAGTGCGAAGATCGGCAGGAACGACACGGCGATCACCAGTAGCGAGAAGAACAAGGGACGGCCGACTTCTTTGGCCGCCGCGATGATGGTCTCGATTCTGTCCGAATGGGGCTGTTGCTCCAACCGCTTATGCGCGTTCTCCACCATCACAATGGCGGCATCGACCATTGCGCCGATGGCAATGGCAATCCCACCGAGCGACATGATGTTGGACGTGATCTTCAAGTAGGCCATCGGGATGAAGGCGAGGAGCACGGCTATGGGCAGAATGATGATGGCTACGAAGGCGCTGCGGAGGTGAAACAGAAAGACCACCGCGACCAGGCTGACGATGACACTCTCCTCCACGAGCTTCTCGCGGAGCACGGCGATGGCCCGATGAATGAGGTCTGACCGGTCATAGGTGGGTATGATGCGCACGCCTTTGGGCAGGGCTGGTGTGATCTCTTCCAGCCGGGCTTTGATCCGCTCGATCACGGCGAGCGCGTGCTCTCCGGCCCGCATGATCACGATGCCGCCCACGGTCTGGCCCTTGCCGTCCAACTCGGCGATGCCCCGCCGCTGGTCCGGCCCGATGTGGACATGGGCGATATCCCGAATCAAGATGGGCGTGCCGCGTCCATCCGTGCCGACGGGAATCAGCTCAATATCCTCAACCGAGCGCAGGTAGCCGCGCCCTCGAATCACGTATTCCGTGCCGGCCATTTCCAAGACACGGCCACTCACCTCCGCATTGCTGTTGCGAACCGCCTCGATGATCGTCTTGATCGGCAACCGATAGGCGGCTAAGGTGTTCGGGTCCACCTCGATTTGATATTGTTTGACGAACCCGCCGATCGCTGACACTTCTGCCACGCCGGGCACACTTTCCAGTTGGTAGCGCAGGTACCAGTCCTGAAGGCTGCGGAGCTGTGCCAGATCGTGCGTCCCGGACTCGTCCACCAACGCGTACTGATAGACCCACCCGACTCCCGTGGCATCGGGGCCCAGCGTCGGCGTGACGCCAGCCGGAAGCTTCCCGGTGAGTTTCTGCAGGTATTCCAACACGCGACTCCTCGCCCAATACAAGTCTGTCCGGTCTTCGAAGATCACATACACGTACGAGACCCCGTATTCCGAAACCCCCCGCACTCGTTTGACCTTCGGCCCAGCGAGGAGGGACGTGACGAGTGGATAGGTGACCTGGTCTTCAATCAACGTGGGGCTGCGCCCCTGCCATTCGGTGTAGATGATCACCTGGACATCGGACAGGTCAGGAACCGCATCCAGCGGAACCTGCCAGACTCCCCAGACTCCCCAGGCTGACAACAGCAACACACAGAGGATAACCAGGACGGGATTGCGGGCGCTTCCTTCAATGAGTCGCGCGATCATGATGGATTACAGGCCTCCCCCGACGACCGAGAACTGAAACTTTTCCGCAATGGGCGGTCGCCCTGGTACCGTCAAGTTGACCGTCACCAGCCAGGTGCCGCCCATGCCGAACGTCACCGTACCTTCGTAGAGCCCATCCTTAGTGTGGCGAGCCGGCGCCTTGGAATCGGCCATGCCCGGCATCGGCATCGTATAGACGAACAGGACTTGCGCATTCGTCACCGGTTTGCCGACCTGATCCGTCACGTTGAGCCGGAGCAGCACGTTACCGGCCTTGGGTTTTTCCGGCATCGATGTAAGTGAGAGCGTGAGTCCGCCCATCTGACGGGTCTCAGCTACTGTCATCCCGCTCTTGCTCCCCATGTCCATGCCCGGCATATCTTCCATCTTGCCCTCATGCGCGCCGCGCATCTGCCAATCGGCCATGCCGATCCGGCCCATCATGGCCTGCATGCTCGACGTCGATGCCAACTTGCTCTCTGCGTCCAATAAGAAATTCGCTGAGGTGACGATGCGATCTCCTGCTGTGAGCCCCTCCAAGACTTCCACGTTATCCTGGTTCCGACGCCCCAACTTGACCGGCGCCGGCTCATAACGGCCTTGTCCTCGATCCAAGAAAACGAGTTGGCGAAGTCCCGTTTCCAGCACCGCTTCCTTGGGCACGACTAAGGTGTGGGCCGCATCCGTTTGCAGGCCCACGTTTCCGTACATGCCGGGCTTCAGCTTCAGTCCAGGATTCGGCAATTCCACCCGCACGCGCACCGTGCGGGTTTCGGTATTCAACGAGGGGTAAATGTACCCCACGGTACCGCGAAAGGTTTCTCCCGGATAGGCAGCGAACGTGACCGAAGCGGGCTGCTTGAGCTTCACCGCGGCGACTTCGGACTCATAGATGTCGGTAGAGATCCAGACCGTGGAGAGATCCGCCACCTCATACAGCGTCGTGCCTGGTTCCACATATTTCCCAGGCAAGGCCTCCCGTTTCAGGACGATCCCGGATGACGGGGCATAAATCGTGAGCACCGACTCCGCTGTCCCTCGACGCTCCAGCGTGGCGATTTGCCCATCGGTCACGTCCCACAGGTGCAGGCGCTCCCGCGAACTCGCCACGAGGGAAGCCGCGTTGGCTTTGACTTCAGCGAGCGGACTGGTAGCCAGTTGGCCCTGCATTTTCACGGCGAGGAGATACTCGTCTTGCGTGGCCAGGAGGTCCGGTGAGTAGAGGGTGAAAAGGGGATCGCCTTTGTGTACGGGGCGACCGATCGAATCGACAAAGACCGCTCGCACCCACCCGGAGGTTTTCACGGTGACCTGAGTCAAGCCGCGTTCGTCGTAGCCGACCGTGCCGACCGCGCGAATCTCTTGCCCCAAGGACGCGTAGGTGACCGGGGCACTCCGAACTCCAATCAACTGTCTCATCACAGCCGGAACTACCACAGCCCCCGATGGCGCTCCGGACATACCTGGCATGGGTGCCATGTCTTTCATGGGCATCGTGCCCTCCATCGGCATCTCTTTCATATTTATCTGCTTCATGTCACCCGTCATCATTCTGTGAGCGGTGAAGAAGCCGACGGCGACTCCAGCGATCACACCGATCGCCACGGCGCCAATCACGAAACTGTTGTTGGATGTCAGTCGGTTCATGAGGGTTTCTCCTTTAGGTCTGAATTAGCTCTGCCGATCGAGAGTGATGCCTACGACCTGTTCGAGTTCAGCCAGCCGATGCTGTCGATCTACGAGGGCCTTGAAGTACTCCAGCTGAAATCCTCGCCACGCCCGCTGGGTTTCAATCAGATCCAGAAACCCTGCTTTGCCCGCACGATACCCGATGCGCGCCGCTTCCAGACTCTGCTCGGCCTGTGGCAAGATGGTGGTGCGGTACAACGTGGCCACCTGGTCAGTCGCCCGGAGCTTGGCCAGGAGGTCTTTAACCTGAAACCGAGTCAGGTTTTCTAAGGTATGTTGCTGCGCCCGGGCGGCCGAGACTGCCGCTGCGGCCTCCTGCACGCCTGCGTCATACTTCGGCTTGGTCCAAAACGCGAAGGGGATGCTCATCGCCACGTAAGCGCCGAATCCGTCGTTGGCCTGAAAGTTCTGGAAGCGCTGAAACGCCACATTAAAGTCCGGGTAGTACTGACGCTGGGCCAGCGCGTGGGACTGTTCGTTCCGTTGCACGGCCAGTTCGGCGGCTTTGAGCTCCGGCCTCTCGTTCAGCGCGAGACGGTGTAGATCGTCGATGGGCTTATCGAGTGGCAGTTGAGAGGGTTCTTGCGCAATGCCCAAGGGTGAGGCGGGATCCCGATCAAGCAGCGTATTCAGCATCGCTTCGGCGGTCTCGCGACGCTGTTCCAGGACGGGAAGATGCTGGAACAGCATGGACAGCTCGACCTGGGATTTGAGGACATCGGTCTGGGCTCCCTTTCCCGTTCGGAACTTTGCATTCGTAATCTCTACGAACTGTCTGATCAGCTCCACCTGTTCATGATGAATCTGGATGGCCTTCTGCGCGAGAAAGAGATCGTAGTAGGCCTGCTTGAGGCGGGCGACCAACTCTCGCTCCTTCGCATGGACCGCCTGCTCGGTCATCTCGGCCGAACGACTCGCCACGTCGCCTTTGAGCGCCAGTTTGCCGGGGAAAGGGAAACTCTGCGAGAGACCGAAGACGCTGTTCTGCGCCTGCGTGACGTTGACGGTCTGCGGGACATTCCACAACTGGACGGACAGAGTGGGGTCCTCCAGCGACCGCGCCTGCGTAATCCGAGTCGTGGCGGCTTCCCATTGCTTGCGTGCCGCCACAAGCTCGGGATTCCGAGCCAGGACCTCGTGGATCAATTCCGGCAGCACCAGCGTGTTGCGCAGCACAGAGTCGGAATCCTGTGCCCTCGACAGTCCGCTGCTGAAGAACATCACCAGCACTGACGCGACCGTCACACACTGACGTCGTCTATTCCGTCTCATAGCAATGACCTCCCAGAGTTCCCACACGTTCGATGCCCGGTCTGCGCTCTGGCTGTACGTGGCCAAGAGAACTAGACGGTAGGCCGGACGCTGAAACTGAGCGTCGAACGGCACACGTGATGGCAAAGGAGCGATTACGAGGTGAGGGCTGGGAAGATCAGATGCGAAGCACGGAAATCTTGAGCAGGAGATCCTGGGGCGGACCGACTGTGGGATGATCGGACAAGCGGCTGCTGTGTGAGGTGAGGATGACAAGAAGAGCTAACGAGGCGGTATCTTCAGAACAGATCGTCTGACAGTCACTGCTGAGGTGGAGCTTATCGGCAGACTGCACGCCGAGCGTTTTAAACGCATCGCAGAACTGATAGACCGGTTGTTCATCTGGAGTCGAACAGCCATTGCCCATGGCAGCGGCCGTGACGCCATTCACCGGCAGGAGGCAGGCATAGGCATTGAAGCTCAGCGCGAAAAAGAGCACGACGAGTGTGCAGGCTAGAATCGAACGGGAGCGATGGGAACGTACTCGCATAGTGTCAGTCTATCCCCCTCCATCCCAGGCGTCAACGGTGTTCCTCATACACTGTTGCCCCCAGCACCTCAAACAGAACAGATCCTAGCAAGGACTCGCCCAGCCACTCATACCGACTAGCCAGAACTTTGAAGCATCACTCATCAGGAATTGCCAGATGCATCAGCAAACACGCACGATAGCGGGTCCCAATACGGCACTGAGCTTTCCCGCTCCTCGGTAAACAGATTCACTTCCGACCGTCCTCAGTTAAAATGATTACTTCTCATTCTGGAATAGAAACTCGGAGCTTCTGCGGAGAGACAACATCGATTTTGAAAAGACTTGAGAGGTGGGAGATGTAAACACTTTTCCTTCCCAGGACATTTACATAAGCACTTCTATTTCAAAACGCATTCGTTGCACCAACGCTTCGACAAAATAGTATGTTGATCAGCACCATCCCACTCTATGCCATCTCTATTCGCCAACCCTGGGCCTCTCTCATCATTGAGGGATCCACAGGTATCTATAAGGATGTTGAGAATCGCACCTGGACTACCCGTATCCGCGGCGTCATCGCCATTCATGCTGCCAAAGAATTCGACCAGGCCGGCTACAACTGGCTACGTGTCCATCGACCAGAACTTCCTCTCACATCACCCGCAGACTGTCCCCATGGCGGCATCATCGGGTCCGTAAACCTCGTCGACTGTGTCTCTTCGCATTCGAGTCTGTGGTTCAGCGGACCCTATGGATTCGTGCTGGAGCGGCCACAGCCCTGTCCATTCATCTCACTCAAAGGCCGACTGGGATTCTTTCCCATCTCCTGGCCCCACAAGTCGACGAAGTCCTAACTGAACACGCGTCGGCCACGACCCATAGAAATCACTCGCTTTTACATCTCCCCTGGCCGGATCACACGTCCGTGGAAGTAAATCTCTTTACCTTTTGGAAGTAACGTTGTTGACATACCCCCCATTTCACCTCCCGCCTGACGGGTATTAGGTGGGTTTGATTCCCGAGCTGACCTGGGACAAGTACCACTGGCACGATCTGGTGCCGAGTGGGTACCGTGAGCCAAAACCAAAAAACCGGACCACAAATACCTTGAGAAAAGGATTCGTATCTCAACTGGCGGGTGGTCTACTTTTCCTGTGTTGGGTCACGTGACCGCCCGCACCCGACGCCAACACTCTGATTTAATAATGCCATGCAATACCTGCGGACACAGTCCGTGGCCCGCCCGGTGTAAATTGAATCCCATTCACCGGCACCGCATCCGTGGCGAGCTTGGTTTCATAGGCTAATTGCGTCTGCCGCCACGAGGCATCCAGCAAGTTTTGAATGCTGAGAAATCCCTCCATGCGCTGCCACCAGCCCTTCGACTGCGGGCGATAGCGCGCCACAAAGTTGACGATGGTCCAGGCCTGGGCGTTGAGGCTGCGATCTTGCGTCAGCGGCCTGGCCCCCAAATACACCATCTGCAGCGACGCGGCCAGCCCCATCGGAAGACGAGCGGTCAACTCACCGCGTCCGGTCATGGTCGGGGCCTGGGGAATGGCCTGCCCCGTCTCACGAAACTCCGCCGAGTTCAACGTCGCACTTCCGGAAAGAGACAACCAGTCCAGCAGCTGGAGACGACTACCAAGGTCCGTGCCATACCGGCGTGTGGCGCCGAGAATCTGGGTCGTCCCGAGGTTGCCCTGATACACCAGTTCGGAGGTCAGATCCAAGAGCCAGAAAGAGGCGGAGACCTCAAGCCGGTCCCACTGCCTGGTACGGAGCCCCACTTCGTACCCTGTCGCTTTCGGAAGTGCTTGGACGCTTGAAGAACTCACCACGGCGCGCGCGTCGTTACTGTGGAAGCCGGTGCCGGCATTGAGAAAGATCTCCGTGCCGGCCCAGGGACCGAGAATCACGTTTCCCTTTGTCGTCATGATCATGGCATCGACACTCCCGCTCGGATTTTGCGGACAGCCGGTCTGGCAGAGGTTCCGTACGTTGAACTGAAAATAATCCGCCCTCGTGCCGCCCGTCAGTCTGGCCCATGGTGCCGGTTGAAACTCCAACCTCAGATAGGGTGAATAGGAGGCCTCATGGATCCGGCTATCCGACGTGGTCCCCACCAGGACCCATTGCCGCTGGCTGCTCAGGCGAACATGGGCATCGTCCACGCGGGTCTGAACACCCACGGTCGCTGAGCTCTCGACGTCCAGCAGCTTCCCGCTCTGGCGATAGCCCACCTCTCCACCATACACAGACCGCCGATCAGCCTGCTCAATCCCATCGCCATTCACCGGGTCGTTGAGCAAGAAGGTGAAGTCAGACACCAGATTCAAAGCATAGTACTGAAGGTAGGTTTCGGCGAACAGGGTCCCGCCGGACGGAGTATCGTAGTGATAACGTATATGGCCCGTGGACCGCTGGGTTCGACCTCCCTGGTAGGGATCGATCGAGCCGAACCGGGAGATGAGCCCGGACTCCACCGTACGCAGAGGGATTTCCCCGGGGCTGTTCCAGCGGCCCTGGTAGTAGGTGCCGGTGACCGTGAGTTCGGAGCGAGTGGTTGGATTCATCGTTGCTTTGGCCAATCCGTTGACCCGGAGGGCCCGGTTGGGATTCACATAGGGGCCATCGGTATAAAACCCTTCGACCGCGACCAGTGAGCGAACCGTGGCTTTCGTGGGCGAGAACATCAGCAACTGCCGCTGGGTATTGAACTGACCGCTGGAAACCTGAACCATCCCTTCCTCGACAACATCCCTGGTCACAAAATTGACTGCGCCCGCCGTGGCAAAATCTCCGAACTGGACCTGATAGGGCCCTTTATAGGCATCGACGCGCTTCATCGTTTCAGGAATGAGGAAATTCAGGTCGAGGTAGCCTTGCCCGTGGGCATGACTGCGGAGATTAAGCGGCATCCCGTCCAGAAACCCAGCGAGATCGGTCCCGTGATCGGCATCGAAGCCGCGGAGCAAATAGTTATCCGGTTTGCCAGGCCCGCCGCCCGGATTGGTGGTGATAAGGCCCGGCACCATACGAAGCACGTTTGCAGGACGATCGGACGACTGAAGTTCGATATCTTGTTCCGTGACGGTATACTGGGACGCGGCTTCGAAGTGCGAGTCATGCGTCGCTCTCACTTCGACTTCCGGCAAGATGATGGCGTCATCTGGCTCTTCCGTGTGCCCCGATGAACTCCAGAACATCGCAGAGACAAACACTATGATCCCAAGGATCTGACGAAACACAATTCACGCCCCTTTGCTCTCGAAAGGTGTGTATAGAGTCTCCCAGTACCCAGGTCTCCTGACTCTCGGCTCGTCCTACTCTCTGCGCCTTCCCATCCTTGCGGACAGTGGCTGAGGCAGATTTCGTCCCCGATCACAGTTGCGGACCAGTGGCGGCTTCTACCGCGCTTCCCTTGAGGTACTTGGGCTATGAACTTACTGGATGTCGAAAACGTGTGGCCTGGCTCCTCCTTTTACACGGCAAGTCCGGCAAGCTGTTCTATGTGCTTTGCCACCTCATCAAGTGTCCATTGAGGGACAAGGATGCCTCCCACGACTGCGGCTTTATTGCTCCCATCGAACCACTCCCATTGGAGATCCTCTTTGGAACGAATTCGATATGTGTGTGACTTCTGCTCAGCACACACCTCAAAGACGCTGAGGGACGACCCACTGCCGTCATCCACCACGATCACAACGTCCGCTTTCTGGGCTAACTTCACGGCCATGTTCTGTCGCAGATAGGAGTCGCTACAGACGGTCTCGATGATTTTTATTGGAATGTTCTTTTCCTCGAGTTTCCGCTTCACACGGTCGTACTCAAGCGTATTCCCGGTCACTTGACCCACAAACGCCCACTTGCGCTCCTTCTCGTTCGGCAGGGTCTCAATGTCTTCCGGTCTCTCCGCCACTACACATTGGCGCCCATGTGTCTCCGCAAGTCTGTTGGCCTCCAGACAATGATGATTGCCTCGCTTGCCGAAAATAATGATGTCAAATTCATCCGTCACCAGTGTTTTTATCGTTTCGTTCAGCCTCGAGATGAACGGACACTGCCGATCGTCCACGACCGCACCGTCTCGCTCCAACCGTTCCCGCACCCCTGGTCCAACACCATGAAAGCCCACGACCACCACATCGCCGGTTTGGAGACGCGAGAGATCGTGAGGGTCTAGGACCGATATTTTTGTGAGATTGGGATAGCGGCTGATGAGGGACGCGTCTTTGGTTTCAATTCTCCTCAACGTATCCCATTCGGCATTTTTGTGGGGCGTGGTGCATTGATGAACGGCAAAGGTCGATTCCCGGTCGGCGGCGATCTTGTTCATGGCCTGATAGGCCTGCTCGATCCCCACGCAAAAACCGAGTGTCGCTGTTGTGATTTCCACTGGTTCCCTCCTTTCGCTGTTGTGATGGTCACGAATTCACTGCCAGCAAGAAACGGCTTCATTGCTCATCCCGTAGGATCATTTAAAAAATCGCGCAAACACCAGGTGCGCAATGCCGCCGGCGAGCGGGGGCACGAAGACACACGACAGAAATCGAAACAGGGCGAACCGGGGGCTAATCAGAGCCGATTCAAGCATGATAATACGAGCCCCCCACATCGACCAGGCCGTCACATACGCCACCAACGTCCCTAATCCTGCCCCGGCCTGGAGAAATCCAGCCGCCATCGGAAAAACGATCATCGGGCCTCCTGGAGCCAGCACACCGGCCAGAGATCCGATCCAGACCCCTCGCCATCCTGACTCTTGGCCGATCCATTGCGTTATCTGATCCTTGGGGATGAGCGCTTGCGCAAGTTGAGAAATGCCCAGCGAGAGAATCATGAGCGGGAGCACCGTCAGGAGTAACTCCAAGCCGGCCTTCCACCCACCCACCAGCACGGCGGGGCTTCGTTGCCATGCGATCCAGGATAAGACCGCGGCGATGAGTGCAAACGTCCAGGTGATGATGGTCATGTCTGTCTCCTAAAAACGCGAGGTTAATGCAATGGAGAAGGCTCGTCCCGGCTCCACCAATGGATTCGCGTTGCCGCCCGGAAACCGGATGTCTTCCACGGTCGTGGGTTGGCGGAACGCTTGGTTTAGGATGTTTTCCAGTGCCAGTCGGAGACGCATGTCAGGAAGCCCGGAGGATACGTTCCACAGATCTATCCCCGCGTACAGATTCAGCACCACATATCCGGCCGTTTCCCGTTCTAGAGCGCTATCGATCTGATCCTTCCGTAGCGACCATTTAGTGACGCCTTCCACATAAGCGCCTTTCTCCGGCAAGGTATACCGTGCCCCTAGCAGACCGTTGAACGGAGGCACATAGGACAGCGGTCTGCCCGTGCCGGTATCGGTGCCGTGCAGATAGGCGGCATTCGTCAAGACCTCCCATCCCGCGGTGATGGTCCAGGTGGCATCGAACTCTACCCCCTGCATCCTGGCTCCCCCGGCATTCTGATTTTGGAAGGACGGGAGTCCCTGGAACGTGATCGGCTGGCGGATGACGAAGTTGGTATAGTCACTCCGAAACGCCGTCACATTCGCGTGCACGATCGGCAGACGCAGCCGCGTCCCGACTTCATAGGTCACGCCTTCCTCAGATTTCAAATCTGGATTCGGCACGTTAAACCCCGCTCCTTGACGGCTCGATCCAAAGCTTTCAATCGTTGACGGAGCCCGAAAGGCTTTGCCCACATTGGCCGTAAAGTGCAGGATGTCCCAAGGCCGATAGATCAGGCCGATCGCGCCGGTCAGGGGCAGTTCACTGCTCTCCTTCCCCCGTTCGTATGCGGCCTGTAACTGCGGGGCTATCGCCGGGCTCGTTTTTGAGGTCGTACGGATGTAGTCCAGTCGCCCCCCGGTGGAGACCGTCAGCTTCGGAGAAGGGTCCCAATCGTGATGCACGAACAGACCGACGTCGGTTTGTGTCGCATCGGGGGCGGTCTGAGCGAGCGGGCTAGTCGTGACACTCGTCACGTTCCCGGAGGCGTTAAAGTTGGTCGTCATACTATCCGCCAGCGCGCCCTTCCGCGATTCACGGAACCAGTCAGTCCCGATGGTCAGAGTGCCCTGAGACCAGGGCTTGACGCCGAAAACTTTGCCCCCGATGACGGTCGGTCCCACGACGAGGTTATTGGACTGGATCACACGATTCGCCTGCGTACGATTGTCCGTCGCCAGGCGGGAGTTCAACTGCCGTCCATAGACGCTCGCCTCCACCTTCTCCAGGCCTAGCGCCTCCAGGCGGCCTTGATACGCGAGCTTCCCGAACGATTCACGCAAAGGATCTTCGCGTTGACGGACCAGCGGCACACCGGGCGCCCCGCCGATCCCGCCTGCGCGACCGCTTTCGACGTCTGCAAACTTGCCGGTAATCTCGATGCGGTGCCCGGTAACGGGCGAATAGCCCAGCCGAAGATCGGCCTGAAATTGTTCGAAGGCGCTGTTCTGAATCTGGCCGAGTGGGCTCTGATAGTCATCAGCCTGACGCCAGCTCACGCCAACGAGCCCGTCGATCCCGTGCCCCAGCACGTCAACCTCGGCACGAGTCCCGCGCAGATGATTCACACTGGTATAGTCGAGGGCCCGGAGGCGCGGCACCAGACGAAACGGGCCGCTATACTCGCCCTTCGCTCGGCGGGTGATGATATTGACCACTCCGACCATGGCATCAGGACCGTACATCGTCGAGCTCGGCCCGCGGATTACTTCGATACGCTCGATCTGGTTCGGATCGAACAAGTTGTACTCGAGAGTATTGCGACCGCGAAACCGATCCCCGTCTACGAGCATCAGGAGTCTTGGGACATTCGAATTAAAGCCGCGCATGACGATTTGCCCGCCGAGCCCACCGGCCCGCGAGAGCGAAACCCCTGGCACCTCTTCCAGCAGTTCTTGAACGCTCCTAGCGTTGCGAGATTCGATGTGCTCTTGAGTCAGCACGCTCACCGCTTTGCTGATCTGATCCAGTTCGCGATTCGTCCGCGTGGCCGTCACCGCCCCAATGACATGGACATCCGGAAGCTCGAGGGTCTCGGCTTGTTGGGTCTCCTGAGACTCCTGCGCGAGGGCATAGCCAGACCCGAGGCCCACTGGCTGCCCGATCACGGTCACAGGCTGAACTTCCACCCTTTCTTCACCCTCTCCGGCAAAAAGATTGAGTGGCATGAGACACAACACAATTCCTGAGGCCGTAACAAGACTGCGAAGCATCTGCTCCTCCTTCGATCACGAAAGGGATGAATGGAGTCTCCCAGTACCCAGGTCTCCTGACTCTCGGCTCGTCCTACTCTCTGCGCCTTCCCATCCTTGCGGACAGTGGCTGAGGCAGATTTCGTCCCCGATCACAGTTGCGGACCAGTGGCGGCTTCTACCGCGCTTCCCTTGGGGTACATGGGCTATCGATGCATTGGATTGGAAAATTTACTGCTGTAGTAGGCCTCCCTTCTGTTACGCCACCCGGCACTTGGCTTTGATCAGAGCTGTCATAAACGCCAACAGCACCGCCCCGAGCACCATGATCGTGAGACCCATGTCGCTGATCGGCAACGCAAACGAGGTGGGCTGGAGCAATTTGATGATCCCAACGACGTAGGCCAATCCCACGACGGTCAGCGTCATCATGCGATTACCCTGGATGGCCATCGTGGTCGCAGCCAGATACATCCGGCGCACGACGAGTCCGTTGATCGAGTCGGTGATCACCATCCCCAAGCTGAATGCCACCCCGATCAGCAACGCGCCCAACAGGCCGTAGCCCATCGTTCCGGCCAAGGCCCAGGCCGACATCTGACTAGCTGTCTCGAACCCCAGCCCGAATAAGGCGCCGACCGGCACAGCGCTCATCGGATGCGTGATATTGAGCATCTGCCTGGGCAAGAGATGGCCGATGACGCCGCTGCTCGGAGCTGCGGCGCCAGCCGGCAGCGTGACCAGCCGCGCGAGATTCAACGTCCCGATGGCGAACAAGAGGAGGGCCGACAACACCCCGCTGACCTGCAGCACAGAGTTGCTGAACGATTGCAGATACTCTGCCGCCAGCGCGATCAGTCCTGCAATCAACAGAACGGAGAGCGCGTGGCCGAATGCGAACCAGGTTCCCACCCAGCGACTCATTCTCGGATGCCGATCCACCGAGGCCCTCGTCATGCCGTCGATGGCGGTGAGATGGTCCGGGTCGGCTCCATGGCTTAGCCCCAATGCGCAGGCGAGACCGAGTAAGGGCCAGAGACTGCCGTCAGCTGGATTCATAGACACCCTTGTGGATTGTGGCTCTCACACCGAAAATCATGACGCATCCTTCACCTGGGAGAAACCGAGCAGAGGCCGGTGAGACGCCAGAGCAGCTCGCAGTCGATGTGCTCACGAACCACGGCTTCCAGCCGGTCATACTCAGCCTGCTTCGAAGGGATGCGTTGAATCGAGGCTGGCTCCGAAAGCCCCTTGCGCCGGCGCAGGAAGGAAAGAGTCCTCGCCCTGATCACCTCATTCTCGAACAGGCCGTGCAACATGGTGCCCACCACCATACCGTTGCTACTGATGGCCCCGTCGCTGCGCACCTCCATCCGCCCGTTCCGCGACCGAATCTCGAAGGGGCTCGCCTGCCTGTTCCTAGGGTCCACCATCCCCATGTGGATTTCGTACCCCCTGACCTCCCCTTCGACAGCCGCGCCATCGGTGAGGAACGAGGGACGCAACACGCGGGCCAGAACCTGTGCCGTAATTTTCTCCCGCTCGAAGCGGGTCCGCAGGGCAAGCAGTCCCAACCCGCGCACCTGAACTTCTGTTGATTCCACTCCGTGGGGATCGTCGATGACCTCACCGAGCATTTGGCACCCACCGCAAAGGCCTAACACCGGTTGGCCCTCGTTGGCGCGCGCCTCGATCGCGCCGGCAATGCCGCTTGCGCGGAGCCAGGCAAGATCGGCCACCGTGTTCTTCGAGCCAGGCAGGATCACCAGATCGGCGCCCTCTACCTCGTCCGGCTGCTCAACGAATCGTACGACGACACCGGCTTCATGCTCCAGCGCCTCAACATCGTCGTAGTTCGAGATGCGCGGCAATCGCACCACCACGATGTCGAGCTCCTGTCGGGAGGGTCTGCGGCGTGATAGCCGTTCTTCAAGCGACACGGAATCCTCGTCTGCAATGCGGAGGTCCTTGATGTAGGGCACGACACCCAGCACCGGCTTGCCGGTGCGTTCGGTCAGGAAACTAAGCCCCGGCGTGAGCAGCGCAAGATCGCCGCGAAATTTATTCACGACGAACGCCGCGACCCTGGCCCGCTCGTCCGGCTCAAGCAGTTCCATCGTCCCGACAAAAGAGGCGAAGACGCCGCCCCGGTCGATGTCTCCCACGAGGAGCACCGGCGCATCCGCCAGCTTGGCCACATGCATGTTGACGATGTCGCGGTCCTTCAAATTGATCTCGGCCGGACTCCCTGCCCCCTCGATCACGACGAAGTCATAGTCCGTTCTGAGTCGCGTGAGCGATTCCGCAATCACCGGCATGAGGCGCGGCTTATATTCGTGATACTCGGTCGCCGTCATGCTGCCGATCGGCTTGCCGAGCACCACGACTTGGCTTCGTCGATCGCCTTCCGGCTTGAGCAGGATCGGGTTCATGTCCACACAGGAGAGAATGCCGGACGCTTCTGCCTGCACCGCTTGCGCCCGTCCGATCTCGAGGCCGTCGGCGGTGACGGCCGAGTTGAGCGACATGTTCTGCGACTTGAAGGGAGCGACACGCAGTCCTTCGCGGCGGAAGAACCGGCAGAGGGCCGTAACCAGAAGACTCTTCCCGGCAGACGAGGCCGTGCCTTGGACCATGATGGTGGGAGCGCGAACGCTCACTGGCCCCTCCTCGCATGTCCCGCGCAGGCCTGCACAAAACCCTGAGCCAGGAGAGGATTCGAGGCCCAATGAGCATGCACATAAGACGCCAGCGTATTGCCCTTACGATAACCCTCCTGGAACAGCTCGCCTCCACGGCGGCGGCGCACGCTGTAGACGCTCTCAACCTCAGCTTGAAGGCGAAAGTCCGAATAGCGAAATTGATGTCCGCGAAATCGCAGACCGGACGGACCGAACATCGTGGCATCCTGCGTTTCCACCTCGACGTATCCGAGCGCCTGCAAGCGATCGCGCATCTCCGCTTCACCGGGGATGAGCCCCACCATGGCATGCAGAACGCCATCGACCGTCCGGATACCGCTGGATAAATACATGAGGCCGCCACATTCGCCGTAGATAGGCCCTTGGGCCTCGGCAAACGCCGCCACATCGTGGCGCATGGAGATGTTCCGGGACAGCACTTCGGCATGGACCTCTGGATAGCCGCCACCGAAGTAGAGACCGTCCACGTCAGGCAGGTGCGTATCGCGAATGGGAGAGAACCGCACGAGTTCCGCGCCGAGGCTCTCAAGACGCCGAAGGTTGTCGTCATAATAGAAGTGGAATGCCTCGTCGAAGGCGAGACCGATTCGGCAGCGTGCCCCCTCCCCGACGATCCGTGCCATCGCAGGAATGTCCGGAAGAGCCGGCGCGGCGCGCGCCAGCGCCACGATCGCCTCGACATCGCACCACTCGCTCACCCGATCGCCCCAGGACACGAACACAGCCTCCGGAACCGTTGCCCGGTCTGCGCTATGCAGACCCAGATGCCGGTCCGCGAAAGCCAGCGCTGCTTCTTTAGGCAACCCGCCCAAAACGGGAGGAACGCCCCCCGTCGCCTTGCGGAGTAAATCGAGATGCCCACGGCTGCCGAGCCTGTTACAGATGAGACCGGAAATCTGGAGGTCTGGATCGAAGGTCGAGAACCCTTTGGCCAGCGCCGCGATGCTACGAGCCATGCCTCCTGCGTCGCAGACGAGCAGCACCGGCGCCTGCAGCCACTTGGCAATCTCGGCGGTCGAGCCTTCGTCACTCGTCGGTGAGGCGCCGTCGAACAAACCCATCACTCCTTCGAGCAACGCGATATCCGCCCCTTGCGACGCGCGCGTGAACGTCGAGAGGACCGCCTCACGCCCCATCATCCATCCGTCGAGATTCTGGCAAGGCGCATCGGCCGCGCGAACGTGATAGGTCGGGTCGAGATAATCGGGACCGCACTTGAAGACGGCCACGCTCAGCCCCCGCGCACGTAATGCCCGGACGAGACCGACCATGACGGTCGTCTTGCCGACGTTGCTAGCGGTGCCGGCAATGACGAGCCGTGGAATCGTCACGAGTCGATCTCCGGCTGAGCCTTAACCGCACATGCGAACGGGTAGGTCACTAGGCTCTGCCTTCCGCGGAATGTATCGGTGCGGGTGTCGCTTGCGCTCCGTCGATCCGGCTCGTTTCCAGCGCGCGGAGGAGGTCTGGCCTGGGACGCTCGTCCCACTTGTCATGAAACACCAACTCATGCAGCGGCAGCCTTGGCAGCCAGCCGTTGCTCTCAAAAATAGGCCGTTCAGGAAAACTCTCCACGAACCCGACACAAAGATAAGCAACAGGAATGATCCGTTCAGGAATTCCGAGAATCGTGCGGAGGACGGCCGGCTCCATGATGCTGACCCAGCCGACTCCGACCCCTTCTGCCCGCGCGGCCAACCAGAGATTTTGAATCGCGCAGCAGGTGCTATAGACGGCGGTTTCCGGAATCGTGTTCCGTCCGATCACCGTCGGCCCGAACCGCTCCTGATCGCAGGTGACACAGAGGTTGAGGGGCGAATCGAGAATCCCCTCCAGCTTGAAGGAGAGATACTTCTCGCGGCGCTCCTGGTCGAACGTTTCCGCTGCGCGCAGCCGTTCTACCTCGACATGGGCTCGCACCTTGGCGCGGGTCTCGCGATTCTCTACCACGAGAAAATTCCAGGGCTGCGAGAGCCCGACCGAGCCAGCCTGATGCGCGGCCATGAGGATACGAGCCAGGGTTTCGTCTGGAATGGGATCAGGGAGAAACGCGCGCATGTCGCGTCGGCGCGTAATCGTTTCGTACAGGCCCCGGCGCCAGGCTTCCGGAAAGGCATGATCCGTCATAGTTTCCCCACCATCGACACCACCAGAGAGACCAGCGATGCCACGCTGTCTGCCTCAGACAAGACTACAGACTGAGCCCCGCATTGACGCGCCGCTGCTTCGGTCTGAGGCCCGATTGCCGCCATCGGCAGGCCCAACAGAGCCTTGCCGAAGTCTCCAGACAGTATGGTGCGAGCTGCAGAGGAACTGGGCAGGATCACGAGATCGATCGGCGGCAAGGGAGCCGTCGGCATCCGGTGAACATAACGATAGGCAGCCACCGCTTCGATCTCTGCACCGATCTTCGTCAGTTCGTGTCGTAAGTTCGGACGGCCCTCCTCCGCTGTCACGAGGAGAAATGGCCCCTTCTGAAAAAACACCGACTGCTCACCCACCGCCTCCTGACAAGCCCCACGCAGAGCAACGGCGGATGCGATGCCATGCCGTGACAGGGCCTGCGCCGCCGCGGCTCCGACTGCAATGACCGGCAGGTCGAGGGTGGGAACATGGGACAAGACCGCATCGACACCGGCCGCGCAGCCGAAGACGATGCCGCGGAATTCATGGAGGCGAGCCAGAGCCTTATCGATGGGGGACCCTCCGCTCAACGAGACCGCTTCGACCTCGGGAATTTCCAGCACCTCTGCTCCGAGCGAACGGAGTTCCGCTGCCATCGCAGAGAGGCCTGGGCGAGCGCGCGCGACGAGCAAACGCCGGCCAGCCAACGGGCGGCGCTCGAACCAGGCAATCCGTTCACGCAATCCAACAACGTCGCCGACGATGACGAGGGCAGGAATGGCAAGGTCGACATATTGTATTTTTCCTGGAAGTGTCGCCAATGTCCCGACAATGACATGCTGTTCAGGAGTGGTGGCGGAGGCGATATAGGCAGCGGGAGTCTCAGATGAGCGGCCTGCCTGAATCAATCGCTGAAGATTCGCCGAAAGTTTTCTGGCAGCCATGAACAACACCAGGGTACCCTTGCCGCTGGCAGCCTTGGACCAGTCGGTGAGACTCTGGCTCCCCTCGACATCGTGGCCGCTTAGGAAGGTCACGTCGGAGGAATGCATTCGATGGGTCAATGGAATCCCCGCATAGGCTGCTGCGCCAAGAGCGGATGAAATACCAGGAACGATCGTGCAGGGAATGCCAGCTTCCGCCAGTTCCTCCGCCTCCTCCCCGCCCCGCCCAAAGATCAGCGGATCTCCCGCCTTCAACCTCACGACGGTCCTGCCAGCTTTGACGCGAGCCAGCACCTCCGGGTGCAATCGATAGCCTATCGCTCCCTCACCATGACGCCGGCCTACTGATAGTAGCTCGGCCTCAGGCCTGACGAGCGAAAGAATGGCCTTGGAAACCAACTCGTCATAGGCCACGACATCCGCGGCCCGCAGCAATTCCAGCGCACGAACCGTGAGCAGGCCCGGATCGCCCGGTCCTGCCCCGACCAGATAGACCATGCCTGTTCGAGTCTCTGGCTCAGTCGGCACGAATCTCTCCTTGCTGCTTCACCGTCGGCTCGCCCTTCCTGAACCGATGGGTAAACTCCGGATCGTACAACTTCGAATTGGCAAACTCGGTCGCCGTAAGCACACGCCCCACCAACACCATCGAGGTCGAGTTGAGCTTGGCCGCCTTGGCCTTGTCGGCGATGTCCGCTAGGGTCCCGGTCACAATCACTTGATCGGGCCAGGACGCTTTATGCACGATGGCCACGGGACAATCAGCGCCGTACGAGGGAGTCAGGGACCGCACGACATCCTTGAGGAGCGTGATGCTGAGAAACAGCGCCAACGTCGCTTGATGCTTCGCCAGGTCTTCCAGCTTTTCACCCTCAGGCATCGAGGTCCGCCCCTCCGCCCTGGTCAGGATCACCGTCTGAGACAATTCTGGAAGGGTGAGTTCACGGCCCAATGCCGCCGCGGCCGCCGTGAAGGAGGAGACGCCGGGAATAATCTCATACGCAATGCCCAGCTCCGTCAGCCGGCGCATCTGCTCGGCCGTGGACCCGAAGATCATCGGATCTCCCGTATGGACCCGCGCCACATCCTGGTCCGCCTCGCGGGCGGCCACGATCACTTCGACGATCTGTTCGAGCGTCATCCCCGATGAATCCATCACCTTGGCGTCGGGCCTGGCATGGGCAATGACCTCTTTAGGGACCAGCGATCCTGTGTAGAGCACGACGGGGCAAGACGCGATCAACTCCGCCCCGCGAAGCGTGAGGAGTTTCGGATCGCCCGGACCTGCTCCAATGATATACACACGCATCATGACTCCTTTACGTACACTTCAACACGGTCTCTCGCACAATCTGCCAAATCTCTGATGGGATCTCTCCCAGCCACTGCGCGTCGATATTGCCGACCGGCGCTGCGCGGTTTTCCTGTTTGGGATCGGTCACCAAACGCCAAAGGCGATCGCTCACCGATCCATTCCGCTGAATCACGAACCGATCCACCAGCAACCGGGCCAAGACTTCTCCCTCGACGTTCATGGTCACGTAGGGTTGTGGAACCTGAACCGGGCGAAGAGTCGAGAGCCTGATAAATGGCCGTTCCATCGCATCGATCACGCCGGGATGTTCGAACCCCACCGCAATAAAGTCACAGGGCTCCTTGGGATTGCCCACCAGAAAGAACTGTCCTTCCGTCTCGGCCAGAATGGCTCCGGCTAAACGTCCGACCAACGCCATCAGTCCGTCTCCGCTGCCGGTGGAACCACGAGCGAGAACCCCGGTCTCTGACCAGGGAGGACGGCTCCGTCGAAACGGTACTTGTTGGTATAGCCACGCGGAGTGACCATGTAACCCTCGAACATGAAGGTGTTGCTCGACCCGATGATGACGGTAGTCAGCATCCCAATCTCATAATCCAAAAAGTTATCCAGATCGGTCAGAATTACCTGTTCCATATCGCGATAGGCGCTCTTCACCAGGGCCACTGGCGTGTTCCCCTCGCGATGACGCCGGATAATCGCCTGGGCATCCACGATCTGCCTCGTGCGCCTGCCGCTGGCAGGATTGTATAAACCGATCACGAAGTCCGCGCTGGCCGCCGCTTCGATCCGCTTCTCGATCACAGACCAGGGGGTCAGCAGATCCGAGAGCGAGATCGAGCAAGAATCATGAACCAAGGGCGCTCCGACCAGCGACGCGCAGGAATTGAGCGCGGTCATCCCAGGGATGAGACGAAGCTCAGGCGAATCGCCCCTCTTCCAGCCCATTTCTTTCAACACCTGAAAAACCAAGCCTGCCATGCCATAGACTCCTGCATCGCCGGAGGAGATCAAGGAAACCGTCGCGCCATCTCTCGCTCGTTCAATGGCGGCACGGGCACGGCCGATCTCTTCCGTCATCCCGGTCTTGATGATCTCTTTGCCTTCGAGCAGGTGGCGGACCAGCTTGATATAGGTGCTGTAGCCGACCACGAGCTGGGACTCGGCAATCGCCTTCAAGGCAGCCGGAGTCGCATGGTCCTGCGCACCAGGCCCAATGCCCACGACATAGAGAATTCCTGTTGCATCGCTCATAGGCTGCCCACCTCCATCTGCCGTTTCACGAAGGCCCGCCGCGCCACGGCTAAGGTCATCGATCGTCCCGCTCCCGGTTCCGTATAAATCTGTTTGGGCACGAGGAGCTCATCCGCCCCTGCTGCAAGCAATGCAGCCGGCTCCGACACCCCGCGCGAACCAACATGCTGTTTCACCTTCTCCGAGGGATTCTGGATGCCTGGCACCACGTCCAATTGTTCCGGCGGATAGGTGCGTAGCGGCCAGCCATATTTCTCGCTCAAGGCCAGCAATGCAAGCTCATCCTTCTTCACGTCGATGGTCGCCAGCTCTTTGACAGATTTTGGTGAGAGGCCCTGCTTAGCTAAAATGGCCAGGACTCCCCGCTCCACCAGATCGGGAGCCGTACCTCTGTCGCAGCCGATCCCGAGCACGAGACTCTTCGGGCGATAGATGACAGCATTCTTCCAATGGGCCGGATGAGATAAGTCGATCTCGCGATCCGTGGCGATCAAGAGAATTTCAAACGCCTCCGGGTCCACTCCCTCCAGCGAGGTGGCGTAACCGACCCCTTCCGGCAAGGGCTTCTCGACAGGCCACCAGTCCGGCTCTCCTGTCTCCTGGACAAAGAGCACGTCGGTCGCATTCACCACTGCGGCGCAGCCCCTCGTCACATTGCGGTCCGCATCGTCGAGCGTCCACCCCAAGTCGCGGCCCAAAATATCCACCGTCAAGGTGCCGATCGCATCGGACGCAGTGGTCACGACCGACTGCGCGCCCAAGGCGGTCGCGACCCGTTCCGTAAATATATTGCCTCGGCCGACGTGACCCGACAGGACACAGATCGAGAAGCGGGCTGCATCGTCGATGCAGACCACCGCCGGATCGACCTTCTTGTTCTTCAAGAGCGGCGCGATCATCCGCACTACCGCCCCGACACTGATAATGAAAATGTGGCAATCGTAGGCAGGAAAGGTCTCGATCAGCGTAGGCCCCATCGGCAACGGCAGGCGAAGCGCACCGGCTGGCGCCGAGGCGATCAGCTTCTCCGACACGAAGAGGTCCGCGCCGGATAGCTGCGGCAGCAAGCGGGAGGCAATCGCGATCCCATGCTTCGTGATGGCATAGACCGCAAATGGTTTGCGTTCGACGATCATGCCCCTGTCTCTCTTGTGGCCAATCTCGGGGTCGCAGGCACCAGACCTGCCAACAACCCGCTCCGTTCCTTGCGCGACACGATGATCATTGCGAAACAATCGCCCCGCTCGGTCTGGATCGTGCGAATGTCCCGGACGATTCTCTGTTCTGCCATGGTGGCCTTCGATACATAGACCGCCCGATCGACGAGTCCCTGCCGCTCCAGCGCTTCGACCACCTTGGGAATCTCTGTACCCATCTTCATCAAAACGACGGTGTCGAACATCTCCAGCACCTGGCTCAAATCCTCAACCCCGTAGCTCGCGGGGAGAATGGCGATCCGCTCCTGCCCATCTGCCAAGGGAATGCCGGTCACGGAAGGCACAGCCATGATCGACGAGACGCCTGGGACGACTTCGATACGGATACCGGGCCAGCGCAACGGAGCTTCCCGGCGCAGATAGATGAAGGTGCTAAAGAGCGAGGGATCGCCTTCCGTCGCAAAGGCAACCGACAGGCCTTTCTCCAGCCGCTCCCCGATGGCCGTGAAGGCCGCGTCCCAGGCAGGCTTCAACCGCTCCGGGTCCTTGTTCATCGGGAACGTCAAAAAAATCCGTTCCTGCCCCGGAATCTCGCCCAAGGTCGGCTTGAGGATCTTCCAGGCCATCGACTCTCCGTAATCGGAGCTGCGAGGCAGAGCGAGGACCTGCGCCTCTTTCAACACATTGAGCGCGCGGAGCGTAATCAGATCCGGTGCGCCTGGACCGACCCCGACTCCATATAATGTTCCATAGTTCATGAGACCGCTCCTGTCTGGCTGGGCTTCTCGACTGAGAAAATTTGAATCGGGTTCAAGGATTCGTACCGAAGATAATGGGCCAGGGGTTCGGCGCGCGACACTTGGAGCAAGGTCACCTCCGGCACCAACCCGCGCTTGCGAAGAGATTGATAGGTCTCCGCCACATTCTCCAGCGTGATGGCGTTCACCACCAGGCGGCCGCCCGGTTGCAGCCGGTCCATGACGACATCGATAATCTCTTCCATGCTCCCCTTGCTGCCTCCGATGAAGACCGCGTCCGGCGCTTCCAATCCTGTCAGCGCCTCCGGCGCCCGGCCTGCGATGACTCGCACATTGTCCACCCCATGGGCCAAGAGATTTTCTCGGCAGATCTCGACGCCTTCCGGATCGACCTCGATCGCATAGACCAGGCCTTTCGGCGCGAGTAAGGCTGCCTCGATCGATACGGACCCGGAACCGGCTCCGATATCCCAGACCACGCTGTCCGGCCTGATCCCCATCGCAGCCAGCGACAACAATCGCACTTCACGCTTCGTGATGAGGCCCTTTTTCGGCATCCGCTTCGCGAACTGATCCTCATGAAGAAAAGGAATGGCACAGGGAGCGCGCCAGGAGGGATCGGAGCGAACGAGCAACAAGACGTTGAGCGGCCCGATATCCTGGCAGGCGGCCAGAGCCGCTACGTCGAATCGCCGGACCCTCTCATCCGGGCCGCCAAGATTCTCACAGACCCAGGCCTCCCAGGCCGTCTCTCCATGTTCGACCATACGCTGAGCCAAGAACTGCGGCGAATTCTTTTCATCGGTGAGGATCGCCACCTTGGCCTGGCCCTTGAGCCTGGTGAGGAATCCCTCAGACGAGCGGCCATGGAGAGACACAAAGGCTGCGTCGTCCCACTTCAACCCGGCTCGGGCAAAGGCCCATTGCATCGAACTGGGCTGAGGCAGCACCTCGACATGTTCGGCGCCCAACCGTTTGATCACCAGACTGCCGATACCGAAAAATAATGGATCGCCGGAGGCCACGACACAAACATTCTGTTCCTCTGCCAGTTCCGCCACCCGGTCCAGCACCGACGCCACGCCACCCTTGAGCACGATCCTCTCGCCCTGAAACTGCGGGAAGAACTCAAGATGGCGCTCGCCACCCACAAGCACCCCCGCCTTCATCACCGCATTCACGGCGCGGCTCGTCAGGCTTGCACAGCCGTCGTCCCCGATCCCGATCAAGGTAATGGCGCGTCTTGGACTCATGCAGGAGCCTTTGCTGAAAGGAGCAACAGGGCATGGATGATCGCAACGGCAATGGGGCTGCCCCCCTTACGGCCGCGGGCCACGATAGAGGGAGTCGAGAGTTCCAATGTCACGTCCTTCGACTCAGCCGCCGACACGAACCCGACCGGCACGCCGATGATGAGAGCCGGCTTCGCTCCCTCCTCGCGAATCAGACGGGCCAGCTCCAATAAGGCAGTCGGGGCATTGCCGATCGCCACCACCGCTCCATCGAGCAAGTTGAGGCGATGCGCCTTTTTCATGGCCTCAATCGCGCGAGTCGAGTTGTTGGCCTTGGCAGTCGCAATCACATCCTCGTCCGAAATAAACGAATAGACCTTGCAGCCGTAGGAAGAGAGCCGCTCCTCGTTCAGACCGGCAGAAATCATCTTCACATCAACCAGGAGGGGGCAGCCTCCTTGAAGAGCCGCCACCCCGGCACGAACCGCGTCAGGATGGAATCGCATCAGGGTCTTAAACTCGAAGTCCGCCGTGGCATGGATCACCCGGCGCACGACCTGCCATTCGTCTGGCCTGAAATCGTGCGGGCCTGCCTCCTGGTCGATGATCGCGAAACTGCCATCTTCGATGCTCCGCCCGAGCGCGGTCATCTGTCTCATATCATTCATGTCTGAACCTCCGGGTAACGACCGAGCAAGGAGCCGCCGAAATCCACCAGACAGGTTTCCACTGCCAGCTTGCCGCCCGCATGGGCCTGACAATGTTCGACGACCTTCTTGCAAATCAGCGACGTGATACCGACGAGGCCTGCCTCGCGGCATAGTTCCAACACATGGCGGGCTGTATTGGCCTGGCGGATGGCCGCCACCAACTCGTTCGGGGCCGACAATTCAGCCGCCAGCGACGCCAGAAACTCCATATCCACTTCCGATCCCGCGGCATGGGTCTGCATCTTGCCGTTGGCCATCTTCGAGAGTTTCCCCATCATCCCGACGATGATGGCCCGCGCGATCCCTCGCTTCGCACATTGCTTGACGCCGACGCCGATGAAGTCGCCCACCTGGATAAAGGCCTGTTCCGGCAACTGCGGGTACAACGCCATCGCATATTGTTCCGACTTGCCGCCGGTCGTGAGCACCAGTTCGCGCAGGCCGCCCGCCGCTGCGACATCAATCTCCTGCATGACACTCGCTTTGAAGGCCGCCGTGGAATAGGGCCTCACGATGCCGGTCGTGCCGAGGATAGAAATGCCGCCCAGGAGGCCGAGCCGCGCGTTGGTGGTCTGCTTGGCCATCTCTTCGCCGCCCGGCACGCTGATCGTCACGACCGCGCCCTCGCAGGAAGCGCCGGCGAGTTCTTCTCCCACCATCTCTGTAATGTTGCGCCGCGGGACCGGATTGATCGCAGGCCCGCCGATCTCCAGACCCAAGCCGGTCTTGGTCACAGTAGCCACGCCAGGACCGCCCCTGATCTCGATACCTGGTTCGGTCCTCAGCTCCACTTCCGCCGTCAATTCTGCTCCATGGGTACAATCAGGATCGTCGCCGGCATCTTTGATGATGCTGCAGACCACGCGGCCGTCCATTCGCTCGCAACGGGCGAGCACGAAGGTCACGCGCGTTCGATTCGGCAAGGTCGTTTCAATTTCAGACAGCATGGAGCCCTTCACCAGACAACGGGTCGCAGCCTTAGCCGCTGCCGCTGCACAGGCGCCGGTGGTGAAACCGGTCCGCAACCCCTTCCGATCTTTTGGCGGGACGCTTTTGTCCATGCTCATGTCCCGGAGCCTTCCACCAGATCGCTGAAACGCTCATGGATCTTCGCCGCACGTTCCGGATTATAATTCTCTACCTTCGCTCGATTCGTGCCACGAAACGTTACTCGACAGAGCAAATCCCCATCGGCCCCTATGAACTCAAGCCCTGCATTCGCCTCGTCCTGCTGCCGGTAAAGCAACTTGCTTCCCTCTTCGATCTTGAGATGCACATGGGTCTGGCCCTCTTCGCCCAGCGTGACCCACTCAGTCCCCTGCCGCAGAGTCACGAGCCCATGGACCTCGGCAATCGCCCCGGACGAACGGACGATGACGCTCGTATCCCCATATGCAAGCGCTGCTTCCAGCGCTGAGAGAGTCTGCTCCCGTCCAGTCATGCGGATTTCTTCGGCATATTGAAAAACGACTCCACCTGCTCCTTGCTCACGGCCACTCCGGCGGCCATCACATCATCAAGCAACACCTGGTTCACGGCTCCATCGCCCGCGATGAAGACCTGAGCAACATCGCCGCGCAACAACACCTCACGGAGCATAGCTCTGGCCTGAGGAATCCGGTCTTGATGGCCGACCGCAGGGATCGCGGCAATCCTCACCTCGCCACAGGCGGCGGGAACCTGCTGCTGCACGAACTCATCCGGGAGAAAATACTCCGCCGAACCGCGCAACCAAATGAGCTGAGCCTGAGGGAGCAGCGACGCAAAACGAGTCGCACGTAACAATCCCAGCGCGGCGGTAATCCCTGTATCAGTCGCCAGGATCAGCGTCCTCCCGGACGCCCCCTCTCTCGGACAGAACTTACCCCAGGGTCCGCTGAACGAAATGTCCGTTCCCGCGGCAAGCCCATGCACGAAGGCGGAACCCAGTCCATCGGGGATACGTTTCACGGCAAGCTGGAAGCGACGTTGCTCCGCATCGCCGGTGAGAAACGAATAGGCCCGCTTGACGGCCTTGCCGCTCGGCAAGATGATTCGACTATCGAGGATGAGGTACTGTCCGCCGACGAACCCCACCGGCTCGGTCGCGCACAGATCGAGCAGCAGGGTATCGGGCCCCACCCTCTGGGTTCCCACCACGTAAGCAGTCTTCGCCACGGCCATGGCTGCTACTCCGCCGGATAGATCTCATGGACAAAATCATGCATCTCATCGAGGTCGCGGTAGAGATGGGTGAGCCCCTCGATCTGATGCGCCAGGTCGAGATCGACCTTCTTCGTGAGCACCACGAGGGTGCGCAGATAGGGAAGTTTCGGGTCATCGGAGCGTGTCGCGGACACTCGCTGCTCAAGCGCGGAAACCGCCCCTTCGTAAAACTGCTTGAGCGTGGCCAAATCTTTGGCCCCGCACATGGAACGAATCGGCCCCGGTTGATCGGCCCCGGTCCCCAGCTCCGCCAACTCATGCTGCCGTTCGGCTTCGTTCTTCACTCCCAACACTTCCATCAAACCCAGCCGCAGCCCTGCGATTTCATGACAGGCCATCGTCTCTCCTCCGTTACTGCATAATGTTATCGACCAGGCGACTGACGAGCCGATCGCCGAGCAAATGCTCCTCGACCAACTCCTTCGCATCCGTCTCTTTCACGCCCCGATACCAAATACCGTCCGGATAGACCGCAACGGTCGGCCCTTCGCCGCAGCGGCCCATGCAGGACGTCTTCGTCACTCGAATATCCTGATCGCGCCCGGCATCCTTTAACAGCCGCCGTAATGTAGCAATGAGGGAAATGCTCCCGCCGTCGGCACAATCGACATTCCCGCAGACCAGGACATGTTTGGCGAGTGGGCGATGCGCATGCACATGCGGCATGGCCTGCGCATGGGTAAACCCGTGTCTTAGACTCCAGAGCAGCGCTTTCAGCCCGCCGACGTTCCCAGTCACGGCGGACACAGGCACACGATATTGGCAGGTGTCGCAGGGAAGCGGACGTTCTCCCTCCGTCGCTTCGGAGAAGCGCTCATCCATCAACGTGAGCAGGCGGTCGTCAATTCCCAAATGCGGTACCAGCTCGGTCTTGATCCAGGGATAGCGTGTTTGGAACGACTCCACCTGCTCACGAATCTTGGCAATTAACCGTCCGCCAAAGAGAAAGTACGGCACCACGACGATCCGTTCAGGGCGTGCACGCGCGACCAGTTCCACCGTCTCCTCAAATAGCGGTCTCGTGACGCCGATGAAACAGGGCACCACCCACCCGACCGCGCGCCCTTCTGCGAGGAGGCGAACGACTTTACAAAAGTCCCCGTTCGCATCCGGATCGCTGGCGCCACGCCCCACGACCACGACGGCGGTCTTCGCAGGATCGCGGGCGCCTTCCAGCGCCGCCCGGGCACGCTCGAAGGCCAGCTCGACAAGATTCGGATGGACGCCCAGGGCGTTGGCTACAGTAAAACGAACGGATGGGAAATCCTGCCTGGCCTGCGACAGCGCGAGAGGAATATCGTTCTTCACATGCCCCGCGGCAAAGAGGAAGAGCGGCAACACGACAAGCAAGTCAGTCCGTTGCGCCAGATCGCGAAGGGCCTCAGCCAACGACGGCTTGGCCAGCTCCACATAGCCGTGCGTGACATCAATATCGGGGTGCGCCGCACGATAGGCGGCAACCACAGCCTCGAATTCGACATTCGCGCTGGGATCGCGGCTACCGTGCCCGACGATGAGCAGTCCTGTGCTCATATTGCACGGACCGGTCTGGGACATGCGGCCAAATCCGGGGGGAAGCAATCAGTCTTGCGCTGATCCAGAATGGCGGAGGGCATAAAAAAACCTCCAGCCCCGCAACAGGAACAAGAGGTCACATGCCAACGAGGCAGGCGAGATCTCCGTTACCGCGCGGAGAAACAATGCTCTGTCACCTCGGATAGGTCTCCTGGCTCGTAGGTTCTGAAGGTCAGACCTTCAACGCTTCCCTCAGCCTTCCCCGACAAATTCGTCGAGTGGCTTACACGGGGGTCGCTTCCTACTTACAGTGGCGGGACCGCGCCGGATTTTCACCGGACTTCCCTGTTACGCCCTTGCGGGCATCCGAGAGGTTACTCAATTATCAACCGTGATATCTATCGCGGGCTAGCGGGCGCTGTCAAGGCTGAAATGTAGGAAGGCCATCTGATTGGCTACCGGCTGCAATAATTCTAGTTCTCTGTGGGCTAGGTTTATGGAAGAATGTTACATTGGTGCTTCCACCAGGAGGACTCTCTCGACGTCAACTCAACTCTTGGCCAGCGGACACTATATGGCCCTGTGCATCGAATCAATCGGCCATTCTGCTGAAGGTAATCCCCTAATCTCGCTCGCACATGACGGGGTGCAGAATGGCGACTTAATGGCGGACCCAGAAATGACCTTTGAAGTGTATGCCTATCCCTCGTCGGCAGCGGAGCCGATGACCTACCGCAACGATTATCTGGGCGTGATGCAAGGGGTCTACGAATACAGTCCCAGCGGGAAGAAATCACACATCCGACCACAGCTCAAGAAGGATCTTCGCCACTTCGCCGGGCTCTGGTTTCGCAGTCTCCACGCGCAAGGCTTTCTCTCGGAAAGTGCCATGCGGGAGATCCGTTCGTGAGGCCCTGGGCTACTGCCGGTTTCAAAGACACCGAGTTAGGTGTATGAATGAAACCGGAGGTAGGTCAATTTCGAGAACTTACAGGAAGACATGTCGGCAGGTGTTGTGGACACGGACACGCGTATGAGATGCCGGTTTTACGACTCTCCCCCAGCCGACTCATCCCCACTCCAGCCACGCGTCGCATGAAGCGGGCACCATCTCAAATGAACGGCAGCTTTCCGGCCTGGAATGTGCCGTAGCGACTGTCGCCAAGTGGCCGAACTGTGACCGTCGTCATGCGACCCAAACCCGAGGTCCACGACCGACCGCTATCAGAGGATCAACTTGAATGGGGTGATCAAGACCAAACCGACACGTCCATGTAGCCTAATAGAATCGAGATTCAACCGAGATTAAGAAATGGCTCCCAAAGGGCGAGTGCGTGGCGGAAAATCGAGCGTTTCTTTCGACAGAACCGGATCTAGCCTGCTTGAATTGATCTCGGCCATTGAGTTCCCGCACAGTTAAAAAAAAAGAGCGCAGGTTCACCGCAGGAGTTGTACCGCACCTAGTGCCGAAGGCGGGATTTGATTTGCGGCCAATTCAGCGCCTTGAATGATTATGCGAGATTCACTGATTATTACTCAGAAAATCCACTAGCTGTGTGTTCAGATTGAGTGAGATTGAGTGAGAGGGAATGAGCGGGAGATAGCTCTGCTATACGACTGTTTTGCGGCTGGAAATTGGAGTTTCGTGTGGCTTTGATTTAACTAAATTAACCTCAGTGCGTTTCACTACGCTTGCCACCCGGACTAGGCTTCTCAACCATATTGTCATGCCAACCGCAAACTATCCGCGACTTGGCCACGTGCGCTAAAGGCCGGCTCAAAAGTAATTTGCAGGCCTGACTTTAGGACAAGGCCAGAGAATTTCGATGCTGGACAAAAGAAGTCTGGATAGCCAGAGGCTCGGACAAAAGCAAATCCTGCCTTCACGGCAGTTACTTTTCCAGGGAGGCGAAGAGGTCTTGTCCGATCACCAGGAGTGCATGGCCGAAATTGTATTCTCTGGGATTCTGTCGCGGGAAACTCCTGTCTGATCGAGTCAGTAAATATTTTAGAAGCAGCGGTGAAATCATTATTCATGAAAAGCATGCCACCGAGAGTTGCAACAAATCTCGGATCGCTTAACCCATAAAGAGTACTCAGGTTTAGAACTGCAATGGCTTTAGAGTAAACCTCTCCATCTTCTACTAAGGCGAGCGCATATTCCACGGTTGGCCGAAATTCATTTGGATCTCTTAATACTAAAGCCTTAAGAACTTCTAGAGCCTTCTTTACTTGGCCACCCCTTCGATACGCTCTTCCAAGGAGATAGGGAGCAATGGCACTGCCAGGATTCTCGGAAACAGCTTTCTCGAGTGCTTTCAAATGGGCGGGTTCATCACCTAACCATTTTTGAATCTCGGAAGAGACCAGCCAGAGTGAATCACGATTACGAACAACCTTTAACCCTTCGTTAATAACTTCTTCGGCCTTGGATACATATATTGTGGCCTCTTCTGGATTCGCAATTCTCTTGGCCCATCCTAGAAACAGTTCGGCTAACCCTTGATATGAATAATCATCACGATTATGAGCTGCAATGCAGCGCCGAAACTCATCCTCACTTTGCGCCAAACGCTTTCGAGCTATTTCGACGCTTTCAGTTTGAAGAGCCATTTGGGAAAGTATAATTCCTTTGGTGTGACGCAATACTCGACTGGTGGGATTTATTTTTAATGCTTGATCGATCTGTCCAAGAGCTAGCTCAACACGTTTTTCCCTAAGAAGCATACGTGCATAGTGTTGTTTGACATAAGGATTTTCTGGGTCCTTCCTGGACGCAGTATCGAAATACTGCGTTTTCCCTTCCAAGGTACGGATACTGTCTACCATACGATCCGATTGCACGAAGTGGTCAAATGCTTCACGATCTGAACGATAGTTGAGGTTTAATGTGTTGAGAGCTGATAGCAACAGTCTTTCCCTATCGGAGGGATTGCCACATCTCTCCCATATGACCTGAGCTATCAGTCTGTGCCTAGTGCGAGCTGTATATCGGCCATATGTTTCGTCGATGCAATCAAATATCACCACTCCCTGCGTGGCGTCGCGTGTCGAACTATATAGTTCCTCTATGGACACTTTCAGGAGGTCAGCCAGCAGGGTATCTCTAGCCGGAGCATTGTGTTGGTGAAAACATGAAACTGTCAGGTATAGATCTCGAGATATTGAGTTGCTAATTCCCCTGTATTCATCTTCAAGGATAGCGTCAAAGGCTTTCCCTTCGGTTGCCTCGCGCATAGCAACAAGCAATTCTTTTTGATGCTTCTCCTTGACCGCGGAAAACCTAAGGTTTTCGTCCAGATCCCGTAGGATCCCAAGGCCATTGTTTTGATCCAAAAACTTAATTAACCGATGAATTTCGGGATCGCTTAAATGCTCAAGTACAAACTCTTCTGCCTTCAGTTTTACGGGTGATTGCCGCCATTCGTTCAGACGATCACCTAATAGGAAGCAAGCTGATTTCCCAATATCAGTAAGCCTCTGAAATGCTGATAGAAGTGAGCTTACATTGTCCGCGGCATTGTCAATTATGAAAAACGGTCGCTCCTTGACGATTGAGGTCGCATACTCGATATCACCTTCTCTGAAAGCAGAATTGGGAGTGTGCCAAAATACAGGTCCGGCACGTTCATTAACTAATTTTGCCGCAAGACTCATCAACAGAGTTGACGTCCCATATCCGGCAGGGCCGAGAATAATATTAAACTTCGGTCTTTTGCTTGAACTGGTCGCATAGTCGAGAAGCGAGTCGAAAACCTGTTCTTCAATATCCCGTTCAAAATGAATTCTATTTCCAACAAGGCCCCAATTGGCCCTATCACCATGAAGGAAGTCTGGGACATTAGGCTTTTCGTCGAAAGGCGCCTGATTCACATATGACCAAGACGAAAGTAATCGCGCCGTTGGGGCTGGAGATTTCTCAAAGGCATCTAGTAGATCGGGTGGAACTTTCGATCTAATTCTAGAGAGACGGTCAGGATCCGCTCTTTGTTCGGAAAGAGTAGAAGAAACAATTTCCACAAACTCATCTATTGAACCATCGATAGTTTCAACGCCCTGCGCTTTTAGGATCTCCCTGTCGAGGGCGTCTGTTCCTGGTGCTAAGCGATATGCCTGCGGCAAGGTTGACGGCAAGAATTCGGCTTTGATGTCATTGAAAACAAACTTCCAGTTTGGATCTCGATTTGAATAGCCAATATAAAGAAACGTTGATGTCGCAAACTCTTTTTTCAGAAGCTCAAAAAGCATGTTGCGACGGTCTCTGAAACGCAGATAGTCGTCTTCTGTGATTACAAGTTGAGACTTAGACGTGTCGAAAACAGTGCCGTGTAAGTGATAGATGGGGACCTCAAAACGACGGTCAAACTCGACCAAATCCGACGTAGAGGAAATCGTGATAGGACGCTGTGGTGGTACAGGGTTTAAGTCATAGGCTCTTTGAATAGAGCCATCATAATTTGTAGTAAATATGGCTTTCCATCTAAGGGTAAACAACCATCGCAATCTCTCATCTGGCTCAAGACTTCCAAGTCGCTTGCGGATAAATGATTCTAATTCAGTTCTTCCTTTTCTTATTTGTACAATCTGAGAGATTTTCGAAAGTTCGTAATTTGTGGTGTCGATCGAGAAAGCCTCGGCCAGCTCTTTGGCCAAGGACGAGGCGTCTGGGGCGGGCTGTCCATTTGGTCCCTTGAGATGAGGACCAATGCCTGCTCCTATAAACAGGACGCACTCGCCTGCCTCCAATGAATAGCGCAGGCCTAAAGGCAGGGCGTCATTCACGTAAAGCACCATTTTCTGATGAAACGGCACAGACACGGAATATGTTGAATCTTATTCATAGGCAGGGCGGTACTGTAGCACTGTGAAATTCAGGACACAAATTATCTGATTTCTGGACGGTGGGAGTCGAGTTATTGGTCACATGAGTTCGAGAAGTTACGGGAAGACATTTGGGCAGGTTTTGTGGACACCGACACGCGTGTTAGGTAACTGTTCTACGACCCTCCCCCAGCAGACTCATACCCAATCCAGCCAAGCTTAGCGCGAAGCGAGCACAATCTCTAATGAACGGCAGCTTTCCGGCGCGGAGCTTGCCGTAGCGACTGTCGCAAAGGGGCCGCGAGCAGACCCTTAGCAACGGATCGAGGCGGCCCACCTGTCGGCGAGCCCTGACACGCCCATCCACATGGCCGACGTGCTCATAGCATGCTAGGCGTAGGAAGGGGCGTGGCCTCGCTTCCACTTGATGCTGCAGCCGATGCTGGCCTGTTGGTTGCTGTTGACGGGCTTTCCGGCGAGCACGGCATCGATCGCGGCGCGTAGGTCGCGGCCAGTAACTGGCTTGTTGTTACCGGGCCGGCTCTCATCGAGTTGCCCGCGGTAGACGAGTCGCCGGTCCCGGTCGAACACATAGAAATCAGGTGTACAGGCCGCCCGATACGCCTTGGCGACGTCCTGGGTTTCGTCAAAACAAACGGGAAAGTTCACATGCAGGCGCTCGGCCAGCTCTTTGAGTTTGGGCGGCGCATCGTCCGGATATTGTGCCGGATCGTTGCTGCTGATCGCCACGATGCCCAGGTTGGTGTCACGGTAGTCGCGTCCGATCCGGGAGATCTCCTCTTCGACATGCTGCACATAGGGACAGTGTCGGCAGAGGAACATGACCAACAACGCGGCCTTTCCGGCAAACGAGTCGAGCGAGTAGAGGTTACCACTTACGACATCGCGCAAGGAAAACGGGGGAGCGGGCGTTCCCAGCGGGAGCATCACCGACGCGACGGTCATAGGCACCTTTCCACCAGCCGGTGTTCGCGGGGGAAATATAGACGCGTCGTAGCGCGCGCGTCCTGCGGACCACTGTAGCAGCCGTCTTCCGTTCGACTCAAGAGCCGAAGCTAAGAAGTAAGTCTGATCACTTTTTGCACCACCTGCTCACCTTGCGCTCAGGTCAAAGATGGGGAGTCTCCGTGCACGCGGGAGGCGTTCATGTCTGAGGGCGTCTGTGCATGACTTCTCGCCGGACTCGTGGTGAGTGCTGGATGTGACTGTTCTGGCAGAAGAGTGATGAAGTCACAACGTGCCCTGCTCGGGGAGCCGGAACGCTGAACTATGCATCGAGTGGATTGACGAACGCTTAGCAGACGCACGGTCACCACCGTTCATCCGCCTACACGACCGATTGGGATGAGCTGCCTGTGGCCCGCGCCTCCTGACCTGACGGGACAGAACCGTTCCACTCCTTGACCTCGCGCGAAGGACGGTTATCTTAGAAGTGAGCGGAGGCCTCGGTGAGAGGAACATTCAAGGGAATCGAGGTCAAGCGCAGGGGTGGTGAGCACGCCCACCGACGGGTGGGAAGCCTAAAGCTCCTCCAAGACCTCCACAATATACACAGCGCTCTCAGACCCGCCCCCGCTCCGATTTTTTATTCCCCCTCCTTGCACTCCCCCACGAACGAATTCTCTACTCATAGTGTGTGGTTTTTCTGAGACCTAGGCGTCGTAAGTCGCTGTCTGGGAGAAGGTCGCGTCTACTGAAGGGGGATGAAGCTATGAAGGTTGGTGAAAAAAAACCAGCTCTCATTAAAATAACGGCCCGCTCTTGTGTGGGATACCGAAGCTGCCATCCGAACCGGGTGAGATCCAGCAATCCTTCAGTCGCCCTCGCTGATTGCCCCGCGCCTCACTCTTTGTTCAGGCTCGCATCTCGCGGCCGTGCCTACTGGCACCGAGCAGATAGCGCGTCCCTTGAACCATCACCCCGCCACTGAAGCAGGAGCGGCGCCCATTGCACGCTGGCTGCACAAGAGCGGGTCTTATTCGAACCAGGCTGCTGACCTCTTGAAGCGTTCCACCTCTCTCAGTTACCAGATAATCACGCTCTCCCGAAAATCAACGAGCCCGAGGCTGCCACGCCCTGTGGAGAATCGCCTCACATAAATCCGTATGGTGGTGGACCCAGACCGGTCGTTTGACACGGTCTCACGATCGGCCTAGCCTTGCCGATCGAACCCGAACACCGTGGCCCCCGCCACCCCTCTCACAGAAGGAGCAACCACGATGCGCATGACGTGGCCACTCAGGTGCTGCGTGCTGATGATGATCCTTGGGCTCTCAGCAAGCCTCATCACCCTCCCCTCACTCCTGACGACGACCGCGATCGTCTTCGCCGCGGACACGGCCGAACCCCTCGACCTCAACACCGCGACCGCGGACCAACTGAAGGCGTTGCCCGGGATCGGCGAGGCGTACGCGGCCAAGATCATCACGGGGCGTCCGTACAAGCGCAAGGATGAGCTGGTCCAGCAGAAGATTCTTCCACAGTCGACCTACGACAAAATTAAAGAGCAGGTTGTGGCGAAGCAGAAGTGATGTGTCCACGGTCGGCTGGGCGCGCTACGAAAGGCACGCGTGTCTTGCTCTTCAAGGCACAGTACAGAGAGAACAGGACCGCATTGGGGTGAGTGTCGTGGGGGGAACCGACTTGACCGGCACCGAATGACACGTCGCATGGAAGTGATGCCATCGTCACCTCCCGCCAGGGCATGGGAGCCGCGCCCATGACCCGTTTCCCTGCGCTCGGGATCGCCCTGACGGTATGCGGCCTCCTGCTCGGAACAGGACCACATGCTGGCGCAACGGATATCACGGGCCCCGTCATTCGTATCCTTGACGGCGACACCCTCGAAGTCCTGCACGATCAACACCCTGAACGCATCCGCCTCAGCGGCATCGACTGCCCCGAGAAGGGCCAAGCCTACGGCCAGAAGGCCAAGCATGCTGCCGCTGACCTGGCGTTCGGGAAGGACATCACCGTTCGGACCTCTGGTCACGACAAGTACCAGCGCACCATTGGAGAGGTGATCCTGCCCGATGGCATGCACCTCAATCAGGAACTCGTGAAGCAAGGCTGGTGCTGGTGGTATCGGAAGTATGCGCCAGGGGATACGGTGCTGGAAGGGTTAGAAACTGAAGCGCGAGAGGCCAAGAAAGGCTTGTGGGCCGATCCGCAACCGGTGCCGCCGTGGGAGTGGCGAAGACGAAAAATTGAAAGATAGGAAAGTCAAGGATCTCTCAACAATGACCGAGCATGCGGGCTTCCCAGCAGGAATAACTTACGAGTCTATATTCGGAAAGAAACGCAGATTCAACTCCCCAGTGCATAATCTTCAGCCCCGTTTAGCCAGCGCGTGAAAGACCTCGTTGGGCGTTTGAAAGCCGAGCGATTTGCGGGGTCTCCGGTTGAGCAGGCGCTCCACCTTCGCCACCGTCGCCGGATGGATTGTAGTGAAGTCCGTGCCTTTGGGGAAGAAGTCACGGATCAGACCATTCGTGTTCTCGTTCACCCCGCGTTCCCACGCATGATAGGGCGTGGCAAAGAAGACGTGAGCTTGCAAGCACTGGGCAGTTTTCCGGTGTCCGGCGAACTCTTTGCCGTTGTCATAGGTAATGGTGTGAACGTGGTTGCGCAACGGAGTCAGGCGATGCACCGTGGCGCGGTGCGTGGCCTGGGCCGTTGGCCGTGACAGTTTCGAGATCGTCGTGAACAAGCTTTTGCGCTCAACATGCGTCAGCAGCCCGCCTTGATGACGGGCGCCCACGATGGTGTCGCCCTCCCAATCTCCCAGCCGTGACTTGGCAGCCACAATCGCAGGCCGTTCCGCGATGTCGATCCGATGCGGAATCACGCCGCGGCCCGCCGTGTGAGCCCCGCGCCGGTTGTAGCACTTGCCCCGTCGCCGCAAGAATCGCCAGAGATCGCCGCCTGTGCGCTTGTTCGCCCAGATCATCTGGTAGATCCATTCGTGACTGACAGCGAGGCCGCGCTCGGCCCGCAACCAAAAGCTGATCTGCTCCGGACTCCACCGCTCCGCCCGCAACTTACGGGCGATGGCGCGACGGACACGGCTGGTCAGTTTGCGCGGCTGGTGCCGAGTCTGCTGCTGTCGGGCCTGCGCCGTGTGCTGTGCTTGCTGAAAGCGGTAGCCCCGGCCTCCTGTGTTTCGAGCCAGTTCCCGGCTGACCGTTCCTTGGCTGAACCCAAGTGCCTGGCCGATCTCAGCCTGGGTCTTGCCCGCCTTTCGCAAAGCGTAGAGCTGACAGCGATCTTCGTAGGTGATCCGACGATATGGTCTCATTCGTAACCCCTTGGTATGCCAAGAGGTTACTCCATCACGCCGTCGGTGAACTTATGCACTGGCTACTTGAATCCGCGAAACCAAGAAGCGCGAGAATATATCAATTCAACCTTCGAAAGCTTTTCCCCCCTGATGATGAATTTGCAACCTGCATAGCCAGACTTTGCATCCTTCGAGAAGACCTTTCGCTGGAGATCAAAGGCATTATAGCCGGTCCCTTCGACAGTCTAGACACTAATACGGTTGCCTGGAGACACAACTATTTTTTCCGCAATTCTGTAAGAACTCTTCAGGAAATTGCGAGTGCGCTTCATGGGTTGAGGTCCGTGCCAGAATTCAAAAGGACGCTCCAGAAGAGATTTTCCACTGGTGAGCGCAAAACTTTCGAAGAGTTTTGTGCACAAATGCAAGATGCCGGTGGACTTATTGGAGAAGTCAGAAACATTATGGGTGGTCATGTAAAGCATATGGCTGTCGGTAAGGGGCTGAAACTGATCAACCATGATCGCACCGGCTTCTGGGAACGTCCCTTTTCTCCTGAAGATAGATTGGCTCATACTCGCCACACTTTTGTCAGCGAGCTATTTATAGCCATACTTCAAGCAGGCGATGGAGGTGATGATCTTCCGCCGAAAGATGTGACCGAAGTGTTAGAAATCGCCTCGGTGATGGCCAAGCTAACGGCAGCAATCCCACATATTGATTCGCTGTTTGAACTGTACGTGGCCGAAAGGCAACTACTTTAAACCACGATCAGGGGCTGCTTTGTCCATTTGGCTGCCGTTGAGCGGGCGTTATGTGCGAAGGAGGGGCATTCTAGGAGCGAGGGGAAAGTGGGAGCCTTGTGTCTGTCGCCGTACAGGTCGGGTGCCATTTTTATGCCCCCCCCCACCTGCCGAACAAGCCCTCGGTGTTACGTCGCGTTGTCTCTCAATCATCTGATTTCTGGGCGGTGGAAGTCGAGTTCTTGAGTCACATGAATTCGAGAAATTCCGGGAAGACATGTGGGCAGGTTTTGTGGACACCGACACGCGTGTGAGGTAACGGTTCTACGACCCTCCCCCAGCCGACTCAGACCCAATCCAGCCAAGCGTAGCGCGAAGCGAGCACCATCTCTAATGAACGGCCGCTTTCCGGCGCGGAGATTGCCGTAGCGACTGTCGCAAAGTGGCCGATGGTAGTCCTCGACCCTTAGCCGACGTCCACGACCGACGGCTATCAGGTGTAGGGGGCTTACGCCGATCCACATAAGAACCCGTGATAAGCGGTCCCACCGTCGCAACTCATTGAACAAGCATCGACTATGGCGTATTGTTCACGAACCGTAGCGGCATGTTATACGGATATAAATTGGCAAATCCGGTTGTTATATGGATCTGTCTAAACATTGTTGGGCCGCCAGCGGGCAGTTGAGATATGCGTGCACCGTTCAATCAGACCGCCGGTGCGCTAGACAAGCGGCGCCCCTCGCGAGAGGAGGTGATCATTGATCACAAAGATCAATATACACGGCTACCGGATCTACAAGGATCTCACGCTCGAGCCGAACCGGAAGCTGAACCTCATTGTCGGAGCAAACGAAAGCGGGAAGTCGACTCTGATGGAGGCCATAGGTCTCGCTCTGACGGGTCGCATAAACGGCCGCACGGCTTCTGAGGAACTCAATCCCTATTGGTTCAACAGCGAGCTGATCGAGGAGTTCGTTCGCCAGCGCACGTCGGGAAATCCGGTTGCTTGGCCGGTGATTCGCATAGAACTATTCCTGGAGAATCGAGACGAGCTGCAGAAGCTGTGCGGCGCAATCAATACTGATTTGCCCACCAATGCGTGCCCGGGCATATCAATGGCAGTTCTGCCCGATCCTGCGTACTCCAAAGATCTCGATGAATGGGCTAAAAACGCCTCGCCGCTTTTGCCTGTTGAGTACTACTTCATCGACTGGAGGTCTTTCGCTGATGAGGTGATCACCAAACGACCGCCGCAGCTCGCGACTGCGATCATCGACTCTCATACCGTGCGCTCATCCACGGGCATCGACTACCACCTGCGCCACATTCTCAACGACGGATTGCAGCCAGCAGAGCGGGCTGCGATCTCGGTCGCTTATCGCAAGATCAAGGCCTCGCTGTCTGACACCGCGCTAAAGAGCGTTAACGAGCGGATGGCCGAGGCACACGCAACGCTTCATGACGAGCCGATCGTGCTTGCGATGGACCAAAGCGCGCGAACATCCTGGGAAGGTGCTGTAACACCCCATGTCAACAACATCCCTTTTTCGATGTCAGGGCAGGGGCAGCAGGCTTCCGTTAAGATCGCTCTAGCTATGAGCCGCCACTCCGAGCGTACGAACTTCGTAATGGTAGAAGAGCCAGAAAACCATCTTACGCACACGAGTCTCGCAACGCTCATATCGAGAATGGAATCGCTCTCCGGCGAGCACCAGCAGCTCTTCGTTGCGACCCACAGCTCATTCGTCATCAATCGATTGGGCCTGGACGGTCTACATCTTCTCGGCGGAGCCCAACCTTTCCGACTGACAGACTTGAACCCCCAGACGGTGGCCTATTTCCGAAAGCTTCCCGGGTATGACACGCTTCGCATGGTGCTGGCGAAACGAGTTGTCCTTGTTGAGGGCCCTTCAGATGAGATCATCTTCGAGCGAATCTTCAAAGACAAGTATGAGAAACGACCGATAGAGCTGGGTATCGATGTTATCAGCATGCGAGGATTGTCGATTGGTCGATGCCTAGAACTGTGCGCCGCGCTCGACAAGACCGTCGCTGCAGTTCGTGACAACGACGGTATTGACCCCGACGAACTGCGAACTCCCATTCAGAAATGGCTTGCGGACGGTCGGCGTGCCGTATTCATTGGAGCGGTGGATCACGGTCACACCCTCGAGCCTCAACTCATCCACTACAATGGCGAGTCGCAGCTGCGGAAGATTCTGAAGGTCACCGACCGTGCAGATATAGAAACATGGATGAGCCGCGAGAAGACCGAGACGGCAATTCGAATAGCAGATGCCGAAGAATCGATAGCTCCCCCGACCTATTTGCTTGAAGCAGCCACCTTCATTCATGGCTAACTTCCTCACGCTTGCCGTCGCCGGATCGCGTAAAACGCAGGGAATCGTCGAACACTGCGCTTCGCTACCACACGACCGACGCGCACTGGTCCTCACCTACACTCAGACCAACCAAGCCGAGTTGCGTAGTCGCCTAGCTAGACTTGCAGGCGATCATCCCGGAATCTTGGTGATGGGTTGGTTCACATTCCTCTTGCGAGATTTCGCGCGGCCGTTTCTTCCATTTCAGTTCGCTGGACACAGGGTCCGTGGCTTCAACTTTGAAGGACGGCCCCACAGAATGGCGACGGGGCCGAGGCGATTTCTCGACTCAAACGACTGCGTCTATTCATGCGAACTTGGTCGTTTGGCGCATGAGTTGGTCCAAGTGAGTCAGGGTGCGCTATTGCACAGGCTTGAGTGCATCTACGATGAGATCCTCCTCGACGAAATACAGGATCTTAGTAGTCACGACTGGGAAGTCATCGACATCCTACTACGCTCGGCCCTCGACATTCGTATGGTCGGTGACATCCGGCAGGCGGTACTTTCAACTAACCCGCGAAGTCAAAAGAACAAAAGGTACGCATACGCGTCGGCGTTGATGTGGTTTCGTGAACGTGAGAATCGTGGTGAATTGCAGATCATCGAGAACGATACAACTTGGCGTTGTCACCCTGAAATTGCCACGTTCTCCGACTCAATATTCGACTCGAGCTGGTCGTTTCCGCAGACGCAGTCGCTAAACAAGACCGTGACCGAGCACGATGGTGTCTTTCTCATTCGCTCCAAGCACGTCGCCGAGTATGTGGCTAGATTTCGTCCGCGGTGTCTGCGTGACAGCGCTAACTCGGGCAAGGCGTTCGATCTCAACTATGTGAACTTTCGGCTTGCGAAGGGCATGACATGCCAACGTGTTCTGATTGTTCCGACTGCTGGAATCAAATCTTTCATCCAATCTGGCACGCGCTTGGATCCAGTTCCAGCGTCGAAGTTTTATGTGGCAGTCACCCGGGCCGAGCAGAGCGTGGCCATTATGATCGACGAGCCCGGATGTTCGCAGCTTCCGTACTGGGATCCTTCGATGGCTGCCCAGCAAGGGGTTGAACCGGACGCGGAATAGCGTGGTCCAAATGCCCGCTGTGCCGTTCTGGCATCAACCTCTTCAGGCTCGGCGGGACCCGGCGGCGCTATTCCACGCGGTTAACGCTGATCCATCAATGCGGCAGGGCTGAGGACCGCTTTACGGCGGTGCGATATCGGCGCCGAACTTCCGCTTTTGGCCGCTATGAGAGGATCAACTTGAATCGGGTGATCAAGGCCAAACCGACACTTCCATGCAGTCTAATAGAATCGAGATTCAACCGAGATTATGAAATGGCTCCCAAGGGCGAGTGCGTGGCGGAAAATCGAGCGTTTCTTTCGACAGAACCGGATCTAGCCTGCTTGATTTGATCTCTGCCATTGGGCTCCCGCACAGTAAAAAGGAGCGAACATTCATAGCAGGAGTTGCACCTCACGTAGTGCCGAAGGCGGGATTTGACCTGAGGCCAATTCAGTACTCCCAATGCTAATGCGCGTTTCACAGAATTTCTTGAGGAGACTCAAATAGTTGGATGCTAATGAGGAGTGAGATTGAGCGAGATGGAATGAGCGGACGATCGCTCTGCTATACGACCGTTTTACGACCGCTGAGCATATCTAATTGCCCCCTCTCCGAAATTCCAGATACAACCCTGTAAAAAATCCACCTAGAATGCCAGCGCAGAGTTGATCGATTTCTCAAAGAATTTGACTTATGCTGGAGTCGGTCACAAACAAAATTCTTTGCCATGGTCAGTAATATATAGCATGTCGAAACTTGGCCGAAACGATCCTTGTCCATGCGGAAGCAATAAAAAATATAAGCGTTGTCACGGATTCTACCGAGAGCCTCTCGTGTCCACAGAGGAGGTCGAGTATGCCACGAACCGCATCCGAGCTGCCCAGATCCAACGTGAGCGACAGCAAGGACTGGGCATGCCAATCATTTCGGCAGAGGCGTTTGGGCGTCGCTTCGTTGCTGTGAAAAACCGGTTACTGCATTCGAAAGGTTGGCTCACATTTCATGATTTTCTCGGCGACTATATCAAAATGGCGATGGGGGTAGACTGGGGCAGCACCGAGCTTGCGAAGTCACTTGACCAGCGTCATCCGATACTGGTTTGGCATCATCTCCGCGCCGAGCAACTGAATCGCGTCACTAAAGAGCCAGGGAAAGTGCATTCGATGCCCATGACGGGAGCTGTCGCGGCTTATTTACGATTGGCGTATGACCTTTACGCGCTAGACCATAACGCTGAACTGCAAGAAAAACTCATTAACCGGTTGCGAAACAAGGACAACTTTCCCGGCGCACGTTATGAGGTTTTTGTTGCCGCAACTCTGATTCGTGCTGGCTTTGAACTTGAATTTGAAAATGAAGACGACGGCAGCACGACACACTGCGAATTTACGGCAACTTGCAAGAAGACGGGTAGGAAGTTTTCAGTCGAGGCTAAGCACCGTGCGGGTAGCACATTCAGGCTCGGACGCCAGCTAAATAGGGCTTTGGCGAAGAAAGCAAATCACACTCGCCTGGTCTTCATCGATATCAATGTGCTGGATGATACCACTGATACTGAAGTGCCAGCGTATATGAGAAGGGCACTTGCAGACCTCCGGAAATTTGAAGGCAGGATCATCAATGGGAAGCCGCTGCCCGACGCCTATCTTGTTGTAACGAACACTCCGTGGCATCACCATTTGGACACTTCGAATTTCCGATGTGTTGCGATGGCGGAAGGCTTTCAGATTCAGGATTTTAAGGTCGATTCAACGTTTCCAAGTCTACGGGCGGCGATTGATTCCCGGGATCATCACATCGAAATGTACGACTTGATTCAATCGATGAAAGACCATGCTGAAATTCCGTCTACTTTTGATGGAGAGATCCCTGAGTTCGCATTTGGAAATGCTGAGGCGCGGTTGCTTATCGGTCAGCGATATCTCGTTACAGACCCAGACGGGAACGAATCTCCGGGGCTATTAACGACTGCGACGGTCATTGAAAGTGAGCAAAAGGTTTACTGCGGGCTATCATTCGATAACGGCAAATCAGGCATTTATACGTGGCCCCTGTCCGATGTCGAAATGGCCGCATGGCGAAAGCATCCGGACACATTTTTCGGCGAGGTCGGACAGCGGTCAACCAAAGCAGAAGACCCACTTGATCTTTATGATTTCTTCCACAATTCTTATCGCCAAACGCCCAAAGAACGACTACTTGAGTTCATGGCGGACGCACACGATGTTGAGGAACTCAGGAAGCTTGAGCAGCCACAGCTAGCCAGTATATATGCGGAGCGTTGCGCTTGTTCGATAGTCGCACGGCAATCACAGTCAGCCAACGCGTCTCCCGTTAACACCGAGAGTGGGACGGCATAGAAATATGGGGTGCCGTCCCTACCCACGCATGTCGCGCGAGCGATTCGGAGATTGCCAAAGCAAAATGAGTTTGTGATCAGTTCCGCTCCCGGGAAAAACCGCCAGACGTGAAACTTGAATATCAGCTGGTCATTGACTGTCTTTGATGCGGTGAAGTTTGCATGAAAAACCTACAATCAGGAGGCCCGAAGATGACAAGTACCGTGAAACTGGATAACTGGCCTGAAGCCATTAGAAAGACGGACTTTTGAAAAGTCCTTCCAATAAGAGTTGTTCTTGAGGCAGCCATTGCAGGGGGCGGAAGCAGAAGAACAATGTGGTGTTGCTATGACCGTGGAGGGAAAGCATTTTGATTGCTGCGCTTTTTCAACTCGCGACCCGCTGAACGTACGAACTGACTTATCAACCTTTCGCTCCTATGCAGCTATCAAGGATTTATAACTGTCTACGATCATGCCAACGCTGTATGTAGATAGAGTTGACAAGTCTACGAGCCAACAGGAGAATCGCACTGAAGGTGACTTGCTCTACCTTCGAACTATGCCGGTCAGTATACTCAATAATTATTTGGTGGATCTTTCGCAGCGAACAGTATGGATGAGATGTTCCGAGAAATTGAGCGTGTCTCACGCGAATTGACACGATCCATGTCGGTTTACAGTGATATGGCTCGACAGCTCCAACTGTCACCATCCCCCTTCACATCTTTGCATTTGCAGGATTCGATCGCGAAGCAACTCGCATTCGACCACACCCTGATGAACTCAACTTCGTCGATCCTTTCACAGGCTCGGCTGACTGCATTGGCAACAACAAATTGTAGCGACTTAGCGATCGCCAACCAGAATCTCGCCGACTTGGTTTCAAAAGCGTCGATTAGTGATTCAGTGATTTCGAAAGCCTTTGCGGAACACAATGCACTTCGCACCTCATTTGCATCGATTGCATCGCAGACCGTAGTTAGCGATCTCCTTTCATCGCTTGACACTACTAAACTCCTGCACACGTCGTTAACCTCACAGTTTCGGCTGCTAGACCTCGAGGCCCACTCAATTGGCAAGCTCGTAGGGGCATCTCCGGTACTGGCGAACGACCTGACTGCTACGTTCAGCAAGTTCACTCGCTCGTATCGTGATGTTCTAGAATGCATCCCGCAAATCCCCGAGTTCCAAGTCCCGCTCATCGCAAAGTACTCTCCGCTTGAGTACTCGCTTGAGCTGGATGTTCTTGAACGCATTTCCGTTGACGAAGAGAAGGCCGAAGCCAACGAACCTGAAGGTCTCCCGTCGGTCGACGAGGAACTTGCTTCATTTGACGGCAAGTTACTGAACCTAATTAACGGAGCACGACAATCCCTCAAGTCAGACAATCCTGACCGCGCAAGGCACGTAACAACCTCGGTACGGGAGCTATTCACCCAGATCTTGCACGGCCTAGCACCGGATGCCGAAATTAAGACGTGGACGAATGATGCGGAACACTTTCATGATAATCGTCCAACACGTCGCGCCAGACTTTTATACATTTGCAGGAACTTCTCCTGTGATCCTCTCACGAAGTTTGTCGAAGACGATGTTCGTGCGGCACTGACGTTAATTGACTCACTCAATGCTGGTACTCATGTCGTCGAATCCAAGCTCACTACGTTTCAGCTTGAGGCAATCGTTTACCGCATGGAGGCTCTGGCCCTCTTTCTGCTCAGAATATCGCGTGGAGAGTAATCCGCCAAATTACGATTGCATGCACCGGAGCTGCCGATCCGGACGTTTTGAGAATGGAGTATCTGCTGCTAAGGCCCGTTGATGCGTGTCGTTGTACTCGTTTTATGCTTAACCCCACATCATTCCACTCACTAGGTCTACTCTATCCAAAGTTCATTTGGTCCCAGACTAAACCTGTCCCCCAGTCTTCTGATTTTGTGACGGTACTAATCGAATTCTTGAGTCACACGATTTCGAGAACTTACGGGAAGACATTTGGGCAGGTTTTGTGGACGCCGATAAGCGGGTGTTCTCCGACACTCCCCCAGCCGACTCAGACCCACTTCAGCCAAGCGTAGCGCGAAACCCAACCTTTGGCTGGAGTTGACTGGAATGAGGTAGAGTTGAGCATGAAACAAACAAAATCTAATGAACGGCAGCTTTCCGGCTCGGAGATTGCCATAGCGACTGTCGCAAAGGGGCCGGATGCCGCCGGTCGCAAATGGCCATTTGCCGCCTGATTTGCGGACAGAGTGAGCTAGACAGGACGCACGAGTTTACGCGGGATATACGACCCGTGCGCAACAGGTTTTATGGACATAGAGTTTACAATGCGATCACTTTTACACTGATCTTCTCTCTCCATATTCCCCTACCTCTTTCATCAGCCGATAGCCAGATGAAGCTTGTTCCTGTTTCAAACTTTATTACCGAGTTTCAAACATTATTCCCAAGTCTCATACTTTCTCACTGCCAACACCACCCGTATCCGAGGCCTCATCGCCATCCATGCAGCCAAAGAATTCGACCAGGCCGCCTACAACTGGCTACGTGTCCATCGACCCGAACTTCCTCTCACATCACCCGCAGACTGTCCCCATGGCGGCATCATCGGCTCCGTAAACCTCGTCGACTGTGTCTCCTCGCATTCAAGTCTGTGGTTCAGCGGACCCTATGGATTCGTGCTGGAGCGGCCACAGCCCTGTCCATTCATCCCACTCAAAGGCCGACTTGGATTCTTTCCCATCTCCTAGCCCCACGAGTCGACGCAGTCCTAACTGAACACGCCACGACCCATAGCAATCACTCGCTTTTCCTTCTCCCCTGGCCGGATCACAGGACCAATCATGAGGGAGAGACCGTTGCCGATGTACCCACAACCCAGACGAGTGCGGGAACCTTCGAGCGGTTTATGACAATGTGACCGATTCCTTGCCATTTGGCACGATTCTGCTGCCCAGAACTCCTGGCAAGAAATGCCTTCCGAAACACTCCCAACTCGGACGACGCTCAAAGGCTCCCTTGACAGGACTCGAACGTTTCTTCTCCTGAACAGGAATAGGAAGACAGACGACACATCTATCCAGGCAGCACCTCCTTGCCAAAACCTTATCTCGCAGTCGAATCCTTGCCAAGAACCATGTTTGACGAATCCCTAGGATGAATGATGATAGGGAGGAGAGATGAAGAGGGAGAAACGGATCAGCCTTCAGTGACTCGGTACTGTCCGTTGGATTCATAGACTACAGACTTATTCCCCGCATTTTCACGTCGATCTTGCTCGAGATTCACCAGTAAGGTTCGTGGTACCTCAATCCCTAACTTCCTCAGATGTGCAGCAAAGTACGGCAGCTGAGATGGAACTGGCGGGACATGGTCGTCATCCAGATTGGTGTAGAGATAACCGTTGGCATCGACCTCACACGCGGAGGAGCCTGGCTCGACCCAGTCATCATCTAGCGCCTGAATCACCAAAAAATACTGTTGGAGCGGACGATCCCACCCACAGAGGACCTGAATTGCCCGACCCTGCGCGACCGTATTGAAACGATGCTGACTCATCGATGCACTGAGCGTTTCATCATACGCCCCTTCCGCTCACAGCTAGACTGAGAGATCGAACTCATTATTGCCCCACACGCCGAAACGTTTCCTTCCACATCGTCCGACACACTGGAAATGGCACAAAGACAACGTCGATATCCCGGCCCGGCACCACCACTAAATCGCATCATATCGCCGCTTCAGCACATCTTCTTTCGCCGCCCGAATGGAACCAAAGATAAAACTGATACACGGGATCGCCAGACAAATCATCGTGCTCACCACGACAAAGAATCCGGACTTAAAGAGCGCATTGCGCATCTCGACCAACCAAAAGAAGAACGTATCCCACTGATCCAGCGTGAAAAACGACCGAGCCATCCAATACGAGGCCGTTAAAATATGCGACAGCAGCTCGGGCGTGACCTTCAGATAGAGAAAATGAAAGGTGAAAAAGACCAGGATCATTTTCAGGATGCTCCCAGTCACGAACCCCCCATACAATTGCCAGATCGCATGACGGCAGACATTCCCGAAGAAACAGGAACCCAGATTGAAGGCCATCAAAATGTTATAGCCCAGCATATAGCTAATACTGATCACCATCGCAAACACCTGGTCCATGATCGTGGGATCCGTACTCCCAAATATGGGCACTACCCGATCGATCACCCCGACACTGAGCGGGACAAATATGAGACTCACCAAGGTGTCAGCCCACCCGCCCTTGAGTCCCACATCGAAATACCCCACCTTTTCATTCAACAAGAGAAAATGTTGCGGAATCGGATTGCCGGTCCGCTCCACCGCCGACAACTTCTCAATGTCCGAAATCGCTTCTAAGAGACTCTTTGGCTTCGGTCGGGAGGTCGAACTTGGAAACATCGGACCAGACGAACCCTTGCCATATATCCCGCCGCCATCTGCCATAGTTATGGCCCCCCAATCCCTAAGATACGCGCCACCGAACCCAGATAGGCAAAACAGGAAGTAAAGATAAAGAACATCACCCCGAGCCCGAATTTCTGCTTATAGGTGCCATACCAGAAGGAATAAAAGAGACAGACACAAGCGCCGATGCGCGCCATGGTGCCCTGGAACATCATATTAAACACCGTCAACCACATGGTCCGATAGGACGCTTCGTCCGTATAGGTGAGGGGATCGAGATAGTCGAACAAACTTGCGGCTGCCGAGACGAGATGTACACTCGCCGTAAGATCGATCATTGCGCCGCCTCCTCCCTAGCGCACCACATCTTCAATCTGTGTAAAATACGCCGTTTTCCGCTGTTCCAACTCGGATGGCGTGGTGGCAAATGCCGATTCGACAATCGGCACGCAATAGTAGCCATACTGTTTTTTTGATCGAAGCCGAAACGTATACTTCCGCCCATAAAATCCTTCACCAATCGGTTCTGACAACACCCCCGCCTGCGCCAGCGACCGCGCTAACCGACGCATGACCTCTTCTCGGTCAGAGGCCCGTAACAGATGGATATCGATGATCTGCTTATTCCGCGCCAGCTCTTTCACGAGGCCATAGAGCGAATTGGCTTGGCAATAAATCACGCCGTGGACCGAGACCGCCACCCATTCAGATTTCCGACTCCCCGTCGGTTCCCCCCGATTGATTAACGGTTCAACGAGGGCTAAAAATTCCGCCGCGACAAACCAATCCTCCCACTTCTTAATCTCCATCGTCTTCGTCACATAAGCGACTTCTTCTTCACGCGCCCGCCCGTCCGCCTGCTTGAGCAAGGATGCAAACCCATCTTTCACATGCCGATGATGCGCCGAAATCACCTGGCAAACTTCTTCTAGCCAAAACACGTCATGCCCTTCAAAAGCTTCTTTTACCTTCACGATACTGATGGCCGGATGATCCCGCATGGAATAGATCCCGGACTGTCGAAACGCCGGAATCTTCCCTAAATCATGCCCCAAACAGGCCACCAACATTTTCGGAATCAACGGCTCCGGATCTTTGTAACTGGCTAGCAACACCGCTAACCCGTGGCGAGTCACCCGATGCGTATGGTCTTTCAGGTTTACTTGCGCCAATGTGTCTCGAATGCTGTAGAGATCGCCACATTCTTCGTCTTGGGTCTTCTGCTCGAGGACAACAGACGGACATTGTCCATACTCCTCAAGGAGGTCGATGATTCTGACAATGGGCACCAATACGCCCTGCGTCTGCAACATCCCCTGATAAGGCATCACAAAATCCCGTACCAACTGGGACGACGGAGACCGGAACGTAGGGGACGCAGCGACCGGAACGGCTGGCTGTGAATCCCTCGTACCTCCCGGCACTGCGGGAGCCTCAGGCGCTGGAGCAGCAGAGGTGATCACCGTCGACTGAGGCGTTAACGCCTCCGCCATACTCATTTCAATCCCAGATCCCATCCGAACCCCATCCTCATGGGTCGGCCGAAAATCCTCGTTATGACGCAACCAGATCGGCGACAGGTCTTGAAGGGACAGCACGAGCGGCTCAGGAGGAGGCAAAGCCCGCTGTTTCACCCCAAGCAGCAATTTGAGCGGAAGCCGGACGATGGCCGACTCCCGGACCTGGGCTAACCACGCACGCATTACTGCCACACCTCCGGCACCGCGACTTCCGAGAGCTCCGCGACCGCCAATGCCTGCTCCACTGGACGACCCAGCAGCACAAAGACCACCCATGCCTGATCACCCTCCACCCGCCGCACAGTCCCCACCATCGACATTGAGCCTCGTACCACTTTCACCATCATGTCCACACGAATAGGCGGCGGGGACACAAGAGACTCAGATAAGGGCACGATCACCTCATTCGGCGCCGGCAGCACCGCCCGCACACCACGCCACGACCGCACTTCCTGCACCATCGCGATCGAACTGGTCATCGAAAGATACCCCATACCGACATGGACAATGGCAGAGGCCCCCACACGCGCCAGCAGACGCGCAATCCGCGCTTCATGACCCGGAAGCACTTCCACAACAAACGGCTCCATCGCCTGATCGGCTGGCAGCGTGAGCATTTATGGAATCTCCTTCAACGCCTGATGAATTTTCCAGGGATATTGCGGATTCACGCCGTTGTACCGTTCGATCGCTTTCCAGTTATAGCCATGACGATCAATCGATTCCCGAAGAATCCGCGCGGCATACCGCAAATTCGTGCACGGGTCTAACAGATAGACGGGGTGAATCTTGAACCGTTCCATGTTGATCGTGTTCACCTGCCCGAGCCCGACGTCGAAGTTTTCATTCTTCTTCCAGAGCGCCGTCACGGTTTGCACCGCTTGGTCATACGACCGCACCGATTGAGGATACCCCCGTCCTCGTCGATTAATGGAGATGGCCAGCGGGTTCCAGGCACCGTTTTCTACACGAACAATCGCGTGCAACAATCGAGGATGTAAGTGATAGGCACTGGCTGCGCCTTGCACACAGGCCTGATAGGGCTTCGACTGATCCCGCACTGCCTTCCGGTCTGCCGCCGACGCCCACCCTGTGGTTAGCACCAGCAGGCACCCGCAACAACACAACATACTCAGTATTCTGTTCACCACTCCCCCTCGTGGACCGCCCTAGCACGAACTGCCACTCATCGCACAGGCTTTGGTTTTCATCGTGGCCGACACGGCCGCCGAATCAAAGGTCGTCGTAATCTGCGCAAAGAATTCCGTCCAGTTAATCGCTTGAAAGTTGATCGAGGCAAACTCGTTCAACGTGAATCCATCACAATCTTCCGCCCCCGGCGTGCCGAAATTCAGCCCGAGTTGGGACTTCCCTTGCTGTTGAATAATGCGTCCGAGCATGGATGTATAGGTACAATACGCATCTTCTTTCCTCGTACAAATCCCCAAAATCTTCTCCACGCACCGCGTCCCGACATAGATCACTTCGAACGCCTTCTTATCCTGCGCCAACGATATTTCTTCCGCACTACAGCTCCCAAGCATTTTGTCCGGATCATTCGAACAACAGTCGATCAAAATCGTCCCGATCGTCGAGTAGTCACAGCGTTTCGCCGTGCCGGTAAAGATCCTCAGGGTATCCTTGTTGAAGCCATCCTGCACTTCTTTGACCATCGCCATCATCGTCGCCGCTAACTGAAAATTAGTATTCGGTGGTGTGCCCGTCGGCATACAGAACGGCACCAGACTCCCCGGTGTCCCGCACGAATTACACTGGAGATTATCTTGCCACTTGCTGCAGACCTGGCCCCCATTACACTGAAACGTATTGGTGTACACCCGACAGGTCCCACTGACCGGATCGAGCTCCGTGCAGACCGAATCCAACTGAGTACAGGCCGCGTCACGATAGGTCTGACAAGAATCAGGTATTTGCGTCGGAATATCGTAGACAAAGGACGTCTGCCAGCAGCCCGTCAGCGGATTAACCGAATACGAATTGCGCAGTAGTCCGCCCATCACGGTAATAGTCCCGCTCGAAATCCCGCCAAGGCTGTAGCTGAAGGGAATTGTAAAACTCGTGGGAGTCGTCCAGGTCGCCGTGCCGAGTGTAAAGCTGACGCCCGTTCCGAAACAGCCGCACTTGCTGTTGCAATAATTCACCCAGCCCGGACCACTTACCGATTGACCTTCGCTGATCGTCCAAGTTCCCCCACCATAGGTCCCGTTCGTACACCCATATTTATTTTCGCCCACGGCATTGCCGCTCACAGAAAACTGGAGCGAATAACCACCAGAACCATTGGCAATCGGGACGCCATAATTAAAGGCATAATAACCACTCCAAGTGCCGGACCCGGAATTAACCGCAAAAGCCTGCGACGTCGGCATCAGAAAACTCACCGAACTATAGTCATTACAGGCCATGACCCGCGTCGTCGCATCCGTACAGGTACTCGACACGAGAATCGCTTGGCTTGAGCTGATCAAGGTCGCATACGGCGTACACCCATCAATAAATGTTTCGTCCGTATAGGGAGGACTCGTAAGCGGATACACACCACACGCACTCGACTTCAATGATGGGGAATAATTCTGATCGCAAAACACCCGCGTCATTCCCGGCATCGTACACGTGACCGGCGCCGTCGGTGCCGCGACATACTCAATGCAAATCGGATTATTGACACACGTCTGATTCGTCTGTGGCACATTAGTCCACCCGGTTGCGACACTCTGGGCCGACATCACCGGACTGGTCGACGCCGCATTCCATCCTTTTGCCTGAGTATCCATGTCACGCACTTGAGCCGCCTTGGAATCCGTCGCATAGGCTCCCGTCCCCGCTGCATTCAAAGGCCCGATATTGCCGGTATTGCTGTAATAGCCAGACTGAGAGGCCCCCGCACAACTCTCATTTGTACATCCAGTCGACCCTCCATATTGAGGTGTTGCACCTTGTTGTGTGTTCACCGTGGCCGGATTCAACGCCCCTGTTGCCGCAATATTCCCCTGCGCACATTGCGCCTTCGCCAAAGGATCCAAAATAGTGCTGCAATCCGCGGCCGAGCTCAACGGAAGACCAGTGAGGAATAATCCGATGATCAGCACCAGATATCTGACAATGCGGACATCGCCACACTGCGCATTCGAGATCATCATCCTCGGCTCCTCGTCGATTCCCTCGTTGTCAGACTTATGCGGCCGCTGTCTCTGGCACGGATGAGGACGAGGCGCCACTGGCCGCCACAGGGTGAAATTTCACGACGGTACCGAACATCGTCACTTGCATCATCGACATCCCTTTTGAGGACAGTGGTTGCACATTCATCACAAAACCCAAAATAGCATCGGGAGCCTCGTGCGATTCCGAGCCATAAATGTGATGCGCCAGATCGCTCAACTCACGCAACGCCGGGATAATCAAATCGGTATGGACCGAATTGTTATACGTCCCGACGTTGCCTCCGAAGAAATCCTTGATTCGGGCCAAGACATCACGAAACACGCCCATCCCCTCTGTCTTGTGTACGAACACCAGTCCCAAGGGCTGTACCCGCACTTCGCCTTGCTCCTGAAGCAGCTTCGATTCATGCATGCTAAAGATCGGCAAATATGGATAGTTCTGTGTCATCGAATTACATCCTTATTCTCGTACGGCTTCGCAGAAGGAGCTGCCGACCGTGGAGCTGGTTCCTGCGCAGCTGTTTGGACGGGCTTCTTCCGTCCCAATTTCTCCCCGATCCACTCCATCCAAGTTTGCTTAACAGACGTCACCTGTTTGACCGGTTCAGTCTTGCGGGCAAGGGGAGACGGCTCGACGATGCTCACAGGATCAAGACCCTTTGCGGGCCCCACCGGCAAGGATGCCGTCGGAGACGACACTACATCAGAGGGTTTCGGACCCATCGTCGTGGGCCCCACACCCGGTCCTGCCCCCGGCAGAACCGGAGCCGCCCCGTCTGGTTTTACGGCGGTCTGCGGTACTCCGTCTGAAGTTCCACTGTCCATCGACACCTTCTGCTCTGGCAGAGTGAGCGGCGGACCATCCGAAGGCTTCGCCACCGGCTTAATCCCAGGCTTCGCCGGTCGATAGCCCAACTTCTGATCGATCGCCCGCTGGACAGCCGACTTGTCCCGTTCAAGATCGACCGTCCCGGATCCACCATCAACCCGATCCTTCCCCTCAATGGATTCCACCATGCGCGCAGCCTTTGCTGGCGCAGGACGTTTCATACTGTCCAACTTAGTCGACATACCCGTGAGCGAGGCATTGGTCGCTTGCTGCTGCTCATTAATGGTCCGAAGAAATTGCAACGTCTCGTTCGCCTGCATCCCCAGCTTCGTCACTTCCCCACGCAACAGCGTCTGCTCCTGTCCCATCAAACCCAAACGCGTCTGGATGGCTTTCAGTTCATTGGTCGCATGCATCACGACACCTTCCATCCCGGTCAACCGCATCGATTGCCCAGAATAGGCCCGATTCAGCGCCTGCACATCCGCATGGAGGCCATCACGCTCAATATCCTGTTCTGTCTTTACCGTCCGCAGGTGATCCGCAATCGCCACCTGCTCGTCGTACGACCACTTCGACACGCATCCCCCCAATAACACCACGCACAGCACTGCCACCGTTCCGGTTGACACCACACGCATACCGTCCTCCATTTCGTAGTCCATCCGTGAATCACGCGCCTACTTAACGAACTTGAACCGGCTGAGCGACGACATCGTGTGATGGAACTCCTATGACCGTCGACTCCGAGCTCTCGCTGACCCCCACCACCTGATCTTTCGAGACCACCCGTTGCAACTTATTCGGCGCGTGATACTCGACCTGAGCCGACTGACATACCTTCGCCACCGCCTCATTGAGTTCATGGACCAATCCCGAGGCACGCGTCAGGCGGCCATCATGTTGAAGGGTTTCCAGGCTCACCATCCGTAATGTCACCAACACCTGGTCCATCCGCACGATCGATTCAATGGCTTCCCGCGCCTCATCGGTTTGCGGGACAATGACATGCGCATCCCGATGTTGCGCCAACTGCTTTCGCTCAGGACCACTGTTCCGCAACACCGTTGGCATCAGAATCAAATCCCCCCCCGATTCCCTGAGCCAGAATGTCACGTGAGCCTGCCATGCACGAATCGGCTCAATCGCCGCCATCACCGCCTCCACCGTCAGCGGCATCCCCACCAACCGTCGCAATTTCGACAGCGCCTTATTCAATGGATAAATCATCCGCACCATAATGCGGGTCTCCGGTGAATGCGGCACCAGCACCTGACTCCCGAACTGCTGCAGCAACTCAAGGTTTCGCACCCGCCGCTCCTCTTGCGAGAGAAATGGCCGGCCCTTCCGTTGTACTGATGCATCCGCTGGACGCGAAGGAGCTTGTGCACTCATAAACCTTTCCTCCTCTTCACAATAGACACGGCGGCATTACCTGCTCGGCCGGTACCACACGTATGCCATGACCGGTCAAACGACTCGCCACCGCCACATTCATTCCTTTGATTCCCACAAATCGCCCGAGAACCGACGCCGGCACGCGGATAATGGCCTCGCGCGAGGCCCGACACAGCTCGACCGATTCGATCGCAGTCACGGGCGCAGGAACCAAGGCTTGCTTGATGTATTGCTCCACCATATGGGAATAGCGCACCAACGACGGATGAAGTCGACAGTAGGTGCGAAACTCTGGCAGATACGGCATGCAGAGCTTGATGGGGTCTTCTCCCGTCGGACTTGAAACGGCAATCTTCACGAACCCCGCCTGCTGCACCGTCGCCACGGCATCAATCACGACGCGCCGTTCCGCAATCAAGGGACGAAACACAAGTTCACACACTTGACGAAGAAAATGGCCGGATCGTTGAGACAGAATGGGGTACTGCTCGCCCACCGACTTAATCGACGCATAGAACCGGTCTTGCACCCGATAAGGCCCATCGGCGCAACTTTTCGGCAGGACCGCGAGTTGATCCGTCCCTCCCATACAGGCGAGGTACGCATCCCGGTCAAGCTTTGCCTTGACCACCACCCCCAATACAAAATGACCAACCTTATCTAGCGCCATGTCCCTCTATTACGGACAAGAAACGAGGAGAAACTCCTCTCACCACATATTCCCTCGCTCGAAACCGCTGTTCTGCAATAGATCGCACCCTACCGACCTGACCCCTGACGGCTAAATCGCTCAATCTCCTCTTTCCACATCTTGCGACACAGACTGTAGGGCACAAACACCACATCAACTCCACGCGACGGCACCACCACTTTGACCATGTAACGACCTTCATATTCGCCGGTCACGGTACTCACTTGAACGCCCTTCGCCCGAAGCGAGTTCACAAAGTCTTCAGGGCCACCCCAATTGGGCAGATCACGCAGCTCACCCGTAATTGACGTCACAGCCGAACAGCCTCCTTGTCCTGTCGCCACCATCCAATGATCGGGACGGTCTGACGTCTTGGCGAAACACAAAGAAGAGATACCAGCACATACACACACCGTCATCGCTACAACACGACTGATCCCGCGTCTCCCCCTCTGACGAATGTTCATAATTGCCTCATGTCAAATATCTCACTACCTTCTTCACGCACTATGAGGAGAAAGGAGTAAATCCAAAGCAAATATGGTATTACTGAGGAATATTACGGTTCGCAGATGGGACTATCGGAATGCGTATCTGGCACTTCCGTTCGATCAGCTTCGCGGCCAGCCTCACCCTCTTGAGCCTCATGGGCTGTACGTCCTCGTACTTCGTTCCCATGGAACTCGCACCATTCGACATCACACAGCAACACACCGTCAGACAGCCCTTGCACGACCCGCAGCTACACGTACAGACGCATCCCGATGGACTGGGATGGACCGTCTCCGCCACGCAAATGTGGGAAGAAACCACAACAGTAGAAGAGCGAGAAATCTGGAGGGGACTCAGCTATCAACCCAGCGAGAACACCACACGACAGATCGGATTGACCCTAGCCACTCCGATCACCTGTCCAGGCAGTCTCGTCGCCCACCTCCTCCAGCGAGGGATACGACTGATGGGCGTCATGGATGGGCCTGCACCAACATGGAAACTTGTGTATACCTACTGTGTGGTGCCCCTGCGCGGGCTCGATCCCGCCAAAGAATCCTGGACCTCACAACCAGCAGGGGCAACAACACAACATACATTTACCACTGTCACCAACACGCCAATCACCGACGGACGTCTGCAACTCCAATGGCGGCAGCCTCAGACAGATCCAGTCGGCATTGAATATCCGCTCACACCGACTCAGCCCTTGGTCGATCTTCGACTCCGAGACCTCGCCAGTCTCGTCCAACGAGATCAGACGCCGCCTCACCTTCGCCAAGGCCACGTCGATATCGTCCTACTGACGTCGGACAAATCACCCGTGCACGAACCACTTCCAGTCAACAGCCACACCCTCGCCGCCGCCCTGGCATCCGATCTCGCGCAACGCCCTCCCGATGACTGGCCCATTGTCAAACGGATACGCATTGACAGTACTCGGCCGGACTTGCTCGCGCTTGCCGAACATACCGCCACCGACCTCGGCATCCCCATCGTCGCACGACAGCAATCCGCACAGGTCCTCCAGCGGCTCCAACAACAAGAAGTGTCGCCACAATTCACCGACACCACTCCCTCAACGATCGGACATTGGACCGGCGCCACGCTCTTCTTGTCACTCCGATCGACCACCGACTATCCGGGACACCAATTCATCCACGCAACCGTCATCGCGATCGAAACAGGGCTCGTTCTCGGACAAGTCACGATCGAAGGTCCGATGACCACCACGCCAGAATTCACCGGCCTGATCCGTGGCGAGCTGGACGCCCTACTCTCGCCGTCCCACGGCAGTCGACGACAAGGCGTCCTGATCGAGGACAAACCATGATGCGCTCGCGTGGAATCATAATCTGTTCAGTCCTCGTGCTCGGTGGATGCCACACCTTAATGCCGGTCGAACTCCCGACCACCAAGACCGTGATGATCGAACGAGAGCGGTTGCCGCATGGAGAACCAACATCAACACTCCAAGCTGATGCCGCCAATCGACGCTGGACCGTCGATGTGCGACAAGCCTATACAATCCGCACCGACACCATGACGGTTCAAAAAGAGGGAGTCCGTCGTTATCTCTGGTGGCCACTGGCTCCATTGAATGGACTCCTCCAATGCCCGATCGGGATTCTTGCATCCACTGTTTCTGACAGCACCAGCGCACGCACACTCCGCCAAGTCGGATGCATGCGCCTGATTGGGATGGAACCTTTGCAGGGAGTGGCGGAACATCAGACACATACCACCACCAGTAGCGCACGCCATGAGGACACCGCACCGGCTGCCGGCATCGAGGTAACATTTACGCCGGACCTTTCTCCCGACGACATACTCCGAACTGTGACAGGACGCGATGGTGCCATGACATTGACTCACCAACGAATTCACACATCGACACCAGCCCCCATCACGGGACGTCTCGAAGTGAACGACAATCACAAGACGATCCTCTCACGCTCCATCACGATCACCCCTGATCCTGCCGACCCCTTCCGCAATCCCAAAACCGCACCGCCAGTCTTACCGGCGAACGACCCGATCATCGTGCAAATCGAGCCATTCACCCGGGAAGACGGCACACCTGATCCCACCCTGCATCCAGCACTGATCGCCACCCTCCTCCGAGCAGGAATCACGGTCATCGCGAATCAGACCGACACGCAACAACTGGCACAGGAAATCGGATTGCAGCAAGGACTCAGAATTGACGATGCGGCAAAAGTCCGGCTGGGGAGACTGACACAGCCCACGATCGTCATTGAGGGGAAGGTGCGGACAACCAATCAGATCAAAACACTGACTGCGTCGTTGTATCTCGCTAGAACAGGCGAGAGAATCGTACTGAATGGACTGTTAGATCGGGAACTCGGGGAGTCTATCAAAGAAATGTTAACGGGAAACCGACAAAGCAGACTGACGAAGACCCACAACTAATCACCACCACACCACTGCAGAGCCTTCACTTTACCAGTGACGTGACTTCTGTCACACAATCTCCTTCATACTCTCGAAACATCCCATTCGTGATATTCGTACTGGGACTACTAGCAGGACCCGGAACAGTCCCAAGCGCTACAATAGATCGAATATTGATCACAGCAACTCCTCCACCTGGAGCCTTTTTGCATTCCACGACAAGATGTTGTGATAGCGGTTCATCTATATCAGCCTTGAGCATTCGATCGACAGACTGCCATCCGCTAACGCTAACAAGATTGGATTTCATGACTTTGTACCCAGGTATTTCAGATCCAATAAAAAGACCAAGCCATGGCTTTGAATCTGGCTTTTTCACTTCCGCATGAAGAAAGACCGGAAGAAACGCCGTCGCTAAGGCAATACACACTGCAATAACAATTCGCCTAGAGCAAATTACCATCAGTTTTCAATCCCTTTCATGGTCATCCCCATCAAATGGATGCTCCTGATAATCATACGGCCACTCAAGACGTAGAAAATCGTCCTCATCAAGCGAAACCTGGCCGGCAAGAGTAAACCCGCCCTTAATTAAGTGCCATATATTGGCAAGCCACGCAATCACTTTTCCCCTTCACTTCCTTCTCGACTTCGGAGTGATCCCTCTGCTTTTCATAAACTCATCAACTTGTTGTTTCGCAGCATCATACGTCCCCTTCAATGCAGGATCACTGGGCGCGTTCGGATCGTATCGAGGTGATTCACCGGAGCCTCCCAAGATTTTGTCCGCCGATTGCTTAAACCTCGCCGCTCGAAGGGCCTCCATCGAAGTGCTCCAGCCCAACCTCACACCTTCAGCCGTTCTGGCAGCATCTTTCCAGACTCCTGGCTGATCAGGATTAAACGGCTCAGCCAGCCCGAGCGCCTCAAGCGACTGCTGACCCTTGCCCACCAAAGTAGACTGTTCGTCTATTTTAGTATGTAAACCGTATTGATGGAATTCTTCTCGGTCGATACCTTTATTCCCCTGACTAGAGATAACTGCACCAGCTTGATTCAGCACATCGCGAATATGAAAACCTCCCGCTGACTCAGCTTCACGATGACTCACTTCTCGTTCATTCGTCAACCGCCCCTTTGAGGGATCACGCGGATCAGCCTCTACATCGGCCACAGTAAAGATTGGTCCCTTTTCTCCCTGATGATAGCCGACCTGTTTTCCAGTCGCCGCATTCGAAAAATTCATGCTAACAATATCACCGTCATGAGACATGTCAATCTTACCTGCAACGCGCGTCGAGCCCTGTCCATCAGAACGAGGCACTTGAAACGTTCCTGAAAAGCTATTCTCATTTGACCGTGATTGAGTCAGAACCTCAAACTCCCCCGTCCCATCACCACCACGAGCAAGAGTTTTCGTTACTAACTCTCCATCACCATTTCCCGTCCTCGAATCGACCACGCCTGACTTTGTTCCAGAAATAATCTCACCTGATGAATCTTTGTTCAAACGCTGCGTTTCCCTACGACCATCCACAGTTTGAACATTTTGCGTCGTATCGATTGAATTAATCTTTTCAGTACCAGCCCCCGCAGAAATTACATACCCGACACCCTCACCACCATGGAGAACACCTGCCTCAGTAACCGTCGACCCACCCTCGGGTTCCACAACAGACAAAGAGGTTTGCCCAATGGGCAATTCACTCAAAGGACGCTCAGCCACATCCACCGCCAATGATCGCTCTCCAAACGCCGACTTATTTTCTGCCACGGTTGTATCTGGACTTTTCATCAACCGATCCAAGACTGAGCCTTCTTTATTGGGGTCAACAGATGCATGCCCTCGAGAAGTAAAATGCGTTTGACCAATCGATGTCAAATGTCCATATCCATCATCCTTAAACGCCAGGCCAGTCCAACTTTCTTCATAGGTGAACTGGTCACCACCTAAACTACCCATTAATGTAAGACGATGCCCATCGTCGTCCAAAACGTGTTGCGTACCCCCTGACGCCAGATCTGAGAAGAAAATCTGTCCATCTTTCCCCTCAACATGCGCTTTGGACGTATGCTGCCCCTTCTCAGTAGCCGGACCATCATACGACCAAGCAGTCTGAGGGTCATGGGGATTACCGTGAAACGTAAACCGCCCTCCGGCAAGAGTCATATCCGAATGAGGAAGATGCATCGACACACCTGACGATTCTCCTTGAAGCCTAGATTGCCAGGTCTCGTCAGAGGCATGAAGCTCCCATCGTTGATCCTTATCGCTATACGACAACTCCCCTTTCAGATCTCCACGAAACCCGTCCTGATCTACCGTCAACTGACCCTGAAACGGCAAAGATGATCCATCTGCAGCAACACCACCTTGCCCACTCACCACTCCCCCCATGAGCTCATGTGACCCATCACTATGAAACACCTCAACTCCCTCTGCCGGTGTCCCAGTGTACGATCGAGTGAGTTCACCAGCACCACCTTCTGATGTCGTCGTCATTAATCCATGACTGCTCCCGGTCTTCATCATAAGATCGGTACCATGCCCACTGGTCACGGTCATCCCCTGTGAAAAGTCAGGCACACCCCGGTCATCGGTTTTCACATCAGAAAGAGAGTATTGGAAATCCCCATGTTCCGTCGAATGCGCGGTCATCACCCCCTCCCCCCAAGGCGAATCGGCCGAAGGACGGGAGAAACTCGCGGTTACATCCGCCGTCACTAAGTCTGTCTGACCATTCCTTGTCAGCGGCACCTGAGCTGTTCCAACGTGTTTGCTGTGCTCACTCCCGTCTCCCATCGTCGTAATTTGATGCGTAAAACCTTGATCAGAGTAGGTGTCCGTTTTCATCTGTCGCTGATTCGCCCCCTGGTCCCACACTTCTTTATTCTCATGGTTCACGCCATGCTCATCAGTCGACGTATAGGCCACATCGACGTGATCCCCTGAGACTTGAAACTCTGCTTGATGGACCTGCCCCTGTTCATCCCGAAACTCTTGACGCCACGCCCCTCCCGTATATTGATCACCCTTACGAGCCCATGATCCTTCAGCGCCATGATATTGCTCGGTCCCATCCGCGCCGCGAAGCAAACTACTCCCATCACTATAACTATAAGCCGTCGACCCGTCTTGACGATGCACCGCAAGACCGGACGAATCCGCATAATGAGAGCTGGCCTGCATATGACCATGCGCATCCTGACTCCACGTGGTTTCTTCTTTCAAATGTTGACCCGGCTCGACATATTTCCCGTCTCCATGCGCATACGCCGAGGCCTCATAATTTGCCGCTTGCTGCGCCCCACTTGCCGCGCCGGCCAGCGACGATGCCATCGACGACATGCCATATGTGACCACCGTCGCGAGCGTCGGAACCGCCCAAATCAGTTTCCCCATAAACGTATTTAAGCCGAGCAACACATTAAAATACTGGTCATAGGAATTGAAGGTGATCTGATTAACCGTAATCAGATTCATCTGATCAACCCCATAGCGGTAACTCACAAAATTCATAATGACAAACATTGGGATCCACATAAATAACCACCCATACCCCGTAATCGCTCCGCGAATCGTCGCAAACATCGCGGGGCTCATGGCCAGCGCCAGCATCAAGGGCGTGAGCAAATAGACCGCACTTTCCGCCACCGTTCGCAAGAGTGGAACAAAGCGAGCCGACAACATGGAATCGTTAAAGGCCTGATTCTTGAGATCCTCAGAGATCGATCGATTCATCTTCCCCACAGTGGTCGCCGTATCATTCCCCTCTTCCGCATCCAACACTTCCGCATCTTTCCAACGCTCACGAAGCAACACATTATTGATGAGCACACGAGGACCCTGTGCAGTCCCAATAATGTTGGTTGAAAACGATTGAACCGGCGTCAGTTCATTATCGGCAACATCTTCGATCCCCAACGCCGCCCGGAATTGCCGCATGGTCTCCGCATAGCCAGGCTCTGCCTGTACCAACCCATTCGTAATCCACCGATCGTACATTTCTGGACAGGTCCGGCTCGCAAACGGGTTTCCCAGTCGCACCTCCATCGTTGAGATCGCAGCATTGGTCGTTTGAATCGCCGCCGCCATATCCACTGCATCTAAAATCGTGCCTCGATTCAACTCGCCGAGTTGAATCGCCGGAAACGTACAATCCTTCAAATAATTCGTCACATTGATTTGAAGATCGCCAGGAATCATTTCCAACGATAGGGTCTTTTGCATATCAAAGAACCCTTTGCCGATCGTCGAATTCACGAGACGATATTCAGCAGGAAGGCCAAACGTCGTTTCCACACCCACCATGGTCTGGTAACTAATCTCCGAGGTCATATAGGCCGGAAACGCAACCGCTAACGGAACATCCGCAATCACCTGATCACCCACCCACGGATGCACCAAATCATGCACCAGAATGGGCATCCGAATATTCATCGTGACAGCCAAAATCAGCAACGCCCCAATCACCCACTGCCAAACCACACGTCCGCGCCCCAGATACGCCGACACACTCCCAAAGATCAGGCAAATCATGCCCAGGCGCAGCAAACTCTCATATCCGCCGCCCATCATAAACACGATACTGCGGAAGACATCTGACAGCACATCGCCATTCCCAAAGGTATTGATCTGCCACATAAATCCCCCGCTCCTACTGTGTCCCTTGCTTCTTACCTGACGCCTTCGGCAGCGACTTCTTCAATGTATGCGTCGAGTAATAGGTAAAGGACGGACCTTTATCCATACGTCCGAGCTCCACCATCATCGCGGAATGTGCGACATTCTTAACGGCCCTAACCTGGGTATAAAAGTCCTTCAAGTCAGCCGGAAATCCCTCCTGCTTTTGTGCCCACCGACTCGCCTGTTTTTCCACTTCCTTGACCGCCCGATCGATCCACGCCCACGCGAACTCCGCACCGAGCAACGACCCCACTTGGGCTTTCAACACTGCAGTTTGACCCGGCTGCGTTGCATACCCGATGAGCAGCCGATACAACGGAATCGGCGACTTATCGATCAGATCGCGCTCCACGTCAGTGAGGGGTACACGATCAACCGTAATTTTTTGCACAATGGAATCGTACATCTCCTCAGCACGCAACTGCGTGCCTTTCAGGGTGAGATTGTCGGTTTCTTCAACCGCCAGACACCGAATGGGATCCGCGGCCGGGCAGGTCAACATCCGGATATTGGTTGAAGTACCATTTGAATTAATCAGATCATGCAGCTCGATCGTCGGTTGTTTCGTAATGGGAATCCCATCAAGACCGACGACAATCGTTCCCACTACACTTTGCATCAACACCGCATCGTCAACGGCCCATCCCGCCTCGGTCAACGCTTGATAGACGAGATTTCCTTTCGGATCGCGGGGTGTCCCTTCCAGGGAGCTCGCGCCATCTTGCAGCGTCTGATTTTTCTCCGTATCCTGCGCCGCCCAGTAATCCATTAACGCGCCCGACGCCACGCCGACTTCTTTCACCGAATTTTGGATATTCGTCGCAATCCCTGATAGCTGATTCGGTTCACCCTTCACCATCTTCGCTAGCTCCTGACCGGTCTGACATGGCCCGATGCGGCCCGCGGCATTGATGGCACGCGCCGCCGCTTCTAGCTTGGAAATAATGTTCTCACACGGCTGACAGAGCTCCATTAATGCCAACTGAAAGGCAAAGCCTAGCACCCCCGATGTTCCCAATTGTTGCAGGAGATCCGTGAACCTGGACAGGGAGGGGAAGCTGATCGACCCCAGATACAGATCCACTTTCCCGCACCCGGCTGAAAATCGAGGCGGACTCAAGCTGATCAAATTAAACGTCTCATTGGGAATACGAACCCCCAAGGACCCGCCCATCAAGGCCCCACCCACCTGACTTTGATACGCCCCGGGCCGCGTCGAGGTTACTCCACCCCATCCATTGAACATCCGTTGCAGCGAATCGTTGATATCCGCCCACGCAGCCACGGGCGTCACACAACTCATCCCGAGCCACAACACCATGACCCACGATCGGATACGCATACGCCTCCCCTTATGATTTGAGTGGATGGGGCTTCAGAGACGAACGATTTTTCAAGATCGACAAGACCCGCTGGCGCAAATCATCCAAGGTAATCAACCCGGCGCCGATCGGCACAATAAACTGCTCGTCAGGAATCGCCAAAAACATCACCGGAACCTTATTCACCCCCAACTGCTCCCCCATGCCGTTATCCACCACCGCTTGCGGAAACTCTGGCAGCCCACGCCCATCTTGCGTCACCGCCTTGATCGAAATTCCATAGGTATCACTGAACACCTTGAGCAACTGCGATTGCTTCTGACAATACGGACACGTCGACGTGAAGAAAAAGAACAGACCTACCTTCTCGCGCATGGAAGCCAGAAATTCATCTTCACTCTCTTTCTTCGACACCGCATAGATATCGTGGCCGGCTCCCGAAGAGGGATTCGTCGAGGCATAATCATTCTCCGGATGTGTCCACATCACTAAGGCCCACATATCAGTAAACCGTTGGGACCGATTAAACACTTCCTTGTGAACTCGAATGTAGGTCAGTAACGTGTCTTCGGTTTGCTTATCCAATGCCGCTTCTTTTTTTGCCGTGAGGAGAATCTTGAGCCATGCGGCAGGAAGATTCGGGAGATCAATGTTGTCGATCGGGAGTTTTTTAAGCGCTTCCTTCAGCGCCACTTGATCTTTGAAATGCTCAGGCTGAAGCGGCATCGCCGGCGTCTGCGGGAGTTGCTGTGGAGGAGGCACCTCGATCTCCGGCATCGGATCTTGATAAAAATAATACCCCCTCCAATCAGGGGTCGGCGAATTGCTAATGAGCTTATCGATATCGGCCAACGCTGATGACGTATACACCAGCACACTCACTGCATAGACAATTCCAGCCAGTAGAGATTTCACGTTTAGATTTCCTCCCTACATCAGCTCATCTATGACAAGTTCTACAAATCGGTGATACGACCAAACCACCGACATAAAGACCTGTGCATGGGCTAACACCTGAAACGGTACAAACCAACAACCATCAACTAGAATGAGATAATCCCCAATATTTGTCAGAAAGATCCCCACCGTCGCCAAAACCATCCAATGACAGTCATCGCGAGATAACCAGAAGGTAGCCATAGGCACTCCCTCTCTCTAATTACGCCAGACAACAGCGCTGCAACTTCCAGAGGAGAAAGACAAAGTCATCCCCATCCACCGGATATGTTTTGGCGAGCCCCCACCGCAGCTGCGTCCGGCCTAAGGGTGAGCAACAAGGTCCACCGACGATTGTGGTATTGGGAATCGGATACAGCAATTGAAATTTATACTGGCTCTTCACCAATAAGAATGTGGGGAAATCACTACAGATCAACGGCCCGTCCGCCGCCCAATACAATTCCGATCCCATGCGTGAGAGCTTCGCGAGGATTCGCACCATGACCAGCGCTGCCGGTTTGACCTGGCCACTATAGGACCCCGACGTATAGCCTGATGGCGGATAGATATTGCCAAAGGAGCCAGCACACCAAAATAAGGGATCAAGCGGGAAGCTGATCGAGGCCGCAACGGAATCCACTGAACAGGCCGCGGTCGCAATGGGGTTCGCAAACAGTACCGCTTCCGGAAACATGAGTAAGGACAGGGCATCGTCACCCCATTGAGGATCAAGTTCCGACAAATAGGCAATATCAATGGCACTCGCCGAGCTACTGCCCGTACAGACAAACTCAAACCCGGTGCCCAACAGCGCCCACAAGGGGAAAATGATGAAATGGGTGTGGTAGTAGGAAAATTTGAGACTGGGATCATCTTGTGCCACATCAACCATCCCCCGATCGATAAAGTTGGGATCTGCCCCCATGGTCATTCCGCCTAAGCTGGGGAAACACAGGGGAGTCCGAACGACTTCAATCAGATCGCTCGGGATAAAGACCCCCAACGGCAAGCCGGGGATACAGAGGTAGGGGGTGAAGCAAACGCACCCACACAGCTGCGGCGGATAGACGGCGGATTCTCCTGGCCCCACCGCCGGCAAGACGCTATCTTCGCCGGTATTCATGACCGTGACGCCGATCAAACTGAGAGGGAACATGCATTCCCAGCAGGTCTGCGAAAAGGTTTCCGTTAAGATATTCGTGGACGGACAATACGCCTCCGCCTCAAGACTCATCCCGATAGTCCCCATCAACACTAAAACCGTCATCAATAAGACCAAGCACCACACACGCCACCGGCCCCCTCCGTCGTCTGTTACTGGATGATGCAACGGGTTCTGACTCATAACGCCACCTCATCAACCTGAAGCATGGGTCCGTTTTGCGAAATCAGACTTGGCACGTGTGTGAGCTGAAACCGTGCGAGAATCTCCGGCTGGGCCCAAAAGATCCGATGCTGAAGCGCTTTCGACACCTCCTGAAAGTCCCCTGCCGTCAACATCACTTTTACGTGGAGCGCCCCGTACTTCGCCAACTGCGCTTTTGCATACGACACCTGCGTAGAATCTCGCCCATCAATCACCAGGTAATGATCGTGAAGCGACACGTAGAGCAACGGATTAATTTCCGTACCGGCTTTCACCACAATGGCCGATCCATCATGATTGGGAATATCGTGCTCGTAGCGTTGCGTTAGATCGACCGTAAACGCGCGCGACTGAATCGCCTTCGGCAAGACCAATCCTGGGCCTTCCTTTAATTTGTCACGCACACGACCATCCAACTCGCGCCGCTTCGCCGCCCAATCCACCTGACGAATCCGCTCCTTGATCAGCGCTTCCATATCGCGCTCGGCAATCGGATACCGGGTCAACGTTGCCGGCACATGCTTCATACCGACAAGCACCGGCATGACGGGACGAGGGTCAGTAATGGGCCCACCTCGATCCCAACTGCGTCCCTTCCCCTCCGCCCATTCCAATAATGGTGTAACCCCACGTTCTTCCCGAGCCAGCAGCGTCAAGAGATGTGTGAGTGGCGCCGCCCCTTCCACAAATACCGCTTGTTGTTCCTTCGCAATGGCCAGAGCCGGGACCGCCGTCACGCCAAAGTGCCGGAAGATGACGGGATCGATCGTCGTATGAGGCGCTTCTTTATCCAACTCCACGGCCATCGCTTTCGTCCGATCAATCGTCTTTCGCATGTCGTCGTCTATCATCCCGCGAAACACGACCGTCGCACCCAGGTGAAAGGCTTCACGAAGATACCTCTTCAATTCCTGATCTGGAATGGACCACGACACGAAATAGAACAGCCCTTCTCGACGCTTGATCCCGGAAGGTGTAGGCAAAGCAGCAGCCTGAGCCGACTGACGCTGTTGGCGCATCATCTCGGCACGTCGTTTCACGCCCTGCGCCGCCTCAATGGCCGAAGAAATGGAAGGAGAAGAAGGAAGCAATGAAGGCTCGGTCGCCGGGACAGCCATCGGAGCTATCACTGCCAATCCGACGATCAGAAACGCGCAACACCCCTCCCGCACATACCTCCATGAACAGACTCCGCCCCCTCTCCTCATACGAACCACCCTTTCTCCACACGAGGATATTCCGGACACACCTCACACACGGAGTCCAAAGACGCCATCGCCCAATGTGTATCGGGTGCCGGATGGACATGGGCAGGGAGCTCACGCATGACCACCTTCATCACAAACCACAACAAAATAGCGAGTAGAGCAGCTTGCAGGACCTGACTAAGAAGATCTTCATACAACACTGAATCCGACTCGCCCATCTGACGGACATGACTGGTTAGAAAATTGGCCATACCACACCTTTGATATCTTTCTCAGATACATATCCGATCACCCGGCTATCAAATGACCTCGGATGGGGAAGCCCAAGATAGTAATGTCCAGAAGGAATAGGCGACTCGAACTGAGCTGGTTCAACCGGTTGCATAAAAATGTCTTTTTCAATCACGGTCGCGACCGTCCGCCCATTGACCACAACCGTCCGTCCCTCGACAGACACCTCATCGCCCACGATCCCATAGGCTTCCTTCAGCCATAGTTTGCCGACTCGTGAATACGGACGCTGAAACCCGGCAGGACGAACGCGATCCGCATAGGCTTGTGCCATTTCGAACGCGACTAAATCCCCACGCTGAGGGGGCACACCTTTCTTCAGGAGAAAGAACGAATACTGGGGCAGGCTTTCATCGTCACGCACGTAGATGCCATACCAGGGACTAACAGCCACCATCGACAAGGTCACCACCGCGAGTCCCATCACAGCCCACTTCACAGCAGGATACCGATCTGGCCACTGCAACAGCTTCGACCATTTCGAAGGGCGCTTGGATATCAACACCAGCTCCACATCTACCTCCAGGATTACCCAACAACTCTGAGCCTTGCAGATCTACGCGACTTGCTTTAAGCCCTTCTTTGCCGCAGACTTACGTTCATCCTCCACAATGGTCGCAATCGCCTCCTCCGTCGTCATACCCTTCTCTTTCAGCACTTCGATCTTTTTAATCTCGGTGGCATCCGTGGTGTAGTTCAGCTGCGTCTCGCGCGGCACGGTCAACCGACCGATACCACGACCGGTTGGGCCCAAGAACATCAACTCCGAATACCCGTCTCCACGATGCACGCTCCGCAGCACATTGAACTCATAGTCGCTCAAAACGAGACGCTCATGCTTCTTTAAGCTCATCAAGCTCTCAACCTTTTGCATCAACAGAATCACGAAGTCAGAGTTCTCCATGAGCGCCTTACCGGTACTGCCCATGACATCGTAGAAGTCATTGACCCCCTGGGTGATCGTCAAGACCGACCCGTTATATTTCCGTACGCGCCGGACCGCTTTATTGAAAAATGCGGACACGTTGCTGACTTGATCCCCCCGCTGCGCGAGAAGATCCCACGCTTCATCGATGCCGCAGATTTTCCGTTGTCCACGATCGCCCAAATACATCGCAGACTGAATATTCATGATTAATTGCAACAGAATGACGGAACGAAGTTCAGGCAACTGATCGAGTCCGTCGAGCTCGAGAACGATAAACGAGTTCTCAAAGTTCACATTGTTCTTGCCGTTGAACATCAACCCATAGTTACCGCCCTCACAATACGGCATCAGCATGTGGGCCAAATCACGAGTCCGACCATGCTGATCTTTCATCTCGAGCAACACTTTCATCACGTCAGTCGGCGTGCCGTCCGCTCCCACTGTCTCAATCACCTTCATAATGGCGTCTTGCATCCAAGCGCTCTGGAGATCAGACAAGATCTTGCTGGGGGACGCCATCTGACCGAGAAGATCCTTCACCATAGCGATCCGCTCCTGTACCTCGTCCTTAATGTCGGACTCGGATCGGCCTGCTCGTGGCACATCGAGGAGCGTCAAAGGATTGAGACAAAAGGTATCCCGCTTCGTCGCAAACTGAATAAATTGTCCCTTTAAATGCTCGCAGAGCTTCTGGTACGACTTGCCGGCGTCAATCATCCACACCCGACCTTGTGTCCCAAGATAGGAGCGAATGAACTCATTCGCCCAAAACGACTTCCCGGCACCGGATTTGGCAGCCACACACGTATTAAAATTCCCTGTGGGATTCGCAAAGATGTCGAACGACATGATTTGGCCGCACCGAGACGTGAAAATCATCAGCGGCGCACCCAACCCCTTCCAATCACCGACCACGGGAGCCACCTCGGCTGGAATGTTGGCCGGCACAGTCTTTAAACGACGGAGTTTGTCACGGAGCAATTGAGAATCCGGCGGCAAGCCCATGGGAAGAGAAAACATAAAGAGGGGAAAACCAATGAAGGTATCTTCCTGGAGCATCCACTCCTGGCTCCGGTAGAGTGATTGCACGGCCTGACTATGCTGTTCGAGCACGCTGGCGTCGTCCCCATACAGCACTACTTGGTAGTACATACCGATCGGCTGATTGCCTTCGGACATCGCATCGACCATCAGATCGAAGTTGTCTTTTTTCTTTCCAATAATCGGAATCAGTTTCACAATCCCGCTCACTGCTTGATTCGTCACCAGCGTATGGCCGCGCGTGATCTCCGCGCCCATCTTGATGGTGTTGTAGCGTACGACGTTGAGCGTGATCCAAAACGGGCAGGTGATCTGATCTTGCAGCCGCATGAGACTGCCGATGAGCTCACGATTGCGGCTGCCATCCCACTCTTCGGGAAACTGCTGCACCGTGAGACATTTCACAAACCGATTGTCGAGGAAGATTGATTTAGATGAGAGCTGACACTTCGTGTCGCGCCGCACGGCTTGTGCCTTAATCAACTGCCCATCGTCATAGGTGACCGGACGCTCTGACCACGGATGCCCGGGATTCAGTAACAAATGAAGCAAACACAATAACTCGTACGCCGACACCTTGCGCGGAAAGAACCCGCAGCTCTCGAGCAACTTTTCGATCCCGTTCAGCTTGTCCCAAATCAACTCCAGGCGCATCCCATCCGGAAGCTCGCCCTCTAAAGGAATCGTCACACTGACATACACATTACAATCGCGAGGGCGGACCCCGGTGCTTTGAATAAGCCGCGTATCTCGCGCACGAAGATAGTAGTCTTCAAATCGCTGTGCATCACGGTACGCCGTTGAGCCATGTCCGGCGTTATTCCGCAGCGCGACGTAATGCTCCAACACCGGTTCAATCGTACCTGACCCATGATGGCTGACTTGAATCGTGCTGCTCGGCGGAAGATCCATCGCAAATAATCCTCCCAGGCCTTTCGCCGCCGCGTCCGACAGACCGGTCAAAGGAGGCATTACCCACACCGCCCCCACACGGCCATCCGTCAAGCGATATACGCCACGTTCCGGATCAAAGGCCCCATAGACTAAAAAGTCACTCAACGGAAACCGAGTGAGGGCATCCTTCATAAAGGCATACGGCAAAGCCATGAGTGTGCTAATCCTTTCTTCGTCAGTCGCTCACTCCCCGACATCCCTCAGGGAATCATCCGGTCCCGTTGATCCTGCATCCGCTCATACTTCTGCTCCTGAAGCATCTCCGGATCCACACCAGGTTGTGGACCCCCAAACGGCGCGGGAATCGCCCCTGCCCCCGGCACACTCGGCATCTGTTGCTGAAGCTGACGCAGAATCGCCGAAGGATCGGTGGCAGCCGGAGGCGACATCGGTGCAGCCTGCGGAACCGAGGTTGCTAAGGGCGCCGCCATCATCGGCATGCCGCCATTCGGTCCCGTTTTGGCCCGTTGCGGCTCAACGAGACTCCGAGACATCAAGGGCGCAAAGGTATTCTGATTGGCCAATTTCTCGATGTGTTTCGGCTTACGGCCATACAACCAATCCGCCGGTTCGACAATCGCGTACACCAACGAGGCTTCATGGAGAAAGTTCTTGGCATCACGCCACGGCGCAATCCACACCTGAAGAACCTGCGCCTGCGAAATATTCGGTTGCCCAAGATGAAATTCCGTCTGTCCCGCTACCGCCGCCACACGATCGACCACCGCCAGCGTCGTCGAGGCAGGAGACGATCCGGACGCGGAGGAATCCCCATCTTCCGGCTTCATGCGAGTCAATTGTTCATGGCGCATGGCATACACTTCGGTCGTCGGACGACACGTACTATTCTCGGGATACCCCTTACAGGCAAAATCCGATTTGTAATGGCCACAGCCACTTAGGACCACCGATACCAATCCGACACCCAGCACCACACCGCGTTTGATCACCACCATCACGCCCTCTCTTTCTCACTCACGTTCGTACCACTGTTACGTACGTGCACACTCTGTCCTCAGCACTCTCCCAAACGACGAGGCCTTGGTTATTGGGTCAGTTGCTGCGCCAAGGTCGGCGCCATCCCCAACATCGACATCAACTCCTGCGCCGACTTCTTGCCTGCGATCGAGCGACCGTCCGGGAAGACGATATACGGCGTTGGCCCACCGCCTAATTGACGCGCCAAGGTTAAATTCTGCTCGATCGGTGTCTCGCACGGCTTCGCTACATCAGGCACCGCTTTACCGGTCAAGGCCAAGTCCAAGCTCTCCGTACGATTCGCGGAACACCAAATGTTGACGGATTTTTGCGTAGCCCCCTTATGAATGCGTTCCACTGGATGCAAAAAAACCGCCACTGTGACACCACTGGCCACCAATTGTTTCAGTTCGGGATGCAGCTCACGGCAGTACGGACAATCTGGATCGTCAAACACATAGAGCGTACGCGTTGATGACGCGGTATCAGCCGTTGAGGGCGCATAGACTACGGCACGCTCTAACGACATCGACGCCAACACCTCGCGCCGCTTCCCAAGAATGAAATCTTGCGTCAGGTTCTTTTGACTCTTCATGTCGAACAGCGCGGCTTGCGCCAGGAGGTATTGACCGGATTGATCGACAAAAAAGACCCGATCGTCTTGATTAAGCGTGAACATATACATGCTCGGAATCGGCGCGGGTTGCCAATTCTGAATAATGGCGCCAGGAAAGGTTTTCAAGATCGCCACCCGAGCGGCATTAACTTCCGGATCCACCAGATCTGGATGCGCAAAGCTCACGGTCTCAGATCCCACTGAGAACAACATGCTCACACACAGCACTTGCCCCACTCGCTTTATCACGCTCAGTACTCCATCCTGTCTCATGACACCCTCCTCATCCTTCATTCCACGTTAACGACATGAACGCTCCAGCCCCCGCTCCATCCGGGGCTTATAACGGCGCTTCCGATATTTCACGTCCTTCCATAATCACCAAGGTCCCTTGACGACCGGCATCAATTTCAATAATCGGATAGATTTCTTTCGCCAGCTGAGAATAGTGCCTCGCCAAGATCTGCGCCGCACCCCCCAAACCTCCCGCTACCCCCGCCATCCCGACCTTTTCTGGATCTGGAAATTGGAACGCTTGCTGCGGGCTGGGGGCAATAAAGAAGCCCTGTTGATACGGCATGAAAATTTGAGAAATCCCTCGGACAAACCCAGCCATCAACGCTTTGGCCAAGATTGCGCCTTCACGCTGCACCACTGGGCCACGCAAGCCGATCTTCCCGTCTTCTCCGGTTAAAATACCCTTGATCTGAATATCGACCGCCGTCTGTTCCTCTTTCTTCACGCACGACAACGCAATCGCACGAATCTTCGCCCGTTCCTCCGAGAGATCCCCCATCCCCTCGCCCAGTACAAAACATTCCCGCATATCCATTTGTACGTTGTTCGGCAACACCGACATTTCTTCCACAAACATCAAGACGGGATGGGATTCTCCACCGAGCGCCGCACTCTTCCCTGGCGCATCTAACCCTGTGAGCAGCTTGACGGGAATCATGCTCCCTGTCGGAATCCAATACTTCGTCGCCGAGCCCACCCCTTGCACCGGTTGAATATCCGGAGAAAACACGCGAATCCGATTCGTGGGTACGGTCGGCACCTGAAGCGGCGCTTGCAATCCATTGACCCCCAACGGTCGTCCTGGCATACCGCCTGCCGCTGGCGGATACATCGAAGTGGCCCGCGCCGAGCTCGTCGGAATCGCTTGACCCGTCGAGGGCATCGGCGGCAGCGCCGCCGAAGGTGGGAAAATGGACGAACGGGCTGCGCCCTGGACGGACGGTGCTAACGCCGCGAGTTTCTCGCCCGGCTTGCCAGACGACGCCTGCTGCTTCATCTCCTTTTCCAACGCCGCATCTTTTTGTCGCATTTCCTCTTGGAGAGACTTCACCGCTTGCTCCAACATCTGAACCTGCTGTTCGTTCTTCGTAACACGACCCGCCGCCGCTCCCAGCCACGCTTCCTTATCGGCGTTCGGATTGAGCGTCACAGTTTTACTCGCGGGCTTCCCACTGATCCCAAGTGGTTCAGGGGTCGGGTCTGCCCGGAGGCTCTGCAGCGCCACCGTCCCCACGAGCAAGACCACCCCCACTACCAGGATAATCTTCCAGCGGTCCATGCCCGCCTTTTGTGCCCCAAAAGGATTCGCCTCCGTCTGCGCCACCCCGAGCAATTTTTCACCGAGTCCACCCTGTCCCGGATTCATTAGTTACTCCTCCATGGTTCAGGATCAGGTGAATTCGTCTTTCGCTGATCAGGCGGAAGGGGTTGCGTGTACGTCACAATGTAGATCACCGCATCGTCGGCCGGTTTCAACACATGCCGATTCAAGGAAATGCTCAATTCATTGCCCGTAAAGAATTCCGTCTGTCGAAGACTTTGGATTTTCTCCGCACGGTTGTAAATGTGATACCGGACTACGGTATAGACCGAACAACGGAACTCCTTGCCTTCAAGAACCTCCAACTCCAACCATTTCGGATAGGCTTTCTTCGAAATCTCCCGTGGCACGCACGATTTCGGCAACGACCCCTGCACAGTCTGTTTCAACAACTCCACATTGGCATCCACATAGCCTTCCCCGCGCTTGAGCGGATCGGCCTCCAGCTTCCCCCCGCCATTCGGGACACGCGTATCCTGGACAACAATCGTCTCGGCTGGAATCGGTCTCGGTCGAAGCTGAAAGAGATAGGACTGATGCTCCGTCATCACGACGAGATCCGCCAGTTGCGTCGTCCCCTTAGGATCAATCGCCACATTCTTCCCATTGGCTTTGATCTCAAGAGCCGGGCTCACCGTAATGAGGCCATTCGGCACGATCGAGGATGGGAGCTTGATCAGCGTCAACTGCGAGGACGAGATATCGACCGCGATCGGCGCATCGTCACTCACCGTGACATCTTGTTTCGCCCAACCCGCGGAGGCGCCCACTCCACTCCCCAACGCCACCACCAGCCCGATCACCCAGAGTCGACGCCTCACCCATGCCATCATCGCGTTCCTCATAACCGATCTCAGAGTTAGACTACGTTCTCCTACTGCACCATCGCCGTGGGTGCACCACCCTGGTCGACCGGCGTCCCTGCATCCAGGGCAACCACCATCGGCTTCCAATCCTGCATCTTGATCTTCAATCGGTAATACCGTTTCTCTCCGTCCTTCACGAGCGTCCCGGCGATATACCGCCGTTCCAACCCAATCAGCGACACCGTATCCTTCACCACTTGCACTTGCGTGGGAAAGAACGACCGCGACATCTGCCGATCAATGATGTAGGCCTTGTCCGCATTCAACCGCTCCTGTATCACCCCCGCCACATCTGGATGCACATACCCCATAAACGTCTTGAAGCTAAGATCGACGGATTCGGGATGGACCGTCGCGAGATAACTGATCATCGACATGGCCACTTTCGTTAAATATTCAGGAGACGCACTATTTCCCGCCGCCCACATTTCTCGATCGATCTCCGGTGGTACCATCACTACGACGGTTCCCCCACGAAACAGCCCGTTGGCGAGCAAGGCCAGCGCCAAGACCACGGCTAAGCCGGCAAAGACCAACGTCTTCGTTCGTGAATCTGCGAGTTGATCTCCGTACAGTTGAAACCTCATCGCGTTGCGCGGGAAACCTAGGGCTTCAGCCCGAGGATGGATAGCGCGGCAGGCGTGCCCTGCCCTATTCCCGCATCTCCTTTCTTCACTGCTATCGTGGTGAAGGCATACCCATATCCATCGGCCCGTTGTAGCAACGAGCAGACCCGATATGAGAGGCCTTGGATCAGACCTTGTGCGGTCTGGATATTGAAACGACCTGTCGCACGAATGGCGACACGGCCGACGTAGGTCCCTGGTTTCTTTCCGACAGTGACAATGGCCTGTACCATGTCACCAGTCTGAAAGCCGTACACCTGCTTTTGGCGCATCAAATAGCCCCGTGGAAAGCCGTACTTCGTGAGTCGAGTACGCTGATAGCTACCGCGACCAGCCGTTTTGATCTGAAGCACAGGACGTCGCCAACCAAGAATACGCGTCACTGCCCCGACACAGGCAGCGTCCAGCGCATGCGTCTTCGGAATACCGAGCCGGGCGCGGTTCCACTTTGTGCGTCCGCCTGTACCCGTCTCCACCGGCACGCCGGTCACCTGGAGTCGAGTAAATAGCGCCCAGCGGGTGCTATTGACGGCAGCGGCGTCCTTCAAGGGCGTTTTGGCTTGAGCTAGCACACGGGTCAGGACGTCGGGGTTCTCTACAAGGAACACCGCGACATCCTGGTTGCCCTTCTTACGATTGCAGGAGTGGCAAGCTAGGGTGAGATTCGACACTCTATCCGAACCTCTGCGGGAACGCGGCCGGATGTGATCGATCTCTAGCGGCACGTTGTGCTTGTCACAATAGATACAGTGACGTCCCCACTTCTCGAGCAGATACTCTCGAACTTCGTACACGGCCAGTGTGCCGTGCTGATACTCCACTCTGCTGATTTCGGGGTTTTGCAGCGCCTGCATGTCGAAGCGGACCAATTCAGTACTGATGGCACAGACTGGCGACAGACGTTGGAGGCGATGTACCCAAGACAGGGTGGTGTCCACACGGTGTTGCAGGGACGGTGCAAGCCAGCCCTCCGGTTTGCGGCGGTTCAGAAAGCGCGGGGCGCGGTGACGCAGATTGGTACTACGCCGTCGACGGCGAAAACTCCTCCGTTGGGTGAGCGCGTCTCGGATGGCGTGCCCTCTCTGTATTAACTCCGCCATCCAAAGCACGTGCGTAACACTTCGAATTTCGCCTGTGTCCCTGTCCCATGACTCGGCCTCACGCACCACCGCAATACCAGTGGTTTTGCTGCCGGGATCCAACTTCACCCGTATCGGTTGGGCCTCCCCACCGAGACGGACTTTGAGGCGGATGGTGAATGGATACATCTTGTGCACCACTGCATTGCCATGACTTAAAAGAAGCCGTGCCCGTTTTTCCGAGCACGGCATCAGCGGCTGTTGTCTCTTGTCTAATACAAAAACAGACATCTGTTTCTCCAAAACTTCGCCCTTACGGGCCTTGTGACGGAGCCTTTCGGCTCGCTCCCCTCGGGAATGTTGGCAACCAGCTTTGGCTTTCGCCTCGTCGCAGACCGTTTCGTGGCTACCCGTGCCGTGTCTGCATCTGCAACTTCCAGAGCCTGGGACTGAGGAAGCATCCCAGAGTGGGTTTTGTACTTGTTGTCAACGTAGCCGGTTGGTTACGGCTCTCCCTGGTCAACCTCGGGCTTGCTCGGTTTACTCCGCACAAGCTCCTCCCTTCAGGGAGGGGTGATTGACGCCGAGTTACTCCTTCTCGCCAGTGACGCGGCCCACTGCTGCAATTGATGCCAGCCCGCCCGCCCCATCATCGTCATAATGAACCCCACACCCGAACTCCAACACGAACCACTATGCCCACCCAACAACATGCCATCGTTAGCGCCATCGCCGACTACTCTAAAAACTCACGCCGATCGCCAGGCGGTACCCGACGAAATTGAAACGATGGGATGCTGAGCCAATAAAACCAATGAAAGATATATCCATCACTCTTGCCGTTCTTAAGCTTGGTGATGAAATAGGTCGCAATGAAGCCACCCAACAAAAAGTAGGTCAATTGGCGCGTCAAAATGCCGACAAAAAGAGACATAATGAGAACAATGATTTCATCCAACTCCCACCAGAGAATCTGCGGCTGGGTATCGATGTAGCGCGGGATCCTGACCATGACTTACCTGTATCCTCTCTCAGAAACCAGACCATGTGATTCGGAAATTCCGTCTTCACCGCGACCTACTCGCCTCACTACGAACCGAGGGGGGGCGAGGAGAACTCCCCGCCTCCCCCCTCGTCTGATTACATCAAGCCCGTGGTGATCGTCGGGATGATGTTCGGGATGTAAAACGCGCCCATCGCCACCCCGATGCCGGCGGCCAACCCGATCCAGTTACCGCGGATCGCCGAGCCCACGCCCATGAGTGCGGCGAACAACGCCATCAAGGTTCCGAGCGACCCCTGCAGCCAGCCGGTCACCGTCACGACCAGAGGGGCAAAGGTGGCATCGGCACCGGCAAACGCGGAGACCGAACCCAACAACAGGACTGCAGCCGCCATCACAATTGACTTACGCATGAGAGACCTCCTCACAAAGTTTGGATGTGAATGAATATGTTGCTGTCTCGTCATCCCAAACTGAATGTGATGCAGTCCATTATTACGGGGCCACGGGGACGCCTCCTTTGTGATCGACCTGTACACCGGCTGGCAGAGGGCCAGGTGGCGCCTGACGCCGCACCAACACCCGTTCACCGCAGGGATTACTAAAGATGCCAATGACGCGAAGACCGCGGATCAGCGCGAGCCCACCATCCTTCTTGGACACCACCCGCTCCTCCTGGGTCATCGACGGCATCGTCACCATCAATTTCTCCGTCAGCATCCGAATACCCGCCATCTGACTCCGGAGCAATGCCACAGACTCCCCCTTCTCCGACGACTCCGGCAGATATCCAATCACCGACAGCCCACTGGGCATTTCGGCCAACAACCCCGTCAACGCCGCTTGACTCTCGGGCGTCAATTCCGCACGCCCGTTCACAAACGACACATCAATCGGCTTCGCTCGATATGTCGCCTTACATTGAAACGGCCCAGCAGATGCGATCGGTTTCGGAGAGATCAACGTCGTTTCACGAATGCCACCCTCGTCCAAGACATCCGAGCTGAGTTGCCCAGCTGGAGGAGTCGAGACGGGAGGAGTCGGTGTGCGAGAGCCATCGGGCGACAACACTGTGCGAGGAGTGCAAAACTCGCTGCTCCCGACCATCCATTGAGGAGCAGGTTGCACCTGAACAATTCCCCCGTCTGGTGTCACGAGTTCCGGACAAAACAACAATCCTGTTGCCGCTAAAATCACGCCAACCATCCCCGCCTCACTTTCTCATGCCCATCGTGAAACCTAGGCCGCCAAGGACTCTGCCACTTTGGGCTCATCCGCGGACACGGACGTCACCGAGGATTTCCGAGGCCGACGAAACACAAAATCCAGGAAAAAGCCGGACCCGATCGCCAAGCTCATTCCCCCAAGGCAATGTAGTAAGTTGAATTCGACTGGGCCACCCATAGGACACCTCTCGTATGGACTAACTGACCTGTCACTAGAGAGGTATTACGGACCGAAAATGGGGAGGAGCAGTGGATGGAGAACCGTATTAGGAAGCGATCCGTGTCATCGCCCGCCGAAACAGCCCGGAGTAGCGTCCGGCCGGAGACGGATTCTTCAACGCAACATGATAGGCTTGAGGCGAACCCAGCAGAAGCAGGTACTCGGTCGCGCACGTGACGGCCGAATAGACTAATTCCGCATGCAACGCCGCATACCGACTGGTATGGAGCAGTACCAACACACACGGAAATTTAGACCCTTGCGCCTTATCCACCGTGAGACAGTAGGCCAACTCTAATCGATAGAACTGAGAGGAGAAAAACGGAACCGCCTGCATCGCAAAATCCACCACCAAATAGCCTTCTTTTTGATCAATCTTGATCACACGGCCCACATCGCCGTGAAACACTTCACGTTGATAGTCATCCACCGTATGACGGACACGATCCCCCAGACGAAACGGCCCTAATGATGGACAGGGCCACGGGACCGCCGCCTCTTGCAACACTCGATTCAACGACTCAACCCCTAAAGGCCCTCCTCGGAACTGCACCAAGACCTGACAATCACCCCGGGCCACCCCGCGTTGTATTGACAGATCTTCCAATGATCGCATCAACTGTTCATGAATCCCGGCCACATCATTCGCCAAACACCAGGCATGGTTCTCTCCCCAATCTTGAGCCAACACCGGCAGCCGCCCAGACCGAATCTGATGAGCTAACCGGACAATCGAAGATTGCGCAGCCTGCCGCTGCACCTCCTCTAATCGGGTCACTGGACACAGACCAGAAAGCACCAGATCCTGAATGACCTGACCAGGTCCAACAGGGGACAACTGACCATCATCACCCGCAATCATCAGCCCGGTCCGTTCCGCATCGATCGCCTCGAACAGGTCGCGCGCCACATCGAGATCCATCATGGATCCTTCGTCAACCACTACCAGATCCACATCCAAAGGCCGACCCTTACGACGCCGACACCCATGACCTGGCACAAACTCCAACGCGCGATGTATCATCACACACGATTGTCCAGTCGCCTCCGCTACACGCTGTGCCGCATACCCGGTCGGTGCACACAACAACACCGTAAGCCCTAAACGACGCGCCTGGCGCACCACCGCCCCTACCACCACCGATTTCCCTGTTCCCGTCGCTCCCACCACCACAGAGAGGGGATACGACAACCCTCGCTTGACTCCAAGATCTTGCTCAGGAGATAACGCCACACTTTCCACACTCGGACTCGTCAGAAACGTCTCAAGCAAGGGGGCACGCACCAACTCCTGGACGCTGGATTCAATCGCCGCCTCAGCAGACCACAGCCGCGGGAGATACCAACTCCCATGGTCTTCAAGCAACTCACCGTGATCCCGCACCACACGTAATTGATCGGCCACTCGATCGCGCGACACATCCAAGAGGGAAGCAGTCGTCCGAACCAGCTTGTCCGCAGGAAGGCAACTAGCCCCCAGTCCCACCGCCTCCTCCATCACATGGAACAACCCTGCCGCAAGACGCGAAGGATGGTCTCCCACCAAGCCCACTCGCTCGGCCACATAATCTGCGCGCACAAATCCCACACCCGACAGGGCCATTAAACGATACGGCGTGCTTCGGACCACCTGCCACGCCTCACCTCCAAAATATTCGATCGCACGCAACGCTACCGATGCAGTTAAGCCCAAGCCACATAACACCGAGAGCTGAGACATCAACGTGGCTCGTTCCCGCCAAAACACTGTGAGAGACTGCACCGCGACAGCCCCGATTCCCTCAACTTCCAACACCCGTTCAGGCGTCGCCGATATGACCTCCAACGTCGTCGCCCCAAACCGCTCCACAAGCCGCGCAGCTAACCGTGGACTTAACCCGTTAATCAGGCCAGATCCTAACCACGCTTTCACCCCATCAAGCGTCGATGGCAGCGATTCCTCCACCGCTAAAATCCGATACCGTCGACCAAAGCGCGTCGTGATTTCCCAGTACCCCACCACATCGAAGCACACATCCACCTGCAACATCCTGATGACTTCACCGACCGCCACAAATTCGTCCGGCTCCCCTGCAAGAGGCTGTATATGACGCAAGGAAGCCACAACATACGACGCATCGGGAGACCGAAAGAGGATGCGAACCAATGTCACTCGGTACATAACAGGACTGAGTTGTTGAGGAGACACAGAGGGCACACCCGAAGAGCCCATCATGAAGCAATCACCATGGGAACAACCCAGAACTCAAGCTGACCACTGGACGTCACACAATACAACCGCGCACACAAACAACAGGTCCAGACAAATCTATCCAGGACGAGATCCAAATCATCCGCCCGATACCGACGCACCATCCCTCCACAATGAGGACAGAGGCGCGACTGCGGTTCCCGGGTCGTCGGCTCATGATCCAACGACCGACTCCTTACGCGGCGCATGCCGTCACCCCTGCGTCCATCGTAATCCACCGCGCTTCGACCTGCTCCAATTGTTGACGCACATTCGCCAACAACACCCGATCCGAAGGAGAACACTGTTCCTCTTTCTCGGATAATTGAGTCGCGGACCGATGAAGCATCCCAATGAGCACATGCACGCTAAACTGCTGATACAGGACACTCTCACGGCACGTGAGAACCAGCCCTTGTGCAGACACATCCCCAACTGGCGACGGTGATACCACCTCCACCACACCCGATCTCTCTGGATTGGCCGCCGGTAATTCAACCGCGGGTGTTCGAGACTCGAGACCCAGTGCTTCAATTTGCTCGACAGCTCGCTCCAATCGAGAATACTTCTCGTCTTGATATAGCGCCCATTCCTGGGCATTCCACGCCTGCTCTTTCGTCACACGCGGAAGGATCTGCCGGATCAACATGGTATAGCTCAAGGGTTGCGCGAGATGTGCCGGCAGACGTCGTTCGAACTCCCAGACACGCTCAATCTCGCCCCCGAACGCCTCGTACAATCGCGCCGCTTCATACAGGCGTTGAGGAAGAATCAGCTTCCCACATTGGTGGGTCAGCGTCCGTGCCAATCCCTCAACTGCCGCATCCTGTCGACCCGACCATTCCAACACCAGACGGACTAACCCCCCTAACGCAAACTTGAGCCGAATCACATCACGGGATGACCGAATAATCCCCACACATAAACATTGAGCCTGTGCCACCAGGTCATCGATCGTCGATGGACGACACTCACGCTGAGACTGCCCCTCTGCAACCATAGACTCCTCACCATACCCATGAGAGGCCAAGATTGGCTCTCATGGTCGCCTCTGTAGTTCCACCACCAAAATCACGCCCGCCGCCACAGGTCAAAATCCACTCCTGAGCAATGCTCCACATGAACCCCACTTCCGGCGTCAACACGTTCCCTCCGAGTTGATTCGGATTCTGACTATAACTGACGTTCGCCACCATCCCGATGTCGTACCACAAGGCCTTCACGAAGCCACTCCGCATAAACCACACCCCATTTACACCGGAAGACTGAAGCCCCGGCTGTCCCCCTGGCACCACCTGATACCCCACATTGGTATGCGAGAACCACCCACTTGTCAGATCCCACGACGACAGCAACTCCGCTCGCAACGCGGGATTACTCCCTGGTCCACTGATCGGAATTTGCACCGTTGTTCGCACCGCCAAACTCGGCTCAAGCCCACCCGGCCCCTGCTGCCGTGTAAACCGATATAATAATCCCGCACGAATCGCACGCGGATCATCCATCGTCCCTGGCTCTAGCGGTCCCCGGACGCCGGTCCCTCCTACAAACAGTTCGGTTCCCGCCCCCACCCCCCATCGAACATCGATTGTTTGGCGCCCACGCCCATCCCCGCTTGCCGTCTTATCAAAACGAATCGCCGGCTGAATCACGACCGCGTGCTGATTCACTGGGTACGCATCATCTAACTGCGTTGGAAACCCAGGCGATAAATTCAGCGGTGACACTTGCGCACCCACATTCGACACCAGCCCAAACGCTCCGTATAAGACGACAGCCCACACCCTAAGACGACCCATATCACACCTCTTCATCCCGCACACCAATACCGATCTGTTCGATGTTTCAGTATTACAGTCCTGTAGTTAGAAGAAAGAGACCTAGGCAACCGACGGCAGGGGAAACCAACAACACGGGCAGGCCAGACCCTCACGCAACAGCTGAGACCATGACCCTTCTGACACCAACGGAATCATCGGACACAACACAATTTCTGCACGCGGCGCCTGACGATCTAACGGCATCGTTCGCCAAATGGGATCTTCAATTAGCTTGTCATTCGCAATCAGACCGCTCCGCTCAAACAGGTGATACAACGCGTCTTGCATCCCGGACCGATCCCGCGCGATCCGATCACCTGGCCAATACCACACGTACATCAACATCGGCACACGAATCGGAAGCGGCACCTGCCACGCCCGTAGCTGCGTCAAGATTTGTTTATGCGCATCGGTACGCCACGACACGAACCGGGCCCGTGGATGTTTTCGAGGCCCCCCGGACTCACTCACTGACGCCACTGGATCATAGCGAAGACCAATGCCATTTTTACCTGATGGCAACTGACCCTGTAACGAGAGATGCAACCCCGGAACACGCTGCCACAACAGCGGGCCCAGATGCTGAGCTCGCATCGCATCGATGGCCACCAATTGCTGCTCACGCACCAACCGTTCGGCACGAGGCTCACCTGGGCGAGTCCGCTTTCGCGCCACCTCGATTTCCGTCGCACCAATGGTGAGTACAGGCACCCCCTGCCGGCCACGCGCGAAGCCACGTCGCACACGAATAGGGCGACTAGAGCGCATAACACCACGTCGCTTGTCGTCCACGTGTTAATCCCACATATTGCATGTGTGCCTCCTCCGCAAACTCTTTCGCCGCTGATGGCACCACAAACACCACGGTATCGAATCGGCTGCCTTGCACCTTGTGCACGGTCAAGCAATAGGCCAACTGCAAATCACGCGGCGCCACCGTCGCCAACAACCCGGTTTCCAACCGCACCTGCACACCGGTGCCGACACCTCCGACCACCGTCCCCATCTGCCCGTTGTAGACGGGAACCGGACCGTCATAATCTGTCCGCACCACAATCACCCGATCTCGCACACGAAATCCCTCGCCCACCGGAGATCCAGATGGATTCATGGCCCGCTGCAAATAGGCATTGAGCTGTACCGTTCCTAATCGACTACTCTTTACGGGAGACAACACTTGCCACTCCTGCCCTTCCCGCGCACAGGTATGACACAGCTGTTGCAGATTGAAGAGTAAATGCTCCGTCGACCAATGCCGGACCATGGTCACGTCCACCGTAGGACGTACACCCAAATCATGGACTGGCAGGAGCGACAATAACTCCTGAAACACCGGTTCTCCTTCCACTGGAGGCAACTGGCGAGGATCTCCGCAAAAAATAATATGTCCCGGAATAATTCTGAGTGCGGCAGATAGCATCGGCCACGTCAACATCGACACTTCATCGATGATCACCACATCGTATGGGACTGGCGTTTTCGAACAGCCCCGTGGACCAAATCCAATCAAGCGATGCAACGTCTGGGCTTCAGGACCAATCACGCTGGCCGCCTTCCCGGTCATCGCCGTCACCGCCACGCGCCAACCCGCCGCACGACAGGCCGCCGCGACCTCGCGCAATCGCGTGGTCTTGCCGCTCATCGCCGCTCCGGTCAACACCACATAGCGATGTTGCAACAGGCCTTCACACCCCTCGACCACACCGCAGGGCAGTGGCACTTGATTGTTCTGAAGCGCTTGCAGCGCAAGCCGGCGCTGATGAAACCAGCTCGGCAGACAATACCGCTCCCCATCACGCGTCACAATGGATGAGCGCCATACCAGATCCCACTCCACCTCAACCTCTGACGACAATCCCAACAGAGAGGAGACGCGCGCGATCAACTCCTCTCGCGTCAACCGGGCACAGCCACTCCGTTCCGCACGACGCAACACTTCCGTCGTCCCCGCTTGCAACCGCGGCAACATCCACGGATCGCCATGCAACCGCCGATGCAGCATATCCGCCGCTTCAAAGTCGAGATCACGTCGGCGGACCAACGCATACGGATTCCCGGCGATCCGAACGGCCTTCCGCATCGAGAGATGCGCCAGACGCTCGGCCAACGCCCGCGACCCGGACGACAACAACCAGGTCAACGCAGGCTGCAACAGCCGCAATACCTCAACTTGCTCCCCAGTGGGTTCGGGCACGCCTAATAAGACCGGCGCAAGCCGCTCTGGACCCAAGTCTGTCAGTGCTTCCAGCGGATGAAGGGCAGAGGCCAGCAGATAGCGACGACGCGCCCCCCGATGCCATTCACCCGTCACCCGCACCCGCAAGCCCGCGAAGAACTCCGATGCCCCCATCGGCGCAATCACCGTGATTCTGCGATTCAAGACCACGCGGACGCTCGACGACGCTCGCATCGGACGAAGCGACGTCACCGTGCCTTCAATTTGAGCCGGAATAGCCGCCACGTCAGGATAAATGGACATACACCCCCCTCTCGTCCCTTCTCCTCACTATTACGCTCCGACGTAAACAGCCTCGTGACACTGGCACTGATCTCTTGTGTCACAGTGTCACTCAACGACCCCTGACACTGGCACCGATCCCCTGTGTCACGGTGTCATTCCTCTGTTCCAGCACATTCACCGGGAGCCGCACATGTTTGCAGAAACTATCCTCGGCGTCGCCAAACTCGGCATCACCCCCTCCACCTATCGTCCACGCCCGAGCCTCGCCGGTCCTGAACGCTGTCTCCGTCAAACCGTCTATCGGGGTCGCGGGGTTGAGGAGCCACCGGTCAGCGGACGACTCGCCATGATTTTTCGCGATGGACATACGAACGAAGACACCAGTCTCGCGTTCCTTCAGCAGTCCTTGTTTCACATCCATGGCCAACAATTAGCCATCAATATCCTTGGCGCCCTAGACTGGCTGACTGATGCGCCCGCATATCGTTGCCCCATGTGTTCTGAAGCTGCCGGCACAGACGTCTGGATCCTCGCCACCACCTTTCATGGACACATCGACGCCCTCGCCACCACCGTACTAGGCCGCACCTATCTCTTTGAGCACAAAGCGGTCGTTTCCCACTTCTTCCGCCGCTACTGGGAAGAAGAAAAAGAACCGCTCGACTACTTCACACAAATTGTGTCGTATTTTCGGGGATTACACGAAGAGGGGCTGGACATCACCGAGGGAGCCCTGGTGATCAAAAACAAAGACACCGGCGCCATTCTCGAGTTCGAACTACAGTACGACTATATGGAAGACCGCCTCACTGTCACCGCAATCCTCCGCGCGCCAGGACGGGAGCGCAAAACCGTGAATCAGACGTACCAGGGGCTTTTTACCCAGACCATCGACCGCTTTCGCGAAGCCCATCGTCACATCACCAACCAGACGTTACCGGATCGCCTGAAAGATGCCGACGATATCCGCTGCCAGTACTGCCCATTCGATGACATCTGCTGGGACGACTATCAAGCGCCGGTACTGACCGAGCGTCTGATCATGCCCGACAGACTCAAAAAAGAAGCGGAAGAATACATTGCCCTCGACCGTGAACTCGCACCCAAAAACAAGCGCCATGAGGAACTCAAAGACCTCCTGAAACAAGAACTCGAGCAGCTCCATGTCACAGAAGCGATTATGGGAGACAAGATGCTCCTCCTGCAACGCAGCACCCAGACGAGAACCGACGAGAAGCGCCTGCCGGTGATACTGAAGACCTATTTCAGCAAAACCATCGACATCCTCAAACTCACCATCAAATCAACGATCCCGAGTGCCCACACCGCAAAGAAACGCAAGCTCCCCACTGTCCCACGCGGCCCGCACAGCCATGCCGCGTAAGTAGCCCGCCCGTCCGCATCAATTCGTTCACCGTCTTATACAAGGAGCATCTCTCCATGGCCACCGCTGCCCGTAAATTCGTCACCATCAGTGGACTGAGCGACGAAGTCCGCATTCCCCGACTCGGCCGGATCCGATTGGGCCACATCAATGTGAATAACGCCTCCGGCAGTACGTATCCCATTGAAGACCCCTTCTTTCACGTGCCACCGGAAGTCCAAGAAGTCTATGGCGAGCATCCAACCGAACTCGACATCATGTTTCCGGTGAACGACCGCGGCGTCGTCTTTCCACAGGCGTACGAATACTACGGCAGTGCGCGTCGACTGCTCTGCACCGGCAACGGCAAAGAAGCGATGCGGTGGAACAAAGACGCGCTGGTCAGCCAACCATGCGGATGCCCGTGCGACTTATTGGGGAAAGGCTGCAAACAACGCGGCCACCTCATGGTCATGCTGCCCAAAGTCAAAAATCAGGGTGGGGTCTACCAAGTTGACACTGGCAGTATCAACGCAATCATCGCCATTAACTCCACCTTGAACATCCTGGCGCCCGAAGACAATCCTGACAGCGGCATGTTGGGGTACTTCGCGATGGTGCCGATGAAATTACGCCGCGTCGCACGCGACATCTATCCCAACGGCATGCATAAAAAGAGTTACCCACTTCAATTGAGCCTGAATGCCAATGAAGACGAGATCAAAGACCTCCGCGCACGGCGAGAAGAAATCCTGGCCAAAACCCGCTGTTGGGTGGTCGAACAGCCGGAACAAACCAACCCCGAGGACGATCCAGGAATGATCATCACCATCGATGACAAACCGCTGGAACGAACGAGCACCACCGCCGATACCCCTCTCGTGTCCGTTCAGTCCAATCTCGCGCGAGAATCCACTCAACAGACATCGGAGCAAATACCCGAAACCTCACTCACGTCGTCCAGCGCACCACTCCAGGCACTTCAGGCCGCCGAAGAACCGAAACCAACACCCAACGAGACTCGAACCGAGATCGCGCACCCGACGAATACGCAGCCACAACCAACGGCCCAGGCTCCTAAGAATCCTACGCCTCCTGCCGACCAAGCCTTCCCTCGGCCCAATAGACCTACACTGTCACCCAGCACCGAGGCTCCCGCCCCGGCACAGGGTCAGCCGACGCGAACCGCAGTCCCCACGGCACGAGAATCAGTCACTCCGCTCAGCATGACACTGACCAGACCACAACAGGACCGAATCCTAGCAAAAACCAGGGGAATCAAAATCCCAGACGATATTGTGCGGCTAAAAACGGCGACTTTGACGAAGAAGGAAGCGTCGGGGCTGATCGACCGACTGGACAGAGGAGACTTTAGTTTTTTCGAGAAACGAGAGGTAAAAGCTGTTCCACTTCCCCAATCCGCATAACCGATGCCCCCCTCGCTATTGATGCGAGGGGGGCTAGCGATTCACCGCGCAGACGAGGACGACCGACGACGAGGTTTCTTCACGCGTGACAAACCCAACCCCTTATCCATCACCTCATTAAACGCCGGCTGACTCAGACGAGACAGATCCCCCAGAAATGTCGACGATCGCTTCGCCAGCTGCCGCAAGGGCACGGGCACATAGCCGGCCAATTCAACATAGACCGCCGGATCCTCTGATAGGTGCTGAGCCAACCGCACAACCTCCCACTGATCCATCAACGCTTGGCCCCGTAACACCTGGATCACATGACGAACGGTCATCTTCGCGTCCCGCATGATCTTGCGGCGTTTCTCAACCGACTGCCTCGACCAATCATTACGGAGTCGTTCGAGAAAGGCTGGCGGCATGGCTAACGGAGGCACCATCGACTCCGGGACTGACTGCACCGCCTCCGGAAACTCTTCCGCTACCCGTGCTTGATACAACAGGAGCCGAAAACGGCGGCGTTCCGGCGCATTCCGACCACAGACATCAGCAATACGATTTGCCATGGCTTCACTCGGTACACGCCCTCCTTGAGCCCGCGGCTTCAAGAGATTACTCACATACCCCTGCGCCACCCCAAGGGCCTGCGCAAACTCCGTCTGACTCCCCCATCGCCGTTGCCGATACATACGCTTCACCAGATCGCAACACTGAAGTCGAATCATCTTAGAAGGCTGACGCATCCAATCTCCCCACCGCTGAAACGTAATAGACACGCAACACGAATCCGTACTATGCCACGATCGCCCGCGAAGCGTAAATATGAAACATCCGCGCGGAACATCCCAGGATCACCACAGGTATACCATAACGTTTTATATCTCCATTGATATATTTTGCATGACCCATTACAATCCGCCGCCAAGAACATGCTCACACCACAGCCGTTCACATTTTCTGTTCTTGAATCATCAGAATCTTCGGCGCGGAGACCCCGAAATTTCAGGCCGGGGAAGAGCGCCGTTCCTGTTTGCGCGAGTGTGAGCTCGTACCAGAAGAGGATCGACACCATGAAACGCCGCTGGACCTTCCGGGCCTATCCCACCGAGCCGCAAGCCGAGCAGTTGGCCAAGACGTTCGGCTGTTGCCGCTTGGTTTATAACGGCATGCTGGCCGCACGGACCGCCGCGTTCCATCGTGGCGACCGACTGACCTACGCAGGGACCAGTGCCAAGTTGACGGTCCTGAAGAAGGACCCTGACTTGGCGTTTCTGAATGACGTCTCCTGTGTGCCGCTCCAGCAATCCCTTCGGCATCTGCAAACGGCGTTCGTGAATTTCTTTGCCAAGCGCAGCGCCTATCCCACCTTCAAGAAGAAACATAAGACACGAGACAGCGCAGAATATACCCGGAGTGGATTTCGCTTTGACGTCACTCATCAACAATTGACGTTGGCCAAGCTCGGCGTGTTGGATCTTCGAATCAGTCGTCACGTCGACGTCGATCCCACGACCGTGACCGTCACACGACATCCCTCCGGGCGCTATTACGTCTCAATGGTCCTGGAGATCGCGGCTCCCACGATCACGCGAGTCAAGACCGGACAGTCGATCGGCATCGACTTCGGCGTGACGCGCCTCGCCGCACTGTCGAACGGCGAAAGCATTCCCAATCCCAAACATCTGTTGCGACGTACCGCGTTGTTGGCCCGTGCTCAGCGTAGACTGTCTCGCAAAGAAATCGGTTCGAATCGCCGCCTGACACAAGTCCGTCGTGTGGCGCGACTGCACGAGAAGATTGCCGATGCTCGGCGCGATGCGCTGCACAAGCTCAGCACGTCACTTGTGCAACGGTTTGACCACATCTATCTTGAAGATTTGCATCTGAGGGGCCTGGTTCAAAACCACAACCTGGCCCGTTCCCTGTCGGACGCGTCGATTGGCACGGCGATCAGACTGATCGCATCGAAAGCCGAGGCGTCCGGCGTGACGGTCGTGAAGATCGACCGATGGTTCCCGAGTAGTAAGCACTGTTCGACCTGTGGACATGTGTTGGACCTGTTGCCGTTACGCACACGTCGTTGGGCCTGTCCGCAGTGTCACAGTGATCATGACCGCGATGTCAACGCGGCCAAGAATATTTTGGCGGTCGGGCAGACCGTCACTGTACGTGGAGCGGGGGTAAGAACCCGTCGAGCTTCGGTTCGACGAGCCACCCGGCGACGAAGCGTAAACCACTCGAAGGGGAAGTCTCGTACTTCTTCTTAGGAATCTCCGGGCGTTAGCCCGGAGAGGATGTCAATAGCTCGGATGGAGGATTTATCTATGACGAGGCCACTCAGCGACGCGCTAGTCGATCTCGACGACAACTTCATCTTCCGCGCCATGGAACAACACCGTCACACGATTCTGCACGTAGTTCAACGTTTTCGGAGCCTCGATCCCATGCAGGATCAGGAAGACCTCTGGCAAGAATCCTGGTTCGGCGCCCGCAATGCGTTCCATAGCTGGGACGAGGCACGCGCTATCAACATGCAATTCAAAAACTATCTTACCTGGCACATCAGCCGACATCTCCAAGGCATCTTTCTCGGATACGACAAAGTCGTCGACCTGATCGACCAGGACAAGAACCTAGTTGTGACCATTCCCTATGGACGCTATCGCAAACAAGGCCGTCGCATCGCAAAAGAAAAACGCTACGCGACACGGATTCGTTCACTACTCGTTTGTTATGACGATCGCCAAGAAGAGCGGCCCGACGACCAAGTCCTCCCGGCCCCACTGACCGATGTCGTCCATCTCGGCGAGGACCAGGTCGTCGATGTCTACAACCAACGTGCAGAACTCATCGTCACCATTCCGCTCCGTACCTATCACAAAAAACGCAACCTCATTCGCGAACAAGGACTCATCACTCAGCCCTGGTGTATCTATGATCCGCGTCCCTCATTTCCGGGACTCTCCAGGACTCCCGAGTCGCACCTCTCAACACCAGAGGCCCCTGCTGCCGCCCCGCGAATCATCCGGCGCCGAGATCTCATCTCCCCGACCACTGCGACGCCCCTGGTCGCCGATATCTATACCCGACGCACTGATATTCTCATGCGGATCAGCACTGAGGCCTACCGAACCCATCGCGTCCATCTTGAAGGACAAGGCTGTATCGTGCGCTTCCACGACCCACTCCTCCATCCCGAACAGCCGGCCTATGCCGACATTGAAGATGAAGCCAAAGTCATCAAATCCATTCGACAAATCGAACACGTCGCCTAACACACAGGACTTATGCCACCTCGTCGCCATCACCCAATGTCCTTACAGACGCCCACCCAGGCCCCCCATTTAAGTCAGGGCGAGCCCTTTCTCACCATCCGTCAATTTCTTCTCCTGCTCGAACAGGAGAAGATCCGTGTCTCCCGACGCACACTCTACCGTTGGCTCGACGTGCCCAAGGAACATCTCCCGAAGGACCTGCAAACACTCCTTCAGTATGCCCCCTCGCTTTGGTTTCTTCAGTTTGAAACGCCCCTCAGCGCCAACCTCATGAATACCACGCACGCGGTCCCGATCCGCTACCTCCGCGAGTCCTCGCGCACGCTCGCCACCCCCTTAGCACTCAATTACGTCGAACCGCACGAAGCGCTCCGCACCGTCCGCTCGCTCAGAGTCATGCTCAACACGATGCACCAAGAGCTGCTCCATCTCGAACACTATGTCCACACACTCCATGGAAAGGACGAACCGCATGAACACGGAACCACTCGACATTCGCTTACCGCTTAGTCGGCTCTCGAGCAACCCAGTCTATCGAGACTTTACTCCGCCACTCAGCAGTCAAGAATACGACGACCTCAAGAAAAGTATTCTTAAAGTGGGCATTCTCCTTCAGCCCATCATCGTCGAATTTATCGAAGCCAAAAACAGCTACGACATCGTCGACGGCTACAATCGCTTCAACATCACTTCTGAGGCCGCCTTTATTGACGTACCCTGCCGGCAAATTTTCACGGAAGACCAACGACTCGAAGCCATTCTGAGCAATGTCAATCGACGCCAGCTGACTCAAGAACAACGCGCCGATTTGATCCGTCGAAGTCGCGCCATGATTGTGGAAGCAGGGAAATCCCTCATCGCCCCGTTACTTCCCCTCTACAAGAACGGTGAGCTCGCGAAATACATCGGCCACCACAACGTTCATTTCCTCTTGAATGCCTCACGCCAAACTCAGGAAGAATTTTATGCCAAAATCGGTCTCGCCTTTGCCCAGCCCACCCCCTCCAATGCACGGGAAGCCCAACTCCTCACCGAACTCAAACAACTGCATGCCAATCAGGCCATTGCTGACACCCACAAACAACAACTCCAAACCACACTTGAGGCGGTGACGAAAGAAGCTGAACAACTGCGAGCAGAAGTCGAACAGTTCGACCAACGACTCGATGACACCGTATCCAAACGTAGCGATCACGAAAAACAAAAGCTTGAAAAGCGTCTCGCGAGTCTCAGTGAGCAAGTCACCACCCTCACGACACAGAAAGAAGACGCCACCAAACGATCCAAGGTGCTGGAGGAACAATTAAAAACCGCCGAGTCTGAGATGTCTGCCGCTCGCATTGCCGCCAAAGACGCGGAACGACGCCTTCAACAAACCACCCATCGCCTCGGGAATCCGCAGCTCATTACGAATAGCTTCGACTCACTCCTGAAACTCGCCGAGACAATCCACTCCATGATCCAGAGTGCGCGGCCGCTTCACTCTGAAGATATCAAGCAGTTCCAACAGCATCTCACGCTCGCTCGTCAACGGTTAGATGACTTGGAAAATGCCCTACTCCCAGGACCCGCTGATGTCATCCCCCTTCATAAGCACCTCAAACCCAAGTCCCCTGCTGCAGTCCCATCCGCTCGGTCCAGCCAATCCTCCTAATACTGTGTAAGATAATTCCCTACACTACGTAAGATATTGTCTCGCCCCGGACCTGGACCGACACCAAGACCGAGAGGAGACCGTGTCCGCATATTCCAACCATTTCTGCCCCTATCACTATTAGTTTGTATCCCTATCACTTCTACTAGTTCCATTTATACCTAGTACTTCTAGAGAATGGGCCGGCACACACTGCTCAAGGATGTTTACGTCATGTCCGTCAACCTGACACATAAAGGAGCTGTCGATGAAAAGGCCAGATACTCATCATGAACAGCGTGCGGCACTGACCGTTCTCCTTCATAAGCTGATGCTCGCCTATGCCGCCGAGCAACACCCGAACGCTACCACACAAGAACTCCTCAGCCGTGAACTGTTGATTACCATCAGCCTCACGGATCCTCATCAGCGCCGGATCACGCCACTCGCGCAACAACTCGGAATCCACCCTATGCATATCCGAACCAGCCTCACGCATCTAATCAATCAAGGCTTCATAGTCGCACGCCGCACCACTATCGACATGACCGAAGCCGGCGAAGACGCGGCACAGGTGCATCAACATCTGATCCACACACTCCTCGGACGCCTCCAGCAACTCAGCGACACGACCATCGAAGAACTCCGATCTCTCGCCATCACGATCATCCAAGACAAACAGCGCCAACGCAGCATCCAGCCCAATCGACTCTGTACCACCTGTACCGCCTTCCGTCCCTTTATCTATCTGGAACATCACAGCCCCCACCATTGCACCATTACCAATAGCGCTTTCGGAGGTCCCCACGACCTCCCGCTCCTTCAACCGCAAATTAGACCCACAATGGACTGTCCCGTCAGCGCGTAATTAGGAGGATAGGAACAGCATATGGTGATCGACTCACCATCATCCCTGATTGTCCACCGTCTCAACCATCGACGAGGTTTAGCCACACCCATGTCCCATGCTCCTGGACAGCTCTTCATGTTCGGCCCTCATCCGGCCCCTAGACGCCCTAAAGCGACGTTGCCACGGCTCTCCGAGGAACAACTACGCACCATCGCCGATCCCCTCGACCTTAATACACAGCAACTCACCGTTGTGACCGCCTCGCTCGGTCCTAGCCTCGTACTCGCGGGGGCCGGCAGCGGCAAAACCAAAGTGCTCACCCGACGCGCCGCATGGCTCATAGGTCAAGGTCTCCACCCGCACCAGATCCTCCTCATCACCTTTACGCGAAAAGCCTCTGCAGAAATGCTACACCGGGTCCAAGCCCTGAATCCCTACCCACACCTCAAAATCCAAGGGGGCACATTCCACAGCATGGCCCACACGTGGCTCCGCCAATACGGGTCAGCCCTCGAGCTCAGCCCCCGCTTTACCCTCATGGATGAAGGCGATACCAGCGGCATGCTGCATCTCCTGGCCAGTAAACAACGGCTCACCACCCTCAAAGGCTTTCCCGATAAACGAACCCTCCTCTCACTCTTTGGTCACGCGGCCAACAACATGACCTCCGTCACAAACACGCTGGAAGAAACCTTTCCACAATACAGTCCACACACCAGCGCCATTGTGGCCCTGCATCGGCTCTTCTACGACACGAAATGGACCCAACAGCGCTTTGACTATGATGATCTCCTCCTGCTCACACACCGACTCTTCATGGAACAGACAGACGCCGCCGCCTGTCTGAGCAGTCAGTATCACGCGATTCTCGTCGACGAATACCAAGACACGACACGGCTCCAGGCCGAACTCGTGCGCCTCCTGGGCACGCCCCATCGCAACGTCATGGTCGTCGGAGATGATTGTCAGTCGATTTATTCATTCCGGAGTGCAGACGTTCGCAACATGCAAGAGTTTATCCACATCTTTCAGGGCACCACCCTCTATAAGTTGGAACAAAACTACCGCAGCTCTCAGCCCATCCTCACGCTCGCGAATCGGCTCCTGGAACACGCACACGACACCCACCCGAAACAACTCTTTACCACACGGAAAACAGGACCCCGTCCCCAGCTCGTGCAGTGTCCCGATGACCATATCCAAAGTGCGTACGTCATCGCCCAGATCCGTGCCCTACAACAACAGGGGGTCGGCCTCCATCGGATCGCGGTCCTCGTGCGTTTATCGGCCCACTCGTATGACCTGGAGACAGCCCTCACACACCATCGTCTCCCCTACGTCAAATATGGCGGACTCGCACTCGTCGAAACCGCCCACGTCAAAGATTTCCTCGCTTACCTGACGGTCACCATCCATCCCCACGATCGACTCGCCTGGCAACGCCTGTTGCTCCTGGTCGACCGTATCGGCCCTGCCACAGCTGAAGAACTCATTCGCGACATGAAACAGGCGTCCGATCCCCTCAGCATCTTATCCAACTCAACCGCCCATGAAGATCTTCGACGCCTCGCCTTACTCCTCCGCGAACTCGGAAAGGACACCACACCCCTCAGTCTCCGGCTCCAACGGGTCCTGGACCATTATCAACCCTATCTCAAGCGACATTATCCGGACGACATGACGGAGCGCATGCATGAGCTCGCTTATCTAGTCCACTGTCACAAAGATATTCCCAACCTGAGTCAACTGGTAGAGGCGCTCGTCGGCACCGGCACCTCCGATCACACGCACACCCCCGAACACCCGGACGATACAATTGTAATTTCAACGATTCATTCCGCGAAAGGATTGGAATGGGACGCCGTCTTTCTGGTCAATGCCATGGACGGTCGGATCCCACATAGTCGGAGCTGCAGCACCCCCCAGGCACTCGAAGAGGAACGCCGACTCCTCTATGTCGCCATCACCCGCCCGCGCCACGTGCTGACCATCACCTATCCGATCCACACCACCACCTATGGAACAGGCAGTCTGGGAAAGTGCTGCCGGTTTCTTGAGCCGATCCCGGACACGGATCTCGACCGCATTATGCTGAGTTAACCCTATGACATCCCCCTCCCTCTTCACCTTCGCCTTTGACGCCACCAGTGACACCCCGGACGCTATCCCCTATGTCGCGCGGCTCACCTGGAATCCCGCCCTCAAACGAGTCGAACAGCATCTTCTCGATCTGCCTCGACTCGCCCTCTCCCCAACAAGTACCCGTGTCCATGGCGTCTTTCACGCCAATACCATGGACATCATCGAAACCCGCCGCGGGATGTTAAAGCGCCGCAAAAAGACCATCGAACTCCGCGCCTGGTACGTGGTTGTGCCCAGTGGCTATCTCGTCCTCTTAGGCGACGGACAAGACTCCCATACCAAACAACGCATCGACGCCTACCTCGCCGGCCAGCTCTCCATTCACGAACTCGGACAACACAAATGGGATTTCGAACATGTGCGATCCGATTGGCCTGCACTGATCCATATCCACCCTCACCCCCAGCCCCCTTCACGGCTGGACACCCTCACGCAACGCAAACGGATCCTCCTCACAGAATTAGAGGCCATCGAACAAGAACTGACGGCCCTCACAGGGCCGAAAGGAACTGTGAACAAGACATGAAGACCGCGAAGCAGCCGGACCGTAATACCCATCAGCAGATACCTGACACAACTGATCACGGGACCGGAACCAGCATGCCGACCCTCACCCTTGATGACACCCAGGAACCGCTGGAAGACCTCGCCACACTTCGACCCACACCTGCGTCGACACACAGCCCCTATCGGCTACACGACGACCTGGATGGCGCCGCCGACTACGCGAGCCTCTTCAGCGTGGGAAACCAGGCCCTCCTCTTCGCCGCGTTTCGTCCACAATTCCGTGACGTTGAGTTTCCCCATCCGGTGCCCATCATGACGCACGGCGAACGCCAACGACTCTTGCTCCGTCGCACCTTTACCCTCTCAACACTCCAGCAACGACAAGGCCAAGCCCCTGGAGACGCCGGTCGCCAAATTGATCTGCTCTACCGACGCCACACGTTACTGAAACTCACCGTGTATTTTGGAGCCAGACAGGCCCTGCTCTATACACGATCCGCGCCCTTCGTCCTCTATCCCTGGATGCTCTTGCATCCGTGTTTCGACCTGATCGAACGCTATCTCAACCAACACCACCGAATCACCGACTGCCTGGCCTCGTACACCCACCAAGACAGCCCCGTCACCCGTGAATTTTGGTATGCCCGTCACTATCGCCAAGACCCGCTAATCCCGGCGCGATTGAGTAAATCCATTCGCCGCTCTTAACGAAGGAGACCTCGAGCATGCATCGTTTACGCTTCCCGTTCCTCGGCTACACCGTCGTCCTCCACTGGTCATGGTTAATCGCCGTCACACTGATCACCTGGAGTCTCGCCACCGGCTACTACCCCACAATCTGGCCCGACTATCCACACGCCCTCTATTGGGCGTCCGGCCTCCTCAGCACCTTCCTGCTCTTTTTCTCCATCCTGCTCCATGAATGCGCCCACGCCGGCGTCGCCAGCGCCCACCACATCCCAATTAAAGAAATCATGCTGCATATCGTGGGGGGCTGGACGATGCTCCCGCGCGAACTCTCCAACCCACGGCTGGAAGCAATCGTCGCCGTCGCCGGCCCGCTCTGCTCGGCCATCATTGGCGTCCTCCTCTGGCCCCTCTCCGATTTCCCGATCGCCGCCTACATCATGAAGTTCAACTTCATTCTCGCCGGCTACAACCTCGTCCCAGCCTTCCCGATGGACGGCGGTCGCGTGCTGCGCGCGTGGTACTGGCACCGATGCGGCTCCTTCGCGCAAGCCACCGAACGGGCTGCATTACTCGGCAAACGGATCGCCATCGGCATGATGGTCTTCGGCCTGCTCGGGCTATTCATGAACTGGAGCACGTTCTGGTTGATGATCGGCGGGATTATTCTGCGATTGGTCTCAGATGGGCAGTACCATACCGTGGAGTTTAGCCATCGTCTCAGTGGCACCGTCCACGATGTGATGATTCCACGAAGCCACGTCCTCTGTGTCAACGAAACCCACACTGTGCACGAGATCAAAGAACTGTTTCTCCGCCATGGCTACCACCATTATCCCGTCATCCGTGAGGGGAAGGTCATCGGGCTACTGCATTATCAACGCCTCCTGGTCCATCCGGATTGGACGACCGATCAACAGACCCCGATCCGCGACCTCGTGGAACCGATCAGCCAGGAAATCGTCATTGCCCCCACGGCACGCATCAGTGACGCCTTCGATCGGATGCTCTTAACCGCCACCCCCCGACTCCTCGTCTACGACCAGCAGGAGTTCGTCGGCCTCCTCACGCGAGAGTCGGTCACACGATTGCGGGAGCTCCACCAGAAAAGCTCGCAGTGGGTCACCCTCACGGGCGGGTCTCCCCAAACTGCGGCCCATCATTCGTGATATGTGGAAACTGGACCTTCACATACGAGGGATAGACGTCCAATGTATGCCCCTTGCACTGCATGGTGCGACTCCGGAAGTAGAACCGCCGATTTTCGAGCGAAATCACTTTGTCTTGTTGAATCTGCCGCATTTTCAACCCACGGAACGTCACGCTCGCCCCCAAACCGATCACCGCTTCCTGCCGATCGACGAACGGACTCGTCTCCTGCACATGGTGCGCCGTTTCAGGATGATTCAACCGAAAATAAGCCCAGGTGTTGATGCTATCGATAATGCTTTGCGCCGACAGTTGCCCCGCTTCTTTCTCCATCTGCGCTTTCGATTGGGTGTACAGGTGCACCCAGATATTGGCACCACCCGCTTTGTTAAACAGTTCGTGAATGCCCGGATACAAGACGTTGTGGCCTTCATCCAAGTGCAAGCACAAGGGCACGGCCAGCTTCTCGCCTCGAGCAAAGGTCCGCCCCGCCAACGACTGAATCATGGACACAAACACCTTCGCCACCAAATACGACACGCGCGAGGTCAACATACTGCCGAGCGTACAAAAGAACAGGACTCGCTGCCCCTTTTCCAGCCGTTGAATGAAGGGATTCGTCCGAGCCTTTCCCAGAATACGGCCGGTATTGCCCATCGTGAGCTTAATCATTCCGTCCCGCAGCGAACCCGAGATCTTCGTGTAGTAATCCTGCAACGCCGGATTCTGCGTAAACGAATCGATCGTATGGCGCAAGTCTTCCGTGTTAGGCAACATCGACAGACTCTCGGACAGCCGGCGCAGGTCCTCGTGGTTAATCCGCTTCTTGATGTCGTCGAACGTCAACGGCACCCGTTCACCCCGGGCCCGCCCCAAGCGAATCAACGCGCTGATGATCGCATGGGCCACACTTTCCGCCGTGCCGGTAAAAAACTCCGAACTCGCCGAATCCTTACCGGGCAGGATGCTGTAAATATGGTTCACCAACTCTTCTTCCATATAGTAGTTGGCCAAGGGGTCCAGATAAATCGAGTAGTCGGGGAAAATCGGCGTCATCAGCATCACCTCATCCAGTCGACCCGACTCCGCCGCCACCTGCACAAACTTCGAAAACAGCTCCTGGTCCCCCTTGGGATCGAAGACCACCGTCGAGTAATTCTTCCGGATGTCCTGTTCCATCAAACTTTCGATCAAGCGACTCTTCCCGCTCCGCGTCGTCCCGAAACACCCGACGTGACCGGCCCGATCCTCGTCCGGCATCCAAATCAAGCCTTCCGTGATCGGTTCCACCCCCAAGCGCGCGCCGTAGCCAAACACAGATTTTCCGGGCCACAACGGTTTCGGCTGCCCGCGGCGATTAATCTCCAACAGCCGATCCAGGGCAGGATTTCCACTCCCCCGCTCCGACGCACCCTCTGGCACCAATGGTCTCACCTGAAACATCCTCACACCTCCCAAAATCCTAAGCGTTTCTCTTCTAGTAATACGGTCTCCCACTTCCCTCGTGGCGGTACAGGGTGTCCACACCGATCATTCGCAGCACAACGCCTGGCGAGGCGGACCTGAAGCCCGTTCCGTAATACGCACATAAGGAGTTCCACAATGCACATTCCACGTCTCTTCACGAAAACCCATTCTGACCCCTATCACGACCAGCGCTTTGTCGAACGCATTCCCATCGTTCGTGGGAAACAAGACCCCGTTACCCCTATCCTGGTCCCCGACACCTGGTCGCAAATCGCCATCGACATCCTCGGTACCAAATACATGCGGAAAACCGGCGTGCCACAACCCAACGGCGAGCTCGGTGCCGAAACCGATGCCCGGCAGGTCTTCCGTCGCCTTGCCAATTGTTGGATGTACTGGGGCCTGAAAGAAGGATATTTCGATTCTGACGAGGAGGCCCAGGCCTTCTCGGACGAGATGCAATACATGTTGAGCCATCAGATCGGCGCACCCAATTCGCCCCAGTGGTTTAACACTGGACTCCACCATGCCTACGGGATTGCCGGCCCGGCTCAAGGCCTCTGGCGACAGGATCTGAAGACCGGAGAAACGACCGAAACCCTCAATGCTTACGAGCATCCTCAGGCAAGCGCGTGTTTCATTCAGTCGATTAGCGACTCGCTCCTCAATGAAGGCGGGATCATGAGCTTGTGGGAACGCGAAGCCCGACTCTTTAAGTACGGATCAGGCAGCGGCACCAACTTCTCGGCCCTGCGCGGACGCGGCGAGAAACTCTCCGGGGGCGGGACCTCGTCCGGTTTAATGTCCTGGTTGAAAATCGGGGACGCTGCGGCGGGCGCCATCAAGTCCGGAGGGACCACGAGACGGGCTGCTAAGATGGTCATTCTCAACATTGACCATCCCGACATCGAAGAATTCATCAATCTCAAAGTGAAGGAGGATCAGAAGGTCGCCGCACTGATGGTCGGCTCACACCTCTTTGCCAATCACCTCACCCGCATCATGCAGACCGTGTGGATCACGGAAGAAACAAACGAGTTTGCCCAACCTAATCCACAATTCAACACCAACCTCGCCGAAGCCATAAGCCAAGCCCGCCACCATCGAATTCCGGAAACCTATATTCAACGGGCTCTCAGTTTCGCGCAACGCGATCAACGCACCTTTGCTTTCTCGACTTATGACTTAGGCTGGGAAGGGGAAGCATATCAATCAGTCACCGGTCAAAACGCCAATAACAGCATCCGCATTACTAAAGCCTTTCTAGATACCGTCGCCACAGATGGAGACTGGGCCTTACTCAACCGCACTGATGGACATGTGGCTAAAACCGTGAAGGCACGGGACCTCTGGAATCAAATCTGCGCCGCCGCCTGGCAAAGCGCCGACCCGGGCATCCAGTACGACGACATCATCAACGACTGGCACACCACCCCGGCACAGGGACGGATCAATGGCAGTAATCCTTGCGTATCTGGTGACACCTATGTTGCCACAGAGAACGGATGGCAGCAGATTCAAGACATTATTGGCAACAACCTCTCCATACTAGGAAGTGACGGACGACTGCATCCTGCACAAGACATCTTCCTCACCGGTTGTAAACGCCTCTATCGCCTCACCACTTCTGATGGGTATGAACTGAAATTGACCGCCAATCATCCCATTGCAACCCTGAATCGAGGGGATGTTCCTGCGAAAGATCTAAGACCACATGACACGCTGGTCCTTTCAGCGGGGTCATTCGGTAGGGACGAATTACCCAAGGATCTGGCGTTCACAGTCGGATTAGCCGTTGGAGACGGCTGTATCAGCCATTACAAAACGGAATATGGCAACCGTGCCAGCCTCACTATCACCATGCATGCCAATGAGTCTCCCATACTTGAAACAGCCATGGCTGCCATCGAGCATGAAAAATCACTCGGCTACGCCCTCGCCTCCATTCGAGGTGAACATGTCGCACAACCGATTTCCATTGCCCAATCACCAACCGGGTCACGCATCGCAACGTCAGCCCCACGCATTATTCAAGAATTCAATGAATATGCCATTCTTCATGAAGGTTCAGCACTGAAATCATTCACTCCGAGAGTCTTTCGACTCAATAAGGCATCATTAGCGGCCATACTCTCAGGACTTTTCACCGCTGACGGCACTGTCGCAAACTACGGGGACAAGTCCCAGTACATTTCACTCGATTCCTCCTCCCTCCCGCTGATGAAGCAAGTCCAAATTCTGCTGTTATCATTTGGGATTAAGTCCAAGTTGTATACAAACAGACGCGCAGGAAAGACCACCTCTTTCCTCCCTGATGGAAAAGGTGGAATAAAAGAATATCCCGTTCAGGAAATGTATTCCCTTCGCATTTCAAGAAGTTCCCGGCTCCTTTTTGAGCATCACATCGGGTTTCATCCTGCCAGTAAGAAGGCCGCTGCACTCAAGCACATCAATGAGACTATCGAATGCTACAAAGATAAACTGACGACCCAATTCATCTCACTGCAACTCCTCGAATTTGATCTTGTCTACGATCTGACCGAACCTGCAACCAGTCACTTTGTTGCAAACGGGCTCATTGTTCACAACTGCTCCGAGTACCTCTCGAACGACGACACGTCGTGTAATCTGGCCTCGCTCAATCTTGCGAAGTTTTTGAAACCGGACGGCACCTTCGATCTCGAACAGTACCGTCACGCCATTAAGCTCTGGACCATCACCCTCGATATCACCGTTTCCATGGCCGCCTATCCTAGCCAACTCATTGCTGAACGCACCGCCAAACTACGGCAGCTCGGATTGGGGTATGCGAACCTGGGCGCGGTCTTGATGCGACTCGGTATCCCGTACGACTCACCGAAGGCTCGAGGACTCGCACAAGGACTCACCGCTATCCTCACCGGCGAAAGCTATCGCACAAGCGCCGGCCTTGCCAAAGACCTCGGTCCGTTTGCCCACTATAACGACAACCGACATGCCATGTTGCGCGTCATCCGTAACCACCGACGGGCCGCCCATGGCGTCACCGAACGAATCCAATACGAACACCTCAGTGTGATCCCACAACCACTCGATACAACCCACTGCCCTTCAACCTTGGTCGAGGCCGCGCGCGTCTGTTGGAATGACGCACTGCATGCCGGAGAAGAGTATGGGTTCCGGAATGCGCAGACAACCGTCATCGCGCCCACCGGCACCATCGGCTTGGTTATGGATTGCGATACCACCGGGATTGAACCGGACTACTCACTCGTGAAACACAAACAGTTGGCCGGTGGCGGGACAATGAAACTGATTAATGAATCCGTCCCCCCCGCGCTCGAACAGCTCGGCTATACCCCCGCCCAAATCGACGATATCGTGACGTACATTGTCGGCCATGGCACATTGCGCACCTGTCCTACCATTCCCTCGGACCGATTATGGGCCATGGGCATTCCGGTCAGCGCGCGACTACACATTGAACCTGCGCTCAAGTCCGCAATGAGACTACACACTTGCTTCACCCCCGAAGCCGTGGGCAAGGACTGGTGCAAATCCACATTGAAACTCACTGACGCTCAGCTGCAAGCGCACGGATTCGATCTACTGACCGCAATGGGATTTTCGTCCAAAGACATCGACCAAGCCAATATACACGCCTGCGGAACCTCGACGATTGAAGGAGCCCCCCATCTCAACCCGGAGCATCTGCCGATCTTCGATTGTGCCAATAAGTCCGGCACAATGGGCACACGGTTCATCGCACCCGACGCGCATGTTCGCATGCTCGGCGCCGTCCAGCCCTTCATCAGCGGTGGCATCAGCAAAACGGTCAATATGCCACACACCGCCGACATTGAGGACATCGACGCCCTCTATCGGCTGGCCTACACCCTCGGCGTCAAATGCGTTGCGGTCTACCGCGATGGCTGCAAACTGAGCCAGCCCTTGAACGCGATCGGGGCCGACACCTTAGCCACCGCCATTGTGCAGAAGGATATCCCCACCGTGGCGCAAGAACTCGCCCGGCAGACTCTCGCCGATACGCGCGGCACTCACCGGCCACTGCCGAACAAACGTACGGGCTATACCCAAAAGGCCACGATCGGCGGGCATAAGCTCTACATTCGTACCGGTGAATATGAAGATGGAAACTTAGGCGAGATCTTCCTCGATATGCACAAAGAAGGGGCCGCGTTTCGTAGCCTGATGAACTGTTTTGCGATCGCCATTTCCCTTGGCCTGCAATATGGCGTGCCCCTGGAAGAATTCGTCGAAGCCTTCACCTTCATGCGCTTCGAACCCAATGGCCCGGTCCACGGTCACGAGCAAATCAAAATGTGTAGCTCCATCATGGACTACGTCATGCGAGATCTCGCGGTGCATTACTTGAACCGCCAAGACCTTGCACAGGTCAAAATTACTTCCGATGATTTACGTGGAGACGCCGTTAAGCCCTACGCGAAACCCAATGGGAACGGGAAATACCTGCCTGGCGCCCAACAAGTCTCCGGGCGCGAAGTGAGAACGGACGCCATCTCCAACGCGCGCGCGAAAGGCTATGAGGGCGACGCCTGTCCAGAATGCAATCAGTTTACGATGGTTCGAAACGGGACATGTTTAAAATGTATGACATGCGGCAGTACAAGCGGCTGCTCATAGTTAGGTATATATACTTAGGTATTATACCTTTACTAGAACAGAAGGAGACACCATGAAACTCATTCCGTCACGCTCGTCACTCTATCTCTTCCTCATCGTACTGGCCTATCCGCTCCTCACTCACGCCGGGGACAATGTTTCACCAGCCGTGGCCGAGCAATGGCTTCACACCATCGACACCCGGCATTATCAGCAGAGCTGGGATCAGGCCTCCACCTATCTCAAGACAGCGCTCACGGCTCCACAATGGCAACAGACCCTGACGGCACACCGTCAACCCTTTGGATCTCCTCTGTCTCGCATCCTCCAGAAAACCGAATACCGACGTGACCTCCCAGGCGTCCCTAAAGGCCAGTACATCATCTTTCATTTCATGACGACATTCAAAGACAAACCCGATGCGATCGAAACCGTCGTTGTAACAAAGGAGACTAATGGCGAGTGGAAGTCCATCGGGTACACGATCAAGTAATGCGTTGAAAGGCCGAGAATCATCAAGACATATTCCTCAGCCACAAACCATCAACTCAGAAGAGGACAGCGATGAGACCTCGGTTTTCCATCTATGCAGAATTTCACGATGTACCGGCGAAGCTGGCACACCAACAAACCACCGTCACAGCGAGTAATGTCCGACTCGCCTGCAACGATGGACTGAAGGAACTCCTCAAGAAAGACGGAATTAAAGGCCGCCGACACCAGCGGATTAAACTCACTATTGTTCGCGTGAAACAGGCCCCGGAATCCATTACCCCGTCAACGGAGTGCAATACCTCACTACAACGCGACACGCATTCTGATCGGCCATAGTCACCCATGTTGACACGTCTATTTCACATGCTCCGATCATGGCGGCATCACAACCCACTCCTATCCAGCGAATCCCGTCCTCTTCAAATACTCGATCACGATCCCCATCCAAACTGGACCAGTCAGGAACTCCTTAACCGGACGCAGTTGCCTCCGGGACTCCTCTACCCCGCCCTACTACGCTTCGAGCGAGCGACCCTTGTGACCAGGCAGTGGAGGCCGAACACCCACTATCCCAGACCACAGCTCTACCAACGAATCGCTCGGTCTCTCAACACGGACGCACAAGGAGGCATATGAGCACACCTGAGCCAACGCCGCAACAAGGACGACAATCCGCCGCCTATCGACATTGGAATGAAATCGCTGAAGCCATACACGGGATCTATCCCCATGAACCACGGTACGCCACCCTCCTCACCATGCTCAATCGGTGTGAAGAGGCCGATAAGAACGGGAATGACACCGCATTCCTACGCGCGAAGCAACAACTGCTGAATTTCATCGCCGCCTCCACACCTCGTGTCAAATCAACGCCTGCAGCCCAATCTGCCTAACGCCGATCGTACCCCACTTCTCCCATATCGCCGTATTGCTCGCGGTTCGTCTGTCTTACACCCGAAGAAGGAGACTTTGATGTCAACCACCTTGATCAAATCCTATCAAAAAGCACTGGAAGCCGGTGTCCCGATTATCGGCGTTCATACACCGGATCCCGGCATGACCATCCGATCACTTTGCCTTGCACGGCCAGCGAGCCGGGCTCAAGAAGAACACGCTATCCTCCAGTGGGATGTCATTACAGGACTCTCTCTGACCCCATCTGAACAGGTAATGATCGAAGAAAACACTGCACCGAAGCATCTGAAGAGCACGGCCGTTCTCAAAGACCTCGTCCCAGATCAGGCCAGCGCCAGCGCCTTGAAGAATCTGGCGGTCGCCCTGCAGAAATTCCGTATGCTCCCAGATAACACGATGGTGTTTCTCCATAACGCACACCGGTTTCTGCATGACACTGCCATCATCCAAGCCATCTGGTTGCTCCGCGATCAATTCAAAGCTGCGGGGCAAACCCTGATTCTGCTCGCACCGAATCTAAAGATCCCACAAGAGCTCGTCCACGACGTCCTCGTGCTGGATGATCCCTTGCCCGCACGCGAGGACCTGCAAACTATCCTAAGCCTCGCATACGAGAACACCATCAAAGAAGTCCCGTCGATCCCCTCCCCCACTGAGGATTTGTTGGATAAAGCGATCGACGCTGTCACCGGACTCTCCGCCTTTGCCGCTGAACAAGCGATCGCCATGGCATTCACGACCCAGGGACTCAGTGTCCCCAAGCTCTGGGAACGGAAATATGACGCAATTGAACAAACACCGGGACTCAAAATTTATCGGGGACAGGAACGCTTCAGCGACATCGGCGGCATCCCTCAAATCAAGACCTTCCTCAGCCAGATTCTCACCGGCCGCAATCACCCCCGCGCGATTGTATTTATGGATGAAATTGAAAAACTCATGGCTGGCGCCAACGCCGCACATGGCGATAACACCGGTGTGTCCCAAGACCTCCATCGTCAACTGCTGGAATATATGCAAAACACCGACGCCACAGGCATCATCTGTTGCGGCGCGCCTGGCACCTCGAAGAGCTTAATTTCAAAAGCCGCCGGCACCGAAGCCGGCATCCCCACCATCGAACTCGACCTCGGCGCGATCAAAACCGGACAAGTCGGCGCCAGTGAATACAATATGCGACAAGCCCTCAAGATCATCTCCACGATCTCCAACAATTCGGCGCTATTTCTAGCCACGTGTAACAGCCTTGACACCCTGTCGCCGGAACTCAGACGTCGATTCAGGCTCGGCACATTCATTTTCCCACTCCCCAATACCGAAGAACGGGCCGCGATCTGGACCATTTACCTCAAGAAGTATGGACTCACAGAATCCGCAGACCGTCTCCTCGACGAGCCGTGGACCGGCGCGGAAATTCGGCAATGTGCTGACATTGCCTGGCGCCTGAACATCCCGCTTGAAGAAGCCGCTGGCTATATCCTCCCAGTCTCGATCAGCGCCAAACAGAGCATCGAGACATTGTATGCGAAAGCCGATGGCGCGTTCCTCTGTGCCAGTTACCCTGGACCCTTCCGAAAAGACCACAACCCCCAACCCTCAACAAATAAACGAGTGAGAAAAATGCACTTGGGAACCCAACCGTTAGTGGCCCAAGCTTAACCACACCCGTCCGAACAGACAGTAATACTCAACACACGTCTGCTCCATGTTTTCTAGAAGGAGACACCCATGCGCACCCTCACCTTGCCAGACCTCACCGCCGAAGACCTGTTTTCCAAAGCCGTCTGCATGACCCTCTCACTACGCAAGATCGGACTGCAACGCAGGGCGAAGATTAAAGTGAAATCCAAGGCCGATCAGAATATGTTCAAGATCACGAAGGTCATCGTGTCATGTCCTGAATACGACAGAATCGTCCTCCTTGATAGCCAGATCCGCCGACAGTTACACCGCTACGATCTCCCGGCAAAAATCGGGCATGGCATGGCCCTGGTGCCGGCGAGCTGCCTGCAACAACTCTCCCATCTCATCGACGACTTCCGCGGACAACGCGCCGCACTGATCGATGCCTTTTCCGCCGTCTACCACGAACGGAAAGAGGATGCTCGGGACCGCCTCAAAGATGAGTTCGACGCGAAAGAGTATCCGACCCTCGCAGAAATCCGAGACAGTTTCCGCTTCGATATCCAATTCATGACGTTCGACCTTCCCGGTGTCCTGAGCAGCATCGACGAAACGATGGCCGAGCGCGAACGTGAACGGATGGCGGAGAAATTTAAGATTATCGGTGAGGATATTCGCGACGGACTCCGGGAGCTGGTCAAGGGACTTGTTGACCACCTCTTGGAAAAACTCAGTCCTGACAGTGACGGAAAACCGAAAGTGTTACGCGCCTCGGCCCTTAACAACCTCACGACCTTCCTCACGGAATTCGAAGGCCGCAATATCAGCAACGACCAAGAACTAGAGAAACTCGTCGCTCAGCTACGAACCACCCTCCAAGGAGTGACCCCCCGAACGTTGAAAAAAGACGAGACCTTCCAAGGCATCGTCAGGACCAGCCTCACCTCCGTCAGAAACCAGCTAGACACGTTGGTCATCACTAAGCCAACCCGGCGCATCTTAGTCAGCGAGGACACCGATTAATCATCTACCAGGTATCACCGAACCAGATAGCCGTAATAGTCCTATGATGCCACAGACCCATCTCCCCTGTGCGCCCAAGGACTCTATGCGGCCTAATACAGTTCCTCATCGTGCACTCGCCCATCACCAACTCCCGATTCGGAGCCCACAAGACGTTCTCCGATATCTCTCCACGACCCTGTCTGGAATAGATACTGGTGCCAGTCTGGTGTTGTTCTTGGACCGACACCATGCCCCTCTCGGGCATCATTATTGGCCCACTGATGGGTTTCACCCTGTCGGGCCGTCAGTTCAACAGATCTTCGCTGAAGCTTTCCACCAACACGCTCACGCTCTTATTATCATCCAGCGACATGCAACACAGGATCACGGCGCATTTCGTCCGAATGAGGATATCCTCGAACATGCCAGTAAGTGCGCGCTCACTGGCCAACTCTTGGACGTACAACTCATCGACTATTTGCTCGTCAACCACACCCATAACCAATCGCTGATTTTGAATTTTCACGACACCTTGTACCGCTACGCCCGCGAGTACGCAGAACGCCATGCGAATCCACTAGCCACACCCGTATGCCTAAACTAGATCCGACCATCCTCACCCAAGCCAGACAAGTCGATTTGATCTCCTATCTGCACGCACAGGGACATGAACCAGTCTATGTCCGGAACCACAAAGGCATGTTCCATTCCCCGCTGCGGGAAGATCGCAATCCGTCTTTCTCCATCACCTATAAAAACGGTGCGTGGAAATGGGTGGACTTCGGCACCGGAGAGCACGGAGACGGGATGGATCTCCTGATGCAGCTCCACCAGATCGATTTTCAAGCGGCCGTCAAACTCTTGCTCAAACTGCCCGTCACCATGACACCACAGCACTCTAACACCCGTTACATCTTGAGCCCCCGCGAAGTCCGCCGCCTGTACTTTCAGTGGAAAGATCGGATGACCCCGGAGCTTGGATTCTATATCCGGCAGTATTTTCTGGAGCGAGACCTCGCCTTTCCCGAAGAACTTGGCCTGATCTATCTTGAACGCATCGTCAATGAAACGGGATTGACCCTGCCGTACATCGGCATCCCTTCGCCCTCGGCCCAACCGCACCTCATGACGTCACTTGAATGTCGCGCCCTCGACGATCAAACCATCGAGAAACAATACCGGCGCCGTACCTTGGGCGATAAAGCGCTCTGGGTAGTCCGCCGACCCGCCAGTGGCATCCTCATCACGGAAAGTATTCTCGACTGCCTCGCCGGCAATCAATTATTGCAAAACCGCACCTCCCTCTGTGCCATCAATAGCATCAACAATATCGATCGACTCGTCCCCTGCATGCAGCAACTACGACCGAGCACTGTCTATCTAGCCCTCGACCACGACACGCGTTCGGCCACACCCACAAACACGCACACCAAGAAAAGAAAAAAGGACCCCGGTCCTCGCGCGCAAGAACAAGCCAAAGACCAACTTCTTGACGCCGGATTCCGTGTCGTCGAAGTCACACACCATGTCCGAGCCGGCGTCAAAGACCTTCATAAACTACTCAAACAGAATCCCACACCTATCAGCCTCGAACAGCTCGAAACCTTCGGCATCGTTCACACGCCGGCACGCAAACAGCATCACGGTACACCCTGCTAGTCCTCCATCTGTCCCCCATCACGACAGCGCAGATAAAACATCCGTGTGAGCTTAGCCGCCACGCTTCTCCATCCATCCCGCGCGGCATCTAACTAACCTCCGTACGCACGTGCCCTGGTCTGAACCAAATCCCCACATTCTGCTATCACATGGAGGCTGTGTGCCCGTCATCGAACAACAGGTACCAATCCAGGAGTTTCTGGAACAGTTCTCAGACTCACTCTGCACCACCACCGCCAATCAGCTCACCCCGCACTTCACGCCAGACGTCCTACACGCAGCCCAACCGACCTTCCGGCGATTCGGCGAGCCCTTACTGCCGGCCCAGGGAAACATCGCTGCCGCCCTGGCCCACGCGTTTAGCTATGCCACCAGTGCCATTTGCTCAGCAGAAATGAGCACCGGAAAAACACGCATCGCCGGAGCCGTGAGCGCACTCCTCCGTTCCCGCCGCACCCTTATCCTGTGTCCTCCCCATTTAGTCGGCAAATGGAAAAAAGAATTAGAAACCCTGCTCCCGAACGTCCATGCTTGCATCCTGCGTTCCATAACGGATCTCGACGCCTTTGCCAGGCTTCCCCTCACCCCCACATGGCCACTCGTCGCCATTCTCAGTCGAGAGCGTGCCAAGTTGAGTTATGCCAGACGCCACGCCTTGGTCGAGAAACTTCGTCGGCTGAACGGGGAAATCTACACGCAATACATGTGTCCACACTGCGGAGAACGACTTCTTACAAAAGACGAACTGCCCGTGACTCCGCGCAATCTCCAGCCCGGCCAGCAGTGCCAGCACTGTCACAGTCCGTTATGGACCTACGATTCGGACGGACCACGCCGCTACGCACTCGCCGACTATATCGGAAAGCAGCATCCGCGGCTGTTTGATTGTTTAGTCTGCGACGAGGTGCAAGAGGCCAAGAGTAGAGGGAGCGCACAAGCCCTCGCCTTTGCCCTCCTCATTGGAAAATGTCGCCGTACCCTCGCCTTGACCGGCACCCTCTCCTCTGGCAAGTCGACCTCGCTGTTCCATATTTTGTGGCGCATGAACCCCGCCATCCGCGCGAGCTTCAAGATCACCGACGAAGCCCGGTGGGTCGATCTCTACGGCACCTGGGAAACACGCACCACCGACATCGATACCCAAAAGGTCTTATTAACCGGTAAAGAATCGAAACGACGCGTCCATGTGACCGTCCGCGAACGGCCAGGGATCTCGCCGCATCTCATTCCCCATCTCGTCGGCAACACCGCTTTCTTTCAATTACGCGACCTTGGCATGTCCTTGCCGCCCTACCGTGAACAGGTCCATGAATGTCAGATGAGTCCAGAGCTCCTCACCCACTACGACAAACTCAAAGCCGCCGCGCGCGAACTGATTCCACGAGGACGGAGAACCCGAGACGGGCATCTCGTCAGCTGCACCATTCAAGCCCTGCTCGCCTATCCAGATCGCGCCTGGCAAGGCGAAACCATCACCGATAATCAAGGCGTCGTTCGATTCGCCCTGGATCCTCTCGACCCGGATCAGCTCCTCCCCAAAGAACAAGCACTCGTCAATCTCGTGACCGCCCAACACGAGCGGGGACGGAGAGTCCTCATTTACTGCACTCACACACAAACCCGTGACATCACCAAACGGCTTGAAGGAATACTGACTCGCGCCGGCTTGCGAACCACCATACTTCCCGCCTCCGTCAAACCCGACAAACGGATGGACTGGATCGATCAGCGGACTCAGCAAGGTCTGGACGCTCTGATTTGCAACGCGAAAAGCGTGCAGACCGGACTCGACCTGATCGACTACCCGACGATTGCTTGGTATGAAAATGAGTACTCCACCTACGTCGTCCGGCAAGCCTCCCGACGATCCTGGCGGATACCCCAAAAACTCCCTGTAGAACTCTACTTCTTCCTCTACAAACACACCGTGCAAGAACATGCTTGGGCCTTAGTCGCTGCCGGCATCAATGCCAGCCTCCAAACCGAAGGAGACGTGAGTGCCGAAGGCCTCAATGAGTATCAACAACCTGAGGACATGATGACCCAACTGGTCAGTCAAGTCCTCGATCGCAACACCTCCGTGTTGAGCGCCGAAACGATGTTCGCGCAACTAGCGGCGACCTATCAACGCACCGCGCCAGAACCCGTACTCGAGACCACTCCCAACGAGCAACCGTACGAACCAGCTCCGGCGCCGATCCCACTCACCATCGGGATACGTCCGCGCACCACATTCACACAGACCCACGAATCCACCACACAACTCACACTCTTTGCGGCCTAACAATGCACACAGTCACAGAACCTACGCTCGACCAACTCCGCATCCTAAAGACCGACGGCTACGACGCCGTCGTCGAAGCCTACGCGATTCACCCCACAACAAGGGAGATCTGTCTACTCTCCCTTGTCGGCGAACCGGATGCCATCAAAGCCTTAAAAGCGAGCATGAGTATTGGCCTCCGCTTTTCCATCACCGGCATCTCTTCTTGCACTTGGCCCAAAGAGGCCACCACCTTTTTTGCCATGACACAAAAACGGCTCCCTTCCGGCGCCCAGGCTGTGCTCTGGCTCCCACACCATGGCACCTCCGTCGGCGTACAACATGACACCCGCGCCTTCATTATTGATCGCACCCCACATCAGACTGAGATGCCGCCAAACTTCGTCTATGTGCTCGATCGCGTCCTCGCCTGTCCGATCAGGCCCGAATGGGGCCCACAGCTCTGGGAGACCGCCATCACACGCAAATGGGTCTCCGCACTGAAAACCTATAACTGCACCGTCTGGGAATTCACTCCAAAGGCCGACGACATCATCGCCTGGATCCAGGAACGGCTCCGCACCCGTCAACTGACTATCCCCGAACCCCCGTCGCCAGCCGCAACAGAAAGACAATTATGAGACCAGCAGCCCGCGCAAAATCCGGCTACTACCCGACCCCACCCCGTATCCTGGACGCCCTCTCTCATCTGATCACAAACCCACACCACAGACCAGGACGACTACTCGATCCCTGCGGAGGAGACGGGTTCGCCGGTGGATTCCTGAAGCGCCACCTCCAGACGGTCGACGCCTATGCGATTGAACTCGATAAACAACGCGCCGCCCAATGTCGAATGCACTGCACCAAGGTGCTGCGATCAGACGCCACCGTCTCCCAGGTACAGCGAGACGCCTTTTCTGTCCTCTTTCTGAATCCCCCCTACGACACAATGCGCAACGGCGAACGAGCCGAATATCTGTGGCTCAAGAAGTGGACCCCGATGCTTCAGCCTCAGGGCATCGGCATCTACATTATTCCGGAGCATCAATATTCAGAACGCGTGCTGGAATATCTCTCGACCTACTATCGAGACGTCTCCCTCTATCGATTTCCTGACCCAGAATATGACCGGTTTCAACAAACCGTCTTCATCGGTGCGCGAGTCCGAACCCCGAATCCTTCACAAACCGTGCGCAATTACCTCTGGCGCCTACTACGCGCCCACTCACTCCCCGTGCTGGGCGACAGCACCCCCGCGCACACCTATACACTCCCTCCCCTGGTCCTCCAAGGCGACATCCAATTTGACAGCAACTGGATTGATCCGCTCGACATGTATCAGTCCGCACATACGGAAGGGCTGTGGCAAGACCGCTATACTCAGGACCTCTTAACCTTTCATCACACGAAACCCGTCCATCCCTTGCTACCTCTCCGCATCGGGCATCTCACCCGCTTGATTATTTCAGGACTGTTCAACAACCAAACCATCTTACAGAACGGCCGGCACTGGATCATTAAAGGGCGCGGGCGAAAACACACCAAAGAACTCGCACCCATCACAGAAACCCTCCACACCAAAGACGGACCGGAAGAACGGATCCACTACCGGACAATGGAACAGTACATCCCGGAAATCCGTGCCTGGGACCTCACCGAAGGTGAGCAGTTCGGAAGTTACATCATCGTCAACTGTTAAGGAGACACTCATGAAACTCACCTTTGATCGCAACGAACTCCTTCAGACTTTGAAGATGATGCACAGTTTGCTTGATAAAAGTCCGAAACTGCCCATTCTCAAACATATCCTCGTGACCACCACGGCCAGTCACATCACTTTAGCCGCCACAGACCTTGAACTGGGCCTGCAACGCCACATGGCCATCCCCTGTCCTGAATCATGCTCCTTCGTCGTACCCGCCGATCCGGTCTTGGAATTCATTCGTGAATTACACGCGCCCACGGTCCAATGGACTGTCGACGCCACGCACAACATGACCATCAGCGCCGGGAAAACCAAAGCCAAATTCAAGGGCCTCAATGCCCAGGACTATCCGGCCCTGCCCGCCATCCCTGCCCCCCTCCTCTTCAGCCTGCCCATCGGCGATCTGCAAGACCTCTTGAACGAAACACTCCCAGCCGTAGGAGAACAAACGGAGCGGTATATCCTCAACGCCATTCGATTTCAAATGATCGACGGAGCCACACCTAGTCTTCAGGCCGTCGGAACAGACGGCAAACGTCTGGTCCTCACCAGCCGGACCACCGGCGTCTGGCTAACAAAAGACCACAAAACCAAGACCATGTTGGTTCCGAAAAAGATCGGGAAAGTGCTCAAAACACTCCTCGCCAATGTCGACGACACCCACATCGGGATTGGACTTTCCGCCAACCTCGCGGGATTTAAACTCGGAGCCACCATGCTCACCAGCCGGCTCATGGAAGGGCAATACCCCAAACATGAAGGCGTCATCCCACAGAAAACGAACGCCCTCTTCACCTTACCCAAGCTCAACCTCGAAGATCCCTTACGGCGGGTCTCCGTGATTAGCGGACGGGATGCCAAACCCATCCAAGTTAAAATACGGCCGACGGAAATCCTCCTCCAAGCCGTCAACGTCGATATGGGTGAGGCCACGGAAAGTATCGAGATCACCAGTACCCGGGACGAGCTGGTGACAGGATTCAATACACACTATTTGCTCGATGCCCTCGCCAGCATGCCGGGCGAACACTGTCAGGTCTATATGGACTCACCCCTCGCCCCATGCCTGCTTACAACCCCGGAACGACCCGAATGGCACCATATCGTCATGCCATTAAAAGTCTAACGCTCTGAGACTTAACTCCACTCCGGATCACAAGAAACGTCGGACTGAGCAACAGATGATGATACAACGCAAATACTAATACCAATCCATCACACCTCATCATCCCCCAACTTCGCCCTCGTGGCCGAACGTAATAGTCTTCAGACTATGACCATTAAGCGGTCATGATTCTCATTAACCAGAGGAGTTTCCATGTCACGTCTACTCACCATCCCAATCCTGGCCCTGCTGTTACTCACCACAGCCTGCGCCAATCACATGACCGTTAACCGCATTAGCCAGGCTAAAAGCAGCACCACCATCTTCCTCAGACCGACCAATGAGAAAACGATCTTTCTGGAAGCGCGCAATACATCGGATAACCCCAATGCCACATTGAGCGATCTCCCAGCTCGCTTGACGGAAAAAGGATATACACTTCTCCAAGATCCTGACAAAGCACACTTCATCGTCCAAGTCACAACCGTCTTTGCCGCAAAAGCCAAACCCGGAAGCACATTGGATAGCCTGGTGGCTGGAGGATTTGGAGGAGCGATGGGAGGAGCAATAGGCACCGCCGCCACATTAGGAAGCGGAAAAGGCTTTGGATGGATTCCAGGCGGCGCAGCCATCGGAGCCGCCGCCGGATTTATTGGCAGCAAAGTAACGGAAGACGACCAACTCAGCATTGTCGCCGATTGTCAGATTATCGAAAAAACGAAAGAGATGGTTGAGCAAGTCGTAAGTTCACAAACCACGCCAGGAGGAGGGCTTCCGGCGCCGAACAACAGCCTCGTCTCACTCTTTGGCGGACAATCACTCAGCACCCCGAACGCTGGGCAAACCACTGAAACCACCCAGGAAGTCCATCGTGGGAACGAGCGGATACACAAAAGCCGCTACGCATCGATGGCCCAGGAAATGTGGATGGATCAAAATGCCGCAACTGCAGACCTCGTCAAGCGACTGACTGACAGTATCGCCGGACTCTTTTAGTTCCACCAACGGCTGGGAGGCCCATCGCTTCCCAGCCCACCACCACCTCTGTGCCACCACGATTTACGATCGGGCAATCCATTCTCTGGATCGCCCGCCAAACCCGACGCGGAGAAACACAATATTCCGTTCCGGGACATGTACTCAAAATCACCCCCAAACGCATTGCCATTCAAATCCTCCAACGCAATGCCGTGTCCTGTATCCGCTATGTCACGGCGAAACGACTCCAGGCTGCTATCGATGCCCCTCCTCCGGCTAGACATCCGTAAGTCCTTCCGTAATTGCCAACTTCACCAGATCCGCCGTCGTTTCACACCCAAAGTTTCGTTTAATCCGATCACGGTGATACCGGGAGGTCGCCGCCGTAAGATTCAAGATCGCCCCAATTTCTTTATCGCTCTTCCCTTCACCAATCAGTTGCAGCACCTCTCGCTCACGCTGCGTCAATACTGGTCGTCCCAGATATTGCTGCGGTTCATGAATGGCTTGAGACGATTCTTCCATCACTGATCCAGTCAGATCTGAGCTTAAATACGTTCCACCGCTCAACACCACTCCAATCGCTCGCTCAAATTCTTCCATCGTCACACTCTTCGTAATATAGCCTTTTGCTCCAAGATAAAATGCACGCGTCACGCGAGCCGGATCATCATACATCGACATGACAATACATCGAACAGATGGCGCCACTTCTCGTACTGCCGCGATCGCCTCTAACCCATTCATCAACGGCATATTAATATCCACGATCGCCAAATCGACCACGTGCGACTTCATAAAGGACACTAACTCGTGACCATTGACGACCACGCCCACAATCACATGACCTAATCGCTCAAGAATCCGGCGCTGCCCCTCGATAAGGACCTGATGATCGTCACATAACACCACGTTCGCCATGCGATCTCTCACATCCTCCGCGCCGTGACCCGGACTTCAACGATCGTCCCAACCAAGATTGTGCTGTCAATCTTGAGCAAACCACCAAATTGACGAACACGTTCCGCCATGCTGAGCAGACCAAGGCCGGCACTTCCCGCGCGATGGGCCTGTACTACGAACCCGACTCCATTATCGGTCAGTCGGAGAACCACCTCCATCCCCTGACAACACAGTTCCACCTTCAATGTCGTCGCCTTGGCATGCTTTAAGACATTCTGAATCGCTTCTTGAGCCACACGGTAGAGCCCGGCCGACACCATCGGCGCCAATCTGCTCCCCAACGGCGCAAACTCTTTCGTTATTATAAGTCCCGAACGGCGACCCAAATTATCTAAATATCGAGACAGCGCCGCACTCACACCCACTTGATCCAAGACGAGTGGATGCAAACGAAATGATAAATCACGAGTCGACACCGCTAACGCGTCCAACTCTAGAACAATCTGCTCAATGGCTATAAATAGTTCTTCCTTCGTATGAGGCGCACACCGCAACAATGACCGAAGGGCAAAACCAATCCCTCCCAACTGACTGACCACGTGATCGTGCAGTTCACCCGCAACCCGGCTACGCTCATCTTCTTGTGCAGTCATGAGACGTTGCGCCAGGATGCGCAACTGATCTCGTTGCTCCATCATAAGACTTGCCTGCTGCAACACCGTCGTTTCATAAAGATTCAGCAACTCGTCCCCCGGGGGAAGTCCTGTATGGTAATCACTTTCGCTCTCGACATCAGACATTCCGCTACTAGACCACACCTCACAGCCAAGACGAATGGAAAGCGCAATGAGCCGCAGAAGTTCCATGGCTCTCTCAGAAATCGCCACCCTCGTAAAGAGCAACAGGACAAAACACTGTCCCTCTCCAAAGACGCCTCCACACCCCACCGCCGCACGAATACCAAACGGCACCACAAATTCGTCCTGAGCCGGAATAAACGGACTCCCTACAGCCCCATTCACAGAAAAGACTTGAGTAGAGGATCCAAAGGATTCGATGTCGAGAGCCCCAACGGATTCTCCAGCCACCACAAACTGTAATTGCCGCAACACTTCGGCAAACATGGGGAAGCGACTCGCAAACTCAGGAACATTCAACGGCACAACCCGATACCGAGATGACTGTTTCGGTGCATTCCAGCCTTCAACAACACCCGCACTCCCCTCGAGTACCAGAACAGGTGATGTCGGGAGAATCTCATCGCTTCCATATTTCGTACGCACCAACATCTGGTCCTCGATCGACAACGACGCAAACGGACGACTCATAAAACATCGTGCCAAGACAACTTCAGGGGTGTCCGTCAACTCATTCACAAATGATTGTTGTAACAACGTAGAGATCGCTTGAAGAAAGGCGGGCAGGGAATCAGAATCCGAAATCAACTGACGAACACGAGCCAAACACCAGCAGGCCTTGGCCAACGCACACGATTCTAACGACAAACGAACAGAAGGCGCCGACCTCATCAGCGATCCAGATGGCTCCTGTTGATTCGGCCGCCCATCGATCACACTCCACTCCTTGCAACATGTTTTGCCTCGCGCATTCTGAGGGCTATTGGACAGGGATTATGACCGAGAGCATATTTCACTGTATAGGGTGGATACACCCTACAAAGGGGTTACCGGTAATGATATTCCCATGTTCCTCATAATCCAACACCTAGCCATTTACACTAGCGCAGACCACAACCCCTAGTATTTTCGTCCCATGTGGCCTTACAAGCTTCCCCGACGCAACCTATTTCCTCACCTCAAACAAAAGGACATTCCCCATGAGCACCAGCGCTTTAATAGAACCAGACACTGACCTCCGCGAAGTCACGCCCACATCAGAAACACCCATCTCGACGAGCTCAACTGACACCACCACTCCCGACACACAAGCTCTCATTCCCACTTCTACCTGCCCTTCGCCAGATACGACAGAAGAAGGAGAAGAAGACCTCGATGAGAACCACAGCCTCTCGTTGGAACGCGATCATCCCTCATTCGAGAACGCCACAATCTCGCTCATTATTCAGTTGCTTCCCAACGATCACCATGCAGACGGACGACTCGCCCTCATTGCCGTCAAAAGTCACAACTTGCCACCTCTGACGATGATGCATCGTCTCGGACCACTCACGACCTTCCCCTCCCCGTGCCAGAACCTCCTCCACCAATGGTCCCAGGCACTTCCTCACGCGATTACCGACCGCCTCGCGCAACGCGCCAAAGCACGCGAGGACGCGCGCGTAAAAGACGCAGAACGAAAAGCCCAACGAACCGCCGCGAAACGATCTGAAGTCAAAAGACCCGACAAGACAAAACCGTCAATGACTACCGCGTCGGCGTCATCCAGTCCTGTGACCTCGCCCCCCACTGCCCCAGCCGCCGCACCTCAGGCCCAATTGTTCTAGCACTTGAAAGGACCATCATGATCAAAATCCAAATCGAAGGCCAAACCTTAGAGCTTCCTCCCAATATCGCCGTCAGTGACGACGCGATCCGACGCGCCATCGCGCCGGTCTTTCCCCAAGTCGCCAACGCGTCCTTCATCCGCACCTCAGGAACAGACGGAACGACCATTATCAAAGTCACGAAACAAGCCGGAACCAAAGGCTATGCTGCCATGCTCGCACACCTCACAAAGAGCCCCAACTATGTCAATCCGGTCTTTACTCTCTACCAGCGCCTCTTTCACAACACCACCACCGCCTCACCAGAAGAATTCTTCTCTCTCCAAAGACAGCTCGAACCAGCGATCCGGGAAGGAGAATCTGAAATCCGAGACACTAAACACATCCTGGACCGACTGGCCGAAACCCCTGGCCATGCCAGTACCCGCGCGCCTCTCGGCTTCTAAAATACAGCCCTACTCGCTGCACGACGCGATCCAGAAACTCAAGGCGCAAGAAGACCTCACTCTCTCAACGATGACTCGCGCCCTCGAAGAGTATCGTGAACAGGCCAAGATCCTAGACGTCCTGCACGAACTCTTCCCGCGTCACGCCACCCGGACATTGCGCAAAGCCCTGCGCCAACCCCTCAAGAACGTACAGGAACAACTCTTCGGCGTGCTCCTCGACCTGGTCAGTACCCACTATTTCCCCGTCGACGGATGGGACCTCGACTTTGCCCTTGGTCAGTTCCCACTGATCCCCATCTCAGCCCAGAATTATGACGAAGAATCCGATTTTGAAGGCACCCACTTAGCCACGAAAATCGCTGCCACCATTGCAGGCTGTTACGGACAGGCCCCGTCCTGGCAAGAGATCCAACAAGAACTTGGACCCACCATCCTCCTGCCAACCTGTTTTACTAACGTCAACCATACGTGCCACATCGATCTCGAACAGCTCACCGCTCTCTGTCAACAACACCCGCATCCCGTATCAGGCTTCCCAACCCTCATACAAATCCTTCTGCACGAAACCGGGACCCTCTTCCTTGATCTGAGCTACTGCTACGATAATCCCGATCACGGCTACCATTGGGGCAAAGAAGATATCCTCGAACTCACCAGACAATGGGCCATCGCCAAAGACTTGATGGATCAATGGACCCAAACCGCCAAAACCTTAGACGCTCAACCCCAACATTGGCACACAATCTTCCGCTGCTGGCAAGACATGTGTACTCACCCGATAAGGACTGATTCATGAAATCTTCCGCAGTTACCACCCCGGACGGCATTCTCTACTTCATCGGCGGACAACTCCTGTTTGAACATCGCAACCCTCAGGGCGCCGTAGTCCGAAAATGTCTCTCGACCCATGCCGCACGCCAAGCCTTCACCCAACAACAGACAGATTCCGGCTGGCTCGCACCCCATACCATCCGTTATGGCGAAAACAGTCGAGGCGTCTGGCTGATGCAACGATACGACCCCGCCGTTTACCGACTCACGTTCGAAGACCGCATTATCAATCCCCAGGACAACCAGCCCCTGCAAACCCTCCAGCTGGCCCTCCCCGGGATGCTCTTTCTCGGCACCCGCAAAGACTATTTCCTCTGGGCCTACCGGACCTGGAAAGACGATGAGACGGTGCTCTATCACGCCCCCGTCCCGAACATTGATCCCAATGGAAAGATCTGTTTCGGCACGAACCGATTGCCGATGGCCGGCGTCGACACAATCGGAAAAGTCTGGACTTTGTTTTGGACCAGCCCCTTCAATGAAGACCTCGCCTCGCAGAAATCGCGCCAATATCCAGACACGATCCTCAAACTCTTACCCACGCTCCACCGTCCCAACGACTCTGACCCTAACAGCTATCCGACCGTGGATCTAAAACGAGCGCGATGGACCATCCCGGATATCCTCACACAACTGAACCCTAAACCATCAGACGAAAGACCCTCCTGATGACGACAAGCCCATTCGTGAAGCATCTCTTCGCCACGACTCCGCTCCCACCGCCGGCCAGCGCTCTCTATGAAATGATTCTAGCGGGCAATGGCCTCTTTCTCCGGGCCCATCGAGACCAACTGGACGTCCTCTTCCCCATTCTTACTCGAGAATTGTGGGGACTCCCACACCTCGATACCCAGATCACGCCCCTGGTCCCCCGCATCCCCGCGGCCCTCATGACCGACATGTTGAAAGAAGCCCACGAGGCCTGGACCACTCCGGATGAACCACTGGAAAGCCTCTTTCACTTCTCGTATGAGACACAATGGCGTCTCGACATCCCAGATCAAGTCCGCACCGCAGTATCAGTCCACCCGCGCGATCTCGACCACTGTCCCTCGTATCAATCATGCCTCGTGGAAATCCATTCTCATCACTGTATGGCTGCACGATTTTCCCAGATGGATAATGAGGACGAAACCGGGTTTCGCTTCTACGGCGTCTGCGGCAATTTCCATCGTCAGCCAGCGATCACATTCCGAGTGGGCCTCTATGGCCACTTCTACCCGATTCCTGCCTCGCTGATTGTCGAACTGCCGCCAGAACTCAAAGACACCTATCTTCCCAACATCCACACCCACGCGCAGGCCCTATGAAACCACGACACCAACACCCAATCCCAGAAGCACCAACCCTCGACTTCTCACATCTCCGGGCCGTCCACGTTCTCCCCAAGCATTGCCCTGAACTACACCTCATCCAAGTCGGCTGTGGCGGTATTGGCGCACAACTCGCAGCAAGCACAGCCCGCATCGCACGAGAATGTCAACGCCTGTATCAACATGTCAGGATCAGTTTCTACGATGGAGATACCGTCGAAGAGAAAAACCTGATTCGCCAGCAGTTCTGTGAAGCGGAAGTCGGACGGAACAAAGCCGAGGCCCTCGCCTACCGCTTGAATCTCGCCTGGGGATTAGCGATCGAAGCCTATCCCCACAACTTCACCAGACTCCAGCATGGATTCGGAAACACACCTGACACTCTCACCATCCTGCTTGGCGGTGTCGATAACGCCGCGGCACGCAAGAGCCTGCACTACGTCATCGCCAACCAAGAGCCCGAACACACAGGACAGGTCTGGTGGATTGATGCAGGAAATCTTTCCCATCATGGTCAGATATTGATCGGCAACACCGGACGGCTCGATGTGCTCTCACGCGGATTCACCATTCCAAATATCTGTACCGCGTTGCCTTCACCAGCACTCCTCCATCCGGAACTCTTAAAAGCCCTCCCGGAGGAGAAACCAACACGCCGCCAATCCTGTGCCGACCTCGCTCTTCGAGATCCGCAGTCTCTAACTATCAATGCAGTGATCGCTGCTCACATGTCCGACTACCTCTTAAGATTGGTCCTGACAAAAGACCTCCGCCGCTTCGCAACCTATATCGACATGGAGAGTGGATCTGTCCGCTCCCTCGCCATCACACGCACGCAACTGGAACAGAGCCTAGGCCAACCACTCTCCACGCTTCCGACAGCCGCCTAACCGTCTGCTCACTCGACTCAATCCGCGCCTTCGCTCATCAAGGATTACCCAACGATGGATGCCACGCCAACCTCGCTCCATACATTTCTCGCTACACATCACCGGCTTCCCAATCTCGAAGACGACCCAGCTCCTTTCTCATACCGCGGATGGCTACTCCCTTATGTAGTCCTCGCACATGACGTAATCCCAGAAACCGGTAATCGCTGGGACTATCATCTCAAATTCTGTGAGGCCGAAACTCTCCCGTCAGACCCCATCCCGCGTCTTACCTTTGAAGGAGCCGCCCATTCAGCGACAATAAATATCATCACTAAGTGGATCGGAATTGCGGAAAGACATGGACGGAGCTGGGATGGCTTCGGTGACTTTGTTGATTGGTTAGCGTTCGGACTCGGCGTTTCCAAAGAACCGTCACGACTCTCTCCAGATATCCAAACCCAGCTTTACCGTGAAGTTGGCGTCCACCATCTTCTGCAGCATCCCTATGATTATCTCGGAGAAATTCTCGCAACCCGTAAAGCCAAAAACTGGAATCCACACGCTTTCTTCCCGACGCCACCCCATGTCGTAGAGATGATGGTCCGTATGACTATGGACACATCCAATCAAGTAGAACTTGAGCAACTTCGCACCAGATCGTGCTGTGATCCGTGCTGTGGAACCGGACGTATGCTGCTCCATGCCTCCAACTATTCTCTTCGTCTTTATGGCATAGACGTCGATTCCCTCGTCTGTAAAATCGCCTCCATTAACGGCGCACTGTACGCTCCCTGGCTCTCATTTCCACTCCCCGACCGTTTGTTCACCAAACAAAAGACACCCTTGCCAGACAAAGAAACACTGACACCAACAAACCACTTTGCGATTCATCAACATCAGACCTATCAAGCCATGACCCAAACACAATTCATCTTCGAGCCAGACGAACCAGTTCCAGCCTAACTACAGAACAAGGACCAAACCATGTCAGCATTCATGCCCGACCCCTCGCTGCTACTGCCTGACAAGCCCAGTACCCTAGCCGCCCTCACTCATCCAACCTGGCTCGATCTCCCTTACCCGGGCAGCTGGCACGTCAAAAGCCTCTGGCTCTGTCAAACACTCAACACCTATGAAGCGACAATCGGCTTTCCTTACAACTCGATCTTTCAACGATGGATCGAACAACGGGAACACCTGCCCCCCCTGGACATCAATGGCAACCCACTCTCACTGTTAATCTATAACGCTCAACGATACCGAGAAAGTGATCGATTACAGGAAGCCGGCTGGCAGCCAGGAACTCAGAGACTGCTGGAACAGGCCTACGCGCAATCTCTCGGAATCGAAATGCTCTACGACACCCCACTCGGCAGCTCCTCCCCGGGACATCTCATCGTCAAACGCATCAATGGCACATTCTACGCATGCCATCCACGTAGCCGACGCCGCGTGATTGAAATTAACGGACGACCCTGCCGCCTCCTTACTGCACCACCCAACACCCCTCAGGAGCACCCATCATCATGCCCAACTGCGGACGCTGCCATACCTGCGGACAGCCTGTTTTAATCGTACTCGACGGGGTGGAGTGGTGTCCCCACACCTGCCTCATTTACCAATGGCCACTGAGCCACGGCTGGCCGAACCCCGCCCCCTCAGCAGACGAAGCCCTGAGCTGTGAACAAGTAGCGCAACGACTGACACCGAGCACCGCTCACTCCAAAGAAGAAGAACCGCTCCCTATCACCACCTCACTGGATCCTACCCCTTCCAATATCTGGGCTGATGCGCCAATCATTTCGACCTATACACGTCGGCAAGCAATCGAAGATGGATGTCTCGTTGAAATTCCGTCGGGAACCTGCCGAGAATTCGGCATCAAATTCTCCCTCGCCCTGACACGCGCCGTATGGGAAGAATATGTTGTAGTGCCCCCAGCCGTAAAAGGATTCCAGGATGAAGCTGGCCGGCTTGCCGACATCCTCACCATGTTCTATCTCGCCGCGCGACGATGCTCAGATCACATGCTGACCTTTCAAGTCATCGTCAAACAGGATGCAGAAGAAGACCTGCCCCCACCAATTACCTTGAAAGCTGGCATCAATGGAGGAGATGACGGCAGAGGCGCAATCACCATTATGCTTCTGAACGAAAGTTAAGGACGCAAGACCACACCCACGCTTTCCCTTCTCAACAAAGCACAACCATTGGTCCCCCTTTATTAAATGGCACCACGTCTTCAACTATTACCACCACCCATTCCCCAAAGACTAAGTCGTACTTGCAGACTTCGGTTGTGCAGTCACCGTCCTTAATGATCAGGCCGATATCGACCATCGACACAAATCCACGCTTCACACCGCACCGATGCTCACCGACAACACGATCGAGATAGATCGGCAGACCGGAGCACCCAACTAGAGTGAAGTCGTGGCACCCGGAAAACAGGGCCAAGTATTCTTCAATGCCATCAATCGCTGCAATCAGACGAATTTCACCCTCGCCAAATTCCCAGATCGATAGAAATCCACAACCCCCTCAACTCACTCACCAGAACCAGGATTGACGTAATGACGACCCATGAAGCCAAGCGCGATTGCGCCATACGCCTTCACGCCTTCGGCGTCCCGTTTAGCAAACTGACCGCCAAAACCATCGGCTTTCAGGATCTCGCCCGACTGGATTGCGTCTTTGTCCAAGTGTGGCTTAACGGACCCTTGCCAACAGGCATCACCACCACAATGATTGAACAGGGGATCCCTAAACCATCTCAGGGCGGCTATTGCGTCGAATACAAACGCCAACTGGCCACGTCACACTAAAACAATAAACATCCACACACCATCAAACAACAGGACGGCATCATGAGTATGGAACGATTGTTGGGTCTCTCGGGCCAATTTCCAAAACCGACGAAACCACTCAACCAACGTGACTATTGTGCCATCGGACGCCGACTAGGCTACGTCAAACTTCATGAACCAGAATGGGAAATTCACCTTCGCCGCGCCATTGCCAGCCACGCAGAAAACAAATTCTGTCTCGGCATCCCTGACTCAATCACCTACGCCAGTACCTATGATCTAACAACCGTAAAAGAGAAATGCCGAAAGTTCGCCTTACACTGACGGCCGATCGTCTTCAGCCTTACTCAATGAAACAACACCTATTCATCGACAGGTAATAACGACTGAACCTTGTCACGGACTCCACACATGGCTAAATGGATTCAATCATTCGAAGTGCCCAGTACCAGTGGGAATGGCACCTATATCGTCAGTCAAGATCGCGACGGAAATTTCGGCTGTTCCTGTCCTCAATGGCGGTTCAAAAGGCGAGAATGCAAACATGTTGTGAAAATCAAAGCACAAGTTCAGGTGGTCCCACGAAATTATAGTCGAGTCACCCCCACCTGTGTGCCGGGGAGCGTCCGAGAAGTCCGGAAACGAGACGAGGACACCCTCCTTGTACCCTTACTACCGATCAGCGATCCGCATTTCCTCGCCACCGTCGTTGTCGACCTGCTCATACACGGAGTCGAGTTCTTTGAAATCCGGCATCGATACCATCTCCCCAGTGGCGCCAAACGACAGGATTATATCGACCATGTCCTCCGGTACGGCCGACGAATCTACTGCTCCCTACAACAACAGGACAGATCTCTTGAAACCACCCACAGCTGGAACCTCCCTGAACCATTTTTACCGAACGAAGACCTAGACGCCTATCACCATCGAACCGGCTATCCCTTGGATCTCATTACACTCGCGCTCCAACGGATGCCAACCGCCACATTCGAACAGGCCACCCTGACTCCAACCCCACTTCCCCCAAAGCCCCGCGCTCATAAATATGGAGAACGGCGAATCATCCCATCCACCATGCCCTAACCCCTCCTCCCAACCGCACATCTCCCCATCACTGGATCGTAATAGGATGATGAAAGGTCCTATGAAACTCAAAACCACCCGGTCAACAAGAACACCATATACACTCGCTCAGGCTGAGACTCCTCGTGCTGACCATGGGAGGGGGTAACATGGTGCTCCTCAACCGGCTCAGGACCAAACACCAATCACCTCCATCACTTGCTACGCCATAGAGGAACTCATCATGCACATGATCGCGCTTGTCACCATCATCCTCACACTCTTCAGCCAACCCACGTTCGCAAAAGATCCCACTACACCAAAAGCTCAAGGAAAACGTACCGCAGCTGAAACCTGGAGCCTACTCAGTCATGACGGCACCTGCGCCCCCATACGAAGTCTAAAATTCAAATTCCCAACCCTGCCAACCATCAACACCCCCACCGAGCTCGTCGCGTTTCTCAAAACACACCAAGGCCATCCGAAACTCTACCCGATCGACGACCCCACCCAACCGACCCTCAAAGGCTATTCACTCTTCGATGATGACCATCAGCTTTCCATCATGTTGATGCCGACGAAGCAATGCGACGGAAAATTAGGACCGAAAGACATGTCTCCGGAAACACCTAGCCAAACAACACCATAAAACCTAACGATACCCAAAGTTACTTGACATTCCACATGCTTCTCCCAATCATACCGACATGACGCCAGAAGCGCTGCGGGAGAAAATCCTCCTCGTTCACCGACTCACACCAGCATGGATCGAACACGGTGGAGATCCTGACATCATCACGGACACCATGAAACAGTTTCTCACCTTGGCCTCACAACATGACCTCAAGCACGCGAACGATGTATTAGATCAATTGGTCATGCAACTACGCACTGTACCGAGCAAGTCCGGAAAAACTAAATCCGACACCACAGCCTCACAGGTACACCCATGACACACGGGATTGCTCAACATATAAACTCCATCCTGCATGTCAGCATCTCAGCCGTCCTCCTCTGATGCCTACTGCTCACTGGAGAAGATCTCTATCGGCGAAATAAGACCGCTGAAACTGCCGGCATGATCAATCTCGACCTCATCACCGACCTGGATACACATTGTCAACATACCCGACCTCACGACCTGATAGACTTTTGGATCACCGGTAGCTCGATCACATATCGCTGCCCCGTATCATCTCTCTGGTGGCCTGAATAGTTCAGCTTGCACACAATCCCGGACAGCCTCACACAATTCGCATCACGTTCGACCCAACACAGCTAGCGCACCCCTCCTTGTCCTCGTGACATTCCAACTCCCTTCTCAAAGGGAATCCTCCTATATCCCACGCCGCCGCACAGCCGTCCGGCCGGCACCATCCATCCTCACACGAAAGGATCCCAGCGATGACCCTATCTGAACTCAAACGGAAATTCGTCATTGGCTTTGAATGTTTGTGCACCCATAATATTAAGGGGCCGTGCTCGGCGAAACGCCGCGTCGAGAAAGTCCAAACCAACGCGATCGCCATGAGTGGACCGGACTATGGAACAAAACTTGGATGGCTACATTGGCCAAAGGCCACGGAATTAATCATCACTGAATTGCCCAACGGAGTGGAGCTAAAGTTCCGCCACAGCCCCGCCATCCTTCGCTACGAATGGCTAACCCATCAAAACTAGACTAATTTCTCCTCTCATCTAACACTCCCCTCGCCAGACCCTGTGTCCGTCCACGCCCTTCGTGAGGAATGACCCCATGCGCCAATGGCCTCAGGTTTTCATCTGTCTAGCCTGTCACACCCAAAGCAACTTCCTGATCCATTGTTGGAAGGCTGTTCTACTCTGCAGCACGCCACCAACAGACCCTCAATCCCCGATCAAAGGAAATCACCATGTCCGTCACCACGCCTCCCACTGACCACAACACCATCGCTAAACCGCGCTATTCGATATGGGGTCCGGTGCAAACCTGCCAAACCATTGCGCCCGGCATATCCAAGGTTATGACCGCGTCACATGGCGGATTCATCCTCTCGACAGAACGGATTGAGGAGATGCCCACAGCCTTACAGAAACCCGATGGGAACTGTTTTGAAGAAGACTGCGCGTGGTGCCTCGTCGTCTTATCCTTCCCGGCCTATTTCCCACACACACTCTTCGAGGAAGCCGTTCGCACCTGCAAAACTTGGTTTCCCACTGAATGGGAAACATGGACCGGCACCACCCTCGACCCATCGGAATCACGAGAAAAACGTGAGACCCATTTCTACCAACTCCATCGCCATCACCTGATCGCCACCACCGCTTGGGGGGATTGGCATCCCCAAGTTCCGGCAGGCTATGTCGGCGTGTGCGCGAAACTCGGAGGGCGAGCAGCTCAACCGGTATCCCCTGACCAGTACTTTCTTGTTCCCTCTGATGAATACCGCGCCACAACACCGTTCATCGTGGATCCGACCCGGCATCCATCCATGCAGCCGATCCAATAACCGATCCCCTCAACATACGGAAGTCGTGACACGATGACGCACACCACCAGACCACCCTGGGCCATGACCGAGGACGAACTCCTAGGACGAATCGACCGGGTCGATCCCTACGCGGCTAATTGGGATGAAGAGGGATTCCTAGGATCGGACCCGCAATACACCGAAGATGGGAATATCTTCTTTCGCTCCCAGGATATTCACTTTGGCTATTTCGGTGGGCAACCCAACGATGCCCGAATCCTGGCCCACTACGAGTTCTCTCTCGGCACAGGCATCGACAAAGACGCCGGCCGATATTTCTTACTGGCCACCATCGTCTGCGACGATGGACGAGAATTCACTCAAGGCCCGATCGGCGAATATGCTGGCTCGGGCAACGGCATTTGTACCGCCTACCGTGGGTATGGAGCAGGCCGGGCGTTCTTTAAGGAATTAATGATTCGAGGAATCTGGCAGCCAGAAGCCTTGGGCTATTCGCCTGGAGGATTAGCCGCAGTTAGGTCGGCGCACAGGAGTCTCATCCGCGACGCACTCGCAGAAGGCAGGACCATCCCATCCGAAGTTCTTAAAGACTATCCTAACCTCATGCCACAGACACAACACAAAGGATCTCCGGCATCACAACCATCGTAAGTCGCACAGGAACGATCATGACCAAACTCAAGCATTTCGAGTCAGAACAAGCCGTTTTGGACTTTATCGCCTCAGAAATCGTGAGCACCCTTCAAAATGATTACAACCGCATGACACATGACAAGCAGGAACGGCAGCACTACACGAACAAGGATCGAAAAGAGATGCGGAACAAACTCTGTGATGTCCAATCACTCATCGAGCAGATTCCTGCCCTTCCTGGACTCATCAAGACCTTACAAACATTCGTGACTGATGTGCGGGCGGTGGGGATCGAGGAAACCGGGAACGATTGGCCGGATCTGAAAAGTACCTATCACGAAGCGACTGCGCAACTCATCGCCATCCACAAGAACCCCGAATAACTACTACTCGACTGCGAACAAGTAACCCTGCGAGAGACAACAAGGGAACCGAAAACCACGATCCAAATCTCAGCTCACACCACAACCAAAACCCTCTACGCCTCACACAATCTTCGCCCTAAATTTCACCCTCCTTACCGAACCCGCTTCCTGGACGCGTCTGATTTACTCCACCCTGCTAACCCTTGCCGCTGCCCTTCACGTTGAAACGCGGACACTAATGCACGCGCACGGGTTGTACGAATCTGACGACTCATGGCCAACTCTCGTACTTCCGCAATGACGCGACGCCGAACAGGTGACGTGAAACTCCCCACCACTTTTTTCCAAAACGGTTCAAAGGCATGATCATGATTTCCAACAAAGTCATAGATCTCTTTCAATACCGTCATGGCATCTTCTGACATCTCTAAAGAAGATACTAATTCTGGCTCCGCCGGCAGCAGCATATCTTCTCGACGAATCCCTTGCTCCACCGCTTGCATCAGCTGTTGCTCTGTACAATAGACCTGATGCCAGGCCGGGCCCGCCTCCCATGTCACTGTAAACTCACCACGCGTTGACGACACACGATCAATTTTCCACTGTCCGATAAAACCTAACGCCACCAGTTCCTCATGAGCCGGACCAAGCTGCCGAGAGACTTCTGAAAATGACGACAGCCGTTTGAGGCTCAAATTCACAGCCAATTCAGAGTACGGCTCTGATGCCGCCCCGCGGCCCACCCGAAACAGCCCATGTAAATGTTGATACAACAATTTCGTCAGATCGCGCTGTAATGCGAGAAACAACTGTTGATCTTGAATATGACAGTGAAAATTATTGAGATTCGCCCAATACCAATCCGCAAGACGGATTTCATGAGCCCACCGCGGTTCATTATGATCATCCGGCGATTCTTCCTGATCAAACCGCTCAAAAATGTGCACACCTTGGCGCGCGCCCCGCTTCCCATTCTTGACACTATGCGCGACCAATTGTAATCCGCTCATCCGCTCAAAGAAGTCCCGAACTTCCTTTTGACGTTCCCCGTTCGGAGCTTTCCCCGTTAACCGGATCATTTCTCGACCACTGATTCGTAACACATCCGGGACCATTCCCTCTCGCTGCCAGGCCATCGTCAACGCGCGCTCGAACGCTCGAAAATACTCAAGATCCAATACCGTCGGATATCCCCACTCTGCACTAGGCGACACCTTAATTGGCACCTTAACCATCTGCCCATTCATCTCTGTCATCCGAAACACTATCTTCGAGAGGGAGTCGGGCGTCACCTTACCTTTCCCTGGTAACTGCCACATTGGGATCTCAGATACCGAGAGTTCGGAATAGATCAATCCTTTTCGAGCCAGGGCCCGATCTTCTTTCTTTTGAAGAGATTGATCCATAGACGTACTCCGTAACGTATTCTTCTCTTTAACGTATTTCTTTACGTGGGAAGGAACGGAGCTTTTAAAAGGTTAATAGTAACTATGTGAAATACTTATGCTTTTCTAAAGACCCTAATTGTCTGAAGCCTCTCGCCTTGCTTCAACCCTCTCGCCATCTTGTCCCAACCCTCTCGCATATTCTTGTCTCAACCCTCTCGCTTTTGTGCCAACCCTCTCACTTTGTTTGTCTGAACCCTCCTGGCTGTGCATAACTCAAACACTAAATAACCAGACCTGGAAGCCCACGTACCACCCCTGGCAGTCGGAATACCATGGCAATCAAAGCTTTAGAAGATTTTCAGCCTACCTCAGAATAACGATACATCGGTATCTAATCAGATACATCACCTGGCCGAAAGGATTGAAAAGGTTCTTGCGTGGGAGGGTTGGAACAAACCTTTTTTCCTTTATCGAGAAGCCCACGAACAGTGTTCTTCCTATCATCTACAATCGAGCCCTTCGCCGTATCACCAATAGGCCATGACTACGTCACCCACAAAACCCGTCAAGTTTGGTTAAGGCATCCTGCAATCGTGATTTAATTTCAGGAAAGTCTTGTGGCCGATTACTCTGTAACCGGATCGTCAGATGGAAGCCCTTATCGCCACGATCTTCAAATTTGACCGGCTGATACCCACGATTCACCCGAGTTTTGCGTTGAATCTCCCCGCGTAACCGTTCAACCGACCATTTCTCCTCGAGAAGCTTCTTCACAATGACCTTCAGCCGAACTGGATTGTCTCGAATCGCAAGAAGCTCTTCAGCATGATGAAGGCCAAGTCCAGACGAAGCACCCAGCACCTCCTCAAGAATCTCGGTTGGGAGGGCCAGCACTCGTACGGCATGACGAATCTTGGACACCGTCACCCCCAACAAGGTCGACAATTCTTGATGTTCGAGCTTAAACGTCTTCAACATGCGATCGAATGCTCGCGCTAAGTCGAGCGGACTGAGATCTTCACGCTGAAGATTCTCCACCAACGCATTCACGGCCGCTTGTTGATCGTTCGTTGGCCGCACAATGGCTTGAATCGAGGTCTTTCCGGCTTGCCGGCAGGCTCTCCATCGTCGTTCACCCGCGACGAGCTCATATCGACCATCAGGAAGCGCACGCACAATGACCGGCTGTAGCAGTCCCGACTCCTTCACCGAATCCGCCAATTCAAGGTCGGCGGCTTCATTCAGTTGCTGGCGAGGCTGATAGGGACTCGGGAGAATGTGATCGATCAGAATATCCTGGATATTGTCCGCACCGACCGCGGACGTGGCCAGCTGCGGTGAAGGTTGCGGCGCCGGGGACGCCTCAGAGACTGTCATCGGGATCACTTTTGTCACAGGCGGTTGCTTCGCCTGCGGGGAAGGAGTCGCGAGAAATTCCCCTAAATCATTCTGCCCGCCATCATCTTGAAAGGTGGCATCAACCCGGCGATTCACGAGGTCTTGCAGTCGTCGGCTTTCCTTACTCCCTTGCGGCTGCTGAGAAGCGCCCACTGGCTTACTTCGATCTCGATCTGATGTCGTCGATTTTTGATCGCTCGCCATAGCTCACTCCTATGCTACGACCGCAGGTTCAGCCGTAGTCATCTGTGGTTGAGAACGAAGATCAGCTTCACGCGCGTCGACTCGTTTGATCACTTCTTCTGCCAGCTGCATATAGTCCCGAGCCGCCGTGCTCTTCCGATCATTCTGCATCAACGTTTGGCCTTCAATTTCAGCCTTCTTGACCGCGGCACTCATCGCGATCGTCGTGTGCATGACGTCATCCTTATACTTATTCAATAGCGAGCTATGCACAGCCTTACACAACGTCTGCCGTTTATCATGCTTGGTCAACAACACCCCAAGCAGTTGAAGATCGGTATGATATGGGGGGTCCATGTGTTTCAGTTGTTCCGATTTCACGAGCGTCACGATTTTCAGGAGGTCATCGATCCCGTCGAAGGAAAAGCCTGAGCCACTTTCCATCGGCGCGATCAAGAGGTCACTCGCGCCCAATGCATTCATCATCAATGGCCCCATGGAGGGCGGGGTATCGATAATCACATAACGAAATTCGGAAACCGCTTCAGGCGTCAGTTTTGAGTAGAGACGAAAAATGGGACTCTTAAATTCGCCCGGGATCATCAACATACTCTCGACCGGCGCCAGCTTCAGACTGGACGGAATGATATAGAGCCGCGGGATCCTCGTTGCATGAATCACGTCCTGAACCCGCATATCATCGAGCATGAGCAAATCTCGGAGCCCTGGTGTGGTGCCATCCTGAATGCCCAGTAACTTCGATGAGCTGCGCTGGGCGTCCATATCGATCAGAAGAATTTTCTCGCTGGCTGGGGTCAGGCGTGCCAAGCAGTCCGCGAGATTAACGGACGACGTGGTTTTGCCTACTCCGCCTTTCTGGATCCCCACGCACAGTCGATTGAGACGCGTATTCATAGGAACCTCCCTCTTGCTTGGAGACGAATTTCGTGATGACAATGAAGTGCGGAAGACATGAACGAGAACCCAGAGGTTCACTGCGTAGGCACACGTAGGTGAGGTCAAATACCACGGTGGACCATACATGTCAACATGGTATGGACTCATGCCGTGACATCATGGGTGAGATAGCTCACAAGTCATTAGATTGTTGAGGCTCTTCAAGGGTAGTTGTGGAGCATCATAGGAGGGGTATACAAGACATCTATACGGGTGGTCCGGATGGTGTCCCAGATTATCAGATTCGATATCGAATTCAGATAAAGATTAAACATTGTATTCATTATCCATGAGCATATAACGGACTAAAAATCACCCAGGATCGAAATGCCGAATCCTGCCTACGCATCCCCACAACAAACCAACCTCTCCGCAGCGTAAAAAAATCGATATCGAACTCCGCAAAAGTCAATAAGTTTGCTTATCTTCATATTGATCAACCATAAGTTATGAACAAGTATTTCGAATAGAACAAATGATTGACTCAAATGATGATCGAGTGCCTTTATTGCACCAATCACAACGCAATGCTAATTTACTATATATACCAACACTTTACGCCATAAATTCGATATCGAATTCCTGCAGGCAATGGTCCTTGTGCAAAGTTTCATGAAATCGATATCGAATTTCTCGATACTAGCGTTCCCAGTATGGAAGTAGTTACAAGGTGTAGTCGCGATCAAGGATGTGTATTTTATCGGCTGACCAGGCAATTGGAATAAGAGAAAAGATATCACTCTATGTAGAATAATAAGAAAATGTGTTGTCAGATCGGGTCGACCTGCATCATTTCTTTGAGACGCTCGGGAAGTAATTAGGAAAGGAAGAGGGATGGGTGTCGGCTAGAGAGACGGTTAGTAGTCAGTCCAGTCCGGAAATCGAGAGTGAATGCGCCATTTTCCAGTCAATCGAATATACGCTAAATACTGAAACACCTTCTCCCTCGTGCCATCGGGGAGGACAAACCCTGATTTTTGAAGGTCGAGACAGGTTTGTTCAACTTCTTCATGAAGCTCACGCCTGCCCTTGGCATCCATCGTGCGAATCTGTTGGTCTAACACTACTAAATCTTCGGCAGTGAACTGATCGAGACGATGGGCCATTTCCATCGGGGATAATTGAGATCCGACTAGGGGCTGTAGCAGCTTCACCTCGAATTGGCCCGTGCTGAATTGCCGAGGTTTGACCGTCATTCGAAGCAGTCCGGCCTTGACCAACTGCTTTCTGGTCTGAAACACATTCTTCGAGGTCCTCCCAATCCACTGGGCCATTTGTGCAATCGTTGCCCGAACCCGAGATTTTCCTTCGCCCTGACCATGACGGAGAAATTGGAGATAGAGGATCTGCTGATGAGCCGGGAGTTGCCGGAACGTCGGATGATCCAGTGTTTGATGGAGCGTCTTGATGTAGTCCATCGGACTAAGGAGCGTCGATACTTGCTCAAGAACGTCCTCCTCCGGAGCAGTGTCTTCCGCGCCTTCAAACTCTCGTGCAAGCGCTTCTTCATCAAAGGCTTCCGTCTCTTTGTCTATCTCCATAGCACCCCCAGAAACGCGCAATATATCACATTGCGTATCATACCTCTACGACTGAGTGCAAGTACCTATATTACGATGTCTGCCGAGCCCTCTGTTTTATATGGGTTCGGGGATTCAGACAATACACGAAGCCACCTTGACCGGTCACTCGGATCGGCGTAGAAGGGATCGATCGCTGGAGCAGGGGAGGGGAGGCCGTTCGAACGGTTTCACTGTCCCCCGGTCATGGCATTCGCAAGGGGGACGAGATGACGTCGAACGACCTGATGATCCGCCCGTCGGGGGATCTACCGCCGGGACCGAACGAGTGCCCGCATCCCATTGGCCAGATCGACCCGGGAGGGCTCATCCGACTCGACCTCGAGATCACCCGATTCTGTGAGGAGCTGGCCAGACACGGGTACGTCCTACCCAGCACGATCAGCACCTATCAGAAACGCCTCCGCTTCTTTCTCCAGTGGCTCAAATCCCTCCCTCCCGCGCCACCCATCCCCTGGTCGATCGAGCTGATGTATGCCTACCGGTCCCATCTCGCCCAGACGTTTCGATCGCCCCGCGCCATGAACGGCTATCTTGTCGCCCTCCGGCAATTCGGCCTCTCTCTCAAAACCCTGTACCGACGACCGATTGATCCAGCCGAGTTCATTAAAGGGTGGAAAACCGATCGCGCGCCTCAACGACGGCCGTTGCCGGTCGGCGATGCCAAACGCTTTCTCGCCCAGCTCGCCACCGATCCACGACAGAGCCGGCTCCAACAGCGCCGGAACGAAGCCATGGGCTATCTCATGCTGAAGACCGGACTCCGGGAGATTGAGATCAGCCGGGCCACGGTCCAGGACCTCCAGCCGGGAGAACCAGGAAAATATTGGAGGCTCTATGTACACGGAAAGGGGAGGGTGATGGCGGATACGTGGGTAAAGGTACTGCCCGAAGTCTATACCAAGATCATGGACTATCTCGCCCTCCGGGGGAACAATCTCCCGGGGACCGCACCACTCTTTGCCACCACCGCCGCGGCCAAAAAAGATGGGAACCCCCGCAACACCGCCGGCCGAAGTCTGGGCACAAGGAGTATTCAGCTCATTCTCACAGAAGCCTTACTGATTGCCGGAGTCAAACAGCAGGGAATTGTCGTGCATAGTCTCCGCCATTCAGCCGCCACCTATGCGACGGTCAATGGAGCCAACCCAACTCAGGTACAGCGGATGATGCGCCATAAGCACTACGCCACAACGGAACATTACATAAGGGAAGGACAACAGATGATGGAGGGAGCCGAGGGGTCCATCACGCAGATCTAATCACCCAATCAACCTTTCCTTGGTTTTTGAAGAGCCCTACAATCGCATCGCTTGGAGATTTCTATGGGAAGACGTCCACACTCCACAGCCTCCTCAACAGACCCGATCAAATCTCTCGAGAACCCATTTGCCAATCTGACCCTCCGACATAAAGTGCTTCCCAAATTCATTTATCACCAGCTCGAATCCGTCAAGATTTTTGACCCTGACACTTGCCAGCGTCGTTTTCCTATTCTCGGCCATATCACGATTCATGAAGACTCCTGTCGATACCTCAAGAGTGACCACATGCATCTTAATCTGTCTGGACAATCAAGAACTGAGGATAGCTGTCCTCACAGATCGAGAACTCAATAAATCCCGGGAAGGCTGTGGATGAGCTGCATTTTAAAGTGGACTGGTATTTTTGCCTTTGGAAGGCGACTAGCGAAAAAGTGCTGCTACAAAACAGAGGAGGAACTTCAATTCTCCAATTGTTCCAGATTACGGAGAATCTGTTGTGTAAGAAATTCTACGTCGAGACCCATAATGCGAGACAGGTTATGCAGGACATCCTGAACATCCGATGGACGTGAGGGGCGACCCTTAGATTGAGTGAAGGGGCCGTCCGTTTCCGTCAAGATGCGCGCGATCGGAATCTCTTTTAAAAGGGCATGGTGGCGATCACTCTTAAGCATTTCGGCATTGATTGAAAAATAGCAGCCAAGATCTATGGCTCTTTTTGCCTGCTTGGGACCGCCGGTAAACCAATGCAGTACGACTTTACAGGTGTTTTGGCTGAGATGGGCTTCGATCATATCCAAAACTGTGGGCGCTGCTCTGAGGCTATGGACAGTCAGGATTTTTTCTCCGGCCAACGAACATTGTTTCAAGATTTTTTCAAAAACCTGTTTCTGGAGATCAAATGACTTATAAAAATTTGGCCCAGCATCAAGGCCGACCTCCCCAACGTATCGCGCCTGAGGAAGGTATTCCTTCCATAACTCAAATTCATGGGCTCTTTCTGAAACGAGTTGCGGGTGAAGACCCAGAGCGACCCGTATATGTTTTGTAACACTGGCAAGGTTGCGATTGCGTGGCCATGCCTTCGGTGTTGTCGTCACGGTAAGCGTGTGAATACCTTTTAGTTCACATTCGGAAATCAAAGATTCGAAATCAGGATACAGGTCGAGGTGACAGTGAAAATCGACTAAATTCGTAATCATATGAGTTGCCCGTATCAGCTAGGGGTGGCTCTTACGCCGGATAACAACGCAGCCACTTCGTTCATGCCTCTTCGATAAACATCAGCCAAGTCGGCCAGATTTTGTGGTTGATCGGCCAGAGAACCGGATTTATGGATCAGGATCTTTGCTAAATCAGGATTTTGACGTAGCCTTTGAATGGCTAGTTGGAATGATCTAATTTGCTGACCTTCAGCCCGAAGGGTGTCTAAAACATGTGCATTAAGATTGTCGACAGTGTATGTCGTGGGGTCACTAGTAGGTCCTAAAGCGTGCCGTAGTGCTGCTTTGCGTATGAGACAGGGCAGGCAATAGCCACAATGCTCAATGGCTCGACCTTGCCAGCGACCCTTTGTGGGGGATGAACAAGACAGGGAAGAGGGGATAGTATCGATTAAGAGCCGTTGATTCCGGCATGCAGCCACCATTTCTCCCTTGGTCTTATTCCAATATGGATTTTCAACCCTGCCGTTAATGCCTAGGAGTGGAAGCAGTTCGTTCCACCGCTCCATATAGAAAGGATGTGTTGTGCGGGTACTGAGCGCTCCGAGCCGTACTACATCGAGAGGGACATTGAGTGCAATGAGACCATTTTCTGGCACCTTTAAGACAAAGGGTTGATTAATACCCGTTCCGGCAAAGATTCCGAGCGCAAAGAAAAGAAATGATCTGCCGCGTGTCGTATTTTCACTTTCGACGCCGCGGATGAGATTTGTGGGGAAGTTAAGCCAAAGACGAAGTCGGCTAAATGGATTCCTCCTGTAACGGCCATTCAATGCGCTAGCGCACTGGTTTTGTGCATCGCTGGTGGCGCCTTCTCCCGCGTGACTTACAAACAACGGAACCTGGCCTGCTTCTAAGGCATCAATTGCGCCTATGAGGCTATCAAGTCCCCCGGAGAACAAACTTACACTGTCAAACGGGGGGGTGATTAGGGTGGCCGACCTTCTTGGCACTATGGTAGAAAATCTTACTGGCCGAGGCCGGAAGCCTATGTCCCATTTGTCGCCTGTTAGAAAGTTAAGCATGCGGGACAACAAGTCAGATGCAGCTGTCCACAATAGCGGGGCACTGACCGGGACTACCAGCCGAAACTCGCGTGTCCACGTGTCCTGTGATTCGGTGAATCGAGATATCCTGGTGTCGGCAGCATGCACATGTGCGGCAAGATTGATAAGGTCTACGCCTATCTCGGAGGGGAAAATGTGTAATCTCTTTAAATCTTGAAGCGCCGTTTGTATATCGAGTGGAAATCGGGTGACGATTTCATCCGGTGCGCTGGGAGTAGGCGCATTGTCTTGGCGGCCGAGCGTGCCTATCAATAAGTGGCGTCTCATGCTGATTCGGCCTCTTGTTCACCCAAAGTCTGCAAAATACTGAATGCCCTTTCATATATATGGCCTACGAACTGCAGTGTCCGATCAGGAGTTAAAGCTTCCAGTCCCGCTCTTGCCTGTGTTAAGGCATCGGAAACACCTCGGAAGATGAAATCATGAAGGGCGGCTTGAACACGTTCGAAGGCCTGAATATTAGCTGGAGCAATATTAATCTTCGTTCCGATATCATTGCAAAGGCGAGCTTCAATTGCATGTGTAGCGTAGAGCTCCAGAACCGTCTGCATCTGATCTACAGTCAATGAGTCCAAATCTGTGATTCCAAATTCAGCCAGATCAACAATCGTTTCAATGAAGGCGTTACGAGCGATGCCCTCATCGACCGTTCCACCTTCTGGGCAGATGTAATCGGCTAAGCCGAGAAAGATTTCTTCAATTGGGCGACCTGCAAGATTTTCCAACTGAAGTGCACGTAGGGCTTCATGGACACCATGACTTTTTGCACTCGATAAAAATCCCGCCAATCTCGCGCTGGCTGTCCTGGATGAACCCATTCTTTCTGCGGCTTGACGGGAACCTCCTGCCGATGATGAAACATAACCGGAAATGGCACGCCCAAGTTTTGCACGATCGCTCCCACCCGATTTTGCAAAACCTGTGAAATTTGTACGCGGCATTTGAAACTGGGTTCGGGAGATTGGCGCGGGAGCAGGTCGAGGAAGAGGTGCAGGGGGAACGTCGGGTGGGCCGCCGTCGCCATCTCCTGAGTTTCCGTCGCCCGGTTGGCCTGCGGCGCCGTCGGGGGAATCTGCATTTCCTCCACCAAGCCAGGTTGGTATTAACGCACCGCCTTGTTGCCCGCCGTAAGAATTGGATGTACCCATCAGCGGTTTCCTTTTGGCAGCTGTTTCACTCCGCTGGCGGCTGCCCTGAGCAAGGCGTTATTACCTATCTTTGACCATCCATCCAGTAGTTTCGCGAACCTCGCGGCGGGGGCAGCGTTTGAAACAACCGCATCCCATCCAGCAACGGCCCACGGCCCTAATTTTTCAGCAGGCAATCCTTCCAAAAAATCTACGAGATTGTCCTGTAATTCAGGATGGCTCTTAACAAGAACTGTGAGGCCCGGAATCCCTGCAGGTTCCGTGTCAAACTTTGCCTCATTGATAATGCGGCTCCTGACGGCTTCAAATAGTTGCGCAGCCTCCGGTGGAGCCAAACGTTTAAGTTCGAGATCGAGTGTTTGAACCGACATCTTAGTGCCAAACAACCGCTCCGCGACTGTCGCGAGATGCCCGAGGGCGGTTGCTGAACCAAAATAATCTTTCTTGTCTTTGGTGACGAAAAGGTAGGGGCGGAGGTCCACGCCCGAGAGCGAGGGTTTGATTGATGACCAGGAATGGATCACTTTGGAAGCGATCCATTCTGCTATAAGGGGATTTTCTGAAAGTGGCACCACTTTTAAGTCGGGAGTTTTTTTCTCTTCCTTCTCCTTCAGGCCATCCTTCCCGGCAGGGACGGCTTCCAGCTGCGAGAGTTCCTCGCAGACTCCGGTGGGGGAAGACGCAGCAGATGTTGCGATCTGTCCGAAAAGCCGGGACAAAAAACATTCTGCCAGCATGAGTTTGGCCAGCACCGGTAAGTTCACGTCTCTCCCGAAACCGCGGGCATCTGCCGTGCGCTGTCTTAGTATCAATGTGTTTAGGAAGCGTTTAATTTGCCGAGGATTACCCTTCGTCCCTCCGGCAAGGGAGGGGCCAATTTGATCAGCTAGTATGAGCGCGTTCTGTGCTTTTCCGGCCTTATCAGCCAGAGTGTTTCTTATAGTCTCGGCATCGATGGGCAAACTTTCCCAAGGCTTCTTCAGGCGTTCGCGAGCCGCCTCGATCAATTTGTTGAATGCTGGATCTGACTCTCCCAGTTCAGCGCCGACCAGCAGCAGAGTGACATAAATGCGTGTTTCCATTTCTCCGAGAGGAGGAATGCGGAACGGTACCTGGATAAGTTTTTCGAGATAGTTCCTCGCATAGGTCTGGGGGCCTGTTGAATCGGGCAAATCGGGGAAATGTTTACGCACTGCATATTCGATCATCGCTTCATCTGCTGCGACGACAAAAGCGGTACGCGAAGTAAAAACAAAAAGCCGGATAGCCTCCAGGGTTTCAATGGCGATATCAGGCAAGCACCGGTCTAAGTCGTCAACGAGGACAACGAGCTGAGTAATTCCGGCCTCCTTCAAAAGGGCATCGAAGGCCTTTCTGAACTCGCTGATGTCTTCAGGTATATTGCGAACCTCCGCAGGCCTGAAGAAAGATTTGGCGTCCTCAATTGCTGCGCCAATTTTTTCGGGATCTTTTCCTGCCTGGGTAAGTGCTCCCAAGATGGCATCGATGTGACCCGGCAATAATATGCCGTGTGCGGCCAGGGCCAAGCCTCCGCCTGCTTTGGCAACTTTGAGCCAATCTATTCGTTTGTATATGTCCTTAACGGCTGCTGCCGCCTTGGTGAGTGCAGGCCGTTTGTTAATCAGTTCAGTTACTATTCCCTCGATGAGGGCGATCTTGGCATCTTCGAATCCTTGAAAGCGCCAGCCATTGAATTTTATGCAAAGAACATCCTTTGTTCCCTCGAGACTGGCTTCAATCATCTCAAGAACACTAGACTTCCCTGCCCCCCAGTCACCGTGAACGCCGACCGTAACTGGATGGTCAGGTCTTTCTCTGAGTAATTTTACAATCGTAGTGGCTATTGCCTCATTGTTGAGGAGATCCACTTTCGTCTCGTTATCACTCAACAGCATATTTCCATCCTATGGTTTTTAGAGGAATGCGTAGTGATATCCGGGAAACGGAGGTATGTCAAAAGGACGCGTAGATAGCCTCTTCTCCAGGGGAGTCCAGCCTGCATGCAAGACGGCCGCTGGTCAGATCGCCCCTTTGCGATAATCTAAACATGATGCCGCTTAACGCCCTTCTTCTGACCGAGTCTGCCCCCGTTTATATCCGGCCGCATAGGCGTCCGGAAGGGCCGAAATGTCGCTGGCCACTATGTCAATGAGGTATCCCATGCCGGCGGGCGACAAGTGCAGGGTTGCGTTGTCATCCTTGGCTAGAAAGCCTAGCTGGAGACACTCTTCTTGCCTGCCGATGCGCCCGATCAATTGCGCGATCGTCTTGTGGTGATCCTCACCGTACATGATTTGGCTCTTTCTCCTGGAAACTCCATTCAGAGATAAATAACAGCTCCCTGAAAAACGTCAAACGGTTTGGTGTTCGTCATTGTTCTTCTGCCTGATACGGACAAGACCGCCCTTGTCGCCGCGTTGTTTAAAGCGGGCGTAAAATTCGAGTTCTCCGCCCAGAGCCTGCACATATTCACGGAGCGTGGAAATCCGCATGTCGTCGCGATTTTCAAGGCGGGAGACGGCGGCCTGTTTGAGGCCAAGAGCTTCGGCTGTTGACTGCTGGGAGCGGTCGCGCGCACGGCGCAGCTCCTGAAGGGTCATTTCCTCAGCAAGAATCTCTGCTGCGCGCGCGTGGATGGCCTTGCGACGTTTTTTCGGTAGGGAGGTCATAAATTCTTTGTGGGTTGTCATCGTTTCTTCTCCTTATCTTTTTTCTTGTTCTTTTGCATCTCCTGCAGATGCAAACTGAACTCCTGGTCTGCAAGAGGAACATTCCGGCGGTACCAGCGCTCGTCCCCTGTTTTCGCGCCGCCGAGGAGCAGGACCGCGCGGCGGTCGGGATCAAAGGCAAACAGTATTCGCACCGGATCGCCTTTGAACTGGACTCGCAACTCCTTCATGTTCTGGTGCGTGGAGCCCTTAATGTGATCAACCCGGGGCCTTCCCAAATTAGGCCCCATTGTCTTCAGCACCTCCAGATTAGCGAGAACTTCGTTTTGCAATTCCTCGCCGCATTTTCCAAACCAGGCGCTGTAGGGCGGCCGGTAAATAATCGTCCATTCTTTCATCCAGCTTCGCGCTGCCTCACTTTCATGATATTACACAAAGGTTATTATTACCTTAATGTAATAGTGTGTCAAGATCCCCTTTAGAACCTCTGCCGATCTTCAATTTTTGCTTTAGATAAAACCAAAATAGAGAACGGTTGAAAATCAAAGACTTCTATTAAAACTCGCCCTGCTATTTCTGGTTTTGGAAGAGACGGAGGAAAAGCGGAAATAGAGAATTAGAGACGTGAACAACCCATTCACCAAGGAATATCCAGCATTACGACAACCCCAACCGATCATTAACCGGATCCACGAGGTTTTGCTCCACACCTAAATACCGCTCCGTTGTCATCACACTCGAATGCCCGTAGAGTTGCTGAATTTCCCGAAGATCCTTTGTGAGCTCATAGCACAGCCGGCCAAAGGTCCGGCGGAGATCATGAGGGGCTACGTGCTTACCGAGCGCCTGCTGCGCATACCGCCCGACAATTCGCCAAATGGTATCCTCTGTCACACCAACACCCCAGACGTGGCCATGCCGATCGATGGCCCGAATGACACACCCAGATTCAATCCCGGCCGCATCAACCCAACTATCCCAGGCATTCTTCACCACCCCAGGGAGGGGAAGGGTGCGGACCCGCTTCCCTTTCCCTCTCAAATTCGCCAACACCCACCGATCCTGTGCTTCTCGCACCACCTTCATCTCTAACTGTGCAATCTCGGCACGGCGCAACCCACAGCGCAGCATGAGCATCAACACCAGGTAATCCCGCTTCCCCACTACCGTCCGTTTATTCGGCCCCGCCAATATCCGGTTCGCTTGTTCCCGTGGCAGCCACACGCCGGCGCGCACCCCACGGTTCGGGACCATCGGGATGCGCTGAATGCCTGTCGCAGTCGGCGCATCAATCAACTCCTCCTCCAGCGCTTCCTGCGTGAGCCGGCGGAGCGCCGTGAGCTGGAGATTAATCGACTTAGGGGACAGCTTCTTTTGATGCAGTAGATAGTCGCGATATTTCAATACCGAAAGCTTCGACAATCCCTGCTGACGAGTCCTTTGAAACCATACGATATAACTCCGTATCGAGCCGCCATACGATCGCTGGGAATGGGGAGACACACACGATCGAACGACTTGATCCCGAACGGCGACCCAATTCGCATCCTGCCAGTTCATCAGCACGATTCCCTCACGCTCCCGACCACATTCGTTTCCTGCGTCCCCCGACTGGTGACACGTGATAGTCTACACTATCACGTACTGAGAAACCAACTCCGACACGCTGGTCCACATAGGGGCATGCGCGCACCGCTAGGCCAGGCGTGAGCGGATCCACTCGATTACTCTTTCGTATTGGCACCGAGCGTCGGATCACGGACCTGTTCATTTACAAGAAACAAGTAGATAATGTCAGCCCATAGTAGGATGCGATGAAACAACCTGGCTGGAACAAATGGAAAAAAGCAGCCGCAGTAGTTCTGCTCGCCGGAGCCGGTCTTTTCACCTATTCACACTACTTTCCTCCTCCTCAGCCCCCGTCTTTCAGCTCATCATGTGAGCTAACCGCAAACCAAATCGGACCTGAATGCACTCAACCCCTGCCGACAGGGGAAAGAATACACAACATAGAAACCGCGCTGAGCCACATCGTGACAGATCTTCAGCAACTCAGTGAACATTTCTGTCCCCCTGATGAACTTCAAAAAAACGATCCGATTAAGCAGCAATTAGAGGCGCTCAAGCATAACCTCCTCACAACCTCTCGTCATTCAAAAGGCCCCACCCTTTCCGATGACGTCATGATCCGGGGCATCCAATCACAGTTGGAAATACTGCGCAGTTATAACGACAAGGTCACGCATCAGATTCTAGAGGGCGGGACAATACGACCCGCATCCAAGGCAGAAATCGAAAACCTCATCGAGCGTCTCGACACCCGGCTGAAACAGCTCGTGGACGAATTCAATCAGCCGCCTGATTTCTCCCACCACCACGCGACACTCGAAACATTTCATGAAATTACGGAAGGACTTATAGAAGTGTTCGAACTGCTGAAAAATCTCTGTTAGCTCGAAGCCGCGTCATGCCTTGGCCACTGGGAGCTGATCCCAATCCGTCGTATAGGCCGGCGAGCGGCGATGACATTGCGCGGTCCACCCTTTCGAGAACCCACTCGCGGCATACTGAATCGTGCCCGTTCCCCACCGCGCATTGATCGCATCGAATGCCGTCATCAATCGCTTCGCGCGCGAACGATCCTGAATGTCGAACAGATCTGATTGCGCTTCACTGGCTGGACTCAGCCCGATCAACATCACCCCCGCTTTGTTATAGGCATATCCCTGTCGATAGATCGTGCGAAGACCGCGTATCCCCGCACGAATCAACTCAGACGTCGTATCGGTTGCCGTAGGGAGGCGACAGGTCACGGAATTCGCATACTGTGGCGCATCCTTGAACACATTGGTCGTGATACACACTCGCAAGACAGACACCACTAGCCCTTCACCCCGAAGCTTTTCTGCCGCCCGCGACACATACGAGGACACTGCTTCTTCCATGTCCCCTAGCGTGGAGACCGATCGCCCAAACGTCCGCGAGCACGTGATCCCTTGCTTCGGCGCCGGACACTCCTCCAACTCAAGGCACGACCGCCCACGAAGTTCCTGGACTAACCGTGTCCCCACGATCCCCAGAGCTTGCCGGATCCACTGCTCATCAGCCTCTCGCAACTGCAACGCCGTCAGAATCCCGTGATCGCGTAAGAGACGCGCGGAACTCGGACCCACGCCCCAGACATCCTCCACGGCGACACGCCCAAGCAGTACATCCCGGTCAGGGCAGGTGAGCAAATCACAGACCCCAGTCATATCTATCGACCGTTTGGCGATTCGGTTCGCAATCTTGGCCAGCACCTTCGTTTCAGCAATCCCAACGGACACAGGAATCCCCGTCCATTGCTTCACCGTCTGACGGATGGTCTTTCCGTACTCAATCAAATTGCGATGTTCACACCCCTCCAAACTCAAAAACGCTTCATCGATGGAGTAGACTTCGATCGCACTACTGAATTGTTCCAATGTCTCCATCACGCGCTGAGACAAATCCCCATACAGTGGGTAGTTCGAAGAAAATACGTGTACACGATGCCGCTGAAGGAGGGATCGAATTTGGTATTCCGGCACACCCATCTGAATCCCCAGCGCTTTCGCCTCATTCGACCGCGCGACCACACAGCCATCATTATTCGAGAGCACCACAATAGGCTGCCCCTCGAGTATTGGGCATAGCGCCCTTTCACAGGAAGCATAGAAATTATTGCAATCGACAAGGGCGAAGATAGGCCGCATCGCACCCTCAGAGCGCGTGAATGACGTTGGTGACGACCCCGAAGATCTCGAAGCTCTGTTGCGTCAAAATCTCAATCGGTTTATATGCCGCATTGGCCGGCAACAGGCGCAGGATTTCACCTTGCCGAAAGAGTCGCTTGACCGTGAGTTCACCATCGAGCGCCGCCACAATCACGTTTCCATCGACCGCGTCGAGCGATCGGTCCACCACCAGGAGATCGCCAGAATGGATACCCGCCCCGATCATCGAGTCACCGGTGACGCGAACAAAGAAGGTGGCCGCCGGATGCTTGATGAGATGACGATTCAGGTCGAGTTTGCCTTCGATATAATCGTCTGCCGGCGAGGGAAAACCTGCCGGCAGTCGACCAAGAAATACGGGCAGCGCATAGCGTGTCGAGAGATCCGGAGCGTAGACCGCATCAACATTCATCGGCATCGAAGATCCTCACCAGATAGAAGGCGCATAGTGTAGTCCTAAACCGAGACTGGCTCAAGACACTGGGGGACGTCGTGTCGTGGGTTGTTCACGAGCGTGCTGACGGGGTAGGCCCTGAGTTCGTCACTGGGATAGGGGCGAAGCAGGGCTTTCAGAGGTTCTGCCTGTTGGACGGTGGGGTCGAGCCACTGGTCGTACGCCGTGGGGGGAAGAATGACCGGCATCCGATTGTGAATCGGTCTCATCAACTCGTTCGGCTCGGCCGTGAGGATCGTACAAGATTCGATGACCTCGCCGTCCGGGGGTTGCCAATGTTCCCACAAGCCCGCAAAGGCAAAGGGGCGGTGATTTTTCAATCCGATCCACATCGGCTGCTTCGCACTCCCCTGGACCTGCCACTCATAGAACCCCGTCACAATCACTAGACAGCGCCTGGTCTTGAAGGCGGCACGAAACGAGGGTTTCTCCGCCACGGTCTCAGCTTTGGCGTTGATGCACTGATGCCCGATCTTGGGGTCCTTGGCCCAGGACGGGATCAGGCCCCAGCGCAACATCACCAATTGACGGGTGGTCGTTCCAGGCTCGATCCTGATCGTAGCCACCGGTTGCGAGGGGGCAATGTTGTAGCGGGGGGCGAGGAGTGGCGGCACAGCAACTTCAAACTGCTCCGCGATCACCGCGGGCGAGGCCGTTTGGGTAAAGCGTCCACACATGGGAGGCAACCCTAGTGTAGTGCGTCACAAATAGATTGACATATATATTTAGGATCTATACGCTTTGTGCGTATGAGTCGGATGGCCGAGCCCATTGTTCTGTCCCTCGATGAACGCGCGACCATCTCCACCTGGGCGCACGGGAGGCGCGTCCCCTTGCGATTGGTGCAACGCGCACGGATTATCCAGATGGCCGCCGATGGTATCCTGAGTCAGCGCATCGCCCGAGAATTGAGCATCTCCCGCCCGACGGTGCAGCTGTGGCGACAGCGGTTTCTGGCTCTTCGCTGTGCGGGCTTGGAACAGGACGCCCCGCGCCCTGGACGTATTCCGAGAATCTCGGAGCGGGCGGTCCGCGCGGTGGTCGAGGCGACCCTCCACACGACGCCTCCAGCTGCGACACATTGGAGTACCCGAAGCATGGCCGAGGCTCAAGGGCTGAGCGAGGCCACCATCCGCCGCATCTGGAAACGGCACAACCTCAAGCCGCATCTGGTCAAGACCTTCAAGATCAGCCGCGATCAGCATTTTGTCGAGAAGCTCCACGATATCGTCGGCCTGTACCTCAACCCCCCGGACAAAGCCTTGGTCTTGTGTGTCGACGAGAAAAGCCAAATCCCGGCCCTCGACCGCACCCAGCCAGGCCTTCCATTGAAGAAGGGCCGCTGCGGGACCATGACGCACGACTACAAGCGCCACGGCACCACCACGCTGTTCGCGGCCCTGAGCATGCTCGATGGCACGGTCATCGGCGACTGCATGCCGCGCCATCGGCACCAGGAGTTCATTCGGTTCCTCAAGAAGATCGATGTCGACACGCCGGCTGGGCTCGATGTGCATTTGATCGTGGACAACTATGGGACTCACAAACACCCCCGCGTGAAACGCTGGCTGCAACGACATCCGCGGTTCCATCTGCACTTCATTCCGACGTCGAGTTCGTGGTTGAACATGGTCGAGCGATGGTTCCGAGAGCTCACCGACAAGCGCATCCGTCGCGGCAGTTTCACGAGTGTCCTGGAACTGACCGCAGCAATCAGAGACTACCTGGACCATCACAACCAGAACCCGCGCGTGTTCGTCTGGACGGCGTCTGTGGCGCGCATCCTGACCAAAGTCGCCAAATGTAAAGAAGCGTTGGACGCACTACACTAGCATAGGAACCTTTAAGCAAGCGATAAATCAGGAAGCCCCGCAAATCAATGGCGTGTCTGAGCTCACCACCATGCGGATTGACTCAATCGCTTCGTAAATGGATGAAATCATACTCATTTTACTGCCAAGTTTGGGTGATTTCTCAGAGGGAAAGAGGTATCCTGCGGCGGCGAGTTTTGGCTTGAACATAGATTTCCGACACCGTTTATAGTGTCAAGCACGGAGGGTGATCGTGTCGGGAATCATCGTAGTGCAGAACCGAGTGAATCTGATCGAATTCTAACCCAGGATCTCATTGCAACCTGTCGGCCACTTGAGCTGAAGGTGCTGGATTACGTCATTGTCGGCGACGAGACAACATTCAGCTTCGCCGATAGCGGGCTGCTAGATGAAGTGGAACTGCTATGCCTGGCACCCGGTGATCCGCGACGGCCTTCAAAACTTCAGAGAGTAGATAAGTGATATGAACGACGAACAACGACAGGAAATCATCCGCCGTCTGCGGCAGAACGAGGAACTTTCGCCGGAGTGGGCCCGTATCCTTTTTCCACCGGAGAAGCGCGAGTATGAGCTCGTCTATCACGGCAAGGAACGCGAGGAAGACATCATCGCAGCCACACTGGCGGTGCCGCTACAGAAAGTGCGGACGTTCGGAAAGAACGGTGACGGTTGGCACAACATGCTGATCTTCGGTGATAACCTGCAGGTCATGAAAAGCCTACTTGAGATGAAAAGGAGTGGTCAACTCTGCAGTGCGGACGGTACTGCCGGTGTCCGCCTCGTTTACATCGACCCTCCTTTTGCTAGCAAGCAAGAGTTTCGCGGAAACCAAGACGAAAAGGCTTACCAAGATAAGGTCGCCGGTGCCGAGTTTGTGGAGTTTGTCCGACGCCGGTTTGTACTTCTTCGTGAACTCCTGGCAGAAGACGGAAGCATCTTCCTGCACATGGATCAACGGAAAGTTCACTACTTGAAGGTCCTATTAGATGAAGTATTTGGCGAACACAACTTCCGAAACGAGATTGTCATGCCGGGTCGGGCCTCAAAGAACTTGCAACAGCAGTTCGAAACCATCTCTCGGCTGAATGTTCGACACGACACCCTGCTTTGGTATTCGAAGCGTCCCGGCACCCGTTTCAAGCCCCTGTGGATCGAAAAACACAACCAAGGCAACCCGGATGGCCATTGGCACCACTTCTGGAGCACCGCAGACAGAAAGACCATGCGTTACAAACTATTGGGCGTGACGCCAGAGACTGGACAATGGACATGGAGGGAAGAGCGCGCGCTCGCCGCATTGGCAAACTACAAGCGCTATCTCAAGGAAGGAGGTGGTCGCACGCTTGCGGAGTACTGGCGCGACACCGGCAGTGTATTCGACTTCGTGCGAGCAAGCCCGGACGATGGGAAACCGCAATATTGGCGGGCACCAGCAGCGCATCGGTTAGCTGACACTGCGTGGTCTGGAGTGCCGGTATATGCAAGCGAAAATGGCTATCCTACGGAAAAGAACGAGGCCTTGCTCGCAGAAGTTCTTAAACTCGCGTCCAAACCTGGCGACTTAGTGCTGGATTCCTTTGCTGGCTCAGGAACTACCGTCGCAGTTGCCGAAAAACTGGGGCGCCGATGGGTTGCGATCGATTGTGGAAAGCTCTCGATTTACACGGTGCAAAGGCGGATGCTGAATTTGCGAAAAGGCATCGGCAACAATGGCACACCGCTCGGACACTCGCCATTTAGTCTATACAATGCGGGTCTATACGACTTCAGTAAGCTTAAGGAGCTGCAATGGGATGCATGGCGCTTTTTCGCGCTGCAACTCTTTCAGTGCCGAGATGAGCCGCACAAGATTGGCGGCATCTACCTCGACGGTTACCTCAAGGGCTCAAGCGTCCTGGTGTTCAACCACCAGAAGCAGCCGGGCGTTCGCATTGACGAAGAGACCATTCAAAGTATGCACCAGGCGCTGGGTTCCAAGGTGGGTAGCCGGATGTTCATCATTGCGCCCGCGCTCGTATTCGACTTCCAGCAGGACTACGTAACGCTCGATAGCGTGCGCTACTACGCGTTGCGCATTCCCTACTCGATCATCCACGAGTTGCACCAGCGAGAATTCGCAGCGCTCAAGCAGCCAGCCGACGAGCTCGCAGTGAACGACACCGTGGATGCGGTGGGTTTCGATTTCGTCCGCCGGCCAGAGCTGGAATACGAAGCCGGTGCGAACAAGCGAAAAAGCGAGCTGATCGAAGAAGGCTTCATCAAGATCAAGACCTTCAAGAGCGAAGCGGTTGTGCGCGAACCAATGCGGAAGAAGGGAAACCGCGAAACATTGTCCATGGTGATGCTGGACTACGACTTCGATAGTGAGACCGATGTGTTTGCTTTCGACGCGGTCTTCTATGCGGAAGCCATTGAGAAAGACAACTGGGAAGTGCGCTTTCCCGTTGAAGCCATCGGCAATCAAGTCATGGCGGTATTTGTGGATATTTATGGCAACGAGGCACGCGAGGTGATTCCCGGCAGTAGGTTCGGCATCGGTAAGGCGAAGGCAGCAGCGAAGCCCGTTAAGAGTGTGAAGAAGACGAGGAACTGAGACCATGACCACCAAGGGTGATCGCCGCACATTCCGCAACGAAGACCTCGTTCTCAAGGTTTCCGAAAATATTGCCCCGAACAACTGGGACGAGTCGAAGTATGAGGCGTATGTCGATGAACTATGTGGCTTTCGGGAATACCAGAAAGACGCGATTCGGACAACTCTCCGATACTTGCTTGGAGGCAAGTACGTCGACCTTCGCGCCCTTGCGAAGGAGAACTTCGACCAGAACACAGAACTGCAAGAGCGTTACGGCTCGTGGTCGGCGATGGAGCGCCAGCTTCAGCTGCCCGATCAACTCAGCTGCTCATTGGATCAGGCCACCGGGAGCGGTAAAAGCTACGTCCTCTATGGAATTGCGGCCATTCTGCTGGCCGAAGGCGCTGTCGACCGGGTCCTCGTTCTCTGTCCGTCGAACACGATCGAGGATGGGCTTCTGACGAAGTTTAAGGAACTTGCCCGCAGCAGCGATCTACGGGATATGCTCCCACCCAGTGCCAGAGTTGACACGCCTCGAATCATTAACGCATCTGAAAGCATCATCGACGGTTCGATCTGCGTTGAGAATTACCACGCCATCCTGGTGAACGTGAGATCTTCCATCCGGGAGAGCCTCACAGGCAAGGGCACACGAGTCGCTGTGCTCAATGACGAGGCCCACCATGTAGCCAATGAGTCAGGACAGACCTCCAAGAAATGGAAAGAGTTTCTCCACGATCCTGACTACGGGTTTCGATTCGTCGTCGGCGTGTCAGGCACTTGCTATGTGGGAGATGACTATTTCGCCGATGTCGTGCATCGATACTCGCTTCGCCAAGCTATCGAGGAAAATTTCGTCAAGAAAGTAGAGTACGTGGATGAGCTCCCGGCCGCTGCAGAGAACCCCGAAGCGAAATGGCAGCTCATCTACAACCGGCACAAAGACTGGAAGAAGAAGCTTAAGTCTCGCGGAATTCGCCCGCTGACCATCGTCGTGACAAAGGCTATTGCTGACGCGGAGAGAGTTGCCGGAGAACTGCAGGACTTCCTGCAGGAATGGGAACGGATCGACGCGGGCAAGGCTGAGGCGAAGGTTCTCTGTGTCACCTCAGCGGCCAAGCACGAACCGAATGTGGCCAAGCTGCACACAGTTGATAGCCCATCGAGCAAGGTGGAATGGATCGTTTCGGTATCGATGTTAAGCGAGGGTTGGGACGTCAAAAACGTGTTTCAGATCGTGCCCCACGAGGAACGGGCGTTTAATAGCAAGCTTCTGATTGCGCAGGTGCTCGGGCGCGGTCTGCGCCGCCCGGACGGATGGAAGGGGGAAGAGCCAGTTGTAACGGTCTTTAACCATGATTCTTGGTCTGGCCGGATCAAGTATCTAGTAAACGAAGTGCTTGAAATCGAACGCCGCCTGACCTCAAGGGTCGATCCTAAATCCCATTTTAACTTCGATCTGTACCATCTCGACTACACGCGCTCCGAGGATGCGACAGAGTATGCAAAAAAAGGCGAGTACAAACTCTTTGAAGTAGGTTACGTTGATCTCCCTACGCAGGTTGAGACCGAGGATGTGACCGTTGGGTTAGAGCGAGCTGTCACCGGGGAACATGTCAAGTTCAGGACTACAATCCAGCACAAGACCTGGACCGTGGAAGAAGTCGCGGAGCAGATGTTTCAGAAGCTCAAGTCAATTGATGAAGAATCGAAAGACTCCGACGACCCAAAGGATCGCACGAACTACGCGAAGCGCTTTCCGCTCGATAAATGCGAGGAGATCGTGAGAGCGTCGCTGAAACGCGCCAAGATGAAGAGTGAGAAGATCACTGATGAAAATCGCCAGAAGTTTTGGCAAGCGCTGGGCACTCTCCAACGAAAGGCAGCGAAGCGCGTTGTCTACAAACTTTCGGCCAACGCATTAGTCCTGATGAACACGAGCGATCGGCAAGATGAAAGCTGCAGTGCCGCAGAATTGCGCCGCGGGTCAAAGACTGTCTTCTATGCCCCTGACTGCGAAGCTACTCTAGTCGATGACCAAAAGGAGTTCTTCCGCGAGGTGGACGACGAGGACGGGGACTTCGTCAAAGGCCGTGGCGTTGTTCCAAAATCATCCGACTTCAAGACACCCGCTAACCTCGTCATTGCAGACGCCACTCCTGAACGGAAGTTCGTTCGTGAACTGACCAGCCGGGAGAATGCCCTAAAGGTCGACGCGTGGCTGAAGAATACGCCTATGGGCTTCTATTCAATCGAGTACGCATGGAAGAAGGGCAACAAGCCCAAGCGCGGTGAGTTCAGCCCGGACTTCTTTATTAAGCAAGGAGCGCGCGTGTTCGTTATTGAAGTCAAGGGCGATGAGGAAATCAGAGATCCTGCGACTGACAACGTCAAGAAACACGAGTACGCCACTGAGCACTTCAACCGGCTGAACTACTGGCTCGAAAAGGAGAAGATTCCAACACACTATCAGTTCAATATGATTTCACCCAAAAGCTACAATGTTTTCTTTCAGAAGCTTCGTGACGGAGGACTGGAAGTTTTCCGGTCTGAGGTTGATGTGGCGGTGGCACAAGTCGGCAAAGGAGATGGATAATAAAATGGGTCGGTATTCTATTCTCGCCGGAGGTCCAGCATTACTTGTCTGAAGGTTATACTCCAGCCATACGGCTCTTATCAGAATACGATGATCAACGGGGAGAGAAGATCACCATCCCCATTCTGTAATGAGTCCATCTGATCAAGGTCAGCAGTTCTGAAACTGTTCTTACCCCTTCATGCCTGCCGCGCATCACTTAGACGTAAAACGTTGGTATTCATCACCCGCGCGCCTCTGGAGATGTTCATTATGAGATACCCACTCCTGTTCCGGACGGTCCTTTGCCTACTCGTCCTTACGATCGCCCCGGCTGTCCACGCCGCAGACAACATTCAGGTCTATTTCTCTCCATCTGGCGGCGCCACCGCCGCGATTATTCAGGCAATTGAACAGGAATCGCAGCAGATCCGTGTCGTGGCCTACAGTTTCACGTCCGCCCCCATCGCGCAGGCCCTCATTGCCGCCCATCGTCGTGGCGTGTCGGTGTCCGTGATTTTGGACAAGAGCCAGCTCACTGAGCAATACACTTCTGCCACGTTTCTCGCCCATGCCGACATCCCTGTTAGGATCGATGCCGCTCATGCGATCGCCCACTCTAAATACATGATCTTGGGCGCCGACCGGGTCATAACCGGCAGCTTTAATTTCACGAGAGCAGCCGAGGACAGAAACAGTGAAAACCTACTCATGATCTACGCTCGCGCCCTGGCCACCACCTATCTCCACAACTGGCATGCCCACTTTCAACACGCCACGCCCTATCCCCGCTAAGACTGCGCTTCTTCAGCTCCACGTCCTCATCATTCATTGAGCACGATATCCATGCCTTGACGAAACCCCTCACCCCGATTATGGGGCACCGGCGCCGTCACCTCACTCTGTTGTTTGGCTCGACCTACCATCACACACTACCGGTACGATGATCTCTGGTTTGCCTGGTGCACACGCTGCGGACTCTGCAGCCTCACCAGTGGCACCTATCAGGAATTACTCGAGGCATGGAACGAACGCAACCACCGGGCCTAGTCCTCCAGATCCGGCCAAATATCCCAGAATATTACGTCCTGGTATACCCTAGACAATCCGATCACATTGCACAGAGGTCCTAGCTTTCTCGGATGGTACATCGTCGCATCTGTGGTGAATGTTTTTCGTTTTCTGCTTCTATCCGAGGGTGCGCCTCCGGAGGTGTTGATAAAGGTGGAATACTACGGTATACCAGGACGTAATAATGCCGCACATGGGAGACTCGCAATACATTATCGCGGCAGCACTGCTCTTCTTGACGATGACAGGGGACAGTCCTCAGATCGATGCCCGAGCCGTCGAACCGATGCAGGATTCGCGCACTGAGATGAAACACCTCGACCGCCCCACCCCAACTCCGCACGAGGCCCGGTAGCGATGGGGACACACCGGACTTCCTCCCACGACGAATCACTTCCGGCCTTGAGATGCTCCGCGGCCGACCATTGGCTCGTCCGCTACGTCGATGACCAAACCAATATGACAGGGGCGGAACGTCTGTCCCCCCGCACCATTGCCACCTATCAGCACAAGATTCAGCTATTCCTCCATTGGTGGAAAAGCTACCATCCTGAACAGCCTCTGACCAAGGATCTCGCCACGATCTACCAGGCCTGGCTCAAAGCCGAGCAGAACGCGAGTGAACAATCTGAACGATTCTCCACCCGCTCCTATGGCCTCTATCTATCAGGGATGCGACGATGGGGGGCCTACCTCGTAACCCAGCAAATCCTCCCCTTCAACCCCTTTCGCTCGATACGAGGCCCCAAGCGCATGAACTCCCACGCCAGTGGCTTTCTGCATCGCGCTCAAGCCGACCAACTGCTTCAATCGTTTGATCGGACCTATCTCATTGAGCATCGGGATTATGTGATCTGTTTACTCATGCTCAAAACCGGCGCACGAGAAACCGAACTCTGTCAGGCTGTGGTGGGTGATCGGAGAACATACAAGGGACAGGTCGAGCTGTATTTGAACAGCAAAGGCAAGAAAAAGGAGGATCACAAACGGGAACCCGTTCCACTCACTCCAGCGGTCGCCAACGACGTCCAGGCCTATTTGAACCACCGAAAACGACTTGGCGAGCCCCTCACCGAGGACTCACCACTCCTCGCCACGATTCGAGAGGGCCGCGGAGCACAGAATGGACACATGCAGGATCATGAAATGCGACGCCGCATTAAACTGGCGCTACAACGAGCCGGCTTTCCGCATCAAGGCTTAACCGGCCTCGCTCTTCGGCATACGGCCGCGATTCAAGCCTTTCTCGATGACATCCCCTTCGAAAAAGTCCAAATCCTCATGCGCCACGCCGATAAGAGAACTACCAAAATCTTCGAGCGGCAGGCCAACGGTATCCGAGAGAGACGAATACGGCGCCGTACCAAAAATCATGGCTGCCGAACCTCGCGTCGACGGCATAAGGTCATATCGCTCAATTCAGCCTCTGTGCAGCCAGCAACTAACAACTTTCCCTATCGTTGACACCGCCTTGATCCATCGCCCCTTCATGGCCATTACCGATCCACGCATTCATCATCAAATTTGCAAGCACTGGCATCTCAAGACTCCACTAAAACCCGCGCTCAACTAAATAACATCATCAAACCGGCTTCCGCATAACCTCGCAATCTTCCAAGCCCACTCATCCGCACCATTGGACCGTAATACGGTTATGAGGGAAGAATTTTCGAAAACCCAATCGACACTACACCACCCCTCTCATCTCGGTTATGACATGCCGCTCATGCCATTTCCTCTGACCTCTCCCTGCACAACCACCAGCAAACTATCCATAATCCCTCGACCGTAATATCCTGGTATGGCTGAATAACGAATTGATCGATGCACACGCCTACATCACATCTCACACAAGCTCATTCGCTACACAACGACCAGGCGCGCCCATCACGCACCTATTCATTATTAAGTGAACGGAGGCCAGAACTCGCACAGCAATGGCACCCAACAAAGAATAAAGAACACCGGCTCGACATGTTCCCGGGCAACTCTACGTTTGTCGCTTGGTGGCAATGTGCCCGCAAGCACGAATGGCCCGCGACGATTAAATCCCGGTATAGCAAGCACAGTGGCTGCCGCCGCTGTAGCTTGGCAAAGGTAGAACGAAACCACCGCTCCTTTCACGATCGTCGACTGAGTTTGATCTCACCTGACATTGCCGCCACATGGCATCCCACTAAAAATGATCCGCTCACTCCTGACGACGTGACCTACAGTTCCCGACAACGGATCTGGTGGCAATGCCCCATCCGCCCCACTCATGTCTGGGATACCACCGTCAACAACCGACAAAGAAGTGGATGCCCCTTTTGTGCCGGCGTCCTCATTCGCGAGACCGACCCCCGCATCAAATACGAGGCGCCCCTCTCAGAGACTCACCCAACGCTCGCACGTGAATGGCATCCAACACGCAACCTTCCGCTCACCCCCGAACAGGTAACAGCTGGATCGAAACGGAAAATATGGTGGCAATGTCCGGTAGATCGAACACACCATTGGCAGATGTCCCTCAACTACCGCGTCCGAGCAGGCGGACAATGTGCGGACTGTCGCCGCATCCGAAAAACTATTCGAGACCTCCATCGCCAGGTCGTTCACCACACGCCATTGATACATCCCCAATCCCCCGCTAAGACACCCCTAGCCCCCCTCTTGCACTCTGAAAACACTCGGAGTATTATCCCTCCCGCATAACGTTTTATATCTTACTAGATATATTTCATTTGGGATGTCCCGATGCTGTCAAAGACGACGAACCCACCCAGCTCTGCTATTTCGTCATCAGACACCTCGTCCGTGACCGATCCCTCCACCGACATTCTGAATGCGTTTGCCGCCGTCCGACACTTACACCCCAAACAACTCACGCTCCTCACGTATCTCAATGACCAACGCAATCCCCAGACCCCCACGCATACGTTCCCGCTCAGCTATACGCACCTGCATCATCACACGGGCGTCACGATTGAACACATTCGACGCAACGGGCTCCATCGCTTATTCGCCAGTGGATTGCTCAGTGTCGCGCAGCAAGGATTCGGCGGCACCATCTATCGCCTTCACTATGACCACCACACCCTCAGCCTCGTCTTACACAAAGTCAGTCCCCGCGCCCCACAAGCTCCACTGCCCCAGTGCATCGACTCCCTATCTCCTCAGCCGGTCGTGACCTTGCAGGCTGAATTAGCCATTGTCGAAGAACGACTCACCCTCATGAAGCAACTTCAGGAGAGCCGTCAATCGCTCAGACGCCATGAGTTTCTGGCCCAACTCACACCCTACCAACACACCTGGCTCACACAGCAAGCCAAAGCTCAGGTTGATCAGCAGGAAGGCATGCGGTTCATCCGAGACCGCTTTGCACATTACGAGGCACAACGCACACAGTTGATCGATGAATGGATCAACCGATCTGACTATGGACAACCCGTTCCCTCCAGTTCATCCATTACGCCAGGGAGTCATCATCATGATTCGTATCCTGAACGCCTCTAACCTCCTGCTCCTTTTCTCCGTCTTCTACTTTCTCTCTGGAGTCCTGATCGCAAGCTCAGAGGCCACCCCCCCAACATCTCTCATGACCGTCACAGATCCCACAACCCAGCTTACCTTTACCTTCCCCTCCACCTTTCATCTTACGCGGTACCAAGACAGCCCGATGATGCAACCGGCTCAACGAACTGCACTCCCTGCCGTCCTCGTCCTCGCTGAACATCGACTCCATCAAGCGACCCCACAAACTTCCATTGTCATTGGTAGCCTGCCCACCATATCAATCGATCTGCTCACCGGCAATCGCGCCGCCTTCAATCAGGTCTTCTTACGGCCGGAATTTCGCAAGACGATCGGACAACGCGTGGTCTACGAACTCCCAGCCCATCAGGGTCCGATCCACCAACAAATCTTTTATTACCTCGTACCCTTGAGCGCCGATCGGATCGTCGAAATCGCTGGCCATCGATTCGACTTCACCAACATCCAGGCCCCCCCGACACACTATGATCAGGTGATTGCGGGGATTATCGCGTCACTCACCAGTGGACTCATGTGAGGAGATTCCATGTATTTCGCGGATCAAACACCATCTCCAGCGCGCCTCACGACCGAAGAAACTCACCACCATAACGCCCCTATCGTCCGACTAGCCAAGGGACTACCATCATCCCCCGATATTCGCTATACTCCCGCCCCACAATACGATCTCGTACCCGATCACATTCACCTGAGAATTGAGGAGGAATCATTTATGGGTAAATCACTGACTAAGTCGCAGATTGCTGAGCACATGGCCACCAAAACTGGTCTGACCAAGAAAGCTGCGACCCAGTTGCTTGAAGATTTTGCCGCACTGGCTTACAAGGAGGCCAAAAACATCTTCACGATTCCCGGCATCGGCAAACTTGTCCTGGCCAATCGCAAGGCTCGCATGGGACGGAATCCTCAGACCGGTGCGGAGATTAAGATCCCAGCCAAGCGCGTGCTCAAGTTCCGTGTGGCTAAAGCGGCCAAGGACGCGATCCTCGGTAAGAAGTAGAGACCCCACATGAAGAACCTGAGTCGGGATCGCCTCATTCAGCTTTCCCGGCTCAATGGATGGGCTTGTGTACTCGGCAGGTGGTAGACCACTCAACACGAGCCCCCCACACATCCATCCACCGCCTCACGCATCCAGGCGATTGCTCAGCACCCGAAAGAGCTCACCGTCTAACTCCTGAATGAAACCATGCCACAGCCTACATTTATTCAACGGACCATCAATAAGAACAACGGCTGGGTTCCTCTCACAGTCGTCCCCCTCCAACCCGCGCATCTTGAGTTCTGGGATACCTTCATTCAACCGTTCATTCGAGCAATGGGTCCAACCGCCCGTGTTGACTGGGACTGGAGCTGGTCTCTCATCACCAGTATCTGCAAACTCACCGCTCCCCTTCGACAACAGCCAGCCGCCTACGCCCTAACCTACTCCGATCCCTCCTTCCCTCATGATGTGGTATGTGGGATCGTCCAACTCGCACGACACTTTCTCTACCTCCCCGATCTCGGGAATCGAAGAACACGACGAGCAAGTGGCTTTCTGTGGAAATGCACAACCGCCCCGCCCATCGCTCTCCGTCCCTATTTCACCGATCTGGATATGCCTAAGCGACTCGCCCAGCTCTGCATCGATGTCGCAGTCACCTCGTCATATCAGGATGGCTATGACGGTCGCATGTGCTTGCACGCCGATCCCGATGCACCCCAAAACCATCTCAGCCAAGACGTCCTGCTTGAGTTTTATAAGAACGCGCCCGTCAACATGCTCGTGCTGGATTCCACAATCAAAATTCCACGGCTTCGGGGAATCCTAGCCCCCAACGACGGGCGATACTTCTATTTCAATGAGGCACAAGCGCTGGTATTTTCTCAACAATTTAATGCCTATCGCTAATTGACCACTTACTCAATCGAGAGTACACTTACACTATGTCGTCGCTCATGAATGCCTACGCAAAAATTGCGGCCACCTATGGGAAGGTCAATCCGAAAGACCCTCAAGCGGTCCAGAAGTTTTTCGAGGTCACGCTTCCCAAGTACAGCCCCAAAAAGCAGCAACAGGTTGTCGATGACCTCTTTACCAAAACCACGGGCATAGACGGCTCACTCGCCGCCACAACATCGGGACCCATCCCTGGAACGGCTTCCTCGAACACACTCCAAAAGCAGCGTACCAAAATGAGTCAGATCCTCCGTCACATCAAGCGCGAACCCGCGCGAGCCCGCTAGTCTCCAGACCCCTTCGTTTCAACGTTCGCCACTTCTCATACAATCGATTCCGTTTCGACACCTTCGCCTACTCGCAGCACACCTCTGTACACGCACCCCATCGATTATTTGTTCTGTTGTAAAGGAGCCTCTATGAGCCACATCGCCCAAGTGAATATCCTTGTCCAAGATCTCAACGCCCTCGCCCGCGCGTGCCAACGACTCGGCCTCGAATTCGTTACCCATCAGACTACCTATCGCTGGTATGGACGGTCTTCGGACAACACCGCACTCCCCACCGGATTTACGAACGAAGAATTGGGACATTGCGAACATGCCATTCGCATTCCCGGTAACCCACAAGCCTATGAACTCGGCGTCGTTACCCGACGAGACGGAAAAGCCGGCTATGCCCTGCTCTGGGATTCCTGGAATGGCGGGTATGGATTGACGGAACGAGTCGGAGAACAGGCTGAAAAGCTGCAACAGCTGTACGCTTATGAAGTCACCCTCCAAACCATTGACCATATGCAACACTGCCTCATCGATGAACAACGCTTAGCCGATGGATCACTGGTTCTCACCATCGCTCACCAAGGAGCCTAAATGTCACAGCTCACCGTCATCATCAGCCCCACCGGCCACGTCACCATCGATGTCCTCGGGGAAACCGGAAACCAGTGCCATACACTTACGCACATGCTCGAACAGGCCCTCGGTGAAACACACCAGGACACCACCAAACCGGAGTTCTTCGAACAGTCACAGGCGAACCATGACACCCTGCAGTATTAAGATCCATCCGGATGGGCGGCTGGAGTTTCTCTATGACGACCACCTCCGACCTTTCCTGGATTTAGGCCCCGCCTCCATCACACGGGCCTCCCATATCGAACCCACCTTCGCACATGAATGGATCGCTGACTTGAGCCCCGTCCGCGGCCCGCAGCTTGGCCCCTTTCTATCCCGCAGAGCCGCCCTCGATGCCGAACGAGACTGGATTCTGAGACACACGATTAGAACCCCAGGGCCACATCCATGAATAACCATCGCTTACTGCCCCTTCCAATGACCAGAACCTGGACGCGGATTGGGGTCCCGTATACCGCCGACAAACAGGAATCTCTTACAGCCATCTTCGACCATCTCGACTGGCAACCTTTTCCTGCCAAAGTCGGATTCAGTGAAGGCTACGCCCTCCAAGCCGTCATCAATGAATTCAAGATACCGACGATCACAGAACTCGCAATCAGCCACCTCTTAGCCCCATTCGGCTTGTATGGGTTGCACTGTCAGTATGCGAACGGACGCGCGAAGGTCTATATCCTCGATCGGGGTCTGAACGTGTTCGTGATCGCCTCGGATTTTTGGCCCAATCACCAAGCCCATCGCACACATGATAAACACCACAGCTCTCCACCGCCTCCACACGCCTGACGAAATCCTGATGCTCAGCGATCATGACTTCAACCGGCTCATTGCGCTCGAAGCCGGCTGGCAATAAGGACACACCCTCCCTGCCAGTGCCACACATGAGGATCAGATCGTCCGGCATCCGCAATCCTGGTACCGGCCGATCCAATTCGGACAAGGCATCCCCTTCATCCCCGCACCCAGCATCGACTTTGCCCATGACCCTGACCTCGCATTCCAACTTCCACTTCCGCCCGCACAGCACCTCCGTGAAGACTGGATTCATGTCGAATATTGATATTGTGACCTGTTCCTTGCCGTTTGGCACGATTCTGCTTCCCAGAACTCCTGGCAAGGAATTGCTTCCGCAAAACTCCCAACTTGGACGCCAAGAACTTGGCCCCCCAACCGGGCAAATCTGAGCACCGATGGGTGAGACCGTGGCCCTGGCTCAACTGACGTAACTCCAACTTGATTTGGCGCCGATGGTCGAATTTACCTAAAACATCGCCGCTCCATTCCCGAGCGTCCACTTTCGGGACGGCGGACCGGCCGGAGTCGACCCATTCCGGACGTCCGTCATTCGCAGTAGCAGTCGTTCGCGAAGCGCTCTGAACGACCGAAATCAGCCTATCCCGCACCGATATCGCGTCTAAATATTCGACATTCAGGTAAATAAAGCCTCTGACGAGTTGAAAGCGCTCCCGCACTTGGTGTGCCCCCCTGAACGGACTGTCGCAAGGCGTTGCGCTTGATGTAGATCGCTCCCCGGCAGAATCATTGCCGAATCGGGAGCAATCAGTGGTCGGACGTGTCGTTCATCCCGGCGAGATTCTTGGTGACGAGCTAGCGTGCCTGAGCGTAACACCGATAGAGCTGGCGCGCCATTCTTGCCTTTCGGCCCGGTAAGTCAATATCGTATAGTCGAGCCGTGCCGCTCCGGTTCGCGAGCGGCGTGTCCGAGCACCGCTCCCGATGGCCAATAAGAACCGAGACGAGTTCACAGAAAAGACCAAGCTCCTGATCGCGAAGCGAACTGGCTGGCTGTGTTCCGATCCGTCGTGTCGTCGCTCAACCATCGGCTCCAACTCCGATGGCGATGGCGAAATCAATCTCGGAACCGCGGCGCACATTTGCGCCGCAGCGCCTGAAGGTCCGCGCCACGACGACAAAATGACGCGCGAGCAGCGCAGATCGCCGGACAACGGCATCTGGATGTGTCGGCTCCATGGCACAGCCGTGGACGCCAAGGACTCCAAGTTCACCGTCGAACTCCTGCACAAATGGAAGACTCAGGCGCAGGAGGATTCGTGGCGGCGCGTTCTCTACGGCGACGTGCCGCACGGCCCGGTGACCCAAGCGCCCTCTGCAGGCGAGCTAAGCGCTCGCCTTCGCGCCGCCGCCGCCGCCGATCTGGGAGTTTTCCGCCTTTCGGACAAATGGCCGTCTACTGCGATCGCGCTGACGCTCGAGGTCGACGGCCTGAGCGATCCCGTCAGCACATCGGCGCTGGCGACGGCCCTCACAACGCTCGATGATCTTATCCTTGTCGCGCCGCCTGGCATGGGGAAGACGACGACGCTGTTTCAAATCGCGGAAGCAGTTCTCGCCATTGGGAACGGATCACCGATCGTCGTCCCACTCGGCGACTGGTCGACGAACGGAGCATCGCTACTTGAATCCGTGCTGAAGCGCCCGGCGTTTCGTGGAATCTCAGAGGATGATTTGCGCGCCGTGGCAGCGAAGCCCGGCGTGATCTTACTGCTGGACGGCTGGAACGAACTCGACAGCGCCGCGCGCAGACGCGCGGCTGTCCAGGTTGCGCACCTGCATATGGAGCTCCCCGAAGTTGGTCTGCTGATCTCGACGCGCAAGCAGGCGCTCGATGTTCCGGTCGATGGCACGCGCATCAACCTTCTGCCGCTCAACGAAATGCAACAGCGAGACATCGCCCGCGCGCTGCGTGGCGATGCAGGCGAACGCATTATCGATCAGGCCTGGCGCACGAGCGGCGTGCGCGAGCTTGTCTCCATCCCGCTCTATTTGACGGCACTGCTTAGCCTTCCGGAGGGGGCGCCGTTTCCGACTACGAAGGAAGAAGTGTTGCACCGCTTCGTTGCTGTTCACGAAGAGGACACTCTGTGCGTCGAAGCGCTCGCGCAAGTGACGTACGGCCTCCAACAGCGATTTTTGGAAGATCTCGCGGCCACAGCCACGCACGCCGGGAACACGACTCTCGCGGAAACCGCCGCGCGAAAATCCGTTTCTGAAACAGACGACGCGCTTCTGGCCCAAGGTCAGATTACGGACAAGCCCCAGCCCAACGCAGTGCTGGAGGCGCTTGTCAGTTATCACGTGCTGACGCGCGGGGGCGATCCTGCGGGTTATTCCTTCCAGCACCAGCAATTTCAGGAATGGTATGCATCCCACATCGTCGAGCGCCTGATGCTTGCGAGCGTCGGTGACGACGTGTCACGCGAAACTCTGAAGGTGGATGTTCTGAATCAGCCTGCATGGGAGGAAGCCATTCTCTTCGCGTGCGAGCGACTGGCTCGCGGGAGTGATCAGCAGCAGGAAGCCTGCGGCGCGGCCATTCTGACCGCGTTTGCGGTTGATCCCATACTCGCCGCTGAGATGGTCTACCGATCGACGGACGCCGTTTGGGCACGCGTCGGCACTACCATTCAGGGCCTTGTCGGGCGCTGGCACACGCCCGGAAAGGTCGATCGCGGGCTGCGTTTCATGATTAGCTCGGGCCGCCCAGAATTTCTCGATCAGGTCTGGCCACTCATCACGCACGAGAACGATCAGGTACACCTCAAAGCTCTGCGCGAGGGCAGGCGTTTTCGCCCTTCGCTTCTCGGAAACGAGGCGGCCAAGCGGCTTGCGGCACTGCCGGCTAAAGTCCGGAAAAATGTCCTCCATGAAATCGCGTTTAACAGCGGCATGGACGGCCTCGATCTCGCGGCCGCCGTGGCGAAGGCTGATCCCGACGCCGAAGTGAAGGTTATGGTGGTCGAGGCTTTCGCGTTTCGCCGCGCTTATCGCCACGTTGCCAACGTACTGCAAGGCGCTGATGACAAGACTTTCGACTTGTTGGCGCACAAGGGCCTGATCGACGACGTGACGGACGAAGCCGTAAAAGGTCGTCTCCGCGCAGCGCGCGAACGGCTGGGCAAGGAAGGGCTACGCCCTTACGATCAGATGTACTCGCTGGTATATGGACGCGGAGATGGAGACTGGGGTGCCGAACTGGTGACGGTCATCGCGAAAATGGAAATCGAAACGAAGCAGGAAGGCGCTGTCAATCTAATTTATGAGGCGCAGAAGCGGTTTCCCGGCGCCGTCGCCGAAGGAATCCTTCGCCGCGTGCGCGAAGGTCGCGCGCTTCCGTATCGCGCGCCTGAGCTGATGGCGGGGTCGGGCTTCGCGTTTGAAGACGATGCTCTGCTCGACATCGCGCTTGAAGCTGGCGGCTTCAATGACCGCGCAAATGCTGCAGCCTCGGTGCTTGGCCCGCAAGCGGTGGGCCGTATGATCGAAAGGATGTTCGAGGCCGAGAAACTGGTTCGCGACGCCAACGGAAAATACGATCAGGCGGCGGGCGATCGCTATCACGCCATTCGGAGTCGCATCGGGCATACACAGGCCGCAAGCCTTCTTACGGCGATCACGGCGAGATCCGCGCACGCGGACAATCAGGAAATGGCGAAATTGGTGGACCTGATCTCGCGCCACGCGGACGAGGACAACGATCGCGGCCAACCGTTCGACGCCGCCGCTCTTGCGACGATTGCGGGGTTTGTGGAGGATTGGGGCAATCGGCTCCTGGGCTCGCCCGATGCGACACGCGCACAGCTCGCGTCGATCGCGACTCTTGCCAGCCACTCACCGTCCACGAGCTTGCTCCCCTTGCTCAAGCGGCTGCTGGACGAGGAGCTACTCCATTGGCGCGCGTTCAAGGAACAGGCGCGTGCTGATCACTATCGGGGAGGCACAGCTACCAACGAAGCTCGCACGTCTTGGGAACTGCACTATCAGCGGGCGTTTCACGCTATCAGCAGCCCCGAGACAACGGCGCTGATGTGCGAATATCTGTCGGACGAAGACTTCGGCCATCCTGCTGCATTGGTGCTCGCCGGGCAGTGGCGCGCTGCGAATGAGCCTAGCGACGGCAAACGCTGGAAGAGAGGGCCGGATTTCTCGCGCGTCGCGGAAAAGCGCACGGCGCGCGCATCAGACCCAACGGCGTCTTCGGCACAAGCCGACGCCATTTTCGATGCGGTCCAGTCGCTGATCATCAGGGATGCGACCGAGACAATGAAAAAACAGACGGTCGCCCTGGCTATCGTGGGCGCAGCACTTCCACACGGCCAGCGCGACGGCACGATCAAGACGCTGCTCGCCATCGCCGAGCGCTATCCACGTGGCACGCTCCTCACCAATCTCGTTCTCTCCGGCGAAATCATCGACGTGGAGCTGGTCAAGCAAGGGATCGCTGATCTCTTTGAAGCGGCTCAGAAGCAGCCATGGATTCTGGAGCAACGAGGCGAGCTCCGGGATTGGCTTCGCCTATTGCCGTTCACTAATCGCCCCGTCGATGCTTTCGACATCGTGCGGGCACTGCCCGAGCAATACCGCACACCGGACGCGCTGGAAGAAATGCTTGATGCGTTTGGGCTCGCGCCCGGCGATGACGCCGAAAATGTCCTTTTCCAGCTCGCGGAGGCGGATACGCGTCTTTACGCGCATCGTGAATGGCGTGACGCCGTGATCCGTCGCGGGACTCCTGCCGCCGCGACGCGCTTTGTCGATTTGGCCGCACAGGGCGCTTTCAGCGGCAAGAGCGGCACGGATCAATGGGACATGTCCACGCGCCTCGCGAGCTTGATTGGCAAGCACGCCGAGCTGCGCGCGCACGTCTATGATCTTCTGAAGAACGGCCCCACTTCGCCTGGGCTTACGCTCCTCGCGCAGGCCGTTGCGGAAAACGCCGACATGGACGGCCTATTGCTGCTCATCCAATCTGAGATCGTGCACAAACGCGCCTTTGCGTCATCGCACACGATCCAGAGCGTCGTGACCGAGCACGTCCCCGCCGAGGACTTGAAAGGTGCTTACAACGTGCTGGCCGTGCCCGCCGTCGAACTGCGGCGGAATCTGCTGGCCATGACGACGGATGGCGGTCCCACCGACGCCGCCGCGCGTTGCTTGAACCTGATCGACGAGATCAGGGACGATTACGGTACGCCCGAATCCGAACCACGCCACCCCGATCTGGCTTCTGGGAAGGCATGGCCGATCATGACGCCTGACCTCGATGCAGCGAAACAGGGTGGTATACGTCGCGAACGCAGCGGACGCTCCGCAACTGGCTGATATCTACACCCTACGTTTTGAGAGGCTCGTGTTAGGACCCTGACGGTTGTAGTTGTCGCGTCATACCGCGATGAATGTCTGCTTATGAGAATCGCCATCAAAGTCCGAAATTAGCCGTAGTGAGTCATTCAAACGGTGGCGCAAACACCGCTAATGGCAATAGGGTCCCCTTCCTGGACGAAATTCGCAACTCTCTCGAACGGGAGGGCTGGCAGGTTTGAGAACAGAAACTCTCGGATTAGCTGCGTCACTTCCCTGGCACACAGGTTCCAAGCTCTTGTATACCTAGAGTTCTCCCAGCGGTTACGGTCGCAACCTGAAACCGAATAGCAATATACTTCTCTGTGCCCGAGAGATAGTCATCAAGAACCGCGGTCATGACGGGTTCCAACTCGCCCGATCTCGTGAGCTCAAAAAAAGTAATGCTGTGCGTAAAAGTTCGAAGTCGTACCGGCATATACTCAGGGTCGTCTTCCCAGACATACTGCTTCTTAAATCGTCTTTTTGCTTCACTCGTCTGGTGATTGATCAAAGCAAACGTCACGTGGTAGTTGATTGTCCCTGACTACCGGACAGTGGAGAAGGAGGCTCTGGACCTCCTGAAGGGCGCTGGCATTGCACTAGCCCCGGGTGGAAAGGACTTCGGGAGGTTCTGTCGGCGGCTGCTACGAGCTAAGCAAGAAGTCTTGAGGATCGAGGCTGACCGATGGGACGGCAAGTACACGGAAGATGCTGCGACCCTTGGCAACGGTAGCACAGTTCCTACCCCGGCAGTAACACTCCCACCTAGCAAGCCCTTCTATGAAGTCCTGGCAACCTACTGCAAGGAGAATCCCAGGCCGATACGAACGCGAGCACAGGTCGATGCTGAGTATGTCCGGTTCATGCAAGGACTTCCCAAGGGGCCGAAGACGCCTATAGCGACCATCTCGAAGGCCGATTGTCGCCGGTACAAGGACGATCTCCTTCAGGTGCGGAAGCTCTCCCTAGCGGCTGTGATTAAACACTTATCCATCTTGTCTGCCGTCTTCAAGTGGGCTGCGGCTCAAGGGTTCATCCCAGATGGCTCGAACCCTGTGACCGGCCTGTCCCCTAACAAGCGACACGCGAAGAAGGAGGCGGAAGGGCGGGCACCCAGGCGACCCTTCACAGATGCAGAACTGTTGGCCGTGTTTGGCTCTGAGATGTTCCTGAGCCAACGTGAGGCTCATCCTGAGAGATACTGGCTCGTGTTGCTCTGTCTGTTTCAACTGTGTCGGCGTGAGGAAGCCGGACAACTCGCACTGAAGGATATTCAGATCGACGATGGAATCCCGTTCCTGAACATCACGGATGAAGGCATTGACCAGGCATTGAAGAATCCAGGGAGTCGCAGGCGCGTACCGTTGCACCCTAGAGTGCTCGATCTAGGATTCCTTGAGTACGTCGAGCGGATGAAGGCGACTGGTCACGCTAGGTTGTTTCCTCAACTCCAGAAGGGCGCGAACGGATTCAGTGATCCTGTCGGCAAGTTCTTCTCACGCCTGGTCACAAAGGCGGGACTGGTCGATCCTGCGTTAGTCCTTCACAGTTTCCAGTACGGTGGGATTCATAAACTACACGCGGCTGGTGCCGTGCATCACATTGTCGAAGTGCTGGCTGGTCATACGACTGGTTCGGTTCACGACACGGTGTACTCTCACAGGGAAAGGTTACCTCTGAGACTCCTGCTCGATGAGTTGGGGAAGTTGAGGTATGACGATGTACAACAGCGGCTAACGGCGAAGGAAGGAACCAACTAGTTGCGTCTTTATCCGGCAAACAGAACCCACGTAGCAATGTCATATCTGTAATTCCACTTCTCAACCTTGCCATGTGTAGTTTGGATTCGAAGGGCATCCTTATTCGTGATATGCTCCCTTGCTGCTTCCCTGGCAGCTACAAACGTAGGATAAAATTCCTGCACTTGGCGCTCATTCACAAACAGAAAAAATCCAATCGCTGGCTGTATGTTCGTCATCATCACCACCCCTCTGTGACAGATATGATTTGGTTCTTATCCACCGTGACAGGAGATTTCCAGCCTGACACGGTGGCATGATCCGCCAGGTGGATGGTCGCTTCTGCCTTCGGGTAGATGACGGCGAACTCCCAATCGGAGACGGGTACAACATCTGAGACACTAACGAACACGGTGCCGTTGGCCGAAGATACGTTGAAGAGGTTCGACCCTTCGAGCGTGGTGGCGGTGGCCTGTGCTTGGCTCTGTAGATGCTCGTCCGGCTTTCGTACCGCCTCTGGTGCGATAGTGGTTTGCCCGTTCATAAACAGGGCCAGCGCGGGGAACATTTTCACCATACTGGCCAGCATGGTCTTCCAATACGCCCAGGCTGTCGTTGCCGCTGTCGTCTCCATCGGATACTTGATGAAGGCCCAGGCATCGGCCAGAATCTCGGCCAGTGCGTCTAGGATTTTGTTGAGCGGGTTCGGATCGTCGGCCATGTGGGTTCCCCTACAAGTAGCTAGAACGCACCTTCACCCTTGACGGGACATTCGGCTCTCTCGCCAGCAAGACATGATTCCATCTGCGCGACATCTGCGCAAGCCACATTTTGCGATACGCCCTGATACTGGCCGCTGCATCGCCCGTCGCAACAACGCTGAGCCTGCTTGAGGACTGGCAGAATTTTCGAAGGGCTTGTTTCCACGCTGGGGCCACACCCTGCAGGGATGGCTAAAAGCAAGCCGAGAACTACTGTCAACAACCTGCCGCCCCGAGAGTAATTGACATTTCCAGTCACCATCCACCGTTGCGCTTCCATTCTCCCTCGCGCATCTCCCGTTCGCGCATCCTCAAGTTGCGCCAACTTCTCTCACGTCGAAAATTACGGATTAATCTGCGCAATTTGCTGCTGCGAGAGTACTTGTGTCCTGCTGCAAAAAAACTCACGAGGTCCTTCCGCCCAATACTCGATTGGCCGCTTAATTTTTGCGCGCAGTTAATCTTGTGGTATTCAACGGTGGTCCTGTTAAGACTCAAGAGATTCGAAATTTCGTCGACGGTCCTTCCTTGTGCAGTCAATTCCAATACCGCGTCTTCTGTATCCGTAAGTGTGTCCATTAGCAGGGACGGAATTGTTGATTCTGCTGTATCTTCGCATTGATCTGCTATCCTCGAGCGCTTCCAGTACAAGGAGATCGCCACCCATAGTTTGGACAAGTCCCCAGGAGTATCATTGAGAAGTGCGCTCCACTCCTCAAGCATTCGTTGCTGCATGGAATGCGGCATGCTTTTAGCTGCGGCACAAACGATTTTCCTTGCGACATCCGGGCACCATGCGCTCAGTTCCGCAGCAAGTAAATTTCCGAATAGCCCAAGAAGAAAATTTAGCATCAAGATTTTCGTTACCCCTCGGCCAGAACTGGCGAGGGGGTTGCAGGGAACCATGGCTGATTGACGTTCGACAACAGTTGATGAGCGATCTGTGCCCCATGGCGAGTGATCTTGTATAAACGTCGTCGAGGGCGCCCCACTTCTTCAGGCACCGCGTTCTCCCAGTCGCTTTCCAGCAATCCGTATTTCTCAAAGCGCAATAGGATGGGATAGAGAGTGCCGGAAGAAAGGTTCGTTACCTTTATCAGGTCTGCTCCACACAGCTCTTTGCGTGGGCGGTCAAGAAACAGGCGCAGGACCAGAAGTCCTTGGTAACTCAATCTGGGCATTTCAGGTTTGCGTGTTTCAGCCATGGTTGTAAGTCTACATAGGGTAGATACGCAATGTCAAGGCTGGCCTCAAGCGGGCGAATTGTATTGCTTTTGATACAGTGGCTACTTTCGGTGCGAATGGATGGCCGGTTTCCCTGCAAACGAGTGGCTGCTTTGGTTGCACATATCCAGGAAATCTGAACTTTGGCTGGAGTTGACTGGAATGAGGTAGAGTTGAGCACGAAACAAACAAAATCTCATGAACGGCAGCTTTCCGGCGTGGAGCTTGCCGTAGCGACTGTCGCAAAGTGGCCGATGGCAGTCCTCGACCCAAACCCGAAGTCCACGACCGACCGCTATCAGGTGGACCAATCGAATAACGGCGCCATCGGGATCCCACGGGGTGTAAAAGAAAGAACGTTCACAGCAGCACTTGCGTCTTAAGTTAGTGCCGAAGGCGGGATTTGATGTGGGGCTAATTCAGCACTCTCAATACTGACGCGAGCTTCAGAGGCTTTAGGCCCAAAAGTAAACGACTTGCGCCATGATACAGTGTGAGATTGAGTGAGACGGAATGGGGGGGGAATAGCTCTGCTATACGACCGTTTTACGACCTCAAAATCTCCGCCTAGAATAACCTCTCCGAAAACCTCCGACTCGCCAGGGTGAAAATTCCATCAAAGGACTGCTTTGAAAGCCGGTCGATTTCTCAACGATTTTGATCTATCTTGAAAATAGTTCGAAGAAACTCTTTTTGCCCGCAACTTGCCATTCTGTTTTCTAGACGCCATGAGCGGACCAGTTTGCCGAAGACCTGAAGATAATATCATTGAAGCCTTTGTCACGTATCTTGCTGCAAGGTTATACCCTGGTATTCAGATAGCTGAATGGCCAGACAAGACCAATTCACGCACGCCCGATATTGATGCTATTGCGGAGGGTGGGGGCAGGCGTATTGCCATCGAACACACAAGCGCAGATTCTCTTCCTAATCAGCGACGGCATGATGAGCGTTTCATGAAAGCGATTGGTTCTTTGGAGCAAGAATTAAAAGGAAAAATCAATTTTCGACTACGTGTCATCACCCCTTTCGGTGCGGTGCCAACAGATATACGCTGGGACGAGATTCGAGATCGAATACGAAGTTGGATCCTTCACGGTGCCACTAAATTGCCTACCGGCGAGGTTAGGCATAACATCACCATTGAGGGAGTTCCGTTCCCGCTCACTGTACAGAAGCCTGCATCTAGCTCACATGGTCTATTTCTCGCACGTAGTGTAGGGGAAGATTTAGATTTCCCTGAGCGGCTCCAATCGCAAATAGACCGCAAAGCGCTGAAGCTAACAAAGTATAGAGACTGCTGTAACTTGCTGGTTCTTCTGATTGATAATGATGATATTGCCAATATGAGCCGAGGGAAGATGATCAAAACCGTCGAGGAATTGTATCCACACTGCTTACCGAGTGGCCTCGATAGAATCTGGTATGCGGATAGTTCGATTCCTTCGTCTGTTCAATTCTGGAACGTCACGCCTGCTTCCAGGGCAAACATGATGGATATTAATGTGCGAAAGCTAGAACTTAATCTGACAGTCAGGTAGAGTCCTCCCCTTCACGAAA
>JAMPUU010000008.1 GCA_030144965.1 Nitrospira sp. BO4
CTCCTTTAGCCTAGCCTTGGCTGACGGAAGGGGCTCTGTGCTTCCGCCACTCCCACGGTGGAAGGGGGTGAGGATCTCACCATAACCCTTTCTGAATCGATTTGAGACACATAGAATCTTTTCGGATTCACGATCTCATCCGCGTACAGTTAGTACCCCGCAGCAATGTTAAGCCCATCCTGGTTATAGTTGCGGCGCATTAATTGCCTTGGTACAGAGTCGAGTTACTCTACTGGCGGTACTCAGCGTGAGCCCCGATGAGCGGGATATCCCCATCTAGATGAAAGGAGCTTCGCCATGAAGCAGCTGCATCAGTTCCACGATAAGCTGGTTCGACCTTTCGTATTCGGTCTCTCGCTTCTTGTGACCATCCCCTGTCACTTCTCCCTCGCTCAAGGCGGTACACCAATCACCCCATCTGGCCTCAATACAGAGATTGGCGCTCCCACGACCTTGCCCGGAGGAGGGACGATCCATGACATCACGGGGGGCACACGCCCGGGAAATGGCGTCAACCTGTTTCATAGCTTTGGCAAGTTCAACGTTCCCGGCGATCACATCGCCAATTTTGTGAATGACTCCGGCCTTCCCACCTCCAACATCCTGGGTCGTGTCACGGGAGGGAACGCGTCCAACATTTTTGGCACCATCGAAACGACCGGGTTTGGGAACGCAAACCTCTATTTAATGAACCCCGCCGGGTTTATTTTTGGACCATCGGCGACGCTCAATGTCGGAGGCATGGTGACCGTCACCACTGCGAACACGCTCAACCTTGCCGACGGCGCACACTTTAACGCACGGCCCTCTCCCTCAGCCGATTCGCTCCTGAGCAGCGCACCAATCGTGGCCTTTGGCTTCATCGGCTCCAATCCAGGAGCCATCACCGTCAAAGGAAGTGAGCTCGCGGTGGCGGAAGGGGCGGGCATCTCGCTGGTGGGCGGAAAGATCACGGTACAGGGTGGCACACTCACGGCTCCGAGCGGACAGATCAACGTGGTTAGCGTGGGCAAGCCGTCGAATCCGAAAGTCGGAGGACAGGTCGTCATCGCAGGGTCGGGACAGGAGACAGGTTTCACGCCAATCGGATTTCGAAGCCTGGGGACCATTACGCTTGCGCAAGGCACCACTCTTGACGTGAACGAAGGTGGTGTCACCAACAATAATGCCGGGACCGTGTTGATCCGTGCGGGGAAATTCGTGATGGATGGGGCTTCCATTGAAGCTATCCATACTGGAACGGGCGGTGGTGAGCTTGGAGGATCTGGAGGGACCGTCGAGGTGACGGCAGAGCGGGTCTCTCTTTCGAATCACAGCACGCTCGATACTTCAACGCACACCCGTGGCGAAGATATCGCTTTATCGCCGGGGCGCATCACGTTCAATGTGGGTACATTCACCGCAACCGATTCATCGATCTTGTCTACCAGCGACACGTTCACAGTAGGCAGGGGAGCCGTGTCGATCCAAGGAGTCCTTGGATCAGGCACCTTCGCACGCTCAATTTCCCTCACAGGCACCGAGGTCGACACCTCAAGTTGCTGCATAGGCCCAAATGGCGGGCCAATCCTACTCCAGGGTGATCGTATTGCGCTCAACCGAAGCACACTGACCGCTACTGCGGGCGATGACACAGGAGGATCTATTACACTTTTAGGCAACAGCAGTCTCGACATTCGCAACAGTAGGCTCGCCACGACCTCCGGTTTTTCATTGGGAGGCCCGGTCACTCTGGTCGCAGGCAAGAGTATTAACCTCACAGGGACCACCATTGATGCAAGTGGCGCAGTAAGAGGTGACTCCATTACTGTCGCTGCGCGCAACATCTCACTCAAGAGCAGTAATCTCATATCACAGGGATTCGGCTTTAGCGGGAGCGGTGGCGGTGGGACGATCAACCTGATGGCGACTAAGGTGGTCAGTCTCACAAAAGGCACTCTGCTCTCCGCAGGTGGTGGTAATGGCGTGATTCGGATCAACGGTGGCGATCTGTTTACCAGTCAGCAAAGTACAATTTCCGCGAATGCAGGACTCGGCGGTGGCGACGCTACGGGCGGCACAATTCAGGTGAAAGCCGCAACCGCGAACCTCACCAATACACAACTCACGACCTCCACTACAGTAGAGCAACAGCCGTCGGTAGGGGGCACTATCACGATCGACGCCAAGAGGTTGACGCTGAAGAATAGTCAGATTTTAAGCACTGCTCTGGAGGGAGATGGCGGCATCATCGACATCACGAGTTCGATCCTGCGACGGAATGCCGCGAGTGTCATTGACGCGTCTTCCCAGACCGGCACCGATGGGACGGTACTCATTAATGGGGTTGTTCAACCGTAGGTCGCGGGGCTCTCACGCGTCGGATGTCTTCCGGTCCAAAGGGTAGGGTTTCAACGCCTCCCGTAACAGATCGTTGTCCAGGACGAGATCCCTGATCTTCTGTTTCAGCTTCTTGATCTGCTCATCCTTCCCAGCCTCTTCGTCCTTGGGCCGTGCCCGTAGCGCGTTCCGCCCCTAAGAGGAACTTCTCCCGCCAGGCTTCGACCTCCGCCACCATAAGACCATCCGTAGAATGATAGGCTGACTCTGCCCATCTCCACAAGCTTGGGACCCATATTGGCTTTGCAGCACCAGGACAAAAGGATGGCTTGGGATTAATCTGGCCAGAATAAGTGCTGGCTATCGATTAGATTTCTTGCTTTTTGCAGCGTGGCTGCCTCTGCCTTCAACGAGATATTGTCCCGCCTTATTTCTGGACACGTCCTGACACTTGAGCAAGCACTGTTTCTATAGTCTCGTAGACACAATTCGCGACGGCGGTATTGCCTTGTGGCGAATAGTGGCTATCCAGGAACCGGACAGCAGGATCTAACTCTAACAGGCAGGGACTGGGATCAATGTAGGGAATGCTGGCCTGATCCAACATTCGCTTCCCGAGGGATAGGGGTGTGCTGAGGCTCTGAAGATCTGTCCTACTAGGGAACCACACCACGAGAGGAATCGACCCCGCTTCTTCGGCCGACCGTATAAACGTCCTCAAAATCTCTATATTGGTCGACAGAATGGCTTCTTCAGAGAAGTTGGCCCCCGGGGCCGACCAAGCGGGAAACAGACTCGTGATCAGGCGAACGAGATAAGAAGCATGATACCACCGTTTTTGCCAGTCGCCCGGTCGGTAACCAATGTCATACTTGATAGAGGGAAGTGTCGAAATCCTTGGTGCGGAAAAGATTTCCTCAGGGGAAAGCGGATTCGGATTGATGTTCTTAATCTCTCCATCTCGCAGGACAAACCGAGATTTTGAGAAAGGTAGGCCCCAACCACTGGACACAAAGGGATAGACCCACATCGTGCGGGTGAGATCGTAGTCGATGAAGCCGAAGATCACCACTTTCGGCTTCCACTTGACCACTTCTGTTTCGTATCGTAGATATGCTTGGCCGAGGCTATATCCCGGAACCCCAAAGTTGAGGACCCTATAGTCGTCACCCAGCATCTGATCTACCTTATCTCCCCAGGTCTCTTGAAATATCACCTCATCGCCGAACGCAAAGGAATCCCCTATGATGGCAATATCCGTCTTTCGTTTGAGCTTGACGTACGAAACATCCTGATCTGCGGCGCGGATCTTTTCTTTGCTTGACCAATAGGGTCCTTCCCCCTTATCGAAACTATACCTATTTACTCCGAGGGTCCATCCCATGTGGTCATCATGGACGAAGAACGCACGGTCAGAGCGGCTCTTCTCGACAAAGGGCCGGTAGTCGCGTTTCGTCAGCTCCCAATCCCTCGGCTTCAACACGGTGTTCCCGACCTTTTCATAACCCAAGTCATGACGCACGACGGCTCGGACGGCGAGCTCACTGAGCACAAGGATAACTACCACTGTGATGAGATGCATCGTGACGATCAAACGGAAGGAGCGTGAAGGCGACCGCTTGTGGGTGAGATATCGTCTCAGAACGAGTGTCCCACCTATAAACAAGGTAGCAAGAGCACACCCAAACGCCAGGCCTGGCCGACTGGAGAGGAAGACGTCGAAAGGCCGTGCACCTTTCATATGCAGGGCGGTCATTACCACCGCCGTCGAAACTTCTACAACGAAAAGGGAGGCAAGCAACAGCACATCGCGCCGTGAGACTTCATTGGCAGCCATTGCAGCCCCTGCCCTGAGTGAGGAAAAGAAATGGGAGAGAGTCGTTTTTGAGCTGACTTTTGAACATCACATGATCTTGTCGGTGGGTTTCTGTTTCGTCGCTAAGTGAAGCCGTAGAAGCGACATCATAGACTCTAGGGGCTTACCCCAGCCTTCGCCTACTAGGCAATCACCTAGGATCAATTATTAACGCCTAAGTTAATTTAGTTTTATTGAAGATACAATTCCATTGGCGGTGAGACATCTGGATCATTTAGATTTCCTCTGTATCCATTTCCCCCTCTTAGGACAGAAATGGCTCAGACTTTGCCCCCCTATCAAGAGCATGATCGAGCCCCCCACCAGGGAATGTATTTGGGACCCATATTGGGTTTGCAGCACCAGGGCAAAAGGAGGCGGTAGGCGAATTGCAGCCTTAACAGAGGCTATGAAAATACGGACGGGAACGATAGCCTTACCACACTTCGGCTTGATTTATTTGTGGATATCGACCATCTTCTTGTCGATTCAAAAAGAACTTTTGAGTTCAACACAAGAACAGGAGACATTTCCTGGCCGTTTCGTTCGCGTATCCCCTTCCTGGCTTAAGGGCACTCGGAATAACAGACGTTCTGATAGGTAAAGACATTTGGCGCGGTGGGATTAATCGTGAGTTTGAGCCATTCATTCGGTACATTGGTGGAGCCTTGAACAGTGATGCGCGTGAGGTTTGGCACGGGTTGCGTTGAGTGTATGGGAGAAAGGACCACACCACCGGCACAGCCAGTGGTCGTCGTGGTATTCACACATCCGGTTCTATCGGTCGGATCCAATGGTCGGTCCACCCGAAAGAGATGCGTATCACCGTTGAGCAACAGCACTGGGCCTCCATAGGCGACGGCCTTAGTGGCCAGCGCCTGCACAAACGCACGATAGCCTGTCAGCCCATCACCACCAGCCGCCGTTGCCGTGAGATCCCACATGTCGGCCTGAATGGCGATCACCACCGCCCCGGCCTTCTTGGCTTGGGCAATCTTAAAAGCTCGGTTTAGCCAGCGTAGATTGGCCGCGTTGCGGTCCGTGACTTCCTGTTGACGAGCCGATTCGTTTAAGAACGGCGAACCCGTACCGCCACTCCAGGGCAGTCCATCGTTATTGGAGCCGGGGATGTTCAACGTGATGAAGACCACATTGGACTGGGTCCACATGACGTTCTCTACGAACTGCGCATCCGCGGGGACCGTAAATTCTTGGGCTTGGGACGTCACTTCTTTTTGGGTGCTGCCAATGGTGTACCCCGGAACCGGGAAAAATAGCTGGCGGACAGCCGCCAGTTCATTCAAGGGGTAGCCGCTGGTAGATTCCTTCGCTTTGTGGCAGTCCGTCCACTCATTATCACCAGGGGTATAGACGAAGGGATCAGTGAATTTCTGAAAGATATCAAAAATCTCCTGATTATAATGAGGCAGAGCGGCTGTGGGGATCGGGCTCAATCCTGCGCCTGTGCAGGGCTGGCTCCCTGAGTGGATATCGCCGACGTGGATCACGAGGCTCACATCGGGATCGTTGTTGACCGAGTTGTAGAGGAGTGGCGCATTCGTTTTTAGGGTGGAACTATAGGGCCATCCACCAAACACGGCGACCGTCAGCGGGCTGCTAGGATGTTCTGCCAGCGCTGCGCTCGTGCATACGAGACTGGCCACCGCATACACGGTCGCCAATCGTAGAGACTTTCTCAGCATTGTCCTTCCCCTCTCAGTGGAAGTAACCATAAACCCCAGTACACGAACCATTCCCGCTAACTACTGGTAGCAACCTCCTCCGCAAGCCCCCCTCGCACCGGCATACCCCCACCGGCTTAGGTAACGGGTCCCATATTGGGGTTGCAACGCCAGGGCAACAAAACTGAAGGATCTATGCAATTAACTAAGGGGTGTCGGCTTAGTGTGATAACCATACAAGACAGCGCTTCACTATTCACTTCTTCGTCAATCTTCCTATACTTTGTTGGCCCACTATCTGTTATCCCAAGCAGCCTTCTCACGTGTAACTCTTTAGTTCTACATATTAGTACTCCAGAATATCTTTATGGCATTCAGGTTGCTGTTATAGACTTTAGGAAGTATGCAGAATGAACCGTGCGCGAATACCTCATACTTCCCAGAGAATGATTAGGAGACAATGATGGCTAATATGGTTACAGGTTTCTTCTGCACTCGCACACACGCGGAACAGACGAAGTCCGAACTCGCAAAGTTCAAGAATATTTCTGCTATCCATATGCAGGTCTACGACCACCCCGGGGTTCAGCCCATGGCCCGTACCGACAGAAGCTGGTGTGACAGTCTTAAGGACTACCTTGGATTTGGTCACTCAAGTCAGGCTCTGTACCCTGAAGGCGTTCGGCGTGGCGGGCCGGTTCTCGAGGTCACAGCTGAGGCGTCTCACATCAACGCGATTGCCGCTTTGTTGAATCGATGCGGGGCGGAGGACATCTCGATCTTCACGGCAGCAGAGGCGACGGTTGGGCAACAAGAGTAGTCTCCTACGATATTTATCAAGGCAACCACACCACTGTATTGCCCCGCTTCTGCCACTCGCATGGTGGCAGGGGTGTGGATCAATCCATAACCCTTTCCTTCCTCGTCGTGCCTCTTGCTCCAACGCTTCAAGCGCTGTATTGCCTGGCGCATACTTCCGATACCACCAGCACCGACCTTCTTTGACTTACTCTGTATCGTGACATTCTGGGCGAGCTCAAGTTGGACCTGGCTTGTTTCCCTCGCTCTCCAAAGGTCTGCTTCTTCCCTCCCATAGCCGTTGGGCCTTACAAGAGACGCGCCATTTTTCTGGTCACTGTTTTACACATTCGATCAGCACTGCAGGAGGGTGAGCGAGATAGTCATTCCAGAATGCTCCATCCTCCATCCCCTGTGGATGGGGAGAAACCTCCGGCAAATGAACTTTGAAATCCTGGAATCCTGCCGCAGTAAACGCGCTCTCGTATGCCTCTAGGGGTAAATAGTAGTTCTCGATCTGGATTGAGGAGTCATCGAGATAGACCGTCCAGACGATTGGAGCGCCTTCATAGGCGTGGTCTGTGAGCGTAATCGTGAAGCCATATTTCCGATAATCCGTATGCCTGAAGGTGTAGAGATCAGGATTCCCGGTGAAGGTGACGAACCGTCCTCCGGGCTTTAAACGGCTCGCGAGCCCACGACACATGGCCAAGAGCTCGTCCTGGTTACGTGCGTAGACCAAGAGCCAGGCGGACACCGCGAGATCGAACTCCTGCTGAACTCTTTCTGTACAGGCATCTTCGACGCGGTATGTAATGCCCAGCGGATGATGCGCTTCCTGATCGAGGGCTAAACGAATCATGGCTTCAGAGAGATCAATGCCTACGACTTGACCCGCACCCCACTGCCGGAGTTTGCGTGTGTAGAACCCTTCTCCACAGGCGACATCCACGACTTTTTTCCCTTCAATGTTCCCGAGACGCTTCAGTATGGAAAACGTCTCGATCCGCGAACGCCACGGATGCTCTTTGCATTGCTTATATTGCGAGGCAATCGCGTTATAGTCAGTGGTCATCAGTTTTCATCCGATAGCCAAAGGAACGACGTAGAAGTTACCACAGCCTGCCGCAATCCGCACACCCTCCCACCCGTCGTGGTTCTGAGACTCTCTTGAGGCATTCGCCACCGGGGCAAAATGGGAGAGCTACACTCTTACCCTAGGGGTCTTCCTAGTGGGGTAATCATACAAAATAGACCTCTCACACTCTCATTTATGCGACGCATTTATATTGGTACTGCCTGTAGATTCTAAGTAGTTTCACGTGTAAGTCATTACATCTACGTACGAATCGCTCATAGTGTTCTGGGCATATCCTTCCTGGCATTCAACTTGCGGTTATCTTGTGGGGGGCGGCTTACAAGGGAGGTGGATATGCAACAGGGATTGCATGTGCCCAGAACAATCAGGGCGGCCTTGTTTGTCCAATATGAATGGCATCTCACGCCGAGAGGATGGATTCTCGGGGGGTGGTGTACACCTGAATCGGTCACCTCACCAACGCCGCCTCCAGATGATCGTGTTGAGACATGGATGATCACAGCAACACCCTACAAGAACCTGTGCGTTCCTGCGCAACAGCAATGGTCGCTCGTCTGGGTCTCTTCTCAACATAGTGCGGCCCAGCGACGCGCATTACGGGCGTGGCATCGTCTGCCCGCGCAAGGGTGGGAGGATTCTACGCCCACCTCTTGGGACTTTCCTCTGAACTAGTCTTAAGTGTGCCCGCTACCGACCAACCCATAAATGGCGCACTCTGCCCACGTCATGGGCTGAGGACTCTCTTAAGGGATGCAACACCAGAGCAAAAGGTGGGTGGCCACTCTAGCGCGATGTGCAGGTAGAGGAGGCTAGGCAACGTAAACTAGGGAGAATGATATAGAATAGATCGGCTATTTGTGCTAATGCTATTCCCCTCATGAAAGAGGGGGGCATGATCGCCCAAGGCTACAAAGACTTGAGCCACCGCGAGCGCCAGGTTCTGCAAGCGGTCTGGGATGGGCTGAGAGTCAAGGAAATTGGGGGTCGCCTAAAAATTGCCTCACGGACGGTGGAGTATCACAAAGCGGTGATCCTGAGAAAATGGCAGTGCAGGAATTTTTTAACTGTCTGTCGCTTAGCCTTGAAGCGGAGATATTTGAAGATCTAGCTAGGCGTTTCGTGCCTCTTCTTTCTTGAGGCTCTCCACTCCCATGGTGCGATAGGGTGAGGATCAATCCATAGCCCTTTCTTCGCTTCTCGTGCCTCACTCTCCAACCCTTCAAGGACCGTATCCCCTGGGGCGTACTTTCTGTACCACCAACACCAGCCCTCTTTGACTAATTCGTGATTTAAGTTACGCCTATTTGGGAGAACCACGGTACCTAGGGTGCGTCCATAGCGATCCTTGCCGGTTGTCTGAATCGTGACCTGTTGGCCGAAACTCAATGATGAGGTGGCTTGCTTCGCCCGTCGGCCAAAAGCCTGCTTTCTCTCAGGGCAATCGATACCGGTGAGGCGGATACGCTCGGCTTTCCTGTTGTGGAGAACTTCGATGGTGTCACCGTCTTTGATGGAGATCACCCGTCCTATGAAGTCACCTGCATGAGATGGAGAAACCGTTAAAAAGAGGAAGATGATTATAGGGAATAAAGAAAAGGGAAACGCCATGGTGTACATTTACCTGAATAACAGCATATTTGCACCCTCAGCATGATCGGTTGACCCTCCACCCGATTATGAAAGGGTCCCATATTCGATTTGCACCAGCCGTTTGAGCCGGTTGTGCTCGTGCTCCAGGTCCTTCAACCGCTTCACGTCGGAGGCCTCCAAGCCGCCGTACTTGGCTTTCCACCTATAGTAGGTGGGGGAGCTGATGCCGTAGTGCCGACGTCACCAGGTGCGTGACGACCTCCCGCCGGTAGTACGTCGCTCGGCCCAGCCCGACCGCCCGACAGGCCCGCTGCACTGGAAGCCGCTCACCGATTCCTTAGATGGAGCACTCAATCTCTGCTCAGGCGACACTTGGATATCTTGATCCCTTCCGCTACCTGGCACGGAAGGAAGTGATATGCGTCCGCCAGATATTGCTGTCTCCATCGGACCCGATGTATTCATTAGCTGACCAGAAAGTCTTGCCATCGGACGGATCGACCACTATCGTGCTGTAATCACCTATCCGGAAATTTACGAAGAAAAATCCGAGGCCAGGAGCGGCTTGTTGGGCGGAGAAGTTGCCATTGGTGTACACGTTGCCAACCCACATCGACAGATACTCGGTGTTTGACGACTCCATCCAAGTCAAGCCCAGGTTGCCCTGCTGGTCCTCAACCACGGACGGCATCTGGACCGCCACCCCGGGACCTGGATCGATCACGCCCTCCTTGATCAGTCTCGGCGTATTACCGTTCACGTTGATCTGGTAGTACAGCCCTTTGGGATAAATGAACCCATCCGCTGCGGTAGCCGAGGCCATCGCCGTCACCAAGCGTCCATTGTCGTAGTGGACTTGAGTGGTTGTCGTATTTGGAAAGGTGGTGATGGTGCCGCCAGGTTGATCGGCTATTTGAGCCGACCTGTTCTCCTTGACTGGCAGCGAGGTATATGTGAAGTTCGGCGTGTTGCTGAGATAGTTGGTCATCCTGGTGACACGGATGGTGTTACCACCTGCATCCGTACCATCGGTCGAAACGAACCACTCGACGCCGCCCTTATGATCCTTGTGCATCTGGGCCGGCGGCATCGCGCGGAACTGGAACGCCGGATGCGACACAAAATAGGTCAGAGTCCCTGACAAGGCTGCCGCCTTGTCGATCGAGGCAATCGTAGCGGCAGCTCCGCCGGAACCGAAGTCATTATAGGAGATAAAGATGGCATCCTTGTTAAAGCCAAGCTTTGGGTAGTCGGGGAACCCTCCAACGTTTGTGAGGTGGTAGGTCTGAAATCCTTGGAGCGGGTTGCCGCCAAACGACACCGCAAGAAACAACCCTTGAGCAGTGCTGTCAAAGGCCGAAACGTACCAGCGGTCGGCGTTGTTGTCGTACACGACGTACGGGTCGCCGGCGGAGGACGCCCCGAAAAACTGTGCGAGCGGCTCGTCGAGCAGGAGGGACCCCGTGGTTTTATCAAAAACGCGGATTTGTACGTTGACCGTCTCGACGACAAAGTTATTGCCCACGGCCGCGTTGGTATCGGGCGGGAGGCAGCCGCAGCTCGAGTCGAGGAAGTTAATACCATCGTAGCTCTGGCCGAGTTGCACCCCGCCATGCTTCGGGCCCTTAGGGCTTACGGGCGGCAAGGGGGCCTTCGGCAGCGTCATTTTATTGAGCTGGACCGGCGCCGGAGGCCCAACCGGTACAAAGGGCCCGACCGGCTCAGAGGCCATGAGGGCAACTTCCGAGGCAAAGCTAAACCCGCAAACCAATGCGATAGCCATGAACTTGTGCTTGATGGTTTTTCCCATAATACCCCCTATTTGGTTGATTTAAGGTTTCCACCTCAGGCCCCCGTCTCACACGCAGCGTGACAGGACGGGACTGGAGTGACTGTTCTCGATGTATGTTGGGAGGTAGCAGAGATCATGCCCACTTCGCTGCTCGACCCTCAGGCCGTCCGGGGCTCCTGTCTCACCGACATACGCAGGAATACGTATCATGGCTGTGGAGTGCACAAGACGGGTGGGGCATGAAAGGTCATGTCGCAAAGAAGATGCTGGTGACAAGTGCGACAGTCAAATGGTCGTGGCCTGCACCGAGAACGCGCCTGTCAATGTGAGGACAGGCGTCTCACAGACCGCACCCATCCATCCAGTGCCTCCCGCCATTCTGATGGCGTGATTGGATTGTGCAAAGAGCGGTGCAAGCCAAAGGTGATCGGCACACCCTGCCACCCGTCATGGGTTCGAGACCCTTTTAAGGAATGCGACACCAGAGGAAAAGGTGGATGGCCACTCTAGTGCTATGTTCAGGTAGAGAAGGCTAGGCAACGTAAACTAGGTAGAATAATATAGAATATGCCGGGTTTGTGTGGTAATGTTATTCCCCTGACGAAATGGTGGGATCATGATCGCCCAAGGCTACAAAGACTTGAGCCACCGCGAGCGCCAGGTTCTGCAAGCGGTCTGGGATGGGCTGAGAGTCAAGGAAATTGGGGGTCGCCTAAAAATTGCCTCACGGACGGTGGAGTATCACAAAGCGGTGATCCTGAGAAAATGGCAGTGCAGGAATTTTTTAACTGTCTGTCGCTTAGCCTTGAAGCGGAGATATTTGAAGATCTAGCTAGGCGTTTCGTGCCTCTGTACTGCCCCATCTAATTTTGGACAGGTAGGGTTTTGGTTTTGACGACCCACTCGGCATAGCACTCGGCCGGGGACCGCATCTTCAGCGCGCTGTGCGGGGCCTGGTGATTGTAGTGCTCGATCCACGCCGGTAGCAGCTGCGCCACTTTCTCTAACGTCTCCAGGCAGGCTTGATACACATAATCCCGTTTGAAGCTGCCAAAGAAGGCCTCGGCGAGGCCGTTTGACTCCGGACTCCGCCGAGGCGTGTGACAGGGGATCAGTCCCATCGCACGGACGAACGGCCGGAATCGGTGCGACGTGTACTCCGGTCCATAGTATAAGCGGAACAGGCATCATCGTTCTTTCAGATCTCCCCTAGAATGCCGAGCAGCAACTCACTCTAGGAGGAGGGCACCCTATGATTAGGAGTTCCGCAACTACGCAGGATTATACCTTTGTGGCGATTGATGTGGCGAAATTGGTACATGAAGTGTTGGTGGAGCCACCGACCGGACGCCGGCAGCGATGGCGGATCAGGAACTGCCAGTCGGATTATGAGTCCTTCCGCGACCGGCTACGCGCGTTGGAGACCCCAATCCTCATTGGGTTTGAAGCCACGGGCAATTACCACCGGCCCCTAGCCTATTATCTGGGCCAATGCGGATTCGAATTACGCCTCATTTCGTCGCTCGCCGTAGCGCGAACCCGTGATGCGCTCTACAACTCCTGGGATAAGAATGATCCGAAGGATACGCAAGTCTTGCTCCATTTGATCAAAACGGGGGTCTCACAGCGCTATCACGATCCGCTGGTCAACCACATGAACGATCTTCAGGAACTCGCCCAGACCCATTATCAGATCTCGCTGCGGAAGGTCCAGGTTCAGCATAGCATCATGACCCATTACCTCCCGTTGTATTTTCCGGAGGCCGAACGCTACTACACGAACTCCCGGGCACAGTGGTTTACGCAGCTGCTGCATCAGTTTCCCTGTCCCGCCGCTATCACGCGCTATTCGCCAGACGCATTTGAGCACGAGGCGTGGACCGTAGTGGGCCGCAAGGTGAATAAGCGCGGGTTCCTCGCCGACCTCTATGCCACCGCGAGTCGGAGCATTGGACTCGCCGTGGCAGAAGATTCCGAGGCCATCCAGATGTTCCGTGTGATGCTGGCGGAACATCAGCACCTGTGCGCCACCCGGGCTGCGATCGAGCACCAGGCCAACCAGGCGCTTCAGTCTCAGCCCGACTATCAACGGCTGCGCACCTTACCGGGAGTGGGACCGATTCTTGCGCTCACGATTTTGGCGGAAGCCGGGGACCTGCGCCGGTTTCCCCATCACCGACAATTCCTCAAGTTCTGTGGATTCGATCTCAGTACGCAGCAGTCTGGACAGTTCCGTGGGATAAGCCGGCTCTCGAAGCATGGCAATGCGCGGCTCCGCTATGCTTTTTGGATGGCCGCCAATGGGGCGGTCCGGATGCGGCAGAACACGTTTCGTGAAAAGTATGCCCGGTATATCAAGGCTGATCCCGAGAATCCGGATCGCAAGCGCAAGGCCCTCTGTGCGGTCGCCGCTAAGGTGGCACGCGTGGCGCATGGCTTGATCAAGACGGGGACCGATTATCGACCGTACTTTGAGGCACTCCCACCCAGTGGAGCACTCCGTTCGCTGCAGCCATCGAGGCAGACACTGACCTCATAGATAATGCTCGGAGCTTCCACTGGGGCTGCCTGTTGTGTGGAGTACGGTCAAGGCCAGATTACTGGACCTTGTATCACTATGGTCAACAGCGCCTCGTCAGAGATGGAAGCACCATTGGGAGGGACCGCCGATCGTCGCATTGCGGCCGTTCAGGCGGCACAGAGGAGATTTGTCCGCACGGCGTGCTTGCTTTCCGCATATAGTACGTTGTCGCTGAGGAACTCGATGCCCTGGGCCTGAGCGCGGGTCTCGCCAAACCGTC
>JAMPUU010000009.1 GCA_030144965.1 Nitrospira sp. BO4
AGGAGCAGGAGCAGAAACTCTTAACTCACCTGTCCGTAGAAACGGGGTAGAACCCTCCCGAGATCCTACACACCCAGGGGGAGATATCGCTCTATCGTGAATCTGGAACACCATCTCTCTCGTAATGGCACACGAGTCATCAAGGTTTTCCTGCACTTGTCGAAGGAGGAACAGCGAAAGCGATTTCTGGCGCGCATTGATGACCCCGACAAAAACTGGAAATTCAGCCTCGCGGACCTTCAGGAGCGAACATGCTGGACACAGTCCAGAAAGGCGTACGCCACGGCCTGGTGAAGAGCGGGGCATGGCGAGACTTTGCCAGGCATCTTCACTACCAGCAGGGCGATTTTAAGAAGCTCCCCACGTATAGGGCGCTAGAGGAACACTGCGCGAAGCTGGAAAAGGAATAGGGCCCGACCTGGCTCTGGCCGCATGGGCTCGCCAGGGGGGTCCTTAAGATAAGCGAGCTAGAATAAGACTACAATTAACATCCAATGTAGTGGAACATATGCTGCTTCGACACTCACCACCCCATGTCATAGGAGAAGATCGTCGTGCTCTGACTTGCCTTGACCCACGCGAGCGCCTGCGCGGTGGAATCAGCTTGGTCGTCATACTTCCCCTTGGGGAACGTGGTGAGCTCGTGGACATACTCGGCGAGCCACGGCGCCTTGTCTGGAAGAAATACGAAGCCGTTCTCGATCGTTGCCGTCTGCGCGTGCAGGCGCATCGTCTTGTCGCCTACTGGCACGACCCCCTTCACAATTGAAAGCTCTTCGTGGATGAGTTCCTGGATGAGCTGGGTCCCCGATGCTTTATCTTCGATCAGAATCACGGTGGCTCGATGGACCTCCGCCTGCTCACGGATGGCGCGTTTGAGCTCCGGAAAGTTCAGCCGTTTACGAAGGACATGCACCAGGTACAGTTTCTTCCCTCTAATCCCCCAGGTGGTACAGACACTGAAGTCGCTCAGTTCAGTCGCCTTATTGGCCGTGTCCCAGGACTGGAGAATCTCGTCAAATAGGTCGAACAGCCGGTCAGGCGCATAGAACCGAAACCACTCCATCTTCACCAGCCCGCCGCCCAGTGGGGTGGGGGATTGTTGATACTGCCCCGCATAGTGATACTCGCCCATGGTGTGACGCACCCGCTCCAGCGTCTCTCGTGATTCCCGTGCTGGGTGCAGGACGTCGCCCACCCGACGAGTGTGCTGACGGGTGCCCCAGACCGACTTGATGCGAAAGGACTCTTCCTGTTCGGCGATCGCTGGAAAGGAGAGAACCTCCCAGGGTTCCTGGTCCAGCACGTGACCGACGAGATCATCGAGATGGAGCCGCTGCATCACGAGAATAATAACCCCGGTGTCCTTGTGATTGAGACGGCTATAGAGTGTGTGATCGTACCAGTCGTTGACGGCGCGCCGCTGCGTGTCGGACAGCGCCTCATCCGGCTTCATCGGATCATCGAGGATGAGGTAATCCGCCCCGCGGCCCGTCAGCACACCCCCCACAGAGGTCGCGAGCCGCCCGCCCTGGGCGGTGGTCATGAAATCTTGTATAGCCTGGCGCTGCCCGGAAAGACGGGTCGGGAAAAGGGCCTGGTACCAGTCGGTCAACATCACCATACGAGCATCCCGCGCGAGTTTGTCTGCCAAATCCTGCCCGTAGCTTACGTTGATCAGCTGGACCGCCGGATCGTGGCCGAGCAGCCACGCCGAGAACGCGATCGAGGCGCAGTGCGATTTGAGGTGACGAGGGGGCACGTTAATGATCAGCCGCCGGCAGTGGCCGAGCCGGCACGCCTCCAGCCGTGCGGCCATCAGCTCGATGTGCCAGTTGTGAAGAAACGGCGTCTGTGGGTTGAGGGTATAAAAACTGCGTTCGAGGAACGCCATGAAGTCTCGTCGGAGCAGCATCCTGTATTCGTTAGGCGTGACAACCATCATCAGTCCCTCCTGGTGTGGTGGCGCGGATGCGTGCGATGAGGTGGTGCAGCACCAACTCATCCGCCTCCGTGATGTTCAGACTCAGGAGATTCGATTCCCCGGAGTCGCTCTCGAGAACATGCCTGACATTGAACAGCTGTTGCGTCGCGCGGGGATCGCCTTGTGCCGCTCGGTTCACGAGTTGCTTCACAGCCGCCTCTAACTTACTGAGTGTGTAGCGTTGGCCGCCCTCATTGACCACTACCTGCTCACCGAGCGCGCGTTCGAGGGCGGTGGCGAAATTGGGGGTGCCCTTCGGGCGGCCGCTCGGATTGCCCGATTTGCCTTTTTTGAACCGCGTCCGAGCGGGTGGTTTGCCATAGCCAACGCGATACTCGTCGGTGGATTTCTTGTTGTCCGGTGTGTTATCCGACATCGCATCCTCCCTTCTCCGCACCTCGTGTATCGAACAATTGGCCAGATGTTGCATGGCGGGCCCGCTGGCCCGTCCACGTTTGCCAGCGTCGAACGGCGGTATCGACATACGCGGGCTCGAGTTCCATGGCATAGCAGATTCGTCCTGTTTGCTCGGCCGCGATGAGCGTGGTCCCGCTTCCCAAGAACGCATCGAGAATCACGTCCCCCCTTTTGGAGGCATCCAAGATGGCATCAGCCACCAGCGCGACGGGTTTGACGGTCGGATGGTGAGTGAGGAGATTACCTTCGTCCTTCGCTCGGGCGAAGGAATTCACACCGGGATAGCGCCAGACGTTGGTGCGATAGCGTCCGAACTGCCCCAGCTGAATATTGTTTTGATGCGAGGCTGTGCCGGACTTGTACACAAACACCATCTCATGCTGGGAGCGATACAAGGACCCCATGCCGCCGGTCCCTTTGTCCCAGATGCACAGATTTTTGAGTTCGGTAAAGGTTGCCCGGCCCGCGGCGAGCAGCTCCTCAAGATGACGCCAGTCCATGCAGGCAAATATGAGCGCCCCATCAATGGTGTGATCAGCCAGATGGGTGAATGCGTGCGTCAGAAACGTCGTGAATTCGGCTTCGGTCATTTCTCCCGAGGCCATGGAAAAATCGCGATGGGTCATGCGGCCGAGACCGCTGGCGTGGCCGGCGATGGGCACATTGTAGGGCGGGTCGGTGAAGACCATACCGGCCTTCGTCTCCTCCAGGAGCACCTGATAGGCTTCGGCTTCAAGGGCATTGCCGCAATAGAGGCGGTGCGGACCTAGGAGCCACAGATCCCCCACTCGGCTGACGGGTGCTCCAGAGGATGGTGCCGGGACTATGTCAGCCAAGTTGTCTGCCTCGTCGGTCGCCGGGGTCAGGCCCTCAATGATGAGATCAATCTCAGCCGTCGCGAAGCCGGTGACCTCAAGACTGAATTCTAGGTTGACCTCGGCCAGTGCTTTCAGCTGCACACCAAGCAGGTTCTTGTCCCACGTGGCATGTTCCGTAAGCCGATTGTCGGCAATCTGAAAGGCGCGGCGCTGGGGTTCAGTGAGGTGGGCCAAGCAAATTGTCGGCACCTCACGCAAGCCAAGTTTCTGAGCCGCGAGCAGCCGGCCATGGCCCGCGATGATCTGGTCCTGGGCATCGATCAGGACCGGAACGTTGAACCCGAACGCCTCGATACTATGTGCGATTTGTCGGACTTGCTGCGGGGGATGCACCCGTGCGTTCATGGGATCGACCGTGAGGTCGACAATTGGTCGAGAGACCACAGTAAGCCCGTTCCCCCCTGGACCCGCTTCTGCTCTCGCCTTTACCTGAGACTTCTCTTCCTGCTTCATGTTGACCCTCCGTATGGCTAGCTCGTTAGTGCCCTTAACTAGCCAAGCCAACTAACTCATTAACAGAGAATCTCGTAAGCCATTGAAATCACAACACGTGCGTTATGGGAATTGAGACAAACTCCCTCCTTGTGGACTTGCTTTCCCTGCTCGCACAGAGCGTCAATGCCTCATGAAGGAGGCTCGCGAAACTATGAACCACCATGCGATCCCCGACCTCACCGCACTCGCTCAACTCACGCCCGACGCGCTCCGCGCCCTCTGGCCCCAGTGGTTCGACCGTCCCCCTCCGGCCAAGATCCGCCGAGAGTTCTTGGTTCGTGCGCTAGCGTATCGGATGCAGGAACAGGCGATGGGCGGGCTGACCACGGCCACGCGTACGACACTGCGGGCCCATGCCGAGGCTGAACAGCAGGGCTCGAATGGGGAGGGGAGCGCGCGTTCGCGCCTCACACCCGGTACCCATATCATCAGACAGTGGGGAAAGGAGACGCATCAGGTCACGGTCGACGTGGCGGGGCTGGTGTATCGGGGGCAGCGCTATCGCAGCCTCTCTGCAATTGCCCGGCGCATCACCGGGACCCGGTGGTCCGGGCCCCTGTTCTTTGGGATCACACCCGGGAAAGGGACACGGCGTGGATTAGCAGGGAGGACCAGCCGATGAAGCGTGTCCGCTGCGCCATCTATACGAGAAAGTCTTCGGAGGAAGGGCTCGACCAAGCGTTTAACTCTCTGGATGCCCAGCGGGAGGCCTGCCTCGCCTATATCGAGAGCCAACGCCATGAAGGGTGGCGCGCCGTGCCCACCGCGTACGATGACGGCGGCTTTTCAGGCGGCACGATGGACCGTCCGGCGTTGGTGCGCCTCTTAGCGGATGTCGAAGCCGGTCGCCTCGATACCATCGTGGTCTATAAGGTGGATCGGCTGACCCGGTCCCTCGCGGACTTCGCCCGTATCGTCGAACACCTCGAAGCGGCGCAGGTGTCGTTCGTCTCGGTCACCCAGCAGTTCAGTACGACCAGTTCGATGGGACGACTGACCTTGAATGTCCTCCTGTCCTTCGCCCAGTTTGAACGGGAGGTGACCGGTGAGCGGATCCGCGAGAAGATCGCCGCCTCCAAACGGAAGGGCATGTGGATGGGTGGACCCGTGCCGCTCGGGTACGCTCTCCATGAGCGGCAGCTGCGCGTCAATCCTGAGGAGGCAGACCGCGTGCGTCTCATCTTTCAGCTATATCTCGAACTCAAATGCGTGCATCGCCTTAGCGTCGAGCTCAAGCATCGCGGAATATGCAGCAAAGTCAGACTCCACCAGACTGGGAGAACCTCAGGAGGGAACGCCTTCTTTCGGGGTGCACTCTACGCCATCTTAAAGAACCGCCTCTACCGTGGCGAGATCGCGCATCGGGGGGCTATCTATCCGGGCCAACAGGCGGCGATTGTGTCGCCCGAACTGTGGGACGCCGTGCAGGCCTTATTAGCGGCGAACAATCAAGCCAAGCGGACGGGCGTCTATGCCAAGGACCCCAGTTTGCTCGCTGGGTTGCTGTTTGACGACCGCGGTCATCGCCTGACCCCTATCCACACCATCCGGCGGGGGAAACGCTACCGCTACTATGTGTCGCAGGCCGTCCTCCAGAAGTCAGCACAGAAGGCCGGCACGCTCTGTCGGATTCCGGCCGTGGAGATCGAGCAGCACATCACCCAGCGGCTGGAAACCTGGCTGGCCACGAGTCGTGACCTGATGGAGCAGCTCGCGCTGCCGTCGGATGATATGGCCACCCGCACCGCGTTACTCGAAGGGGCCACTGTGTGGAAGAGCCTGAGTCAGCGTGAGCCCGCGATGGTGCGGGCGTGGCTCCTTGCCACGGTCCAACGAATCACTGTCCACGAGACCAGCGTGCAGATGTTCCTGAGTCGAGCGGGGCTGCGCACCGTGCTGCGTCGTGGTCCAGCGCTCCCCACGCCCGTGCTCAGCCCTCGCCGCAATCAGGAGGAACAGGATGATCTGATCACCATCTCGAGCAGTGTGACGCTGACGCGGTGCGGTGGGGGGATGCGGCTGATCGTGCCCGGGGAGTCAGGTGGGGAACGACGGGGTACCTCTAATGTCGGACTCATCAAGGCCGTGGCGCGTGCTCATGTGTGGTCTGAACGGCTGCTGTCGGGAGAGGTGACCTCCCTGCGGGCGATCGCCCGGGAGCATGGCGTCACGCCGGGGTATGTGGGCCGTCTGCTCCGCTGTGCCTTTCTCGCCCCCGAGATCGTCGACGCCATTCTCCACGGCCACCAGCCGCTGCCGCTCACCATCGCTCGCCTATGCAAGAATCTGCCTTTGGATTGGACAAGACAAGTAGAGGGGATGGGGCTGCGTGGAGTGTCAGCAGCCAGACGAAACCCGATCGTGCGGCATCTTTCCGATCGTACATAGACTTCGACACTTCTCTCCTGCACAAGGACGGCAACGCATCCGTGTCATGCGAGATGGATGTGAGAGGCCTGTCCTCAGCCTCTGCATCAATATTGCTACAACCGATGTACACGTCACTGTGTGTAGACTACTCACCACGCTCCAGACTCGTTGGCGTGGGAGCAGTCCGACGAACGCCGAGTCCACGTTCACCGTGGTCAAAGTGCACTTCGACAGGTCGCGCAGAGAAACGCACCAGAATATCCAAAAAGTCGTCTCAGAGGAGAAGAGGGCTGACGCCTACACGCGGGCTATCTCGGCGGAACATCGAGACAATCTACCGGAACCAGAGAGTGTGTCTCTCGTGTCCAGACTGGTTGGCGGAGGGGGCGAGATTTGAACTCGCGGATGGGTTACCCCATCTCCGGTTTTCAAGACCGGCACGTTCGGCCGCTCCGTCACCCCTCCGTGTGTAATATACGGTGTGATCTCAATGGGTTGGCTTGGTAGGCTTTCCACCATTTCTAAGTGAGGGTCCGCCTGGGGCGCGTTTTCGGCATACATCACTTCCGATGTGACCGTCTCTACAGACTCATCATCCAGTCGGTGAACTTGATGCCGATGGTCTCCCTCAAAGAGGTGCGAGTATACATCCAATGTGATGTTGATGCTACTGTGACCGAGTTGTTGTTGGATGTATTTCACATTCGTGTTCTGCTGAATTAACAGACTGGCAAAGGTGTGTCTCAGGTCATGAAATCGTATTCGCCGAAGCCCAGCTGCTTCTAAGCAGGCATATAAGCCCTTCCTCAGTATCTCATTGGTCATGCGGTTGCCGTATGGAGTCAAGAACACCCATTTCTGCATGGGTTGTCCCTTCAGATTCGCTTCAAGCTGGCGAGTCTCTTTGAGTTTCAGCAACTCCGCTTTCAGCTGAGGAGACAGATCCACACGCCTTATCCGGTTAGTCTTAGTAGATGTCTCCTGTCTTCTCACGACATTGTTTCTGACCTCAAGGAAAGCGCCCACGAAGTCAATATCCTCCCATCTCAAGCCGATCAGTTCACCCTCCCTCAGTCCTGTCCTGACGGCACAAAGGAGTGAGGGATGGATGAAATGAAACCGATCTTTGGCAGTGGCAAGAAGAGTCCTTACCTCGGCTGCAGTGAGTGGGTTGATATGAGCGCTTGTCGTCTTGCATCCCTTCACAATCATCCCAACCTTGGAAACTGGATTCGCGCTTACCGTGCCATCGTCAATGGCATGGTTGTACAGCTCTCGGAGCGGGGTCAGGATGTTGAGGATCGTCCGCTTTGTCAGTCCCTGATCGTTTAGCTTAGCAACAAAGTCCTTAACATCCTTTCTGGTCACCTGATCCAGTGTATGGGAACCCAGGGCAGGGTAGATGTGCTTATTACAGACCTGCCGATAGCCTGAGCTTGTTGAGAATTTGCAATTGGTTTCAACATAGGTCTTAAGCCAATTCTCCGTGTATTCTTTGAGAGTAACCTTGACCGTTTCGTTCTGCAAAAGGACTACGGGACTTCCGTTGGCAGCCGCCCATTTAATCTTTGCTTCGATCTTCCTCGCAAAGTCCAATGCCACTTTTTTGTCAGAGAACCGTTTCCTCTTTCGGTTTTTATTGTGGATGATGGAAACCCACCAGCCAGACTTCCCGTTCCGCTGGGTGACTTTGACTCCCATTCGTTCCTCCTTCCATTGGACTGTTGGACCGTATTGTCTCATGTGCGCATTGAATGCTGTAATGCTAGCAGGCTATGATAATACATAGCAATAACGCTATTGACATTATTGAATTGGTGCTGTAAAGGTCCGGTATGGATTCAAAGGTACTACCTAAAGAGCAGTTTAATCTCCGCATCGATTCCGCGTTGGTCATGCAGACAAAGATTCTTGCCATTCAGAGAAAACAACGTCCTAATGCGATTGTCGAGGAGGCCTTGAGAGACCTTCTAAAGAAGTACAAGGTCAAAAGCTGAGGGTGTGACAATCGCTGGGCACTTCCTCTAGGGCTGTATTGCTCGATTTTCCTCCATCTCTTTCAGTGTTTCATCGACCAAAGCATTAATATCCAATTGGACCACTTGTCGCCTGGTCAAGAAATGGTCAATGTCTATTGGGCGAACAAGAACTTTGGTCCTAGGCCCTGCCTGATAACTCGGTAGGCCCCCATCAAGCCAACGCTTCATAGTCCGGGAAGAAACTCCGGCCCATACGGCTGCTTGCTTCAATGGTAGATAACCCGGTTTATCCATCGTTCAGCTAAATCGCGGTTCCATAAATTGGGGACCCACTAAATGACTCGATGTTCATTGTTTGCTGTCGAATTCACAATCCATTGAAATCGTTAGAGGTGACATTTCTGTTCTTTTTGTAAATTCCCAAGCGGGATGTAGAACCCATCACTGTCAGGCAAATCTACAAATTATGAGGCCCAGACTAACCCGGACTTACCCAGATAAGCCCAGACACTATTTCCGCTCATTCAGCCATTTCAGTACCGTGCCTAGGTGATACCGCCTCAGTCGGTCCTTCCCTACACAGGGAAGCCCTTTCTTGCGTAAACGTCGCACAGTGGAAGGGCTACAGCTGAGGTGTTTGGCTAGATCGGGTTCGCTCATATACCGATCCGTCTGGATGTTATCCATGTGTGTGGCTGAACTCGTCATGTCATTGGGCTCCAATCGTCTAAATAGGTCATTACTGAATCAATCAGGTAGTCCCCCGCCTTCATCTATTACCCTTCATAGTTTCCGCCAAGATTCCCGCCTTGGCGGATTAGGGATGCCCGCGCCGATAGAAGTGACAGGTGCGGCGGTCTTAAACCGCCGCCATGTCTTCTATCTATAGGCGGTAGCGGTTAGCGGAAGCGTTGCTACCACCGTAACCCCCTAAACGGCGTTCATCTCAGGCCGTAGCCGATAGTGACCACGGTAAGTCCGCTCGACGTTGCCGTCTTCATGTAAATCCTTGAGGGCCTGTTCTCCTGTGCGTTCAGCGATGCCTAGCTGTTTGAGGTGACTCAGTATTGCTTCAGTCTTCGCAGCGAACATCTGCTGCTCTTTCAAGAAGGCCAGGATGGCTTCCCTAGCTTGGTCCATTTTGCTCCGTTCTTCCTCGCCACTTGCAGATTGTCCCACATAGCGCATGATCACCGAACTTTGCTCGTCATCGATGCCCTGGGTCTCCATTCGTATCTTGAATGGCTCAATTTCAGGGGCGACCCGATTCTTCTCGCAGCGGATTGTGAGAGAGTCGTCTTGATTTCGTATGATGGCATAGGCCAGATCAGCACCTGCCAAGATATCCGTAGACCCGCTCGCACGATTCCGGACCGCGTCAGGATTCTGAGGATTCGGCTTTTTCATGTGGTGGGACACAATGAGTGTCTTTCTCGCCACCAGAATGGGCGTGGCACTCTGCCAAAACCCCGCCACATGGGCGGCTTCATTTTCGCTTCCAACGAGCACACGCCTCATGGTTTCGACCACGATGATGTCAGGATCAAACCCGACCAAGCGTAAATCCGTCAGTACGCCTTCCACCTTTTCCTCAGTAAAACGTATTCCTAGATGACTGACGGCGCGAAAGGGGATAGAGACACCCTTCAACCCCATGCCTTCCCCCATCCGCTTCACTCGCCGCCGTAGTTCATGGCTGGGCATCTCCTCGTCGATATAGAGCACGGATCGGGGCTCTGAAATTTCGAACGTATCGAGCCAGGGATGGCCTGCAGCGAGGTGTAGGGACAGATCGAGCAATGTCCAGGATTTCATGGAACCATATTCCCCGAACACAATGATTCGGGATTGTCTTGGTATAAGAGGCTCCACGACCCATTCAATCGGCGGGAGTGGCTCCTCCATGATGCTCTCAAAGGACACCAGTCGGTCGGCCAGGTCGGGGAAGGTGAAGTGATGCGTCGTATTATCATCGAATTCGTGCATGTGAACTCCATAGGTTAAAGTTTGACGTGTTCAACGCACACCAATAGCGCACCCAAATCAGGGTTAGCTGCCATGGAATGCCGCTGTATTCGAGGGTAGAGAGACGAGGCGACCGATGAAGCTGGTCACCTGCGGAGGCCCCGTCCGCCGTCCTCTACCAGGTCATGACACTAGAGAAAGTTGGGATCTAGAAAGCACTCATGTCGCCCTCCTTAAAGAGGAAAAGGATGATGTTGTTCAGTGGCATGTGGGTTATGACCTTTACTTCTGATGAGGAGGACTACAAATAGCGACCATGAATTTTTGTCAATACTACATATTGCGTATGTACTGGGGAATGAAAGGAAAGCCTGTGAATAGTCTTAAAGTGAGTGTTCTCGCCACTTTGAGTTCCTTAAGAAGAACCATATCCACAGAACTAACTCGTAGAATTAAGCTACAGCAAATTACCCGTGCCATGTTTCTTCCCGTAAAAGGCCATTCGCCCAATTTTCAGCGTCACGTCCTCGACACCATGGAGAGGAATGAATTGACCGCCAAGACCGAGAACCACAACGTGTGTATCTGCCACATCCGTCTCATACCGGCTAAGAAACCACCAGTTGTGTCTTGCGGTATTCGGCCGAACAACTGACTCTAGAAGTTTCTTGCTTTGTGACTGAAACATCTGCCGAATGAATTGCTGTTCTCGAGTCGGTGTACGCTGATCCATTCGGTCCACCGCTTTGCCGAGTTCCTGTTCAATAAAGCGCAATATTAGGCAGTATTCGCACCACGGTTCGGACTTTTGCGGGTTACTGCGGCGACTCGATCAAGTCGACGACCTCGAACGCATCGGCATCTCTTCGATTGAACCCACTACTGTCAGCGACGAATTATTTGAACTCCTCGCGTCATCGGAGAAATTCTGTCCGTACCTGCATATCCCTTTGCAAAGCGGGGACGACCAAGTCTTGCAGGCTATGAATCGCCGCCATAGTAGTGCAACGACCGCTGGAGTCCCCCATCCCTCCTGTCACATTTTCGATCACGACTGCCGCCGTCAGGACACTCGCATTCTCTCCTGCCAATGCCAACGTGACAAATCCAAGGTTTGAGACCGCCTGCAATACAGGGTTGCGTCAAACACCATCCATCCACGGCGCCGACCTAACCAGGGAGGGACGACCCGATCCACCACGCGTGCCCAGAGGACTTTGAGGATCTAGGGACGCCGATTCAAAATCCGTATTTTACTGATAGACCTTTTCGTTACCATTGACCACGTCCTGCTGCGGATCGTTTTCTTTATAATGTTGCCCTCCCGTAAATATCCGTGAATGGAGATCCTCAACCAGGGAACAGGACTGGATCTCATCGTGAGGCACCAATTCAATTCGACCTGCCTGCCTTTCCTCCCGCCCACGGGCCGATGTGCAGCAGATTCTGCATTATTCCGCTTTCGCGGGGGCACGAGCGCAGTAGAACATGCGACGACATCCAACGTGAGGTCGAATCCTTAACGGCTGGAGGATACCGGGCATTCGTGCTGAACGGACTCAATATCGGGCACCCAACCTATTGCGGGGACGACGGCTTCTCTCAGGCTCTTTGGGGCGTCGGCAATAAATGTGGGAGCAGGAATGGCCAAGAGGATAACCGACCATGCTGCCTGGGGTCTTGATCAGGTCAGAGTGAGAGGCACTGGTTCAGCACGTGCACTCACAATCAATCACACAAAAAGAAAGCTCCGTCCCTGTTAAGAACGGAGCTTCATGGAAACAGCGCAGTTTCTATATTAGGAGGGATGTCTCATAATATTTTCACTGGCTGTTCCACCTTCATACTATGACTTTCATATCCAGTCTGATACTGGGTGAAAACCTGGTGTCGTGCTGCGACACTGATTCACTTCACACGCTGCAAAGTCGTCGTATGGCGTTGGTCTGTCACATAGGCTCTGACGACATCCCCTGGCTTTACAAAATCTGACTGAGTACCTTCATGGACGTGAATTGTTTCCAACCCGCCATCGGCCTGGATAAAGTAATGTTCACCTTCTGTTTTCATTAACGTCCCTGTGATGGTGTCTTCCGTCAGACGCTCCTTGAGGCTAGGGCTAGCTTCCTTTCCAGCCATAGCATCTGATGCATAGGGATTGGTTGCGAATGTCAGACCGAGGGCCGAGCCCAGCAATCCAACCACCAGCACCGATAGTAATGTGGTTTTCATGGGAACCTCCGGCTTGGTGTTGGGATTATTCTCTCAAAAGACTACGAATCGGGAGCTGGGAAAACACCGTGGATAGGGTGAGCTAAAAGCCAAGATAATGATGTAGGAAGCCAGAAAGAATATTTGTCAGTCGGGTAGAGCGAAACCGGGCACCATTACAACATTTCCACCATTGCCTGAATGGTGGTGGGTGCATTCCCTTCCGACCGATTGTTCACGAGGACATAGGCTGGTTTGGCCAGGTTGACCGATTGCTGGACAAGGGCAACCGCATCTTTCCGCATGTCGGGTAACTCACCCACAATCTTGTTGTATGGCTCTGCTCGCTTCTTGGCTGCCTCATAGGACATCTTCAAGGGTGTCAGGAGTCGCAATACGGTAAAGGGAGCCGTGAAGGTTTCTTCCATGCGTGTGTGTTGCTCGGCCAAGGGAGGCATATAGCACCAGTGATTGTAGACGTGGGCCACGCCATGGCGCTCCAGTACCTGCCGATAGGCTGGACCCAATAAGCCAGGGTTTCGAATCTCCACCGCATACTTGAACGCTTTCGGAAGCTGGCCAAAGAACGCATCCAGTTTCGAGATAAATTCATCAGCCGGTAGCCCGTGTCGTTGGAACTCAAAGAGAAAGGGGTTCTACCCCGTTTCTACGGACAGGTGAGTTAAGAGTTTCTGCTCCTGCTCCT
>JAMPUU010000010.1 GCA_030144965.1 Nitrospira sp. BO4
CCGGCTTCGAGTCATACCACTGTGAAATATCGTACCCTCGGTCACTTGCCATAGTGAATCCTCCTTGTTATACGAATCTCTTGATCGATGAAACCTTCACGACTGACGGGAGACCCGCCAGTTCCTATATCGCTTTGATTTCGAAAACTCGTATGCAAGTAAAGCAAGAAGAAGCAGGATGGTCAACGGCCCAATGGCTTTTCGGGCAATTGTCGCATAATCGATTTGCTGTACTCGCAACAGATAGGACAACGGACTAGACCCTTCTGGAGTGATGATCAACTTATACAGACCCTTAACCAGCTTGGCTTCGCCTCTGACTACTCCATCCAGGTGAATCGTCGGCGGCCAGTACGCGACTGTGTCATCTTCTGTCGTCTCGTTGAGTCCTCTGACTACCCGCACTCCCACCGGCATCGTGCGCAGACCTGGATCCACGAGATCGACCACAAGAAACGTCTCTCCTTCACCAGGAATATCCGTACAATACTGGGCTTTTGCTTCATTCTGCGGCTGATACGCGTTGAAATGGACGAGACTACCTCCGACCCGTTGGGCACAGCTATCTTCATCGATTGCCACATTGCCATGAGCACTTGCTACACCAGGAAGAAGGGCCATAACAAACACGAGCACGCGGAGAACTCGATGGGAATGGGCTCTTTGTTTACGTCTCACGATACAGAAGCGTAAGGGCACGCGATACATCGCCCCAGCGATAATGCTCAGTGCAAACACTGCAAGGAACATTGTCATCGACCTTCACCCCCTTTCTTCATAGTGAAAGCATACTCCTTGAAATATGAAGGCTGCATTAGAGAATCATGAAGAATTCTTCATGATTTGGTCTAACTGCGGAAATTTAGACAGGAAACCTTATGGCAGGCTGGCACCAGTAGTGATGCAACGGTGCCGGAACTTATGAGAGAGGCGGTTCCTGGTCTAGCCAGGCATCACCCTCAGTCTGAGTACTTACCGCTGATGCAAGCGACTTGAAATCAAAGAGTCGAGGATCCATTAGGAGAGCAGGTGCGACGTTCCCGACCGCTGCAGCAATGCTGTCAGAACAGCCGGGCGAGGCTCGCTCCCATTCCTGGAGCAACGCCTTCACTTTTTTTCGTTTCAAGTCTTCCTGCGACCCACAGAGATCGCATGGAATGATTGGGAACGCCCGCAGCTCGGCATATCGCGCAAGGTCAGTCTCTTTGACCATAGCCAGCGGTCGAATGACGATGTGTCGCCCATCCTTTGAACGGAGCTTCGGTGGGATGGCCTTCAGTTTTCCCGAATAGAAGAGATTCAAAAACAAGGTTTCAATAATGTCGTCGCGGTGATGGCCAAGCGCGATCTTCGTGGCGCCAAGCTCAGTGGCGATGCGATACAAGTGTCCTCTCCGTAACCGTGAGCACAATGAGCACGTCGTTTGCCCTTCCGGGATCAGTCGCTTCACGATCGAATAGGTATCACGGGATTCTATGTGGAAAGGAATTCCACGGTCGGACAGGTATTGTGGGAGTACATGTTCCGGAAACCCCGGCTGCCGTTGGTCGAGATTGACGGCGACCACGTCGAAACGAATAGGAGCCCGTCGCTGTAAAACGAGTAAAATATCCAGCAACCCGTAACTGTCTTTACCACCTGACAGGCAGACCATCACCTTGTCGCCATCGTCGATGAGGTGATAGTCAGCAATCGCTTGGCCCACCAGCCGGCAAAGGCGTGTTTGCATCTTCTCTGTTTCTTCGTCTAATTTGTGCAAGAGTGTTGGCGTGAGCGGGACAAGCATGGCAGGATTGTAGCCGTACCACTGTTGCCTTGTCGACCGTCTGATTTAATAGAGAGGCGAACAAACAATGCCGCAGGCAATCCTTTTTGTGTGTACCGGAAATATCTTCCGGAGTGTGGCTGCCGAATACGCGTTTCGGGCACAGCTGGGGCAGCACGTCTCTTACCGGGTCGAATCGGCAGGTATCGAAGCCAAGCCTAAGACGGTCCACTCAGTTATTACCAACCGCCTGATCCAAAAAGGCATTGATCCGTCCGCTCACATCCCACGACTTCTGACCAAAGAATTGGTCGCCCGGAATGACCTGATCATCGCGATGGGTCTTGGCCATCGCGAGTTTATCCAAAAGCGATTCGGATTGAAGGTTCCTCTCTTCAACGAAGTGTCGTTCGGCAAAGACCTCCCGATCCTCGATCTTCATGAAGCCCTGCCTGATTGGGAATGCGATATCGTCGAAGCGCGGGCTTATGTGGAGTCGGTCATCGATCATATTTGGGAGGCCATACCGACGCTGATGACGCGACTCTCAAATTTCCCCGAACGTCAAGGGACACTGAAGCCGTAAGGACAGTTACAACTGAGGCTGTCCGTACAATTTTCACCCCGCCCGTCTCTTCCATTCCAAACCAGGGATGCATCAGGCGTTATTACCACTACGTGCTATATTTTCCATGAAGGGCACAACAGAGGTGCTTCAGAGACTTGCCTATCATGGATCGCACGATTTTCGACGTTCTCAAGGCTCCGATCATCGGCCAAGACGAGCCCAAATGGGCATCCTGGTCGGATGAAGCGCTATTGGACCTCCCGATGTGCGACTTGCACGTGGGGATCAAAGGCGGATTTCTCGAACAGCCTATCGCTGAGCTGACTCGAGAACTGGAAGAACGTCGCTTGTTGTTTCGTCCGCACTTCTGGCTCTCCAACGAGTGGTTTACACCGGATGGTGTGCCTGGGATTGCCGTCCCCTTCTATCTGGCCCATCCTCGTCTCGCGAAGCTGGAACAAGCCCAATTGCTGGAAGTGGAAGGCGGGACGACGGAGTGGTGTTTGCGCATTCTCCGCCATGAAGCCGGTCATGCCATTGAAAACGCCTATAAGATTCGCCGCCGGAAAACGCGTCAGCAAATTTTTGGCAAGTCTTCCCAGCAGTATCCACTGTACTACTCCCCCCGGCCCTACAGTCGAAGCTTCGTGCGCCATCTAGACTTGTGGTACGCCCAAAGCCATCCAGATGAAGACTTCGCTGAAACGTTTGCCGTCTGGCTCACACCGGACTCATTGTGGGAAGAACGGTACCGGGGTTGGCCCGTGCTCAAGAAACTCCGATATGTCGATGGGCTCATGAAGGAACTCCGGGGTATGTCGCCTTCCGTCACGACTTGTGAAGAAGTCGATGCGCTTTCCACCCTCAAAAAGACACTGCGCGAACATTACGAACGCAAACGCAGACATTACGGAATCGAACGACAGTTGCAGTACGACCCGGATTTGAAACGACTCTTTTCTACAATGCCATGCCACGCAAATAAGTTGAGTGCCGCCACCTTTCTCAATCGGTTCCGTCGAGAGGTACGGCGTAAAGTAGCCGCGTGGACCGGCGAGTACCAATACACAATCGATCAGGTCCTGGAGGATATGATTCAACGATGCCGGGAACTCAATCTGCGGGTTCCCATCACGGAAGAACAAGCCAAACTGGACTTCACCATCCTTCTGACCGTTCATACCATGAATTTTCTGCGGAGCGGACGGCATCGGGTGGCCTTATGAAGCGACTCCGGGTGCTCGTCCTCATGCATGAAGACCTTGTTCCTCCCGACCAGGTGGACAGTTACGACCCGGAATCTGTTGAGTGGCGGACAGAGTACGACGTCGTTTCTGCGCTGAAGAAACTCGGCCATGAGGTCTCCCCGCTGGGGGTCAAGAATGATCTCGGCGTGATTCACACGGCCATCGACCATGTGAAGCCGGACATCGTCTTTAACCTCTTGGAAGAGTTCGCAGGTGTAGCCGTCTATGATCAGCATGTCGTGTCGTACCTTGAACTCCTTCACCTGGCCTACACCGGCTGTAACCCGCGTGGATTGATGTTGGCACGCGACAAAGTCCTGACTAAGAAGGTGTTGTCCTTCCACCGAATCCCCTACCCTGAGTTCATTGAGGTACCCCAAGGACGTGCAGTCAAGCGGCCTAAATGGCTGTCTTTCCCCTTGATCGTCAAATCGGTCAGCGAGGAAGCTTCGCTGGGAATCTCGCAAGCGTCGATCGTCGTGGACGATGACAAGCTGAGTGAGCGAGTGGCATTTATTCACAATAGCGTGGGAACCGGGGCTCTGATCGAGCGGTACATCGAGGGTCGTGAGTTCTATGTGGGGATCATCGGCAATGGGCAACTACAAGTCTTGCCGGTGTGGGAACTCATCCTGGACAAGCTGCCGGACGACGCCAAACGTATCGCCACCGAGCGGGTGAAATGGAGCCGGACGTATCAAAAGAAGTACGGGATCACGTCACGAGAGGCTGAGAACCTGCCGGAGGGCAAAGCTGAAGAAATTCAGGATCTCGCCAAACAGGTCTATCGTGCACTCGGACTCAGCGGCTATGCGCGGATCGATATGCGAATGAATACCGACGGGGAACTCTACGTCCTGGAAGCGAATCCCAACCCACAGATCGCCGAAGATGAAGACTTCGCCGATTCAGCCAAGAAGGTCGGCTACCAATACAAGGAACTGCTGCAAGAGCTCCTGAACGTCGGCCTTCGCTGGCGCCCCGCCAAAGCTGCATGACGGTCACAAGTAAATTTCGGTGATTCTTCCTCGCACATAGTTCGAATCGCGCCAAGCCGCTTGAGAGGAAGACATGTCGTGCAGTAATCTGTCCGGCAACACGAGGATAGTTATGACTCCGGCAGAAGCCGCAGCTGCGTTGTTCAAAACCATGCCGCCGCTGATCACGGCGGTGCAGCTTGAGGAATACGGCATTGAGAGTGTTGACTGCGACGTCCAACGGATGGCGCGCGAAATCCTATCGCTCAATCTCTATTGGCTCTTTGCCGCGGTCGATGCGCATATCCCGCTCAGATATCGGGCCGCGATCAAGCAGGAACTCTTGGAGTCGATTCAGAACGAATGGTGGAACACGGGACGGCTAGGGGCCGGCACCTGGGTGGAGTATCACACTGAACTGAATGAGCGGCAAAGGCGCTATGCCAACCTGGTTGATCAGGAAGGGATCAGTCACATGGGAGTTTGCGCTGAGACGGCGTCCTTGATGGAAGACCAAGGCCTCGTCTCGTCCGAGAACCGCGAAAAGCTGCTGGTGTTATTGATCGACTATGCGCCGGCTTCGGAATACGGCCGATTGCTCGAGGAGGCAGGATAAAGGCGCTGAGAACGGATCCGCTTCACGCTCAGAGATACCGGTGCGACAACACCGTGCCTCGCTCATCGAATTCGTAGAGTAGCGGCACGCCGGTAGGAATGTTCAGCTCCAAGACCTCTTCTTTCGACAGCCGGTCCAATTCCATCACCAACGCACGAAGGCTATTGCCGTGCGCGGCCACGATGATAGTTTCGCCCTTCAGGAGGTGAGGTTTGATCATCCTCTCGTAATACGGTAGCGCGCGTTCTGCCGTGTCCTTGAGACTCTCTCCACCAGGCGGTTTCACATCAAAACTTCTCCGCCAGATTTTCACTTGAGCATCACCATACTTCTTGGCAGTTTCGGCCTTGTTCAGTCCCTGCAACTCTCCATACATCCGTTCGTTCAGCGCCTTATCCTTCTCGATGGGGACATCCGTTTGCCCGATGGTCTCCAAGACAATTCTCAGGGTCTCATTCGCGCGGGTAAGGACCGATGTGAAGGCACGATCGAACCTAATCTCCCGAAGCTTTTCACCGGCTTGTTTGGCTTCTTCGACCCCTTTTTCGGAGAGCGGCACGTCTACCCAACCGGTAAAACGATTTTCCAGGTTCCATTGGGATTCACCGTGACGAAGCAACACCAGTCGAGCCATCGCCTATCCTTTGTGGTCAATGTGCCTATCTCGCCCGGAGACCAAGAATACTGAATTGCCTCGTCAAGTCAAGCCGGTGCCGTCATCACCGATTGCTTCGCCGGTTTGCTTGGCGATTTCTCAAAATCAAGTGAGCCATCTTGAGCCATCTTTATGAGCGTAGCCAAAAAGATAATGTAGAAGAACACGCCGACCCAGATGACGTAGGGCTGCACCCCGCCCGATTCTTTCAGGGCGCCTTCCAGGGCAGGAGCATCCAACTGGCCGGTTTTCTTGATCTCAGCAATATGCTCTCGGCAATGCCAATAGTACAGATAGTTTGCCGTGGCCCCCGCCATGATGCTCCAGACGATGCCGGCGGAAAAATCTCCCGTGAGATACGTCGACACCATCGGACCTACGGCATAGACGAACGCGTGCAGATACATTTTGCGGTACAGAAACCATAGAAAAGAGATGTAGAGAAATGCCGGCCAGTTCCAGGACAGCGCGAACCGCGGTTGGCCTTTCGATGAAAACTTTTTGAAGACGGCCATGTAGTGGTCGGCATTGGGGCCGATGAACTGACGCCAGAGGGTGTCCTCGACTGGAATCACCCGGTCGGTGGGAGTCTCGGCCGTCTCAGTGGCGGCCTTGACTTCGGCCAGTTTGGTTCCGCACTGATGACAGAAATTGGCGTCGTCCGGATTCTGTTGGTGGCACTGCCCACAAACCGTCATGGCGACGCAGCTTACCATACTCCGACGAGGAGCAGACGGCTTATCGCATATCACTGCCTGTCAAGCTGGAAACACGCTTCCTCCATCCAGTCCAGCCCCTATTCCGCTTATTGCTCTTCCCATTGGCCCTGTGCTAGCTTTTCTTTTTTTATAAGGGGATACGCCATCATGCCGACCGAGGAATTGAAAGACGAGGCCGCGAAGTATCTGATGCAGACCTACGGCCGTCAGCCGGTCTCAATCGTACGGGGGCGAGGCGCCAAGGTGTATGACCTGGAGGGGCGAGAGTATCTGGATTTCGTCGGGGGAATCGCCGTCAATATCTTGGGGCATGGTCATCCGGATCTCGTAAAGACGATCCAACGTCAAGCGGCACAACTGATTCACACATCAAACCTCTATTACACCGAACCTCAAGTAAAGCTGGCTCGCTTGCTGGTGGACCACTCGTTCGCGGATCGCGTGTTCTTCTGTAACAGCGGAGCCGAAGCCAATGAAGCGGCGATCAAGCTGGCACGACGGTATGGACATGAGCGACATGGAGCGGCCCGATTCGAAGTGATCACGATGAAGAACTCGTTCCATGGCCGTACGCTGGGGATGATCACAGCCACGGGACAAGAAAAAGTTCAGAAAGGCTTCGAACCGCTGATGCCCGGGTTTGCTTATGCCCCGTTCAATGATTTCAGCGCAATCGAGTCCATGGTCACCGAACGAACGGCAGCGATCATGCTGGAGCCGATTCAGGCGGAAGGCGGCGTACATGTCGCCAACCAGGATTATCTGAAGAGCCTGCGTGAGCTCTGTACGCAACAAGACATTCTCCTTATTTTCGATGAAATCCAAACCGGCATGGGCAGAACCGGTACATTCTTCGCCTATGAACAATTCGGTGTGCAGCCCGACATCATGACCCTGGCAAAGGGCCTCGCTGGAGGAGTACCGATCGGAGCCTGCCTCGCGAAGGAGTCGGTCGCCGCAGCGTTTACACCCGGCTCCCATGCGTCGACATTCGGTGGAAACCCGCTGGCTTGTGCTGCCGCGCTGACCGTTTGCCAGGTGCTGCTCGAAGGGCGAGTGCTCGATCAAGCGAAACGCATGGGTGAATATCTGGCAAAGGGGTTGGCCGACTGCAAAGACCGCCATCGAATCGTGCAGGACGTGCGGGGCCTCGGTCTGTTGCAGGGTATGGAGTTGGAGATCGATGCCAGAACCATCGTAGCCGATGCGTTGGCCCGTGGTGTCTTGATCAATGCCGTGAACGAGCGGGTGCTCCGATTTGTGCCACCGTTGATCATCACGCAAAATGAGATCGACAAACTTATTGAGCTCCTCGGTACGTTGTTTACCCAGCGTCAGATCGCAGGGAAAGGCTCCCACCACTGATGACCGGACCCGTCCGACATAGAATGGGTGCCGAGCGCTACGCCAAAGATCTCTTGGACGTCGCGACGATGCCGCGGCAGCAGGTCCTCGACCTGCTGCGTTTGGCGATGTCGCTTAAGCGCAAACAGCGCCGAGGCACACCGCACCGGTTACTGCCCGGGAAAACATTGGGGCTGCTGTTTCAGAAACCGTCGACACGGACTCGCGTGTCGTTTGAGGCGGGAATGAACCAGTTGGGCGGCCACGCGCTGGTTCTTCCCATGGGAGACATTCAGCTTTCGCGTGGGGAGACGGTATCGGACACCGCACGCGTCTTGTCCCGTTACCTGGACGGTATCGTGATTCGGACCTATGACCATTCTATCGTCGAAGAGTGGTCGGCTGAAGCCAGTATGCCGGTTATTAACGGGCTGACGGACCATAGCCATCCCTGTCAGGCGTTGTCCGATTTATTGACGATTCAGGAAATCAAGGGTCGATTGGCGGGACTCAGTCTTGCCTACATCGGGGATGGAAACAACGTGGCCAACTCGCTCATCGAAGCGGGGGCCAAGATGGGGATGCGCGTGGTGGTCGGATGCCCGTCCGGCTATCAGCCGGATCAGCGAGTGGTCGATCGAGCACGGGTAGAAGGGCAAGCCACAGGTGCCTCCATCGAGGTGTTGGAGAATCCTCTCGTCGCGGTGAAGGAAGCGGATGTTCTGTATACCGACGTCTGGATCAGCATGGGCCGCGAACGGGAACAGACAAGACGATTGCGGACACTTGCCCCCTATCAGCTCAACAAACGGCTGCTGCAACGGGCGAAACCCGACGCCATCGTCATGCACTGCTTGCCGGCACATCGAGGTGAAGAAATTACAGCCGAGGTGTTGGACGGACCGCAGTCGGTGGTGATTGATCAAGCAGAAAATCGGTTGCACATGCAAAAGGCAATTTTGACTCAGTTGCTGAACCGAAAGAAAGGTACGCGATAACTCGCCATCATGAAGCCAAAGCCGATCAAGAAAATTGTCCTGGCCTATTCCGGCGGACTCGACACTTCAGTCATCCTCAAGTGGTTGCAGGAAACCTATCAGGCCGAAGTCATCGCGTTTTGCGCCGACCTTGGACAGGGCGAAGATTTGAAAGCCGTCAAGGCAAAGGCCCAGACGCTCGGTGTCAAGAAGGTCTATGTCGAGGATCTGCGAGGAACCTTCGTCAAAGATTACGTGTTCCCCATGTTACGTGGAAACGCCATGTATGAGGGCTGTTATCTCCTCGGTACTTCGATCGCCCGGCCGCTGATCGCCCGCCGACAAGCGGAAATCGCCCTGAAAGAAGGAGCCGAAGCGGTGTCGCACGGAGCCACGGGAAAGGGCAATGATCAGGTACGTTTCGAGCTGACGTACATGGCGCTCGCGCCAGGCCTGAAGATCATCGCGCCTTGGCGGGAATGGACCATGCGATCTCGTCATGAACTAATCGAGTATGCCGATCGCCACGGCATTCCCGTGACTGCGACGAAAGCCAAGCCATACAGCACAGATCCAAATCTGTTTCACATCAGTTATGAAGGCGGGATTCTCGAAGACCCATGGGAAGCGCCGCCTGACGAAATATTTCAAATGACCGTCTCGCCGGAAAAGGCACCTGATACACCGCGTGAGGTCGAGATCGACTATGAAGCGGGCAACCCCATCGCGGTCGACGGCAAAAAGATGAGCCCGGCTGGCTTGCTCGCCCATCTCAATAGATTGGGCGGCGCGCATGGGATCGGCCGGGTCGATCTGGTGGAAAACCGCTATGTCGGGATGAAGTCGCGCGGAGTCTATGAAACGCCGGGAGGGACGATTTTACACGTCGCCCACCGCGGGCTCGAATCCCTGACCATGGACCGTGAAGTCCTCCACTTCCGAGACAGTCTGATCCCTCGGTTTGCCGATCTGATTTACAACGGATATTGGTTCAGCCCTGAGCGCGAAATGGTGCAGACAGCCATCGATGAAGCGCAGAAGGACGTGAGCGGCACGGCGCGAGTGAAACTATACAAGGGAAGCTGTACGTTGGTGGGGCGCAAATCCAAAAAGTCCCTCTATCGGCTGGACATCGCAACGTTCGAGGAAGACGACGTGTACAATCAAAAAGACGCGGAGGGCTTCATTCGCCTGAACGCATTACGGCTGAAGATTCGTGCTCAGAGGAAAAAGGCGTCGACCTGATGGCCAAGAGCAAGCGCCACCGGAATCCGGCTGGTGGGGGTAAGGCCTGGGAGGGCCGATTTCGAGAGAAGACCAATCGATTGGTCGAAGCATTTACCCGGTCGGTGGCCGTCGACAGCAGGCTGTACGCCGAGGACATCGCCGGCAGCATCGCTCATTGTAGGACACTGGGAAAAGCACGTGTCCTCACCCCGATGGAGACGCGTGCGATCGTCCGTGGTTTGGAATCAGTCAAACGAGAGTTGGACCGTGGCCAATTTACATTCTCGCCCCAGGACGAAGATATCCACATGGCGATCGAACGCCGGTTGACCGAAATGATCGGCCCATTGGGGGGGAAACTGCACACGGGCCGCAGCCGGAACGATCAAGTGGCATTAGACATTCGGCTGTATTTGCGGACGCAGCTGGACCAACTGCTTGAGGGGCTACTCGGGTTGCAACGCGTGCTGGTGGCAAAGGCTGGCGCAAACCGGACGACCATGATGCCGGGGTATACCCACTTGCAACGGGCTCAGCCTGTCCTGTTTGCACATCACTTGTTGGCGTATGTGGAGATGTTCGAACGAGACAAAGGTCGACTCCATGATGCGAGGGTCCGGCTCAATGTCATGCCACTGGGGTCGGGCGCTTTGGCCGGTACGAATTATCCGCTAAACCGACGATATACGGCTGAATTACTGGGCTTTCCCGCGGTGACCATGAACAGTATGGATGCGGTCTCCGATCGCGACTTTGTGATTGAAGTGGCCTCAGCCCTTTCGATCATGATGATGCATTTGTCACGGCTGAGTGAAGAGTTGATCGTGTGGGCTTCGCAGGAGTTTCAATTCGTTGATCTGCCGGATGCCTTCTGCACGGGAAGCAGCATGATGCCGCAGAAGAAGAATCCGGACGTCCCCGAGTTGGTCCGAGGAAAGACGGGGCGCGTATACGGGCACTTGGTCAATCTCCTGACCATGCTCAAGGCCCTGCCCTTAAGTTATAATCGAGATCTGCAAGAGGACAAGCCGGCGCTCTTTGATGCCCTCGATACGGTGGCATCCTCCCTTCGAGTGATGACGGAGTTGATGCGCCGACTCAAAGTCAACCGGGAGGCGTTGAAGCGAGCATTGCACGGAGGCGGACTGCTTGCCACGGAACTAGCCGACTACTTGGTCATGAGAGGAGTGCCTTTTCGCGAAGCCCACGGTATCACCGGACGAATTGTCCGGGCTGCCCTTGATCGAGGACGTGACGTGGCCGATTTATCGATCGAGGAGTTACAGACATTTTGTGACCGGATCGAAAAGGGAGTGTTTTCTCGGCTGACCGCCGCCGCCGCAATCGACCACAAAGCACAAATCGGCGGAACAGCCAGGGGGCGGGTTGAGCAGCGGCTCAAAGAGCTGGAGCAATTGCTGTCATGAAAATGCTCGTGATCATTGCATCCGCAGCTTTATTCGTTTCTTGCGGAGTCGTGGGTTCTCCCGTTCCGCCGGAATACGTGGGGGTCGCCGTCACGATCGACAAACAAAAGAAACAGCATGCACGTGAGGCAGAACGTGACGCGGTGGACCCGGCTGTAGGGGACCCGTCCCTTGAAAATCCTGACATCAATCTGCCACCGTCATACCCGGTTGGGACACGGTAAGAGGTTCTCGCTTGGCATACCGACATCAATTCGAGGGTCGACACCATGCATAGCTTTGAGTATCACCACGGAGAGTTGTACTGCGAACAGGTACCGGTCAGTCGGGTAGCAAAGGAACTCGGTACGCCTTGCTACATCTATAGCCATGAGACGCTGGTCCGTCATTTTCATGCCTACGACGGGGCATTTAAGAATATTCCTCACGTCCTTGCGTTTGCGATGAAAGCCAATTCCAACCTCGCCATCTTGCGATTGATGGCCAGAGAAGGCAGCGGGGTTGATATCGTTTCAGGGGGAGAGTTGTTTCGCGCCTTAAAAGCCGGTGTCCCGGCCTCCAAGATCGTGTTTGCCGGAGTCGGGAAGGCTCCCGACGAAATTCGTGATGCGCTCAAAGCGGATATCCTGATGTTCAACGTGGAATCACCGGCTGAGCTGCATGCTCTCAGTCAAGTAGCCGCCGAAGTCGGCAAGAAAGCGCGCGTGGCGCTGCGAATCAATCCTGACATAGACCCGAAAACACATCCTTATATTTCCACCGGGCTCAAGAAAAGTAAATTCGGCATCGCGGCGGATCGGGCGGTGGAAGACTTCTCCCTCGCCGCGTCGATGAGCCATATCGACGTTGTAGGCGTCCATGCACATATCGGATCTCAGCTGACGGATGTCACGCCCTTCATTGAAGCCTTGAAAAAAGTCGTCAGTCTCGTCGAGACATTGAAAGGAAAAGGCATCAACATCCGTTATCTGAATATCGGAGGCGGGCTTGGTATCACGTACTCGGATGAAAAGCCGCCGTTACCTCAAGACCTCTCCAATGCGATCTTGCCGCTCGTGCAAGGGTTGAACATCACGCTCGTCATGGAGCCGGGGCGTGTCATCGTCGGGAATGCCGGAATCCTGGTCACAAAAGCCATGTACCTGAAAGAAGGAGAAGCGAAGAGCTTCATCATTGTCGACGCTGCGATGAACGATCTGATTCGGCCCAGCCTGTACGGAGCCTACCACGAGATACGCCCGGTGAATGAAGAAGCGGCTCGTCGGACCAGACAGACGGTGGATATTGTTGGGCCGGTCTGTGAATCCGGAGATTTTCTGGCGAAGGACCGGTCGCTGCCGAGCGTCAAGCCGGGTGAGTTGTTGGCAGTCATGAGCGCGGGGGCCTATGGCTTTGTGATGGCTTCCAATTACAACTCTCGGCCTCGTGTACCGGAAGTGCTCGTCAAAGGTGGAGAATTCCACGTCATCCGCGAGCGAGAAACGTACGACGACCTTATCAAAGGAGAGACGATTCCCCCGTTCTTACGCGAGCAGGTATGAGTATGTTTACCGGATCTCTTGTCGCTATTGTCACGCCATTTCGAGAAGGCAAGGTTGACGAACGCGCCTTGGCTGAGCTGATCGAATGGCAAATCGCCAACGGCACCAACGGCATTGTTCCCTGCGGGACCACTGGTGAGTCGGCCACGCTTTCTCATGACGAGCATAATCGGGTGATCGAGCTGACGGTTGAAGTCGTCCGGCGCCGTGTACCCGTCATTGCTGGAACCGGCTCGAACAGCACGGAAGAGGCCATCGCGCTCACCCAGCATGCAAAACAAGTTGGTGTCGATGGGGCCTTGCTGATCACCCCCTACTACAACAAACCCACCCAGGAAGGCCTCTATCGCCACTATAAGGCGGTCGCTGAAACCGTCGACTTGCCTTTGGTCCTGTACAACATTCCTGGTCGTACCGGAGTCAACATGCTGCCGGCGACGATCGCTCGACTCTCCGCTATCAAGACAATCGTCGGAGTTAAGGAAGGAAGTGGGTCGGTCCAGCAGGCTTCGGATATCGTGCAGATGTGCGGCGACCGTCTCACCGTATTGGCCGGTGACGATGCCCTCACGCTACCGATGATGGCGGTCGGAGGAAAGGGCGTCATTACTGTCACGGCCAACATCGTGCCGACCGAAATGGCTGGTCTTGTGAAGGCTTTTGCAGAAGGGAACATCGACGAAGCTCGACGGATTCATTTCAAGCTGTCTCCCCTCTTTGCCGCGTTGTTCTACGAGACCAACCCCATTCCCGTCAAGGAAGCCTTGGGACTCATGGGCAAGATTGACCCGGAATTGCGCTTGCCGCTTTGCCCAATGGCACCGGACACCCGTGAGAAGTTGATTCGCGTCTTAAAAGAAGCGGGATTGATCTAACTGTCGAAGTGTCGAGGTGCACGTCGTCATGATCAAAGTCATCGTTGCAGGTGCGGCCGGCCGAATGGGCTGCCGCCTCGTGTCGCTGATCAAAGACTCCACTGCTTTGATGCTGGCAGGAGCTTTAGAAGGAAAAACTCATCCGGCACTGGGAGAGGATGCAGGTGAAACCGCCGGAGCAGGACGTGCCGACGTTCCCATCACAGACGATCTCTCCGCTTTGATGGAACGAGGAGAAGTTGTGATCGACTTTTCCGCACCCGAAGCGACTCTTGAACACATGCGGACGATCGTCCGCCATCGGCGTGCAATGGTGATCGGAACGACCGGCTTCTCAACGACTCAGCTCGAAGAGTTGAAGTCCTTAGCCCAGCAGATACCGTGTGTGTTTTCTCCGAATATGAGTGTCGGGATCAACCTGATCTACAAAGTCATTGCCGAAATGGCCAGAACTCTCGGCGACGATTATGACATTGAAGTTATCGAAGCTCATCATCGGCTGAAGAAAGACGCACCGAGTGGCACAGCTCTAAAAATCGCCGAAGTTCTCGCGCGTTCCGTGAACCGCGACTTGAACCAAGTTGGCGTCTACGCTCGTAAGGGGTTGGTCGGCGAGCGAGCCAAGGGAGAAATTGGTGTGCAAACTATTCGCGCCGGCGATATCGTCGGCGATCATACCGTGCTGTTCGGCGGCATGGGCGAGCGAATCGAAGTTACCCACCGAGCCAGCAGTCGCGACACGTTCGCTCAAGGAGCTCTCCGTGCCGCGAGATGGGTTGTCCGTCAGCCGCCCGGCTTGTACGACATGATGGATGTCTTGAGCCTTCGTTGACCAGCTTCAGCCTTATATCTCATCATCTGAACAGCCGGTCGTTTGTTCTGCAACATTCCTCTCGTCTTAGGGTTTCACTGCCGTTGAAGGTAGCGAAAACAGTGACGAGTCTTCCTTCGTGAATATAGTGATTACCCGCGTGGGCTGGAAGCTGTTCCGGTCATGAGCGACCTGCAGCCCGCCGGCTGGTCAAACAGTGAGGATTTGGGGTTCGACAGGAAGGATTAATGTCGCGCCGTGATCGGCCGAGGTTCCTGATCCGCTGCTTTCCGACGACCACAATTTAGACAGGCAAATACGGTGATCGCCAGTCCGGCGTCCAAATCGACTGCTCGTTCCGGTAACATCGCGCCATGGCATTTGTCACAAGTTTTCATGGGCGCACTTTAACACCATAGAAAAAGGAAGCCAATACTCCTGAAGTACTGGATCACACTGACAAGAGTCCCAATGGTCACAACGTTTATGGGTCATTTGTGCATTTCCTTTCAACAGCATTTTGCTGGAGCGCCGGTGTCTGTCTTGACAGACTTCCACCTCTCTCATAGGATTGTGGTGCCATTGCAGTAGACCACTATGTATAGATTGATCCTTGCCGTTTTACTCCTTATCGTTCTCTATCTCCTGCTCAGACGAATGTTTCGTGGATTCAAGAGTCCACATGAAGACGGTCGGGAAGGGTCAACCCCTCAGGCTCAAGAGCAGGAACAAGATCAGATGATTGAGGATCCAGTGTGTCATATATTCGTCCCGAAGCGGATTGCCGTGATCGAAACGATCGGGGGACGAGAATACTGCTTCTGCAGCAAAGAGTGTGCGGTGACGTTTCGGAGCCAGCGGATTGTTTAGCAGATCCTCGGTTCCCCGGCGAAGAAATACTGTGCAAGCTGGATCGCTACAGGAGGGCTAGCAGCCTGAATAGGTATAGTCGGACAGCTTCTCTTCTTTGTCGAACTTGAGCGTGATCTGACATTGATTGGGAGTGAAATTGAAGAAAGGCGGCCCTGATTTTCCCCCGGCAATACGGTAGTACGTCCAGGTTTCACCGCCGAAAAATCGGGAAGCTTTACCGTCTGGAGTGCCCCAATTCTTCTCAAACCAGCCTTTATCTTTTCCTTGAAGCTCAGCTGGTTTAAGCGATGCTTCCAAGTATGGGTTGTTGCCGCTGCAGGCCGGCACCACGAGGAAGAAAAAGAGTAACCAGGCAAATCGTTGCATCGCAATATCTCCATGTATAGGGTGCGGCCAGGCAATTCAAAAAATTTTAGCTCCTGCTGGGAGGCCTGTCAAACATTCTGGTCAACATGTTGCAGCAAAGTTGCGTTCTTCATAGAATGACGGATAATGACATAAACCGATATCTCCTCTCTAGGAAAGGGACGACGCCATGAAAATCTATCTCGATACAGCAAACGTCAAGGAAATCCATGAAGCCGCGAGCCTCGGCTTGCTCGACGGCGTAACGACGAATCCTTCCCTGGTCGTCAAGGAAGGGCGCAGTTTCAGGGAAATGCTAGAAGAGGTATGCAAAATCGTGGATGGGCCGATCAGTGCCGAAGTCGTGAGCGTGGAAGCGGATGCCATGGTGAAGGAGGGCAAGGAGCTTGCCAAGATCCATAAGAATATCGTGGTCAAGTGTCCGCTGATTCCGGAAGGACTGAAAGCCACGAAGCGGCTGGCAGCTGAGGGAATTCGAGTAAACGTGACACTCTGTTTTTCACCCACACAGGCGCTACTGGCAGCCAAAGCCGGTGCCTGGTGTGTGTCTCCGTTTATAGGACGGCTCGATGATATCAGCTCAAACGGGATGGAACTCATTCGACAGATTCTGGCGATCTATAAGAACTATGACTACAAGACCCTTGTGTTGGTCGCGAGTGTCCGCCATCCGCAACACGTGGTCGAAGCGGCGTTGGCCGGCGGTCACATTTGCACGATGCCCTACAACATATTTCAGGCGCTCTTCAAACACCCACTGACCGATGCAGGCTTGAAAAAGTTCCTCGATGACTGGAAGGCCAAAGGCCAGCAGTAGGACTCCTGGAAATCGGCATTGAGCATCGGTGGGGAAGGACGAGTTTCCACTCCGTGAGGTCGGAACGTAACCTCACGCACACTCTATTGCTTTCCTGGCCTTTCGGAATACCGCGTGGAACATGGGGCGAGTTAATTTTCCCGTAAACGTATTCTGCTGGCTGGGGTGATAGGAACCGAGCAGTGTGACGCCCCAGGGAAGCTGGTACGTGACACCATGTCCGAACTTGGGGGCCGGCACCGGGATGGTGCGCTCCTGCGTCCGGCAGGTCTTAAGGTAATGATCGAAGGCAATCTTTCCCAGAGCAATCACTACGCGGTGGTTCTTCAGAAGACGAATTTCCAATCCCAGGAATCGGCTGCAGCGTTCAAACTCGTCCGGCCCAGGCTTATTCTCCGGCGGTGCGCAACGTACTGTCGCTCCGATGTAGCAATCCGTCAACGATAAGCCGTCGTCTCGGTGCGTCGAAGAAGGTTGGTTGGCAAATCCATACCGGTACAGCGCGTCATACAGCCAATCTCCACTCCGATCCCCGGTGAAGACTCGCCCCGTCCGATTCCCCCCATGTGCCGCAGGAGCGAGCCCTAGCACATAGAGCCGCGCTTTGGGATCACCGAAGCCGGGAACCGGCCGGCCCCAATAGGCCCAGTCACGGTACTGCTTCCGTTTCTGTTGTGCGATCATCTGTCGATACGTGACTAACCGAGGACAGGCCGTACAGTCGCTGATAGCCTCGTTCAAGACGGCCAAGGTTCGCATATGGGGCGCAGTGTAACACGAACAAGATCCCTATTCTGCTTGCCGGTAATTCTGCGAGCTGTTAGCATAACCTCGCGTTTCTTGAGGGCTGCAGCCGACTTTGCAAAAAAGGAGTCTGGTGCATGATCACCCGTGGTATGCGAACCTGGTTTTGTGCAATTGGAATCGCGTTCTCTCTACTGTTGATGCACGTATCAGCACCGGCTGCGTCCGATACAACCGACAATAACGGACAGAAATCCGAGACTGAGAAAGATCTTCTCGTCCCCGACTTACTGGATCTGCAGCCCGAACCAGAAGACCGGCTGGTCATTTTGCCTGAAATCAAACGAGAGGGAGAGCGGTTCTTTTTGAGCTCATTCAAACTACCCGACAAGATCACATTTGCGGGAGTGCCGGTTCCTTTGGACAACTGGCAAGTGAGAGAGCGGATCGAATACGAGTTCTACCAATTTTTGGAAGATCAAGGTGAAAGCATCATTCTCGCCAAACGTACCGGACGTTGCTTCCCTCCCGCAGAAAAACAGCTGGCAGAAACCGGTCTGCCGGATGATCTCAAGTATATGTTGTTGGTCGAAAGCAAATGCATCTCAGCCGCTTACTCGAAAGCCAAAGCCTCCGGCCCCTGGCAGTTCATCCCCTCTACAGGTCGCCGATATCGGCTCAAGAGCGACGCGGTTCGGGACGAACGTCGGAATCTCGAAATGTCGACTGAGGCGGCTGTCAAATATCTGAAGTATCTCAAAGAGTTCCAGGATAACGACTGGTTCTTGGCCATGGCCTCCTACAATGCCGGCGAGGAACGCGTCCGCAAACTGCTCAAGGAGCAAAAAATTTCCGACTATTGGAAGATGCACGGCCCGCGCGAGACCATGCGCTATGTGCCTCGTATCATTGCCGCAAAAGAAATCTACTCTCAGCCTGAGAAATACCTGGGACTGACCAAGAAGGACCTGTACATGCCGCTCGAGACAGAAACTATCACGGTAAACGTGAAAGAATCTCAGCGTGCATTAACCTCGATCGCCGAGGAATTCGGCACCTATCTTCTCGAGCTCAAGATGTTGAACCCGGAATTCAAGAAAGATGTGCTCCCTCACGGCACCTATCAAATCCGAGTGCCCCGGCAGACCTGTCCCAGTCGGTGCTTCAAACAGGAAAAGACTCCATAGCATTCACACCCATGCGGCTTTGCCTTCCTCCCTCTCCTGCCCGACCACTCCTTCAGAAGTTGATGGCGGCTGGGCTTAAGGCGGCCGATCCTTACCACACCTTGCTCAACAGCGTCTCAGTTGATGGACACGTACTGCGAGTCGGGCGTCGGACCTATGACCTCTCACGCGTGAACCGAGTGATCGCAGTTGGCGCCGGCAAGGCTTCGGCCAGGATGGCCCAGGCATTGGAACAGGCTCTTGGAGCAAGAGTGGATGATGGGCTGGTTGTCGTCAAGACAGGTCACAAACTCCCAACAAAGCGGATCGCGGTTCTTGAGGCCGGCCATCCGATTCCCGATCAGGCGGGTCTTCATGCCACGAAGCGGCTCCTGGGCCTGATCCATGATCTTACGCCTCGTGATCTCCTGTTCGTTCTGCTGTCGGGAGGGGCATCAAGCCTGCTCCCGGCCCCCGTTCCTGGCGTCACTCTTAACGATAAGCAACGCACCACGCGATTGCTGCTGCGGAGCGGTGCAACGATCAACGAGATCAATGTCGTCAGAAAGCATCTTTCACGGACCAAAGGGGGTGGGCTGGCCGCTTCCACCCGGGCGAGGATTGTCACGCTCATCCTTTCTGACGTCATTGGGGATGATCTCGGTTCGATCGGTTCCGGCCCCACCGTAGCTGATCCGTCCACATTTGCCGAGGCCATAGGCGTCTTGCAACGGTATAAAATGTGGCATGCCGTACCAACAGCCGTCCGGCACCACTTGCAGCAAGGAAAGAAGGGGACCGTCGCTGAGACCATGAAGCCTGGTTCACGACGCTTGCGCTCCGTGCATCATCACTTCATCGGCAATAACCGGATGATGCTCGAAGCCGTCATAAGCACCGCAAGAAGGGCTGGTCTCACCGCTAAGCTGCTTCCTGCTGCGATCACAGGTGAAGCACGGACGGCCGTGAAGCAGTTGACTGACCTGGTCAGCACAATTGCTGCGGGGAAAGGCCTCTTGCGGCGGCCATGCTGCGTGGTAGCCGGAGGTGAGACCACAGTGACGGTCACGGGCAGCGGGAGGGGCGGGAGAGCCCAGGAATTCGCCACGGCTGCCGCACTGGAGGTCGCTGGCCTTCCACACACATGGGTCGTGGCATTAGGCACCGATGGAACCGACGGGCCGACCGATGCGGCCGGCGGGATTGTCAACGGAGAAACGGTTTTATCGGCCATGCGAGTCGGTGTGAATCTCCGTTCGGCATTGAAACGACATGATACCTATCCTGCCTTGAAAACCCTCCGCTGTCATATCCATACCGGTCCCACTGGGACGAACGTCAATGACCTTTACCTCCTCCTTCTTCTCTAGTTACTATCGCACCCCATGACACGTCCCTTCATCCTTCCGCTGTCCGAGTGTAACGATCTCGATCTCACAGGTGGAAAGGCCGTTGGGCTCCGTCAGCTCATCGCGACCGGCTTTTCAGTCCCTCAAGGATTTTGCATCACGACGGAGGCATACGCACAGAGCCTCCGCGCGTCAGGCTTCATAGATACAGAAGAGTGGCAGAAGGTCTGCGCCTTGTCGGAACATGAACAATCATCGGCGTTGGCTGGCTGCCGAAACCGTATCAAACAGGCAGAGACGTCCCACCTTGGCGCTCCATGGCTGACAGCCATCCAGGCTCTTGGCCGGCCATCGAATGCACGCTGGGCCGTCCGGTCGTCGGCCACGAATGAGGACTCGGGACAGACCAGTTTCGCCGGACTCTATCGCACTCACCTCGGCGTCGCTCCTTCAGAAATTGATGCCGCGCTCAAGGACCTTTGGGCCTCGGTTTGGGAAGAACGCGTGGTGAGTTACATGGCTCGGCAGAACCACCAAACCGCTCCAAGAATGGCCGTGGTCATTCAACCAATGATCGAGGCACAGACGGGCGGCGTGGCCTATTCCATTCACCCCGTGACAGGACGAACCAATCAGGTGACGATTAACGCTGTTCCCGGGCTCGCGGCGCCGCTGGTCGACGGCACAGCCGCGCCGGACCAGTATGTGGTAGAGATGACCGACGAAGGGCAACCGGTTCGGATTCGCCGACGCATCCTAGCTCGTAAGTCTGAGCGGTTGTTGATTTCGAGTGATGGATTGCGCACCGAACCTCTCGACGACGCCAGCCAAACGCGATCGTCGCTGGCAGAAGCTCAACTGTTTTCCCTCGCACAGGCAGCCAAGCAAATAGAAAAGGTGTTCGGACACCCAATGGACCTCGAATGGGCATTCGATGCCCGTCAATTATGGCTCCTCCAAGCCCGACCGATTACCACCGTCCGGCCCTCATCCGATCTCACCAATGATGACTGCGAATGGTCGCGCACCAACTTCAAAGAGACACTGCCTGAACTGCCGAGTCCGTTGAGCCTCTCGTTTCTTGAGCGATTCATGGACGCGTATATCGTCGCTCATTATCGAAGACTCGGATGCCGCGTCCCTCATGGACTCACGTCCGTCCGTGTGCTGAACGGGCGCCCGTACTTGAATGTTACGCTCTTCCATATTTTGGTGGCTCAGCTTCGTGGAGACCCTTCACTGAACACCGAACAGATGGGCGGTGAACCGCTGCAAACCTTGCCACAGGTGCAGCCGCTCAAAGGGCTGGCCTTTGTTCGGGCAGGATTCATGATGTGGGCGGAGATGCAGCGAGTCGAACGGTCAGGCCCGCGATTGTTCGAAGAAATGAAAGCGCTGGCCGCAACGTATCGTTATGATCGTATTCTACATCTTTCCATGGAGGAACTCGTCCCTCAACTCGACAAGCTCGGTCCTTGGCTTGAGGGCCGTGAAGTGACCTTCGGCATCGCGGGAGGGGTTGGGCAGTGCTTACAGATTTTCAGCCAACTCCTGCCTCGCTGGCTCGGCCCGGACTGGCGAGGCTTGTTGAACGCCGCTCTCCAAGGACAAGGGACTGTGATCAGCGCGCAGCAGATCGTGCGCCTCGCTGAGCTCGTGGACATCGCCCGAGAGGAGCCGCTAACCGGAGCATTTCTCACATCGGAATCATGGGAACCTTCGAAATTTCGATCGGCTCTCGCCGACACCAAGTTTCTGCATGTTTTCGACTCGTATTTGGAGAACTATGGCCATCGGGGAGTCGGCGAATCGGACGTCATGTCCCCCCGTCTCGCCGATAACCCGGAATCAATTCTCGCTATTCTGCGTGTCCAGCTGATCTCCGGCTGTCCTTCACGGGAAACCATTCTCTCGCGTCAGGAGAAGACGAGAGCCGCTGCGCTGGCTCAAATCAAACACCGACTCGGCTGGCGCCTCGATCGATGGGCCGTCTTCTTGTGGTGTTATCGCAGACTGTGTCGTTTTTTCGCGCTACGTGAAGCCAATCGACACCATCTGATGTATTACTCAATGGCGATCCGCACCCTCTTGCTGCGTCTCGGGGAACTTTTGGTGGCGCGCGGACAGCTCGACCAGCGTGACGACATCTTTTTTTTGACCATCAACGATCGGACTGACCTTCTGACCGGCAGCACGAGAGACTGGAACAGCGTGATCCGCGCACGGAGAGCTGAACGGGAGCATAACGCAACGGTCGGGGTCCCTGACACCATCCATGACTGGGCATCCGTGAACGAATCAAGTGTCACATCCGGTCAGCTTGACGGCTCCGGAATGATGTCGGGCATGCCGATCAGCACAGGATCCGTAACAGGTCTGGTTCGGATCATCCGCTCGCCGACGGATTGGGGCAAAGTGATGCCTGGCGAGGTTCTGGTGGTTCCGGTGATCGATCCGGGCATGGCGCCGCTCTTTGGCATTGCGGGAGGGTTGATCGCGGAAATGGGCGGCACCCTGTCTCACGGAGCCATCATCGCTCGCGAATATGGGTTGCCAACCATAGCGAATGTCGAGGGTGCGATGGGGTATCTTTCGGATGGCCAATGCGTCATGGTCGATGCCGACTCAGGAACCATTTGCATCCTGCCATCGCCAGATGTTGGAGCGACTAGATCCAATTGATTGGGGCCTTCTGCTCCTTGACCTTTTTCAATTCCTTGCGTAGTCTGCCGCCAATTCTCGTCTTTTGACACTATATGCAGGAGTTCAGTTCATTGGGTTTCCTGTTTTCAGGGGTATCATCCGATGACTGAGATGATCCCTCTTTTTACCAGCTTTGGGGCGGGACTACTGTTGGGCGGCCTGCTGGTAGGACTCTGGGTTACCGGCCGCTTACGCGCCCAGTCCCAAAGAGCGGAAGCAACCGTCGATGAATTGCGAACGCAGCTGGACGTGGAACGGACTGCTACCGCTTCCGTCCATGAAACACTGTCCGAGGCTCAGCATGCCCGGGTCACGGCCGAAACTCGCCTGGAAGAAGCGGCACGACAACTCACGGAGCAAAAATCCCTGATCGACCGTACACGTCAGGAACTTGTGGAATCATTTCAGGCCCTCTCCGGCGAAGCCTTGAAACAGAACAACGAAGCGTTCTTGAAGCTTGCCGCCGTTTCGTTTGAAACCCTTCACGTCAGAGCCGACGGAGACCTAGCGCAGCGACAACAAGCGATCGACGCCTTGGTTCGGCCGCTCCAAGAATCGCTTCAACGCTATGACGAGCAGCTGCGTCTGCTCGAACAATCGCGCCAGTCGGCCTACGGCGGATTGGATCTCCATCTGAAATTACTCGCGGAATCACAGCAACGGTTGCAGCAGGAGACCGGGAACCTCGTCAAGGCCTTGCGGGCTCCGACTATACGGGGCCAATGGGGCGAACTGACGTTGAAACGAGTGGCCGAGCTCGCTGGGATGGTTGAGCACTGCGATTTCGTCGAGCAACACTCCGTGAGCGGCGATGACGGCCGTTTCCGGCCGGATATGGTCGTTCGGCTGCCGGGAGGGCGACAGATCATCGTGGACGCCAAAACCGTCCTGTCGGCCTACCTCGATGCCCATGAAGCGCAGAACGAGACCCAACAGGCCGAAGCCTTGCGCCGCCATGCCGCTCAGGTCAAGAGCCGTATGGACGAACTGTCGCTAAAAGCCTATTGGACGCAGTTCGAGCATGCGCCGGAATTTGTCGTGTTGTTCCTGCCTGGTGAACAGTTCCTCGGAGCCGCATTGGATCAGGACCCTCGCCTGATTGAAGAGGGGTTTGCGCGCGGTATTGTGTTGGCCACGCCCGCGACGCTGATCGCCTTGCTTCGTGCGGTCGCGTATGGATGGCGGCAAGAACAACTGAACGCCCATGCGGAGGAAGCCGGCCGGCTGGGCAAAGAATTGTACGAGCGCATGGCGGTGCTGACGGAACATATGAACGATGTAGGACAAGCCCTCGGCAAGAGCGTGTCGGCGTATAACCGCGCCGTCGGTTCCCTTGAGACACGGATTCTCCCGGCTGCGCGGCGATTCAAAGAATTGGGAGTGTCGTCAGAGAAGGACATCCCGGTCCTTGAGCCGACGGCGGTCGTTCCACGCAAGAGCTTGCCGTTTGATATTGAATGAAGGAGCAAGCATGACTGACCAACAGGCCATGGTTGAAGCATTTCATAGCAAGTTCGAGATTTTGGTACGGACGATCCCGACCGATCTGAATGAAGACACCAAACAACTTCGTGTCCGTCTTATTCAGGAAGAGTTCGATGAGTTGAAAGAAGCGATGGCCACCGGAAATCTCGCCGCCGTGGCGAAAGAAATGGCGGACCTCCTTTATGTCACCTATGGAACCGCGGTTTCCTATGGAATCGATATGGAACCGGTGTTCCAGGAGGTGCATCGATCGAACCTCAGCAAAGTTGGCGGTTACAAGCGGGCTGATGGAAAATGGGTGAAACCTCCCACCTACTCGCCAGCCGACATCGAATCGATTGTGGAGACTCAACGGGAGCGCCTGCTGGCGAGACAGATATCTGCTCATGACGCCGCCGGTTCTCCTCGAAATTCATGAGAGACCCACGCTGCCCAAGTTGTGGAACCCCCTTCGTCCGTGTGATTTATGACGAAGGAACCATGGAGCGGATATTGAACCGCTTCGGGATATTCCCATTCCGGTGTCAACTCTGTACCACGCGCTTCCGAGTCTTTCGGAGCCATGCAGCCGATCAAAAGTCGGTCACGGATCGCCGGCAATACAAACGATTGGCCGTGTCGTTCCGTGCCAACCTTCTCTCAGAGTCCGCCGTGCGGATGGACAACCGTGTGACAGACATCTCCATGGGAGGCTGCACGCTTGAAACAACGACAACGTTGCCTCAGGGGACGTTTGTTGAGTTGGTCATCAAGCCCGCTTCCAACGAAGAGCCTATTAAGATCGAGACGGCCATGGTGTGTTCTTCGCGCCAGGAGTCGATGGGCATCCGCTTCCTCGAAATGGTGGGAGACGACAAGAACCGCCTCAGCCAGGTCATCCTGAGTTTGCTGGTTGGACAAAGCGCCAACCTACACCTGTTCTCGTGAAGATCTCTCGAGACGCGAGGAAGGCCTTCGTGGTGCGGCCACCAGCAGATTATCAATAAGGCGCACGGAGCCGAGACGCACAGCTCCAAGCAACACCGCCTTCTGCGTGACTGTCGAAAGCGGTTCGAGGGTTGCGGGATCGCAGACCGCCAGATAGTCGATCGTCAACATTGGTTCGTCTTTGATAATCTGATCCATCGCTGACCGCACAGCTTCTCCATCAATGACGCCCTTCCGGATGGCCTGGGCTCCCGCACGAAGACTTTTATACAACGTGGGGGCGCGAACTCGTTCGTCTGGAGAAAGATAGACATTGCGCGAGCTCATCGCCAGTCCATCTTTCTCACGCACTGTCGGATGCACGACAATCTGAGCACCGAGATTCAGGTCTTTCACCAGCTGCTGAACCAGCGCCGATTGCTGAAAATCCTTCTGCCCAAAGAGTGCGAGCTGAGGACGGACGATTCCGAGGAGTTTCGTCACAACCGTCGCCACTCCGGAAAAATGATGCGGGCGCACCTCCCCTTCCCACCGGCGAGCGATAGCTGGGAGCATCACCGAGGTTTGAAATCCCGCCGGATACATGGCAGTGGCAGAGGGTTCAAAACAGACATCGACACCTTCCCGTTTGCATAACGCACGATCGCGCGTGATGGGACGCGGATACTTGGTGAAATCTTCCTGCGGACCGAATTGCGTGGGGTTCACGAAGATACTGACCACGAGGGCATCGCATCGCAATCGTGCTGCTCGAATCAGCGCCCGATGGCCTTCGTGCAACGCCCCCATGGTCGGCACCAACCCGATCTTCACTCCTTCACGCCTGAATCGCTCACTCCAGGCTGCCATGGCAGTGGGGGAACGAATGATCTTCATGTGTCGGGTGGTGAACTACAGGCAGGACGTGAACCGTATCTCGTTGAAGGCTGGGGAAAAAGCAGAGACGCTTGCGACTGATCTTTGGTCTCTGCCAGTAACTGAGCCGCCGATTGTTTGAGCGTTGGATGGACCCAAAGCGGATCGAGCTCATTCAGAGGCATGAGGACAAAGCGTCGTTGATGGAGACGGGGATGCGGGATCGTCAAACCCGGTTCATTGATCACACGTTGACCATAGAAGAGAATGTCCAGATCCATCGTGCGGGGGCCGGATCGACGGTCATCATCCCGTCCGAGGGCACGCTCGATCTCCTGGAGCGTCGTGAGGAGACTCTGCGGGGTAATGTCGGTTTCAAGCTGCACCACCCCATTGAGAAACCACTCCTCGCCCGGATCGGTCCCGTCACGAACCGGTTCCGTCTCATAGAGCAGTGAGACGCCACTGAGCTGTGAGTGCGGCAGGAGACTCAGCAACGTCACGGCCCGATCGCAAAAATCGACTCGATCGCCGGCATTTGACCCGAATCCGATGAAGACGGTCTCTTTCATGGACGTATCTCGTGAAGCGTGTTCGGGAATCGTCAGAACTCGAACGGCGCTTCGCGAACGACGAGATCAAAAACCTGTTTTCTTGATCCGTTCGACTGCTTCTGCCAACCGTTCTTTGGACGTGCAGAGCGTCATGCGGATATACCCTTCTCCAGGCGCTCCGAACCCATTGCCGGGCGTCGTCACGATCCCGGCCTTTTCCAAAAGATGCGCAGTAAACGAGGTCGACGTATAGCCCTTCGGAACCGTCACCCACACATAGAACGCAGCCGGCGGCGGATTCACTTCTAACCCCAAGTTCTTGAGGCCGGGGATCAACGTGTCTCGACGATCTTGGTAGGTTTTTCTCAAGCTGTCGGTCACAGAATCGTCCAGGCCCAGAGCCGTAATACCGGCTTCTTGAACCGCCTCAAAGCAGCCGGAATCCAGGTTGCTCTTCACCTTACCCAGGCCACCCAAGACATCTTTGTTGCCGACAGCAAAGCCGATGCGCCATCCAGTCATGTTGTACGTCTTGGAAAGTGAATGGAACTCGACTCCCACATCCTTGGCGCCGTCAACCTCCATGAAGCTCGTCGGCCGACGTCCGTCGTAGTAAATCTCTGAATAGGCCGCATCATGACACACGATGACCTGGTGTTCCTGGGCGAAATCCACGACGCGCTTGAAGTAGTCCTTGGTCATAATCACCGAGGTGGGATTGTTCGGCGAATTGAGCCACATCAGCTTGGCTTTCATGGCCACGTCCTTGGGAATGGCATTCAGATCCGGCAGGAACCCGTTCGCTTTCGTCAGCGGCATGAAGTGAGACACGCCCCCCGAGAAACCGGTGCCGACGGGATACACCGGATAGCCTGGACTTGGAACCAGCACAACATCGCCGGGATCGACAAAGGCCAGATGAATGTGGCCGATCCCTTCCTTCGAGCCGATCAAAGTCAGAACTTCGTTGGCAGGATCGAGCGTCACATTGAAGCGCCGCTTGTACCAACCAGCCACGGCTTTCCTGAAGGACAACATGCCTTCATAGGAAGGGTATTGGTGGTGTTTGGGGTTCTTGGCTGCGGCGGCCAAGCTGTCGATAATTGGGGCCGGCGTCGGCAAGTCAGGATCACCGATACCGAGATTGATGATATCGACTCCACGGGCGATGGCCTCTTGTTTCATCTTGTCGATGGCGGCAAAGAGGTACGGCGGTAAGGTCTTGATGCGCGTCGCGACTTCAATCGGGAAACCGGCCATTATGGTCTCACTCCTTTCATGCGTATCAGCCACCGGACGACGATCGGGGTTGAACCGGAAGTCTGGCGGCCGCTCTAAGTCAGTTTAATCAAGTTGCTAGGTTACTTCAGCGCAGCGTCGGCAATCAACGTGCGGAATTCAGCAGGTAGGCAACAAGCCGGTCCGCCACAACATGCGATGGGGAAAGGTGAGGAAGTGCCGTTGCTTTCACTTGAGGAGCCGTAAGACGAGCTTTCATCAAATCCGGGGCACATTCACGGCATAGCGAATCGATCCCGCCTTCTTCCATCTCCAAATGGAACAGAAGGCCATATGCACGGTCCCCATAACGAAATGCCTGCAGTGGCGCAATTTCAGATCCCACCAACGGCACGCAGCCCTTCGGAAGGTCAAAGATCTCACCGTGCCATTCGAAGACGTCGAAGGCCTCGGGGACTGTCCCAAACACGGGATCCTGTTTCCCCTCATCAGTCAGGCGAACAGGTGTCATGCCGATTTCCAAGGCCTTGCCAGATCGGATGGAGGAGCCAAGCGCCTTGGCCATGAACTGGCTTCCCAAGCACACCCCGATCACCGGCTTGCCAGCGTGAAGCGCAGCTCTGATGAAGTCGGTTTCTTCATGGATCCACATATCCGGATCATTCACCGACATCGGACCGCCCATGACGATGAGCAAGTCCCCCGCATCTTTGGGGACGCCATCCTTCGGGACAAGAGAATATTCAAGGCTCACACCGCGCTTGGCTAGGGCCTTCGCGAACGCTCCCGGCCCTTCGAAGGGAACATGTTGGAGGCAGACAGCTTTCGGCATCTTCGTCCGACTTGGCAGAAACGAACGAGAGGTACGACCTGGACTTTCCCTCGATGGATACATACACTGTCCCTACGAAAGCGGCAAGGGAAGAATCTCCCGGCAGAACGGATCAGGAACGTATGCCACCCCCCGGGGCTCAAACAATCCTCAGCCGGCCAATACCTCAAAACCTCAGTGATGTCATGTTTCCTCGGCGCCAGCACTTTCATGCATCACCGGGCGATTGGCGCGACGAGATCCTCTATTTTCTCCTCGTCGATCGATTCAGCGATGGGCGTGAGGCATCCAGACCGCTGCTCGATCGGAGCCGGCGTTCGTCGTTTCGGCCTCAGGGGCATGATGGGCAATCTTGGCGGTGGGATCGTTGGGCCGAATCAGGCGCGCATCGATGGCAGGGAGGAACGCTCAGCGGTGTAGTATCCAAGCTCGGCTATCTGCATGACTTGGGTGTTACCACGCTATGGTTGAGTCCCGTGTTTAAACAGCGTGGACACCTCGACACGTTTCATGGCTATGGGATTCAGCATTTCTTAGATGTAGATCCTCGATTCGGAACCAGGAACGATCTGGTCGCGCTGGTCGAAGCCGCTCACTCGCGCGGCATCCGCATCATCCTGGACATTATTTTCAACCATTCCGGGTTCAATTGGGTCTATCCGGGAGGAGTTCAAGAGCCTCCATACAAACCGTTTCCGGATCGCTACGCCTTTGGTTCATGGTTGGGACGAACGGGTGAGGAGATCGGCGGCACCATCACAGACCTTGAAACCGGTGTTTGGCCGACCGAATTACAGGCCATCGATTGCTACACCAGAGCGGGCATGGGAAATCTTGGGGCCGGCAGTCTGGATGACCCCAACGCGGAACATAAGCGAACAGATTTTTTTACCTTGCGCGACTTCGGGCTCAGCGCACGCGGGGTTCTCGATCACCTGGCTGCGTGTTATCGCTACTGGATCGCCCTCACCGACTGCGATGGTTTTCGAATCGATACCTTGAAGCATGTGTCGTTCGAAGAAGGACGGAATTTCTGTGGCGCGATCAAGGAGTTTGCCGCCAATCTTGGAAAGGCCAATTTCCTGCTGGTCGGTGAAGTGGCCGGAGGCGACTTTGCGCAGGATCGTTACCTGGATGTACTCGGACGAAATCTTGATGCCGCGTTGGATATCGGCGAGATGCGGATGACGCTTCACGATGTCGCCAAAGGGCTGGCCTCTCCTCAAGCATACTTCGACGGCTTCGACGCCGGCAACGCAGAGATGGGGTCACATCGGAATATCGGCCAACGGCATGTCTCGATCTTGGATGACCACGACCATGTCTTTGGTCAAAAGATCCGCTTCTCCAGCGAAGCGGCGTCGGAAGAGCAAGTGGTCGCCGGTGTGGCACTGCAGTTGTTCACGCTGGGTATTCCATGCGTGTACTATGGAACAGAACAATCCTTTGCCGGACCGGAAGAGTCGGAACGCCGATCTCTTCCCGGTTGGAAGGGCGGCGATTATGCCGACCGATATCTGCGCGAGACCATGTTCGGCCCCGAGCATCCTCGAGCCCCTGGACGTGCAGGCTTGTCAGCGACCAATGGTCTCGACCAGAGCCTTCCGGGCTTCGGTCCATTTGGAACGGCAGGCGCACACTGCTTCGACTCTCATTTTCACACCTATCGCCGGATTGCAGCGCTCACGGCAGTTCGAACGCAATTTCCGGTTTTACGGGTGGGTCGGCAGTATTCGCGGCCGATCTCGCTATTCAATGGACCATTTCTCTTTCGAGGGCCGGGTGAACTCGTCGCATGGTCGAGAATTCTCAGTGATGAAGAAGCCCTGTGCGTGATGAATGCCCATGGGACGCAAGTTCGAGGCGGCGATGTGGTGGTAGATGCGGATCTCAACCCGGACGGTTCGGCTCTCACTGTTGTTGCGAACAGCATGGAAGCGGGAAGTGGAACGTCCGTGGGAATAGCTCATCCGGTTGGATCACAGCTTCCAATCAAGCGACGTACCGACGGCACGGCCTTCGTTGAGATTCGTAATATGGCTCCTTCCGGCGTGATCGTCGCGGTCAATCATTCGTAAGCGCTGTGGCCTTGGAGGGAAACCCGTGATCCCTCGCGCATCAGTATGACCTCAGGTGAGAACTATTGTGCCCACTGGCCTTCTTGCCATCTGCAACGACATCACGACACTTCGCGTTGATGCGATCGTCAATGCGGCGAACGAGTCTCTGCTTCCCGGCGGTGGGGTGTGCGGGGCTATCCATCGCGCAGCGGGACCGGAATTGGCGCAGGAATGCCGACTGCTCGGCGAGTGCCAAGCCGGTGACGCGAAACTGACCAAGGGCTATGGTCTGCCTGCCCGCTATGTCATTCATACGGTCGGACCGGTCTGGCACGGCGGGAACAAGGGCGAGCCGACACTGCTCGCCTCCTGCTATCGCCGCTCTCTCGAGATCGCGGCCGCACATGGCCTTGAGACCATAGCCTTTCCAAGTATCAGCACAGGCATCTACGGCTATCCGATCGACCTTGCCGCCCAGGTGGCGATTGAGTCGGTTCGTACCATTCTGCTCGAATTTCCCAACGTCCGAGAAGTGATGTTCTGTTGCTTCTCTCCCCGGGATTTGGCGGTGTACAACAAGTACCTCGCCGGAATGTGACGAGCGACTTCGCCAATGCTCCTTTCTCCCCTTCTACCTCAGACGCTTCAACCAATCCTCCGAGTCGAATACTCTCGCACCGCTGGCAGTGCGTCCAGGCCTGCGCTACAATCGGCGTATCGTGAAACACTCCATCAAGGACGCTGAGGATCTACGCTGGCTGATCGGCCATACGGGCGGTTTCCGCTCCGGCTATGTGACCGATATACAGATATCCAAGCGCCGCCTCTTCGACGAAGGATCCGGACGTGAGGTGCCGGCCGGTACCACCATCTCGGTCACCATCCGGTACGAGGTGCGCGGGTTGATTCGAGTGGCCAAGCTCACCATGACCGGCGTGACGGATTTTTCGGTCTTCGAGCAGGATGGGGCCGACTGCTCATCGCTCAGCATTATCCAGACGGAACTCAGCGCCGGGAAGCTGCGTTTCTGGTTTGATCCGCAGGGGGAACTGTATGTCGTGTGCGATGAGGCGCATCTGGAGGAAGTCGCTACGCCTTTCGTGACGGCCCAGCAGGCTGCAGAACTTGCTCGATGGACCTTCCAAGGCCGGACTGCCGAAGGTCCGACGGTCCAGTGGCTGTTACACGAGCTGGATCAGGCCGATTTGCCTTGCGTGTGGCGCGAAACGAAGCGGACAGGTGCCGTCCATCCGGCGGTGCAGTGGGAGGGTGATCTGATTCCGGCAGGCGATTCTGCGGTCAATGGGGACAACATGGTTCATGTCATGGCCTATGGTCCTCTGGAAGGGCAAGGTTTCGGTCTGATGCTACGAGTATTTGGTATGCAGGACCGACAGATGAGCCGTATTCTTGAAGTCCTTGCCGATCACATCACTCAACATTTTCCGGGCGATTGTCTCGTCGGTACGACGATCATACCGGGCCGCGAATGGGAAACCTGGCTGATTCGAGAACACTATTCACGACGTAATGGGTGAGAAGATGGAAGCTGAAGGGTGGTTCAGTGCGCGTGTTCCGGGGAATAACGCCCGTTACCGTTCCCATTGGAAAAGCCGTTTGTGCCGCTGCCGTTCACATAGCCTGAAACATTGTGAGACGTGCCGTTTCCGTTCGTCTGTTTACCCTTTCCATTGACACATTCGACCAAAGCCCACAGCCGCAGCGGGTTCACACTCTGCTTCCGAGCAATATGCAACGATGTCCCCTCTAACACGGTATTGAGCGACAAATCCGTCCGCCAGCCTAGATGCTTGGTCAAAGGAGAGAGCACCTTTTCTACGGCTGCGATCACCTTGTTACCGTTGCTGAAGTGGTTCAACATGATGATGCGGCCCCCTGGTCGGCAGACCCGAATCATCTCATTGACCACCTTGCGATAGTCGGGAACCGCCGTCACGACATAGGCCGCGACAACGGTATCGAAGCTGTCATCGGCGAACTCCATCGCTCCTGCATCCATCCGATGAAGCTGGATGTGATCAAGGCGGTGGGCTTCTGCCTTTTCCTTCGCTTTTGCGAGCATGCCCTCTGAGAGATCGATTCCCACAATGCGGCAATGTCGAGGATACATCGGAAGAGCCAGACCGGTTCCCACGCCCACTTCGAGGATCTGCTCATTCGGTTGCACATCGAGGTTGCGAATGGCTGATTCTCGCCCTTCCTGGAAGACTTTGCCGAAAACTTGATCGTAAAACCCCGCGTAGGAAGTATAAACACGTTCAATTTTATGGAGATCCATACCCTCCTCCAAACCTCAAACGACCCACTCTCTGCGTACCCCAGCTGCAGAGTGGCAGACAGCTATGCCGACGCGGGATGAAATTTAAAATTATGGCGGGAAACCCATGATGCAAGGCCCGCCGGAACGCAGCCCGCCGTACTGTAGCCAACTCATCTTCATGAGTCAACAGATTCTTGGAGGAACTGTGAAGTAGGTATAATCCTAGGACCTACTTGGAAAAAATGAGTGATTCATGGCCTCTGCTGCCTTGATTCGTGCGTCGTTCCTATGTGATAGCTACAGCCATGATCCTGGCCGGCCTCTTTGCAAGCGCCTTGTGTATCGGGTTGATCGTCGGCGATTGGTTGTATTTTATTCGGCTGACCCCTGACGCCATCCGGTATGGCTGCCGTGTCGCGAAGCATCAAGATCAATGGCCCGGAATGGTGCTCGCGACCGTGCACGATCGCTTCACGCCTGACGGCCTGTTGATGCTTCCGCACGGAGTCGCCCGGTTTTACCCGGAATTATCCCAGATTGCGATCCGCCCTCAGTACCGATTCTTCTCGAAGAATTTCCGTACCGCCTGGCCGGTGAAGGGACTGATCCATCTTTCTCCCCAAGATCAAGCTCTGGGAACGTTCTGCGTAAAGCGCATTCCATGGTCATCGGCGCTCATCACACTTTTATGGTTTGCGGTGGTCTTACTGGGATCTCTCACCTTCGTGATTCAGTACACCATGGAGGATGGATTTACGTCGTTGGGTGGGACGTTTCTGGGGATCGGCATCGTCGGTCTTGCAGGCATGGTCGTGCTCTTCGGATTCATCACGGTCACGTTTTCTTTTCGCCTGGAAGACAGCCGTCTCATGAAAGTCCACGACGAGTTGCGCGACGCGATTGCAGGTCTTGAACACTCATCTAGCTGAGAAACAAATCTAGAAAATGATCGTATTCGGCCGGCAAGTCCAAGATAGATCGGTTGCGGGCAAGGCCGGCGATGATACCTCGATGTTTTTTGACGAGACCGGAGGTCTCGAAGGCATGCCGGAACTGCTGCCATTGCAGAGCGGGATCGGCTACAATCCGAAACTGTTCGTCCTTGGGCAACGCGTGGACGGCGGTCGTCAAGGTTCGAATGGCTTTTTCCACGCTCTCATAGGGCGGAGCCAATTTGAGCTGGGTATAGAAACACTCCAGGTGGCGGCGGAATTCATCTTTAAGGAACAGAAGCGGGTCGCTGGAGTTCAGTTCAGCACCTTCCCTGGTCAATCAGGTGGATGATACGGTATGAAGACGGAACGGAACAACTCTTCAATGGAGGACGTATGAAGCGGATGTTTGTCGGGTTACTTGGTCTGTTCACCGCAATCGTGATGGTCGGCTGCTCCTCGCCCCACCATCACCATGGCATGATGGGAGGCGGCAAAAGCGAGGCCTATTGGCAGAAGGGCCAGCAAGATATGGCCTCCTTGATCGACAAAACTGTGAAAGACCCTGATAAAGCACAGCAGGTCAAGAGCATTTCCGGCGAAATCGTCAACGAACTGAAGACAGGCCGAGAGCAGGAACGTGCCTATCACCGGCAACTTTATACATTGAACGCCAGCTATACGGCGCCGCCCGAAGAGTTTTCCAAGGTCCTCGACGAGGCAAGCACTCAACGAACGAAAACGTCAGCGAAGGTTCTGGCCCTGCGATTCAAGATGAAAGAGTTGATGACCGCCGATGAATGGAAGGCCCTGACCGATAAAATGCTGTCGTATAGCAGTCGATACCAGCACGGAGATGCAGGGGCAAAGACCGGCTATTGATCTGCAGCCGGCGCGGCTTTGAGTGGCACAGCGGCCCATGTCGCGCCGGCGTCGGTGGAACGATAGAGACCGCTGCCGTTTGTCCCGGCATAGAGCACTTGCGAGTTTTTCGGGCCCATGACCAGGGCTCGAATATTCCGGGTCGCAAAGCCTTGATTCATTTCCCGCCACGTCTTCCCGCCGTCAGGACTTTTCCACACCCCGGCAGGGCCGCCGACATATAGGTTCGACGGCTCCGTCGGGTGGATCACAATGCTGCTCACAAACGGATCAGGCAGCGATTGTCCGATCCGCTCCCACTGCTCGCCTTTGTTGGCCGTGCGAAAGAGACCTTTCGTCGTCCCTGCATAAACGACGTTGGGATTCGTCCGATCGATTTCAATGGCATTGACGCCCAGTGCCATGGACGCCATCAGTTCGCTTTCAGGAATCAGTCCGTTGTTGATCTTCTTCCACAACATCGCCGCATCGTCCGAACGATAGATCCCGCCAGTCGTTCCACCAAACAGGATGGTGGGATCCTTAGGATTGATGGCAATGGACGTCACAATATGGACTTCCTTCATTCCGTTCATCCGTTCTTCCCATTCACGCCCCGCGTCCTTCGTAGAGAACGCGCCCACGGTCGTTGCGATATAAATCTTTTCGCTCAACGCGGGATGAAATACGAACTGATTCACGAACGAGACATGTTCTTTCAATCCGACGTTATGGGGCAACCAATGTTGTCCGCCGTCCGGACTCTTGTAGACGGCATCTCCCATCGTGCCGGCATAGATCGTGGCTGGCAGCTGCGGATCGATCGCAAGCGTCGTCACCCGGCGCGCGCTGAAGCTCGGGAATCGCTCCCAAGTCCCACCGCCGTCTCGTGACTTGTAGACGGCGTCGTTCGTGGCCACGTAGAGGATGTTGACGTTGGTCGGATGGAGCGCGATCGAAACGATCGCCTCACTCTCCTTTTGACAACCGAGAGAGACAAGAAGCGATGCCACCAGCAGGAGTTTGATCGTGGACAGACGCAGCATGGCAATCGTGGCGGCAGACCTAAACACAGGATTCAGCGAGGAGTCAAGGATGAAGACCTCTCACACTGCGAGGGACGGTTTTCCTACTAATGATGTTTGACACATCTCCCACAAAGGATAACAATCCGCACGAGTTTCGCTCGACAGGAATCAGGACATAGGGCTTCCAGTATCTAGCTCCCTATCGAAGCCTACAAGATAAGAAAGGGGATTCACGATGGATATGGAAGACATGATTTCTGCGGTGCAGAAGAAGCTGGGCGTTCAGGTAGATGGTCGAGGTGGGACCGAGACCTGGGGTGCGATTTATGCCCACATCGTCAAACCGACGGTGCGAGGAGAAACTCCCGCCGAGGCGATCGAAGAAGTCGACGCACGCAGCGAAAAGAATATCGCGACACTGCTTCCAGAAGTACGGCCCATCGCCCGTGCATTGGTGCAAAAGGCCGCTCAAAATGGGATTCAAATAAGGATCATTAGTGGCTTAAGAAGCTATGCCGAACAGGACGATTTGTACGCGAAGGGTCGTACAACGCCTGGTGATAAAGTCACAAATGTGCGGGGCGGGTACTCGAATCATAACTTCGGCATCGCCTTTGATGTTGGAGTCTTCGAAGGCGCGAAGTACCTCAGCGAGTCCGTCAAATATAAGGCGGTCGGCGTCCTCGGAATGGACTTGGGTCTCGAATGGGGCGGCAACTGGAAAACGCTGGTTGATGAACCCCACTTCCAACTCCGTCCTGGGTGGGCTGTGGATATCACGGAATCGGAAATGTTGGCAGGGCTTCGGGATCGCAAAGAGAATGGAACCTCCTTCTATGCATAGCTCGAACGACTGAGGACTAATCCGACTTTCCCCTACAGTTTCTGGTTGATCCGTTCCGCGTAGCCCGTCATCTCAACATAACCTTGGCCCTTGAGCGGCCGGCCTTGCTTGGTGCCCGTGACTGATACCGCACCTTCCCAATACGTGACTTGCGCGGTCCGCGAAGTCCGCAGTTCCTGATCGGCCAGCAAAGGAGCGAGCTCCAGGGTAAGGTCGAGGGATGGTACGGTCAGCCGCCATTTCGCGGGATACGTAGCCTTGCTTGCAGAGCTGGTCCATGTGGCAGTCGACTCGATCTGAAAGCCGGTCACCGGGAGGTGTCGTGTCTGACCATCCGGTGAGACTGCCGTGCCGCTGGAGGCCGGGTCGGACATGCCATCTTTCCGACGCATGCGATACAACATGAGCTCGCTGTTGTCGTCCAACTGAAGGCTGAACCAATCCCACCCGACCAGATCGTTCCCAAGATCGGCCGATCCGAATTCATGATCCATCCAACTCGTGCCGGTCACATCGAATGTTTCGTTGTCGATCGTCAACTGCCCGGTTGTCGCGAGTCTGGTGAATGAATAGTAATGTGAAGCTTGTCCGATGGCATCCCCTTTTCGACTGATGCCGTCCGAACCATGGGTGACGAGCGACTTGGCCGGTTGCATCGTGAGGGTCAGGGTGTGGGTATCGTCGCGAGCCGTCACGGTATGGAAGCCGGTCGAGTCGGTCGAAGCCTCCGCGCGCCAATCGTCGATCCAGACTCGGAGTCGCGATTCATCGGCCCCTGCCTTACCCAACCCTTCACGGCTGAGTTTTTCGGAGAAGTGAAATCGCCGTCCGGTGATATCAGTCACGGCAAAATGCGCAAAGTACAACTGGCTCACCGACCATTTCGACGGCAGAGTTTTGATGTCCTCCGGCGGGACGGCTCGGCGGAAAAAGGTCAATTCAAAGCCAAAGGACCGGCTGTTCTTCGACTGGAGATGTCCCGTGTAATACCACCACTCGGTGCGATAGCGCGGGTGCGACCCGTGGTCCTTAGGAAAGTCGTACCGATACCCGGCGGTCGCATATTGAAACGGTGTCGGGGATGGGCTCGCGCCGAACGTCATCGAGAGATTGACGCTCAGCACGGCAACAAGAACAATCCCGATTCGCATCCCGGCTTTCATGCTCAGCCTCGTTTCAGCAACAAACTTGGAGAGGAACACCAATACTGTGTTGCTCAATTGCCTCGGTTATAACACGCGCTTTCTCTACGAACAAATCGCCCGTCTGTGAGCGGTGTTTCACATTTCACAGCAACTTGCCGGTCGACTTGCAGCGTTGACAATTTTCACACGTCTCAGCTATCGTGAGTCATGCAAATCGATCGCGAACGTGGGACGTCGACGACAGGCCCGTCCAAGCATGCAGAACCATTTCCAATTCCCGACCGCCTTCCCGTGTTTCCATTGCCCAACGTCGTTTTTTTTCCGAAGACATACCTGCCGCTCCACATTTTTGAGCCGCGTTACCGCCGGATGGTCGGCGACGCAACGATGGGCGGTCAATGTATTGCCATGGCACTGCTGAAGGAGGGATGGGAATCGGACTACTATGGGAATCCAGCGATCTATCCCGCGCTCTGTATCGGACGGATCGTGAGTGTGCAGCCCTTGCCGGACGGCCGTTCCAACATCTTGCTGCAGGGCCTCGAACGTTGCGAGATCGCCGAAGAGCACTTCGAAAAGCCGTACCGTGAAGCGACGATTCATGTGACCCCTCTACGTTCGGACGAGGGGCTGACGAAAGACGTTCGGAGCGGACTGATCGATGTACTCGGGCGCTACCTCCAAGCGAGAGAAGACAGCACGGCATGGCAAGGGTTTTTTCGCGAGGAAGTCAGCGACGAAGTCTTGGTCAACACCCTCTCGACCTACCTCGACTGTACACCTCTGGAAAAACAATTTTTACTGGAAGCGGACGGACTCCACCAGCGGGCGCGTCGATTGAACGATTTGGTTCAATTCATGTTGCACGAGCGTCGCGGGGCGAAGGGCTGGGAATAATGGATCGCACCGTCGCTATCAGCGTCAGCCGTCTGTGTAAAACGTATGATAGTCACAAGGCTGTTGATGACTTGTCGTTTCAGGTCTACGCAGGAGAAATTTTCGGTCTCCTCGGGCCGAACGGCGCAGGCAAAAGCACGACGCTTCGCACCCTCATCACCCTGTTGCATCCGACATCGGGCACCGCGACCATCATGGGCTACGACACGGTGCGCGAGGCGGATAAGGTACGAACGCTGATCGGGTATGTGCCTCAAGAACGAGCGATCGACCGGTTCCTCACCGGGCGTGAACACCTTCAATTATTGGGAGCTCTCTATCACTTGACGAAGGATGAGGCGGCCAAGCGTATCGCCGAGCTGCTCAAATTAGTTGAGCTGGAAGCCCATGCGGACCGACCGGCCAAGACCTACTCCGGTGGTATGAAACGGAAGCTGGATATCGCGTGCGGGCTGCTGCCAGACCCCAAGATCTTGTTTCTCGACGAGCCCACACTCGGCCTCGATGTGCAGAGTCGTCTCCGTATTTGGGACTACGTCCGAATGCTCAAAGCTCGCGGGATGACGGTGGTCATGACTACCAACTATCTGGATGAAGCCGATCGACTCTGCGATCGACTGGCCATTATCGACGGCGGCAAGATCAAGACCCTGGGCTCACCGGCTGAGCTTAAGATCGCTCTTGGCGGAGACATTGTGTCCCTGACCTTGAAAGAAACCAATCTGATCTCATCACTCGAGGCGGACTTGAAAACCCGTCCGGCAGTCAAAGCCGTCCGGGCAACAGCAAGGGGCTTGGACATCAGGGTGGAATCACCGGAGAAGGCCTTACCGGCCATTCTTGAGTCGGCCAATCGATTGGGTTGCGGTATCGAGTTTATTCAGTACAACCGTCCACGCTTAGACGATGTGTTCATCGCGCATACGGGGCGAGCGATCACCGAATCGATTCCGGAAACCGAGTCGGCCTAAAGGAGACACGTGGCGCATTATTGGCAAGAAATCAGCGCGTTGACGATGCGATGGGTCCGACGATTGAGCCGGGAAAAATTCAGCATGCTCTTCACGCTGGTGCAGCCCATGCTCTTCTGGCTCATCTTCTTTGGGAACCTCTTCCAACGGGCCGCCGACACCCAGGTCATGCAGACCCCGAACTACATCAGCTTCCTCGCGGCCGGTGTGGTCGTGATGACCGTCCTGAACAACGGTCTGGCCGGCGGGGTCGATCTGTTATTCGATAAGGAAAACGGGTTTCTCGAACGTCTGATGTCCACGCCCATTCACCGAAGCTCCGTCATTCTGAGCCGCTTCATTTTCGTCATGGGGATCACGTCGATGCAGGTCCTCGTGATTCTTGGCGTCTCCTACCTCTTCGGCGTTCATCCCGCGACAGGCATCCTCGGTGTGGCAACGATTCTATTGATCGGGATGATGTTCGGCATCGGCTTAACCGCAATTTCCATGGCGATGGCCTTTTCCGTGAAAAGCCACGGTGATTTCTTTTCCGTGCTGGGATTTCTTTCGTTGCCGATGATTTTCCTCAGCTCTGCATTGGTTCCCTTAGCCGCCATGCCCGGCTGGATGAGTTTCCTCGCCCAGTTCAATCCGATGACCTGGGCAATCGACGCGGTACGGCCCTTAATCCTCTCCGGCTGGGGTGAAGCCTTGCCGCATGTGGGGATGGTGGTGGTGGTCATGCTCGTATTTGATGCCCTGTGTTTGTACGGTGGCGCCAAGGCATTCCGCCGGGCGATGGGGTGATGGCACCGTGAAGCGTCGATCGCTTGACTGATGCCTGAATCCGTCGGATCATTGAGTCATTGCCGGATCGTTCGGGCTCGACACTGTGGCGGACAACTCAGAATTTTTAAGCATGCTGATTCCGGAGAGTCAAATTCGCGCGCTCATTCGTCTTCTGTCTGATGAGGACGACAAGATTGTCCGTACCATCAGCGGAAGACTCATCGATATCGGTCCATCGGCCGTCCCGCTTCTCCAGGAGGCGGAAATCGAGCAGCCCGAAATGGCCGATCGAATCGCCTCTGTCCTGGAAGAAATCCGAGGAGGAAAACTGGAGGACGAGCTCGCGCACTTGGTTGCCCTGCCGAACGAAGGCATGAGTCTGGAAACCGGCGCCTTCCTCATCGCCCGCTACGCCTATCCGGCGCTGGATGTCGCTCGCTATCGTGAACAGTTGGATACGATGGCGGACGAAGTTCGATCGCGGATCGGCTATCGAGCTTCCGGGGAGGAAGCCGTCAATGCGCTCAACCGTTATTTGTTTGCCGAGCAAGGGTTCAAAGGTAACACCAAGAACTATTATGAAATCGAGAACAGCTACCTCAATTGTGTCATGGATCGGCGAGTCGGCATCCCGATCAGCCTGTCGGCGGTGTATCTCTTTATTGGACAGCGCTTGGCGCTGCCGCTGTTCGGCATCGGCATGCCCGGACACTTTTTGGTGAAGTACGAGTCCGATCGGTACAAGATCTTCATCGACTGTTTCAACCACGGCGCCTTGTTGACGGAAAAAAACTGTGCCCGGTTTTTAACCGAGGCCGGTTACGGGTTCGACGACAAGTACCTGCAAAAAAGTCCGGTTCGGGCGATATTGTCCCGCATGGTCAAAAACCTCTTGGCGATCTATTCTAAGGCCGGAGATTCCGTCAAGACCGCCCGCCTGACCAAATTCATCGAGATCCTTGGCGGCGCTCCTCGCGAAGAGGGGCTGTAAGCATTACAGCCGTATCGTCATTCCGTCCTTGCCCTTCCAAATCTTGCCCCGATACTGCTCCGCCGCCTGTGCTTTGACGTCGTATCGATCCGCGATCGGATAGAAGTGCGAAAGAACGAGCTGCCCCACACCGGCCTCCTTCGCCACCTGGCCGCACTGCCCGGCATGCAGATGGGTGGGGCCGGGACGATTAGCCGGGAACGAGCAATCGAGCACAGCCAGGTCGGCCTCCACACAGAGCGAGACGAGTGCGTCGCAATATTGAGTGTCTCCTGAATACACGACCGCCTTACCTTGGTACTCGATCCGATAGCCGACGCTTGAAAGGTCCGGAACATGGACCACGGGCTTGGGGATGATACGTGTATCCCCGATCGAGAAGGGTTTGCCGGCGACTTCCTTCATGACCACGCCGAACGGGGCCGAGGAAAAGCTGGGGAAGCTATGCATGATCGATCGTAAGAGACGGATCGTGCCTTTCGGCCCGATCAGGGTCAGCCCTGGGCGATGGCCTCCTCCGTATTTGGTGTAGATCACCGCGTCGAAGAAGAATGTGATGAAGTCGGAAAAATGGTCGGCATGAAAATGGGAGAACAAGATGTGCGTGATCCGGTGTCGGTCGACACCAGCTTTGATCATGTTCGTCAAGGTGCGCGGGCCGAAATCAAGGAGAATATATTGATCGGTGCGCACAAGATACCCCGCCGCAGCACGCGTGGGGTGCATGTTCGTCCCGGAACCAAGAATCGTCAAGCGCATGAGCTGGAAATGTCAGCCATGGGTTAAGTCGCAACGCTCAGTTGAGCAAGGAGTTTTTGAGCTTCAATCAAGTCGGGATTGGCGCCTTGTTCGTTCAATCTTGCGCGAACCGAATCCAAGGTGCGTCTAGCCATATCTGGTTTGTTCAGGTTGCGCAAGAGCCTCGCGAGACTCGTCGCGGCTCTGAGTTCGAGCATTCGTGCCTGTTGATCGTGGGCAATCTGCACGGCTTCAGAAAAACACTGCTCTGCTGCGAAGGTCGATGGGTCAGGTTGCGCAAGGAGGAGCTCGCCTTTCAGTCGAAGCAGCTCCGCTTGCCAGCACAGCTCTCCCTGGGTTACAGCGAGCTCCTGTGCTTGCTGAACGGCGACCAAGCCTTCCGCCGTATGTTGATTCCGTAAATGATTCTCGGCGAGTAACGCCAACGTATAGGTGTTGTTGAGACTCGCTTTGGCTCTCTGTGCCGCCGAGAGTCCTTCTACCAACCTTTCAAGGCCGTTCTCCTTTCCTTGCTCGGCCAACGCCCAGCCTTGAAAGGACATCGCCCATGCCAACGGGACTTCAAACGAGTGCTTGGTGGACAGCATGATGGCTTCTTCGGTCAGGCTCAGGGTCCTATTCGTGTCACGAAGAATCGAACCGACCCATGAAGCGGTCGCCAACGTAAATGCCAACGTGTATGGATGTTCCAGCTCTCTTGCCATGGCGATGGCCTCCGTCACCAGCGCTTCGACTTCGTCTACCTCTCCCAATATCCATAACGTTCTCGCCAGCATGATTCTCGCCGTGATGCCGGGATCTTGGGTATAGGGTAAGACTTGCGAACGGTGTCGATCTGGATCATAGAGCGATCTTGCTTGACGTAAATGTGCCTTGGCTTCGCCAAACCGGCCAAGGAAGGAGTACGTCGAGCCCACACTCTCGTGCGCTCGAATCAGCAAATCGGGATTCTGCTGCTGGCTTGCCCACGAGAGGAGACTTTCCGCCAGCGTGCACGCCTTGGCGAGGGGTCCTCTGACGAGATGAAAGACCCATAGTCCCCAGATAGAGAGAAAATATTGCTCAGAACCGGGATTCTCCTGTGAGAGACTTCTTGCTCTGAGATAGTTGTTCTCTATTTCATCGGACGCATACCCTCGCAATGTCAGCAAAGGAGCACCGCGCGCGATGAGCAGTTCCAACTCCAGCGCATGACGCTCCGGGCTTTGCGGCAGCGTCTCAAGCAGATGTAAGGTTCGATCAAAATGGCTGAGCGCTTCCGCATCCGCGGATCGCGCCGCATCTCTGCGCGCCGCAAGATGCCAATAATGAACAGCCGAGCTGATGACGCCTGCCTGCTCATAGTGATAGGCAAGCAACTCCGGTTCCGCTTTGACACGCTCTGCGAATCTGTTCTCCAACGCGTGAGCGATACGGGCATGGAGGGCACGGCGTGATTTTTTTGGCAGCGTGCTATAGGCAGCGTCTTGGATGAGCGCGTGTTTAAAGAGGTATTTCGCAGCAGGGATATCCCCTTCTTGAAAAATGAGCCCCGATGCTGTCAGCAAGTGGAGCGCCGTTTTCAACTCCCCCTCGGCGACATCAACGGTTTCCCGCAACAGCTCGTAGCTGAACTCCCGCCCGATCGAGGCCCCCATTTGGACAATCTCCTTGGCGGGACCCAATCGGTCTATTCGTTCCATGAGCAAGGCTTGCAAAGAGTCAGGGATGGATAGGTCTCGTAATGGCGCCGTCAGGGTGAACGAGTCTTTCTCTTCGGTCAGCAATCCTGACTCGAGTAGGTTTTTCGTCAACTCTTCGATGTAAAGAGGGACCCCATCGGTCTTGGCCAGAATCGCTTGTTCCACTTCAAGCGGAAGTGTCTTTCCTCCGGTCATCGATCCAAGAAGCTCTGCGCTATGCCGCCGGGGAAGCCGGCTCAACGTCAGAAACGTCACGTGACTGTACTCCGCCCAGACCGGTTTAAAATCAGGCCGAAAGGTGATGATCAATAACGCGCGCATCGGCTGGATGCGGTCGATAATCCTTGTCAGCAGGTCCATCGTTGTCGGATCGACCCAATGGGCGTCTTCCACGATAAAGAGTGTCGGGCGACGAGCGGCCAGTCTTTGGAGTTGCTGTACAAGTGCTTCAAGGGTCATTTCCTTCCGCTTTTCGGGTGACACGTGCGGTAGCGGAGACAGGCCATCTGCGCAGATCGAGAGCAGGTCCGCCAGCAATGACACCGTGGTCCGGTCATTGATGCCGCTATCGACGGCCAGTGCCTCGAGTTTCCGTAGTTGCACCGAGGGGGTGTCTTCACCGCACAGTCCAGCCGCCTGTCGTAGATACGTGATGGCCGGATACAGTGCCGTATTTGTGTGATAAGGCGAACATTGAAATTGAATCGTCTGGTACCCTTCCTCGGCAAGTCGGTCACACAGACTGCGGACCATGCGAGACTTGCCGATCCCGGCCTCACCGCAAAGGATGACCACCTGCCCTTCGCCACAAACAGCTTCGTGCCATCGCCCCAAGAGAAGTGCCGTTTCGTGCTCCCTGCCTATGAAATGGCCCAATCGGCCGGAACGATAAGACTCGAACCGGCTGGCCGACGGTTTGCTGCTGACAACCTGCCAGATATGCACCGGCGTTTCGAATCCCTTGAGAGAAAAGGCGCCTCGGTCCGCAAACTCGAACTCATCTCCGACCAGGCGCTTCGTCGTCGAGTCAACAATCAATTGATTGGGTTCGGCCAACGCCTGCAGGCGCGCGGCCAGATTCGGAGTTTCGCCGAATACTGACCGCTCCTTCGCCGCTTCCTGTCCGATGACTTCGCCGACTATGACATGGCCTGTCGCGATTCCAATTCGTGCGGCAATTTCAAAGCCCTTTTGGACAGTATTTTCGCGAGGAAGAGCCTTGACCAGATCCAGCACGGCCAGCCCGGCATGTACCGCTCGTTCCGCGTCATGCTCGTAGGCCTGAGGGTATCCGAAATACACCAGCACCCCGTCACCCATGTATTTTGCGATATAGCCGTTGAATCGGCTGATCGCTTGGCTACAGGTATCGAGAAAACGTCGGATGGCCGTTTGGAGGTCTTCAGGATCCAACTGACTCGCGAGTGCTGTCGAACCCACGAGATCACAAAACATGATCGCCAATTGGCGACGCTCTGCTCGCTCTCCATCGGAAGGGAACGGTGTTATTCCCCGGCCGGTTTCAGCCGGTTGAGGCTTCGTGCCGCCACCCTCACCGGTTTGTGGCAATTGCGCAATGGCACGCAATAGCTTCTTCCGATGGCCCAGCAACACACCAAGCGACGCCAAGTCGACATCGTTCAATTCGGACAGAACATCCCAGGTAATGGCGTTTTGCTGAAATGATTCTCGATAGACGCCGAGACCAAGGCCTTCCAGCCACGCTGATACGGGATCATCCATGATCAACAAGCTCTATGATGAATGAACGTGCGCGGACCGATGGAGCGCACGAGAGAGACGGATTCCCTCTTGCAGACGATAAGGCCGTCGTCGATAATGATTGTATGTCCGGCGATACCACGAAGCCTCTTCACCAGCCTTTGGTTCGGCAAGCAGAATATTGGATCATCTCTCTTGGGATGTCGGTGATCGCATATCTGCTCGAGAGAGTGATTCTACGTTCGATCAAGAACGGCGAAGCGAAACCCTAACGACCGCGTATCAGATCAAGGATCAGTCCGACCGTCAGCAGGCCGGCCGCGATGCCGAACGTAATCGGTATCCAGCCGGCGACTGTTCCTGACGTGGCTGTGAGCCCACTGGCAAGAATGCTGGCCGCCGCGGTCAGCCCCAATGTCAGACGCCGCCCTGTGTGCCGGACCATTTCCTCGAGCGAATTGGCCCGGAAATTGACGACAAGCTTCTGGCCCGGGCGCGCGCCGATCAAATGTTCGATCGCCTCGAACACTCGTTCGGCCCGTACCTTCAGCTTCTGTGACTGATACAAAAGTGTCTTTGGATCGAGCGTGGCTCCCATGCGTTTGATCATAAGTCGCATGAGGAACTTGCCTGCGACGTCATACGGATCGAGTTTTGGGTCGAGATTCGCAGTCGCCAGTTGCACTTGCGCGAGCGCTTTGGCCGCGAGGGTGAGCGAAGCCGGTAGCGGAACGCCGTGGCGGAACCCGATCGCGCTCATTTCCTGGAGAAGCGGCCCGATCTGCATATCGGCCAGAGCCGCTTTGCGGTATTTCGTCATGACTTCCCCGATCTCACTTTGAAACCGGGGCAGATCCAGATCGCTGCGGTCGAGAGAGCCGGTCATCATCAGCGTGACGTCGCTGAGAAAACCGACATCCTCCTTCCAGAGCGCCATCAGTAATAACAGGAGATGCTCGCGCACGTTGGCATCGACGGAGCCGACCATCCCGAAATCGAGAATGTAAATACGGTTCTTCCACCACATCAGATTGCCTGGGTGCGGATCCGCGTGGAAAAAACCCTCGGCAATGATTTGCTTGTAGTAACTTTCCATGAGCTGACGGGCTGCTTCGATACGCTCCGGACTTTCCGGTGCCTGCGTGACCGGAACACCTTGAATCTCCTCCATCACCAGCAGTCGGGATGTCGATAGTTTGTGATGCACGGAGGGGACGGCGAGATGATCATAGTCCACGAGTACCGTCTGCATGCGGTCGATGTTCTCGATTTCTTGATGGAAGTCGAGCTCACGGTGCAGCGATGTGGAGAGATGCTTGAAGACCGCCTCCATATTCACCACTTGATTGAGGGCAGGGCGTTGGCCGACTTTCTGGGCGAATATTTCGAGCAGGGCAAGATCTTGTTCGATTTCGGCGCGCGCCGTGGGCCGTTGAACTTTGATGACCACACGATCACCGCTTTCAAGCGTGGCCCGATGAACTTGCGCGATCGTCCCGGCCGCGAGCGGTTTGGGGTCAATCGACTCGAACACGTCCTCCCACGGAACACCCAATTCTTGCTCAGCAACCTTGACGACTTCACTTTCGGGCATAGGTGGAACGTGGCTCTGCAGCATCGCGAGTTCTTCGACGTATTCCGCTGGAAGGAGATCCGGACGGGTGGACAGCACTTGACCGAGCTTTGAAAAGGTCGGACCCAGCTCCTCCAGCGCAGCCCGTAGGCGCTTCGCCTGCTGACGGCGAATGGAAACATCCGCTGTCTCCGGTTGTCCAAACAGCTCCTTCAAGCCATGCTTGGCCATCACCGTTGCGATACGCACGGCCCGTGCTCCCAGATGGGGTTCAGTGATCTGGGATTCCGGGTGCGGCTTGTGGATGCGCACGGATTCTTGAGCTGACCCATCCGCCGCCGACTGGGTATTCACGATCACAACGGTGCAGCGGGAATTGTGGCTGATACGGTTCGGGATATTGCCGAGCAAAAACTGCTTTCGGCCGGCCATTCCCGAATTGCCGACGACCAAGACGTCGATTTGTTCCTGCTCAGCGGCGCGCAGGATTGCCGATGCCGGATCTCCATCACTGACAACGACGGAGTGTCCGCGCTCTCCGGCGATCTGCCTCACGAACGTATCCAGTTCGTCGTTGGCGGCAGCTGCCCGGGTGTGCTCGGCTGCGCCGAATTCGGTGGTGGCCGGGTGTTGCGGAAGGATGACCTGTACCACGAACAGCTCCGCGCCATATCGTTCAGCGAATTGCGCGGCCCAACGAACGGCCTGATCCGCCGTGTGCGAGCGGTCGGTTCCTACCATGACCCGTCGAATGGCGCCGTTCTGAGGATGATCGTCCATAATCGTTTCGCGCCTTACCCACACCAATCGAGGATCGAGTATGACCACTGCCACAATCGCAAGTCAATTATGCATGGTCGACAGCAAGCCGGATCTCAGCGTGATGGATGGCCGTCATGCAGAGGGAAACCGCTTCATTGACGACTCATCGGTCACGTTCGTATGATCCGCCTCTATGTCGGACCGTAGCGACCATGGGCAGGCGAACCTCACCGTGCTTGCCGTGCTGGTCGGCCTCATCGTGAGCGCAGTATGGATCTGGAAACGCTTATCGCCTGACACACAGGACTACATTGTGGATCAGGCGGTGCCGATGGCTGCGATTGGTTTGGTGCTTGCCGTCCTGCTGTTCATTCCTGTGAGGGCGCTCCGTCGCCGTCGCACGAAAGTGAGGGAGCGAACCAAGTTTCTGAGGCTGTTCGAGCAAGAAACCGCCCGGGATAAACGGCTCGACCTTGCTTTTGCCTTGCTTGAACTCAACGAGTACCAAATCGACGGGCTTGAATCAGCCGTCCCTGCCTTGAAAGAACTGTTGGCCACGACCTTAGAACGAGCGCTGGGTGATAAGCAGCATCGCATCCGAGGGATGGCGGCCAGCCATTTGGGCGCGCTAAGAGATTTGTCGGTGGTACCGCTCCTGGTCAAAGCGCTGGACGATGATCATGCCTATGTGCGTTCCTGCGCAGCCTTGGGACTTGGACGACTACGGGCAGCTGAAACACGCGAACGCCTGAAGACGGTCATGGAACATGATTGGGACCAAACCGTCAGAAGTCGGGCCAAAGAAGCACTGGAACGGATGCGGGAGTAAAGGTTTCGGCATGCCGGGTCGATATCTGTTCCTAGACCCACTCAATCACGGCAATTTCCGGCCGACAGTTGAAACGAAACGGGAGGAAGGACCAACCCAGCCCCCGGTTGACGTACAGCCGGTGCCGGCCGGATTCGTGCCATCCGGCCACACGGCCGTTGCACCCAGGAGGAAGCCAAAACGTGGGGATTCCCGGTACTCTCCACTGCCCTCCGTGACTGTGTCCGCAGAGGATCAAGTCAACGGCATGATGCGCTTCGATATGGTCCAAAATGTTCGGTGCATGGGCCAGCAGCAGCGTAAAGCGACGGTCGGTTCGAGAAGGGACACATCGGAGATCCGCACGATGGAGTGAAGGATCGTCAACCCCGACGATCGCCAGCTCTCCCCTGCCCGTTGAAACGATGGTACTTTGGTTGACCAGCAACGTGATCTTGTGCCGATCGGCAAGTTCGGCATATTGTGCCACCGGCACCCCGCTGTAATGGTCATGATTACCCAACGTCATGTACACGGGTGCGATGGCTCGCAGGTGTTCGACGAAACGGAAGAGATGGGGCAAGCCTTCGGGTACGTTGAGCAGATCTCCGGTGATGAAAATCCAATCAGGGGCAAGCTTTGTCACCGCTTCGACGATCCCATCATGCCGCGGGTGATATCGGTCAAGATGCAGATCCGTGAGATGGACGGCACGATGGCCGGCCAGGGAAGGATGTGCATGGGTGAGGATAGAGATATCGTGATCGGATAAACCCCATTCCCAATGAGGGACGAGACTGAAGATTCGATAGAGTGGCTCGCTTAAGCAATAGCCGACGAATGATCGTGCGCGATCAGGCCATGACACCGCCCGTCGCTTGCTCATTTCCCAACTCGTGATTGGCCCGATCGTTCCCACATGGGCTAGAAAAAGTATACCATGGGCCTTCTTTCCGACTGATTTGACGACAGAATTCAGCGGAACGCGGGCCCTTCAACGCGCGTGGTTGTGTGATGCAAGTGATCGATCCCTTCCTGACAGGCAACATTCCTGGAATCGGCGGGCACACCCGCACCACGCCCGAAGACTTTCAAGTCGAAGAACGGCCGCTCTACCTCCCATGCGGGGAGGGAGAGCATCTGTACGTCACGATTACGAAACGCAATCTTTCTACACCGGATCTCGTTCGCCGACTCTCGTCTTCATTGGGGATCAAGGCACAGGCAATCGGTGTCGCGGGACTCAAGGACGCACGGGCGGTCACCACGCAGATGGTGTCCCTCCAAGGAATCACGCCAGACCAAGTCTCCAACGTAAAGATCGATGACACACTTCTAAGCCTAGGGATCCTTGGACGGCATCGCAATCGGCTGCGAACCGGCCATCATGGGGGCAACCGATTTCGCTTGGTCATACGCCAAGTCGCCGGCCATGCCGTTGAAGCGGTGCCGGCCATTCTCCATCAACTGCGTGCGCGTGGCGTGCCCAACTACTTCGGGCCACAGCGGCAAGGGAAAGCCGGCGACAATTACCAAATCGGAGCCGCGCTGCTCCATGATGCTCGTCGACGTGAAAAGATGAATCGAAGCACGCGTATCTGGTATCTCAATGCCTATCAGTCGTTTCTGTTCAATCGACTGCTGGCGCGGCGGATCGATCAGATCGACCGAATCTTCGTCGGCGACTGGGCCATGAAGTTGGAGAACGGCGCCTGTTTCCATGTCGACAATGCCGAGAACGAGCAGCCGCGGGCAGCCCGTTTTGAGATCAGCCCGACAGGAATCCTCTTTGGGTCGCGCGTGTCCTGGGCAAGCGGTCAACCAGGTCAGATCGAGCAAGAAGTCATTGCAGAAGTAGGCACGACAAAAGAAGCCCTCATTGCCGCCGCAAAGGCCTGCGGATTCCGTGGCGAACGGCGAGCGCTGCGCGTCCCCCTTGCCGATCTGGAATGGTCGCTGAGCGGGGATGCCCTTACCATCTCCTTCAGTCTGCCCCCAGGCGCCTACGCCACAAGCGTACTCAGAGAACTGATGAAAGTATCTCCAGCGAGTCCTTAGCTCCCAATCCTCATTCTCTTCCGCCCACAAACCCGAGTGGTACAATAGGCTCACAAGCAGAGAGCGGGACTATGAACCAGCACCAGGAAAGCGTCTACCTTCAAGGGCACATCATCGATTCTCTCGTGCTGGCCAAGGTGTTGGATCTCATCCTGATGATGGGAGGTACGTTTGATCTGGAGGATGTTCATATCGGAAAGACCCGGGAAGAACCATCTCACGCACTCATTCGCATTCGAACAAGCTCCAAAACGCTTCTAGACGACATTCTCAAGACGATTCAACCACACGGCGCGTCGGTCAAGTGTGAGGTAGACTGCCGGACCGCCAGCGCGTCCGCCGACGGGGTGTTGCCCGAAGAGTTCTACGCCACGACGCATTTACCCACCCAGATCCGTCTCAATGGTCGATGGTTAGACGTGGATCGTATCGAGATGGATCTGGCGATTGTAGTCAATGAAGAAGGCTCAGCGGCCCACGCCCTCCCGATGGGCGACGTTCGTCTGGGAGATCGAATCGTCGTGGGTCGGGAAGGCGTCCGTGTCATCCCTCTGCAACGTCCGCCCGAACGGGATGTCTTCGGATTCATGGAGTCGCAGGTGTCGGCCGAACGCCCGCACAGCCATATTATTGCCGACATTGCTGCACGGATGCGCCAGCTGCGGGAACGGCACAAACGGGGGCAGGCGGATTCGAAGGTCCTGCTCGCGGGTGGGCCTGCGATCATTCATGCAGGCGGACGAGACGCGTTGGCGTGGCTCATCGAGGAAGGATTCGTACACATCCTGTTCTGTGGGAATGCGCTCGCGGCTCACGACATGGAAGCGGACTTGTACGGCACCTCATTAGGGTATGGGCTGACCGCGGGTCGCGCGGTCCCGCATGGCCATGAGCATCATTTGCGGACGATCAACCGCATTCGGGCAATCGGCAGTATTGAATCAGCGGTAACCTCCGGCGTCATCAAGCAGGGGATTATGGCAGCCTGCGTCCGACAAGGCATTCCGGTCGTGATGGCGGGAACGATCCGCGACGACGGCCCGCTTCCCGGTGTGATCACGGATTCCGTCCGCGCACAAAGCGCCATGCGTGCCGCAGTTCCCGGTGTCGGGCTGGCGTTGCTGGTCGCATCCACGCTGCATGCCGTGGCAACCGGGAATCTCTTGCCGGCGACGGTTCCGACCGTCTGTGTGGACGTGAACCCCTCCGTACCGACCAAGCTCGCCGATCGTGGAAGTTTTCAGGCTGTGGGCCTCGTGATGGATGCGGCATCGTTTCTGTCTGAGTTGGCCAGACTCCTGGGACGGCCGGCATGAACCGCCTGCTCGTATGCCCTCCGGATTTTTTCGGGGTGGAGTATGAGATCAACCCCTGGATGCGGCTCAGCAATCGGGTGGATCACGAACAGGCGGTTCGACAGTGGCATGCGCTCATGCAGGTCTTTGAGAAGGATGTGGGTGTCGCGCTTGAGCGCATGACGCCGATCGCCGGGCTGCCGGACTTGGTGTTTACAGCCAATGCCGGTGTCGTCGTGGGACACAGGGCAGTGGTAAGCCGATTCCGTTACCCTCAACGGCAACGGGAAGAGGCGTATTTCGAGCATTGGTTTCGCGGACACGCGTACGACATCACCACGCTCGAGGAGGGACTCTTCTTTGAAGGCGCGGGGGATCTCCTGGGCTTTCCGGAGTGTTGGTACGGGGGATATCGTCAGCGATCGGACATTCGTGCGTTCACGGTCTTGAGCGAACACTTCCAACGGGAGATCATCCCCCTTGACCTCGTCGATCCTCGCTTCTATCACCTCGATACCTGTTTCTGTCCGTTAAGCGGAGGCGAGCTCCTGTACTTCGAAGCCGCATTCGACGTCTATGGCCGGACGGCAATTGCTGAACGCGTTCCCGACAGTCTCCGTCTGACTGTTCCGGAAGATGAAGCGTTGAAGTTCGCGTGCAATGCCGTCTGTGTCGGAAAACATGTCGTGCTTCCCACTGGATGTCCCACCACTCAGCACTGGCTCGTTGCCCGAGGATACGAGACTCATCCCGTTCAGCTCGATGAATTCATGAAGTCGGGCGGCTCAGCTAAATGCCTCACGCTGGCGCTGGACTAGTACCCATTATTCATCAATGGTCAACCGGGGATTGCGGTTCCTCCCCAAGTTGCTGTCTGCCTGACGAGTGACGGTTGATGGACTTATTTCTTCCGGAACAGGAATGCTCCGTACAGACCTGCAATCGCAATCGTGACCAGCTCGATAGTCAGGAGCATGCGGCTCACGACGGCTTCCGGCGCGGGTGGGGAAAGGATGAAATACATGCCGAGAAACTCAGGCGTCTGAGTGGGTGGAGTCTCCCATGGAGGGAACAGCACGGCTACAATCAGAAACACGACCATTCCGTAGAGCACCGGGAGATTGAGTTGTTCCGGCACAGAATTATCGTGGCGAGAAGGCGCTGGAGTATCCGTTCTTCCGTCGAGCCGCTGCCCGCATTGGATACAGAATCGGTTGATCTCCGGCTGCGACCGGCTGCAGGCAGTGCAGATTTGCATAGCGCATGTGGTGGAGAGGTATGTAAAGGGAGATTACACGAAACGCAACGATAATTCCTAGTTCAAGTAATACCCGTACCAGGAACCAAGCTCAAAAATGATACCCGACACCGAATGAAACGAAGTGCATGGTATAGGTGGCATTCATGCCGAAGAAGAACGGGAAGAGCTCAGGGTTGTCGTCGAAATTAAAGCGTGTATAGTTAAACTTCCATTCCGCGAATGCTGTGACGTGTCTGGTCATATAGTATTCGAGACCGGCTTTAACGTTTACTCCAATTCTTGCATTGTCTGATGTCGACGCAGGGGAATTCGGCGCAAGTCCTTCCCCTTTAATCCGAGCGAAAAATATTCCGGGGCCCACGCCTATATACGGCTGTACGCGGGCATGCGGGTAACGAAACATGAGGTTGAATGGAGCGACGGTCAAGACCCGCAGATAGGTCCCCTGAAGCGTCGCAGTGGGAGTTACTCCCGGAAAAGCTGGGTTTTGAAAAGTATGCCTTTGTTGTTCGATATGTGGGGTTGAGTGAAACACTTCTGCTTCAAGACCAAACCAACGAACGGAATCAAAGTAATGCCCGACTTTCCCGCCGAACATGAATGAAGAGGAGAGCTCCAGATCGCTATGGGTGGTCCCTGAAAGAAAAAATGAGGAATTAACGTCGACGCTCGTCAGCCCTCCGCTGCCGACCGGCACCGCCGCTCCCAATTGTCCAGCGATGTAGGTTTCGGAATACGCATGAGACACGCTTAACACCAGCACGATCAACACCTGCAGCAAAGAGCGCGTGATCCATGCAGAACTATGTTGCTTCATAGACAATTCTCTGGAAGGTCTCTTCCTTATTGTCATCTATCCTATGGCGTGAAGCCTCGATCACGAAATCATTTCTGAAATTTTGACAGAAGAAAAGCGCGCCACATGTCATCCACATGGCGCGCACTCGGCCGAAAGTGAGATGGCATCGACAAGATCAGAGGGATGGCTCCTCGATTCGTTGACAGATACTCGATAGCTTCCTATATAATCCGCCTGTGCTAATACACGCGAGATTCTTACCATTACGCTGATCTTCTGATGCCAGCCATCAACGCGATCGCGATTATCGGAGCCGGTGCCTGGGGTACTGCTTTGGCCAAACACCTTGCCGAGAAAGGGTTCACCGTTCGTCTTTGGGCTTATGAACACGATGTCGTCAGCGCGATCAACGCCTCTCACGAAAACCCCGTTTTCCTTAAAGGAGTCACGCTCCCTCGAAGTTTGACGGCAACTCACTCTCTCGTCGAAGCCGTAACAGGTTGCGAAGGGATTGTTTTTGCCGTTCCTTCACATGCCACTCGACCCGTATTACACAAGATGGCCCCCGCTCTCTCCGGCTCCATACCGTTGGTGTGCGCAACTAAGGGCATCGAGGAAGGCACGACCAAACTGATGACTGAGGTCATGGAAGACGAGTTGCCGCCCTCTATGCACCGTTCATTCATGGTGCTCTCCGGCCCCAGCTTCGCATCGGAATTCAGTGCAGGCCGACCTACGGCCGTGTGTTTGGCCGGCACCGATGGGGAATTGGTCAGGCGGTTTCAGGGCGCGTTGATGACACCCGCGTTTCGTGTGTACGCCGATACCGATATGATCGGCGTCCAACTCGGCGGCGCACTAAAGAACGTGATGGCGTTGGCCGCCGGCGTGATTGATGGGTTGGAGCTAGGCCTCAATGCCCGGGCAGCCCTCATTACACGCGGTCTGGCTGAGACCATTAGGCTTGGCATCGCGATGGGAGCTGATCCACGGACCTTCTATGGGCTCTCCGGTGTCGGCGATCTGGTGTTGACGTGTACGGGGGCGCTGAGCCGCAACCATTCAGTCGGTGTCCGGCTTGGTCGAGGGGAAAAGCTCGAGACGATTTTGACTGGGATGCAGGCAGTCGCAGAAGGCGTGCGGACAGCTCGTGCGGCATTCGCATTGGCCCGCCGCTATCAGGTCGAGATGCCGATCACACAAGAGATCAACGCCGTCCTGTACGACAATAAGTCGTGTCGGAAGGCCGTGAGTGATCTGATGGAGCGGGATGCCAAACCAGAGAAGGAATGGGCATGAATCCGGAAGGACTCGAACGGCTGCTACGAGAGGTCCATCGGGGACAGGTCACGGTGGAGCAGGCACTCCAGCGCCTGCGATCCCTGCCTTTCGAGGACCTCGGCTTTGCTTCGCTCGATCACCACCGGTCGCTCCGTCAAGGATTTCCCGAAGTCGTCTTGTGCGAGGGGAAAACCACCGCACAAGTGATCGCGATCGCTCGGGCTCTCATCAAAAAAGAGGGACCGTTTCTCGCCACTCGTGCCGACCCAACAGTCGCGCGCGCCATTCGCCGCATGGCCCCCCGGGCACGCTACCATCCTGACGCGCGCATCGTGGCGATTCATCCCTCAAGACCGAAACGTCTGGGGCATATACTTGTGGTCACCGCGGGGACTGCCGATGTGCCTGTGGCTGAAGAAGCCCGTGTCACAGCAGAAGTCATGGGTAGCCATGTGGAACGACTGTACGATGTCGGCGTCGCAGGGATCCATCGGCTGCTTGGGAAAAAAGACCGGCTGTTTGATGCGCAGGTGGTGGTCGTGGTCGCCGGGATGGACGGCGTCTTACCGAGCGTCATCGGTGGCTTGGTGCAGTGTCCGGTCATCGCCGTACCGACCAGCCGCGGCTATGGGGCAAGTTTCGGTGGAGTGGCTGCTCTTTTGACGATGCTCAATTCTTGCGCAGCGGGGGTGGGGGTGATGAATATCGACAATGGCTTCGGCGCGGCATGTCTCGCGCATCGGATCAATCTGTTGGGTGCGAGGCGTTAGCCACGAGACAGGCAACCGAGGTTCATTTCACTTCCAGCGTTCCACGTTTCGGCCATGCAACCATCACCGTACGCAATCCCTTTTCTCCATTGGCCAACAGCTTAGTGCGCACTTCATAGGAATAGGTACCCACGCCGGAAAGTTGCTTGCGGTGGTTCTGTCCATCCCAGGCCAGTTCGACGGAAACCTTCGATCGCTCCGTTTCTCCGTCCGTGGTTGATGGGATTGGGACGGCCTGTCGATGAGTGAGAAACCGAAGCGATGTTTTCGAGGGAGAACTAATGAGAGAGGTCACTTCCAGAATCATGTCCCTGTCCACCTCTTTCGGGAGCTGTACCGTCACGGAAAACTGAAGAGGTCCGTTGCCTAAGGTATAGGGAGTCGGTGCGATATTGAGGTTGACGATTTTGAGCTCCGGTTCAGGACGAGGAATGCGAGTCGGCTTAACCTTCGAGTGGCTGTCTGCTGGGAGAAACGCCGCAAGGCTGCCACAAAGGGTCAGCAGCGCCAGTACAAGCCTCGTACGACGTACGTAGGTTGAAGTCGTCAACGAGAACGGGAACTTTGTCTTCATGAGTGACGCGGGAACACTCGCCAAATGTACGGTCAGCATAGCGTAACCGTATTGTTAGGGGGATAACATAGCATTCCTGGGCTGTCAATGAAGCTTCAACAATGTTCAGTGAGACGGTTCCGATTGATCACGATAACAATGATTGCCGTTTCGCCGACACCTTCGGTAATATGACCGGTCATTTTTCGCGTCACCCAGTGAGGAGCCTTGTGGGCCGACATCTCCATTTCGATTGTTTCTCCGGAGTGAGCGGGGACATGGTCTTGGGTGCGCTCGTGAGCGCCGGTTTGCCGTGGGCTGAATTGGTCAACGGCCTCAAACGACTGAAGCTCAGCGGCTATCGGTTACGTAAACGTGATGTGCATCGCGGGACGCTCCCCGCGATAAAGGTCGATGTGATCATTCAGAAGGGGTTTCAACGGCCGTTGACCCTCTCGCGCATTCGGCAAATTCTTGCTTCCAGCACGTTGCCCAATCTCGTCAAGGAGCGAAGCCGGTCGATTTTCGACCGACTGGCTGAGGCGGAAAGCCACGCCCATGGAGTTGAAGTCAAAGATGTTCACTTTCATGAGGTCGGAGTCGTGGATTCTTTTATCGATGTCGTCGGAGGGGTCTTGGGCTGCCATCTCTTGAACGCGACCCGAATCACCTCCTCGGCCATCAACGTGGGGGCTGGTTCCATTCGGACTTCCCACGGGCTCCTGCCCGTTCCAGGACCGGCTGTGGCGGCGCTGACAAACGGTGTACCGATCTATTCCGACGGTCCACGCGTCGAGCTTGCGACTCCCACCGGTGTCGCCTTGCTTCGGACGTTGGCATCGAAATTCGGCGCTCTGCCGATGATGAACAGTGTGGCGGTGGGATACGGAGCCGGCGACCGAGATCCAGAAGGGTGGCCGAATGCCTTACGCGTATTTTTGCAGGAGGAGTCGGTTCCGGATATGCGCAAAATTCAACGGGTGATGCAGATTGAAACGAATCTCGACGACCTCAATCCACAGCTCTATGAGCACATTATGGAGCGACTGTTTGACGTGGGAGCCGTGGATGTCGCACTGGTTCCCGTCGTGATGAAAAAGAGTCGACCGGGTGTCGTCCTGAGCTGCCTTGCCCCGCAAGACCAGACCGATGCCGTGCTTGAAGTGCTGTTCCAGGAAACCTCCACTCTCGGAATACGGCTTCAAGAGGTAACCCGGCAGATCCTTCCCCGCCGGTTCGTCCCTGTCACAACGCAGGATGGCGTCGTACGCATGAAGGTTGCCGAGGTAGGTGCTGGGTGGGAAAAATCCGCGCCAGAATATGTGGATTGTAAGAATATCGCAAAACGAACCGGTCGCCCGCTCAAGACCGTCATGGAGGAAGCGATGCTGGCCTATCGACAACGACCCACCAAGCGCAGAGCGGCACACGTGCGAGGCCGGGCGTGACCGTTCTTTTCTACGTTCTCCTCTTTGTCGTCTCTGTCGTAGTCACACTTGGCGGTTGCGCGCTCTTTACCAATGCCATCGAATGGCTCGGCAAACGGATGGGGATCTCCGAAGGAGCGGTGGGCAGTGTCTTTGCCGCAATCGGCACGACCTTGCCTGAAACGTCAATCCCGATCATCGCCATTTTCTTCGGTGAAAGCCACGAGGAGCTCGAGGTTGGATTGGGAGCCATCTTGGGAGCGCCGTTCATGCTCAGCACACTGGTGCTACCCATTTTGGCCCTTCTCGTCGTGCTCTATGCGCGGGCAGGCAAACGGACCGCGCGATTTCATCTCAACTATCGTGAAGTCCTCACGGATCTGACGTTTTTCATGATCGGATACATGATCGCCTTGGGCTGCGCCTTCGTGCCTTCGAGGCTGATTCATCTCATCGCAGCCTGCGGGTTGATCGCACTGTATATCTACTACATGAAACTTAAATTCACCCCGTCGGGCGAAGAGGAAAGCGGTGAGTTGGATCCGCTGATTTTCGACAAGCACGCAGCCGTCCCTTCGCATGCAATGATCGGCTTTCAAGCTCTCTTAGGTTTGGGTGGATTGATATTGGGGGCCCACCTGTTCGTCACGGCTGCCGAATCGATGGCCGGCCTGTTCGCGATGTCGCCGCTGATTTTGGCTCTGCTGATTGCGCCACTCGCCACCGAGCTGCCGGAGATGTCCAACAGTTTTCTCTGGCTCTATCGCAAGAAAGACCGCCTCGCCGTGGCCAATGTCACAGGGGCCATGGTCTTTCAAGGGACCCTCCCGGTCTCTCTGGGATTGATCGGAACCGAATGGATGATCGCACCGTCTGCATTGACCACCATGGTCTTAGCTGTGCAGGCCGTGGGACTCTGTCTGTTGCAGATTCTCATAGGAGGTCAATGGCGGCCGTGGTTGCTGGCAGCCGGAGCCGTTTTTTACATTGGGTATACGCTGCATCTCTATGTCAACTGAATCGATCTCCTCTCGCGCACGCTCCCATTCGCCACAGCTCCCGGTGCTGGGAATCACGATGGGAGACCCAGCCGGTATCGGTCCGGAAGTGATTGCGAAGGCCCTTTCAGGGAGTCACCTGCGCAACGTTTGCCGGCCGATCGTGATCGGATCGCTTCCCGTAATGGAGCACACGATTAAGGCTTTGAGGCTTAGTCTGACCGTCGTCTCTGTTGATGGTCGTGACACGCCGCCGCCGCGCAGAGGAATCGTCGCCGTGCTGGACCCGTTGGCAGCACCTCTCGGAAAGTTCAAATCGGGCATCGCCGCCGCAGAAACCGGCGCTGCATCCGTTGCCTTCATCAAGAAGGCTGTTGAATTGGCACAACTCGGTGATATCGATGGAGTGGTAACGGCCCCTATCAACAAGGAAGCCATTAATATGGCCGGCTGCCGGTATCCGGGTCATACTGAATTGTTGGCTGATCTGACGCGCGCGAACGAGTCCGGCATGATGATCGTGGGCGGTCCGTTACGCATCATGTTCGTCACGACGCACGTCGCCATCAGAGATCTTTCCTCGCTGCTCACCCAGTCGAACATCGAAAAGGCGATCCGCTTGGCCCAACTCGCCCTGTCCACGCTGTTCGGAATTAAACGGCCCAAGATAGGCGTGGCCGCCCTGAATCCGCATGCAGGAGAGCATGGATTATTCGGCGATGAGGAAGCCCGCGTAATTCTCCCGGCTGCCCGTGCAGCACAGCGAGAGGGCATTCTCGCCAGTGATCCGTTGCCGGCCGATACGCTGTTCGGAAAAGCTGCGAAAGGGCTGTATGACGGTGTCGTCGCCCTGTACCATGATCAAGGTTTGATTCCGTTGAAGTTGGTCGCCTTTGGCACATGCGTGAATCTCACTGTGGGCTTACCCATCATCCGCACCTCGGTTGACCATGGAACGGCATTCGACATCGTTGGGAAAGGCGTTGCTGATCCGGGAAGCTTGTTTGAGGCTATCAAACTAGCCGCCAAGATTGCCCGCACGAAGGATGGACGAAGTGGCGACAAGAAGAGAGGAAGCAGACGTGGCACCTGATGTCTCGAAAAGCCGTGCCGTAGTCCGGCAGCAAATACAAGAACTGGATGCACTTGCGAAGCAGACCCTTCAAGATCTCAACACGGTTGCTGGGGCTGAACGAGTGGTAAAATGGAAAGCGCGCACGGTCGCACTCATTACCGACACGGTGAGCCCGCAAGAAGGGCAGAAGTTTTCGAGTGTCCTGCCCGGACCATCATTCACCAACGACCTGGTCGAAGAATTCTCGGATCTTATCGAATGCTACCGTGCCCCGCTGTTGGCATTGGCCGAACGATTGGATCAATCCCCTCCCCCTCACGTGAGGTGATGGGTGAGCACCTCCGATCCGCCCATTGCAATCAAACGTCTCGGCCAGAATTTTCTTATCGACCCCAACATCGTACGCAAGATCATCTCCCTGGCTGAACTGACCCCGAATGATACCGTTCTAGAGATCGGACCTGGCCGCGGTATCCTGACGGGATCTCTGTGTCGCGCCTCGGGTCGTGTGACGGCGATCGAGGTCGATCCACGACTCCATGGTTATCTAGCCGAACAACAACCGCCGTTTCAGAACCTGACACTCATTCTCGACGATGCAATGACCTATCCGATCGAGCAGCTTCCGATCGGTACCATCGTCGTCGCCAATCTTCCATATTATCTGTCTACTCCCCTCCTTTTCAGGCTTCTCGGCCAGCGCGGCCGTTTCCCGCGCATGGTGCTCATGCTGCAAAACGAAGTGGCCAACCGACTCGTGGCCAAACCCGGGAGTTCAGACTACGGCGTCCTGTCCGTCACGGCTCAGTACTCGGCGAATATGAGCAAGGCCTTCAAGGTCTCAGCACAATGCTTCCGCCCTAAGCCGGAGGTCGACTCTGCCGTCGTCCTGCTGCGGACTAAAGAACGAACCGAACTGAGCCCTCAGGAAGAACACACATTCACGGCATTGGTGAGGGCTGCCTTCGCACACCGCCGCAAGACGTTGATCAACTCGTTGAAGGATGAGGGCTATGATCAGAAAATGGTGGGTACAGCATTGACCGCACATCATCTCTCATCTTCCGTCCGGGCAGAAATCCTTTCCCTCGAGCAGTTCCTCGAATTGACCCGCAGCCTGCATCGGTCGACCTGATGCGGTCTAGAATGATTCAAGGGTTCAAATCTTGAGTGCCCGGCACTTTATGTGGGACGTAAGTGGATCTTGAACACGACCCGGCGGCTTTTGTCGCGGTCGAGGTGTCCTGCTTCGTTTCTCAACAAGTTCTGCCTCCCGCGCCCGTTCGCCGTAGCCTTTTGCAAAAAGCACTCATAGGCCCACGGAAGCTTCTCACGGATGACTTCCAAGCTTTTCGCCAGAACGGCGAATGAGCGGTCCTGACTCAATCGCAAGTTGCGCACGTCGTCGCCGAGATCGTCCGTGTACCCTTCAATGACAAAGGCCTCCACTTCCTGTCCGCCATGTCCACAGACGACTCCGGCATAATGCGGCATCTCCTCGGATAGGAAGGTTTCGGCAGATGGAAGGAGCGTACTTTTCCCAAACTCAAAGTTGAGCGCCGTATCCGGCACCGTGACGGTGAGGACGCTAGGCCCCTTGGCTTCCACCTTCGGGGTAAGCGGTTCAAGGGTCGCCCTTTGTTGTGTGGAAGGAATGCCGTTCGGGGGTGGCTTGGCATTTCCATCCTCGATGCGAGTGACATAGGCGGCTAGCAGTAGAATAAAGATGACGGCGAGCGACGTCATGAGGTCTGCGACGCCGTTCGTCAACGCAGATGAGCCTTCACGTGATTCGGGCCCAGAAATTGGCCTGAGCTGCTTCATCGGGTGGGAGCCTCTTTATGTAAAACTTGCCGTTGCTCAGTATCGTCCGCTTTCTGTTGTCGTGGCGCCTGCTCGACCGTATTGGCCATGTGGTTCCTGAGTTCCTTGAACATGGTTTCAATTTCGGGTTGAGACAGCTGTACCGGGGACGGCTGTCCCTTAATCGAACGGTTAAGCTCCTGAATGGCTTCCATCAACGGCTTGATCATCGGCTTCAACGCCCGCTGAACCTCGTGACCAATCTCTCCCGGCAAATCGTCGAGCTTCAGCGGTGAATGTTTGGCGCTCAGCCCTGTGAGAGCTTGAGAGGCTGAAGTCAGGGCCGCGACTGTCGCTCCGAGTCGCTGCTGCACAACTTCGACCAACTGGTTCGCAGTGTCGGATTGGACGGGGCTGACTATGGGGGTCGGAGGCCCATTCGGCAAGGAAGATGGTCGTACTTCCTGACCGGCAGCTTTCTGAGGAAACATTTCATCAAGGAGCGATATGCATTCCCGATACCGGTTGTCCAGTCGATACCAGATCGAGGTTTCGAGGATGGTAAAGACATTCGCGCACGCCAGACCGACAATTGATGTCACAAACTTACCGGAGAGGCCATTGATGAGCCCTTGGATTCCATCAATCTGTGATCCATTCGCATGCAGTTTGCTGAGACCGATCAAAATGGCAAAAAACGTGAACATCAAACCCATCCCTGTCAGGAAGGAAGGGAGTTGCCTGAAGAAGCGGACATTGAGATGGCTGGCGCAGAGCGCTTCGAACGAGAAAAAGTCAGCGGCGGAACGATGGCTATGGACAGTCGGCTCGAGAAACCAGGCAGTTTGCTCAACCGTGAGGGACTTTCGGTATGACAGCCATTCTTTTGAAAAAGCCGGCTCCGAGCGCATCGCTCGATCCAGCGTTTCCAGATCATCTAGATCGCGGCGAGCTTCAGGTGACTGATCGGGGCGTACCTGTCGTTTAGCCAAGGCCGGAACCACGAGCCAGTCTGCGGACGCCCGTTGCCGTGCCAATGCCAGAGGCGCGACGGACGAGTGGAATCTCAAGAGTGTATGGCGAATCCGCACTAAGCCTCGTATGAGCGCCGCACTATGCCAGAGACAGAGGACGATGATCGAGGCAGCCCCGATCCAGCTCAGCATGGGACTCTGAAGCCCACCGGCTATCGCAACATCTTGACTGAGAAGCCGCCAAAGCTCGGCGAGCAGGCTCAATTCATTCATTGATATGACCTCACGGTCTCTCCAGTTCCCAGGGCGCCGGATTGGAAAACTTGCTCATCTCCCTCAACTTCCATGCCAGACAGAGCGGTCGATAGATGGCCCGGTGTCGTCGCATTCTCGAGAGAATACGGCAGCTCATAGGAAATTCTTGCCGGAAGCGCGGCAAATTCTATCGGGAGTGCAGCACCGTGCTCGTCGTCGGAGCAGAACCGCAAGTTGCTTTCTGGAGGGGCGACCCTGGTGTATGATCACCTGGCTTTGTCAGACGAGGGGAGGCAGCGCCATGCACTTCGTCCGAATCGGAAACCGTGCGGTCAATCTCGATCTCGTCGCTCACTGTGAAGTGCAGATCTGGCATGACACCGTGTCGGTTAAGGTCTTCATGACGGGATCGGCCAATAACACTCCCGTGGTCCTCAATGAAGAGGAAGCGAAGCTGTTCTGGAAGTACATTGAATATGTCGCAGAGAAGCCGGTTTAGTCATGCCTGTGTTTACCGGCCAGTCTCTTCGTTTTTCCACGCGGTGCCGTCTCTGGCCCCTTTCCAGATTCACCGGACAAAATTTGTCACACTCGATTGCAGAATGGTTTTCGTGCTATGGTTGAGTTCTGTTCCCTGCGTTTGCAGGCTGGGAAAGGCGACAAAGAGGAGCGCCAGTTCTGATGGCCTTAAGAATGCGTCTAAATCGAGCTACCGTGGTCATGTGTGCGTTGCTAGGGATAACCGGATGCGCCAGTGAATTCACTGTTTTCAGCGCTGCAGGAGATCCACTTCTGATTTCACGTCGCGGATTTACACCCGATGAATGTACCGAGAAGGTTAAGGACGACGCCGCTCGCTTGGGCGTCACGTTGCGGTATGTTCATATACGTGGGAACACCGTTGGTCGTTCACTCATGTGGCCCTTTGAACCGGGATACGCCTGTGAGGCGGCGATAGGCCCGGAGCAGGGTCCGATCGGCACCTACCCAGGTGGCCTGCCTACCATTTCTCGCGGTTCATGATTGAATAGTTCGCATGCCCGCCCCTTTTTCCCCATTGAGCGAGTTGGTACGGTATAAACGCTGAAGGTCTAGTCTCCTTCTATTGTGTCTTTTCAGTCGTTCCAAGGGCATATCACCACTTCGGCGATTTGCTTGTTGAATCATGGTCTTAGGCTATACTTGTTAGAGGCCTAGGAAAGAGGTCGTACCGAAAGCGCCATGATCAAGATCCTATTGGTCGAAGACAACGACATCGACGCGCGCCTGACACAGGACATCCTCACGGAATGGAACCTTGAGGAATTCAATGTCACCCATGTGACCCGCTTGAGCGATGCCTTTTCACAGCTGGCACGCGCGCGCTTTGATGCCGTCCTCTTGGATCTGTCACTCCCCGACGGCTATGGGCTGTCAACCGTGCGTCAAATGCATGTCGCGAACCCTACGATTGCCATCATCGTGCTCAGCGGGCTCAGCGATCAGACGCTCGCCCTACAGGCTGTCCAAAACGGGGCACAGGATTATCTCGTCAAGGGAGAGGGGCAATCGGAGCTCTTGGCTCGCTCCATCCGTTACGCCATCGAACGCAAGCGAGCCGAAGAGCGGCTGACCTACCTTGCCCAGTACGATCAATTGACCGGTCTTGTAAACCGCACGTTGTTTCGCGATCGCCTCATTCAAGCCATGGCCAGGAGCAAACGGCTCCAACAACCGCTCAGTCTCATGTTGCTTGACCTCGATCAGTTCAAGCCGGTGAACGACACCCTTGGCCATGACGTCGGGGATCAGGTTTTAAAAGTAGTCGCCACGCGATTACAAGATTGTGTACGCGAAGTTGACACAGTGGCACGCATGGGAGGAGATGAATTCACGATTATCCTTGAAGGTCTGACGTGCGAAGAAGATATCACGCTGGTCGCGCAGCGAATCACCAAATCCTTGGCGGAACCGTTTCACCTTGGAGACCATCAGGCATTGATCGGAGTCAGCATCGGCATTACTGTCTATCCGACCGACGATCACGACATTGATGAGCTGCTGAAGCATGCCGATGCCGCAATGTATCGGGCGAAACAGCAAGGTGGAAGCGCGTTTCAGTTCCACATTCCGAACGACTCCCCTTCCTCAACTCTGCTTTAGCCGACGAGGCGATTCCTTGCGGCTCCGGACTGTTTTTACCGGCCGATCTGAGCAAGCGGTTGATCGGAGACTGAATAGGCCCCAAGGGGATTGGGTTCGAGTCGATTCATCATGGAAAGCTCAGACGGCGACGGGTTGGGCTGTGAATCGGGTGTCAGAAGAATCCCCCAGTGCTGGTTATTTTGACAGATATTGTCCGCCATCAATGCGCCGCCGTGGTGGAACAGCAGGATGCCGCTCAGCATATTTCCTTCACACTGATTCCGGACCAGTTCAGGACGGCTGCCCTGATCGCGGACCGCGATACCAAAATGGTGATTGTCGAGGCAACGGTTATCGGCCACTCGTGGTTGCGCACCGGCAAACACGAAAATGCCGGACTCGCGATTGCGGCACACCTCGTTTTCCGCGAATATCGCACGACATTCGGGTCCATACAGGACGACACCGGACAAGATCCCTTCCATCGCCCGGCATTGGGTGATGAGACACGTGGAATTGAGCACGTTGATGGCTGAGTGTTGGTCGCTGCCGATATAGCGGAATGTCATGCCGGTTATCAATCCTTCCGGCACCTCTTGGAGATAGAGCGGCCCTCCACGCCGCCAGAAGATATGGACCCGGTCTCGTCCGGCTCCAAGAAGCCGGACCGGCCGTTGACTGACGAAAACCTTATCCTCGTAGATCCCCGGACGAACATACACCTGATCCGATTCACCCATATCCTTAATCGCTGCGCTTGGTAGGGGATAGCAACCTGGATCGGTGCCGTCGACGATCAAGGTTCTGCCTCCCAATGGATTGGCTGGAATTGACTCCTCATGCATCACATTCTCTCCCCGGATTACTGATATCTCTAACAACTCTGAAGATCAACGGAGCGTATTGAGCACTGGACATACCCGTTGATGTAAGGGAGCTTTTCGTACAAATCTGTGTCTTTCGTCTGCGAGCCTATTGAAACCTCTGAAACCGATGGATCTCATGCCCATATAACATCAGGTTATTCAAGCGGTTCTGATCTTCGACTGACCTGGACCATGGCATACCGATTGCGAGCATAGCCCCCTCGACTCTGGTTTGAGGAGATGGAGGGCCACTATGGCGCAGAACACTATCCGAATTCTCATACTCCTATCAATGTTCTTATCAGCGAGCCCATCTTTCGCTGCCCCCGCCCAGAGGCAGGATACGACCCGTCACCTCTATGATCGTGTCATGGATGAATTCAAACACCGCGACTACGAAGCGGCGATGGCAGGCTTTCTACTGTTCATCGAGTTGCACAGTGAGTCCGCACTCGCGGCCAACGCACAGTATTGGATCGGAGAATGTCAGTATCGTATGGGGCGGTACCGCGATGCGCTGAAGTCGTTCTATGACGTCGTATCAAATTACCCGCTCAGTCCGAAGTTGGCGGCGTCCACATTGAAGCTCGGCCAGACCTACACCAAATTGGGCGATCACGAAAAAGCGAGGCTCATGTTCGACCGCGTCGTGGATCAATACCCGGATAGCTCCGAAGCGGAACTTGCCCGAAAAACCATCGAGGCAATAACGCGCGCCGAAGAAGCCACCACCGCATCGCCGTAGAGACCGGCCCGCTCGATGAAGGCGGATCGCTTGTTTTCTATTCCTCTGCGTTCATCCCCAATTGGGCGGCGAGGTCTGGCAAAGAGTAGGTTTTCTTCGATCGCAACTTCATCAGCTTGATTCCGGCCGCATCGAGGACCGATTCGATGACGCGCTGCCGTTCTGCTTGATGGGGTTGCGGTGACTCCTGTTCAATCTGCACCACCTGCTCGACATGGCAGGATCCTGGATGGACCAAAGCAAAATCGACTCGTTTGAGCGCGAGATGGCGCAGAACATGAGAACGCACCGTGTCAGGGGCATCAACGGCTATGAAGGACCATAACGGCACTTGAGTAAAGACCAGGTACTGCTCCTGGACAACCATCCGCAGAAGATTATACAGAGCCACCTCTTCTTCTACGATCAACGGGGCGGGACTGATGACGGCGTCCGGAGGAATCACAAACGGCACGAGCTGTCGGCTGCTTCGACGGAATCTCTTCCGATACAGCCAAATGCCGACGATCACTGCAAGGGCCACCGCCCCGACGAGAACGATCTTCATCGCCGTTACTTTCGCCCTTTACGTGGATGTAGTCGCTCGAACCACCGCGGGCCGCTTGGGACGATGCACCCCAACAGCCTAGGGAAGGCCGCTCCTGTGACCGAAGGGACATTCCCACACTGCTCCATCACGGTCTGATACGCTAAAACAGCAAAGGCCACCGACTCGAGCGCCTTGCTGTCCCAACCGTGCGACTCAAAGGTCGTGACCGGAACCGGCGCAAAGACCTCCGTCAAATGTCCCATGATCGCCCGGTTCTTGACGCCTCCTCCACCGACGATCACTTCATCAATGCCACCTTTGACCCATCGCCGCGCCGTACCCACTGCCTCCGCCGTCCAGCGGCTGCATGTAGCCAGCAGATCTTCAACCGGCAATTTGCGGGTTTGTTGCCAGGTGAGCAAGTCGTCCAACATCTTTGCGCCAAACGCTTCCCGCCCTGTTGATTTCGGTGGCGCCTGAGACAGATAAGGATGCGCGAGCAGTTTGGCCAACAATCTCGAATCAACCTGTCCTCGGGCAGCCAGCCGCCCTTCACGGTCCATCGAGGACCGACCATTTGTGGCTCGGACCATGATGCCGTCCAGAACCATATTCGCCGGGCCAGTGTCGAATGCGGCCAGTCCCACGGTTCCTGATCGCCGTGGAAGGTATGTGACATTGCTGATGCCGCCAAGATTCACGATGAGTCGCGCCCGGCGAGGATGTTGAAACAGCAAGGCATGCACTCCCGGTGTGAGCGGTGCTCCTTGCCCTCCGGCCGCGATGTCGCGCGGACGGAAATTGGCTACCGTCGTAATGCCCGTGCGTTCGGCAATCACGGCGGGCTCAGCAATCTGCAGGGTGGAGCGTATCGAGCCGACACCGGTATCCTTGATGCCATTGGGAAGGTGGTGCACAGTCTGACCATGGGATCCAATCAGGTCCACGTCCCCTTCGGTCAGGTGAGCCGCACGGATGACGCCCAACGCTGCGTCGGCGAACCATTCGCCCAACAACGCATTCAGGTGGCAAATATCCGTCACGGTCCCGGAAACCGATGCTGAGAGAATTCGTTGTTGCAGCGAGCGCGGATAGGGAAGTGAATGAAACGCAACCATCTCGACGTGAATGGCGGCTTTCCGACGATCAATCGAGACCAGCGCAGCGTCGACTCCGTCAGCTGAAGTGCCCGACATCAATCCAACAACGTTCATCTGCAGTATCCTTTCGCAACCATACGAATCCCCTAGACCGGCGGGTGCGCTACGCTAATCGAACTGGCGCGTATGGTCAAGGAGGCGAATGGACAGGGCCTATGAGGGGGGGTGCCGCCGTCACGATGTCGTTGACACCGCAAAACTTGGATGTTACCGTCCCCGCCGATGTTTTTGGTCAACCACGTGCTGAAACGACCCGTCTCCGTTCTCATCGCCTTTCTGGCCGGCTTCGTTCCCTCCCTTACCCCTGTTACAGAAGCTCGCGACCCGATTCCCATAGTCGTCACGATTCCTGTCCTGAAGGACTTGGCCGAACAGGTCGGCGGCCCCTATGTACGGGTCACATCTTTGTTGAGTGGCTACGAGAACGAACACACCTATTCGCCCAAGCCCACCGATCTAATCGCAGTCCGGAAGGGCAGGGTGCTGTTCGAGATCGGCCTCGGACTCGAGGTCTGGGTTTCGTCGCTGGTAAAAAATGCCGGGAGTCCGTCGTTACGCGTCATCACGACATCCCAGGGGGTGGGGCTGATTCACGATGGTTCGGATTCTCATGACGAGCTGCACAAGGGCGAAAAAGAAACCGAGCCTGGCGGGAATCCACATATCTGGCTGGACCCTGAGAACGTCGCCATCATGCTGCGCCACATCACTGAAGCCCTGATAGAGGTTGATCCGGGTCACACAGCCGAATTCCGAGCAAATCAAGCGACGTATCTTCACCGGTTGGGCCAGTTGCAAAAAGAACTTTCGGATCGCACTCAGCTGTTATCCGATCGACGTTTCATCGCACACCATTCAGCCTGGCCCTATTTAGCGAAGCGATTTGGCCTCGAAATTGTCGGCACGATTCACATGCAGTCGGGCACAGAACCATCGGCCTTTCACCTGCAATCTCTCATCGAAAAGATCAGAAAGGAGAATATCAGGGTTATCGTCTCTGAGATTCAGCTCAGCCAACGCCTCCCGGAACTTCTTGCGAGAGAAACCAAAGCCCGCGTCGTGGTCCTGACGACGATGCCGGGAGGTGTATCGGGAACTGAGACCTACCTCGACATGCTTCGTTATAATGTGCTCCAATTAGCCGGCGCGTTGGAAACGACGTAACAGCATTCAGGACATTCGTTTCTATCGTCGGAAGGAGCTTTGGAATACGTGTCTGACCCCCGCGAGCCCATCATTCGTTTTGAGCATGCTTCCTTCGGATTTCCAGGGCTCACGGCCCTCAAGGATATCTCGTTGACCATTTACGAAGGCGAGTTCGTCGGGGTGATCGGTCCAAACGGGTCAGGGAAAACGACACTGTGTCGAGCAGTCCTAGGTCTTTTAGCTCCCATGGAAGGACACCTCCATATCTTCGATTGTGCCTGCGATGAACTCCGTTGCCACCATCGGGCCAAGATCGGGTATCTTCCACAGAAAGGGGTCGTCGATCGCAATTTCCCGGTGACAGTCCTCGAAACAGTGATGATGGGTCGCTATGGGGCCTTGGGCTTGTTTAGGCGTCCGAGCCGGAAGGATCGTGATATCGCATTGGAAGCTCTCGCTCAGGTCGGAATGGAATCACACAAAGATAACGCTCTCGGTCTGCTCTCCGGTGGTCAGCAACAGCGTGTCTTTATTGCCAGAGCCCTGGCACAGCAACCCAAGGTCCTAATATTGGATGAACCGACGACCGGCCTGGATATCACCACCCAACACAATGTGATTGAGCTCGTGCAACACCTTCATGACGAACTCAAGTTGACCATTCTCTTGATTACCCACGATATCAACATGATCCGCTCGAGGGTGGACCGCATGGTCCTTCTCAAGACAAGGCTTTTTGCCGCGGGTCCTCCTGCGGAAGTGCTCAAAGCGGATATTCTTCACCAAGTGTACGGAAAAGAGCTGGTCATCACCGAGAAAGACCTCGTCATCGTGGAAGACTATCACCATCACCATTAGGAGTTAACTCCTCTCCATGCTTGACCTCCTCACCTACGATTTCATGCAGCGCTCTCTGCTCGCTGCGGCGATGGTCGGCGGACTGTGCTCGGTGATCGGCGTGTTCGTCGTGTTGCGCGGACTGGCGTTTGTCGGAGCCGGCACGTCGCATGCCGCCTTCGCGGGCGTCGCGCTCGGCTACTTGATGGGCTGGCCTCCCTTGTTGCTGGCGATCTTGTTCGGGCTCGCCACGGTATGGATTACCGGGTGGGTCGAGGAAAGAGGCCGGATGAAGCTGGATGTGTCGATCGGCATTCTCTATACCACGACGATGGCACTGGCAATTCTCTTTATCGGGCTGATGAAGACCTATAATGCCGAGGTGTATGGGTACTTGTTCGGAAGCGTCCTTTCGGTCACCACTGAAGAGCTCAGCATCATCGGCGGGTTGAGCATTCTCGTACTGGGGCTCATTTTGACATTCGCAAAGGAGCTCTACTTTATCGCCTTCGATCAAGAGATGGCTGAAGCTTCCGGCGTTCCAGCGCGACAGATCTTTTTTCTCCTCTTGTCACTGGTGGCCTTGACGGTGGTGGTCTCATTGAAGACGGTCGGTGCGATCCTCGTGTTTGCGATGATACTGATTCCAGCCTCGACCGCCTACCAGCTCACGCATAGCCTCGCAACACTGACTCTGTATTCCGCAATCATTGGAGTCATGACCTCCGTAACAGGCGTCCTGATTTCTGCCGTATGGGACGTCCCTTCCGGACCGGCAATTGTTCTTCTCGCCACCACAATATTTTTCATCTCTGTCCTCTTCTCTCCAAAGCGCGTGAAGAGCACACGGTTGGCGCATTCTCATTAACCACACGCACCTTGCTCCTCCCAATCTCAGAATGCTATGTGTACTACACGACCTCGGACTATGAGGTGCCCTAACCTTGCACCCGCTGTCGAAGTGGCAAGAAGATACCGGAATCAGCGATAATCGCGGTTGTTTCTTATAAGCGAGACACCCCAATACATGAGAGGAGGAGTTTCATGCGAGGGCACACGTTACGACTAGGTTTAATCGGAGTATTGTTCGTCGTGATGGCGACGATGTTCCCCATGTCACACGGCGCCTTGGCGGAGGAATTCGGCGGAACCGAACCGGGCAGATGGATACTTGGCTTTCGGGCTGGATTTGCTCCACTGACCCAGCAGCTCTCTGAAAATACGTCAACGTCTATCGGACCACTCGTCAATTTTCAAGGCTTGTACAGCGTGAACAACTGGCTCTTGGTCGGAATGATGCTCGAATGGGAACGGCATGGAGTCAGCCGGGAGCGCCCTGACATAGACCTGGGCCATCAAGATACCGTATCGGTGCTACCCACTGTCGAAGTGCGTCCTGTGAAACTGGGCCGGATCATTCCGTATGTGAACATGAGCTTCGGCGTCAACATCAATAGCTTTGGCGAAAATACGCCTATTCGCATCAGTCCCAGCAACACCTTTGCCTGGCGATTAGGCTGGGGAGCCGATTACATGCTCAATGAACGATTTGCCCTCAATACAGAATGGGCCTATAAGCGAAATGACGGGCACACGACCGGTACCGGAGGTCGGAATGATGACTGGAATGCCTCTTCGTTCGGCTTCCTCTTTGGTGGAAAGATGTTTTTCTGAGTTCACCCATTGGCGGGCATCATCACCACCCCTTCTACTCCTATGGAGTAGAAGGGTGAGGAAGAGTTGGGAAGAGCCGCCTTACTCGAGCCGGTTGTTCTTGCTCCGACTCCACACCATACCGGTCTGCTCCTTTGAGCTGAATCCCAATTTCTCATAAAAACCAGGCCGTCTGGTACAGAGCCAAAAGAGCTCGACTCGCTTGAGGCGCGGGTGGTTGAGGATGCGCTGGACGATTCCGGTCCCAATCCCCTGCCCCTGATAGGCTTTGTCGACGATCACATCCCAGATGGTGGCACGATAGACAAAATCGGTGAGGACTCGACCAAACCCAATGAGTTGATCACGATCCCAGGCGCAGAGGGTCAGATCGGTGTTGCGCAGCATCTCCTTGGCGTCATCGAGGGATCGGTCTTTGGCCCAAGGTGCCTGATGGAACAGCCGGAGGAGCTGAGATGCTTCGGGGGGTTCCTTGTGAGAGTACGTGACAGCAGACTTGAGGGTTGGAGGCATCTTATACTAGAGTATTCTCTCCGAAATTAACCTGAAGTGTACGGGGAAACCGATGTCAACGCAAGTCCGTAGCTGTCCAAAGTGCTTCCAGCTCATGTGGCTGAAAGCGGATGAGTACGAGATACTCGATGCTGAAACGATCCGCGCGAAATGCCCGCACTGCGGTGCCAGTGCTCGCTTTCAACTCGTCACGACCGGTCCAAACGCCTTGGGACCCAAAATGGGGCATTGATGTTTGCGAGCGGTTTTGGTTCTGCCTTGTGAGATGGCGTGCTGAGCCTGTAGCATAATCCAAAAGCCACTGATTGAAAAATGAGAGGCGGTCAGGATACTCCTCCCCCCGCCCCATCTAACTCGGGCTTATTTCCTGGAAGGACCTTGTGCAGCATGGTGCGGTAGTCCACGAGCCGCTTTTCGTCGATTCGCCTGACCTCGATTTCGTTATCCCGTTGCATCCGCTCCACATGATCAAGCACCGACAGGAGTGGCTGTACGGAGCCGATCAGATTCCCCATTTCAAACGCTTCCAGTGACGAGACAAACAATTCATTGAGCCCCTTGTATGGTGTTCCAACACTCTGGCTTCGGACTCGGGATACAAGGGTTTCATAACTATCCACGGCCTCTACGGAGGGTTTCACCCCCCATGGCACTGTACTTAAGTGCACAACGGGCGGGAGTTTGGCCGCATACGTCTTGATGTGAGCGGTTAACCCTCCTATAGCGTCGAGTATTTCGGCGGTCAGCATGCATCCTCAGAAAAAGAAAGGCCCATGGCCGATGCACGCACTCTACTGGGGTCGGTGACTATCAATTGCTCAAGCGCGTTCGTCACTGCCTCCATATCACCGGGGACCGGCCTCGTAAATTCCTCCACTTTGCCCGTCGTTGGATGAATGAAGCCTAGCGTCCTGGCATGGAGCATCACTCGCGGAATCTCTACATTGTCGATCATACAGACCTTGCGCCCACCATAGGTCTGATCGCCAAGGATGGGATGTCCTAATGATGCGAGGTGAACTCGGAGCTGGTGAGTCCGGCCGGTCTGCGGATAGAGGAGAACATGCGCCGCTAGCTTTCCATACCGGCGATCAACAACGTACTCTGTGACGGATTCCTTTGGACTCGTCGTTCTCGCGGAAAACTTCTTTCGGTCTTTAATATCACGGCCAATGGCCAGCTCGATTCGACCACGGCCTTTTTTGGGTACACCCCAGATCAAAGCCTCATACACTCTCGTGATGGTGTGGTGTTTGAATTGTGCCGCAAGTCCGCGGTGCACCACGTCTGTCTTGGTAATCACCATCACACCGGACGTGTCCTTGTCCAGCCGATGAACGAGCCCTGGCCGTTCTTTCCCTCCGATAGTCGAAATCGTACCACCCGATGTCTGAAAATGATGGAGCAGGGCATTCACCAGTGTCCCAGTCCAATTCCCAGGGGCAGGATGGACGACGATTCCGGCTGGCTTGTTCAACACGAGAAGAGATTCATCTTCGAACAGGACTTCCAGCGGGATGGGCTCTCCCTTGATTGAAAGAGGTTCCGGCTTGGGTACATCCATCGTGATCCTATCGCCGGATTTGATCTTGTGGCTGGCTTTCACGACTTGGTCATTGACGCGAATACGACCCAGCTCGATCAGTCGCTGTAAGGCAGACCGCGAGATATCCCGTTCCCGATTGACGAGGAAGAGGTCCAGCCGTTTGGGCTGTTCTCCGGAAGTAATGATAAATTCTGTAATCATGGGCAGCCCACGCTACTAAAGAGCCCCGGTCAAATGCAATCGGTTATTGCCGGCGGTTTGCTTCTTTCGTATGGCAAGATCATATTATCCGAGTCGCCAGTCCGCCATTCCTAAGCAGGATTTCAAAATCGGCGATGTAGGACGGCGTTGGGCACTGAGATTCCATTGGTGGCGGTAACCGAGAACGCCCTTCGGCTGCTGTCTTAGCAAAGCGGTTGAAGCCATCCGGGTGTTTTGTTAGGGTGCCCCCCTGGAGTCACTCACATGGGCATACGATTTTCCCACTACGATCCAGAAGGGTTCTACGACGAGCTGTATGAGCGGGCAGGCCAAACACGGCCAGGCAGCGCTCTCTTGCTGAGGAAGTTCGCATCACTCCCGGAAGGAGAACTGAAAAAGCGCCAACAAGCGGCCGAGCGTGTCATCCTCAACATGGGGATGACATTCGGTGTCTATGGGAGCGATGACGGCCATGAACAGATCTTTCCCTTCGACATCGTGCCGCGAATCGTCATGGCGTCAGATTGGGAACGTATCGAATCAGGTCTCCGGCAACGCATGCGCGCTTTGAACTTGTTTATCGACGATGTGTACCACGATCAAAAAATTCTCAAGAACGGGGTGATCCCCAGCGAACTGATTTATTCGAGCAAGGGCTTCTTGCTGCCCTGCATGGGGCTTCATCCCCCGCGAGGCATTTGGTGTCACATCGCGGGGATCGATCTCATCCGGGTCAGCGATGGAAGCTTTTACGTCCTCGAAGACAACATGCGCTGCCCGTCAGGCGTGGCCTACGTCTTGGAGGCGCGGCAGGTCATGAAGCGAACGTTCCCTGAGCTCTTCGACGCCTATCGCGTGCGTCCGGTCGACAGCTATCCAAGCCACCTGCTGGAAACACTCCAGTATCTTACCGATCTTCCCGACCCCACCATCGTGATTCTTACGCCCGGAATCCTTAACTCCGCCTACTATGAACACTCCTTGCTCGCACAAAAGATGGGGGTCGAATTAGTCGAAGCCGATGATCTCGTCGTGGTGGACGGATTCGTGCATATGCGGACGACGAAAGGTTCTCAGCGGGTAGACGTGATTTACCGGCGGATCAACGACGACTACTTGGACCCGCTCGTGTTTCGCAGCGACTCTCTCCTCGGCGTCCCCGGTCTCATGGAATCTTACAAGAGAGGCAGAGTCGCGCTCGTCAATGCGCCCGGCACCGGTGTGTCCGACGACAAAGCCATTTATGCCTATGTCCCGAAGATCATCAATTACTACTTGGCGGAGGAACCGATACTCCCGAACGTGCCGACCTATCTCTGTTCGAATAGGCAGGATCGGACCTATGTTTTGGAGCATTTGGATCAACTGGTCGTGAAAGCCACCAACGAAGCCGGTGGGTACGGCATGATGATCGGTCCCCATGCTTCGAAGCAGGAGCGGGAGGACTACGCCCGTCGTATCGAAGCAGACCCGCGCAACTATATCGCTCAACCGACGCTGGCCCTCTCTCGAGTACCGACGTTGGTGGACGACCACCTCGAGGGGCGCCACGTTGATCTGCGGCCATACGTCTTGTATGGACGTGATGTCTACGTCTTGCCGGGAGGCATGACACGCGTGGCGTTGCGGAAAGGGTCGCTGGTGGTGAATTCATCGCAGGGTGGAGGCAACAAAGACACATGGGTCCTGTCCTAAGCGCTCCCTTTACGAGCGAGCGGAATATCGGCAACGGTCTAATACCTGATAACCAAGCAGGGTCTGGTCAACAATGCTGAGCCGAGTCGCCAGTTCCATTTATTGGCTAAACCGCTACATTGAACGGGCGGAGAATTATGCCCGATTCATCGAGGTAAACCTGAACCTCTCTCTCGATCTTCCCAGAGGCACCACGGAGCAATGGGAGCCGTTGGTGGCCACGACGGGAGATCATGAAAGTTTTACCGGTCGCTATGGAAAGGCCTCGAAGGAAACCGTGATCCAGTTTCTCTTGGCCGATGCGGAGAATTCCAATTCGATTCTGTCTTGCCTCCTCGCTGCACGGGAGAACGCTCGGTCGGTTCGAGAAGTCATCTCCAGCGACATGTGGGAGCAAGTCAACCGCTTTTACCTCATGGTGAGAGCCGCTACCGCGAACGGTTTGTCCAGCCAAAACCTCCACACGTTTTTGGCGGACGTGAAAGCAAACAGCCACCTCTTTCTGGGCATTACCGATGCCACCATGTCGCACGGGGAAGGCTGGCATTTTGCCAGACTCGGTCGCCTACTGGAACGAGCGGACAAGACCTCGCGTATTCTAGACGTGAAATATTTCATGTTGCTCCCGACTATCGCTGAGGTGGGGACGCCATTCGATATCATCCAGTGGTCCGCATTGCTGAAATCCGCCAGCGCCCTCGAAATGTATTACAAGCGCTTCGGTCGCATTTCGCCGGACGACGTCACGTCATTCCTCATTCTCGACTCCACATTCCCTCGAGCCATTCGGTACTGTCTTATCAAGAGCGAAGGTTCGTTACATGCCATCTCCGGGTCTGAACACGGGTCCTATCAGAACCAAGCCGAGAAACGGTTAGGGCGGCTGCGCGCCGAGTTGGACTTTGGCGATCTTGAAGATTGCCTAGCCGGCGGTCTGCACGAATTCTTGGATCTCTTTCAAGCACAGCTCAATCGGGTGGGGGACGCTATTTTTGAAACCTTCTTCGCCCCTCGCCCCATCCACAGTACAATCACCGGCGCGGAGGCACAATGACCTTTTGTCTAGGGATGAAAGTAGAAGACGGGCTCGTCGGGATCGCCGATACGCGGGTCACAACCGGCGCGGAATGTACCATGGCACGGAAAGTTTCCATCCATCAACACGGACGACATTCGATGTTTCTCATGACATCGGGACTGCGTTCCGTCCGCGACAAGGCCGTCACCTATTTCGACGAGGCTATTGGAGATAGCGATCAGGGCTTCGATAAACTGTTCAAAGCCGTCAACGTGTTTTCGGCTCAGATTCGCCGTGTAGCTGAGGAGGATAAGGCCGCACTCGATAGGGCTGGGTTGATCTTCGACCTCCATACGCTGGTGGGAGGGCAGCTGGAAAGCGACCAGGAACACAAGCTCTTTCTGATCTACCCCCAGGGCAACTGGGTGGAAGTGAGTGAAGGCACTCCCTACTGCATCATCGGCGAGACGGGGTATGGGAAACCGCTCCTCGATCGCGTGCTGCGATATCACTCCAGCATGGACCTCGCGCTGAAGGTAGGATTTCTCGCCTTCGATGCCACCCGTACCAGTTCGACGAGCGTCGAATATCCTCTCGATATTGTTCTGTACCGGCACGATACATTCGACATCGTCGAGCATCGCTTTCAGAAAGAGGACCTCGCCGAGATCGCATCATGGTGGCAGTCCCGCATTTATGAATCGGTGGAGAAGTTGCCGTCAAAGTGGATCGATCGTCTGCTCGACTCCCTTCCTCGTGATACCAGAGCAGCTAAAAACTGCTCCGATACGGCCTCGTAGATTTGAGCCATAGCCGATCCAACCGAGTGCTGTGCTCACTCCAGGGGCAAGGATTGAAAGGATGACGATCCTACGCGTCGATTGGACAACGTAGATATCGGAGAGTATGCTTCTGGAGCGTATGACCGTGTGCGCGCAACATCTCATGCGAGCGAGGGAACGGAGCCATGCCTTTGGTACCTTCCCACGATGGCTTACTCCCCCAAAAAACTACCGGTAATACTCGCCGCGCTATCCGCCCATATAGACCCAGCAGACTCGTCAGGCCTATTCAACGTATTTCTCTGACTGCTCCCGAGATTCTTTCGATCAGGCTATCTCCATCCACAACTGCCCGTTGTTCTGATTATAGCTCAATTCATTTGCTCGCAGGATGTGACCGGCTAACCGATCCACCCGCGCGCACAACCGGGAGGTATCTATGACTTCCTCTAAGAAATTGCTGTGGGGAACTGCTCTGCTTGGATTTGCAATTGGAGGAGCGACGGTCCTGTGGCCGGCTCGCGCTTTGCCTGAGACCACATCAATCAGTCTCCCGATCGATATGGTGGCCGATTACATTCACGCCGTGATCGAGGCTGACCGAGATGTCTATACCAGGCATGTGGTGGAGCGCATGCAGGCAAAGGGAGTTGTGGTCGCATCGGAAAACTGGGAAGAGAAGAATACCTTGCCCCTACCCGCCCAATTCTTGTTGGAATCAGGACGATTCAACAACAAGAAAGGGTTAGGGATGCAGTACCGGCTGATCAGCTTGTGGCCGATCAACAAACGCAATATCGCGACGAACGCTTTTGAAAGTATCGGGCTCGGCACCATTCTGACTCAACCTGACCGGCCGTACACCGGAGTCACGAAGGTAGGTGACAAGCGGTATTATGAGGCGGTGTACGCCGATCTGGCCGTCACACAAGCGTGTATCGGGTGTCATAATGCCCATCCTGACAGCCCGAAGCGAGACTTCAAGCTCAACGATGTCATGGGTGCCATCGTGATCAGTATTCAGTTAGGGCAGTAACCGTCCGGAGGCACGAACCAGAACAGGCATCGATTCTTCAGAGCTGATGGCGAGTCAGCGATGGGCTACATTCCAACCGGCAGAGTGTATTCAGCTCTGCCGGTCAATGGCCAGGGCAAACGAGTAACCTTTGCACAAGGGCATTGGCTCATCGACCAGTTGAAAGAGATGAAGAGAGAATCGAATGTTAGTGGTGGCTAGTCTTTCTCGCACGTTCAGCTACCTTCTTGCGAAGGCGAGCCTTTTCAAGAGTGATCTGGGCTTCTTTCACTTCCGATGGCAAGCCGCCCGCCTGGAGTCGTCGCTCGGCTTCGGCGACTTTGGCTGTAGCCCGCTCGACGTCAATGTCCTCCGCCTTCTCCGCAATCTCGGCCATCACGGTCACTTTGGTTGGTGTGACTTCGGCAAAACCCCACAGAATAGCCATGGAATGGGTCTGGTCACCGCTGCGATACCGGAGTTCGCCGATCCGGAGTGAAGAAAGGAAATGACAGTGCCCTGGAAGCACCCCGAACTCTCCCTCTGACCCAGGTGCAATGACTTCATCCACCTGCTGACTCAGCAGCTGTTTCTCCGGCGTGACCACCTCTAACAAAATCTTTCCCGCCATTTTCCTACTTCTTCCTGTTCCGCACCCTATCAAGGATAAGCTGGCGGGTTGCTCTGAACTGCGCGCATCGAACGAGCACCGCCCTTAACTTGAGAATACGATTACTTCCGGCGTGCCGCGTTCGGCGAGCACAAGAGCACCCGCCAGATTAGACTTTCACCCCCATTTTCTCCGCTTTCGCCACCGCTTCTTCGATCGGACCGACCATATAGAACGCCTGCTCAGGCAGATGGTCATACTTCCCTTCGAGGATCTCTTTGAAGCTGCGGACCGTGTCCTTCAGCTTGACATATTTGCCCGGCGCACCGGTGAACGCTTCGGCCACATGGAAGGGCTGTGAGAGAAACCGCTGAATCTTCCTGGCGCGCGCCACGGCCATCTTGTCATCTTCCGACAATTCGTCCATACCGAGAATCGCGATGATGTCCTGTAAATCCTTGTAGCGCTGGAGGACGGACTGCACGCCGCGCGCGATTTTGTAATGCTCTTCCCCGATGATCTGCGGATCAAGAATGCGCGACGTCGAGTCCAGGGGATCGACTGCCGGATAAATACCCAACTCGGCGAGTGAACGGGACAGCACCGTGGTCGCGTCCAAATGCGCAAAGGCTGTTGCCGGAGCCGGATCGGTCAGGTCGTCGGCAGGCACATAGATGGCCTGCACGGAGGTAATAGAGCCCCGTTTGGTCGAAGTGATCCGTTCCTGCAAGGCACCCATCTCAGTCGAGAGGTTCGGCTGATAGCCGACAGCGGAGGGCATGCGTCCCAACAATGCGGATACTTCGGAACCGGCCTGAGTAAACCGGAAGATATTGTCCACGAAGAGCAACACGTCTTGATTTTCTTCATCGCGGAAGAACTCGGCGACAGCCAAGCCGGTCAATGCCACGCGAAGACGGGCTCCAGGGGGTTCGTTCATCTGGCCATAGACCAGGGCGGCTTTGGACTTCGTAAAGTCGTCCGGATCGATGACCTTTGACTCCTGCATTTCGTGCCACAGGTCGTTCCCTTCACGGGTTCGCTCACCGACACCGGCAAACACAGAAAACCCGCCGTGGTGCAAGGCAATGTTGTTAATGAGCTCCATGATAATGACGGTCTTGCCGACGCCGGCGCCGCCGAACAGTCCGACCTTGCCGCCCTTGCTGTAGGGTTCGAGCAGGTCAACGACTTTGATACCGGTTTCCAATACTTCTGTCCTGGTTTCCTGGTCTTCCAGCTTTGGAGCAGGGCGGTGAATGGGATACGTCTTCTTCGCCTTGATGGGACCGCGTTCATCGACTGGCTCGCCAAGCACGTTGATGAGGCGACCGAGCGTTTCACGGCCAACGGGTACGGAAATCGGGGCTCCGGTATTCTGCACAACCATCCCCCGCGTCAGACCATCGGTCGTGGACATTGCGATGCTACGGACTCGGTTTTCGCCCAGGTGCGAAGCAACTTCAAGGGTGATCCGAATGGCAGGTGTACCCGCCACCTTGTTCTCGTCCTGCGTGACCTTTAGCGCATTATAGATGTTCGGCAGTTGGCCTGGAGGGAACTCGACGTCCACGACCGGTCCAATGACCTGGATGACTTTGCCTGTTGCAGTCGCCACGGGAAACTCCTTTCGACGAAACGGAGTCGGCTACTTCAGCGCCTCGGCGCCGCCGACAATATCCATCAGCTCCTTTGTAATCGCAGCCTGTCTAGTCTTGTTGTAGTAGAGCGTCACTTTCTTGATGAGCTGTCCGGCGTTGCGCGTGGCGCCATCCATGGCAGCCATGCGGGCGCCGTGTTCGGCGGCTGCGGACTCCAACAAGATCCGATACGTCTGCACCTGGAAATGTTTCGGTACCAGGGCGCTCAACAGTTCCGCTTCATCTGGCTCGTACAGATAACTGCCGCTTGTCGGTGCGTCGGCTTGGGCCGTACCAAACTCCACCTGGGCGTCGACTGGAAAGAGCTTTTCGACAATCACACGCTGCTGAATGGCGGACTTGAACTCGTTGTAGACAACATACAGCTCGTCGAACGTCGCCTTCACAAAGTTATCCGTCAGATCACCGCCGATATCGAGCGCATGCTCGAAACTTAGCTTGTCGAAGATTCCGGTCCATTCCTGCCGGATCGGCCAGGCACGGCGACGGAAGTAGTCGCGGCCCTTCCGGCCGATGATACTCAGATTGACTTGCAGACTACGCGCTTCGCATTGCCGCACGAATTCGGCGCTTTTGCGGACGATGTTGCCGTTGAAGCCACCGCACAACCCACGATCGCTCGTGACAACAAGCACCTCGATCTTCTTCCCGTCGCGCTTCTGCAGAAGCGGATGAGAGGAGCGGTTCACGCGTTGGCTCAGATTACTCAACACCCCGCGCATTTTGTGCGCATAGGGACGGGCGGCCAAAATACGGTCCTGCGACCGCTTGAGCTTTGCCGCGGCCACCATCTTCATGGCCTTGGTGATTTTCTGGGTATTCTTAAACGCTGCGATCTTCCTGCGCAGACTTTGTAAACTTGGCATGCGTCCCGATGAAAACGGTCCCCAACTTTGTTCTCAGTCGCCCTCCTCCTTGCGACGTACATGCACCGTACGCCTCAGTCGTCGGGCTCCCTGCGGCCTCGTTGGTTGACCGTTTTGATCGGCCGCAAGGAGAAATCTTTGATCCGTTACTTCGCTCCGAATCCCATCTTCTGCTTGAAGGTCGAGATGATTTCTTTCAGGTGGCCGCCGACCTTGTCGTCGATCTTGCCGATGGTCGTGACTTCCTTCTTCAGCTCCGGATGGTTCTGTTGAATATAGTGGAGCAGATCGCTCTCGAACTGCTGCACCTTGTCCACCGCCACATCATCCAAGAAACCCTGCGTACCCGCGTAGATCGAGAGCACCTGGTCGGCCACCGGCATGGGCTTATATTGGCCCTGCTTGAGCAATTCCACCATGCGCACGCCACGCGCGAGCTGCATCTGAGTCGCTTTATCCAGTTCGCTGCCGAACTGGGAGAACGCCGCCATTTCCCGATATTGGGCGAGGTCCAGTCGAAGAGTTCCGGCCACCTGTTTCATGGTTTTGATCTGCGCGGATCCGCCGACTCGGGACACCGACAGACCCACGTTGATCGCCGGACGAATACCGGAATAGAAGAGATCGCTACCGAGATAGATCTGGCCGTCGGTGATCGAGATGACGTTCGTCGGAATGTACGCAGACACGTCGCCGGCTTGGGTCTCGATGATGGGAAGCGCCGTGAGACTGCCGCCGCCGAGCTTGTCACTCAGCTTGGCCGCGCGCTCCAACAGCCGGGAATGCAGGTAGAACACGTCGCCCGGATAGGCTTCTCGTCCCGGCGGACGGCGGAGCAACAGCGACAGTTGGCGATACGCCACTGCATGCTTCGACAAATCGTCGTACACGATCAGCGCGTGCTTGCCGTTATCGCGGAAATATTCGCCGATTGCCGCGCCGGAGAAAGGCGCGAGGAACTGCATCGGGGCCGGGTCGCTGGCGCTGGCTGAGACCACCATGCTGTATTCCATGGCATGGTTCTCTTCGAGCGTCTTCACGACACGGGCGACGGTCGACCGCTTTTGTCCGACCGCCACGTAAATACAGAATACGCCGAGGCCCTTTTGATTGATGATCGTATCGACTGCGATGGCGGTCTTGCCGGTTTGGCGGTCGCCGATGATCAACTCGCGCTGGCCACGGCCGATTGGGATCATGGCGTCGATAGCCTTGATACCCGTCTGCAGCGGTTCGCGGACGGACTGACGGGTGTTCACACCGGGGGCGACGACTTCGATACGTGAGGAATGCGGTGACTTGATCGGGCCCTTCCCGTCGATCGGTTGACCGATCGCGTTCACAACCCGACCGACCAGCGCTTCACCGACCGGAATTTCCGCGATGCGGCCGGTTCGCTTGACCGGATCGCCTTCTTTGATCCCCACATCGTCGCCCATCAACACGGCGCCGACATTGTCTTCTTCGAGGTTGAGCGCAATCCCGTACAAACCGCCCGGGAACTCGAGCATCTCGCCGGCCATGGCCCCGTCAAGACCATAGACCTTGGCAATCCCGTCGCCGACCTGAATGACAGAGCCGGTCTCCTTGACATCGACCTGCTGGTCGAAGCCTTTGATCTTCTCCTTGATGATGGCACTGATCTCTTCTGCCCTGATCTGCATGGCTGCTCCTTATTCTCGCGTCAACACCACTTGCAAATCGCGCAAGCGACCTCGGACGGTACTGTCCACCACCGTGCTGCCGATATGGATCTGCAAACCTGCGAGGTGGCCCGCGTCGGTCTGAAACGTCACATCCACTTCGCGCTTCAGCGTTTCACGCAGGCGCGTTTTGATACGATCTTGCTCACCGGAGGATAGCACTGTTGCCGAGGAAACCGTCACGGGCTGAGTCCCCTTGGATTCATCAACGAGTTTCCCGAATGCACCGGCGATCTCAGGGAGAAACCCCACTCGGTTTTTCTTCACCAATTGTCCGAGAAACGCTTTGCCGGTCGGAGGGCATCCGAGTTTGTCAGCGATGGCGGTCAACACGGCAATCTTCTCTTCCACCCCAAATGCCGGCGAGGTCACGACGTGGCGGAGTTGGTCCGATTCCTTGATAGCCTCGCCGAGGCCCTTGAGCGTCGCCCGTGTTACTTCGGTGGTCGATTGATCCAGGAGCTCGAAGAGGGCTTGAGCGTAACGTCGCGCAACTGTTGTCTTAATCACCGTTCCAGATCCACATTCGTTATTTGGACAAACCTAAAGGGTTCGTGCGGGCCACGAAGTAGAGCGGTGAAAACTAGCATCGGAAGCCATGAGCTGTCAATACGATCCAGGGGACAAGATGTTCTCAAATTTATTGGTTGAATACGACGGGTGTATACTGAGAGCTGATTAGGGATTAGACTTCGGTCATTCATGCGGTCTCGCCCACGTCCGGAGGTCGATACGGGTGGGCCGGAGGTGCTCGATGCGAAAACAATTGGCATTGTCTGCCTTTACGCTATGCCTAGTACTCGGCTGGCTTCATTCTTCGGCGCTGGCCTACCGAGAATACTTCACAACGGAACAGAGAGCTCAGCTCGAAAAGATTCAAACTATTCTGATTGAAGTGATGACACTTACAGATGCAGGTGGGGCTGATTCCGGTGTCATGGCCGACGTCGTAGCCCAACGGCTACGGGAGGCCGGTTACGAGGTTGTTCGGGACCCGGCCACGCAAAATGATGTCCTTTTTCGCGTGAAGTGCGAGCAGCGCAAGACCTGGGAGGGCACAACGGCGACCGGCGGAGATGCAGATCTTCCCGATGCCCCGTCGCGCCTCTGGAGAGGCCCGGCCTGCCAGCTGACCTATGTCCTCGGAGGCATGAAGATCAAGTGGCAGAAAGAAGTACGCACGGAGTTTGAGGATGCCGTGGCTGCCGCGCAGACGGCGCAGGCAGCCGATCCCGGCATCTATGCCATGGCGAAGTTGCAGGAGGCACTGGAGAAATATGAGTTCCCCCTGCTCTTAGCCGCGGAATGGGGCCACGCCGATCGCCTTCTCAAGATGCTTGATTCGCCGGATACGGGCCAGGCTCGGAAAATCAAAATCATGTCCCTCCTGGGAGAAATGCAGGCCGACGAGGCTCTACCAAAATTGAAGGAAGCGCTGAAAGACCGGGATCTTGCCAAACAGGCGCTCGTCGCCATGGGCAATCTGGGAAGAGACGGCATTCCACTGCTCATCGACATGATGAATTCCTCGCCTCAACTGGAAATTCAGGCGGCTGCAGCGAAAGGACTGGGGCAGATCGGAGGAATCAATGGAGACGCCTCGGTCGTGCCGCCGTTGTTGGCAAAGCTTCAGGACCCGAAGAGTGATTGGGGAGTCCTGACAGAGGTGGCGTGGGCGCTCGGAAAGATCCCGGATAAACGGTCGATCCAACCTCTCTATGATATTGATAAGAAGCTTCAAGCCATCCGCGACCCGGACAATGTGGTCCTCAAGAAGCTCAAAGAAGCCGTCTTCTGGGCGATCAAACAATGTGACACGTGGGATCAGTACAGCTGAGCTTGTTTGCCGGTATGAGGTTCGGTGCTTTGGAAAGGCCGCTTAGAGACCAGCCTTAGTCCGACTTCTTCGATAGTGCGCCGCCACTTTCATCCGATTTCCGCACATCTGCATGCTGCACCAGTTCCGCGTGTGATTTTTAGTCGTATCTAAAAAATAAAGAACGCAGGCGGCATTGGCGCATTTCTTGATCAAACACAAACGGTCGGAGCTGAGCAGATCGCACGCCGCTTCCAAAAAGGGAGCGAGCAGCTCCACCTGCTGTGTCGCCAATGAATGGAAGCGCTGTGTGATGCCTTCCTTGGTTCGGAGAAGCTCGGGGTAGCCGGGACGCTGAGCCAAGAACTGATTCATGGTGTTGATGGCTGAACCGGGCACAGCGCCGCCGACTGCGACCTGTTCGGCGATGGTTCGGAGCGTTGCCCGCAAGGTCTTTGCCCGTTCAAGCAAGGACGCGGCCTCTTCATTGTTCAGGTGAGACTTGGCGGCCTTGGCCTGGGACACCGGAAGAAGTCTTGCTCGTATCAGCCACCCGAAAAGATCATCAAAGGTCTCGAGCAGCTCTCTCGGCTCTCCTTTCACCACCAACTGGGTATTGATCAAATCCAAACACGGGTGGTTGCCCACAAACAGAAACCTCTGCGATCTGTTCTTCATCGGTTTCCTTCCTCTATTGATAGATAACCTACAAAGGGCTTGTTGACAAGTTAGTCCTCTGTTGATATAACCTTCTATATAGTCTTTAGATGGTTAGTATGGTTCGTGGCCCCCTCTCAAAAAGGCGGCTAACTTCAAGGGAGGATGTATGAAAACGGTCGTGGTGATTATGTCCGATCCAAAGAGCGGTTCAGAGGAGGCCCTCGGGAGAGTCTTCAACGCGCTGGCGCTCGCCTCGGAATGCAAGCAAAAGGGCGACGAAGTCGCCGTGGTGTTCAACGGGACGGGCACCCGGTGGCCCGTCGAACTCGCCAAGCTCACGCATCCGGCCAACGCACTCTACAATTCGGTTCGCGATGCGGTACAAGGCGTCTCATGCGGGTGTGCCGAGGTGTTTGGAGCGAAGGAAGGGGCTGAATCCTGTGGTGTGCCGCTCAAGAACGATCATGCGCTAGCCGGAACTGCCGGCCTGTTGAGCCTGCGCCGGTATGTCGCGGAGGGATGGAACACCGTGGTGTTCTGAGACAGAAATAGCGGGAAGATCGACGTGTAGCCAAGAGGCGTTGCAGGTCGATGTGACGGAGGATGAGACGATGGCAATGAAATATCTGGATCTGGCGATCACGGAGTCGGTACGCCGAGCACAGAAGTACTATTATGGCCATGCGGCCAGAATCGCCGATGCGCCGGACCGCGATCCACTCGGCGAAGCGGAGATCGAGTTCATTGCGGCAAGAGACAGCTTCTACTTGGGCACCGTCAACGAAAACGGATGGCCCTATGTCCAGCATCGAGGAGGGCCGAAAGGATTTTTGCACGTTCTCAACCCGGCCACGCTGGTGTTTGCCGACTACCGGGGCAATCGACAACTCTTGAGCACGGGTAATCTATCGGTCAACAACCGCGTGTCGCTGTTCCTTATGGACTATAAAAATCGGGAGCGGCTTAAAATTTTCGGATATGCCCGCGTCGAAGATGCACGGTCGCATCCGGAACTCGTGTCGCAACTCTCGATCGTAACCTCGGTGCCGAATGTGGAGCGACTCGTGGTCATCGACGTCGTGTCGTTCGACTGGAACTGCTCGAAGTACATCACGCCCAGATATTCGGTAGAAGAAGTCGAAGAGCTTGCGGGCTCCCTCCGGGCACACATCGCCGCGTTGGAAACCGCTCTCCATGCGGCAAGAACGGGATCGGCGCTCCCTGCGGGATGAACATCGAGTTGTGAGTCTTGTTCCGCTTCCTCGACGAATCGCTTATGACAGCGACGAATCTCCGGGCGACTGTGCTGAATCGAAGCGCAAGCCGCTCGAGCCTTCGCCTCGTCCAGGCTGCTTCCGTCGCCCGATCCACAAATAAGTCGATCCATCGGTCCAGCGGGCATATTGGTACGTACGCGTGACCCGGACCCCTTCGCGGGGAACCTCTTCATCCTGCAGGAGCAGTTCTCGCCCCGGTTCAAGGATGCGTCCGAGTGGTTCCAGCAATCGACCCAGTTCTCCGGCTTCTATCTCCGGAATGACACCACGCTTGAGTCGAATGGAATCGCCTGCCAGAACGGGGAGCAGCGGGATCCAATACTCCGGCACTGTCGAGCCCAGCCGATAGATCAGTGCGTCGACCTCCGCGCCCTCAACGGGAGAAGTTGGGTCCTCCTGCTCCTTCTGATGCTGAGCCTCTTGGTACGCTTCATACCGGTCGAGAGGGTGTCCTGCTTCACTTTCGACGATTCGCTCGACTCCCCATGCGACATTGGCCATCTCGTCTCGCAGAAACAACACCTCCTCACAGGGCTGGCTGTGCAAGCTGGGGCCCAACACCGGGGGGAGAAAGAAAAGGCGTTGAGAATCGTCGGTAAGCCCAAACATCTGCCATGGCGATATCGGTCCCTCCACCTGGCTTGTGTGAGGAATGAGGATGCGCTCGCCGAACGTATTCGTGACGACAAGTGCTCGAATCTGACAGAGTGATCCGACAGGCAATTCAATCGGGATCGCAAACCAGTCGTTACTGTATTCGAGGGCGAACTTCACCAAGAGCAGCCTGGCCAGGTCATAAGGCGCCGCATTGATTTGCGCCAAATTGACGGCGCCCTCTTCGAAGTCCCAGAATCGGGAGGACGGCATGCCACGAAACGTCACCGGGGCGGGAAGAAACGCGCGGGAGATGGAAGCTCTCGCCTCGCCGGCCCCCAAGGTCTCACCCGGACGGACAACGAACGAAAACCAGTCGAGTGTGCCTTCGAAGTATTCCGGCGCCGCGAGTACGACCTCTCCGTCTCCTGTCTTGCCGGAGACAGCAAACTCATATTCCATCCTTTCAGGAATCCACGCCGCCGGGACACCAGGCTGGTGAAACAACGTATCGTACCAGGTGAGCCATGCGGTGATGCCCTGGATGACTTTTTGCCGGTTATTACCGGTGATTTGATCGAACGGAGATTCCTGAAAGAACTCTTCCAGGGCATTGCGCGTACGCAGTGCGGCGAGTCGCGTACGGAGTCGAACTCCGTCCAAGGCACGCCCCCCTACCGCCTGAAGAAACTGCTGACTGTCACTGTCCAGGCGACGGCGTTGCTCAGCGGATGGTTTGGCGAGCACATATTCGCTGCTCAACCAGACGGAGCGAGAGAGACCCGCTCCACTGAGATCAAGCAATCGAAGCAAGTGCTGTCCCGTCTTGACGGATTGCCTCCAGTTGCGTGCTCCGTCGGAGACGACCGATTCGCATTCCACCAACGTCTCAAGCGGCACTGCAGAAGCCTCATAGCTGCTCGCCGGCTGTGTTTCGGAAGGAGCGCCGGGACGATACCGAGTCACCAAAGCGGTGTCCGCCACGACGTGCGTGGATGCCGCCGAACCGGCATCTTCGCCTTTGAATTCACCGAATTGCCACTGCCGAGCCAGCATCCAGAGTGGATCGTGAATGCGTGCTTGCAGGCCATCCTGCAAATCAGGATTTGTCGTAGTCGGTTCAATGCGAATCTGTGACGCCATCGCTAGTCTCCGGTCGAACGGTCAATGACACTGGAAAGGTCAATGCTGGTCCCATCGAAGAGCAGGGCCGGCATCGAGAGATCGGTGGCCGCCGATCCGCCGGGATCCGATGATCGCTTACCCGCATAGTCCCATGTTGCTGTCCCGTCCCACAGAGTGAACGCCAGACCGTCCACTGCCCGTCCTTCCAATCCCACCAAGGCGGCCGGGACTTCCAAACGCACCCATCGGCCCGCCGGAGGAAGGAGTCCCATGAATTGACGGCTTACCGTGCCGTCACTTCCCCACGGGATCAAATTTTCTCCCCAATAGGCACGGTGTTCCCATGTACCGTCGTGCCACTGCAGCATGAGCTGACGCGGCAAGCGTTGCGGATCGAGGTACACGTGAGCAAACAATCGATCGCCCACACTCACGAACAACGGAAACTTCGCGCCTTGAAAGAAATGTTGATGGAGTTCCGGCACAAGAGCCGATTGATGGGCTTTTCTTCCCGAGAGAGGGTCCGGGTGGGCACGAATCCATGTCCAGCCTTCCCCGTCTCCGAATGGGCTGGCGCCGGCAGGCAGCTCGTCGTCAACCCAAATTGTTTCTCCCCGACTTTCAGGTGCGACCGCTCGTAGGCGCATCAGATCGGTCGTCTCCTGCATGATGGCCTCGAGACTGTTCAGATCCCAGACTTCTCGCTGATCGGCGGAGACGGCGAGAAGCAACGCCTGCGGGGGAGCGCTGTTCGGACCGTCGTAGTGAAACGCGACACCTGTGGTCTCCTGAGGGCTTGGAACGACCTCCACCCATTCATCGATCAGTAGTCCTGTCAGCGGCTGATCGAAGCGAATCGCTTGACCGAACGGAATTTGTGCCACGAGCGACAGGCGCCCCCGAGGAATGGATTGATTAGGCCCGCTTGGCAACGCCACCCACCGATCCTGCCCTGCAAAGGGCAATTGGCCGACCTGGAGATTGAGATGCGCCTGCTCCCCAAGCGTCTCGGCATACAGCATCGCCGTCTCCAGGCGCATCGCACCCTGGCGAACATGGGCCACGCGTTGGAGCCAGGTGACGGCTGCCAGCGGATCGTTGCCTTGCAAGGAGAGACTCGCGTCGAACGTTTCGGTCAATTGCGCGGCATTGGCCGGTGCGATGTGGGGAAGCGCGAGAAAATCCGATCCGAAGACAGTCTTCAATCGAGCAAGGTCATGCTCCCGCTGCTCCTCAGACAGCGCATGTGCGCGATCGAACGCACGATCGGCATCGGCAATACGAGACAGCCGTCCTTGCATTTCTGCAGCAACAGAACGCACCTGCGCGAGCAAGAGCGATTGCACCTCCAAGCCCGACCCCACCGCATCCAACGGAACGGCTGCCGGGATGCCGAATGCCGCGCTTCGCATCAATCCCGTGCGAAGTGTTTCGAGATCGAGCGCGGCGTCGGCGCTCTCACTAGGCGGAAGCATCCGCTGAAGATTTTGGCTCGCTTCTGTGAACGACCGCACGGCCTGATCCACTCGGCGACTCAGCTCTAGACTCTGGACGCCTGATACAGCCGGTGACTCCGGAAGCGAGAGATCACGTCCATCGATCGACCGCGCGTTGGCAAACAACCGACGCAGGGTGCGAGTCATTTCGAGAAACTCCCCTACGCTGACGACATCACTCGACCAACCCGGGTCACGTTCGAAGTGCAGTTGAACTTGTGCCTGAGCGGGGATCGTGGCCGGTCGCCCACGGAGCATGTGATTCGACCAGCGCTGCTCCAACTCCGCGCGTTGCGCGTGCGCCTGTCCCTCTGCCATGAACACCGCGTCAAGCGGCGAAAGTTTCAGCGCTGCGAGATCGGCTTCAAGCGTGTGAAGGACGCCGGCGGTCGCGGGATCGACGTAATCAATTCGACAGCGGACCTTGGCGGGATTCGGCAGAAGGGTGGCAGCCCAGGCGTTGAGTATCGGCTCTGCAGCGGCGCGCACCTGCTCAGGGCCGGTCGGCCACGTCAAGATCGTTCCCCCGGGTGTCGCAGGAAACAACACGCAGAGACGATGTGTCAAGCCGATGCCGCTTCGTGGAGTGTGAATGACGTCCAACTCGGGAGGCGGCAACTCACCCGTGGCGATGGCATCCAGCGTCGCCCCGGAACGAAGCGGATTTCCTTGAACGAGCTGATATACACTTTCCGCCACCACCGTATCACCCACGGCATCGACAAGGTCGTCCAGGCTTTTCAGCTGTTCGATCAATGCATTGAAATCAGTTGTGCCGGGATTCGGAAAGCCCAGCGTCGTATTGCCGAATGGGATGGTCGTGACGTCCCAGCGCGGCTGACCTGAGGGACTTGACTGACTGTCCTTCCACCTGCGGTGCAGATCCAGACCGTCCACGACATTGTTGGCCGGCAAGGCCTCAAGGGCTTGGTTCCACCGTTGGGCCAGCAGTGTCGCCAATTCATTTCTCGCCGCCGCCAGTCCGGCTTCGGCCCTGCCCGCTAGGCCCTCCTCCTTGTCGATCGCCTGCCGCTCGAACTGTGCGGCAAGCTCCTCGTTGTGCGCAATCGCGCGTTCTGCCGCGGGAATCGACTCGAGAATCGTAGCATCAAGAAGTCTCGCCGTTGCTTGTTCTGCGTGTGCGTGGTCTGTATCACGGGCGTTCACCACAGCGCGGGCTACAGCAGCCTGGGCGATAGCCGTAGAACGATTTTGATCGAGCTCTTCAAGGCGGTTGGCCCATAGGTCCGCGTCCCGTTGCTCGAGTAATTCAACGGTCATGCGGCCGCTTACCACATCACCTATACGACCCTCCGGCTTCGCGCTCTCGTGCTGGGCCAAGGTCTGAGCAATCTGTCCAACGAGTGCCTCGGCATTCTGGGCCTGCTGCGCTGTCGCTGCGATGGTGTCGAGCTCGGCGCGATAACTCTGCAGCAGCCCTTCCCGTTCGGTTTTGAGGGACCTCACATCCGTCGCGCTTTGAGCCGCCTGATCCCGCTTCATCCGCAACACCGCAACCTCTTGCGCGAGCCTTTCAGCCAGCACGACTTTCCGGCGCGCATCGGCAAGCCGGTCATCCTCTTTCAGGCTCGCCAACGCCCGGAATCGGTGGATAAAGCGATCAAGTCCGCTTTCATGGAGCCCTCGCTCGAAGCGATACCCGAGCAAGGAGGCCAGCGATTGCCCTTGGCGGACTCCGTCAAGCATCCATTTAGCTCGATGGACGCGATCGGACGAGAGATTGACGGCAAACGGACTGTCTTTTCCATCACCAGTCTGCTTATGAGACAGATAGCCGCTTCGCAGGATCGCAGCCGTCGCCGCGTGGGCAAGAGAGGGCGTATGGACATGGCCTTGGTTGCCGTTCGCCAAGAAGAGAGGAGCCTCTACCCCTGCAGGAGGCGAGGAGACTGCTTGAAGCGGAACCGCCGCACGCCGCACGTCCTCCACCCAGCCATAGGCTCCAATGCGAATTCCTGTCGGCTGAGACGTTCGAAGAGCGGCCAGCCGTCTGGTGGCCAACGAGGTGCCCCACGCATCGAGCCGCAACGTTGTGAGGTCGATCACTTCGGCAAGCAACGACTGTCGTACATCGTCCGGCAAGGTCAACAGAAAATTCAGTGCGGGATCGGGATGAGCGGCCAAGGCCTGCTTCAGCAGCAGATCTCGAAGCGATGCAGCGACAAGCGGTAGCGGGACCGGCGGAGTCCGGCTCGCATCCGAGAATTCTCGTTGGGCATACCCAGCCGAGGTCGCCTGCTGAGCCAACAACGCAACCGGGTTGTCCTCCGTCAGCGTGCTGAGTGCGCGGGGGATGAGTTCGCGGCGTATCTGACGCTGCTCGAGCCACCAACTTGCCAGTCCTGGTTCTGGACCAGTGGTCACGTTGGAGGTCCAACGGTCGAACGCGGCCACGGGCAAGATGCCGTATGGTTGTGTGTCGACCCGCAAGACCGGGAAAGGACCGCGCGCCCGCACAAACCCCATGAAGTGCTCGCGGAGCATATCTTGACTGATAGAAGCAGACAGTTGCCGCAACAAGGCGCTGTCGCAGGCAGATAACAGCGCCGTGTTCATGGCCTCAGCGTGACGTTGATCCGTGCCATCTGCTCCACGAACGTGTGCAAAGACGGCAAGGGGCAGTCCCAAGGCTTGCGCCGTCAGTTGACCGTCGGATCCGGCTTGGGCCAGCGATGCTTCCCGTTCAACGGCAAACGTCACGTCGGCATCTCGGCCGGAACGATATCCAGATGAGCTCTCAGCCGTGTTGTTGGTCGGTGTGTTCTGGCCGATGAACGCTACGCCGTCGGAATAATGGTGCGCATCGAAAAGACTGGCGAGTCGCGCAGCGGTCGCCGGAGCATCCAGTGAAGCTTTGATTCCAAGGACAACCACACGTTCAAAACCAGCCTTGACCTGTTCTTCGGTGAGGACGATTCGAACCCCCATGCCGACTGATTCGGCCGTTGCAAAATCGATCATCCAACGCATGCCTTCATCGATGGGCAGGTTGTCATGGTCAGGGAGAGCCCCGGTCTCTTGCGGAGCGGGACCCACCGCCAACTGATCGGGAATCTGATTGCCCCATGCGGTAATCAGCGGGCGTTCGCCGCGATAGGCGAGCACGACCCACCGGTCCGGTAGGACTCGCGTATGGGGAGCGCGGGTCCACACATCGGCTCGCCCTCCAGGAGACCTCGATTGACCGGGGTCCAACGCCGTGGCAATCCACGCTGCGCGTGGTGAGCCGAATCGGTCCGCAAGTTGCCGCCAGGCTTGCCGGTTTATCTCTGCCGGATCTTGGCCTTGGGGAATGGTGGTGACCCGCGTCCAATACTCCCGTCCCCACTGTTCTTCCTCGACGGTCAACTCCGGCTCATGCGAATCGACGTGAATGTCATCGGGATAGACACGCACCAAGAGTTCGGTGCCGGCTTCACCGCTTCTCGCCATGAATCTGGTTTCCAGACGGACGGGCAACAACAAGAGTGGTTGTGCGGTGGCCACTCTCCCGCTCAAGCGGTCCGTCCCGAGAAGTCGCGCGGTTGCGGCATCGCGAGCGGTCCGGTGGTCGGTCAGCCGGGCCGATAGGGTGGCGACCTTGTTCTTCGCTTGCTCCACTGCTCGCTGCGCCACAGGAATTTGCTGCTGCACCTGCGCCAGCTCGCTCTGCCATTGTGCCCGATCACTCGTCAGTTTGGTCACGAGCCGCTGGGCCGCTTGGGCATTCAGGACAGCACGGCTATGTATCCGCTGAAGTCCCAGTAGCCGTGTCCTCCAGGCGCGCAGCACCGCGGGGCGGACACGATCCGGAATTTCAGGTCCCTCACCGATCGGCTTCACGCGGGTATTCCTTTTCTCATCATCTTAGAGAGGCCCTTCGTCAAATGCGGCTGTGATGTTGGTTTCAGCTTCGGCCAGTTCGCGCTGTGCCGATTGGAGTCTCGCTTGAGCATCGGGAAGCCTCGTCGTCGCGTCCGCGATTCGGTTCATGAGATCATCACGGCGAGCGATGAGGCCGCGCAACTGTTCTTCGGCGTCTTCCTGTTCGAGACGTGCCTGAACGTGCGCATCTTCCAACTCAAACACGCGCACCGAAAGTTCTGCGGCCAACTGCTCCACCATTTTACGGTCGAGCGGCTCTCGGTCGATCTGCGCGTTCACATCGGCGATGTTCGTAATCCGCTGTTGCAGCGTCTGCTGACGCGCCTGGACTTCGGCAATCGCGGTCTGCGTGGCGACGACTCCCGCTTGTGCGTCGCCCACCTGTCGCTCGGCCCCCTGCACGACCGCCCGTGCCTGAGCCACAGCAGCCTGGCCGCCTCCCAGTCTCGCACGAGTAGCCGCCGCCTGCGTTCGAGCCAGGTCTCTTTGTCGCTTGAGAGCAGCAAGCAGTCGTCGCCACTCCAGCGGTGAGATACCCGGCTCAGGCTCGGAAGCGTCGAGAATTTGCTGATCCAAATCAGCCACCCGACTGTCCGCATCGTTGACCGCATCCTGTAATGGAGAAACTTCCGCTTGTCTCTGTGCCAGCTGTGCCTGCGCCACAGATACTTGCGCCTGCGCGGCGGTCACTGCTTGCTGTTGAGCGCTCAGCTTGGTGGTCAGAGCGGATTGCTCCACGACGACAGCCTGTAATTCAGCCTGAAGTCGCGTTCGTTCTTCTTCCAAGTAGGGCATGGTGCGCTCTCCCGTAATGCGCTACGTCCGTAACCACGTTCTGGCGTGGATGGCCACGCGGAAGGGCGGCTGCCGCGTGATCGATGCCATGTGCGCCGAGTTCTTCCCCCAGAGGATGTTGTCACGCACGACGTTTTTCAACAGTCCATCGATGGGCACATAGACAAGTTGCTTGAATGTCTCTTCACTTGAGGCCAAGTTGCCCCACGAGAGATCGGACCAATGGTCCGGTGTGCCGCCGAACGTTTTGGCCACATCCAATCCAAATCGCGGTTCCGTTGGTTGCTCTTGGAGCACGAAGAACCAGCCGGGATGACCGCTGTTCTGGCTATTATCCGCACCACGCACGATGGATTTGGTTAAGGCAAACCCGAGCATGGTGGTATCCGGCGCCTGCGTGGCTCGAAACATGGGATACAGCTCATTGGTGCCCAATTCACGGCGGGTGCCGTCGGCCGACCAGATCCCCTCTACGGCGTAGACCATGGCACGAGGATAGCGGCGAAGCAAATCTCCGCGAATCAAGAGGACCAGCTGGCCTTCGCTCGATCCCTGTGCCCCATGACTGCCAAGATGGCTTTCGTCACTCCATGTCGCAATTGCAGTGATATCCCGGCGGGCCTCGCGCTCTTGCTCGCTGCCCTCAAGCAGATCCCCCTGGGCGTCCCAAAACTGGCGAAAGTAAGTGCCGCGCTGATCGGTTGGGAACCCTCGCCACAACAGCTCACGGCTCATTTCGTGGTTGAGGCCCACCATATAAGCTTCGATGAATGAGGGATTCGTTTGGAGCAACGCGATACTGTTGGCGGGGACCTGATCCATGCCGGGCAGCAGCATATCGGGGAACGCATCCCGCATTGGCTCATACATGGGTTGGGGAAAGGTCGGGGCAAAAAGGGCGACGTCGATGCTTTCGGCGGAAGGGACCGTTTCACGCACTGCTGTCAGTACGGTTGCCTTGGGATCGAGCTGCGTCAGGATGTTCGCTTTCAGTCCGGCCCAGTCGGCAGCCAACTGAATGCGTCGATGCGTCTCGCTCAGCGTTGCGGCGGCAAACAGACGAGACGTGTCCGCCTCGCGTCTGCTGAATGGGGCAGGAATCTGGTTGCTCAGACGCGCGGCATCGATGTGGCCGAGCCGTGTGGCCAGCGGCCCGCGAGGCCGATTGAAACGACGAAAGGTACCCGAAAGCGCGGCATGTCCGACTAGACGCCGAGGATCGGACGGTAACCCGGCCGGCGGCGCCAAATCTTTGAGGCTACCAAGCGTAGGACCGGCGAACTGGAGCAGTCTCGAAGGATCGAGAGACGCCAGATGTTTTTTCACCAGCGAGCCGCCGACCGTTTCGGCCAACTGCGCACGCTTCAAGCGCAGATTGTCCTGCTTCTTTTTTTCGAGCTGATCCCACGCCGATGCCATAAGCTGTTCTTGATCCTGCTGCACGACATAGGTGCCCAGACCAGCCGCGACACGATACCGGGGGTCCGAATTCAGTTCGCGAAACCAATGTGGAGGCTGACTTGCCGCTGGAACCGTTTCCTGTTTCGCGTACCACTGACCGTAGAGCGGCGGGCCCAACGTGGCCGGTGTACCGGTCGAATTGAGGGAAGCCGGAATATTGAGAATCGTGCGAAGGGAGTTTTGAAAGGCAGTACGTGCCGGTTCCGGCCAGTCGCGCGGGTTCGTTTCGGGGGTCCGAAGCGCTCCTTCGAGATCAAGCACGGTCCCGTCAGACCCTCTCGGCTTGGAGGGCATTCCCCAACCCGGCGCGCTGATGTCGAGTTGGCGCAATCCGATGGTCTCGGGAAGCGGCTTCGCTTCAATACGCCGGGCAAGCGATTCAAAATCGCCTTCAATCCCTGTACGGAATTCCCAGTGGAAATAGACCGGCAGCGTGAGAGTAGCGGTTGTGCCTGCTCCTGAACTTGCAGACCAGGCCGCCTTCATGGCCTGTTCCTCTTCGGGCGTAACGGCCTCGCCAAGACCGGTTTTCAGACCAACCTCGAAGGTTGGTACCAGACAAGCATAGTACGCCGTGTTGGGATCGAGACGACGCGGACTGAGAAGTCGTGACAGAGTTCGCTCGGGGTGTTGATTCAAAATCTGCTTGAGTGCCGGATGTGGCGACGGATCGGGAGGGGCTTGGTCGCTCGACACGATTTGCGCGTGTGCCCAGGCCCAAGATTCTTCGAGATTGGGTAATTCCCCTCGTGGGCACTCGAGTACCGAGAGTGGTTTACCGGCATCCGTCGTGAGTGTCGCTCCCTCCTTTTTCACGACAATCAAGCAAATCCACGGAAGGAGTCGTCGATTGCCATCCGCGTTCGCGGGAGTGAAAAGCCAGGGGAAATCCGGCCGATCGAATTCGATACTCGGGAAATAGTTCGGCTCGAAATCGGTCATGAAACGAGGCGGCTCGAGCCGAATCACTTCTCGAGCATCCAGACCCGTCACATCGCCGGGTCCATAGAGCTGCGCGTCGATGTCAACGGGCTGGCCGTCGTTCACCCGCAAACGGACGGGATACTCAAGGCGCCCGGCGTTCGTAGCAGGTGATCCTCCAACATTCGACAAGTCCGCGAGAAGTCCCTGTCTCAACCAGGAAAAGAATCGATATGTGGCTTGCGGCAGATCGGGCATGGAGTCTGGGTCCCTTCCGGTTACGCCACGAGCTCAGCGGCGCGATAGCGGGCTCGGCCGTGGCGGCGCAGCACGGCTTGGCCCGCCGCCCCAAAGACGGCCGCCCGCGTCAGCACCGCCGCCGGCAGTGTGTAGCCCGGCTGCGCCGGCTCCGGCGGCCGCGTCGGATCGAGGATGAGGGTCTCATACCGCAGCGGACCGGTAAGCGCCGGGTCCTCGTCAAAGGCTACCGTGTCCGGCGTGAGGCTCAGCCCCGCCTCGTGCGTCTCAAAGGCCGGCCGCGCGAGCAGTTCGTCGTCCCGCAAATCCTCAAATTGCGCCAAGGCAAACGGCTCCTGCACCGGGGTGGTCGACACCGGTTGCGGCGTCGCACTGCGATTGGTGGCGGTGACGGTCACGGTGGTGGGGCCGCCGCGCAACGGCGCGGTGCCGAGTTTCGTAATCCGGCGCTTGAGCGGGACCACCCGCTCGCGCACGGTCAGCTCCGCTAACGGGTGCACCCGCAGGGTTTGTGCGGCGAGTGTCGTCTCGCGCAGGGTGACGATGGTGGGCTCGGTGCGCGGGAGTGTCGCGCTCCAGTTGCGGCGGTCCCGGAGGGCGTCGGTGACCAAGGCCAGCACATCGACGGCCGCAGGCAACGGGGGCACGGTCCGGGAGCCGAACTGCCGCTCAAAATGCACGGACACTTTGAAGAACAGAATTTTGATGGTGGCCTTGCCCTCTACCTGCCAGGGCGTGGGACCAGCGAGCATCCCGCTGAACGAGATCCCCATCAGCAGACGGCCCCGGTAGCGCAAGGCAATGGCCGCCGCGACATCGACTTGAAACGCCAACGGCGCCAGTTGCACGAGGGCATCGAAGCTCAGCATGCCGTCGAAGCTGAAGCCGCCGCCCGCCGCATGCAAATCCACGCGGGCTCCGAACTGCACGGTGTTGGAGGTGACGGCGAGATAGGCCTGGCAACGCAGCTGCAAGTTGTCGCCATCGGCCAGGGTCAGCGCGAGGCGGCTGAGGACGGGCAGGCCCGCCGGCGCCGGAAATCGTGGATGGACTCCTCCGATGGCCAGCACGAGGTTCGGCTGGCTCCCCCAGCGGGCGCGCAGGGCCATGTCCCCGGTCAGGGTGAAGTCCAGGATGCGCGAGTCGTAGAGCGTGGCATCGAGGGCCACGGTGCCTTCATTGAAATCCAGCACGCCTAAGGCATCCATGCGGATCTGGACCAGCGAATGACTCTGGTTGGGCAGCAGGACTTGCAGCCGGCCCAGCACGATGAGGCGCACCGGTGTCGGCAGTTCGAGCAGCACCGCCAGATCGAGGGTCAACAAGGTGGGCGTGCCCCAGCGCAGTTGGACCATCGGGCCCAGGACATGCCGCCCGGGGGCGGGTGGGAACACGGCCCGCAGGTCGCTCACGAGTTGCGGCGCGTTCCGCACCGGATCACGGGGAAACAGCAGTGAATCCAGGGTGCCGGTCTTGAGTCCTTGGCGCACGGTCTCGGTGCGCACGGTGCGGTTGATGCCCAGCAGGCCCCCGATGCCGGTCAGGGTAAAGCCAAAGCCCAGGGGAATGGGCGTGAACCCCTCGGCGGTGATGAGCAGCACGAGGGAGTAGCCCTTGCTCCCATCGGGCAACCGGGTGCTCAAGAGCCCGATCGCCTTCACGGCGATGCGTTCGCCCAATTCAAGCTGCAGCACCCCGCCGTACTCGCCCTTCGCCGGGTCGAAGAACAGGAATCCGCCCCCCGCCACCCCCGGCCCATTAATCGCCAATCCCACCCCACTCGGCGGCTTGAAGCTCGGAGAGAGGTCGAACAAGCCGAGGTTTCCTTCTCTGAAAGATACGCTGACGGTCACGCCAAGTCGCTCGATCGTGGCAGTGATTGGCCCGATGCTGAGGCTTCCGTTTATGCTCGCTTCTATATCGAATCCGTCCTCTTGAACATCGAAACCCAGATGGAGAGCCTGCAGATGTAATGGACCGACCGATTTGTTCAGAGACAGACTGATATCCAATCCGCCGGCTCCTTGGAAGTAGATGCCTCGTTGGCTCGTCCAGCCGAGCAGGAGGTCGAATGGCGTGTTGATTCGATCTCGACCAATCGTTCCGACTAGAAATCCGTCGGCTTCGGACAACGGCATCACCACGTCAGCGCCGGTGAGAGCAAGTTCAAGAAAACTTTCGTGGCTGGTATCCGTGCTCTTGTCAAACCCACCTTTGAACGAAATCTGTCGGACCGTCAGAGCCGAACCGCCGGGAAATGAGACCAAGGTAAAAGGCGTGCCGTCGGGGTGACCATGACGGAAACCCATCATGACGCGGCCGTTCGCGAGCTTTCCCAAGCTGGGGGCAGTGTGAACCTGTAACGGCAGGTTGGGTCGGAGAATCATCGCCGTACGTCTGAGCACGTCGGCCTGAGCAGAGAGTTCAATGACCGTATCTTCGACTATATGCAGGGGGATTTCGCCATCCACTTGTCCCCGTATGATCGGTAACAGCCCAATGCCACCGTCCTCGGCATTCGGCGAGGTCGGCCTCGCGCCAAACAATGACAGCCCGACAATCAGTCCCCCGATGTCGCCGACTTGTTCGTAGAGATGAGTGATCAGTTGGAGGGATGAATCTGTTTCATCTTCGCGCAGCCGGCGACCGAGAAGAATCTCTTCGGCACGACGTTCCATGGCTTGAAACCGAACCGTCGAGCCGAGTGCACGTAACACCTGACCAATTCGATTAACAAGATCCTCGACGGCAAAATGGGAAGTGCCCCACCCGTATGTTTCTCGCAGATGTCGTGATGGATCTGACAGTAATGCCTTCAGATGATTGTAATGAACGATGGCGCGAATGTGCTCGACCTGATGGATGCTCTCATCGGCTGCGAAATGTTTGAACTCGAAAATGTTCATCAGATGGAGAACGGCGGAAGCTAGCGGAGATGTACTGGAGAGATAACTGGTCAGCAGCAAATCGAAGATTCGTCTAGGAAGCTGCGTATGAATGTTGGTGCGGGAAATATAATCGCCTTGCGCGGCGAGGCGCGTCGGCAGCTCGTCGGAATATCGGTTGATGTCCTGGACCAGTTTCCCCATGGCGCTCGCAAGTTCCCCGACGCGAACCGCCATCAATACCTCATCCTCCCATTCGGCTTCGGAAGACTCCAAGACGATATGGAGCTTGGCGAGAAAGTTCGTCAGGTCGATCCCGGTCAGCCCTATCTCTTCCAGTCCGGGTGGGAGCTTCCATCCCAGAAAGTTGACGAATGCGTTGGCCGAGGCGGAAGTCCGCGCGACTTCCTTGAGGATCGACAGGGCCTTACCGAGCCCGAGCGCCGAATTGGTGACCGTATTCCCCATGCTCGACACCTACTGCTCCAACTTCCCGGTTGCGAAGTCGAACTTGTCAGCCGCAGAACGAATCCTGAGATCGTTCGTCTTCACACCCAGCGCGCGGAGATAGGGCTCGGACTCCTTTTCCGGCTGCCAGGCGAGAATCTTCGCCGGGTGTTTCGTCCGTTGGGTAGCCGGTTTCGATGGTTCGAGCTGAAGATTCTTGGATTTATCTTCAGCGCGCTGATTCCAGAACTCAACCCAGCCGGACCCTGGAGTCGGAGGCAGTGACGTGAGGCCAAGATGTTCACCCCAGAGTGATTGGCGAAACGCGGTGACGGTCTGGTTGGGAACCGCCGAATCAGGCTGCTTCTCGCATATCACCACGTTCAACTCCGTCGAGCGAGTCGGCTGCCTTGTCTGGCCAGGATTGGCATGTTGTGTCGGCCGTGCTGTTCCAATCTTGACGGCTGCGACAATAGCGATGACGAGCGGACTTAACAGCCAGATGACGATGCCCATCATCAGTTTCTTCCACCATTTCCCGTCCTCGATCTGATCGGCCAGCTTCTCTTCCACAATAGTGGACAGCTGAATCTGGTTCAGAGATGCGCCGTCCAAGTTAGCGCTACCCACCGTCGCCCACACATCATCAACGATCGCCACTTTGCTGTGGACATAAATGGGCATGATCTCGTATTTCTGGGCGGTTTCTTGACAACTCCAGATGGTGAAGAGGCCGAGGCGCTTCTTTACCAGCGGCTCTCCCAATGCTTTGACGAGATCGGAGCGGAACTGCTTGATCAATTGAATTTGCTTTTCCGGATAACCGGAAACATCCGGTTTGGCGTTCATGACGAGAATGACTTCCAACTTGGACGCTTCCTGCATCCGCATTCGCTCAAGCAAGGCGTCGAAGATCTCCGGCGCGGTAAAATACTGATCTTCGAGATAGACAAAGTTTTTGGCCTGAGCGATGGCGCGTTGGTAAGCCTCCAGCGCGCCGGTTTCTCCATGAGGAAGCGCAGGTCCCCCCGTGTGTGAAGTCGTAAATGTTCCGCCCGGGAGGGTACGAATGACCTGAACGCCGATGCCCGGTTGGGCTGCCGCGGCCTGTCCCGTGGCGGGAGAGAGCGCAGATGATGATGAGTCCGCCGCATTCCATATGGTCGTGAATGTACGGTCGATATGCTCAACGGCCGGCCCTTCCACTTTCACACTGATGTCATGAATCAAGGAACCGCGATGGCGACGATCTTGAATCATATGGTCAGGAGCCCCGAAGTATGATTGCGACATGGTAGAGCCCAATACAAAGGCCGTCTTCCCGTCGAGAATAACCGCCTTCGCATGCATAAAGGACGGAAGGTTGAGCGGGGAAAGAAAAATGGGGAACGAACGGACTCTGGCGCTGCTGTTCTTGAAGAAATCCTCCACCAAGCCGTCGGTGTCGGCGCCGAAGATTCTGCCGAACAGGGGAACATCCTGAACAAGAATGTTGATGGACGCAAGCGTGGCGGCTTTGGTCTTGAGGATTTCATGCACTCTCAACCCATTGACCGGCACATTCTCGGGCGGCGGGTCGGGAACGAATTTAGTGATCAGATTCTTCCCCAGCCAAAAATTCATGTTCATGAAATGGATAGACGTGCCGGCTTTATTGATGTCATCGGTCAGCAGAGGAAACAGTTTCTCCCCGTCTTTCAAAATGACCACTTCGTTGCCGGTGGTCCAGGTGATGGGAGTCCCATCGGCACGAAGATTGGGATTAGTGGGGTCGAGCGTGGCGTTAGTCACCAGCCAGCCTTCGATATTGGCCCGATGGATGTTGATCGTGGTGAGAGTCAGCGTGCCGTCGGTGACGTCCTTGTGCTCGGCGGTCTGATGCAACAATCGCAACCCCGGCCCGTAGATCCTCACGACGATGTCGGGGTTTCTGTCGAGTACCCAGGCCCGGTATTGGTCAGGAGAGTACGCAATGCTGAACGATCCATTGTCATCACTGAAGACCGCCTTGGAGTCCTTGTTAAGGATCTCCTCGGAAAACAGCGGATCGAAATCCACCGCGACGATCGCGAGGCCTTTGATCCCCTTATCCGTTCCGGCGTAGACGACGCGGCCCTGAACGCTTGTATTGGCCATGTTGGTGGCCCAGAAGGAAATGCGGATGTGTTGGTTTACGGAAACTACTCTGGTCGATGAATGGTGTCAACCTGCCGTGTCCTAGACCCACAAGTGAAATGCAGGAGATAGCGTATATTTGGATGACGGAGATCTGAATGACGAAGGGGCTCTCCCTACAGGAGAGCCCTTCTGTTAACGGAAAGCGCACACACTTTTTTCTCGACTACTTGACGATAACCTCAACTCGTCGATTCTTGGCTCGGCCCTCTGCCGTGTTGTTGTTTGCAACCGGATTGCTTTCTCCATGACCAGCAGCCGACAGGTTGCTGGTGAGCCCTCCGCCACGTAAAGCCTGGGCTGCGCTCTCCGCGCGAGCGTCCGATAGCTCCTTATTCGTCGGAAATTTTTTCTTTAAAGCACTCCTGATCGGAACATTGTCGGTGTAGCCGGCCACATGGACCTGCTTTTCCGGAAAGTCTTTCAGGACGCCACCCACTCGTTGCAAGGCATCGGCTCCGGCAGGCTTGAGTTGATCTTGGCCTGAGTCAAAGAGATAACCGGAAGCCAAGTTGATCAGAAGACGCTCGCTGTTCAGATCGACCGCAATATTACCCTTGGCGATCTCAGGACGGAGAGCTCGGATCAGCCCACGCTGCGCCTCTTGCAGCTTCGCCGTTTCAGCGGACAAGTCGCCCCGCAGACCAGCGAGTTCCTTGTCACGATCGGCGAGCTGGCTTTCCAGATCAGCCACACGCTGGTTGGCGGCCGCGAGTTCTGCGGCAAGCCGGTCCTTATCCCCACTGTGTTGCCGGGCGGCGGCCAGTTCCGCCGCGAGGCCATCCTTCTCCATTTGCGCTGCCGATAGTTGACTGGCGAGAGTCACAGAGTCGCCGGTACTGGAGCGTAAGGCGACGATCTCCCGATCGCGGTCGGCGAGCTGTCTCTCCAAATCGCTCACGCGGTTGCTCAGCGTTCCATTTTGCTTCCGAGCCGCTTCCAGTTCATCGGCCAATCGTTGCCGATCTCGTTCCAGGGCCGCCAGACGGGCAGCCATTTCTTGTGATGCATCAGGCGGGACGACCTTTGCAGTTGAAGGGCACCCCGAGCCTTGGTGATAGCCGTACCATTGGTCGATACACACGGTCGGCTGCTTGATATACGCATCGGGGTGCTGCTTCAGAAATGATGAACAACCCATCAAGGCAACCAAGATCGCCATGCCTATTGCCGTCTTAAGTGTCCTCATGATGATCTCCTTACCTTCCAGGCACGTGACATACGCCACGCAACCTTCACGCTCCGTGTATCGCTGTCACGCTACTGTCGGCTCTTCAACAGATCGCGGATCTCCATCAACAATTTCTCTTCGTTAGTTGGTGCCGGTGGAGCAGGCGGTGGTGGCGGCGGTGCCTCTTGCCTAAACCGGTTCACCTGCTTGACCAGGATGAAAATGACAAAGGCGATAATGATGAAGTCGAACACGCTTTGGAGAAAGACTCCGTAATTGAGCGTCGGAGCCCCGGCGGCTTTTGCGGCGGCTAAGGATGGAGGTGATGTTCGAGACAGGTCGATGAAGAGACTGGAAAAATCCACTTTTCCCATCAGCAGTCCCATCGGGGGCATGAGAACGTCGCTGACGAGTGACGACACGATCTTGCCGAACGCTCCACCGATGATGACACCGATCGCCATGTCTAGGACGTTGCCCTTCATGGCAAACTCTTTGAACTCTTTCAGCATGCTGCTCCTCCTTTGAGAAAGCGGATCAGTGCGACACCGTAAATAGCCTCAGACTTTCAATTGTCGGTCATTGCGCGTGGAAGTTTCAAGACAAGGAGAACGATAGGCTCGACGGATACTAACAATCTCGTCCAGTGAGGCTGCACAAAGGGAACGGTCGAGGCGTAATCTTTCTCACCCACCCGTCTCGAGTCGCTTTCGCAGCTCTTGTCCGTTGGTGCGTTGAGACCTACACATTGTGAGAGCGACGCCGGAGCTTTTGCAGCATGCTCAGCCTATCGTTTACGAGTCGTATCGAAGGCATAGCCGAGCGTGAGCAGGTACAAATTGTCCGTATCGCTGGTGCCGGCAGGCGGCCGATTGTTGTATCGCGTGGTCACCTGGAATCCGCTCGCCAGACTACCTAAAATCCTCAAGCGAAACCCGTTATCCATCGTGTAGTAAAAATCCGAGAAGGTTTGGAGAGACGGGAAAATTTCGTTGTAATGATAGAGCGTGACACGGCCGTCGAACAGGGGCCAATCCAATTTCATGGCCACACGCCCGCGAAAACTTGCCTTATCCGGAAACGGATCACGAAAGTCTTCATTGAAATATGACGGACCCGCTTCAGTGTACAAGGTCATGTCTTTAAAAATGCCGTCGTAGTCTCCGCGCTCAATCCATTGATACCCCGCACCGCTGGAGATCGCAGTTCTCAGCTTCAAGTTTTGTAATCGGTCGTTCTCAAAATAGGCAGACGTATACCAGAAAAACCGTTTAGTGACGAAGAAGTCGAGTTTGATCGTCCCTCGAGCATTCCGAGTGATAAGGCTGCCCGCATTGTCGCCATAGACGTAGCGGCCCAGCAATGTCAACCGAAGCTGCTCGCTTCGAGCCACAAGATCGCCCAGCACGCTGATGTTCCGGAGTTGGCTATTTCCTGTGGCTTGTGAGTACCCGGCATTCAAACTACCGGTGTAAATGACCGGGGGTTGGACCATAGGGTTTACTTGAGTCACCGTATCCATCGGTACCGTCACCGTACTTACTGTCGGCCCTCCCTTGAGTTTCATCATTCCAGGGTCGCTCTCTTCGACGGTTCCGACCAGAACGGATCCTTCCTTCAAATGAAAGGGAATAGGATGAGAGACGGTCAGTTTACTGACCGCTTCCCACTTCACCTTGATGATGTCGCTCACCATGGAGTTTTTAATCTGAAGTATCCCGCCCGTCATCTCTATCACTTCACCATAGATCACACTGCCGTCTTTCAAGGTCACGACGTCCAGTGCCGGAGCTGAAGCCGGTTGCGCTGAGGTGGACTCATCGGCAGCAGAAGCGACGTTCCCCATCATGAAGAGAAGCATCATTACGGCAAACAGAACCGACTGCTTCATGTATCCTCCTTCGTAACTCGGAACCCATCGAGACGGTGAACTTTAGGGCTATACCGTGTTTGCCATGACACCGCAGCAGATGGATGCCGCGTGCAGCACTCGCCGCTTCGGATCTTCTGGAGATTCTCAAGCGTGTAGGGATTCTTACAGGCGAGTGGTTATAGCACTGGTAGGCATATCCGAATTCGCGTACCTCTTATCGCATAATTTCCATTCAGGCTCGAGATGAAGGCGCACCTTGGCGCCGGTAACAACTCATAAGACCGATCGCTGAGACTTCGAGTCGCACACAGCCACACCGTGGGTTTTTTCACGACCGCTCTTATCCGTTCACTAAGTGGACGGTAAGACTCGCTGTCGGTAGCGCGATCCCTCGTTCCTGGAATCGTTCAAGAATTAATTTGTTCAGCTCTCTCTGAGTCGAACTGTAATCCGCCACAGCCGTCCAAGGCTCTACGGCGATAACCACGGCCAGGGATGACTCCCCGAGAGACGACACTCCTATTGAAGGAACAGGGTCTTTCATGACCGATGGATGCCGATTGAGGACATCCCGAACCAGAGCCAGGGCCTCATCAAGATTCGCATTCGCCGATACGGGAATGGTCAACCGCATCTGACGTATGGTTCCAAAGTTGTGCAGAATCTCTCCGACGATTTTTCTGTTGGGAATGATCACGCGGGAGTGGTCCGCGTGCATCAGTGTCGTCGTGAAGATATCGATCACCACGACGTCGCCGTGGACCCCGAGCAGTGAAATATGTTCGCCGACCTTATAGGGCTTGCTGAAGATAATCGAGAGCCCGGCCATCACGTTGCTCAGCACCCCCTGCAAGGCCAACCCGATCCCCACGCCGGCGACTCCGACGCCGGCGATCAGCGGGGCAATGGGCACACCGAGCGTCTGAAGGGCGATCATCGCGGTAAAGAGCATTACCACGATCTTGACGATGCGGACCAGAAGCAGACGCACCGGCGGTTCAAGGGTCTGCCGTTCCAACGCGTGTTGTGCCAAATTCCCGGCCCAGCGAGACACCATGACACCGGCGATGAAGATCCCAATCGCAACCGCGGCCTGCAGCCCATACTGCACGGCATACTGCGTGAGCGTATCTACGACATTCATAGAAATCAGCTTTCGTTAACGGCCTAAAATCCCTTTGAGCAGCTCTTGTCCCTCTTTCTTCAAGTCCTCTGGTTTGGTCGTGCCCTTGAGCAATCCCCCCACAGTTTCTTCCACCTTCTTCTTCACCTGCTCCTGTACCTTCCCGGTTATACCCTTGAGATCAACTCCATACGACGGTGCTTGCGCGGTGCCGGTAATCGTGAGCGGCAGGTTCAATCGGCCGTCTTTCAACGCGAGCTTGACGACAGGTGACGCTCCGGCAATCTTCTGACTCGCCTCCTGAGACAGGTTGAGATTCACGAGCAGATTCAACCGCTGATCGAATCCGATGGTCCCCCCGCCGGTCGCCTGAAAATCATGACTGTCCATCAGGAGACGCTGTACGTTGATGATCCCCTGCTTGATGGCGAGATCCGTTTCGATCGTCGAAAACGCCGTCGCTTTGGCATCGTCGAGTGAAATGCCGACAACCTTAAGGGCGGACATCGCTTCTTGAAGGAGATTCACTCCCTCAATCTTCCCATCCTTCACCGCCATGTGACCGGTTCCTTCCAACGCCTTTGTCAGGTCCGGCATGGAGAATCCCTTGCCTTGCAGCGAAAGATCGGCGCCTGCCGTCCCGCTGATAGAGATCGGTGTCTCCGCGACAGCATTGAGCGCCGGACCAAGCTGTACGCTCTGAACCGTAACGCCACCCTTGAAAGGCGGCGCATCGGACCCGGCGATCACTTTGCCCTGCCCCTTGATCTGGCCGTCGAATAGTTGGAACGACAGGGCATTCAGCTTGGCTTCCTGTCCCCTTACTTCCGCCGCGATCTGGAAATTCTTCACGTCGACCGGCTTTTTGAGCGGGAGCGCCACCGGAAGGTTCGCAGTATTGATCACCGGGGAAGTGATGTTGATGTTGGCATCATTCCCGGCGGCTTTGCCTGTAATCGTGAAGTCCGTCTTTCCTACACCAAGCTGGAAATTGATCGCGTCTATATCCATCGTCTCTTTCAGCGGGCCGAACGTACCATCGAGTTTCACCGGTATGTTGAACGGCTGTACGTGTGAGAGGAAATGCAAGGTCGGAGTTTGACCGAGTCGAACATCGCGAAGGAGCACCTCCATATCTTGCAGCACGTACTCAGTCGGTTGGGCGGCCGAGAGATCACGATACGTTAATCTTGCGCCGTCGATTGAAACTCGGTCCACAGCCAACAGCGCGAGAATCTTGAGCGGACCTTCCGTCGAAGGTATTGGGGCACGCGAAGGCGTTTCAGGCACCGGCACGCCTTTGCGGCCGATCGTCGAGGCGTTCAGGACACCTTTCTTGTTCTTGATCACCGTGATAACGGGATCGCGAAGCGTGATTTCTTCCACCTCGACCTTGCCGCTCAGCAACGGCATCAACTTCACCCCCACCTCCAACGAGGAGAGCGATGCAAACGGACCTGAGCCAAAAGTCGGATCGTCCAGTACCGTGAACCCTGCCACGCGCGCGCCGATCCTCGGCCAAACCGTCAAGCGAATATCTTGCAACTGGACCTTGCGATTGAGGGCGTCTTCGATGAGCGGCTTATATTGGTCTTGATACTTGTTGAGATCGATGAAGAAGGGAAGCGCGAGCACAACGCCGACGAGGAGAACGACTAGGACGAGCAAGCCTATCAGGATCTTCATCTTGATCGCCTCCAGGTAAAAATTGAGTATATAAACGGATTTCGTGTGAGTCAAACGATCAGCGACATAGACAACGATCGCATAGGATTCCAGAGCATCGACTGTTTAAGAAGTCGTCTCGGCTGATGAAACAGTGGCGGGGCTGCGGAAAAGTTGCCAGGAGAAAGTGGTCCGGCGCTGTCGACTCTACCTGTCGGCCATGATGGAAGAGACTGCAGAGGCGAATGTATGCATTCACTGCCTTTTGACTGAGGAGGACAACGAGTCCTCCTCAGTCTCGAATCGGCTCAATTCTCAGTGGTTCATCGGCTTGGCGTAGGGGTACTGCGTGCCCCCGGACCCACTGCTTTGGATGACATCTACTCTGCCCTGCTGTCCTTGAGGATTACTGTCCGATTGCGTCGCCGTCCCTTTCAGTGTCTCGATGATGTCCACCCTATGGGAATCCGCAAAGCTCTCGGAAGCGTTTACGATTCCAGTAACGGCGAATAATGCTAAGAATCCTATTGCCACACTACACATCCCTCTCATGAATCCCTCCTGTGTGATGAAGTGAGCGCGAATAATGACTGCCAAAACACACAGCAGCTATCGTGCCGTTCTCATGTGTTCGGACGGTGTGTCCTAACGCATTGATTGGTTTGATTTACGAACTTTTCTGCTTGTTCGAATTGTGGCAGGACGGAACAAGTGTCCAGCGAGAATGTCTGGCTGATTGGACAATGAACAGGCGATTGGCGCCAGGAAGGGAACCCGAGCGCAAGGTGGAAACAAGACAGCACCTTCGTGAGACTTTTTGGAACAGACCTAGACAGGCGTCGACGGAGTCGTCACTTCATCATTGCACCGGAACTGCTGCACCAGACGGCCGGGGATGAGCGATGGAAGGAGTGGCCGCAGTGCGGTTGACTTTGGTTGTGCCTGGTGATTAGGTTCGACCTGAACAGTGATCACGTGAGGGAGGTGGCCCCATGCAGATTCAGGTTAATACGGACAATAACCTCCGAGGGCGTGAAGCGATCGTTGCCCTCGCTCACACCAGCATCGAGGGCGCGGTAGGCCGATTTCGTGATCGGATTACCCGCGTCGAGACGCATCTGAGTGACACCAACAGTCACAAAACCAAGGGTGACGACATCCGGTGTGTGCTCGAAGCCAGACTGGCCGGTCACCAGCCCATCGCTGTAAGCCATCAGGCATCGACTGTCGAGCTGGCCCTCAGCGGAGCTGCGGACAAACTCGAGCGGTCGATCGAAAGCACGCTCGGCCGCCTCAAAGATCGATAACCCAACAAGGGCTCCGCTTTCTCGATGATGTACGCGGGAGTCTTGCCTCGTCCCTTCAGAACGATTGTGCTAGGATACCCGCCGTGCGCTTGCCTCATCAGATTCGCATCGTCTCAGGCTGACTGCCATGACGCCCTCGACTGCCACACGTTCTTCCGACTATCGCTTTTTGCTTCTTATCATCCCCCCGGTGTTCATCCTCCTGCTCTCGACGAGTCTGTTTGAATTCAGCTCCAACATCACGGTGGATAATTTCCACAATCTCACAAGCGGGCTGATGCAACCCGCCGTCGCGCCCTCAGAGCAGGTGTTCAATCCCACCCATTTTCTCGTGGAGGTCAAATCCCGGTATATCTGGCTGACTACCGTGGTCGTGACGCTGGTGGCCGGGGTCTATGCCCTGATCCTGTGTGGGCTCACCATCTACCAGTCTCATCCACGGCCACGGCTGCTCGTGGTCACCGCCGTGGGGATCTTGTTTGCCTCGATCGGAGTGGTCTTTATCTGGGCACTCGATGAGAGGCATGCGCTCTACCGAGCCGTCTTCAGCTTTAGCTACGACAACCTGCGCCAGGCCGGGCCCCACCGGATCAGCGAGGACCTCTTACGCTATATTATGGCAGTTGTATCTACCGTGAACGTGCAAGCCATGGTGGTGCCGGTGGTAACCCTGCTCGCCGCTTGCAGCACCCTCGCGCCGCCACGCACGGGCAAGCAGCCCGATCCTGAGTTTTGCGCGTCGCAGATGAAACGGTTGAAGGAGGTGCTGACGGCGGCCTCAGCGATTCTCGTCGCCGGGGTGTTACACATGGGAGCCTGGCTGCGGTGGCCGGCGGCATTGATGTCCGGGAAGGACGCTCAGGAAGCGGTGCTGGGCGCAGCCTTGGCCATCACGCTGTTTTGGGGCGTCACCTTTACCTTGATGTTGGTTTCAACATATCTCCCCGCAGCCCTCCTCCTAGCAAAGCGGGCGCAGGCTTTGCTACAAGAAAGCTCCTCCAAACAGGCGGTGCCGGAACCGGAGCAGTGGCTCAAAGATCATGGTCTGTTCCTGTCCCTGCAGGACCACTTCCCCCAATTTGGCCTCATGCTCGCTCCGCTGCTCGCCAGCCCCTTAAGCTCCCTGCTACTTGCTCCGCTCACGCCGACGGAATAACCACGTAAGGTTAGCTCATCGCCCTTGTTCCGATGACGATGTCGAGTAGCCATTCGACTGCCGACTACGTTCGATCCATCACATCAAATCTCACCTCTCGTCAGACCACCAGCAACCTCCATGGTTTGTCGTGAACCGAAAGCCGAAGGTCTGTGCATATGAGAGAGCAAGGGCTCTCCCGAGTGATGCCGGAGTCATGGACTCGATATGCTGATGACCAGCGGCGGCGTCCACCGGTCAGCATTACACAGGAGGACTTATGGGTGAGTATGAGCACACAGCCACCATCAATTGTCGCGCACAAAAGGTATTCGAGTTTGCCGCTGACGTGAGGAACTTTCCTCTTTACTTGCCCACCGTCAGAAACGTCATCAAACAAGGCAGCGAGCATGTCCGTGTGCAGGGCGAGGCGAGAGGGCTTCAATATGCTTCAGACGGCATGTACCATGTGGACTATATCCGTAAACGAATGGAATGGGGCTCTGACAGCGACGATCAATATAGCGGTTGGTTAGAAGTGAAGGGGAACGATACGACCGCCACAGTCACTGTTCATGTAACGTTCGAGCCGCATCGGGACTACGATCCCACAATACATGAAGGTTTGGAGAACGCATTAGGTTCGATCAAGAACTTGTGCGAAGGGACGGGTGGCAAGGTCGAGGCGTACGCTGCATGACTTTATCTACTTCATATTTGCGCTTCGGCGAGCCAGGAGACGGACGATGGAGCCTCACATTACCGGCAGGCGAAGTGCTGGTACTCGATGGGACCTGAAGGGGCGCTTAAGGCCATCCTCATCGTGTGTCGGTCGTAGCCGATTTCTTCCAAATCCGTTTGTGCGTCGCTCAGTTCTTCTTCCGTCAGATAGGCCACGGTGTCGGGGATTCCGTTGTCTTTGAGTGAGCGCAAGATCGCGCCCAACGTGTCCCGTTCTTCCGGCGGGATGTTGGCCCCTAACGGAAATTCGAGCTGCCGACGATAGGGACTCTCAAATGTGTTATTCAACGCCCGTATCGTTTTCAGCACGAGCCGATCTTGCTCCCAGGGTTGTAGTTTCGGTCCCGCGGAGGGATGGGTCGCCAGCAGATCCATCAGTGTGATCACGTTGGTATTCAACGATCGCCCCACGAATTCACGCTGCGGTTCGAATGTCGTTTGCTTCATCCCCACATGCTTGGCCACGGCCTCAATTAACGCGAAGTTGATCATGAAGCTGTATTGGCCACCGAACTGGCCATAGCAAGGTTTTTCCGGATCGTTCAAGACGTTCATATCGGCCGTGCCGGCATCGAACGCGCTGAACCCGATGGCGTCCGGAGCCATGACCCGCTTGGCCTCCTTCAAGGTTGCGAATGCCCCGACATTCACGGGCACCAGGACATCTTGGTCGATGGACTGCAGAAATTCCACGATGATCTTCCGATATGGGACATCTTTCCATTCGATTTTGCGATACTCTTTTTCCCACACCAATCCATCGAGGAACGGAGGGCATGTCTTGAGCGCATCGAGATCTTTGTCCTGAAAAGCCCGCACGAATGTCGACCAATCCTGAATCTCGGCATGCAGCGACTCGCTGAGGTTGGGACGGATAAACTCTTCTTCGACCTCGCCGCCGTGTTTCGCCAACAATTTCGTCGGTAAATCGTTCCACAGCTCATTGCAGATGATGCGGTCGACGGTTCCATCATCTATTCCCGCCATATCCTCGCTTGACCCACGATAGGTGTCGACGTGATCCCGATGGGCTGCCAGGTCAGGATGCGCTAGAGCCCCATCCAACACCGTTTGTTGCCAATCGACCATGACATATTGCACACGTGGATAGATCGTGCCTTGTTTATCGAGGGCCTTGAGATGACTGAGGAAGCACGCAGCCAGATTCCCGTTGCCGGGTCCTAGCTCCAGGATGGTCAAGCGTCTTGTGTCATCCGTCTCCCTGCCGGCAGAGGACGGTTGACGATTTTCTGATTTGTCGCGCGTTACGACGCGCTCGTAATAATCGGCCGCCAGCGCATGTGCCAGACGGAAGTCCGCTGACGCGAAGGTCTGATAATAGGATCGGAGCTTGTCCCCGCGCAGCCCATAGAAGAGCTGGTTGAGATGGGTCTGCCATTGATCGAGCGGCTTATAGTCCCCGATCAGCTGTGGAAGGGCGTCGGCATCCTGCAACATGTTTTATGGTCCCCGGCAATTGGTCTGTGAAATGGGTCGTACGGTGGGCGAAATCCTAACAGATGGCCAGAAAACGCTGCAATGGGCAACTCGCCCGATGGTCGATTGACAGGATTGCCTTAAGAGGTGTAGCAGACAGTCATGAGGAATGAGGCCTTCCGTCTTGGCGGAATTGTGATCGCAGGATGCCTTCTGTGGTACCAAGCAGCTGTGGCTGAAGACCTGCCGCTCAGCGGAAACCTCCCGATCTCCGAGTTCCAAAACCGCTCACAGGACGTGAAAGCGTATGATTTCGACGCGCCCCCACAGGGGATGTTTCGTTCGATTACCACGGCAGAAGGATTTGAAGAGCAACTGAGCTGGCGCCAGACCCACGAAATCGTGCCGATCAAACCGACCGATCAGTTTGTCCCCGATGTGCCAGCCGTTTTTATTGTGTTCTCGTTGCATCAGCATTATCAGTCCTTCACCGTGTTCGGCCGTTGCACGCCCGAAACGGTGACAGATGTCGCACCGGACACGATCGTCAGCGAGGACGCCATGCGCATCGCCTTGGAAGATGATAGCGGCTATCTCAAATTGTCGCCTCCGCAGGGTGGTTGGAAACCCGGCCGGTACAAAGTGGAGATTCATACGGGCGAGCAAGTCAACGAAACGAGTTTAATGGGCACGATGCGTTTCACCGTCGTGGTATCCGGTGGGTAGTTGGGTCGATTCTCATGCGTCAGGCCCATCGCTGTCGCGTGTTTGACCCTCCCTTTGACCTTCCGTTAGAATGCGCGCCTGACTAACCGACTCTCCGGCCGTTCCTGGAGTTTTTGTGGATTATGACGCCGCCATCCTGCCCTTGGGCCTCAGTGATCATCCCGATCAAGGATGAACGAGACAACCTGTCTCCCCTCATCACCGGTCTCTTGAAAGTCATGGATTCGCATGAACTGTCGCGCTCCCGCCCTTACGAGATCCTCTTCGTGGACGACGGCAGCAGCGACGGCAGCAGCGACGAGCTGGACCGATTGGCGCGCGAACATTCCAATGTGCGGGTGTTCCACTTCGACCGGAATTATGGCAAAACCTGTGCGCTGGAAGCCGGTTTTCACCAATCCTCCGGCGAGATCATTATCCAAATAGACGGCGATCTCCAGCAAGACAGCGAAGACATCTTGAAACTCCTCCCTTATACGGCGTCGCACGACGTGGTGTGTGGGTGGAGGCAACAGCGGCAAGACGGCGTGGTGAAGAAACTCTCGTCCAAGATTGCGAATCGGGTGCGGAATGTCTTTACCCATGACGGCATGCACGACACGGGTTGCCCCCTCAAGATCTTCCGACGGCCTGTCTTGGAGCGGATCCGGCTCTTCGAAGGGATGCACCGGTTTTTTCCTGCGCTTGCCTTGATGCATGGATTCAAGGTGACGGAGGTGCCGGTCAGACATTATCCGCGCCTCCATGGCGTGTCCAAGTACGGAATGGGCAATCGCCTGTTCAAGTCGCTGTACGACCTGATCGCGGTGCGATGGATGCAGGATCGCGTGTTGCTCTACAAATTTCGTGACAAGTGACGTGAACCATTACGACCGAAGGGGATGCCTTTTCGGTCCGAAACGACGATGACGGCTGCCTTTCCGACACCTCATGACGACTGAGACAATCTGGCTCGGTATCGGCTTCCTCGGCCAAGGGCTCTTTTTTGGTCGTTGGTTGGTTCAGTGGATCGCCTCCGAGCGAAGCTCGGAAAGCCGCGTGCCCATTTCCTTTTGGTACATGAGTCTCATTGGAGGGCTGATTACGCTCGCCTACGCGATCTATCGAATGGACCCAGTCTTTATTTCCGGACAAGGGCTCGGAGCGGTTGTGTATCTGCGCAACCTAGCCCTGATTTACCGCGCGGATCAAACCAAGAACCAGTCCGGGCCTCAGACATGAGAAACCGGGTCACCAGCCGCAGGCGGACCCGTTCCGTCGCTCACAGATAGCGACCACGTCTCCATGGATCGTACCCCTTCTCAATCCATACAGCTGCTGCTGCTTCTGCTCCTGTCGGGTCTGCTCTTTTTCATCGGCCTCGGCAGTATGGGCCTGACAGATCGAGACGAAGGCCGCAATGCGGAAGCCGGCCGTGAAATGTTCGCCTCGGGCGATCTGATCACCCCGACCTTCAATGGCGAGCTGCGCGTCGCCAAACCGGTCTTCGTGTACTGGCTGATGACGCTGTCCTACCATCTGTTCGGCGTGAACGAGTTTGCCGCACGTGCGCCATCAGCCTTGTTTGGAGTGGCGTTGATCCTGATGCACTATCTGTTTCTCTCCCGGCTGCGTGGCCCAACCGTCGGTCTGTTCGGCGCGTTGATGTTGCTGCTGAATATCGAAATGCTGGCGCTTGGACGCATGGCGATCACCGATAGCGTCTTAATCTTCTTTACGACCATGTCGCTCTACGGCTTTTGGCTCGGCCTCCACGAATCAGGCGCTGGACGTCATTGGATCTGGGGCTTTTATGCCGGGATGGCTTTCGCGACCTTGACAAAAGGACCTGTGGGATTCGCCGTGCCCCTGATCACGGCCCTACTCTATCTCGCCGCAACACGGCAATGGCTGCTCTTTTGGCAAAGAGGCGCGCCCATCCTCGGCACCTTGCTGTTCGTCGTCTTAGCCGGTCCTTGGTATGCCGCCATGTTCCTCATCCATGGAGATGCCTACTCCTCTCAAGCGAAGGTCCACACGGTGGGACGATTCCTCAGTCCGATGGAAGGGCACGGAGGAGGATGGTGGTTCTATTTTCCCGTTTTGTTGCTCGGTTTTTATCCTTGGAGTGCCTTTTTGCCTGCTGCATTCTATCGAGCGTATGGGAGCTGGCGGGAGGCCCGTTCGGCTGGAAACCACAAGGACGATTCCCCTGAAGCGAGCGAACCATCAGGGTCCGGCAATGAATTGGAATGGTTCTCGGCACTGTGGATCGTCGGAACGTTCATCTTCTTTAGTCTCTCATCCACCCGTCTGCCCCACTATATCGGCCCGTTGTTTCCGGCCTGCGCGCTTCTGGCTGCATTGTATTGGGCTCAAGGCTTGAAGGAACCTTCCACAAAAGGACTCCGCGGGTCGATTCACTTCATGATGGGGATCGGCTATCTGGTCGCAATCGCGTTGGCAAGCGCCCCGTCCTTGTTCCACACATTTTCCGGGAAGATGATTAAAGAGTTTCCTCTCGCCACTCAATTCGATTTGGGTATCGGTCCTTATATCGGCGCAGCCATCGTTGTGGTGGCCATGGGACTGATCGGATATTTTGGGCTGAACGACGACAGACGCGGTCTCGCCTTTGGGGTTGCCGGAGGCGCGCTTGCGAGTGTCTTTCTACTCGCCATCCTGGCGGTTGTGCCAGGTCTCAATCGATACGCCATCGCCCCTCCGCAGGAGTTGGCCTATGCGGCAGGGCTCAACCTGAACCCAACCGACCAATTCGTCACGTTCGGCACAACGAGGCCCTCCATCGCCTTCTACGCAAGGCGGCCCGTGATCTTCATCCCCTCCGGAGAGACCGCCCGGCTACGCACGGCCTTGAGCAGGGAAGGTCGTACGATGATCCTGCTGCCGGAATCGTTTCAAGACGCCTTGCCGAAAGAGGCAGCAAATTTTCAGCCGATTCTGAAACGTTATGGCTATGTGTTGTTGGGCAATCAACAGATGGTCACCGTTCCCAAGGGCGCGGATACGGTTTCGCCGCCCCCGCCAAAAACCCTCGGTCACTAGCCTCTGACGAGGGCGTCATCGCTCAGATCAGAGAGGAGAAACCCCTTGATCGATTTCTCGGCAGCGGTCACTGAAAAGGCAGAACTCCGCGGGCATCAACGAGAATCAGAGCGGCAAGGGCCAGCCCTCCCAGCAGGGCGCCTTCCCACATCACCGACCAGCCAGGCGATTCTTCGCCAGACTCATGGAAGCGGTCTCTTGCAGAGAACCAGTACGCGAGGCAGGAAAATCCGACCGAGGAGAGTACCAGCGGTGAGGTCGTCATCGCGGCCAAACCATATGCCATAAGCAATGTGGAGGTATTCATCTGCCGATTGGTTACCGACTCTTTCCCGCCGAACCAATAGGTTCGCCTGAGCCACAAGCCACCGACGATTGCGACTGCACCCAGAACGACAAACAGAACGCCGACGATTCCATCGTCCATTCGGTGGGATAACGTCCAGAGCAGGGCAAATAGGGTTGAGGTTCCAATCGCCGCATACCGTAGCCCGTCTTGCAGTGAGGTGCGCCACTGCTGCCACGGGGCAGCGGCAAGGAACCCGCTGAGGACGCCCAATATCGCCCCTCCGACAACATCGGTCGGGAAATGGGATCCGCGAAGAACGCGACTGAGGGCCACGAAAGCCGCCGCAGCGATACACAACGGCCCGAAGAGGGGAAATCGTTTGGCTAGAACTGTCGCAACCGCAAAACTGGCCGTGCTATGCCCCGACGGAAAGGAGTCGAGCCCCGATGTCCACGAAAAGGTCATCTGCCAATCTCCCGAATGGACGAACTTCGGTCGAGGCCTCCCGATAAGGTGTTTGATCCCATTCGCCAGTACGGCCGCGATCCCATGGGCGATCAGCGACTGGACGGCGGCGACCGTGAGAGTCGGCTTTTCGAAAGCCCAGGCGACGGCGAGGAGTATGATGCTCATGGCCGTCAGATGCCATCCTTGGCCGATCCAGTCTCCCGTGTTACTGGTGAAGGCCATCCACGGAACAGTGAGTTGATCCCAGGGGAGATGAATCGTCACTGATCGCACATACCGGATGACAGGCAGATCAAACTGGGCCAAGCCGAGGAAGCTGATAATCAGTGCCGCACAGGCGCAACCGAATGCAGCGAGCGATGAGGCAGTTTTCCAGGATGGTTGAGACAGCACGCTCATCGGAATGCGATCTGGAACGAGGACTTTTAAATCCCCGGAGCCGGTCACGAATCGCTCATCGCCGATCACCGCGCCTCAAGGAACCCAGTCGGCCAGAAACACGTTGAACTCGCCCGGTGCTTTCGCATTCCGATCGGATACCCACACAAGGCGTTTTCCGTCCGGTGAAAACATGGGAAAGCTATTGAAGTGACCTTCCGTGGTCAGACGTTCCAGCCCGGTTCCGTCGTCACGCACCAGATAGAGATGGAAACTGGGCCGACCTCCATTCCCTCTCGTCTCTATGTTGGAAGAAAAGATGATGCGTCTGCCGTCCGGGTGAAAATAGGGAGAGAAATTCGAGGCGCCGGTCGACGTCACCTGCTTTTTTCCTGACCCATCGGCATTCATGACAAAAATTTCAAGCTGACCGGGTTCAACCAGCCGTTGTGCCAACAGGTCCTGGTACTTCGCCGTTTCCGTTGGGTCGGTTGGATGAGCCGCCCGATAGACGATTCGTGTGCTGTCGGGTGAAAAAAATGCCCCGCCGTCGTAGCCGACGTCATCCGTAAGACGTCGAACATTCGTGCCGTCGAGATTCATGGCATAGAGATCGAGGTCTCCGTCCTTCACCGACGTCCACACGATGGTTTTCCCATTGGGCGCGATGGTAGCCTCCGCGTCATATCCCGGGGACGATGTCAGTCTCTGCGTCTGCTGTCCATCAAGACCGACGGCGTAGATATCGTAATCATCGAGCGCCCAGCGATACGCTCCGTCCCGTTTTGGCTTCGGAGGACAACCGGGGCCGGCGGCATGAGTGGACGAATAGAGCACCCGCCCGTCACCGGGGAAAAAGTACCCACATGTCGTCGCCCCCGCACCGGTACTGATCAGCTGGGCCGTCTCGGTTTCCAAATCCATCACATACATTTGATAACAGCCCAACCCGGTATCGGCCGGCTTTGAGGTGGCCGCTTGCGAATTCTTCGGCCAATTGTTTGTCGATTGAAAGATCAATTTGGTACCGCTGAACGAGAAATAGGCTTCGGCGTTCTGACGTCCAAATGTAAGCTGACGAATGTTGGCCAGGTGGCGTTCTATGGATCGTGATGAAACCGAGGCTGTCTTCTCTTGATCAGCCGCCAGCACAAAGGTGGGAATGCCGACTAGCACACAAAGTCCCCAGACCCAAATTGTTCCAGCCTTATGACGTCGTTTCAATCCTGACCTCCTTCACGTCCGATCCACCTGGCCACACCTCTCGTTTCGTCACGGTTCCATCCTGGAAAATCACATAGCTGTGCCAGCCATAGTAAAACAAGAGTCTCGCAACTTTTTCGACTGCGCCGGATGTCACACCATACATGACCGTGATGACGCTACCCGGCACATTCACCCGAGGGCAGGAAAACAGCACAGCCATCTTTGGTCCGTCATAGAGCTGGCCATCGATCCGGAAACCGGCATCCTTGAGGGCTACCCGGTCACCGCAGGATTCCTGCACGATCGATTGAGCTGTTTGATACTGATCCCCCTCAACCAATACGAGGACCGATCCTTCACGCGGAAGGGCATTCTCTTTCATGGACAGGACCTTCGCTCTTTTTGATTCCGGCAGTTCTCGATCGACGATGCGGGACACGACCTGCTGCAACGGCGAGGAAGGGTCGGAAAACGCCTGCATCACTGTCTTATGCGGATCGGTTACGTAGCCGTTCAGCATCGGCGGCAGTTGGCGCCTCGCCAACCGACGAAAGGTCATCAACTGCGGGTCGAGTTCCACCCGTAGAGGCTGATTCGGAAGGACGAACTCGGCGGCGTTCGTCTGCGAATGACTCAGCGTGATCGATCTGAGTTCGACTGCGTCCTTCGTCACGATGCGGATGGGAATCGCCATCCGAAAGGGCTTCCCATCCTGCTGAATTCGGACGGTCAGCTTCCAAGCTTCCTTTTCACCATCACCCTTACCCTTCACGCGTTGGGTACGGACATCTCCCAAAGAGAGTGCCGGGGCACCTGGCTGCTCGACCCATTGTTCGAAAAACCAGCGTAGGTCTCGGCCGCTCTCTTGAGAAAAGACCTCCTCGAGTCCGCTCCAATCCGCCGGGCGATTGCGATATCGGCCGGCGAATGTCTTCACAGCTCGCCAGAACGGCTCGTCCCCGATCTCTCCCCGAAGGAGGTGAAACACGAAGGCCGATTTCTGATATCCAATGGCGTTGTCCTTCTCGTCGTGTTTTCTAAGGAACTGCGCCACGGCATAATCCTCGTCCGGTTTCACGTAGAGATTGTACCCTTGCAGCATCATTCGTCTTTGCTCAAACGCCTGCGCGGGATCCTGAACCAACTCGTGCCAGTAGTAATTGGCCAGGTAGGTCGTCAATCCCTCAACCCAGTTGCCGTGATCATCGCGATTGAACACCGAATTCCCGATCCAGGAGTGGACGATCTCATGGCCCAACGCATAGGGTTGTATATAGTGCCGCTTGATGCTGCCGCTGCCGAGGAGGGTGAACGACGGCATACCAAGGCCGCTCGGGAAAAAATTCTCGACCACCGCAAATTTCTCGAAGGGATAGTCACCCAGTATCCGGACATACGCGTCGAGATATTTTGCCGTTGCCTCGAGATACTCATCCGCCAAGCCGGCATTGTCGGGAAAGAAATAGGTCAAGAGCTCCACCCGCTGCCCGGCCGGACCTTTCCATTCCCGCGATTTGACCACAAACTTGTTGGCGACGAACGTGAACGCTTCAGATTGGTCGTGGACGACCCAGGTCGAGGAGACCATTCCCGCATTCGTCGTTTCCGCGTCCTTCCGTCCCGACGCGACCACGGTCCAGTCCTGCGGAATCCGAGTCGTCACCCGATACGTACTGAGTGAACCGGCGACATCGGGGTACCATTGGCTTTCACCGCTCAAGTACACGCCCTCCAGGCCGATATGTCCCGCGGTTTCGCTGGGTGTGACAAACCGCAAGTGACGCGGTTCCTTCGGCGGATCATTGATCTGGCCTCGATATGTCCAGACCAATGCCATCTTCCGGCTATGGTCCTTGGGAAGCGTCACACTGACTTGCTGGGTGGAAGTCCCATGGAGTTGTTTTCTCGTGAACGGAACGGCGTCACCCGACATTCCCGTTCCGCTTGGGACCGAAGGTGTTCCCATCGTGATCGACTCGATGTTCAGTGTATGAGCAAGCGTGAACGTAACGGACATTACGCGTGGGTCAACCTCCAGTTCGATCCGATCGCTTGCGGCCAACCCATGAGCAGCGGGGGTGACCTGGACCGAGAGGTCGTGGTGAACGAGTGTGACATCCTCGTTGGATGGCAGGGCCGAAGCATCCTGGACTGAGACGACGGAAATCAACAGGAGACTAATGAGGCAAGATCGGACAGCGAGTTTCCCGATAGACATCAGGAAACTTTTTAACACTCGCGGCAGACGAGTACAAGCTGGATCGCGGTCAGGAGGCGCTCGAGATCGACCGGTTTCAAAAGGATCTCTTGGGGTCCTAACTTCCAGGCTTCTTCGAGCAACTCCTCGTTCTGACTCCCGGTCATAATGATGATGCCGCCTGAGTAGTCTTTCTCACGTAGCGCACGGAGCACATCGATCCCCGGCAGTCCGGGCATGATCATGTCGAGCAGGATCGCATCGGGCGGCGTATCTTCCACCATCCGCAGCGCATCGTGGCCGTCTTTAACGCCGAGTGCTCGATAGCCGCGCAGGCTCAGGAACCGGACAAGGAGATCGCATACGAGCGGTTCGTCGTCGACGACCAAGATCGACTCATCGATCTGCTCAGCCACACTTCCGTTATCAAGCTGAAGTGGCACGTTGGTCGATTGGGCAGGAAGCTGTGAGATTCGATTGACCGCTTCGACAAGGACGTCCAGGGACAGCCCTTTTCTAATGAAATCGGTTGCCCGTAGGGTCCTTGCTTGATTCTCTTGGACTTCCGTCGCGCCACCCCCCAGGATAATCACCGGCGCTTGAGGGTCGATCGCCCGGATTTCCTTCAAAATAGTTAATCCGTCCATCTCCGGCATCCGCAGGTCCAGAAGGGTAACCCTCGGGCGGTGGGCGCGAAATAGACTAAGACCTTCTCGTCCGCTGGTCGTCGAAATGACCCGGTACCCTAGGCGGGTGAACACGTTCTGCAACAAATCGCAGTTCATCTGATCGTCGTCCACGATCAAGAGTTTGTTCATCGCTGCCGATCCTCTTCAAGCTGAAACCATGCTCACTGCGAAAAAAAGAATAGCACGACACCGGGGACAATGAGAAGAAAAGGCGTGGTTTATGAGCAGGAAGCCGGCTGGCCGAACAGAGCCGCCACAAACGCTTCGGCATTGAAGTCCTGCAGGTCCTCAGCTCCTTCTCCTACACCGATCAGGCGAAGGGGAAGCTTCAATTCGTCGGCAATCGCCACGACGATCCCACCTCGTGCAGTCCCGTCCAGCTTCGTCAGAACCAGCCCGGTGACGCCCACCGCATCATGGAACTGACGGGCTTGGGACAGCGCGTTCTGCCCGACGGTGGCATCCAACACCAACAACACTTCATGTGGGGCACCGGGCAATTCCTGGCCAATCACCCGTTTCACTTTCCGCAGTTCGTCCATAAGATTTGACTTCGTATGCAAGCGGCCGGCTGTATCGATCAACACCACGTCCGCCTTCCTGGCTTTGGCCGCGACGATTCCATCGAACGCAACTGCCGCAGGATCGGCACCGTGGCGCTGGCGAATCACCTCCGCTCCGACCCGATCACCCCACACTTGCAATTGTTCAATGGCGGCGGCCCGAAAGGTATCCCCGGCTACGAGCAGTGATCGACGCCCAGCCTGCGTCACCCGCTGTGCGATCTTGGCGATCGTAGTCGTTTTCCCGACACCATTCACCCCGACGACCAGAATGACAAACGGTCTAGGGCCTTCATTAATGAGCTGTTCCAGTGTCGTTCCCGATACCGTCTTCAATATGCCGTAAAGCGACCGGCTCAGGACATTCTGAAGCCCTTCCGAGGTTTTCGCCTCTGCCCCGCGTGTTTCCTCACTGACCTGCCGCATCACGCGATCGACGACCCGAGCGCCCAGATCTGCAGTGAGGAGGGCCGCTTCAAGATCCTCAAGAAGCTCTTGGTCCGGCGCCCGTCCAAGAAAGCGATCCAGCGACTGCTGCACGATATGTCGTGTCTTGCCGAGTCCTTCGCTCAGTCGTTGAAACCATCCCATTCTTAGCGATCCTTTGTGGGCCGTCCGGCACGACCAGTTACGAGGCAAGGCACGGGAGCGATCATTCCAAGAACGGCTCGTTCGCGACGCGACATTCGCGCCGCTTCGCGCGCACTCCGTTCATGATCGTATCCGCAAAGATGAAGCACTCCATGTACCAAGAGCATGGCGAGCTCCTCATCGATCGATCGTCCGCCTTCTTTGGCTTGGCGAACCGCAGTCGGTAAAGAAATCACGACATCGCCGAGCATGCCGCTCGCGGGGCGCACGCCTCCGGGCAAGACCGCCTCACGGGTAGAGAAAGCCAACACGTCCGTGGTTCGATCCTGCTTGCGATACTCACGATTCAATCGGCGTATGCGTACGTCCCCTACCAACTCTAGGCTCAACTCCGACTTCGGCTCGCCGACAGCCTTCAACACACGCTCGGCCAGATGTACCAAGGAAGCGTGCCGCACGGCAAGTCGCGTGAGGCTCACGCGAAGATAGACACCCATCAATGAGAACTTCCGGGGAGGTCGCGAGATGACGGGCTGGTGGCCGGAGACTTGCGTGGGTTCGAGGGTTGACGCTGCGAAGCGGTACCCGGCTCGCGAGTCGATCGAGGATCACCACTCATTGACTGATGACGATCGTACGCCTTAATAATCTCTTGGACCAGTCGGTGTCTTACGACGTCTGTCTCATCGAAGTAGACGAAGGCGATCCCCTCAACATCGCGAAGTATCTCTTTAACCTGAATGAGGCCCGAGACTCGGTCGGTCGGCAGATCCACCTGCGTGATATCCCCGGTCACCACCACTTTCGAATGGAAGCCCAGCCGGGTGAGGAACATCTTCATCTGCTCAGCGGTTGCATTTTGCGCTTCATCCAGAATAACGAAGGAATCGTTCAGCGTTCTCCCACGCATGAAAGCCAGCGGCGCGATCTCAATATCCCCTCGCTCGATCAACCGGTTTGCCCGTTCCATGTCCATCATGTCGAACAGCGCGTCGTAGAGAGGCCGCAGATAGGGATTTACTTTTTCATAGATGTCGCCCGGCAGGAAGCCGAGTTTCTCCCCTGCCTCGACCGCAGGCCGGGCAAGAATGATCCGACTCACCTCCTTGTTCATCAAGGCACTGACTGCCATAGCCATGGCCAGATAGGTCTTGCCTGTTCCGGCCGGCCCGATGCCAATGACAATATCGTGCTGCTCGATCGCTTCGATGTAGACTTTTTGAGTCGGAGACTTGGGGCCGACGAAACGCTTTTTGGTCACAATCATCGCCGATTGGCCAAGCACGTCTCTGAGGGAAGCCTCGGGAGTTCGGCGCAATGCGCTGAGGGCGTGGGTGACATCTTCGGCTTGCAGAGTAATACCTTCGTTGGTCAGGGAGGCGAGTTCGAGGAGGATACGTTCTGCTTGACGGACAGCTTCAGGAAGGCCATCCAAAGTAAGTTCTTCGCCCCGTGCGGAAAGCCGTACACCCAGTTCGTCTTCAATTAGCTTGAGATGTCGGTCGTGATGACCGAACAGGACGGCGGTATTGGTGCCTTCTCGTAATTTGAGCTTACGCACGAGCGCGGGGTGGTCTCCCTCCCACTGTCATTGATGCGATTGTAACAGACAGGAAAACACGGAGACAAGCAGATGTACTATCTTTGATGAAACTTCAGGCTCCGGAACGGCTAGGAGGGGTTGGGGCAGTCAGGGTCAAGTCGAATTCCTGTGAGGCTAGCCCGCCCTGCCCGTCCTTTGCCACTACCTTGACGTGGAATGTGCCTTGTTGATCGGTTGGGATCTGCCATCCAATGTGACCTGACTCCGAGGCGATGGTCATCCCCGGCGGCGCCATTTCCAGATAATAGGTCAACTGATCGTTATCAGGATCCAACGCTTTCACCGCATAATCAAACCGTTCTTGACCGGTGGATGGAGGAGGAGTCGATACGATCCGCGGAGCGCTGTTGCCGAGTACGAGGGGCCTGGATTTTAACGAATTGCCTGAACCTGCAGGATCAGAGGCCATCACTTCGACCGCAATCATATCGCGAGCGGCAAATCCGGTGGTATCCAGAAATGGTTCCTCCCCCTCTTTGATCACAGAGTTATTGCGGAACCATTTAAAGGTCAAGTCTACTCGATCATGGTCTGGATCATGCGCCTCAACCTGTGCTTCAAGTTTGTCGCCGGCACGAGCCATCTGGGGCGATAGCGAGACAGTCGTCACTTTCGGGGCCGTGTTCCCCACCACCACGCTCTTCGTTCGATAAGGCTGACCTTTATTGGCACCGTCTGACGGAATAATTTCTACGAAAACCGTTTGGCCACGTCTCAACAATTCAGCCGGGAGAGTCGCGTTGGTTTGTCGAGAAACTTGGGCATTATCCACATACCATTGGTATTCGAATGAGACTGCTTCCCGTTCAGGATCCTGTCCATCAACCTGGACCTCTACCGGTCCGGTCAGTGGAATGGGGTCATTCATGATCCTCGCAGAAGTGATCGCGGGTGGCAGATTTCCTTTGGCAGGAGCTGAACTAGTGACAGTGTTTGGAGGGGATTCGGTACAGGACACGTTGACGAATGCCGTACAGACACCCAGAGCGAAGAACCACGAATTGACAGGAGTTAAGTTGTACCTGCGCACATTGCTCAAAGCTGTTTCTTCCAATCGCGTGATTCAGCTCATAGCACGAATGGTCCGTGCCATGAGCTGACCAAGATATTTCCCTGAAGTCATTTTAGTCACGTTGATGTACCCAGTTCACATAGCGGCTGTAGTTGCCTTCGAGATTCGCGTCGCCTTGAGTGAACGCACCGGTAGACATTTGGATGTTAAAGCTACAACCTTGGCCGCAGTGAATCGTTCCGCTTGAGGCAAGACCAGTTCCTAGCGACATCTTAGCATTCACGTTGGTATTGCCGCCGGATGTCGCCGTGCCAATAACAGGAGCTGTCGACGCCGTTCCGGTCTTATAGAAGAGCGCGTACAAATAGCTTGCGCCATCCGACGCACAAAAGTCGTTCGTCGGGGCAAATGTTGGAAAGAATATCGACCCCGCTACCAAGGTCGGGTTGACCACGGAACGTTCGGCCGAATAGTTCGTTGTCACGAAAGTTGTTGGATTTGTGATGCTGATCGGCCCAGGCAAAGTAACACGCCAGCCATCCTTCGAGGCAACTAAGCCCATCATTGACGTCGTTCCGGTGCCGTTGAAGGTCGTGACGCCTGTATTGGTCGGATCTGTCACCTCATTCGTGCTCCCGCTGCAGACAATACAAATAACAGCCTTGGTGACATCCACGAGATCATCATCCAGACAACTCACTGTGGAAGTCTCGGTACAGGTGGCGCTCAACACAGAATCCTTGATTCCGAAAAGGCGCTGAAGGGTGTTGTCGACCTTGTCCGCATTACTGAAATACCGACCAGTTCCAAAAAATACCCACATCTTGTCGGTATCGTCCAGGGTTACGGCCGGAGCCGACGCAGAGGGTCCGACCTCCACGGTCGTCCCAAGAGTGGTATCGTAGAACGTGTCGATCACTTCCGTCGGAGTTCGGTTGACTCCATTGGCTATGCCCCATGTCGTTGGACTGCAAGGCGCAGCGCTACATCCCATAGTGAGACGATGGAGTTTGCCTCGCCATGGGAGGGCTCCGTCGTTGGCGGTCCGCATCATGTACGCCACATCTGTCCTCCAGTCGGAATCCTTATCGACCGTAACTATATGACCTAAGAACGATTGCCACGCGCCGACCGGCATGGTCGTCAAACTCCCGCCTGCGGCTACCTTAGGCCCTTTCTTCAGGTCTACAGTATAAAGCTTGGAAGTCTGTGGCGAAGCGGCAGTAAGATCCGCCTGATACCCGTTCGGTCCAGACCCAAATAGGACATACCACTTTTCATTGGTCGGATTGATAGGACTGTCGGTCTTCGGGTTCATGCGAGCAACCGCTGGATAACTTGTGGTCAGCCCAAGTCCACTGTCCGTAAATACCCAAAGCACCTTGGGGTCGACTTCAGGGTTGGTTACATCCAAAGCGAAGTATGCACTGTAGAATGTGCGCGGTACGCCTCCAATCGTGACCGTCATCGGTGGCGCTCCCGAGCCTGCGGCGCAGTTCCCACAGCTGCCACCCATCCGGAATCCTCCGATCAACACGGTTCCCCAACCACCCGGGTGATCAGCATCCGGCGTAAAGATTCTCGCTTCAGTAATCGTCGGCTTGAGATCGACGTAGTACACGTGCGTGTAATCCGTCCTGGCAAGCCACTGGAGATGAGGCAACAATTCCTGGGGAATGTAGGCCCAGAGCTCCGATCCAAGACTTAAGCCACTGGAATTGTCTGTTGGATTCTTCGTGTACCAGCCATGCTCCGTCACGGCCGCTGTCGTGGGATCATCACCCTTGTGGTAGTAGCCTCCGTTGAATGCGTGGAGCATCCCGTCATTCGCGCCGACATAGACCACCTGACGTCGGGTTCGATATTTTGCGTAAAAGGCTGTATAGGTAGGATCCCCAAAGGCCAAATCGTAGCGTGCCTTGGGGGCACCCACCACCGTCGGGGTTGAGTGAATCGGATCACCCAACTTCCAGACCTTGAAGTTTCCGCTTCCAACCGGAACCTCGAGCATCCTGGTTCTCAATCCCGCAATCTCATCGCCGCGAATGAAGTTAATCAAATTCGTAGCGTTGGTGCTACCGGCGCAGGTATCGGCTGCGTATCTCAAATAGCCCCGAAGCGCCACACAGTTAGCCGTACTGAAATCGATCTGTTCTGTGGGGTCGACAATCCCATCGTTATTAGTGTCTACCCACGTAATCACCTTGCGTGAGGCCGAGGCCGTGTTCGCAAGTTCTTTGCCCGCCTCCCAAATGGGCTTGATCGACTTGAGATCGCCGGTGACCGTGGGTGTCGCACTGTCGGCTACTCCGTCAGCCGGACTCGTATCGGCGTACTTGTCGACGAGTACTTTCTGATACGTTGGACTTGCGGGATTATTGTCGTAGCGCGTCGTGACGATTAGATCCGCATCGTAGGTCAACACGCCGTCCTGGTTTGTATCCTCTCTGAAATTACCGAAACCATCTACAAAGAGGGCGTGCGCGTACCCTGTCCACTTGACATTCGCGCCGCCCTGACCGACGTCACTCGTGTAGAAATAGGCCTGATAGATCGATCCTTCACCGGTGGCGGAAGTCGCAAGCACCGAAATGGATGTGCCTGATGCACTTTTCCTCAGAATCGCGGTAATGGTCGCCATCAGTCGATCCTGCAAGTCATCGACATTGGATGACTCAAAATAGTTGTCCGGAATTCCATCCGTGCCTGGGGCACCCGTGGAATTGATGACCTTATCCCATTCCGAAACGAGATCTGGAAGATTATTGTTATTGGTATCCTCAAAGCCTCCGAGTCTCGCCGTGTGCATGAGAATCTCTCGGCCCGCGATGTTTCCGAAGGCAAAAAATGTGTAGACGGTGACATTCTGCAAGCCTGGCAGGCAGTGGCCGGTCACGCTTAAGACGGAAATGAGGCCATCGGCAGACCCATTACAAGGCCGGAGATCATTCGTATGAGCCCAAAAGGCCACATCATCCAAGTAATGGTTTCCACTGTCATCATAATCTGTTTTATGCTCGCCGAGCAGAGTGGCCGTGGGAGTTGCACTATTGGTATTACAAGTCCCGTTCGGCGCATGAATCGTCGCGTTGCTTCCAGTACAATGGAGTCCGTGTTGTCCGTGAGCATAGTCCCGCAATCCGGCCGGAATATTGGTGTCCTGCGTTGGCGCTCCGTCCGTGACGAGGATAACGAAAGTTTTACAACATGCGACTTGTGTAGAAGTTGTTGCCCAGGCCGGCGTGTGGTTGCTGCCGAAAAAGTAAGGATCCCGGCCGCACCCATTCGTAATGTAGCCGGCCGGGCACGCTTCTGTGCCAGTCAGAACCGAGATTTCTGAACCCCCAATCGAACCCACTCCTGTCCCCTGGAACGCGACGCCGTTCGAATTGCCTCCCGCATAGGCAATCGGATATACATACGATCCGGCCAAGTATGTAGAGTTGATCTGTGCAACATAGCGGGTCGTTTCATAGAGCGATTCTGAAAGAGGTGTCCAGGTCGAGGGAAATGATTCCTGGACCGCGTCGATCATGGCAGCTGTATTCGTATTAAACGTCTCCACGCCTGATCCGGAAAAGTCGATCGATTGGCGGGACCCAACACCGACCAACATGCGGGCGCCATCCCCAGCCGGTTTGAATTCAAAGAGCCCGAATCGTGCTTGGGCCCCAATCTGTTGGATGGTACCGGTCGGCTCGGCGCTATAGCCGATCTTGAGTTCGTATTTTCGCTGGCTGAAGCCATCTCCGCAGTTGCCATCAAAATTATTGTCGTTATCTACGCAGAAATAGGCGGCGTCGGTGCCGATATAGATAGTGTTTGGATTACTCCCTCTGTCAGCCGAAGGAATCCTTCCAAGATAGGTGTTGGGGCCGGCGCCGGCATTGTAGCTCACTGCGGCAAGCTCCGTATTGATTCCGGAAGCCTGTGCTCTGACCGTCTTTAGTGCGGGAGTGCCGTTCGTAGGGCAGGTTCCATCAGCCGCACGAGCGACGAAACAATCTCCCCCAATCATCGCCTTCTTCAGAGCATCGAACCGCCGAAACGTCGCCCAGTTTAAAAAGTTTCCATCCCATTCCGTGTTACTACACGCTGTTGCCAGCGTTGCCTTGACAGTCGCAGGTTCGAAGCGCGCATCAGCGCCGGTATCGTAGGTATAGCAACGAAGAGAATCGAAGTAGCCTGACCAGTTGGTCGTGTTCGTGAATGCCAGATCGGCTGCGTCGATACAGTCCCCATCATCATTGCGGTCACAGCCGAGCCCACTCATACTGCCGGAGTTGTCCAGCACCAAAATGATGTTGGGTGCGACCTGGTCGCTGACGAACGGTGGCACGGCGAAGTATTGATCCATCGTTTGGGCTTGGCTGAAGTCGGTCCCTGCAAGACATCCCACTAACACGAACATCCTGATGGTCCCACGAAGTGCAATATCCCCGCGTTTCATGGCACCCTCCATTGTCTCTCTTTCGGCGTACTGACTCGCATTGATCGCTGCTTACCGCGGCAAAAACAGTAACATCCAGTCGATCTTGTCTGTGGTCCCTTTTTGAATGCGGTATTTCACATTGATATCCACTCTAATGCTGGTTGGCACCAATGGATCGCCATGTCGATCAACGAGCACCGCCTCCGGTACGAGGCTGAAGGTTCGCCCGTCAATTTGAAATGTTGTCTCATAGACTGCGGTGATTGTTCCCTTGGGATAACTGTCCATAGCGGCAGGAAGCGGCTCATCGGCACGACCTATTTGGGGTTCTCCCGTACTGGCGAAAACAATGACCGAACAAAGGATTATCAGGTTGGGAAAGTTTAGCGATGAGTGACTACCCTGACTTTTGAGATTCATAGTGATGCCAGGCCTCCCATCCGTCTCGTCTTAACCGTTGGTCGCTCGTTTCACGCAACCTTCCCCTGTGGTATTAAGACAATCAAACGTCACAATCACCCGACTGGTGGCCCCGGTCGCTGCATTGGCCGCCACACAGTCCACTCGATAGAACTGATCATAGGTTGGCTTGTCTGGATCAGCAAAATCACTGCCGGTTCGTCGCTTCGAATAAAGGAAATCAATGTCCCCATTGACGATGTACCCATTCACATTCATGGTTAGATTGGGCGCGTTTCCCGTTCCAACCGCAATGTCGGAATGATTCCGTAGCGTACCGTTGATTTCCTGAGTGAACACCCCTTGATTGAGAGCCGGGACCGGTCCCTGAGGTGCAATGAGTACAGCTGCCTGACCGGTCATTTGAGGATCTTCGATCGTCAATCGAATCGCTCGAACAGCCGTCCCCACACATGCCTCGGCAGCGTCCGTTCCCTCTTCAACCATACGGACTGCTCCCGCCATTGAGTTTTCCATGCCCGTCATCGTCAGCGCTGCAACGCCGAGGGCGCCGATGATCAACATCAGCAGCATTACCGTCATGAATGCCGTGCCACGCTCATTGCTGAGCGGCCAGACTTCACTCGGAACCACACGAGAAATCCTCATAGTTAGAGCCTTTGGTTGCGGAGTTCGATCGTTCGAGTCAGTATGCGCCGACGAAACTGAAAATAGTTCGCCTGCTGTGCCGGAGATGCGGTGTCGCCAGAAGCAAAGAGCCCATTCGCATGGTTGTGATCGCTGATGACAGGAAAGGTCGTCGTATGCAGGGGAGTCGATTGAGCCTCTCCCATACCTTGATCTGCTCTTGTCTGACGCGCGACGATATTGACCTGAGCTAACCGAATGGTGCTCGGTGTCATGCGGTTGCCATATGGCGCTGCAGTACCGAACCAATTTCGATTCGTGATGAAGTCAGCCTGGTCGAACTGATTCGAAAGATTGAGATCGTCCGGCTGCAAATCAGGCCTACCACTATTGACGCGAGGGTCACAGCCATCACAAGCATAGGCCAGTTGGAGGTCTTCAACCCCGTCCATGATAGGGATGCATCCTGAATTCACCTGATTGCAGTTGGGCGGCCCACCAAGACCTACGAGAGCGGCCGGGACCGCACCACGGACGAGACAGGGGGTAGTTCCCTGACAGAGGTTGAGGGCATCTGGGGGAGGAATCACCTGGTAGGTGATGCACTGTAGCAAATAGACTTGCGTCCCCGTCCCAAAGCCTGTGGGAGCGGGAATCGAGGGATTCAGGGTCAAGCTTCCGGGATTGACAGACTGAATCCTTGAACCAGCAACTCCGCCGATCGAAACAGACATGCCAAGCAATGCCGCCGCACCCCCAGGAATGGCATTCCCCATCGCTGTGGTCACATTGGCCGGCAGGGGTATACTCGCGATCGGCACATCCATTCCGCCAATGGTACCTGGAGCCACCGGGACGAAGACCTGCCACAACGGCCCCACAGCGGCAATGGAGTTTGTCATTGGAACAACCATTGAGATGGTGTCCGGGCCGGTGTCCGCCCCAAGGGGGTTGTTGTCGCCTGGGATCAAGGCTGAAGGCGTCCCGTTGATGTGGCATCCACCGACCGCCGTTGAAAGACCACGCATCCCAAATCCGGCCAACTTGAGATCGGCCGTGATCATGTCCAGAGCATTCCGCGCCGTTGCCTGTGTGCTTCCTATTTGTCCGGTAATACGCGTGGTCTTCTGACTGACGACCAGAGCTCCAAACCCGGCCGCAATGATGGCTGTCGTCATAGCCGTCGCGACCATGATCTCCGTCAGTGTAAAGCCTCTCTGGCTCTGGTCCCACGAATCGGATGATTGTCTCATTGCGAGTCCCCCGCGTATCCCCTTGGTGGTACTCATCAAGAAGTCTTATTCCGGCTCAATCAGCGTTTGGAATGCCACCGCTCTTGCCCGTTGTCCTGCTGCACGATCATTCCACTGAAGCCGTACTGTGACCTGTACTGCGCTTGAATCAGCTCTCAGTGGGATCACAGGAGCAGCTTGGACCGTACCTCGTGCATTCAGCAGGTTTGTGGCTAAAACCAAAGTTCGCCACTGAGTACAATCACCTTGGATCGCTCTTGTCGCTGCTAGCGACGGCGTGACCGAGAAAAATGGCATGGCTGGCTGGGGGGCAGGAATCCCGCCCGCTAAACAGTTCCCCGGTCCAGTGGTATCCAAATTGTTATAGGCCCAAGCGAAGCGCCGATTACTTTGGATTCTCTCCACCATGTCGGCCGCGACATTGGTGACAATAGACAAGTCGTTGGCATCGACGTTCTTCGTAAATGACACGCCTTGCATGGCGGCCATGCCCATGACTCCCACACCGAGGATGGCCGCGGAGATCATGACCTCAGCCAACGTAAATCCTTTTTCGTTGCGTACTTTCAACATTCGCCTACCTTCTTGTTCACGATGTTTCATTGATGATGCACGGATTAATCGCTTGTCGACACCAGGTCACCTTTCCAGAGGGCATCAATGAAATTGTGTAAATGAGATTAGGGTCTCGCGTGCTCTGCAGCTGAACTGTTTGAACAGCGAGAGGAGCGGTACTCAACCCTCGAGGAGTAAAACCGAGTGGGTTCACGGGTAAGGGCATTATGAATCTCACGTTCTGGGGGAGAGTTTCTGTGCCCAAGGGAGCGGTAAATGCCACTGTGTCAAGTCCCGCTGGAACACTCGCCGGGGTAGCTGCGATCAGGATATTGCGGCTGATTGCCGAAGAGCGTGCAAGGACCAACCGGTTATAGAGACTGGTCGTAGCTTGATAGAGCTCATGCTTTGCGTACATCTGAAGAAAATTCGGAACAGACACTGCAGCCGCGATGCCTATAATCGCCCCGACTATGGCGATTTCTACCAGAGTGAAACCACTTTCGTTTGAACGGAGTTTGCTCATGGTTTTTGCTGTTTGCTTCATGGCGTCTCCTAATCGAGCAAGGGGCATGCCGTCCCGGACACGTCATTTCCTTCACCTAACTGCTTGATTTGATGACAATCCTTATCCGGCGAGACCCATTGCTCGCGGCCATTTTTCGCGCGAATGCACGACAATTTTCGGCTGGGACGCTGTACTGTTTCGAACGGGAGAGCGGATATCGCTGGTTGACAGAATGCGCAATCACCACTAGGGTTCTTGTTGAGGCAACTGCGGATGAGCAACGCGAATCAAGCGCAGGGAATCTAAATGCCGGCTCGTGAGCGGTGGATGACACAAGAGTCTCGTAAGGTCCCACGGTTCGCCATCCAACTTCCTTGCAAATTTGGCAATGTTCCTCACACGACGGAGGGAACTGCCCTCAACCTTTCGTCACAGGGATGTGCCATCACGGCGGAGCACCTTCCCGCCGTCTCGACCTATGTTTCTCTGGAGCTCGATTTTCTAAACGGAGAGGCGCCGGCTGATATTGAACTGGCAGCCGTTCGTTGGGTTTCAGGGCATCGGTGCGGCCTGGAATTTATCAAGGTTTCGCCCGAGATGCTCTTGAAGCTGAAGACGTTCGTATCGATCTTGGAGCGGACCCCTTAACGGGCTCAGTGGTTTCGCATGTCCTGTTCGCGCTACTTTATCGCTACGGCGCGGACCTGCCGGTATGTCGTAACACCCTTCAGCACCTTTTGAATGCCATTCTGCAGCAGCGTGACCATTCCATCGCGCATGGCTACGCTCAGGATTTCAGCCGTTCTCGCCTTCCCTTGAATCAGGTTTTTGATATCTTCAGACCCAACCAGGAGTTCATGCAACGCGACCCGTCCCTTAAACCCACTGTGATTGCAAACCTCACAGCCCTTTCCACGATAGAGCGTGAAGTCGTCGGTATACGTGACACCGAGCTTATCCCAATAGCGCGCTCCGTAGCCTTGCATCAGCTCGTCGTATTCCTGTTGAGTCGGGTGATAGCTCTCTTTGCACTGGAGGCAAAGGCGCTTACAGAGACGCATTGCGAGGATTCCCAACATTGCATCGGCAAAATTGAAGGAATCGCATCCCATATCCAATAATCGAGTGATGGTTTCGACCGCACTGTTGGTATGCAGCGTGCTCATCACCAAATGACCGGTGAGCGATGCTTCTATCGCAATGTCGGCCGTTTCTTTATCACGCATCTCTCCGATCATGATCACGTCCGGGTCGGCTCGAAGAAAGGCGCGCATTGCGGAGGCAAAGGTAAACCCGATCTTTGGATGCACCTGCACTTGCCTGAGACCTTCCTGTGTGATCTCGATGGGGTCTTCGGCCGTCCAAATTTTTCGCTCATCGGTGTTGATGTGGTGCATGACCGCGTGCAGCGTGGTGGTTTTCCCGGAGCCGGTCGGTCCTACACAGAGAAAAATTCCATGTGGACGCTCGGAAAGTGCCTGGACGGTCTCCAAAACGTCCGGCGAAAAGTCCATCGCCTCCAACGGCATCGTTTCCTTGGCGCTCAGAAGACGCAGCACGACATCTTCATTGCTTCCTGCGGTCGGCAATGTGGCGACACGTAATTCGATTTCCCGATCCTTCGCCAATTTATAGCGGATCTTTCCGTCTTGAGGTTTCCTCCGCTCGGCAATATCCAAGTTGGCCATGATCTTCAGACGCGAGACAATGGCTCGTCGATAGACAGCCGGGATCCGCATGTACGTAAAACACGTCCCATCGACACGGAACCGCACGGCTGTTTCCTTGCGATCCGAATAGGGTTCGACGTGCACATCGGACGCCCCTAATCGATAGGCCTCGGCGATAATCTGGTTGGTCAGGCGCACAATGGCTGAATCGTTTTCATCGATTTCGCCGGATTCGGCATCACCGTTTCGCTCGATACCGGCTTCATCGACTAGTTCCCCAAGGATCTCAGTGATCGAGCCGCCATTGGCCTGCCCTGTTGCGACAAGGAGGTATTGCTCGATGTCCCTTCGAAGCCCGACAGAGAAGCGGACCGTCGTGCCGGGGAACGCGCGACGGATATCGAGACCTTTTTCTAAGTCGTGGGGATCGTTGATGACGATATCAAGCACGGTTCCCTGTCGCTTCATGGGAATCCAGGAGTTCCTTCTGAGGTAATCGAAACTGAGGTTCTTTAACAGTTCCGGGTCGATGACGGTCCGCTCGTCATAGGGGACATAGGGACATTGATAGAATTCGCTGAGCGCCGATCCGAGTGCGGCTCTCGGCACGCGATACTTTTCGAGCAAGATGGTTTCCAGATCTACTTCCCTTGATAACGATTCCTCCACCGCCGATTCGAGTTCGGTCTGACTGATGAGGCCTCGATAAGCGATACAGTCCAAAAGACTGCGTGCCATCGTCATCTTGCGAGGTGGTTTGGCCATCTGGGGGTTTTTCAGACAGGCAGCAGAAAGAACGTGCCGTTTACCATGCGCTTCAGCACCGTGCGTGATCATTCTATCTCATCCTTCGTCATCGACAATAAGAAGTTGCTTTTATGTCCTGTGTCGGTCGCCTTAATCGTTCGCCGAGACAACGACGGGCAGCGTAAGCAATTCAGTAGCGTGCCATCCATGTGCCTGGGGCTCGATACACGACCGGCAATCCCCGGAACAGACCTTGTCCGAGTTCGTGCTCATACCACACTTCGAACGTGCCTCTTGAACTCGATTGCGCAATCGTCTCCCCGGCAACCACAGCTCCATACAGTCTCACTCTTCCCGCAACCGTGATGGTACCGCTGGCATACAGCACTCCGTTGAAATGTATGCCCGAGAGTTGAACGAGTGTTCGGGCAGGATCATCGCCCTGGCCCGTCTTTGGAGGGCTGAGAGCCGGGACGGACGAACCAAGTCCATTTGGAGCAAGCACGACATGACCCTGCATCACCACGGTACCCTCTACGTATGAGGTCTGCAGTTTGAGGGTGCCGAGATTGTCGAGACGCGGCGCGGTTTGGTCGAGCGTGTCGATAAAAATCAGACCGCGATGATCCCCAGGTGCTTGGGACCGGAGTACCTCATCAGGAGATAACCCATGTCCAGGTTCTACGACACCTTGGGGATACAGAAGCCCATCGCGATCAATGCCGAAGTACCGACCAAACCGTTTTGCCAGTCGCTTCAGGTGTTCGTAGTTCCACTGATCGAGGCGAACTTCGGGAATAGGATTCTGGGCCTCATGAAGATTGTGTGGGAGACTAGGGGTTTGACTCGACGGGGGTTGGGTTATTTGAACGTTTCCTCCTACCCAGGCTTGCATCCAACGATCCTCCCGTTGAGACGTCTCGTCGTATCCTTGCCCCGTCACAGGAGCGAACGAACTGAGTGTGGGGATGTCGCCGCCTTGCCTTAGAACAAGGTCTTCACCGACCCGTAAATCGCCCCAATGTACACTCACGGGCGACTCACTTCCCGGTCGGAACACGCCCAAGGACTTACGCACCTGGACAGCGGCTTTCAGGGGCGGCACGTCCAGCGCGCCAAGCTGAAGGGAAACGGATTGCCGGACAGGCGGATTGGTATGGGTTGCAATGGTGGCGTCGACGGTGCACAGAAGACCCGGATTCGAGGGCGCGTACACTTTGAGTTCTTCCACATGTCCAAGGTGTTGCATGACACGAAACATCCCGGCCTCAGGATCATTGAATACCTGATTCTCCGAAGCGTTCTCTGCATGGAAGAGATAATCCGGCTGATTCGCTGTTCCCACAAATTGTGAGCGGCCGGTGGGGTCGAAAAATGAAGGAGCCCCTTCTGCATCACGATTTCTTTTTTCAAGCTGGGACGCAATCCTTGGTGTCACGGCAGTCGACCTCGGGTCGTGAAACCAGGCGACCACGAGTTCGCTGGCCGCATCGGCAAGTTGCTGGGCAACGGCTGCTTGGTTTCCGGCATTGGCACTGATGGCCTCCTGCCCGGCCAGATTCAGAAGTGTCGTGGCCAGTAGGGATAAGATCAGCACGATCACCATAGCTCCTAGAAGCGCAATCCCCTGCTGGCCTATGTTGGTGTCACTCGGCAACATGTCTCGTCTCCTCCTATGATCGAATGCTCACTTCGCGGACCATTCTATGCAGGAACTGGTTGGACTGAATTTCCAGAACAACCCGCCTTACCAGTTGCGGTTGATTCGTTTTCTGTCCCATCTCGTCCCAGTACGAAAACCTAAGATCATCGAGTTCCCCAATGAGCTCACTCGCGCCTCCATCGACCATGCGCATGAGGTTCGACGTGTCTTCCTTCTCGTGCTTCACGTAATAGAGAACTCGATTGTGTACTTCAATGGCGGCTCCAGCCGGAAATGACGCCCCAACCGGCTCTGCCAGGGTCAACTGATATCGTTGTCCACCGCGAGAGAGTCGATGCGATTCGCAGGTGCGCGGGCTACACACAATGACTGTCTTTCCTTCACCCCATCCGCGCCCATCCTGCACCGGAATGACGGATTGGCCGGGATGAATGGCGCCGGTCGTGGTCGTCCGATAGGCGCTGAGATTGGCTTGAAACGCAAACTCATCGGGAGCCGCCTTGACGATCGAGTCAGCCGTCGCTAATCGAGCTTCCTGCTCAAATACTTCCAGCCCCAATCGTAGATCCTGCTGATGTTTCAATGTCCGGTGCTGCTTCTCTGCATGGGCATGGACCACATTGAAAACACTCAGCGCTGCGGCCAGCACAGCCGCCCCCACGGCCAAACTGATCATCAACTCGGTCAGACAGACTCCGTGCACGTTGACCAGGGCATGGAAGCAAGCCTGACGTCTCAGGTCAGAAGTGATAGCGCCGTAACGGCTCATTGTTGCCCCACATATCCGGGATTGGCTCGAATAGTCGCCACATAGATTTCTCTCGGTTGCCCTCTTAGCCCAGGATAGGAAGCGACCGCTCGGATCGTCACCATTCCAGAGCCGCTGAGTGGTCCAGGACGCTGACTTTCGATGGTCCACACTACCGTCACTCCGTCGCGCTCATGCATGGCCGTATAGATCCCATCGCCCGCAGTGACATCGTAACCCCGGCCGTCATCGACCATGAACGTTTCGGGAACGCCATCACGATCCAGGTCATCTTCCAGAAGAGACTGCCAGCGAACAGAACGCTTCACTTCCAATCTGGCCTGGGCTAGTTCCAACGCCTTATTGCTCAGGCCGCCCTGTTGCAGATGTTTCGACGAAACCTCCACCGCACCCAGAGCCCCCATTAATGCGATTCCGGAGATCATCATCGCGACCATCACCTCGACGAGACTGAAGCCATTCTGCTGAAGTGAGTCGCTCATAGGATTGATACCCGACCCGTGAGGCTCACGGTGAGTGATTGGGTCTGGCCTTCATGGCTGCGGAGTTGGATCGTCGTGGCAGTGGCCGAGCGTCCGCTTGGATGAAACTGGATCTCGAGTCCGGAGCTTGGCTCCTCGATCACAAGACCCTTCCCCCCATAGCGATACACATGGTGAATGGTGCCGCCATTGACAAACTGCGTGATCAGTTCCTGTTGCTCCATATCGATGAGAATCCGAACCCGATCGCGATAGGTCAACGCAAGCTGCTTCGCAAGACGGAGTTCAGAGGCAACCTCTTCCGTGGTGCAGCGGACCTGCGTACGGGAGTTGAGGCCCAAGAAGCTGTGAATCGCCGTGATCGAGACCATTCCGATGATTCCCACAACGACCATCAGCTCCGTCAATGTCTTGCCTTCTTCCTTCATATCTTCCTCACTGTGACCGCTCCGGTGAGCTTGGCCGATCGCTATGTCAAGAGTCGTGCCGCTCAGGGATAGATCGTTCGCGGGTCATGTCCTGACAACGATTGGGGGGATCGGAATGCTCTAAACCATGGAATCAAGGAAAGAAAACGGAGAAGGCGTGGAATAACGAAGAAGGGACAGTGTCAGAAGAGAAAGAGATCGCGGAAGAGCACAACTATACACCAATAGATACAGTTCCTTACGGAAGAGATACAGTGACTAAACGCTCAGAAGTGGCCATGGGAGCCATTAGCCAGCCAGCACCCCTTGATACCAGTCGAGAAGAGATTGCCCAAAGAAGAGCGCCACCAAGGCGCCGCACACAAGAAACGGCCCGAATGGAATGTAGTCTTCTCGCCTGATTACTCGTGCGACGATGAGCGTCACGCCGACGAGCGACCCTAAGAAAGACCCCACCATGATCGTCATCAGCGCGGGTTTCCACCCAAGAAACGCCCCGATCATAGCGAGCAGCTTGATGTCTCCCCCTCCCATGCCCTCTTTTCCAAAGACATAAGGGCTGGCCCACGCTAAGAGCCATAGAATTCCTCCTCCGACGAGAACTCCCAATAACCCGTTCAGAAAGCCGAGCGGAAGAATTGTCGCTGCACTGATGAGACCTACAATGATTCCGGGGAACGTAACGGCATTGGGAATCATCTTATGAGAAAGATCCGTTCCGGCTACGACGAGGAGAGCCGAATAGAGCAATCCATACGCCATGGCAGCCCAGCTAAGACCGAAGAACCAAAGGACCCCGACATAACCCAAAGCATTCAGAATCTCCACCAACGGATAGCGGAAGGGAATCGGCACTGAACACTGTCGACATCGGCCGGCCAGAACCAGATAACTCACAACGGGAATGTTATCGTACCAAGCGATCGAGTGGGAGCAGGTCGGGCAATGAGATCCCGGCCACACAATCGACTCCTGCCGTGGAAGACGGTAAATACACACATTTAAAAAGCTGCCGATGAGGCCGCCGAAAAGGCCGGCACTCACCAACGGCAGTAGAGTTTGGCTCTCATGCATAATTGCTCAGAGTGCTTTCCTTACCCAGCAACCCTACTAGGGCCGAAGGCCCTGCATTTACAATCGCAATCGATCATTTCATAATGACTGCATTGTGCTTTGTTTGGTCCATGTCGAGTATACCTGAAATGTATCCCTATCAAAGGAGAACTCATCCTTATGAAAGGAGAACTCATCATCATGGCTAAAGCGACTGCGAAGCCTAGGCCTCGAAAATCTCTTGCCGACCTTGAACCTCCTCCTCGCGTAAAGCGTCCTGAATCGCTCACGTCACGGGAACAGGAAATCCTGGAATTGATATGGGCAGGATTTAAGAACAAGGAGATCGGTCAACGCTTGAAGATCAGCGTCAAGACCGTCGAGGCACACCGCGCCAATATGATGAAGAAAATGCGGGTATCGAATACGGCTCAATTACTGAAGACCGCCATCCAGGGGGGCGCGCTCAGAGTTCGGTAGCATCGTCCCGGTTCTGGTTACCGGAACGGCGCTGACGAACCGTTTCGAACAGGACTACCGCGGCGGCTGCCGACACATTCAACGATTGGACCTGGCCTCTCAAAGGAATTCGGATACATTCGTCGCAATGCTGCAAAACTCCCGGCCGAATGCCTGTTCCCTCACCTCCCAAGACTAGCCCGATGGGTCCTCGCAGATCGACGTCGGTGAATACCTTGTTTGCCGACGGCGTGACTCCGTAGATCCAGACTCCAGCCGTCTTCAATGACTCGAGCAATCTGCTCAGATTCGTCACACGCGCCACAGGAATGTGATCGATCGCTCCGGCTGAAGCTTTCGCAACTACCGACGTGAGCCCGGCGGCTCTTCGTTCGGGAACAAATACGCCGTGAGCACCGGCTCCCTCCGCCGTCCGAAGCACCGCTCCAAGGTTGTGTGGGTCTTCTACCCCGTCCAAGATGACCAAGAGCGGCTGCTCATGGCGTTGCGCTGCGCGAGCCAGAATTGAATCCTCCGTCTGATAGGCTTTTGCCGCGGCAAATGCCACGACGCCTTGGTGCTTGCCATTGGGTATGAGGCGGTCAAGAGCGGTCAGAGGCTGGACATGAATTGGAACATGACGAGATCGAGCCAGTTGCACCAGATCGGCAAACTGTTTATTGGTCCGAAGAACCAGCACGCGCTGCAATGGCCGGTGACCGGCCTTCAGGGCTTCGCGTACGGCATGGAGGCCATAGAGAATCTCCTGTCCGTCAGCGTTTCCAGCGGCTGGTGCCATCCGGTTTGTCCTCGATGATGATTCCTTGAGCTGCGAGCAATTTCCTGATCTCGTCTGCCCGCATAAAATCTTTCCGACTGCGAGCCTGTTTCCGTTCTATCAGCAGCATTTCAATGTCCGTTTCAGATAGGACCGTTCGAACCGTTGCGGTCTCCATGGCATTGGCCGACAACGCGTCAGAAGCTGAGTCGTGAAACTGCCACTTGTCCAACCGAAACAACCCCAACAGATTGCCCATGGCGCGAAATTCATCTCTGGCAATCTGTCGCGCTTTCGTGGAAATCCCCCGATCCAGGAGTTTATTGATGTCGCTTCGCAGTTTCTGAAACTCAGCAACGGCCATCGGTGTATTCATGTCGTCATCCATTGCTGCTCTGAAAGAGTTCTTAAAGCGCTGGACCGACTGTTCCAGGTCTCGGTCCGCAACCGAATTCTCATCGGACTCGCCGAGACGTCCAAAGAGGTCATAGAAACCATTCAGGGCGTTTTTGGCCTCTTTCAATGCTTGATCAGAAAAATCGAGCGGCCCATGGTAATGGGTTGAAAGAAGAAAGTACCGGAGAATTTCCCCAGTCACCTCTTCCGACCATTCAGATTTCTCGAAGATCTCACGAACCGTGAAGAAATTGCCGAGCGAATTGGACATCTTTTCCTGATTAATCTGCACGAAGCCGTTGTGCACCCAATAGCGCGCGAATGTTTTCCCCGTTGCGCCGCAAGACTGAGCCATTTCGTTTTCATGGTGGGGGAAAATCAGGTCCATTCCGCCGCCATGGATGTCGAAGGTTTCACCGAGATGTTTGATCGACATCGCCGAACACTCGATATGCCAGCCCGGCCGGCCAAGTCCCCACGGGCTCGCCCATGCCGGCTCGCCCGGCTTGCTGCTCTTCCACAACGCAAAGTCCATCGGGTGATGTTTTCGTGCATCGACATCCACACGCGCACCGGCTTGCATGTCTTCGAGTCGTCGTTTTGACAAACGTCCGTATTCGGGATATTTCGAGACTTCAAAATACACATCGCCGTCCACGACGTAGGCCAAACCCTTCCTAACCAGCGCTTCCGTCAATTGAATGATGTCGGCCATATGCTCAGTGGCCTTCGGCTCTTCCGTCGCCGGCCTGATACCCAACTTTCGCATATCTTCCTGGTATGCCCGTATGTACTTCGCGGTAACCACATCACAGGAAATACCTTGTTCGTTCGCGCGCTTGATGATCTTGTCGTCCACATCTGTGAAGTTTTTCACGAAGGTCACGGCATAGCCGCTATATTCCAAGTAACGTCGCAGCACATCAAACACCAATGCACTCCGCGCATGGCCGATATGGCAATAGTCGTAGACCGTTACGCCGCAGACATACATGCGGACTTTCTTTGGCTCGATGGGTTCGAAAGGTTCTCGCTTCCGGGTGAGGGTATTGAACAACTTGAGCATACGGCTTAGGCCTCTGGATTCATACGCCGCCGCTTGGGCCAGTGAGACCAGAGGAAGTACCCTACGGCCAAAGCAAGCACGAGTCCAATTACGATGTCGAATTGATGAAAATAGTCACGCAGATGCTCCCACTGTTCCCCCATGCGGAGGCCGATGTAGGCCAGCAGATAGCACCAGGGCAGAGCGCCGACAAAGGTGAAGAGGACGAACCGGGGGAAATTCATCCTCGCAATGCCCGCCGGAAGCGAAATGAACGTGCGCACAACCGGAAGCATGCGGCTAAAAAAGACAGCGGCCTCGCCGTATTTGGCGAACCAGCGATCGGCAACATCGAGATCATGATGCGATAGGAGGAAATAGGGCCCATAGCGCTCCGCAAACGGCCTCCCTCCCCACACACCCGCATAGTACGCCACGATCGAACCAAGAACATTGCCGACCGCGCCGGCCAGCGTTACTCCCAGCATGGTGAATTCCCCGGTCATCACAAGGTAACCGGAGAAGGGCATGATGATCTCGCTCGGCAAGGGAATGCACGCACTCTCGACAGCCATGGTAAAGATGATGCCCGCATAGCCGAATTTCGAAATACAGGCAATGATGAATCGGCTCAGCTCACTGATGACAGCTTCGATCAATCCTCCTATCACACACCCGACTCCTCCGTAGGGCCAATGGCAAACCGCGATGCGGATGACCGTGTGACATCGCGTTTGATCATCGGCTCCCACGCACGGAACTGATCAAGTACTCCATGGTGAGTACTATCCAAACGGATCGGCGTGATGGAGACAAACCCCTCTTCGATCGCCTCGTGATCGGCGTCCTTACTGCGACTCCATGATATGCGCTTGCCGGCAATCCAATAATACTTGCGTCCGTGTGGATCAAGCTTCTCGATAATCGGATTATCGAATCGCCTGCGGCTGAGGCAGGTGACCCGCACCCCCCTGACTCCCCGTCTCGACCGATCCGGGATATTGACGTTCAGCAGCGTCTCTTGGGGAAGGCCGCGAGCAAGGATGAGCCGCGCGACACGTACGGCATAGGTGGCACCCACTTCAAAACGGAATTTCTCAGCCCCTTCTTGGGATACCGCCAGGGATGGCACGCCCAGAATAGTCCCTTCCACTGCCGCGGAAACGGTCCCCGAATACATCACATCATCACCGAGGTTGACACCTTTATTGATGCCGGACACTACGAGGTGAGGCCGTTTGGGCATGACTTTGAGCAGTGCTAGATTCACACAATCCACCGGTGTCCCATTGACGGAGAAGATACGCGCCGCGACTCGATGGAGTCGCAAGGGTTTGTGCAGTGTAACCGCATGCGCGACGGCGGTCCGTTCGCGATCCGGAGCCACAACCCACACCTCACCGATCGCGGCAAGAGACTTGGCCAGAACGGCGATTCCCGGTGAGTGGATCCCGTCATCGTTGGTCACAAGGATGCGCATGGTCCGCTTTCAACAAAAAGAGCTGCCTGAGGCAGCTCCGGGGTTGGAACTGAGTGATACGAGTCGATCACTCAGTTCTCCGCACGCTCAATAGTGGGTAAACTGGTCGGGGCGGCGGGATTTGAACCCACGACCACTCGCACCCCAAGCGAGTGCGCTACCGGGCTGCGCTACGCCCCGACATGTTTCTATCTCCGTTGGTTCTCATCCTCGCCTATGATCTCGGATCTCGGCAACCATCGCCGATGACACGCATCATGGATGCGATTCGATGATCTTGAGAATAACTTGCAGGTCTCCTCTCAACTTTTTCGCGACGTCCTTGGTACTCAGTTTTCGAGAGGCAGCCCGTCCGCGACGGACCCAATACCGCTTTACTCCCTCCAAGGTGTGCCCCTCGTCATAAAGCATCCGCTTGATTTGCAGCACGGTTTCGACGTCCCGTTGAACATAGAGACGTTGATTGCCTCGACTCTTCTTGGGTTTCAAAAAGGTGAATTGTGATTCCCAGAAACGGAGCACATACGCGGGAAGCTTCGTTAGCTGACTCACCTCTCCGATTTTATAGAAAACCTTACTCCCCAGCCTGGGCTCAGTTCCCATGACCGGCCTCACGGTGCGCGTTGTGGTTGTTCAGTGGAGCTGAGCTGATCGTCGATCTGTCTGTTATTTTTACGCAGGATGATCAAAAAGATCGCCATTGAGGCCGCAACGAACGAGAAGCCGAGTCGTACCGTGCATCGTACGGTGAGACCTTGAGTGACGCAAACACGAAGCGGGCGGTCTTTTTCAGCATCCTGCTATGAATTGACGTAGACGTTGACTTCATAGCAGTTCCCTTCGGTTAGACGGTCTGTCCACAGGTTCAACGAATGGATTCACATTTACAATCAACCCGCTCATGCGGAAGGAAAATACCATGATGATGACACAGTTGGCCAGCACAAAAACTATACTGGTGATGGCAGTGGCGGCGTTGTTATGGGTCTGCACCGTTGTCGCTTCAGCGGACGATGGACCGTTTTACTTCGACGAATCAGGGAAGATGCAACAGCATGGGTACTGGTCGCCCAACTCTCGAAGCAAGTCGGACTTTGAGACTGACCGGCGTATGTACAACGAATGGACCAACGCCGAGACGCTTCGTAAGAACAGGGAACTGATCGATGAATACTACAGCCCAAAGCCTTCCGCTCCTCCTTCAAGCTCGTCAGACTACTGGATTTCTGGGCCAGATGGTCAGAGCCAATGGTGTCGGCCAATCGCTCCGCGACAGGTAATCTGTCAGTAGGATCTATCCTCTGGAAATTGCTAAAAAATGTGTCAGGGTAGCCACATATCGTGGCGGGTCAGTTTCCCCCGGTGCCGGTGGCCGACTCCCATGGTGCGCCGGACCATTGGAACGAGGCAGGCGGGGTGGGTACAACCGCCCAAACGCCAATCACCAGCCAGCTCGAATACTCTATCCTATTGATATTGCTATGATGTCAATGAATAGGTGAGACGTTGAGCCTCCGCCAGGAGGCGTCGAGCCTTCAGGCCAGACGCTCCGAGCACTCTGGACGAGTCTCCGAGGAGTCTTGTGCGAGTGCCGAGCACTGCAGCCAGAGCCGATCTAGTCAGCATATCGGCTTATCGGGGTGAGGGTTGAAAGCTGGCCGGTGACACCTGCTTGCTACGATCTCCCGCGTAAGTCGTTGAATCACAGGCGTGTCCGAGGGATTATAAATCCCTCTGAGTGATTGTGCGCGGCTTGGCTGCTACGGTTCTTTCTTCTACGGTAATGGTCGCAGATTACTTCGACTCGCGCCTCACCAGTATCCACATCCAATTCGATCCGAGCACCAAGCGACCACATGAACGCCGCCAAGTGCGCGTGTGCTCGTGTTTATCATTTACCTCAAAGGAGTCTGTGCGGGTATGGAGCCAATGCTGCATTCAAAACTATCAAGGCCGCGACTACGGCCTGCCGGTGGTTTCGCCATCTGCGAAGGTGGTCCCGGTTTCAAGCTGGTCAAGCGCCGGACCATGCAGAAGTGGCGCAAGGCCGTTAAGAGAGTACTGCTTAGTAAAAGGATCAGGAAGAAAGATCCAGCGGTTGAAAAGATGATTATGGATTGTGCTGCCGAGTGGGAAACCTATGCGTGTCCTGAATATCAAGCTTGGCCGTCGCTCACGCCACTAGAGAAACAGCAAGCACTTTTTGCATGGATCTTACGGCAGAAGGGACGGAAGGCTCTTGATATTCTCGTGGCTGGCATCGCAGGTCATTTACACTTCGTCTTCACACCGCAAAAACGGAGAGACTCATATGCACGAGCAGTCACTGTAGGCCGATCAATCTGGTTTCTCTTGCGTCAGGAATATCGAACCTATGAACGAGACTCAGGACACGGCAGCATCACCCTTCAACACGTCTGCATCACCAAGAAAGTCCGGTTGCGCTCACGGAACGCTGCCCAACGTATCGAAGCTGCCATCAGAAAGCAGGCGGGGTGGTTCATGGAGGAGTACCACGGACGGTTGGTAGAGGAGTTGCGGAAAGCACAGTTGATTTGATGAGCCTCCGCCGAGGGAGTATGAGTGCATCCTCAATAATACTGCGGTGTTCGAGATTACTTAGTACCTGTTACAAGACGATTAGGACACCATAATCACTGCTCTGGTAGCTACGATTCACATTCATACGGTCTGTGGATACGTTTCTAAGGCATACGTAGCGGTACAACTAATAGTGGAGCCAAATATGAGAGGCACAACTATCTACGTAGTTTCCACATACGGATCGTATTGATTTACATAAGGAATAATTACCCCTCCGTTAATAGAGGGAAAACGTGACGAGATTATGACTTCCCTTATAGCCCAGATAAACGTCATGTGCTCTTCGGTCTCCATTCCATTACGGCCTGCTTTATGACCCGATAAACGCCTGCTGGGTCTCTACCTGGCAGGCTTGAATGTCCAATTCTGCATAACAATCGTGCCCTCACCCTTTCCCCGTTTCATGGCCGAAGTGCCTGAGCGGAGCAGTCAAAATAGGTGCCCAATGTCCAACAAGAAACTGTACAGCGTCCGTACCGGCACATCCAGGCGAGTAACCATGAGCCTGTCTGAATCCACCGTGGAGGGACTGACAGAACTCCAAGAGCTATTCCAAAGCCGGTGGCCGAAGGAAGCATATCCCAGCCTGTCTTGCATCTTGAACAGTGTACTGGCCGAACGGCTGGCTGCTTACGAGGAAGATCCAGAATTATTGGTGGAGGACTTAAGAGATTTTCGAGTTCGATACCATCGTAAGGAGAAGGTGTAACCATGAACTTACTAGATCAACTCATCAACGGCAGCAGTTCTCCACTACAGAAGTTCAATCTCACCTGCGAGCCAGTAACAATGGCAATGGGCGGAATGTCACTCGCGTCTGCTGGAATGAACATCTACGGTCAATTTCAAGCGAGAGACACGCACAACCAGACCGAGGAATACCGCAGGCTGGAGCAAGAGAACGTCATCGAAGAGAATCGTCGGCGAGCAACCCACGATTACCTCACGAACACACGGCTAGAGCAACAGCAGGAGGATCAAGAGAAGGCTGCACTCGCTCAGAAGGTTGTCGATCTTCAGATGCAGGCGGACAGGTCGATTGCAACCGGCATCGCGTCTGCTGCTGAACGTGGTGTGGCGGGTCGGACAGTCGATCAGATTGTTTCCGACTTTGACTTCATGGCCAACGAGGAAAGCGGACGACTGAAAGAGAATCAGAAGCTCGCCAGCCTGCAACACGGCGAAAACATCCGAAGCCTCGGCACTGAGTACTCGAACCGAATCGCCGCCGTGAAACCATACGTGAAACAGCCAGCGAAGCCCATCGACTTCTTTGGTCCGATCTTCCAGGCAGGCGCACAGACATTGAGCACCGATGTTGCCGTCAGCCGAGCAAACCCAACCGCGAATACCTTCACGAACTGGGCTAGCAAGCCATCAACACCAACAGCAGGAACGCAGCGATACAACCCGCTGTCTGGCTTCCCAAGCGTAGGTGTGTAAGCCTTCCACCAGCTCACCAGTGTCTCGTCTTGAGACTCGACCTAAGAGCCGTTCCTACGGAGAGGCTCCAGGGAACATGACCCCACCATCGAACTCTCTGTAGAGTGCCAAAATCGACCCTCAATAAGATCAATCGTTTCAATGGTTTATAAAATGCTTCCGGCCTGGTGAGCCTGGGTCGGAGGTTTCCCTTGGAGGAGAGAAAGAGTGCACCATGACCAGTACATTTCCAGAACGTCTGAAGCCCTTGGCTGAGAAGTTCTATCAGCAAGCCTTATCCCATCCTGCCTATTTGCTCATGTCTCCCAGTGAGGTCAGGCAGTCCGTTGAGAACCGGCTGTTCTCTTTCGTGAAGAAGTCACCCTGGTGGTTCGGTCAACTGGCGAGTGACCGGCCCAAGCGAGCCATGACTGAAGCTCAACTTCAAGCATTGAAGAAAGCGAGACTGGCGAAAGCCGCTCTAACCGAAGAGGAACTGCTTCGTGAACGGAGAATCAACGAAAGAATCGAAGCGTCTTCAGCAGCGTGACGCCGTGAAGGCGTGGTTCGCCAAACGTCCAAACTATGCACGTGAGTACCGAGAACGACAGAAGCAACTCAGAGCAGAACTCGGGTGCTCACTCAATGGAACTCTGTCAGTTAAGACAGTTCACAAACACAAACAAGAGAACAGGAGGAAACATGAACCACAATCCCTTTCAAGTTCCAATCACGAAACCTTCGAACCCACCGACACCTGGTAACACTCTCCCCTGTCCAGTTTGTGGGAAGGATCAGTTCATTCCCTCTCAGTGGAGAGTTTGCCTTTCGTGCGACGAATCACTGGGCGTTCCTCTGCACGATGCTTCGCCACAAACGATGAGGCAATGGACCGGAGTTGGCGTGTGGCCGAGTGCCGTCGCCGGTCGTGCCTGAAGAGAAGAGAAGAGGAATGATGAAACGGAAAACTACCAGACCAAGGAGACACCATGTCCGCACGATTTCAACTCGGCGCAACGACGCCAAAACACAATCGACCTCTGACTGCATCCGAGTTAGAACGGTTGCGCACTGAAGAGAAGCAGTTTCACCGACTCCAATACCGGCCAGGCTCAACCTGTGCCTATTGTCGGTGTGGTTTCCTACTGCGTGATGTGACCAAGCGAGACGTTCAGATCCGACATGACATGCATGTTCACGAAGTCATGGAAGTATTCGAGGAACGGTGGTCGTCGTATGGCAACTAGAAAACAGGAGCCGTCCAAAGTCGTCTTGACGACGACCAGGCGACGGCACAAAACAGTTCCCACCTATCCAGGCCCTTCACAGGCTGAAGTCGAGGCGCTGAGTGATGAGAAGGTGTCAGAAGAATTGCTACGACTTAAGATTGAGCCGCACACGCTCTCCCATGTGGAGGATGACGAGCTGCTCATTGCGGCCCACGGCGAGAAGGACTACGGCCATAAGTGGACGAAGCACGATCTCAAGGAGCTACGCCAGCAGGTCTACGATTGGCACCATCGCTGTCTGAAAGATCAACTGCTCTCTGGCTACATGGCTGAATGGATCACTTCACTGAGTGAAGACGCCTGCTGGATGATCGTTGAGGAGTTCGAGCAAAAGAAGATCGCACTCAGCGAGAGACGGTACACCAGCCGTGACCAACTGAGGAGACGAGCTGGGTGGGCAGTCTACGCGAGTGAGTGCCAAAACAATCAACCGAGGGAGATTCAATGAATTGAAATTGAACAAACACAACTTGCCAGTACTACCAACTCCACCAAAGAAACCACAGCGCGGAGGCTGTGACTTCAACTTCGAGGGCAACCGCGCCTACGCCTTTCTTGCAGTGCAGGCGTTCCAATCTGAGCTGCGCACCAAAGGCCGTATAGAGCGACGATGCCAGAAGCATCCTCAGTCGAATGATCTATGGTGAGCGCTCGATACGAGGCTCTAGCGAGCTTGGTGAGCAGCAATAACCTTTTACTTAGGCAACAGGAGACGCACAATGACGTATCTTCAGAAATTTATCAGTGACGCAATGAACAATGGCTATTCCTACGAAGACGCTGTGAGCGATCCACGCGCCAAAGAAGCCGCACGGCGCGATGATGCCGCCGCTCGCAACGCACATCTCCATGCAAGTAAGGCTCAGTACCTCGCAGCTTTCCAGGCCGCGCGTCAGCAGCAGGGCAGTAACCACAAGGGATTCATTGACCAAGAGGAGATGCTCCTGGCAATGCAGGATGAGGCGTACGACAAGAATCCTGAGTATCGTGCTGCCGTAGAGGCAATCCTTGCACAGACCCCCGGTGAAGTACTGGGCGTGAGTGCGACGGCGACGGCAGCGGATGGGACCGTGGTTCGACTCGGTCAGCCCTATTCGACGGAACGCGCAACACCAGAGAGCATGATGGAGAATGCCTACCGGGAAATGGTGATGGAGCAACTCGCAAACATCGATCACAGCACGGCCAGGGGTCGGTATGAGTATTTGCAGTTCCTCACCGATCCAAAGAACGCGTTCCTTATCGAGCACACGGAAGGCTTGGTCACTTCTCAGGACCAGCGAACACACCAAGCGATGTTGGATTCTCAGGCCGCTGGGCAGAATGATCGGATTGAGATTGTGAGTGAAGCAAATGATGGATCAGTTCCACAAGGTTCATTTGGACAAGGGGAGGGAAATCAATAATGGCACCACGTAGATTCCAGAAGGTGGAGGTCGATGAGCATGAGCCTCACCAAGAGGCAATGCCAGAAGCACCCACCACCGAGGTAAATAATACCGATACGCCCAAGGCGATGAAGTTCGGTGAGCGTTCAGAGATCGTGAATGTCCCGTACCACGACAGCCCAAGGCATTTCCCATCGGTGAATGTCACGGTCAACCCTGCGGAGCTGCAGCGAGGAATCGCCAAGCAGAAGCAGGACGTGGCAAAGATGGTTGCTCAGCATGAGGATTACAAACGCGTTCCCAAGGGAGAACGCACACTGACGCACAAAGTTGATGAAGATCTGGATATCACCACCACGACACGACTGGAGCACTGACCATGTTTGAACAAGATGTGACATTCGCCAATGCACACGAGAAGATGACAGCACTCGGCCAAGCCTTTGGGATTGACACTCGTACTGTGGATGAGATCCAAAGGCAGGAGTTACAAGAGGCACGTGCAGCCGCGTATCTAGCTGCAGGCCGTCCGTTCAATCCAGTGAACATCGGATAGGTGCGTTCAGTCTCTTTGCTCTCTCCCCTGCCGACCTTGGCAGGTCTCCTCACCCGCCCAAATCGTATTTCAAGGCAGCCCGAAGGAGTGGTTTGCGAACTGCTCCGGTTGGATAACTACATTTGAAATCTGAACGAGTGGCTGAAGGTATCCTTCCAGGTGCGGAAGGACTTGGAGGAGAGGTTTGCTTTGAGGGTGACGGTAAGGAAGGGAATCAACGTAGCCACGGATAACCCCTTCCCGAGCGTCATGCCTCAAAGCAATCCTCACCCTTGAGTATAGAGTACACCGTGACCACGTCAATGAAACTAACAACTTCGTTCAAACGAACGACAGAATGTGAAGCAATAGGAGTGTCGTTGTGAATCCATCAGTATCAGATTTCGAAGGCAAGCCGTTGAGCATGGGTGACTCAGTGGTGTTTATCAGTGCGCCCAACACTCTTCAAAAGGGAATCGTCACCGGGTTCAAGCAGCTCAGCAAGATCCTGACTGTCGTTGAGATTGTGGTGACACTCGACAACGGCACCAGTCACAGCCTGACGGCGGCTCCATTCGTGTGTGCCAGGCTTTCTTAAGCCATGCCAAGGTGCTAGCAAGCTGACACTGGTCATCCACTAGTGGATACCTTGCGGCATATCTAAGTTGCGGTACAGGCTCACCTAATAATTAATGGCACCCACTTGTGCATGAGCTGCTCCATTCAAGATTTATGGTGGTATTCTCCGTTGCATCATTCAACTAAGGAGGACCACACCATGGACCAAGCAGCGTTTGTGAAGCTGATGAACGAGTGCCGAGCGGAGCAAGGACTACCGCTGATGACGAAGCAAGAAGAGAAGGACGACTACGCGGAGTTCATAAGGGAAGAAGAACAAGCCAGCAGACATAGGTAGACAACAATGCCAGGGCGGATGGGTCAGCTAGAAATACTGACCAGTGGCCTCCACCACCTTTGAACATCCTCACCCTGGCACCCTTTTCAAAGAGGATTGGAATATGACACTCACACCAGCAGAAAAACTAAGAGCATGGAATAACTTCCATAAGATGAAATCGGACGCAGTACGTGACGGTGACTTTGCGAAGAAGAACTTCGCAGAGAAACGCATTGCTGAACTGAAGCCGTTCTACTCACAGTTCTGTGACGCCAATAAGTCAACACCTGCACCCGCAGTAACCCAGAAGGCAACAACGGCAGAACACACTAGCCACACGGTAGCCGAAGAAGACCACACAGCCTTCCACTTCTACGCAGTCTCAGGCAGTCAACGCGCAGCAGTTCTTGTTGACCGAGTCTTCCAACTCTGGAAGTCGAAGTCATTCAAGCGGGTGCCAGCCGAGACCAAGCTGAGGGATCACTACCAGATTATTGAGACCATCGTATCCAACCTTCTCTACTGCGAAGCAATGGATCATGAAGGCGTGAGGTTCAGTCGATCAGAAGAAACCTTCGCTGCGACCTCTCGGTATCGTCCGGCAGTGTTCAATAAGAGATTTCTCACCATCATGGACGATCTGCACGATCTCGGAATCGTTCATCAGGTAAAGGGTGATCGATGGAAAGCGAGTCAGGTAAGGAAACACTTCCCTGACCAAAAGACAGTGAAGGTGTATGGCATGAAACAGTCCTACATCACCACAGGGAAAGCACTCACAAGCTTAATGGAGGTATTAAGCATGACACCAGCAATGTCTGACGTGAACTTCATCAATGAAGGTCGAGAAGTCATCATCCTGAAAAAGGGCGAAGGATCTGCACTCTTGGAATATGCGGACGCAGAGTTCCCCGAAGCTGATAAGTACCGCAAGCAGATGGTCATCATCAATGAGATGCTCAACAATGCAGGTGACATACTGACTGGTGAAGCACAGGCTATCCACGATCAACGTAAGAGACACCTTGTCAGACGGTTCACACATTCCAGCCTGGAATCTGGTGGAAGGTTATGGGAGGGATTTTGGCTGAACGGTATGAAGCGAGAAGAACGGCCTACGATGCTTAGGCTCAAGGGCGAATCTACAGTGGAACTGGACTTCTCGAATATGATCGTCCGACTTTGCTACCTCGTGGCAGAGAAACCTGCACCGGCTGGCGATCAGTACATCATCCCTGGCTTAGATCCAGCGAGTCGGGATGGAGTCAAGCGGGTGATATCCACCTTACTGTTCGATAACAACCGCAAGCGGGATCGATTCCCGAAGGAGGTTGCACAACTGTTCACACCAGCCGACCGGCAAAAGGGATGGGCCTATGTGTATAAGGCTATCCGAACGCACCACTACGAACTAAGGGCATACCTCGACTGTGGCTTAGGCCATTACCTCCAGTTCTTGGAAAGTCAGATTCTCATCAACTGTCTTATCCGGTGTGCTCAGAAGGGTCTGGTAGCCTTGCCGATACATGATTGTCTTGTGGTACCTCGATCCCTGGCTTTCAGGATCAAAGGGATAATGGGACAGACGGTCAGATATATGTTTGGAATGGATGCCTGGTTGCCGGTTGAAGAGAAGTGTAAGGGTCAGAAGGATGAGGTAGCAGCATAGGTACCGCGCCTAAGACCTGGCTCCCTATGTAGCACTGTTAAGGAATAAAGAAAAACAATGACTTAGTAAAACTGACCTCAGAATCCTTAACGGTGCCGCAGAGCTACATGACCAATCCTTAATGGTGCTAGCGAGATACAGGAGATGGTCATAGGAAGAGAGATTCCTTGTGAAGTGAAGACGCAGGGAAAGAGGAAATGGAGGACCGAGACAAGCAGGAGGAACCTGAATAACCCCAGTTCCCCATGTAAGCCACCTAAGGAAATTCCAAGTCATTGTAATTATTCAGTTCGCCCATTTCCTTAGGTGGGTTGGAGTCTGCCGGAAGCTAGAAACCGCCAAACCGTTACACCGTTTCAGTAACAATGAAACCAGGAGACTCACGATGACATCCGTAGAACGTGTCCGTGCTCACCGTGCCAGGAAGAAAGCCGCAGGCGTTACATCCATTTCAGTAACAAGTGAAACGCTCAGAACCGCAGTCGAGGAGTTCAACAAGTTGAATACTGACCTGAAGGCCAAGCTGGCCGATCTGGAGTCTTCTGGCCAAGCTACCGCCCTTGGTCAGCAGGTGTTATCCGATTCCGATCTGAAGTACCTTGTGGAGTCAGTCTGGTTTCAAAGCGAGATGTACCGAGAGAAGTTCCGATCCTACCGCAGGTCTTTGAAGTCCTAAATCCAGTTGGGATAAAGGGGCCGGTTTCTCTTTACCGGCCTTGGCCTTTCTCTATCACGTATTCCTTTGGTATCCTACCTGCCTGCACCAGCCTATGGCGAACAGCAACAGGGTGCCACAAAGATGTCTTCTCCCACTTCGAAAGTAAGGGAACTGATTCAAGCAGTATTCATACAGTCCTTTATTTCGCACCCTGAACTTCGAGCAGTATGGCTTACCGCTTCAGTCCAAATTGGTGGCCTATTACGATCTTCCTCCTTAGACATATCTGTTCACCGAGCAGGAGAGTTGGATCTGGTCCTAAGATGTATGGAGGATGAATTACTATCTGACACTCGTGACACGAAAGCTCCCGATCCAGCCTACAGTTACCAACTGATGATATCGGAGCTTTGGGTGGGTCATGTTTATGAAATCTTCAGACTGCTCAAGATTCGTGACCTTGTGTCTCAGAGCGATGAGTTTCAGAGCCTCGCACATCTGTTGGAATTATTGCGCATGACTATCGACAAGCATGAGATTGCGAAGGACAAGAAGCTAGAAGCCCCAGTCCAAATGAAAAGGTGCCCACCACGAAATGACGATAGCGATTTCTATGAGTACTCGAAACGTGACCTCCAGCGTGGGCACATTATGCCCACCCGGACTTCTCATCGCGGTTCTGTGATGTGGCAGGTATTAGATATCGTGTCAGATGAAACATTCTGGATTGAGCGGAGACAACTGTCTGAGAGAATCATCGCACTCTTCAAGAGCACAACCGCCAGCGGGAGACATCACAAGCCGGGGCCATGATTATTTCCATTACCTAAGACACATAACAGCTTCCCTATGTGGCAAAGATGGAGGATAATATGATAACCTAAAACAGGTTTTCAAAATGAAACGCAAAGAAGTGACAAAACCTAACAAGCACACCTCTAAATGGCTTACTCCGTTGCTAAAGGACGGAACGCCCTCTCCCGATTTCACTACTGAGCTTGGTACGCTTTTCTTTGGCGATTGTCTCAAGCTTCTTCCTACCTTAAAGCCATCCGTCATAGATACTATCTTTGCCGATCCTCCCTTCAACATTGGCAAACGGTACGGGAAGAACACAGACGATCTTCGACCTGAAAATGAGTATCTGTCCTGGTGTAGGCAATGGCTTTCTGAATGTGTTCGTGTTTTAAAACCAGGTGGGGCCTTGTTCCTTTACAACCTTCCAAAATGGAATATTTCCCTCGGCGCATTTCTCTCTGAACAAGGGTTGAGTTTTCGCCATTGGATTGCCATTGAAATCAGCGCGTGTCTTCCAATCCCTGGCAGACTTCATCCAAGTCATTACAGTCTTCTCTATTTCACTAAGGGGAAAGCCAACACGTTTCGGAAGATTCGAACACCGGTGGCATTATGTCGGCACTGTGGTGGCGAAGTGAAGGACTATGGCGGACACCGAGGCGCTTTAAATCCAAAAGGAATAAATCTTAAGGACGTATGGACAGACATCCCGCCGGTTCGTCACCGCAAATTCAAATCCAGCACTCGAACGGCAAATGCGCTTTCAACTAAGATTCTCGACCGAGTAATCGAAATATCAACTGATCGTGGAGAGGTCGTCCTTGATCCGTTTGGTGGTAGCGGCACAACCTTTGTAGTTTGCGAGGCAAGAGGCCGAAGATGGATTGGGATGGAGATTGACCATGGTCATGAGATTGTTGATCGGATAACAAACGGCGAGATCAAAGCCCATAGCAACACTGATTATATTGACGACGACTAACCTTTCGCTCGGCCATCAGTCCCCTTAGGAATTCTTGGCACATCGGTACTCGTAGCATCTTGCTCAATCACAACAATCTCAAAAATGCCTAATTCGCATGGCAAACACCGCCAGAAGTCAAGATAGGGTTCAAGCTCCGCATAGTTTCCAATTCTGTCTGTCAGGTAGCGGTAAAGCTCCCGTGAGGGAACAATCAACAGGGCGGCGGCGAGATAGCCTTTGATCAAGCCCAATGCCATTTTATTCAGCGCACGGTGGCTCGAAGAAACATTGCCAGTTTCCCATTCAACCGCCACGATGCTTCCTGATGCCGTCTTGTAAACAATATCTATCTCGCCTGGCTTCTTGCGCACAGCGATTGGCAATGCATACTCATCTATCCAATCTTGCGCCTTCAGTTCCGCGATGAAGCCATTTTTTATTGGTTCTACTCCGTTGCCCATTCCACGCTTTTTCCCCGATTCTGGGTATATGGTGAATTGGCCGCTTCCGGGAGGCCATTCCACATTTCTGACGGCAGTGAGCACAGCACTCCTTAACTTTGCCCATTCTTCCGACGTAGAGAATGATCCCCTTGATATGAGAGTTTCGATGTGGGCAATCTTCATTGACTAGATCTTTTTGAGATCTGACGGAGAAGCATTTGAGGATCTTTACCAATGGCCTTCGCAACTTCTAAGAACTCAATTACATCTAACCTTCGTTCTCCACGCTCATATTTTGAGACGAATGATTGTGGGCGTGAGAGCCTGGAAGAAAGCTCTGTTTGCGACAGACCAGCACTCTTCCTGGCCTCAATCAGGATATTGCGAAAGCTTTCGTAAGCCTTTGTGAAAGCTGATTTTGGCATATCGCCAGCAAGTGACCGAGCGCACACTAAACCTTTTTTGGAATAAACCCAAAATCGGTTTGCTGCTGCCGCGAAACCCGAGATGGGGCAAGAGAAAGGTGGTTCACGGAACTTCTCTTAGATTGCTCCTTGCGATTTGGACGGTTCGTTTCCTACAATGCGACTGCCTACATGAATTAGGCTCACATCACGCATGGACATCTTGCTAAGAGCCTGGACCGAAGACAACCTATTGTCCCTGATTCGTGATGCAGTGGAAGAACGCCTTGACTTGGAATACAAGAGATGTGGAGCCCTTCAACGTGACGATAAGAAGATACAGGAACTCAGCAAGGACGTGTCTGCGCTTGCCAACTCTACAGGTGGCACCATTGTGTATGGAATGGTCGAGGATGGTCATCTTCCAAAAACCATCGATGAAGGTTTCGATCCGGCAGATATTAGTAAGGAATGGTTGGCGCAGGTGATCCTTGGCAATATCAGCCCACCACTTCAAGGCGTGACGATTCATCCGGTTCATCTTAGATCTCATTCACGTGGAAGATATGCGTATGTGGTTTCTGTTCCGCAGAGTACTACAGCTCACCAGGCGAAGGATAAGAGGTACTATAGGCGATATAACACCATTAACGTACCAATGGGAGATCATGAGATTCGCGATATCATGAACCGCCAGAAGCACCCGGCCTTGGTTCCTCGGTTCAACGTTACGCGGATGACGGATCGCTACAAGTTGACCGTAAGCCTCGTGAACAAAGGGCAGGTAAGAGCCCAGCACGTGAAGTTGGTATTCTCACTGCCAAAAACTTGTACAACAAGGTCTATTGGGTTCTTAGGTAAAGTCGTTCACCGGGAAGATGGGTCGTTTGGGAATGATTGGAATGAGTACGTCTTCAAGGGAAATAGTCAGGTCGTTTTTCCAGATGACGAGTTTCCTTTGGAGGATGTTGGTCACTTCTTATTTGTAAGCTTAGATTCGAGCACGTCCAAGGGAAGTAAATGGGAGTCAGTTGTCCTACACTGGAAAGTGTATGCCGATGACATGCCAGCTACTACTGGTCATCTACTCTTGAAAGACCTTTTCAATCCGGAAGAGTTTGGAGGTCAGAGGTAGTTCCGGTCACGACCACTAGCCGCTTCCGTACTTCCGGGTATCTCAGCTTCTCCAATCCCTCTTGCAACAGTTTCATCGGCACTCTGTCCCTCTGATCGTACACTTTCCCATGAATCCCTTGTGATGCCTATCCGTCCAACAACCCCATTGACAGACCCTGCAAGTAAGCATACCCTCACAAACCTACAATCCAACCACAACCTGCCGTCGGGTCGAGGAAGGCCCACCGCCGACACCTTGTGCGAAAGGCGGTGTCTCATGGCGACCTCTCCTATTCCTTGCTCCGATTTGCGCAAAGAACTGAAGGATTACATTCGTTCCTGCGAACGGCTCCTGTACTCTGCAATGCCTTCTGCCAATGCGCCGTTATCAGCGGATGAACGGGAGATGTTGGAGTACTATCAGCAGGAGTTGAGATCGCAGCTCCTGACGCCAGAGAAGATACACTGACCTGTTCCCCTGGTTCGGTCAATGTCTAAGGAAGGAACCTGCTATGTCAGATTACCGGCAGAGCATCCGAGACTACATTCTTGCCAGCAGAAGACTGTTGGAACTCGGCGAACTCACGGATGATGAATTGGAAGTCCTTCAGGACATGGACGCGCGCCTGGCAGTTCTGTTCGGCGATAAGCGGGACCATCCCGCCACCATCACGTGACCGCTTCGTTCCTTCATACTGGGATTTGTGGCAAGAAGATAGCCTCCACCGCCTCTTGTAGTTCCTTCGGAGTGTAGGCCAAGGAACCCAGGTACACTCTCTCTTCGACACTCTTACCAACAGCATGCCCAAGCAGCCGCCTCATAAGGGAATAGTGAACCTTCGCCTTCTCCAGCTTCACCGTTACCGTATGCCTGAGTGAATGTTGCGTGAGTGAAGGCTTTCGTATCCCCAACTGCTTCAACATCCTTGTGAACCAACCAGACGACTTGGTGACGCCATACGGGTGCAAGAGCGGGAACAGTGAACCTGATAGCTGAGCCTCCTGACGACCCTGGCAGGTCTCCACCCATTCGAGGAAACCGGCCTTGATGACCGCCGAGTGTATCGGAACAACTCGTTTAGACATTCTGTTCTTCAGTCTCTGTTTCTTCCCTTGATCATCAGAGATCCCCATGCACCAGATCCCTTCATCCTGGAACACATCGGATTTGTGAAGCTGCGTGATTTCCATTGCTCTGCATCCAGAGTGAGCCAGCACCAGTGTCAGCCAGTACCATTCCACTCTCATAGGATCGGTGTGGTTTCTGTACTGCCCCAGTTCCTTGAAGATCATCACGAGATGCTCATCCGTGAAGGCTTCCTTGATGACTTTCGAATTTGAGATCATCTTCGGAGGAAGCACCACACCGGCCATCGTGTCCCGGTCCAGGTGATCGTTGGCGACCAACCATTTCACGAAGTGATGGATCGCAGCTAGTTTTCGCGCAATCGTGACCGGCCCTGGTTTTCGTTTCCTTGGAGCCTGGGCAGTACCATTTAACAGCATGGTCTTGTAGACCTTGAAGCGTCCTTTATCGAGACCTGTGACTGGGAAAGATTCATCCAGGTTGTTGACTGCGAGAAACTGTGTGAGTGCTTCGGTGATGTTGTAGACCCACTCTTTCCGTCGGTGGTTGTGCTCAGCGTTGTATTGATCGAAGCATTCACCAATGGACGGTCCACACTCAGGCCACGGCCACGGACCAGAATCCTTAAGACGCATAGCTTCAACTCTGGCAGGGTCATAGGCTGGTGTGCTGATGACTCCTCTTCGTCGTCGTTGTCGTTCGTCAGAGGTAATCTGCGGCGAAGGACCAGAACGAACTTGTCGTTCGTCAGTATGAACTTGAGGTTGTTTTTGTGTTGCAGCCTTCATGGAAAGCAAGCGTACCAGATCCTCGACGCTTGTCACGCCTAAGGATCTGATAGCTTGTAAAATGGCTCTGGTGGCGGTTTCGCCTGAATTGGCACTTGACTGATCGAGAGCGGATGTTACACTGTCACTAGCTATTGACGTATTTCTTGAACACTTGGCTTGGCCGAAATGTCACGACGCGACGAGGGGTAATCCCGATTTCTTCTCCAGTCCTCGGGTTTCGTCCCTTACGGGCACCCTTGCTCCGCACAACAAAATTTCCAAACCCGGCAATTTTGACCGATTCTCCCTTCTGCAGGACAGACTTGAGCAGATTCAGCACAAACTCCACAATATCAGCCGCTTCATTCTTCGAAATGCCGACCTGCTTGAAAATTTCGTCAGCGATATCCGCCTTTCTCATGCCACCCCCCTACGTGACCACTGCAACTCACCGCGCTTCAATCTTGCGGACCAACCCCGCAATGCGATGAGTTTTGCTTAAGTTACGTGAGGTTACACAACCTGTCAAGAATAAATTTGGCGAATGCTTACGAAAATCATCTAGTCCTTGGCAAGAAGTTTGTACTCGATGCTATCCGCCAGAGCCTGCCAGGTGGCTTCGATGATGTTCTCCGAGACCCCAACCGTCCCCCATTTATCTTTGTGGTCTCCGGATTCGATCAATACGCGTACCTTTGACTCAGTCCCTCTATTGGCCGCCAACACACGTACCTTGTAGTCGAGAAGTTTCACCTCTCGAAGTTGCGGGTAGAATTTTTCCAACGCCTTGCGTAATGCATGGTCGAGGGCGTTTACCGGTCCAGCACCGATGGCTGCCGTATGTTCAACCACTTCACCGACCTTAACCATCACTGTCGCCTCGGAAAGGGGCGTTCCATCTTCCTGCTTCTTCTCGACGATGACGCGAAACCCAAGCAATTGAAACGAAGGTCTGTGGCTCCCCATCGCCTTCCGCATCAACAGCTCAAACGATCCTTCAGCGCCTTCGAATTGATAGCCTTGGTTCTCTCGATCCTTCAACGTATGGATCAGCTCATCGACTTTGGCGTGGTTCTTTGAAAGCTTGATGCCGTAAGTTTCGATTTTGTCGAGCAGACCGCTCCGTCCTCCGTAGTCAGAAATGAGCATCCGCTGCCGATTACCGACTCGGACCGGATCGACATGTTCATAGGTGGCCGAATTCTTGAGCACGGCATGAATGTGCACTCCGCCTTTATGTGCAAACGCGGCATCACCGACATAGGGTTGATGTTTGTTCGGCATCAGATTCGCGATCTCGGTGACGAAACCTGCAACATCCTTCAGATGGCTCAATCGATCGGTCAGGACAGGATGTTTCATCTTCAACTCTAAATTGGGAATAATCGAACAGAGATTTGCATTCCCGCACCGTTCCCCAATCCCATTGATCGTTCCCTGTACCTGCACGATACCGGTCTCGATCGCGACGAGCGAGTTCGCCACCGCCATTTCGCAGTCGTTATGCGCGTGAATCCCGAGCGGGACCCGACATTCGCGTTGAACCACACGGCAGATCTCTCGGATTTCCCACGGCATCGATCCACCGTTGGTATCGCAGAGAATCACCCGTTCTGCCCCGGCCTCCACCGCTTTTCTGAGGGTGGTGAGCGCATACTCGGGGTTGGTCTTGTATCCATCGAAGAAATGCTCTGCATCATAGAACACCCGGCGCCCCTTCCCGCGCAAGTACGCAATGGAATCTGCGATCAATTCTAAGTTCTTTGTCAGCGAGATTCCGAGCGCATCGGTCACGTGCAGCGACCAGGTTTTCCCAAAGAGCGTGATCGTTTTTGTCTCGGCGGCAAGCAACGCCTGGAGGTTGGGATCTTTTCGAGCGGTATTGCTGGCTTTCCTGGTCGATCCGAACGCGATGACGTCCGCGTGCTTGAGCGGAATGGTCTTGATGATTCTGAAAAACTCAATGTCTTTTGGATTCGCCCCGGGCCAGCCACCCTCGATAAAATGAACGCCCAGATCATCCAATTTTTGCGCAATGCGGACCTTGTCGTCGGCTGAGAAACTGACGTCCTCCGCCTGGGCTCCGTCGCGCAAGGTGGTGTCATAGATTTCCAGTAATGCTGTGTGATCCGCAGCCGGTTTTTGCTCAAAAATCGGCTGGTGCTCACGAGAAGCTCGGGGGAAGCGAGGCTGAGATGTTTTTCGAGCCATGGGAAGAAAGGGTATCAGGTCGTCAGGTGGTCTGTCGAGACTGGAACGGATGAGTCTTCCGTGCCTCCCATCAGATAGAATCCTTACGACTATAAGCGCCCCATGACGACAAAAGAACTATGCCGCATCGAGATCGAATGCCGAGTGGAGAGATCGCATAGCCAATTCGAGATACTTTTCATCGATGACACAAGAAATTTTGATCTCAGAGGTGCTGATCATCATAATGTTGATCCCTTCTCGAGAGAGGACCTCGAACATCTTGGCCGCAACCCCCGAGTGGGACCGCATCCCCACTCCGATGAGCGAGACTTTGGCGATTGTTTCGATCACCGATACTGACTTGGCCTCAATGTCCTTCGCCACTGCCTGAATGATCGGCACAGCGTTCTTCAGATCGGCACGCGGGACGGTAAAGGAGAGGTCCGTCATGGCTGCCTGGCTGATGTTCTGAATGATCATATCGACATTGATGTGGGCCTCCGCGACAGGTCCAAAAATCCTGGCGGCAATCCCCGGTTTGTCCGGTACTCCAATGATCGTAATCTTCGCCTGATTGCGATCTCCGGTGACACCGGCGATAGCTGCCGCTTCCATGTCCACATCTTCCTTCGTCACGAGCGTTCCCTTTCCTTCTTTGAAGCTGGAATTCACCTCGACCGGGACATTGAATTTGGCCGCGAACTCGACCGATCTCGTTTGGAGAACTTTTGCCCCGAGACTGGCCATTTCCAGCATTTCTTCGTAGGCGATCCTCTCGATCCGTCTCGCCGCAGGGACGATGTTGGGATCCGCCGTGTAGACGCCATCCACATCGGTAAAGATAATACACCGGTCGGCTTTCAGAGCCGCTGCCAATGCGACCGCTGAGAGATCAGAACCCCCACGTCCGAGCGTCGTGACATCCGAGCGCTCATTGATCCCCTGGAATCCAGCCACAATGGGGATCACCCCTTGTTCCAGAGCCTCACGGATGCGATCTGCCGTCACGCGCGCGATCCGCGCCTTCGTATGTGCGCTATCGGTAATGATCCCGACCTGCCGACCGGTAAAGGACCGGGCATTGATGTCTCGTCCTCGTAATTCCATCGCCAACAGTGCGATGGTGACTCGTTCTCCCGTTGAAAGCAGCATGTCCAATTCGCGTTCATCGGGAGCGGCCGTCACCGCGTGTGCCAGCTTGATGAGTCGATCTGTCTCACCGCTCATCGCGGAGAGCACGACCACGACTCGATTTCCATCCCGCTGTGTCTGAGCCACGCGGTCGGCGACACGATGGATTCGCTCAATCGTCCCGACCGAAGTCCCGCCGTATTTTTGGACGATCAGCGCCACGGTCGTCAGTGCTTTACGAAGAACTTGTTTATAAACTTGGTGGCGTCGCGAGCAGGCATGTTTGCGGCAAACGCATCGGCTTCTGTGAAGCGGCGGCCGACGGCCTCCGAACCTTTTCCACCTCCCTCACCAAACGCATAAAACGCCTGATCTTCGGCTGCTGCAGCCTGATCGCACAGCACGAGGAACCGATAGGGGCCTTGACTGGCCAACCCTTCCACTAACGGAGCGACAAGGTTGCGATCGAAGTCTTCGATCCCGCGAACTTTGGCCTTCATATCCGTACCATGTGTGATCTCGTCCGTTAACTCGGCATGAACATAGACGAAATCCTTCTTGACGAACTCCTCCAGGGCCACCGTCGCCATGTTGCGGAGATCATCGACGGGCAGCCTATCGGGATCCACCGCGTCGAGACCGGCGCAAATCCCTACACCGCGATAGACATCACTCGTCGCCACAACCGTCCCTGAAATGCCATGCTTTTCGACCAAACTCGGCCACATGACGGCTCGTCCTTCACCCCACAACCAGACACAGTTGGCCGGTTTCTTCCCTGCTGCCATCCGTTCCTCATTCACGGGATGATCCCGCAAGATAAAATGCGCGGTGTCCATGAGCTTCCGCAGAATGTCTGCGCCGTCTCCCGTGGGCAACGCATCGGCGAGAGATTGACCAAGTATGGTCTGCGGATCATTGCAGATGGCTCGCGGCTTTCCATTGACCCATACCATCAGATGACGATGCCCCGCGCCCGGATAGAACTGAATGGTTTCAGAACCGACTTGCTCGTTGAGAGCCTCGATCAATTCGCGAGCCTCCTCGGTCTCGATCAACCCGGCCGTGGCATCGTCCATAATCACGTGCGGCCCTAATTTCTTGATTTCGACGCCTTTCCCACCCTCCGGCCGCAAGGTGACCATCGTACAGCGATACACCACATCGTGTTCTGTCACGGACACGCCTAAACTCGCTGCTTCGAGCGGCCCCGGCCCTTGATAAAACTTTCGTGGATCGTACCCGAGAATCGCCGAACCGACCAAGCCGCTTCCATGTCGAATCCCCTCGGTAGATATCAGGAGCCGACCGAGTTCTCCGCTCTGCGCGAGTTGATCGAGATAGGGCGTCGCGGCCGCTTGCAGCGGTGTCCTCCCACCCAGTTCCGAGTATGGACGGTCCGCCATCCCCCCGGCGTGCACGATCACATACTTCATGAGATCCACACGCGTTTCAGACCTTCAACAGACGGGCAACGTCGTCGCGCGTCGCCTTGACAGTTTGTGGTTGCCTCGACACCCCGATTGCCGTGTCGGCATCCTTCAGACCATGCCCTGTAAGCGTACATACGACCGTCTCTCCTTCTCGCAGAACCTTGGCTCGATGCAGCTTCGCCACGCCGGCGACGGACGCGGCTGAGGCCGGTTCACAAAAGACCCCTTCGGTGGCCGCCACCGTCGTGTAGGCTTGGAGAATCTCTTCATCCGTCACCATATCGATCGCGCCGGCTGATTCCTCCACGGCCTTCAACGCCGAAGACCAGCTGGCGGGGTTACCGATTCGTATCGCGGTCGCGACAGTTTGCGGTTGTTCGACGACTCTGCCCAACACAATCGGAGCAGCCCCAGCAGCTTGAAATCCCATCATGCGGGGCACTCTCATGGTCTGGTTCGCCGCGCGATATTCTTTGTACCCCTGCCAATAGGCCGTGATATTCCCGGCGTTCCCGACCGGGAGCACATGAACGGCCGGCGCATCGCCGAGTTGATCACAGACCTCAAAGGCGGCAGTCTTCTGACCCTCGATTCTGAACGGATTCACCGAGTTCACCAATTCGATATGCAGCGAGGCCGAAAAATCCTTGACGAGGGCCAGGGCTTGATCAAAGTTGCCCTCGATCTGAATGACCGTCGCCTGATGCATCATCGCCTGGGACAGCTTGCCCATGGCGATCTTTCCGGCAGGAATCAATACGTACACGGATAACCCGGCTCGAGCCCCGTACGCCGCGGCCGAGGCGGACGTGTTACCGGTTGACGCGCATATGACGGCCCGAGCGCCGCCTTCCGCTGCCTTCGAGATGGCCAAGGTCATCCCGCGGTCTTTGAACGACCCGGTTGGGTTGACGCCCTCAAACTTTAGGTAGAGTTCGACTCCCGGTGCGATTGCCTTGGCCAATCTCGTGGCACGAATCAGAGGCGTGTTGCCCTCTCCGAGACTGATCACAGGGGTTTTTTCGGTCACGGGGAGGAACTTGCGATACTCTTCAATGACTCCGCGCCAACGATTCATCGGTCACTCGTCCTTGCCTTCGACACGAATGAGCGTCGTCGGTTCGGAGACGAACGCCTTTCGGTTGATTTCACGGAGCGCGGTTTGCACATCACGCTCCTTTGCGGTATGCGTCTTGATGACAACCGGCACCGTTTGCCCTTCACGGCGTCCCTGTTGCATCATCGAGGATATACTGATCCCACAACGCCCCAACTCACCGGCGATCTGTGCCAATACGCCGGGTCGGTCCACAACGGTAAACCGCAGGTAATAGAGCGAACTGATCTCTTCCATCGATTTCAGCCGAAGGGGTCGCCGTTGATCCTGCTGGAACGACGCGACCGGCACTCGACCAACGGCACCTTTGAGCAGATTCCGCCCGATTGCGATCACGTCACTCACGACGGCGCTCCCGGTCGGCATGGATCCAGCACCTCGTCCATACAGTACGACATCACCGACGGCATCACCGACCAGTTGGATTGCATTGTACACGTCTTCAACTTGAGCGATGGGCGAGTTGGAAGGGAGCATCGTGGGATGAACCCGAGCCTCAATTTCTCCGTCCACGAATTTCGCGATCCCCAGCAATTTGATCGTATACCCGAACTGTTTGGCGTACGCGATATCGGTCGGCGTGAGGTTCGTAATCCCTTCCGTATAAATGTCCTTAAAGTTGACCGGTGTTCCATAGGCGAGACTGACGAGAATGGCGAGCTTGTGCGCCGAATCGATCCCGGCGACATCAAACGTCGGGTCGGCCTCGGCATAACCGGCTCGTTGGGCATCTTGAAGGATCTCCTTGAAACTGTGCCCTTCATGGGTCATTTTCGACAAAATATAGTTGGAGGTTCCATTGATGATGCCGTAGATGGATTCGATCCTATTGCCGGCGAGCCCCTCGGTCAACGCCCGGACGATAGGAATACCGCCGCCGACGCTGGCCTCAAACCCCACCTCCACATTCTTGCGTGTGGCGGCCTCAAAAATTTCCTCGCCGTGGAGGGCTAAGAGCGCTTTGTTCGCCGTGACCACATGCTTCCCGGCGGCAATCGCATCCAGGATGACTCGCTTGGCCGTATCGTATCCGCCGATGAGTTCGATCACGATATCGATGTTGGGATCAGAGAGGACTTGCCTGACATCGGTGGTCAACAGACCGGAGCCTAATGACACTCCGCGATCCTTCACAATGTCCAGATCCGCCACACGAACAAGTTCCACAGGCACACCGACGCGACGGGTGATGAGTGACGCATTGTTTAAGAGGATCCTGGCGACACCGGTACCGACCGTGCCGAACCCCACAATCCCGACTCCGATGCGCGCGGTCATTCTTTGCCCCCATCGAGTTTGAGGGCTTTGCGGATTCCTCTGACGGCTTGCCTGGTACGATGTTCGTTTTCCACCAGGCCGAATCGCACATACTCATCGCCGCCTTCGCCGAACCCGATCCCCGGCGAGACCGCCACTTTTGCCTCCTTGAGCAAGAGCTTTGAAAACTCCAACGATCCCATATGGCGATAGGGCAAGGGGATGCGCGCCCATACAAACATCGTTGCGAGTGGCTTCGCGACCTGCCAGCCGATCCGATTCAGCCCGCCGACCAGCACATCTCTCCGTTTCTGATACCGCAGAACCGTCTCCTTGACGCAGTCCTGAGGGCCATTCAACGCGATCACGCTGGCGATTTGAAGAGGCTGAAAAATGCCATAGTCGAGGTAGCTTTTGATTTTCGCCAAAGCTCCGACGACTTCTCGATTACCCACGCAAAACCCCACCCTCCAGCCCGGCATGTTGTAGGCCTTGGATAAGGTATAGAACTCCACCCCGCAGTCTTTCGCACCTGGGATCTGAAGAAAGCTCGGCGCCTTATAGCCGTCGAACACGAGATCAGCATACGCCAGGTCATGGATGACGATGACGTTGTGCTCTTTGGCAAAGGCCACGATCTTCTTGAAAAACTCCAGATCCACGACTGCCGTGGTTGGATTATGCGGGAAATTGATGACGAGAATTTTTGGACGCGGAAAGGTCTGCCGATAGACGTGCGTCAGATCTTCGAAAAAGTCGCTGTCCTGGCGGAGTTCGATTCCACGGACCTCGCCGCCCGCAATGATAAAACTGTACATATGGATAGGATAGGTAGGGGTCGGAGTCAGGACCACATCGCCGGGACCAATCATGGCCAGGGCAAGATGCGCGAGACCTTCTTTTGATCCAATGGTGACGATCGCTTCCGTATCCGGATCCAGATCGACATCATAATTTCGCTTGTACCATCCACAAATGGCATGCCGCAGTTTCGTGATTCCTCGTGACGCCGAATAGCGATGATTCTTTCCTTTGCGCGCTGCCTCGATCATCTTTTCGACGATATGAGGCGGCGTCGGTTGATCCGGGTTGCCCATCCCAAAATCGATAATGTCCTCGCCGCGCTGTCGAGCCTCAAGCTTGAGGGATTGAACCTGCGCGAAGACATACGGCGGGAGTCGCTTGATTCGATAAAAACCGTCGCCCAACCCCATGAACTTCCTTTGCCTGTTTTTAGATAATTCTCAACCGCCTCATCACAATGAACGAGTGAGGGGAGGAGAGAAGGGCCTATTTTAATGGAGGGCTCGGAACGAGTCAATTTACCTCATGTTCTACGGACTTCCAAAATTGCCCTGTAGGTCTGCGCTTCTACGAATCCTAGACGCATCGAAAAACCCGTTCTTGCCCCCTCTCGTTCCTTTCTGTTACTAATACCGTTGGATTTTAAATGCTCGTCCGTCTCGCATCGCGGCTCTCAGCAGACTGGATGAAGGAAAGTGCATGGCTCGACTAGGCGTGAACATCGATCACGTGGCGACCTTAAGACAGGCACGCGGAGGAACCGATCCGGATCCGTTGGCAGCGGCGGTACTCGTCGAGCTGGCAGGAGCAGACGGCCTAGTCGTCCATCTGCGGGAAGACCGACGTCATATCCAAGACCGTGATCTTCAACTCCTTCGGGAAATAGTCCGCACAAAACTCGATCTTGAGATGGCCGCGGATGCGGAGATGGCAAAGATCGCACTGGCCATCAAGCCGGCTCTCGTGACCTTAGTGCCCGAGAAACGACAAGAACTCACGACTGAAGGAGGCCTTGACGTTGCGGGACAGCGGGACCGAATCCAGGGCATTGTGACTCTTTTACATGATGGCGGGATTCCGGTCAGCGTTTTTATCGAGCCTGATCTGAATCAAGTCAAGGCCGCGCACAAAATTGCGGCCGATTTCGTGGAATTGCACACGGGCCGATACGCGAATGCCACACGTTCAAAAGAGGCCGATGCGGAATTCGAAGCTATCACCCATGCTGCGAAGCTGGCCTACAAGCTCGGAATCGGCGTCAACGCCGGGCATGGACTGAACTACCGCAATATCAAACGCCTGACACATATTCCCGAAATCGTTGAATACAACATCGGGCATAGTATCATCGCGCGCGCGGTCCTCGTCGGTCTCGAACAGGCCGTGAAAGAAATGAAGGCCTTGCTTAGTTAATCCGATGTCGTCGGCCCACTGGGTCCGTCCGTTCACCACCCTCGGTTCCTCATGACCAAGATCATCACCGCTGCACAGATGCAGGAGCTCGACCACCGAACGATCTCAGAAGCTTACATCCCTGCGACCACATTGATGGAACGCGCCGGGTCGGGTGTCGTCTCCTGCCTTGAAGCACGGTTGGGACCCGTTCGCGGCAAGCATATCACCGTTATCTGCGGCAAAGGGAACAATGGCGGTGATGGATTCGTCGCGGCTCGACTACTCCGTCGGCGCCATGCGAACGTGCATGTTCTTGTCATGACACCCGTCTCCGAGCTGAGCCGCGATGCCGCCACCATGTATAGGCAATTCGTTCGCGTCGCAGGCAAGTCTCCTGTTCATGCCTATACGTCCAAAGCTCAGGCACAAGCGCTTTTTCAGGACAGCGACATCCTCGTTGATGCGCTTCTTGGGACAGGTCTTTCCTCTGCTGTAACAGGGCGCTATGCCGATGCCATTGATAGCATCAATGAGGCACATCGTCCCGTGGTGGCTGTTGACCTTCCATCCGGACTCCATGCTGATACGGGGGCCATCCTCGGCCGGGCGGTTGGCGCTGCCCTCACCGTGACCTTCGGACTTCCGAAGCTCGGCCTCTATCAGAGCCATGGAATCGACCTTTCCGGGGAGGTCATCATAGTCGATATCGGAATTCCACCAGCCTACATCGAGGCTGTGGGGAGCCGAACCATCTTGATCACAGAAAAAGAGGTACAGGCGTACCTCCCTCGACGACAACCATCGAGTCACAAAGGGACATTCGGCCATGCAGGCATCATAGCCGGGTCGGTCGGAAAGACCGGTGCGGCAGCTATGGCTGCACAAGCCGCTCTTCGCATCGGCGCCGGTTTGGTGACCGTCGCCACCCCTTCGAGTGTCAACGATGTCTTGGAAGCAAAGCTATTGGAAGCGATGACCGTACCGATGCCCGAAACCAAGGCACGGACTTTTGCGCGGACTGCGTTGGAACGGCTCGTCTCGTTCATGACGGCCAGAACTGCCATCGCCATCGGGCCAGGACTCTCAACTCATCCTGAGACAGTTGAACTCGTCCAGGCCTTGACGAAACAGCTCGACCGACCCACCGTTCTGGACGCGGATGCACTGAATGCGTTGACTGGGCGTACCTCGCACCTGGCAGCCTGCAAGACACCGCCGATCATTACACCCCACCCCGGTGAAATGGCGCGACTGGAGGCAGACTCCACGACTCAGACCGTCAACAGCGATCGGATCGGTACCGCCACCCGCTTCGCACGAGAGCGGGGACTGTTCGTCGTCCTAAAAGGAGCACGGACGATTGTCGCGCGACCTGATGGGACCGCTGCCATCTGTCCAACCGGCAACTCGGGCATGGCGACCGCAGGAACGGGCGATGTGTTGACCGGCATGATGGTCGGACTCCTGGCCCAAGGCCTGCCCTCATGGGAGGCTGCCTGTGCGGCGACCTACCTGCATGGAGCAGCCGGCGATTTGGCCGCGGCCAGCAAGGGGCAAGCGGGGATGATTGCGGGAGACGTGATCGAGCAGATCCCCTATGCCCTCAAGCTCATTCAGGAGGCTCCACCGATCCAATCCAGTTCGACCATGGAATGATCCTGTGTGACGGCCTACCTATGACTAGATCTGTTGGCTCCCTGGATCTCATCCTCTCGTCTGCTGGTGAGATGGAACGGTTGGGGTATACCATCGGTCAGCTGCTCCGTGGAGGAGAAACGTTTGCATTGATCGGCGAATTGGGTGCGGGCAAGACTGCATTGGTCCGCGGGATTGTCGCTGGACTCGGAGTACCTTCCGCCTCCGTGACAAGCCCGACTTTCGTCCTGGTGCACCAATACCAGGGACGGCTTCCGTTGATACATATCGATCTCTATCGGTTGCGAACACCTGAGGAGACCGAATCGATGGGACTGTCGGATTACTTCACGGAGGAAGCGGTGACCGCCATTGAATGGGCCGATCGATTTCCTGGCTTACTTCCTGAGGACCGGCTCGAGGTGCGATTGACTCACCGGACCCCTACCAGCAGAAAAGCGCAGCTGGAGGCGAGAGGATCACGATCTCGTTCACTCCTAGCCCGGATCAAGAAAGCGATCCCTCGGGTCCGGCGCTCGGCTCGATCAATCCAGACGAGCCTCGCTGTCAGCAGAAAGGCTTCGCAGCGATGACACGACTGATTCTAGTCGGCATTCTCTTGCTCCTCTCGCTGGCCTTTTTTCTTCAAAACCAAGAGCAGGAAGTCACACTCCGCTATTTCTTTGGGTTGCTCGAAGCTTCGACTCCGATTTATAAGCCCATCATGGCCGGGTTCGTCGTCGGCCTGTTGGTCGCCGCCATCCTGCTCTTCCCTCCCTGGGTGCGAGGGCGAATCGAACTGCGACGGAAGACCAAGGCACTACAAGAAGCCGAGGTCGACTTGGAACGGCTCCGTCAATCGCTTGAGAAGATGTCCGGACGAACCCCGGCAACCGCACAGATAGACCCTTCCAGGAATCTCGACGATGAGTGAGATGAATCTCAGCCCGCTCATGCGGCAGTATCGTGACATCAAGCGAGGATATCCCGAAGCGATCTTATTTTTTCGCGTCGGAGATTTTTATGAGATGTTCTACGAGGACGCACAAGAGGCGTCACGGCTGTTGTCTATTGCGCTGACCTCACGTGACAAGAACTGCCCTGATCCGGTTCCGCTGTGCGGTGTCCCCTATCACGCGGCAACCAACTATATCGCGAAGTTGTTGAAGGCTGGACGGATCGTGGCCTTGTGCGAGCAAGTGGAAGACCCTAAGGCTGCCAAAGGTCTCGTTCGCCGCGAAGTCATCAGACTCTATACTCCTGGCACATTGGTTGATACCGAGTTTCTTTCCCCCGGCGAGCTTAACTACCTCGTCGCGCTTGTCAGTCGACCAGATTCCGCCCACGGAACACGAATCGGTCTGGCGGTCCTGGAGGTGTCGACCGGTGAGTTCTGGCTGATGGAATTTCATGGCCCTCATGCCGTGACGGATGTGGTGAACGAGCTCGCTCGATTGGACCCCCGAGAAGTGCTTATCCCCACAGAACTCAGTAGTCAGGACTCGGTTTGGATGAAGGAGATCACCGGCGCGCGCCAATGCGAACGTCCACTCGCTTCGTTCGACCATCACATTGCTGCGCGGGTGTTGAGTGAACACTTCCAAGTGCAGTCTCTGGATGACTTTGGGTGTCACGGCTTGACCGCTGCCATAGGAGCGGCAGGCGCAGTGTTCGAATATTTTCGTGAGACGCAACCGGCAGTGGCTTTGAATCATATCCGCCGGCTCTCTGTCCATGGTCTTGATCAGGTGATGGACCTGGACAGTACCACCATCCGTAACCTGGAACTGCTGAAACCGCTGGTGTCGAGCGAGAGCGCCTCTGGCTCGAAACCGGCAACCCTGCTGACCGTGTTGGATCGGACGGTCACGGCTATTGGCAGCCGACTTATTCGTCAGTGGCTGGTGAGACCATTACTCCACTGTGACCAGATCCGCTTGCGGCTGGATTCGGTGGAAGAACTCAAGAACCAGCTACAAGTACGGACTGCGTTACGGACAGCCTTGCGGGAGGTTCAGGACATCGCTCGACTGGGAAGTCGTATCGCGCTGGGTTTAGCTGGTCCTCGTGAGCTTCTTGGCCTGAAACAGTCTCTCTCAGCTTTCCCTGAAATATTTAGTCAGTTAAGCTCCCTTCGGAGCCGCCTGCTCTGTGAGGCCGGTGCATCCTGGGACAACGGCCACGATCTCTACGAGCTGATCGAACAGGCAATTCGACCCGATGCCCCACTCTCCATTCGCGATGGAAATCTTATCAAGGATGGGTACGACCCGGGCATCGACGAGTTGCGTAAAGCCAGCAAGGAGGGGAAAACCTGGATTGCGTCACTTGAAGCACAGGAGCGTGAGCGAACGGGGATCGATTCATTGAAGGTCCGCTACAATCACGTGTTCGGCTACTACATTGAGATCACCAAAGCCAATCTGAACCGGGTGCCGCTCGATTACGTCCGCAAGCAAACGCTGGTCAATGCAGAACGGTTTATGACCGCAGAGTTGAAGGAGTTGGAAGACCGTGTGATCGGGGCCGACATCAAGCTTCTTGCCCGTGAGCAGGAGGCTTTTGTCATGCTTCGCTCACGCTTGGCCAAGGAAGCCCATCGATTGGATGCGATGGCCAATACGCTCTCACTCATTGATGTTTTGGCGGGATTGGCGGAGATCGCCGCTCTGCACCGGTACACGAAGCCGACGGTCACAGAGGGGGGCCAGATCACCATCCGAGAAGGTCGCCATCCTGTAGTCGAGCGGCTCTGTACGGACTCTGGGTTTGTCCCGAATGATACGGTGTTGGACCTTGGAATGAACCGGCTCTTGATCATAACCGGACCAAACATGGCGGGGAAAAGCACGTACCTCCGGCAAGTTGCGCTGATTGTTCTGATGGCTCAGATCGGGAGCTTTGTTCCGGCAGCAGATGCGGAGATCGGGCTGGCCGACCGTATCTTCACGCGAGTGGGGGCTTCGGACAATCTTGCCGGAGGCCAGAGCACATTCATGGTGGAAATGGTGGAGACTGCCAATATCCTCCGAAATGCCACTCAACGCAGTCTGATTTTATTGGATGAACTCGGACGTGGCACAAGCACTTACGATGGACTCAGCATCGCCTGGGCGATAGCGGAGCACCTCCATGACTGCACACGATTGGGCGCTCGTACACTATTCGCTACTCACTACCATGAGATGACCCAGTTGGAGCAGCAGCGGATAGGGATCAAGAATTATCGCGTTGCCGTCCAGGAACGCGGTGGAGACGTTGTCTTTCTGAGAAAAATCGTGGCCGGCAAGGCAGATCGAAGTTACGGCATTCATGTGGCCAAGCTAGCCGGACTCCCACCCGACGTCATTGATCGAGCGGGCGCGGTGTTGCTACAACTGGAGCAGCCGGAGTCCGTTTGTTTCGTGAGGAGTCAGGAACAGCCCCTACCGACATCTCAACCACTTCCCCAACCTCATCCCATTATCGAAGAAGTCAAGCAGATCGACCTGTTCTCAATGACACCGCTCGATGCCCTGAATCGGCTTGCCGAGTTGCAGCGGATGGTTGGACCCGATAGCAACCCTCCAGCTGATCAATAACGCCCGTCGGTTGACAATCGCAAAATAAAAAGGGCGGCATTCCCTTCAGGAACACCGCCCCTTTCCCATGGTCTCGAATGGTCTTTTAGTGGGCCTGATTGTACTGCGCCGTCCAGGGAATCAAACCACCCACCGTTTTCCCACCAGGAAGCATCACATCATATTGCATACCGACATTGCTCCCATCCGGTGTGACCGGAGAGGTATTAAGGCCCGTTTTGGCCTTTGAGCAACCTGACTCGAATTCATTCTTCCCGGCGCACTCCTTGAGGCGTAGCGCGGACATGCTCAGCGGCTTGCCCATGGTCCCAGCCACCTCCGGAATCTTCTTCACCGAAGAAATCACTCGATGATTCTGCTCAGTTTCCGTGACGACAAATTCGATCAGATCCGTCGTGCTGCCCGGAGGAACTTCCTTCGCCGCCGCCGGTCCAGCATGAGTCCGACCCATCTTCTTCAGATCCTGCCAGGCAGACTTATCGGCGTAGAACTTCAGCGTCTTACCTGGATGCACCTTTTGCCAATACAACCCGCTCTCGGCGTTGCCGCCAAAAACGGCAACGTTGACCCACACGGCTTCATCGTATGGATCGAGCACGATCACCCGACCTTGGATAGTGGTCGGTTTACTCATATCACCCCACTCGAATCGTTCCTGAAATGACTCAATGGCCAAGGCGGTCGACGCCATACCGACTACCAGCGCAACGGCTGCCAGAATGGCTCCCCCCTGCTTCTGCAACATCATAATCAAGTCCTCCTTCAACAACGTCTTCAAAAACTAACGTGTATCTAGTCCGCCTTCAGCACCTTGAAGTCAGTGATGGTTCTACCATCCAGAGTAACCTCCATGGCGACCAATTCTTGGGAGGCCTTAATGATCTTATCCATGAGAGTCTTATCCTTGACCGCAAGACGAACCGTGGTTGCTGCATGGTACCAACCCGAATAGGCGGAATTCTTTTCAGTACCGCCCATAAAGCCCCACGCACAACAACTGAACAAGGGATCCGGCGGCTTCACGTCAAGCATCGTGGAAGATCGACCGCCGGGCATACCGGAACCCGGCTCTCCGCTATTCCAATATTGAATCCCGAACAAAAGTTCTCCGTCCGGGTTATCCGCCCACTGCGACCAAACTCGGCCTTGCAACGTCTTGGTCGCGGCTTCAGCTTTCAGCGGTTTCCCTCCGACGACGGCGTCAGCGATGCCTAGCTTTTCTATACCACCGTCAGCGAGTGAAAACTCGGCCGCTAGCAAGCCGAATCCTGAAAAAACTGCCACGGCAGCTAGAACGACAGCCCTCTTCATACCTAGTCCCTCCTTCTCAAATTGAACCCGATAGCCCTAATGAAAGACATCTCTCGTATCCAAATGTATGTCACGTAGTGAGATCTTCAGAAAGTTTAGTGGTCTTCGGAAATCCTACATACTCATGCAAAAATTTGGTATGAAACCGACACAATCGTACCCGAACGGTACTGAAACTGCGATGTCCTGTCAAGGGAATGTTTGGTGGATTTGAAGCAGGAAGCATTGAGCCTTAAATGCTCATAAAAAACAATCTGTTAAGAGAGCCTCCCTGAACGGAATGGCATATCCGAATAGGAGCAGCTAAGAAATTCCCGTACTCAACTCACTCACCTGTCGCGAAGAGAGAGGACCCAAGCCTGTTAATGCCATACGTTCCGGGATAAATAAGTCCTGGGCGACTCGACATACTTGTTCTTCCGTGACCGCGTCGATCTCTTGAATCATATCTTCCAAGGTCGTGTGTGCTCCGGCAATCAATTCATCCTTGGCAAGTTTATTCATGCGGCTATGCGAACTTTCCAAGCTCAGCATGAGCCCGCCTTTCATTTGATCCTTGGTCCGTTTCAGCTCACCGCGATCGATCCCCTGTCTGCCCAATTTCCGGACCTCGCGACCGACCAGATTAAGGACCCGCTCAACTTCCCGCGCTTGAGTTCCCGCATACACGGTGATCGTCCCGCCATCGGAATAGCCTGACAAAAATGAATAGATTGAATAGGACAAACCGCGTTTTTCTCGGACCTCTTGAAACAGCCGCGAACTGACGCTGCCCCCCAGCACACTATTCAACGCATAGACCGCATACCTGTCTTTATGACCGGCCGCAACACCCTTGAGTCCCACGCAGAGGTGCACCTGCTCCAATGGCTTTCGTTTCAAGATCACTCCGCCACATAGTTCCGGAGGCCAACGTTTGCGAGGGGCAACACGGGGTGAAGGACGATAGCCCCCAAAGGTGCGCACCATGGTCTTTTCGAGCTGCTGTTGATCGAAATTCCCGGCTACCGCAAGTACGATCTCTTCGGAACGGTAGTGCGTGTCGATGTACTCAAGGAGCTTCTGCCGCCCGATCCTGGCGATCGTCGACTCCCGCCCAAGGATGGGACGACTCAAGGGATGTCGTCCCATCACTAACTTGGTATGCAGCTCCTGAACCAAATCCTCGGGGTCGTCTTGGACCATGCGAATCTCTTCGAGCACCACTTGCTTTTCTTTTTCAATTTCCTTCTTCCCCAGCCGAGACCGGAGAAACAGATCCGAAAGAAGATTCAGCGCTTTGGGTAAGTGTTGATCCAACACCTTGACATAGAATGTCGTCGTTTCACGCGTGGTGAACGCGTTCATTTCCCCCCCCAGCGCGTCTATTTCTCGAGAGATGTCCGTCGCAGAGCGCGCGGTCGTCCCCTTAAAAAACATGTGTTCGATGAAGTGCGAGTATCCGGCCTCTGCGGGGCCCTCATCACGAGAGCCCGCATTCACCCAGATACCGACCGTCACGGATTTAAGTGTCGGAATACGCTCGGTGACCAAGCGAATTCCATTATCGAGGATGAGCTTGCGGTACAAGTGTTATTCGCTCGATGAATCTTTTGGGCTGTTGCCTGGCGCGGGCATGGTCTCTTTTCGACTCAGCCTGATCTTCCCCTGCTTATCGATTTCCAACACTTTCACGAGAATTTGGTCGCCTTCGGCCACTTCGTCGGACACGGCTTTCACACGGTGATGTGCCAGCTGGGAGATGTGGACTAACCCATCGGTGCCCGGCAACACTTCCACAAATGCGCCGAAGTCCATGATCTTTCTCACCGTACCCAGATAGACTTTTCCGACTTCGACTTCCTCAGTCAAACGGCTGATGATGTCTTTTGCCTTTTGTAGCGACGCGCCGTCCGCGGAGGCAATGGTCACTATACCGGTATCCTCCACGCTGATCTTGACTCCGCAATCGGATTGAATTCCGCGAATCGTTTTGCCACCCTGCCCGATAATGTCTCTGATCTTATCTTGCTTGACCTTCATCGTATGGATGCGCGGCGCAAACGGCGACAGGTCGGCGCGGGGACCGGCCAGAGCCTTCGTCATGTGGCTGAGAATGTGGAGACGTCCCAAGCGGGCTTGCTCCAATGCCTGTTGCATCAGTGCAGTGGTAATCCCTCCGATCTTGATGTCCATTTGCAACGCCGTGACTCCGTTCTTCGTTCCGCAGACCTTGAAGTCCATATCGCCTAAATGATCTTCAAGACCCAGGATGTCCGACAGGATGATGACGTCGTTGTCTTCCTTGATCAACCCCATGGCGATCCCGGCAACCGGCTCCTTGATAGGAACACCGGCATCCATCATGGCCAGCGTTCCGCCGCACACCGTCGCCATCGAGGATGACCCATTTGATTCCAGAATTTCAGAAACGATCCGTAACGTATACGGGAACACGTCCTTGTTCGGAATGACGGGTTTCAACGCCCGCTCGGCCAATGCTCCGTGCCCGACTTCCCGTCTGCCCGGCGAACGTAGCGGCCGCGCTTCGCCGACGCTGAACGGCGGAAAGTTATAATGCAGCATGAACGTGCGAGTATATTCCCCTTCCAAGGCATCGATGCGCTGCTCATCGTCGGTCGTCCCCAACGTCACGACCGCCAAGCTCTGGGTTTCGCCCCGGGTAAAGATCGCCGAGCCATGAGCACGCGGCAGAGCACCGACTTCGCAGCTGATCGGCCGGATATCGGCAGGACCGCGCCCATCGGCGCGTGATTGTTTCTCCAAAATCATTTTCCGGACTTCTGTGTATTCCAATTGATGGAACACTATCTTGATGTGCCGTTCGCTCGAGGACTCTTCCGGGTTCTTCAGTTTTGTGATCGCGCCGGCCAGGATTTCGTCCAACCGTTCTTGGCGGGCCGTCTTGTTGGAAATCATAATGGCATCACGAATGGGTTGCGCAACCAACGTCTTGACGTCTGCCTGCAATGCAGGTGCGATTGATTCCGCCACAACTTCCCGTTTCACTCGGCCGACCTTCTTGGCCAATTCGTCGATCTTCTGTACGATTTTCTTAATTTCAGCGTGCGCCAACTCCAGGGCCTCGAGCATCGTCTGCTCGGATAATTCATTGGCTCCCGCCTCCACCATCATCACCGCATCCGCCGTGCCCGCGACAACCAGATGGAGTTCGCTCTGCTCCATGGCTTCGAGATCGGGGTTGACGACGAGCTGGCCCTTGACTCGGCCGATCTTCACTCCCGCAACGGGGCCGTTGAAGGGAATATTCGACACCGCGAGGGCGGCCGATGCGGCGGTAATCCCGATGACATCGGAAGAACCCGTCTTGTCCGCCGACAGCACTGACGCAATGACTTGCGTTTCGAAGTAGTAGCCTTCTGGAAAGAGGGGACGGAGCGGACGGTCAATCAAGCGGCTTGTCAGCACTTCCTTCTCAGCCGGTCGACCTTCTCGTTTGAAGTAGCCACCGGGGATTTTGCCGGCGGCATAGGCTTTCTCTTGATAGTCGACGGTCAATGGAAGAAAGTCTATGCCCGGCTTGGCCGTTTGCGCGGCCACGGCTGTCGCAAGGACAACCGTGTCACCGTACGAGGCCCAAATCGATCCGTCGGCCTGCTTTGCGACCCGGCCAGTTTCTAGGCGGAGAGTCCGACCTGCAATCTCGACTTCTACGACGTGTACCATCTATGGTCTCCTCTGGTTAGATCCACAGATGCCCACTGAGATACGCTCGGATCGGCAACGCTCAATACGCAGCCGGGAATGTTGGGTCGGCGGTACGCCTTCCACCGAATCGCACACGTTCATCAGTGAACAGTGCATGGTCAGAGCGCATGTCGGTGTTCATCTGTGGGACATTTGAACTACACCATGGCGCGGGTAAGCGCCGTTTTGGACACGACTGGTTACTTGCGAATGCCAAGTCGATCGATAACGGCTCGATAGCGCACATCATCCACGCCGCGGAGATAGTCCAACAAACGCCGTCTCCGTCCGACCAGCTGTAACAATCCACGCCGCGAGTGGTGATCTTTCTTATGGCTTTTGAAATGCTCGGTGAGGTACGTGATTCGGTTGGTCAACACAGCAATCTGAACTTCCGGGGATCCGGAATCCTTGTCATGTTGCTGATATTGCTTGATGAGTTCCGTCTTTGCTTCTTTCAAAAGTGCCATCGCTGCTCCTTCCACCTTAATGACTCGAGAGACTCAGTACCTTACGAATTCTAATCGCCCCCACTCCGCCTCTATCGTGCGTTCCAATCGCCAACAGCTGACCAGCCTCGTTCTTCAACCGCACAGAAACCGGGCAGGGCGTTGACGACAGTTGCCCGATTCCCTTGGGAGACACAGGAGATCCATGCAAAACACGTTGGGCCTGCTCATCGTTCACGACCACGGCTGGGAGCTGGAACAAGAGTTGGTCCAACGAAATGAACTGCGTTCGGAGAGTTTCCGCCGTCAGATGGCTTGTGATCTGATCGATCGTCAATGCATGTTCGATCAAGAGGGGTCCAACACGACGCCGCTCAAGCGCGTAGAGATGACCACCGACTCCCAGAGTATGGCCGATATCGGCACACAATGTGCGCACATACGTTCCCTTTGAACACACGATACGCAAGGTCACGTCACGTCCGTCAACGGCCACGATCTCCAGTTGATGAATCGTGATCGACCGCTCCGATCTGTCAATCGTCTTGCCCGCTCTGGCTGCCTTATAAAGCGGCTGCCCACCGACTTTGACGGCTGAATACATCGGTGGGAGTTGTCGTTGTACTCCTCGAAAGCCAGCGAGGACCGTCTGAATCGCATCCACACTGATGTCGCATGGATCGGCCTTCGTTAACACTCGGCCTGACGCATCCTGGGTATCAGTCGTTTCCCCAAGGCGCAGGACGGCACGGTATTCCTTATCCCAATCAACTAGATACTCAGCAATTCTGGTGGCACGCCCGACAAGGATGGGGAGGACACCCGTGGCACCGGGATCCAACGTCCCGGCATGGCCGACCTTGCTTTCTCCCAGCAGCCTCCGTACCTTGGCTACCACGTCGTGTGAAGTCCAGCCGGCTTCTTTATTGAGAATGAGGACTCCCTCAATAGCGTCCTCTTGGTCGATCTTAACTCCTGCCGTGTTCATACCTTATGAGTCTGCTGTCCTCTCCTTGTCGCTCGGCAATTCAGGTGTCTGCTGCTGCTCGGAGTCCCCGTGTAAACCTTCCAATAACTGCATGATGCGATCACCGCGTGGTCCACTGACATCCCTCTTAAAGATCACATCCGGAAGGTAGCGGAGAGAAAGTCGCCGACCTAACACCGCCCGCACAAATCCACTGGCTTTTGAGAGTCCGGCGAAGATCTCTCGCTCAGCGCCACCCGTTTCCATAGTCGTGACAAAGACATACGCAATGCGCAAATCCCCTGTCAGTTCGACGTCGGTCACGGTCACATCATGCACCCGGGGATCCTTGATTTTTCGCATGAGAATGTCGGCCACTTCCATTCGGATCTGATCGGCGACCCGATCTGCCCGCTTGTATGTTGCCTTTGACATCTTATCTATTCCGGCCGAGACCATTGCGATCATCGTGAGGGATTTAGAGCAATTCCCGTTGGGTTCGCACCACTTCGACCGCCGGCATGCTCTTGATCACATTCAACGCTTGTTCGAGGACTTGGTTCACGTAACTCCCGTCATTGGCGACACACGCCATTCCCAGGATCGCCTTCTGCCAGAGGTCCTGACCGTCGACTTCAGCGATGGAAAGGTTAAACTTCCCCCGAAGTCGATCTTTCAGCCCGTGAATCACCTGCCGTTTATCTTTCAGCGATTGGCTTCCTGCGATGAATAATTCGACCGTACAGAGCCCCACGACCATATCAACCGCTCATTCACACCCGGCACTTCATTACGCTCACCGATTTCGTCTTAGGAGCTGTTCCGGCTTTGGATCGAAGGATACTCTCATCATGAACGTCTTGAGATCCCGCTAGAGCTTCGCAGCGATTTTATCGATGGCATAGGCCTCGACGATATCACCGGATTTGATATCATTGAAGTTTTCGATGCTCAAACCGCATTCATATCCTTGTTGAACTTCACGCACGTCGTCCTTGAACCGCCGTAAGGAGGCAAGCTTGCCCTGATACACCACGACGTTGTCCCGTATCACCCGGACCCCGGCGCTTGAGCGGGAGATCGTCCCATCGACGACGTATGATCCCGCGACAGGACCCACCTTCGGAATCGTAAACACCTGCCGGACTTCGGCTCTTCCGAGGACGCGCTCTTTCAGCGTGGGTTCGAGCAAGCCTTCCATCGCAGCCTTAATATCGGCAATGGCGTCATAGATGATCGTGTAGAGCCTGATGTCAACGCCCTGCTGCTCAGCCAAGGCGGTTGCCTTGGGCTCGGGCCTGATGTTGAAGCCGATGATGATGGCTCGCGACGCAGCGGCCAGCAGCACATCGGATTCCATGACTCCTCCAACTCCGTTATGAATCACACGGAGTTTGACGGCGTCTGTTGACAGCTTTTCGACGGCGCCGGCCAACGCTTCCGACGATCCTTGTACGTCGGCCTTGATGACGATGGCCAATTCTTTCACCGACCCCTCTTGAATCTTCGCGAAGAGATCATCCAGGGTGACTTTGGCCGGGCCGGTCAGCTCTGCAGCCCGTCTCTTTTGAGCTCGCTCTTCAGCAATCTCTCGGGCGACTCTCTCGTTGGAGACGACATGGAACACATCTCCCGCAGATGGCACCCCTGGCAATCCAATCATTTCCACTGGAATGGATGGTCCCGCCTCCTGCGTTTTCTCGCCACGATCATTAATGAGAGCCCGGACACGCCCGCTGAACGATCCCACGACATAGGCGTCTCCCACCCTGAGAGTCCCGCTCTGGACCAGTACCGTCGCCACCGGTCCTCGCCCGCGTTCAATCTTGGCTTCGATGACGGTGCCTTTCGCCTGTCGGTGTGGATCCGCTTTGAGTTCCAGCACCTCGGCCTGAAGGAGAATCATCTCGAGGAGCGTATCGAGTCCCGTTTTCTGCTTGGCGGACACCTCCACCATGATGGTATCACCGCCCCATGCTTCCGAGATCAAACCATGCTCCGAGAGGGCATTTCTGACACGGTCAGGGTTCGCGGTGGGTTTGTCGATCTTATTCATCGCCACGATCAGTGAAACGCCGGCCGCCTTGGCATGATGGATCGCTTCGATCGTTTGCGGCATGACTCCATCGTCGGCTGCGACAACCAAAATGACGATATCCGTGATCTTGGCTCCGCGCGCTCGCATCGAGGTAAAGGCTTCATGGCCGGGAGTGTCCAGAAACGTGACTTGTTTCCCGCGGACTGAGACCGTGTAGGCTCCGATATGTTGGGTAATGCCGCCGGCCTCACCTTCGGCCACTTTTGTTTGTCGAATCGCATCCAGCAAGGACGTCTTCCCGTGATCGACGTGGCCCATGATGGTGACGACGGGCGGTCGAGGTTCAGCCCGTTCCTCACCAGTTGCTTCAACCACATCTTGCAGCAACTCCTCGCCCACCTTCTCGACTGCTATTTCAATCTTCACACCACTTTCCTCGGCAAAAATTGATGCGGCGTCCAGATTCATCGGCTGATGGAATGTCAGCATTTGGCCCATATCCATCAGCTTTCGAACGATGTCCGCCGGCCGCTGACCGATCAACTCGGCAAATTCCTTCACCGTCGTCCGCGGGGTGACCTTGACACTTTTCCGACGTGGCTTGGTGATTTCTGCCGGCGTGCTATGGTGCACATGTTTGGACCGGTCATCGCGTCGCTGTAAAGGAATCGCGCGAAGATCCTGCCAGCGGGCGGCGTCCTCGCGAAATTTCACATCCTGCTGCTCGTCTCGTGGACGAGTCGGCTTTCGTACTTTCTTGAGTTTGTCCTTTTGCCCCTCGGCCTGGATGGCCTCGAAAGCCATACTCTTCTTTTTGCCCGTCACCGGCTCTACAGTCGCCGCCACGACAGTGGGTGGGGCTAGCGTCGGCTTCGGCGGCATCTCTTCCGGCTTGGAAACGACCGGAGCGGGAGCCGGTGGTACGATCTCATCTGGAACTTCCTCTGTTCGAGAGCCATGATCGACCGCTCCGCCGAGAACGGGATGCTCAGGAGACACGGATGGAACAGGTGTCGCGGTTACCACCGCGGACTGCACCGAACGGTCGCCTTCAAAAACCGTAGCGGGGGAAACGACCTCGAGCGGTTCATCCTCTTTCTTTCGCTTGATCAGAATACGGCGCTTGTCAGGCTTCGGCGGTTCTTCTGCGGGCTGGCTCCTGGCCGTCACGGCTTTGCCGTGAGCCGCATCCTGAATGGATCTGACACCAGACTCCCCCTCGGCCCCTGTTCCCTGACCTTTCAATTTCGGGGCAAGCTTATCCAACACTTTTTGAACGATGTCATCGTCCAGAGTGCTGCTATGAGACGTGACTGATACCCCGATCTTTTTGAGCTCGGGGATGAGCACACGATTCTCCATTCCTAACTTCTTCGCGAGTTCGTATACACGCATGGTCATCAGACAGTCCCGTGCTCTATCCGCTCGTCGCTTCCTCGGCTCTGGCGGCTTGCCGAGCTTCTTCTTGCAGCCGTTGCGCCTCGGCTTCCTCTGCAAGCGCCGCTTTGATTTCCTTATCTCGTTCGACTTTTTCCTTTTCGTATTCGGTTGCGCTGATGATATCGATTTTCCAGCCGGTTAAGCGCGCCGCCAATCGGACGTTCTGGCCGTTCTTGCCGATCGCCAGCGACAGTTGCGAGTCTGCTGCGACGACGAGCGCCGATTTTTTTTCTTCGTCAATACCGACTTTTTCGATCGTCGCGGGGTTCAACGCTTCGGCAATGAAGACTCGCGGGTCCTGCGTCCAGGTAATGATGTCGATCTTCTCGCCACGTAACTCACGGACCACGGCCTGCACGCGGGATCCCTTGATGCCGACGCACGCTCCCACCGGATCCACGGCTTTTTCCCGTGAGGTCACAGCGATCTTCGTTCGATCTCCCGGCTCTCGAACCACCGATTTAATCTCGATGATTTTTTCCATGACTTCCGGCACTTCGAGTTCAAACAGCTTGGCCACGAATTGGGGGTGGCTGCGAGACAAAATAACCTGAACATCCTTCGGAGTACGACGGACTTCCAATAACATGGCCTTCACACGATCGCCGCGCCGATAGGTTTCGCGCGGAATCTGCTCTTGAATCGGCAGGATGGCCTCCGTTTTCCCCAGATCGACCAGGTAGTTTCGGCGCTCCATACCGAGAATAATGCCGGTGACCAGATCCCCTTGACGCGTTGAGTATTCTTTTTGTACGGCCTCCCATTCCGCCTCGCGAACCTTTTGAAAAATGACTTGTTTCGCGGTTTGGGCGGCAATTCTCCCCAGTTCATTCATTTCGATCAGCGATCCGATTTCATCGCCCACTTCGGCTTCACTGTCGTACTGACGAGCTTCCTGGAGCGAGATCTCCGCTTTGGGATTGCTGACGGTTTCCACGATCGTCTTTTTGGAGACGACAGAAATTTCTCCGGTCTTGGGATCGATCTCCACCTGAATATTTTCGGCCTGGCCGAAACGCTTCTTGGCGGCGGTCTGCAGGGCGGACTCGATGGCCCCGATGACGCGGGCCTTGTCGATTCCTTTCTGGCGCCCGATTTCGTCGATCACTGAAATCAGTTCTCGGTTCATACCTTACGCTCCTGCATCCGGTGACCACACACGATGACCTACCTCGCGCACTAAATCTTCACGACCAGCTTTGTCTCCGCAATCATCTCTCGGTCTAATTCGATCGTCTGAGGGTTCCGTGTTGTGGCGACAGCCAGCACGATCACCTGCTCATCCGCCCGTATCAGCTGCCCGGCGATCTTCCATTGGCCTTCGAGTGGTTGTCGAAGCTTGACACTGACCTCTTTTCCGATTGCTCGCTGATAGTCCTGTAGCCGTTTAAAGGGCCGATCCAAACCTGGCGAAGAGATTTCAAGGGTATATGCGTGAGGGAACGGATCGGCCACGTCGAGTGCCGGCCCTAAGGTTTTATGTGCCTGCTCACAGTCTGTTATGGTGACTCCGCCCGGCTTATCGATGAGCACACGAACGACCGAGCGAGGACCTCGTCCCACACACACCACGTCAATCAACTCTAGTCCGAGCGTCCATAAGATCGGTGCAATGATCCCGTGCAACCGGTCGGCAACCGGTTGCAGACCACCACCCGGTATGCTCAACCTATTTTCCCTTGACATGTGTCCAAACAAAAAAGTGGGCTTGAGCCCACTTACAGAGGGAGCACCATACCACGCACCCCGGAGCAAAGCAAGAGCACTAGCCGGTCAACAGCGCCCATCGAGCAGCCAGCGTCTTCGTGATCGGGCCCGGTCGGCCAGAGCCGATGGTTTTCCCATCGACTCGGACAACCCCAAGGACTTCGAGCGTGGTTCCAGTCAGAAACACCTCGTCTGCCGAGTACAGAGACTCGACTGGAATAAATCGCTCTTCGATGGCGATGGTCTCCTTCTTCGCCAACTCCAACACCACTGCTCTTGTGACACCGGACAAAATTCGAGGCCCTTCCGGAGCCGTCACGATCACTTCGTCTTGAATGGCCATGACATTGCTCAGGGCACCTTCCATCACGAGACCGTCTCGAACCAAAATTGTTTCGAAGACTCCCGCTTTTTTCGCCTCTTCACGCGCAAGCACGTTGGCCAGCAGATTGACGCTTTTGATGTCGCACCGCCCCCATCGTAGATCTTCCCGCGTACATGCCGTCACGCCGGTGTGACGTATCTCGGGAGTCAGGGGATGAAACTCTCTGATCGTCATGACGACTGTCGGACGGCTGTCGGAAGGAAAGCGATGCTCCCGAGGAGCCACCCCTCTGGTAATCTGGATATAAATCTTGGCATCCTGATATCCGGCTAGGCTGAGTCCGTGTTGAATCCACTGTATCCATGACGCTCTGGTATACGGCTGAAGAATAGAGAGTTCATTTGCACTCCGCTCAAGTCGGTCAAGATGCGCTCCCACTTCGAAAGGAACCGCTCGATAAGTCCGAATGACTTCGTAGACGGCATCTCCGAATTGAAAGCCTCGATCATCGATGGAAACGGTGGCCTCCTGCCACGGAAGAAAGCGACCGTTGATAAAGGCGATATCAGGCATCGCTCATTTCCCGGGTAGAGGTTCCGCCTCTATTCTGAACAGCCGACGATCCTCCGCGGTAAATTTCCACCCCATCCGTTTTTCAAACACCAGCTGATACACCCCCGGCTGCACGGCTTTGAACTCAAAGATTCGCTGTCCATTTTCCACTGCATTATTGCTCGCAATTTGGAGGAACTCATCACTGAGGAGAGCGAGTCCTTTCGTGTCATAGGACGGCACCCACTGCTCGCCTCTCGTCCGATCTTCCCATAGATGAATGACAAATGGCCGGTCGACCGTGACCTTGCGGCAGTCGCTGCTGTCCAATGCTTGGCTGTGATCGGTGCCGGAAACATTCATGTCTCTATCCTCGTACGCAAAGACACTCGTTACGCTGGATCTCTCGTCTTATACTCTCCGCCGAGGACCGACCATGATATCGGTTCCATCCACCCGAACTTCGTAGCTTCCCACACAATACCCGCCGCCGTCGGTGCCCTGCCCGTTGCGGATATCAAAGGCGAGATCATGCCAAGGGCAGGCAATGACATATCCCTTGAGCCTCCCCTCAATAAGCGGGCCTCCCTCATGGGGACAGCTATTATGGATGGCGTAAAATTTCCCCTCAATGTTGAACAAGGCAATCGGCCGGTCATTGACTGTGACGATCTTTGACTTTCCCGGAGGCAATTCTTCGATCTGTGCAACCTTGTGAAACTCATCCATCGTGATTCTATCCTTTTCCCGCGCCTCAACGCCTACAGGCGAAGGGCGTACTTGAGTTCGTCGGTTTTTGCAACTCCAGCCTTTTTGATGAACCCCGATTCCGTCTGGATCACATAGCGAGCGTCTTCCGGCGGTGGTCCGTACAATGGGCACGGATCTTTGGCGCATGGTTCCGCATGCTCCAGCATGTGCACCACATGATGGCTTTCGTCCACCCAGAGAATGTCGATGGGAAATCGATATTCCTTGGTCGTGACGCGATGCAGACCGTTTTGTTCAAAGATATAAAGCATGCCGCTATTTGGAGGCAATGCATCGCGAAAGGCGAGTCCAAAGAGCAACTTCTCCGGGGTATCCGCCACTTCAGCTTCCAGCTCGACTCCGCTGGGGAACGTCACGACAATGATGCTCGATTCTTTACGCTCAACGAGAAAAACTGAAGCGCTCATCAGAAGGAGGGCGAGCAGGACCATCATGATGATCCGCTTCTTCCTCTGTTCTCGATTGTTCGCTTGAGTCTGACCGGTTGACATGGAGAAGAGTAATGATTTGTTCTTCACTGAGCCCAATGGCCCATGCGCATTGGCGATCTAGGCCTTCTGACCGGATTGCGTTCTGTTGACTTGGAAAAGAATCGCAGAATAAAATGCCGGTCCGCGCCCACTCACCACGATACCGTGAGCACTATGGTGGCAGCGGCGCGAGCTTGTCAATATTGTATAGTCCTTTGGAGTGAGAAGGAGGCTTGGGTCATGGCTTTATTGATTACGGACGAATGCATCTCTTGCGGGGCTTGCCTGCCGGAATGCCCGAATGAAGCGATCTTTGAAACCAGGAGCGACGCGGAGAGCAAAGGCAATCACGTCGGCGATGGGCAAGGTGTCGGCGACAATATTTACGTAATCGCGCATGACCGCTGCACCGAGTGTGTTGGTCACTTTGATGAACCCCAATGTGCCGCGGTTTGCCCCGTTGATAATTGCTGTATTTCTGACCCCCTCTATCCTGAAACAACGGATGTGCTTCTGGAAAGAGCAAAGACTCTGAATCCCGATAAATCGATAGATCCCGCCAAAGTGTGGAGTGGGGTAAGAAACTGACCTGCTGCTGATGTGCACCGCAAAAGGCCCCGGTTCTTCAAGAACCGGGGCCTTTTGTTTTTGACTCTGTCGCGTCTAAAAAGAAAGGCCTCAGTGATCTTCACCGAAGCCTTTCAATCGACTCGAAACGCGGCGCACTATTTCAACATCACCAGCTTGCCGCCGACGTGGCCCGGATGCAAGTGGCAACGATATTCGAGGACGCTCCCTGCCGCATAAAACAAATCGCTGGTCGGAACGCCGATGTACCGCGTCTCCCCGGGCTTGAGCACCAGCTTTGTATCCAGAACAGTCGGTGCCGATTGATTCACGGCGGCGCTCAGATGAAACCCATGTTCAGCTGTCGCATTGTTCGTCACCTTCAAAAGAACCGGTGAACCTGGACGTGTCTTAAAATCGATGACCGTCGTGGGAGGATACCAGGTCTTCATGTTACCTATCTCGATGGCGTAGAACGCGGCATCGACACTCAGTTCCTTAAACGGCTGCCCGACGACAGATCCAGTTTCCAGATCACCGATCTCGACACCACCTGCTTGAAGCGCGTACGAACCCGAAGCCCCAGCCAGCACCATTCCAAGGCCGAAAAAGACCGACAATATCATCTTGCCCATGACTACCCCCCTTGCAAGAAAAGAAGAGATAAATAGAGGCTTGTGAATATATGACGCTAAAGTTTGGAGGACGTGAAGGCTTTTGTAATGTGCACCCTTGTCATTATCTATAGAGTATTGCCGACTTGTAACACCTCGCGCGGCGATTCTTATAACATAGGGGTCAAAACGGAAGCAACCGAATTGGAAGTGCCCCTGTCGAAGGAATCGGCGACACTAATTCAGACCACGAGATGACAAGGCTCGTTTCTCTGGACTACCACCTCTTGGCCTCGGAATCCTTGAGAAATCCAAGACACTCGTCGAATCGATTCTGTTGCATGTAGCCTCGCCTGCTCGTGCCCCTTGTTTCGCCGGAGGGGCTCCGTGCCCCGACCTCGCTTAAGTATTTCCCGAAAGTGCCGATACAGCAGTCGAGGAACTACATCATGTCCATCATTTTGGCGGTCAATGGAATCGTAGAGACCTACCCGACCAAAACGACAGACCCTCGGCCTACCCGCGCCGAATCGGTTGGAGATCGGGAACATCATGGTCAACACTCAGCGTCTTTGGATCACTCAGCCTTAGCCGCGCAAACCGCGTATCAACAACAGAACCTCGAACGGCCACATCCGAAACCGGCGATCCTGGCGCGGGATTTGATGAAAGCCCCGGTCCTTTCACTTCCGTCCGACAGTACGTTGCTCGATGCCTGGGGCATCATGTCACACCGAGGATTCCATCATATTCCCGTCACTTCGCTGCATGCCACACTGGTCGGCATGATTTCTTATCGTGATCTGCTCGATCATGTGCCGGAGCTGATCACAGCGGCCGACAAGAGGCAGGCTTCAACGAGGCGATTAGCCGAAATCATGACTTCCCGAGTTATCTCCGCAACACCCACCACGGAGATCCGAGAAATCGCCCGCGTCATGTTGGATGAACAGATTCATGCGGTTCCCATCTTGGATCATGACCGTCACCTAGTCGGCATTCTCTCCACACAGGACCTGCTTCAGGGCATCGCGAACCATGGTCCGCTCGAGCTCTGGACCTGACTTCCTAATCCATTGAAAAACATACCTATTGGCGGCACAAGCCCCTCATTTCATCAATCGGTCCGTCGGATGCCCCCTCAAAAGACCGTGCCTCCTCCGTAGGATAGTCAGGCTGACCCTCCGGTAATACGGTGGTACCCACCACAGAACCGCAAAAAACTTCGGCCCCCAGGAACATTCATAAATGAGGCTGGTCGACACATTTTTCGACACACCGGTTGCAGCAGGTGTTTCCGCTCTAGTCCTCCTGATTATTGGTCTTCTCCTCAAAGAGAACCGGGGGCGTCGCTGGGTCCTGGGCCTGAGCCTCCTGTTATACGTCCGTTATATGGTCTGGCGGGCGCTCTACACGTTACCGACTGATGATGTAAATAGTATCACCGTGGGTTGGATTGTGTTCCTGGCGGAACTGTATGGGCTCTGCCAATTTTGTTTCTTCACCTATCAGTCCTGGTCACCGACGGACCGTTCCCCGGCGCCGATTACAACGTATCCCACGGTGGACATTCTGGTCACCGTTGTAAATGAACCCCTGTCGCTCCTACGGCAAACCGTGATGGGATGCCTATCGCAAGAATACCCCAAGGATCGGTTCAAGGTGTACGTGCTCGATGACGGCCATCGTCTGGCAGCCAAGCAGTTGGCGACCGCACTGGGCTGTGGATACATCAGGCGCCCGGATTATCCCCGCCACGCCAAGGCCGGCAACCTCAACCATGCGCTTCACTTGACTGACGGCGACCTCGTCGCCGTGTTCGATGTCGACCATATCCCTGCCCGTACGTTCCTCAAAGAGACCATTGGATTCTTCGATGATCCCAAAGTGGCCATCGTTCAGACTCCTCACCACTTCTACAATCCCGACATTTTTCAACGAAACCTGCGTATCGGAGATCTCGTCAAGAACGAGCAAGCACTGTTCTTCCGCTCGTTGCAAGCGGGCCGTGATGCGCACAACAGCGCCTTCTTCGCAGGCAGCGGTGGCCTGTTCCGCCGGCAACCGCTGGAGGAGATCGGCGGTTTTCAGACCCAGACCATCACCGAAGACATCCACACCAGCATGAACCTGCATGCACAAGGATATACGTCCTGCTACCTCAATCGCGTCCTGTCCGCTGGTCTGATGCCGGAGACGTTCGAAGGATACCTGAAGCAGCGGAAGCGTTGGGCCATCGGCTGCATCCAAATGCTTCTGCGCGACAACCCGCTGACAAAGCGCGGCCTCACGCTGTCACAGCGACTGGATTACTTCGGATCGATCTTTTATTTCTTCTTCGGTCTTCCACGCATCATTTGCCTGATCGCCCCACTGTCGAGTCTTTTGTTCCATACGCCGCCGATTCAGGCAAACGTGATGCTGTTAGGTCTTCACTTCTTTTCTTTCTACATCGCGGCGGCGTTAGCGATGCGGCCTGTCAGCAGCGGCTCGCGCAATCCGTTTTGGTCGGGCATCTATGAAATCGCCATGTGTTTCGCGCTCAGCGCAGTCGCGCTCAGCGCCCTCGTCGCTCCGCATAAAGAGCGTCCCTTCGAGGTGACACCGAAAGGACAGCGCATCGAGAAAAACACTTCCGCCGAATTGATGTTGGCATGGCCGCACTTGCTGACGTTCGGCTTGTTGATTGCTGGTGTGATGGTTGGAATTCGGGACCTTCGACACGGCACAGGAGATCCCGGTCTTCCGGTCAGCCTTCTATGGGGATGCGTCAATCTCGCACTGTTGACCATAGCCATGTTCGTCGCCAATGAGCAAACACAGGGCCGGCGGGCATTTCGGCTCAACCGAGATTTCGTGAGCGAGGTGTTTGTGGACGATGCCCCCGTCTCTGCGCGTATTCTCAACATCAACGAACATGGTGCCGCGCTATCGTTGGAGCATCCGCTCTTTACCGCACTGGAAAGCGTCTCACTGCTTCTGACGTCGTCCCAGGGCGCCATCGTTCGATTGACCGGCCGCCTCATCAGGCAAGAACGATTGCCGTCCGGTGATATGGTGGCCGCACTTCAATTTATCGGTCTGGATAGGACGACCCGACACACACTCGTCGATAAGATCTTCGGTGATCCTGCTGCCTGGGAAGAGAGTTATCGGTTCCAACCCGGCATCGCGAGCAGTTTGCGATCGCTGCTTGTCGCCGTCACGGCTCCTTGGCGATCCTATACATGGGAGCGACGCCGGATTCCACGTATTCTCCACGAAACCTCTTGTCGATTGAGCTCCTCAACATCGTTGCGGACCGGAAGGTTGAAAGATATGTCCTACACAGGCGTGAGTGTACTCTTCTCTTCAGCTCCAAAAGGGTCGCTGGTTGAAAGTCTGTTGGAACTGCCTCGTGTGGCTCTGACGGTCAGCCCTGTCTCGATAACACGCCGCTTCCGCAAGACCTATGTCCGTTTCAGAGTGGAGCGCATCGAACGGGGCGAACAACAGTGGCGAGAGCTCCACGATCAGCAATGGAGAGAGCTATGAACGACGGTGAGCCGCAGAATCGGTTGCCGATCGGTAAGGTTGCCTTCTCACGGCACCTTCGACCACTGTGAGAAGGTAGCTGCTTGACCGATCGGCGTCCCCGCGGAATCGATCACATTCCAGATCAGCGCCCGCTCGACAAGGAAACGCCGGCCGGTCGATGAAATTCTGACCCCTCGATATCCGTCGAAGTACCCATTGATCTTGGCGTGCTCCAACATCCATTCTCGCTCGGCGCGGTTACCTGGCTCGGTCGTAAGTCGCGACGGCGTCTTGATGAATCGATCCCAGGAGAGCTCCCACAAGCTCAAGGCCGCCTGATTGCCATAGTTCAAGATCGGGTCCAGCTCCACGCCATGAGACACGACGATAAAAGATGCCTCGAACAACGTACGTGCCTGTCGTCTCGCGTCACCGGCCCGCTCGATCAATTCTTTTCCCACCCAACGGCGATAGCTGTCCAACAGCTGCTGACTCCATTCCACGATCCCCGAGTTGTCCCACTGTGCCGTGTTCATCGGGGAGGTGGTACCACGACTCGCGAGGCAGGGCAAGCTTCACGGGCACCTTGTCAAGACCATGGGACTTCTCTGTATAATGGCGCTCTCATCTGAAACAACCAGGGGTACTGATGACGGGCAAGACACTGTTCGACAAAATCTGGGATTCCCATGTCGTGCGGGCGGAAGCCGACGGAACGACGCTGCTCTATATCGACCGCCAGCTGGTGCATGAAGTGACGTCTCCCCAGGCGTTCGAGGGGTTGAAGCTTTCAGGGCGGCGCCCACGGCGACCGGCGGCAACACTTGCTGTGCCGGATCACAATGTGCCTACCACGGACCGGCGGCTGGGCATCGCCGATCAAGTGAGCGCGCTTCAGATTCAAACACTCGAAGATAACTGCAAGGACTTCGGCATCACCCTGTTCAACATGAGCGACATCCGCCAGGGCATCGTGCATGTGATCGGCCCCGAGCAGGGATTCACCCTCCCCGGAACGACAATCGTGTGCGGCGACTCCCACACATCGACTCACGGGGCGTTTGGAGCCTTGGCATTCGGTATCGGCACCAGCGAAGTAGAGCACGTCTTGGCCACGCAATGTTTATTACAGAAGCGGCCCAAGACGATGGAGATACGCATCGATGGGACCCTTTCCGACCGCTGCTCGGCCAAGGATATTATTCTTGCGATCATCGGGAAGATCGGCACGGCCGGAGGAACGGGCTACGTGATCGAATACACCGGCTCCGCCATTCGCGCGCTCAGCATGGAAGGTCGGATGACCCTGTGCAACATGTCGATCGAGGGGGGAGCCCGTGCAGGGATCGTCGCTCCCGACGACAAGACGTTCGCGTACATCAAAGGACGGCCGCTCGCCCCACAGGGAGCGCTCTTTGAACAGGCCGTCCAGGTATGGCAAACACTCAAGACGGATGCGAGCGCGACGTATGATTCGACGGTCATCCTGCAAGCGGAACAGATCGCGCCGCAGGTCAGCTGGGGCACCAGTCCCGGTATGGTCATCGGTGTGGACGAGAACGTTCCGGACCCTCGAACGATGTCCGACGAGAAGACAAAGAATGCCACCGAGCGGGCGTTGGCCTACATGGGGCTTTTACCCAATATGCCGATTACGGATATTCGAATCGACAAGGTCTTCATCGGCTCATGCACGAACTCACGGATCGAAGATCTTCGCCTCGCGGCCGGCTTCGCAAAGGGCAAGAAGGTCGCAAAGACCGTCCACGCCATGGTGGTGCCTGGATCAGGGCTCGTCAAGCAACAGGCGGAGGCGGAAGGCCTCGACCGAGTCTTCCGCGAGGCCGGGTTCGAGTGGCGGGAGGCCGGATGCAGCATGTGTCTCGCCATGAATGCCGATGTCCTGAAGCCTGGCGAGCGGTGCGCCTCCACGAGCAACCGGAATTTTGAAGGTCGCCAGGGAGCGGGCGGGCGGACTCACTTGGTATCTCCGGCCATGGCAGTCGCCGCAGCCATTGAAGGACATTTTGTCGATATCCGCCACTGGAGCTGATCGCGCAAGGCCCTTCGAGTACAACATTTACCTATCGTCTGATTGGATATTATGGAACCCTTCACCACACTGACCGGTCTTGTCGCTCCGCTGGATCGTGTGAACGTCGACACCGACCAGGTCATTCCGAAGCAGTTTCTCAAAACCATCAAGCGCACGGGATTGCGCGAGGGGTTGTTCTTTGACTGGCGGAAACTCAAGGATGGCTCGCCTGATCCCTCCTTCTTTTTAAATCAGCCCCGGTATCAGGGCGCGTCGATCCTCTTGACCCGCGACAATTTCGGCTGCGGCTCATCCCGTGAGCACGCCCCGTGGGCGTTGTTGGATCAAGGATTCCGGTGCATCATCGCTCCGAGCTTCGCGGATATTTTCTACAACAACTGTTTTCAAAACGGCATCCTTCCCGTGGTGTTGAAACCGGAGGAAGTGCTCCCGCTCATGAAGGACGTGATGGACACCGAAGGCTACCGGCTCGCCGTAGACTTGGGGCACCAAACAGTGACCACCCCGAACGGAACCACGTATCGGTTTGAGATCGACCCCTTCCGAAAGGATTGCCTGTATCGAGGGCTGGATTCGATCGGCCTTACGCTCCAGCATGAGAAGGCGATCACGGCCTATGAGATCCGTCGAAAGGCCGAGGCGCCTTGGCTGTTCACTGATCTGCGCTCATAGCGGAGAAGATGCCGATGCGCTGGTCTTCTATCCCGAAGCTGTTCTTGACCATCGTGTTTTTCGTAGGCGCCGCCTACCTGACCGTTGCCTTCAATTGGACCTATTCCGATGGGAGCCGAGCCGGCTACATTCAGAAATTCTCCAAGAAAGGTTGGCTCTGCAAGTCTTATGAAGGGGAATTGGCGATGACGACCGTGCCGGGCACGGCCCCAGTCCTCTGGCAATTCACGATCTGGGACGACAAGGTCGCGACACAATTGTCAGCGGTAATGGGAAAACGAGTGATCCTGCATTATAAAGAGTATCGCTATATTCCGACCACCTGCTTCGGTGAGACCACCTATTTCGTGGATCAAGTAGAAATCCAAGAATAGGTCGGGCCGACTCCTTTATAGCCACTTTTTTCGACGGAACCCCACAAGCATGATCACCGCCACCATTCCCATGATCCCCAGCGCCATCGGGTAACCCCAGTGCCATTTCAGCTCCGGCATGTACTCGAAATTCATGCCATAGATGCCGGCGATGAAGCTGAGCGGCATGAAAATCGTGGTAATCACCGTCAGCACTCGCATGACGGCGTTCAGCCGATAACTGACGCTTGAGAGATAGATATCCAGACTCGACGAGACCATTTCACGCAACGTCTCGATCGTGTCGACGATCTGCACCACATGGTCATAGACATCTCGGAAAAACACCCTGGTGGGCTCATGCAGAAAAGGGCAGTCCGAACGAGACAGGTTGTTGATCGCTTCCCGCAACGGCCAGATGGCTCGGCGCACGAATAACAACTGCCGTTTCAGCGCGTGAATGTCCCTGAGCGTCTCCGGCTTCGGATCGGCCACCACCCGCTCCTGCAGCGATTCAATCCGTTCGCCGAGCATTTCGAGAACGGCGAAATATTGGTCGACCACGGCATCGATGAGCGCATACTGAAGATAGTCTGAACCGTTTTGCCGCAGGCGGCCCTTGCCGCCCTTAAGGCGATCCCGAACCGAGTTAAACACATCGGTCCCATTCTCCTGGAACGAGAGAACATAATTGCGCCCCATGACAAAACTGATCTGCTCGACCAGAATGTCTCCTTGATCAGTGGTCGTGAGCATCTTCATCACGAGAAAGAAATAGGTGTCATAGTCGTCGAGCTTGGGACGCTGATCGGTATTCGCAATGTCTTCCAGCAGAAGAGGGTGAAGGTTGAAATGTTTCCCGAAGGCTTCCAGGACGTCGATCTGATGGACACCACCGACATTGACCCAGGCGACCGTCTCATCGACAGGCGGTCGGAGCTCATTGACGTCCGTGACGACGCGCTCCTCGCACCGTGCGCCGGCGTAACTGAACAGCGTAATGCGAACGGGGTTGGTTCGCGTCTCACCGATATGGATGAGTGTCCCGGGCGACAGCCCGGTCTTCTTTGACCGCTTCTGAACCAGCTTCATGGTAGCGAGCTTGTACGCACATTCTCATGCCAGGTCAAGGTGCGTACGAGATCGATTCTTTTCTTCCGCCTCAAGGCTTGGTACTCTCGTGTCATGGCTTGGGATGACGAACTGAATGTCTTGATCGAGGCGATCCGAGCGGCCGGGACGGAAGCGTTACGCTACGCCGTCGAAGGATTTGAGACGATCAAGAAGCTGGATCATTCGCCGGTGACTTCGGCAGACCTGGCCGTAAATCAGATTCTCCAATCTCGCCTGCAGTCGGCGTTTCCTCTCGATGGATGGTTGTCGGAGGAGTCGCCGGACGATCTGGATCGGCTTCGCAAAATACGGGTCTGGGTCGTTGATCCGATCGATGGAACGAAAGCGTTCATCCGTGGTGAGCCCGAATTCTGTATCTCTGTCGCCCTCGTCGAGCAAGGCCGGCCGATCGTGGCAGCCGTTTTCAACCCTTCGACCGGTGAATTGTTCAGTGCCACCAGAGACGGAGGGCTTTATCTCAATGACAAACCGGTGACCCCACAGGCACAGCACGGCGACCAACTGCCGGTCATTGCCCTGAGCCCGTGGGAGCGCCAAATCGGCCGCTTCACGTCGCTTGAGCCGCATGCCGACAGTCGTCCCATGCGTTCCATCGCGTGGGCGCTCGCACTGTCCGCGAGCGGCCGTCTCCATGGTGCCGCGACCCTGGAGCCTGAAAATGAGTGGGATGTTGCAGCCGGAACACTCTTGATCGCAGAAGCCGGCGGGGCTATATCGGATGGGAGTGGACTCGCTCTGACCTTCAACCGGCCCGAACCTCGCTATCGCGGGATCGTCGCCACCAGCTCGCACTGTCCGGATGCCCTCTCACGACAGCTCAAACGTCTGGCTCGGTCGGTCGCCGGAGGCGATGACGAGCCGCTTTAAAAAGCGGCTTGAGTCAAACGCCGACAGGCCTCATCGAGATCAGGATCCGTCTTCGCGTAACTGAAGCGAATGAAGTTCGTACCTGCCTGGCCGGAGAAAAAGGCCTCTCCCGGTACACCGGCCACACCGGTATGTTTCAACAGGTGCATGGCGCGCGCCTTCCCTGTATCACCCGGAAGCCGGGAGACGTCCGCCAACACGTAATAGGCCCCTTGCGGGATCGACGGCGCGAGCCCCGCGTTGGCAAGCGCACTGCAAAACCTGTCGCGCTTGTTCTGGTAGTCATGCGCCAAGCCCCGATAGAAACTGTCGGGCAATTCTCTGATGCCCTGAGCCACACCCATTTGGAGCGGCGCAGGAGCGCACACGTAGAGTAAATCGTTCATAGCCCCGATGGCCTGCGCCCATGGTTGGGCCGCCACACTGTACCCGATGCGCCAACCGGTCACGCTGAAGGTCTTGGAGTAACCGCCGATCGTCACCGTTCGTTCGGCCATGCCTGGCAACGCAGCCATGCTGAGATGGCTTCGTCCGTCATAGAGAAAGTATTCGTAAATTTCGTCAGTCAACACGAAAAGATCGTGCCGGCACGCAAACTCCGCCAGCGCTTCCAATTCCACTCGACTGAACACCTTACCCGATGGATTGCCGGGAGAATTGACGATGATCGCCTTCGTGTTGGGAGTCACCACCTGCTCAAGCTGACTCAACGAGTACGTCCATGCCGGGGCCTGCATATGCACCACGACCGGAATCGCCTCCACAGCCACGAGCGCACTGATATGATATTGGTAGTACGGCTCGAACAGGATGACTTCGTCACCGGGATTGAGCAGGGCCGCGCAGGCACAGTGAAATGCACCGGTAGCCCCCGCGCTGACCGTGACCTCCGTGTCCGGGTCGGCTTGAATCCCGTTATAGTTGGCCAGCTTCTTGGCGATGGCCTGCCGCAACTCCGGTAACCCGTCGAAGCGGGTGTACACGTTGTGCCCTTCTCGGATGGCGTGCTCGGCGCCTGCCAGCACGACCGGAGGAACCGGCGTATCGCAGACCCCCTGCGCCATGTTGAGCCCCTTCAGACTCGCGCAAGCCTGGGTCATCGCCCGAATTTCCGATTGGGCCAGATCGGCCATCCGCTGACTTACCCTTCGTGCCACGAGCTCATCCCCTTTCGCCAGCCTCCTTTGTCGCAGAGGATCGCGGCCGCGTCAAGATGCCCGCACGATCCGGAACGTTGATGGGACAGGCGGACAAATAGCTACCAAATACCGTTTTGTCTTGCCGATAGCATCCCATCGCATACACTACAACCAGTCGCTCTCAAGAAGATGATACGAATCGATTAAACCAGTATTTGTCCAAGGAAAGGACCGGTACGATGACATCAAAGGCAGCCCGCAAGTCTTCACCCGACGGTGAGGAAGGCGCGAACCTGCAAGACCGGCGAGGGCGGAGAATCCCCCTCTCGTGCCGCATGTTCTTCTTCGGGGAAGATGACTTTGAGGGTGAGGCGACGCTGCTTGACGTGTCGACGAACGGCTGCCGCGCGGAATCCGAGGTGGAATTGAAGATCGGGACGTCGTTGAAGCTGTCGCTGTTCCTTCCAGATTTTAAGTGGCCCCTGCGCGTCGATCAGGCGATTGTGCGGTGGCTCGACGGCAAACAATTCGGACTGGAGTTCACGATGATTCGCCTCGCCCAACGTGAACGGCTGCGGGGCTTGATCATGAAGGTCAAGCCGTAGAAAACCAGTCGCTGAATCTCACCAATTTTTCCATGGGCATACTGAGTTTGAAGGATGTCGGTGCTATCGCAGCGAGCATAGAGAAGTCGAGCGCCTCAGACAACTGTACAAGACTTCAACCCCTTTCGGTATCCCCTTCGCAGACTGATTTAACATGTAAAACACTTATCGGTCTCCAATTAGTGAAGAGCACGCCTTTCTAAGAGCAGAACGAGATCTAGGATCGTAGTTGGGCCAGGGCTCACATCCGTGAAGCCTTCATCGGCAAGCCATTTGTTCAATTTTTCAGTGCCTGTCCCCAGGCTCCAAGAATCAAGATCAAAGAAATCCTTTAGTTCGTCATTGGGACGTAAAAGTTGAGGATTCACTCGATAAAGGTCACCCAACGTCCTAAGGACCCTCGCTAAGGATTCTGTGCTAACGTCGACTTGCGAAGATCGTCGAATCTCTTCAAACGATAATGGAATTCTGTTTCTTATGAAGCGCTTCTTGGCACTCTGTTTCCCCAGCCAAACCAGAATGAAGGCTAAAAGTGAAACGCCAGCTATTATAAATAGCCGAGTGTCCATCTTAGTTCTGATGCGATAGATCACTTGCAGGCAGAAGAAATGGCATAGAAAAGGCCACTTGTGAAGACATCGATTGTGTAGAAACCGACTCAGACTGTTGCAAAATCAACGATGGTAGAAGCCTTTTGAAAGGCAGCTGTATCGACTCCTGACGTACCAAATGTTCTTAGACCACTGGTAGTGGAGCCTCAATCACAGTTGGAGGCTACACGACGAGTAAGGCTACGAAGAGAGTGACAACCAGCATGATTCCTGTCAAGGAAACCAGCTTAAGGCGTCGCTCGGTCCGTTCTCGCTCTTCGCCTTGTTGTGTTGTTAAGAGGAGCAATAACAACCAGCTATAGAGACTGCAAAAACCACCGATGCTGAATATCGACATCACCAAGAACTGTCCCGAACTCTGAGCGCCCTCCGGCAGAAAGAACAACAATACCGTGCAGACGGCACCATACGCCGCAGCGAGATAGGCGAACAGGGTGATACTCGCTTTATGTCTCACCTGCTCCTCAGGTGTCATCTGAAAACCCGGCGCTACTACTTGGCATCGTTCCCGAAGTCCTCATCATTCACACACGACTTGCACCGACTCGCTGCGGAGAGCTGCCATGAGGCAACAGACAGTCGACCGTCTGTACTCTCCATCCGTCGCGACCATACTGCAGCTATTCAAGCAATACCATATACTGACGTGTAGTACAGTAAGTATTTTGTGCTATCTTCAGACTCGTGAACAATGGTCGAACAGATACGGACCGCTCTCGGTTCGGAGGATAGATTCCGGCCTGGAACGTGTGAAGGTTAGTGACTAGTGGCAGAAGCGCAGAACGATGGAGGAAGTATCCGTCCTCAGGATGGAACGGGTTTCATCCTGAGGACTCTTAGAGAATGCATTTCACGAATACCCGGACCTACGGCTTCCCCCAGAGCGCTTCCAACCGTTGGTCTCGGCCGCATCCGATTTTATAGTACTTATATCGGATCGGGTTCTTCTTGTAGAAATCCTGGTGATAGTCCTCGGCTGGATAGAAGGCTGATGCCTTGACCAATTGGGTCACGATCGGGGCAGGGAGCCGTTTGGATTGATCGAGCGCGCTCTTGGATTCTTCCGAAAGCCGCCTTTCGTCATCGGTCGTATAGAACACGACCGATCGGTATTGATTGCCAAAGTCGCAGAATTGCCCGTTCGGCGTAATGGGGTCGCTGTTGTGCCAGAAAGCATCCAATAGTTTCTGATAACTGACCTTCGAAGGGTCATAGGTCACCTCGACGGACTCCGCGTGCCCCGTTTTCCCCGCTGAGACCTGTTCATAGGTGGGATTGGCGACCGTGCCGCCCATGTAGCCGGAGACCACTCCGAGCACGCCATCAACTTTCTCAAAAGCCAATTCCATGGACCAGAAACAACCGCCCGCAAAGTACGCTTTCGCGGTGGTCGCCGCGCTCAGTGATCCGCTCCAAGGCCAAGTAAAAAGCGTCGCCCAGGTCAGTAAACCAACTGCGAGGAATGTCAGTTGTCGCCGAATAGCCATGATTGCGTCCTCCCCCTCCATCGTCGTCCCAGGGTGACGATTCTTACATCTTACTACGGCGATCGATGGAAAGGTGGGTGGGCGTCCCTCGGTCTTCACACAGGCAGATAGGGATAGAGGTCCGGGTCCGCCCGGCGCGCGCGGCGTTGACGCCCATCCATGAGCTTCATGATGAGCTCAATCGCTTCTTCCGGGGATGCCGCCGCATTGACTAATCGCTTGTCGAGTTTGCGGAAGAAGGCCACGTCGGCTGACGAGGCTTCCACGAGAATGACGGGCTTGCCGGCTTTCACCGCCAGAGCGACCTCCGACACAGTCCCCGATCCAGTCAGTCCGCACGCCACGACCACGTGGCTCGTCAAGACATTGATGTTGTTACGGCCGCTCCCCATTTCCGTGATGATCGACACATCCACATGGCGAGACACCTTGTCCTTGGCCGTGGGCAGGATCCCGATGGTCAAGCTTCCGCCGACCCGTTTGGCGCCTTCACAGGCGGCATCCATCACCCCGACGTCACGGCCACCCGTCAAGACGACCCAGCCGCGCCGCGCAATGAATTCTCCAAGGACGCGCGCATTATCGAGATCCCTTTTTGCCGCTTTCGCCGGCCCCATCACTCCTACAACAAATCGCATCACGCGCTCCTACAATGCTCGTATAGATTCTTACAATCGAGAGGACGTTAACGTCACATCGGCGTGGGTCCAGATACTCTTGAGCTGCTCTTCCATGGCGTTCGCCTCACTGTCTTTCTGCTGAGCACGGAGGCTCTGGATCAGCCCGAAGTAGGCCCAGCCGTTCTCGGGGTTTTTGGCCAAATCAGCCCGGTAGACCACTGCCGCCTCACCTGGTTGACCGGCCCTCAGCAATACCGAGCCTAGATAATGACGAACCGGAATCGGCCAGAAGGAAGGCTCGGCGTACGGCAGGGCCTCTTCCAGCTTGACAGCCTCCACCAACGCCTTGATCGCTTCATCGTATCGTTTGCGATGGGTCGCGATCTCACCGGCCAGGAGTCGCTCCGCGATCTTGACCAAGGCCCGTTCGGTTTTCTCCTCCGTAGTGCGATTGCGTCCGAAGCGTTTCGCCATGTCGGCCAGCACCGCATGTTCGCCCTCGGATCCCGGCAGGCGGCCCGAAGCCGCGAGCGCCATTCCCCTTCCCAGCCGCCACATGGCCTGCTGTAGCCGCAACCCCTTGGGAGGGGCCGGTTCACGCAGCAGCTCGTCCCATTGCCCAAACCGGATCATCGACCACAACGGTACCGGAAGGTACAGTTCTTTCCACCGATCCTTCCGCGCTTCCTCCTCGGTGATCGTTCCGGTCAGTTGGCGGGCAACCTTCAAGGCTTCAGTTCTTCGTCCCTCCATCGCCAACGAAGCCCAGAGGAAATGAAGATTGTGCGTGTAGTAGCCATCACTATAGTTGCCGCTCAATGTTCTCCCGTTCAGATAGTCCTGATCAACCTTTGCCGCATGCGTATTGCGTTCCGCGGCCTCATGGTACCGTCCCAGCCTAATGTAGATATGGGCGGGCATGTGAACCAAGTGACCGGCGCCCGGCATCAGCGCGGGCAACCGTTCCGCACAGTCCAGCGCCCGTTCCGGAGCCGAGGAAGCTTCCACACTGTGGATATAGAAATGGCAGGCACCAGGATGATTCGGGAACCGCGCCAGAATGGACTCCAACGTGGAGACGATTTCCTCGGTGCCGGGCTTGGGGCGGCCATCCGCCGTCCACAAATCCCATGGCCTCAAGTCCATCATCGCTTCAGCGAACAACACCCCTGCATCCGGATCGTCAGGAAACCGTCGCCATAACGCGCGCATGGCATCCGCATAGGCCTTATCGAGAGCCGCACGCCCATGATTCTTCCCGCTGTATCGCTTGCCGAGCGCATCGATGTAGGCCTGTTCAGCAGCGGTCGCTTGCGCGCTGTGCGATCGGGCCTTCTGCAGAGCATCTCCTGCACGTCGTTCGTCCGTCTTACTCATCGTCGCATTGATGTTCGGTCCCAGCGCGAGTGCTACTCCCCAGTAGGCCATTGCCGCCGACGGATCGAGACGAGCGGCCTCTTCGAAGGCCCGAATCGCTTCTTCATGGTTGAAGGCGTAGACCAAGCGCAAACCTTGATCAAAGTATTTTTGGGCCTCTTCAGAGGTTGTCGTGATGGCGTGATGGTGGGTGCCGAGATTGTCAAAGAGCGGCACCCAAGGCGCATGGAGTTCGGCGGCCACTCCGATGGCGTGCGGAGTCAGAGTCAGCCAGAACACACTGCACAGCAGTAGGCTAGGGATCCTCATGAACTGCTTTGTAGCAGACACGACCTCGACCTGGCTAGATAATGAGTAATCTATGTGATCGATGGGTTGGATCAGGAGGGCTCGCCCTCTCTTGGTTGAAACACTCTCGGGATGAATTCCGAGTAGACGGCCGACAGGGTTTCGACCGAAGGTTTCTTCGATGGTCGTGATGGAAGGGAAGAGGTACCAGCGCTCCGGGTGTGGGTCGAACCAGGCTCAGCGATCAAGTCGGTCACACCACGCGCGGTTTATAGATTGAGGGACGGGCCTTCGCTTTCCTGAGGCGCAATCGGCTTGTCCTTTAGGATCGGCTTTTTCCGTACGACTCGATTCCGTTTGGCCGAAGCGGCAATACTCTCACCGGCCGCCGCGGAAAAGACACCCGCTTCGAGTTCCTTCCCAAGGTGGACAAGCACCTGCTGCTGAGAAACCACCAGCGATTTTAGTTCCTGAATTTGTGTGGAGAGGCGGGCGATATCTTCCTGCTGCCCAAGAAGAAACGCTCTCAGTTCAGCGACTTCCTCCGGTTGGACAAGAGCCGGTGCCGGCTGTTGTTCGGTCACGGCTTCTTCGATAACGGTAGTTCCGGCTTCCCGGAGTTGCTCTACGCCCGCCGTTGCACTAGGCGCACCATCCATGAGCTGATCCGGCTTGATCTCAATCTGCTCTGTCGTGAGGCTGATGGGCTGTGGGTCGGCTGCGGCAGGAACAGGCGGCGGAGTTTCTTCTTCATACCGCGTCACACGTGCAAAGAATTCAACCGCCTTGCGCCAGCACACTGCTACGGCATCGAGCATCAGTTGACCGTATGGCGCATTCGTCGGTCGGGCCTCGTCTATCTGCTTCTGCGAGGGAATACGATGAATGAGGTTGATCGGCTCTTTGTTGAATCGCTGCGCCATGTAACAACTTTCCGTCGGGGTCCAAATTAATTACCTACTACTGGCGGAAGAAAGAGTCAATCTTTTTATCCAGATAAGCCGTCCAAGAGGTTCTTATTCCTCATGACCCTGCTAAAAACGGGTCACGCTGGAAAACTGAAATCGAGGCAGGACCATGGCCGGGACCAGCATCTTACCGGTCTCTGAATTCACCGCCTCCATCGGCGAAGTCCACCTGTCGATATGTCGAAATACCTGGAGCGGGCTTTCGTGAAAGCGGAAGTTTTTGACTGCCGAGACAACCTCTCCCTTTTCGACCAGAAACGTGCCGTCCCGGGTCATGCCGGTCAGTATGAGCTCGCGAGGATTCACGGGGCGGATGTACCAAAAGTTTGTCACCAAAATCGCGCGTTCCGCACCCTTGATAAGGTCCTGAATTGAATGTGCCGGAGGTCCTTCGACCGACAACGCAGGGGCTTCCAATGTCGGAATGATTTTCACACCATCGGTCTTCGCCGTAAATCGGTCGTAGACCAGCTGTTTTAAGATCCCACGATCGATCCACACCGAATCCGTACTCGGCAACCCCTCATGGGTAAAGCCTTCTCCAAGTAGGTCGGCATGATCCGGAATATTCCGGAGTGTCAGCCGTTCGTCCACGATCGTGTGTCCCAGTTTGCCGGCGAAAGGACTCGTCCCTTTCATGTACGACTTGGCATCCAGTGACCACAGCAGCCATGCCCAGAGGCCGGCCACAGCAGCCGGTTCAAGAATGACAGGATAACGTCCCGCCGGAAGCTCGAATGCATCACGGCCTCGCTTCGCTTTCGTAATGGCGGCGAGTGTCCGCTCTTGCACTTTCAAATGATCGATCGACCGGTGGGCTGCCGCGCTCCACCCCGTCGCATCACCCGCTTGCACCGTCAGGCTGAACCTCGCATCGGCTCGACGTTCATAGCCGAACAGTCCATTCTCGGCGGCAATCCCGACCGCGGTCCCTGATGACGACACCACGCCCGCGGCCATGAGATTTTCCATCCGGCATTGACCGATCGCTTCAGTGGCGTATTCCAGACGTCGCACCGGCCCCGCCGCCACCGTCTCCGATTTGGCCGCCTCTCGGTTGGGAAACCGGCAGGGGTCAGGAGGCGGAAGGTATTCGGGATCAGCCGGTGACACTCGGGCGATCCGCTCGGCACGGGCCAACGCATCCTGGATCGCCCCCGCAGAAAAATCTGTCGTGCTCGCCGTCCCATGCCGCCCGCCGAAGGCGACCGTTATCGTCAGCATACCGCGCCGGGCATCGACATTCTGGATGACCTGATTGTTGGCAAATCGTGTCGTTCCGGCATGGTGATCGCGAAGACTCACGATCGTATGGTCAGCCGACGAGCGAGTCAGGATCATGTCGCTGAGAAAGAGGAACTCGTCGTGGCTGGTCATCTTCGGCCACTTGTCACTCAGGACGGTCATGAGCTCCCTTCGCCTCTGATCACTTGGACGCGGCGAAACCTTGCCGGAGAGGCGGCATGGGTCATCCACCCAGACTGCCCCGGCTGCCCCTTCCCACAGGTAATGAAGCCGTACCGGCGGCGAGAGGTCCGATCGGCAACCCCGTCGCAGCTGTTCCAGAATTCCGGGGTGATCCCATGATAGATCACGTCCCGCAGCATGTGAGTCCGTCTGCCGTTTTCAATCAGCCAGGACGCATCGCCGCCGAACTGGAAATTGTAGCGGCGCTGATCGATGCTATAGGACCCATGGCCTTCGATATAGATGCCGCGTTGCACGTCTTCGATCAGTTGATCGCGCGTTGCCTCACCCGCTTCGAGCCCGATATTGGCGATACGCACGATCGGAATATTCGCCCAGCCGTCGGCCCGATTCGAGCCGCGCGAACGAGACTCACCTATCTTCGGCGCCACTTCTCGGTTCGTGCAGTACCCGACGAAGATCCCGTTGCGGACAATGTCCCATTGCTGGCACATCACCCCGTCGTCATCGTAGCCGGTCGCGGCCAGTGTTTCTGATTCGGTGTTATCGGCCACGAGGCTCACGGCTGGTGAGCCATAGCGAAAGTTGCCTCGCTTGTCGGTCGTCAGGAAGCTGGTCCCGGCGTAATTGGCCTCGTACCCGATCGCGCGGTCCAGTTCACTCGGATGGCCACAGGATTCATGGATCGTCAAGGACAGATGCTCCGGGTCGAGCACCAGGTCATAGTGGCCGGCATCGACCGCCGGAGCAGTGACTTTCTCGACTGCTTGATCGGCAACGCGCGAAGCCTCCCGCAGGAAGTCCGCCTCTTCGATCAGTTCATAGCCTTTCCTGAGGTGAGGCGTGTTGAAGCTGCGCGAGGCAAACCGGCCTTCGTGTAGCGCGGTCGCCGAGCACTCGCCTTGCCCCGCCAATAGATCGAACTCCAAGTGCGTTCCTTCACTCGAGACAAACAACTTTTTGTCCCGGCGCGCCCACAGGCCGGCACTGCTTCTCGCAATACCGGATTGCCGCTGCAGTGTGTCCATCGTCTGGAGCAGCAAGTCGGCCTTCTTCTCCAACGGCACGCTGAAGGGGTCGATGCGGTACGGTGTGACGACACGGTCACGATAAACCGGCTCCGCCGCCAATCGTACTTTTTCGATGGCGACCGACGCGGAACCCTTGGCGATCTCGACGGCCAGATCTGCTACCCGAGGCACTTCTTCAAGGGACAGAATCGAACTCGCCGCAAACCCCCACGCTCCATGATAGAGCACACGCACGCCGAACCCTTGGTCATGAACGTCTCGGATCGAGGCAATTCGCCGATCTTCACCCTCGAGCTGTTCCGTGATGCTGTCCTGAATGCGAATATCGCCGTACTCGGCACCCGAGGCCGCAATGCGCTTGAGCGCAAGCTCGGCGAACTCGTCCCACGTCGGAGTGTGCATACCGCGGTTCTCTCAGTGAACGAATGCAGAACGAAATCAGTATAACAGGTGGGAAGCGAAACGGTGAGCGTATTGAGATCAATGGAACGCGACGAGCATTCCTAATGACAAGCCATAGCGATGAGTCTAACTGTATGGCCTCGGCAATGAAACTCGATCGTGCTGCGAACCCTTCGGCGAGCTTACCGATGCTCTCGTGATGTCTCCTTCACAACCGACCCTTCAACCGCTCATAACCCTTCTTCAATTCTTCGATGGCCAGACCCAGCGCGGTGCTGACAGATTCCGCTGTCTTGCCTGCTTCCTCCCGCGCCCCCTCCAATTTGGGTTTTATCTCTTCCCACTGTTTCTCCAGTCGGGCCCATTCGTCCTTCGCGTCCGCCTTCGCCAGATGAAGCTGGACTTGCAGTTCGTCGCGCTGCTGCTTGAGATACTCCACTGCTTTCGTGATCTGCTCTTTTGCGTCCGCCATGGTTTTTGCTCCCTTCCTGGAATGTAGTAGTGCGCCGTTGTTACTTCAACTCGAGCGTGTGTCCGTCAAGCGGGCGATGCTGGTCACACCGCAACAGTTACCCCATTACGCTTGAGCACATCAAGTAGCTTTGGCACATCCGGCGGTCCAGGAGGAATCTCCTTGTCGATCGCCGTGAACATCTGAGCCGCTAACGCACCAGGCCCGGTAATCTCGAGCATCTGACCACCCCCACTTCCGTAACGAAAGCCATGCACGGTTCCTCGCGGAACATGCACGAGAGTCCCAGCTGTGCAGTCGTAGTCGTTCCCATCGCACAGGAAGTGAATCTCACCTTTCAAGACGTAGAACGCTTCGTCCCAATCGTGGCGATGCGGTGGAGGGCCTGTTCCTTCCGCGCCCTGCTGCAAAGTGATCCCATAGCTCTGCGTCGCCGCGTTCGACGCCAACACCGTCACCTGTGTTCCGACCACATTCAACGCGGGCTCATGCTGATCCGGTCTCAAAATAATCGGTTGAACGCTCATGAGCTCGCTGCCTCCTTCGTTTGAGCAACTTCGACGGGTCTCAACGAAGCGCCTCGGCGAGCGACTTCGTCTTCACAATGTCCAGCATTGTCTCACGCTCCTTCGAACAACTCGCGCTGGTTGCTAGGTCGATCTTCGCCCGTACCTGATGAAGCTGGTCGATCTCGTACTTCTCGGCAAGAGCAATAACTAACTGCGCCCGCGCGCCTTCAGGGCGATAGGTCTTGACCTCCGGAATCAACTCCTTGAGTACGGCGCATAGGGACGGCCCCAAAGAGTCTGCCGCGCAAACATGCGTGGCGAACACGAGGATCGAGACGGCGACCGCACTGGAGAGCACAGCGCTGATGCGGATGGGCTTCGTGACCTTGTTTTCCATGCTGCCTCCGTGGCACGTGACGACCAAAAAGAAGTTAAGAGGTCGAACCTACTTGTTGTTCATGTTTCGTCAGCTCCAAACGTCTGTTTGATGGCCACCTGCCCTCCGGAGCTATCCAAGAAAATGACCCTGACGATCAGCTGCTTCGGAAACGGTCCAGCCTCATCCCGAACCAGGATGACCTCATCGTCCTCCGGAACAGCTATGTCCACTGGATGCTCGCCGAGGATCAAGTTGACCACACACTCGCGAACCCCATACATAGAGAACAGTCGGCGATCGATCTCGACTATGACACCGCGTGCTGCAGCGTAGAATCGAGCGCGTTCCAAATGCGGCGTGGTGGATACGCCGCTTGTTGGGAAGCCGTTCTGCTGCCACTGATGTTGTCGGACAGCGTGCTCTTCAGTTGGTCCTAAGGCGAACGGCAGGCGCGTGTCAATGCCCAATCGAGGGCCAGCTTCGAATGACCCTTGGGTTTTGGAAATAAGAACACACCCCGCCTCGATTTCATCCGAACGTAGCGCTCGATAGAGGAAGGCGTGGGTCATGTCAATGGTGCGACTAGCGAAGTTTAAACCACACCAAGCAAGAACCAGATAGGTCAATGCCATGCCGCGTTCGACGCCAACACCGTCACCTGCGTGCCGACCACATTTAACGCGGGCTCATGCTGATCCGATCTCAAGACAACGGGTTGAACCCTCATGATTTCGCTGCCTCCTACAAACATGGAGATTGTGTACTGTGCTGGCAAACGACCACGCTGAGCAGTCGAGGCCCGCGAGCCTTGCGAGCGGGTCCGAAGATCTCTCTCAAGCCGCATGTTAGGCCAGCATGGTTTGCTGTCTGTCTTCATGTACTGCTTTGAGCGGCAGCGAGGTTGATGATAGCTGCTTCGTCTCGGATCATCTCAGCCACAACCGGAAGAAGTGCGGCATTTGTGAAGTCAATCCGATGGTCGATGCGAACATCAGCTGGATCGAGTACGAGCTTGAAGTACTCGTCCAAATTTCCATGAGCAATCGCCAGTCGATACTCACTTCGAACATGGTCGAGGAATGCGCCAACCTTCTTGCCGACAAATTGCGGGAAATAGAATTGTGTTAGGTCGTTGGCTGGCAAGACTCGAACTGGTCTGGTTGGTATACCACCGAGTGCAAGAATCTCGCGGTCGGTCTCACCCCGAACCTTTTCGATGACCTCACGAACACGGTAGAGACAGAGAAGGCGATAGGGCGGCCTGCCTGAGCTCACGCCCTCTCGAAACAAGCGAACGGCTCCACGTAGTCGCTGTGGGATGTTCTGGGCTTCATTTAGGTCGGCCTCCGTCAGCGCGTGTTGTCCGTAAGGAAGCGTGAGATACCGACGATGGAATTTGTGTCCAGGGGCTGTCACGTCAATGTGACGAATAGAGATGGGCATCCCTTTGACGAGCGAAAGTGCGTCGAGAAGATCCGCAACGATTTGACTGATATGTCGAACCGCCTTTGACAAATCCGGCTCGTCCGTTTCTACAACCAGTCGTTGCAGGACACCGTTTGAACCGTTAAACGTCATTGTGGCCTCTCGCAGGAGTCCTGGCGTTTTCGTGTCGCTATACTTGAGAGACACGGCTGTCCGCTCAAGCGGTGTCGATAGACCAAAATGAGAGTACCCGGCCTCGAAACGACTTGAAGGGAGTGTGTCTTCGTAGATCACGAACTCTGACCCTAAAGCGTACTCGAGCCGAAACGGCCCAATCGGCATTCCAGCTGACGAAGGGTCACTCAGGTCGACCGCGAATGTGTGGCCGCGCATCCCGAGTGGTACCAAGAACCGAGCAACCGGCCTTCCGTCGACCTCTTCGATCCTTACGGATCCCTCATGCGAGACAAGGAGTTCTCGTTCAAGGTTTGGAGAAATTTCCTCTGGAGACATGCTGCGATTCGGACTCCTCAATGGTCGGGCTAACGGCCCCGCGGTTCACCGGCAGGCGCGGAGCAGCCAGAGGTTGTAAACGGCTGTCCGGTGCAGCCACTTGTTCGTGACGCGGGCCGCGTCTCGAACCACGAGCGCAAGCCTTCTCGGACCACATTCTATTAATTGGCAGGACCGGCGCAATAGTGTGCTTTGCTTCGCAGTTGAATCGGCTTTGATAGGTCGCAAACGACCGTGAGCTGTTCAGGTGCATAGCCGACATACCCTTCACCGAAACCCTCGTATTGATTCTCCGCGTTGGTAATCGTAACGGTGTAGCCACAGAGAGGATCGCCAAGTAGAGAGGCGAAGAACATGAACTCTCGGATTGGCTTGGTGCTGAAGCGGCCTTTGCTGTCCGTGACGCCCTTCTGCTGTTCCTCTGAAAATTGTGAGGAGACATTGATCTCGGCATTTTGGACCGGGACTCCATTGTTCGTAACTACCCCCTCGACTGCAGGTGCGCGGTAATGAAAGTGGGGCCACGGCATGCAGCCGCCCAGTGTACTAACTATGAGGATGACGCCAAAACTGTACTGCATCACGCGGCCCAACTATGCAGAACACACCTCTACGGTTCAGGAACAAACACCATGACGCTTGCCGTTTCAATGGTTGCGGCTGCAAAACTATTTGTTACAGGTTTTTATTCGGACGGCCTAGAACAGCCCTGCAATCCCGGTGGAGATTTTCTCTTGGACGATTGGCGTGGCTTCGGGAATGTCTAAACTTTTTTGCCGCACGTGGCCGACCATTCTCATCTTCTGTACTTTCTGCACGGCTGCTGTTTGGCTTCCCGTCGGCTGACCCAATGTCTTGCCCATCTTGCGGTCGGTAACCTGCACGTCGGTGATGCACACGTAGGTCACACCGTCTTCCTTCGGTGGTGGCTGCATGCCGGAAAATCCTGACATGCCGCCGAATCCTGCTCGTCCACCGCTCATGGCCATGGCTTGCCGCATCATGGCGCTCATGTCCGGCATGCCGCCCATGCCCATGGCAGGCCCATCACCAGCAGCGCCGGCCGAGGCCATCGCGGTGCCTCCGCTGCTGATACCCGAGCCGGGACCGGATTTGGCCACGCTTTCCGGCGTCACACCATCGGCGGCCTTGTGGCAATAGATCACCTTGGCCTGTATCCAGTAGTTCGCCTGTTCCGGTTCTTGCACCAGTTGATATCCCTTCGCCGTGAGCTTCGTGTTGACCTCGTTCAACGTCACCTGCTGGTTTTCCGAGATATTCCTGAGTTGGGTATAGATGCTTCGATTGGTATTGGGGTCCAGGAAGATGGTGTTGCTGTTCATGAGGCCGGATCGGATCACGTTTGAACAGCCGGTGGTCACCACCAACAGAAGCAGCGTGACGAGCGAGAAAAAGAAACGCCTTCTCTCACTCGGATTGTTGTTATGCGCGAGACGCTTCACGGGACTAAAAGTTTCCCGCCACGGCCGCGCTCAACTTCTGTTGGAGCAACGGTGTCGCTTCGGCTTCATCCAGTTTCTTTTGGTGCACATCGGCGGCCAGTCTGGTCTGATACACACCGGACTCCTCCCCTGTTCCTGCTTTCATTCCACCGGGGAGCGGCGCGGCGCCTTGGTCCGTGATCTGAACGTCGGCGACGCAGGCATAGTTCACGTCGTCCGGCATTTTGGGACCTGATGACGAGGAGCTGATCAGATCGCCGATGCCTTGAATCGCGATCAAACCCATCGAGGCCGCCGCGCCGCCCATCGCGCCATAGGGCCCCGCCATGCTCGCCATGCTGGTAAGGCCTTGCATGGCTCCCATCGTCGTGTTGAACGCGGACCCATAGCCGCTCGCCACCATTGACTCGACCGGCATCTCGGGCTTCGTGATGTTGCAGTAGACGATGTTCGCCAGCACGATGTAGCGCGCGCCATCCGGATCGCTCACGACCTGATACCCCTTCGCGGCTAAGCGTGGTCCCAGATCATGAAACGAAACGCCCTGATTGTCGGACGAGTTGCGGGCCTGAATGAATACCGTCTTCTGTGTGCTGGGCGGCAGGAAAAACGTGTTGCTCGAAATAAGATCCGTGTCTTTGATGTTGCCGGCGTGAGCGGTAAGCGGCAATAGAAAAAGGATAAAAAGCGCCAGGTATCGCATCGACACCCCACGACAAAACCGCCCGGATTGTACGCAAGAGTCGGTTTCAATAGCAACGGTCAAACTGAACTGAAAATGTACGGTTTTTAGGACGGATGGGCTTGAAGAATCGCCCCTCGTCGGCTAGCATGGCGGCCAGCCAGCCGCTGGGAGCCCTAGGAGAACGTGCCGTCTATGCGAGCTTGGGCTTTTTTCCTCCTGCTCGCGACTGTGATCGCCGGTTGCAGCGGCGACAAGCACCTGCCGTCCTCCAATCCGCCGGAATACGATCCCAATACAATCTATACGACGCCCGGCGCGCCCTTCCGAGCTGCAACTCTTTCGACAGCACCGACTGAACTGGAATCGCTCCGAGCCAAGCTCGACGCGCTTGAAATGAGCTCGAAAGAAAAGGGCGAGCGGAAGAAGCTCCCGTTCGATTCGAATTCACTACAGCCATTCAAAGGCGCCGCCAACCCCTGCGAGATCTTGTCGAGACTCGCGCCGGGCTTGGGCAGCGCGCAGCTTTTTGCAGGCCATGACGGTGCGGCGTTGAAGAAGGCCTTGGGTCCGGAGGCCGACGATATCGCGCGTCGAATGGATGAGCACCTCGCGAAGGGGCTGAAGTATTCGCTCGGCTCCGGCGCGGCGGATTGTCCGATCTCGGTGAGGCCACGCAAGAGCAGTAGCCCGATCGATCGGTTCCAGCCGGCGCGCGCCGTGTTGGCTTCCACGGCATCCACCCAACCGTTCCTGTTGGCCCAAACGACGATTCCCGAGACATCTCAGGATGACTACGATGTAAACAATCCTCCGATGCGCCGAGAAGATGCGCCTCCAGGTTGGGTGGGCTACAGGACCACGGATACGATGACACGTATCGGCAAGCCGCCGCGCGCGGAAGGTATTTATGAAAGCTATGACATGGTCATTGCCCCGAAAGCGAAACAATGCCCCCATCTGGAAGGACCGGATCAGAAGGGAATCGCGGATGGGACCTTTGAATGGTCATTTCTGATGTATCGGAGATCGATGGGGCAGGCCGTACTCTATCGTCGGCACGTCGTGGCGACACTCAAAGGAGAGGTCGATGATGACGCCAAGCTCAAACAAGTGGAGTATGACGTCACCGTCACACTCCAACATATCGGCACGGAGCTTGTGCCCTATTCCCAGTCCTACGGAAGCACGGGCCACTTTACACTCGATCAGCGAACGAGTCTTCCCCAGGAATTCAGCATCATTACGGTATCGGGCTTTTCCGAAGCGGAGGCTCAGGCAAAAGATGCGCAACTCCTCGGAACGCTCACGGCGCTTGTGGCCTATTTTTCCGGCCAAGAGTATTACAAGGCCCAACAGTACTGGAACCACCCCAATACCTGTGTCGACATTGTTTTTAATCCGGCCACGAAAACGCAGAGATTTGCTCCGAACAAATCGTATCAGGTGAAAACAGAACTGCGCACCAAGAAGGACCAGAGGGTGGTGCCGGCCAAGTTCAAGGAGGCGAGAGAGCGGCCGAGGGAGGGCAATGGGACCGTCTCACCGAGAGAGGACAAGTCGCAAGGTGACAGGCCCGTCACGTTTACCTATCAAGCGCCGGGGACACGGGTGCGGCATAGTGGATTCCGGGTCAACGCAGTCTCCCGCGCCGGGGTCGCGGAAACCAAGGATGGAGACTGGGAATTGGCTCCTGCTGCTTACGTGCTTGAATTCAAGTCGCACATCGTTCAGGAACCGTTGAATATCCCGAACCCGCAGTTCGGCATGGGGTTAAGTTCGAATGGGTTTGACGCCCATGTTCAGGCGACCATCCCGCTCCAGCATACGGAAGATCGCGGATGGGTTGGGGAAGGCGTGATGCAATACGCGACTCGCACAACGACTCTGCCGGCTCAGTGCGAATTCCGCGTTCAGGGCACCGGCACGACCACGTTTCATGTGAACGGAGGCTCGATCAGCATAGATCCGGAGCCATTTGCCGTGAACTTGATTGTTCTGCCGGGGCAATCAGGAGAAGTGCTAGAGACCCACTGTACGAGCGGCAATACACCTGAAAAACTAAAAGAACTGTTTGCGACACAGGGTGTGCATGGAGGCGAGGCCCACGGCATGATGGGAAAAGCCGGCGGATGGAGCGGGGCCTTCAACTTCACTCGCTTCAGGACATTCAATATGGCGAAGAAGGGTTACGAGATCGGCGGCTGGACGCCGGTACGCGATTCTGACGTCATCGCCAAAAAGACTATCACCGTCAATTGCGGCATGGGGCTACAGACCTGCCGGGAGGAGACGATGCTGACCTTGAAGCAAGCGGATGAGCCGGGCGAAGGTGCATCCCCAGCGAGATGAAATGTGCCTTGGTATAGGGAAGCTGTGAAAACCGGAGTTCTTTGGGTATCAATTATTCTTCTGTTGCTTCAAGGGTGCGGCGGCGATAAGCATCTGCCGTCTTCCAATCCGCCTGAATACAACCCGAAGAAAGACAATTCAGTGCCAACCTTGCCTGCTGCAGCGCCAGTATTTGCACCACAGTCGGACAAAGCACCAGAGTCGGAGCCGCCGCTATCTGGATTGCCGCCGCTCGAACCTGGGCCGAATGAGAAGGGCGAATGGCGGAAACTTCCGGTTGCACCGCAATCCATACAACCGTTGAAGGACGCGAAGACGGTTTGCGATGTTCTGTCGAAACTTGTTCAAGGCCTTGGAGGCGCGCAGCTTTTTCCCGGTGCAGAGAGTGGGGTGTCGAGGAAATCGCTTGGAACACAAGCTGACTCGACCGCGCGGTCGCTGGACCGGCTACTGTTTGACACCTTCAAGCAACAATTCGGTCCCGGCGCAGGGACCTGTTCGACGCTTACGACCGGCCACAACAACGGCTTCGAAGATCTGGTGAATGCGGCTCGTGTCCGGCGCACGTCTGGGCCATCGAGGGCGCCCTTTCAGATAGCCCAGGCAACGGTTCCCGAGGGAGCGAGGGAGGCGTATACCGTCACCAAGGGGTCGACGAAGTTGGATATTCCGCCTGAGTACGTCGGCCATAAGACGAGGGAGTGGAGAAAAGAGGTCGGGACAGGAAGGAATGCCGGCAATATCAACGCCTTTACGCTGGTCAATGGTGGGAAAGCACGCAAATGCCCGACGCCTGATGGAGTGGTTGAGGGTGATTACGAATTTGCGCTGATCGTTCATCAGACAACGGACGATGCCGGGACGGTTCGAACATTGTATAACGCCCGGCGTGTGTTTGCCACATTGAAGGGACAAGTCGACGATGATGCGAAGCTCCAGTATGTCGACCTCGATGCCACGCTGGTGATCGGACGCGGAATGACCGATGGCCCGACGCTCTGGTCCCGTCAGCGCCAGCATGTCCGATTTGTACCCGATCACCAGGCCGCGGGGCTTCCCACACAGTTCTCCGATTGGTCCATTTCGGAATGGACCTCGGAACTGGTTGGTGCGACGGAACGTGACTCCATGAGTATGTTGCTGCTGGCCGCAACGGTGTTCTCCGGTCCGATTTACTTGGAGGCGGAACTTGTCTGGTCCAGAGAAAACACCTGCGTGGAGATTACCTTCAACCCTGCGACGAAGACGCAGAGATTTCTTCCGAGCAAATCGTTTGAAGTTAAGACCGAACTGCGGACCAAAAAAGAGCAGGTGATCGTTCCGGCAAAGTTCAAGGAAGCGAGAGAGCGGCCCAGAGAGAGAAACGGCACCGTATCCCCGCGGCAGGAGACGTCGCAGCCCGGCACACCGGCCAAGTTTACCTACAACGCTCCGCCCACACGCGTGAGGCACAGTGGATTCAGGTTGGGGGCCGTTTCACGCGCAGGAGTGGCGGAAGCCAAGGATGGTGAATGGGTGTTGGGAGAGGGAGCATACGTCTTGGAGTTTCAATCAAGGATTGTCTCTTCAGGACTGGTCGATCCTGCGCAATCTCAAGCAGTAGGGACCGTTCGCCTTGAAACACAGGACGAGGAAAGCTCCAGTGCCGTTCCGAAATACACCGGACAGGGTACGATCAGCTATCAAACCGGTCCGTTGCCGAACTGGAATGCCTGTGACCCGCTGGTTCGCGGACAAGGGACTCTCTCTTTGCGCGTGTTTCAGGCTTTTATTCAGATGGAAGAACCGCGAAGCGGGCCTGGAACACTATCGGGAGGTTCGGCGAAGATCGAATTGCTTTATGGCATTCTCGGAATGTCCCAGGAAACCAGCACGGGCATGCATGCCATGGTGAATTACGAATGCGTTCCCAATCGACCCGAGCTGTCGCCCTTTTGGTCACCCATGTTCATCAGCGGGCGAGGGGAAATCTCCACGGATCCCATGGTCATGTTCCTGCTGAAAGATTGGACCTATGTCGGCCAGAACGGTGTCGTGGCGACCAAAACGCTGAGGAGCACGTGCGGAGGCCAGTGCGATCAGGAGGTGAGTGTCTTCACCTTGAAGGTGCAGGAGTGAACGCGCGCGCTACCGACGAAAGCGAATGAAAGAATCGTGAGAGGCTGACATCCACCGACACCGGCAGCAACGATCAGACCGCGGTTCCCATACGGGATTCGTCGACGAAAGTCTCGGTGGAATCGTCGATAGCCCGACCCTGACGGCCTTTCGCGGGTAAAATGTACAGCTGTTTCGCGTCGACCTTGTCTTTCTTCTCCGGCGGCGGCGACATTTCGTAGACGACCGGACGGCGATGATCCGCCATCTGCAACTCAGGATTGTACACGCTGTTGAACTTCCACAGCATCTTGATGAAGTTGGTCTGTCCCCGCATCAAATGCCCTGCCGCAATCTTGGCCGTGCCCTTGAGCGCGGCCCAGCCGAGATGCTTTTTGTTCAAGACTTGCTGGGTCTTGACGAGTTCCGCGTAAAAATCAGCAAGCGGCATCTTGGTCGGCATCACGGCATGCTGAATATCGAACAGACGGTAATCCCTCGTATGGAGCTTACGGGATTCCGTGACCCAGCTCTCAGTACCGGGATACGGGGTGTTGACGCTGATATTCACGATCTCCGGAATATCCAAACACCACTGCCGCACGACCTCGAACCGCTCCCGATCCCAATCGGGATCGGCGATGAGATTGATGGCGACGGTGATCCCAAGAGATCGGGCGAATTCGAGCGCCTCGAAGTTTCTGCCCAACGAGATGCGCTTGCGATGCATCTTGAGGCCTTCCGCATCAATCGCCTCCACACCCAGGAACATGTACTGGAGCCCGAGCGTCTTCCAGAATTGAAAGACTTCTTTGTTGCGCAGCAAGACATCACCACGCGTCTCCATGTAATACTGTTTCTTGATCCCTCGCCGCGCCACCGCTTCGCCGATCTCCATTCCCTGCTTGGCTTGGATAAAGGCCACGTCGTCGACCAGGAAGATGCCCGGTTCTTGAACCTGCTCCAGCTCCTCCACAGCCTTTTCCGTGCTGACCGTTCGATAGCTGCGGCCATAAAAAGTCCAGGCGCTACAGAAGGAACAATCCCACGGGCAGCCCCGCGCGAATTCGACCGAGGCGCAGGGGTCCAACACACCAATAAAATATTTGTGGCGGTTTCGAAGCAGATCACGCGCAGGACGGATATCGTCCAAATTTTCAATAAATTGTGCGGGAGGTCCTTCGCCATCAAGTGTCACAACCCCCGGCACTTTTGTGATCGCCTTACGATCCTGCTCCACCGCCATCAACAGTTTGGGAGCCGCGACTTCCCCTTCGCCTTTGAGCACACAATCGATGGCGCCGTTGCCGTGCTCCAAAAAATCTTTCGCCACGAACGAGGCGCTATGGCCCCCGACAAAGACGAACGAATTCGGCAGTTCCTGCTTGGTCAGCTTCGCCAGATCCACGATCTCCGGAACATTCGCCAGGTAATTGCAGCCGAACGCAACGGCGTCTGGCTTCCACGTTCTGATCAGCGCCTGATAGTCTTTCCACGTATCCGCCTGCAAGTCGATCAAACGGACATCGTGTCCCGCTTGGCGGCACGCCTGAGCCACCATTTCAAGTCCAAGGGGCTCCAGACGAAGATAAATCTTTGTGTACATGAGCGGACCGGGATGGACTGCGAGGAACTTCATGACCCCAAACCTCCTGATCTATGGCACGCTGAGCCGGAACACACTGGTCTGGAATTCGAGCGGCGAGACCGGCCCACCTGGTTATTCGTGACGTGATACTCGACGCGGGGACGGATTTTGACAGAATGGAGCCTGAGGTGCAACCTTTTAGCGCCGGCCCATCAAGGATTGAACTGACCGAGGACATCTGGTATTTGCTCGGTCTGGTGCTTACCATACCGGCATGCTGCCTCCTGAGCGCACCATTCGTCAGCGCATGGTCGATCTCCTGACCGAGGCTCCGCTGACCACCGAGCAGCTAGCCCGGATGCTGGGTATTCCGGAACGGCAGGTAGAGGAGCACTTGGTTCATGTGGTAAAAACGGTGTCTCGGGACCGCTCACGACGGTTTGTCCTCGAGCCGTCCATTTGCTTAGATTGTGGATTCATGTTCCGTGATCGAACAAGATTGACACGACCAAGCCGCTGCCCACAGTGCCGCAGCGAAGGGATTTCCTCTCCTCGCTATCGCATTGATACACTCACATCACGCCGGAGAGATGCCGGGAAAGGACAACCATGACGACAGCACGACTCGTACTCTGTGCCCTCTGCTTGACACTGCTCAGCTGTTCCGATCAGAAAGCCAAGGAACTGTTCGAAACTGCCGCCTTCGAAGAGGCTCAAAGTAATCCAGCCCACGCCAAGCAGCTCTACCAAGAACTGGTGAATCTCTATCCAACCACCAGAGAAGCCGAAATTGCTCGCTCCCGGATTGCGGATCTCAACAGCAGGCAATAGACGCTGTCGCGTGTACGTATCAGCTTGACTCGCTCGAGCATCCGACCGCGCTCTTTCAATAGCTTACGCACGACGCCCTACCTTTGCCGCTCTCACGCCCACCTTTGGTGGCATAGCGAATCCTCTCTCTTCGACTAGATTTGAGAAGGAACAACGATCTGAATATGATCACCTAGCCAGGAGAGGGCATGATGAAAACATACGCGATCCGCAAGAAGCTACGGACCCACGTTCAATGTCAGTTCTGCTATTTCTGCGACGGCGCACTTGCCAATGGAATTGTCTGGGACCTCTCGGAAGCAGGCTGGCGTTCGACGGGAGAGCGTCCCATACCCGTTGGGTCCGAGACGACCGTCTACATCACCCTGAGTAATGGGAACAAGATTCTCATCGATACTGCTGTGGTGCGCTGGTCTGAGGGGCGCGAGGCGGGATGGGAAATTACGCGGATGGATGAAGCCAGCCGGGCCCGCCTGATGGATTTCATCGAACAGTTCAAAGCGGCTGACGTGACCTCGAAAACATCGGACAAGGTGCGTCGACACTAGCCATCAGCTACATTGACGGTGTCAGGACTTAACGGATATGTATGGGCTTGGTCGAGGAAACCACGGAAAGAAAGCATTGGTCGTCGCCTGATAGGCTTTATATTCTTCTCCTCGACTTGAAAGCGCCTGCCGTTCCGCCCGTGGAATGCCCGTAATCTTGAGAAGGGCCAACCCCATACCGATCGGGCCGATCAATGTGAATACCCACCCGGGCGCTCCCAAAGTCATCACAACATACGAGCACCAGTGGAGCCATTCAAAAAAATAATTCGGATGGCGTGAGTAGTTCCAGAGGCCTTCTCGACAGACGCGGCCTTGATTTCTCGGATCGGCACGGAAGTGCGCGAGTTGCCGGTCGGCTCTCGCTTCACCGGCTACGGCCACTCCCCAGATCAGCAAACCGATGAGCTCGACCAAGGCGGAGGGAGGCCGGGGATTCCACATCAGCACCAGAAATGGGAGTGAAAACGCCGCCACAGCCAGCGCTTGCAGGAGAAAGTAGGCGAGCATTTTCGCCGACTCTGACTCACCCCATTCCTCACGCAGTCGACGATACCGAGCATCTTCCTGTTTCCCAATCACACGATTGAACAGAATGTGGAGCGCGAGCCGTCCCGCATAGAGCGTCACCAGCATCACCGTGAGGAATATACGATCGGTGCCGCCGCCCGCCTGTGAGGCATACCATAGGACGGTGAGAATGAGCCCTACACACCACCCGACGTCCCCGATCGCCGCGTTCCTTGTTTTCCGCTGCACGGCCCATAACAGGGTCATGACGATCGTCATGACCAGATAGGCTGCCAGCACAAGTGGCAACGGATCCGATACGAACATCCCATTTTCTGGTTCCATCATCACCTACGCTTTACGACAGACTGGCCTCATAATCCCACAAGTCCGTGCCTCGACGCACCCTGCCATCCAGCCAACTTCGGAACCCTGGAATGGGAAACGATAAGACCGCCTGGATCTTCTCGCAGTTCAACGAAAGGTCGGCAGGGCGCGGCGCGCCGGTATGAACACGTGCGGAGCCTTCCACCAGCCGGCCTTGCAGTTCCGGATACCATGGCAACAGCGCCTGCCCTATTTCCCAGCGAGACAGTCGTTCCCGGCCACCAAGATGATAGAGACCCGGTGCGTCGGCTCCGGTCAACTCCCAGATGGCACGTGCAATAGCGCCCGCAGGGAGCGGACAGCGAAACTCATCGCGATAGAGCGTCATGGTCTTGCCGCTCTTGGCTCCTTGGGACATATCTTCGACAAAACTTCGATCGCCATGCGGCGAGGTTCCTGCCGTCAGGACGATCCGAACTACCGTGTGCCGAGGATTCTGCAATACCAGCTGTTCTGCTTCAAGCTTCGTTTTGCCATAGAAATTGATCGGCGTGGGGTCGTCGTTCTCCCGATACCAGCCTTGTCGACCATCGAAGACTTCGCCACTCGACAGGAAAATAAAGGGAATGTTCTTGGAAAGATGCGCGAGACGCACCGTGGCTTCCACATTGATGCGTCGAGCAAGGTGAGGGTTTTGTTCGCAGTCCTTTGTTCGGCTCAAGGCCGCACAATGGATGACTGCCGTGGGCTTCAGAAGCCGCCAAGCTTCCTCGACAGCGGCGTGATCCGTGAGATCGAGGTCGCCGCGAGCGACCCCATGCACATCCCAGCCGGGCGCCCATCGAGAAGCGGTCCCCATGAAATATCGCCCGATCAATCCCGCCGCCCCGGTGATGAGGACACGCGGCTTCATGAAGATTCCATCGGAAAACATCGCGTTCGCAGAGAGTCTCTCACGTGATCCCTTTCGATGAACCGCCCCTTGTCTATCAACAGAGATGCACCATCGAGGTGCACAAGACTCAAGAGAGGGAGGATTCTACGATTTCACACGGCCGGTTTGGAAGATACTGCGAATGAAGCAGATTGAGGGGAAGATGGAGTTCACGTCGTGATGACCATGGCTGCCTCTATGGACTCGTGGACCGGCTGCAATTGCAGAAATGTACACGATGCTACTCGATGTCACTTCATATCTGCAGTCTCTTCCTATGCGGCTTTCGTGGAGGCCGTGTCGTGAGGCAGCCAGCGATTCAGGATCGCAGCCAGAGATTTGGTGACGACAGGCTTACTGAGGAAGTCGTCCATCCCTGCCTCCAGACACCGCTCTCGGTCTTCCGCCATCGCGTTGGCTGTCATGGCAATGATAGGGATGCGAGGTGTCTTGCCGCCCCCTGATTGGACACACGCTTCCTGATCTCTGATGACCCTTGTCGCTTCAAAACCATCCATTTCCGGCATCTGGCAGTCCATAAACACCAAGGCATAGGGAATCCGTGCCAGCGATTCGACGGCTTCTCGCCCATTTGCGGCAACGGTGACCCGATAACCGAGTTTCTCAATCATATTCGCCGCCACTTTTTGATTGACCGGGTTGTCCTCGACCACCAGGATAAGCGGCCGGGACCGCATCTGCGTTTCCATCAGACTATGCCGGGTGATAATCGGAGACTGAGCGGTGGAACCGGCAGACTCGGACGAACTCCCCAGAACCAAGTTGAGACACTCAAACAGCAGTGACCGGCGAATCGGCTTCGTCAAATACGCGCCGATCCCGGCGTCTTGAGCGGCTTGGGCGTCACCACGCCGGCCAACCGAGGTCAGAAGAACGAGGCGCGTAGCGCTGATCGCCTGTTCGGCCTTGATCCGCCTGGCTAATTCCAATCCGTCCATTCCCGGCATCTGCATATCCAAAATGGCCAGATCGAATGGGGTATGCCGATCGGCTGCGTTGCGCAGGCACTGCAAGGCTTGCAACCCGCTCTCAGCGCTTTCATATCTCACGCCTTTTCCACGGAAACTCTGCTCAAGAACCCGCCGATTCGTGGCGTGATCGTCCACAATCAAGACTGCACGACCGTTGAGCGCGGCCGGAGGAGGCGCGGCTTGCTGAGCTCCCTCTGCTTGGAGGAGAAAGGGCACAGTGATCCAGAAGACGCTCCCAAGTCCGACCTTGCTATCCACGCCGATTCGCCCTCCCATCGACTCCACGAGCTGCTTGCAGATGGCAAGACCCAAGCCGGTGCCCCCGTATTTCCTTGTGGTGGAGCCGTCGGCCTGAGTGAATGGCTGAAAGAGTTTCGCCTGTTGCTTTGAGGAGATTCCGACTCCGGTGTCCGATACTTCGAATCGAATCGTTCGGCCGGTGCCATCGGCACTTGCGGCAGTCACCCCTTCGGGCTCACGCTCGGCGCTCACGGTGACGACGACTTCGCCCTGATCCGTAAATTTTATGGCATTGCCGATCAGATTCACCAAGATTTGGCGCAGGCGGCCGGGGTCCCCTCGCAGCGTCGTGGGCACGCCGGACTGTACGAGACAGCTCAGCTCAAGGCCTTTGTCATAGGCGCGCTCCCCCAGCAGGCCGACGGCTTCCTCCATCGTCGCATGCAGGTCGAAGTTGAGTTCTTCCAGATCAAGCTTACCGGCTTCGATTTTGGAGAAGTCGAGGATGTCATTGATGATGTCCAACAGATGTTCGCTGGAAAGTCTGACCGTCTCGGCATACTCGCGTTGCTCCGACGTCAGTGCCGTATCCAGCAGCAGCTCGGTCATTCCGATGACGCCGTTCATCGGCGTCCGAATTTCATGACTCATCGTGGCCAGAAACTCCGCCTTGATCTTCGCGGCTTCGAGCGCTTTATCGCGGGCTTCCGCTAGTTCTCTGTTTTTCCGTTCAAGAATTTGCGCGGCTTGTGTCAGCGCGCCATCCGATACCTTCCGTTCCGTGATATCGATCATCGTGCCCATCATGCGAAGGGGGCGCCCCTGCTCATCCCACTGCACCACCTTTCCGCGCATGGCAAACCATTTCCATTCACCTGAGCGGTGGCGGATGCGATGCTCGACGATATAGCTGGCGGTTCTGCCCTCGAGGTGACCGTCCAGTGCCTGCTCGACCCAAGGCCGATCGTCCTCATGAACGCGGCTCTTCCAATCGAAGACGTTGTTCATGGGAATGTCCTGGTCTTCAAAGCCCAGGAGACGAATCCAACTGGGACTGTAGTAGGCCTGGAGGGTCGTGAGGTTCCAGTCCCACAAGCCGTCCGTAGCGACATCGAGCGTGCAACGGAGGCGCGCCTCGCTGGTTTGGAGCGCTTCTCCCGCACGCTTGATGTCGGTGATGTCACGAACGAAGGCACAGTGAAACTCCTGCCCTTCATAGGCGAGGAAACTGACGCGAAGATCGATCGGGACGAGTCGCCCATCCTTGGCCCGATGGATGGTCTCGAAGGACATGGTCTTGTTTCGCCGCGTCTCCTCCCAGAAGCCCGGCCACATGGACGCCGGAAAGTCCGGATTGAGGTCATGCACCGTCATGCCGAGGAGTTCGTCTCTGGAGTAGCCCACCATGAGGCTGGCAGCCTCGTTGGCGTAGAGGATCTTGGCGTGACTATCAATCCAGTAAACCGCATCCACCGCTTGATCCATAGCGAAAAGGGTTTGACGTAACCGTTCCTCGGCCCGCTTGCGCTCAGTGATGACCTCGGTAGACATGATGATGCCGCCGATCTCACCGATCTCATCGTGCCACGGGCGCACTTCCCATCGAAGCCAGTCCTTGCTTCCATCCTTTCTCACAAAACAGTCCTCTTCTCGTCGCTCTACAGCGCCGGCCAGACAGCGCTGATGAACGGCCTGCCAATCAGGATACTGCCGAATTTCAGGGAACACGTCGTAATGATGCCGGCCAATGAAATCCTGGTCGCCGAGATGGTAATCCTGTACCCAACGCCTGCTGACAGCAACATACCGGAGCTGCTTGTCGAACATCGCGACGGCGGCAGGCGTGTGTTCCACAAAGGACTTGAGGAGATCACGGCTGCGCGTAAGCCGTTCCTCGGCTTGCTTGCGCTCGGTGATGTCATCGGCAATACCGGCAATCCGATAGACCCGTCCCGCCGCGTCAGGGATCGGAAACGCTCGATCCCTGATCCATCGCACAGACCCATCGGGCCGCACGATGCGGTATTCTTCGTCATAGGTACCGGATCTCTGTCTGGTCAACGCCGCCTGAAGCACTCGGTCGCGGTCGTCCGAATGGATCGTTTCCAGCCACGATCGCGGGAACGCGTACAGACTCTCACAGGTGCGGCCCCAAATGTTTTCATAGGCGGGGCTGATATAGAGGATGCGGTTCTTTTCGGGGTCGGAGAGCCAGAACACCTCCGTGATATGTTCCGCAATCTGTCGGAAGCGCTCCTCTCTCAGACGCTGAGCCTCATCATGCCTCCAATAGGCGATAAGGCCGGCGCACTCGACGAAGATGAAGCCGCAGTACATCAAGGCCCAAATCCAAACATGCTCGATGGCTGCGGGATGATTGTAGATGGAGGCAGGGGCCAGCTGGCTGACCCCACCATGGTAGAGCATCACGAGTCCCGCATTGATCAAGAGGGGTGGCCACTCCTGGTATCGCGCAATAAGCACGAGCATGGCGAACGCATCCAGATGCATCTCGAAGTAGCCGCCGGAGAAGTGCACAAGCAACGCCGATGACATGAATGCACTGAGCGACGCGAGTACCGAGCGGTGGCTGCGGGACAATGGAGCGATCGATGCCAGGAGCGTGGCGACCCCTACCAAGCCTCCCGCCAAGCTACTGAGCATGAGGCCGTGGCCCATCCAGAGTCCGAACCCCAGGAGGGCGACGGCGTGACCCCATAGGATGATCAGGAGGGTCCGGTGCCGTTGTTGCCAGACTTCCCGAGACAGAAGCCGTCCTTCAGGCAAATTTTGCCGAGCGCGTTCGAGCAAGGTGCCCACACTGGTCGTCACGACGAGAACCTTTTGCGCAATATAAACAATCGCTTCCGAGACAAAGCGAGACGTTCCCTCTCAGAGTCTTCTCGGACGACGCTGACTATTCTTGATAGGGCTAGAGGGCTCTGTCCGGGTAAGAGCGAATGGCAGGAGGATACTGAATCGCCGTCAGACAGGGCGTGGTTTGGAGAGCCATACGGCAATTTGGGGAATGGCGAAGGGGCGGGCCTGCCCACCGAGGGTCCGTCGCGGCAGCGAATCCTCGGCCACCGCCGAAGCTCCATGAATAGTGCAGGCTAATTGCGCGTCAGCTTCCGGTATCGGATTCGATGCGGCTGATCGGCTTCCTTGCCCAAGCGTTTTTTGCGATCGGCTTCGTATTCACTGTAGTTCCCTTCGAACCAGACGACCTTGCTGTCACCTTCAAAGGCCAGAATGTGAGTCGCGATTCGGTCGAGGAACCAACGGTCGTGGCTGCTGATCACGGCACAGCCTGCAAAATTTTCCAGCCCTTCTTCAAGAGCCCGCAGGGTATTCACGTCGAGATCGTTGGTCGGCTCGTCGAGGATGATCAGGTTCGCCCCTTCTTTCAGCATGCGGGCCAGATGCACCCGATTGCGCTCACCGCCTGAGAGATCCTTCACCTTTTTCTGCTGATCCGTCCCGGCAAAGTTGAAGCGGGCGCAGTAGCCGCGGGCATTGACTTCGGCCTTGCCCAGCTTGATGGTATCCTGGCCGTCCGAAATGATTTCGTACACGCTCTTGTTGCCGTCCAGACTGCGGTCCTGGTCCACGTAGCCGAGTTTGACCGTCTCGCCGACCTTGATCGACCCGGCATCCGGCTTCTCCTTGCCGATGATCATCTTGAACATGGTCGTCTTGCCGGCGCCGTTCGGACCGATCACACCGACAATGCCGCCCTTCGGCAGACTGAAGTTCACACTCTCATAGAGCACATTGTCACCGAAGGCTTTGCTGATGCCGTTCGCTTCGACCACCACATCGCCTAGCCGTGGCCCCGGTGGAATGTAGATTTCCAGATCGTCCGACACCTGATCCTGTTTTTGGTTGACCAATTCTTCGTAGCGATTCAAGCGCGCCTTGCCCTTGGACTGCCGAGCCTTCGGCGACATCCTGATCCACTCCAACTCATGCTCCAGAGTCTTCTTCCTCTTCGACTCCGCTTTTTCCTCTTTTTCCAGTCGGTCCTTCTTCTGCTCCAACCAAGACGTGTAATTGCCTTGGAATGGAATCCCATGACCTCGGTCCAACTCGAGAATCCATCCGGCCACATTGTCGAGAAAGTACCGATCGTGAGTCACGGCGATGACTGTGCCTTTATATTGTTGCAGATGCTGCTCAAGCCATTGGACCGACTCGGCATCCAGATGGTTCGTCGGCTCATCGAGCAACAGAATATCCGGCTCCTGGATCATCAGGCGGCAGAGCGCAACCCGACGCTTCTCACCACCCGACAGGGTCCCTACCTTCTGATCAGCCGGTGGACAGCGCAGCGCATCCATGGCGATGTCCAGCTGGTTTTCGAGTTCCCATCCGTTGGCCGCTTCGATCTTCTCTTGCAGTTGCGCCTGCTTATCGAGCAGTTTTTCCATTTCATCAGGCCCAACCTCGCCGATCTTGTTGCTGACCGCCTCGTACTCGTGGAGCAACGCCACCAAGTCGGCCTTCCCTTCCTCGACCACTTCCTTGACCGTTTTGTTCGCATCGAGCTGGGGTTCCTGTTCAAGCAGACCCACACTGTAACCCTTTGATCGTGTGATCTCGCCCGTGTAGTTCGGATCCACTCCCGCGATGATCTTGAGCAACGAGCTCTTGCCCGACCCGTTCAAGCCCAGTACCCCGATCTTCGCGCCGTAGTAAAAGCCCAGGTAGATCTCCCGCAGCACCTGCCGCTTCGGCGGATAGACCTTGCCGACATTGACGAGTGAAAAAATAACCTGTTTATCGTTTGTTGCCATACATTCCCCTATCTAGCTAGTAACTTACACCTGCGCTGAACTGCACGTTCTCCTCAAGAAATGAGTGCAAGAGCCGCCTACAGCGAATGCAGGATTGAGAGTCCTGCGTTCACCTGAACAACTAGGCCGGCCAAGCCGGCTCTGACTTCTGACTCATTACGAACTGGGCGCGCAAATGCCACACGCCCGCCCTGCATCCGGTCAGGAGTGGTAAATCGAAGATGAAATCCGAACCGATCCAGTGCCGTCACCGTAGCCTGCTGCACCTCCACATGGCCCAACGCACGTGCCAGCAGTAATAACGTCTCCGCCTGCTCGGCATTGAGCTCGCGAATCAGATTCGAGGCTTCATCCGCAAGCGGGTCCACAGCCGCCGCTACATAGTCTGCCGGTGCCACCCAGCCCATCGACCCAAACCCTCCAACAAAGTAAATCTCCGCGATGGCCATGCGGAAGAAACCGAAATCTTGGTAGTCCACCCAGTAGGAGGCGTTGGCATGACGTTCCAAGTAGCATGCGCGAACCTCGGCGTTCTCCTCTTTCGGCACCTTGGTCACGGATCCCATCAACGTGACCCTGGCCGCCCCAAGGGGATCGATCCTGCTCTCAGGCGGAGTCACCAGTAAGCTGGCACGTGGATCGCCCAGGAGGTTCTGTGTGTGCATCGCCATCGTGCTGATCAGAAAGACCGGTTGCCCCTGTGCATCCAATCCGTAGGGCATCACCGATCCGAAGGGCCAACCTGGCTGCTTGCGCGAGAGTGTCGAGAGGCTTCCTGTCTGCTGCAAGTACACAAGCGTCTTGGCCCGCTCAGCATGGGATGGTTCAGGAACATCAGGACCGTCTGAGTCCGCCCCGCTGTTATGTTGTCGTGATGAAGACATAAGATGATCGTGTGTCGGCACCCAATGAATTGCGTGACACATTACCCGGATCTGGTGAACATTTCCACTGAGAGCGAGGTCAGCGTGGAGAATTCCGTAAAGTACCGACCACACATAAACCAATAAAATGACGCTTATATGAAATGTCCCTCCTTTGTCTGTTACCCACTTCTGGACCCGATTGATCTCAAGCTTGAACAACACATTCGGCTATCCTCCGTGACCCTGCTGCCTTGAGTAGTAACCCACTTTACGGTATCGTACCGCCCCAATTCCCAACTGAGGACCTCCTCGGATGCCTACCGTCTTCCTGAGCTATTCAAGAGAAGCATTCCCATCAAGAATGGGAAAAGACGATGGTAGGTCTGGATATGGCGAAGAATGCACTCGCGAATTTGAAGTGACTCCTTCAGAAAACATTGTCCACGATTGAAAAAATTGAGAAGCTGTGGTTGGCACAGACGTTAGTTGATCTCCATTCTCCGCAGGCTCGTCGCGTGATGACTCTGCAATTTCCAATTTTCAGCTTATAATCCCTCGCTACACGTACCTTCCACTTACGATCGGGGACGTGATGCTGGAAACCCTGTCGGTTCAGTGCTGTATTGCCGGCGGAGGGCCGGCCGGGATGATGCTGGGCCTTCTGCTGGCAAGGGCTGGTGTCTCGGTGCTGGTCCTCGAGAAGCACCCGGATTTTCTCCGTGATTTTCGCGGCGACACGTTGCATCCCTCGACGTTGGAAATCATCCATGAACTGGGGCTGCTGGACCGCTTCCTTCGATTGCCCCACCAGAAGGTGACGCGGATCAATGCGCGGTTCGGAGACCTGGAGTTCACGGTCGCGGATTTTTCTCATCTGCCGACCCAATGCCGCTATGTCGCCTTCATGCCGCAGTGGGACTTTCTCAACTTTCTCGTGGAGATGGGAAAGGGATATCCGGGATTTCGCGTCCGAATGAACGCGGAGGTGACGGACGTGATCGAGAGTGGAGGCTCGGTCGTAGGACTTCGCGCTGAAACGGCAACAGGGCCGCTGGACGTTCATGCCGCACTCGTCGTGGGGGCCGATGGCCGGCACTCGATTGTCCGCGAGAGAGCGAAGCTTTCGGTGGAAGAATTCGGCGTGCCCATGGATGTGCTCTGGTTCCGACTCTCACGCAGTCCCGAAGACCCGGTCGATCCGATGGGCCGCTTCGACGCCGGTCGAATCTTCATCATGTTGAACCGGGGTGACTACTGGCAGTGCGGCTTTGTCATTGCGAAGGGATCACTCGGAGAGATTCGCGCACAAGGCCTCTCGCTGTTCCGCGAGAGTGTGGCGAAGCTGGCCCCGTTTGCCGCAGACCGTGTCCACGAGCTACGAGACTGGGAACCGATCAAACTGCTGACCGTCCAAGTCGATCGGTTGCGGCAGTGGCACAAGCCTGGACTGCTCTGTATCGGAGACGCGGCCCACGCCATGTCGCCGGTCGGTGGCGTCGGAATCAATCTGGCGATCCAGGACGCGGTGGCGTCGGCGAATCTGTTGGCGCAACCGTTGCGCGACGGGCGAGTGACCGAAGCGGACTTGGCCAAGGTGCAGGCCCGCCGTATGTGGCCCACCCAGCTGACTCAACAGGCCCAACTTGCTATCCAGAATCGTGTCATCAGCCGTGTTTTGGATAGCAAGGTTCCGCTGTCGCCTCCTTCGGCCGTCCGGCTCCTTGCGCGGTTCCCCGTTCTACGGCGTATCCCCGCCAGATTGATTGGTCTTGGAGTCCGGCCTGAGCATGTACGGACACCGGTCGGCTGAAACAGCCGTCAACTTTTATGCGCCATTCACGATAAAACGAGAATATCGGTAATAGCGCATATTTATGGATCATGATCCAAAGACGATATGTTCGATGCTTGGGGGGATATCAGGGATTCAGCCTTAATGCCGAGGTGTCACGCATAGGAAGGTCTAGAGGATTTGGCGCTTAGACTGGGCGATCAAGTGTGAATTAAATCCCCAACTCTTCCGACAGCCGTACTTCGGATTCGTCAAGGATCTCTTCCAGGCAGGAGAAGCAGGGGAAGGGAAAGCGATCGACCGGAATCGCACAGACTTCGCCAACCGGTGATTCGTCCAACGCCGGACCGCCGCATTCTTTGTGAATTAATACCAGCATCAGGTTTGCCTCATGACCATCCGGCGAAACAGCTCAAGATGTTCCGGACTACTGAGCCGATGGTCGCCCGAAATCAGCCGGAGGTCGAGCGGAAAGCTCGGATCGCGACGACGCAGTTCATCGGCAAATCGACGGGTACCTTCCGGCGGGATGACGGTGTCTTCCAGGCCGTGGAGAATCGTCGTCTTCACCTGACGGACCATGTCAAACGTCTTCGCCCACAACCGTTCGCTTTCTTCCACCCACTTCCAAGAGAGCGGCCAATCCTTATGCAACGGGTCATCATCCCACGGCATCCATCCGGCAGTATACCAGTGATCGAGCCGTTCCTTGGAGATGGTCTTGGTTCGTTCCCCCATCATATTGAACGCCGGAGCGATCAAGATCAGTTCTTCCACGAAGAGGAATTCTTGCGCAACCAGCCAAGCGATCCAACTGCCGAGCGAGTTTCCAACCAGGGTGACAGGTGGTCCGGATTTGACGGATTCCAGGATGGTCTTCCCATCGGCAATCCAATCACAGAGCGTGTAGTCCGTGAACTGACCTTCTGAATCGCCGAACCCGCGCACATCGTAACAACAGAACCCCCAGCCTCGCTCCTCGCACCATTGCGCCAACGCCTTACTCTTGTTGCCCCAGCGCTTCGAGAGAAAGCCGGTGATGAACAGGATTTGCCGGTCTGTCCCATCGGCACGATCGCCCTTGAGACGCTTGCCGTCGGTGCCGATCAGCTCGAACGGCTGCATGTTCATGCCTTGAGCGCCTTCATGATGAATCCGCTCAATCGTCTGAGCACCGGTTCGGGAATCTCGTGCCCGCCCCGAAAGCTGTGCCACTCCACGGCAAGGCCCGATTGACTCAGCGCGTCTCGAAGACGTTCCGCCCCGATATGCGCGAGAATGTCATCCAACGTCCCATGACTTTGAAAGGCCGGCAGGCCCTTCCGTTTGGGCATGAGTGGGCTCCAGACTGACTGAGCCAGAAGGTTGCCGGACAACTGCACCAGGCCGGCAAACGGATAATCGGTATGCAAGACCGCATCGCAGGTGAGCATCGCGCCTTGTGAAAACCCGCCCACGACCGTCCTCTTGTAGTCGATCGGCAGCTGCCGCGGCAGTTCCTTGAGAAAGGCCAGCAGGCGGTCCCGTGCCAGAGCCAGACCCTGGGGAGTCTCCACGGACAGGTCACGAATCCGACCGGCGGCACGATCTTCCTGTATTTTCGCGAAGTCGACGATCCACCAGGCGCGCGAATCACCGAAGCCCATATTGAGCGAGAGAGGGGCTTCGGGAAACAGCCATCTGGTTTCTGCCGGAACATTGATGGCGTCCGCGAGCGGCACGAGGTCATCCCCCGGTGCGCCGAAGCCATGGAGGAGCATGACAACCGGCCCGTTCCCGCCTCCGTGACCGTCCGATCCACCAAGGAGTCGGACCTTCAATCCACCCAGTAAGACTTCACGCATTCGAGTCCCCTAGCTCAGATAGAGATACTGCAGCAGTGCCACTAGCCCATACAGTGATGATTCGACCACCGGCTGCTGATAGAGCGGCACAAAGGCGCCTTGTTCGTTGTCCTCCACTTCACCGATGATATGCTGGATCTGCCTGACCCGCACGTCGTGATCCTTGCCTATTCCCAAGGTCTGGACGATTTGCCGGTTGAGTCCGGCCAGCACCGCCGCCTTCGCCTGACTGGCGGATTGATACAGGAGAAACGCGCCGAGCAGGGCGATCAGCACATTGACCGACCAAGAGATCAAGAGCAGGAGTGGATAATTCCAGATGTCGAAATACTCGTTCCGGGCGGCGATCATGATCAAGAGCGCGATAAAGGGATACCGGATCAGTCGGTTGACCACCTGCGTCCGCTGGGCGATGAGATCCACGACTGCCAGGTACTTCAACTTTTCGAACTCGGCCTTCTGCGCTTCACCCAATCCATAATCGCGCAGGTATTCTTCTTGAACCTGCTCTGACCAGCCTCCCGTCGAACCAATCACCCATCCGATCCATCGCCGGCAGAGCATCACGGCGTCGAAGACCGCCAGATTCAGCAACACGACGATGCCGACGCTGGCGAGCGTCATGAACGAATCCACTCTACAGCTCAGGAGCCCGCGACAGGGATGGATATATTCTTCATCGAGCACGAAATACCCGATGGCCCACATCGCCCCCAAATACAGGAGGAACAACAGCATCGTGCGGACCATCCATTGGCCCAGCTGACTCGCTTCGCGATACCGAACCCAGGCCTGGTCCACTTTCATCGAGGCCATGGTGGCGATGGGATGGTAGGCTCGCTGGAGATTCGTCCAGAATGTTCTGGACGAAAACCGAGGACGTTCCGATAGGTCTTCGAATCGGAATTTCTCCCCGATCCGTTCTCCGTTTTTCTTGAGATCGCGGACCCCCTTCACAAACAGCAGCATCGCCAGCATCACCACGATCAGCCGGAGTAATTCGCTCGGCCAGATGCTGACCCCGGCGGTCCACGAAAAGGGCTCTCCTTCATCATGGTTGGCGAGCAACGCGGTTGCGCCACCGGCCAAGACGAACACCATGAATAACGTCACGAGTACCACTGCTGCGATGCTCAGTGTGCGCGGATACCTCGTGATCCCCGACCAAAGCCGCTGATTGCTCCAGGCCACGACAATGACAAGGGCAAAGCCCACCGCTGTCGCCGCGGCCACCGCAGTATTATTGAACCCGACCCCTTGGCTCAGCGCACCGTACCCCTTCGTGTAGGCCAGATCGGTCCGCAAGGGATGCACGGTGCGCACCTCTGCCTTCTTGACGATGCTCAGGTCGACCGCGCCGTTTCTCCCCACCTCGAACAACCGTAGATGCGCTCCGGCATCGTACAGGCGATCCTCCGGCGTCAGTAAGGCGTGGTACGCCGTCGTACAGGGACCGCTTGCAGCATCAGCCTGGTTGTCCCGACGGCACACCACATGACCGACCGCTTGCAAGGCGGCGAAGTAGGCGGAGGACTGATAGCTGCTTCGGAACGGCGGGACATCGCGCTGGAGACCGCCGTCCAACTGCAACCCGAAAGGAGAGGCGATGACCATGTTGCGTGTCCATTTATATTCACTCGGGTGGAGATGCCGGGCATCGAGACCGATCGTAAAGAAAATGGCGTGAGGAAATGCCGGACGGAGCGCTTTGATGATGAGCAACGAGTCATAGGGATCTGTCCCGAAGATCCCGATGGCTCGTGCACCCTCTCCTTCTTCGTGAATACGGTTGACCAAGGCCCGCACGTAGTCCACTTGACTCGTGCCTTCAGGGCGATCCTGCTGGTTATCTTTCGAGCTGTCGGCACGAGCGGTTTTCCCTTTGTCTTCACCCGGCACCTCGCCGTCCAGTCCGCTCAGGTAGCTATATCGTTGCACATTGAGACGCAGCGACTCGTACTCAGCCTGCCGCTGGATCTGCAGGTCGACCGCATGGGGAATATCGGAACATCCCTGTTTGATCGCCACTGGAACCTCGATCAGCTCCAGGTCGCGCTCGGAAAAGGTCGCGATCTTTTTGCAGGCCGCGGCCCGAAATTCGATCGGGAGCGTCCTCCCATAGAACGAGTCCCATTCACCGATCAAAATTACGGCGTCCCACCCAAGACGCACCTGCCGCCGCTCCAGCTCCTCGACCAATGATTCGAAGAGCTGATCGTCAGACCCGATATCGTAGGCCAACCTGATATTCGCGTTCGACAAACGGTGGTAGAATTCCTGCTCGCAGGATTCGTATGTCGCGCAGGCCGTACCTTTCCCAATCCCTGTTTTGAGCCCATAGGCCAACAACCCTTTCATCGCGCTGCTCCAGGGCGAGTACAGCTCGATCCATCCATCGGCGTTCGGCCAGACACCGATACCCTCGTGCGGCTCGGCATACGACTCCCCCGCCTCAGCCAGCAACGCTCTAAATGCAGAAGAGCTGCGAGGCCCCAGGATCTTGAAGGTCACAGCCGGTTGCAGCCGTGGATCCAACTGAACGAGTTTGCGTTTATCGTCCGTCAGGAGACATTCGCTTTTCTTCTCTGCTTCCCGGCACACGAGGGCTTGGGAGAATGACGTCAAGCTCGCGAAAAACCCTCGGCTGAGCGCTTCGTCCGGAAACCAGACGACCAGCACACTCCGCGATCTCGGAGTTTCTTCGTCACAGACCCTCGTCTTCCTGAGTCGATACCATTCGTACGGGAGCGCTGGGATAGGGCTTTGCGGGTCCCACTCGACAAAAGATAGTTGGCCTTCCTGTTCCGGTACATAGCAGGACACCCCTAACGCGGTGCCGACTGCGTAGCGGTCTCGGATACGCGACTCGGTGCTTTCGACGTACGGCCCTCCGCTGGTCGTCACGAGGAGGACGGTGAGGGACTGGCCCTCCTTGAGAACGCGTTCGGCAATCGTTTGTCGAAGTGCTCGGAGTCGTTGTGTAAGAGGCGGAGAAGGGGTTGTGGTCGCGCGGTTCGTTTTGATCTCGCGCATGCCGCGTTGAACGGCCGCGACCGGATCTTCCCACAATCGCGCACGAATGGTTTGCTCCTCGATCGTCGCCTTCATGTCCAGTCCGGTGCCGACCGGCCGAGAGCTTCGCAATGGTTCCTTCACGAGCAAGACGCCGGCGAGCGCCAGCACGAGCGTGAGGGCTCCTGCTATCGCAATTTTGGAGTCGCTTGGCTTCTTCGCCATGTCCTTCGAACCATGTGGGAAAAAGGAAGCTTCGATTCGAGTTGGAGCGTTGACACTCTACAACAGACGCTTCGGAGAGGGAAGCGAGCCCGGATGAGGGACGTTCGGAACGCACACGACGAAGGGCGATGCTCACCCTATGATGAGCAACTGACCGAGAGATGCTTGCCCCAGTTGGGCGGAGGAAGGGCATAGGCTTCCATGCCCTGTTGGTCGTTGAAGGGATCTTGCAACAGAGTGAAGAGGCGATCGATTTCGGAGAAGTCCTTGTGTCGGGCCTTCTCAATGGCCGTCTGCGCGAGATAGTTGCGCAGCACGTATGTGGGATTCACACGGTTCATCCGGTCGCGTCGCTCATCGTCATGGCTGCGTTCATTCCGCAGTCGATCCCGATAGCGCTTCGCCCACTCATCGAAACGGTCACGGTTGAGGAAGTGTTCACGCAGCGTTTCGTTGGGCGCGCCGTCAGCCGTGGAGAAGGCGCTCAGTTCCCTCAACACGATCGTATAATCCGCATGGCTGCGCTGGAGAAGGCCCAGGAAGTCGCGAATGAGTTCGTCGTCTTCCGCTCGCTCGTCCATCAATCCGAATTTCACCCGCATGAGTTTCATATACTCCCGCTCAAACAGCGGTTGATAGATCTCAAGGCCCGCCTTCAGCGCCTCCTTTTCCGCCAACGGTAACAGCGCTTGAGCCAAGCAGCTCAGATTCCAAAGCCCGATGTAGGGCTGCTGGTTGAAGGCATAGCGGCCGTTGTGGTCCGAATGGTTGCAGATGAAACCGGCGTCATAGTCGTCCATGAAGCCGTAGGGTCCATAGTCCAGCGTAAGCCCGAGAATCGACATGTTGTCCGTGTTCATCACCCCATGCGCCCATCCCACGGCCTGCCATTGGGCGATCAGCCTCGCCGTGCGCTCGACCACTTCGGCAAAGAAGCGCGCGTATTTGTCGACGGTCTCACCAAGATGGGAAAAATGTTGCTCGATCACATAGTCGGCGAGGGCTTTTAGGTGCTCATGCTGTTTCCGGTAATAGAAGACCTCGAACGTGCCGAACCGGACATGGGAAGGCGCCATGCGGACCAGCATCGCGCCTGTCTCGACCTGCTCGCGATAGACCTTGTCGTCGCTGCCCACGAGGCAGAGCGCTTGTGTGGTCGGGATCCCGAGACCCCGCATCGCGGCGCAACAGAGGTATTCGCGGATCGTCGAGCGCAGAACCGCTCGGCCGTCTCCGTCACGCGAAAACGGCGTCATCCCCGCACCCTTGAGATGCAAGTCCCACCGCTCTCCTTTCCCGTTCTTCACCTCGCCGAGCAGAATCGCGCGGCCGTCACCGAGTTGCGGAACGTAGACACCGAACTGATGGCCTGAGTACAGCATCGCGAGCGGCTCCATTCCGGGTGCCAATGCGCTGCCTCCGAAGAGCGTCGCGAACTCTGTCCGAGTGAATTGCTCGGGATCAAGATCGATCAGTTCAGCTGCGACCGGGTCTGCATGAATCAGATAGGGCTGGGCGCTGAACGGAGTCGGATTCAATCGCGCGTAAAAGGCCGGGGGAAGACGGACATAGCTATTGTCGAAGGAAAGCGTTTCCAGTGTGCGCCGAGTCATGGAAGACTATAGCTTATCGGCTACCGTTCTGGATATCACGATCCATCGTAAAGACGAAGACTCGCTCTCCGAGCTGTACGTCGATATCGGTGAACAGACCCAGGATTTTGGTCCCGGTGATCTCACTGACTTGTTCGCACAGCCTGTCACGGCCCTGGGCAATCAGATTTTGCCGCAGCCGTTTCACCATCTCGATCCCTTCCGCAGTTTTCGCGAGTTGGCGTTCGGCCGGCGTCAGGACGCCTTTCAGGCGTACGACAACGAGATCGCGGGCGACAAGCGCACGGACTTCATCAGGGCCTCGGCCCAGAAACTCCTGTTCGAATTTGATGACGGCATTGCGTATCGCGCTTTCCATACGTTCTTCCTTTACGATTATAGAATTGCGTGAGGAAGCGAACAAGTGCCGTCTAGGTCTTTTGTCTCCACCACGGGACCACTCCTGGGTCTTTCGGTTCCGGACACCTATGGATGGAAGTCCTGGTCCACCATTTCGGGCTTGACCCTATCCTTTGCGCCATATTATTCATGGAGTCGTATTTACTAAAGCGCAATGTTGCCAATCCCACGATTGAGAGTGGGCTGGCAAGAAAGCCTGATACTTTCATTACGGGCCGTAGGGTGACCGGCAATTCACGGGGAGAGGCCGGTCGCAGTACAAGCCAACCGAACATGGCTCGATCACGCATCGAGCGGGCGGTTGGCTTTTGTGTTTTCAGGATCCTTTTGAGGTCGTGATGTCCGGCGTGTTGCTTGTGCCCCTGCTTCCATTGATCGCCGCGCTCATCGTGGGCGTCGGCAGTGAAGCCACGCGTCACGCTCGTGCAAGAATCGCTGCCTGGCCGTTCGGCGGGGCCTTCTGCGGAGCCATCGCTACGCTGTACGTGGTGGCCACTGACGGCCCGATTGCGCTCCGACTGTACGATCCGGTCGCCTCCACGGTGCTGGCTGTTCCGATCGGCATCTACGTCGACCGGTTGAGCGCAGTCATGATGGTATTGATCTCCGGCATCGGCACGATCATCTATACCTACTCCGTCGGGTACATGTACCAAGATTTGCACGAGCGCCGGTACCTCGCCTTGATCGGGGTCACCGTGTTTGTCCTCCTCTGCATGGTGTCGAGCGCGAATCTATTGATGCTGTTCATGCTATGGCAGTTGCTGAGTTACCTCCTGTATCTGCTGGTCCACAATCATAGCCATCAAGAAACGCTGAAGAGCGCGTTTCGCACGTTCACGCTCTTGCGGGTCGGTGATGTCGCCTTCTTGGGCGGAACGGTGCTGGCTTACTCGCTGTACGGTACGCTGGAATTTCCTGATCTGTTTGCCGTCGCCGTGCAATCGACGGCGACCGTGTCTCTGTTCCCCGGTGTCGAATTCAACGGCGCGACCGCGGTCACCTTCCTGCTCCTTGTCGGCGGGATGAGTAAGTCAGCCCAGTTTCCACTCCACGGCTGGCTTCCCCGGTATCTCTATGCCCCGACGTCGGTCACTGCGCTCCTGCACGCGGGCATCATCAATGCCGCGGGCTTTCTCATCAACCGCCTGGCTCCGCTCTTCGGGATGAGCTCGACCACTCTGCACATCGCCCTCGTGATCGGGACACTGACGGCCATCCTCGGCGCGACGATGATGTTGGTGCAAAACGACATTAAGAACATGCTCGGCTTTTCGACGATCGGCCAGATGGGCTACATGATCATGGAATGCGGTCTCGGGGCCTTTTCGCTCGCAGTCTTTCACTTGATCGCCCACGGTCTGTTCAAAGCGACGGTGTTCTTGTACAGCGGGAATGTCATTCACAAGGCGAGACAGGAACCGATCCTCCCCCATCCAAAACGCGAGACCGAAGAAGAAAGTTACTCGCCCCTGACCTGGATGACAGGATTTCTCACGACCCTGCTGATTCCCTTACTCATCTTGCTGGCGACTCACGGCGTACTACAGATCCCGCTGTTGGAATCTCAGGGGACCGTCATTTTTCTCTTTTTCATTTGGATCACGTCTTCGCAAGCGATCCTGACGCTGACGCGGTTGCGTGCCGTTGCCTCCTGGAAAGTCTCTGCGGCGATGTTAGTGACTTTGTTGTTCATCGTGTTCGTCTATCTGTTTGCCGTCGAATCGTTCACGGCATTCCTCTACCCGAACCCGGAAGAAGTCGCCTCATACTTTAAGGCCGCCGATCTCCCGGACTGGCTCTTTGATCTCCTCCTCGTGGTATCGACGCTGGTCACGATTGGAGGCTGGATCTATCTTTACATGCGAGCCCACGGACGGACCGTGTGGATACCATCATGGATTAGTGGCGTCCGGATCCGCCTCTATGTGCTGTTTCTCAATCGACTCTATGTCGACGCGGTTTTACATCGAGTGGGGCACACCCTGACATCTGTCATTCAACGCTTGGATAAGCGCGCCCAGGAACGCTCGCTTTGACCGGCACTGGCAGGACCGTACCGAGTGAGACTGCCGAATTGTGAACGACAGAGACGCCTCGTGCACGACGGCGCATGAGGAGGGTCTGGCGGGGGCGGTCAGTCTTTGCTTGACGAAAATAGAGAACCCGTATTAATGGTTACCCTCCTCCCGTTGTAGATGGTGTGCCGATTGCCCGATTGAGAGAGGACAAACGCTTTTCAGGAGAGCCTGCAGGCTGTTCAAAAAAGCCTGCCTTTTTCACCTGCCCAAACCCCAGCGCGCCAAGATGCGCTCTTCCGCGGGGCGGCCGCAGGAAGCGAGGCAGCGAAGCGTAACCAATTTTCACCCGGCCCACCCATCGCCTGTCGGTACAGGCGTGTACCCAAGGGCCGTACGTTGAGTCTCTAAGCACCGCGAGAACGCTGTTAGCGGACTTTTTCAACAGTATGCTAGGGGGAATGACGTGCTCCTGTCGCTGACACTCATCGTTCCATTTCTCCTCCTAGCCGCCGCCGGCATCGTGATGATCGGCGGTAAGACGCCGCGTTTCACCCGTGCAAAGGCGGCCGCCTATCCCGTCGGCCTGGCGTTCCTAGGCTCCATAGGCATCCTGACGATGATCTCATCGCAGGGTCCCGTCACCGTTCGGTTCTATGATCCGGCCTCCGTCACGGCCTTCATTATTCCCATCGGTTTCTATGTCGACCGGCTGAGCGCGGTCATGATGACGTTGATCACGGGCGTGAGCACCATCATTTACTGCTACTCGACGAGCTACATGTACCAGGATGGTCATGCGCGCCGATATCTCGCCTTGATTTGCCTGACCGACTTCGTCTTGATCTGCATGGTCTCGAGCGGGAACCTCATGATGCTGTTTCTCTTTTGGCAAATCCTCAGCTACCTGCTCTACCTGCTCGCGCACAACCATATCCACCCTGCGACGTTGGCGGGCGCATTCAAGACGTTTACGCTGCTGCGTGTTGCCGATACGGCCTTTCTTGCCGGTATTGCTCTCGCGTATCAACTCTACGGCACCCTCGAATTCCAAGAGTTGTTTGCCAGAGCAGCTGGCACTCCCATCACCCTTTCGATTCTGCCTGGGATGGATGTCAGCGCCACAACGGCTGTGACGTTCCTCCTTTTTATCGGGGCGATGGGCAAATCCGCTCAGTTTCCTCTGCATCTGTGGCTGCCGGGATCGCTGTTCGCTCCCACGCCGGTCCACGCATTGCTGCACGCGGGTATTATCAACGCCGGAGGCTTTCTCATTAACCGTCTCGCGCCCCTCTTCGGAATGAGCTCAACCACCCTGCACGTCGCCTTCGTCATCGGGACCCTGACAGCCGCCCTCGGCGCGACGATGATGCTGGCCCAAAACGACATCAAGAAGACGTTGGGCTTCTCCACGATCGGCCAAATGGGCTATATGATTATGGAATGCGGCCTGGGGGCCTTCTCGCTGGCCGTGTTCCATCTGATCGCCCATGGTCTCTTCAAGGCCACGGTCTTCCTCAATTGTGGAAATGTCATCCATAAGGCGCGCCAGGAGCCGCATTTTCCCCATACAGACCACGCAGATGACGAGGCGGGATTCTCTCGCTTGACCTGGTCGACGGGGTTTGTGACGACACTCTTTATTCCGCTGCTTATCTTATTGGTCACGCATGGAGTCCTGCGCATTCCGTTGCTGGAATCACAGGGAACCGTTATTATCCTGTTTTTCATCTGGATCACCTCGTCGCAAGCGATCCTGACGCTCACGCGACTTCGTGCCGTGGCTTCATGGAAGGTGTCGGTCGTCATGTTGCTGACGCTCCTCTTCATCGTGTTCGTCTATTTGTTTGCCGTCGAGTCGTTCACCGCATTTCTCTACCCCAACCCAGATGAAGTCGCGTCATATTTCAAGACCGCCGGTCTCCCAGACTGGCTCTTCGACCTCATGGTCGTGATGGCTGCGTTCATGACGGTCTTGGGCTGGACCTACCTCTACATGCGTGCCCACGGTCGGACGGTCTGGATGCCGGCTTGGATCGAAGGACTAAGGATCCGCCTCTATACGGTGTTCCTGAACCGGATCTATGCCGATGAGCTCTATCAGTTTGTCGGCTCGATGACCGCGCAACTGATACATCGGATCGACAAGCTGGAACGCGGGTGGTCTCGATGACGGACGTGTTCATCCCATGGCTGTGCGCCGGGATTCCATTCGCGGGTGCACTCGTCTGTCTGGCGTGTTGGTCCGATCCCTACCGCGTGAAGATGTGTGCGATCATCAGTTCTGTCATCAGCCTTGCGTCGATCACCGGAGTCGCCAATCTGCTTCCGACTCCGCCCGATGGTCTCTTGCCGCTCTATTTGCTGCCGATCGCAGCTATAGTGTCCGCATTAGGCCAGCCGGTTCACGAACACCATCGGCTCTCTTGGACCATGACCTTGGTCTTTCTCGGTTTAGGAATGGCCGTGCTCACCGGCGGGAATTCGGTCGGCCCGCTCTGCCTGATCTCGCTCATGCTGATCATCATGTTCCTTCTGTACCGTCATCACACCACGCTCTGGCCCATCTCCTGGTGGGGCATCGGCTCCTTCGGTGTCGGGGTAGCCGGCACGGCATTCTCTCTCGCGGCCGGACCGCCCATCTCATCGGTGGCATCCTTGGCGACTTGTGCCGTTCTGTTGCCGCTCATGCCTTTTCATGACGGGTACCTGACGGCGCTGACCAGGCTCCCGGGTAGCTTGCCGCCGTTCATTGTGTTACTGCTGCCCGTGCTCGGCCTTCATGGACTGGAGGCTGCCATGCCGACGATGCCGAATGAATTCGTTGCGGTCGTCAGCCTCCTGGCCCTGGCCAGCGCGCTGTACGGCGCGATCAAGGCGTTGGCCCAGTCGCGGGTGCGTCTCTTGGTGGGCTACGGCAGCGTCTCGTTCTTTTCGATCCTCTGGTGGTTTGTGGCCGGAGCCCACACCGCGACGCCACGCGCGGCCGTGCTGGCCGGAGCAGTCGGTCTCGCCACCGGCGGGCTCTTGGTGGCCTGGCAAGTGATCCGCACGAGATACGGCGACGATGTGGATCCGCAGTCCATCAGCGGCCTGGCCGCGGCGATGCCGAAATATGCGGTTCTGTTTTCTCTGTTGGGCCTGGCTGCGATGGGAATCCCGCCCTTCGGCGTGTTCGCTGGATTCATGGGATTACTGTTGACGGCCCCTCCCTCGTCAACGATCGGCCTCTTCATCGCGCTCACGGCCTGGCTTGCCGCCTCGTGGTACATCATGCAAATGGTGCAACAGTTGCTCTTTGGTACTCGCCGGCCGGATTTACGCTATGCCGATCTCCGGCAACCCGAATTTACTTCACTGTTGATCGTGGTGCTGGTCTTGCTGGCGCTTGGCCTGGCCCCGACCAACTGGTATGCCTCGAATCAGATTCCGAATAAGACCGCCGCCATGGAGCAGTCTCTCGTATGGAACCGCTAGAGCACGTGACTGACATTGAGTCCAGGCGGATGGAATTGCGCGGGGTCGTCCGTCTTGCTGGGGAAGTCATTGCGCAGTACTGGCCGATGAGGACCTTCGTCCACCACAATCCCTTGCACAGTATCGAATATCTGCCGTTCGAAGAAGCCGTCAAGCGCGGAAAGCAGTTCATGGGCGGTAACGGTTATCTTCCCAGCCATCTGTATCGTGAGTACCTCAAGGCCGGCCGAATCCGGTCCGCTCATCTCGATGACGCGCTCAAACCGCGCGTCATCGACAAGCATGTGCCCATCGGATCGTACGCCGTCACGCACGGCTCGGTCTTGCGCGCTTGTTTGGCTGAGGGACTGTGTGCTCCGGCCATGGAGCCGCTTGACGATCAACTTGAAGATCCCGACAGGCCGCTGATCGACGCACTGGCCCATAAGCTGGAGTGCGTGCTTCTTCCTTTTTCACTGGATGATCGAATCCGAAAAGTCGTGGATGAGAGCCACGCCGCGCTTTGCAAATGGCTCACCCTTTCGCACTGGTGCGATGACACACTTGGCACACAGATCGTCCAGCAGATCAACGAGCAAATGATCAAGTGGTGCGGCGCCTTCCTGGACGAGGGCCATGCCACATGGGTCATGCCGGGACGTGAAAAGGGTCTGTATGAAGCCTGGAAGGCCATGGCCTCCCATGAATGGTCTCCCTGCGGGATCAAAGACAGTTGCAGGAAGATCGCGCAGTTGCCGGACTATCCGGAAGACGCGCTCCTCGAGAGCCTGGGCGCATTGGGGATTCCTGATGAACTTCTACAAGATTATTTATCATTGCAATTGACGGCGCTGCCGGGCTGGGCCGGCTTCATCAAATGGCGAGGCGAGGAACGTGATTATCCGTGGCAGCAGGCCAATCCGGTGGGCCTCGTCAAATTTCTGGCCATTCGACTCTGGTATGCGCGGGAACTGGTGCAGGCGGCCTGTCAGGACTATCTTGGCATTCAGGGCCGATTCGACGCCATCTCTGCCTACATGCGCGACTATCCCGAAGAATATTATCTTCGACGGCAGCGGGTGGCCGGCCGGTTGCCCGCCCTCTATGCCGAGGAAGTTGACCGGCTCTCACATCGGAAAGGGCAAAGCTGGAACAATGTCCTCACACGGTACCGCGCCGAAGTCATTCCCCGGCTGCAGGCGGCCTCTCGTCGCGGGGCCGCACGCCGGCTTCTCGCCTTGGCCCATTCATTGACCATTGATTCCACGGCACTCCTTGAAAGCACCCCAGCGGATCTCAAGCAAGTCGTCGACTGGTTGGAGGCATTCCCCGAATCGGACCATGGACCCGTATGGCTCAAGGCCCTGGAGGCCGGCTACCAGGAACAGCTGTTGGGACACTTGCGCGCGCGCACCGAGCATGCCGCTCCCTCTGAGATGGCGCGCCCGTACTCACAGTCGGTCTACTGCATCGACGTGCGTTCCGAACCGTTCCGCCGCCATCTCGAATCGGTCGGCCCACACGAAACGTATGGCTTCGCGGGTTTCTTTGCCGCCTTTATCCGCTATCGAGCCTGGGGAAAGGAGCATGATACGGAACAGTTCCCCGTGATCATGCGGGCGAAGAACGAGGTGCGGGAAATTCCGCGTAGCTATCTCGATCATAAGGTATCGCAGCATGCGGCACGGGCCAAGTGGGTACATGCGGGTCACACGCTCTTGCACGACCTGAAGGAGAATGTCGTGACACCCTATGTCATGGTGGAATCGCTGGGGTGGTTTTACGGCCTGCCGATTTTCGGCAAAACGTTGGTCCCGGCGCTCTATCAGCGCTGGACCGCCTGGTTACGACGCCTGTTCGTCCCCTCATTGGCCACCACACTGACGATAGACAAATTGGCGCCCGGTGAAACCGCCGAGATGCTCGAAGCGGAACAACACGCCGTGATCAGGGAGGCCTTGCACGAACACTTCGGACTGCGCAGTTCCCGTATCATGCCCACGCTCGTGGAAGGTTTACGGCAGCGTGCGCTGACAGTGGAAGGAGACCCGGAACCTCCGATCGGCGCCGAAGAAATCGAGCGGGCCGGTCTCACACCGGAGACGATCAACGCGTTTGTCGAAATCCTACGTCGGCAATACGATCTGACGACGAGATCCGCGTCACGACACAAGGAACGGCTCACCCGGACCGGGTTCACCTTGGAAGAACAGGTTCTGACTGTCGACACGGCACTCCGTATGATGGGGCTGACCAAGAATTTCGCCCGGCTCGTCCTCTTCTGCGCCCACGGGAGCACGTCGGACAACAATCCCTACGAATCCGCGCTCGATTGCGGGGCCTGCGGCGGCAATGAGGGCAAACCCAATGCACGTGTCCTCGCGATGATGGCGAACAATCCCAGGGTCCGCGAGCGAATCGCCAAACTGGGAATCAACATCCCCTCCGACACGCATTTTCTCGCCGGCCAGATGGATACGACGACCGATGCCGTACAACTATTCGACCTTGAAGACGCCCCGCCGACCCATCGCGCGGATATAGCTCGACTCCAAGAAGACCTCAAAGATGCCTCCGTGCTCACTAGTCAAGAACGCTGTGCGCGCTTTCCCGATGTCCAACACGTGCTCAATGAGACGGAGGCCGAAGCGCATGTCCGCAGGCGGAGCATGGACTGGAGTCAGGTCAGGCCGGAGTGGGGTCTGTCAAACAATACGTCGTTCCTGATCGGACGAAGGGAACTGACGAAAGGACTGGACCTGGGCGGTCGCGTCTTCCTGCACTCGTACGATTATCGAGAAGATCCGAGCAACCGATTGCTCGAAGTGTTGCTCACAGCCCCGCAGGTCGTGGCGCAGTGGATCAACATGGAACACTATTTTTCGGCGGTGGACAACGAGGTCTACGGAAGCGGCAGTAAGATCTACCACAACGTGGTGGGACGGTTGGGCATCATGTCGGGGCCATGGAGCGACCTTCGGCTTGGATTGGCCAGGCAAACCGTCATGAGCGGCGAAGGCGCCTATCACGAGCCGATGCGGCTGTTGACGATCATTGAGGCGCCGCGTGAACGGATCGACAAGCTTATCGCGCGGCACGAAGTGCTCCGGCACTTCTATCATAATGAGTGGGTGCACCTGATCGCTCTCGATCCTGAAAAGAAGATATGGTATCGGTATCGCCCCACCGGCGAGTGGAACGCGATCATGGAGCAGGTGTACAGTGGGACCTCTCATTCGTGAAGGGTCCTCGCCCCGCGGCTACAAGGGAGCGAGCGTGGACGACGATAGCTATCATCAGAAGAAGGCCGAGAAAGGAGTGATGTAATGAGCTTGACGTTGCATCCGATGAAGGAAATCCGCGTGATTGTGGGAGGAGAACACCGGCCGTTCGTGACTGAGTTGCTCGACCGCGTCAAGGCTACGGGGTATACCATCATCGGCAATGTGTCCGGAAAAGGACATCACAGCATACGCGAGGCTCACTTCATGTTCAGTGAGCAGGAGAGCCTCGAGATGATCATGACAGTCGTGCCGGAAGATAAGGTTGAGCCGATTCTCGCCGGTCTCCGACCGCTTTTCGAGCGGCATTCCGGCGTCATGTTCGTGTCAGATGTCACCGTGAGTCGCCAGGAATACTTTGGGAAGAAACGGTAAGAGTCTTTGACTTCGAGTTCCACGCTGACTCCGCCCTACCTCATTTGTGCCATACCTCGGGATTGAATAATACCTTTCATCACCTGACGAGTGCGCGCGATAACGTCAAATGAACGGAGGTCTACTTGTAATGGTCTGTAAATCGACTGAATGTTGAAGAGGATTTCAATACGTTGTGCGACAGGAGGAAACTAACGTAACGGCCTACACCTGCAGTCCACAATGCGGAGAAGCTTGCTACTTAGGGCGTCAAATCAATTCCCGACATGGAAAAGAAAACAGTTTTAAGGGAATGGGACGCCCCTGTGAACTCTTGAGTCGAGCGGAGTGGAAGGCTTTCAAGGTGTTGACCGTGTTGTCAACGTGATCGTCAGGGAGCACAGCTAAGATGACAGAATTGCTTCCAGGATAGAAAAATGATCCAACCACATTCCCTGTTTCTCCCTTCCCCGAAGCATTGGGGATCAGAGTATACGCATCGATATGACATTCGCGCAGAACTTCTTGTATATCGCTGGTCATTGACGAACGAAACACAAGCATTAGGGTAACCATATAATCTAATTCCCCTAGAAAGTGGTTATAGATCCCAGCAGCCTCGCTGTAAGTAGGGAATGTACCACTTCTTCGTTATGGCGTAAATCATTCGGGATGGCAGCCTTAAGACTCTGCGGTGGTTTTCAAGGAATACTCACTTTCCCAACGGGAATTCAATGACTAAGCCACCCATTATGTCACCTATCTGAAAGTCCTTTTTAGGACTCTTGGGATGGCCGTTGTGGCAGGCAACACAGGCATGACTGATCGCCCTGTCGGCATATACCGCATGAAAATATGTTTGATCATCGATCTTGACCGTACGAGTAACAGGTTGTTCCGGTCTCGCGGCCACGGCTTCCAGGCTGCTCTTATCCAGGGGATCGCGGGGGCCATTTTTCCGGTTAATGGGCCACAGACTGATCAAGCGGTACCGGATCCCCGTGACTTTCGTCGAGAACATCTGGCTTGTTTCATTAATGACCTGAACTGGTAGTGGTACGGTTTTCTTTTGGGTGCGCCATTCTCCGTCCGCTTTGATTCCCTCCTGCTCCTCTAGGCGTTCGACGACATGAGCCGTATAGAAGTCACGGTGGGTTTCAATGACAGCATGTATATAATCCGCAACCGTTTCTGGGGGAACGCCCGGTGCGTCTGCTGCGTCGACCCTCACCGTGAACCACGTAAGAACGATTATTGGAATGACTGTTAACGGAGCGATCCATTTCATGATTTCCTCTTCCAGCTTAGCGTGTGTGGCAAACTGGGACAAGAGTAGGCACAAGGCTTGTCCTTACTCTCTAGCCAATCCCCCATGGCATGCATGAAAACTGCGTTCAAAGCTTGCTGGTGATGATCATGGAACATGGGGTTTCGTCAGATCATTGTAGGGCTTTGCTGATTCACCAGTATTGACGTCGATTCCTCCCACCGGTTTCGGTTTGTCGAGATCGGAATATTGGAAAATACCGAAAGGCTGAATCTGATCATCGGATGGGAGTTGACCACGGTTCCATCCCCCGCCAAACGCACGAATGAGATCGACGGTAGACTTCAGCAATTCCGTCTTAATTTCCACCGAGCTGATGCGGGCTTCAAGGGTGGCGAGCTGTGCATAAATCACTTCAAGACTATTCGCCAAACCTCCCCGATAGAGTTGCATCGTGAGATTTTGTGTTTTGAAATTCGCGCCGACCGCAGCATCCTGCCTCTCACCGGCAACCGTCAGGCGGTTTGTCATAGTCAAATTGTTTGCCACTTCACGAAAGGCCTTGAGTACGGTCAAACGGTACAAATCTTCCGTCTCGCGATAGGCCGACCAGGCCTGTTGCAATTGTGCACGGCGGTAACCACTCTGAAATAGCGGCACCGAGAACGTCGCGCCATAGGACCAGAAACTGTTGGCGAGCTTGATCAGATCCAGGCCTTTTTCTTCAAATCCCCCATCGAGGCGGAACGAGACATTGGGGAAAAAGGCGGCCCGGGCAATCCCAATGACTCGGTTTGCCTCGGCCATCCGTCGCTCCATCATGGCGACGTCGGGTCGACGCTCGAGTAAAGTGGACGGAATAGTTCCAGGAATCGCGAACTTCGCCATCCGGAGCTCATCTATCGGCTCAATCGAGAAACTGTCCGGCGTCAAATTGAGCAACACAGCGATCGCCTGTTCAGCCACCTGACGCTGGCCTTCAATCCTCGCCAATCTCGTCTCTGTGCCGTAGAGCAGCGATTCGACACGGGCGACGTCGAGTGCTGAGGCGATCTTACCGGCGAACTGAGTTTTGACAACATTGAGCGTATCTCGATAGAGATCAATCGATTGCTTATAGATCGCCGTTTGGGCGTCGAAACCACGCACGGTGAAATAATTCGCCGCGACCTCGGCTTGCAGACTCAACCTCGCAAGCCCATACTCGGCCGCACGTTCTTCGGCACGGAAGATCTCTGCCTGTGCAGCATTGCGGAGCGCCGACCAAAAGTCAGGCTCCCAGGATGCAATGCCGCCTGGATCCACGGTGCTTGACTGCAGCGGACTGTTTTCGGGGCGAAAGATCCGATCGAAGGATTGTCTCCTGTGAGAAGCGCCCATCTCAAGACCGATACGAGGGAAATACTGCGATCGGGCCGCCATCATGATATCGCGGGCTTGGACAAACCGTTCGGCCGCAGCTTGCAGATCCGGATTCGCCGCCATCGCCTGTTCGATGAGTTTTTCCAGCACCGGATCGTTATACAGTTTCCACCAATCCGGACGGAGTGCTCCATCGGCCGGTTTTGCCTCCACAAAGGGACTCGAACCATGCCACGAGTCAGGAACGACATATTGCGGCGGCTCATATTTTGGCGCCAGATTAACCGCCGGGAACCAACTACAAGCCGACAGAGTCAGGATCACCAGCAAGCAGCTACTTCGCCATAACCAGGTCGGCCGGGTATGTGTCATTGTCTGTCCGTTTACAAACCGGTAGCAATCGGGGTTGCCCGTCATAATCATCATGTCCGTTATCTTTATGTTAGAAAAAGAAATTTGGATGGTTATTTCTTCAAGGCAGCCGTCTCCGGCGTTTTCTCTTTTGGATTCATTATGTCGTATCCGGCTGCTGGTGTGACGACCCGCACCTTGTCTCCTTCGAGCAACGCGGCACTTGGATTATTTATGATTCGGTCGCCGTCGGAAATACCTGACGTAAGTTCAATGACGTTGTCGAGGATTTTGGTGACCTCAATCGATTTGAAGTGAACCCGATCGTCTTCTGTCACAACGGCCACTTGCGTACCGTGTTCCTGGAATACCAATGCACTTGTGGGAATCGTCGTCACACCCGATTCCACTGGAGCGGTCAGACGAACCGTGGCGTAAGAACCTGGCCAGAGCGCGCGGTCCTTGTTGTCTATGGTAAAAACGGTGACCGCCGTGCGTGTGTTCACATCGAATCCCTTCGCCACTGTCAGAAAGTTGAAGGTGAAATGACGGTTGGGAATTTGCGGTACAGTGACATCCGCCGACATTCCGGGATTGAGGAAGGGTCCGAAACGCGATGGCACGTTCACAAAGAGTCGTAATTTATCCACCTCAGCAACGGTAAACAAGTTGTTTTTTGCATTGGTGGTGTTGATGCTGCCTTCTTTGGACACCAAATCACCGACATTGATGTTCCGCTGAATCACGACTCCATCGAAGGGGGCCGTAATTTTTTTAAACCCGATGAAGGCCTCAATGTTCTTGACCTTTTGTTCTGCTGCCGCGACCTTCGCCGCCTCGGCCTGCGCCTCGGCGAGTTGCACTGAGATGGCTTGCTCGGAGAGCGCTTGATGTTCCCGCATGGCCACGTAGCGCTTGGCGGTCAGTTGAGCCAGCTCATTCCTGGCACGTTCAGATTGCAGATCCGCCATCGCCTGCCTGTAATCCGCATCTAGGTCCGGCGTGTTGAGTTCGGCGAGGACGTCGCCTTTCTTCACAGTGTCACCGTAGTCCTTGTACCACGCTTTCACATAGCCTTCGACACGCGCATAAATGGGTGCCTCGTACCACCCCTCAACTGTGCCGGGCAGCGTGATAGTGTCGGTCGGCTCCGACCGCTTCGCAGATGTGAGGGCCACAGGGGTTATGGCGCTTTGCAAAGTGTCCGCCTGCAATGCGGCGGCCTCATGCTGGTTCTCGCTGAAGCGGTAAACGAGAGTCGCGATTCCCACAAGGACGATGAGGATCAGAAAGGCTTTCCCACCCAAGTTACTCATATTGAACACGCTCCTTTTGAGGAACAGCTCGACGGTTGTAGATGATGGCATAGACGCAGGGTACAAAGAACAGCGTGAAGAGGGTCGCCACTGTCAATCCTCCCATGACGGCTCGACCAAGCGGTGCGTTTTGGGAATTAGCCGTCGCCATCGGGAGCATACCGATAATCATCGCGGCAGCGGTCATGAGTACCGGACGAATGCGGGCTTTCCCGGCCTCAACCGCAGCCCGTATCGCATCACCGTGGACAGCGATCCGCTCTCGGGCATAGGCGACGAGCAAAATCGAATTGGCGGTGGCCGTGCCCATCGTCATGATGGCCCCAGTCATCGCCGGTACGGAAATATACGTTTTGGTCACGAAGAGGGCCCACGCGATGCCTGCAAACGCGCCCACCAACGCTGTAATGATGATGAAGGGATCGAGCCACGATTGGAAATTGACGACGATGAGTAGATAGACCAGCAGGATGGCGATAATGAGACCGCCACCTAGTTCGACAAAGGCGTCGTGCATGACTTCGGATTGGCCATGGATTTCGACTTCCGCCCCGCGAGGCAGGTCATCTTTCATGATCTCCGCTATATGGCGAACTTCCGCCAGCACCCCGCCGAGATCCCGTCCCTCCGCGGACACCAAGACGTCGATCATCGGAAGGAGATTCCGGTGCGTCACCACACCCGGTGTTCCAATCAAGGAAAGGTTGGTCATATTGCCGAGCAATTGCACACCGGTGGCCCCACCTTCCTCACGGCCACGATCTTCTGGAGCGACCGGGATCGTCTGGAGATCTTTAATGCTCGTCAGCTGTGGCTGAGGGGTATAAACATTGAGGCGGTAAGACTGTTGGGTCGAGCGGTCGAGCCAATATTTCTGATCGATCTGCTGGCTGCCGGCGGTTGCCAGAAGCATGTTGAAGCCGAAATCCCTCTGGTTCAGATTCAAGCCGAGGGCGAATCTCCTATCACCTTCGACCAAGATGGTCGGTTGGAACATTGTTTGATAGATATACACGTCAGCGGCGCCTGGGATCTGGCGGAACTTGCCAGCCAATTTTTGCGCATACGAATAATTGGCATAGAGGTCCGGCCCATTGATTTGCAGGTCGATGGGCGCGAGCGAGCCGAAATTCAGAATCTTATCGGTCAGATCAGCCGGCTGAAACGTGAATTCGGTTCCTGGATAGCGCTCTGTCAAACGTTGACGGAGAATCTGCCGATACTCCCACACCGGTGATCGTAGATCCTTGAGCGTGATGGTGAGGTCGCAATCCTGAGTGCCGATCGTCGGCGTAGGAATGAACGCGAGGTTGTGCGCTCCGACCGGGAGACCGCAATTACTCACCACCGCGTCGACGTTACCGTGCAGTAATTCCCTGACGTCATCTGAGACGCGGGCAGCCACACGACCTGCGGCCTCGATCCGCAGACCTAGCGGCGCCCGCATGTGCATCTGCAGCAAGCCACCTTTGATCTGGGGGAAAAACTCTTGCCCCTCGAAATAAAACAGACCGAGCGATGCCACTGCGAACACCATCGAGATCGCGACGAACCCCACGCGATGGGCGATCACCTGTTCAAGTTGCGCGGTGTAACCATCACGGAATCGTTCGAAGGCATTCTGGAACCCATGTTGGAAGCGGGCAAAGATACCCCCCTCCGGCCCAGTCGCGTGATGAACCTTCAAAATGTACTTCGCCATTGTGGGCACGAGGGTATAGGTCAAGATAAAGGAGGCCAACATAGCGAAGACGACGGCCTCCGCCATCGCCGGGAACACCCACCCGGCAATGCCGCTCAAGTGGAACAGTGGGACCCACACGATCGTGATGGCAAGGGTGGCAACGAACGTAGGGAGAATGATCTGATTAGCGGCATCGATGATCGCCTCTTCTAAGGGCTTGCCCATGGCGAGGTGGGTGTCGATATTCTCGATCATGACCGCGGCGTTGTCGACGAGAATGCCGACAGCCAACGCTAATCCGCCTAGAGTCATAATATTGATCGACTGTTCGAGCATATGGAGACCGATGAGAGAACAGAGGATGGAGAGTGGGATCGAGGTGAGAACGATGACTGTCGGACGCCAAGAGCCGAGCATCACCAGCACGATGAATCCGACTAGCGCGGCGGCAATGACCATTTCGTGCACTACATCGGCGATGGCATCCCTGACGAATTCTGAGGAATCGCTGATCAGACTCACCTTCACATCAGGAGGCACAACCTCCGAGATGCGTGGGATCATTCTCTTGATTCCATCCACGATATCAATGGTCGAAGCCTCACTGCTCTTCATGACGACGACGATGACGGCCTGTTTGCCGTCGACCAGCACGGAGTTCGTTTGTACTCGGCCAGCCAGGCGGACCGTGGCCACGTCGCGCAGGTGAATGAATGAGTTACCTTCTCGCTTGATCGGGATGTCGTCGAACTCTTCAATCTTCAATGGGGATGCATTCGTCAGAACAAGCCAGTCGGTTTCCTTAATCTTCATGTCCCCGCCGGGTAGCACGAGATTCTGCTTCTCAATAGCTTGGTGCACATCCTCCGTGGTGAGGTTACGGGCCAGCAGTTTATCCTGATCGACATTGATCATGACCTGCATGTCTTGCCCCCCGTAAGGGTGCGGCAGGATGGCACCGGGTATGGTGACAAGCATGGGTCGAATTCGCATGACGCAGAGATTGTAAAGCTCCGCCGGCGTTTGAACATCGGATTCAACTTGCAATACGGCTACGGGCACTTGGGAAGGAAACAGCCGCATAACCATGGGCGCAGCAACATCAGGCGGTAGGGCTTTGACGGAGGTCTGCGAGATCCCCACAATATCGGCCTCGCTCCCAGCCAGATCAACTCCGTCCTGAAGAAATATATTTATGATGGAGTGACCGAAGTACGACGTGCTCACGATGGTCTTGATGCCTTCGACCGTCTGAGTCAACATTTGCTCGAACACACGCGTGACTCGTCCCTCTGTCTCTTGCGGCATCAAGCCATCGTAGAGCCAGACCACCGAGCTAACAGGCATCTGGATATTTGGGAAGACATCGGTCGGTGCCTCGATGATCGTCAACGCCCCAAATACGAGAATGAGAATAGCCAACACTACGAAAGTATAAGGTTTTTTTAAGGCAACCTGGACGAGCTTATTCATGCAAAAAAACTCCTACTGCCTCTGTAACAAAATGGTCCTAAAGCAGCTATGACTGGAGGTGGACAGTGTTCTGAAAGAAATCTTAGGTCACGGCTCATGGGACAATGCTTAGCAAGGTGTTTGCCTGGCATGCCCGAGCCCGAAATTGTGACAATTCGTTACAAATAAACGCGGTCGACTGAATGAAGGAGAGGGTTATGATTCCCTCCATTGTAAGTTGTGCGTATTACAAAGGTGCGATATGTGCGATTACGCTCTTTTATGGAGATCGGATGAATGGGAATATCGATGACACGCGAGGATTCGTCAGGATCATGATTTGCAGGGTTTGTCTGTGAGGCATTGTTCCAACGTGCTGGATGCTCAGGTTGGAGGCTAGAGGTTTTCTGCTGATGTAACAGGATTACTCCCTAAACATACGTCGTTCTTTTATCGTTCACTGGTGCTCCCTGCCTTGCAGGGAACACCTCAGGGAGTCTCGAACCTTTGAGCAGTTTTAACGAGGGAACACGAGCAAGAACTAGCGGGACTGGGGTGAATGAAGTGTCTCCTCACTGGGTAGTAACAGACAACGACGGTAGGGTTCCTCTTGAAGAGTGACTCCGGGATAGGGCATCGAGTTCACGATCGATTTGCCTGTCTGGAAAGAATGGAAATCCGCTGATGTCAATAAGTGGCCTGCCTTCAATCCTCGTCGTAGAAAACGACCAACCGAATCGAGAGATGTTGGTGAAAGCGTTGAGTCATGCCGGATTTGAGGTGGCTATCGCTTGTGACGGCGCCGAAGCCATGAAGAGGGCCAACGCAGTCACATACGACGCCGTATTGAGCGACATCCGCGTGACACCATTGTCCGGGTTGGACCTTTTGGATTCACTTCACAAGACCATGCCGGAGTTGCCAATCGTGTTCTTGACGGCATCCAGTTCAGTCGACATGGCAATCCAAGCCATGAAGCACGGAGCATTCGATTACATCGCCAAGCCCGTGAATCTCGAGGAACTCGTGCTCACGATGAAGCGAGCTATTGAGCACCGGCGTCTGATAGAAAATAATCGCACGCTTGAGCGTGCATTCAGCGAACGACTGCGGGCTGCCTCTCTGATCGGACAAAGTAAAAAGATGGTCGAGGTCTTCAAACTCGTCAGAAAAGCCTCTCGAAGTAGCACAGCCGTCTTGATCCAGGGCGAGAGCGGTACCGGCAAGGAATTAATTGCTCGGGCAATCCACGATAACAGCGCTCGCGCAGCCCACCGGTTTGCCGCCATTAATTGTAGTGCCATTCCGGATTTCCTGCTTGAAAGCGAACTCTTCGGGCATATGAAGGATTCGTTCACCGGAGCCCACACCATGCGCCGTGGGTTACTTGAGGAGGCGAACGGTGGCACGTTCTTTTTCGACGAAGTCGGCGATCTCTCTCCGACCGGACAGGCTAAACTTCTTCGCCTGCTCCAGGAAGGGGAAATCCAAAGAATTGGAAGCAATGAGTCCGCACGAGTCGATATACGCATTATTGCCGCCTCCCGCCAGAATCTCGCTGAACTGGTTGCGGCCAACCGGTTTCGCGAAGATCTGCTCGGCCGACTGAACGTGGTCACGATTCTCTTGCCGCCGCTTCGGGAACGCCCCGAGGACGTTCCCCTACTAGCCGAATTCTTTCTTGCGCGGTTCGGCGAACAGAAGGAAGTTCCCATCACGTCTTTTTCATCTGCCGCGATGCGGGCACTGACTGACTATTCCTGGCCGGGGAACGTGCGTGAATTAGAACAGGTCGTTGAACAGGCCGTGGCTCTCGCCTCGCCTGCGATTCTCTCGATTGACGACCTTCCACCTGAAGTTATTCAGAAGGGCGGAGGTGGTTCGGATTATATAGACATGTTTCCCGGCACACTCAAGGCGTTGCAGCGTGAACAGGTCATCAAAATGTTGGAATCAACACATGGGCATAAGGAGCGTACAGCGCGGTTACTCGGCATCAGTAGGCGCACGCTCTATCGCCTCCTCGATCGATACGGTCTCGGTAAAAATGGACATTCCTCCGAAACCGACACGTCAGGCGCTACCAATTCCTAACATAGCCTTTGTAAGGAGAACTCTTGTTGTGACTGGGGTTCACCCTCTTATGGAATACGAGCGCGCGCTCGGGCTGATGGCTATTGCGTTTCATCAAGCATGTTGCGGCGACCACACGAAATGGGGCGTGCAGAATTCAGGCCGGTTTTTCGAATTCATCGGGTGCGGGGGGGGGCGTCCGGGGGCGGG
>JAMPUU010000011.1 GCA_030144965.1 Nitrospira sp. BO4
AAGTGACGAGGCCACAAGCCCGAAGCCGATGAAACAACAGGCCCAATCGTTGCCAAGCCCTGTCCAAGATCACGCCAAACGTGACCAAACCGGAATAATTATGCCGTCCCACCCCACCATGATCGGCAGACCCCCCACCTCGTCGCATGTGTTCGGGCCCCTTTGGGGGGTTGCGCTACCACAAGAAATATAGAGCTGTAGGAATGCGGACCGACGCCAACATTATTAACGATCAAAGCCTATTTAAAGCATAGCGTCACTTGCAAAGTGTACTGGCAGTGTATCTCTAGGGCCATATGACAAGTTGACGAGGGTGGTAGCTCTGTATAGATAGTGTTCCCAGCGGCGACTCAGGGCATAAGATCACGGTATGCCCTTCAGGGTTTCCAGGGAAGCCTAGTCGCCATGAGCCTTGATTGACGGCGGATTGATCACGTTGGCAGCGTTCTAATGGTTCATAACAAATGGAGGATGATGATGTTCGGAATTGGAAGACAAACTGTGTTAATGCCGTTGCTTTTCGGTGTAATAATGATCGTCGGCCTTTCTGGTTGCGTTGCCAATCTGTACCCCGGAGGGCCATCAGTTGCGGGCATCATCTATACTAACGTGAAAGATCCGGCGCAGCACCTGTCCGTTGCGGTAGATACGAGTGCACGCGGTACAAAAGTCGGCACGTCAGATGCGTGTGCGATTCTGGGGCTGGTCGCGTTCGGTGATGCGAGCCTTGATGCTGCAATGAAAGACGGTGGTATTACGAAGGTCCATCATGTTGATCATCAAGTTCAGCTAATTCTCGGTGGCCTTTGGTCCAAGGCGACAACAATTGCACATGGAGAGTAGTAACTCATTCATCACCTATCATGAGTCGCTAGCCCAATGGTGGGAGATTTTACGAATGAACACGTGAGAGGTTAATATTTAACTGGGCTGCTGCAGTCGACGGCATTAACCGGCGCTGACTGGCCAGGATAGCAGCATCGTATGGTGAGCCTGCGTTATCCGTCATTGATGTGAAGCCCTGGATCGAGCTATTAAGAGTTGCTACAAGTGGGGGTTGCCCAAGTCCTTGAAGATTTGGGCAATCCCTCCTTCCTTCAATCACCTAGCACATTTCGTTGTCGTTTGACTTCGTACCAATTCATCTCAATTCAGCCTGTATTGTCGCTGGAACTAACACCCAAATTAACACCTGGTGATCAGGTATGATCGGCGCACCCCCCACCCCTATTGGCAACGGGTCCCCTATAGGGTGTGCATCACCAGGACAAAAGGAAGGGGCAACCAATGGGGACCATGGTGCAACTGACGCCCGATGCGACAGCCAAACCTGCGGCCGTGAGGAATTCTTCCTCTCGCCATGCTGGAGTTCATCAAGTGATCTGGCGGAACTCGTGCGGGCTAACTGTCGAGAATCCCTCACGCAATGCATGCACCCTCCTGCGCGGCGCGTATTGGCACGCGCGATGCTTTTCGGGTCTCACTCTTTTAGGGGGATAACTCTCACGGCCAGGCTGGAGCCGCTCGGGTGTTGGAAGATGCGCCCATGGTGATCCAGAACCGTCTAGTCCATGGTCTGGGCTCAGGTGTCATGGTCAGCGCACGATCATATAATCAGCGTTCAGCCGCCTCCGTTCTGGGACGTAGTCCCTCATTCCATTCACGATATGGTGAGCGAGGGGTAACAGACCGCCTCGTGCTCCTCGCCATCTGGTGGCTCGTTGCGGTAGTAGGCTGTGGACCAGGCACATCAGGCGAACCTGGGGCATCCGTAGCGCCGACGAGCGGAGTCGCTGAGGACCACCGTGGCGTGACGCCGGTGTCTCCGCCCACGCCCATCGCCCGCGCCTCGTCTTCCTCACTTCCCATGCCATCACCACGACAAGAACCGGTCGTGCCGGACTGGATCGCTACGGCGCTCGCCTCACCTGATGTCTCTGTGCGACTTCAGGCGCTCGATCGCTGGGTGCAGCAAGGACAAACCGGTTCGGTCGATCCGCTCATGCTGGCCTTGAACGATCCAGACGAACGGGTTCAAACGCGGGCCCTGCAATTGATCGAGGAAGATTGGGTTCGAGCGCAGGCGGTAGAGGAATAGCAACGGGAAGGCTGAAGGCTTGAGGCACGAGGGGAACGCGTCCCTCGCCTGAGCATCAGGGGCCATGACGGAGAGAGTCCGTGCAGTACACATCACCACAAGGAGGGGTCGCATGACACGTAGCAGCACCAGATGGATCCGTACCATGGGCGCGGTCGCGTTGGTCGGCGGGTTATTGATCACGAGCGGGGTCACCGCGGATGACGACAAGGGCAAGAATCCGTTCACGCAGATCTTGAACAAGCTCGACCAGATTCTGCATAAGCTCGACAGCGGTGGAGATGGCAACCACACGCTGCGGTGGGACACCAACCATCCGTCGGCCTCGCGGTTTGTCGTGCTGAAAGCTTTTAATAATCAGGCGGTGCTGGACAAGAATACCGGGCTGGTGTGGGAGCAGGCGCCGGATGCGACCAACCAGATATGGTGGGACGCGACCCGCATCTGTGTCAACAAGCACGTTGGCGGCACGCTGGGCTGGCGAACACCCTCAGTCATCGAGTTGGCGAGTCTACTAGACCCCTCGCTCCCATTCCCGTTTGTGCCGACAACAGTCTTTACCGGCATCCAGTCGTGGGCCAGCTATTGGTCGGCGACGACGCTAACAGGGAATTTGGACCTCGCGTGGCGCGTGCGCGTGGACATCGGGGGTATCTCCGTGTACTACGAGGTTAAGTCCAACACCAACCCCGTCTGGTGCGTGCGCGGTCCCACGCAACAGCATGAGTACGATTGAGGCGTCGGTGAGGTGAGACATGTGTACATTTGGGGGTGCCGGGGGCGTGAGCCCCCGGCCCTCTCGACCACCGGACCTCGGCTTTCGAGATCTCGATGCGGGGCTCATAATTCTCCCGAAAGTCAAATTCTTGGCTTGAACAATCCAGCTGCGATTTATTGGGTTCCACTTGCCAGGTTCCACGTAGATCGAGCCAATGGGGGCATGATCGGCACACCCTGCCGTGGTTCAAGCTTGGTCCCATATTCCATTTGCAACACCAGGACAAAATGAGGGAGCGGGCGAGTAGTGCAGCACCCCCCTGCCAAATCCCACCGACACTCGTAACTAAGACATGGCCCCTATCTGCACCTCCCTAGGACCTATGCAGCTCCAGTTAACTAAGGGTGTTCGGCTGTCCCACCCGAGGGAGGAGTCCATCATGCTCGATGCGGACGCGAAGGAGGAATACCGCAACGCCCTCATTCACTACGCCCAAGCGAAGGAGATCTTGGATCTAGCACGGTGTCATAGAAGCAGAGCCCTCTGTGCCATTCTCGAATCTGATTCCACGTTGACTGGAGCCGTGGAGCCAGCAATCGAGGATGACGGATTTTATGAAATGCTGGAGGCTAGGGTGCTCGAATGCCTTGGAGGGAAAGTGAATGTTGCAGCGTTACATAGGAAGACCTGGGCCTAGCACTCCTGCCCCTCCTTCGCGGTAAGCACGTTTCACCGTCACGGCCTGGATGCTCTATACCGCTTGCGTGACCCAATCGTGCACTGGATAACTGGTCACGCTGGCCTCGCGTCCACAACCATCGCATGTTCCCTGGCGAGTGACCGCCCCATGCCTTCGGAGTTTGGCCCAGTAGAATTTAATCTCGTCTTCATCTCGTGGTGCCGTGTAGGACAACCTATCACCACATTTCAGACAGTATTTAACCGTCATCGACATGATTGACCCTCCTCTCACTGACCAATAGGTTGATTTCTCCTGGGCAGAAGGGCCCAGCCTAATCAGCCTCAATGAGGTGCGGCACTAGGACAAATCCTAGGGTATTCACGTGGATGGTGGGGGCACCGCAATACGGCACTCGATCATCAAAGTCGGCTTAGCTTCGCTGCAACTGGTCACCCAGGATCTGGTGAACTTCCCTCTGCAAATGCAGGGGGTATCTTATTGCTATCTCCTTTCGGAATTGCCCCGTTTCTCACTGAGCAAAGCAGCAAGACCCCTTATTTTCTTCTTCAACGCTTCCGCAACATGATTCAGTGAGGCCGCCCTTTTCGAGACGTTTCTTGCTGGCGGCGAGATGATCGCGGATGCTTTCCCGATAGTCAGTCATTTGCTGGACTCTTACCTGCTTCTGGCTTGTCGTGGTCAATTCTATGCGCACCAACACCACCCCTCTTTGACCAGTTAAGTTCAGGCTGTGGCAATTGGGGTAGAGAAAAGCAGCCCAGTACACCGTCAAGGGGAATGTCCAGTTAAGTCATCCATCCGTGACTACTATCATGCCTTAACAATCTCGGTTTGAATCACATAAGGGTAAGATAGCGGAGAGAGGGAACCCTGAACAGGAGTGAGAAATAACCGATGGAGGCATTATGATTCATCCACAGATGCAAGGATGTGTACAGAATTGCCAGCAATGTCATGCCATCTGTACAGAGACGGCTCAGCATTGCGTACAGAAGGGTGGAAAACATGCGGAAGCTGATCACATTCGCCTCCTGCTCGACTGTGCGCAGATATGCCAAACCAGTTCAGATTTCATGCTACGCGGTTCTCCGCTGCATACACGCACCTGTGGCATCTGTGCCGAAATATGTATGGCGTGTGCTGAGGCATGTGAGCAATTGGGAAAAGAGGACAGCATGATGAAGAGATGTGCAGAGATGTGCCGTCGGTGCGCCGAATCTTGCCATCAGATGGCGCATGCGAAAGCATGATTGACTAGGCGTGCTGGATCTATGCAGACCTCCGCCATGGAAAGACAGGGGTTGCTCAAGTCCTTAAAGATTGGGGCAATCCCGCGTTTACTCCTAGGATTCGGTGGTGAGCTCATTCGATTCGGTGGCTTCATTTAGCGATGGGTGTGGGTCTCCCGGCTGAAGAGATACGTTGGGCCCAGGGACGTGGCGACTGTGGAAGCCAGCACGAGATGTTGCCTCAGTATCGGCAAAGCGTTGAACGCCCATCTTTGGACATTCTCATCTTGCAGTCGCTGGGCGGTGTGCTCAAACTCGTTCACGTCCTTTTTATGGTCTTCCAGCATGTATTGCATGTAGGCGAGATCGAACGGCTTCCCTGAGAGCTGTGATAATTCATAGTGCTTGACCTGCTGATTTTCATTGAGCTGTTTGGGAAGATTGACCCGTTCTTTGGTCGCCAGCTGTCGGATTGCCTGATTGGCCATCTGGTGATCTTGGACCATTTTCTCACCAAACTGTTTCACCTGGGGGCTTTCCGCCATTTGGATGGCCAGCTGTCCCAGCGCGATTTGTGCCAGATTTTCCTGAGCCGCAGTTTGGAGGAACGCTACTCCCTGACTGTCTTGCATTGTGGCGCATGCTGGCGTCAGTAGGGATGCCGCGAACACCGGCAGAAGAGTGAAGGAGAGAATAGTACGAGTCATGGCATGTCTCCTTTCTCCTTTCTTTGGCAGTATATATGTCGATCACCGCTCTTTATTTCACTACATACGTGCGGAAAGGCCTACTAGCAGATGCCCTATGACCACGGCACGGGCTCCCCATACCCCCCTCGTGTACTGCTGGAAAATTGTATTAGGACAGAACTGCTGGGGGTTATGAGAGTTGGATTAAAAAGATCTTTAGGACAGGCTCTACTCATGCCATTCAATAATCGCGTCAAGGCTCATGTTAAAAGCATTCGGAAAGGGAGGGGTGACACGAGATTAAAGCGCAACATTCTCCCAAAGTTTGCACTCAAGCCCACTCCAGACACCACTCGGATACCATGGTTGCCCCTCACTCGCAGGAACGGCGGGGACGACTAGTCAGTCCTTGCTCGTCGGCCAAAGGCTCGCCTTGGTTGCGCAACTCCTATCGTTCTCCCGATGAGTCTGGCATAATTCACCCCCAAGACCACTGGAAAGGGGCTTCCATGCAACTTGCACAAGAAGTGAAAACATTCTCTGTGGCCTGTGAACACATTCTCGCCGCTATCGCCCAGAATCGCCCACTCACGAAGGATGAGGCCCTCATGATTGAATACTACTGTGTGGAAATCCTGTCGAAGATCGCGCCTCACTTGACTAAACCGGGGTGATCATTCCGTTCCATTCCTTTAGATTTAGCGTTGGCGTTCTCTACCGGCATGATCGGCACACCCCCCACCTGGCTTAAGCAGGGTCCCATATTGGCTTTGCAGCACCAGGAGAAAACGGAGGGCGTTGCAGTGGCGGCTTCGGCTTCCAATGCACCATCAAAAGGGTACAGCCGATTGATGAATCCTCATGGCTCCACTTCTCACGTTGATGAACAGGACAGGGAACTAATACGTATCAGGACCGGGAGAGCCTCCTCGTACGGCCCAAGCGAGTCCTGAAGTTCCTGCACCGGTGTTCGCATCGGTCACCAAGATCGGTGCACTGCCTCCGCCGACGAAGTTGAACACCACTGCGAGTGCAAAGCCGGGTTGATCAGCAAAAAGCGTGGCAGACCAGTATGTATCGGGCTGTACGTCTAAGAATGGGTGTCCTGCCGGGAGTCTTGGGGAATTACTTGTCACGGTGGGATCGACCAAACTGGCCAATTCACTAAATGCTGGAAGCCGCCACCCGCCACGTCCACCCACCGCCTTCTGAGCACAGAATAGACGTGCGTTGGACCAGGCCATACTATCTTTGCTTGGTCTGCGTTCCCATACCAGACCAGTTTCCCGATCCAGCACCACCTCATTGTTAAATTCAGTAAGAATCTTGAACCGCTGCTTCGCACTCTTGATCTTTCGATCCCAACTGCAGCTTCCAGTCGGCATGTCTCACCGCCTTTCTTTGGGTAAGTGCGCTTCCAGAATGAGTCCACTTTACGCTAGTTGACCTACACCAACTTCTTTGCAAGCACATGATCGATTGTAATGATCGATCTGACATGAAAGCACTCTAGATGTTTCAATGGCAATGTTTTTCGCCATCGAAGCCCGCACACTTTTGAGCACTATAAGTTCCAAACCTTACCCCGCTTCTCAGGTACCGCAGTAAAAAAGACGCCTTCGATGCTGTCAAGGCGTTAATGAAACTGCCTTGACCCGTTTCCGCCACTGCCACGGTGGCACGGGGTGAGGATCAGCCCATAACCCCCCTCTTCGCTAACCGTGCCTCATCTTCCAACCCTTCAAGGACCATATCCCCTGGCGCATATTTTCTATACCACCAACACCAGCCGCCCTTCACTAATTCATGATTCAGGTTGCGACCATTGGACAGATATACGTTGCCTAGGGTGCGCCCATATCGATCCTTGGCGTTTGTTTGAATCGTGACATTCCGCCCAAAGCTTAAGGTAGACGTGGCCTGCTTCGCTCGTTGTCCAAAGGCTTGTTTCTTTTCGGGACAATCAATTCCAGTGAGGCGGATACGCTCAGCTTTGTTGTTGTGAAGGACTTCAATGGTGTCACCGTCTTTGACGGAGATTACTCGTCCTGTGAACTTGGTTGCATAGGATGGATAAGCAAAGCGAACGACTAGGGCGAGTACGGGCATAATCGCGGGCACGTTTGCGGAAAAGTCTGTTCCGTTGCTCACAATGAAGATCCTGAAACCGTTGGAATTGCTAAAGGAGGTTTGGAACTGGTGAGAGGAATCGAACCATCCAACCGTCGCCGGATCGGCTCTGAGGCCTGCCTCTCCGGCTCCTGCAGAGGGGGCCAGCCCCCTCGCGCGCTCCCCACGAAGGGGACGCGTCCTAGTTGGAGGTTCGAGAATAAATTTGCTGGTGGTATTTATCCGGCGGCGCAGTCGCGATTGTCGGAGAAGGGAGTCGGAGGTTAAAGCTCACTGGTGGTGTCTATCCATCGGCTCAATACGATAAATAGCCGCTGGCCCAACCGAAGGTTGGTGTGGAGCTGGCGAGAGGAATCGAACCTCCAACCTGCGGTTTACAAAAGGCTTCCCTCGAGAATCCCCAACAACCTGAAACCATAGCGCAGCGGCCTGATTCGCCTGATTCACCAAGGGCCTAGCTCCCGACTGCCTGTTGCATCCAATTGCGTGGGGTGTGAGGGGAGTGAGGGGCGACGGTGACACTTATGGTTACACTTTTATTTCGAAGGACTACCGAAGAAAAGACCCCCCGGCCCTTTCGCCGTAGGCATGGGCGCCATGTGGAGTCCTCCACGACTAGCCATGTATTCACGGCGTTCCTGCTACCCGACCCCCGGGTCTTCCCAAAACGATTCTTCCCAAAAAGGAAACCCCGCGATCAAGGACTTTCGACAGCCGGTCAGCTGGGCTGAAGCGATAAAGGTTTCTAGAGCTTCCGCGACCGTGCGGGAGCAGAGAGGAAAAAGAGATCTCGTATGAGGACTGGAATGGTTGGGCCGGACCACTGGAGCCACCACCCTGAAAGTCCGTTTCCCAGGCACAACTCCCTCCCTAACACCCAACCAAGGTAAGGAGGAACCATGCCGCTTTCTATCAAAGGACACAGTAGACGTCATCAAGGAAGCTGCGCGCATTGTGCTCGACGTAGAGCATGCGAGTGCCAAGACGAAATAGGCATGAAGTGCGAAAGCTAGAACTTAATCTGACAGTCAGGTAGAGTCCTCCCCTTCACGAAA
>JAMPUU010000012.1 GCA_030144965.1 Nitrospira sp. BO4
CCAGGACAAGGCCAAAGTCGGAGGGAAAGCATGAACGCCAAACACGCCTTTAAACTCTGGATAATGGGAATTTGCGGGGTGGCGACGCTGGCATTCACGCCGGTTCTCGATATCACTCCTGCATTCGCTCACGGAGAGCGATCGCAGGAACCATTCCTGCGGATGCGTACCGTGAATTGGTACGACACTGAATGGGTTGGAAAGTCGACCAAGGTTAATGATGTGACAGAGCTGCGGGGCAAGTTTCATTTGTCCGAGGATTGGCCTCGTGCGGTTGTCAAACCGACACGGACGTTCCTCAACATCGGTTCTCCCAGTTCCGTCTTTGTGCGTCTCAGCTCAAAGATCAATGGGACGCCAATGTTTGTTGCGGGTCCCATGGAAATTGGCCGAGATTACGAGTATGTGGTCGTCTTGAAGGCTCGACTCCCCGGCCATCATCACATCCATCCGATGTTTGCCGTTAAGGATGCCGGTCCGATCGCAGGGCCAGGTGGATGGATGGACATCACGGGTCGATATGAGGATTTCACCAATCCGATCAAGACCCTTACCGGAGAAACGTTCGACTCAGAAACGATGGGTACTGCCACCGGTATCATGTGGCACCTGTTCTGGGCGGCCGTGGCCATCTTCTGGGTCGGCTTCTTCATGATCCGGCCGATGTACCTGGTCCGTGCACGGGTGCTGGCAGCGTATGGGGATGAGATTCTGCTTGACCCCATCGATCGGAAGGTCGGAGCTGCGGTGTTGATCTTCGTGTTGGTCGTGGTGGTCGTCGGATACTTGGCGGCAGATTCACGCCATCCTGTCAGTGTACCGCTTCAGGCCGGTGAGACCAAGGTCAAGCCGATGCCGATCAAGCCGAACCCGTTCGTGGTGGAAGTCACTCACGCTGAATACGACGTCCCAGGCCGGGCCTTGCGCATGACTCTTCATGCGACCAACAACGGAACCGAGCCTGTGACCATCGGTGAATTCACGACCGCTGGTATCCGGTTTACCAACAAGATGGGGGCAACCAAACTTGATCCAAACTATCCGGCTGAGCTAGTCGCATCAGCCGGCTTGACGATGGACAATGAAGCCCCAATCCTGCCTGGTCAGACGGTCGACATCAAGATTGAGTCCAAGGACGTTCTGTGGGAAGTGCAGCGGTTGGTGGACATCCTCCACGATCCGGATCAGCGCTTCGCAGGATTGTTGATGTCCTGGACCGAGAAGGGTGATCGACTTATCAATCCGATCTGGGCTCCGGTTCTCCCTGTCTTTACACGACTGGGCGCCTAGAGCACTGTTCGTCTAGTAAGACGCCGATCCGTCCCTATCGCAAGATAGCAAGGCGGGTCGGCGTTTTTCTTTCCTCTCTTACTCGTGATGCTGGTTCCTTCCTTCAACATAATCTCCCTTCAGATTCGATACTCGTACGGTTCTTCCAAAGGGCATAAGCGAAAATTAGTTTCATTTATGACATTTCAGATGTCCGGGTTGAAGGACGATCGATGACTTCACCAGATCTTGCCCGTTCGTCGAGGGTCCTGTATGATACCTGCGGAATTACACAATCTGGCTTCACCAAATCCCATTATTCTTAAGCAGCATATCGCACATGCGCTCTGCTCTATAGACTCCATTTGACCCATGGACGCCCCTTCGAGTACCCCTCAGCTTGGAACTTGGTTCAATGCCGCAGAGCGGATTGCCCTCCGGCATTTTCCAAAATCAGGCACCCTTGATGCGCATCGAATGCGTGATTATGTGATTGCCGCATTTACATTCCTCTGCGTTGGTGTCAGTTCTCTGTTTGAGATCAGCGCGAGCGTTGAGCGGCAACAGACGTTAGGAGTGCTCGCGTGGCTTTGTCTTGGAGCGTTGTTGTTTGGAGAAAGCAGAGAGACCCGAATGCAGGTCGTGATTGCCGTTCTGTTTGCCACGGTCGGCGAGCATTTTGCCTCTATCTATATGGGTGGTTACACATATAGGTTTGAGAACGTGCCTGCCTACGTCCCGCCAGGTCACGGAATGGTGTACCTAACTGCGGTCGCGTTAGCGCGATCGGGCCTGTTTGTACGGCATCCCGGAAGAATAGCGATCTTCGTGGTGGGAATATGGGGCACCTGGTCTCTCTGGGGGGTCAGCGGGTTCCCTGACCGCGGAGATGCGGTCGGCGCCTTGCTGTTCTGCATATTTTTAGCATGGCTGATTATCGGCCGTTCGCCGATGGTATACCTTGCCGCCTTTTTCATTACGACATGGTTGGAATTGATCGGTACTGCCGTCGGCGCTTGGCAATGGGCGGCTATCGACCCGCTATTGGGATGGCCTCAGGGGAATCCGCCCAGTGGAGTTGGTGCCTGGTACTGTTTGGTAGACGCAGTCGCTATTGGAGGCGCAGGACCTACCTTACGTGGAATCAAACGTATCTGCGAGTGGTACAGAGCCGGAAGAATCTTGAATAGAACCGGTAACTCCTGAAGCTCGTTCCGGCGTGAAAGACCTCACCATAGACTTTTATCTTCGCTGCACCACATATCATTTTTAACTAAGACCTCCTGCTGCAGCAGGATTCAAATACTGTCGTACGAGTTATGGGTGAGAACCTCCTATAGCATGGGACTCCTAGGTGTCATCTCATGTATCGAGGTCATATTTATGATTATCCGACCGATTTATTGAGCTCAGGAGCTGATCTTGAACGACTCCAGCGCCGCAAAAGTGCTTTCTGTGCAAGTTGGACTACCGAGGACCGTGGGGAACGGCGACTCGCCGAATCCTCTGGATCAGGTCTGGACCACAGGGTTTTTTAAGGAGCCGACTTCTGGATTTGTGTGGCTGGGACGGACTAATCTCGCCGGTGACGGGCAGGCAGACCTTGAGAACCACGGCGGGCCAGAAAAAGCCGTCAATGCCTACCCTATCGAGCACTACCTTTATTGGACAGAGGCCTTAGCGTTATCAGACCTCCCTCTTGGAGCCTTTGGTGAAAACTTCACAACTGAGGGTCTATTAGAGAACACTGTTTGTATCGGAGATGTGTTTGAGATTGGGGATTCCCTGGTCCAAGTATCCCAACCAAGACAACCATGTTGGAAATTGGCTCGCCGCTGGCGGGTAAAGGATTTAGCTGTTCAGGTCCAAGAAACAGGTCGGACAGGGTGGTATTTCCGGGTGCTCCGGGAAGGCCGAGTTCAAGCGGGAAGTACATTGACCCTGATTGAACGGCCATGCCCACGATGGACCGTGGCAGCTGCTAATAGGGTGATGCACGACGATATGAACAATGTGGATCTTGCCAGAGATCTTGCGGACTGCACCTACCTCTCTCCAAGATGGCGAAGCAAGCTCACGCGACGTGCAGACACTGGGACAATCGAGAATACGTCATCAAGGCTGGATGGGCCAAAGGGAGGGAGCAAGTAGCGAGCTAATCTTTCCGCGTTCGCGCAAATGAGAAAGCCAGGACTGCATCACAATGATTGTGTCCAGTCCTGGCTTCTCGGCAACCCGCAACTATTTCGCTTAGCTTCTCTTATTCGTCTTCGTCGTCGTCATCCTTCTTCTTTTTGACCTCTTTCAGCACAGGACGTCCCTGAGCAAGGCTCGCGTTCAGATCGTGCTCTGGTACTTTCTTGTGCACCAGATTTTGATGACAGTCTATACACGTGGCCCCTTCGCTCTGCATCTTGGCATGCGCGGCCTTGGCTGAAGCACCTGGCGGTTTCGTGTTCTTATGGCAAGCTCGGCACGTCAGGCTGTCCCACTCCTTCAGCTTCATGCGAGCCCGGTAAGCAGCCTCTGGGCGATGCTCATTGAACTTTTCGACAGTTGAATAGTCAGTGGTAAATTCCTTGATCAGGAATGGCACGCCGTCTACCACGTGCGTATAAATGGCCTTGTGGAAATTGGACAGGCCCTGTGGCACGTGACAATCCTTACAGCCTGGATCCATCCCTATTGCCCCCCAATGCGAAGACTTCTTCAGCTCCTCATAGGGGTAAATTTCGGAATGGCAGCTGACGCAGAATTCCGTTCGAGAGACAGCCGCCTCACCGCCAAATACCACAACGATGAAAACAATCGTGAGAATTGCGCCTGTTACAAGAGTCCCCATCTTCCCCATCGTTAGTCATCCCCCGCCTTGTCTGACTTCACCGGAGGCTTGGCTGATTTCTGGAACTCTTCATGGAACTTCGGCATGGGTGGACCCGTGAAGGTACCCGCCAGCTTGAAATGCGCATGCATGGCCTTGTCATCACGGACGGACTTTTCAAAATCAAATTCATACTTCTTATCCACCTTGGGTGTGAATGGAGTGTACGGCTTCTTCACACCTTTCCACGGCGATCCTTCATAGTTCAGGTGGCAGGCATTGCACTTCTCCTGAAACTCAAACTCCTGGCCAGCCTCAACAAGATTGGCCCGCTCCATCGTCTTCTGGGACTTTTCAAAAGCTTCCCCTGCTTTTCTATGAATCTTCCGGTAATCGCTACCGGCCCCGTGGCAGGATTCGCAACCCACACCGGTCAAGAACTTCTCCGGTTCTTCGATGACGTAGCCACCTTCCTTACCGAACCCATCAACGTGGCATCCAACGCAATCCTTGTCTTTTGTATAGTCCTTCTTAGGGTCCAGCTTGGCCTTGACCATCGCCTCGTCCTTCTTCTTGCCTCTGCTGGGCTTGAGCGACTCCATCGCCTTACCATGGAGAGTCTTTTCCCATGCCTCACCCTCGCCTTTATGACAGTTGAAGCACTTTTTCCGGCCTTCAAATGTCCCTTCGGCAGAAGCTGTCCCCGCCACTACTAGAAATACCGCCGCAGCGGCAAATGCGAACACAATGCGACGATTCACGGCATCTCCTTTCCGATGAATGTATGATTAATGTCGGTGATCATCCTTTTATCTCGTTGATCTGGATCTTTATCTAGTCTCTTATTCTGAATCTCCAGCTTCATGTCTTCCGCTCGATGCGAGCTCAGTTTACCATGAGCTATGCGGGACTGCTACTCAGATAATTAGGATTTATTGTCATTCACACTGCTTGAGGCAGATGGAATTTTGTAGACCCAGTATCCACCTTGTTTGTGGACAACTTGTAACGCTTCAAAATCAACCGGCTTTGAATTCATTAGCGGGAGCATTTGGGACAATAATGTCTTCCCTTTTTTACTTTCATTTAAGAAGTAGGCACGCACCGCTTTTTCCGACAGAGACTGAAGCGTGTAGGTATCGTAGCCATTCTCCTTCATCCATGCCTTTACCTGCCCAACCAGTCCATGGACGTTACCCGTCAATGGAAAATCTTTAAAAGCAATGTCGAGCCGATCCGGTCGCATGAGGCCAAGCTTATAGAGGTCAGCCGGATGAACGACGATATAAGCTTCCTGGGAGCCGACAAATTCTCGAAGCATGGCTGCCCCTTTGCTCGGCTCAGAGGCTAATATATCGGCAAAATTCTGGAACCTCTTCTGCTCCTCAGCGGATCCTTCCGCTCCCCAGAACTGTCGTTCGTACTTGCTGATAACCTCAGTTCGTTCCTTCCAATAAGAAGGAGTGATCAAAGGCTGCCCCAGATGAGATGTGAAGACAGTATGTCGATCGGATAACAGCCCGAGTTGACGTGATGTGTCCCACCAGGCGAGAAGCACGGCGTCTTTTGGAACATGTTTCGTAATATCAACGGCGACTGCAGCCAATTCAGGAAGATCGCCCCCCATCGCCCCAATTGGCTCAGAAAGCAGATTCTCCCAGTTTAAGAAAACTGACGATCCAGCGCCTCTACTTGCGCGGTAGGCAATGGCAATGGGTTTGTCCACTGATTGAACGTGAAGTTCATATTTACTGATTTTCAAATCCGGCCAGTTCTGCAACGCAAGATTGTCAAATTTGGTCACAGGACCTTCATCGACCAGCTGATAGCTATACGGAGCAGGCGCGGGTTTAAACCAAAGATACGCAACCCATCCGCTCAGAAAAAGACCTCCCGTCACCAGGAGGAGTCCCAGTGACGGGAGGAATTTAGCCCCTGACGGATGTGACACGGGCGCGCCCAGAGACGGAGCGGATGAGATCAATTATCCTTCCTTCCGCGCCTCCGCCATCCGGCAATTGCGATCGTCCCGGCCAACATCATCCCGCCCCCGATCCCGCCGAGGGAGAGCTTGCCGGTTTCACTGTCCAGATCCAGCATGCTGTGCTTGACCTGACTCTCGAGCTTCGCCACCCGTGCTTGGAGGGCGAGATTCTCTTTCAGCCGCGTGTCGTCATCCATGATTTCGACATAGGCGCGATTCATGGCCGCCCATCCCACCGTATAGGTATAGCCCCAATACTGGTGGGCCAAGCTCACGTGCAATTGCACCAGGTGATCTTCGGCCATTTCGAACAGTTTCAACTCATTGGCCGCCGGGTTGTTCCCCTTCGACCAATAAATCTGGAAGAACTTCTCAAACCCATCGGTCTCCGGGGCCGGGGGCGCCGGACGGTTGGTCTTCTGCCCGGTCAAGAGGCCCGCCTTGTACTGCTCTTCGACAGTATGATGGGCTTCATCGTACTTATCCAACCCGGAGAAGGTCCCGTTGTCCATGAACTCCAACCAGGCCCGGGCGTACGTCTCGGAGTGACATTGCGTACAGGTCTTCACCCAGGCATCGTTCCGCTTTTCGGCCCAGTCGGTCTTGATGTTCTCGCGGATGCCGGGCACGAAGGGATAGTTGGCCCAGCGCACTTTCCGCACGACGTTGTGGGCAATCTTGCCCTGATATTCCATGTGGCAGTACTGACAGGTCGGCGCGGTGGCCGCCCCTTTGCCGATCGCGTCCTTGATGGGGATGTTGAAGTTCCAATGCGCTTTGTCGCGTTGATACTTCAAGCCATGTTTGGACAGGTTGTAGGCTTCCCAGTTGTTGTGGTCGGCCCCGCTGTGGCACTGGGCGCAGACTTCCGGCTTGCGCGATTCGGCCGCGGAAAACTCATGCCGCGCATGGCAGGTATCGCACTTGTTCTGATTGACGTGGCAGCCCGTGCAGCCGTCGGCGATTTCCCGCTGCGGCATCCCGGCATAGACTTCCACTTCGACGTTGGCGCGATAGTCCAACGCATGGGAGGGCCGGCCCTTCGGCCATTGATCCTTGGGCCACGTGATGGTGTCCCGCTCGGACTCGCGTTCCGCAAACTCTTGTAAGTGGCAGGTGCCGCAGGTGTCGGCGGTCGCCAATCGAATGTCTTTGCGGTGATCGGCCTTGTTCTTGGTGTTGATGTCGAAGTGACAGTCGATGCAGCCGACTTCCTTGAGGTTCTCGCCTTTGCCGAGCTTGCCGATCGAGCGCAGGTTGTCTTCGATGGCCTCCAGCTTGGCCTTCTTATAGAAGGTCTCGTCTTTCGGCGTGAGCTTCCGGACCTTGTCCAGGTTCGCGTGGGTGCTCTTCTTCCACGCGGCCACCCAGCCCGGGGATTCGTCGGTGTGGCACTTGACGCATTGTTCCCGGCTTGCCACTTCTTTCACCGCTTGGGGCGGCTTATAGAAGGTATGCGGGTCAAAGTACTTGCTGAAGGAGACGGGCTGCCAATACTCCCCGTACTTCCCCTTCCCGACCCCGTTCTGCGCCGGATCCATGTACCGCTTCAGCAGCGCTTCGTACAGGTCCTTCGGCGAGGCTGACCGCTCGATCTTCAGCGCCTCATACGTCTCCTTCGGCACGGTGGGGAAATCCGCCTGCGCTTGGGCCGCTACCAATACGCCGCAGACCACCAAGGCATACTTCACCAAATGCTTGACTCCCACAGTAGTACTCCTTCCGTTTGAGAGGCAGTGCGCACTTTTCTTCAAAAAAATGTTCGTCGAAAGCATATTCATTTTCGGCAGTAAGGTCTTTCTAGAGTTCGTTGTTTCAACTTCCTGAAATGGCGCGAAAATATAGCTTAGGTCCAAACAAACTGTCAAGAGAATTCCTGCAGATATTGACGGACACAGACATCCAACAAATTTCCAATGAATGCACGATCAACATGAAAATTACGGGCGCTCTCGATCGATGACCACGGTGATGTTTTCCGTCCCCGGCTTGATCGGCTGACTCATGCCTTCCAGATCACCGCTCTCAGCCATCGCTTTACCGGATTTCGACAGGCGTGCGACGATCACAACCGTGTCGATGTCGGATAGTTTCCTTGACGGCATGGGGCTGGTGGAATCGTCGAGTCGAAATGTGAACGGTAAATCTTTTTTCGACGCCCGTACGATAGACACCGGCATCGGCGGGCCGGCGACGTCTTTCGCAAACACAAATAAGGTATCCGGAAGAGACGTTTTGCCGGCCAGATTCGGCCCTAACACAACCTTGCCCGTAATCGCGCGAGACTGTCCGGATTGCGCCGCAGGCTTGGCGGGCTTCGTCTGTTCCATTGGAGGATTAGCAACCAACATGTTCATACTGGGACCGCCACCGAGACGGCGTTTAGCTTCGGCAATACTGGCTTTTAGTTGTTCGGATGACTCCTGATCATCGGGAGGAAGATACGTATGCGCAACCTCCCACTCCTTGGCGGCACGCGCAAAATCTTTTCGGTTGTACGCGATCGTCCCCGACAACATGAGCGCCTTCACGTTGTGCGGATCGAGCTTCAACGCCTTTTGAATCAAGGTTTCCGGTCTTCCGTCCAGTTTGCGCCCTTGATGAACACCGAGCGCATCGGCGTAGTCGGCCAGGAGACTCGCGTTATTGGGATCGAGCTTCGTCGCCTTCTCAAAGATCGGCACCGCATCGGCGTACCGTTCCATGGCCATATAGGATCGCGCTAAGAGCCCCCACCCTACTGCATCATTCGGATTCTGCTCGAGCCTCTTTCTCAACTGCTCGATCAGCGAATTGAGACTATCCGCCATCTGAGGATCATCGCCAGGGCCGCCTTGTGAAGCCATCGTGGGAACCGCCGGGTGCGTCATCGCGGCAGGATTGCCCAATGTCCAATAGAGCACGCCGCTGGCAGCCGGAATGAGCATACCCAGCAGGAGGGCGACGAACCGAAGATTCAACACACCTCCGGTGGGTCCGGCCGGCGCTTCCATTGCGCCCGTCTCTTCCAATACACGGCGATCCAGTTCACTTCGCGCCGTTCGATACTGTTCCTCCGTCAACAAACCGTTGGCGCGATCCTGCTCCAATTCTGAGAATTGCTGCCGGTAAATGGGCAAGGTTTTTTCTTGTTCACTGGTCGAGGCAGACGGACGTTTCAACAACGGTCTCAAGAGAAGCGCCAGGACGCATAGAGTCATGGCCGAGACGATAAACCAGAATGTAGCGGTCATGTGCGCTTGCCTCCTTCTGACAATAGTTGTTCGACTCGTCGATGCTCTTCGTCCGTCACCGGCACATCGATTACCTTGGTCGAACGACGCCGCAGACTCACGACGAGCGCCGTTGCGCCGATAGCCAATAAGACAAACGGTCCCACCCAGAGGAGCGAGGTCGTCGCCTTGAGCGGCGGCCGATAGAGCACGAAATCTCCATAACGCGCGACGAGAAAATCGATGATCTCCTTGTCGCTCATGTCTTTGGCGATCATTTCCCGCACTTCACGGCGGAGGTCTTCTGCCAGCGGCGCATTGGAATCGGCCAGTGTTTGATTCTGGCAGACCAAACATCGAAGTTCGACGGCGAGATGTTTCAGCCGGGCTTCAGCGACAGGATCGTCGGCCAATGGCCGAGCTTCTCCGGCCCACGCCGGCACGGAGACAAGCACCATGATGAACGCCAACCAGATCATTGCGATTCCAACTGCTTCACGAGTGGGATAATTTTCTTGGCCACCGTGTCGGTATCCAAGGGTCCGATCTGCTTATAGCGGATCATGCCCTGCTTGTCGATGACGTAGGTCTCCGGAACCCCGTACACTCCGTAATTGATGCCGACTCGTCCCGCATCATCTACGCCGACGATCGGATAGGGGTTTCCCCAACGCTGCAACCAGGTCAAGGCTTCTTCCCGTCGATCCTTGTAATCCATGCCATAAATCGGGACCTCACCGGACCTGGCCAATTCCATTAATACCGGGTGTTCGGTCTTACAGCCGCTGCACCATGAGGCCCAGAAATTCAGCAACCAGACCTTGCCTTTCATATCTGCCGGTGAAAACACCTGTTCTTGATTGTACAGCTGAGGCTGAGAGAAATCCGGCGCAGCCTTTCCGATCAATGGCGAGGGAATCTCTCGTGGATTGAGCGTCAGTCCGATGCCCAGAAAACCGACGACCACGACGAAGATAGACAAGGGCAGGAGAAACCGATTCATGCCACTTTTCGCCTAGCCGGACGTGTCGAAGCAGGCACGGCCGGCTCTTGTCGGCGCCAGGCAAGTCGGTACCGGCGATCACTGACGGCCAGCACGCCGCCCAACGCCATGATCAGACATCCGCCCCAAATCCAATCTACAAACGGCTTGTGGTAGAGCCGCACGCTCCAGGCTCCATCATCGAGCGGTTCGCCTAAGGAAACATAGAGGTCACGCAGCAGCCCCGGATCGATGGCGGCCTCGGTCATGATTTGATTCTGAACGGGGTAACGCCGCTTCTCCGGATACAAGACCGCGGCTTCGCGACCATCCAGACTCACACGGAAGGTGCCACGCGCCGCCGTATAGTTCGGACCCATGACGTCTTGCGCGCCATCGAACCGGAACGTATAGCCACCGATGGTCGCCGTCTCCCCCACGTTCATCCGTACATCTTTTTCAGTTTCGAATCCCTTCACCATCGTGACGCCGACGACAAAGACCGCAATGCCACAATGCGCCACGAGCATGCCCCAGTACGATCGGGGCACCGCAGCCAGACGACCGGTGAGACCTTGGCCATCGACGTGGGTCAATCGCTCGCGCAAACCGACTAGAGCGGTCGTCACGATCCAAATCGCGAGCAGAAGACCGAGACTCAGCAAAGGAGTCCAGGTTCCGATGACAAACGGTAAGGCAATCGCCGTCGCAATGCTCACACCGAAAGCCCAACGCAACCGCTTGGCCAAATCAGGTAAGTCGGTCTTCTTCCATTGGGCCAGCGGACCGACTCCCATTAAGAAGAGCGCCGGCGCCATCAACGGAACGAATACCGAGTCGAAATACGGCGGCCCGACGGAAATTTTCCCAAGGTCCAATGCATCCAGAAACAACGGATACAAGGTCCCCAGCAAGACCGAGCCCATGGCCGCGACCAGCAACACATTGTTGGCCAACAGCATCCCTTCTCTGGAGGCTATCGCGAAACTCCCACCCAATCCCACACGCGGAGCCCGCCACGCGTAGAGGATCAACGACCCCCCGATGACGATGGCCAAAAAGGCGAGGATGAAGAGACCTCGTTTTGGATCGGTGGCAAATGCGTGGACGGAGGTCAAGACACCGGAGCGTACGAGAAACGTTCCAAGGAGGCTTAAAGAAAATGCCATAATGGCAAGAAGCACGGTCCACACCTTGAATCCACCTCGTTTGTCTGTCACTGCCAGCGAATGGACCAGGGCCGTACCGGCCAGCCAGGGCATGAATGAGGCGTTTTCAACCGGGTCCCAGAACCACCACCCTCCCCATCCCAACTCGTAATAGGCCCAGCCGCTTCCCATCGCGATTCCGACGGTCAGAAAACACCACGCGACAGTGGTCCACGGCCGAGACCAGCGCGCCCAGGCCGCATCAAGGTTGCCTCCTAATAACGCGGCGATCGCGAATGCAAAGGCTACCGAGAAACCGACATATCCCATGTAGAGCATCGGCGGATGGATGACCATGCCAGGGTCTTGCAAGAGGGGATTCAGGTCACGTCCATCCGGAGCGGCAGGAATCAACCGTTCGAATGGATTCGAAACCGACAACATGAACAGGAGAAATCCCAAGCTGACCAGGCCCATGACCCCGAGAATGCGCGAGCGCATCGTTTCGGGAAGATGCGCGGAGAAGAGCGTGACCGCGAACATCCAGACGGTCAGGATGAGAGTCCACAACAGAAGCGACCCTTCATGAGCGCCCCAAATGGCCGCGAGACGATAATGCAGCGGGAGTTGGGAATTCGACGTCGACGCGACATACAACACCGAGAAATCTTTATCGGCAAACGCATACCCAAGACAGCAAAATGCCGTTAAGACCAAAAGAAACTGTCCGCGCGCCGCAGGCTTGGCGATAGACATGAGGGCCGAGTTCCCGATTGCGGCACCATAGATGGGGAGAGTGCCCTGCACCACGGCGACGCAGAGCGCAAGGATCAAGGCAAAATGACCGATTTCAGGGATCATAGCGAATCTTTCCTACCTTGAGGAACAACGAGTGACTTGCTTTGCTGCGCCCCGGAGGCCTTCGCCTTCGCCAGCGCTTCCGCCGCTTCCGGAGGCATGTAATTTTCATCGTGTTTCGCCAGGACTTCACTGGCGACGAAGGTACCGTCGGCGACCAACTGCCCCTGCGCCACCGCACCCTTCCCTTCCTTGAAGAGGTCCGGCAGAATCCCTTTATACGTGACGGGCACACGCTTCGCCGTGTCCGTCACGATGAAATGGACCGTGAGGCCGTCGTTGTCGCGGACGAGACTCCCGTCTTCAACCATCCCCCCGATCCGGAAACTGCGCCCTTTCGGCGCTTCACCGCCGACGACTTGAGTGGGCGTGAAAAAGAACACAAGGTTGCTCTGAAATGCGTTCAAGACCAGCACGGTCGCCACGCCCAAGACCAGCAGCCCCAGCCCGATAAAGGCGAAGCGTTTATGCCGCGGTTTCATCGGTGCCTCCTAACAACATCGCGCGCTGTTCAGCCCGCGCAGCAGCCCGTCGGCGCCACAGGGCCAGCACTTCCCACACCATACACAACGCCGTGGCGATGAACGACGTCCACACATAGAGCCCATAACCCCCCATCGCAAAGAATTCCGACGCGCTGCCCCACTGCATCAGCGAGCCTCCACCACATTCTGGATCACGGCCGGTTTTTCTTCCCACACGGGTTGCGATTCCCGCTCGACCACGATACATCGCGCCCGCGAGAGGATCACCGCGATGCTGTACATCCAGAACGCCACCGTCATGATCAGCATCGCCATCAGCATGGTTGCGGCCATTTTCGACCCGGTGGACATGCTGACCGATGCGCCTTGATGCAAGGTATTCCACCACTGGACGGAAAAATAGATGATTGGAACATTGACGACCCCGACCAGCGCGAACACCGCGCTCGAACGGTCCGCACGGCGCAGATCATCGATCGACGTCCGTAAGAGCATGACTCCCGCGTACTGGAACAAGAGGATCAGTTCCGAGGTCAATCTGGCATCCCATACCCACCAGGCTCCCCACGTCGGCTTGCCCCACATCGCCCCGGTCAGCAATGCCAAAAACGTAAACATCGCCCCGGTGGGAGCGATCGCCTGAGCCATCATGAAGGAAAGACGTGCATTGAGCCCCAGCCCGATGCCGGCCCATACCGCCATGACGACATACAGGAACATGGACATCCAGGCGGCGGGGACATGGACGAAGATGATCCGATACGAATCGCCCTGTTGAAAATCGGTCGGGGCGACGAAGAATCCCAGATAAAGCCCGATCCCCATCAGGGCAACCGCCACGCACGCGAACCATGGAATGAGACGGCCGGCCAGGGGATAAAAAGCCTGCGGTGATGAATACTTCAGCCAGTTGATGCCGGTACTCATGAAACGGTTTTACTCCAACGCAATGCGCAAGGCTGCCGCGGTGGCCCAGGGTGCCAAAAAGAGAGACAACACCAGACAGGCCCCGAGTAGCGACAGATTTGCTTCGCCGCCGATACCGGCCATGCTGCTGGTGACGGCGCCGGCCCCAAAAATCAACACTGGAACGTAGAGTGGAAGCACCAGGAGGGCAACCAGTAGACCACTCCCCCGCACGCCAAGCACCAACGCGGCGCCGATCGCACCAATCATACTCAACGTGGGCGTCCCAAGCAAGAGCGACATCACGAGAACTCCCAATGCTTCCCCGCTCAAGCCGAACTGAAGACCGAGGAGGGGTGAAAGCAGTACGACGGGCAGACCGGAGATCAGCCAATGCGCAAGGACCTTTCCTGCCACCAAGACCGCCAGAGGCTGGGGCACGAGGAGCATCTGTTCAAGGGCGCCGTCCAAGTAATCCGCGGTAAACACCCGTCCTAACGACAAGAGGCAGGCCAACAAGGCCGCCACCCACAAGACGCCGGCACCGATCGTCCTCAGGACCGCCGGTTCCGGCCCGACGCCCAATGGGAACAGGCTGACCACAATGACCAAGAAAAAGACCGACATCGCCACGTCCGAACGTCGGCGCATGGCCAGAAGCAGATCCCGCCGGACGACTCCGCCGACAGCTTCCCACATGCTGGAGCGATTCATCCGGTCAGCCTCAGTCGTTGCACTGTCTCGGCCGGCAGCGCGACCTCTTGGTGCGTCACCACGACCGCCAGCCCGCCTCGTTGCAGATGTGCGTGCAAACGTTGCGTGACGACACTCGTTGCCGCTGTATCGAGCGACGTGAAGGGCTCATCCAACAGCCATAGCGGACGCGTGGATAACCAGAGCCGCGCCAGGGCAACCCGGCGCTTCTGTCCTTGTGAAAGCACTTTAGACGGCAAGGAATGAATCTGTCGCTTCAAACCGATCGACTCCAAGGCTTCCTGTGCTTTGGCGCCTGAACATGGTTCACCAGCCAGCGACATGGAACTCGTCAGATTTTCAAGCGGCGTGAGATCGTCCTTGATGCCATTGAGATGCCCGATATAGGTCAGTTGGCCCGCATATAATTCTTTCAGCTGATGGATATCCTGCCCTTCCCAGAGAATCGAGCCTTGCTCGGGAGGCAAGAGACTGGAGAAGATACGGAGCAGACTGGTTTTCCCACTGCCATTCTCACCCACCACGGCCAATAGGGTCCCAGGCTCGACCTTCACATTGAGGTCGGAAAAAAGCCGACGCGATCCTCGACTGCAACCAAGTGCAACAGCTTGTAACATAAGAAGCTACTCGATGAGAAAGCGTCGAGAGTAAGGGAACAGAGCGTGGAAAAACAAGGGGCCAGGATAGGCTTGGCCGCTACCCCGTTCAGGGCACGGCTGGAAAACCCACCTTGCTCTGAGAGTAATCCAACTGTTATCTAATTCATGCGCCACAAGGTTGACCGTCTGTCTCAATGAAACGTGTCTGCTCACATAGAATAAAGGAGAGCGATCATGAGTGAACTGGTCTGCATCGCGTTTAAAGACTCCAGCACGGCCGATCGGGTGCTGAACGAACTGCGTGCGTTGGAAACAGAATATGTCCTCGATCTGGAAGACGCCGTCATTGTCGTCCGCGACACGGATGGAAAAGTCCACCTGAAGCAGTGCGTCGATGTGTTCGGAGGTGCCACCAGACATGGAGTGGCCATGGGAGTGTTATGGGGAGGATTGATGGGGCTGCTCTTCATGAATCCCTTGGCGGGTCTGTTAGGCAGCATCGCCGGAGGCGCAGGGGGTGGCGCCATGACCACCGCTGCCAGTGAATTCGGGCTCCTCAGCGATTACGGAATCCCCGACAACTTCATCAAGGACTTGGGCAGCACGATCACGCGAGGCACCTCGGCAATCTTCCTGCTGATCCGGAGCGTTGACCAAGACAAACTGTTGGCCGGAATCTCAAACTATGAGGGAACCATCCTCAAGACATCGCTCAGCAAAGAGCAGGAAGAAAAGCTGCGCGTGGCCCTCACACACCACCACGATCAAAAAACAATCAGCAAAGGGTAGTGGAAGGCTCGGGGAATTGGGCAGGGAGTGTGATTTTCGGGTAATTGATTATAAGACTGGATCACCGCCATGTGGGTTAAGATGATGGGCTGGGGCGCTGGTCACGGATAAGACGCTCGACGGGATAGCCGAACCTTCGCGCCAGTTGCACGAGCTTCCGGTAGTTGTCGTCGTCGATTCTCGGCGCACGGGCTAGAATCCACATATATCGACGATCAGGGGTACCCACCAACGCGGTGCGATACTCGGGATCGAGATCGAGAATCCAGTAATTCCCCTCGCGGGACGATCCAAACAGCCGCGCAAACCAGTTGTCGAATACCACCATGAGCCGTGCATTCGTCTGGGTATCCACCACGGTTGCTACACCCTCCGCCGTGTCCAGCCTGCCGCCGTCGGTGACGCATTCGTTGTGCACCCCAACCCGTCCATCCGATCGAACCGTGTAGACCGCTTTTGAATCCACGCAATGTCGTTGGAACCACATCGGTAACCGCGCGATCTCATACCACGTTCCGGCATAACGACCCAGATCGACTGAAGGCACCGTGTGGAGACTTTCTTCCGACTCAATTCCTGCGCAACCGCCGAGCAACCCGTTCAGCAGCACAACAATGAACCAGAGGTTTACGCGTGAACTCGTCTGATTGCAGAACCGCACGGTTACCTCACAAGGATGTGCTCCGGAACAACTCGGTAAAGACATAACCGGGTCGCAATGATTTAAGTCGCGTCAGACCGGAACTGTGTTTCGCTCCTCTGCTTGCCGTCTAAGAGACAGCTGACGTTCATATCTCCCATAACATTGATCGCAGTGCGACAGCGATCGAGAAACCAATCCACTGTCAGCAGCACAGGAATGTATTCCACGGGGAGACCGACGGCAGTAAAGACCATGGTCATGGTCACCAACCCCGCTTCCGGGATGCCGGCGGCGCCTACTGAAGCGATGATACTCGTGAGGACGACCATCAGCTGCTGCTGAACGCTTAGATCCATCCCGATCATTTGCGCGATGAAGAGGGCCGCCATCGCCTCGTACAGCGCAGTGCCGTCGTTATTGAAATTCGCGCCGACCAACGCTCCCATGCTGGCGGACTGCTCGCGCAATCCCACGCGATCTTTCAGCGCGGCATACGTCACCGGCATCGTCGCCGTCGAACTGGCCGTGGAGAAGGCCATGACCAGCGCATCGCGGCCGCCGCGCAACAACTCCACGGGAGACACCCACGACCCGAAACGTACGCGAACGAGGTAATACGTCGCCTGGATCGCCAGCGCGAGCAGCACGCACAGCACAAAGATGCCAAGCGCCTTGAACGGCGCGAAGCCCTCCGTTCCCACGATGCTGGCCACGATGCCGAAGACGGCGAACGGCACGAGCGCGATGATCCAATGCAAAATCTTGATCAGCGATTCCAGGAAGAGTTCAACCAGGTGCCCTACCGTGCCGAGGGGACGGTGGCGTTCCTTGCGCAAGGCCATCCCAAACGCCACGGCAATGAAGATGACCCCGATCACCTTGCCGTCGTCAGCGAGCGGCCCGAGCAGACTCTTGGGCACGTTCTCCAAGAAGGTCACCAGCGGATTGGCAGCCTTGGCGGTTTCCTCATGCGGGGCCGGCGGCGTAATACCCGCCCCATGCCCAGGTTGAATCACGTTGGCAACTGTCAGCCCAACGGTAATGGCGACCAACGTATTCAGCAACAACAAGCGGGGAAGGCGAGCCGCGAGTGGACCGCCGAGGTGAGTCGTCATGAACGTGTGCACAATCGCCGCAAGAATCAGCGCCGGCGCGAGCGCGCCAAGCAGGCGTAAGACAAGCCTGCCGGGCACCGCGAGAACAGCCGCCTCGCTCCCCAGCGCCAGCCCCGCTATCACGCCGAGCACCAACGCCATGACGATGCGCGCATAGAGCGGAATGCTCTCCCACCGCGCAATCAGGCCGTTGCCCGGCGTAGCGGTCGATGCTTCTACCGAGGTCTGTTCATCCACTCGCTGGAAATCCCTTTCTTCCATCCATGCTCGCGAGACGAGAAGAGATCGCCGAATGTATCACAAGGAGGGTGACCGATGAGTTTCGATGAACCGTGCGAGGAAGATGGTGAGCGCAGTCGGCTCACTTGTCACCTTCCTAGAGATTGTTGACCCTCCGGTTGGAAAGTATGCTGTTTCAATTGGACGATAAGATAGAGCACGATGACCAGATTCAGCAGCAGCACACCGACGCGAAGCATCGACACCCGGTCGATCACTTCATAGAGTTCGAACGGCAGCAGGAGACTCGTCGAGATGACCGTCAGATATGCGGCCCAAGAGCGTTCCAGCCACAGCCCGACTCCTTCCAACAACAGCATCGCAGCATAACCCAGACTGACAAGTCCGGCCATGAGGACGCTGTGCGGCTGCAACGCATCGACTTTCAGCACCAGCGCATGAATGATCCGTGAGTCGGCATTCAAATGCAGCGCTTCGATCAAACGCGAGAACAGCGTCGCAATCTCCGCATGCATTAATTTCAATAAGCCCAACCCAACGACGACCAACAGCACGCCCTTCACGAGCTTGAACACGGCGATCGCGGCGAGACCGGTCTGGTGAGAGCGCGTCGTCATCGAGTGAAGAGAAGACTATCTCCCAAGAAGAGAAAGCAACTATGGTGGACGGTACCGTTGTAGGCCTCGGATGTGAATGGCCAGGAAATACTCCCAACCCTTTTTCATTCGCCTCCGTCGCGTCACGTAAGAAAAATGGTGAGACTAAACCAGGTCATCCACAATGATGCACTCAATCTCTTTGACGCGCTGTAATCCACGATCATTCCCGTAAAAACGCGCGGCTTTGTGGCCGATGGCAGTCGCCAGTTGTATGGCATCAGGCGTGCTGAGACGGTAGTTGGCACGCAACTCAGCCGCTCGATCAGCCAGATTCATCGTCAACGGGACCCACTCGATCTTGGGGTAGGTGCTGGTCAGGGCAAAAATCTTTTGTGCCAATTCATCCTTCTGGTCACGATAGGGCTGAACCAACAGTTCCAGAAGCGTCACCGTCGAAGTGACTGCGGCATTCTGCCCCCGTTCGATCAATTCAAACAAGGCAGCACACCAGGCTCCATATCGTGGGTGGTCTTCGAGAAGATAAATGAAAACATTGGTATCGAGACCGATGCGTTGTCGTTGGACAGGAAGGCCTTGAGATGAGAAAGGCCCTACCACGACCGGCGCTCTCGTTTCAGGTAGTCAGCAGGATAGGTTCCCTTCGCTAGCCCCTGTAAAACCTTTGAATACCGTTTAGGCTTTGGCATGACAAGTGTCAGATCATCTTTCACAACCACCAGCAATTCATCGCCACCCTTGACGCCCATCGCTTGTCGGGCTTCTTTCGGAATAACAATTTGATTCTTGCTGCTGAGCTTCTGAACAGCCATGGAACACCTCCTTCACAAGGCTTTACATTACCATACTAAAGTAAAGCGCAGCAACGGACCGGCATGAATAGGCACTTGAGCATAAGGTCAGAGATCAGACACATCTGTCTTTTGTCTGTGTGATGGCACGCTCCTATTTTATTTCTTGACGGCAGCCGACCCTCAGCGTAGCCTCCGCCGGGCTTTCATCGGAAGGAGGACATGACGGTGGAGGAATGGCCGTATCGCCTGCTGGCGTGTATTGGATTCATGACGATCTCATTGCTGGCTTGGCTGACGGGGAAGCGCAGTCGACCGAACTGGACGACGATTGGCGGCAGCGCGGTCTTAGCCTGGGGACTCGGCATCGTGTCCTTTTGGTTTCCAGGCTCCCGCTGGTTCTGGAGCATCATTAACGATATGGTGGTCGCGGTGCTCCACGCCTCGCACAAGGGCACACTCTTCCTACTCGGTCCCCTCGCGCTCGACCCAGGCCAGAGACTCCCAGATGGGACAGTCTCAGTGGGCTTTATCCTAGCTGCGCAAGCGCTGCCGGCGGTCGTGTTCTTTGCCGCATTGATGGCAGGTCTGTACTATTTGGGCGTCATGCAAGCGATCGTGGGTCTGTTTGCCCGGCTCTTTTACCGGACCATGGGCTTATCGGGCGCCGAGTCTCTGTCCGGCGCAGCGAATATCTTCGTCGGCATCGAGGCGGGCTTGATTGTTCGTCCCTACCTCACAGCCATGACGCAATCGGAACTGCTCTTGGTGCTGACGTGCATGATGGCGACCGTGGCGAGCACGGTCATGGGCATTTACGTGTCGGCTCTGCAGCATGTGGTGCCTCAGATCGCAGGGCATTTGATTTCTGCGTCGGTGATTTCTATTCCTTGTGCGGTTCTCATCAGTAAACTCACGTGGCCCGAAGATGGACAGCCCGTGACGTTGGGCGGCGTGCCTGCGGTTCCCACCGACCCGAACCCATCGCCTTTATCCAACGGTGAAACAATCCAGCCGCCCTCCAACCTCATTGTCGCCTTGATCGACGGGGCGGGGCAGGGAATGAAAATGGCGGTCGGCATTGCCGCGTTGCTGATCGTGTTTCTTGGATTGGAAGCGTTGGTAGATTTGGCGCTGGCCCAGCTTCCTGCGATCGGAGGAGTGCCTCTCTCCGCCACACGGGTCCTCGCCTGGCTGACCTGGCCATTCGCCGTTCTCCTCGGTCTCCGTCCGGAGGAATGGCAGATCGGCGCGGACTTGCTGGGGTCGCGGTTTATCGAGACGGAAGTCGCGGCCTATTTCAAGTTGGCCGCGGTGCAATCCGCGTCTCCGCCGCCGCTCTCTCCACGGTCCCTCACAGCCATGACCTATGCCCTCTGCGGATTCGTGCATGTGGCGAGCATGGGCATCTTTGTCGGCGGCATCTCCGCCTTGGTGCCGCATAGGGCAAAAGATATCTCGGTCCTCGGGCTGCGCGCCTTGTGGACCGCCTATTTGACGACGTTGCTGACCGGTTGTATTGCCGGAGTCCTCGCCTCTTCCTAGAAAGCGGCGCTCACCGATCCCTCTCTCCATCCCACAGGATGAACCCTTCTTACGTAAGCCCCCGCTCTCACCGCACCAACGCATGAATGATCCGAGAACATGAGGCCTAGTCGCTTGTAAAACGGGAGGCTTACCGCTATCCTTGTAACTGTCGACAGTAGAAATCGACGTCTCTCTAAGAGGTGATCATGCCCTCCGCAAAAGAACAGATCGCCAAGATCCTTCAAGATCAGCCGGATGACAGCTCCTATGATGAGCTTCTACGAGAATTAACGTTCGCAAGAATGATTGATAGAGGACTTGCTGACTCTGACGCAGGAAAGACAGTTAGCCATGAAGAGATGGGGCGCCGCATCAAGACATGGCAGAGCTGACATGGACCGCCGAAGCCGAACGATGGCTGCGTGACATTTACGACTACATCGCACTTGATAATCCATCCGCTGCCGCCCGAACTATCGAAACCATCTATCTGAAAGCCGAAATCCTTCGAGAATTTCCAGAATCAGGATACCGCTACTGGCAGAAGCCAGACCGACACATCCGTATTCTGCTTCACGGACATTATCGTATCGCTTACCTGATCAAGAACTCAGACACGATCGACATCATCGGCGTCTTCCATGGAGCACTCAATATCGACCGGTATCTACCCTAGGGACCCGCACCGATCAGCCTGCGCCCCGCCATGAAGAAACTGTGCGGCTGCAAGGCATCTACCTTCAGCACCAGCGCATGAATGATTCGAGAGTCGGCATTCAAAAGAGCAAGAGCGCGCCTTTCACGAGCTTGAACAGAGCAATGGCGTCGAAACCGGTCTGGTGAGGGCGAGGCGTCATTGAGTGAAAAGACCAGCACACGTGGCGGGAAGGTGGGTGTGGTGATCGGGACTTTCAGGTTACAAAACCTGTCCGATCTATGTCATCTGAGTCACGTTCAATGGTAGGAAAAGACTCCCGGTACATTTTCTTTTACTCCACATCCATGACCTATGCCCTCTGCGGATTCGTGCATGTGGCGAGCATGGGCATCTTTGTCGGCGGCATCTCCGCATTGGTGCCGCATCGGGCAAAAGATATCTCGGTCCTCGGGCTGCGCGCGTTGTGGACCGCCTATTTAACGACGTTGCTGACCGGTTGTATCGCCGGAGTCCTCGCATCTTCCTAGACATCTGCATGCATCAATTTCAGTGAGCCTAACCCAACGTAACAGCAACAGCACGCCTTTTACGAGCTTGAACAGGGCAATCGCGGCGAGACCGGTTTTGTGTGTGAAGTGACTAAGGCACGTGACTAAACTAGCAGACGCTTGCTGTTCAGATATCAACTGCGCGAAGCAAGACCAGACCCTAATTCTGTTATGTGTGAACGAAGTCTTCAATAAGAAGTTCGCCACACTGGTAGCCACGTGCTCAAAAACGAAGGGGCTGAGACACGACGTGCTGTGGCAAGGAGCAGCGGGAGGCCAGTAACAAAAATAGCCCCCGTACACGTCAGGAGTGACCCAGGGCGTTAAATTGACGTAAGGCCTGGCCTGTGGTTAGGTCACCTCAGTCCGACACCACAGGCTTATTCAGAGGCAGAGTGGCTTCGCATACTGGAATTCAAGTACGCTTCGCTATTTTGCCAAAAGAACCGATCGCGATAGTCTTTGTAATCCGGAAGAGAGAAAATTTCTGACCAAACATCCAAGTAACGACGTGCATTCGTGACCATTCCTGGCATGTGCCAATCTGAGCCGTACGCGATCTTGGCCATGAATTCATATTCCCCTTTGGTCTTCCTGGCTCGCTCAAGGTTATAGAGAAATGCCTCACGGATCTTTCCATCCCGATCCTCTGCTAACAACGTTGTGATATACGCCATTTCACAATAGACATTCGGATACGTGATGCACAGCTCTACAACCCCACGGGCATAATTGTCGTCTGTTGCCCATTCTTCATCAGACGTTGCCAGCCAGCCTGCAGACTTGCCCATGCGACCACCTCCCGCATGGCCCAAGCACAGTCGAAGAGCCTTTCTTGTTTGTAATACGTTACGCCAATATTTAGGATGCGCATTTCTGCCTTCCCCTTTGGAAGCCTCAAAACCCTCTGGAGTGCAGTGCGCGAAAATGGGAACATCATTTTTCACACACCAATCAAAGAATGCATCAATACGCAGCTGAATCTTCTTGTCTTGGTTGTCGGAAGGGCGATACCCCATGGCTGGATAGAATTTAAACCCAACAAATCCTTTCTTTCGTGATGTGATAACTAGCTTCATCCAGTCATGACGACGGGGGTCGAAGGCGGAAAACCCAATCAGAGTCTCTGGATGTCGGCGCCACAGGGTCTGCATCCTGTCGAGTTGGACGGTTGGAAAGTCATAGAATGCCGGGGTCTTCCCTGGATAGGCCATTTGCATATCCATCATGTAATGCACGGTCTGAATAGGAGGAAGTCCATCGCCGTAAGCCCTCAAGAACCGATCCAAGATCTGTTCTTCTGATGCCAAAAGTGTAAATATGAATTCGGCGTAGCTATGACCCTTCTCACTCAAGAATTTCGGCATGACGAGTTTAACGATGACCCATAACGCCCTCTTGAGTACGTACCCCGCAACATCAAGAAGATCGGAAATACTTTTCGCTGTTTTCAGAGTGTTGGATGGAAGAGTGAACTTAGATCTTGGGATGACTACTTCCCATTCCGGCTTATATTGAACCGCTTCAAGTTCTGAAATGAGGCTGAAGAGATCTGAGTTCATGAGGCCAGGGTAAACTTCTTTCGCCTGGTTCATCCAGCTGGCAGGTTCTTCTCCCTCCTTCTTAAATCGGGTGATTAGGTTCTGATCATGCGTTGTCAGAAGTAGTTCGTGTTTTGCCATCTTCCACATTTCGTCAATGTAGAAGTCATCAAGCTGTTCCGAATTTGTGTCCTGGCCCGTTTTAGCCGCTTGCTGTATGAACTCTTGGAGCATCGCACGACGACTTGATGGAGTTTTGTAGGACGACCCCGCCATACGATACAGAATCTGAGCGGCAATCGATGCAAAAGTGGGGTTCTTCAGCCAATTATTAAGGATGTTTTCCATAGGAAGATATCGACAATTAAACATGTGCGAATGAAGATCAAGAATTTTGGGAAGCATCGGCAAGGTGTCTCTTGTCGAAAAAATGGATTGCTGAGTTGTGTCTGTGGATTCGCCTGACTTCTCGCCCGATGCTGCAACTGAGCCGTCGAGGACGTTACTGAAACCTCTAGTTGGTACTACCATTGAGGCTCCTGCAGCAAGCAAGGTAAGGAACTGTCTCCGCTTCATTTAAATCCACCTCCGTGTTTCAACAATACTGTTGTCGTTTCCTGATGGCGTTGCGGCTCGATGAGGGGTCTCATGGGATGCCCCCACGAAAAGGTGTCGGGAGTCTTTTTATCTGTCAAGACACCCAAGATACCCAGGAGGAAGAATCCCCATCGGTTAGCGAGGATGAGATATGAAAATAATCCATCCTCATTGGCCTAGTTCTGTGCGTTTGGCACCAGCTTGGCACCAAGCTATTCAATCACCGAAATATCTACAGGGTCCCCCCAAGCAGTACGACGTTCATCATCCCGCCTTGACCAGAAATTGTCTATTGAGCTGTCCGTCACGAAGAGTTTGGAATGCTCTGGCGAAGTGGTCAGTCGGAAATATACAGACGTTGTTAGTTTTTCTATTTGCCGAAGCCTTTGCCCAGCCTTCAAGGGCATTTCATCGGCAGGCGAACCAAAGAATACATCGTCTACTAAGTTCATGTGCTCAACTGCGCTTCGAATTTTGTAGCACTCCTCCAGAATCACCTTGGCTGTACTGGATGCAAGAGCGAAGGTCTGACAGCGATGCATAAATTGTGTGGTGGATTTACCGATCTCTGGTTTAGCGATTGCTTCCAGCGCACGGACAAACTCATGCGTTCGCTCTTCAAGGTTGCGTTCACTTATTGCCCTCGCCAGCGCACTCATCCCACGCTTCACTCTCGCGTAATCAGGACTCTCCTCAATGCGTGCATAACATTCTTCAAAAACTTTTGCTTGTTTACAAAGCGACTCGTTTACCTTCACTCGGTCCTTTGGCTTCGAGTTGTAATAGTCCCTCAGCCCACCGAACTGGCGAATGTGGGTTCCGTCGGACAGTTGAGCCCCGGTGAGGACAAAGCCATCTACATGATCTGGTATTCCTTGAAGCAACAGACCATAGAGAAGCCGATTAAGCCGTCGTTGGAGCATCTGATTTTCACCATCCAACACGTCAGGTCGATCAGATGCTGTGACAGCGAGAAAGAACAAATTGCAACGATCGACCTTACCAGCTTGAATCTTCCCAATCCATTCTCGCCAATGCTTGTCCAAACTGAAGGGATGTTTGGGAAGGGTCCAAAGTCCATCTCCCAAGCTGAGAGGTTTGGAAAGTGAATCGTCGATCCGAAGATTTTCAAATGCTATGCAGGAAAACTTCTCTCCTGTCTCCAAGTGGAAGTCCATATCTACACCACCTATACAACGCAAGGGAGCGGTATTGTAATGAGATCCAGACGACTTTACATCGGCAATCCCCATCGAGTGGGCTGCCGGGCTTACAAGGGTCAGCACCTCACCAGGAGAGTGTTACAGGCATAATGCTATGTTCTCTATCCACTGGGGCTTATTCATCAAGCACGCCCCTCTCTACCCGCTGATTAAGAGTCCCGCCGAAAACCCAACTGAGAAAGCCCAGGATACCCAGGACGAGCCATTTCCATCAGTTACCGAGGATGAGGCATGAAACAACCCCATCCTCGTTGGCCTGATTCGGTATGTTTGGCACCAGCTTGGCACCAAACCATCATCCCAATCCAAGGATCAGTTACCCCACATTCGCTGTCGTGGCTCATCAGGCAGGGGACTCAAACCGGATCCGCAATCAAGAAACTTCTTGTCAAGCTGCTCGCCGGGCGCTTGAATGCCAAGATAAAGACAAAGCAGGAAGAGCAGCAGATCGTTCAGAAGATGTTCAACGTCAAACGTCCTGCTTGATTGAACGACACATGTGTAGAAGGGAGCGGTTGGATGGAACAACCTAGATATTTTAAAATTCAATCACCAATAGGGCGAGGCCGCTATTCCTTTCTATTGGTAGCGATTCTTTTCACACTAAACGCTTGCAGCGTTTCTGTTCATACATTTTCTTCGCTCGTTTCTGAACCGACCGCATATTTCCAAGGGCCGGGTGGGTATGGCCTCCAACAGGTTCAACTCGATGAGGATACCTATTTTATCGTCTATATGAGCGATCGACGGGTGGGTGACCCACAGGTGGCTCAGGAATTTGTGCTTTATCGTGCCGGAGAAGTCGCAAAATCCAGAGGCGTGAACAATTTCGCAGTCCTTCATAGGGACGATTGGGACTTCCTCAGTGAGAGGGGAATCTCTATCCAGAGTGGGCCTTTTTCTCATCGAATGAAACGATTGGATGATTATGATCCTGGTGCTGGAATCGTGATGAGACTCGTGCACGAATCTGCGATGTCCGTTAAACGGAACGATGATCGTGTCTATGAGGTCGATACAGTTTTGCAGCAGTTGCCAAAACGAAATCGTGCCTTAGCTGATTATGTGAGGACCGTCCCCGACGAGTCGTTGATTCGGGATGGTTGGCTTCGGTTCCGCCCTTGGCGGTCGGCTGTGACAGTATACGAGTCTCTCTCTGCTTACGATAGGAAGTTCAAAGGTCTTTATGGAAAGGACCACCGTGATGTAACGGGTCACATTGAAACCACCGTGGTTCCTCAGACCCCCTCAGGTTCGTTTGAGATGTCTCTATCGTCGATGGCCCTCATTCCTCCTCTTTATTTCTTACATAAATGCGTCCAACTTGCCGATCAGGAGGGATATGAAGTCTTTAAGATCACGAAGTGGGTTGAGGAGGAACACATCAGCCAAGGGGAAAAGCGATATATGTGGTTTCGGACGACAGCCACTATTAGTCTCCAGCATCAGAAAGAGCCGAAGAGCCTTGAGCCTGTATTTGTGGTTGATGAGATCCGGAAGGGTGTTGAGATCGGTCGGTTATGGCCCTTTACTTACTACATAGAGTCAAGTGGAACCACTGGCTTAACCCGCTGATTAAGAGTCAGCGGATACTGCTTATCTGTGGTTCCGCCTGCTTTGTGGTCTACGGCACAATATAGTAGTGCTGAGAAACATCACTCGCCTAGGAGTTCTCTCATCTCAACACTTCGAACTATCCATCCGGCAGGCTTCGGCGCGGCTGTCGAATCCTGAATTCCTGAGGCTGTCGATGACCCGCTGCTGCCGTTCCATTTCTTGATCGTATGGCGTTTTCCCGCCGCCGCCTGAATCGTACCCGCCGCCCCCTCCCCTTCTCGACTGCCTCGCAGACAGCACTTTGTTCACTTCCGTTTCATAGTACCCGCGCGTTTGGGGATCGGGATCCTTCTGATAACAGGTATTCAAAAATTGCCGGCCTTCCTGATCGTGGCCAAGGGCATAGTGGGCGAAGCCGACGTTACAGTAGGCGTTGGGGGTGTCCGGGGCGAGTTTCAAGACGATTTCGGAATCCTGCAGCGCCTGTTGATACTGTTCGAGATGACTATAGGCTTGGGCGCGGTAGAGATGGGCGCCGACGTGGTCGGCATCGAGCTTGATCGCCTCGGTGAAATCGTTCAGCGCCTCACGGTGCTTTGCTCCTCGAAACTCCCGCAGATAGGTGAGCCCTCGTCCATAATAGGCCTCGGCGGTGGGACGGAGGGTGATCGCAGCGCTGTAATCTTGAAGGGCCGGTGGAATTTGGCCGAGCATCTTCAACGACTTGCCGCGCACAAGATGGGCCTCGGCCTGCTTCGGTTCGCGCCGGAGGACGTCACTCGCATCCTGCGCGGCCTGGACATAGTTTCCAAGGAAATACTGGCAGCGGGCACGGGCAAGGAGTGCCGGGGTGTTGTCTCGATTCTTGCTGAGTAAGGCACTGAGGGATTGAAGCGCTTGCGGGTTCCCGGCAGCATTGGCTTCACAATGCGGCGCACTGAAGGACTCACCACAGGCCGCAACGAAACTCACGCCGATCAGTGCAACTGTCAGACATGCGACTCGACCGACTCCCCTCATGCGCCCTCCCAGAACCGGCGCATTATCGAATGCGCGGGAAACGGCGTCAAGAATGAGGGTCGGAAGCGGAGGCAGTGACCTGTTAGGCAGAGACTTCGATGTACTCCACTTGGCTGCTGGGTGGAGGAATGGGTAGGCTGTCGGCACGAAGGCCTTCCAGATGGAATTCGATAGCCTCGCGGATCATGGTTTCAGTTTCTTCAATCGTCGCTCCAGTTGCCACGCATCCAGGCAAGTCCGGCACATAGGCGGCATAGTTCTGAGGAGCTTTTTCGATCACAATCGCATAGCGCATGATAGGTCCTCTACTTCTTCCACCCAGCTTGCTTGAAGATACTGTTCAACGTTCCAGGCGGTAAATCGTCGCTCGGCTTGCCTGCGACCGTCACCTATATATCACGGGCAGACATGAGCCAGGAGAGTAAATGCAGGCTATTGCCGCTCAGCTTCGGAATTCGGATTGAGGGGATGTAATGAACGGAAGACGCACTACCCGACTGAAAGGTGCTCTTCCTCGACACGTCGGCGAAACCACACGCTGGATGTCGCGAGGGCAAGCAGGACTGCGCCGATGCCGACCAGACTTACGGACTCGCTGGATATGTCGATGAGCCAACCGAAGAAGGTCATGCCCGCCATAGATGTGGCCGTGGCAATCGCCGTGTAGAGCGCCATGACCCGCCCCACCATGTGGGCGGGTGAGATTTCTTGGATGATCCCCCAAGCGATCGGTGTCCAGGTCCCCAACCCCATGCCGACCAACACCACAAGCAGGGTGGCCACCACGATGTTCGAAGTCCAGACCAGCCCGCACAAGGCCAACCCCCCGACGACACTCGACCACGTGATGATCGAGATCCGGCGCCGAAGATCCCATTCGGTGAACTTCACGAGACAGAGCGACACGAGGAGCAAGCCCACCCCGAGCCAAGACCAGAGGTATCCCACTTCTATCGGACCGAGTGAGAGGAGCGCCTTTCCGAACACCGGAAACAGCGTGGTGAACGCTCCGCTGCCAAACGTATAGAGCGAGGCTAATAGGATCAACACCAGAATGGTGCGCCGAGATATCAACGTATAGCGAATACCGTCGAATAGATCCTGAATCGCCGTGGTTCGCGGTCTCGCCGACGGAGCAGTCGTCATCCCTGCTGAAAGTCGAAGAGGGAACAGGAATGCCGCGGACGCCAGATAGGTCACCGCATTGAGACAGAGCACATCCTGAGACCCGGTAAAGGCAATCCCCAGTCCGCTGATGACCGGGCCGATGACGATGCCGAGGCTCGTCGTGCCTTGGAGGAGGGCATTGGCAGCGGTCAACTGTTCTTTCTTCACCATGAGCGGCACCGACGAGGACAGTGTCGGCACGAACATGGCGGTGGCAATCCCGTAAAGGAACGTCAGCACGTAGAGCGATTGGATCGTAAACGATTCGACGGATACCCAACAGGGGATCAAGCCGATCAAGAAGGCTCTGGCCAGGTCGCTGCCGATCAGGATGGCCTTCTTGGGCAATCGATCGACCACCACGCCGATCACGGGTCCGAAGACGATCGGAGGCAATGTTTGCATGAGGCCGATGACCGTGGTCTTCAGCGCCGACCCGGTGATGGAATAGACAAACCACAGGAGAGCCAACTTGCTGACACCGTCGGCCACCTGCGACAGCACCTGGCTCCACCACACCAGACTGAAATCACGCGTGAGGAGCCATTGTCTGCGACGGATGATTGAACGTTCCGTCATACAAGACTTCTCTTCCTCCTGATCAATCGTAAAGGTTATATCGGAATGGAGCGGATAGGAAGGCGGAACGATGAGTGAAACGACTGGGGCGCCGCGCAAGCTGATTCAAAGTCTAGGTCGCAACCTGTTGAGTCATGACCGCCCGGCGCATGAACCGGATCGCAACGGCTGCCGTCAGTAACAGGACCAAACCAAGTCCGATAAGGCTTTGCGCCGGGCCGACGGTCTCCGCAATCCATCCAAAACCGGTCATCCCGGCCATCGCGGTGGCCATCGATCCCGTGCTGAACGTCGTGAGTACGCGTCCCATCAAGTGTTCCGGAGTAGTCTCTTGAAGCAACGCCCATACGACGGGATTCATGATCGCCGTGCTCCCACCGACTACAACCACCACCGCCGTCGCGACCAACGGCGTCTCGAGCAGGCTCAGACTGCAGACCGCCAGTCCCCCCACCGTCATGCCACGAGCAATGAGGCGCAAACGGCTGTGCAGATCTCCCTGGTGCCTCGAGGCAAGCCATGTGGACACCGCCAGCATACCGACCCCGAGACCGGACCAGAGCCAGCCCAGTTGAACCGGACCGACCTGGAGAAACTCTTTCGCATACACCGGCAGAATGAACACAAACGCGCTCGCACCCAGATTGTACAAGGCCGAGATCACGACCAGAAGGAACACCGTCGATTGTGTGCCGAAGACGAATCGAAATCCGACGATCAAATCATCCAGCACTGAGGGAGACTTGTTGCCGGCTTCTTTATCGATCTTGAGCGTTTCGTGCAACGGCATGGGGATGAGACACAAGGCCGAGATGAGGAAGGTGACCGAGTTCACATACAGGACATTCTCCACGCCAATCATCGCGATAAGCACGCCGCTGATCGCCGGTCCCAGTAACAACCCAATGTTATTCGTGCCTTGAATCAAGGCATTCGCTCTCACCAATTCGGACGGACGGACCAGGCGCGGGACAGCCGACACCAAGGCCGGTCCAAAGATGGTCGAGACGATCGATGTCAAGAAGATCAACACATACAAGTCTTCAAGGGAAAGGAGGTCGAGAGCAAATAGCGCCGGGATGAGAAAGGTCATGACGGCACGGATCAAGTCCACCCACACCATCACGGTTTTCTTCGGCAGGCGATCAAGAAAGACCCCGATGAGGGGACCCAACAGCAAAGGCGGAACGGTTTGGAGCAACCCGACGATCGTCACTTTCAGGGCCGAACCGGTGAGGGTATACACAAACCAGAGTAGAGCGACTTTATTGAGCCCTTCCCCAATTTGAGAGACGACCTGTCCCCACCATAACAGCCCAAAGTCCCTGGTGCGGATCAGATACCAGCCCCGACTCTCACGTTCGCCGCCGTCCTCCACGTCTTCGCTCCTGGATATTGCCTGACTCATCTGTATCAACCTATTTACAATCACAATAATGCCTATCGATGAGAAGGGAAGACTCGGAAAAATCCTAGTCGGATTCGGACAAAAATCCGGCTCACAAAGGATTTTTGTCCAATGAGACAGTCACAGTGCGCGGTGTAGCAGCAGAAACGTTGGAGCTTTTTCTCAGGTAACCCTAGAAGAGCTTCGTGGAGATTCCGATAAACGGCAGGAGGTAATTGAGCCCACGATTCGGACTACCGGTATCGGCATTGGAAATGTGGCTGAACCGGACTCCGGCATTGAGCGACCATCGTGCGGTCAGCTCCCAGTTTGCGCCCGTGCCGCCCCAGACCAGAAAATTGAAATCCGTTCCTTGTTCGGGAATACGGCCGTCGAAATTCGTCCAGAGCGGACCACCGCCGCCCTCGACATAGGGCTTCAACCGACCAAACGAAGTGAACGTATAGACGATCTTGGGCGTCACACCCACGCCGTACGCGCCGGTCGGTTGGGTGATTCCTAACAGCGCCAACTCGGCCCCAAGCGCAATCGAGCCGCTCCACCACCCGTCACCGATCGTATCGGTCAGCACGATTTGCCACGAGGGATGCACGGCCACCCCGTTCAACTTCGACGATTGCGCATCCATCAGTCGAACAGGGAGCATTCCGCCGACCACGAACCCGACACTCTGCTTTCCGTCCATGTTAGGGGATGGTGCTTCTGCTGAAACCGGTGACAGCCAGGCCAGGCCCACACACAACGACAGCGCCACGGCGCGGATGGGATGAATGGACATCGATCTTGCCGGGTTAATCGTCGTTCACGTGAAATACGAGGTGTGGCGATTGACGGACTGCGAGGAAGATGGAAGGACCATTCGAGTCGTCACCCGGCTTCGCGGTAGCCGCAGTCCTGATTGCGGCATTGAACGCTCCGGCCGTCTTGCTTACTGACTTTTTCTATCAAGAATGGAGCTTGGCAGGTTGGGCAAGCCTTGGGCACAGGACGGTCCCAGAGAGCATATTCACACTTGGGATAGTTACTGCAGGCGAAGAACGATCGGCCTTTGCGCGTTCGCTTCTGCACGAGATCACCGCCGCAGTCGGGCTGCGGACATTTGACACCCAACGCCAGGGCTTTCGTGGTCTTGCACTGCGGATAGCCGGAACAGGCGATGAACTTGCCGAAACGTCCTGTCTTGACGACCATTGGACTGCCGCATTTATCGCAGACCTGATCGGTCGTAAGCTCCTGCTTGGGCACGATCTTGATGGTGCCGTCCGGCAGCTTTTCAAAGTTCTGCGTATTCTTGCAGGGCGGATCGTCTTTGTACGCCGGGCAAGCGAGGAACTTGCCGTTCCGTCCCCATTTGATTTCCATCATCCGGCCGCACTTCTCGCATGGGATGTTCGTCGGAGGCTCGACCGTATCCTTGGGGCCGGGAATCGTCTTGGCCTTCTCCAGATCCGCCGCAAACGGGTTGTAAAAGTCCCGCACTGAATCGACCCATTGTTTGTTGCCTTCCTCCACTTCGTCGAGCTCTGCTTCCAAGTGCGACGTAAAATCGACATCGACGACGGCCGGAAATCCCTTCAAAAGGAAATCGTTGACCGTGCGGCCCGTTTCCGTCGGGATGAACCGCCCTTCGGTCTTTTCGACATATTTGCGGTCTTGGATCGTGGAGATGATCGTGGCGTAGGTGGACGGACGCCCAATCCCTTTTTCCTCCAGTTCCTTGATCAGGAGGGCTTCGTTATATCGGGGCGGCGGCTGCGTGAAATGCTGCTTCGAGGTCAGACCCGGAGCCGACTGCCCTTCCTGCTCGGCGAGCCGCAACCGCTCTCCTTCGGACAGAGCCGGCAGCTGGCGCTCGTCATCATCCGCCTCCTGATCGGCCTTCGGTTTCTGTGAAGGCAATTCCCTATCGATCCCTTCCATATAGACGATCGTGTGCCCGGGGAACTTCACGACGGTCCCGGTGGAACGGAAGAGATAATTTTCCTTGGTCTCAACCGGTGTTGAATCGATGCGGGTCACGTCCAAAATCGCCGGAACCATCTGCGAGGCGATGAATCGATTCCAGATCAACTTGTAGAGATTGTATTGATCCTGATCCAAATACTGGCGGATCGATTCAGGGTCGCGTCCCGCCGAGGTCGGCCGGATCGCTTCATGGGCTTCTTGGGCCGCCTTCGACGTCTTATAGACATTGGGCGTCGCGGGAAGATATTGCGCGCCGAAGCGCGACTGAATTACCTCGCGCGCATCGGCCGTCGCCTCATTCGAGATGCGAGGCGAGTCGGTTCTCATATAGGTGATGAGACCCGTCGCGCCTTCTGCGCCGATTTCGATCCCTTCATACAGTTGCTGTGCGAGCGTCATTGTTTTCTTGGGCGAGAAGTGCAGTTTTCGCGCCGCTTCCTGCTGCAGACGGCTCGTGATGAACGGCGCGACGGGGTTGCGCTTCTTTTCCCGACGCTCGATCGATTGGACGACGAATGCCTTCCCTTGAATATCGGCGACGATCCGGCCAGCTTGCTCACTGTTCTCGATCGACGCTTCCGCTCCGTTCATGCTGTGGAGCTTGGCCTCGAATGCGGGAGGATTGGCCCCGGCGATCAGCGCGGTAATCGACCAGTACTCTTCGGTTCTGAACGCTTCCCGCTCCGCTTCGCGTTCGCAGATCAGCCGCATGGCCACCGACTGCACACGCCCCATGCTGAGTCCGCGCCGGACTTTATTCCAGAGCAACTGGCTGCCTTGATAGCCGACGATGCGATCCAAGATACGGCGCGCTTGCTGCGCATTGACCAACTTCATATCGATCTCGCCCGGCGACTGCAACGCCCGCTTGATCGCCGATTCCGTAATCTCATTGAACAGGACCCGGAAAATCTTTCCGTCCTTCTTTTTCTTTTTCGATTTGCCCAACAGCTCCTGTTCGAGGTGCCAAGCAATCGCCTCTCCTTCTCGGTCAGGGTCCGGCGCCAGAAAGACTTTGTCTGCCTCCTCAGCCTTCTTCTTGATTTCGGCTAACACCTTCGACTTGCCTTTGATGGTGACGTACTGCGGTTCGAAATCGTGTTCGAGATCGACACCCAATTTGCTGGTCGGCAGATCCTTGACGTGTCCCACCGACGCCATCACGGTGTACCCGCGGCCCAGATACTTCGTGATCGTTTTGGCTTTCGTCGGCGACTCAACGATGATCAGAGTTTTTGCCATGACAACTCCGTCTGTCTCACAAGGATTGTATCATCCGTACCAAATATCCGGGATTCGTGCAACTAGAATGGTGCTCGCCGCAGAAAAACACGGGCTAGAGACGAATGTAGTGTTGGCCAGGCAGCTGGCGAATCCGGCCGTTCAACTCGAGCGTCAGCAGCGTCGCCGCCACTTGCGCGGCGCTCAGTCCTGTCGTTTCGATCACGGCATCAACGGAACACGCCTCATAAGAGAGCGCTTCATACACCAACGTACCGTCGGTTCCTAGCGGCGCCTCCGCTTCGATCGCTGCACCATCAAAATGGAGCATCGTCCGTTGACGGGCGTCGATTTGTGGAAGGATCTCATCGAGGACATCCTGAGCTCCCTCGATCAGTTTCGCACCCTCCTTGATGAGGCGATTCGATCCACGGCAGGCCTCTTCTTTGATGGAACCAGGCACGGCGAAGACCTCTCGGCCTTGCTCCAGCGCCAACTTGGCTGTAATGAGCGAGCCGCTGTTGGTCGCCGCTTCACTGACCAACACGCCCAGCGAGAGTCCGCTGATGATCCGATTCCTCCGCGGGAAGTGATGACTTTGCGGAGCCGCGCCGATCGGCAACTCAGAAATGACGGCTCCATGTGATTCGATGCTCCGCCTGAGCGCCTGGTGCTCCGAGGGATAGGTCCGATCGATGCCGCACCCCAATACGGCAATCGTGCGGCCCTTTCCCGCCAGGGCCCCTCGATGCGCCGCCGCATCGATTCCACGCGCCAGACCGCTCACGATCGTCACACCACATCCGGCGAGTTCTTTCGCAATCTCTTCCGTGACGATCCTTCCGGACGGAGTGGCCCGTCGTCCACCCACAATCGCCACCGCCACCTCGTCCTGCGGCAACAACGTCCCACTTACATACAACAACGGCGGGGGATCGGGAATCGCTCTGAGCCGCGCAGGGTATGATCGATCAAAGGTCGTGATCGTGTGAATCTTCAGGCGTCCGACGATCTTGACCTGACGATCGATCTGCCGCCGGATGTTCGACTCGGGCCCCTGCCGCACCGATTCGGCCAATTCCGGACTGCACCCCGCCAACCTCAAATCGTCCATTGCCGCTGACAGCACCGCATCGGGAGATCCAAACCGTTGCACCAATTTGAGGAGTGTGCGATCCCCGACGCCGTCGACGGCTTGGAGCGTGAGCCACGAGGTCAGTGACGCTTCGTCCATGTCGGTCTCATTGAACGATGGGGAATTGGTCTCAACGGCAGGAAGGTCGCACCCTGCTGAACGCGCTTCCGACGGAACGTGCCGGCCTGTACCGCACGAGACTAGAGAACGACCAGATCGTATTGCTCGAGATGCAATTGACTATCCGGCGTGATGATGATTTTCGCCGAACAATCGCGCTCCAGTACTTCCACCCCATGGCGCTCTTCGTCTTGCAGCAACTCGGCCACCGTCGGATGGGCTCCCACGATAATCCGTTGCTGATCGGACGCGGGTTCAATCCGTCGGATCTCGCGAAAAATTTCGTACACCACGGTCGTCGGAGACTTCGTATAGCCACGGCCTTCACAGTAACGGCAGGGCTCGGACAGCGAACGCAACAGATCCTCCCGGACACGCTCGCGGGAAATCTCGATCAAGCCGAGATCCGAGATCCTGGAGATCCTCGTCCGCGCCTTATCCGACGCCATGGCATCCACCAGCGCGTGGTAGACCTTATCCCGATTCTTTTCACGCTCCATATCGATGAAGTCGACGATGATGATGCCGCCGATGCCGCGCAGTTTGAGCTGATAGGCGACTTCCTTCGCCGCCTCCAGATTGTTCCGCAAGATGGTCTCTTCCTGATCCCGCTTTCCTACAAACCGCCCCGTATTGACGTCGATCACCGTCATCGCTTCGGTATGATCGATCACCAGATAGCCGCCCGATTTGAGCCACACCTTCCGGCTCATCGCGCGCGCGATTTCCTGTTCGACCCCCAGATGATCGAATAACGGCTCTTCCTTGTCGTAAAAATGAATCCGTGAGGTCTGCTCGGGGGAAAATCGCTGCACGAAATCCCGAATGGCTTCGTATTCCTCCCGCGAATCGATCCAGAGTCGATCCACCTTTTTGCCGAACAGGTCTCTCACCACCCGGAAGCTCAGGCTCAAATCCGAATGCAGCAATGCGGGAGCGGGCAATTGTTCCCGCTTGGTCAACACGTCCTGCCAGAGCACGTGCAAAAAATCGACGTCGGATTTCAGTTCGTCTTCTTTGACGCCTTCACTCACCGTCCGCACGATGTACCCGCAACCCTGGCGGCGAACCCGGCGCATGATTTCTTTCAGCCTGGCCCGTTCTTCATCCCGCGGAATGCGCCGAGACACGCCGATATGGTCGACGTTCGGCATAAAGACGAGGTATCGTCCGGGCAGCGAGACATACGTCGTGACTCGTGACCCCTTGGTGCCGATCGGCCCCTTGGAAATCTGCACCATCAGCTCTTGGCCTTCACTCAACAGCTGTTCGATGGGCTTCGCGCTCTGGCGTTTGGGCCGCAGCATGTCCGAATCTTTTTCGTCTTCATCGTCCTCGACCAACATATCTCCCGGCTCCGCATCAACCAAGAGATCGGAGACATGCATGAACGCGGCTTTTTCCAAGCCGATATCCACGAACGCGGCTTGCATTCCGGGCAATACCTTGGCGACTCTTCCCTTATAAATGTTTCCGACAAAGTCTTTGTGCTTGGCGCGGTCTCCGAACAAATCGGTGACGACCCCGCCGTCGAGCACGGCCACGCGGGTTTCTTCCCGCGAGACGGTTATCGCGATCTCATTTCCCATACTGACTCCTTTGATCTGAACGCCGCCGCAGTTCGGAGGACGCGATGGACGCGGGCCTACGCCCAGGTCCACAGCGCATACCACCCCGCACACTTAGCCGACGTTCGATAATATCCTTCTCCGAACGGTGGGACATAATTGTTCCGCGCGTTCGGTCTTCGCTCAATAAAATAGGCTTAACCGCTTTCGTTTGACGTTCAACAGCAAACCCAACGCCGCCATGGTCATAATCGTGGCGCTTCCGCCGTAACTCACCAGAGGCAAGGGGATGCCGACGATCGGAAACATTCCTGCCGTCATGCCGATGTTGACCACGACGCAGAAGCACAGCATCGCCACAATCCCTACGGCAAGCAAGGCGCCAAGCTGATCCTTCGCCTTGGAGGCGATCTCCAGAGATAACCAGATCAATCCGATAAACAATGTCAAGAGCACCAGCACCCCGAGAAATCCCCATTCTTCCGCAAATACGGCGAACACAAAATCGGTGTGGCCTTCGGGCAGAAACTTCAGCTGACTTTGGGTGCCGCCATAAAGTCCCTTGCCCAGGAGTTCCCCAGACCCGATTGCAATTTTCGATTGTAGGGCATGATAGCCCTTTCCACCCGGGTCATAATCCGGGTCGACGAACGCCATAATGCGCTGTCGCTGATAATCATGCAAGGACCCCCACAGCCCCTCCCAGGCAAATGGAAACAGCATAATCCCAAATAAGAGAATAAAACCCAAGGCTTGCGAGCGAACCCCTACCATGAGCAGCATCGCCGCGTAGACCGCGACAAAGCTCAGTCCACTCCCTAAATCGGGCTGCTTCAAGATGAGAAGAAGGCCGGGCAGGACCAAAAGCCCCGGCAGGATGACGCGCTGCAGCCATCCGACACGAGGGGCCTTCGAGTAATAATGCGCCAGCACCAACACGAGAATGAGCTTGGCGAACTCGGACGGCTGAAAACTGAGCGGGCCCAGTGCGATCCATCGCTGCGCCCCTTTGCTCGTGCGTCCCTCGAAGAGAACAAACAGCAGCATCAGGAGAATAAACGCATAGGCAGGATAGGCAAACCGCGCGAGGTGATGGTAGTCCGACGCCCACATGACGATGAACGCCGCCGCGCCCAAACCGATCCACATCAACTGTTTGAGATAGAACGGCGCGATCCCGCCCTGCTGCCCTTGCGTCACGCTATAAATGGACAGCACCCCGATTCCCAGAATGGCCAGAATCAAGGCAACATAGCGGATATCGAAGCTGTCGAGGCCGCGATTCTCAGTCAGACGATCGATCATGAGTCTTTCGAGGGGCGCCCCGGCTGGGCCACGCCGGAAAGATCCGACGTGACAACGGGAACCTGCGGGGTGAGCTTCATGTATGTTTCGATGACTTCCTTGGCCAGTGGGGCTGCGGCGGCTCCACCGTGTCCCATATGTTCGCCCAGCACGGCCACGGCGATCTTCGGCGATTCCACCGGTGCAAAGGCCACAAACCAGGCATGGTCTCGGTACTTTTTGGGGATGTTTTCCTCCGGCCCGGTCCTGAGGGCCGCCACCTGAGCCGTCCCTGTCTTCCCACCGATCGTCACCAGGGAGGACTTCGCCCTCGTCGCCGTTCCCTTCGTGACGACGTCAGCCAAGGCATCCTTGATGATGCGGAACGTGTCCGGCTTGGCGTTGAGTTTTCCGCGTGGAACGGCCGGTAACTCTTGAAGATTCCCCGTCGTTCGATCCATGACTGCCTGCACGAGGCGGGGACGATAACTGACACCGTCATTGGCGACCGTACCGACTAGACTGGCCATCTGCAATGGCGTCACGGTCACATAGCCCTGTCCAATGGCCGCCGAAATGGTCTCACCAGGCAACCAGGATTCGTTCTTGGCTTTTTGCTTCCAGGCGGTGGACGGCATGATACCGGATCGTTCCGACGGCAATTCCACTCCCGTGGCCCGTCCAAGCCCGAAGTCCTTTCCGAACTCCGCCATCACATCGATCCCCATACGCTGCCCGATCGTATAAAAGTACACGTCACAGGAATGGACTAAGGCGTCATGGAGATCGACATAGCCATGTCCACCGACTTTCCAGTCATGATAGAGCCGCTTGCCGAACTGATAGCCCCCGTTACAGTGCACGGTACTGGAAGGTGTCATGGTCTTGGTTTCCAGGGCGGCGATAGCCATCGGGATTTTGAACGTGGAACCGGGAGGGTACTGCCCCTGTGAGGCTCGATTGTTCAACGGACGCCCTTCATCCTGGACGATCTCGACCCATTGTTTCGCCGTCAGTTCTCGCGACAGGAGGTTCGGATCGAAGGCGGGCCGGCTGGCCATGGCCAAAATATCACCGTTGGTCGGATCGAGCGCGACAATGGCGCCCTGTTCTACGCCCAGGAGATCCTCGGCAAGTTTCTGGAGACGCACGTCGATAGTGAGATAGAGGTCGTTCCCCGCTTGCGGCCTCTCGACGACCGAAGCTTTCTTTTCATGACCGAGCGCGTCGACTTCCACGCTCTTCTGACCGGCCAGTCCACGCATGTGCCGATCGTAGGACTTTTCAACTCCATATTGCCCCACGATGCTCCCCTGATGGAGATCGATGAACTCCGGTTTCTCGAGTTGATCCGCCGAGATCTCACCCACATAGCCCAAGAGATGGGCCGCCGTCACACCGCCCGGATAGTTGCGTTGGGACTCTACTTGAATCATGACGCCGGGCATATCGAGTCGGTGAGATTCGACCAGCGTGGCATCGCGCAACGTCATCCGGTCTTTAATCTTACGGGGAAGCAGTTTGCTGCCTCTGATCATCAGTTTTTTTCGCACGAGAGCGGGGTCCAGGCCGAGGAGATCGGTCAACTGCTGGATCAAGACTTCACGATCCTTCACGTCTTCCAATGTGACATAGAGGCTGAAGCTCGGTACGTTATTCGCGAGGAGAACCCCATGCCGGTCGTAGATCAGGCCCCGCGCCGGTTCCAACAGCACCTGTCTGGTGCGATTGTTTTCCGACAAGTCTCGATAGTACGGCCCTTCTCGAATCTGCAAATGCCACAGTCGGAGGCCGAGCAGCGCCACCACCAGCAAGAGTCCCACGCGCAGAATGAAGAGTCTGCGATGGAGATCACCGAATTCTGTTTCCGGATAGTGTGCACTCGCCATACGATACCTAGACCCGATACTCGGAAACCCATTGCTCAATATTCAGGCGACTCCACATCAGCCAATAAATAGCTCCTCCGATCACGGCATCGAGACAGGCTTGCGGCAACACAACGGTCCAGACAGCCCACCAGAGATCTTGTTCCACACTGAGTTTCAGCGCAAACGGGGTGACCAGTCCGACGAGAAACGAGACGAGGAGAAGTCCCATCACGAGCACGACGGGGCTTAGATAGACCACTTGCCGGCCGGCCAGACCGGCCATAAAACCCACGGCCCCCTTCATCATTGCCGCAGAGAACGGATCTTGAGCAGAAAACAGACTCATCGCCCAGCCCAGAACGAGACCCATCAGCAATCCATCAAGCTCCCCGCCGATGAGGCCGATCAAGCAGACGACCACGAAGCCGAGATCCGGCTTCACTCCCCACAAACTGATATGCGGCAGGAGTACGGCTTGAATCGGGACAAGACCGACGATCAGCGCGATGTAAATCAGCGCTTTCATGGCCTCCTCTTCGGAGCGCCGATTTGGGCTCCCTCCGTCGGAACTGCGGAAGACTGAATTACCAGCACTTCCTCGACACGATTCGGATCGACCTCCGGAGACAGCTCCGCAGATTGGAACAACGCTTCCTCTTCCTTGTCGATCTTCGTGATCGTCCCGATCGGCAGGCCACGGGGGAATCCCCCGACCAATCCTGACGTGACCACACGATCGCCTGACCGAGCGCTGGACAACAATGGAATATACTTGAGGCTCGCCAACCCTTGCGTGGTTCCTTCGACAATGCCTTCATCTCGCGTTCGCTGGATCAATCCGGCAATCGCATTGTTCGGATCCGTCACGAGCAACACCACGGCAGTGGATGGAGTCGTCTTGACGATGCGACCGACCACACCGGCTGGCGTAATCACGCCCTGGTCCGACTGGAGGCCATCGGACGACCCTTTATTGATGATGATCGTCTTGTACCAATTGCCGGTATCGCGGCCGATCACTTGGGCGGCCACCAGCGTGGGAAGCGCTTGTTTCTTGAATTCCAGCAGGTTCACAAGCCGCTCCGTCGCCGCCGAAGCTTCTTGCAACTGCCCATTTTGCTCCTTGAGTAGATCCAGCTCTCTCCTCAACTGTCTATTTTCTTCTTCGACCCCCTGGAGCGCCACAAACCGGCCCCAGAGGTCGGCGATCCGATCATGGATCCCGGCAACGGCTTGAAGAGGCCAACTGAGGGCCCACCCGACCGGACTGCCCATCTGCTGAAAGACGCTCTGAAGTTGGCCCGGTACAAGAAGGAAGCCGAGCACGAGAATGACGGCGAGAGCGAGGGCAAGACGTTTAGCGTTATACGATGCGCGTAAATTGACCATCCGCATGAGGGATGGGACCTTACCGGAGATTATTCGCTTGGGACATGACCGATACCTTCCGGAGCAGATCCAGTTCATCCAAAATCTTGCCCACCCCCAACACCACGGAGGTCAGCGGATCGTCCACCGTAATGATCGGCAAGTTCGTTTCTTCACGGAATCGTGTGTCCATGCCCTTGAGAAGGGAGCCGCCACCGGTCAACACGATTCCGCGATCGATAATATCCCCGGCCAGTTCGGGCGGAGTGTTTTCCAACGCGATCTTGATGGCATTCACAATCGTTCCAATCGGCTCTTGCAGCGCTTCGCGGACCTCGGCGTCATCGATGACCAATGTCCGCGGGATACCTGAAATCAAATCTCGGCCTTTGATCATCATGGTCTTCCGCTCCTCGAAGGGATAGGCGGACCCAATCTCGAATTTAATCCGTTCCGCCATATGCTCCCCGATGAGCAAGTTGTACTTTTTCTTGATGTAATTCATGATCGCTTCGTCCATGCGGTCGCCGGCGACCTTGACGGATTCGCTGTACACGATCCCGCCCAACGAGATGACGGCGATGTCTGTCGTCCCGCCTCCTACATCGACCACCATGTTTCCGGACGGCTCCGTGATCGGCAATCCCGATCCGATGGCCGCGGCGACAGGCTCTTCAATCAGATAGACCTCCCGCGCCCCGGCCAATTCGGCGGAGTCGCGCACGGCCCGTTGCTCTACCTGCGTGATACGGGAGGGGACCCCGATGATGATCCGTGGTCGAACAAACGCGCTGCGATTGTGCGCCTTCCGGATGAAATGCTTCAGCATTTGTTCGGCCATCTCGAAGTCGGCGATCACGCCTTCCTTCATCGGCCGAACCGCAACGATATTGCCCGGCGTGCGTCCAAGCATTTTTTTGGCGTCCGTTCCGACGGCCAGCACTTTTTCGCTTTTCTTTTCAACCGCGACAACGGAGGGTTCGTTGAGGACGATCCCCTTCCCGTGGACATAGACGAGGGTCGTCGCAGTGCCTAAGTCAATCGCTAGGTCGTCGGAGAACCAACCGAACACATCTCCCGGGAACCCCACGGCGTCTCTCCCTTCATCTTGGCCGGACGACTCAGCGCCCAGCCTGTGCGCTTGTTCTATCTTACCTAATCCGGGACTGCGAGTTGACCCGCATCCAACACCTGCGTTCGAGCCACTTCGTCGCCGAGTCGACGACCCTGCTCATTCCCTATGATCAAAAAACTTTCGAAGCCTAAAATGGCTAGGGATACGAGCCATCCAATGTATGGGACCGCATACGCGATCTGTGCGCCGCCCAACGGAAGATTCCGGATGATCGACTCTCGAAAGCCGGCCGTATCCCGCCCATCCAACCGCATGGTTTGCAGACCGACCAACCGTTTGCCGATACTTCGTCCCCCCGCAAATCCATCGGCGATCAAGATGTAGGCCAGACCGGAAAGAAAGCCGACCGGAGGAGCGACTTCGCCTGCGGCGACAATAATGAACAGGTCGATCAACTTCGCGATGAACCGGTTCAGGACATGGGCCTTCGGATAGACTCTTGATTCAAACGACGCCGAGGTCAGCCCCTCCCCTGCCAAGGGATCTCCTTACCTAATTAGTGACAAAGTATAACAAAACGCATCATCTTGCACAAACAAAGACCAATCTTTTTCAGAGCCTCTTTTTGGGTGTCCTTGCGAGTCGTCCAGTGCTCTCATTGCGACATCGACGGGAAGTATACGCGAATTCGGGGGACCCGTTTCTGGATCTTTTCACCGATTGCCGCTCTTGCCTTTCGTTTTGTCCGCAAGTACACTTTGGCTTTTACACAAAAAGAGGATCGACATGATTAAGACGATGCGCGACGCATCTCACAACTACCCTTGGTTGCTCAAATCCATCATGGGCATTTTGGCTGTTGCCTTCGTGATTACGATGGGATGGTGGGGATTCGGGGAGCAAACCGGCGGACCCGTCGCCAAAGTCGGGGAGCAATCGGTTTCACTCGACGAGTTTAAACGCACCTATGAAAACATGCGTCGCATCTACAAAGAAAACGTCACCGGTGACTTCAAAGAGGAAGAATTCAAAGAGTTCGTCATCGGGCAACTCGTCGACAGTCGCGTCTGGATCATCGCCGCTGAAGAAATGGGCGTGAGAGTCTCCGATGCCGACTTGCGCGAGCTGATCATGCAAACTCCGGTCTTTCAGAAAAACGGAGCCTTCGATCCGGAACTCTACCGCCGCATCCTGGCGGCCAATCATTTGACACCGGCTTCGTTCGAGGCGATCCAGCACCAGGAAGTGTTGGCCAATAAGGCTCGGATGATCGTCCGCGATTCTGTTGCGCTCACCCCTGCCGAAATTGCCGAGGGGCAATCTCTCATGACCAGGCCTCAGGACTCCGATCCTGCCAAAGCTGCCGAAGCCAAGCAGCGGGTGTTGGACGACATGCTCTTGCAAAAACAGCAACGAGCCCTGGTCTCATTTCAACAGTCCATGAAAGCCAAGCTGCCGGTCACCGTCCGCCGCGAGATGCTGTAAGTCCTTTCGCTCTCGTTCAGCCTAATTGATCAGCATCGCGTCGCCGTAACTGTAGAAGCGATAGCGCTCTTTGACGGCTTCTTCGTAAGTTCTGCGAATCAGCTCGGTGCCTGCGAAGGCTGACACCAGCATCAAGAGCGTCGTCCGTGGAAGGTGGAAATTCGTCATGAGCACATCGACGACCTTAAACTGAAATCCCGGTGTCACGAAGAGCCGGCTCTCACCGGACGTAGGAACCATCATCCCCTTCTCCTTCATGACGGTTTCAAGCGCGCGGACGACCGTGGTACCGACGGCCATCACCCGCCCACCGACGCGTTTCGTCTGCCTGATCGCGTCGGCTGCTTCCTCACTGATGGAAAATGCTTCCGCCCCCATCTGATGGTCTTCTATTCGTTCGGTCGTCACCGGTTTAAAGGTGCCTGGACCGACATGCAGGGTCACTGTGGCAACCTTGACCCCAGACGAGACCAGTCGTCTAAACAGTTCTTCGGTAAAGTGAAGCCCGGCGGTCGGTGCTGCAATCGCCCCTTCGTGTTTGGCAAAGACCGTCTGATACCAGCGTCGATCATCCGGAGTCGCGGCGCGTTTGATATAAGGCGGAAGCGGCATAGCCCCCTGCGTTTCAAAGAGCCGTGTCACAGAATCCGGGCTTTCCACCATCACCTCGGTACCGGACGCGTCGCGTTTCACGATCGTTGCGCGGGAATGTCGATCGAATTCGATCACCTGGCCGATACGGAAGGTGCCTTTCACCATAATTTCCCACCGTCCCTTACCGAGATCCTTCACGAACAATACCTCAACCGGTGTTCCGGTCGGTCTCTTGATCCCCGACACCCGTGCAGCCAAGACCTTGGTATCGTTGACGACGAGCAGGTCGCCCGGGTTCATCAATTCAGGGAGATCGGCAACCTGACGATGTGCAAATTGTTGCGTCTTCCGATCCAGGACCAGCAATCGCGCCCGATCCCGGGGAATGATCGGCTGCACCGCGATCAGTGCAGGATCGAATGGAAAGTCATAATCTGAGCGTTGCATTACGAAGGAGGAACCGAAGGGGCAGGAGGAGCCTGGGTCAATGAAGCATCGCGAAGCTCGGTCCCAGGATAGTAGTAGCGAAGAATGCTCGAAAAGGAATAGCCCAACTCTGCCAGTTCCTTCGCGCCCCACTGACAGAGGCCCACTGCATGGCCTGCTCCATATCCGGAAAGGATGACATCCCGGCCGACGGACTCAATCGTAAATTGCGTGCTGGGCACCACCGTATACCCTACCGCCTTACGCAGATCTTCTCCCCGTAGAACGAGCTCACCCAGGGAGTGCGAAATCTGCAACGTGGCCACGCGTCCTGCACGGCTATAGGTAAGCGGTGCGATTGCCGTGATCGTTCCCACCGCAAATCCTTGTTGCCGTAAATTCTTCTCCAACACATCGATCGTAAACGACGCTTTCCACTGATAGTGCGGAGACTCGATGTCGAACGGGCATTCAACGCCCTTCAAATAGGGCAGATCCTTCGACCACACAATCGTGGCATCTTCCGTGATCCCTGCGGCCGTCGATGAGAAGGCGGCATAGATGGGAGCCCCCTGATGGGTCACGACCATGCCTCGTGTGGATTCTACGGCCTGGATGACCCGTCCATCGATACCCTGGCGGCCACGATACACCTGATCTTGAGTCCCGGCAACCACATCATAGTCCCGAGCAGCACTGAGCATGTGTTGATACAACGCATAGGTCCTGGCCGCGACTGCCTGAACTTTCAACATCTCGGGATGCCAGGCGGGATTCACCTCGGCCGGCACCACACCTTTGACGTACTCCTCCAAATCGACATAATTGACGACGAGCAAGCCTTTCCCTCGCCGAACGAGTTGGATCGACCCACTGACCTGGACCGCACCTTTCTCATCGCCTGCGCGCAGGACTGCCTTATTGCCGTTCCCATTCAACCAGATTTTCACGTCATGACTTCCCGCCCGCACCATCAGCTGATCGCTCGTCACCGGTTTGCCGTTGAGAAGCAGCACCTGGCCCTGCGCCTTGATCCGGAGCGCGGACCGATACGCCCACGCCTGATCACGCTCATCAGTCACCCAAAGGGTCTGATCGGTATACACTTCCAACTGCCGAACATCTGATGCCAACAGAACACGAATCGATTGAGCCGCTTGGGCCTCCGGCATCATGAGACAGCCGAAGCAGAGTCCCAATCCAGCCACGCCGACCAGGAGCTGTCTTGCTATCATCTTCGGAAGAACCATCCTAGGAGATAGAATAGCAGACTCAGAAAGATGCTGAGGACGATACTGGTCCCGATGGGGAAATAGAAGCTGAAGTTATCACGTTTGACGGAGATATCACCCGGAAGCTTTCCCAACCAACTGAATGCGCTTCCGAGGCCGGGAATCCGGTCCACCAGGACCAACAGGACCCCAAGCCCGACGATGCCAAGCCCTATCCCGATTAAGATCTTGCCGAAGGTATTCCATTCCGGCATCAACTTTCATCCCAGTTGGCAGAATGCTGCTAGCTGTTGACTAGACACTCGGCGATCTGAATGGCGTTCAGCGCCGCTCCCTTGCGAAGATTATCGGACACGACCCAGAGGTTAAGGCCGTTCGCAATCGATTCATCTTCCCGCACACGGCCGATGTAGACCTCATCTTTTCCGGTCGCATCGAGGGGCATTGGGTACAGCTTCTTTACCGGATCGTCATAGACGATCACGCCGGGCATCGCTGCCAGCGCGGCACGCGCCTCGTTCGAGCTCAACGGACGTTCCAATTCAACATTGATCGCTTCAGAGTGGCAACGGAGTACGGGAACGCGCACCGTCGTCGCCGTAACCCGAAGGTTCGGTGTACCGAGAATCTTTCGGGTCTCTTTCGCGATCTTGACTTCCTCCGAGCAGTCGCCTCCCTCATTGAACGAGCCGATGTGCGGCAACAGATTGAAGGCGATCTGATAGGGATAGACCTTGGTCGTGACGTCGCGAAATGCCAGCAAGTCTTTCGTTTGATCCATCAGTTCGTCCATGGCCGCGGTGCCGGTTCCGGACACCGATTGAAAGGTCGTGACCACCACTCGCTTCACCCCCACCGCATCGTGAAGGGGCTTGAGCGCCATAACCAAGGGAGTGGTCGTACAGTTTGGAATCGAGACGATTCCCCGAGGCATTGAACGTAAGGCTGCGGCATTCACCTCCGGAACCACCAAAGGAACCTGATCATCCATACGGAATACGGCACTATCATCAATCACCGCAATGCCGGCCGCTCCCAATCGTTGACCGTATTCTTTGCTGATGGCGTCCGTCGCGGAGATAAACGCCAGATCCACCTCATCGAACGACGAGGATTCGGTCAACTCTTCAACCGTCCACTCCTTACCCTGGCAGGTCATTACCTCGCCGGCCGATCGCTTGGACGAAAAGAGCCTGAGTCCCGCCAGCGGAAATTTCCGTTCTTCCAAGATGTCGAGCGTTTCCTTCCCCACCGCGCCGGTCGCGCCGAGGATTGCCACGATGTATCCGGGTTTCTTCTTGATCATGAGACGCTTACTCCAATGCCAACATGCGAATACGATGATTAAAGGTGTCCGCTACCAACAACGTTCCATCGCGACCAGTTGCAATACCGAACGGGTAACATAGACTTGCCTCTCGTGCGGCTGCCCCATCTCCCGAATAGGCAGGAATTCCAACACCCGCAACACAGAATGCCACCCCATCCGCCGAATCCCATTGCCGGATGAGGTGACTGTCGGAATCGGTCAGAAAGAGGTTTCCCTGATGATCGACGGCAATTCCCGTTGGGCGCGAAAGACTCGGCGACGGCGGATCCGACGGCGATTCGTACCGATAGGCTCCGCCATCACCCGCCACAGTGGAAATCAGACCAGATGAGAGTTGAACACATCGGATTCGGCCGTTGAAGGTATCGGCTATGTACAGTCGATCGGCCGCCAAGGCCAATCCACTGGGACCCGCAAGGGCTGCGTCAACAGCGTGCTGCCCATCTCCGTCGTACGTTGCTGTCCCGGTTCCCGCAACCGTGTGAATCACGCGAGTCTTAAGGTCTACCACACGCACACGATGATTGCTTTGATCGGCGATATAGAGCCTGCCTCCATCGTCGACGGCCAAGGCCGAGGGTTCATTGAGCGCAGCGTGATGCGCGGGACCGCCGTCGCCGGAAAAACGAGCCTGACCTGTCCCTGCCAGCGTCGAGATCATCCCGGTTGCCGTTTCCACCATCCGCACACGATGATTCATCGTATCGGCGATATAGAGATTCCCCTCCCGGTCCACAGCCACCGCTGTGGGGAAGTTGAGATCCGCGCTCACCGCCGGCCCGCCGTCCCCACCATACCGTTGTAAAGTGGGTGCCCCGTTGGTCCAATATCGGACGGTTCCGCTCAAATCCGCCTGCTGTGTAAATCTCTCCGTGGTGGTTCGACCACTATCAGCGAACGGGTCTTCATCCGTGGGCTGGACACCTGCTTCCCGTCGCACCGGTGCATGGGTCTGATCGTCGCTGGGTCTCCCGGCTACGGTCGAGATGATACCGCTGACGCCATCGATTTTTCGAATGACGTGATTTTCTGAATCGGCCACATACACGTGTCCGCGATGATCGATCGTGACGCCTTTGGGTTCATTCAAACAGGCCCGATCCGCCGATCCACCGTCTCCCGCAAAACCCGCCTCGCCGTTACCTGCGAGTGTTTTGATCATCCATGTGGAAAGAATGGTTGCCATAGATCAGGCCGCTGACTAGTTCAGATTTCTCACGATGGCCTCGCCCATCTCGACGGTCCCCACGATCCGCGCTCCGGGGCTCTGAATATCTTTCGTGCGATACCCGAGGTCGAGCGTTTTCACAATGGCTTGCTCGATGGCTTCAGGCTCTTTTTCAAGGTGAAATGCGTACGACAACATCATCGCAGCCGAGGCAATCGTGGCGATAGGATTGGCGATATTCTTGCCTGCAATGTCAGGGGCGCTCCCATGAATCGGCTCGAAGAGCCCGACTTTCGCCCCGATGCTGGCTGACGGCAACATGCCGATCGAACCGGTCAGCATCGCTGCTTCATCGCTGAGAATGTCCCCGAACATGTTATTGCAGAGGAGCACGTCGAACTGTCGAGGGTTCCGCACCAGCTGCATGGCGGCGTTATCGACGTAGATATGCCCCAGTTCAACATCCGGATAGGACGCGTGGACGTCGATGACGACCTTTCGCCACAGCTCCGAGGATTCCAACACGTTCGCCTTATCGACCGAGGTCACCTTCTTGCGCCGTTTCCGCGCCGCTTCGAACGCGACCTTGGCGATGCGCCGAACTTCCTCCGTGGAATAGACCTCCGTATTGAATCCCCGTTCTTCGCCATTGGGCAGCTTTTCAATGCCCTTGGGTTTGCCGAAGTAGATTCCCCCGGTGAGTTCGCGAATCACGAGGATGTCGATCCCCTCGACAACCTCACGCTTCAACGTGGACGCATCCACCAGATTGGAGTACAGCTTCGCCGGCCTCAAGTTGGCATAGAGCCCTAAGGCCTCTCGGATTCCGAGCAGCGCGCGTTCTGGCCGCAGGCTGTACTCTAACCCTTCCCACTTGGGGCCACCGACGGCTCCCAGCAAGACTGCATCACTCTGCTTCGCGAGCGCCAATGTATCCTTCGGCAGCGGAACTCCCGCCTTATCGATCGCTTGACCGCCGATATCAGCCGCGGCAAATTCGAACGAATGCCCATATTTATCCGCGATGACCTTGAGAATCTTCACAGCTTCAGGAACGATCTCGCGTCCGACGCCGTCACCGGCCAGCACTGCAATCTTGGCCTTCACCATTGCTCCTTTCGATCTTCAATCCGCCCATGGTCTATTCCAACACGCGTTCATCTTCAACTCGCCAAGCCGGATCCACGAAACACAAGAATTCGATATCCGTCGTGCCGGTATTTTCGAGAAACTGTTGCCCTCCAGGGGGAACATAGACCGTCGTCCCGGCTTCGACCGGCGTGACGTGGTCATCGATCGTCAATCGGCCACAGCCCGATATGAAATAATAGACCTCGGACGACGCCAAAACATGTCGCTTCGATCGTTGACCGGAAGGGAGAGTGCCGTGGGCAAGACTATAATTCAGCTTGAGCTGATGCTTTGCCGGGTGAAAAATCTCCCGCAAGCGAGTATGGTCGCCGGCTAGAAACTCGGGGCGATCCGCCAGCGTGACTTTGAACACGGACAAGCCCCCTCAACCTCAACACGCTAAGTCACGGAAATTGAGACTGTATCGTGGAGAGCGCCGTCAAATCAAGTTCACCTTCTGTTCCCCTTGAGCCTGCTTGGTCGCCAGATAGGCCAGCTTGTTCAATGCGCTTAAATAGGCCCGGGCAGAGGCCGTGATGATATCGGTATCGGCCCCGTGGCCCGTCACCGTCCGGCCGTCTTCCTGAACCCGCACCGACACTTCGCCTTGCGCATCGGTCCCACCGGTAATGGCTTTCACGACATACATCAGTAACTTGCTCTTGGTCTGCGTCATCGCGGCAATGGTGCGATAGACGGCGTCCACCGGCCCATCGCCTGTGCCGGTTTGAGCGATGGACTTCCCATCGATCTCCAGTTCGACCGTGGCCGTTGGGACCTGGTCCGTTCCGCTCGAGACGTGAAATGTTTTGAGCGCAATACGGTCGGCCATCTTCGACAACTCTTCCGAGACAATGACTTCGAGATCTTCCTCGAAAATCTCCTTCTTTTGGTCGGCGAGTTTCTTAAATCGCTCGAACGCGTGGTTGATCTCTTCCTCGCTGAGCGCGTAGCCCAGCTCTTCCAGGCGCTGCCGAAACGCATGACGCCCGGAGAGCTTGCCCATCACCATCTGGCTCTCGACCAATCCGATCGACTCCGGGCGCATGATTTCGTAGGTCGTCTTCTCTTTGAGCAATCCGTCTTGATGAATGCCCGACGTATGGGCAAAGGCGTTGGCTCCGACGATCGCCTTATTGGGCTGCACCACCATCCCCGTGATTTTGCTGACCAAGCGGCTGGTCTTCGCGATCTCCTCGGTTCTAATCCCGGTATCGGCTTGGTAGAAATCCTTCCTGGTCCGCAGGCCCATGACGATTTCTTCCAAAGAGGTATTACCCGCGCGCTCGCCGATTCCGTTGATCGTGCACTCGACCTGGCCCGCCCCATTGATAATGGCCGACAGGCTATTGGCCACCGCGACACCCAAATCGTTGTGGCAGTGGACGGAAATGACGGCTTGTTTCGCGTTGGGGACCTTGTCGCAAATTCCCTTGATCAGTGCGCCGAACTCTTGTGGGACCGCATACCCCACCGTGTCGGGAATATTGACGGTGCCGGCCCCGGCGGCAATGACCGCCTCGATCACTTCGTAGAGATATGACGGATCCGAACGGCTCGCATCCATCGGTGAAAACTCGACGTCATCGACATACCCACGCGCCAGCCGGACCATCTCCACCGCACGCTGTTTGGCCTGCTCGCGCGTCATCCGAAACTGGTGCTTCAGGTGAATATCCGACGTCGAGAGAAAGGTATGGATTCGGACCTTCGGCGCCCCTTTGAGCGCCTCCCAAGCCCGGGTGATATCTTCGGGACGGGCTCGCGCCAGGCTGCAGACCGTCGGCCCTTCGACCTCCTGCGCGATGCGCCGCACTGCTTCGAAATCCCCGGGCGAGCTATAGGCAAACCCGGCCTCAATAATGTCCACGCCGAGCCGCGCCAGTTGTTTGGCCACCATGACCTTCTCTTCCACGTTCATGCTGGCGCCGGGCGATTGCTCACCGTCCCTCAGGGTCGTATCGAAAATTCTGATCATGCGTGCCATGACTCACCTCCGATTCACAAGCTGCTCAAAAAGTCCTTCCGGCAAGGCCGCAAGGAGTGAGGACCCCGAGGCGTACGCGTGTTGGTACGCTGAGGGGTTCGAACGACTGAGAACGCAGCGGGAAGGCTTTTTCAGCAGCTTGTAAAACAAAAGCCTTCATCCCATCGCAAACAGGGACGAAGGCTTGACGCGCTCCGTGGTACCACCCTGATTCAGCCTGAAGATGTTCAGGCCCTTCATTTGCCTCTTACGGAGAAGAGACGGAATCTCCTACTTCATGTTCGGAGATTCGGCTCAGAGGCGAGTTCGGCGACGTTTAGGCTGGTTTGCACCATCCACCAGCTCTCTCCAGAATGTTGAAACCGGTTCCCAGCTTCGTTCTCGCATCGTTCAAAGGCTCAACGTACATCCACACCCGTACGCCTCGTCTTTTCACTCACTGCGGCCTCGCTGGATAACCGCTTTTAACATTCTGTTATTCTAGACTGCTCGCGTACTACTCCTCGTCTTAGCCGTTCATGAGAATTCCAGTTCCTCCCATCGATTGTTCGCAGCTACGGTTTTGACTCGATCGGCGACGGCTCGACTTTCCCAATGTTCCTTTTTCCGGCGGCCGGGGCAACCAGCCAAAATACTTTTTCAGCCGGCCCCATCAATGCGTAACCGGCAAAGATGACAAATAACATAACCGCCGGCCAAGCTGCCACCATCATCAGTGTGAGAATACCCCAAACCAGATAGGTAATCTGCCGGTGGCCTTTAAATTTCAGCTCCTTAAAGCTTCGATACTTGATCGTGCTGACCATCAAGAACGAGAGGGCCAGCGTCATAAGCAGCACCACGATCGGCCGGGTCTCTGCTCCCATCTTCAGGAGGTAGTGATCAAAGACCACCAGAGAAGCGACGACTCCGGCAGCCGCAGGAATAGCCAACCCGGTAAAATATTTGCCGTCAGACAAGGCGACCGTGGAGTTGAATCGCGCCAACCGCACGGCTCCCATGGCAACGTAGGCGAACATCACCGCCACGCCAAATGTACCCTGTCCGCTCAACGCCCATGAATAGATCAGCAGACCCGGTGCGACACCGAACGAGACCACATCGGACAGCGAATCGTACTCCAGACCGAATTGGCTCGTACTGTTGGTCAGGCGGGCCGATTTCCCGTCCAAGACGTCAAAAATCATCGCGACGAGGATTGCAATCGCCGCCTCCAAGTAGTTCGCGTTGAAGACGGACAGTATCGCGAAGATTCCGCAAAACAAATTACCGGTCGTGAAAAGATTGGGGATGAGATGCATGGCCGCTTTCCGCCGCTTCCCCTCTTTCCCGAACGAATTCCTGAAGCCTGCCGTTTTCATGGCAATTCTCCTAGGATAGTTTCGCCACCCTTTACCCGCTGCCCGACAGCCACCCGAAACGTGGTACCGATCGGGAGAAAGGTATCCATGCGCGACCCAAAACGGATCAACCCATACCGCTCACCTCGGACAGCCTGATCCCGTGGCGAGACCCAACACACAATGCGCCGGGCGATCAATCCGGCCACTTGCACGCACAAGACCTTGATGCCTTCAGGTGTCTTGATCATCAAGGCATTCTGTTCGTTCATGAACGTGGCTTCCGGCTTACTGGCCACCATGAAAAGGCCCGGTTGATACTGCACATTTTCGATCACGCCGTCACAGGGCATCCGATTGATGTGGACGTCGAACACATTCAAAAAGATCGTGACCCTGACGCTGCGCTCTTTCAGGTATCTCGGCTCAAACTCTTCCTCGATCGCAATCACTTTTCCGTCACCGGGAGCGACCACAAGATTCGGACCTTGTGGGATAACCCTGTCCGGATTGCGAAAAAACCAGGCACAGAACAGCGTCGCAACGGCACCGACAAACGCGACGACCGGCCAACCCAGCAATCCCGTCAACAGTGTAACGCCGGCGGGAACCGCAATGAAGGGAATTCCTTCTTTGGCAAAGGGAACGCCGACCGCACGATCTGCCACGGAGTTACCTCAGTCTATGAAGGATGCCACGCCTCTCCGAAGAACTACGGTCGCAGGGGAAAGGCGAGACGTATATGATCATTGTACGTCAAATCGTTGAACGATGCGAGACCAGAACCGGCAGTCCTTAGTTCTTTGTCTTATCGACGAGCTGATCTTTCTTGAGCCACGGCATCATTCCCCGCAGTTTGGCTCCGACCGCCTCGATGGGATGCGCCTCGCCTTTGGCAAGCAGCGCATTGTAGACCGGCCGATTGGCTTGATTTTCGAGGACCCATTCTTTGGCGAACCGCCCTGTTTGGATCTCTTCAAGAATCCGTTTCATTTCCTGCTTGGTCTGTTCGGTGACCACCCGCGGGCCTCGAGTGACATCACCATACTTTGCCGTGGTGCTGATCGAATAGCGCATATTGGCGATCCCGCCTTGGTAGATCAGGTCGACAATGAGCTTCACCTCATGCAAACATTCGAAATACGCCATTTCCGGCGAGTACCCGGCCTCGACCAGCGTCTCGTACCCTGCCTGGATCAAAGACGTAAGTCCTCCGCAGAGCACCGCCTGTTCACCGAACAGGTCGGTCTCGGTTTCCTCACGAAAATTCGTTTCGATCACACCGGCGCGTCCACCCCCGATCGCGCTCGCATAGGCCAATCCCACTTGCCTGGTGGCGCCGCTGGGATCCTGATGAATCGCAAGGAGACAAGGGACTCCGCTGCCCTTCGTATACTCCGAACGAACGAGGTGTCCCGGTCCCTTTGGGGCCACCATAAAAACATTGATTGAGGCCGGCGGCACAATCTGCCCAAAATGAATATTGAACCCATGACCGAACGCCAAGTACGACCCGGCTTTGAGGTTGGGCGCGACTTCCTGTCGATAGATAGCGGCCTGCGCCTCGTCAGGCGCCAGAATCATCACCACATCAGACGCCTTGACCGCATCGGCTACCGGCATGACTTTGAGCCCGCTCTGTTCGGCTTTTTTCCAAGACGCGCCTTCACGCAACCCAATGACGACCGTTACGCCGCTTTCTTTCAGGTTCAGCGCATGGGCGTGGCCCTGGCTCCCATAGCCGATCACGGCCACAGTCTTACTTCGGATCTGCTGAATATCGGCATCCTTATCGTAGTAGATTTTCATGACCAACCCTTTCCCTTCTCTAGCAATTCTGCATACTCAGCAGGACGTTACTCGCGGGCCACTTTCTTCGTCTGGACCGCCGCAGATCGGACCGGTTCTCGTGCGACGGCCACCCGGCCGGTGCGTACCAAATCCTTGATTCCAAGAGGTTGTAATAAGTTGATAATCGCTTCGATTTTCTTGGGATCTCCGGAGACTTCGATCGTGTAGGTACTCGGCGTCGAATCGATCACGTTCGCCCGAAAGATATCCACGATTCTGAGCGCCTCGGCCCGATCCTCATCCTTTGTATGGACCTTGATGATCGCGGTCTCTCGTGAGACAAACTCCGTCTCATTCAAGTCCACGACTTTGATCACGTCGATGAGTTTATTCAACTGCTTCACGATCTGCTCGATGATCCGTTCATCACCCGTGGTCACAATCGTCATCTGCGACATGGACGGATCAAGCGTCGGCGCAACCGACAAACTTTCAATATTGAACCCCCGACCGCTGAATAGCCCCGCGACCCTTGACAGAACCCCGAACTTATTTTCAACCGTTACCGAGATGATATGTTCCATCTTTTTCAGTGCTGAGACTCGAGTACCGAGAGCTGAGCCGACCACCCAACACTAAGCACCCACCACTCAGACCTTCCTTTAAGCCGTGAGCACCGTATCTTTATCTTCCGGCGTCACTTTCGCCGCACCGGATTGTTTCTTCTTCAACTCCGGCGGATCTTCCAAAATCATTTCATGATTACACCCGCCGGCCGGAATCATCGGATAGCAGTTCTCAAACGGATACGTCGGAACATCCACAATGACCGGTTTATCCGTAGACAAGGCTTCTTTCAGCACGGCATCGAGATCGTCGGCTTTCTTGACCCGCAATCCCACCGCTCCATAGGCATCCGCCAGTTTGACAAAATCCGGAGTCGTATCCAGATAACTCGACGCGTAGCGCCCTTCGTAGAATAGATCCTGCCATTGCCGGACCATACCGTGAAATCCGTTGTTCAAGATGATGATCTTCACCGGCAGTTTGCTCACCACGGCCGTCGCCATTTCCTGCATATTCATCTGGATGCTGCCGTCTCCCGCAATACAAAGCACCAGACGATCCCGGAAGGCGGCCTGAGCACCCATCGCGGCAGGGAAGCCAAAGCCCATCGTTCCAAGTCCCCCCGAGGTCAACCACCGGTTCGGCTTCGCCAATTTGAAATACTGCGCGGCCCACATCTGGTGCTGTCCGACATCGGTCGAGACGATCGGATCCCTATCCTTAGTCAGTTCATACAACCGCTTGACCACTTGCTGTGGCTTGATCGGCCCGTCCTTGTCTTGGTGATACATCAACGGATGGGCCTGTTGCCATTCTCGGATCTGATCCCACCACGGCTTCCGCAGTTCTTTCTGCTCGCCGTTTACCGTCGCACGCAAGATTTGGTTCAGCTCGCGAAGGACCGCCTTGCAATCGCCGACGATCGGAATGTCGACGTGTATATTTTTTCGAATGGACGTCGGGTCGATATCGATATGGATCACTTTCGCATAGGGACAGAACTCCGACACCTTCCCCGTCACTCGGTCGTCGAACCGAGCGCCGACCGCGATCACAAGGTCGGAGTAATGGACAGCCATGTTGGCCTGATAGGTCCCGTGCATCCCCATCATGCCCATGGAGAGAGAATGTTCTCCGGGAAATGCACCCAAGCCCATCAGCGTCATGTCTACTGGAATCTGTGTCATCTCGGCCAGTTCGAGCAGTTCTTGCGAGGCTCCTGAAAAAACCACGCCGCCGCCGACATAGAGAATCGGCTTTTTGGCCTTCATGATGGCTTCGGCCGCCTGCTTGATCTGCCATTTGTTCCCTTCGTATGTCGGGTTGTAGCCTCGGATCGAGACAGAATTCGGATAGGTGAATTCCGCTTTGGCCATCGACACATCTTTTGGGATATCGACGAGAACAGGCCCGGGACGGCCGGTGGTCGCGATATAAAATGCCTCTTTGATCGTAGCCGCCAAGTCGTTCACATCTTTCACGAGAAAATTGTACTTCGTACAGGGTCGGCTCAAGCCCACATTGTCCGCTTCCTGAAAGGCATCGTTCCCGATCAAACTGGTCGGGACTTGGCCGCTAAAACAGACCAATGGGACGGAATCCATATAGGCATCGGCTAACGCCGTAATCACGTTGGTCATACCGGGACCGGAAGTGACCAGGCACACGCCGGCCTTCCCGGTGGCCTTGGCATAGCCTTCTGCCATGTGCCCCGCGCCCTGTTCATGGCGCGTCAAGATCACCTCAACATCTTTCTGTTGATGGAGCGTATCGAAAATCTTCAAGACCACTCCACCGGGAAGCGCAAAGACCGTTCTGACTCCCTCTCGCTTCAGGCATTCGATGAAGATTTCAGCACCGGTGAGTTTCATGACAACCCTCCCTACGACCGCAAGATCCGGTCTGCCGTCAAAGGATCAGACCTCAAAAGACACGCCTTGCGAAAGACGCATCATCGTGCACAAATGTGTTTGAAATCAAGGGGAAAGATTCGAGATCCTAGCATCCTCAAGGACGACCGTCAATACGAGGCCCCACGGAACGCCCGGAGGAAGAGACTTGAGATCGTCCGGAAGATATGGCGTTCGCCCCAAAAGGGCGTGGGCGGAGAACCTGTAAGCCGGATTCTGTCCCGCAAAGAAGTTTCCCCTTTGCCTGGATGATCATTTCTCTGGGATTCGAGTTACCTCGAACCTCAAGCGACCTACCCGAAGACCTCGACCGGGCCAGTCGGTGTGCAACAGTCCGCGAGGAGCGCTGCACATGTCTTCCTATTTGGCCTTGCACCGGGCGACGCTTACCATGCCGGTGATGTCACCACCACCGCGGTGGGCTCTTACCCCACCGTTTCACCCTTACCTGTGCCTCAGCGACCAGATGGGATCCATTCGCCTTGGCCATCGGCGGTTTGATTTCTGTGGTGCCGGTGTCGGATTACTCCGCCTGGGAATTACCCAGCGCCCTGCCCATGGAGTCCGGACTTTCCTCCCGATACCAACAAGCACCGAGCGACCATCCAGTCCTCCACCCACGCGGGTTCAGTATACGAAAGGCCGTAGGCGGAAACAAGGAGAGCTGTGGATACCATGTGCGATTGGTCGACGGAACTCGCGCCGACTATCGCCCACTTACCTCCGGCAACGGTACAGCGGGCACCGGAGTTCGTTTCTGATAGAGGGCCATGGCTTCCGGCATCCAACTCTTCAATTGGTCAATTCTGGTCTCGTGGCCGGGATGGGTGGATAAAAATTCAGCCGGTCCGCCCCCTCCCGAGGACTGTGCCATCCGCTCCCAAAGGGCAACCGACTCACGCGGGTCATACCCCGCATCAGCGGCCAAGAGAATGCCTATGTAATCCGCCTCCGATTCATGTTTTCGGCTGAAGGGAAGGAGAACGCCGACCTGCGCTCCCACTCCAAGCGCCGCCATGGTAGCCTGACCAAGCATAGGATTCCCGCCGCTCATTCCAATCGCCGCACCGGCAGCTTGTAACCCGATATTCGTCAGCTGCCCTTGACTCATGCGTTCCGCACCATGGCGAGCCAACGCATGCACGACCTCATGCCCCATGACGGCTGCCAAGCCCGCTTCCGTCTTGGCCATGGGGAAAATACCCGTGTAGACCGCCATTTTTCCACCAGGCAGCGCAAACGCATTGGCCGTTTTGTCATCTTTGATCACGGACACTTCCCACTGAAACTGCTTGGCCATCTCGGCATATTTTGAGCGTTTCGCGGCTTCGACGATCCGAGCGGCCACTCGTTTCACCGGTTCGATTTCACGGGGATCTTGGGACAGTTTCATCTTCGGATCGGTTTTGATCTGATTATACGCCTGCGCCCCCATTTGCATCTCTTGACCGACCGACGACATCAACAACTGCGACCGGCCTGTGTAGGGGTTGGTCTCGCACCCTGCCACGCCGAACCCAGCCACCACGAGACATGCGATCATGGTCCTTTGCCTCAATAGCGGGGCGTGCATCATACATCCTCCAACCACATGCGTCTTCTGGATCCGTCGTACTTGATTGACCACCCTGCATTCCATTGGTAGATTACGCCGCCCTAGACAGGATTTCCAGAGGGGAGAACAGCCTCATGTCAGCGCGACATCCCCACAGCACAAGTTCAATTGAGCGCATCGGCATCGACGAATCCGGGAAAGGCGACTACTTCGGTCCGCTCGTCATCGCCGCCGTCTTTGTCGACGCCACGACACAAGGCGAGCTCGCGCTCATGCAGGTCCGAGATAGCAAAAAAATCTCCGACGGGCGCATTCTCGAAATGGCTCCCGACATCAAGACTATTTGCCCACACAGCGTCATCGCCATTGGACCGAAGAAATACAACGAGCTCTATGGGAAGATTCGCAACCTCAATCGTCTGCTTGCCTGGGGCCATGCCAAGGCGCTCGAGACCTTGCTTGAACGCGTGACATGCGAGCGAGCCATCTCCGACCAGTTCGGAGACGAGCGATTAATCCTCAACGTGCTGCAGGAAAAGGGCCGGAAGATCGTGCTTGAACAACGGACGAAAGCGGAATCGGATCTTGCCGTCGCTGCAGCGTCTATCCTGGCTCGGGCCGAATTTCTATTCCGATTGAAGCGATTGTCAGGCGAAGTCGGCACCACCCTACCGAAAGGCGCCTCCGCGGCCGTCGAACTCGCCGCGAAGATGATCATCAAGAAACACGGGCGGGAACGGCTGGACTCAGTGGCAAAGCTCCACTTCAAAACCACCCAAGCCATCCTGGCGGGACTACCCTAGACCGATTCTCCCACTTCGAGGTCCGATGGCTTCCCTCCTGGCACTGAGGGAGCTTCTGCGGCCGGCTCGCCTTCCCAGTACAAGATACGACGGCAGTAGGGGCAGAAGTGTAAATTGTCGGAGCGTTTGACTTGCGCAATGAGCTGCGGCGGGATCTGAAGGCGGCACCCGAGACAGATGCCGTCACGCACCGCGGCAAGCGGCTGATCCTTCCTCGAGGCCTTGACCTGGGTGTAGCGATCAAGCAGGGACTTCTCAACCCGAGCCGATGCTTCGCGATGGTGCGTTTCGAGTTGAGCCAGTTCCACAGCGAGTTCCTTGTCCTGCGTATCCAGCCTTTCCTTCTCTTGGACAAAAACCTTCTCGAGTGCACGATGTTTCTCTTGAAGCTCTTTTGCGGTCCTCTGAAGCTCGTCGATCTTCTCCATCGACAACAGAATCTTTTCCTCGAAATCTCCCCGCTTCTTGTTCGCCAGCTCCAGCTCGAATAGATGTGCCTGATATTCTTTGTTGGTCTTCAGGCTTGCCGCATGCGACTTCATCTTCTCGGTCTGTGCCTCATGAGCTTCGAGATCTTTTTCGTGGGAACGCCGCTCCTTGGTGGCAGCTTCAACGGCTGCCTTCGTATCATTCAGGAGCTGAGCTGCTTCTCGGAGCGGAGATTCGGCGGCATGGAGACGTTCAGGGATTTTTCTGCGGATCTCAGTGACCTCCATGATACGGAGATCGAGCTTTTGCAGTTCGATGAGTGGGGAGAGTTTTTGATTCAACGTGTCCTTTCCATCACGACTGGCGCCCTGAAGGCATCAGGCGCGCTTCCGGCTGGTGGGCCCACTAGGACTTGAACCTAGGACCAGCTGATTATGAGTCAGCCGCTCTAACCACCTGAGCTATGGGCCCGATCGGAAAGGGTTCGAGCTCAGGCTGACGTCTGAGTGAGCACTTGCGCCTGACGACTTCGTCGTCCTCAATCTCGGTATTTGCATCAACCTGAACCTGGATTCTAGGCCGTCCCTCCGAATAGAGTCAAATCAGACCACCGTGAGATTGGCCCCCTAGAGACTCTCGACAAAACTCCTCAGCTTCTTACTGCGGCTCGGATGCCGCAATTTCCTCAGGGCCTTGGCTTCGATTTGTCTGATACGTTCGCGTGTCACTTCGAAATCCTGGCCGACTTCTTCCAACGTATGGTCGGTCGCTTCTCCGATACCGAACCGCTTTCGCAAGACTTTCTCCTCACGCGGGGTCAGGGTTTCCAAGGCACTGTTGATCTGCCGCTGCAAGTCGTAACGAATCGCGGCTTCCAACGGAGACACCGCCTTCTTGTCTTCGATGAAATCACCGAGATGGCTGTCTTCCTCTTCTCCGATGGGAGTCTCGAGTGAGATGGGTTCGCGGGCGATCTTGAGAATCTTCCGAACTTTGTCCAACGGCAAATCCATGCGCTCGGCGATCTCTTCGGGAAGCGGTTCCCGCCCCAGTTTCTGCACGAGATGCCTGGAGGTCCGAATGAGTTTATTGATCGTTTCGATCATGTGTACCGGGATCCGGATCGTTCGCGCCTGATCGGCAATGGCCCGGGTAATCGCCTGCCGAATCCACCAGGTGGCATAGGTACTGAACTTGTACCCGCGCTTATACTCGAATTTGTCCACCGCCTTCATGAGCCCGATATTGCCTTCCTGGATGAGATCGAGGAACTGCAGGCCCCGGTTGGTGTACTTCTTGGCGATGCTGACCACGAGACGCAGATTCGCTTCGACCAACTCCGCCTTCCCGCGCTTGACCTTCTCTTCGGCAATGTCCAGATGTTTGACCGCGTCCTTGATTTCTTCCGCCGGGACAAGCGCTTCTTCCGTTTCGAGTTGGCGGACCTTCCCTTTGGCGGCTTGATAGACTTTCCGAATCTCCAGCAGGGTCTCTTCCGACACTCCGGTTTTCCGTTTGACCGCCAAGAAATCTTGACGACTCCGGCACATCTTTCTCAGAAGCTCGGCCCCGGCCTCTCCACCCACCCCAATGCGGCGCTGGCAACTGACCGCCTCCCGTTCCGCCACCCTGATCTGAACCGCGAGATCCCGAACGCGCTGGACCATCCGGTCTTTCAAGACACCATGGAGGTTCACCGATTCAATCTTGTTCACCACTTGCTGGCGGATTGCATCGAATTGCTTCTTGTACTTCTTTTGTTTAACCGGATCACTGCCGATATGCTTGCCCTTCTCCGCCAGCGCCTTGAGCGCAAGCGAGACCTTCCGAACGGAGTTCAATGCCTCCAGCGTCTTCACCCGCAGCTCTTCGTAATCCCGCTCCACCGGTTGCTGCTCTTCCTCAAAATCCTCCTCGGTCTCCTGAACCGGCACGATTTCGCGCACATCGATCTTGGCGTTCTTGAGCTGATCCCGAAGAGCCAGGACGAACTCGATGGTCATCGGCATACCGTAGATCACCGAGGCGATATCTTTTTTGCCCTCTTCAATTCGCTTGGCGATTTCGATCTCGCCTTCACGGCTGAGCAGCGCCACGCTCCCCATTTCTTTGAGATACAGCCGCACAGGGTCGTCAGTACGGCTGAGTGCGCCAGGCGTCAGATCGATCGCCTTATCGTTCTCTTCCTCGGCCTCCGCCTCGACGTCCTCCACATCCTCGCCCACCTCGCCTTCAGATCGTTTCTGAAGCCGCTCCCCCTCCGCTCCTTCGACGATTTCGATGTCCATTTCACCGAACATCGCCATAATGCTGCCGAACTGGTCCGAAGACACCACTTCAGCGGGCAAAGTGCTATTGAGCTCGTCATATGTCAGGAAACCTTTTTCCTTCCCGATCGTAATCAGCTTCTTCACCTCACCGAGCAACTCTTGTTTCGGCATGACTACTCCTTCACCAATGAAACCACACCGGCGGTCTGCGTGCCGGCTTTCCGCATCCGTACTTCGTTGATCTTCACGTTCAGCAGACGCGCATCGTCCACCCGACCTTCGCGTTCGGCCGTTTTCAGTCCCGCAATGAGTTCCCTCAGCGCCTGTTCCGATCGCTTCCGGTCCAGACGATCCAGACAATCGTTAATGTGAGCCGGCACGTCGTCGAAATGATCATCACGAAGCGACAGCTCCGTGGCCAAGGTCCCGCAATCGGGGTCTTCCACTGACTCATCCAATACCGGCTGGATCTGGATGCGTCCGTCGCGGCCCACGTGGGTCAACGCCAGCTCCACAAGCTTGCGACAGGCTTCGACTGTAAACTTCTCAGGCTGCAGCCGCCGGACATCAGTCGCCGAGAGCTTGCCACCCAACATGAGGAGCACCAAGTCCCGCTCTTCCGGCATACCTTTGAATAGGAAATCTACCGTTTTACCGGTACCCCCCGGTCGCGCTGTCCCGGAATCCTGCCTCTGCCGGACAATGAGTGCCGGATAGCGTTCGATCAAACGCGACTGATTGATTCCCAACCGTTCGGCCGCAACTTTGAGGCGCTCCTCCCGCTCGATCGGATGTTCGCTCCTCTGTAGAATACGGAGGATCTCATCCACGCTGCGGATTCTGCCCTCGATCGTACTCGCTTCCGTCGCCTTGAGACTATGCTCCAACGCGAAGTCCAGTAGACTCGGCGCCTGTTCCTCCAAACGTACGAACGAGTCGGGACCATGTTTTCGAACATACGTGTCGGGATCCTCGCCTGCCGGTAACGTGACGACTTTGACCCCCAACCCGCTGTTCACGAACAAATCCAACCCTCTCAAGGCTGCTCGCACACCTGCTGCGTCCGGATCGAAGAGCAGAACGACATTGTCGGCAAAGCGCCGCATGATTTGTACATGTTCAGGGGTCAAGGCGGTGCCCAGCGTGGCGACGGTATGTGCAATGCCGGCTTGATGCAGCGCAATCGCGTCAAAATATCCCTCGACCACAATCACCGTTTTCGTTCGGCCGACGGCGTCACGCGCATGGTCGAACGCAAAGAGCGTCTGGCTCTTCTTGAACAGAGGGGTGTCCGGTGAATTAAGGTACTTGGGCATGCCCTCGCCCAGCACGCGCCCGCCGAACCCCACCACGCGCTTGCGAAGATCAGTAATCGCAAACATCACTCGACCATGAAATTTGTCGCAATAGCCGGAGCCATTTTTTCTGGGACTGATCAATCCGGCGGTAAGAAGTTCGGCGGTTGAAAAGCCTTGCTTCGTCAATGCTCTGAGCAAGCCATCCCATTCCGACGAGCCGACGCCGATCAGAAAGCGATCAATAGTAGCTTGTTGAATTCCACGGGCTTCCAAATACTGGCGTCCACCGGTCCCGATTCGACCGTCCCGCAGGTTTTGCTGGAACCAGAGCGCCGCCGCATGATTCAGCTGCTCAAGCCGTTGTAGCTGTGACATCTGAGCCTGGGCATGCGGAGAAGCCTCCTGAACCTCGATCCCCACCTTTCGTCCAAGATCCCGAACCACGTCCGGGAAACTTTCACCGGTCAGCCTGGTCAGAAATGTAAAGACGTTCCCACCTGCGCCACAGGCAAAGCAGTGAAAAATTTGCTTGGAAGGACTCACCGTGAAAGAGGGATTTTTGTCCGCATGGAACGGGCAGAGCCCTTTGAGATTCTGTCCGGTTCTGGTGAGGGAGATATGCTGTCCGACGACATCGGCAATGTCGACGCGATCCCTGATCCGGTTAATCACATCTTCAGAAATCAAACCTCTACCCACGAGAGCCGGGCTCCTTCATGCCGTCTCGCACGACCGGACGGAACGGTTGCTAAATGACTAGAATAATTGACCGAGTAGACTAACAGACGAAAACGAAAGGTGTCAATTGACTGAGAACGAAGCCGGCGGGCATTTTCACCATCGGGTTCAGCCTGGAGGCCAACTCATGTGCCGCCCGCCGAGCACGTGGAAATGGAGATGAAAGACCGTCTGCCCTGCATCTCTCCCGGTATTCGTCACCAGCCGATAGCCGGACTCCTGAAGCCCTTTAAGGGCTGCGACTTTTGTACAACTCATCAGCAATCGCGCCAGCAGGGACTCATCGCCAGCCCCTAGATCCTGAATGGCCGACACATGCCGTTTGGGGATCACCAGCGTATGGACGGGCGCTTGAGGATGAATGTCGTCAAAGGCCACAGTGTGTTCATCCTCTTGGACCAGCTTCGCCGGGATCTTCTTTTCCACGATCTTACAAAAGAGACAATCGCTCATATCGACCTCATGAAGCAGGTTTCTTTTTCCAATATGGGATGCCTGATCCAACCATCGAACCAAGCAGCGCTCGTCGAGGATGACCGATGCCTACTTCTCGAACCGCAAGCCCGACTTCCCAAATCTTCGTCCCAACTCTCCATAAATGTCCTGTAACGAGATATCGTGGTACCCCAAGACCATCAGCGTATGGAAAAACAGATCGGCGATCTCGTACACGATCTCCTCTTTCTTACCGCCTTTCGACGCCAACAGGACTTCCCCGGCTTCTTCGGCCACCTTTTTGAGAATTTTGTCATGCCCCCCCTCGAATAGCTTCGAGGTATAAGAGCCTGCCTGCGGAGTGGAGCGGCGATCTTTGATGGTCCGGAGAACACTTTCAAGAATTCCACCCTGGGCATCTTGTGAGTTCGGACGAACGACGCAGCCTTCTTCATCTAATCTCGAAAAAAAACAGGCCCGTTCCCCTGTATGACAGGTCGGCCCGGCCGGTTGAGCTTTCACGAGAATGGTGTCATCGTCGCAGTCAATGAAGAGCTCTTTCACATGAAGCGTATGACCGGACGTTTCCCCCTTCTCCCATAGCTTGTTTCTGGACCGGCTCCAAAAATGCACCCTTCTTGTGGCAACCGTCTTGGCAAGCGCTTCTTGATTCATATACCCAAGCATCAACACCGTCCCATCGAGCCAATCCTGAATCACCGCCGGGAGAAGGCCTTGCTCGTTAAATTTAAAGCGATCAACCGCTATTTGGTTCATTCGATCACGCAACTCGAGCGATATTATGATTGATGCGGACTGGGACACCACGTTCCTTTAGATAGGCCTTTGCTTGGGAGATGGTATAGGTCCGAAAATGAAAAATGGAGGCGGCCAAGACCGCGTCCGCTTTTCCCTTCACAAAACCATCGTAGAGATGGTCGAGCGTCCCCACTCCACCCGACGCAATCACAGGAATCGGGAGGGCTCCCGATACGGCGGCTGTCAGGTCCAAATCGTACCCGGTCTGCCGGCCATCCTGATCCATGCTGGTCAATAGGATCTCACCGGCGCCGTACTGTTCCATCCGTTTTGCCCACTCGACCACATCGAGTCCGGTCGGTTGCCGACCGCCGTGGGTGTAGACTTCCCAGTGACCGCCCGTTGCTTGCTTTGCGTCGATGGCCACGACGATGCATTGCGTGCCGAACCGCTGAGCGGCCTCTTGCACGAACTCAGGCCGTCGGACTGCTGCGGTATTGATGCTCACTTTATCTGCCCCTGCATTCAGTAAGGCCCGAATATCGTCAAGCGTTCCCACGCCGCCGCCGACCGTCACCGGCATGAATACACGGGCCGCCGTCCGCTCGACGACGTCGATGATCGTCTTCCGATTTTCATGCGAGGCTGTGATATCCAAAAAACAGAGTTCATCCGCCCCTTCGTGATCATACCCCACAGCTGCTTCAACCGGATCACCGGCATCGCGGAGATTCACGAAGCTGACACCCTTGACCACCCGGCCCTCTTTGACATCAAGACAGGGAATGATGCGCTTGGTCAGCATGTCACCCGGCGATGGGGTTGTGAGTAAGAGCGGCGACTGCGGCCCGATAGTCCAGCTTGCCATCGTAGAGTGCCTTGCCGACAATCGCTCCCTCAATTTTGGGACCAAGCGACTGGACCGCACGAAGATCCTCTAGGCGAGCAATTCCTCCCGAGGCGATCACCGGAAATGGCGAGGCCTCCACGATGTCTTTCAAGGCAGACAGATTCGGCCCGCTCAGCATGCCGTCCCGCGCAATGTCGGTATAGATCACCGCCCCAATCGCACAACTCGAGAGGTCTTTCAGGAGTTCGATCGCCTTGACGTCCGACACGGCTGTCCAGCCCTTGACCGCCACTCGGCCGTCCCGCGCATCGAGCCCAAGCACGATTCGCTGTGGAAATTCACGGCAAGCCTGATCGAGAAAGGCCCGATCCATAAGCGCGGCCGTGCCGAGCACCACGCGTGAGACGCCGGCACTCAGATACTGCCGAACCGTTTCCAGAGTTCTGATGCCGCCACCGACCTGGATTGATGCACGGACCGACCTCATGACGGATTGGATCTGCGGCAGATTCTTGGGCTCACCGTCGACTGCTCCGTTCAAATCCACGACGTGGATGAGACTGGCTCCGCTCTGGTCCCACCTGCGTGCGACCTCCGCGACATCGTCAGAATAGATCGTTTCGGCAGCCATATCGCCTTGCCGGAGCCGTACGCAACGTCCGTCCTTCAGGTCGATGGCAGGAATAACCAACATAATTACTTGTGCTCGCCTGCGCCGAATGGAAACTCCTTCAGGATCTCATCGACGCCGTATTCTGCCAGTTCCTCCGCCGTGACGAAGGCCCATCGCTGTAAAAATCCCATGAGGTCTTCGGTCATGGGCCGTTGCCGCTCATAGTATCCCCCAGCCCAGAGCACTTGTCCGTCCGCCGCCACCACCTTGACATCGAAGCCGACGGTCGCCGGAGGATTGGCCCCTAATCGACTGCCGACCCGCTCTTGGTACACGGATACGAGACCTATCAGGGCGGCATCCGCCTTCAGGCGTTTAGCAACTTCGGCTGCGGCATTTTCCGGCCTCATTCCAGCCAGCGCTCCATTACCCAAGGAAGCTCTCGCCGAATCGGCAGGAGACAGCACACGAACACCTTTTCGGTCTTGCAGGCGTCCCCAAAACAGCTCTGTCACCTTCTCAGCCGCGTATCCCGGCACAACCATCGTTTGCCTCGAAGGGGGTTGCGTATTCGGCGGAATTACCAAAGAAATATCGGATCGGCGGACGCTGTCGGGAGTTGGGAGATAGAGTTCGCCTTGATCGGGCGCTTGAGGCGTCGCAATCGATGTAAACGGTATGAAGGCGATGGATCGAATGGCATACCGCGAGAGTTCCTTGGATAACTTCGTCTCAACTTTTGGCCCGCTGCAGCCTATCTCAATGCCTCCCAGCGCCACGAGACCGATCGCCAGGATCATGCGGAACAGCCGGACATGCCGCATCACTTCCATGCTCCAAAATTCTTGATCAGTTGCAGCCCTACCGCCTGACTCTTCTCCGGATGGAACTGGCACGCCACCACATTGTCCTTCCAGATACTCGACGTGAAGGGGACGCCGTATGTCGTCGTCGTGGCCGTGATCTGTTTGTCGCGTGGATCCACAAAAAACGAGTGGACGAAATACCAATCGGCCCCATCGGGGATATTCTCGAACACGGGACAAGGCCGTTCGATGTTCACCTGATTCCAGCCCATGTGAGGAACCTTGAGGGCGCGTTCCCTCGAAAAGGGTCGGACTTTCCCCGGAAGAATGTCGAGCCCCTCATGAGTGCCGAACTCCTCACTTTCCGTAAACAGGAGCTGGAACCCCAGGCAGATTCCCAAAAACGGCTTTCCCGACTGAATCGTGGTCTTGATCGGCTCGATCAAACCATACTGTCTTAAGTTCGCCATGCAGTCCCCGAACGCCCCGACACCCGGCAACACCACATGACTGGCATTCTGAATGGTCGATGAGTCACGGGTGACAATCGCCTGGTGTCCTACAGCCTCAAAGGCTTTCGAAACACTGCGCAAATTCCCCATCCCGTAGTCAATAATGGCAATCATGTCAGTCACACGTAAGAGGTCGTAACAATACCGCAACTGGACGGTTCCTGCCACTTCGAATTGACCATGCCGACGCATGGATTTTCCGCATTCGCCCCTCTTGTCGAAGACTCAGGTGTCAGGTGCTCCCCACAACCAAAATAACAAGGGGGCAACCTTGTGAGAAGGCTACCCCCTTACAGGATGTCAGTTCTTATTCGCGTGAATGGACTACAGCATACCCTTCGTCGAAAGTACCTTCCCGGCCAGCCGCTCCTCCAGCATCGTCGCTTGGTCGAGCGCCTTGGCCAGCGCCTTGAAGATCGCTTCCATGATGTGGTGCGGGTTACGGCCATAGAGGAGATTCACATGGAGGTTTAGGCCGCCGTGGGTGACAAAAGCCTGAAAGAAATCCTCGAACAGGCCGAGATCGAACGCCTTGATCTTTCGATCCGGCAGATTCACGTTGTAGACGAGGAATGGTCGGCCGCTGAGATCGACGGTGACTTGAGCCAATGTTTCATCGAGCGGCGCCGAGGCAAACCCAAATCGCTTGATGCCCGCCTTCTCGCCCAACGCCTGATGCAGCGCCTTCCCCATCACAATGCCGACATCTTCCACCGTGTGATGTTCGTCGATGTCGAGGTCACCCTTTGCCTGCACCGTCAGGTCGAAAAACCCATGTTTGGCCAGCAGCTCCAACATATGATCGAAAAATCGAATTCCGGTGTCGATCTTCCCCTGTCCGCTGCCGTCCAAGGTCCACTCGACACGGATGTCGGTCTCCTTGGTGGCGCGTTGGATGCTGGCTTGTCGCAGTGCCGACCCGTTTTTCTTCATGAGAACCTGATCTGTGCCGACTTGGCATGCGCGTCGAACCCTTCGATCTGCGCCAACCGGACCAACGGATCTTTGACCTTGGCCAGTTCTTGTTTCGTATAGTGTACGATGTTGCTGACCTTCACATAGTCGTTGACGGACAGCGGCGAAAAGAAGCGCGCCGTGCCACCAGTCGGCAAGACGTGATTCGGCCCCGCCACATAATCGGCGACCGCCGGGGGCGTATAACGCCCCAAGAACAATGCGCCGGCGTGACGGATCTTCTCCAAATAGTCGAATGGGTTATCCACTGAGAGCGTGAGATGTTCCGCCGCGATTTCGTTGGCTACCGCTATGGCTTCGTCCATGGTGGGCACGACAAACGCCACGGAATGATGCGCAATCGACTTTGACGCGATCTTTTCTCGTTTGAGCCCTCTGAGTTGATCCTCGATCGATTTCGACACATCCTTGGCCAACCGCTCGGAGGTCGTGACAAGAAACACCTGCGCATCTTCGTCATGTTCGGCTTCACAGAGTAGATCGGCAGCCACATGAGCCGGTTTCGCGTCCTCGTCAGCCACTACCAGCAGTTCACTCGGACCGGCGACCATGTCGATTCCCACGGTGCCATAGAGCAGTCGTTTGGCTGTAGCCACGTAGATATTCCCAGGCCCGACGATCTTATCCACTCGCCCGATCGTGTTCGTCCCGTAGGCAAGGGCCGCGACTCCTTGAACGCCACCGACACGATAGATTTCCGTGACTCCGGCGATGTCGGCCGCAACCAGCAGATACGGGTTAATCCCGCCCTTTTGAGGCGGCGTGACCATCACGATGCGCGGCACACCGGCTACTTTGGCCGGAATCGCGCACATCAGCACAGACGACGGATAGACAGCCTTCCCTCCGGGCACATACACCCCGACGGCGTCGACCGGTCCGACGACTTGCCCGAGAGTGGCATCCCCGTCTTGATACATCCATGTTTTCGTCCGCTGCCGCTCATGGAAAGAGGTAATCCGTTGGGCTGCCAGACGCAGCGCGTCCCCTTCGTCTTTCCTGATGTGAAAGTAGGCGTTCTTGATCTCTTCCGGCGTCACACGTAGCGCGTCGGCTTTCAGCGCCACCTTATCGAATTGCTTGGTGTAACGAAGAACAGCTTTATCGCCCCCTCGCTCGACCGCTTGCAGGATTGTGCGCACGATCTTTTCAACAGCCGCGCCGGTTGTTCGACCTCGAAGAGCGGCTTTCTTCAAGGACGGGAGGAAACTGCGATCTGCCTGCGTGACGATCTTCATGAACGAACCATCTTTTTCCTCCGCGCGCCGACGGCCGATGGGCGACCGTTACCGGATGGAGAACGCTGGTTCGGCACCACGGCCCGAAGCTTGCGAATCAACGTCATCAGTGGTTCCTGCTTGAGTCGAAGGCTCGCCCGATTGACGATGAAACGAGCCGTCGATTGGGCAATGACTTCTACTTCGACAAGATCATGCGCCTTGAGTGTGCCGCCGGTCTCGACCAAATCCACGATTCGATCCGCCAGTCCCACCACCGGAGCCAACTCAATGGAGCCGTATAACTTGATGATTTCAACCGGAATCCCGCGCGTGTTGAAATAGCGCTCGGTGATCCGAGGGTATTTCGTGGCGATGCGAATCTTGGACGACAGACGATCATTCGATGCCTCTCCCTGGAGCGCGGCGACGGAGATTCTACACGCTCCGAATCCCAAATCCAATGGTTCGTATACGTCACTATCCTGCTCCATCAAGACGTCTTTTCCGACAATTCCCGCATCGGCGCCCCCATACTCCACATAGGTCGGCACATCGCTGGGGCGAACGATGAGAAACGTCATATCATTCTCCGGACTGACAAAGATCAGCCGGCGGCTCTCCCCTGACAATCCGGCAATTTTGTACCCGGCTCGGCGGAAGAGACCTAGTGCGGATTCTATGAGTTTTCCCTTGGACAGTGCGATCGTCAACATGGACAGCCCCTAGTGAGTCTTCGCCGTAACCTGCCGGCGCCAAACGTCGGCCCCTAACGCTCCTAATTTCTCTTCGATCCGCTCATACCCTCGATCAAGGTGATAGACGCGTTGGACTTGAGTCGTCCCCTCTGCAGCCAAACCAGCGACAATCAGACCGGCACTGGCACGAAGGTCGGACGCCATGACCGGAGCGCCGGTGAGTTTCTTTCGCCCGGTCACGACCAGTCGATTACCCTCCACACGGATATCAGCCCCCATCCGTCGCAATTCTTCTACATGCATGAACCGGCTCTCAAACACCGTTTCGGTTACCACACTTGTACCTTCGGCCAGGCTCATCAAGGCAACCACCTGAGCCTGCATATCGGTGGGAAACCCGGGAAACGGCAAGGTTTTCACGTCGGTTCCCCTCAGTTTGTCAGGCATGGTCAAACGCACCATGTCCTTCTCCTCCTGTACATCAGCCCCCATCTCGCGCAACTTCATCAGCACGGCCTCAAGGTGCCCCGGACGGCAGTGCCTAGCCGTCACATCGCCGTGGGTCATGGCAGCCGCAGCCAGGTAGGTGCCGGCCTCAATGCGATCAGGAATCACTTCGTGGTCTCCGCCATGGAGCTCACGCACGCCTTCGATCGTGATCACGTCTGTTCCGGCCCCTTGGATTCTGGCGCCGCGCTTCACGAGAAAGTCGGCAAGGTCCACGATCTCCGGCTCCTTCGCCGCATTTTCCAGTACAGTCACGCCTTCGGCCAGCGATGCCGCCATCATGATGTTTTCGGTGCCGGTTACCGTCGGTGTATCACAGTAGATGTGTCCACCTCTCAATCGTTTCGCCTTGGCTGTGATATAGCCATGTTCGATCGCGATGTCAGCTCCTAATTTCGCCAATCCGGCCAAATGAAGATTCACCGGCCTGGAGCCAATCGCGCAACCTCCGGGAAGAGACACTTTGGCTTCGCCCCACCGGGCAACTAAGGGTCCAAGCACCAACACGGATGCGCGCATGGTCTTGACAAGATCGTAGGGAGCCTCGGTCGATTCAATCACACCGGCTTGGATGACCGCGCGATTCCCTTCGTGCGATACCTTGGCACCGAGAATTCCCAGGAGCTTTCCCATTGTAAGCACGTCAACGACCCTTGGCACATTGGTGATCACACATTCACCGCCGCCCAGAATGGTTGAGGCCAGAATCGGGAGCGCGGAATTCTTTGCACCGCTGATGAGGACTTCCCCGTACAGCCGTTTGCCGCCGCTGATGAGAATTTCATCCATACAGTGGTTCCTACCCTGCCCGCCTCGCGATGAAGACTCGTTCAATGCCGGCCTCATCTTTCACAGTTTGAAGTCCCGTGTAGCCTCCGGCTTGTTCCGCCGCCTGTCGCACAAGCGATCCCTGTCCCAGGCCAATTTCCATGACGAGCAATCCATCCGGGACAAGGAATTCCTTCGAGTCTTGGAATAGCCGTTCGTGGACCTCCGTTCCTCGTGGTCCGGCAAGCAAGGCACCTCGAGGCTCGAAATTCCGCACCTCAGGTTGAAGTCGAACCCATTCCTCGTCAGAGATGTATGGAGGGTTGGAGACAATGACATCAACCGCTCTACCCACATCACGATCTCGAAGCGGCGATAAGAGATCCCCTTCTATCCAGGCAATCTTGTCACCCACTGCATGTCGCTCTGCATTACCCTTTGCGACCGTCAGCGCAGCAGCGGAACAATCGAGAGCAAGAATTCGCACCCCCTCGAGAACGGTCGCGATCGTCACGGCGATACAACCGGATCCGGTACCAACATCAACAAGCGTCGCACCTGCGGCAAGCCCACCCTCCTTGAGAACAGCCTGGACCAGCAGTTCTGTCTCCGGTCGAGGAATCAGCACCGCTGGGTTCACACGAAACTCGAGCCCGCAAAACTCTTGCGTGCCTAAAATGTATTGCAAGGGTTCTCGTTTTATTCGCCTCGACACCAACGCTTCTGCCCGCGCCAGTTGATCGGGCGTCACCGGTTGTTCCACCCGACTTGCCAACTGATGATGTTCCATGCTCAGAGCATGGGCCAACAGCCATACGGCTTCCTGTGCTGAGTTGGTTGTCCCAGAGTGATCCAATGCCTGGCGCGTCCACGCCATAAGCGTACCGACCGTCTTCAGCTCTGTGTTCATGGAGAATTCCGCACCTATACCTTCGCCGTTTCAGCCTGCTGCTGTTGAGCCTTCAGTGCCTGAACGATCTCATCAAGGTCGCCTTCCATCACCAATTCCAGCTTGTGAAGCGTCATACCGACTCGGTGATCCGTGACCCGGTTCTGTGGAAAGTTGTATGTGCGAATCTTCTCGCTCCGTTCGCCGCTTCCCACCTGCGACTTTCTGTTCTGAGCGATCTCCGCATCTTGCTTTTCCCGTTCAGCCTCAACGATCCTGGCACGCAAGGTCCGCATGGCCTTGGTCCGGTTTTTCAGCTGCGACCGCTCATCCTGGCAGGTCACGACGACACCGGTTGGAAGATGCGTGATTCGAACGGCTGAATACGTCGTGTTTACGCTCTGCCCTCCCGCCCCAGATGAACAAAACGTATCGATTCGTAGATCCTTCGGATCAATCTGCACGTCCACTTCGTCGACCTCCGGCATGACTGCCACGGTCACGGTGGATGTGTGAATGCGGCCGCTCGCCTCCGTCACGGGGACCCGCTGCACTCGATGCACACCGGCTTCATACTTGAAGTGGCTGTACGCTCCCTTGCCCTCGATCAAGGCAACAATGTTCTTGTAGCCGCCGATGCCCGTCTCGGATGCTTCAACGGTATCAACCTTAAACCCTTTCTTTTCAGCATATTTGATGTACAGCCGAAACAGCTCGCCGGCGAACAATGCCGCCTCGTCTCCGCCGGTTCCGGCTCGAATTTCAAGCACCAAGCTCTTCTCGTCCCGTGGATCTTTTGGAATCAAGAATTCTCTGACTTGCCCTTCTATTTCCTCCCGTTGTCGCTCCAAGTCGGCTTTCTCTTCCACCGCAAGCTTATGCAACTCGCTGCCGGCAGAGGGGTCGGCAAGAATTTGCATCGCGTCTTCCAGTTGTTTCGCGTATTCGTGGTAAGTGCCCAAAAGTCTGACCGCCGGTTCGAGATCAGTCCTCTCCTTACTGAGCTTGTGTAACAAGGTCGGTTGGCTGACAACGGACGGATCCATGAGCTGATCGGTCAACTCCTGAAACCGTGACGCGAGGCTCTCCCATTTCTTGAGTAACACCGCTTCCATCGTTCCTACCTTTAATCTTACACGGTCACATCGAGGGAATAAAAAAAGAGACCCTGCTTCGCTCACGAAGCAGGGTCTCTTTCATACCGGGTGCTGCGCTACTTGCCCGTCTTCGCGTACTTCTTTTTGAACCGCTCAACGCGTCCTTCAGTATCCACGATCTTTTGCGTACCCGTGAAGAACGGGTGGCAATTGGAACAGATATCAACGCTGACGTCACCGATGGTAGTACGCGTCTTGAACGAGTTTCCACAGGCGCAGTGGACGGTCGCCTCACGATAGACCGGATGAATACCCTTCTGCATGACTTACGACTCCTTACCGAAAAATTTCAAACGCGAGTGCCCCATTCCTAAAAGGGCAATACTTTATCTGAAGGAAGCCCAAGAAACAAGCACCGCCTATCGGTTCATCGATTGGAGAAACTCTTGATTGCTCTTGGAGCCACTAATCTTATCCATCAAGAATTCCATCGCTTCCATCGTGCCCAATGGGCTGAGCACTTTGCGCAGAATCCACATTTTATTGAGCCGATCCTTGTCCACCAACAATTCTTCCTTTCTCGTCCCGGACTGACTGATATCGATTGCGGGGAAGAGACGCTTGTCGGCCAGACGGCGATCCAAGTGAACTTCCATATTCCCGGTTCCCTTGAACTCTTCAAAGATAACGTCATCCATACGGCTGCCTGTATCCACAAGCGCGGTCGCCATGATGGTCAGGCTGCCGCCGTTCTCAATGTTGCGAGCCGCTCCGAAGAAGCGCTTCGGCCGTTGTAGCGCGTTGGAATCTAGACCGCCGGAGAGCACCTTCCCGCTGGGCGGCGCTATGGTGTTATAGGCACGAGCAAGGCGCGTGATGCTGTCCAGGAGAATGACGACGTCCTTCTTGTGTTCAACAAGACGCTTTGCCTTCTCCAACACCATTTCAGCAACTTGGGCATGCCGCTGAGCCGGTTCATCAAAGGTGGAACTGATGACTTCCGCCTTTACCTGTCGTTGCCAGTCGGTGACTTCCTCCGGTCGTTCGTCAATTAGCAAAACAATAAGAGTCACTTCCTTGTGATTCTTGAGGATCGCTCGGGCAATCGCCTGCAGCAGCATCGTCTTCCCGGTCCGGGGGGCCGCCACAATCAACCCCCGTTGGCCTTTACCGATCGGAGTGGTCAAATCCATCACGCGGGTACAATATTCCTCGCGGTCGAATTCCAGATTGAGTCGCTCTTCGGGATACAAGGGGGTGAGGTTATCGAATAGAATCTTATCCCGCGCGACTTCAGGGTCTTCGTAGTTGACCTTCTCGACCTTGAGCAGGGCGAAATATCGCTCGCTTTCTTTCGGGGGACGGATTTGGCCCGACACAATGTCGCCTGTGCGAAGGTTGAACCGGCGTATCTGTGACGGCGAGATGTAAATGTCGTCGGGACCCGGCAGATAATTGGAGTCCGGTGCGCGGAGAAAACCAAATCCATCGGGAAGAGTCTCCAGCACCCCTTCTCCGAAGACCACCCCATTTTTTTCGGTCTGAGCTTGGAGGATCGCAAAGATCAACTCCTGCTTTCTCAGATTGGCGGCTCCTTCGATTTTCAGTTCCCGAGCCACATCGTTCAGGTCGGCAATGGATTTCTGTTTTAACTCTGCAAGATGCATTACTTCCCCCCTAGCTACTGACATACAACTCCTCTCCATCCTTGGCTCGGATACCGTCTAGAAGAATTCGCCCAAGCTGATTGGCCATGCAAAGCGCGTTTTGGTCTCGGCGATGAGCTTAATTAAGTTTTGGTTTGTCGGGTTGGAAGAACTCGTGGAAGTTCGTTGTCTATTTTTCTTCTCAGGAAACTATGGCTGCCCAAACAAAGTCTGCTGGTCGGCTTGCTAATGACTACACTCACACTGCTGCTAGGTTTGATTCGAGATAGGTTCCGGAATTGAATTCTAAATGGGAGAGAATCAGCTCGCTCTAGATCCTTTGGCAATGATACCCACGCACCAATCGGTTGTCAACTAGCATTTGGATTTTTGTTTCCTGCAAGAATTTTCCCGTCGCAGCCAATCGACATTATCATATTCTCGACTTGTTCACAGAATGTAAAGTATGTTACACAGACAAGACGATTACCATATGGCACGGGACGAAAACGAAACCAGCCCAGATCGGGTCTTCTCCCTCTTCGAGGCGAATCAGTTAATCCCTCAGCTCCAGGCGCACCTGTCGACGGTCCAAGAAAGTAAGGCCGTGCTTCTGCGAACCCGTGAGGAAGTGAGCAAAGCCTCGGCCAAGGCTTGTTTTGGAGGGGGGACACCCGCCGGAGTCCCGTATGTGAAAAGCCTCCAGGACATCAGCACCAACCTCCACGCTATCCATGAGTTGGGAGTCGTTGTGAAGGACATCGACCTAGGGTTGTGCGACTTTCCGCATATCCGCAACGGCCGAATCGTCTACTTGTGCTGGAAACTCGGCGAAAAGGAAATCCGTTGGTGGCACGAAGTTACAACCGGATACAACGATCGTTGTCCCATTGAAGAAGAACCTACCTAGTCCGATCCCTCGGCCCGATAGAACAGGGACAAACCTGATCAGCAAACCAGTGATATGAAGTTCGTCATCATCGGTTACGATAGCCCAGAGGGAGAAGCCAAGCGGAAGGTGCATCGTCCTGCTCATTTGGCCAACCTCGAACCGCTGGATAAGGAAGGGCGAGTGGTTTTGGCCGGCCCCCTGACGGATAAAACCGGAAGCTTGCTGGTATTGGAGTTCGAGACTCAGGCGGAGGCCGAAGAGTTCGCCCGCAATGACCCATATACGGTTCAAGGTGTCTTCGAAAGACTTGAAATTCACCCATTTATGCAGGTTTTTCCCAAACAAGCCTGACGCTCCCCTCGTGCGCTGTACAAGACTTGCCCTTCACTTTAGAAGCATTGTCTGACCTGAACCCGAGCGGTATAGTTGTGGCATGACTTTTCGCCACATGTCGGGTGTGATTTCAATCATCACTGTCTCAGTACTCGCTCTGTATCAATACACGAATGCTTCGGAAACCACCATCGTGGCTGAAGGACACTATGTGATGGGAGATGGTGACACGCTGGCCCTAGCTGAGGAACGAGTGCTCCAGCGAGCCCAACGTAGAGCGGTTGAAGAAGCAGGATTATACATTGAGTCAACCTTTCACGACCTAGAAAGAATCGAGGCCGGCACGAATTTCCAATCAAGTTCATTGGAGGTTCGCACTATTGCTGCCGCAATAACAAAAACCGAAATTCTGGAGTCACGCCGCTCTTTCGTAAATGACCGGCCTAGTTTCTATACTCGTATTCGCGCGGTCGTCGACCTCGATAACCTTCAAGCAGCAGTTCAGCGATGGCAGTCCGAACAGCGTTTGGCCGAACACTTTCGTCGTCTTCAGAAAGAGAATACCGAACTCAAAGCGCAGCTCGATGAGCTGAGGACCTCTCCTATTAGAGCGCGGACTCTTATTATCGAGCCCCTTGGCCGCACTAATAAGGCCCGTGAACAGGCTCGAACCTTGGTCGAGAAAGCAATTCTCGCTCAGCTTCTTCCCCAGAAGCTTGACTTGACCTCGCAGGCGGCTGCCTTGGACCCTCAATCCGTCGAACCTTTGATCGTACGCGGCCAAACATACTTGCGGCTCGCTTCCGCTGCATATTCCAATAGATCTAGGCCAAGCGAATATTCGGAATATGTCGATAATGCCCGGATGGATTTCGATCGTGCACTGCTCATGGATCCGAGAAATACCTGGGCTCTTCTTGGTCATGGCGACGTCAACACGTGGCTCAATCGTCCCGAGGAAGCCGCGCACTCGTTCGAGCAGGCCCTCGCGTTGGATCCCTTCTTTGACCTGGCACGTCACCGGCTCATTGATTTGTACACCGCCGAGGCCCGAAAATTGGTCGCTCTCAAACAGTGGTCCGCTGCTCTAACAGTCTTGCACAAGTGCTTACCGCCTCGAATTCCTGACAGTTGGATTCCCTACCAGAAAGAGGCGTATTTTCTCAGGAGCACGGTCTATAGGAAGTTGGAAAAACCGATCCAGGCAATCGACGACCTCAGCGCGATCCTACGAGCCGATCCCACCGATTTTCATATCTTGCTCGCAAGAGCAAAGCTTTATCAGGAAGGACTTGAAGGGCGCTCCGCAAAAGACGATTACGAGCGAGCTTGTATGCTCGGATCAACGGAGGCCTGCGAACAGCTCCCATAGCGACTTTTCTTCACTTGGGGGTTCCTTGGGGTCACTGCGCAAGCCCTTGTTCCGGACCGGTCGTAGAACCCTCATTTGACAATACAAAAGAGTGCTACCTATAATGCGGCGGGCATTGTGCGCGACGGTCTGTGCTCCTTAACCTGCTTGGGACAAAGGGCCTAATTTGTCTATCCGATAGTGGCCCGAAAGCTCGTTTCCGTGGGCCTTCTGCGATGTTGCGGAATGATTGAGAAACAGCTTAGAGTGTTTAGAGAATCAAGTGGCTGAAAAAACACCATTTCTTCCATCAACCCAATATTTTCCCGGAGTGTAGGTTGTGATGAGTGATTATCGTGTGCTCCCAGGACCAGAACACTTTCTTCCACCAGCCGCTGCCAGCATGGGGATTCGACTACCGAATCCAGGAGAAGCCCACATCAACGGTGTGATCACCTCGGAAGATCAAGCCTATGAAGAAGCAGCGCGTCAGTTCTTAATGGCGAAAGTCCCGACAATCTTCCCCGGGCCCTTGGTGCTGTGGGCATGGAACGAAAAGGCTGCAAAGAAAGCGACGGCCATTCGACATCTTTTTAACACGCTCAAGGAATGCGTTCAGCCGAGCCAAAGGCCGATGTTGATTCCAATGCCGGACTACCGCCCCAAGTATCCAAAGATCAACCCAGAAGTCGAGATCAACCCGAATCATCCCAATTTGACGATCTGGCACAACAAGATCGACTGCTGCATATTTATCGGCGTCCATTGTCACCAGGCTAATCTGTCGCTAAAAATCATTCGCGGTGGAACATCCTGTTATACTATCGCTATGTGTGCGCAGGCCGGCCATGAGGATGCCATGCTTTCATTCCGCGATGCATCCGTCGACAAGATCATGCGATTGGCCGATACCGTGAAGCGATTGAAAGGGACCGTCCAGCCACGTTTGTCAGCCAAAAACGGGGCTTCGAATTAACGATTTGAGACCCACGAGCGTGTGAAAGGAGGCCGAGTCCATGGCAGAAACAAAATCAGTCATTGGAACGAAAAATAAGAAAGGGCAAACCTATACAGATACCTGGAAAATGATGAATGAGGCTCCGCGCACGCCTTCATTCTTCACGGGCAGCGAAGTCATCAAGGAAGCTCTGCGTCGGGCAAGTTGCGATGTCATGATCGCGTATCCGATCACACCACAGAGTGAAGCCGCCGCATTGATCGGCGAATTATTTGCGGAAGGCTATATCGGAGACTATTTCCGAGGCGAGAGCGAATTTGCCGTCATGTCGCAATGCGCAGGTTCCGCGTTTGGCGGGGCTCGTGTGTTCACGACAACAGCAGGACCGGGCACCATGCGCGCTATGGAAAACTTTCCAATGTGGGCTGGGTCGAGGTTGCCAATCCAAATGATCGTAACCTGCCGGGGTATCAACTCCCCCTTGTCAATACAACCGGACACTCTTGAGATTGCCTACTTGCTGAATACCGGCATGCTGGTGTGGCACGCAGAAACTGCTCAAGACTTCTTCGATTGGATTCTGAAGGGGTACATGGTCTCTGAAGAGCCGGATGTGCACCTCCCGCTCGCACTCTGCTGCGATGGATTCTTCGTTACACACACAAAAGATGTCGTGAATCTCACTCCTGCGGACATGTGCCTCCCGCCATATGATCCCTACCGATCCCCCGTACCGTGTATGGATATGGAATGTCCGCCTGTTCGCATGATGCGCGATCCATTTGTCATGAAGAGTAACTATATCAGCTATGCAACCCATGCCAGTTGGCAGCAAGAGATTTGGGCTGCTGTCGAACGCTCGCGAAAACATTCGATCCATTGGCTGAATGGTCTGATCGACACGGAAAATACAGACGCAGATGTCGTGATCGTAGCTTCAGGCACTGCTGTTTCTCAGGGTCGAGAAGCGATCCGGTTGTTGGAGGACGAAGGCGTGCGATGTGGTCTAGTGAAGGTTAAAACATTACGCCCCTGGCCGGAAGAAGAAATTCGAGAGGCTACCAAGAACGCGAAACACATTTTTGTGCCAGAGTTCAACGTGACCGGTTGGCTCGCCAAGGAAATCCGGGCGACGATCCCAAATCCTCATCGTGTTCATGCCGGTCCGCATGTCTGCGGCGGCATGACTATGCCACCCGAAATTATCGTATCGGAGATCAAGACAGCCCTCGGGATGAAGACCTTCTCCCTGGCTGGTCGTGGAAGCTGAGTTGCACTGACTTCGAACCTGTTCGCTCTAGATGAGCGTACCTGAGGAGGCCATAATGAGCAAAGAACGTATCCAAATTTCCGAAGCCCTGTACGACATCATGCCGTCGGACTACCAAGACCTTGTGAAAAGTGCGACCTACGGCAAGGAAGATCGGGGTTGGAAAGACATCGGGACATCCAAGGAATTGATTGAGCAGCACTCACTGTGTGCCGGCTGCCCTGAATCGATGGCCTTCCGTTACATCTTGGCCTCTCTCCCGAATCCAGAGGATACCGTCATGGTCGGTTCCACCGGCTGTACGAGCTTAGTATTTCCAATGGTCGCCGTTCATAACATCCACTCGTTGTTCGGGAACCAGAACGCAATCGCATCAGGTCTCAAGCGTGCCCTCAGTGTCCGGTTCCCCGATCGCGTGAAGGACGTCGTCGTCCTCGCTGGCGATGGCGCCACTGTCGACATCGGATTGGATATGACGCTGCAAGCGTGGTTCCGCCAAGAGAAATTCACGACAATTTGCTTCGACAATGAGCTCTACGCCAACACCGGCGGCCAGGAGAGCGGGCTCATGCAAAAAGGCTTTGTCGCCAAGATGGCACCGGTCGGGAAGTTGTTCGATAAGGTGCGGTTGCCTGAGATCGCTCGCGAGTCCGGTTGTCACTATGTTGTGAACTGCACGGTCAGCAAGCCGTCGCTGGTTGAAAAGGTCATCCGCAACGCGGTCCATATCGCCCGCGAAATCGGCCCCACTTATCTCCAGCTCTACACGCCATGCATTCTCGAAATCGGCAAGAACAGCATGGAAGGGTTGCAAGAAATGCGTGACTCTGAAAAGCCGACGGAGCGTTTCGCGTATAAGGAATACGTCAGCGAACCGGCAAAGCAACTCTTGGCTGAACTGGCCGCAAAGGACAAAGAGCGGAAAGCAGCGGCTAAACAATTGGCCGCACAAGCACAAGCGAATTAGACCGGAGGCCATTCATGATCAAGAAACGACTCAATATCCGGATGTCTGGCTTGGGCGGGCAGGGCGCCGTCACCGCCGCTCATGTCATGGCTATGGCTGCCAATCGGGATGGGAAATTCTCCATCTCAAACCCCTTCTTCGGCGCCGAGAAACGCATGGCACCGGCAGAAAGCTATTGCCGTATCGGCATCGAACGGATCTATGATCGCGGCGAACTCGTATTCCCGGATGTGATCGAAGTATTCCATCCTCAGGTCATTACGATGGGGAAAAGCTATACCATGCCGTTCTACTCAGGGATTAAGGAAGGCGGCGTCGTTATTATCAATTCCGGCCAACCTCTGTTGTCGGAAGAAGACGTCCAGCGCCTCGAAGACTTGAATGTGGCCGTCTTTTATATCGCGGGAACCGAGCTGGCAATCGAGACTGCGGGTACGGAATTGTCGACCAATATGACCATGATCGGTTCAGTTGCCGGCATTACCAATTGCGTATCGATGGAAGCTTTAGATGGAGCCCTCCAAGAAAGATTCGGCAAGAAGTTTGTCGCTTCCGGTGGAACCGCCTCACTGGACGAAGCGATCAAGAAGAAGTTCGCCAAGAAAGAAATGCTCCTGGCGAAAAATCTGGCGACCGTGAAGCGTGCTTACGAAATCGCCGGAGAATGGGCCGAGAAGAACAAGATCGAGCTGCGAGTCGGTAATCCGGCCGTCGCTGCGTAACAGAAGGAATCACGTTGCATGTATAATGTCGCGCAAGTCATTGATGAAAAATGCACGGCCAAGAAAGGCTGTCGGCTGTGCATCATGTACTGTCCAGAGGCCAACTGTTTAGATTTGAACACCAGCAAGATGGTAGCCGAAGTTATTATCGACCGCTGCAAAGGCTGCGAACTATGTGTCGTCGTCTGCAACGCCGCCAAGCACGAAGCCATCACAATGCAGGCTGTTAGCGCTACCGGACAGTTGATGTCGAAAAAGGGTGAATCCGCAGCCTTGGGGCAAGCCTACCAGGGCTAAACCGATTCGATTCGAATTGAAAGCCCCATAGCGTCAGCGCTATGGGGCTTTTTCTTGCTGATCAGTGAGGCACCTATGGAAAATGAAGACAACGTGATTGATGAGTTGCTCGGGGAAATTGCCGGCTTGGTCAACGAATATCCAAAGGCGATCGAGCGACGGGCAGCGGTCATCCAATCCACGGGCAAGGACCCGGAACTCGTCGAAAAACTCGTTAAAGCAGCCGACACCATGCGCGATAGCGGCAATCTCTATCTCACATGGGCCAAACATTATGCCGCACTGGCCAAAGGCAACACCGACGCTTTATCGGATGAAGACGAGACCGAAGATTTCGACGTCTAAAAAATCTCCCTATTGCACAAAAAGTTTTGCTAGAATATCATTTTCTTTCACTTGAAACTCTGTTCCCCGGTAGCTCAGTTGGTAGAGCAGCCGGCTGTTAACCGGCTGGTCGCAGGTTCGAGTCCTGCCCGGGGAGCCAATTTATCTTGTGTCGGATTGCCCTTCGTTGAGATTCCTCCCTGTAGTGGCTTTCTCTCCCCCTGCAATGTCGACAATCCGGCCGGCGATTCAGTGCTCGCTTCTTCATACCATATGGCCATCTCTTGTCGGAATCCAACCCTGCTCACAACAAATCCTCATGACTTCACCGATAGCCGAAGCACAATTCCTCTATTAGAATGGTGGTGTGGTTCCGAAAACGATGCTTCTCATGGGGCGCATATGGTATGAGGAAAACCGGCAGCAAGGTCCACTCCCCATCGAAAAGCCTGGCGCACCATACTGCAGCGTATGATCAATCACACGATACTTGATATTGCCTCGTCCTTTCAGCCTCCGGCCCCCCTTCGGAACGCTCATCTCATGACCCTCGTCCCTCGCTACCTGCCGCGGGACACGTCCTTGGCCAGATTGCCTCAAGAGTCGCGCTTCTTTTCCGTCGAACCGCATGCGCAACTCCAAGGATTCTGCCATTGGCAAGACAATCGCGAGACGTCTCCCACCGTGATCTTGGTCCATGGGCTTGAAGGCTGCAGCGATTCTCGCTACATGCGCGGCATCGCGGCAAAGGCCTATCGCTCGGGTTTCAACGTCGTTCGCATGAATCAACGAACTTGTGGCGGGACCGAACATCTCTCCTCAACTCTTTATAACAGCGGCTTGAGCGGAGATTACCGCGCGATCATCAGCGAATTGGTTCATCGAGACGGATTGGACGACATCTGGTTGGTCGGCTATTCCATGGGAGGGAATCTGGTGCTCAAGGCAGCCGGTGAGCTCGGCCAATCCGAGCCGGCGCTCGCTGGAGTTGCAGCTGTATGCCCGAATATCGACCCGACTGTGTGTGCGCGCGCGTTGGAGGAATCGCGCAATTGGATCTACCATCGCCATTTTCTGACGAGGTTGAAATCACGCCTTCGGCGCAAAGCGGCGCTGTTGCCTGGGAAGTGGGATCTGTCGGCACTCGACCGGATCGCCACGATCAGTGAATTTGACGATCGTTACACCGCTGGAGACGGGGGATATCGGGACGGCGCCGATTACTATGATCGGGCGGGAGCACGCCATGTGCTCGAAAACATCACCGTTCCTACCCTCATCATTACGGCACAAGACGACCCCTTCATTCCCTACCCGATGTTCACTGTGCCGAAGATTCAACGGCATCCCAGAATTCGCATGATCGCTCCTCGCTACGGAGGTCATTGCGGATTTTTTCATCGAGGTCGGAACGGAGAGGATCCCTACTGGGCGGAGAATCGAATCGTAGACTTTTTAACGAGACGGATCTAACAAAGCCACGCCAGGGTCGCGGCCGAATCGGACTATGCCGCCTTGTCCAGTTTATGAGGCTTTGTCGATGAAACGAGCGGAACGCATTTTCGGATCCAACTCAGGATCAGCCACACGCTGTCGGCAACGATGGCCACAATGAAGACCCAGTTGTACATCACTCTTCCCGGCTTCCCGAGAAACGGCTCCAGGAGATAGAGCAACACACCATAGGCGATGCCGAGCGCCAGCAGCGTTGCGAACGGCAGAATCACTCCTTGAAATGGCGCGATCCATTTCCATTCCGCCGGCGGATCGACAGACAATTCACGTGCGCCCAGCCACGCAATCACTAATGATCCACCATAACCTGCGAACTGGACGAGGTCCGACGCCCGAAGCTTGCCCACCGAGGTTTCCCGGAACAACGGAATCTCGCTAAGAATGATCGTCAGGAGGGACGCCACACCCGTTGCCACGCCATACTCCATCATCCACCTGCGCGTTCTCATGACCTATCTCCAGTCCGGAGTCCTTCGTGCTGACACGCCGTCCCACATTCGGACAAAAGCTTAGCACGGGGGAATCTCTGCTGGAAAACAAACTGCTATTAATGAAATTGGACGACTTAGACGATCACGTTCTCGAGATGTGCTCGTACGTCTTCGAAATAGGTCTTGAAGGGGTCCGGCATGGGAAACGGCGTACGACCGCGCAGTTGAAAGATCGACCAGTTGATGACATAGGGAGGGAACAACCCGTCGGAATCCGTGAGATGATCCGCCTCGGTGGCAGGCCACATATTCAAGAGGTGTTTTACCAGCGCGCTGCGGCCATACGCACGCGTATTCTTGGGCGCTTCTTCCATCGCCAGATGGATCAACGCGTCGGTCGTCAAGCGAGGCACACGCCCTTCTTCCAATAATCCATAGTACAGCCCTTTTTCTTGATTCAGATTGTGATACTCCAGATCCAAGCTCTTCAGCATGGGATCAGTCCATGCGACATGTTCCGCTTCTCGGAAGCATTCGAGCAACCAAAGCTTGGACGCCCAATCGACTCGCCCGACCAGTTTCTGGTAATCGCCGCGCAGATCGTGGAGAACCGATGCCCATTGGGCAAGGACCCAATCGGTTTCCTCATCCTGCCCCTTGCAATGCTGCACGGCACACTCCAGAAAACGCTCTTGAATGTCCAGAGCCGACATCGTTCTGTGGGGCCGCAGCTGGATCAACCAGTTCCGCTCCTGATCCTGAGAGATCTCCTGCAACGCTTCCACCGGTTCGTCGATCTCCAAATCTTGAGGCGCATGGCCTTCGTCAATCAGCTGCAACACCAACCCTGTCGTTCCCAGCTTCAGCGCAGTCGCATATTCAGCCATGTTGGAATCGCCCAACAGCAGATGAATCCTCCGGTATTGATTGGGGTCGGCCAACGGCTCGTCTCTCGTATTCACGATCGCCCGATTGTGCTGAACCCATTCGAAGAAATCATTCACAATATGGTCGGTGCGTTGGGAGATTTGAAACGGTAGTTCCGAGCCATGACGAGCACCGACGCCCGACCGTGGAACAATCAACCGATCCACCTGAATCCAAGCCTCCTGTGGACCAGCGGAGCCGATCCGCCCGGCACCGCTAAAAATCTGCCTCGTCACGAGAAACGTCACGAGCGGAGCCATCCCACTCCTCGAAAACGGAAACCGCCGCGAAACGAGGTAATTCTCATGGGACCCGAATGTCGCATCCGTCTCATGATCGATGTTGTTCTTGATCAAGGACACTCGATCTGAGAAACCGAGGTCTTCGATGGCCCGCTGCAGCAAAAGATCCCCGGCGCGGTCTGATGCCACCACATCGGCCAGAGAATGGCATTCCGGGGAGGCATATTCCAAATGCCCCATATCGAGGTAGATTCGTCCGGCGTTGGTGAGAAATCCCCCATTACCAGGAGCCTCCTCATGCCCTCGGTGGTGGAGATCGAGCACGCCGCGGCGCAAGACATGGAACAGATGGTCACGGATCCGATGGGCAAACCAGGTCGGCGTGTGGCTGGGACGATCTTCGTGAATCAAAAGCCCGTACTCGGTCTCCAAGCCAAAAATTCGGTTCAGCATGAGATCACGTGAGCGGGGTAACCAGGTGCCCTGGGAGCGCTCTTCCCAACTCATCGATACTGATCGTTCGATATTTGGAAGGGCCCGGCATTTGGCGATCCAGCTGGGCGCATTCAATCGTTTTGTCGGCAAGGCATTGGCGCATATGGGCATATAGCGTCTCGGAGTCGACCGGCTGCTGATCGGAACCCGTCCGAGCTTCGCCATGTTCTCCGCCATTTTCGAGCGCGTGACGCTGAGCACGATCCCCAAGTGCCAACGTGCGTATGGCCGAACCGATGGCCTCTTCGAGCGAGGCTATCGGTTGCTGTTTCAGGTACGCAGTCATCTCCTGTTCGATGGCCGATGAAGCCGCCACCACAGCATGCCGAATCTTTTCGTCAAACGTCCCGTCGTAGTCGATCGTCAAGAAACTATCTTTCCCGGGTCTCTGACCTAACTCGACCAGCACAATTTTTACGATGAAGGGGGCTTTGAACACCTCTTCGAACGCCTGTTTGATCATCGGCGCAATGCCGTATTTCACCATCCGACCGCCCGTCACATCGGACGGTGAGCGATTGAATCCTTCGACATGCGCCATCTCCAATAGATTGAAGCGCAGCTTCTCTAAATCGGCCGGATGTCCCATCCCACCCAACGCGAGACGATCGTAAATCTCATACAACTTCGGCGTCCCCTTGCTCATCGTCATGAGCAGAATACCGGTCTCGTACGCGACGCCGACGACCGGGCTTCCTTGCTTAAACTGTTCGTCGAGATATTGCCGGCGATTCCCGACCGCCTCGACCCATCGATACGGCTCTTCATACATAGGGCATGATCCTTACAGGCTTCGAGAAACGTTTGCTTCGAACAACGATCGGAGTTGAGGATCCGACATCGTTCTCACACCGCCGGCAGTGATGAACTTGACGACCGGATAGAGCCCGGCTTCTCGGTTGACTCCACCGGTCGCGCTGTCGAATTCCGCGGCGCTCGTCAGTAACCGCAATGCCTGAATAGTAGCCAGTTCCTCCGGCATTACATTCAGCGGCTGTTCTCCCCATGTGTTCAAGTAATGAAGGATTCCACGAATGGTCGGCGATCCGGACCCCGAAACGGCGTATTCCACTCCCTCGAACTCCGCGCCGAGAATGTCGTAGAAGTAGATTTTCGCCGTTTCTTGCTCGGCATCGTACCCCGCAAAGATCGGGACCACAGCTCCTGTCCCCGCCAAGGCCGCGGCGACGTTATCCTTCAGTAATTTGGAGAGTGCGCGGAGCTTGCCCTCGAAGCTGAGCTCCTGAAGCTGGGTCCGCCGGTAGTACTTGAAAGAATGTTCGAGAATACGCGCCATCTCATACGCTGTGGCAGGCACTCCGGCGATGGCCATGACACTATGCCGGTCGATCTCCAACACTTTGTCGGTGCGGTCGTACATCACCATATTGCCGGCGGTGGCGCGACGGTCCCCTGCCACGAGAACACCATCACGGTACTTGAACGCGAGGATCGTCGTAGCTGTCGTCAATTCCTGACCGGCTCCGGCCTGCCCCGGAACTCCAAAGACATAGCCCTGTTCCTTCAAGAGTTGATAGAAATCGCCCTGCATGCCCATCTCATCACCGATCCTCAATGAATAGTGTCGACTTCCAAGCGACGGCTTCAATTCGCTTCTCCCTCAAATACTCTCCACTCCGTGTTTCTCCATTACTCACCCGTTCGCTGCCGATATCGTTCCGCCTGTTTCGGGTCAACTTTTCGCATCCGCTTCATAAGGCTATCCTTATCCGGCGATCCGGTATCAGGGCGTCGCGGGCCACCTCCTTCGTCTTGAGGACGAGGCGCTTTGGGCATCGGATCGACCGGACCTTCCCGCCGTTCCAGCGTCATGATGTGTTTCATATCCCTGTATCCTTTCTGTGACGCCACGTCGCCAGTGCGTCAGCCGGAGAATGGGCACGTTGGAAGACGTTCATACATCGTCGCACTTCTTGTGGATCGAACAGATCTCCCATGTCCAGATGGTGGGCTCGAATCCCACCGGCAAATTGGATGCGTTCCCATTGCACCGACGTAATTTGATGAGAAAACCGCTGTACACAGACTCCACGCAGCCCGCCGCGCGTATCGCCTGGCCCGTTCCGAATCGCCTCTTCAATCAGTTCATCGGTCGTCATTCGCCAAGCTTTCCCTTCGGCTTCTAACCCGAGGTAGAGCCCTTGTTCAGGGTTCACATTGTGATATTCCAGGTCCAAACTAGCCAACCACGGATCATCCCAACCGAGCCGTTCTTCCTGAATGAAGGTCTCGAGCAACCACTGTTTGGTGACCCAATCCAACTTCCCGATCAACTGTGAGCGGTCTCGCGTCAGCAGATGCAAGGTCTCGCCCCATTCCTTCAACAACCAATCTGATTCTTCATCGGAACCCGTCAACTCTCGTGAAGCCGCCTCATAATACCGTTCTTGAATCGCCAAAGCAGAAAGTGTGCGGCCCTCTTTTGTTCTGACCAGAGCTTTGAGGTCCGGATCACGCGACACCTGTTTCAGAGCGACCACGGGCTGATCCAGCTCTACACAAGGTGCGGCGCCCCGCTCGATGAGTTCGAGAACCAGCCGTGTTGTTCCGACCTTGAGCGCAGTCGCATACTCGCACATGTTGGCATCGCCGATGATGAGATGGAGTCGTCGATATTTCCGGCGATCCGCATGGGGCTCGTCCCTGGTGTTGAGAATCGGGCGGTCATGCATCGTATCAACACCCAACTCCGTTTCCATGAAGTCTGCGCGCTGCGAGAGCTGATAGCCCCCTGGAACATATCTCGATTCCTGCGCTTCAGTTCCGACCTTTCCCGCGCCTGCGATGACTTGTCGGCTCACCAGGAACGGCACCAGGCCTGCCACAAGAGAGGAAAAGGGAACGGCCCGTGGGACGAGATAGTTGTCATGACAACCGTAACTGTGGCCATGGAAATCCGTGTTGTTCTTGTACAGCCGGACCCGCGCGCCGCCGAGCGCCTGGTTACGCCGATGGGCGGCTCGCAGCACGATACGTTCTCCCGCGCGATCCTGAGCCAGGAGATCTCGAAGCGTCCGACACTCAGGAGTGGAATACTCCGGATGTGTGTGGTCGTTGTAGAATCGCGCGCCGTTCGGCAATACAAGGTCGCTTTTCATCTCGTGGAATGAAAAGGGGCGACGAGCATCGACCTTGGCGAACTCATCTTCTTCCTTATCCTGCTGCAAGCCGGACGCGCGAAAGCCCCGAGCATCTTCGTGCGGATCTTCGCCGCCATAATCCCACCGTCGTTCGAAGGAGGCCGTCAGATATGCCCGCACCAATTCCATTGATTCGACGACCGGATCCATCTCCGGCACATCATCCCTGGTAATCCCATACTCTGTTTCGATACCGAAGAGAGACATAATCAATCAGACATCACACCCCAGGGGGAAGGTACGAGATAATCACAATCGAGGCTCTTACCTCTCCCCAGGCTCTTTCTCTTTTCAAATAATTTGATTCACGAGACGCTCTTCAGTCTGGCGGCCTCGCCGGAATGAGGAAACGCCTACGACCTGTTCCGGATGATGGTCGAGTAATTTCAGCCATTCTTCGGCCGCATCGTCCGGCGGCAACATTTCGCCTTCTCTGAACTCTTCCGAGACCGCGTCCAATAAATCCTGAGCCACTAATCCCGCCGGCTGTCCTGCCCGAATCATGCGGTCGATCGCCTTTTCCTTGGCGCGTTGGACAATCGAGGCCAAGATCGCTCCGCTCACGAGATCACCCCGATAGAGCACCTTGCTTTGACCGTTCCTAAGTCGGATGGACAGAAGCCGGTTTTCTTCCGTCCGCCGAAAGATCGCCTCAATGACATCTTGAACGAGCGATGTAACAACCTGCCCTTGCTCGCCGCCTCGTTCTTTCACCACCGCCGGATCCAGCGGGAGGTCTGCAGTCACGTACACTTTCAAGATCTCTTCCGACGCCTCCCTACTCGGGCGACCGACTTTGATCTTTCGATCGATGCGGCCGGGACGCAGCACCGCCGGATCGATCAAGTCCGGCCGGTTGGAGGCCAGAATAATGACCACATCCCGGAGCGACTCGATCCCGTCCATTTCACTGCAAAACATCGGGACGAGCGTGTTCGAGATATTGAAAGACCGCATCGCGCGCCGTGTTCCTAAAATCGACTCGGCTTCATCGATAAAAATAAACGGTAAGGCGCCGTCTTTGCGCCGCGCACGAGCCTGTTCGAAGAGGTCACGGACCATCCGCTCCGATTCCCCAAGCCACATGTTGAGGATTTCAGGCCCTTTCACGTGGAGAAATGCACCGCTCGTCACCGGGGGGCGTGTGTCCGTATCAGCAGCGCGCTCCGCTGTGGATTCGCCGACCAGTTTGGCAAGGCTGCCCGCCGCCGCCTGTCCAATGAGCGTTTTTCCGCATCCCGGCGGGCCATAAAGAAGAAAGCCTTTCGGTTGGGAGAACTTGAAGCGTTCGAATGTCTCGCCATGCAACAGGGGGTACTCGATCGCCTTTCTGATGGCGTCGATCGCCTCGTGCTGCCCGCCGATTTGCGCCCACGTGACCGCAGGGACTTCGTCGAGGAGATGCTGGCTTGCCTTGCGGTCTACCATTTTCTCGATCGCCACGCGGTGACTGGGATCGATGCGAATTTCATCGCCCGCCTTGAGGTCCACACCGAGAAGATCGGTCGACCGCTGTAGGATCAATGATTGTCGGCCCATCTCCTGCTCGAACCGTAATCGACCGTCCGGCATGGCTTCGGTCAGTTTCAAAATAGGGCCGTTTCGATCATACCCCAGCGTTTTAATGACGGCGTAGGCTTCGTTGACGAGAATTTGGGTTCCGATCTTCAGGTCGGACTGAGGCACACGAGGATCAACGTTGGCATAATACTCGGCCCCGCCGACGACGATACGTGCGAGTCCCTCTCCCGGGACCTCGAGTAAGGTGCCGATACGATTCGCCGGTGCCGTCAGTTTGGCGACGACCTCGCTGACCTTTTTGAATTCCAGCTCACGTTGTTGAGTGGTGGCTTGAGACAGCATCACGGCGTGACGCAACTTATACAGCAGCTTTTGTCGCGGATCACCGTCGGGGAAAGAGGCCAGGCACTCCTCGATCAACTCGATCGGATCGGTCCCGGTCTTCAACGGCGGCTCATCGCTGCGATCTTTTGGCACATCCTGATCGGGAGATCTGCGATCACTCATTGGTGGCCCTCCACAACACTCGACCGAATGATCCTACCATACGCATGTCTTGAAATGCCGTCCCACTAATTGACGGCCTGAAGGATCACCGAAACCTTTTCACGCCGATTCCCGCGTAGAATCTCCACACTCACCTGGTCGCCGACTTTATGCTCTTCCATCACATCCATCAGATCATCGGCGGTGGCGACGGGCTTTCCGCCAACCGACACGACGATGTCGCCGAGTTGGATCTGCCCGGCAACGGTTTCACGTGCCCCCTTGAGACCTGCGCGATCGGCGGCACCGCCACGCGTCACCTTGCCGATAATTAATCCCTTGATCCCCCATCGCTTTGCAATCGCATCCGGCACAAGAGAAACGCCCAACCCGGGACGAATGAGCTTTCCATGCTTGATGAGTTCCGGAACGATGCGGTTCACCGTATCGGCCGGAACAGCGAAACCAATTCCGGCGTAGGCTCCGCTCGGACTGACGATTTGCGTATTCACGCCGATCAACCGGCCGGCGCCGTCCAGCAACGGTCCGCCCGAGTTGCCGGGATTGATCGCCGCATCGGTTTGGATCACCCCTTCGATCGTCCGGTTGGACAGTGACTTGATCGTCCGTCCCAACGCACTCACGATCCCGGTCGTCAAGGTATGATCGAGCCCGAAAGGATTTCCGATCGCCAGCACCTTTTGTCCGACGCGCAAGTCATGAGAGGAACCGATGGCCAGCGGCTCGAGGTGACCATCCGGCACCTGAATTTGCAGCACCACCAGATCATGATCGGGATCGGCGCCGACCAGCTTGGCCTGGTGTTCGCTTCGGTCGGCCAAGGTGACCTTGATCGTGTCGGCCCCATAGATGACGTGAAAGTTGGTGACGATGTGGCCCTGCTTGCTCCACACAAAACCGGATCCTGAACCCTGCGGCACTTCCATGACATTGAGCGACCAGATGTCCTGTTGGATTGCCGTGTTGGCAATGAAGACCACCGACTTGGCCGCTCGCTCAAACACCCCAATGGTCGATCGTTCGTCAGCGCTGAGTTCCGCGGTCGAGGGTGTCACCGGGCGCGGCTTGCCTTCAGGACCGTCATAAGCGGCACCCAGCGGCTTGCCCCATTCCGCGGCGTTGACCGAGGAGCCGAGCATTGCGGCGGCGAGGAGGAGCACGATGGATCGGATCTCGTTACTCACCCAGGACCTGCACAACAAGCTCACGGGTTCTGGCGCGAGTGTCAAAATCGACAAGCACGATTTGCTGCCACGTTCCCAGCAGCAGGGCGCCGGCCGTGAACGGAATGGTGATGGAAGGCCCCTGGAGTTGCCCTCGAAGGTGGCTGTGGCCGTTGTCTTCCCCAGGATTGACGGTGTTGTGCTGCCAGCCAGGATCGGGAGGAATGAGGCGATCCCAAAACATTTTCGTGTCGGCCCGAATCCCCGGTTCATCCTCAATAATCATGACGGAGGCAGTGGTGTGTTTGACAAAGACCGTCACGATCCCGGCCCGGAGAGTCGATCCGGCCACGGCATCGGCGACGAATTTCGTGATATTCTCGAGCTGCGTGCCACCCTCCATGCGAATCGCCAGCGGCACCGTTTGGACAGCCATCAGATTTTCCCACTCATAAGATTGCGAAGGTAGCGGTGGTCGTTTCGCGTCAGCGGTTCGCCCCGTGCCTCTTCCAGTACGGCGTCGAACGCGCCTTCAGCCGTCAGCGTCCGTACAACATTCAGGACCTCGCTGCCGAGGATGCCTTCCCGCTCCAGCTTATCGAGATACGCAAAGGCCTCCGACAAGCTTTCCTTGCTCCTCACATAATAATCACGACCCCGTCGCTGGTTGCTATAGGCCTCAAATTGCTCGCAGGCGACGAGAATCTCGGCCAATTGCTTCACCCAGGCCTTCGCCTTTGCCAACCGTTCGGGGTAATAGTAATACAACATCACCAGTCGCATCCAAGGCTGCCAGCCGACGCCAAGTTTCCTCAAGGTCGGCTTCACCGCCCGCAATCGCCTGGCAAGACGCCGGGCATAGCCCAACCGCATCTCGATCTGTTCTACAGCCCACTTGTCCATAGGCACGCCGGAAGCCACAAGATCGCGGCGATACGAGGAAACGAACGCTTCCGTCTCCCGGCCATACGTCGTCTCCGGATGAATGGCCCGCCATTCACGAGGTCTCGTCGGAATACCCCGTTGCTTGGCCCAAGACCAAATAGATCCAAAGAGTTGCCGATCAAGGCCGGCACGGCCCAGGTCATGCAAAAGACAGGCAACGTGATAGAGCCGGACCCGATCGCGAGGATGTCCCAAACGATTGGCGACCGCAACACACATCGTTGCCGTCCGCACGGCATGCGGCCGATCGTAGCCGTGAATAACTCGCCCGCGTTTGAGAGGATGCGGATAGTCGTAGAGTTTCATCAGGGCATTCACGAGGGCGCGGGAGATCTCCGGGACCTTTAGTCGGTGAGGGGCTGACAGCGTCATAGGTAATAGAGAGCCCTGAATAACCACGCAAACCGGCGCGAAGAATATCGTCGGCGGAATTGGTGTGTCAAGGCGACATGCGCGGGATTGCTCGCCGAATGCTTTCAAGTTTGCTATGCTGCCATTCGGCAAATCACGTTAGGATGATACCTCTATCATGATGGCCTGGCTCAGAGTGTGCTACCTCCTCGTCGGAGCGCTTGCCGTCGCGGAGCTGGAGACCAGTATCGCAGGATCACTGGATCAGCTGACAGATTTCACCGGGAAAGTGCAGACGATTGTGACCTTGAAGAGTCGTGACAACTTCACCAGTGAATACCGCTATGACGTGAGTGTCAGGAACCTCTCACCGGATGCGATCACCGGCGATTCCTTGGTGATCGTGCTGGAGAAGATTACCAATTTGGCCGGCGAAGACCGGGAGGGGCTGACAGGCGAATCCTTCCTGAAACGGTTCGAGGTGCTGGACCAAGATGGTCATACCAACGACGGAAAACCCTACTTTCACATCCCAGCGGGGCCTGCTCCGGACCTCTCGCCGCAAACCGATAGTCTTCCTGCCGTTGTTCGGATCAGGAACCGGGACTATGTGGCCGTCTTCACGCCGTCGTTCAGAGTGTTGGGGCAGAAGCGGCCCCCTCCTGACCCAAAGCGTGCCGAATCTCCGGCATCTCCCGGCTCGCCGGCCGCGGAGCCACTTGCGGCCGCCAATCGCAATACAGTCGATAAGTTGATTCAGCTGTTGATCAAAAAGGGCATCCTGACAGAAGCAGAGTGGCGCAAGGCCAATCAGCCATGAAAGATGCGACATGCAAAGCCTGCATGGGAAGCTGGCCCCGACAGGACCACCTCATCGCAGATCTCGGATTGTCGAAGGCCTATCTCCACGATGACCAATTCTTCCCTGGCTGGGCAGTCCTGGTCTTTCAGCGCCACGCCACCGAGTTATTCCAGCTGGCGCCCACTGAACGCTTTCAGCTGATCGAAGAGGTGAATCGCGTGGCCAAGGCCTTAGCCGAAGTGTATCAAGCCAAGAAGATAAACTATGAACTTCTCGGCAACCAGCTCCCTCATATCCATTGGCACGTGATCCCACGACGTGCCGGTGATCCCGCCCCCATGGAACCGGTCTGGCGGGTGCCGCATGAGCCCGTCCTTCTCTCAGGATCGGTTCTCCAAGAAACCATCGACCGGCTGGCCCATTCCCTTCAAAACGCTGGGTAGACCCCGTTCGTGCTGTCTCTTCTCGGATGGTATAATTTAAGGCTGATGTGCCTGGCTCTCGACGTATGAAAGTTATCCAATGCGTCTCGGATTGATCCTGTTGTCCCTCACCGTCGCCGCGCTCGTTTTATCGCCGTTTCCTGCTTTCTCACATGCACCAGGAGAGCATAATTCATCAGGCGACGGAGAGGCCGCTGAGTCATCAGGGTCAGTTCCCGAACTGGGGTTCAACGAGCGACCTGATGCGGTGACAGCCCTCGAAGCGTTGCGGCGGACCGTTCGCCTTTTGCCGGATGTCCCGGATTACCGGTTGAAACTAGCCGAGGCGCTTCTTCGCATCGGCGATCTGGACGCCGCCATCGAAGAATGTCACTCCGCCATCAAGCTGCAGCAGGATGACGGAAACGCACATCTCCAACTTGGCCTTCTCCTCACGGCGAAACAAGACTGGCGCGCAGCTGCCTCCGCTCTGAAGGAGGCAATCAGGCTGGAACCGGCCTCTCCTCACGCCCATTACAGCTTGGGAGGTGTCCACTACTCGCTCGGCAATGTGACTGCGGCCGTTCAGTCCTATCGACGGGCGCTCGAACTGCGTCCCCACTTTCTCGATGCCCATTACCGCTTAGCGCTGCTGCTGAAAGTCACTGGACAGACGCGAGAAGCCGCGCAACATCTGGAGACGGCGGCGGTCGGCGGTGTGCCGCAGGCTCGGTTGTTTCTCGGCAACGCCTACAAGAATGGGCAGGGAGTTGAGAAAAACCTGGAGCTGGCGATTTTTTGGTGGATGCAAGCCGCTGATCTCGGCCAACAAGCTGCCGCTGATGCGTTGTCCAAGGCGAGACGCCAAGCGCTGTCTTCGGAGTCGACGAAACAGCGCCGAATGGAATGGCAGAAAGCCTTGCGGGGCTATCGCAATGTACTATGGAACGAATTTCCCGATATCAGTCGTCCGACAGAACAGCAATCGTTGGGAAAGATTCTCCTTGAGCAGAGCCGGGCAGAAGATGCAATTCCGGTACTGCTGAAGGAATGTTTTGCGCTGAGCGAAGAGGCGCAAGCTCAATTGGCCACACTCTATGAAACGGGATGGGACCAATACCTGAAGCCGTTCGACAAGAACATTCTCACCTGCTTCGAATTCACCTCATCGGACGGTTTCATCCCGGCGAAGAAAGCCCTGACTCGCATCTATGCAAAAGGACTCGGGCTCGATGCCGATGTCGCAAAAGCCAAAGCGACTCTCAAAGGCATCCCGAAACAAGAAGCACAATCTCTGCTCGATGAGCTAGGCGTCCGCTAGTTCATATGCGTGATCCTAAAAAACTTTGGCGTCTGTTTCTCGCGTCCGTTCCTCTGCAAGCGCTGGGCATAGGCGTACTGGCCACGCTCCTCTCAACGCTGCTGTGGTCCGCCGCCCCTGCGACCTTTACGGCGCTGGATTATGCCACCTATGACACCTGGCTTCGCCACCGCACAACCATCGGTGTGAATCCTTCTTTGGCCGTTGTTGTTCGGGACGCAGCCAGTGAGGAACGCTTCGGCTCGGGCCCGTGGGACCGCGCCATCCTGGCACAGCTGATTGTCGCGCTACATGAAGCCGGTGCTGCCTCGATCGGCATCGACCATCGGCTGGATCATGCGAGTCCTGCCCAGCGCGGAGGAGCCGCAAGCGATACGCTCTTGCTGGAAGCTCTTCGCACGGCTTCACCCGTGGTCCTGATGTTTGATACCGACTCATTTCTTCAGTCTGAGGCTGTAATCGTCGGACACGTGGCAGTCGGGAGCGATCTTGATCACGTCTCCCGTCGCATCCCGCTGTCTATCAGGGTTGGAACTCAAACCGTACCGGCCTTCGGTTCGATACTGCACGAGGTATTTCGCCGGCAAGCCGCAGCGCCCGCACAGTTGGGTTCCGGCAATCCTGATGCGACGGTGCTGCTCAACATCGTCGGCGATGGATCACTCGCTGCTCTTCAGCCCATTCAACTGTCATCGGTCTGGGAGACGATCCAACGCCATGATGAGCAGCAACTGGAGACCTGGTTCAAAGACAAAGTCGTCGTGTTTCGATCGAGCCCATCAAGCCCGGAAACATGGCTCTTGCCGTCCAACGCTTCGGTCGACGGCATGACCGCCCACCTCCATCACTTGAATGCCTTGCTCAACCATGAACAAATCCGCGCTCTCGATTGGTTCGGCAACTTCATCATCACCCTATTGGTGGCGTCGCTTGTCGCGTGGTGCCTCTTGCACCACCGCGGAACGATCGGCCTCCTGCTTGCCGGTGCTGTCGTCGTGCTTTATGGCATACTCAGCGTCATCATCTTGAGCACGATATCGCTCGTGACACCGGTCGCACTCCCGCTGGCGACCTCCCTGTTCGTCTTCATCGGCACGACGGCCTGGGCGAATCTGACGGCAAGCACACGCCTGATCTTGCTCGAGCGAGACATGATCCGCGTCGAGCAAGAATCCGCGGCCGTCAGAGAAGCACTTCTTCTCCGCGAGGACCGAGCCGAAGCGCTTCAGGAAGATTTGGAGACGGCCAAGGCGACAATCGCCTCTTCCGCCGGCCAACAGGAAGCGTTGGCCAGAACGACAGAGGCACTACGACTCCAAATCGCGGAGACCCAAAGCCAGGAGCAGGAGGCTCGCCGATACCTGCGGGACCTGGAAGGACGGCTCGCCGATCTCCAAGCGGCAAGCACCGTCCCCAATACCATCGGCGATACGGAACTCACGCGGCTTCAAGCCGAATGCGGCCATTTTGGAATCATCACACAGGATCGCGCTTTGCTTCGCTTGTTTCACGACCTCAAGAAGAGCGCCAAGTCTCCGCTGACCGTCCTGCTCCTCGGGGAACCGGGAACCGGCAAGGAGCTCTTTGCCCGTGCCGTCCATCGGCTCAGCCTCCGATCAGGGAACACCTTCGTCGCCGTCAACATGGCGGCGATCTCTCCGGAGTTGTTTGAAAGTGAACTCTTCGGCCATATGAAGGGGAGTTTCACCGGCGCGACGGCTGATCGCCGCGGCTATTTCGGACTCGCCGACCACGGCACGATCTTTTTGGACGAAATCGGCGATCTCCGGATGGATCATCAGAGTAAGCTGCTCCGGGTGCTGCAAGACAAGTCATTCTATCGAGTCGGCGCCACCTCACCGACCACAGTGGATGTTCGCATCGTGGCCGCGACCAACCGCGACCTACGGAAGGGTGTATCGGAGGGATGGTTTCGCGATGACTTGTACTTCAGGCTGAACGGGATGGTCTTCCACCTCCCGCCGCTGCGCCAACGTATTGGAGACATTCCGCTTCTCGCCGACACCTTCTTGAGCCAGATCGCTGAACAACTCAGGAGGCCGGTCCCGAAGCTGACGAATGAGGCGCTTCGCGCGTTGTCCGAGCATGAATGGCGGGGGAACGTGCGCGAACTCCGCCACTGTTTGGAACAGGCCGTGACTCTGAGCGACGGCCCGGTCTTGACCAAGGAGTCCCTGAGACTAGGCGACGAGCGTGAGCGGTTGACGGAGCGCGTGAAGCAGATTTTCCCCGATCCCGCCGGCGATGCTGCGGTCCTGAACTGTCTGAGGGAGCACGGCTTCGACATGCAGGCCACCGCCACCACCCTTGGTTGGGACCGCAGCACCGTCACACAACGTTTGAAGGGGCTCTGTTTCCAGGCGCTGGTAGAATCCGAGGGCGACCAGGCGAAAGCCGCGCTGACCATTGCCGGTGATTCGAGCCACCTACGAACCGCTGAGGTGAAGCTCAGAGACTACTATGGCCATCTGCAGTCCGTGATTGAACCGTTCCTCACCGCTGAAGACGCTCTTGCCGATTGCCGACGCCGTTTCAAGAATCTTCCCGAACGCCACTTCACAGCCGTGGAGGCGCTGGTGCGACGATATTTTCTTAACGCAAAAGCCTCTTCCCTTTGCACGACTAACGAACGCTCCTGACAATCGCGAATGACCAGCTATTTGAGTGGGAAGCGGAACGGGAGCTCGGATGGTTCTTGGCTACCCCTGCTACCGCCAGCTTTGAGGCACGAAATGTTGGTTGGCATAACGATCGAGCTTATCCAGAAGTTTATCAACTTCCATGACTTGGTTACTGGCGAACTTAGCAGGTCCATATTGTGCTTGCCACTGCTGTTCGTGAGGCACAGCACGCCTCCATGCTGCTCGTAAAGCATGCAGCTCTTTGTAACGCTCCCGCCACCATCGTTCAGGACGTCCGCCCGGCCAGTTCGGGTTGGGCTCGATTTCTTCGAAGATCACGACGTGCTTGACCGAATCAATCTTGAATGAGTACTTGGACATGAAATCCATGCCAACGAGCCCTTCAAAGGCAGGCGATACTGAGCGAGTGACGGTCGCAGGAATGAAGATATCGCTGGCTTCCCCGATCTGAACCTTATCAATGAATGTCCGGATAGCAGTAACCGAACCGCCGATACCACCGGCTTGCACTTCCACCTTTCCTTCGTCGCCACTAAATAGACCGAGCTGGTTGGCCAGCTTGGGAGAGATCACGAGGCCCGGGGCGCCTGTATCGAGAGCCATGGGCACCGTCACGGAATCGTTAAACTTGACGGACACGATCACCCGTTGAGCTGTGCCCTCATAAGCTTCGAATGGAACTTCATAACTATTGAGCTTCGGCTTGTCTTTGAACGGCTCAGATGCCGGCTCCACAGCGCGGATCTCTTGAGCCTTGGTGAGGTTTCGGCCGGAACGAGACTCTTTCGGTACTTCTTCCTCCTTGAGCTTCTCCAACTTGATATGGCCACGATACCGTGGTGGCACGTTCGCCAAAGAATCAGAAAAATGGAGAACACCATTCTCGTCTGTCCATCGAACCAGATCTCCGGCTGAGACCGGGGGCAACGAGCCGGCAACGAGGACACCGATGAACGGCAGCACACAAAGCGTGATATGCCAGTTATGCATGCCGGACAGTCTAACAAACACTGGACATATAACTAAGCAAAAACACAGAAACCGCGAGCAACTTCACTGACAAGAGTTTCGATTCGCACGTCTTTCCATCAACGCACAATCCGGTGGGTGAGCACTAGAGAGATTTGCAGGCATGGGATCTGACACGAAGCACGGCCTCTTGCTGGAAACGCATCTTGTAGGACGCGACAATCTCCTGAACGGCCTTGTTCGGCATGGCCTCGTCCGAATGGACGAGGCTCAGGACGTAGGACGGCTCCCGGATGACTTCGCCTGAAGCCGCTCGCCATTGGCCGGCGGCTTGCCACGCTGAAAGCCCTTCCGGAAACCGTGGAGTCACTGTATCGCTCAGAAATTTCGCCCAATCTTCCGGAGTGACGTGCCCGGAGGGCGTTTCGGTTCCGAAGTACAACAACTCTTGGACTGCAAGCTGCCCATCACCACAGGGAGTGACATTCATGGTGGCGCAGCCCACGGCCGAGACGAGAAGCAGCAGAGAACCCAACACACTCCGAAGCACGCTGCGAGGAGCTATCTGTGCCGCGACGTGTCTGGGAACAATGGAATCTATCCGCATGAAAATTGGACCTCCGTGATGTCCGATGAATGGGCACATGAAGCAACGACAGAGTCCACTGCACCCTCTCACGTTTGAAGGCCCGACCATAAAGAAATGCGGCCAGGCTCACTATTCATTTTCTCCAGACCATGACCCGCTCTATCGCGAAACACGGACTGGGAACCGCCTGGCCGGCCACTCGCTTCCATCGACAAACACCAGTTTGACCTCAACATAGGCGGAGGACATCGGAATTTCGACATAGGTCTCATCATCCTCCCCTATTCCTGGAGCGCCTGGGCCGGACCAGTCCGGTGTAAATCGAACACGTTGAGACAAGGATTGATCGTCGACAGAATAGTGAATGTATTTCAGACCATTCTTATAGGACACCAGGTGGGTAAAGTAGAGGAGCATCCTCTTCTCCGAATACTCCCTGAACGATACCCATGCGCTTTCGGTTGCTTCCAAGTCTGCCTTGGTCTCGGCTGCAATATACTGAACAGCATCGACAACCAGTGTATAGGGGCCATAGCTGCCCCCCGTGGACGTTGTGTACTTCACAAACAGAGTCCGCGTGCCGGTAAAGAGCGGAACTTCTAGGTACCATTTCGGTTGAGGAAGCCCGGTCCTTCGGTCACGCACTTGAGAGAATCCGGTGCTCCTGAATACATTCTCCTCCGCAAACCGATAGAAAATTTCCGTGACCGGCTCATGAGTCAGGATTTCGAGAGTCCACATCCAGCCCGAATTGGTGAGGCTGCTGATGATCTTGATGGGCTCAGCAACGAGGAGACGAAGGCGGCTGACTGCGACGACTACGTCGGCCACGAGATCGCCTTGCGGTCGCAGGACCGTAACCGCATTGAGGGAGGGAGGGAGCAAATCGGGGTCGAGATCTGAGGTCATCACCGGGAGAATTCGACCGGATGGATTAACCCACTTCTGTTGAGCGATCCCTAATTCTGTGAGCGCATAACTGCCCGATGACACAGCGTCACGGCTGACGAGAAAGATAAACAGCTGACACTCGTCGATCGCGCTTCGGATGCGTGCATGATAGCCTTCCCCGGAAGGGAGGGAAGTCCGGTCAAAAAACACCGAATCACCCTCATTCCGCAGGCCATAAGCGATCCGCTCGGCGAGTTCACGATCGGATGACGAATAGGACAGAAATATGTTCATGGGTGCTCAGTGTAATGCGTCTTGACACATGAGCGAAAGCCAAGCGTCCCACCCAATTCGAATTCACCCGCGACAGCGCACTCAATAAACGAACATAAAACAGGCGAGAAGTAGTGCTGCTATCCATCGGTGTCGAGAGCAACACAATCGCCCAAAAGAGATACGGCGTTGATCCCTGCGTTGTCGTGGGGTATAGAACCAAGCTCAAGGATGCCTGATCTCTTGGATCTTTACCCTCTGTGAAGTCAGGAACAACCTTGTGAAGCTAGGGCTCGCTCGGCTTGTGCGATCGCCTCCCGTAATGTCTTCAGCGCTTTCTCGGTTTTCCTCGCTTTCGGCAGACTATTCACGAACCGAGAAGCCGCTTCCGTCAAGGTTTGCAACGTCTCTCTCGTATCATCCGGCTTGTTCAATTCCCCCGATGCCGACGCGCGCGCCATGGCCAGCCGTCGGCGTGGGCCCACGTATGGTTCGGGAGCAATCGGATTATCTTTTTCGAGTTCCGGCCGTCTGAATATCATGTGCTTCCTCCATGAAAGCAGGCACCGTACCATAGCTCGCGGACAGTTTACATCGTTCCTCCTATGTCCCAGCCTCTCGAATCAAGACCCCATATTAGGGATTCCACAAGAAAGCCTCACAACAACGTGTGACATCTCTGCTGCGCTTCAGACGGCCCCTGCAAATCCCCCTGCCATCCCCCTGACCAAGCTGCATTGGAATGAATGGACGTGTCCCCTTGGGATGGTCCTGACCGGAGCCGCTATCGGACACATCCCGGATGGCAAAGGGAAGGACACGCGACCGGTCTACATACTGGCGGAATGTCGACGATTACTCCATAACCCGTAGACGCTGAATCCGCGACCTCGTTGCCCAAATCAATGCGGAGACTCGCCGGCAGGATGCCGTGCGGGTCTCCGGCTCAACCTAGTTCGCTGCTAGCCTAGCCGTTTACGGCTCGACTTGACGAAGGTTCGGCGCGCGCAAGGACCGCAAGCCGGCCGCGATGGCTTCGAGTTCAGAGCGGGCGCCGCTCCGGCGCATCGCCTCATCGAGTGTCGAGCGGAGATCGGTTCGGACGTCAGGCAAGCGCGTGACACGGAACGTGAAACTGTAGTCCGGACCGTATGTCACGTCGCACACACTCTCGCCGCCGCTGCAAGGATTCAGTACGACGGTCTCGATATATTCATCGCCGACGTTGCGCAGGACCGCTTCAAGTTGCTGTACGGACAGATCAACCTGGGCGCTGCCGATGAAGTCATCACCATAGCCATCGTCCGCGCAATGCGGCCCACCATGCATGGAGGGCCCTCCCGTCAGGCATTTCTTAGGGAATCCGAACATACTAAAGTCCTTCTCCCACATCTCGACCCGAAACTCCAGCGGGGCGGGCTCGCCGGTATCGTTGCATACCGAGGTCTTCCCAAGCACCACGATTCCGGCACGAACAGAAATGACGCAACTCCTAGCCGGCTCAAGCTTATGCGTTTCACCCGAATCGACACTGCCGATCTCATCGGAGACGGTCCAGCCTTTGGCATCGTCGGTACGGATCATGACCTCGTCCGAGCCCAGCCAGTCGATACCGCTCTCGTCCCGTGCCTTGAAGCCTAGCGCCTCTACCTTATAGCGCCGCTCGACCCACTCGATCGTGTCCCAGGCAATGTTACTCGACACTTGCTCCGAGGACGGGCCATCCGAACCGGCCGGCTGCGGGCTTGCCTGGGGCTCGTGCGCAGACACGACTGCAGAGCCCCAACACCAGATCGCCAAACTGAAACAACAGGCCATGAAACGCATAGTGAATGTCATCGCCAATCTCCTTTTGTCGGAAACGACTATTGAGAGAGCTGCATGCTCCGGTTCTCCGTGCTCGATAGCCAAATCTCTCCGCCGGTTTGCGAGGGCAATTTCCCATCCCTGCTGGAAGGGGGGCAAGTCTACCGAAAAGCTCCTGACGACTCCAGTATGGAGGGTTGAGGAAAGCTAGGAATGCTTATAGAAAGAGAGGACTCGATACGTCCGCATGAACAATCGATCACCGATTCTCATGCAGTTCACACCGAATGGCGTCCTGACATTCATCTCATCGGCCGCCTGGCCTATCATCCTCTGGTTCTCGGACCCGCTTCCTCCCTAATGGGAAAAAGCCCGGTGTGACCGCCGCATACTTCTCATAGGCTTCGGCGAATACCTCGCGGGCCTCCGCCTCTTCTGTATACGCAAGATGGACGTACAATCCCGCAAGCACAGGGAACATGAACAATGTCGGTAATGTCGGCCACTGAAGCAGGAAGCCGAGCATGATCATGATGAATGCCGTGTACTGAGGATGTCTCATCCAGGCATAGGGCCCGGTCACAGCCAGGGTCCGGGCTCGTTGCGCCCAATACAAGATGCGCCATGAAACCGCCAGCAGGATCAGTCCCACAAAGACCAGCACTTCGCTGAAAATGTGCAACGGATCGGAATGTGCAGGACCTTCTCTACTGAGCAGCGTGTGCCAGAAATGGCCGGTATCGTGAGCAAACGGATCGACCTCGGGATAGTGGTTCGCAAGCCATCCTGAGAGGAGATACATGCTCAGGGGAAATCCATACATCTCTGCAAACAGGGCCACGATAAATGCGGAGAAGGCGCCGAGCGATCGCCAATCGCGCCCTGTCCGCGGGCGCGTGAAACTGAGCGCGAAAAGAATAAAGAAGACGGAGTTGACGAGAACCAGCCACCACACGCCATAGGCTGCATTGCTGTCCATACAAATGGCCTCTGATAATGCGTTGTAGGCTCAGAACTGCTCCACGTCCTCCACACGATACCAAACCACCAACATACTATCCGAATAGTCAGTCGGTCGTGGTCGATCGTCTCCTCACTATCCGAGCATATCCAGACGAGAAGGGGCTCCCAGCTCGCTTGCCCACCCTTGCCGGAGGGAGTATAGTTATTCGTATGAGTGGAATTGGCTTAAAACGATTCTCCATTTCACCCCGGGGGACCAACTTGGCACTTTGGGTCCTCTTCGCGTGTCTCTGCGTATTGGCGCAAATGATGGGAACGCCGGTCACGCTGATCGGACTGCTCGCGTCGGATATCTCCGTGGAATCTGTCTCTGAAGACTTTTCAATTCCTCCGATCACGCCTGAGTTGGGACCTGCAAGCCGTCCCCGTCTACACGAGAAGAGCGAACCCATGCTGCACCTTCCGATCTTCGTGACCTCGGTCTTTCATCCTCCTCAAGCATAATCCTTCTTCTCATCACATCAGCGCGAATATTGGTGCTCCGATAGGCGAGCCGTGAAAGCGTCGGGCTTGGTATTCCGACCAAGCGACCTAATGAGGCTCACTGCGGACAACCGATGCGCTGAATGAGCTGAAAAGCATCAAATCGACCCAGCCAAGGAGGTGAATGGATATGCCTGGCATGAACGATGCGCTTTCGTACTTCTTTTTGGGCATCTTTGTTTTCGCGGTCATTGTGTTTGCCATGATGACGGCGGGCTAAAATCGGCGACTGACTCCCTCCGAGCATCATGCTCCTCCCAACGAGGAGCATGATGAAGTCGGAGGGAGGCAGCATGACAGAAATGTCGGTACGAAGGGCTGTGCCGCGGCCTTCTTTTAGGTTTGTGCCGGAGAAGGCCGCCGCATTTGAAGAAGCGAGGCGTACGTTGTTCGGTGTGTCGAGTTTCTGAGTAATGCGGGAACGAAACCGAAGGATCGTTCAATGCCCTGCTAGAATTTGCAGGCGTCCTCTGTGATCTCCGGACCGGGGATCGGATGTTGGCGAACCTGCTTCACATAGTTGCGGCAATCCATCTCGGCGCCTTCCTTCGTCGATTTGCCTTCGCTGATCAAGCGACGCCATTGGACGATCCGATCGGCAAACGGGTCGTACACACAGGCATCTTTCCCAGAGGGTTTCCCGGACAGTTGTTTACACTTGGTCACCCAAAGTTCCGGTGTCAGCGCTCCGCTTTCCGTGGACCTGGTCAATTCGTAGAGTTTGTCGGCAAATGACCCGAATTCGCAGATGGCAGGATCCACCGGTGGCGGCGCCGCGTGATTCCGATCGACCGTATTCAGCATCTGGCGACAGCTGGTTTCCCCGGCCTCCTTCGAAATCAGCCCCTTCTCGATCTGCTGTTTGGTTTCCGTCCGCCGCTCATCGAACTCGGATTTGGACAGAAGGGCCGGGGCTCCGACAAACAAAGCCGTCGTGGTCGGACATCCGGCCAGCACCAAGGGTAAGAGAGCAAGTAGGAGTCGTCGCATCGTCAACCTCGCTTCAAAGACAGAACAGGTCACGCCGGTGGCTAGTGCGCGCGATCATACGGCCCGCGTCCGTCGAGATCAAGAGTCTGGAGGGATTAGGGCGCAGTTGAGCGAGAGCAAAGGGCGGGTTCATCCATCCTAACCGTCTATCACGGCGTGCATCGCCCTCTGCCGACGAAAACTCTGGCACGGATTCTCAGCATCACGGTGGGTGCGAGCGCAATACGCGGCCTTCTCATATTGAGGCTTGGCTACTCCCCCTTGTGACAGTCTCTGGTGCGCTTACCATCGAGTTTCATAGTGACCGCTGTGCCTTTCCCCGATTTCGCCTTTGTCGTGCGCACGATAGAAAACTCGGAACTGGACACAGTCCCCTCGACATGCGTCATCGTAAAGGAGGTCTCGACGTCATAGCTGATCGCACCCCCTTGCGACGCGTAGTTGATGACCTTATGGTCAGGCAAGGGCTTATATGGTTTCGCGAATGCATAATTAAAGACGCTATCCGGGTCAGCGACGTGTTCGACGGTCACACAGCGCTTACGTGTCTGGGTCCCACCCCCGGGCGCACCGGACACTACCACCTCATAGTATCCCGGTGTGAGCGGCACCGTTTCTGCCGGCGCCGGTCCCGCCCAAGCCGCCAATGCCGCGGTCATCGTGAGCCTCACAAACAATACATTCACGTGCCTGCCTCCTTATCCGTTGAAGATAAAAGACCCTACTCTCCCCGTCTCTCCTCCCACGCCGCGGTGCGGATGGTCGTGCGGTAGAACTCATCCGCCACCGTCTTGTCTCCAGCGCGCCGCCCGCCCCTTCTTCAGGGAACGTGCGCAGCCGCCTTGTCCAAAAGCGCTTTCGCCTGATCAATGGTGAGCGCCTTGGTCGGGCTCATGAACTGTATCGAAAGGCCATGGCCCTTCACCCCGCCCGCACAGGTGGACAGGTACATGCCATCCTTGGCGGAGGCCGGAGGTGACAGGGTCGAACACGAGGCATGGGGAAAATCCTTTGAAACCTCCTTGTAGTTCGCCTTTTTGAGATTGTTGACTCCTACGTTATCTTTAGACATCTTGAGCAATTGGTCGATCTCTTGATCGGTGATGGGTCCGACGTACCAGCCGATAGAGACTTGTCCTGTGTGAGTGGGGACGCTCAGCAGACAGCCCAGCGTTTTGATCACCCTGTTCGGGCCTGCCGGAACATCGTCAAATTTTAATGGCTGGGTGGCGCGCAATTGGCCACCGATGACACTTTCGACGTCGCCGGAGGTCAGCAAAGAGCACGCCGATTGTTCTTCAGCAGCAGCGGGCGAGGTCATTGCCGCCGCCAGAATCAAGGCCAGGCTTAATGGCAGCATGGAAGACTCCTTAACTCAGATTTCGCGAGGCCGCGTCGCCCGTAGATGCTTAGTAACCCGCAAGGACAACGACTCCCTAATCAAACTGAGTCATGCCATCCAATATTTTCCTGGCTTGGTTGGTATGGATCTCTGATGATGTCACCAAGACCGGCGTGGAATAAGAGTTTCTATCGAAATCTACGGCGACCATTATGCCACGCATGTAAGAATGTTTCCCCGGTATCACATTACTTAATACGGCATGCCACTCTTCTTCATGCTTGACACCTGAGAAGTTCAACAGGACATACCCCTTTTCATAGCTCATGTTCTTGTCGGTTCTTAGATACGCTCTCCGTGAGGCTCGAATCATCGACACTGGTCGTGATCTTTGCGCGTGCCGAATCACGTCAATTAAGACGTCTCTACCTACCCAATTGGAGAGGAAGTCTAACGTAAAGTCACCCCGATATCTAGTCATACATTATTAGGTTATTTAAGCTAGCTATTGAACCGCTCATTTGACTGCAATGATCTCGCCAAGATTTGCGTTCACCCTTGTTCTTAAGGGTGGGCTGAACCGGTCCTCTACCAAATTTTGGAGGGGCCTCGATCAACCAAAGATCGTTCGACCCGAAGATTCTGAGCGAACGGGCAACAGACGGGAAAGAAGGGTCGGCGCGAGCCCCGGAGAGCCCATCGGCATGATCAGCGTTGATCGGGAAGCCTCTGCCCGCAAGTGAAGTAGGCGGGGCTTACAGCCCTGGAAATCAAACCATTCGGTGGGGAAGGCGCTCCAAGACTTGCTGGACCCGTCCTTCTCTCGTGCCTGTGACTTCAAGCACGACCATCTCAAGGTCGAACGTATTGTCGAGGAGAATCTCGCGAAGCTTTTCATCAACGGCAATCCTATAGTCATCGTCTTCGGACAAGGGAACAGGGATCCGGTTCTCTATGGGTAAGAAGACGATCAAGTCGAGGGCGCTCACTGCCTCGCGGAGTTGCGGTAACCAGACACGCACATTGAATGAGTCAGAATCTGCCGAGCAAAGAGCATAGGCCACGAAATCCAGGGGGCATCGGTCAAGAATGACATCTTGGCGTTGTTCACGAACCAATTGCAGGGAACGGGTGAGTTGCGCTTCGAAATCTTCAAGCGTCGGCACCTCTCCAAAATCATACCCCTCTTCTTCCAGCACATAATACGGTTCCGCTATCGATTCCCAATGTGGCAATCGTTCAATCAAATCATCCACAAGGGTGGATTTGCCTGCGCAGTGCGTACCGGAAATAGCGATTTGCATCAGAGGAGAAGGCATCCTGTGGTTCAGCAAGAATATCAGATCTTGGATCGGGATCTTTGACGACCCGACAATAATCTATGAAAGAACTGGGAGCTGACCCCATAAACCTCTCTCCCCCAGCAGTTCTACGTATCGACCGCCGCATTGACAGAGGCGCTTACGAAAGTGCAACATGCGTATCTCGCCATCAAGAGTGCGTTGCGGGACATAAGGCGATAAAGAGGACGTGCGACGCTGTGTTAAATCTCAGACAATAAGGAGGCCAGGATTATGGCACTGCTGATTACCGAGGAATGTATCAACTGTGGCGCCTGCCTGCCGGAATGTCCTAACGAGGCCATCTTCGAAACTCGCGGTGATGCGGAGGCGAAGGGCAATCATGTGGGCGACGGCCAGGGAGTGGGGGACAGCATTTACGTGATTACGCATGATCGGTGTACCGAGTGTGTCGGCCATTTTGACGAACCTCAATGTGCGGCAGTCTGTCCGGTCGATAATTGCTGTATTTCTGATCCAGCGTATCCGGAGGGGACCGATGTCCTGCTGGAAAAGGCGAGGACACTCAACCCTGACAAGCCTATCGATCCGGCAAAGGTTTGGAGCGGCGTGCGGAACTGACCGTTTCCACATTGAGGTTCCGTGCTACTCCAGCAAGCTGCGAAAAAGCTATTTGGTGCTGTCAGAAATGTACAACCATAGAAAGTCTAGAGCCGACTCACGAAGGGCCGCATCGAGCGAAGAGGCGAGGCGTACTCCGGGCTGTACGTTGAGCCTCTGAGCGACGCGAGAACGAAGCTGGCAGGACTTTTTCAGCATCCTGCCAGGATGCTGAAAACGCGGCCAGTACAATCACGGTTGCCTTGGCTTAACCGAAACGATTAGTCATGGCTGATAAAGTTCCAAGGTTTTTGACCAATGCAACCGTCATCAAGGTGTTGGCGAAAGTCTTTGCGTTCCAAGCCATCGAGATTAACCTCTTGCGTTCCCATGCTGGAATATCCGATGCGAATTGGAAAACCCTGAAGCGGGAAGCATTTAAGAAAACCTACGCGAAGCAACGGGCTTTTTATGAGGATCGCTTAACGGGCGCCTTCGCGCTGGAGCACATTTCCCAGTCTGAACGCGAGACAAGACTTCTTGAACTCTGGCTCAAACAGAGCGAAGAGTCCCCCAAAGACGAATCATAGGCCATACTTCCGGTTCCAGAGGGTGGCTTCTTATCCGGTGTCATCTATCAGCCTCCACAGAAACAGTCCTGCCGAAAACAAAGCATCTACATAGGGAAATGAGGGACAGGGTGAACGTCGCTCACGCATAGCCCGATGCGGCATGTGTGAAGAAAAAATAGGTCTGACCCCGTACATTCGATTCCGCGTCCTCTTACAGATCCTCATCACGTTGACAGCCATGACGACCAGCCATATAGTCCCCGCAACCTTCACCAACCCCGCCCTGACGGGCGCCGCGTTATACCTCAACATCGATGTGGGAAAAGACGGCAGCTTCCGCGGGAACTGGGGCCAGTACTTCTGCACTGCCTACCCGGGCGTCTACGGGATATCCATTTATTCGTGCAACCGGATTGGAAGTCACCGGGTTACCGGCAGGTTCGGGCAGGATAGCCAGGGCGTGATCGAGTTGGACAGCCTTGGCCGCAGCACATTCACATGGACAGCGTCCGGCGACGAACTGACGATAACCCTGCCCAAGAATTGGCAGGGAGAAGATGCCATTCTCTACAGCGCGCGTTTAAACCGCGATGGCAAGCCCAAACCTGACGCCCCTGCGACGCCCCGTGATGAAGGCCCGCTGCCGTCCGCCAACACGCTCTACCGCGAATTTAAAAAGGACGCAGATGGGGCACTAGCACGTCACGGCGGCAAGACCTTGGTGCTGGAGGGACGCCGGGGTCCGTTGTTCGAACTCAGCGACGGTAGCGTGGCGGTTCACATCGCCGACGGGTTTACCAGCCGAGCTCTGGTTCTGTACTTCCCGAATCTGAAGGACATCGAGGGGATTAGCGAAGGCGAGCTGTTTCGATTCAAGTGCATCGTCGCAAGCTTCGAATACGAATACGTGCACCTGGACAGCTGCTCCATCGTGCGGTGATACGGAACACGACTGTGCAAAGATCGCCAATGCTGATGAGGTCCTCGGCTCCGTCAGCGGAAGCAAACAAACTGGGTTTGACTCGTTAAATTCGATTCGACCTGGGCAGTAAGCTTTCAGTGCGCGCCATCGCGTCAATTTCATTCGGCGAGGACACGTCCGGGCAAGCGAGGATCTTTCAAGCTTTCGAGCTCTTTCGACGTGCGCACATCGACCTGCCAGCTGTACTCGAACTCGTATGCCATCGAACGCGCCAATCCGTCGAGGCCCGGGAACAGAGTGGCCTGAGTAATATTCATTGAATAGAGCGAAGCCATGGCTTCCGCACGCAGATTCTCCGTTTTCAAAACGAACTGAACCAAGAGTTCTCCCGAGCCAGGATATCGGGCAAGGATATCCTCGACAGATATACCCAGATGACTCGACACCAGGAACGTGCCCGATTGCGCAACAACTCGCTGAGGCATGCGAAATGGATCGCCCTGCCACACAAAGGAATATCGATTGGGCAAATAATACTTCTCGAAAGCAGCCGTGTCGCGTGGGTCTCCTTCCCTGACCTTGATGCCGCTTATTTTGTGCCGGTCATGAATCGCCCAGAGTAGCGGCAAATTGATCGCCCAGATCGCCGCATCACTTGTTGCTCGCTCAAGCGCGAAAAAGGCGGCGACGTACGGCGACCACGTGAAATCCAGTAACCGCGTGGGTGCGCCGTGATGTTGCATCAAAGCCAACCACTCGAGCTCATCGTTTGCGGGAAGGTCATCTAGGAACAGATGGGACTTACGCCGAAATATGCGACGGATTCGATTCTCCTGAAGCTTCCAGGCCTGCTCAGAGACCTTCGATACCTCGATGTGCCGTGACAAGGAGCTTCTCAACGACCATTCAGCGCTGGCCTGACCGCGAAAACACCAATTGCGAAAGCCCTGCCAGCCTTGAATGATACCGACAAACTCAGCCCAGCTATGTATCGTGCGCTGCACAACGCGCTTATTCTGATTGGGCTTCGGCACCCCTTTATTGAGTGAGGTAGTCTTGCGACGAATCATCGTTCATCACCTTTTGTGCTGGCAGATGTTCCATACACACGCTCGCAATACAGTAGACTAGCTCAGACCTGAAGAAAAGAATGAGGTCTTGTGAAGAATGGGGTCTGACCCCTATATCTGCCCCCCCTTCAATCTTTGATATCATGATTTGGTCAGACCAACAGCTTTGGCAAATAGTCCATATGCGTTCAAGAGCCATAGCGAATCTCTCCCATCGATGAGGCAATATCGCCGAGCACTATGAGGGCGGACTGCAAAGGCTCTCAGAGTCTCGCGGACAGCAGGTTGAATTGTATGGCAATGCTGAACCACAAGAACCTCGGCCGGCTCTCGCGCCAAACGCACTATCTGATCGTTGTTTTTCCCGAGATGATTCAATCCCATTGGAGCGAAATGAGCTGGTCCCTTGAGTAAGAATGCAGCCGTGACACGCTTACCCTTAAGATGAAGATGAGATGCGAAATGGTCCGATGTTTCTCCACCCCAGTCCTTCATTACATCATCGCCTAGCATTTCGCCGAGTGCCCACTTGAATCCTCGTTCTGAGACATTTTTCATAGGAGAGATATCGCGAGGTTTTTCAGTGTCACTAACTTTTGCGAACTCGTCGAAGTCTTCGACGAAATGCTCGAAGAAATCACGATTCCACCACATCACACGATCTTGCCAAGCAGGGTCGCTAGTGCGCAGCCATGGGAAGCCCATGAGTAGAGGATCAAATATGAGCAGATCTCCTCGGGTCTCGAACAATTCCGCGACAATTGCCAATCTTTGGGTACCTGTATAAACGCGGCTTTTTAGCGTATCTGACCTGACCATCTTGGTTGAGTAGTGCAGTTCCACCCGGAACTTTGACTTTCCTTTCAGTACGCAGGGAGTTACTGCCCGCTGTACCTCATAAAAGTTTGGACATGGGCCCACACTTTCGATCGAGCAGAACATATGTCCAGACTTGGCGTGGAGGATATCGTGAAGAGCAGGAAGCTCATTTACCTTGCAAAAGTCGATAAAGACATCTTTGTATATGTGATCAATGCGCACTTCCCGCAGCGACTCTGGCACATTTGGTAGTCGTGCAATGAGATCATCGACTATTTTCATCCCCGCCTGCCCTAGCATGGTCTCAATGCGGCGTCGGTGAACAAACCCCGGATCGACTGTCGCATCTAGTGGGAGCGCGCGCTGATCTGAGTTGAGATAGTCTCTTATTGACCTTGGTGTAGCCATCTAAAATATGCTGGCATTGGCCTATCCAATACCGGCGCAAGTCTACTTTAAGTTTCTTAGGCTATCTAGTAGCTTCAAGAGTTCACAAAATTAAAACTGGCCCCCCTCGAAAGGCTGCCGGACAGAAACCGTTCCTTCCAAGCTTGCTCGTCTCCCCTCCTCTGGAGCAGCACCCGTGCTGGTTCCCCTGCGCCCATTGAGCGAGCACCGCCCATGATCTGCGAATCCGATAGATCCAGTGTGCGCGCTCGGGGAGCAAGGAACGAGCACGGGTGTCGCTCCTCTTCTTTTTGCGGGGCTAGCCCCGCATGATGTGATGGATATCGCTTCCCCGCATCTTTCGACTGACTAGCCCCACTTCATAACTCCTCAACTTTCCTCACACTTCTCGGACTTTTCCGCCATCTCTGCATCGGCATTCCGGTTGCTCAAGCAATCCTCAGTCAGCGCGCAGCAAGGCAAGCGAAAGGAGGTGGTTCGGGGAAGGGCGGAGACGGGTTTCGGGTTGTGAATGATTGAATGTTGAGTTGCTCGTTTAATCAATAAAGGAGGATTGCCATCATGCCACAGGGTTCAGCACAGGTTTCGTCAGGAACTATCGCTCCCACGGTGAAGGGACCGGAGAGAGATACGAAGGAATTCACGATTTTAGCCGCACTGATTCTTATCGTCAGTGGACTGCTCGCCGCTGCGTGGTACTACAGCCAGTCGAGTGACCAGGTGACGGTATCTCCCGCCACGGGAGCGATTGGGAATGCCAATGTGCCGGATCTTCTCAAACAAGCTGCGGTTTCGAATCAGGCGGGAATCTTGACCACACACTCTGCCCAGGGCGTGACCCCTGTGGCAGCGGTATCGGACATTATTCATACCGATATCTACTTCGAAGTTGGACGCAAGGGGCTGACCGATGAAGGGAAGGCGCAGTTGTCGTCTCAGGCAGACATGCTGAAGCGGAATGAGGACTACGGCGTGTTGATCCAGGGCTATACCGATCAACAGGGATCGGCAAGCTACAACAAGCAGTTGGGTATGAAGCGTGCCGAAACGGTCAAGGCGGAACTGGTCAATGCCGGAATTGCCGAGCACCGGATCAAGGCTGTGAGCTTGGGCGAAGAGGGCGTGCTCTGCATCGATACCAGCGACACCTGCCGGCACATGAATCGGCGAGTGCACTTGGAAGTCCGGAAGGTCGGCCAGGAGCATATGGCGGTGCCGGCCGTGGCTGAAACTCCCGCAGTCGAGACGACTCAAAGCGCAATCGAATCGAACCAGAACACCGACGATACCGGTTCATCGACCGACGGCTTGGTGCCCTCCACCAACGCCTCGGATGGGAACGGCGTCACACCGCTGGACGAAACCGCCGGCGGGAGCTGATCACGCGCAGGGATTACCCCTGGGAAGCCTGTCCTTCCCGGGGGTGCCTCTGCGTTTACTTCAACATCACTCCAACTCACGAGGCTATCATGCTGCATCGCTCGCTCCTGGCACGGCCGCACCGTGCCCTTCACCTGGCAACGTCTTTCGTACTGTGCTCCGCTCTGCTTCTTCTTTGTCTCGATAGTCCCTCACCGGCCGAACCGATTGAACCCGAATCGCTCAGCACCGGCATCGTGCCGACGATGGGGCTTCATGACGTGAAGGAAGGCACGCTCCTATTCAAGACCAATCAGCAGGGCCGCTACCGGCCGGCTTCGATCCTGAAAACCGATGTACAGATCGCCGTGACCGGCATGATCGCCCGCGCGGCAGTGCGGCAAGAATTCACAAACCCCAGCAAGAAGAAAGGCGACTGGCTCGAAGGCATCTATGTGTTCCCGCTCCCGGAAACCGCCGCGGTCGACCATCTCCGCATGAAGATCGGTGAGCGCATCGTCGAAGGCCAGATCAAGGAGCGGGCCGAGGCGAAGAAAACCTATGAACAGGCGAAGCACGAAGGCAAGCGGACAAGCCTGGTCGAGCAGGAGCGGCCCAACATCTTTACAACGTCGGTCGCCAACATCGGACCAGGCGAGCGCGTTATCGTCGAGATCGAGTATCAGGAAACCGTCCGGTACGACAACGGACAGTTTCAACTCCGCTTTCCCATGGCCGTCGGCCAACGGTACATTCCCGGCACCCCGGTGATCATCGAAGGCCAAGAACCGAAAGGCTCAGGCACGGTCCTCGACACCGATCGCGTCCCGGATAGCTCGCGCATCACGCCTCCGGTGCACTCACCTGGCCAAGGCTCCATCAACCCTTTGAGCCTTGCCCTCGTTCTCAACCCAGGATTCCCGGTCGCCAAGGTGGAATCGCCCTACCACCCGATCATCGTCATCCCGGATCCAGACGGTGGATTTCAGGTCAGCTTGAAGGAGGAAGCGGTGCCGGCAGATAAAGATTTCCAGCTTATTTGGCATCTCGCCCCTCACACAGCTCCCTTGGCGACGATCTTCACTGAAGAGAAGCATGGGGAAACCTATGCCATGCTCACGATTGCCCCGCCGACTCAGCCGGACGAAAAAGCCGTACGCGTGCCGCGTGACCTCATCTTCGTGATCGACACGTCCGGGTCGATGGCAGGCCCGTCCATCCAACAGGCCAAAGCTTCGGTGACAGCGGCACTGACAAGGCTCACCACGCTGGACCGATTCAATGTGATCCAATTCAACAATACGGTCCGTTCCCTGTTCCCTACGCTCGAACCCGTGACGGCAGCAAGTATGAGAAAGGCTGTGCGTTACACCGAGCGGATGTCGGCGGATGGAGGAACCGAGATTCTTCCCGCGTTGAGGCAGGCCCTGAAGAATCCGCAAGATCCGTCCCGGATTCAACAGATCGTATTGCTGACCGACGGACAGGTCGGCAATGAAGAGGAGCTGTTCGAGATGCTGCACTACAAGCTCGGCACCAGGCGACTGTTTACGATCGGCATCGGCTCGACGCCGAACAGCTACCTCATGCGCAAGACAGCGGAGGTCGGCCGGGGGACCTTCACCCATATCGGCAATATCGAAGAGGTCAAGGACCGCCTCGATGCGCTGTTCAAGAAGTTGGAGCGGCCTGTTCTCCATGACATTGCCGTCGATCCCACCGGTTGGTCGGGCACGGAACAGTACCCCTCGCAGATTGCCGATCTGTATGAGGGTGAACCGATCGTGCTCGCGATCAAGGCGCGCTCACTCCCACCACACGCGACGCTGAAGGGACTCGCAGGTCATCACCCCTGGACCCTGCCGGTCTCGTTCAACCAGGCAGCTTCACAGGGAGGTCTTTCCGTCTTTTGGGCCAGACAGAAGATCTCCGCGCTGATGGATGAGACATACAAAGGCGGAGTCGAGGAGGCGATCAAAAACGCCGTGATCGATGTCGCAGTGAGTCATCACCTGGCCAGCAAGTACACGAGCCTGGTTGCCGTAGATGTCACGCCCGCCAGGCCGACGGATCGCTCAAGTACTGAACAGGCTCCGGCCGCTGTTCAAGATCAAGCTTCAATCGCCGCCCTGCCGAAGACCGCCACAATCGGGCAGTTGCAGATCCTGTTCGGGCTGGCGTTGCTGACGATCGCAGGGTTGGTGTGGCGCCATCGGAAATGGACGGCATGAATCGGGGCCGAATCATTCGACCGGCTCACGGCGCGCTGGTCGCATGCGTCCTCGCGATTGGGCTTTGGCAAGTCGGAGAAGGATCGTGGATCTATGTGAAGGCCGAGCTCGCGCAGTATCTCCTGCAGCGAGCTTGGTCTCGCACCCTGGCCGGTGAAACGGCCGTTAAGCCTTGGCCTTGGGCCGACACCTGGCCCATTGCGCGATTGGTGATCCCACGTCTGGGCGTTGATCAGATCGTGTTGGAAGGAGCATACGGACGAACGCTGGCATTCGGGCCAGGCCATGTCGAAGCCAGCGCGTTTCCCGGTTCGTCCGGCACCACGATTCTCACGGGCCACCGCGACACCCACTTCAAATTCTTGAAACGCCTGCGTCCGCACGATGAGATCATGATCGAAACCGTGGAGGGACACCGGCTGCGTTTTCTGGTATCGGAAAGCCGCATTGTGGATTCACGATCCGGCACCATTCCACTCGATCACCCACAGAGCAGACTCGTCCTCGTCACTTGCTATCCATTCGGTTCGATGATGGTTGGTGGGCCGTTGAGATACGTGGTGACTGCGGAACGTGACGCAATAGGAACGGGAGGCTAGTTCCGACCGGTCGTCTTCGCCGACTTCCATTTCCATGGCGGGATCGGATTCGGCTCGGACCACAGGCCCTTCGCAGAAGCTCTGGCGAGCTCTTCCATATCTTTCAGGGTCTGATCGCTGGATTTTCCCGGCTGCGCCCAGGCGAGTCCTTCTTTGACCAACTCATGGGCGACATGCCTGCCGTCTTGCAGCAGAATGTCCGCCGTGATCCGACCCTGCCGGTCACGCTTCAAATCCCGCACCACCACATCACGGTTGGCGACATAGACGTTCGTCGCGTGCTTTGCCTGTTTCCCGTACGGTTGTTTCATCTCCGGACAATCAATATCTCGAAGGTAGACCATTTCCTTCCGTCCCTGATGATGGATCGTCAGACGATCTCCCTCATGGACCATGAGGACTCGTGCAATGAAATCTGCTTGGGCAAGCGCCGGACAGATCATGCTCAAAGCGAGCACCAGACATGTAGCAAGGCGATGCTTCATCATGATGTCGTATGCTACCGTCAGCAGCACATTCAGCCAATCATTTATGTATATTCTGTATATTTAGACACGACGACGTTCACTGAGAATAGATAGGTGGGTCTTGCGAGGTACGTGAATGCCCGATGAAGCTCATCCAAACAGGATCCATTCCGGGCCCCCCAGTGTAGCTATTCGCACACACACCTGATAGGATGCTGATGTCTCATTGCGGAGGGCCTCGCATGAAACAAGAATCTCAATGGCCTGTCACCGATGTTGTTCCTGCCGAGAATCTGATTGGAAGCCTGACCTGAGCCGTTCATCCACTACGTCTTTGGCCCTCTCCTTCCCCTCCGAAGTCCCTCTCGCGTCATGGACGATGTCATTTTAGAAGGAGGAACCCCCATGGGTTCAAAACTGTATGTCGGCGGGTTGCCATACTCGGCAACGGAATCTCAACTCACCACCCTGTTTGCCGAGCACGGCACGGTCGAATCGGCCCGCGTGATTGCGGACAAATTCACGGGCCAATCTCGAGGTTTCGGCTTTGTCGAAATGTCGAGCGCCGAGGAAGCCAAGGCGGCGATCACGGCCTTAAACGGGTCACAGATGGATGGACGGTCGCTCACCGTCAATGAAGCGAAACCGATGGAACCGCGTTTCGGTGGTGGCAGTGGTGGCGGCGGTAACCGCTCCGGCGGTGGACAGAACCGCAACCGCTATTAACTGCGTCACGCGAAGTACCTGACTTCGGAAGGGGCGCTCCGATTGAAGCGCCCCTTCAAGCTACCGATCACACTATGTGTCCGTGCAACCCCGTTTGCGAGGAACATGGGGTCCTCGCTCATGCCCACGTGCGGTGGACTTCACTCACCTGTTCGCCACCCTCGATCTTGGTGACCACCCATCGCACATCGTCGGGAATGGTCACGATCTTGAGCGCGGCAGCATGCCCGTCGGCTGCTTCCCCAAGTTCCGCAACCACGCGAACGAGTTTTTCATCATCCCGTGGAATGAGTTTCCCATATTGGTTCAGGCTCGGTTCTCGCGGCCCCGCAGCCTGAGGCCAATAAGCTCCAGTATCCGTTTCGTTCAACGCCTCTTGTTGCCCCAACTCACGCAACCGGACCAGTGCCTTATGGCTGATGCAGAATTGGTCATAGCTCCTGTTGATCACGATTTGCTTCATGTTCGCTCCCTTCGTAGATAGCAGCCGTTCTTCGACCACCCAATGACGACCGGTCTACACCGCCGGCGCCTCTTCGGTATAACCGAGGTAGTTTCCGGTCCAATGGCAATAGCGTCGGTGGGCCCATGTCGTCACTTCATCCTTGTGGAGTTCGCCGTACCGCTTCTGAAGGACGGTGTCGAACGTATCGAGGTTCCCTTTGATCTCAACGAGGTCCTCTTCGGTGATTTTTCCCCACTTTGCCTTGAGCGGCGCCTTGAGTTGCCCCCAGAACTGTCCGAATTGTTCCTTATTCATGTGAACTCCTTGGTGAGATGTGAGGCCTCCACTCCTCTCGGGACCAAGACACGTCGGCGTCTTGGTAGAGCGGCACTCGTGGAGACTCAGGCGTAGAAGCGGCGAAGACCGGAGAATCAGACGCGCAAGAACGGGATGGGGAGGAACGGCGCGAGCGATGGGAAGTCAGCGTAGCTCAGTACGTCATCTTATCAGCCTACAAGCATGACTCATGCTCTGTCAACGGAGACAAAGACGGGAAACACACGCCCTTGACGGGTCTATCATCAGGGCGTAGGGTGAACAGTGTACTGCAGACCGCCTTCGTCTCGGAGGTGGTGACATGCTCTTCCGTCGACGTGAGATCCAATTGAAGGGAGAGGGCATGTATGCTCTCTTCTCCAGTTCGTCCCTCACCAATCCTCCCGCTAGGCTCTGCTTACGTACTGTCCTCGGGCTTGTGAGCCCGACGACCCTATTCCGATGTGACACGTCGCACACCTGCGATTGTCCGATATGGCAAGGAGGTATGTATGTCCTACCGTTACAACACCATCGACATCATCGTGGGTGTCGGACTCTGTGCCATTCTGTTTGGAGCACTGTTGTTATTCGCCGCGGCCAATGGCACCTATCAAGTAGTCCTCCCACAGGCGCTGGCGTCGGAACAACCAGCAACCAGTGATATGGGCATGAGCGCGCTTCAACCGGCACTCGGTCAAGCCATCCTCGATCAAGCGCTCTTCGAGCGCCGCACCAATCACGCCATGGCTCAATCGGTCTCCGAATGGAATCGCGCGACCATGGCGCATTATGAATTGTACTCCGGCTCACGCGGCTTGCTCGGGACTGTCCTCAATGAAGCGGCAACCGTCCCGGCCACCCATCTGGCTCGCGTGCAGGGCGTCATGGGACGAGCGATCGTCAACGTCACGACTCGCGGTGTTCGGAGCGGCTTCTTGTCTGCTGATCACTATGGTTCAATGTACAACATGACGATGATCGGCGCGATCGAAGCCAGGGGACAACAGCTTCATCATGCGTTCGCTTCCACTTGGCAAGCCACGCTTGGACGCCGCATCGTCGAGGCCGCTCAGCACGATTGGATACAGGCCGGTGCGATCCAGGAACGGCTCGGGTGGGCTCTTGTCCGGGTAGTTGAGGCGCAACGGAGCATGGAGCAAGGACAAGCCACACAGCAAGAGCAGCTGGCCGGCTTGATATTTGCCGCGGTGCGCAGTGCAACACCGACGGACCGCATCTCCGCGCCGGCTCCTATCGCCTTATCCGCGAAGGGCGAGATGGTCGCCGTGAGCGAACCGATGGCATGGCCTGAAATTCCAATGGGCTATTTGGTTGTTGCCGGCTTCATGCTGTCGGCGGTTTTCCTTGGAGCGCTCTCACTGGCCGCGCAGGGCAGAGAAGCAAGAGCTCTCGCTCAGATCAGACGCGATGCAGATCGTTGGGTGTATCGCATGGCCGCGTGATCAACGAGCCACGAGACGTCACGTCGCTCGGCAGAGCATTGTGCGGGCAAGCCTTCGGGTGAGGTCACTCGCATGAAAGGAGGGATTCATACGTCCACCCAACGCCGGGGAAGCGCCGCATACCGCCGCAAGCATGGAGCGCAGCCCAGATCCATCCGGCTGCTCATTGTCGAGGCTCAACGGCTGTTCAGGCAAAGTCTGCGGCTGCTGTTGGAGCGGGAACGGGATGTCGCTTCCGTCGTAGAGGCGCCGGATGGGCGCGAGGCCTATCGATTGGCGGTGGAGCACAAGCCCGATATCGTGCTCCTTGACGTCGACATGCCGGATCTCGATGTGGAATCGATCGCAAAACTCATCCAGCAGCACCTCCCCGATACGCGGGTGCTGCTGTTGGCTCGGTACGATGAAGATACACGGATTATCGCCGCCATGCAGGCAGGCGCGTTCGGCTACATTCTCAAGGACACCGATCAGACGGACTTTCTGCGCATCATCAGGGCCACCGTTCGAGGAGAACATATCCTGTCGCCGGTCATGCCGGACAGCTTCGCTCGTACCGTTCCCGGCGCGGTGGGGCGGACACAAGAGCACCACACCACCGTACTCATGAACTTAACCGACCGGGAACGAGAAATATTGGGTTGCGCAGCATCCGGTCGGAGCAACAAGGAAATCGCCGATCAGTTGTGCGTCTCCGTCGATACCGTGAAGACACACCTGCATCATATCTATCAGAAACTTTCCGTGGACGGGCGCGTCGAGGCAATCCTCACCTACCTCCAGGCTTAGTAGCTACTCCTTTTCATCACCCGATCGGTGTAGGCCGTAATTCAACCTTCTAGGCGATGTCGAAGGAGCAGTCCGCATCTTAATATGCTTGTGAATATGGAGGACGGTCTAGATATCCTTAATCAAGCGGAAGGCTGCAGGTTTCAAGCAAGGAGGTGAACGGCGATGAGTGATGTACACTTAAAGGAAATCAAGGACGACATAACACACGAGCCAGGATGGGTGTATTTGTATGGCTTGATCTTTCTCGGGATCGTTGTCTTCGCGTTGATGATGGGAGGTTTCGTGGGCTGATCCGTAGCTGTGGCCGGAGGGCAGGTAACCATTGCGACCCTTCACGGAGGTGAGGGCTGCCCGAACCGTTGGGGTACGGCGGGGCAGCCCTTTGTTGCTCTAGGGCAACGCGAAGGGGGATGATGTATCCGTCCCTGTACTCCTGATTCCGTACGCCGCTTCTCTCTACTAGCATAATTCCTTGAATTGATGATAGCGGTAGGCCGTCAATACGGAAGCGAGGGAGGCTTTGAGTTCCAGACGCTTAGGCTTTCCGGTCGAGGTATAGGGCACGTCTTGTCCAAAGAGAATAACTTTTGGACATTTTGAGAACGGCAACCGTCGCCGACAGTGTGCGAGTAACTCGGCTTTGGTGGGCGGACTGGCTTCGTCCCTCGGCACCACATACGCGGCGATCTCCTCACCATAGTAACGATGCTCGAATGGAACAGCCATCGCAAATCGCACGAGCGGATGACTCTTCAACACGTCGTCGATCTCCAACGGCGCAATATTGACACCGCCTCGAATGATGAGTTCCTTCAGGCGACCGGAAATGAAGAAAAACGGTCGCCCTGACGTATCTCGGACATAAAATCCTTCATCCCCGGAACGGAACCAGCCCCATCGAAATGCCTCATCATTCGCATCCTCCCGCTTGAAATAACCGGCACAGACGGTTCCCCCGCGGATGCAAATCTCTCCTCTCGCGGTTTCCGGCCGCGGCTGCCCCTCGGCATCCAGAATCGCCATCATAGTGTGTCGGAGCGGAACACCGATCGAGGGAAACTCGTAATCGTTGAGCCAGTGACGATGCTCTTCACGCGAAAGTTCATTGGGCAGAAAGCAGGAGTAGCAGGTCGTCTCGGACAAGCCATAGCCGTGGCGAATCGGAAACCCGAATCGGTCTTCGAACCGCATGGCGGTGTCTTTGAGCAAGGGACCGGCGCCACAAATGAATCCGCCGAATTCGTTCAGCCGGTATGCGGCGATGTCTTCATTTGCATCCAAGAGGAATTCCAACAGGGTCGGGACGACACTGACACAGGTGACCCGCTCTTCGTGTAGTCTCCGCCAGAACGCGGCGCTCTTGAACTTGCGATTCAAGATGATGCCGCCCTTGCAATAGAACGGTGTGATCACCGTCACGACGATCCCATTCACGTGATGAATCGGAAGCACGCACATGAGGCGGGAGTCCGCTCCGAACCGATGCCATGCGGCAATGGCGTCGGCATCGACGAGCAAGTTCCTTATGGTGAGAACCACGCCTTTCGGCGGACCGGTGGTCCCGGATGTATAGACGATGAGCGCTTCATCTTCCAGACCGGGAGTGTGAGATGCGGCACCAATAAATGGGGCTGCTCCAACCTTGGCCGTCTCCCTATGTTTCGGCCCTTGCACGACACCTTCATCATTCAGCACAATCACATGGCGCAAGGCGGGAAGTTCCGGTTGAAGATTTTTCACTTCACTAAGGTACGTGTGCCAACAACAGACGGCCGACGCCTCGGAATGTTCCAGGATGTAGCGTTTCTTATCCGTGGATTCCTCGACGTTGATCGGTACGATCGTGACGCCCAAGGTCCAGGCTGCAAAGTACAACACAACGGTGACGTCGTGGTTAAAAAGGAGTGTCGCCAGTCGATCCCCACGCCGTACTCCCACATGATCATGGAGAAACGCGGCGAACAGTTCGACCACCGTTCCGAATTCCGCATAGGTGTAGGTGTAGCGCACCGCTCTATCGTCATCGCAATAGGTCATGAAGGTCCTACTGATCCCGGCGCGATCATGGACACGGGCTTTGAAGAACTCGGCAAACGAGCTCCACGGGAACAGGAGGCATGGCTCTTCGACTGTTCGTGCCCGCGCGATATGGTCAGGCACGGTGATCAAGGGGGACATACTCCCTCCTCGACGGTCCCGTGTAGAGCGCGCGGGGCCTCATCAACCGATTATGGTCCTGCTGTTCGATGACATGGGCGCACCATCCTGTGATACGCGAACAGACGAACAGCGGCGTATACAGCGAGAGCGGGATCTCCATCAGGAGATAGGCCACCGCCGTATAGAAATCGAGATTGGGATAGAGGCCTTTTTCCTGTTCCATCACATGCTCGATCGTCGTCGCGATGTCATACCACCGGCGGTTGCCACAGACCCGGCTCAACGATTCGGCATGCTGTTGGATGATGGCCGAGCGGCTGTCACCTTTCTTGAGCACACGATGGCCGAAACCCATGATGCGCCGCTTCTTTGCCAGTGCCTCCCGAACCCAGGCTTCCGCGCGGTGACCATCGCCGATATCCACGAACATTTCGGCGACTGCCTCATTGGCTCCTCCGTGGAGCGATCCCTTGAGCGTCCCGATCGCCGACGTGACGGCGGAGTACAAATCCGTCATCGTCGATGCCGTGACACGGGCGGCGAACGTGGAGGCATTGAATTCATGTTCGGCATACAGCGTCAGCGAGACGTCCAGGACACGGGCCATGGCTTTCGCCTGCTCATCTCCTCTTCGGTCGGTCAGGAGATACAAGAGATTCTCTGCAAAGGTCAGATCATAGTGTGGACGTCGCCGCGGTTTGCCGGTGACGAGTCGATAGGATGTCGCCACGATCAGCGGGATTTGCGCCAGCAGCCGGATCGCTCTGCGAACGTTGGCTTCATGCGAGTGGTCGGTCGTGTCCGAATCCACCACACCCAACAGCGAAACACCCGACCGGACGATGTCCATCGCATGTGAGCCGGAAGGAACTGCGCCGAGAAATACTTGGAGGAGGTGAGGGAGCATGGCTTGATCGATGAGTCGCGCTGAGAAGTCATTGAGCTCTTGCCGATTCGGCAGACGCCCGAACAGCAGGAGATAAGCCACCTCCTCAAAAGCACTGTGCTGTGCCAAATCACGGATCGCATAGCCTCGATAGAGAAGACCGGACTCCCCTTCATCGACGAGGCAGAGAGCCGATTCTCCGGCAATCACTCCTTCGAGACCGGGGCTATACGTTGAACCCTCCTTCATCTCAGTCGCGGGAGACTCGTGGATGACCGTGTTCATAGATCCTCCCTTCTCAGCGTTCGTGAGAATCCGTGTACCGGAGCAGACTGTACAGTTCTCGTCGCGTCATCATGTGATGGAGCCAGTCTTTCTGGGATCCGAACAACTTCAGCTCGCCCAGCAGCCTGTCGATGGCTTGCAAGGCCGTCCGTAAGCCCGTCACGGGAAAGAGCACCCCGTGATACCCGAGACTCTCGAATTCTGCGACGCTCAAAAGAGGTGTTTTCCCGAACTCCGTCATATTCGCGATCAATGGAACCGTGATGCCTCCTTTCGCCATTTCGCGGGCAAAGGTCCGGAATTCTTCGGCCGATTCGAGGGCCTCGGGAAACAGCGCATCCGCACCGGCCTTCACATAGGTCATCGCCCGTTGAACGGCGGCGTCCAGCCCCTCCACTCCACGGGCGTCGGTGCGCGCCACGATCATGAAATTCCGATCCTTTTTTGCCTGAACGGCCGCCTCGATTTTGGCGGCCATTTCACCTCTCGGCACCAGACGCTTGCCTGAAAGATGGCCGCACTTCTTGGCCGTGTCTTGATCTTCAATCTGCATGCCGGCAAGATCGGCTTCTTCGAACACTCTCACCGCTTCAGCGACCTGAGCCGGACCGCCATATCCCGTATCCGCATCGACGATCGTCGGAATCGAGACCGCCCGGGCAATCCTCTCCGCCTCCGCCGCCATGTCACTGAGCGCCAGGAGACCGACATCCGGCATCCCCCGACAAGCTGATATGGCCGCCCCCGAAACATAGGCGATCTCGAAGCCGGCTCGCTCAATTTGCATCGCCACCAGCGCGTTGAAGGCCCCTGGGATGGCAAGGGCGCGCGCACTGAGCAATTCACGCAAACGCGACGTCTTTGTTTGCGTCGCTGAATTCTTGTCCCTGTTCGTCATTGACGATCCGGCCCCCAACTCATATCCTCAAGAACGGCATGAGCGCGCCGATGTCTCGAACCCGATCAAGCTGCCACACGAATTCAATCAGCCGATCGATGCGCGGACCACTCAGTCGGCCGGCAGCCAGCCGGCGAACTTTCACTTCCAGGTCTCGATCCGACATCGGATTGCCGGGATGTCCAACCGGCAACTCGACCTGTCGCATGTACGTTTTCCCAGCGTCGGTTCTGACTGTGATTCTGGTCGGCATACTCTCGGGATAGCACTCCACGAACTCGGGTTGCCGGACGACACGGGTTTTCTTCATCAAATCCTGCAGGGCTGAATCCCGTAATCGCTTTGCGCCGAATGACTGCAGCGTCACGCGGCCGTCGCGTAATGCCGTCGCAACGCAGTAAGGGAAACTGTGATCGGCCGTTTCCCTCGTGGTCGGCTGCCATTTCTCAGGATCGCGCCCGATGATTTCGATGGCCACCTCGTAACTCCCGACTTCGATATCCGCTAGATGTTCGATTGCGTGAACTCCTTCCGCCTCGATCAAATCGGCATGAAGTGCCGAGGCAGCCTCCACCGCAGTCTGAGCGTGATACTCGACCGGGTATCGCTTGATGTAAGTGTCCAGAATCTTGAATCGAGAAGGCTGATCATCCCCCAAGGCGAAGGTCGATCCTTCTTCCGCCGCGAACGCTGCCAGCTCGAACGGTCCCGACACCAATTTCATGAAGCCCTTTTCCCCTTCAAAGATCGGCGACGGCCCGGTCATTCCCTGCTGCGCCAGGCCAGCGGCAAACACGCCGTTGCGAGCGGCGTTCGAGAACGCGCAGGCCTTCCACATGGACAGATCCCCAACCCTCGTCTGCCGCAGCGCCACATTCGCGGCACCCGCCAGGTTGACGGCCTGTACGGTCTGCGCGGATGAAAGCTTCATGAGCTTCGCGGCGCCGACCGCGGAGGAAAACGGGCCGTAGGTCACGTGATCCCAGCCGCGGGGGCGGAGCGCTGCCGCGTCACAGAAGCGACACTGAATTTCATAGGTAAGCGCGATGGCTTCAATCACCTGCTTGCCGGAGGCATGAACGGCTTCGCCGACCGCGACAATGGCCGGAATATTGTCGGACGGGTGCGCCGGCTCTTTCGAGAGATATGTGTCATTGAAATCGAGATACCGGACGAGCCCGCCATTGGCGAAGGTGGCGAGGTCGGGAAGAGTCTTGTGATGCGTGCCCCACAGCGTGGCACCCTGCGGCACCTTGACGCTTCGTGCTATTCGGCGGGCGATACGGCAGGGCGACGCATTCCAGGCCCCGAGCGCGCAGCCTAGACTGTCGAGCACGCGCCGTTTGGCTTCGTGCACGACGGCATGCGGTAGATCGCCGTAACGCAACGACCGGCCGTACCGAGCGAGACGATCGGCAAGCATTCTGTACCTCGCAACCCGAACGTCAATCGACCAACGTCATCCGCTGTTCGTGGAGACGGCTGCGGTCATGATACGACCCTGTTGTCTGCGTGTTCGATCGACGTGTTTCATGCGCTCGCAACCTTCGACGGTCGTTTGTCGAGAAACGCCCGAATGGCTTCCTGCTTGTCGGAAGTCACACACAATCGGCCGAATAGTTCCGCTTCTCTCGCCAGTCCCTCCGACAAGGGGATATCGATTCCTCCTCTGATCGCATGCAGCGCGGATTCGACCGCAGTTTTCCCGCACGTCGCGATGGAGGCGGCAATCGCTTCTACATGCGTGAATAGCTCCTGTGACGGGACCACTCGATTCAGCAGACCGATTCGTTGCGCTTCCTCAGCGGATAGGCTTTCTCCCGTCAGGATCATCTCGACGGCCTTGGAGGGACCGACAATTCGCGGCAACCGTTGCGTGCCGCCAAAACCAGGAATGAGACCAAGTTTGATCTCGGGCAATCCCAACACCGCTCCTGCCACCGCTACCCGAATATGGCAGGCCAAGGCCAGCTCGAGACCTCCGCCGACACACGTTCCGTTGATCGCGGCGAGCACCGGCTTGTCCGATCGTTCGATACGGTTCAGCAGCGACTGTCCACGAACGGCAAATTCCGACCCGCCATGCACGGTATTGAGGTGAGCCAGTTCGTTGATATCGGCCCCGGCGCAGAAGAACCGTCCCGTGCCTGTCACAATCACCGCGCGGACGTACTCGTCTTCCTCCAATTCGTTCAGGACATGTTCGAGCTCCTTGATCACGGAAAGATTGAGCACGTTGGCCGGCGGATTATGGAGGGTAATTCGTGCGACATGGTGGGAGATCGTCAATAATTGATGCTGCATAAATCCTCCATACCACGCTTCGTTTGTGCCGGCTGCTCATCGGGCGTCGCCATCTTCATTGTTGCCGCCGGATACACCCCATCGACTTTTCCTTTTCCCTATCTCTCTCCGTCCGTGCGATTCGAACGGAACAAGCGGTTCTGAGTTGCACCGACATGCAAAACACCACGGAGCCTGGGATCATCAATGATCGCGGCGGCAAGTTCCGGAATCCCCTCGCCTGTCGTCGCGACGGTTCGCAATACCCTGGGACACCATTCCCGCAAGTCCCGCAATGTGGTGTCCGCGCCCGGGAGATCGCCTTTGTTGACCACGACGATATGTGCGACTTCCAACAACCCGGCCTTCATCGCTTGAACCTCGTCCCCCAACCCCGGTGCGACGACTGCTACCACCGTCTGTGCCAGATCGACAATGTCGACTTCGTTCTGGCCGACTCCAATGGTCTCGATCAAGATGACCGCATATCCCGCCTCTTCCAGCACCCGCGTAGCATCACGGGTTACTCTGGCTAGTCCTCCGTAGTGCCCTCGGGTCGCCATACTGCGAATATAGACTCCCCGATCCAGCGCATGTCCCTGCATTCTGATACGGTCACCCAATAGTGCGCCTCCCGTGACGGGACTGCTGATATCGACCGCCAGCACGCCGACTTTCAGACCGCTCCGCCGATACACGCTTACCAAACGGTCAACAACGGTGCTTTTCCCGGCTCCGGGGTACCCCGTGACTCCGATTACCGCGGCGCTTCCCGGTGAGCCGTTTAGGAACGGCAACGCCGCTCTGTCGTCCACGTGATCTTCCAGCAAGGTGATCAGGCGTGACACGGCACGAATATTCCCGGCTCTGACCTGCTCAACCAAGGTCGCCACGCCGTGGATACCGGCCACGGACAGGCGTGGACTCGACACACTCATGCCACACCTTCGTAGGCCGTTTGTTCTACCTGCACACGCGACAAGCGAGACGAAAGCGGACGGCGCAGAATTTTACCGAGCTCGCTCGCGGCCGCAATGACTTCCCGCTCATCCACGGAAAGAGAAGCTCCCGATGCTTTCAGTGCGTAGACCACATCTTCGGTGGCGACATTTCCCAACGCACCCGGGGCATAGGGACATCCGCCCAGCCCTCCGGCAGCCGTATCAAACGCCTCGATACTGTAGTCGGCCCACGCCGTCAGGACATTGGCCACGGCCATACCGCAGGTGTCGTGAACATGAAGCGAGAGACGGCTTCGTTCGATGCGCGGCACTATGTGATCCAACAGTCGCCGAATGTCGCGGGGAGCGGCCTTCCCGACAGTCTCCCCCAGGGAGATTTCATCGATTCCGAGGTCGAGCAACTGTCGCGCCACATCAAGAACCTGCGATGGCGGGACAGGCCCCTCGAAGGGGCAGTGTGTCACGGTAGAAATGTACCCACGCACGATGATGCCATCCTGTTTCGCGCCGAATACCACCGGCTTGAACCGTTTGATCGACTCGCTTATCGTGCAGTTGATATTTCTTCGGGTGAAGGTATCGGAGGCTGCGGTAAAGACTGCAATCTTAGTGACCGCCGCCGCCCGCGCTCGCTCCAATCCCCGCTCGTTCGGCACCAGCGCCGAATACACAACGCCGGGTTTCCGGTTGATCTTTCGGAATACCTCATCGGAATCCGCCAACTGCGGGATCATGTGAGCTGACACGAAGGACCCCGCTTCGATCTCCGCCACACCGGTCCGGGACAGAGCATCCACGAACGACACCTTGTCCTCGGTCGAAACGATGTTTCTCTCATTCTGGAGTCCGTCCCGTGGACCGACCTCGATGATACGGATCGGCCGTAAAGCCGTGCTATGCTCTTCTTGCTTCGACATCGTTCGGTTGCCCTTTTGAGGAAGATTTCTTGCTCTGGTTTGCCGACAGCGCCGGCCAGACAGGACGGCGCTTTTCAAGAAAGGCCTGAAATCCTTCTCGTGCCTCGGCCGACAAACGGGCACGGACGTTGGCTTTGACACCCGCGTGCCATCGCTCATCGTCCGAAGCCGTGCGAAATCGGCGGAACAGAGCCTTGGTATCCCGTACCGCTTGCGGCGCAAGGCCTGCGACTGCATGTACCAACTCAGCGGTGCGGGATTCGAGTTTGTCCGTCGCAACGACGTCGTGAACGAGGTTGTACTGTTTGGCGGCCGAGGCGGGAAATATTTCTCCGGTCAGGCAGAATCTTCTTGCAAAGGCCTCTCCCGTCTTCCGAAGAAGGAGCGGCGCAATCACCCCCGACACCATCCCCAAACGAACCTCGCTGAGCGCAAAGGTCGCTTCTTCAGCCGCAACGGCGATGTCGCAGGATGCGACCAGCCCGATACCGCCTCCGAACGCCGCACCTTGAATCCGTCCGATCACCGGGCACGGACATTCGTCAATGGTGCGTAACATTTCCATGAGTTGTTCAGCATCCTTCCGCGCTTGAAAGGCCGACACCGCACCTCCCGCTCCCAACCAATCGATGTCTGCACCGGCGCAAAACGCAGAGCCGTTCCCGGCCAGCACAATTGCCCGGACCAACGAGTCCTGGCCCAACGAGGAAAAGGCTTCGCACAGTTCCCCCACCATGAGGGCATCGAACGCGTTCCGCCGGTCGGGCCGATTCAAAGTCACACGCGCCCAGCCTTCGTGCGATTCGACCATGATCGAGACAAACTTCTTCATCGGCGCCTCACATACGGAATACCGGGAAGTGTGACGGACGGACGGGCGTAGTCATCGCGACATCAAGGCACAGACCCAGAACCCGGCGGGTCTCAAGGGGATCGATAATCCCGTCATCCCAAAGCCGAGCGGTGCTGAAATAGGCACTGCCTTCCCGTTCATACTGCGCCCGTATGGAATCCGTGATTTTTCGCCGCTCGTCTTCCGGCAAGGCGGCCTTGTCACGGGCTCGCTGTTGTTGTTTCACCGTCAAGAGTACCTGGGCCGCCTGTTGCGCGCCCATTACCGACGTCCGAGCGTTGGGCCACAAGAAGAGAAACCGCGGAGCATAGGCGCGTCCGCACATGGCGTAGTTCCCGGCGCCGTGGGAGGCGCCGATAATAATCGTGAACTTTGGGACATCGGCGGCCGCCACTGCCTGCACCATCTTGGCGCCGTCCTTGATGATCCCCCGTGACTCATAGTCCTTCCCGACCATGAAGCCGGTGATGTTTTGTAGAAACACGAGCGGCAGCCGTCTTTGGGCACACAGCTGCACGAAGTGCGCGCCTTTCAAGGCCGCTTCGGAGAGGAGCACGCCGTTGTTCGCGACGATACCGACCTGATGCCCCATCCAGCGTGCAAAGCCACACGTCAGTGTCCGACCATAACGCGCCTTAAACTCGTGAAATCGACTGCCGTCGACCAAGCGCGCAATAACTTCATGGGAGTCGAAAGTCTGCCGCGGATTGTTCGGAATGAACCCATAGAGTTCGCTGGCGGGATAACGCGGCTCCTCGACTGTGGCCGGCCGGCGAACGATCTGCCGGCGAGGGAGGGTATCGACGATCGACCGGCAGATCTCGAGCGCCTCATGGTCATCGTCGGCGAGGTGATCGCTGACGCCCGAGAGTCTTGTATGGAGATCTGCGCCGCCGAGTTCTTCGGCGGTGACCTCCTCGCCGGTCGCCGCTTTGACCAGCGGCGGCCCCGCGAGATAAATGGTACCGGTCCCTTTGACGATCACGTTTTCATCGCACATGGCCGGCACATAAGCGCCCCCGGCGGTGCACATTCCCATGACGACGGCGATTTGAGGAATACCGAGGGCGGACAAGCGCGCCTGGTTGTAAAAGATCCGTCCGAAGTGTTCCTTGTCGGCGAAGACATCGGCTTGCATCGGCAGGAACACTCCACCTGAATCCACCAAATAGATCGTGGGTAATCGATTTTCCAGGGCGATCTCCTGAGCCCTGAGATGTTTCTTGATCGTCATGGGGAAATAGGTTCCGCCTTTGACCGTCGCATCGTTGGCGGCGATGACACATGGCCGTTTCGACACATAGCCGATGCCTGTGATCAAACCAGCAGCCGGAATATGATCGTCGTACATCCCCGATGCCGCCAAGGGACTGAGCTCCAACCAATGACTGTCGGGATCAAGCAACGCGGCAATCCGCTCACGCGCAGTCAATTTGCCTCGTTGTTGATGCAACGCGACCGCCTCAGGCGGCCCTCCGGCTTGTGCGAGGGCGAGATGTTTCTGGAGATCAGCTATCAGGCCCTCATAGTGGGCTCGATTCGCGGCAAATTCACTGCTTGTGGCGACTACTGACGTTGTCAACGTACGCATAGGACCTCAGCGCGGTATTTTGAGCCCTTTGACGAAATTCACGACTTCCTGAATGGGCACCCCCGGCCTAAACAGGGCCTTCACCCCCGCCGCTGTGAGCGACGGAACGTCTTCATCGGGAATGATTCCGCCGCCGAACAAGGCGATGTCCTCTGCATCCTGCTCCTTGAGCAGTTCGAGGACGCGTCGGAACAGCGTATTGTGCGCGCCTGAAAGAACGCTTAAACCGATCGCATCCACATCCTCCTGAATCGCCGTACTGACCACCTGCTCCGGCGACTGATGCAGCCCGGTATAGATGACTTCCATCCCGGCGTCTCGTAGCGCGCGTGCGATGAGTTTCACACCCCGGTCATGGCCATCCAAGCCGACTTTGCCGATGAGAACGCGAAGAGGAGTGCTCGCTACAGTCATGCCGCCACCTCCCGCAGAAAATACTTGCCTTCCTGATCCTTTCGAACATACCCGGCTTGAACCAGAGGATCATGCTCGAAGAGCAGCATCCATCGCTCTTCGAATGCCCGATCCAACACCCAGCGCTTGGTCTCCAGGGTCTGGAGTGGAAAGAGATCGTAGCCCATGATGTAGGGAAGCGGCAGATGCGACACGGTCGGAATCAGGTCGCCGAGAAAGAACGCCGTTTCCCCTTCCGATTCGATCTTGACGCTCTGATGACAGCGCGTATGGCCGGAGGTGACGACCGCGGTGACACCCGGAACCACCTCCGTATCGCCGCGGAGGAATTCCCACTGATCGATCCGGTCGATCGGCGCAAAGTTATCCGGACGGTAACTGGCCTTGGTTCGTTCATTGGCCCGAGCCGCGTCTTCAAACTCCCCTCGTTGAATGAGATAGCGCGCCTTGGGAAAAGCCGGCCGAACGCCTCCGTCTCCTTCTCTTATCGTATTTCCCCCAGCATGGTCGAAATGCAGATGTGTATTGATGACCAGATGAATGTCCTCCGCTCCCAGTCCTAACCGCTTCAACGATTGGAGGATCGTCGGAGTTCGCTCGACGGCGAACATGCGGTGAAATTTCTGATCCTCCTTAGGCCCTAACCCGGTATCGACCAGAATATTCTTGCCGTTCGCCCGGATCAGCAATGCAGTGAGACTGAGGGTGATCCGATTCAATTCGTCGGCATCACAACATTTCTCCCACAAGGGTTTCGGCACGACGCCAAACATCGCCCCACCGTCCAGCCGAAACCGGCCGTCACTCACCGGGTAAATATCAAACGCCCCGAGCTTCATTCTTCCCTCTCCCTCTGGGCCTCGGCTGGAAGGGTACGGGCATGAAGGCTTTCGCCATAGCGCCTGCTGCCATTTCCAAATGCTCTAAGGGTGCCGCTCCGCCGTTCTTCTCGTCCGGTAAGGCGAGCGGCCAACACTCAGATCTCCAATTGCCTGCCTTGCTCATCGCATTATGGCGAAGCCGGAGTGGCCTACCCTTCCCAAGCCGAGGCCCTCCTACAACACCACCGGCTCCCGATACGTTCCGAACACTTCCTTCAAGGCCATGCAGATCTCACCCAACGTCGCCTTGGCTTTCACTGCCTCAAGGAGATACGGCATCACGTTCTCGCCGCATGAAGCTGCTTCCTGCACTGCCTCGACAGCGCCGGCCATCCTGAAGGAATCGCGACATTTGCGCAGGTCCGACAGACATGCCGCCTGCTCACGTTCGACCTCCGGCCCTATCTTGAGGATCGGAATCGAACGCTCCTCTGATTCCACGTACTCATTGACGCCGACGACGATCCGCTCGTTCCGTTCCAACTCTCGCTGGTACCGTTGCGAGGCATCGAGGATTTCACGCTGCGGGAAACCCTGCTCGATCGCCCTGACCATGCCGCCCATGTCGTCCAAGCGACGGAAGTAATCCAAGGCCTTCTCTTCGAGGCGATTCGTGAGGCTCTCGACATAATAGGAGCCGCCGAGCGGATCGATGCTATTGGTGACTTCGCTCTCTTGGGCGATAATCTGCTGCGTACGCAGCGCCAGTTTCACCGCGCCCTCGGTCGGGAGCGCGAGCGTTTCGTCCATCGAATTGGTATGGAGGGACTGCGTGCCGCCCAAGACGGCTGCGAGGGCTTGGATCGTCGTGCGAACCACATTGTTCATGGGCTGTTGGCCGGTAAGGGAACAGCCGGCGGTCTGCGCGTGGCACCGGAGCTGCGCCGAACGCGGATCGTTCGGCCGGTAGCGTCGCGTCACTTCGCGGGCCCACAGTCGACGGGCCGCCCGGAACTTGGCGATCTCTTCGAAGAAATCGTTGTGCGCGTTGAAGAAGAACGAGAGCTGTGGAGCGAATCGGTCCACCGGGAGACCGGCTTTCACCGCCGCCTCCACGTAGGTCAAGCCGTCGTAAAGAGTGAAGGCCAGTTCCTGTACGGCGGTCGAGCCGGCTTCCCGGATGTGATACCCGCTGATGCTGACGGGGTGCCATTTGGGCACGTGCTCGACGCAGAATGCGATGGTGTCGGTGATCAGGCGGAGTGAAGGTTCCGGAGGAAAGAGCCACTCTTTCTGAGCGATGTATTCTTTCAGGATATCGTTCTGCAACGTGCCGTCCAGCTGTTCAAGACGGATACCGCGCTTCTCCGCCACCGCGAGGTACATCGCGAAGATCACGGCGGCCGGGCCGTTGATCGTCATCGAGGTGGTGACCTGGTCAAGCGGAATCCCGTCGAAGAGCCGTTCCATATCGTCGATCGACGAGATCGAGACGCCGCAATGGCCGATCTCGCCGTGCGCGAGCGGGGCATCCGCGTCGATCCCCATCAGGGTCGGCATGTCAAAGGCCACGCTCAGTCCGGTTTGGCCATGTTGGAGGAGATATTTGAAGCGGCGATTGGTATCTTCGGCCGACCCGAACCCGGCGAATTGGCGCATCGTCCAGAGCCGACCGCGGTACATGGTCGGATACACACCTCGGGTGTATGGAAATTCACCCGGCGCGCCAAGCTCTTCGTCCGGTGACCAGTCCTTCAGATCGTTGCGTGTATACACACGGCTGGTATCGAAGCCTGAGAGGGAGGGAAATCGCGGTTTGCGCTCTTGCATCGACCTGCTCCGGATCGTGATGAAGAACCGAGGCCCTAGATCAGGACTTCCTGCTTACTGCTTCTTGCCGTTCGTGCCTCCCTTCGTAGACATAAAACCCGCGGCCGCTTTTCCGCCCCAGCCAGCCCGCTTCGACATACCGACTCAGCAAGGGGCACGGGTGAAATTTTGGATCACCCAAGTCTTGATACAAGACATGACAGATGGCCAGCACCGTATCCAGGCCGATACGGTCGGCAAGCGCCAATGGCCCCACGGGATGATTGGCGCCCGTCGTCATGGCCCAGTCAATGTCTTCTGCGGAGGCCACACCTTCTTCCAATGCGAACACGGCCTCATTGATCATGGGCATCAGCACACGGTTCACGATAAATCCCGGCGCATCCTTCGCCACAACCGGCGTCTTCCCTAAGCGCTTGGCCAAGTCCAGCGCGAGTTCGGTCGTTCGTTCGGAAGTTTCCAGTCCGCGCACGACTTCCACGAGCCGCATCACGGGTGCAGGATTCATGAAATGCATACCGATGACGCGGTCCGGCCTGCCGGATGCGGCTCCCAACTTCGTGATCGAAATAGACGAGGTATTGCTCGCAAGGACCACCTGCGGCGCGCAGATCCGGTTCAACTCGGCAAAGAGTTCCCGCTTCAGCAGTGGATTCTCCGGGACCGCTTCAATGACCAACTGCGTGTCTCGCAAGCGACCGCGCTGCGTCGATGGATGAATGAGTTCCAACGCCTCTAGCGCTTGATGATTGGTAAGACTGCCTCGCTCGACTGCGCGTTCCAACCCGTCGCGTATTTTTGAGACGGCCTCAGATAACGGCGGCTCGGCGACGTCGACGAGGAGCACGTCATAACCGGCGGTGGCGCATACCTGGCTGATGCCGCAGCCCATTTGGCCGGCTCCGACCACGCCGATGGTCTTGATATCAACGAGCTTCACGATTCACCATTGATGATTGCTATCGTTCTACGATCATCGCCAACGCTTCCCCGCCGCCGATACAGAGAGCAGCCAAACCGCGTCTCGCTCCCCGCGCGGCCATGGCATGAACCAGTGTCGTGAGGATGCGCGCTCCGGTTGCCCCGATGGGGTGGCCGAGCGCGACCGCCCCGCCGTTCACATTCACCTTCTTCTCATCGAGTCCCAATTCCCGATTGATCGCGAGAGAGACGGCTGAGAACGCTTCGTTGATTTCGAACAGATCGATGTCTCCGATCGTCATGTCCGTCTGCTTGAGTACCCGTCGAATCGCATCAATGGGCGCAATCGTAAACCATTCCGGCGCCAGCGCTGCTCCGGCATATCCGACAATCCAGGCCATCGGAGCGAGCCCGAGACGCGCAGCCTCCTCCTCCGCCATGACGACCAGCGCGGCTGCGCCGTCGTTACAGGCAGGGGAATTGCCGACAGTCAGGACGCCGTTGTCCTGGAATACCGGCTTCAGCTCACGCATCTTGCTGAGATCCACTCGGTTCGGTTCCTCGTCCTCCGCAACCGTCATCGCCGGTCCCTTACGCTGCGGCACTTCGATAGGCACAATTTCCTGTTGAAAGGTTCCGGTGGCGATCGCCGCGCGCGCGCGCCGATAGCTCTCGAGCGCGAAGTCGTCCAGTTCTCTTCTCGTCAATCGATATTTGGCGGCACACAGCTCGCCTCCGTTGCCCATATGGAAATTGTTGTAGACGTCCCACAGTCCGTCTTTGACGAGACTGTCGACCAATTCCGCATGTCCCAGGCGATATCCTTGCCGAGCCTTCTCCAGCAAATATGGCGCGCGGGTCATGTTTTCCATTCCCCCTGCCACGACAATGTTCGCTTCTCCAAGGGCAATGGCCTGGGAAGCCATGATTACCGTCTGAATGCTTGACCCGCAGACTTTGTTGACGGTCGTTGCTCCGATCGAATTCGGAACTCCAGCCCCGATGGATGCCTGCCGTGCCGGCGCTTGTCCCAAACCGGCGCCGAGAACACACCCCATATAGACTTGGTCCACGCGTTCCGGCGGTAGTTGAACACGCTTCAACGCTTCGACAATGGCCGAACTGCCCAGTTTCGTCGCCGGCACCTGGCTGAACAGGCCGTTGAAACTTCCCATCGGCGTCCGCGCGGCGCTGACGATCACTGCTCGTGGTCTCCGGTTCATAAGACCTGCTCCCAACGACTCTGTTCGACATAGTGCCTGACCTTGGCCATGAATCGATCCGCGGTCGCGCCATCGATGACGCGGTGATCGAATGACAGACTGAGGTAGCCCATCCGTCGAATGGCGATGGCATCATCGATGACGACGGCCCGTTTCTGAATTGCGCCGACGCCCAGAATGGCGATCTGCGGCTGATAGATGATCGGCGTACTGAACAAGCTGCCGAATCTGCCATGGTTCGTAATCGTAAACGTCCCGCCTTGAACCTCTTCAGGGCTCAATTTCTTGGACTTAGCCCGCTCGGCGAGATCCCCGATTTCCTTTGCCAGCAGCGTCAGCCCTTTTCGATCCGCGTACCGCACGATCGGGACCAGCAGTCCTTCCTCAATCGCCGTGGCGATCCCCATGTGGATATCTTTCTTGACCACGATCCCTTGCTCTCCCCATGACGAGTTCACAATCGGGACATCTCGGATGGCTTTGGTCACGGCTCGGACGACAAACGGGAGATACGTGAGTTGTCGCCCTTCTCGGAATTTTGCAATCTGCGAAAAATCGGCTTCGAAAAAGGTGGTGACATGCGCGGAGGTGTGCTTGCTCTTGACCATCCGATCCGCGATGGTCTTGCGCATCTGCGTCAACGGGCGAATATCTTCGCCCATGGATGACTCGCCGCCTGCAGGGGCGACCTTAGGCTGCGCTCCGTTCCCGGCGAGAAAGTCGAGTAGATCCTTCTTGGTCACTCGGCCGCCTGCCCCGGTTCCCTTCACCCGCGAAAGATCGATTCCATGCTCCCTTGCCAACTGCCGAACCGCCGGAGAATGGTGTTGGTCTCCCGCCGAGGCCGGCGCCATAGGACGGACAACGACTCCTCCAACTCGATTGACGACTTCCGAAGGCGGAAGACTGTCGATATGCGCCAGCAACGTTCCCACGGGGACAGTCTCGCCCTCATGAACGATAATCTCGTTGAGCCGGCCGGTGGCAGGCGAAGGAATTTCCAATGTGACTTTTTCGGTTTCGACTTCCAAGAGCGATTCGTCTTTCTGAATCGTCCCTCCGACCGGAACAAACCACCTGATCACCGTTCCCTCGGCGATGCTCTCTCCAAGCTGAGGCATGATGATGTCGATGGGCACTCGGCACCTCGCCAGACGTCACTCGTCACTCATGAGTCGAACGCATGACCTCTTCTGCTTGTTCTTCCCCCGGCGCACCACGCCGGACCGACGGCGTGCCTCAATACGCCGCCAATCTCCGTGCAGCGGCAACGACGTCGCTCGCCTTCGGAAGGAAAAATTCCTCCAGCGGCGTGCTGAACGGCACCGGCGTGTCAGGCGGCGCAATACGAACAATCGGCCCATCCAAACAGTCGAAACAGTCCTCCGCCAACAGCGCCGCAATTTCGGCCCCGACGCCGCCGGTCTTGTTGTCCTCATGTAGAACAATGGCTTTACTGGTCTTGCTCACCGACGAATAAATGGCTTCCTTGTCGAGGGGAATCAGCGTGCGCAAGTCGACCACTTCCAGATCGATTCCTTCATGAGCCAAGGTCTGAGCGGCCTCGAGCGCGAGATGGACCATCGCGCCGTAGGTAATGACCGAGATGTCGTTGCCGGTCCGCTTGATATCGGCCTTTCCCAGCGGGACGATATAATCGTCCTCCGGGAGCGAAGACTTGATGCGTCGGTACAGAAACTTGTGCTCGAAGTAGATCACCGGGTTGGGGTCGCGAATCGCCGCCTTGAGGAGCCCCTTCGCGTCGTACGGTGTGGACGGGGCGACCAACTTGAGTCCCGGGGAGTGGAAGAACCAGCCTTCCGGACATTCAGAATGGAACGGCCCGCCGTGAACACCGCCGCCGAACGGCGCCCGAATAACCATGGGCACCGCGGCTCCCCACCGATAGTGATTCTTCGCCGCCACCTCAGTGATCTGATCGAACGCGCATGAAATAAAGTCGGCGAACTGCATCTCCACAACCGGACGCAGCCCCATCATCGCCGCCCCAATGGCGGCGCCGACAAAACCGGATTCGCACAACGGCGTATCTAACACCCGCCATTCTCCGTATTTTTCGAGAAAGCCTTCGGTGATTTTGAACGCGCCTCCGTAAGCCCCGATATCTTCACCCATCAGAAATACCCGCTCATCCCGGGCCATTTCTTCGTCCAAGGCTTGCGAGATCGCCTCCAAGTAACTCACTTCTCCGGCAGCTTGCGTCGTGGTCGTCATCATCGGAGGCTCCTTCCGGGCCGACAGCTAATGACTGTCGGCGCTGTCCGCGAACACGCCTATCAATACTTCCGGTCCTTCGGGCAGCGGGCTCTGTTGAGCGAATTCCACACCGGCTTCGACTTCCCGCTTCACACGGTCGACGACTTCCTGAAAATACCTCTCCTCGGCATATCCAAGCGCTTGGAGCAGCTGCTCCGCTTTCAGGATCGGATCCTTCATCTTCCACTCCTCCAGCAATTCGCGCGGAACATATTTGGCTGGGTCATGCTCGGAATGGCCATGCATCCGCATCGTTTTGAACTCCAGAAAGGTCGGCCCTTCCCCGGCGCGTGCTCTCGCGATCGCCTGTTTTGCCGCCACATAGACCGCGGCGACATCGTTGCCGTCCACAATTTCACCGGGCATGCCGTAGGCCTTTGCTCGATCGACGACGTCCGCAACCGCCATCTGCAGACGAATCGGGGTGGAGTATGCGTATTGGTTGTTGTTACAGAAGAACACGACGGGGAGCTTTCGTACCGCTGCGAAGTTCATAGCTTCGTGAAAATCGCCTCTGCTTGATCCACCGTCACCGGTTCCCGCAAAGGCGACGCGAGATTCTCCTCTGATCCTGAATGCCAGCGCCGCACCGGCCGCCACGGGTAGATTATCCGCGAGATGGCTGACGAATCCGAAGACTCCCCGCTTCAGGTCGCCCATGTGCACGTTCCCATCTTTCCCTTTGGTCGGACCGGTCCTTTTTCCAAGGTACTGGGCGAGAACTTCGCCCGGCGTGAAGCCTCGAATGAGGAAGGCGCCCATGTCCCGGTGAAAGGGAGCGATGATATCGTCGCGTTCCAACGCGGAGGCATAGCCGACCGCAATCGCCTCCATTCCGTGACTCGTATAGACTCCGCCGACAATGCGTCCCTGTCGGTAAAGCGCTGTAATCCTGTCCTCCAGCGCTCTGGTAAGCCTCAGGTAGTAGTACATCTGGAGCAGATCGTCTCGCTTGATCTCTTTGGCGATGACTGCACAGTCCATGACCACCTCCAAACCACAGGCTTACAGAGCCGGCATGTCCCTCCATGAGAGCAACGGTTTGTTGTCTCTGCATAGAGGACAATGCTGTGGCTCCCATTGGGGCATGTCGAGATCCGTCGTGTAATAAAATGGATGCTGTGCGACGAGTTCATCCATCAGCGGAAACTGACCGCTGTCACGGCGGGCGAAGACCATCATTCCTGCCAACAGACCCCCATTGTCCGTGATGACTGTCCCGAGTTTACTCACGCAATTGCCGCGTGTAGTGACATCGTTGAGCGCCAGGAAACGCTCACCGGCCGTAATGGCGCCGGCGGTAATGTCCGTGCCTATTCGTCCTGTCTCACAGCTGTATGGCGTCAACCCGATACGCATTTGCATCGTGTCTCGAAGCTCAGCCGCGATGGCTCGGGCAAGTTGCTCCGCGGCCGAGCTCGTCGCCACGACTCCGGTTATGGGACGGCCTTGAAACGTCTGCCTGATCCAGCCAGCCATATCTCCGGCCAACGTTCGGATGAGTTCAGGATAACGCGCGATCGAATCGAACCGTAAATACGTGGCGGTGTGATGGCCCGATACGACCTCCACATGGGTATCGAAAAAGACGGATCGAGACATACGCAGTACATGCAGGATGTCTTCCGTAGTCAGATCAGTGTGCGAACCGGGGCGGATAATAGCTCTCAGCTTTGCGTCCATCGTCGGCCCGTGATAGAGCGCACGATGTCGTTCCATCACCTCCGAGAGGACCTGCTCAACCATGCCGATAAGCATCTTCACCCCCTTGTGCTTCAGTCACCACACGGGTTCTAAGAACGCCGATCGGCTGGATCTCCAACTCCACCACGTCGCCCGGCTTCAAATAGCGGTCCATCTCCAGCCCGCATCCGCCCCCCACCGTTCCCGAACCGAAGACATCTCCCGGATAGATCATTTCACCTCGGGACACATGCGCGATCATTTGAGGGAAGGACCAATGGATGGTCCCGAATCGTCCTCGCGACCACTCTTCTCCGTTAACCCTCGCGATCATCGTCAACGCACCGAGGTCCGCGATCTCATCGGGAGTCACGAGACAGGGACCCAGTGCGGTCGCGAAGTCCTTGCCCTTCGCCGGTCCCAGCCGACAGGCCATTTCCTGGAATTGGATGTCGCGGGCGCTGAAGTCATTCATGATCGTGTATCCCGCGATATAGTCTCCGGCGAGCCGTTCAGGTATGTCGCTACCCTGGCGCCCGATCACGCAGGCGAGCTCCAGCTCGTAATCCAACTTCGTCGTGTGCAGCGGCCATGATAGATCCTGGTCCGGCCCGACGATGGTGCGGTGGTTCCCTTTGTAGTAGACGGGCGCCTTGTACCATTCAGGAGGAATCGGCTGTCCCCGCTTCTTCGAGGTCGCAGCGATATGGTCTTCAAACGCAATAAAGTCCCGGAGCGAAGACGGATTGGAGAGAGGAGCGATGACTTGAACCTCTGCCCCCCCATACAGAATCGACTCACCGGATGGGCCCATGACCGATGTGGGTAGTGCGGTGACATAGTCTTTCGCGCGGCGTGCCGCGGCCATTGTGGATTCTCCTCCTTCGAGGAACTCCAACATGGCGGGCGGAACCTGCGCATCGGCTATGCGGCGCGGTTGCGCTTCCTGTTGATCCGCCAACCACCGGGCATAGGCCATGTTCAAGTCTATGACCCACTGGAGATGTACGGCTCCGACTCTTGTGAAGGTACCGACAGGAGTTTTCACTCGGAAACTGACGAGCTTCATGGGCGACTCCAACTCAATGCGTAGTCTTTGATCTCCACAGCCTCCAGCTCCGGTTGAACCGTGAAGGGAGCCTTAGACTCCACCATCACCGCCACCTCGGTTGTGTACGTCTTCGTTCGGCTGCCTTGGACCGCCTGCGGTTGCGGGCCGTGGTGGATTCCCTGGGGATGCAAGGTGAGCATCCCCGGCCGGATGCCTGCGCGACTGAAGAACTCTCCATCATGATAGAAGAGCACTTCGTCGTAGTCCGTATTTCGATGATAAAAGGGGACACGCAAAGCCTCCGGATCAGTTTCCAGCGGTCTTGGAGCAAACGTGGAGATCAGACACCCGCCGGCTTGAAACGTCTGATGGACGCTCGGCGGCAAATGATAGCGAGGGCTGACGACCGGCCGGAAATCCCGCACATTCAGTTTCGCGACCCATAAGTCTCCTTTCCACCCAACCACATCCATGGGATAGAAAGAATAGACAACCCGCGTCCAGGCGCCTTGACGCTTGATCCGCACTTCCCATGCTCGACCGACCGTCTCTACCGGCTCCACCGTTTCCAAGTCCGGAGCGACAAGCACGCCTTTATCGAAGAGCGCGTGCTGTCCGAGAGCTCCCCGATCCGGCACCGCCAAAGGAAGCGGTGTTTCGATAGTGAGGAAAACGGAAGGGCCGGCGTCGACATGAATTCGATAGGTCGTACCTTTGGGAATCAAGACGTAATCGCCCGGCTCATAAGCCAGAAACCCATAGTCAGTCTCAAATCTTCCAAGACCCTTATGCACGAAATGAACTTCGTCTCCATCCGCATTGCGGACGAAATAGGGCGTCGTTTCATGTGGACAGGACAGGTAGAGATTGGCATCCGGGCTGTGCAGCACCAGCGCTGACTGCGTGGGCACCGCCAATGCGGTTTCAGGAAACTGCGAACAGTCAAAGGCCCTCGGCTTCAATGTTCCTTCGATCGCGGTCCATGCAGTCGGTGGATGCCGGCGATAGAGATGAGAAACGGCACCTACAAACCCGTTTCGCCCATGTTCTTCTTCGTAAAGCCCCTCGGGAATCCCGACATGAGCTTGGTTGGGAACCTTTCCTCTCCTCTTGAGATACATGACCGACTCCCGACGAAAATCTGATCACGCTGTCACGATGCCTTCTTCATTCGCTTCTTTTGCTCGTTCCGTGGCATGGAAGGTGAGTCATAATCGACGATCGTCCGTGTCACACCGGAGGTTTGATCACGCTCAATATCCTTGTACAGCGATTCCACCGTGCTCCGGACAAATGTCCTCGACGTTCCTTCTCCGTGCTGCCGCTGAGTCAGCTCGATAAACAGCCCGCTGTTCAGAAAAAGGGGATAGGTGAAGCGCTGCTTGAGCGGTCCGAAGCCATCCCTCCCCTCTTTCACCGGCCCACTGAACTGCACGCCATGCGCCTCCCACTCTCGGCACACCGTTTCGATATCGTCGACCTCGAGGGCCACATGCTGGACGCCCTGTCCGTACCGTTCTATGAATTCATTGATTTGAGACTTTCGGATCTTGTCTCTCCCCTGCATCAGAGCAATCTTGGCGGTTCCGCGCTGGACGACAACGGTATCCATCGAAGACGTGTCGCTTCCCACGTCTTTGGCAGACCAGATCACCTCGAACCCGAGAATCTTGGCAAATATGAATTCCGCGGTTGCCAGATCGTCGACACAGAGAGTGACGTGATCAAAACCCGTGTTCTGTTTCATAGCGCCTCCGCATCGCCCTCAAGAACCTCGCTTTTATAGTATTATTATATTGCCTGATTAAATATTACTATTTTTCTTATGCTATGACAAGATGCTTTATGTAGCTATGTTTAATTGCAATGCTTCACGCTACTAATTGTTGTAGAAGTCCATAATTGCACAGTATTGCCGTAATGATATAGAATTGCTATTATCCTGGTGGGCAAGACCGGCTTCGCCAAGAACCTCGGAGGCGCCTATGACTTTCTACCAAGAAATGAGGCAACTCGTCCTGCGACATGGAGCCATCAACAATTCCTACCTTGGCCGCTTTCGTTCCGGAGACCTCACCGACGGCGAACTCAAAGAATTTGCCGTGGAGTTCTACAACTTCGCCAGATTTTTCCCGCAAGTTCTCGTCGCTCAGCTCGTGAATACCGAAGATGAACAGATCGCCGACGAGCTGACGAAAGTGCTGTACTCGGAATTGGGTGACGGAGAGACTCGGCGCCGCCACGAGCTGCTGTACCGTGACTTTTTGCGGTCTCTAGGGATCGATATTCACGACGCGATGACCCGCTCCATGCTGCCTTCAACGCGCGCCTATATCGAAGGGATGGAGAAACTCTACAGTGATGGCAATCATGCAAAAGCCTTGGGCGCCTCATTCGGCCTTGAAAATATGGCCATCACGATGTGGGATCATCTGATCCCGGGTCTCCTGCACCTGAAAACCCTTCGCCACCCGCAAATGGACCTGACCTATTTCACCTTTCACCGGCAGCTGGAGCAGAGTCATGAAGAAGCCATGAAACAAGCCGTTCAAGTCATGGATGGTGAACCAGGGTCGGCGACTTTCGCGGTTCAGCAGGAACAAGACTTCCAAGAGGGTGTGAAGGCCGTGTTGAACTATCTGGAAGGATTTTGGCTGGGGCTCGAAAAGCGGCGATCCGGCAACATCCGACAGTCTGCACAGACTGACGTGCGAATGACGGTCACTTAGCAGTACCGATGATGGACATGTGATGGGAGATTGGAGCCGGGATACAACTCTTTGCGGAGGAACCGCCGGTGGAGTGCTTCACTTCCCCCAGACCGCCCCTAAATATGAGGTCATCCTATGATGAGGCCAGCATGACGGAAATCGCGGAATACTTCGAATTGGTCAAGGGGCGGTACGGATTGAGCAGCGATTACGCCTTGGCGGAGAAACTGGGAATCGCTCAGCCGGAAGCCAACCTGATGCGCCGAGGGCTCAAAGTCCCCAAGCCGGAATTGTGCATCAAGATCGCTAAACTCCTGAACAAGAATCCAGTAGAACTCCTCCTGATCGCTCAAAAAGACAAAGCCCCGAAACAGGCCAAAGAGTACTGGACCCTGGCGCAGACCGCCGTCGGAGTCATGCTCCACGTCCCGAAGAGCCCGAAATACATTCCACGCAAAGTAGCAGCCATCGGACAAGAACTCCGCCAGCTTGAAACACAGACGTTGCTCTACGAAGGCGCCGAAGCAAATGCGGAAGCCGTTCGGCTCGTCCAAACCGCGGAACAATCCATGGACGCCATCATGGAGCGATGGAACATCTGGAAAAAGGGAGAGGCCTTATACCCAAGCTACCTGTTGGCCAACCAAGCGGCGGTCAAGCGAGGGGTCACGATTCGCCGCCTCATAGTCCTGACACGCGAACAGATGCGACAAGAATCGGTCGTCACGGATGCCATCCAGGTCATGGATGACCAATATCGGGCGGGCATCAAGATCTTCTTTGCGTTTCGTGAAGAGCTTGAACGGGCGGCCGCCTTTCAACGTTTCGAGGAAGATTACAGGCAACAAGGGGCCGCGCGGGATCTCAATACCGCCATCTTTGACAGAGAGATTCTGATCTTTTCCCGATCCTACGGGCAAGTCCAGCTCGGCATGGTGTCGCCCACCATACCGATTACGATGATCAACCAACTGGAAATCACGTGGAAGCCGGAGTTGTTGCGGGACCTCGATCCGGCTCCGCTCTTCGACATGACCCGATACGTGTTCGAATTTTGCGAACCCCGGGCTTTCAAGATGGAACTGGAGCGATTCATCAGGTCGGTTGCATGAAATTCCCTTCCGAGCCGTTCAAAATCAAGGTGGTGGAGCCCATTCGTCACACGACTCGCGAAGAGCGCGACAGGCTCCTGCGCACCGCCGGCTACAATCTGTTTCAGGTCCCAGCAGAGAGTGTGTATGTCGATCTCTTGACCGATAGCGGCACAGCGGCCATGAGCGACCGGCAATGGGCCGGCCTGATGTTAGGGGACGAGTCTTATGCCGGCAGCAGAAACTACTACCATCTGGAAGAAACAGTCCGGTCAATCTTCGGTTATAAGCACGTCATTCCGACTCATCAGGGGCGTATGGCGGAAAATCTTCTCTTCTCCGTCATCCTGAAGCCGGGCACGTATGTCCCGAACAATATTCATTTCGATACCACACGTGCCAACGTCGAGCATCAACGGGCGCACGCCCTCGATCTGGTCATCAAGGAAGCATACGACCCGCACAGCGAGTTGCCCTTCAAGGGGAATATGGATCTTAGTCGGCTCGAAGAAACGATTCATCGCGTGGGCCGTGAACACATTCCACTCGTGATGATCACCATCACCAATAACAGCGGCGGCGGCCAACCGGTCTCGATGGAGAATATCCGTCAAACCCGGAGATTGCTCAATCGGTATGACATTCCTCTGTTCTTTGACGCCTGTCGATTCGCCGAAAATTGCTACTTCATCAAGGAACGTGAACAAGGATACGCCGACCGGTCTATTGCCGACATCGCCCGTGAACTCTTTTCTTACGGGGACGGTTGTACGATGTCGGCCAAGAAGGACGGGCTTGTCAATATCGGAGGCTTTCTAAGCTTGAACAACGATCAGTGGTCCCAAGAGATCACCAATATGCTGATCTTGGTGGAAGGCTTTCCGACGTATGGCGGCCTGGCAGGCAGAGATCTCGAGGCAATGGCCCAAGGACTTCAAGAAGTGCTGGATGAGGACTATCTCCGTTTCCGAATCGGGCAGGTTCGATACTTGGGCGAGCTCCTCAACCAATCCGGCGTCCCGATCCTCAAGCCGATCGGCGGCCATGCGGTCTACCTCAACGCGAAAGAATTTCTCCCTCACATTCCCCGAATCGAATTTCCCGGGCAAGCGCTGGCCGTCGCTCTGTACCGGGATTACGGCATTCGAGGTGTTGAGATCGGCACCCTCATGTTTGGGAAAAAGGATCCAATGACTGGCGAGACCATTCATCCCGAATTGGAGATGGTCAGACTCGCCCTGCCTCGGCGTGTCTATACGAACATGCAGATCACCTATGTCGCGGAGTCCATCATCGAATTGTATCAAAGACGCGAGCTGATCCACGGCCTCTCGTTGACCTATGAGGCGCCGATGTTGCGCCATTTTACGGCGCGCTTTGCCGAGCTGGACGCGTCACCGTCTCTGGAACCGATGACTGTCTAAGGAAACATCATGGCCGCTCTGTTCAAGGGGTTCGAACGGATCGAGGAGGCCCGGGAGCGGTTGGCAGGCCGGAGTTTTATGGTGGGGCTATTCGCAGGAAGGCCCGACTTTTCGCTCCTCCTCATGCCGGAAGAGTCGCCGGAAGAGAAGGCTTCCTGGGAAGCATTTTGCCCACGCCTGGAAACCTTTCTCAAGACGCATGTCGATCCCGATGAAATCGAACGGACCGCGAGAATCCCCGACTCTGTCCTGAAGGGACTCTTCGCGATCGGCGCCTTCGGCATGAAGATTCCCCGACAGTATGGCGGGCTTGGATTCTCGTACACGAACTATGGCCGCGCGCTCATGCTCATGGCGAGCTGGAGTAATGCGCTGGCTCTCACCGTCGCCGTGCCGCAATCGATCGGTATCGCGATGCCGATCCTCATGTTCGGCAACGAGGAGCAGCGCCGCACGTACCTTCCGCTTGTGGCGCGGGAGGCAATATCGGCTTTCGCTCTCACGGAACCGATTACCGGATCCGACGCCGCAAACATTGCGACGGAAGCCGTCCTAGATTCCAGCGGAACAGCGTTTGTCGTGAACGGCGAAAAACTATGGTGCACGAACGGCCCCATCGCCCGCTACGTGACGTTGATCGCGCGGGTACCGGCCAAACGGAAAGAGCAGAATGGGCAGACGAGGTGGGAACCGGTTCCCACCGGCGAAAGAGCAGACGATTACGTACACACCGCCTTCATCCTCGATATGCGCACGCCCGGTGTTCATATCCAACAGCACTGCCAGTTCGAGGGATGCCGGGGCATCGAGAATGCTCACATGACGTTCACGGATGTTCACGTCCCGACCGGGAATGTCATCGGTGAGGTCGGCCGAGGGCTTAAGTACGCGCTGACCATCCTCAACGTGGGCCGCGCGGTCAGCATCCCTGCCATTTGCTTGGGCATGGCCAAACAAGCTTGGCAACCCACACTCGATCGGGCCAACCAGAGGGTCACCTTCCAGAAGCCTCTGGGAACCAGGCAGACGCAACGCATCAGGCTCGGCCGCATGGCTTCGAACCTCTTCGCGATGGAGGCCCTCGCGTTCACGGCATGGCGAATGGCGGATCAGCACACGTTTGACGTCCGGATCGAAGCGGCTCTGGCCAAGCTGTTCTGCTCCGAGAGAACTATCCAGGTCTTAAAAGACGCCCAAGTGATCTTCGGAGGGATGGGATACGAAACAGCCCATTCCAAGTGGGTCCGGGGAGAGCCTGCGTTCGGTATCGAGCAGCTGGTCCGCGATGCGGAGATGTACCGAATCGGAGAAGGGGCCACGGATATCCTGCGACCATTCGTCGCTCGCGAGGGTCTCAACATGCATCTCGAAAAAGCCGGACATCTCTTCGACGAACGAGCGACGGGCGTTCGTCAATTCATCGAGTTGTGGGGACTCCTGAAATTCTATGCTTCTTGGTATATCAGCCAATGGAGGAGTCGCCGACTACCGCCACGCCCGGAATTCCAACACTCGAATGTCCGCTCCAAGCTGCTTTTCGTGGAACGTGCGAGCCGTCGACTGGCGCGGACGATCTTTTATGCCATGCTGCTTCATCGGAGGACGCTTCAAGACGATCAGGGTCGGCAAAACCGGATCGAGATGATCGGAGAAGATCTTCTGGTGATCGCAGCCACGGCGCTGTACGCCGACACGCGGGAACGGATCGCTGCGCATTCGGACGTTTGGGAACTCGTGGAGGAATGCTTTCGAGAAGCAACGGACCGGATCGCTCACAACACTCAAGGATTGATTCGCAATCAGGACGCAGAGGTGGCATCCATCGGGAGCAAGGCCCTTAGCGGTCGATATGCTTCACTTACCGATGGAATCATACGGCGCGCTCTTCAAGACTACGTGAGGCGGGAGAGAGCCTTGAGGCCCGATGAAGAACATATGCGTAAGGTGGTGTGATTCCCAGGGGACGTTCGAGGAAAGCGTTCGGACACGGTCATCCATCACAAGATTCATCACAGCAAAGCTCAACGCATGCGTGCCTGGTTGATGGATTCCTATAACGGAGTTGGCCAGTTGCGGCTCGGCGAGGTGCCCGATCCTCAGCCCGGGCCGGCAGAGGTACGGCTGAAGGTGCGGTATGCCTCGCTCAATCCGGCGGATGCCTTTCTGGCACAAGGACTGTATCCGGCCAAACCCGTCCTGCCTCATATTCTCGGGCGTGACGGCGTGGGCGATGTCGAGATCGTGGGATCGCGTGTGGACAACATTCGTAGGGGTGACACAGTTGGAATTCTGCGCTGTGAAGCGGGAGTGGAAATCCCAGGAACCCTGGCTGAGAAAGTCGTGGTTCCTGCTGACAGTCTCGCCCGTATCCCCGCCGGTTGGTCTCTCGAAGAAATGGCCGGCGCCCCGCTCGTCTTCTTAACCGCCTGGCAGGCCTTGACTCAGTGGAACGATCCACCGGCTCCGCCACCAGAGGGGTCGGTTCTCCTCGTGACCGGCGCGTCGGGTGGAGTCGGCGTGGCATCGGTGATGCTCGGAAAATCGATGGGTCTGGTCGTCGTAGGGCTATCGCGCGATGCAGAGAAGAGAGCCAAGTTGAACACGCTGGGAACGGACTTTGTGTTCGATCCTGCGGCCAACGACCTTGTGCAATCTGTCTCTGCGGCGATCCACCCCAAGAGAGTGGACCTGGCTATCGACTGCGTCGGCGGTAAGCTGCTCCCTCACGTCATCGCGCTTCTCGGCCATCGTGGTCGAATCAGCATCGTCGGCCGGAGCGGAGGCGTAGTCCCAGAGTTCAATCCAGCGACCTTATTGTTCCGGCGCCTTCGCATCGGCGGCGTCGCCGTTGGAGACTACACACGTCAGGCCGCACAGGCAGCGTGGGAACACATCGTCGGTCGGCTGAAGGCGATCGGACGCCGTCCGCAGGTGGACAGCGTGGTCCCATTCGAAGCCGTCATGATGGGATTCTCGCGACTCGCGCAGGGCCCAATGGGAAAAGTAGTGATACGGGTGGCCGACTAGCATGGCTCTAGATGGCTTGAGTGAAACGGGCTCTGCAACGAGAGGGCCGAGCCCGTCACCGTTCTATTCCTTCCACCCTTCTATCCAATTCCCGACATAATACGAGAGCATCACCACGCACAGCATGATGAATACATGTTCCGCAATCACCGTCCAGGGTGCGATTCCTTGGGGTCGCGCCAGGAAGAAACTAAGGACGGCAATCAGGAAAAGGCCCCAGAGGATGCTTGCAAGAATCGCGATCGGAAGGGGGGCGGCGAGCACCGGCACGATGAAGCTCAAAGCGATGATAAATTTTGCGACGAACGTCGCGATTGTCGACTCCCAAACATGTACGGTCGAACCGGTGTTCTTCGATTCTTCCGAGAGATGGATACCCATCGCGTCCGACAGAGAATCAGCGATGGCAATGGTGAGAATCCCGCCGAGAACAACGGCTTTCGAATGGGTACCCGAGTCCAGCCCCACCATCAGTCCAATGGTGGTAATAACGCCGGAGGTCAAACCGAACGTAAACCCGGTCTTGACTGATGACTTAACACGCCAAGTCTTGATCACGGCTTCACTGCGATTGTCATTACACCTTCCCGCAGAGAGAATCTCTCAAAGTTGCCATGAAGCTTCCTCGATCTAGGCATTTTCCGTCCGAAAAAGAGAGAGCCTCCATAGCCAGGATCGAGCAAGCCCAGTGCCATGTCTATTTATCGACCAGTCCAGATATTATCCGAATAATCCAATCATCGGAAGCATATCGCTGTAGCCTTTTGCCCCAAGGTTGGGATCTTGTCACCATCCTCCTCCATAGTCATGAGTCTTGCCGAGGCTTGCTTCTGCTCTCAATTCCACCCTCATGCTTGTACAGACAGTCGCAAGGGTATGACTTCTGTCTCATTGGGACTCCACATCGGCCCCGCTCGCTGACAATATGCGCTCGACATCTTCCATCACCCCTGATACTGTGCCGCCGCGGTATCCAGATATCAGCGACAAATTCGAAGCCATGATCGGTTTTTAGGAGAGAACACTGCGGTTCGGTCGTACCAGGATTGTGAATGCTGTGATGAGACTGGTCAGCTCCGTGGTCCTTCTCACACTGACGATAGCGGGCGTGCTTTCTATGCCTCCGCACGGAAAAGCGACGTCTCGATCCGCATCAGATCGGATACCAAAGGGAAAACAGGTCTACCTTAAGCATTGCGCCGGGTGTCATGGCTCCGAGGGAAAAGGAGACGGGTACAAACTCCTCGGTGCCGATCCGGCCAACCTTACATCGCCGGCGACACAACACAAGTCGGATGCGGCCCTTCTCACCTCCATACATGAAGGAAAAGCAACCATGCCTTCATGGAACATTCGCCTGTCTCAGCAGGACGCGCGCGATGTGCTCGTGTATGTACGGACTCTCGCCAAGTAGCCATACGCGAAACTGAATCAGAGACTGCTCGGTTCTGGAGACCGTCTTCGTCTGAGAATAGTGTTCAAGCGCCGAAGAGATGCTCCGCCGGATCGCAGACGGACAGAAGCATTCACGATAATACGTGCCGGCGGATGATCCAGGCGTATGCCTCTGCCGAACCTACCTGCCTGCGTCAGGCGTCTTTCCGTCCACCGGTTCAACTCGCACTACGGAGACCTTGTATTCAGGACATTTGGAGCTTTCATCTGCGCTGGACGAAAGCAGGCTGTTCACATCCGAGCCGGGGAAATGAAAGCTGGTGAATAATTCGCCCGGCCGCATGCGCGTGCTGGGCCGAATCGGCAGAACGGCCGCGCTTCGAGGACTCACAAGGCGTACCATCTGATCTCGATCCAACCCCAGGCGAGCACAATCGTCGGGATGCATTTCAAGCACGTCACGGTCTACCAAGTTGATGAGAGGGGTTCTCCTCGTCTGTGCGCCGCAATTGTAATGCTCCAAAATACGCCCGGTGATCAGCACGAACGGATAGTCCTCGTCGGGCAGTTCACCCGGCGGGAGATAATCCACGCCGACAAAGCGACCTTTGCCTCTGGGAAAACTGTCCGCATGCATGAGCGTTGTCCCCGGATGAGTGTCGTCGAGCACCGGCCACTGTAAACCGTCCGGCTGGTCCAATCGTTCATACGTCACACCGGCCAATATCGGGCTGAGCGCCGCCATTTCCTTCATGATCTCGGAAGGATGTCCATAATGCATCGGATATCCCATTCGACGGGAGACTTCGCAGACCACTTGCCAGTCCGGAAGGATGCCGTGAGGCGGGTCCACCGCCTTTCTGATGCGCTGAATGCGCCGCTCCAAGTTGGTAAAGGTTCCATCTTTTTCCAGGAATGACGCGCCGGGGAGCACAAGATGGGCAAATTTCGCGGTCTCGCTCATAAAGAGATCCTGCACCACGAGAAACTCGATCCGCGACAGAGCCTCTCTCACTTTTTTGAGATTCGGATCGGTCTGCGCCACGTCATAGCCTACAATCCACAGCGCCTTCAGCCGTCCATCGAGCGCCGCGTCCCACATGTCCGGAATCTTCATGCCTCGTTTGCTCGGCAAAGGCTTTCCCGTGATGGACTCGTGCCGCGCCGCCACCACGGGATCGCTCAAGGATTGATAGGCGACGAAGTGCGTCGGCAGGCAGCCGGAGTCCGAAGCCCCTTGTACATTGTTTTGTCCTCTCAAGGGGTTGATGCCGGTGCCGGGCCTCGCGATGTTGCCCGTTGCCAGGGCAAGATCGCACAGCGCCATGACCCCGTGACTGCCCCAGCGATGCTCCGTCATCCCCAGACCATGAAGGGCAAGCGCCGACCCGCTCTGGGCATACATCCTGGCCGCACGGCGAATGTCATGGGCAGGCACATCGGTCAGCCGCTCGACAGCCTCCGGCGGATAGGCTTTTACCGTCGCGAGCCAATCCTCAACCCCCTCGGTACGCCCGGCGATGAAGCGCTGATCGAGCAAGCCTTCCTCGGCAATCACGTGCCCGAGACCATTGAGGAGCGCCACGTTGGTGCCGGGCCGCAATTGCAGGTGAATCGTGGCTACTTTCGCGATTTCAGTACGCCGCGGATCGATGACTATGAACGGCACGCCCCGTCGGGCTAGCTGCAGCAGCTTTGCGCCAAGGACCGGATGCGACTCAGTCGGATTTGCACCGACAACGAGAATCAGCTTGGCGTCGTCCAGATCGCGAATCGAGTTGGTGGCCGCGGAGGCGCCGAGCGTCTCCATCATACCCGTCACGGTCGCGCTGTGGCAGACTCGGGCACAGTTATCGATATGGTTCGTGCCCATGACGCAACGAATGAACTTCCCGAACAGATAATTCTCTTCATTGGTCCCGCGGCTTGAGGAAATAGCGGCGACCCCATCCGGGCCGGTTGTCTCCTTGATCCGGCTGAACGAGTGGGCCACGAGATCCAGCGCCTGCTCCCATCTGATGGCTTTCCAACCATCACCTTCACGGAGTAGCGGCGTCTGAATTCGATCGTCGGCATCGTTGTACATCCACCCGAACCGGCCTTTCAGGCAGGCATGGCCATGATTGGTCGGGCCATCGTCGGCCGGTACCATGGTTACGATACGGCTATCTCGAACACCGGCGTGGAAGGTGCATCCGACTCCGCAGTACGCACACGTCGTGCGGACTTGGCGAGTGGCAGGACCGTGCTCGAGCACGGTCTTTTCAGATAGAGCCCCCGTTGGACATTCTTTGACGCAAGCCCCGCAGGAGACGCAATTGGAGTCGGCAATCCGGCTGTGCCCGCCGGCGCCGATAGCCCCGCCCCATCCCGGCCTCACCGCGAATCCGCTCCGAATCATGGAGACGGCGCGCGCGGGCTGTATCTCATCGCAGGCCCGCACGCACCTGGCGCATGAAATGCATTTGGCGTTGTCGAATGTAAAGAAGGGGTTGGACTCGTCACGGATCTGATCGCGTTGTACGCCGACCGGATATCGAACATCGGTCACTCCGTAAAGTTCCGCCAAACGGGTCAGTTCGCCAAGAGACTCAGTGGTTGGGCGCTCGGATAAATAGAGTTCGATCACGTTCCGCCGATGCCGGGTCAGCTGAGGGCTTTCCGTCGCAACGACCATCCCATCACGGACCGGCATCGAACATGTCGCATGGAAGCCCTTCACGCCCTCGATTTCCGCGAGGCACAGTCGACAGGATCCGTACGGAGCGAGATGCGCCGACGCACACAGACTAGGAATCGCAATGCCGGCTCGAATGGCGGTTTGATAGATGGTATCGCCCTGTTCAGCAATAACCCGTCTTTCATTGATGGTGATCTCGGGCATCGATATCACGCGTCGGCCTCGTGCAGCCTGTTTCGGAACTCCCGTCCGAAGTGTTCGATCGCGGTGAGGACGGGATAGGGGCCGCGCGCGCCATGCGCGCACAGACTGGTCGCTTTCATAGTCTCGCCGAGATCCGCCAGCAATTCCAGATCCGCCGGTGTCCCCTGGCCCCGTTCAATGCGCTCCAATAGTTCACGGCTCCTGACAGATCCGATTCGACATGGGCTGCATGTCCCGCACGATTCCTCAGCGGTAAAGGTCATATAGTGCCGTGCGAGCTCCACCATGTCAGTCTGGTCGTCAAAGACGACGATGCCGCCATGCCCCAATACGGCGCCTGCGTCGTTGAAGGCATCAAAGCAGAGATGAATATCGAGTTGGGATTCGGGAAACAGACTGCCTAGCGGGCCGCCGACCTGTACGGCCTTGAAACGACCTCCGTCCGCCATGCCGCCGCCGAACCGCTCCAGCACCTCGCGAAGCGTCGAACCGAACGGAATTTCAATGAGGCCAGGCTGCCGGATACGGCCTCCGAGTTGCAGTGCCACCGTTCCCTTTGATCGTTCCGTACCCAGAGCCGCATGCCAGGCCGCCCCCCGGGAGACAATTTCAGTGACCGTCGCAAATGTCAGCACATTGCTGACGACGGTCGGCTTCCCATAGAGACCCGCAACGGCGGGATATGGAGGCCGGACCTTCACCATGCCGCGGCCGCCCTCAAGCGAAGAGAGCAGCGCTGTTTCCTCACCGCAGACATATGATCCTGCTCCGCGAAATACTTCCAAACGAAACGGTCGCCCCTCGACTGTCAGCGCTCCTGCCCGCTCAGCCTCAGAAATGGCGGCACGCATGGCCCCGGCGGCAGCCGGATATTCCCAGCGGCAATAGATATAGCCGCAATCCGCCCCAATGGCCTTGGCGCAGATCAGCATGCCTTCGATGAGCCGAAACGGCTCTCCTTCCATGATCATGCGATCACAGTAGGTCCCGCCATCGCCCTCGTCCGCGTTGGCGACGACGTACTTCTGATCCGACGCGGTCCGCCGCGCGATGTCCCATTTATTCCAGACCGGGAACGCAGCGCCGCCCCGTCCACGCAAGCCGGAGGCTTTCATCTCTTGGATGATCGTTTCCGGTGACCAGCCTGCGGCACGATCGGCAGCCTGCCAGCCCCCATCTGCACGGTACTGCGTGAGAGAGAGCGGCTCGGCTCGACCGAATCGGCTGAAGACGAACCGCTGCTGTTGCGCCAGGAACGGCACATCCGACAGTTGCACACCGCCGATGCCTGCCCGGATGCGTGGCAAATCGCCCGGCGTCGCTCGAGGCCAGAGGAGACGCCCGGCCGGGCCATCGCATTCCACGAGCGGTTCCAAGAAAAAGGCCCCGCGACTCGATGTTCGAATCAGCTGCAGGTCGGGTTCTCTTTCCCAGGCATGTGCAAGTCGATCAGCGCCGGCTGCTCGCGCCGAGGTATCGTTGGAAAGATACAGCGTCGTGATCATAGCTGCGGACAGGTGCGGTTGTCCTACGGATGGCTCTGGAGAATCGTGTGTAATTCTTCCGGGCCAACCCGGCCATAGATTTGCTCGTCCACCATCACGGTTGGCCCCACCGCGCAATTGCCAAGGCAGTAGACCCGTTCAATCGTGAGCCGTCCATCAGAAGTGGTCTGTCCTAGACCGGCACCAACGTCATGGCACAGTGACTCGAGCAGAGCCGCCGATCGATTCGCCACACACGCTTCTCCGAGGCAAACACGAACGACGTGGCGGCCTCGGGGAACGCTATACAGATCGGGATAATATGACAGCACGCCTGCCACATCGGCTTCAGTGACTGCAAGTGCATCGGCGATCAACGGTACGGCTTCTGCCTGCACATATCCGAAGGCCTCTTGGACTGCCAACAAGGCACTGAGGATGTGTGCCCGGCGGCCTGGCTCCGGACGGTGCGCGCTCAACAGGACAGTGAGTGCCCCTCTGACTCGCTCCGTCAATGCGCCACCCCTTCACGCGTCACGCTGCGTATCCACAGTCCATTCATCTTCATCGCGGAGTTTCCTTCTCTGGTGGGAGTACGTTGAGTAGTGCCGGGAGCGGGACAGTGAGGACCGGACAGCCTGCGGTTCTCACGACTTTTTCCGCCGTGCTCCCAAAAAACAGCTTATCGACGCTGCCTGCGCGGACCCCATAAGTGCCCATGACAATCAGATCGATGGGCTGGGTGCGAGCTACTTTAGCAATCTCTACAAACGGAGCTCCTTCCAGAATGAGTCTGGTGCAGTTCGCGCCTTTGGCTTCACCGGATTCCATGAGGCGGCGTAGGTTTACTCGTGCGTGATGCCGAAGCCGCCGGCGTTGACTCGCAACGTCGGACGGAACTGTGGAGAGCCCTACACGCTGGATGGTAGCCACTATGCTCGTGTCGATCACATGCAGAACGAGGACCTCCGAGCCCGACATGCGCGCAAGACGGCACCCGATCCGAAACGCCTCGTTCGAACAGGGGGAAAAGTCGACCGGCAACAAGATCTGATTGAACAGGGTCGTCTCACCCATCGACCTTCCTCCAGCTCACATGACTGAGCAAGCACGATGCCTACGGCTTTAACCGCTGCTGCTTGAAATAAATCCGGCCAAAATGAATAGGCCGCACGTTTGTTTAGGCTCGCCGGGGCTGGCTGCCACATTTCGCAAAAGAATGCTGTGGCAGAAATCGTCATTCCCAAAGTTTTGGACATGTGCCTGGAACCCTGCCGACACTCTTTGGGTCGCCGGTACACGGGACGAGGGGTACGATACCAATTGAATTTCATGTGCGTAACGAATACCACCGGCGGGCGAGGAACCGAGCTGGTGCAATCTAGTCTGTCGAGATCGCGTCTGAGCGGTGCAAAATTCCGGCGTGTTTAAGCGGCTTTGCGGCTATGGGCAAGAGAAAAGAGTCTGTCAGTCACTTCTATGCTCTGTCTGATCTTCTGAGCCAGGGCTCTGCCTTTTACGGTCAGCCGCAGCAGGAGTGTTCTCCTGTTCTTGTGGGTCTGTGTTTTGTGTAGCCATCCTTTTCGCTGACTGAGTTGTATGGTCTCGACCATGGATGGGTTTTCAATACACAGCGCCGACGCGATCTCGAGCAATTTGCACTGAGGGTGCCGATCAAGATAGAGCAACATACCGGCCTCTACGGGAGAGACACCAAGGGCCCGCAAACGGTGACGGAACAAGCCTTGAAGACGAAGAACCGTTTCGAGAGTCGAAAGCTTGCTGGCGTTCGTTTGAGGAGCCATTTCGGAAGTATAGCTTGAAAAAGGAGGCATACAAAGAAATAACCTGCATTTGAATCTGGGACCATTCCCCGCCCAGCCGGCACACGGCATCTTGAGTAAAGGAAATGAATCCGTACCCGTTCTTCACTCGCTGGTCGTTTGCCGAAAGGTCGATTCGTTCCAGCGCAGGCCATGCCATCCTAGCGGATACGGTCAGTTTCGTGAGCTCCTTCGTCTTGCTAATGACATCTTTGCTGTGTGAATATGTCGAAGACCTTCATTACAGCTTGTTCGGCTCAGCTTCTCCAACGATCACCATTCAACATGGCAAGTGAAGCATTCTGTGTTGAATGGCATCAGTCTCCGCGAGGTCGGGTTCAGGGAATTTGGCCCGCAAAAAACCCTCTCCGATCTCTGATGCCCCCACCGGCGGATCTGGTTGAGACGTGGATAAACACAGAAACCACGCCCGACTTTCTTTTGATTCGTTTTCAACCTTTACCAGGGCCGGCAGGAAGGAGATAGGGCCCTCTATGTCGACGGAAGCAGTCGGTTATCTATGGCATCTGACTCCGAGAGGATGGGTCCCTGGAGCGCCACCGCCCGATCGTGTTGAGACGTGGCTGGACACCCATACCTCTTCCACCACTCCTACTCCACGTTGGCGCCTCGAGTGGGCCTCTCCGAAGCATACTGAGGCAGACCGAAAGGCCTTAAGAAGGAAGATCCGTAGACCGGTACCAGCGTATGATGACACCAGCTTAATATCCTGGGGCTTTCCTCTGCCCTAGTCTTACCTTGCCAAAACCGACCATACCGCTACGCAACCCCTCGAGGGCTTCCAAAAAACGCACAGGCGTCAAAAGCCAAACCGCCGAAAAAGCTAAACCTGCCGACCGGCCATGATACGCGCCATAGCCGCTATTTCCTGTTGGGTTGACGGGCAATCTGCTTTGCCACTTCGGCATTGCAAGAAGCAAACTGCGATACCATTTCTTTCGAGTGTCTTCGGCTGAACCCTGTTCCGGAAGGCGTGGTCTCCGCCACACTCAGATCAAGCGGCACTAGCACATCGAGCCCATCCTTGGTCCGGTTAAACCCAATCGTGACTTGGGCTCCATCAACAATGTCTTTGAGGACGCTCAGGACTTTGTCGTCTAAGGCATAGGCAAAGATGCGCGTGCCGGGGGTGTCCGGCGCCTCATACTGAAAAAACTTGCTGGTCGCCGTGGTGCCATGAGGGGTTTGAAGATACGCAAAGTATGGGGCTTCGGCTTCCGCATCTGCGTGCGGCGCCATCGACGTTCCCAATTTGAATGACACGACGGCGGCAGTTTGGTCCTGGTTGGCCCAAAAGGTAATGTTTCCGACCAAGGCGACTAAGGCACCGCGCCGATAGGCCTGGTCCTGACCGACCACGCTAAAAACCAGAGAACAGCCCTGCCGCTTCCCTCCTGCTTGGATCGACTGAAACTGAACGCCGATGGTGCCCACAAGAGTTGAAAGGTCGGCGGCGTGAGCTGCCGAATACGGCAACAGAAACATGATAGGGAGAAGGATCTGACGCACCCATCGCGGCATCCTAGTTACCCATTCTCCGGAAGGATATCTAACGTGTGAAGATCGGGCTCAGCGATGAGAACGGTTTGGGAGGACATGACGCGTCCCACTGAGGCGCGCATAAATACACTACTACGCCCGCATGCACCATCGGCAGCATGCCCTAGTGCAAGACGTTCAATGAGTAATCCTGTTCGAACAGTCGGTTAGTATGTGGCGGTCGCCACTCGCGTGCGGCAGAGAGGTGCACGAGGGAGTTGAAGAGATTTCGTTCCAAGGTTGGACAGGTCACTGCTCATAATGCCTTCATTCGCTCTTGGATGTAGTCATTCAGTTGCTCCTGTGACTCATCATTCATCACAAGCGTTTCGATACCGCACTCTTCTCCGCGCACCCATCGCACAATCCCGGCAGACACCGACACCCATTTCCCGGTCGCCAGTCTGACCTTCATCGAGCACACATCCCCCGCTTGTAGCCGCGCGTCGCCATGGATTCTCCAACCGCGAGTGGAGAGATTCGTCACTGTTCCGTGGGCACTATGGAATCGATGTTCATACCGCACAGGACAAAATGCAGGAACGCGACGGTAGGGCCGGAGGACATACGCCATAGCCACCTCGACGGGGAAGCAGATTGTAGGAGAGAGCAGAATCGATCTGCAAGCGGGCTTTAGGAGGGTGCCGGTCATGAACCGGCTGCCAAGAATATCTCAAGAGGGATCGGCGGCAAAACATCTCAAGTGACGCACAGGCTAAGGACCTCCCAAACCAAGACCGAACCGCTAGGTTTGGCACGAGTTGGATCGACGCATGAGACGCGATCAGCTCAACCGTGCTTCAAGTTTTTCGATTCGGTCGGCCATGTCTATGAGAATACTCCAAAGGGCCTTAGTGGACGGTTCGTCAAGTTCTTGTGGCGCGGGGAGTTCTTTCGCCAGGTTTCTGAGCAGCTGCGCATTGGAATGTTGCATGAAGCTCCTCCAATTACTGTATCCAAGAGCACAAAAGCCTAGTGAAGAGGCGACGAGAAGTCAAACTGGGTGCGCCATGGCAGGCCGAATCCGTCATGGTGAAGACGGCATGGACAGCGTGGTGGTTGCGCCCCCTTACGATGTCGATAGATCTCATCGGGCAGAAGGACCACCTGAAAACTGCGTAGAGCCTGTCTGTGTGGACATGGCCTCCGGCGAGGCCGGCCACTATCTGGCACAAATGCTCAATCGATTGAGGCGAACCAAAGCCTTCTCTTTTGTGCACTCTTCAACTGACGCAGCCAGGTCAAAAAACAATCCGTCGATATTCGGATCGATCAATTTCAGGCTTTCCTGTATGAGTGTCGCCGTTTTGTCCACTCGCTTCAGGACCATTCCGATAACCCTTCGTACGGACCGTTCTACTGGATAATCTTCGATATGACGCCGGAAGTTGGACAACACCCGTTCTCGTTCCGTCAGCAGTCTGAGAAACCGCGCTTGCCAGAGGGCAATGCGGACGCTGGTGAGGACCTCGACGTCATCTACAGGCTTGGCAATCACATCAAAGGCCCCTCGGCGGAGAAGACAATCTCGAGCCGGTTCGATGTCCGTACTTGCGGCCGTGACGATGACCGGAGAGAGCACGTGGCGGTGTTGTGTCCGATGAAGGAGGAGCGAATGTTCCTTCTGAATCAGATACGGGGCGGCAACCACGGTTGAATAGTGTGCGTGCGATAACCGCTCCGTCGTTTCCTGAGGAGAGGAACACACATCCACGTCAATCCGAGGCAGATGTCCTGCGAAGATACGGAGAAGGCCCTGCCGCATAGCAGGATCCGTCTCAGCAATAAGAATCGCGCCGATTTCCATGACAACTAACCTGCCTGGATAGATGCATATTCAAGTGAGTGGAAGCACACGCAACCATGGTGACGGTTCTACCTGTTCCGTTATCGCGACATACGCCCCTGTCAGTGAGTACGCGCGATCGGCACTGCACGTAATTCTCACGTTGTGGGTAGGCCCCGATGTCCGGAGCGGAAAACCCCTACGCCAGCGGAGAGCCGAGCACGATCCGCGAGATGCCCTCTCCGAGTTGTTAGGTAGCATAAGCATGTTAAATGCCATCCTCGAGAATGCTGGGTGCCCTCCACAGATCGAACCGAAGCAAACAGGATACGTACAAAAAAACTAGGGGTTGTACCAATGTTCACTCTGCAGATGTTCTGTAATATTTGTGGTTTTGTGTTGCGTTTGATAGTGCTCCGCGCGGAAATACAAAAACAGGCCGTGCACAATCGCACCATTGCCAGGCGAAAGTCATCTGTGTATCCACAACCATGAATCAGAATGGCACGACACCCATCTCTTGAAAGAGCGTCGGAGGCATATCAAGGTTCGGATGCTGTGCCGGGCTGGGTGGCGAGGGCCGCTCTCCCAATGTCACCGTCCGCGTGAAGGATTCGCCCTCTCGCATAATCGTGAGCTCCACAGATTGGGCGGCTTGTAATTGGTGGAAGACCTTCACGAACTGCTCTCTCGTATGCAGGGTCTGGTCGTTGATGGCGACGATGATGTCGCCCCCTAGGACCCAAGGCTCTCCTCCGATAACCACATCCAGTTTGCCGGACCGCAAGCCGATCTTTTCAGCCGGACTCCCGTCATCGGTGTCGAGAACCAGCAAGCCGTCGACCAGAGGCAACGCGAACAGATTTCGCAATTCATCGGTGACGAATTTCCCCTTCACACCGAGCCACGGACGGATGACCCGGCCATGAGCGCGGAGGTCGGCGATAATGGATTTGACGGTATTGATCGGTATTGCGAAACTGATATTCTGGGCCTCCAGCATGACGCTCGCGTTGATGCCGATGACGCGACCATCAGAATCGACGAGCGGCCCCCCGCTATTGCCGGGATTGATCGGAGCCGTCGTTTGAATGGTCTGCTGAAAGTTTTCCTGTCTGGTTCCCATCACCTTGCCAAACCCACTGACGATCCCCGTTGAGAAAGCGTAGCCCAGGCCGAACGGATGCCCAATCGCCAGCACTTTTTGTCCGATTTCCAGCTTGTCGGAATCGCCTAATTGAGCAGCGACCGCAAACCCCTTTGGCATGGCTACTCGGAGCAATGCCACGTCCGTCAGCGGATCGCTTCCCACCAGTTCTGCTGGAAGCCGTTTCCCATCATGCAAGGTGACGGTGATCTTGGCAGTTCCATCGACAACATGGGCATTCGTGAGGATTACACCCTGGTTGTCGAGTAGGACGCCTGATCCAAGTCCCTTCCACGAGGCTTGTGTCACATGGTGGGGGCTCACATAGGCGGAGGTGATCAGAACCGTCGATCTCGCGATATGTTTATAGACGCGTATGTTGTTGAGTTCCTCAGGGGTGGTCGGCGTCGCCGCCTGCACCGGCAGGCTCGACAGGCCGAGATACAGACAGAGACTGAGCGAAAGGAGATTGCAAGAACGCCAGAACCTGCGATACGGACGGCGACCGGTGAATCTCCCCAAAATCATGATAGTCCTCCTCCTCGTATGCGCCCCTCACCACTGATCACAAAAGCAAACTCAGGTGAGGCAGTCGTCTTCACTAAGCCACACCTTGTTGTGACCCCATTTCTATCGATCTCCATCACGCAGGGGTGCGCCCAATTCAAACTGATGTTTTGCCGACTCTGTCACGAGCTTTCGGAGCTCTGGTTCTCCGCACCTTGACTGTGACGAGGCGAGGAACCGGCTGGGCCGTCCCCAAGACAGATAGTCCGTTCATCCGGAGGATAGGCTTCTATACCGCCTGTCTCAGAAGAGAAATACTTGTTCTTGACGCCCTCGGTATTCCAAATGTGAAGGCATTGCGCCCTCAGGTGCGGCAGTACCCGTGGAGCGCCGCCGAACATTTCGGGACCAGGCCGATACGTTGTGCCAACCACAATGAGCCGATTCCCTGTTTGCAACATGCTCGGTTCCACAGACCCTTTGAAGGTGACTGCAAACCATGGTGCGCTGTCGTGTTCAATGCTCGTTGGGCTCTTTGCGGAATGCCCCTCGACAGGCCTTTCTTCAACCAGAATGACAAGGCGAGCAGGGTTCTGAATGACTCGTATGATCTCACCAGCCAACTCCACCTTGTGAGAGACGAAGGTGAGGCTGGACGGGTGATAGGCCTCTTCCTCCCAGGCCTTGACGTCAAAGGTGTTGGCTTCGACATCCTTCATCACTGCCGGGGGAAACATGGGAGTGGCCGTGCACGCACTGAACCACAGAGCCATTGCCGCCAATCCTAGAATACGCATGGTGCCTCTCCTTTCTGCCGGAGACCGGAACAAGACGCCATTTGATAATCTCGATTCGGCCCGCTGAATCCACCCTTGTGGAATGCCCCCTAGTCCTCAATAGGTCGGCATGACTGTTCTTTCTAGAGCTCCCACCACTCATCGTGGTTCCATTTCCAATTGGTGGGAGGTGATACCCGTCTGATCGGGGTGGGGAGTTAGTCTGTCAGGGATGACCTCGTTGAGAACATGGATCAGTTTTTCTCTCTCGACTGGCTTAGGCAGGCACGCGGCGGCTCCCTGAGTCATCGCCAGCTCAACAATATCAGTTGCGAAACTGCCGGACATGAGAATGACGGGCAGCTCCGGCCACACCAGATGACATTGATGGAGGAGATCGAGGCCATCAAGGTACGGCATATGGAGATCGGTGATCACGGCGTCAAAATGACGCCGGTGGAGTTCCCTCCAGGCCCGCAGTCCATCCGCGACCGCCACCACTACAAAACGGTGCGGTTCCAGTTGCTCGAGGAGGAGACGGCGCACCGCCTCTTCGTCATCGACGATTAACACGCGCCTACCGTACCCACTCATCATGACCTCCTTCCATCAGGAATACGTGCTTATGCCTCGATCTGAGGTGCGGGGTAGAGGAAACAGGAGGGCGACCTCCACCCCGCACTCGGTCCGAGCTGGGAGGCATAGCGCTCGGACGATCAGCATCATTGGTACTCCGTCGAAGCGATCGATTTCACATGTCCAGTCGCGCCCATCGGCCCATTGTCAGAGAGAGACCGTCGCCTCCTATGAGCGTGCGCCCACGGACGTATCCTGATTGACGGCCGACTCGTGGCGGCTGGGTCCATTTCCACAGGTCGGTCCGTGATGCCCGTCCCCGTGATGGCGAGGAGCGCGCATCTTCGTTTTCCAGGATTCGCGCTGTTCCGGTGTCAGCACGGCGAGCGCCGTCCGGATCGCCTTCACCCGATCAAGCCGCTCGATCGTGGTGGCCGCTTCGGACTTCCGCAGCGCTGCCTCGATGGCCGATAGTTCCGATTGAGGATTCTTGATGAGGCTTCTCACGTCCACTTCCGCCAGTTCCACCGCCGCCTGGTTCCGAATGCGGGTCTTGGCATAGTCTGCGGCTAGGGATTCGATCTTGCCGACTTGCTCCGCTGAGAGATTGAAATCCTTTTGGTTATGCAGGAGCACACGGAAGGTTCGGCTGGCAAAATCCTTCTGGTGACCTCCGTAATGAAACGACGCGCCTCCTGGACCTGGATGCGAACGGCCTTCGCTCGGAACGAGTAAGACTGCGGCCAGACCTATGCCTGCCACACACAGAGGCATTGCCCACCGATACAGTCGTGTTTGCAACATGAGATCTCTCCTTTCTATGGGAAGGACCATACACCGCTGGATGTTCGGGTATGTGCGCTCTCCTGGCTTAGCAACTTGTTCTACTCATTAGACGGAGCGGATGACAGAAAGGTTACACGCGATGGGTCATAGATGGGTCTTAACGAATCGAGAGGGCATGGAAATCCAGGGGAGGCGGAGTAATGGGCAGTGGTCACGCCGGTTTCCACAAGCCATGATTCTGGTTAAATTATTCTCTTGTCCAACCCCTTACTCTGCTGCCGTAAAGATCGAGATGTCCTCCGCTCCGCATCGATCCAACACATCGGTAATCGCGTCGATGTGACGATCATCGGCCTTGACATCGAGAACCGGCCCGCCCCGGCGAACGCCTTCCGGGCACAGAGCCTGACTCGTTTGTCCGAATCCAAGAGAGTCCTTAAGACTCTCGAAAAAACCACGCGGAGACCTTTCGGGAAGAGTGGTGGGTTGAAAGCCTGGCTGGTCATAGACCTGCATATCGATGGTAGAAATCTTCTTGAGAGTTGCGATTTCGGACTTCGTCTGTTCCGCATGTGTGCGAGTGCGGAAGAAACCTCTGACGATATTCGGCATCATCTCGTCTCCTAACCATAAGCTTGTTGTGGATCATTCTGAGAAGTATGGTTGCATGGTCGTCAGACAACCACAGGCAGTCTCTGCAGGTCATACCCCTCTTGAAGTCTGAAGGCCGACCGGTGAATACCGGAGCCACGGCGGTGAGCGTCGTTTACGAGGCGCTCCTCTCGCACGAAGCACAGAACTGAACCGTCGTGCGGATCACGACCGGAGATCCGGTGGCGATGCACTCATGTAGAGCGGAGCACGCTTAAGTTAGGGGCGGATGGAAAACGGATGTGGCGAACACAGGTAAGTCGGAGATGGGATGCCCATCGATGCAGAGACGAAGGACACTCGAGGGGCGCAGTTCAGGCACCAGAGGGAGTATCGAGGGATCTTCGCAGACCGATTCCGTGAGCATATCGGAGGCGTTCATGAGACTTAACAGAGTCACCGGGAAGCCAAGCATCTGTGCCAACACGCAGACACACAGCACGAAGACCAGCCACCTCAAGCCTATTGTCTGACCAAACCGTCTCCACGTCTCCATGGAGTGATATAGCACCAAGAACCGCGTGGAACTTCTAATGTCTCCAGATGAGTTCCCGCCACGCGAGTCTCAGCCAGTTCCGCAACATGCGCTGCGATACCCTGACAATGTCCGCCAAGTCTCGCTGACTCACTGGGCGAACTCGATCTTTCTGATGAAAGATTTGGCGACGCCGGTCCCGTTCGCGTTGGCCGTGTCGATGGCGAGAGCGATACCGCTAATGTCCGGAGCTTCTTTGCCGAACACTCGCCGGAACGTGTCGGCGACCGGAAAGTCAGTCTTAACGGTCGCACCCAATCGCGGCCGCTCGACGCAGATGAAGCGACCGATGGCGTGATGGTAGCGCCCCTTGAACGGCTTGTTCGTCGTCTCGGTTTCACAGAGATAGAGGGCGAGGAAGTAGGGGCTGTCGGGAATGAACAGTGACCCGCTCGAGTGTCGCTCCTTGCCAAAGAAAATGTAGACCATGATCGCTTCGGCTCGAGCCCCCTCCTCATAGGAGGCTCCGGAAGGGAATGCGTCGACACCCCATTCGATACGCACGCGTGAATAGTCTCGGACATCCCTTTCGTTGAGGAGCAGGCCGAAGGCGCGCGTTTTCGTCTCGAGGGCGATGGCGCTCGGCAAGGCGGAATACACGACCCTTCGAGTGTTTCTCGCATCTTGTTTCGGCTCGAAGCCTTTCGAGCCGAGCCAATTCAAAACAGATCCGCCTGAAAATCCTGAGAAATCCACACCTGGTTTCAAGCTGTCCGTCGAGCGGGCCAGGTCAACCGACGCAGTCATTGTCAACGCTGCAATAACGAAAATTATAAGCCTATGCTTGCCTGCCATGCGCTCCCTCCCAGTCGTACCATCTCAACTACACCCGCTACTCCCCTTAGGGAACAGAGGGTCTAGCGTCAGCGACGCTGCCGATCCTTCTCGGGGGTGGTTGATGCAAAGAATGCAGGTCAGTTTAACGCGCTATCCCGGACGCTAAGTCCATCAGTTCCAAATATTATCTGCATGCCCGGATTTTGAACGATCATCGGAATAACCTCGGTTTCCATGAACGTTCGTAGTTGTTTTAGAGGCAGATCCTCCAAGACAGGCCGAAAGAATCCAAACTGGAAGAAGTGCTGACCATCGTGAAAAACTAACCGGTCTCGTTGGAAACTATGTGGACGCACATCATAAAACCGCTTCCCGAGGCAATCCGTAATCAGCTGAACCTTCTCCGGAATTTCGTATTGAACGGGATTCAACGTCGCCCTCTCTAAGAACAATTCGAGTCCAGTGTACCTCCAGAATTCGCATTCTGATCGGCGCTTGCTACTGGGGATGGCACTGCTTCGTGTGCACATGGTTTTGGGTTACGCGCTGTCGATTCGCTTCACAGCCATTTGAATCGCCGCTGCCCTGGCCTGGCTCGGAGTCGCAAAACTTTCTTCGGTGCAGCCACTGTACGATCGAAAGGAGGTTTTCAAAGCTTCAATCACGGTGAATGTACAACCCCAGTTTCCGCCCGCTTGCCGGGCAGGAGTCAACACAATTTGGCGTCTCTTGTAGTACCCGGATGTTGGACGTGTGTCGGGGCTATCGCCGCTCATTCAGCATCCTGCTCCTAACATGCCAGGAAGAATCTAGAGTGAACGCCACGGGATCGTACGCATGATTCTCCAAGTTATCTGAGAGTTCCTCGGGTGAAGTATACGTTTCGGTGGCGATATGTGGAATGTGGTCAAATAAGGATGACTTACTCTGGGTCATAGGGAAGTCCTTCCCAACCTTGGACTCTGGTCAACTTGTAAACCTGTGTTTCCTCACATCGGAAACAATAGACTTCGATTGCCGGGGCGCCATGCGAGCGTTGTCCGACATACCTGACCTTTGGTGTTCCAGTCGGATTGCATCGACAGACGATTTTGAAATACTCTCCTGTGTCCTCACCCGCTACGTGCATAGATGCCTCCTCTATTAAGAGAACACACGGCTAGGGCTGGTCCCCACCACTGGTAAATCACTCGACTCATTGCTCTTCGGCCAAATCCCCTTCTTCCCCATCTCTCCCCAGTGGGCCTCGAACAGCTGTATGATGGAAGCCTTCGCAGAGCCGCCCCATAGCCCGCTCGCGACCCAAGAGACCGGTCATAGCAGGACCGTCACGGCCCGAATACCGCCGGATGATGCACAACGCTTGAAGGGAATCAGTTAGATCAGTGGTGGATGGAAGACCGATGTGAGCAACACGGGAAGATGCGGAATGGCATGCCCGTCGACTTGGAGCCGTAACGCACTGAACGGACGAATTTCAGGCACTGGCGGCAGCACCGAGGGATCTTCGGAGTCCGATTCTGTGAACATGTCGGAAGTGTTGAAGAGACTCAAGGGGGTCACCGGGACGTCGACTATCTGTAAAGCCACACAGACACAAAGGAAGGGCACCACCCACGTTGAGCCTATTCGCTGACCACACAGCCGTAGGGTCTTCATCGTTCACATCTGCCCGGTGAAGCAAAGAGCGGCCAAGAATATCCTGTTTGCAAGGTGTTCGCAATGGGGAGAAATAGAGCATAATAAAGTGATTGCCCAAGAAGCGACATACCCAAGTGATCGTGAATAGCTGGGGGTTCATCGAGAGTGAAAGACTGAAGCGGTTGGAGGGCCGAAGCGCTTTAACGGCGGCCGAGCTCGGCACGATCGCCCGAAATATGGAGCGGGCGCTTCACGTGGCCAGATCCTTTCTCGGAAAAACAACGATCAGGATCTACCAAACCCTTGGCACACTATTCGGCTTCCCTCTTGATCCTCAGCCGGCTGCCAGGGGCTTTTGCCCAGACTTTAGTTTCGGCATGAAACCAGCGTATGAGCTTAGTCAGAAAGGCCGGCCCCGCGCTTCTTCAGTCATGGGCTTTCTCATGCTTGGCTTTTTGCGGAGTGCCAACCACAGCACGAGATATCCGGCCACTGCGGAGAGGAGTGACCCGAGGAGAATCCCAATGCGCTCATCGAACAGCGCAGGCCGCTGCAGTTCCTCAAAGGCGAGGGCACCGATAAACAGACTCATCGTGAAGCCGACGCCGCACAGGATGGCGACCCCATAGAGCTGAATCGCGGTGACTGCCCTCGGTAGGCGGGCAATCCCCAGCAGGATCCCCGCCATGCAGAACAGAAAGACTCCGAGCTGCTTCCCGAGAAACAACCCCAGCGTAATGCCGAGGGAGACCGGGTGGGTGAGACTGTCCACGGACACCTCGCTCAGAGAGATTCCAGCATTGAAGAAGGCAAACAGGGGCAAGGTGACAAAGGCCACCGCCGTGTGCAGTTCATCCTCCAGAAAGCGGAGCGGAGAGTGAGCCCGATTCTTAGCATCAGTGAGGGGAATAAACATTGCCAGCAGGACGCCCGCAAGGGTGGCATGCACGCCGGACTTCAACACCGCGACCCACATCACGAGGCCCACCAAGGCATAGAGGGAAATGGCCGTCACGCCTTTACGGTTGAGAAGCAGGAGAATCATCAGGCAGCCACTAGCGGTCCACACCATGGCCGCAGAGAGGTTCGAGGTAAAAAAGAATGCGATGATAAGAATGGCGCCGATATCATCGAAAATGGCGAGCGACACCAGAAACACCTTCAGGGAAAGCGGGACCCGCTGGCCCAGCAGGGAGAGGATGCCCAACGCAAAGGCCGTATCGGTGGCGATGGGAATCGCCCACCCAGCCAGCCCGGCTGGATTGTTGTGATTGACCCACCAATAGATACATCCTGGAACCACCATCCCGCCCAGTGCGCCCATGGCCGGAAGCCCCACATTGGCCGTATCGGACAGTTCGCCTTCCATGACCTCTCGTTTCAGCTCCATCCCGACCAGAAAGAAAAAGAGCACCATAAGACCATCGTTGATCCAGAGCAGGAGGGGCTTGTGAATTTGGAGACTCCCAAACTGAACCCCGACTGGAATCTGAAGCAGGCTCTCATACAGATGCTTCAGGTCGGTATTGGCGCACAGCATGGCGAGTGCGGCGGCCACAATCAGCAGAATGCCGCCGGCGGATTCCAGTTTGAGGAAGGTACGGATAGTACTAATCATTTAGTAGCCCATACACAGTCGCCTACCGTTGTCCGAAGTTTTGAAGAATGGAAGTGGCTTTCGAGGGACGGAAGGTGGGAATCCTCTAGTGAGGAGTGCCGGCAGCGTATCCGTTATTTGCTTCATTCCGCTCTATGGGCGCCTCTCATTTGGCTTTCGTGAGGAGTTCCTTCAGTTTGTTATACCCCGGAGCCTCCGGGTGGCAATAATGTTCGCTGAGCGAACCGTTGCTGTTTCTGATCGAGATGCGAAAAATCTTGCCATGCGCCTCGATTTTGACCGCCTCCGTGATATTGAGGAAAAGATCTTTGCTCACCTGAACCATGTTGTCCATCACCCCTCCGTCCAATCAATCACTTCTTCGCAAGTGTGTTCGCAAGCTGCTCTCAGGCTCATCCTACTGTATCACGAGCGCCTGTGTATCAAACGCGCACCGGTTTGTAGAGCGACCACACCAAGGCACCGATCCACTCGATCACCGTCCAGCCCTAATCCCTCCTCTCAGCGCCTCCTGAACCCCTGCACCGCACTCAGTGGATCTGCGGTGCGCGGAGGTAGGCTTTGAGCTGCTCTGAGTAATATTGAACGACCTTTCGCTCTTGAGGAGACAGCGGCGCATGGCCAAAGAGCACCGACGAAGAAAGGAGCGATTCGCAGGAACAAATGAGCCCGTGGATTTCTTTGCGTAATGGAAAGAATGGACTGATAGACGCCGACATAGGGAACCGCCTCTCTCACAAAGTGTCGGCGGTGGGCCCTCCGGAACCGGCGGCAGGATGTGTGTTAGATTGCAGACCTGTGACAGTACGCTCGGTGACGACATGCAGGGATATTGGCTTTCGGATGCGCACCCTGCCAGACCTATTCGTGGGACTCGCCTTTGCGACGCCAGCCGACATGGCCAGCGTCGCCGGATGTCTTCTGTATATCTGCGTGCACAGTCTCATGATGCGGATTGTTCGGAGGTGACTGAAAGAGCACACTCCTGTTCCGCGAGAACAATCTAGGTCTTCGCCTTCACGGTGATGTCATTCTTGACCGACTTCACGCCGGGGACCTGCCAGACTTTCCACGACGCTTGTGCGCTCGTCATCAGGTCTGCTACTTCGCCGCTCAGCGAAACCACACCCGCATTCGTTTGGGCATGAATCCCGGATTCCTTGAGGTGGGCGTCTTTCGCGATCTGCTCGTTGACCCGCAGGGTAATCGCCTCGTCTTTGTCGTTAATCACCTCACGCTTGGATGGCGATACCACTTGTAAGTCGTTCTTCACCGACTTGACGCCATCAATCCCCTTGGCGATATCCTCCACCGCCTGCTTTGCCTCGCCGGAGTCCACTTTGCCACGGATCATGACCAAACCCTGTGTACTTTCGACGTTGAGATCACTCCCCTTCACCCGAGCATCGGCAAACAGTGCAATCTTGGTCTTAGCAGTCAACCACGCATCATTGATCGGGGTCTTCTCGGCGGCATTACCAAGCCCGTTCGTCAATCCCGTCAAGAACATTCCCCCGGTTACCAACGTTGCGCTTAATGTCAGAATAGTCCGTATATTCATTTTCACTTCTCCTTAGCCAAATAGAACAATCGGATTATGAGTCGCTGTTCGTGAATAGCATTCACTCAGCAGACAGTTTCTTCCTCACGGCCTTTGATGCCTGCCAGCAATCAACCGGCCACTAGAAACACCAGTACGTAGTGGAGCATGGGTTACTCCTCTCTATGGAATCACGCATCCGTTATGGAATTCTCTGAAAGCAGAACCAGTGTCCTACCTCGCCTCCACCAGCAGACCAGGCTACACAAGGGATGCAGCCGTTCAGAGAGCCTCTGGCATCGGAGCGGCGGAGACTGAGGAATCGATCACGCTGAGAAGAACCAGGAAGCGCAAGTGATGGGACAGTCACCGAAGCTTTACACCGAACAATATTACCCTGGGCGCAATGGGCATGAGAGTCAAGCACTATAATTTGACATGGAGCGGTCAAGGCAACAGGAACGCCTGAGAGTCAGCCTCAGAGAGGGGGCCAAATGCCGTCTTTCCCTTAATAACGCTTGACTCGTGCGGCGAATGCGCCCAGGCTGACGTATGAGGTATTGAACCGCGTCGACTGTCCATTTCTCGCGCATTTCCCTCCCAAACTCCGGCGCGTCTGATTCCTCAGCCTCTGCCTCCGTATCTTCGAAGCACGACCGTCATCGAGTCCAGCCTCTGTATAGCGCCTGCGTGATCAGAGAATCGCGGTTGGACATCGGCCTATGGGATTATCAATGCGCGCTGAACTATTTTTGTTTGCGTATGCGGTCGTGTGGGGGATTGTTTTTCTTGTGACTTTCCTGCTGACTGAATCACGCTGAATCTGAAAACGGCTGAAACACCAAAACTAAACTCGCGAGAGAAACTTCGTTCATGAAGTCTCTCATTGATAAATGCATCGGGACATTTCGAATGGCTGGACCCGGCAACTGGATTCGAATCAGCGACCTACGGTTTACAAATCAGTGAAAGGGGATTGCTCAAGTCATTGGAGTCCTGGGCAATCCTTCCTTCCATCAATAGTAATGCACGGTTTAAGCGTAATCTGACTTCGTTTCAATTCGTCTCAATTTAGTCCATCTTGTCGCTGGGACTAATACTCAATTAACACCTGCCGCCTAGCGTGATCGGCACATCCCCCACCCGTCATGGGCTTGAGACTCCTTTTGGTTTTGCAGCAGTAGAAGAAAAGGAGGAATGAATGTGCACACTGCGGACATTGGGGAGCGATCCATAACCTTAGACGGTGCTTCCGGCCCAGACATCCCTTTATGCTTTTGTTACCTGTCCCAACCTCCTGACTTCTTTCCCAAGTGTGCGTAATATTGCCCGAAGCAGCTTCAGGGCTTGCAGAGGGGGTGACTGTGACAAAGATACAAACGTGGGACATGCGAGCTTAAAGAGCCAGGGGCATCAGAATGGGATAAATAGACCGGTAAAATAACGGACCACTAATGGCGTTAGGAGATTTGACAACTTCCTCGTAAATTACTCAAAGCACGACCCGGCCTATACGAAAAAAGGAGAAATGATGAAACCATCCAATCAATTACTCAACATCGTAGTTGTTGTTGCCAATCTCGTAGCTGTAACAAACGCCTATGCGGGTCCAGAAATTACCGGTATCCCAAGAGAACCGAAGGACAAAGGCAAGATTGAAAAGGCCAGATTATCTCACCAATTATGCGGTCCAGGATGGACGCTGTCCGATGACCGTGAACATACCCAAGATAGTTTTGTGTGTGTGCCCGTAAAGCCAAAAGTACAATGCCCGACAGATGCTCAGTTGCTTGAAACAGATTGTTCCATAGGCTGCCTACCGAGGGCAAAGTAGGCAATCCATGTATTGTGTCCCCAGAGGAAGGCTCCTCAGCCCCGTCGGCGAGATATCTGGCTTGTAGGGTTCTTACAGTAGGCTCGGCAAGGGGTGTTTCAGCTTCGAGCCCCGAGGCAGAAGATTTGTATTACAAGCATGACGGAGAGGTGGCTCCCTGTCACTCTTCTGAAGACTTAAGGGTGGGATTGCCGGGTGGCAAAAGGTCAACAGCTGGGCTACTGAAGCCCCATGAGGTATACTAACTATATATGGGAGCCACATAGATGGCCACGCATCAGAATCCGGGCAAGAGTAGATTGGCAATGGGTGGGCAGTGGTATCGGCGCAAGCCCGGCAGTGAAGCGTTTCCTGTCAGAATATATAGGACTGGTGATGTGAAGTATGTGTGGCTCTGTGATCCGAGTGCGATAAGACCGGAGAGATGCAACCTAGAAGAATGTATGGGAGAGTTTATAGCGAGGATACGGTCTCCGAATCATCGGAGCCCCCCAGAGTAGTAGACTTTCCTGATATCAGGCTACCATGAACCGGAAACGCTGGTAGCAGTTCAAGAATTCCACGAGGACAACGACCTCCTCCTTCCATCAGGTATCATCGAACCGCTGCTCATTCCTTCACGTTCTCACGGGGAGAGAGGACGTAGAGGACATGAACTACTCCACGAGCATCATTCGGCGACTGCCTGAGGATCGGGAAACGTCGCCTGACATTCCAGACATCGCAACTGACCCAACTTGGAGCCATCCCGCGAGCGAACGTCATCCACGGCACGACTGTGTGTACACTCCACGCGCTTCTTTAGCAGCGCTGCTTGTTCAGCAGAGAGTTTGGCTTGGGGTGGGGTAAGCATTGACAGTACTCCTTTCTGACATGGGTCTGATTATCAATAAAAAGCCGCTCATAGCCCTTGGGCAGTGGAGTTTGAAGAGGACAGGAGCCGTTCGCAGGAACGGATGTATTCCGGGAGTTTTTTGTTCAAGTTTGAGGAAGGAAGGGAAGACACTGCCATGGACACCCGCGTTCTCACAAGGTGTTGCCGGTGGGCCTTCCATGACCCGACGGCAGGTTGTGGTTATGATGCAGACTTGTACGGCTACGCTCCATCACAAAACTGTCCATACTCCAGATCCCTAGGCCGGACATGTTCCTCGTGCGCTGTGATGATTCTCTGTCGGAGAACGTCATGAAAACATACTCATTTGGCTAGCTTCCGCCATGCCCACGGCGACACAGGGGACGGATCAATCCACAAGCCTCTGCTGGCGTCTCGGGCTTCGGCTTCCAGTGCTTCTAGTATGGCGCTCTCCGGCGCATGCGGTCGATCCCACCAGCACCAGCCTTCTTTGACGAGTACATGGTTGAGATTGGTCCCATCGGCGAGCACGACATCGGCAAGGATGCGCCCATATCGATCTTTGCCATGAATTTGAAGGGTGACGTTCAGCGCGTAGCTCATGATAGATATCACTTCTTTCGCGCTGCTGCCGTAAGGCTGGCCCTCTGCCGGGCAGTCGATACCATACAATCGGACCGGCTGGGATTTTCCATTATGTAAGATCTCGATGACGTCCCCGTTCACGACTCTCACCACTTCGCCGGTGAAGGGGTATGCCTTGGCGTCGCTGAAGAGAAGAAGCAATGTTACGATCAGGAATCGTAGAGTGAGAGCTGCCATATGGGCGCCTGATAGGGAGTTACCTTAGACCGGCACGATAGCATTGCCCACACACAAGAAATGATCAAAAGTGCACGCTATGTAACTTCAATCCAATCCATGAGCTATGGTCTCTATATGAGATGAAATCGGCAGGCTTGGGGATAGCAGCACCCCTTAGGGGCTTGGGACTCTTTTAGGGAATCCAGCACAAGGACAAAAAGCGGTTCGGGGACAGGACTACACACTACAACGCAGAGTCGACGCGAAAGACAGGGTAGTCACCGGCAATCGCTTCGAACTCAGACACTGGGTCGTGGTGCGAGACCGGAAGGTGCTGACGACCACTGCTGGCAACCTGGCACCATGCCTTGAGAATGGGTGCTCGCTCGTGAGGCGGAATCTCAGTAAGCATAACAGGATACGATTGCCCACGCTTCAAAAACGCCATCCCACCCGCCGCCCGTAGGTTCTGTACCCATTCGGAACCCTCTCCTAGCATTGAGACAAGATAGCGATGCCCTTCGTAGTCGGCAGCGACGAGGACGACTGAGCGCAGTTGAGCACTACTCCGGTCCTTCACTTGTAAGGTAACCAGGATCGGAGGGGTAAGACCAAGGCCCGATAGCCAAGCCCAGATGCTGTTATGGAATCTGCCAAACCAAGTCGGGCGCCACCCTCGATAAAACCAGCGAAGGTAACCGCGACGTTCAGCTGGGTCTTCGTGTGACGGCATCTGTACGCAAGAATTTAAGAAGATCGTCAGGACGCCATACTAGCTTGTTCAGGCAGATACGCATAAGCGCCAGACTGGCCGCTTCTATCCATGACAGAACACCACATCCTCCGTGTGTCCCGCAAGCCGGTGAGCGATAGGTCCCACATTGTGTCGTGGGCAAGGTCTTTACCGGTATGAGCCAAGGAGAAACGGCATGACAGTCATGCCTCTTCTCTACTGCACCTCTCCACTCGCGTGGTGGGACAAACTTCAACGAATCACTTCATCATGAGTGTGTCGGTCGCTCAAGAGCCTTCAATGCTAGGGAGTTTCCCAGTCCGGTTTCCGTTGAAGTGTTGATAGGAAAGAAATCGGACAGGGAGTAGCAGGCACCACCATGGACCGCATTGTCTTTGAAAATTTTATCCGGGCCAGTCTGGAAGTGACCGACGCCTTTGAGAATGACTGCCTTCTCACTGATATGGATCAGCTTCGATTGGATAACTACTTGGCGATCATGCAGATGTCATACATTGAATGGAAGCGAAGGAATCTATTCCGGAACGATCTATCCGGGAACGCTTCCGACCATGCGGTTCCCGTGCCAGTGAAGGCGAACGCGCGCCGAGCGGTTGTTGCGCAGCACGTCAACGGTGTCCCCGTCAATTATCCCAACGACTCTTTCGGTGTAGTCGGCAGCTAGACAAGGCTGCGCGATGAGGCAGCTGGTTCCTAGAAATGCCAGTGTATCAAAAAGTACGAGTAGAATGCGGCTGCGAGTTCTCACGGATCATTTCTGCTTTGCCACAATCTTGTACTTGATCTGCTCGTAGGTCGCTCGTGGCAGAATCTGTTTCTGCACCAGCTCATCTTTTCTGGTGTAAGGCCTGCCTTTGATGATCTTCTCGGAATAGGCGTCACCGATGCCTGGGAGCGTCTTGAGTTGTTCGGCGGTGGCCGTATTGATATCGAGGAGGTCCGCTTGCTCGACAGCTTGGACCAGTGAGGAGTCGGTCACGGTAACGAGGGATAACGGGAGCGCCAGCAGGAGCACGCTTCCCAGTCCTACGCGGAGTGTCCACCTCATGATCGTTGGCAACATAATCAGCCTCCTTGTTAGTGCGTCGTGCTCCTTGTGATTCGTTGCTCCATCTCAATAATCCCGGCCAAGCGTTCGAGCAGGTTAAGCGACTGGTGAGCGGTACCCAGGAGTCGGGTGGTACTAGTGATACTCACTTGCCCCGCTTCCGCCACTCCCATGGCGGCATCGGGTTAGGATCGATCCATAATCCTTTTCTAGCCTCCCGTGCTTCATTCTCCAACCCTTCAAGGACCGTATCGCGTGGCGCATCCTTCCTATACCACCAGCACCAACCCTCTCTGACCAACACATGATTAACGTTCGTGCCATCAGAGAGCAGCACCTCTGCGACGGTCCGCGCATATTTATCTTTACCGTGGCTTTCAATGGTCACGTCCATGGAAAAAATGAGGTCTGAGGTGGCTTGCTTCGCATTGCCGCTGAACGGCTGACCGTTCTCGGGACAATCAATCCCATGCAGACGGATACGTTCAGGCTTCCCGTTACGGAGCACTTCAAACCTGCCGCCATCCTGGACTGAAATTACTTGGCCGGTGAAGGGGAAGGCGTCTATGGCCTGGGAGCAGAAGAACAGAGAGAGGAAGAGGGCTAGCAGTCTCATCAGACTTGTCCTAGTGCATCGTCTCCTTCGCGGCTCGCTATTCCACCTCAATGATCGCGCCTAGCGATCACGAGTACCAACCAATGCCTGATATCTATCTGGTAAAAATCTGATCCAGTAAAAGTAGTCGTTGGTCGAGTTGTTTGCCAAGTTGTTCAAGCTCGCGAGTGGAATGCGAGTATAGATCTGGAAAATCTCCCTTGTCGGAAAGGCTCGCCATTTGTGCGGGTGTCAGTGTTTGGCGCTTAAGGTAAGCATCAAAGATATGTGTAATTTCCTTCAGATCAGCAATCACCAGACGGTAATGTTCTTCGACCTCGGGATACGCTTTGACGATTTCATCATTGCTCGTCACCTGATAGGCTTGAAACATCGCGAGTTGCAGCTGTTTCCTGGCGTCTTGGAGTTTCTGTACGTCGTTACGAGCATCGACCTCATAAAATACTTCGATTGCCTGAGTGCATGTCTGCATGATTCTGGCGTTGTCTAATCGGGCAGCCAGTTTTGTTGAGGGATACAGTTTATAGGCTGCACTTAACTCTCCTACCCTCCCATCGTTCGTATGGCGGATGTCACTAATAACTCCTCGCTCTAGATAACCAACAGACTTGGGCACATCGATAACTTGCAGTGACGGTTCTGGAGGATTGAGCTGCAAGTCGCGAAAGAATCGTTCCAATTCCATATGCATTTGGATAATTTTGTGGCTCAGTTCCGTGGTTTGCCTTGACGATTCCTTAAAGCTGTTCGTGAGAAGCTGTGCAATGTCTTTGGCTCGAGGATCTTTCTCGCCCATGAGAATTGGCATGATTTCCACCAGACGTTGATTGAGGCCATCAGTCCTGGAACGAATTCCTTTTGAGCAGGCCCTCCAACTATCGGCGTACTGATGATGTCGAGCGATGAGTCGATCAATCTGAACCAGAGCGTCACGATAGTTGAGAGTCAAATAGTCGGCAGGAACGGTATACGGGTTCTCGAAACATGCTTGCCAGAATCCCTCAGTACTACGCTTTGCCTCCAACAAATCACTTATTGCCTTCACTGGGTCGAGAGATGGAGAGACTGCTCCATTGGGAACCACCATCTTGAAATGAAATGTTTTGACGGGTTCGTTATTGAATAGGACCGTCATGGAGTACGATCCTGGTGGATCTCCAGGTGCAACGGTCCAAAGATTCCATATGTTTCCTTGTTTCGTAGGTGTTCGAGCTTTCGTCAGGGTAATAGTTCGTCCATCCTTCGATAACTTGGCTTCTTTGGGAAGCGCTCTGGGTCGATCAGGAAGCGTGATTATTTCGGTTACGAGAACTTGATCATTTGATGACGCTTTCGCAATGTACCCGTAACTGGTAAGTTCTGGAATCAGAGGAACTTCTAACGCGCCTTGTTGCCACTGCCATTTGTCCGACACCATAGCTCGAGTACCGACGACAAAATTGATATCCCCGTCAAATGCCCATGATTGTGTTGTTAGCGCTAGTCCTGTCCAGACAACGAATCTGAGGAGGAGCCAACGAACGTGTCGCATATCCTATCTCCCGATCAGAACCTTCACACAGAGAATAACCATCACGCTCCTGGAATTAATCCAAAAAGCTTCAGATCACATACCGGAGTGCCTATTGCAGGTAAACAAATTTGGCACTCGGGAATGTCGTAAAGAATCAGCCGGTAGGCCATGAACGGCACCTCAACTGGGGGGCGTATTGTAGGAGGGAAGGCCCTTACGGTGCAAGGAAGCCCTCCGAGTGACGACCTTGAATGATTCACGGCTCTTGACCCTGGGTACAAATACTGTAACCACGGGTCACATGGACTCATGGGAACACAAGGATATCCAATTCCACGAGCGGCCCGCTGTCGGCTATCAGGTTTTAGCTGGAAGATGCGATCGGATGAAAAGCGAGTGCTCTAGTAGCGCCGCCTGCAGTGGAGGGGGAACGAGTATCAAGCCCTTCGTCTCTTAAGCACCCATCACATCGAAGCACCTTCCGAACCTGGGAAGAAATCAGCGCCTAGACGCACCCCGTCCGGAGTCCCACCCAAAGAGGCATAGACCACACAAGCCGGTTTGCGTAAAGGTCAGCATCACAAGCAGGCGCAGCCAAGGGCATGACGATCGTTCAAGATCCGGTCGCACCGGGCGTTCTGGTAAGTCTCAGTGAGTTTCCGAATCGCCAGCGTATAGCACCATCACCATAACCGCCTTCCCTCTCCCATTCATATCGTATCCGATACAGTTGGAATCCATTCCGATACGAACGCAAGATGTCTGAACTTCGAATCAAAACTTGAAAGGGACATGAATACGGTACTTTGTGCGCGTCATGACACGTGGCCTAAGAAATGCTCTAGAACGTCGCATGATCAGAGGTTGAAGAAGCCACGATGCAAAAGTCAGAAGAGAAACGAAAGGAGGCGATCATGAGGCTACGCTGGTCCAATGTTCTCGGCTTTGTGATGTTGGCTCCCGCCCTCTTGGTGGATAAAGCTGTTTTCCTGTACGTGCGGCACAACTCAATGACGATCGCGATCGCATACGTGGTGGTGGGCCTTTGCCTCTCATCCTGGAGAGGTGCAGTTCGCCAACAAGCCTAATCCCTGACACCTGCCTCACCGATTCCCACGAAGGGGACACATCCCCTTCGAATCCCCTCAGGTCGCCCGTTCAATTTTCTTTTCAGGAACTGGCGACTGGATTCGAACCAGCGACCTGCGGTTCACGAATTTCCCCTACTACTCCTTCAGACAACGTAACCCCACAGGAAACAACAAGTCAGCCCTCCCCTACCGTGGGCCAAGATGGGCCTCGTTTGTCCTGTCCTGGTAGCAGCGTGGTAGCAAATCCTGATGATATTAAGGAATAAAACTCCTGTGAAGGTGGGTACGTCTTGTTAACCGACCAGGAGTGTCGTGCAAGCAGCTTTGCGGCGAGGAAGGATGAAGCGAACGTGGTCAAGCCGAGGAAGAGAAGGCGTAAGTCCTGCTCTAATCCAAGCCGACCTAGATAAGCAGCAAGATACATGAGGGCACCAAAAACCAAGAGAAATGCGCCGCTAAATGAGAGGGGCTTCCACCATGGCAGGGGCAGCCTAATGCGCTTGGTGCCAAGAGAGAAACCAATAGCGACAAGAATTGCAGCAACCATGATGATCCAGAGGCCGAGCTGAATTGACGGCCCACGACCCCACATAGGTTCGTATTGGTCGAAACCATAGACCGCGACTGCATTTGCACCGGCAGCCCAGGTTACGAAACCGAGCGTGAAAATGGTGGTCGGCTTGAAAGGGCTCATACACTGGTGGCTGACAATGTTTAGTTGATCCGCATAGGAGCCGTCATCAGTGGCTATGTGACATCCCAAATGTCTTGCTCAGTCAAATCAGAGAGTGAGCCGTCCGGAGACGACACAAAGCCATTAGCAGACATCCAACCACTGCCTAGAAAGAAATGGCGATAACCTTGGATTGCTATACGAATGCGACCGTCTGGAAAGGTTTCTTTCATTATCGTGAACTTGTAGGAGGACAATTCTGATGGGACTTCAACAAGGAAGGCTGGTATTGCGGGCCAATTCGGCCATGTTTCGAGTTCAGTTCGAGGCAAAGCCGCGATTCCATTTTTAATATCCTGAAGGAAAGATGTGGCTTTGTGGTGATCCATTTATTGGGCCATGACAATCCTATCAGCTCCGACGATCCTCGCATTCTCGGTAACGATTCCCCGAGTTCCACCAAAGAGCCAAATCCACTTTCAGATAACGACTCACAATATCGGTAACCAGCGAGCTGCCAAACAGCTGACCCATATTCGTGGTGTACAAAATGCAATACTTAAGGAGTTTACGAAGGATCTTGGAGAACGATTTTCCGATCCAGGTTCAAGCACCTATGCCATATTTCCTGCTGATGTCACTACGTGTGTTATAGGAACAATACGCATAATGGAACTACGAACGAAGGGCAGCGTGGAGATTTCACCTCCTGTTCCAGAGCGGTATAACGATGAGGCATGTAATTGATTGCGAGTTGGTTTAGCAGTCGCAGGACATTGAAACGATGTTAGGAATGACGTAGTCTCTGAATCCCAAGCTGCGAGTTATACGCGCAGAATTGGGAGAACAAGCTGTTATGTGGATCGGCCTAAACACAGTTAGGCGGTACACACCACGCTCATCGGTGGCCGCAGGTCGTGTCGAACTATCACGAAGGAGGAGCAAGCCATGACACAGCGTCTCTCTGGCAAGGTAGCCGTCGTCACAGGCGCCGCCTCGGGAATCGGCTTAGCAACCGTCGTCCGCTTTGTCGAAGAGGGCGCACGGGTCCTTGCCGCAGACAAGGATGGTTCGGCGCAAGTGATGCTTGAAGGACGCTTTGGGGCCGCAGTTCGCTTCGTGCGATGCGATGTGACGCAGCTGGAGGAGTTGCGTTCCGCCATAGAGACTGCTGTGGCGCACTTCGGGGGGCTGGATATTCTCTTTAACAACGCTGGTGCTGGGGGTGCTCCCGCCGGCGTTGAAGGTTTTGATGCCGCCGGCTGGGATGCTACCCATGCCCTACTTCTGCGCGCTGTGGCTGCCGGAACTGCATACGCGGTGCCGCACATGAAGCGTCGCGGCGGTGGAGCCATCATCAACACGTCGTCAGTGTCGGCGCTGCAAGCAGGCTACATGCCGCTCGCCTACTCAGTGGCCAAGGCCGGCGTGCTCCACTACACGCGCGTGGCTGCGGCAGAACTAGCGCCGCAGCGCATCCGCATCAATGCGGTGGTGCCAGGCTTCATCGCCACGCGTATCTTCGGCGGAATGTTCGGCCTCGGCAGCGAAGAGGCGCAGGGCATGGCCGAGCGGATCGCCGAGCGCAGCGGCCGGGCCAACCCAGTCGGCCGCTCTGGCCGACCGGAGGACATTGCGCAGGCTGTAGCCTTCCTTGCCAGTGATGAGGCAGATTTCATCACTGGTACGGCCCTCACCGTTGACGGTGGGTTGACGATCGGACCCCGACATAGTTGGGATATGGACCCCACGCTTGCCACGCCGATGACTGATGCGCTCGGAGTCAGCCGTGGGGAGCTGTTGGCAATGCGCGCAAACGCAATCGCGCAATCACAGAAGCGTTGACGTGCCGCCTAACCCCTCGCTCAACACCGGACCCTGCACGGCTGGCGCGGGTTCCTCGCTCTTTCTATTCCAGGACCGATCAGGGATAGGACCATGCCGCGCACACCCGGAAAGATCGGAAAGAAAAAACCGGGGGCCTTGGATCGATTAGATGCGATTGTCACAGACGAGTGTAATTACGTAGGCTTTAAAAGGCCCGCCGTGGCTCGCGGTAGCAAAACGGTAGCAGAAGTGGATAACACACAGAATCCCCAGACCGGAGAGGTTGTGCAAATACCTGACTTCCCATGGGGAATTACTGGAGCCGGCGACCCGGATTGAACGGAGCAACCTGTCATCGGTTCGGCCCTGAAGCCTGCCTCACCGATTCCTACGAAGGGGGCCAGCCCCCTTGTAAAATCCCCACGAAGGGGACACATCCCCTTCGAATCCCCTCAGGTCGCCCGTTCAACACAGTGGACCGAGGCCCGCCGCTAGTCCGCAGGCACCATATTATACAAACAGCTTTGCGCGATATGGAGCAGGCGACCCGGATTGAACGGGCGACCTGCGGTTTACGAACACGATTAGGCATGAAATACCAGCATACAGCAGCACACGCTATGTAACCGTATAGACAGTACTAGCAAGGGGGTTGTGCTCTGTTATTGCTTCCTGCATCATCCTGTCGTCTCCCCTGACCGTGACCTTTTTCGTAATTCAACCGTGACAGAAACCGTGACGGGGAAGACCCCCCGCCGCCCTTTCGTCGTTGGCGGGTAGCCCACATGGAGTCCTCTAGGACTAGCCATGTATCCAGGGCTGACCATAGGGCATGGGGTATGAGTCCTCGTACTCGAAGCCGTGAAAGGGCTTAATAGTCTTGGCCCAAGTGTTGTTCGAGAATTTGAACGCGGTCGGCTATGTCGATAAGGATACTCATGAGGGCTTTGGTGTGAGCACTAGTGAACTGAGGATTCCGGGTGAGTTCAATCGCCAGCTTGCGGAGCTGGTCGGACGGATGCGTATCCATGGCAACCTCCTGTTGGATGAAGTCAGGAAAAGCTTAGCTTCCAAGTGAGGAGAGGTCAAACCAACGTCACAACTGATGCGAAAGCCGACGAGCCCAAGTGCTGCCTGTTTCACTGCTCAGCGCGGGAATTTGCAGGACCACTGTGCCCCCTCTTCCTCAGACCCCAAGTGCCAAGCTTTGCTCGATCAGCACTGCAGCACGTGATGCCCCTCCGCTCGCGTGGGTAGCGTCCCGGACCCGTGCAGCGGCGGCACGGTAGGATGGGTCGGACCGTACACGGACCACCGCGGCGCACAGCGTCTGCGGAGTCACCTCCTTGGGGGGAATGGACTCACCCGCCCCAATCCAGGCGACGCGGGCGGCGACTCCCGGCTGCTCATTGGTAACAGGGATCGCCACCATCGGAAGCCCGGCACCCAGCGCATCGAGAACGGTGTTCAGACCGGCATGGGTCACCGCAATGGTAGACCGTCGGAGCAGGTCTCCTTGAGGGGCATAGGAAACCACCACTGGGTTCCCAGGAAGTTTCCCAAGCGCCTCCGGGGATATCCCATTTCCGGTCGAGAGTACCAATTGGGCGTCAACTCCCTCACAAGCCTCCGCAATCACTCGAAACATCCTCACGATACGATTCTGCAGTGTTCCCAGCGAGGCATAGATTAATGGTCGTCCATCGAGCCGTTCCCAAGGAAATGGAACCGGCTGAGTTCCGACCGATCGCTGGAGGGGACCAACGAACCGAATGTGCTTCGGTAACCCACGCCGAGGGAACTCGAATCCATCGGGTTGTTGACTAATTTGTAGCCTGTCAGACCACACGTTCGACATGCCTGCCGGGATCGATAGACGAAGCCTGCGGCGATGGTTCTGAATGCGTGTGACGATTGGAGCATACAGTCGGTTGAGTCCTGCCCATGCGATCCGATTGCGAATCCGTGCCCACCAGGCGTCCCGCGGTTGCCAGTGGGTAAAGTACGGTGGGACGACGGGGTCAGGGTTCAGGAGGAGCGCATTACAGATTGTCGCGAACGGGAGCCCGAGCTGGTCGGCAAGGGTACCACCGGGAAACGATGCCTGATCAACCACCAGGGCGGTCACACCGGCGGCACGCACGACAGCCGGGCCGACTTCTAGAATCGCATCAGCCGCGCGTGCACCGATTGCCAGGGTATGCTTGAGCGCTGCCCGGCCCTGGAGTGAGCCGAGCGTTTGAAACTCGGCCTGATACTGATCAGCCGGGAAGATTGATCCTCCGACAGGAACGCTCTCAAACCCAGCCGCCGCGATCGATGAAGGAGGCGCGCCTAACAGGAAGAAGGTGACTCGGTGACCACGGGCGCGGGTCGCGTCGGCCAGCGCCAACATTGGATTCACATGACCTGGAGTATTCGGGCAGAGAACGCCGATGTGACCCATTAACTGCCCTTTCTCAGCCTATCCAAATGGAATCCGGTTGAGTTTGCTTCCTAGCAGCTTTCTACGTATTAGACACTGCAACATACTCCATGAGTTTCGCCGATTCAATGCAGTCGCGGACGAAGGAGTCATGGGCAACTTCCTCGCTGCGCATCAAGATGGTATGGGAGCAGTTCTTTTCGAGCATTCTTCACGACATGATTTCCTAATCAAAATTTCTTCTATTGGTAACCGAAACGTAGTACGTTCTGTGTCCCATCGACAGCGTCGACGTTGAGTCATAGGTACGGAGGGCAAAGCATGAACACTCGGCACACTCGTCTCGCCAGGATTCTCCTGTTCGTCACGATCCTTTGGACCATGGCGGGCAGCCCCGGCTTCCTATCAGCTGCCTCATCCCATGAAGACCATCCAAAACGACATGGTTCCATCGAAGGGGCCCAACCCCAACCCCAAGGCCAGCCAGATCCTGATCTGCTTCCATTGTGGGCTGCCTTGCTCGGAAAAGCCTCTGGTCCGGTGTCGGTGGCATGGAGTCCCCTCTGGGGCACCCCGCATGCCGTCTATGGCACACTGACCCCTTCAATGGACGTGTCCGAAACATCGGCCCGCCAATTTCTTTCCTCTCATGCGGCCCTACTCAAATTGGACCAATCACTTCCTGGCTTGAGCGTGACGCGGACGGCCGCCACCCTGGCAGGTACGCTATATAGATTCAGTCAATCGGCCGAGGGAGTGCCGGTCTATGGGGCGGAGGTGACCGTGTTCTTCGACAAACAAGGCCGAGTCGTCGCGCTGACCAATACGGCAGTGCCAAGCGCCAGTCTTCTGACCCTCCCGCCAACGGTGACGGATGCCGATGCAGTGAACAGGGCTCGAGGCGCCGTGCCTGCCAGACCAAAGGACGATGAGCCGACGGACGATCTTCCTGGTCCTGCGACCCGACTGGTCATTTATGCGGAGAGCGGCACGCCGACCCTCGCCTGGGAAGTGACGGTGCCCACCCATGGGCCAACGTGGCAAGTGTTTGTGCATGCTCGAAAGGGCACGATCGTGACACCAGCGCGTGATCTCAATCGCTATGTGAATGGAACCGGCCAGATCTTTAAGGTGAATGCGATTGTCGCCTCGGGCATCAACACCTTGACCGACCAAAGCGATTCCGCTGCGGCAGTCCCCGCGATCGCCTATCGCACGGTCATCCTGCCAGGTCTCGCGGGAAACGGTCTCCTCGATGGGCCCTTCGCGTCCAGCAGTTTGACCAAAAGGCGGGTGACGTCGAACAGTCAAAGCTTTGTGTATGATCGGAGTTCGAACGGTTTTAGCGAGACAATGGGTTACTACTATCTTGATTTCGGTCAGCGATATCTCCAGTCCTTAGGCTTTACCAATGTGAATAACCGACAGCAGGCTTTTGCCGTCGACCGGTACAAGGGGGACAACTCGTTCTACTCGCCTAAAACCAAGGACATTACCTATGGCCTCGGGGGTGTGGACGATGCCGAAGATGCCGATGTCATTATCCATGAGTACGGCCATGCGATCCAGGATGACATTGTGCCACTGTTTGGTTCTACTCCCGAGGCGGCTGCGATGGGTGAGGGATTTTCGGATTATTGGGCTGGGACGGTGAACGAGCAGAATTGGCCCGTTTCTGGTCCTCGCAGTGCGTGTCTCGCGTCATGGGATGCTTCGTCCTACGATTCGGCGATCCCGCCTTGTTTGCGCCGGCTCGATAGCACGAAACTGTACCCGCAGGCGATAGTGGGCGAACCTCACGATGATGGAGAGATGTGGTCAGCGGCTCTCTGGCAGATTCATAATCAACTTGGGGCAGCACTGGCCGACACCGCGATCATCCAGCACCACTTTCTGCTGCCGGCCAATGCCACGTTTAATATTGCGGCGAATGCACTCGTGACCACGGCAATTACTTTGAACTATAAAAGTATGAAAGTCGACGCGATCCGCACAATTCTGCGCGCGCGAGGCTTCACGGTGACCAACTAGGGCAGTTTTCCTTCGTGATTCTGTTTCAAGATGATTCCGGAAATCGGTTACAGCACTTTACTCATCCTTCACGCGGGTATAACTCATGAAAACATCGTCTGGCATGGTTCACCTCCCGTAGCTTCGAGTAATTGATTGTTCAGCGCCCAACAATGTGCAACTGGAATTGTTGGCGAACAGTACTCCCGATCCATTATCGTTTCAATGAGGCAGGCGATGGCTGGTTGATATCCACCATAGTGATTCGACTGTGCGATGGCGCAGAATTTAAAAAGTGAATCAATCTGATTCAGAGTGAATCATTTGGATTCAGACGAGCGTCCAAAAGGAAGTATTTTCGCCCAGCAAATGCTTTTCGGAAAGCATTGCCAAGCCACTACTTTCCCGCGACTGTACGTGTGACTAATTGCTCTCCCTCTCCCTTTCAGATCCTATCTGATACAGGTGGAATCCATTCCGATACGAAGGCGAGACGTCTGAACTTCGCATCCAAAAATGAAAGCGACATAAATACAGTACTTTGTGCGCGTCATGACTCGTGGCCCAAGAAATGCTTTACGACCTCGCATTAACCAAGGTGGCAGAATTTCCGATGCGTATCACAAACTTTTCGCATCTTCCAAAAGAGAGTACGTAAGGAGGATCGTATGATGAGAGCTAAGAGCCCACTCGCTCAGCAGACGTTGGCCGGGATTACCCTCTTCCTCGTTTTCGGTGTGCTCGCGATGATCTGGCCCGTCATGATTACCCTCTTCCTCGGCGCGCTCCTACTGCTCCAATCGTGTGGAGCCGAACTGACCATGACGGCGTTGCATTCATAATCGGGAATGAGTGAGTAGCCATATGCCATGGATCATCGAAGCGATTCTCGTGAGCTCTATTGTGGGACTGACGTACATCATGGTCGCTGCATGGCGCGAGTAGTGGCCTGTTCTTTCAGAAACTGGTCGACCGGAACGTGTGGAACGACTCTAAGTAGTATCTAATTGCGATCGCGATCACATACGTTGTGGTGGGCCTTTGCCTCTCATCCTGGAGAGGTGCAGTTCGCCAGCACACCTGATCCATCCTCGTCAGCGAATGCTGACTCCCGGGCCCTGCTCCGGTAGAATCCTCCCCTATGCCGCTCTCCCCACTCATTCGCTTCGGGACCTCCACCTGGACGTATGAAGGCTGGCGGGGCCAGATCTATCTGAAGCAGTACGCGAAGACGACCTTTGCGCGATAATGTCTGGGCGAGTATTGCCAGTATCTCTATAATGGAGAGCCCTGTTTTCGCACGGTCGGCAACGACTCCACCTTCTACCGGCCACCGACAGCCAACCAACTCCGCAAGTACCTGAGGATCGATGAAAAGATACCGGGAGTCGTTTCTGATGACTACGACGTCACAACATTCCTGGGGCAGTGCTGGAGCCGGCGACCCGGATTGAACGGGCGACCTGCGGTTTACGAATCAGTGACACGGGGTTGCTCAAGTCCTTGAAGATTTGGGCAATCCCTCCTTCCTTCAATCACAGAGCTCATTTCGTTGTAGTCTGACTTCGTACCCATTCACTCCAATTCAGTCCGCTTCGTCGCTCTCGCTAACACCCTAATAACACCTGTCACCCTCGCGAACCGGCCCACCCCCCACCGGCCTAGGCAATGGGTCCCATATTGAGTTTGCAGCACCCGGACAAAGGGGAGGGGCAGTCAAGTGGAACAGCAATTAAGCAGGGGGAAGGAATGCTGAGATAGCATCAAAACGAAGATTTGGCAGGTCCGGCTTTTAAGACGGCTGGGAATTTCGCGGCAAGCATAGCCACGTAATGTTGAATAGTATCTCGTTCCCTTTGGTAAATTCATTGGCCTTGACGCCACAGAGGAGCAAGTGATCCGACGCAACGACAAATTGTCGGATCTCCTGTCGCATCGACTCCATGCGTGAATGCCTTTCTCTACAAGGACGGCGATCAAACTGCCGAGGCTGTTGCACTTTAAGTCTCAGTAGGGCACCACAGCAATCAGGAATTTCCTGAATTTACTCCATTATTCTACTGGAACGGTAAGGCGTCACCAGTTCGACCCGGTACACCCTACTCCCGTCATGGGTTTGAGACTCTTTTACGGTTACAACGCCAGAACACAAAGCAAGCTCGCCGCTTGTGTTCGGGGACTCTTGCGACAGGCTATTCTCGACCAGTGTTGCAAAAGGCACCCACGGTGAGCGGATGAGCCGATTTTTACCTGTCTTATTACATGCGTTTACGTCAGGACATACTCGGATCGTACTGGCACTTCCATTGCTGTAGCTGACTCAAATGGATGGCGACCGTATTGCAGGCTAGCTACGGCTGTGGTGCTGGATATGGGGAGAAACGATGGTCATTAACAGGACGACGGTGTTGATTGTCGAAGGCGATCGAGAGATGCGCAATCTTCTCTATGAGGAATTCTGGAGCGCAGGCTATCGGCTCCGTGAAGCCCAAAATGTCAATGAGGCGGTTCAGGCTGTCTTGGAAACACCTCCCGACGTAATTGTGACGGACCTCAAGCCATCGCTGGGAGCGGCTGAGTATCTCTCACTATTGCGCAGCCTCGCCCCGCAGTGTCCCATTATAGTGATGACGGCGTTCGGCGGTGCCAAAGTACGGGCGGAGGTGATGCAGTCTGGGGCCAGCGCCTATTTTGATAAACCCGTGAGACTCTCTGATATCCGAGCCAAAATCGAGGGGTTGCTCTTCAAATCGAATCACAGACGAGTGTGTGATGCCAACCGATAGTCGAAGCTGGTACATGACGATAGGACGATCTCATACTTAGGGATGGAGGTTTGGAAACTCGGCTAGATACCGTCAGGAATGGTGCAAGGAGTGAGACGGGTAGGTCTTCCTTGCCGACTGTTAGGTTGGAGCGTCCATGCTTGTCTGTGACATCAATGGCCATTCTTCTCGTAGAGACATCGCCTCATTGCGACAGTAGCGAACCTTCTCTTGCACTTATTCTTGCTGGTCTCTGAGAGACTGAGTCTGAGACGTGATTTCTGGCCAAGAATGAGAAATCATCGCTTTTTCAATCTCTGAGAATTCGGTCCGCCTAGCAAGAGCTGCAAGAAGATGTTCACAGCCTTTCGTGAACTGTGCCACGTCCTTGCTGAGACCTTCCAGAGAACACCCACCTTCCTTCGATATCGGGATTTCCGGGGGAAAGGTCAGCCTATGGAAAGCCGACAGGGGGCAGAATTTAACTTTGGAACACTACTCAGTCAAGAGAGGTCTGTCCGTCATGAGTCCCTGGGACATGTGGCGCAAGCCAAGTCTTTCATCATAAAATAAAGCATCCTAGATGTTGCTCCATATCAAGGGAGGCGGAAGATGGTAAGCAAACTGTCCAAACGGATCGAGGAATTTGATCTCCGGCTTCGAGAGGTGGAGGGTTCAGAGCGGGATAAGTCTTATAAGGCAGTCCTTGAACTCACGAGCTTTGTTCGTGAACTGTCACGGAAGATCGACCAGCAAGAGGAAGCCAGCAGCTAACGGCCTGGACAATCTCCTTCACCCTCACCGGAAGCCATATGTTCCAGTCACCGCATGGATGCTCTAGACAACTTGCGTCACCCAATCTGGCACTGGATAACAGGTCACGCTGGCCTCATGTCCACAACCATCACATATTCCCTGGCGAGTGACCGACCCATGCCTTCGGAGTTTAGCCCAGTAGTATTTGATTTCGTCTTCATTCCGTGGTGCCGTGTATGACAACCTATCACCACATTTCAGACAGTATCTAACCGTCATCGACATGATTGCCCCTCCTCTCACGGACCAATAGGTGATTTCCTCCTAGACAGAAGGCCCCAGCCTAATCAGCCTCAATGGGGGGTGGCACTAGGACAAATCCTAGGGTACTCCCGTGAACAGGGAGAGGATGGGGGGGCACCTCGACACGGCACTCGATCATCAGAGTCGGCTTAGCTTCGCTGCAACTGGTCACTGAGTGTCTGTCGAACTTTCCTCTGCAAATGCAGCGGGTGTCTTACTGCTATCTACTTCCGGAATTGCCCCGTTTCTCACTGAGCAAAACAGCAAGACACCTGATTTTCTTCTCCAACGCTTCCGCTGCACTATCAGTGAGGCCGCCGTTGTCGAGACGTTTCTTGATGGCGGCGAGATGATCGTGGATGCTTTCCCAATAATCAGTCATTTTGAGGATTCTTACCTCTTCGGGATTGTTTCGGTCAATCCTATGCGGGTGACTGCTAATGGAAGCTTCGACTTATTTGGCTCTCAACGATGACTTGAAACCTCTGCGCAATTCCCACCACATAATACTGAACAAGGTCAAGCTCGATGTCCGTCAGTTCTTGTATGCTCAGCGTGCCATTGAGCAAGTTTTCCGACACAGCCATGAATTCTCTAATCTCTTCTCGTATCGTCATTGGAGACTCTCTTTCTGCGACAGTGACGACGGTCACCTGTAGAAGCCGCTCTCAAAGGCCACAATTTATAGGCGTGTTATAGGCGTGCTGCTGAGTTGGAGGGTAAAGACCAAGCCGTGTTTTCAGCACTAGGGAGTGCTCTACGGTACCCCGTTGCGTAATGGTGCTTCCTACGGATGGCCAGTATCATGCCTCAATCGGACTCGATCCTAGATATGGCCTTATCCGGTAGTGTTTTTTGCCTGGACCATGTAAGTGGACGGCGCAATCTCAACATCAATCTGGCCCTTCGCGGCTTTCAATGCGGCGATTTCTGCAGCCAGCGATGTCATGAAGTCCGCTTCCACCAATTCACCTTTCGAATTCCCCCTAGCATTCAAGCCTTCTAGGAGGATCGAATATCGGCAGCCCCATCGTCCATTCGCTTGGTGGTGGGGATCTAAACTAATCATGTATCCCGCATAATAAAAGTCACGCAAAGGAGTGAACATAATAAATTGGCTGCTGGGAACCTCGGCGACGATGCCTCCCTTATTTGGTTTTAGTGCGGAGTTCTTTCAGCTTGTTGTACCTCGGCGCCTCGGGATGACAGTAATATTCAGAGATCCGTTGCCGTTCCTGATCGAAATGCGGAAACTGTTTCCATGAGCCTCGATGTTGACGGACTCGGCAATGTTCACATAAAGACCCTTATTTATCTGGACGATGTGGCCCACCTGCTATTCTCCGTAAAGACGAATCGTCGTCAGCCCAACTACCTCGCACTCTCGCCTGACCAGTGAGAAGCGGTCGTCTTCAGCTCCTTATGTATACCTGTGTCAACGGGATAGGTAGGGCCGCTTCTCTCGCGTGGTCAGCACAAAAAAGGCCCTAGGGGGGCTAGGCTTGGGGAAAGGGCTGATTGCCCCTAGTACACGGTATTCATAGGCGTGGGTATTTCTTACAGACTCGTGCGAGTGAGACCTGATGATCCTCTCTGCTTCCGTGTGAAGTCTGTGTTACTAGCCGGTGCTCCAATAGGTGACGACATCCTCTAGCAACATTTCTCACCCAAACAGAGGCAAGTCCTAGTTGTTGCGAGTATCCACCGTTTGTAGGATCAACCAGGTACCTATCGCATCACAATGCCTTTCCACAAAGCCGTGTTCGAGAGGAGAACAGAGCTCAACTGGGAGAATCACCATTGCCGACATACAAGCAACGGAGAATCGAGTTAACCCCCATCTGTCAGGCTGACGGAACGTGGCAATGTTCCTATGCCATTATTGAATTCAAGCAAGCCTGCTGGAGGTGTCAGGAAGGGCAGCTTGAGAGTACCTTCTCGTCCAGCCAAGAGGCCAAATCGGCTGCCTGGAAGGAAGCGAAACGGATCGTCGATGCATTTGAACCCTATGCGTTGCCGCCTCTGCGTCCCAGCCGATTACGGGACATGATCCACTGAGGGGTACTCAAGAGAGGTGAATCTAAGCACCTGCCATCTCCTGCATCAGTCTGGTAGGCGATAATAAGTGAGAATGTCCTGGCGACCACATCTGTCACAAGTCCCCGCGTGAACGACCGCACCCTGCTTGCGGAGGCTGGCCCAGTAGAACTGTCGCTCATCATCAGTCCTGGGTAGCATTGCTGTCACCTTATTTCGACAGGTAGGGCAGTATCTCGCCGTCATGGTCATTGTGATGCCCTCTATGGGTCCATAGCGCCGGGCACTTGATGAAGGAGCCTCTGTAGTGTAATAGCTTTCAAGGGGGCACAGTATCAGCCAAATGATGGACGACATCACCTGAATGGGGATGATTGAAGTCGGGAATCAATCTGCCGGTATTGAATCCATTTGAATCCTGGGTATCAATGAGTCTTCTGGCCTTTCGCAGGGCGGCTGCTTCTGCCGCTTGGTCTGTCGCGAAAGAACCCGAAGGATAAGCCGAGATGCAGACCGATTTAATTGGCGACAATTCAACATACAAAGATCGACAATGCCATGCTCCGTCATTAGCTAGGCGAATGAGCAGAGGCTACGGGTGAGGAACGAAATGACAATCGCGCTAGGCACGTAGATGGAAACTATCGTCAAGCACGGGCCCAAAGTGCTTCCAATCAGAATCGATCCACGCCTTCCCAGCCTCAATGGCCCTCACATGGGCTTCATCTTCAGATGGGGCGGAAATGGCAAGAGTCGGGAGCGTCTTGGGATGGTCAGACCCATCGTCAGGGGCTGGCCACACCCGTGTTTCAACGGTCCAACTCCCAGGCCCCGCGACAGCCACCGTCGTGGTGATCTTTCTTCCTTTGTAGCCAGCCTCCATAGCTCCCTCCCGTCCCCCAGGACCAACTGACTGATAGCATCGGTTGCGGCCCGTGTTCCGTTCAATGAGGGAAGACTCCCGTTCCCATAAAGACCCCTCTATCGGCCCAACACATTTGAAGCTAGATATTAGACAATTAGAGAGACATCTCAAGGAAGCCATAGCAGGGCTCATCGTGCGATGCCTTCCATTTGAACTGTGGTCCGATCATTGGATCAGAGACTGCTCATCTGTGGGAACTGGAACCGGTTGCCAGGACGCACTATCCAGGTGCCAGGTTCCTGTTTCTTTACAGCGGACACAGTACGTTTGAAAGATGTCGAGGGAGAGAAACGTATTCTGGGTTTTCTCTTGGCAGACGGCGCAGAGAAGGAAGCAGGTATTCGAGAAAAAGAGTGCATCGATGTGCATCGAAGCGACCTCTTAAGCTCTGCTCGTCAGGCTGACCCGAAAGGGATGCAAGTTTAGCAAATCGTACTTACAAGGTCATCATCCTGATGGGCGAAGGTGCCGCCATACAAGGAATAGGAGTTCTGATAATACAACCCCCTATAAGTTGAGCTGCACGCACAGAGGAAGTTTTTATAATGCGTGTTTCGTTGCACCAGCTCACCGGCTTCATCGCTTCTGAGAAGGTAATGTACGTATATCTGCTATAAGCAATCCTTCTCAAGTTTCATATGCATGTGTTTTTGCTATCATATGCCATGCCATCCCCAAAGCACCTTACATCTGGTTCCAAGTCCGTGCAGAAAGGGAAAGGCCGTAAGAAAGTAAACCACTACAATTCACCTTTTGAACCAAAAGCCCTTCTCAAGCAACCTCCCGACACCACCCGCATCCCATGGTTTACCCACGAGGCTAAGTAGTGGGGTCAACCTGTGTGCGGGGAACGTGTAATCTATGATAATCCGAGCCATGTTGTTGGAGTAATTAGAGGAGGATAGGGGGTTATGGCATTACCCAAGCAGCCTTCCCACGTGTAACTCTTTAGTTCTACATATAGTACTCCAGAATATCTTTATGGCATTCAGCTTGCTGTTATAGACTTCGAGAAGTATGCAGAATGAACCGTGCGCGAATCCCCCATACTTCCCAGAGACTGCTTAGGAGACGATGATGGCTAATATGGTTACAGGTTTCTTCCGCACGCTCGCACACGCGGAACACACAAAGTCCGAACTCGCAAATTTCAAGAACATTCCTACTATCCATATGCAGGTCTATGACCACCCCGGGGTTCAGCCCATCGCCCTTACCGACTCATCTGCAAGCGGTTTGTTCGGCAGCCTCAAGGACTTCCTTGGATTTGGTCACTCAAGTCAGGCCCTGTGCCCGGAAGGCATTCGGCGTGGCGGCCCCATTCTGGAAGTCCAAGCCGAGCACAGTCACATTGATGCGATTGCCAATATGTTGGATCGATGTGGAGCTGAGGACATCTCGATCTTCACGGCAGCGGAGCGGATAGATAGACACGAGGAGTAATTCAACCGATTTTCGAGGCGTCAGCTTCCGTAGTGCCTTTATAACTGCCGTGCCAAAATAGAGAACAAATTGGAGAAATAGGATACTTATAGTGGTTGCATCACATCACTCATTTAGCCCCTCCATTTTGGCATAAGAGGTTTCATATTGCGGGTACGAACAAAGCATGCCGAACTGGAGATCGCCAACTTCATTTTTCTCCGAACACCACTGCTTGGAAGTCTATACATTGGCCCGGACGCGGGGTTTGGTTGCCTAGTGTGGATCAATCCGAAGGAGATTGATGATTTCCGCAGGAACTACATCGACAGCGCCAGGCGCAGTTTACGAGATAGACCGTCAGGCAAACGCAGTAGATCGAACGTGCTTCGTAAATTCATTTAATCACTCTTCTTTTTTTGCATCACTGCTCCATTGATAAGTCTATTGACTTTGCTCACGTAGCCACTCGCCTAGAACAATGTATAAATGAATGGAGCGACGGCGGACCCTTGCGTGAGCACGATCAGCGTTCCAAACAGCAGCAGCACCACGAGGACGGGCAACAACCAGAATTTCTTCCGCTCCTTCATGAATGCCCACAATTCGGTTAGCAATTCTCCCACACGCACTCCTTTTATATATTCTTTATGCCTGAGAATTGATTGAGGAGCCAATGCTATCGTGGTCAGGCTCCTACGACACGTATAGGTGTCGGCATCTGGCTCCATCGGGTTCTTCCAAACCTACACACCGATATGATCAGCTTTGATCATCCCAGGAACCGAGCAGCTACTCGTCTGAGGGGTAGATACCCTGCCACATCGCTTGGACAGATTCCCTTGTCTTCGTTCGCCACGGGAATACAAACGGTGCCGTCGTTACAGAAGAGCCGCGTCTTGATCATTGGGTACACCTTTCCCAATACTGGGCCCGCGCGCATCTCACGAGGCAGGAGATAGGACGTCCTCTATAACCTGGCTTATACACTTTGCGGTCGCGGCATTGCTTTGCGGTGAATAATGGGACTTCGGGCGATACAGATCAGTAGGATCGATCCCTCGCAAGCATGACGTAGGATCTATGTACTCGATGCCTGCCCGTTTCAGCACCAGCTTGCCAGGAGATGCCAGCGCCGGGGGCTCCTTGAGCGGCCGTCCAGTGGGGAGGAATAGCACGAGCGGAATCGAACCCTCTTGCTTGACCGAGGCCACAAACGCCTTCAGGATTGCTGCATTGAGGGCGATGGCCGCCTCCTCCGAGACGTCGGCGTTCTCGACTGACCATGAAGGGAACCATGACAGAGCCAGTCGAAGCAGATAGGAGGCATGATAGAATCGTGGCTGCCAGTCGCTCGGCGTGTATCCCTTCTCATACTGAAGCGAGGGCAGTTCCTTAATCGATGTCCGGGAAAACATCGCGTGAGGAGAAACGACAGGCATATTAGTCGGCATAAGCTTTTCCTCCCGTAGGAGGAAGCGAGGGGCTGAAAAAGGGCTTTTCCAGTCAGGGCGGCTAAGGAAGGGATAGATCATAAGCGTCCGGGGCACATCATCGGAGATGAAGCCGAGGATCACAATTTTCGGCTTCCACGGACGGACATCCTTCTGGTATCGCAACAGCATTTGATCCAGACCATACCCGGGCACCCCAAAATTCAAGACGCGAAACTGAGCCCCCATCAACTGCTCCAAGTAATAGCCATACGTTTCTTGATAGCGGACCTCCTCACCAAAGGTGAAGGAATCACCCACCAGAGCAATGTCGGTTTGACCGCTATTTCCGGCAATCGACACGTGGGGGCCGAACGCGCGTAGTCCCTCGATGCTGGACCAATACGGTCCCTCAGCACTATATCGGTCTGGCCCAAGCGTCCATCCCAGAAGATCATCAGACACATAGAGGCGAGACGATCGGTTGCCATCCTCTTGATCCAACAGTCGGTTGTAGTAGCCTTTGACGGCCTGCCAACTATTGGGCTTCAGCACCACCTTCCCCACTTTTTCATATCCCAAGTCCTTGCGCACCACTCCTCGGATGGCGAGCTCCCCGACGATGAGAGTGAGTACGACTGTGAGGAGGTTCATCATCACGATCAAGCGGAAGGAAGGAGAAGGCGACCGTCTGTTGGTCAGATAGCGCCTCAGAACCACTGTTCCTCCGATGAGCACGGCGACGACAGCACAGAGAAACGCCATGCCTGGCCGGGTGGAGACGAACACGTCAAACGGTCTCTCTCCTTTCATATGGATGGCCTTCATCACCACCGCCGTCGAAAGCTCTACAAGGAAAAGGGAGGCAAGAAAGAACAGATCACGCGATGAGAGGGTTTCGTTGCTAGCCATTTCACACCCTGCGCTGACTGAGAAACAAAAAGGGAGGAGTCGTTCTTGAGGCGACTGTGCGCATCACGAAGATTGGATTTCTACTTTAACGATACGGCTGTGGAATGGACCGGCCGGTTCGACAACGCCCACTATAGGACTCTAACCGACATTAACTACTAGGGGATCCCCTGGCTCTGTCCAGAAGAGGTGAAAAACATTCTGGAGCTTTCGGGGATGGGTTCTCTGGGAAAGGGCACAGTTGCCGAGAGTTAGATATCAATAATCCTCAGAACATCAGGCCATTTGAATTGGCGCAGAACCGCTTCTTGTGCCTCCTCCCATTCCCTAGGGTCCATAAGAAAGTCGAAGAAGTCCAAGGTGAGTAGCCCCGAGGCAACACAGACCAACGTCCAGCCCACGGAGAGCCAAAATCCCTCCCACTTCCAAAACGGTGTTTGCTCGGCGACGCTGTGTCCCATTTCGCTGGTCCCCTTTGCCGACCTGGGAGAGGAGAAAAGGCGCTGTGCAAGCGATGAAGTGCAATTCCTGTACTCGTCAGCGAATGGGGAGGTATGCCGTCGAATTACTTTGTTTTCCAACATTTTCAATAAGATTTCTATCAGCTATAGGGCGGCCATCAATTCTATCGGGAGTGCGAACATCGTGTCCATATAGATACACTCTGTATCCATATCCATTCTCCCTTCCTCAAGATAGAAATGGCTTAGACTTGCTTTTCACCTGGTTTCTACCGCTAGGACCGTGAGATCTGAGGAAGGTGCGCTGGTTTACGAGCCAGTTGGCATAGCAGCTACCTCAGATACATGGAGGCGCATTGTAAGATTGTGGGCATTTGAGCCGCAAGGAGGATGATTACGTACGTATACACCAACCTCAAATCTCTTTATCTAACTTAGATATATACAATTGGAACCATTGCTGCATGGATCGCGGTGAGCCAAACTTAGTCTGATCGAAACCTCAGACATCCAGTTCTATGTCAGACCCGCTACGGGCTATCAGGTGATCCTCTTTGCCAGAGGCAGCAACTACCTCGGCATCCATCCAACACTACACACCGTGATCGAGTATCAATACGGTTCCCGGTACTCCTATCCCGCACCCAGTGAAGCCCTAACGCGTGAGCAAGCTATCTCATATGGCATCAACGCAATAACGGACCATTACTCTCGGCTTGGAACGTGGGCGGAAGCGAGAATTTATCCCTTCGGGGGTCTGATCGGGGACATGCGGGTGATTGCAGTCCGTCCAAGGAAGGAGTACACGGTAGACGCCTCTATTGGCCAGGACACCATGATAAACGATTCAGCATTGGTCAGATTTGGCACAAGTACATGGACCTATGAAGGCTGGCAAGGCCAGGTGTATCTCAAGCGGATGATGTGTACCGCGCGGTGCCGCGAAGTCGCTCCAAGCTTCATTGAACTTGCTCTCAAATAAGAACCTACTTTCGCCGCCCGACGATTCCTTGCGGAGACATTCTCAATGAGACGGCTTTCTCTGATCATGCTTACCGTCATCCCGACAGCAAGTGTCGGACCAGCAGCAGGGAATGCGGGTTCGGCATTTGTGGTTGTATGCACGCCAAAATCTGCTGTTCACTTAAGTGATGACGGCAGCTTGGTTGTTGAGAAAACCGGTGGATTACACAAAGAAAAACTATTAATTGACTTGCACACAGGAGTTGTCCGGCACCCCCCCCAATGGAGATCCTCAAATGTGGTGGCGGGTAGTGCAGAAAGGCAGTGAAGATAATGACTGGGTACTCACAGCAGCCGTCGGCGATGTATTAAGAGTACGTCATTGGAAGGGACAGGAACAGATTTTGTTCTTCCAATTGTTTCTAACTCATTCTCTGTCCGGTACCTGCATCACGGTGAAATAACGCCATCCAGATTCGCCCATTTGAAATAATTAAGTTGTACCGAATCAAGCCAGAAAGATTCTGAGCACCATCCCTATGCATCCGTTCCAATTTTGGGAATGGATGAAAACCACGGACAATATGAATCAATTGGATTCATGTAGAATCATTTATTATTCACCGTCTCAACCTCCTGGGGTTTAATATTCAATCAACCTGCGAACTATATTACGTTTCAAGTTATCGATATCTTGGGAACGGTCCTTGCTTTTTGTTACCTCCACTCAATCACAGCGGCATGTTCATATAGTAGCTATATGTCTGCCTCCGACCTCACCCGCTTTGACCAGTTCCTTGCTATTCCACCTGAAGACATTCGAGCCCGCGCCAAACTGGCTTTGAGCAGATCGGATCTAGACTGCCTCCATACCTGTGCGGTCATGGGAGAGGTGAACTGGGACTACTATCGTGCCGTCAACAATGCGTGGAAGGCGGACCTAGTTTATAGACATGATGGGCTGGAGCATGGATGGAGTGTCGCATTCATACGCGAACAAATTAGCCAAGTGACCTACAGCCAGTACGCCTTGAATGGGGAGGACGTGCAGGAATGGATTTATGGGCGTATCTTCCCAAGAGGACAATACATTAGGCGAATAAGAACCCAGCACAATCCACTGAATGTCATTGATGAACTCGAATTGGCCTTACCGCCGGAGACCGATCTGGAGGGGGTGTGGAAACAGCAGCAGAAGGAATTTGAGCTTGAAGGTATACAGCTCATACAACACTTCCCCGACAACCAATTTGTGCAAGAGATATGCTTCTTGCCGGGAGATCAGAATTTTACTGTCCGTGTAGTGTTTAGTGCAGGCAAGCGACGAAAAGAACTTATCTTTCCTATCGCTCTTCGTTATAGGCCACTCCTTAAAAGCTTGGAGAAGGCGTACAGCTTCGATGATACACGACCAATAGTTAATCCCAAAGAGCCATTGCAACGGGCTTCAACAGAGGAGCTACAGGAAGCGCTTTTGGGACTATGGTGCGCTGTACGAGACTATGATTCCTCCAAAGATCTTTCGGTCCCTGGCTATATAAAGCAGCAGGTGACTTGGCATATGGGGGATGTATATGTCTCTCGGTCAGAAGTGATAGAGGGTCCGTTTGGAGAGCCTCAGCGAGTCCTCAAATCAGAGATTGAACGAAGTGGTGGGTCTCTTGACGACTCAATACCCAGCGGTGACGAAGGAATAAACCAAACACTGGGCGACACTCTGCCGGATCTCAAATCTACCCCGCCCGACGCCAATGTCTTGCTTGCTCAGATCATTGACAGCTTGGTTGACGAAGTCGACAGGCAAATTATTCATCTAATGCGCCAAGAGATTCCCCAGAAGGAGATTGCTAAACAGCTGAAAATGAGCCAATCCGCTATCTCTCAGCGCCTTAATCGAATGAGGCGACACTTTAGTTCCTGACTCTTCACATTTATTTTTTGACCTGCTTATATTTTCCAGAATTCCTCGTACTTATAGAAGTATGAGGCTCAATTCACCACAGTACCTCCTTCAAGCTCTCCTCACCAAAGCCCAGGGACTCACGGATTTGCTTCTTGATGCGTCCGGGGGTGACCTGGGACAAGCGTGGAACATTTGGGAAGCCGTGAAAAAGGAACGAGTCTCCCTCCCGTCAACCTTTCATACAGGAGTTCCCATGAGTCAGATTCGTGCTCCAACACCTGAAAGCGGGGACACCCGCCAGATATCACCTACCCCCAGTATCACTCCACTACAACCGCACAAGACAGGCAAGTCTGCCAAAAGACTTCATCATGGTAGACGGACCAAGAAGTAGGGCGGTTGTGCCTACCAGTCACCTCGAAAGGATCTCAATGAACAAGCATGTTGAACGACTCAAGGAAATTCATACCATTCTGAACAGCCTCACGAGTTCCCCGTATAGCCATGACGTGATCGAATTAGCCCTCGCCACTGCGACCAGTCTCCCAATCTGTGCCGGAGAGCATCCCGCGCCTATCTGGCTTCTTATTGCGGGAGCGCCATCATCAGGGAAGACCGAAGGGGTTTTACTCCTCAAGGGAGCGCCGAACGTCACCTATCTCGATGCCATGACGGAGAATAGCTTCGTCAGCGGATATATAGACAAAAAGACTGGCCAAGGCCCCGCTCAGCAACTCCTGACGGATCTGGATGAAAAATGTTTGATCGTGAAGGACCTCACGACCATTTTCTCCATGCGTGATGATCGTGTGAGAAAGATTCTTGGCGATTTCCAATCCATCTATGACGGGGAGTATGCCAAGGCAACGGGCACCCTGGGGCTTAAATCTTTCCAAAGCACCTTTGGCATGATGGCCTGTATTACGCCCTTAGCCCTCCATAAACATCACACCTATATGTCGATGGTTGGAGGACGCTTTCTCGTGATTCGTTTATTACCTCTGACAGACGAGGAACGAGAAGCTGGGTTTGAACGTGCCTGGGACGAGGAAGCGAGACGGCAGAAACTTCCTCACTTGCGTAGGCTCCTTATCGAACATGTCGAATGTCTCCTGAAGGAGCCGGTTGCCATGGAACCCGAGACAGCAGAACAGCGGGAGCAATTGAACAAGCTGGCTCTCCTACTAGCCCGGGGGAGAGGGGTGATTCTGACTGAGAAAGTGCAGGATCTGGACGAAGACACCGGGCAAGAGCGGTATGCCTATGAGACTGCCAATGTGCAGATTGAAGAGCCGTATCGTGCCCTAGAGCAGCTCAAGAACCTGGGGCGGGCCTTGGCGCGTATTCATGGGCGACCTGGGATTACGGACCATGAAATGGAGCTCTTGCGACGAGTGGTCTTGTCTTCCGTTGCTCCCAGTCGCGGGGATGCACTGGCCTGTTTCAGGCGGTATCCCTCTGGCCTGACGGCGAAGGTATTGACAGGGGAACTCAAGAAAGGTGAAACGAGGGTACGGGCACTGCTCCAAGAGCTTGTCGCCCTACGGCTTGTGGTTGAGCACAAGAATGTGACTGGCTGGACGTATAAACCTGTTCCTGAGCTGGTGGACCTCATTACGAAGGAAGTCAGGGTCCTGGACCATGTTGTTGACCTTGATAATGTGAAGCTCTCCTCACAAAACTCCCCACCCACTTATTCTCTAATAAGTACATAAGCGCCTACCCCTGGGGTGGATTTTGTGAGGGGGTTTAGGACCAATCCATTCAGTGTCTAGATTCCCGTTTGATTCCCATCACACAGTCTCAATAGGTTCTAGAGATTATAGACAGGCTATTAGTGAAGATTATAGAGAATCACTCAGAAATAGGAGAGATATGAGAGTCAGACCAAGAGTGATGGGTTAGCCTTCCCCTTTGGAAATATACAAAAAGAGCTGAAATAGAAACATTCATAATTTCGATAGGTTGTGAAGGCCCTAACAAAGGAAAGAGAGGCTCGAATGAATAGTGGTTCGGACATAGAACGACGATTGCTCAATATAGAGGAGGCTTCGCAATATATAGGCTTATCTGTCCATACCCTCTGTGCCATGACCAGCCAACGCCGAATCCCCTATGTGAAGGTGGGCAGGCTGACCAAGTTTGATCGGGAGATGCTGGATAAGTGGATCAAGCAGCAGACCGTTATGCCGGTGGCTAAGTGGGGTTGACATAGCTGTTCCGTATATGGAACACTACCGGTCATGCTGCGAATACGCCAATTACGGGAACGAAAGGGGGTGAGTTTGAGGGAGCTAGCTAGATTGTCGGGGGTAGGAGCTGCCACGCTATCACGCATTGAGGCAGGGGTTGCAAACCCTCGTTTAACGACATTGCTTCATCTGGCCAGGGTTCTCGGCGTATTTGTGGGAGACCTGTTTGAGAAACCTTCACAACAAAAGGAGGGCCGCAGTCATGGGACTAACCAGACGCGGAAAGTGTAGTAGACGATGTGAGCGGGGACGCAAGGGGCTTAGCTGTTCCTGTCCGAAGATGTGGTCATACTATGTGGAGTTTCACGTGTTGGATGATGGCAGAACGGTCACTCTTGCGTCAGCGGCTCAAGGTGGAAGGCTTAAACGGTGGAAAGTGGGCAGTATGAACAAGACCGTGGCGAAGCAGCAGGAGGTCCTTATTAAGACTGAACTCATGAAAGGAGTCATTAAGGGCGAGAGGGAAAGATTGGTCACATTTGAAGAGTGGGCGACTGACTACCTGCAATTAGAGGAAATCCAGCGTCTACGGTCGCTCAAGGATCGTGTGAACGTGGTCCGGCTTCAGTTGATTCCCTACTTTGGGAAGAAACATCTGACAGCCATCACCCCGGAGGATGTGGAAGCCTATCGTGCTCAACGAAAGAAGTACAACGGGAAGTCGGCAAGTCTCCAGACCATCAATAACGATCACATCATTTTGAAGCATTGCTTAAATGTGGCGAGGCGGAAACGACTGCTCACCACGAATCCAGCTACACTTGTCCCTATCCCAAGTGCCAACAATGAGCGGGACCGTGTCTTGACGGCTGAGGAGTGGCAACGGCTCTATGAGGTAGCTTCTCCACACCTCAAACCGATCTTACTAACTGCCTACCACCTAGGGCAGCGTTTGGGGGAGATTCTGAATCTGACATGGGATAGAGTCGATCTTCATAGGGGAATCATTACGTTGCGCGGGATAGATACGAAGACCAACAAACCTCGGCAAGTCCCCATGACGCCACAGGTGAAGGCGACCCTGATTGAACTATCCAGGGTACGGGATATAGCTCACAAGCACGTGTTCGTCTATCAGCGCAATCCGGTGAGAGAAGTCAAAACGGCATTTAAGACAGCCTGTCGGAAAGCTGGAATTCAAAACCTACGCTTTCATGATTTACGGCACTGTGCAGCGACCAACTTGAGGCGGGCGGGCGTGGATACCACCACGGCTATGCAAATCATCGGGCACAAGTCGCCGCTCATGTGGAAACGCTATAACAGCGTGGCTGAAAGTGATCTACTGACGGCTGCGAATAAGCTGAATGCCTACCTTTCTAACACCCTTATAACACCTGCCGATTCTTCTGATTCTGTACAAACCGTAAGTGCTTGAAAGAATGGAGCCGGCGACCCGGATTGAACGGGCGACCTGCGGTTTACGAAACCGCTGCTCTACCAACTGAGCTACGCCGGCGCCTTGGTAAGACGGAGGGGATGGAGCGGCCCGATTTCGGAGGCATGATAACGGCCATCGGTAAGCCTGTCAATGAAGCGAATCGGCCTCGTCTGGCGCTATGGGCCCATAGGCTTCAGATTTGGAGTCGGACCAACAGAGTCGGCTGACGGTTCCGGCTGCCGTGGGGTGGGAGCCGGCTTGGGGTTATTCCCTTTGGCCAACGGATGGATTCTGACCATCGCTTCCTTCCCCACCGACGGCAAGCAGAGCGGATCCTGTTTGTTCCCGAATTGTTCACGAGCGATACGCGCTACCTGCCCCCGAGCATACGTACACAGTTCCCCGGCGACAATGGTGCCATCCCGATCCACATCCGCGATCCCTTGCAGCCCTCGCAAGAGATGATACGTAAACAACCCGTGTTTCCCTTCTTCGAACGCGTGAGCCTCTTGCAGGTGACGATTGCCGACCATCCACATCTCCACATCTTTTCGCCCTTCACCCGCACTGGACATCCAATCAGGTGACGGCATCGCGGCAAGATTGGCGCCCGGAGATGGCTCCAGCGAGACATCGAACATCAGAATGGCTCGTTCGATAGACAGCCGATAAAGAGATTCTTGCAGCCGACGGAGCGGATAGAGCTGCTTCGGTTCAGAGGGTGTTCCATCAAACGGCACGAGCGACACCGCACCGGTCGCTCCATCCACCAGCGCCCGCCCGGCAAAAAACACATAGACGACGGTCTCGGCGTCCGCCCGCTTGCGAAGCCATCGCTCAAACGTCTCTTCAAACTCCCGGTGCAGAGCCTGACGATCAAGCAAGATCTTCATGCGTTCGCGCGGAACGCTCCCGATGGTGTGCAAATACTCCGCCATCACCGCCGCATCATGGCCGGCATACTTGACCTCCGGCATCTGATTGTCACGAAAGGTTCCGACTCCGATCGAAATAATGACGGCTTTCGGCTGTTTGAATGCCGCGAGAGACTTGGGCATATGGTCGACATCCGGAACCGACACCGCAGCCGCGTTTTTGGGCTTGCCTCCAAGGCTGAATATTTTTGGCGGCGGAACGGATTCCAGAAGGCTGGCAGTCCGCAAGTTCAACGTCAGTTCAAACGGATGGGCTCGTTCTGGAACCGTGACTCGTTTTGTCATTGAAGTACGCCTGATCTCTCCCGGCTCGAGCGCGCCGATTAAGATCTCGGGGGGAAACAGGGAGGCTGCCTCGGCTTTTCCTTCGACGGTAACGGCTACGTCTTTAGCTTCCGTCAATCCCTCGTTCTTGACTTCAATTTCGATCGTGATCGCTTCGTCTGGTCCCAGCAACTGGTCACGGTTTTCGTCTCGGATAATGGCACGAAAGCTGAGTTGCACCGGATGGGCCACGTCTGTTGGAGCGGCAGATGGCTGCTCCACCATCTCCGGTACCGCCGCAGGGGGTACCGCGGCTGTCCCAGCCGTCGGCGCCACCGCAGTGGGACGCAGACGCGCAGCCATGGGAACCCACGTATCACGCTGGGCGGCGTATTCTCGGATCTGGACGGATTGCGCCATCTGTTTCGCCAGGCCGTCGGCCACTGAGTCCATGGCTTCCTGAACGATTGCCTCCACCCCCGCTATCTCGCAAGACTGATCACCGACCGTGACGGTCCCCCGCCCGGTGCCGGTAAGTTTCTTGCTGAAGAGTAGAGCCCCATCACGGGCCAAAAACACCATTTCAACCCCCACCGTCGCCGTCGCCGGATATGTCCCCGGCGCGTGCTTCGGAATGGCAAGATCGATCCGTCTAAGTCCCACGCCCACTTCAATCACACCATCGGAGTCGAGAGTCTCCTCAGGCAGGCTCTGGGCAGTGATGCCGGTAAATATCTCGTTCAACTTTTTCGGGACCGATCCCTTCAGAACCTGGGCCAAGGGGAATGACGCCGACTCGCCACACGCATTCTGGAATGGGACCTCCGCCGCGGTGCCGCTGGGCGAGAACCATATGGCCGGCGTTAATGGAATCGGTTGGGAATAGATCGGCTCCTTCCCGCGCTTCAGCAAGGAGCAGCCGACAACCGACAAGACCAGCAACAGAGCCACGCAAGACGTCGCAAGATATCGGCGCGGTGGGAAGCAACTGGTCAGCATTGTGTGTCGTCCTCTCACGCTGTGGTTATACCGAATTCCCTATGAGCGTCACAACCGGGGAAAGCGCATTGACAGCCCTTTTCCCCCTAGGCTAAGGTCGCCTGCATGTCAACTCCAGCGGTGTCTTCTTCCCCGACTTCCTCAGGGATTCCTTGGTCCGCTCTTGCGCGATTGATTCGTCTGCAAAACCAGACTGGTACCTACTTATTATTATTCCCCACCATGTGGTCCCTGGTCCTTGCCGCTCGGGGGATTCCGCCACCCCATTTGCTCGCGATTTTCATCGTCGCCTCGTTCTTGATGAGGAGTGCGGGTGTGATTCTGAACGATTTGGCTGATCAATCGTTCGACCGGCAGGTCTCCCGCACGAAGACGCGTCCGCTGGCTTCGGGTGAGCTATCGCGACGCCATGCCTATATTTTGCTCAGCGTACTGTTATTCGCGGCCGCAAGCCTTCTGCTCTTCCTTCGCCCCATCGTGGCCTGGCTTACCCCGGTGGCAGTTTTTCTAGCGGCATTGTACCCATATTCCAAACGGTGGCTCCATATCCCCCAAGCCGTACTCGGCATCGCCTTTGGTTGGGGAACGGTCATGGCCTGGGCCGCAGTACAAGGAACATTGGAGGCGCCGGCATGGTGCCTCTTCGGAGCGACGGCTGCCTGGGCGGTCGCCTACGATACCATCTACGCCATCCAAGACCAAGAGGACGACCGACGCATCGGGGTCAAGTCCGCTGCCCTGTACTTTGGTTCGTTCGTGCACTATGGAGTCGGCCTGGCCTTCGGGGCCATGGTGGCCTTCTTGATCGTAGCGGGATGGCTGACTCAGCTAGGATGGCCTTACTACGCGGTTCTCTCGGGAGCGATCCTGTTCTTTCTGTTCCAGATCCGTCAGCTACAAGGACCTCTTACGCCATCACAAGCCTTTGTCATGTTTCGAGCGCATGTCTGGGTTGGCGTAATCATCCTTGCTGGACTGCTGGCGGGCGTGTTGGCTTAAGGCTTTTCGACCGGTTTTTCCGCGACAGGCTCCGCTTTCTCAGCACGTAACGTGGACACGTACATGGTCACAGCCTTCGCATCCGCATCATTCAATCCCAATGCGGGCATGCGTGTTGCCGAATCCATGGCTTGAGGATTCTTGAGCCAGCGGTAGATCCAGGTGGCGTTCAGCCGAAACCCTGCCCGATCGAGGCTCGGTCCGATTTTACCACCCTCGCCGGCAAGGCCGTGGCAGCCGTTGCAGCCGTACTTGTTTTCATACAGTCTCTTCCCACGGTCAGCCAGTTGTGTGGCTTCCGTCGGCTTGACCGTGAGATCAGGCCTGGGAATACTGAGGCCTTTTCCCGGCCTTGTCGAGAAGTTGTTCAGCGCAACCTGGGCCACATCCATCTCTTTTTTGGCTTGGACCATGGCTGCCTGCTCGGCGGCATACGCGGATTCGTCCACTTCGACATCCTTCTTCAAGGCTTCGCTTTTCCGTTCCGCTTCCTCGCTCGCCTTCGTTTCGGCTGCTTCATACGCCTGCTTGGCCTGTTCGAACTTCGCCTGCGCCGCCTTCATACCTTCTTCGAGCGAGGTCTTGCGCGCGGCGACGTTGAACTCCATCTTCATGCCATGCAACGTGCGCACGTGTCCGACGATCGCCCAGATCTCATCCTCCGACAGCGTGTATTTGAACGTGGGCATCGTCGGGACGGCAAAATCGTCGTCCCCGATCTCATCTCCACCTTCTTCGCTGGTGTCCAACATGTCCCGTGAAATCGTATTGAAAAGTTCCTCATCCTTGAACGTGCCCATCTCCGACTTATTGGACAAGTCTTTCGGCTTCGGGTCAGGCATGGCCGACCAATTAAATCCTTCGTTTTGCTTGCCGCTCGGGCCATGACAATCGCTGCAGTAGTGCGTATAGAGTTCCTTCCCCCGCTTCTCCTGCTCGTTCGCGCAGCCACCGGCGACCAAAGCCAAGCTTCCCATCATTCCAAGCGCCAATCCCACGACACCCAGCTTTGCCGCCTTCATGCTCACTGCCCTTTCTTGAGTTTTCGGATCAGGACAAACTGAAATCCCAAGGCCAATGCCGCGGCAACCGCCGCATACATATAAGCGGAATAATCCGGCGGCGCATCGGCCCGGAAATACCACCAGGACGAAACGGCCTTTTGAGATCCTTTTTCGACCAACTCTCCGGCGGCATCTTTCCGTCCGTCCCATACCGCGAAGGCAATGCTAATGAATTGCCCCGGCGTAATTTGGACATCTTCCTCGTCGTGGCCAGTCGATAGATTACGGGAAAAGACCACTTTCCAGGTCCCGTTTGAGTACACGCCCTTCGCTTTCACATCTTGATGCTCTTGCGGCTTCAATGTGCCGAAACCCTTGGCACTCATATCGACGGCCTTGTCCACCTTATGTTTCCAAAACCATATATTGACCGGCCCACCTTCCACCTGCAACATCGGCTGGCCGTGAGCAAAATGAGATTTCTTGTCCCCAACCATGAATTCGAGCGCCGCGGCATCGTCTGGATCTTGGGTGGGATCGCTGTATTCGAGAAGGATCGCGACCTGGTTGCCGTCGTGCAACGCGCGCACGGACACATCCTTGACGGTGACTTCTTGAATACGGTCCTTCCAATGCACCTGTGGCGACATGGGAAAGGAAGCCGGCGCCGCGCTGGTCCAGGCCGCAGCGTTCGGATCGTCCAGGGGCAGCCCGCCAGTCATCAGCGTCGCTCGAACCGCCACGCTCTCCTGAGCGAAGCTGAACGATGCTGCACCGAGAACCATGGCCACGATCACTGCTGTCCCACTCCGCAGAACCTGTCTCACTACCCGATTCGCCGGTTTCATACTGGCCTCGTTCTCCCTACACATCTAGACCCGTGCGCGTTTCCTCGCGCGCTTACTCCCATGTTCGCGGGGATTGATGGGCTCCGTCGTATTCGCCCATGATGATTTTCCAAATCCATTCATCCGGCAATTCCACTTCCCAACGAGGCATCGCGGACTTCCATGGTGTCCCTTCGATCGGAAGACCGACTCCGCCCTTCTTGATGCGCCAGAACAGATAGCTCTCTTGCAACATCGCGATCGTCGTTGGGTCGGCGAAGTTGGCAGGCGCCGGAATAAAACCACGGGCGGCGGGTCCCTTGCCATCGAAGTTGCCCCCATGACAGGGGGAACAAAAGGCCGCGTAGAATCCCTTTCCCTGCATGATATTGTCAGGGGTTTTGGGAACTGGATTCGACAGCCCGGTATACTCGCCCGGCGGCGCCGGATGAATCGTTCTGCTTTCCACCGGTGGAAGATCGCTCGTCGCCGTGCTGCCGTAGGTTTGCCATCCGACCAGCAGGGGGAAGAAAACCAGCACGCCATATCGAAGCGCTTGCAACCCTCCGATCTTCTCTCCGGTCAGGAACCGCTGCATGGGTCCCCAGAAGGCATCTTTAGACGCTCCACTCAACGTTTCGTAGATGACGATGCCGGATGCGGTCAGGAGGAGATACAGGAAAATCAGGCTGGAGGGAAGCGGCGCGGAGCCGGGTATGTTCGGCAGCACAAACTTCAGGAACAGGTACATGGCTACCATGAGTATAATCGGCTTACCTAACGAGCCCATACGTTCCTCCCTAGCAGGATGTTGAAAAATCCCTCCAGCTGCGTTCTCACATCGCGCAGAGACTCAACGTACGACAAAAAGTACGTCTCGCCTCTTTGCTCGTTGCGGCCTTGCCCGCGGAAAGGCGCGTCGTGGCGCGCCGGGGTGGGCGGGTGAGAATCGACGGTCTTTTTGAACATCCTGTGAATGTACTGCTGGTTCATGACGTCCGAGGGATCAAGATTTCGAGTGCTAACATAGTTGTTCACCAGCCTGCTAGCGCGAGTGTGCCTCGGCGACCAGCGCGGATGCGGCCGCTTTGACCGGGGCCGGCGCCGCCTTGCCGGGGATCTCAAGATCCGACAGGCTGACGGAGATCGGCTCGCCGCTCATTTGCTGCAGAAAGGCGATGACGGCCAAAATTTCATTCTTCGAGAGCCCGATCGGGTCTTTGTCGATACGCGGCATCGTGGCCGGATATTCCTTGGGCACGCCGCCATGCCGGTAATCCTGATACACGAAGGCCTGAGGATCGGTCAGACTTTCATAGAGAAAATCCTTGCTCAACTTGGCGCCGATTCCTTTTAGATCCGGGCAACGCGCGGATTCGCTGGGGCCGATGGAATGGCACAGCGCGCATTGGCCTTTACTGAAGAACACCGTCTGGCCGATTGCCGCAATATCGGTCGGGGTCTTGATACTCGCAATGTCGACCTTTTCTTCGGCCGGCGGCAACGAGGCCAATTGCGGCACGGCGAGTGACATGAGCGAAAACAGCCCGAGGACAATGAAGACAAATCCCGTCACCCGGACAAAGGTCGCGCGGATGAAGAGGAGGATGAGAATCCCAAACCCGACGATTGACAGTGCGATCAATTGTAGTTGTGCGACTTCACTCATGGCTCTCCAACTTGCTCGGTGTGTAGCTCATTGCCTGGTTCACTCGCGACTCCCATCTATCCCTGTTGCCGCTCCTCCGGCGCTCCTCCGGCCATCGCAGGAATGCCGTGCGGCAGCTCGCCTTTCCCCGACGCGGCAGCAGCCTTGGTCTTATCGCCCATGGTGGCCACCCAGAAGATAAACGCCACAAGGATGCAGAAGAAAAATGTACAGAAGGCCATGATCAGCGACGCGCTGCCGAGGGCCGGTGAATAGGCATAGGGCGACGAATCGCGCATAACCCCGTACACATGCCAGTGGACCCGAGATGAGGATCGCGCGTAGCCCATCAGTGTCATAAGAAGAATGACCATGACGGCGTTGAGCACCAGCGCATACCCGGCGCGGGGAGGCATACTGCCCCAAACCATTTCCGTTGTCGTCTTGGCACTCTTGAGCAACAACGCCGTCAACGGTGTGATGGTCAGAATCACGAAGATGACGATCAGCACCTGGGACGTGGAGAAATAATTGATGCGGACAATCGCCGGCACAAAGTATCCCCACACACCCAGAACGATGACGGCGAGACTGGCCAATACCAACACGGCCCCCATGACCGCCTTTCCCAGCTTCGCCCACCCGGCTGTATCTTGTTTCCCCGCCCGCCAGTACATGACGAAACTCATGAAGGTAATAAGAATCATGAGGTTGGATACGGTCATTTTGGCGGACATGACGCCCAGGACGCCCAACAAGGGGTGGTGAGCCCCTCCCATCTTCTGGGCCTCTTCGATGCTGGCGACAAGGGAGTGCGGCGTCATCCACACGGCAAGACACAGCAGCAAGCTGACGAGCATCATCAACATCGCCCGCCGATATTTTCCCTCTGATCCGGGAATACGATAGGTAATCCCCAACCAGAAATAATAATTCGACCCGAGAAACAAGACACCGATCAGCATGGCCTGGATGATGAAAAGCCACGACAGGAATCCGCCCATCAGGGTAATGCCCATCTGCTGGTTGTACTGATAGATTTCCCGCATGAGCCAATACCCGGCAAACGGCAGTGCCAACAGGCCGAAGACGCCGATGAAGTTGCCAACATAGCCCATCCAATCGTAATGCTCACGCTCCTCGGGATTCTTGACCGACAAGTATCGGACTCCGGCATAGGCTCCACAGATGTATCCGCCGAGCACGACGTTGGCGATGAGCCGATGGATGTTGATCGGCCACCACGTTGGATTCCACGTCGCGGCCCACGCTCGTTCGATGGCCGTGCCTTCTGAGATGACGACTGGGCTGGACTGAAACGTGGCCCACGCATTGGGCACGATCATGATGAAGAGCGCGAAGAAATTCAGGAGGAATCCCAGGACCACGTGCAACGTTTTCAGCTTGCCGTACTGCATGGCGTCCCATCCGTACCAATACAGATAGAGCGTCGCCGTCTCGAGCAAGAACAGGAGACAGTAGAGCAAAAATGACGGGAAGAAGACATCCGTCAGATAGTTCATCAGTTTTGGGTAGAACGCCACCAAGAGAAACAACAGAATGCCGCCGAACAGGGCGGTCGTCGCATAGGCCGACGTCAGGAGTTTGGTAAATTCCTTGGCAAGCTTATCGTAGCGCTTTTCGCCTCCCCTCCAGGCGATCACTTCGCAGAGCCATGCAAAGATCGGCACACCCAACACGAACCCGGCCAGCAACAGATGCAGCTGCGCAACGATCCACACGAGGTTCCGACTGCCGATATAGGGAATATCGCGATACTCGGTCGGGCCGGTCGCTGTGCCTTCCGCAGCTACGCCGATAGAAGGAAGCGCAAGCCAGACCGCCGTCAACAAGAGACCTGCAAGCCATCCGCCATGGCCGCTGACAGCTCGGAGAGCTAGTTGTATCGTTCCGATCCCCTGTCGTATGGCACTCACCTCACCACCTCGCAAGTTACGGTTTCGTCTTGGCAGGTGAATCGGCGGTGGTCCCGCCTTCGGTCTTCCCCTTGCCCTTATCTTTTTGGCCTTTTGCTTCCGCCTTCTGCTGTTCGATGGCATCAACTTGCGCTGTGATCGACGCAAGCCGTTGCGTATTCTTGTTCAATGATTCGATCGGCTTGAAAACCGGCTCGACCTCCACCTCAGGCTTCTTGCAGCATTCATGCGGATGGGGTGTGGTCACCGGAAGGATGGACCAAAACATCAGCGACAGCACCACACCGGCTCCTGCCAACGACGCCAGCAGCAATCCCTGATCAGTCGGCACACGCATCAAGTCCCAACGGGTCACGAGCCCTTGATAATTTTCAGGCGCCGGGCGGGCATTTTCCGCTATCCGCCGAATGATTTGTCCAAGGATGGACACACCGATCACCGCGAGGACGATCAGCACCGCTGAAGAGATGGATCCCCATATCGTCAGTTCGAGGCCGATTCGTTCTGCGACCGGAAGACCCGTGTCGAAGAGATGTCTCATGCTTTCCATTTCGGCCATGGAGTGCGATGCGGTGATGGCGATCTCCGTAACGCGGCTGACGATCCACCAGAGGAGCGGAAGAAAGAAGGTCCCGATGAGCGCCGTTCTCCACCAAATTGCAAAACCAAGCCCATCGTGGGGAGGCTCCTTCCGAAGCCGTTCCAGGAAGAACGTTCGCCCAACCAGCCCGAGCGCCCAAATGTCGACGGGGATAGACATCCCGAAAATGAGCGGCAAACCGATCCCTTCACCAAAATGTGTGTCAAAGAGAGCCATAATGATGGGAGCGGCAAAGACGGTGACGGGACTGGCCAACAGCATCAAAAAGGCAAGACCGAACCTGCCTTCGAAATGCACCAATCCCATCGTCATCGCAAGAACGGCAAACACTGCCTTGATAGGAATACCGGTCCAGCACGCCGGCCAGAGGATACCGAACCCTATCTTCGTTGGGGACATCGATTCGCGTTCTTCAGCCATAACGTGTGTGAGGATTAATCCAGAAACTCACGGTTGATCACGGCCGCAACCGTGAACAAAGCAATGACCACCATGATCGCAATCCAGCTGATCAAGGCGATCGGTCGCTTGAAAATATTTCGTTCGGGATCTTTGTCGAAAAACGGAAGCGCAATAAGTAACGCCATGAACACGACCGGTAAGGCGACGGCGCCCATAAATTGACCAAACTGACCTGCAAACAACTTGAGCCTGAGCAATTGGAAATAGAAAAGGAAATACCATTCGGGCTCAGGGTGGTAGTCCCCTGGGTCCGGTGTGGCATGGTCCAATAAAACGACCGGTTCCCAAAGGGCTAAGGCGCAGATTCCTGCGAAGACGAATGCCATCCCGACAATGTCTTTCCAAATCTGACGAGGAAAGAAATAGTCGGTTTTGGCCTTGATCTCCTCAGGCGTCCCACTAAATGGTCCCGCTGGAGCGGCCACACGAAACAAAAAGAGGTGCAGCCCGGCGAGAGCCATGAGCGCCGCCGGAAGGATCATCACGTGAATCACGAAGAATCGGCTCAACGTCATCTGACCCGGGGTCGCTCCACCCTTCAGAAACCGGGCCATAAAATCGCCGATGATCGGCGTCTTATCCAAAATCTCGACACCCACGAGCGTCGCCCAGAACGCCCGTTGGTCCCACGGCAAGAGATAGCCCGTAAAGCCGAAGCCGATCACGATGCCGAACAAGGCGAGCCCCACAAGCCACAGTAATTCTCGCGGCTTCTTATATGCACCCCAGAGAAATACCTGGGACATATGCGCGAACACGCAGACGACCATCGCACTGGATCCCCAGAAATGGTAACTCAGCAGAAACCATCCGTAATCGACATCGTGGATAATATATTGCGTACTATCATAGGCGTGATCGGCAGTCGGCACGTAATAGAACATGAGCAGGATGCCCGTCAGCGCCTGCATGGCGAAGATGAACAACAGAATGGATCCGAACACGTAGGCCCAACGAGAGCCTCCGGGAATCGGCTCGTTGAGCATCTTGGCCTGCATTTCCTTGAGGCCCAGACGTTCGTCGAGAAATGCAACGAGCTTTTCAGTCGCGCTTGGCTGCTGATCGGGGATTGTTGCGGGAGACGAATGCTTGATGTCCATGTCGCCAGCTTTCACACGATCCGGACTTGCGACTTCGTACCAGCCTTGAACTCCATATCGATAATCTCCACGTCTCCCCCTGCAGAGACTTTGAGGGGTAATGCGTCCAGAGAGCGTGGAGCGGGACCGTCGAGCACTTTTCCTGCGGCATCATAGATGCTCAAGTGACACGGGCAAAGAAACACTTGCCCGAGCGTTTTGTGCTGCCGCCATTTGAACCCGCATCCTAAATGCGGACACTTGCCGGAGAACGCCAGGTAAGGAATATCCTTCTTGTTCGTCCAGATGGGCTTCCCCTTTGCATCGCGAAATTCAGCGTCCTTACCTTGGTACACTTTTTCGAGAAGTTCCGGAGTCGCTCGGAGAATCCACACGTTCTTCTCGACTTCGTACTCCGGCATGTACACTTCTTTCACTTTTTTCTTATACTTGAACTGGGTGCCGACATCGTCCTGCTTGATCTTGCTTACGTTTCCCACATTCAGCCATCCATTGTCGAAGTCTGCGTACATCGGCTTCATGAGAAAACGCAGAATGGGGAAGGCGATCGGAAGGCCGATCAAGAACCCGATGATATGCGTAAAATTCATGAAAAACGTGCGGCGCTTGACGTTCTTTTCCAGATCAGGGAGAGGCACCAGGACCTCGCCCGGCGTCACATGGATGTTGTCTTCGAGATGCGAGATCTCCACTTCATGGGTGGTGACATAGTCTTCCCGTTTGAACGGCGGCAACGCCAGGATATCCCGTGAGGGCGCGCGCAACTGGACGACGTCTTCGGTGACAGCCTGCACGTGGCCCATCGCGATCTGTCGCTCACCACTGCCGTTCATGGACACCACGATGTGGCTGATCTCGTGCGAGAGCGGATCGAGCACGACTTTCGTGACTTCGCCGATGTCGAGGTCGGTGCACCGGACCTTGGATTTCAGCTTCGGTTGCAGCATTAGTTCTTCTTGATAGGCTTCGGGGTGTTGATCGCGGTATTCTTGAAGGTACCCAACCAGGTCGCAAGCGCCAGCATTTCTTTCGGGTCCATGAGGTCTTTAAACTTATTGGGCATGATGCCCTTCTGCCATTCCTTCTCGTACCCCTCAGCCATAAAGCTCTTGGGGTCGGCAATCTTCTGTTGAATCTCCTCGACTGTCAGCAACGTGCCGATATTGTCCAACTCAGGACCGCGCTTCTTTCCACCTTCCCCCCTGAGCTTGTGGCAGTTGTAACATTCCTGGAGTTGCCACTGCTCCTCTCCGACCTTCATCACATCGCCGGAAGCGCCGGACGCCGCGCCGGCAGCTGCGGGCTTCGCATCTCCGGCCGGAGGCGTTGGCGTCGCGGCCACACCTTGACCCAACGATTTGAGCCGCTCCTCAAGAGCCTTGACCTGTGCATCCAGCGCCTTGGCGCGAGCGATCAGTTCCTCGGCCTTTCCCTGCGCGGACCCTTTTTTCTCTCGGTCTAGAAGCTTCCCGATCTTGGTCTTTTCGTCTTCAGGGTCGAATTGAGGCAATAGCGACGCACCAGCCACACAGACCGTCACCAAAAAGATCCAGAATACAATGACGGCAAAGAGGGATTTCCCACCGTTCATCGTCTTGACCGGCTGCGCGTCAAGCAGCATGAAGAGGATCGCTCCGATCATTGAGACGACGAAGAACAGCATCTGAAATGAGGACGGCAACTCCTGCGAGTGCGCGACAGCAACCAGGGCGCCACCGACCACCACGCCTATCACAAGCTTTTTGAATATGTTGCCCATACGAATTCTCGTCTCCTCGGTAGGCGCCTTACTCCTTGATTACTTCGCCCCGACAGGAACAGGACTCCCCTCAGGCTCCCGCACCTTTGCCACGGAGGGTCGAAGAGCCACGAGCGCAGCTAGACTCACGATCGCGATAAACACCACGGCAATCGCCGTAATCCATCCGGCGGAATACGACAGTGTTGGGGTAAACGACTCCGCGCTGAGGTCCGACACCAGGCTATAGGTGTGGAAATATTTCTTGAGCAACGACCGCACCGCTCCCATCAACCCCATGATCCACGTGGACGTGAATGCCAAAAAAATCAGCACAAATTGCGATGCGAAATCGATCTTCCCCCAGAGAATCGTGCCTTGCTTGATCGTTCGGTTATACAACACATAGTTGACGACCGTCACAAAGACCAACACGATAATCGCGGAAAGCTTGGCCGGCATCGATGACAAATAGTCCCACCCTTCCGGGAGTTTCATCTCATCGGGCATATCCGTACCGGTCGCCACGAACCCGGCGGGAGTGAGCCAGACCGCATCGCTGATGAGCATGATGATAAAGCCGATCTTGATGACGGTCCGCGCGGAGACGGTCTTGGGAACGAACCGACCTAAGAGGAATGGCGACAACGTCAGAGGCAGGAGGAATGCCAACGACATCGGATCGGGAATCCAATAATTATTCATCACCCACATCGTGACAGGGAGCAACACGATTAAGACGATGGGAGCCAGAATGGTGATTCGGACATTTTCCGCTCCTTCAATTCGTTTGACGCTGAGCCAACTATAATAATTGATGCCCAGGAATAGGAGCCCGATCATGACGCCCTGCATTTCAAAAAACATGGAGAGCTGATCAGCCATCATGTACGGGCAGAACGAAAAATCGTAATCACACATTTCATACGCCAACAAGAGTCCCGTAAATGGCTGTAAGAGCGATCCCCCCACCGCAATCCAGATGGCGGCAAATCCCATCCAATCGTAGTAGGCTCTCTCCTCCTGCGTCTTTGCGCCCATATACATATAGGCGGCGATCAAGCCGGCAATGAATCCACCGAACGCAACATTCCCGTCGATCCGATGGAGACTCAGAGGGAACCAACTTTGGTTGGCGATCTTATCCCATAAGGTCGCTGCGGCGATGAAATCCTGCGGTGAGACCCCTTCGGCCTTCGGCGGTGTATTCATGAACGACGTTGGACCGTTGATGACAAACAGGATGAGCAGACACACGAGGTTCAGGAGCACGCCAAGGGCGATATGCCGCCCTTTCTTCTCACCTTTCCAGACATCCCAGGTGTACAGGTAGGCATACATCAAGATGGTCTCGGCGATAAACAAGGCCGGATACAGCACTGCGAAGACCATATAGAACTGATTGATGAACGAGGTCGTGAATTGAGGATAGGCGGCAAGCAGAACGAAGATAAATAGGCCGCCCGTCACAGCCGTCATGCTGAAGAGAATGACCGTGACCTTGGTGATCTCCCTGGCCAGACGATCGTAGCGGGGGTCTTGCTTCCGATAACCCAGCCACTCCGCGATGACGACGAAGATTGGCGCGCCCAGAATAAACGCGGCGAATAGGATATGGAGTTGTGCGACGATCCATACCGCCGTTCGATTGCCCGTGTACGGGAACTCCACCGCAGACGCTGCAACCTCCTGAGCGTTGACGATTGGTGCACCTAACGCAGACAGCCCAAGCAACACAACGAGAGCCAAGAGACTGCTCGATAGTTTTTTCACGGTGTCTCGATGCCCCCTACTTTAAGAGCCCAGTCAAGGATCTTAGTCTTACCCTTCCGGCCAAACAAACACTTCGAAGAACTGAAATCTTGGACAATATCCGGCAAAAATATTCGGTGCATTGTGCCTCAAAACGGCTCGGTATAGTATCCTAGTTTTTCCAGTTTTATTTATCGGGATGTTCCCCATCTAACATCTGAAACCGACCTGAGCCTGGCTGGCACAAGCAGAAGACCTCCCGCTATTTCGTGCCGGCATCGACCCACTGTTTCTTGTCCTCGCTCCAGACCTTCCCCGGCAGTGCAAAATTCCGCTCATAGAGCACGAGCTTCCACCGGTCTTCATCCGAGAGCTTGCTCTTCCAGCCTTTCATCTTGGTGTTCGGCACACCCTCAGCAATACGCCAAAACCACACGGAGTCCGAATAGAGCTTCATGCGCTCGAGTCTCCGGAAATCCGTGGCACCCGCCTTCACCGGTTTTCCATCCTTCCCATGACAGCTGGCACAATTGACGTCTGGATTTGTCTCTCCGATGAAGAGCTTGCGTCCCTCTTCCAGCTTTTGGGCATCGCCCCACCAGTCAGACGGCATATGCTTATCGGCATATTCAGCCGGAGCCGGAGGTGGCGGCACAATCGGACCCTCTGCGCCTTCTTCACCACCACTGCAGCCGATCAGCAACCCCAGACCCATGACCATCGCAACACGAAACGAACCCAATTTCTTTGCCATGACGACGATTCATTCCCTAAAGAAGCACACGGTTGTCGCACACGTGGCGACAGAGGGATAGAAAGCGGCCTCCAAAAAAAAACGCTTCTGTCGAGGTGTTCGCACCCCCAACAAAAGCGCTCCAGTTACACCCATCTCAATAACGCTGTACACCGGTCCTCGCCCACCCATACCACCGATTCGTCGAGGGACCCCGCAGCCCCCGATGAACCGTCAACGGCGATTACGTTTTTCTTTTTCCCTGCGATTTCCCCTTGACCCGTTCTTGCCTCTGCTGAGAACGGACAAGTCTCATACCGATAAGGCCACCGACCGCTGCGACCATCGCCCCACCACCCCACCACAGCCAAACAGGAGGACCACTCGCATCACAGCCGGCGCCGAAATCAACGCGGACTTTTCGCTCACTTTCAAGATCTTTGGGATCGAATTCAATTTTGAGATTTTTCTGCTCGCCCTTCGCCTCTACCAGAAGGGGATCGCCAAGATTGTCGTTGTGCAGATGAAACATCGCTTTGTAGTAGCCATCTCCATCCGTCCTCACAACCTGACCATATGAAACTCTGGTGTCTTTGACCAGAACGTCCGCGTTCGGCACCCCCTTGCCATCTGCGCCACAAACATACCCTTCAACCATGAAACGGTGATCCGCTTCGTGGGTGGCGGGAACCACAGGTGGGAATGCAGCGTTCAGTGCGAGACAGCAAGCGAAAACAAGCAGTCCAACCGGACTTCGTCTGCCAAGCTTCGAACTCGATTGCTGACTCGTCGCTCGCTCCTTACGAGGAAATGCACGCTGCACGACCGCGAGCGCGCTACATTCGGGCAGGCGTTTCTAGCACAGCGCAAAATCTTTGTCAACGAAACGGCTGGCTTTTTTGCTCATGGAGGAAGGCCGTTCACGGCCCTGGGATTCTGAGAATCGGCGGGACAAGAGAAAACCTTAGAGGTAGCCCTGTGTGCGCGCGGCCGCCTCAATTTTTGCAGCTTCTGCTCGACGCTCGGACTCTTTTTTCGACACCCAGGATTCCCAGGACTTCCCGTTCGCCGTATCTTCCCCGGTAAACGCAATCGTGACGATATCCTGGTACGGAATGCGCCGGGGATCCGGCCGGTCGGAGGGAAACAGTTCGAGATATGAGCTATCGGCATCCAGCTGACGATTGAAGAGATATCCCATGACCGATTCGCCGGACCGCAACGTCAAGGTCACATCCCCGCGGTAGTCGAACGCGAGTTCAACCGCCTCTGCCGTTTCAGCCGGAGAGACAGGCTTGAATACCCGCCCTTCCAGTGAACCGGCGATCGCAGCTGCATGATTCTTCGTATCGGTCATGTGGAGATCGTCGTTCGTGAAACGTATTGCGTAAAGCGCGAGATCGCCCTGCGAACGACGAGAGACGACCGACGCTTCACGAGAGCAAAATCATCGTGAGGTAGGCATGAGCGTCAATTTGGCTGTTCGTGAGAATCCGGAGACGGTGCTAAAGGTATCTTCGACGGCCGATGCCTCATAGCCGCAATGAACCATGCAATCGGCGCACTTTTCATTTTTACCGGTGCCGTACCGATCCCACTCCGTCGACTCCATCAGCTCCCGGAAAGTTTTTGCATATCCTTCTTGAAGCAAGTAACAAGGCTTCTGCCATCCAAAGACATTATAGGTCGGATTCCCCCAAGGAGTGCATTGGTACTCACGCCGTCCCATGAGGAAATCTAAAAACAGCGGGGATTGGTTGAATTGCCAGCCCGGCTTGGGACGAGCAAGGATCTTGGAGAAAAGCTCCTGGGTCCGCGACCGCTTCAAGAAATGCTGCTGATCCGGGGCCTTTTGATAACTATAGCCGGGTGAGATCGTCATACCCTCGACACCGAGCGCCATCATTTCATCGAAAAATGTTCTGATTCGCTCGGGATTCGCATCGTCGAACAGAGTGGTATTCGTCGTCACCCGATGGCCGCGCTTGACCGCCGCCTTGATGGCCTTGACCGCGACATCATAGACTCCATCGCGGCAAACCGCCAAATCGTGCTCATCTTTCAGCCCATCCATGTGGACACTGAACGTCAGAAACTTAGATGGCTCATACTCATCCAACTTGCGCTCGAGCAAAATCGCATTCGTACAGAGATAGATATATTTTTTCCGGTCGACCAAGCCCCGGATGATCTTCGCCATTTCCGGATGGATGAGCGGTTCGCCCCCGGGAATGCTCACCATGGGAGCGCCGCATTCCTCAGCCGCGGCCCAGCACTGCTCGGGCGTCAACCGCTTATCGAGGACATGATCAGGGTACTGAATCTTCCCACAGCCGGCGCAAGCCAGGTTGCAGCGAAACAAGGGCTCTAACATCAAAACGAGGGGATACCGCTTCACCCCCTTCATTTTCTGGGAGAGCACATACGTCGCCACGGTATACATCTGAGAAACCGGAACAGCCATTCCGTTCTCCTTGAATAACTGACGTTGTTGTTTTTTCGGCCTATATATAACCAGCTACACGCGGTAGCTGGACTTGGAGGCACAAGAATGGATGATTGTAGCACCTCGCATGGGTGCCGTCAATTTTCCGTCCTTCGTACCCTTTCGTACTTTTTCATGACCAGTGCGATACACGAACCCCGAGGCGATTGGTAATGAGTCGTCGGCACGTGCAAAGCATGACAAGACGCTTGAGTGTTCTATCCACACGGATCAGTCACGATAAAACGATGAAGAGCGATCGGTACACACGAAGTGCGGTTTGGAGGCGCCGAGCGGGTTCGAACCGCTGCATCGCAGTTTTGCAGACTGCTCCCTTACCACTTGGGTACGGCGCCCCGGGGGCGCATTATAGTCGCTTCCTTTTCTGGAACACAACACGAGACCAACCCACGTCGCATTGTGCATCGGCATCAGTGTTTTGGAGGTTCTCTCGGGTAGACAGATTATGCCTCACTGACCATACGGGACGGGCCGGAATGCATTTTTTCTGGCTGCGGGTTCGGATGGCTCCACTCTCCTCTACTGCTGAGCAGCAATCCGTACAAGATCAACATCGCAATACCGAGATGATGATAGCTTTTCAAGGCTTCCCATCTTGCCGAACCCACGACTTCATAATTCAACACCATTGTGAGCACAACATAGACCGCCAACATGACGTATCCGGTAGGGCTCAACCCGCCGCTCATTTTCGTGGCGGCGGCGACGACGACACAGGCCGCCGGGATCATCCAGACAAGATGCTGGTCCCACGTGATAGGAGAAAAGAACAGCGCCAACATCAAGGTTCCCGCGCAATCCCTCGCCCAGGTGGGATCTCCAGGCCCCTGAAACACCCGCCTACTAGACCACGCGAACAGGCCAAGCAGGCTCAGCGCGGCCACTCCGACGATCGCATTGGCGACCGGTGACGAGAGATCCAGTACCGGCTGGTAGCCCCGGTCCACTTGCCGAAGCCGATGGGTGGGCGGATAGGTCACCAGATACCGAAGCATGGTATGTCGGAGCGAGAGATTGGCCTTTTGCAACTCGTTTTCTTGCCGCCCCTCCGCCTGCCGATCGAGCACAGACAGGACAGCATTCCTCGTCCATTCTGTGTGATGTTCCCACCAGCTCGTGGGCCCCATATACAGAATGGGCAGCACAATCCAGGCAAGCGTAGCCACCATGGTGTACCAGGCAACGCGCCACTGCCGTTTCCAAAGAAACAACAGTACGAAGAGAGCAGGGGTGATCTTGAGTACGATACCCAGCCCGATCAAGGCCGCACCGAGCCGTTCTTTCCCCACCCATATCGCGTAGATCCCCCCTGTGAGAATGCCCAACAGGATGAGATGTGGGCCGCCGTCGTCGAGATCATTCAAGATAAATTGCAACGTCAATGCTCCTGCGCCAACGCCCACCAGCAACCGGCCCCACCCTCTCGAGTCCGATGAACCGCATATCATGCGGTAAAACAGCATGATCGTGAGGACTAAGCATCCGACAGCGACGGCGTAACGCAGGGCCAGGCTCGGGTTTCTGTCTAGGATGAGCAAGGGAGCGAAATAGATGCCGGTAGTCGGCAGATACATGTAGCAGTAGTCATTGGCGTAGAGATACTCTCCGGAAAGTAACCGCCTTCCAATCTCTCGATGGATATCGATGTCCCGGAAGTGGAACGACCGTCCGAAGGAGATGATGTAGCCGTGCACCACCGCCGCAATGATGAGACCGATCTTCACCAATCGCGCAAACAGAGCCGACCTGACCAACTCATTGATCCGGCGGATGACGGGATTTGATTCCATCGTGTGACGGCACTGATACATGACCCGCCTGAGCGCGTCAATCGTTTCTTTGGTGAGATGGGCTAGAAGTTGATCGGGGAGCGGGAGAGTCTCGGACTAAAATAGTGCCCCTACCGACGAGGCAGTACGGGAATTTCTTTTCCAAGCGTCGAGGGGAGATCCGACTGGGGCACGAGTGACTCCCATCCGTTCGAAGGGACAGGAGCGACGGCTTCGCCACCGCTTTCTTCCGCCTCTTTTTCCTTGGCGAGCAATTCCACTTCCTGAATCAGCGTGTCCATTAATTCGTCCATGGGGACCTTACGGACGAGCTTACCCCGCTTGAACAAAATTCCTTTGCCCTCGCCACCGGCGATCCCGATGTCGGCCTCTTTCCCTTCTCCGATTCCATTTACGACACACCCGAGCACCGACACGTTCAATGGAGTCTTGATATGACCGAGTTTCTTTTCCAACTCATTCGCCATCCGGACGACATCGATCTCAACGCGCCCACAGGTCGGACAGGCGATGACATTGATGCCCCGATGACGCAATTCGAGTGATTTCAAGATCTCGAATCCGACCTTGACCTCCTCGACGGGGTCCGCGGCCAGCGACACGCGCAGCGTGTCTCCGATACCCTGTCCAAGCAAGTAGCCGAGACCGATCGAAGACTTCACCGCCCCTGTCATGGCCGTTCCCGCTTCTGTGATCCCAATGTGAAGCGGATAGTTCGACTGATGCGCGAAGAGCCAATAGGCATCGATGGCATGATGCACATCCGACGCTTTGAGTGAAACTTTCATGTTGGTAAAACCCACGTCTTCCAGCGCATGCACGGCGTTGAGCGCCGATTCCGCGAGAGCTTCGGGGGAAGGCCATCCATATTTTTCCAACAGCGGCCGTTCGAGCGACCCTCCGTTGACGCCGACTCGAAGCGGAATCCCTCGCTCATTCACGGCCTTGATCACTTCTTCCACTTTCCACCAGGCGCCGATATTGCCGGGATTGATGCGGACGCAATCGACGATCTGCGCGGCCTTTAGGGCAAGGCGATGATCGAAGTGAATGTCGGCGATCAGCGGGACCGTCATAGCCGCTTTGATTTGCGGAAGGACAGCGGCCGCTTCGTCGTCAGGCACGGCCACGCGGATGAGTTCGCACCCGGCGGCTTCAAGCTGGTGAATTTGAGCAACCGTCGCAGCCACATCACGGGTGTCCGTTGAACACATCGATTGCACGGACACCGCTGCATCGCCGCCGATTTTCACCTTCCCGACAGAGATCTGCCGGGTTTTTCGCCTTGCTATGTGCATGAGAGATGTTCGCCTTTTGCGATCAGCTACCCTGCTCGTCTCCGTGAGGCAGATGGTCCGCTAATGCGGCACCGGCAAATTGAGATTTCACCGACGAAGCCGTGCCGATCAGTTCCTTGACGCTTTGATAGATTCCTTCGCTCGTCAAGCCATACCGTTCACGAAGCAGATCTTGAGGGCCTTGTTCGATATACCAATCGGGCAAGCCTAATACCTTGGTCTTCTTATGAGTCACCCCGGCCTCCGAAAGGGATTCCAGCACGGCGGACCCGAACCCACCGGTCTTGCAGCCCTCTTCCACCGTCACGACGTATTTGACTCGTTTCGCCACATCCACAATCAGTTCGTGATCAAGCGGCTTGACGAACCGACCGTTCACCACCGCTGTGGAAACCCCTTCCTTGCTGAGACGTTCCGCCGCTTCCACGGCCTGCCAGACGGATACCCCGATCGCAATGATGGCGACATCCGTTCCGTCCTTCAGAAGCTCGCCTTTTCCCACAGGCACCGCCTTGGGAGCCTCGTCCATCTTGACGCCGAGGCTCACGCCTCGCGGATACCGCACCGAGATTGGTCCGTTATGTTCCAAGCAGGTTTTCACCATATGCTGCAACTCGTTTTCATCTTTAGGAGCCATCACCACCATGTTGGGAACATGGCGCAGAAAGGCATAGTCGAAGGCGCCGTGATGCGTCGTCCCATCTTCAGCGACGAGCCCGCCACGATCGATACAGAAGACAACCGGAAGATTCTGGGTCGCGACATCATGCACGACCTGATCATATGCCCGCTGGAGGAAGGTCGCGTACATCGCGACGACCGGCTTCATCCCCTGAGCGGCGAGCCCCGCCGCGAACGTCACGGCATGCTGCTCGGCGATGCCGACGTCATACAGCCGATCCGGAAATTCCTTTTCGAAGGTCGTCAACCCCGTGCCTTCGCACATCGCCGCGGTGATGGCCACAACGCGCCTATCCTCGCGCGCCAACTTGACGAGCGTATCCATGGCGATCGCCGTGTAGGACGGGCGCGAGGCTTTCTTCGCCGGCGCACCTGTTTCCCGAACAAACGGCGGACAGGCATGGAACCACACCGGATTCTTCATGGCCGGTTCGTAGCCGAGCCCTTTCTTCGTAATGATATGCAGCAGGACCGGTCCCTTCATCTTGAGGACGTTTTCAATCGTCGGGAGGAGATGTTCAAAGTTATGGCCGTCGATAGGACCACTGTATTGGAATCCCAGCTCTTCAAAGAGCAATCCCGGAAGAATCACGCCTTTGGCGAGTTCTTCGGCCCGGCGAGCGAGTTTTTGCATGTCATAGCCGATGTGGGGAATCTTGCGCAGCAACTGACCGGTTTCCTCGCGCATTCGCCCGTAGAACTCCCCTGTGATGGTCCGACTCAGGTAGGCGGAAATGGCACCGACGTTCTTCGAGATCGACATCTGATTGTCGTTCAAAATCACAAGGAAATCCTTGCCGAGTCCGCCGGCATGATGCAGCCCTTCCAGGGTCATTCCCGCCGTCATCGCACCGTCACCCACGACACAGACGACTTTATGTTTTTGCTTCAACTGATCCCGGGCTGCCACCATGCCGAAGGCAGCCGACACACCCGTGCCTGCATGGCCGGCATTGAACGTATCGTACTCGCTCTCCTCCCGCTTGCAAAATCCACTCAATCCACCGTACTGGCGCAGCGTATGGAACTGCTCACGGCGGCCGGTGAGGAGTTTGTGCGTGTAGGATTGATTGCTCGTATCCCAAACGATTTTATCAGCCGGTGTATCCAGGAGATATTGCAAAGCGACCGTGAGCTCAACCACACCCAAGTTTGAGGCCAGATGCCCGCCGACATTGGAGACCGCTCCGATAATCTGTTCACGAATCTCTTGGCACAACGCCGGAAATCGGTCGGGAGACAACCGCTTCAGATCGGCTGGACTATGAATCGTTTTAAGCATAGACATGGATAGTCTCCTTACTTTCGTCTTCTATCAGCGACGTGACCTAAAGACACGTCCAGGGTGCACCCTTGGCGTGGGTGCCAAATTTTGTGGAGTCTCACACACGAACCGTATGATGTCAAGCGCTTATGAAAGATCGCTTGCCCACGCCTCTCAGGTTGATCGAGGCTTAAAGGGTCACGATCGATAACCTAGGGCGGACATACCCGATTGGTCTCCTAGTAAGGAAAATCGAGCCCGGCAAAAATGGCTCCACCCTCCTTACTGAATCCATAATCGATCCGTCCCACGACATTGGGCCGGATGATACCCCGAAACCCGATACCCGGCGTGATACGGTAGTCTTTGAAGCTCACATTCTTAAACGAGTTGAACACCTGCCCGGTGTCGATGAACGGCGCAAGCTCAAAATCAGCCATGACCCCGGCGAGGCGCGCGCGCAAGATATGAATTCGCTCTTCCACACTGAACGCGATCAGTTGCTTGTCGATGTACCGGTCTACCCCAAACCCACGCAGGTTGTTCTGACCGCCCAAGGAACTCTGCTCATAAAACGGAACATCCGAACCCAGCGTCGCCTGCAGATCACCACGAACCACAAGGATGGCGCGCTTGGACTCGCTCGCAAACATCTTCTTCACCTCAAGCCCATACCTGGAATACAGCGGCTCCGCCCCCTGCTTGAAGTTGTAGTTGAGCTCGGCATAGGCGGTAATCGCCGTCCCATCGGTCGGCGTGACCAGATTGTTACGGGTATCATAATGGAAGCTGATCCGCTGCCCGAGAATCGTGGCCCCGTCCACACCCGGCGCATTCGGAAAAAGATCGCCCGAAAAGGGGAGGTTCGTGCCGCCCTCTTGGATCGATTGCATGTGCCGCAATCGCTGGCTGACCGCGATTTGCGTAACCTCGTTCGCGTGGATCCCGAATTTCCAATTCAACCTCGTCTCAGCGGCCGTGTAATTTGACTCGTTCTCCTTCACGGTGGTCGGCCCAAGTCCGAAGAACCGCACCGTCGCATTCTTGAAATGCATCGCACTGAACCCAATACTATACCGACCATTGCTGAATCCTGGATCAACATAGCTTATGAGGAATTTTCGCTCGATCTGCTCTGTCCAGGACGCAATCCCTCGGAGTTCCTTGCCCCCTGGTTCGTAACGGAACAGATTGACGGTCGCACGAGTGCCGACGATCGAATTGTAGACCACCATCGGCGCAACCAGATATTTGAGATCCCCATCCGGTCCCGTGATGAGAGCCGGCACAATCATACCGATATCGTTGCCGTCGTTCTTGCTGGAACTGACGGCAGGGATGGGGAAATACCGCACGTCGGCCTGGGCTCGGTCAAGAGAGATTGGGCACAGACTCCCGAGCAGTATGAAGATGATACTGACAGCAAGGCTACGCATACACGTACCCGTGGTCCAGCTACACGACGTTATGGTGCCTTGAGCTTATCGGATTTCTTGCGGAGCTGATCGACGAGATCCGAATAGGAAGAGGCACGAATAATCTTGGTAAACTGCCCGCGATAGTTGTTCACCAGGCTGACGCCATCGACGATGACGTCGTAGACCCGCCAATCATCAGCCCTGTTGATCAAGCGATAGTCGAGCGGGATCTCCGTCTTTCCGGAGAGCACTTTGGTCCTAACTTCCGCGTACTCCTTCTCCGTCCGTTCATTCAAGTACTGCACGCCTTCTCCGGAATAGGTCTCGATCTTATCGGCGTATGAGTTCGTCAGTAACGTCCGAAAAAGGTCGACGAATTCCTGCTTCTGCTGATCGGTCAGCTGATTCCAAGGCGCGCCGAGTGCCCGCCGGGACATTTCCGTATAGTCGAATCGAGCCCCCACCACTTTCTCAAGCAAGTGGCGACGCTCATCGGCTTTCTCCGGCTGTTTGAGCTCTTTTTCCCGGACGATGTGAAGAACCTCGTCTATCGTCACCTTCATGGAGTCGGTCGGAGCGCCCGCGTACCCCGGAACCACCCCCAGCCCGACCGCTGCCACCACCACAAGCACTATCGCGCCCCAACGGAAACATGCCTGCCTGCCCCACACATTCCTGGTCACCATCATCGCACGATCTCCCCTCTACCGATTATCTGAATACTCGTCTACCGGCTACGCGAGACCGAGTTAGTTGACCTTGCCGTGAACGTACTGACTGACCAATTCCTCCAGGTCAAGGCCTGATTCGGTATCGCGAATGGCATCTCCGGGTTTCAGTGGATCTCCACCCCCACCCGGCGAGAGTGCAAGGTACTTTTCTCCGATGATCCCTCTGGTCTTGATCGAGGCGATCGTATCGGAATAGAGCTTCGTTCCGTTCTGGACCGCCAGCTTCACCATCGCCCGATCCTCTTTCAAATTAATGGCCTTCACGCGGCCCACCTCGACGCCGGCGATTTCCACAGTGGCTCCCGGTTTCAGTCCCGACGCTGAGTTGAACAGGGCATCGACCTCGTACAAATCTCCTCCGATGAGCTCTAATTTCCCCAACTTGATCGAGAGATACCCCAGACACACAATCCCGACCAGCACAAACACACCGACGATCAATTCCAGTCTGCTTTTATCCATCATGGCTCCCCTCTAGCCCGCGGAGACCTCTCTGGTCAGCGGTACCGTCCCGCCGACCGAGATGAATTCTCTGATCTCAGGATCGGTGGTTCGCTGGAATTCAGCTGGCTCGGCCATCGCCGCAATCTTCCCTTGTTTCAACATCGCCACGTAATCCGAAATGCCGAATATCTCCGGAATCTGGTGGCTGACCATCACGGCGGTAAATCCGAACTTCCGCTGCATACTCGTGATGAGATCATGAATCGATTTGGCCATCAGGGGATCGAGACCCGTTGTCGGCTCATCGAAGAGAATAATCTCCGGCTGCATCACCAGCGCTCGTGCCAGACCGGCGCGCTTGCGCATCCCCCCGCTTAATTCCGCTGGGAACTTGTGCCCCATCCCTGCCAAGCCCACTTGGTCCAACATCTCCTCGACACGGCGGGTCACGTCTTGGTCTTTCATCCGGAGTTTTTCCCGGAGAGGAAACGCGACATTCTCAAAAACCGTCAACGAATCGAACAGCGCCGCTCCCTGAAACAGCATGGCGAACCGCTTACGGACTTCGTTGAGCGCATGGCCGCGAAGCCTCGAAATCTCCACGCCGTCTACCCACACTTCTCCGGAATCCGGCTGGAGCAGGCCGATCATGTGCTTCAGCAGGACACTCTTCCCTTCCCCGCTTCGGCCGATGATCGTGGTGAGCTTCCCTTCAGGAACCGCGAGATCGACACCCCGCAAGACTGCTTGCCCTCCCAAGGTCTTTGTCACACCCACCAGCTTCAGCATGGTTACAACAGGACCGAGGTCAAAAAATAGTCCCACACGAGAATCAAAACCGACGACAATACGACGGCCTCGGTCGTAGCGGTCCCCAGGCCTTCGGCGCTCATTCTCGTGTAAAACCCCTTATAGCAACAAATCCAGCTCACAATCAGCCCAAAACTGATGGATTTGAGGATGCCGCCATAGATGTCCTTCCACTCCACCGCGGATTCAATGGAATTCCAATACGAGCCGGCATTCACGCCAAGCAGATCCACTCCGACCAAATGGCCACCGTAAATTCCGACGACATCGAAGATCGCGACCAGCAGCGGCACACCGATCAAGCCGGCCACAAGTTTCGGAGCGATCAGGTATTGGAGCGGATTGATCGCCATGGTGTCGAGCGCATCGATCTGCTCCGTGATCCGCATGATCCCGATTTCCGCCGTCATGGCCGAACCGGCTCTCGCCGTGACCATAAGCGCGGCCAACACCGGCCCCAGCTCGCGAATCATGCTGAGCGCCACGGCGGAACCCAACAGCCCTTCGGAGCCGAACTTTCGTAACGTATAGTATCCTTGCAGCGCCAGGACCATCCCAGTGAAGGCCGCCGTCAGAACGACGACAAACGTCGATTTATAGCCGATGAAGTGAAGCTGCTTGACGATCTGAATGATCCGCAACGGCGGACGGGCCAACCAGGCGAAGGAGGACACCACGAAGATCAGCATCCGGCCCATTTCGGCCACGTATCTGAGCGCCCATCGGCCGATTGCTTCAGGAAGGTTCATGGTCACGTCGGTGAGAGTTCTCGCTCTTGCCGCTCCGTTGCCATCGCCGCAGTATAACGCCTGAAAAATGTCGTCAAGGCCTCTGCTGCGACCGCACTCTGTCGACGAAGCCGGCCAAGACCCAAGAGACTTGAAGGGGCGGCCAAAACAGTACCGAGACCCTTGAGCCATCCAGTGGGCCTGAGAAACAGATTGAAGTCAAGGGGAAGATCTTCGTCGAGAAGATCGGAAACAGCTCGAATGATCACAAAAGGAACCTGCATGCGCTGCGCGTGAGCGGCCAAGGCGGAACTTTCCATATCGAGGCCGATTGCTTGCGTGCTTCGCGCAAACTGTTCTTTGTCCGAAGCCCTACCGATGATTCGATCCGTCGAGACAAATCGTCCAATGTGTGCAGGTGGCACCAGAGTCTCGACAAACGCCAATACGTGATCTCGCTCATCACCCGGCACAGCCGTAACTTGTGACAGCTCCCCACTTGCCCCTGGTTTACACACGACCTCGCGGCCGACCAGGAGTGCCCCAATATCCGCCGCGACAAGCGCACAGGCAAATCCCGTCGATACCATGAGACTAAAAGGCCGGCCGTCGATGAGTTGAACGGCGCTTTGCCTCGCCTTCTCCAGACCGACGCCGGTTTGCACAAGCCAATATTCCCGGTCACCGACAGTGTGTACGAAAACAGAGTGGCCGGCAATTTGTCGTCCGATGCCAGGAGGAAATGCCGACCGAACGGCTCTCATCTCCCATGGGGTCGCGGCAAAAATGGCAATCCGTTTAGGCGGCACAGTGTCAGATGAGGGCAGGGGGAGCGAACCGGCGGGGGTCAACGCTCGGACCGGTATGAGTCATTTCCTTGCATGTGATGGCGAAGTTCATCGGCTCGCATCTTCCCGCGAGAACGGAGGTTGCGATACATCGCTAAGGCCCACAACGGGAAGTACTGACAGTACCAATGATACCGAAGATAGAACACTCGCGGAAACCCGGTCCCTGTATGAGAAATTTCTTCCCACGATCCGTCCTTCATTTGATGACGGAGAAGAAATTGCACTCCGCGCGCCACACTGAAGGAGTCAGTCGCTCCAGCCGACATCATGGCCATGAGTGCCCATGCTGTTTGCGACGGCGTACTCTCTCCTTGACCATGATGCTCGAGGTCATTGTAAGAAAGGCAGGACTCTCCCCATCCACCGTCAGAATTCTGTTTCGATTCCAGCCAGGACACAGCCCGCCGAATATAGGGTGCCGAGAGATCTTCACCAATGGCTCTCAGCCCTGCCAAGACGGACCAGGTTCCATAAATGTAATTGACCCCCCACCGCCCATACCAACTGCCGTCCTCTTCTTGCTCTTTCTTCAGAAAGGCCAGAGCCGGCGCAACGGCTGGATGTGTATTGTCATAACCCAAGGCTCCAAGCATCTCCAGACATCGTCCCGCCAGATCGGACGTGCTCGGGTCAAGAAGCGCCTTGTGGTCGGCAAACGGGATATAATTGAACACGACACGGTTATTGTCCTTATCGTAGGCGCCCCACCCTCCATCGGAACCCTGCATCGCCAGCACCCATCGCATACCGCGGCGGATGGATTCGTTCAGCTCGCCCTCTCCGGTCGGAATCTTCAATTTTGACAGCGCCATGAGGACCACGGCGGAATCATCGACGTCCGGATACAATTCGTTTTCAAATTGGAAATACCATCCGCCCGGTTCCGCGTTCGGCGAGGACACAATCCAGTCACCCACCGACTTGGTCTGCCTGGAGATGAGATACCGGCCCGCTTTTTGGAGCGCCGGGTGATCTTGTGGCAGCCCCGCTTCAACCAGCGCATTGGTGAGCAAGGCGGTATCCCAAATGGGAGAAAAACAAGGCTGAAGATGGAGGGTAGGAGCAAGCTCACCATCAATCATGGCGGAATCGTAGACTTCCAATTCCTCGATCTCACGAAGCGCCTTGACGACCAGAGGATCATCCGCGCCATAGCCCAAGCATTCGAGTGCCATGATGGAATTTGCCATCGCCGGATAAATCGCACCGAGTCCCCCGGACCCTTTGAGATGCTCCAACATCCAACAGGCTGCTTTATGAAGCGCCTTCTCCCGCAGCACCCGCATGGGCATCCGGTCGTACAGCTTCAACATCGCATCCAGGGCAACAAAGAAATTATGGGGCGTGAACCACGCTTGATCTTTGTTAAACGGAGGATATTTCCAATACCTGATCTCCGCTCGCGGGATCGGATAGAGTTCCTCGATACCCTGTTCACGGGGAATTTGGCAGACCGGGCGGTGAGCAAAGACTATCAACAATGGAATCAGGACGGCCCGAGACCAATAGGAGATCGCGTAGATACTGAAATAGAACTTCTTCGGCAGCAGCATGATCTCGACGGGCATATGGGGAATGCCCTCCCAATCGTACTGATCGAACAACGCCAGCGTGATTTTTGTAAACACGTTGGCTTGGACGACTCCCCCCATGGCCAAGATTCGTTCTTTCGCCCGAACCATACACGGTTCGTCCGCCGACACACCACTCAACTTAAGGGCAAAATACGCCTTGACGGACGCACTGATTTCAGTCGGTCCGCCGTAATAAATCGGCCATCCACCGTCGGGTAGTTGCATCGACTTGAGATACCGAACGGCCTTCTCCTCCCGATCGGGGTCCACACGATCGAGGAATCGACGGAGCATCAAGTATTCGGATGTCAACGTGGTGTCCGCTTCCAGTTCGGCGACCCAGTACCCTTCAGCATGTTGACGGCTCAGGAACCATGACTGACTCCGCCGGATCGCGTCATCCACCGCATCAGGCTGGCTGACAGCATGCGCGATGGGACGACGAATAGAAGAAGGATCCAACGAAGGGAGGACAACCGGCTTGTCGGACACCAACCGAAGCGGAGCCATGGGTGTAAATTCCGTCGCAGGATCGAATCGTCCCTGAACGGTCGAAAGCAGGCTGTCAGAGAGGCGGCTGAATAACGCCTTTATGATGTTCATGAATCGTTATGATTTGAAAGACAGGGCTGAGGGGGGTGAAAGACCGGCATCTCGCAATGGTCTCCCTCGTGAACAGCTCCTCTACACTCCCTCGAATGTACCGCAGGCTTATAACAGACGCTGGGAATTGAGTCAAGCAAATGGAGTGAGAAGTGACTGAAGTATATGTATTTTTATGGGTGTGTGGATTGCGGACATCCTCTCTCAGCATTTGTAACTGGACATCGCGGGAGTCCACTCCTTCGTTCATTTGTGAGACAGGCCCGAGGTCTTCAGGGAGACCGCTGTCCTGAAGCTAGTGTTCGCTGGCGAACGTCGCGAATGACTTCGGATCTCTTGTGCGAGCTGGATGCGTTTCGTCCGACGGGGTCTCCCGTGCCAAGTCAGGTTTTTCTTGGACTGGGATCTCCTGGCTGTTAATGTCACGATGTAAAAGGAGGTGAAGAGCATGTGTTCTCGCAGAGGATTCTTGATCGGATTGTTTTTGTTCGCCCAAATGGGGCTGCTCACTCGCATTTTTAACGATCTCCATGGCGAAAGGAGCGGAAAATTCATTAGACAAGGCTGGGTGCTACAAACAGGAGACGTTTGATGCATGTTGACTTCAGCCTTTCAGTAAACGGCCTACCCAAGACAGCGGATTTTTGTGTTGTGGGATCAGGGCCTGCCGGGATGACTCTAGCATTGGAACTTGGAGACTATGGTCGTTCAGTGATTCTCTTAGAGGGAGGCGGACTTCGTCAGAGCGTTGAGTCTCAGGATATTTATAAGGGGGATGTGATAGGCGACCCCTACTTCGAGCTTGATTCCGCTCGTTTGCGATATCTGGGAGGAACGAGTGGCCATTGGGGCGGGGAGTGCATACCGTTAGGTGAAATTGACTTCCAAAAGAAGCAGGGTTTTGAGAATGCACACTGGCCAATCACAAAGAAAGACTTAGACCCGTTCTTGGCAAAAACGCTCTCTATTCTCGACATTCCACCACCACGCGATGAGGTGATATTAGATCGGGAATTCGGCATCAGACAAACTGGCATTTCCTATTCGCAAGTTCGGTTTGGTGAGAAATATCAGGAGAGACTTAATCTGTCGAAAAACGTGACCTACGTTACGAATGCCAACTTAACGGGATTGAAAACGGATGGACAACGTGTCGTAAGCGCACATGCGACCAACTTTTCCGGACAATCCGCCAACATAAGAGCGACACACTTCATTTTGGCAATGGGCGGAATAGAAAACAACCGGATGCTCCTGTGGTGCAATCATCAGGCGAATGGAAAACTTGTTGACTCTCGCGCACCGCTAGGTCGTTATTGGATGGAGCACCCCGCTTTCAGGGTCGGGCATGCGCTCGTTGACCTCAAAGTGGTGTCTGTTCATCACGGGAGGAGCGAGATTGGCTTAACAGATGCAGTAAAACGAAAGTTGTCGACTTTAGATTGCCGAATCATCGTGAGAGGAATGCCGCCTGAAGGCACACAGGCGCTGCTGAGCGATCTGTTATGCGTTGCGCCGAAAGTTGGCGCCTGGGCCGCATCGCTGGTAGGGAAAAAGCTTGTCTGTGGGCAACACCTCAGCACGGAATGGGAACAAGAGCCTATCTGGACCAACCATGTGAAGCTGTCCGAAACTAAGCGTGACCGTTTTGGAATTCCGTTGACGGAGCTGCATTGGAAAAAAACGGATCGCGATCTTGCTACGATACGGCAAACCCTGTCTCATTTTAACGATTATGTGATGGCCAGAAATCTCGGACGTATCAAATTTTTTGAGTGGGTGTTTGGCAACGGTGGCTTTCCCGATTACCGGGTAACGGGCGATTTTGGCGCTAGTTATCATCACATGGGCGGTACTCGAATGGCGGACACGGTCAAGAACGGTGTGGTGGATTCAAATTGTCGTGTATTTGGACAAGGCAACCTATATGTCGCTGGTTCATCAGTTTTTCCATCTGGTGGATCGGCTAACCCAACCCTCACGATTGTTCAGCTCTCTTTGCGATTGGCAGAACATTTGCGAAATGCCTGACCTGCCCCGGCTATGATCGTCTTTACCTCTCGTTATGGTGTGGTGAAGTATGTAATCGCCAATACTTTACTCTTGCCTTCGCGTCATACCGCATCCTACTGAGCGCCTCATCTCTTACCCTCCGCGCGTTGATAGTGCCGATCATGCCCCTCTTGTGTTGAACCGGACCAACGGTGAAGCGGCTGTTCTTTACAGCGCAATAGGTACACAGCCTTCCGTCATGTGCTCGAGGCCACGATACGTCAACTTGACGGCGTGCTCGCGCATGAGGCTTGAGAAGCGGTGTTCTCTAATACGGACTTCAGATGGCGCAGCCTCACGGATACCAATCGGAGTCACCCGGCTCTTCCATCGTGACGCCGAAGAGGGAATCGGCGATGCCCATGATCCGCTTATGCTCGATACCAGCAGTATGTGCAAGAAAGGGATTGAGACAAGGAGGAACGGGGTTATCGCATCAACAGAATCACGAGAACCATGAAGCTCCACAACGTAATGGATAGGCGTAGTCCATTGACAATCCCCGTGGCGGGCCCGAACGGATCATCCTCCTGTTCCTCCTGCACCTCGTCGTGCACTCTTCGCAGCGACCCTTGGCCAGCGTTTGCACTGGACATGCACAATCTCTCTAATCGCGCATCGTCGAGAGCGAGATTGCCGACCGATTGTGGATATGGCCTTCTGCCCTGGGTCCGTGAAGATGCCATGATCAACCTCCTTCCCTGCAGACGGTGAAACCAACTTCACACTCGCAACAAGGATATCGCAGGCTTCGAGCTTCTCATAATGAAACCGTCTTTCCAGGAGATGCACGGGACGGGAAAGAGGTCGGCACGGGATAGGGACACTCCAGCACTTAAACCTGAGTGCGCGTCACTGAATGAACAAAGCACCCGCTTTGGGGAATCACCCGAATCGGAGACGGCCGTTGACATGCATGAAATGACCGCCCGATTCGTAAAGGGGTATGGGTGTCTGCCGCGATTCAAGCCCTGAGTGACAATCCAATGATTGCGGCTGGACTGGAGAACGTGCTCTTAGGCCGGCTGCAGGTCCCCCAGCCTGACGGAAACCAGCTTGGAAACGCCCGGTTCTTCCATCGTGACGCCGAAGAGAGAATCGGCGATGCTCATCGTCCGCTTGTTGTGTGTAATGACGAGAAACTGGGCATTCTGCGCCAACTCCTTCAAGACACCTGTAAAGCGCCCGATGTTTTCCTCGTCCAGCGGAGCGTCGATTTCGTCCAACAGACAAAACGGCGTCGGCCTGATGAGAAAGCTCGCAAACAAGAGCGCCATTGCGGTCAGCGTCTTTTCGCCGCCCGAGAGCATAGTGATGCTTTTCAACCGCTTCCCAGGCGGTTGTGCAACAATTTCGATACCTGGTTCTTGGCTGCCGGGAGGCTCGCCGTTTTCTGACGGCGGCTCGTCGACCAACTGCAGCTCAGCCCGGCCGCCGGGGAAGAATTGGACGAATACCTCGGAAAACTTCTGCTGGAGTTCGTCGTACGTGGACGCAAACATTTCTTTCGTCGTTCGGTGAATCCGCTGAATGATCTCCTTGAGCGACACAATCGAATTCGACAGGTCTTGCTCCTGCGCAGACAAAAATTTGTGGCGTTCCTCCAGCTCTTGGTGCTCGCTGATGGCAGCCAGATTGATCGGCCCCATGCGATCGAGCCGATCACGAAGCTTCTGCAACTGCTCTTTCAACTCGGCATCGGAACGTTGGGCCGCCTCCTGACCGGTGGCATCGGTCTCTATGACCGATTCATTCGATGCTGGCGCATCGTCGATCAGCGCGAGCGGATCGAGCTGATACGTTCCCGATAAGGTTCCTTCGACTGTGCCCAATTGCGTGCGAAGTTCCGCACGGCGCACTTCCACCGTCATCCGTGCATCGCGAATCGCGGAGACTCCTCGGCGCACTTCTTCCAGACTCGCTTCCAAAGTCTGGCTGGCACCCATTTGCTGCGCTTGTTGCTCCTGAGCGGCAACCAACTCCGCTTTCACCCGACTTGCCGTCACACCAAGCTCTTGGCAGAGCGCCTCCTGACGGGCTTGCTCATCCCGGCTCCGCTCGATTGAACCCTTCAGACTATTCAGATGTTCCCCCAGCAAACGGCGCCGATCCTCCGTCTCTTGAATTTGTTGCGCCACCCGAACCCGATTCTGCTGTTCGTGTTCCCGTCTTGCGCGCAAACCCTCTGCCGTCAGCTTCGCTTGCGTCACATGTTCTTGCTGTTCTCTCATATTCTGATCAAACAACCCCAGTCGCTCACGCACACGCCCCAACAACGTTTCCTGACCGTTTTTTTCAGCGACCCATTGCCCCAATTGAGCGTGGGCTGATTGCGATTCTTGCTCCAGCCGCTCTCGCTCACCGAGACCTTCTTGAATCTCCGTCTCCACTGCATTCAGTCGATGGTCAAGATCCGTCAGCACATGTTGAAGCTTCTCTTCGTCTTTACGGAGCGAGAGATCTTGCATTTCGGCATCACGAAGCGAATCCCCTAGCTGGCGGTCCCGCTGGGTCAGGAGCTGGGTCTGAGCGAACACATCGTCCCGCTGCTGCTTACTCTGATCAAGCTCGGTCACAAGCGCGTGCCGCTTGACTTCCAGATCGATCACTTCTCGTCGACGCTCGAGGAGACCCGGCGTTCCTTGGACCTGACCTCCGGTCACGATACCCGATGCATCCACCACTTCACCGTCCAGAGTCACCAGGATCGGACCATTCGGAGCGTGCCACGCATGTTGCTCCCACACCTGCATCGCCTGGTCCAATGACCGAACAATCACGACGCGATCGAACAACGAGTCCCGTGCCCCCGTTCGAGCGGCGTCGGTCTGGATCAGATCCACGGCGCGCCCAACTATGCCGGGCTGCTCGGCAATCGCCGACCACCAATCATGGGTCCCTGCCCCTTCCCATCGTGGGTGCTGGGGAATAAAGCTGCCTCGCCCCAGTCCCTCCTGTTGGAGGAAACGGATCAACCGCCGTCCCACGGATGGTTCATCCACAAACCACCCTCGAACACGCTCCCCTAGCACCGCCTCGACCGCACGCTCCATGCCTGATGGGATAACCAGCCATTCGGCGACCGCATCCCGCACCCCTTCGCACGATTTCAAGGCGGGGCCCTGCTGAGCCCCTTGCCGGCCATAGCCCATCTCCTCACGCACCACGCCTTGCAGCGCCTCCAAGCGTGAATCCACGCCCGCCAACTCCTCCGAGCGTCGTAAAATCGCCTGATCCAGCGACTGCATCATCCCGGCAGCTTGAATGGCCTCTTCCTGCACGGAGCGTTGGTCCTCCCGCAGTTTCGTTACGAGACGGTCGGCTTCTCCGTATTCCTTACGTACCGCCTCATGACGTTCGATCGCGGCTTCACGTTGCCCACGAAGCTCGTCTCGCTCCGAGACCAATCGAGTTCCACGGCCTGCGAGGTCTTCCACTCGTTTCATGAGCTGTGAGATACCCTGCTCGGTATTCGCGACCAGGATCGCCAGCTGCAACACGTCTTTGCGCCCTCGCTCTTCTTCCGCGACGGCCGCAGCCCGTTGCTGGAGCAATCGCGCCATCTCCTGATCAAGCTCACCGAGGGCACGATCCCGAATCACCATTTCCTCTTCGACGGAATGCAATGATGCCTCAACAGTCTGGAGCGCGCCGGCCAGATTGTCCCGCGAACGGACCAGCTCTTCCAGCTCAGCCGACTCTTCAACTTGTTGCTGATTCAATAACTGACCTCGGTTGCGTTCGACTTCCGCCGCGGTCAGCGCGTGGGACTGCTGGTGCTCAATTCCCGCCAGTTCTTCTCGAGTCTTTCCGATCAAGTCAGCCGTCGCAATGGCATCAAGGCGAGCCCGTTCGAGATCCGTCGTGAGCCGAGCCTGCTCGGCGGCTTTCTCGGATTCTTGCCGATCCAAATTCAGGACGTCGTCCTCCACCTCCCGCAACGTCTGCCGCAATGCCCGGAATTCCCTGGTCAACAACGTCACTTCAATCCCGCGCGCTTCTCCTTGCAACGTCTGATAGGTGCGCGCCTGGCGCGCCTGCCGTTCGAGAGAATTGAGTTGCTTCTTGATCTCAGCCACGATGTCTCGGACTCGCAGGAGATTTTGCTGCGTCGCTTCCAACTTCCGTAATGCCTCGGCCTTCTGTTTCTTGTAGCGGACAATGCCGGCGGTTTCCTCGATGAGCTCGCGTCGATCTTGCGGAGACGCATTCAGGATCTGATCGATTTGGCCTTGCGCAATAACCGTGTGTCCTTTGCTGCCCGCACGGGTGTCGAGGAGCAAGCCGCGAATATCCTTGAGCCTGCACGGAGTCTTATTGATGAGATACTCGCTCTCGCCATTGCGGTACAAACGGCGGGTAATCATCAGTTCTTGAAATTCAGTCAGTTGGCCGGGGAGCCCCGCGCCGGCATCCAACTTCACCCCCGTCTGATCAAGGCCTCCGATGATTAACGACACCTCCGTCATGCCCAATGGTTTTCGGAGTTCGGTGCCATTAAAGATGACGTCTTCCATCTTTTCGCTTCTGAGTGTTTTGGTGCTTTGCTCGCCCATCACCCACAGAATGGCATCCACGACGTTGCTCTTTCCGCTCCCATTTGGACCAACAATCGCCGTGACACCCTCGGGAAATTCGATCTTGGCCTCAGCGAACGACTTGAACCCCAACATATCCAATGATTTCAAGTACATCGGCTCACCCTTTCACGCGCGCGTGGGGCGCTCCCATGGAAATAAAAATTTCCGGCCCTTGTATCATAGGAGCTTCAAGAAATCAAAGAAAAACACAGCCAATAGAGGAGATGCAGTGTGACCACTACAAGGTATAGGGTGGGGGCTAGGAAAATCTCAAAAGTGGTTTGGAATCCGATACATGGCCTCGGAACCATCACCGGCAGCGCAAGACGACCGCCCTAGGAAACCGCAGACAGCGAAGGGACGAAGGCTTTATCTACAACGCACTACCCGGCAATGCTGGCCATCGATTTCTTGGACGATTCTATTTGGACAAGTTCCTTCGGCAACAGAAATTCAACGTCTTCTTCGATGACGGTGAGTTCCTCGACTTCGGATGGTCCCGAAGCTCTCAAGAATGCGACCACTTCCGTGACCAAGATTTCCGGAGCGGAAGCCCCCGCGGCAATTCCGACTGCTTTGGCACCTTGCAGCCATTCCGGATTGATGTCGCTGGCTGAATCGATGAGATAAGAGGGAATGCCGCACTGCTCTCCAAGTTCACGCAGGCGATTGGAGTTGGAGCTGTTCGGCGACCCGATCACCAGAATGACATCCACGAGACGGGACAATTCCTTCACAGCATTCTGCCGGTTTTGCGTCGCATAGCAGATATCTTCCTGATGCGGGCCCTTGATGTTCGGAAACCGCTGATGGAGCGCGCTGACGATGTCCCGACACTCATCCACGCTCAACGTCGTCTGCGTGACATACGAGAGGTTGATGGTGTTTTCTACCAGTAATTCTTCCACATCTTTCACCGAAGACACGAGATGAAACTTGTCGGGAATCTGGCCCAGCGTCCCGATCACTTCCGGGTGACCGGCGTGACCGATAAGGATCAGTTCATACCCCTGAGTATAATCGCGGTTCACTTCGTTATGCACTTTGATCACCAGCGGACAGGTCGCGTCGATCACATGCAGGCGCCGACGATTCGCTTCCTCCCACACCGACTTCGCAACACCATGCGCGCTGAAAATGACGACCGACCCTTCCGGAACTTCGTTCAACTCTTCCACAAAGACCGCGCCTTTTTGCCGGAGCGAATTCACGACATGGCGGCTATGAACGATCTCATGCCGGACATAAATAGGTGCGCCATACTTCTTGAGGGAAAGATCCACGATATCGATCGCCCGATCGACACCGGCGCAAAACCCACGGGGATTGGCAAGATAGATTTTCATAATCGTCGCAGCTCCTTCGCTCGGCACTCTACCAGATCGTCCTGTCTGCAGTCTTTACTGAGTATTCACGATACGTCAGATCAACTCGTTCCGTCAACAGAATTGCCTCCGAAAAGCCACGACGGTATCACCGAGAGCGGGTGTCCCGGAGATCTTGCCCGCCTCCTACAGGCTTGGTATGTTGCGGGCTTGTAAATAGTTACACCCTCGGAGGTCCTTTCTGAGATCGAGTCAGGAAGCTATTCTGTACGCGGCCCCCCACATCCGACCTTTTTGGAGTCATGTCCATGTCCCCGAACAAATAGACACCGTCATGTCGTCATCACGCTGTTACCTTGACTCTCTCTCCGGTCCCCCGTACGCTCAGTGCCTGCTGAAATGTCATATCTTTGTGGCAATTGAAACTTTCCCTTTTTGTTCTGACTGTACAAGGAGGTGCCTCGGATGGCTCAAAGACCATTTCAAACGGGAGTTGCCATCAATCTTAGTAATGGAGAAAGCGTCAAGGACATCGATGTCCTGACCGTTCCAGCCAGAAAACGATTCGATGTCAAATTTGTCGGGATCAATGGATTCGGACAGCCGAATCAACCGCTCTTCTACGCAGTTCACGTGACCACACGGTCGAAAACGGGCATCTATCCCATTGCGCCTGCCGGCACTTCTGAGATCGCTGATCCCGAATTTCCTGCACGATATTTTGGGAGTCAGGAAGTCACCCTTTACGCGGATCCCAAGTCCAACCTCATCTTTACGGTCGCTCGCAAGGATACCTCGGCCAACGTGAGGGTATTTATCGATATCTGCGGGCTTCTCACCGATGTGTGAAGAAGGCAGCGGACTTGGCGAGCGGAAATTTCCGGATGAAAGACTCGTAACCATGACCAAGGAAATAACCCACATGCACTCTGCCGTAAATCCGTCTTCCATCTTGCAGACCGCCTTTGGGTTTTGGGGGTCCAAGGTCCTGCTCACGGCCGTTGAGGTCGGCCTGTTCACCACACTCGCCGATCGGCGTCTCACCGGCACGGAGCTGGGCAGGGAATTGCACCTCCATCCACGCGCCATCGCCGACTTTTTTGACGCGCTTGTGTCGATGAAGTTTCTCGACCGAGACGGCGACGGACCCGAGGCAAAATATTTCAACACGCCCGAAGGTGCCGTGTTCCTGGACGAAGCCAGCCCACGGTATATCGGCGGGCTTCTGATCATGCTCAACGCACGGCTGTTCAAATTTTGGAACGATCTGCCCCAAGCCTTGCGGACCGGCCGGCCGCAGAACGAAGTCAAACACGGGCAGAAAGGCATGTTCGAGGAACTCTACTCGAACGTGCCCAGGCTGGAACAATTCATGGGTGCGATGACCGGCGCCTCGCGCATCAACTTCGAGACGTTCGCGGAGAAGTTTGATTTTTCTCGATTCCGGACCCTCTGCGACGTCGGCGGCGCGACCGGCCTGCTCAGCATTGAGGTCGCGAAGCGACATCCGCATCTCACCTGTACCAGCTTCGATCTGCCGGTTGTCGAACCGATCGCGAAGAAACACATTGCCGCCTCCGGGCTGGAAGCTCGCGTGAGCACGGCGTCCGGTGACTTCTTCAAGGACCCGTTGCCGAAGGCCGACCTCATCACGATGGGTATGATTCTGCATGACTGGAATCTGGAGGACAAAATGCGCTTGATCCGATCAGCCTACGACGCGTTACCGCCAGGCGGCGCACTCGTCGCCATCGAAGCGTTGATCGATGATGCCCGCCGCGAGAATGTGCAGGGACTACTGATGTCCCTCAACATGCTCATCGAATTCGGCGATGCGTTTGATTATTCCGGCGCGGACTTCCGCCGGTGGTGTGGGGACGTCGGCTTCAAGCGATTCGAGGTCATGCACCTCGCCGGGCCGTCGAGCGCGGCTGTTGCCTATAAATAGACCGTCCATTACTTGACTCTGTCTCCCCTCCCCCGTACGCTGAGGCATCCTATGGGTTCCACCAATCACAAGAAAATCCTCATAGTCGAGGATGAGCAGGATATTCTGCAGCTCGTCAAACTCTATCTGGAAAAGGAGGGGCTTCGCCCTGTCACGGCGATGAACGGGCTCGAGGCGCTCAAGAAAGTCAAAGAAGACAAACCTGATCTCGTCGTCCTCGACCTGATGCTGCCCGAGATGGACGGGCTCGAAGTCTGCAAGCGGCTGCGTTCCGCAGCGGATACCGCGATGCTGCCAATCATTATGTTGACGGCAAAAGCTGAAGAATCGGACACGATCGTTGGGCTCGAGTTGGGCGCCGATGATTACGTAACCAAGCCCTTCAGCCCCAAAGCGCTCGTCGCCAGGGTCAAAGCCCTGCTGCGTCGGGTGGAGCGCTCACCGACTACCGGCCCGGATCTGTACCGCTATGATACGCTCACGATGAATTTGTCCCGCCATGAGGTCAGCCTTGGTAAACAAGAGATCCCCTTGACCGCGAAAGAATTCGGCCTGCTGGAGCATCTGCTTCGGCATCGCGGTCGCGTGCTGACCCGCGAGGTGCTGCTCAATGCCGTGTGGGGATACGACTACTATGGCACGACCAGAACCGTCGACGTGCATATCCGCCGTCTGAAGCAAAAACTCCCGCTCCTCGAAGAAGCCATCGTATCCGTCAAATCCCTCGGATACAAACTGAAAGATTTCGACGGATCAGGATGACTTGGTCGATTCGATGGAAAGTGACGGTCGGCGCGCTCGCGGCGGTCGTCTGTGGCCTCGTGCTCGCCGGAGTGATCCTGGTTCAATTCTTCGAGCGACAGGCCCTCCTCGAACTGAGGGCGGTGCTGGAAACGAAAACCCAGCTCGTTGAATACGCGGTCCAACCGCTGTTTCACTCAGACTCTTCACCTCCGACACCGGCTTCCCTGCAAGAGACGGCGCGAGACCTCAGCAACCGCGCATCCGCTCGCATCACGTTGATTGCCGCAAACGGAACGGTGCTTGCCGATAGCGCCGTACGGGATATCGACCTATCCGCCATGGAGAACCATCGGTCTCGGCCTGAGATCCAACAAGCTTTTTCCACAGGACAGGGGCAGGACATCCGGATGAGTCACACCACCGGCGAGCGAACGTTGTACCGTGCCGTCCTGCTGCGGCAACCTCAGCCCGCTCCGCCGATCGTCGTGCGTGTGAGCCTTCCCATGGTTGTGTTGGATCGCGAGCTTTCTGAATTGCGTCAACAGCTCTTTCTGGCTTTCGGCATCGCGCTCCTCGTCGCCCTCACGGTAAGTATCTGGCTGGCTCACAGTATCAGCAGGCCCCTTTCGGACATTGCGGCGGCGGCCCAGTACTTGAGCTCCGGCAGCCGGGTCCTTCCCATCCGAGCCAGTACGCAGGACGAGGTCGGTCTTTTGGCCACGACGCTCAATCACGTGGCGGAGCAGCTTCACGCGAAGATCGACGAACTCTCGGAAGATCGCGCTCAACTGCTTGCCGTGCTCACCTCGATGGTCGAAGGCGTCATGGTGCTGGACTACCGCGGCCAGGTCTTGCAGATCAACCCGGCCCTCGAACGCATGTTCGGCATTTCTCGAGTGGAAGCCCGTGGACGTCCATGCGCGGAGCTCTTCCGCCATCAACAACTCAACGATCTGGTGACGGCCATTCTCCAATCTCGCGCCCCCCATGAGGATGAAATCATGCTGCCGCTCAGCGGGCGGTATCTCCAAATCGAAGCATCCCCGGCGGGAGGTGAACGGGAAAACGAAGCCTGTATCGTCTTGGTGTTCCATGACATCACCGAACTGCGGCGTCTGGAAAAAATACGGAAGGACTTTGTTGCGAATGTCTCACATGAACTTCGGACTCCGCTCACGTCCATCAAAGGCTACGTTGAAGCACTTCTCGACGGCGCCAAAGACGACCCCCCCGTCGCCGCAAAGTTCCTGGAAATCATCCTCAGACAAAGCGATCGTCTCAATTTGATCATTGAAGACCTCCTCGAGCTGTCGAAGATCGAATCGGGCCGGGTCCTGTTGAAAGCGGAGCCCCTTGAGTTGCGCACCATCGTCGACCGGACCCTGTCGATCATGAAACCGATCGCCGACAAGAATCGGCATCGGCTCGTCACCGTGATCGACCCGTCGCTCCCCTCGGTGGCGGGCGACGAAGGCCGGCTCGTGCAAGTCTTGACCAATCTGCTCGATAACGCGATCAAGTATACGCCGGCAGGTGGGACCATCACTGTCGGCGCCAAGCTCATCCCTTCCTTTGGGACTGATCACCCGGCGAAGACGATCGAGCTCAGCGTCGCCGACACCGGAATCGGGATTCCCGAACAGGATCGTCCCCGCGTCTTCGAGCGCTTTTATCGTGTCGACAAAGCCCGATCCCGAGAGCTGGGCGGCACAGGGCTTGGGCTCGCCATCGTGAAACATATTGTGGAAGGACATGGAGGGCACGTGTGGGTAGAAGCCAATCAGCCGCAAGGCAGTCGATTCGTCGTTCGCCTGCCGCTCAGCCCCAAAGCCAGAGGTCTGGCTCAAGTGACGGAAGCAAGTAGGGCATGACGTACTCGACCTACCGTTTAAACGAATCGTACAAACTGTAAGCGACCCTTACCACCGAACAAGACCGGTTGCCCATGTCAGCCCACCGCCAAAGCTGCCCAGCAGCACCAAATCCCCCGTCGAAATGTTCCCGCTGCGGACCGCATGATCGAGCGCGATCGGAAGAGACGCAGAGGACGTATTGCCATAGTGTTCGATGACCGACGCGAGTCGGCCCGGCTCAATACCCAGCCGATCCGCCACTTGGGTCAGAATTCGGCCGTTCGCCTGGTGGAGCACAACCTGCTTCAGGTCCGCCGGACGGATGCCGAATTCCTTCAGGATGTCCAGCACAGCCTGCTCGACCCGTCGAATGGCTAGGCGAAACAGCGCCGCTCCCTGCATACGAAGCACGTGCTCCCGTTTGTTCAACGTGTCGGATGACAGGGGCCTGCGTGATCCTCCACCGGGGATCCGAATGAGCCCGTGGTGCGAGCCATCGGCAAACAACCTGATTCCGAGAATCCCCCGCCGTTCCGGGCATTGATCTTCCTCGCCTCGAATTAGGACGGCCCCAGCCCCATCACCGAACAACAGCGCTGTCGCAGCATCCTGAGGATCGAGCGATCGAGACTTTACCTCTGAGGCCACAACCAGGCAGGTCTTTACCTGTCCGCTCTGAACCATGGCTTGCGCCATCGAAAGTCCATACAAGAATCCCGAACAGGAGGCAGACACATCAAACGCCCCCACTTGTTTGCATCCTAATCCGCGTTGAACAGCACAGGCCGTGGACGGAAAGACCATATCAGGCGAGGTCGTGGAAAGAACGATGGCCTCGATAGAAGAAGCCGTAGCCCCCGCAGCATCGAGCGCCCGGCGCCCCGCCTCAATCCCCAGATCAGATGGCGCTTCGTGATCACCGGCCCAATGGCGCGCCCGGATACCGGTAAGCCGTTGGATTCTGGCCGGGGACAAATTCAGCGTAGGAGCAATCTCTTCATTGGACACGACCCGGGACGGGAGATAGCTGCCAGTTCCAATAATCCGGGCTCGAATCATGCCAAAACCACCAAATATTCTAGGGAAATTGTCCAGATTTCCAATGCGCACGGGATTATAGGGAGCGCGAGAAGGCAGGTCAACCAAACCACTCTTCTGATTGCTTTTTGCCCGCATCCTTGCTATGTGTGTCCGTCATGGCCCCACGCGCTATTCGAACTGTTGCTGGTCCGTCATCCAGGTGTTCAGGTATCTGGCTGGTGGCGTGGCTCGGCGTGAGTTCTCTCGTTTTGGCCTCCTGTGCCGGCGATGTCGGTACGGACGATGTACGGAAGGGGATAAAGAAGGCCATCAGTGGTACAGACGAGCAGATTTTTATCGGAGATACCCTTGAGAACCACTACCACCCGAATGTGATCATGAAGCGGGGTGAAGCGTATTTTGAAAAGGAAGAGTATGCGGAAGCCTTAGTTGAGTACAAGCACTTCATGGATCTCCATCGCAATCACGTCCTGGCCCCGTACGCGGCCTTCAGGATCGGCGAAATTCATTTTAAGATGGCGAAGACCATCGATCGTGATCCCGAACCAATGCAAAAGGCCATTACCGCATTCGACCAGATGAGAAAAGACTTCCCTGGTAGCCGCTATGATACACAGGCTCAGCAAAAACTCGATGAGTGCCACGATTGGCTCTCTCAGATGCATCTCTTCGTGGGGCAATTCTACTACCGGCGGGGGTCCTACCTCGCGGCTGCTCATCGGTTTGAACAGATCATCAAGACCTACCCCAATAAGCCCGTCGCCTCCGATGCCCTGTACTTCCTAGCCAAGTCCTACCATGAAATGGGAGCCGACGATTGGGCAAGAGAAAAGCTCATCCTATTGGCCGAAAAATATCCGGACAGTCCTTCCTCAGGGTCCGGAAAGAGCCTGCTGGAGAAAATCGGCGGGGCACAACCAAGTACGCTGCTGGCACAGAAGTCGGATTCGGCCCTCCTTTCCGACGCTGGACCCACGACAATGATCCGAAGCAGCCGACCAGAAGCCACCAATCGACAATCCGCTTCTTCACTTTCATCTTCCCCAATGACGACGCTGGGCGTTCCTTCGTCGCTCGATTCCTTTGTTGCTCCCTCTACCAACACGCTGGGGCAAGGCTTTACGGCCTGCCGCCTTGGCGCCTGGTGCTAATTCAGTCGTTAAGAGTCCGAAGCGTTGAGGGCTGAACACAGCGAGTTGAAGATCGCTCTCCAGCATCCCGCTGATTGCTTAAAAGGATCGTTCAAAAGACCATCCAACGAGGCCTTAAGGAGTGAGGATCCTGAGGTGTACGATTGAGATGCCTTGGGGGAAACGCGAGGCTAAGAACGATACTGTGGGGAGTTCTGTTTCAACGCCCGTTACTGGCCCAGATACCAGCCGATCCCATATCGCTCCAAAAAACTGGTCACCATCGTCAGTGAATTCGCATAGATCATCACGCCGACCAAGACCAACATGACTCCGCTCACGGTCGAAACGCCCCACAGATAGGCCCGCACTTCTTTGAAATAGGCCAAGAACCGATCAACACCCAATGCGGTCAGGAACAACGGCAACCCTAAGCCGACCGAGTAAAACGTCAGCAACACGACCCCATTGAGAAGGGAATCCGTCGTACTGGCATAGAGAAGGATGGATCCTAGTACCGGCCCCACACACGGAGTCCACCCTGCGGCGAAGGCGACCCCGATCAAGAATGACCCGAGATACCCGGCTGGGCGACTGCGGAATTGATACCGATGCTCCATTTTTAAGAATTTCAAATTCAGTATCCCGAGCAGATAGAGCCCAAACACGATAATCAACACCCCGCCGATGCGTCGAATCGTGTCTTGATGGGTGATCAGGACCTGGCCCAGAAAACTGGCTGATGCGCCGAACGCGATAAAGACAGATGAAAACCCGGCGATAAACAACAACGAGTTCAGAACAATCGCTTTCTTGAACTTCACCCGTTCAGATGCATCCGCCAATTGTTCGACGGATAGCCCCGTAATGTAGGAAATGTAGCTCGGCACCAACGGCAGAACGCATGGAGACACGAATGAGAGGAGCCCTGCTGAGAAGGCGGCAATGAGCGAGATCTGTGGGATAGACTGAGTCATGGTCACGACTTCATCAGTGCATAAATCAAATCGCGTGCCTCTGGTGAGTCCCAGTCACGAGCGCCGAAAATCTTTTGTCGCACGATACCTTGACGGTCGACCATGAAGGTGATTGGGATCGTCCGTGCTCCGTATGTAAGGCCTACGCGATACTCCGAATCGTGCAGAATGGGAAATGTGAACCCCATTCGTTTCTGGAACGGGCGTGTCACGGCCGCACCCTGCGGATCGGTAGACACCGCCAAAATCTCGAACTCGCCTCGTGGAAAGGTTCGATAGAGCTGTTCCATCGCCGGCATCTCAACACGGCATGGCCCACACCAGGTCGCCCAAAAATTCAGCAGCACGACTTTTCCTCTCAGCTGGGATAAACTCATGACGTTGCCGGCAAGGTCCCGCAGCTTGAAATTCGGAGCTTCGTCACCGACCTGGACGACACCACGTTCGAAGACTCGCCACGTTTTAGTCCGGAGCGACTCTGCCTCGGAACAAGGTGCCATGAAAAGCATGCCGACTGCTATGAAGGTAAAAACCGCAGCCGCTGGAGGATGTTTCACAGCTAAGAGCAGCGAGGACTTCAATCTTTTGCCCTTAACATAATCGCGGTCGCTAAGGTTAAGAGTTCTGGACCAGGTGGCTCATTATGACAACATGATATGTTACAAGTCCGCAAAAACCTGAGTCAAGTAAAGGCACATGACAAATTCTCATCCCCCCTACTATCGAAGTGATGGACAAAGTGAACCGATCTCTCTAGAATTACCGAAGTTTGTGCTTGGCTTATCACTCAGCACTACTCATCACATTCACAATCAGCAGACAGACCAGCGATGGTTTTCCATAACCTGAACCCACGAGGGGCATATGCGAGACAATTATCTCTTTACTTCGGAATCGGTCACTGAGGGACATCCGGATAAGATCGCCGACCAGATCTCCGACGGCATCTTAGACGCCATCATCGCTCAAGACAAACATTCCCGTGTCGCCTGCGAAACGATCCTGACCACGGGGATTGCCTTTGTGGCCGGTGAAATTTCCACCAAGGCCTATGTCGAAATCCCGGATATTATCCGTGATGTCATTAAGGATGTCGGCTATTGTGATGCCTCGTGGGGGTTCGACTTCCATACCTGCTCAGTCCTGACCGCCATTCACCAGCAATCCAGTGATATTGCCATGGGCGTGGATTCCGGTGGCGCCGGCGATCAGGGCCTGATGTTCGGGTATGCCACCAATGAAACGGATGAACTCATGCCGATGCCGATCGTGTTGGCCCACAGACTGACCAAGCGTCTTGCCGAGGTCCGAAAAAAGAAGATTCTCGATTGGGTGAGACCGGACGGCAAATCCCAAGTGACGGTTGAATACAAAAACGGCAAGCCCGTGCGGATCGATACGATCGTCGTTTCCACACAACATAGCCCGGATGTGACGAGCAAACAGATTGAACGTGACATCATGGAAAAGGTTATCAAGACTGTGATGCCCAAAGGCCTTTATGACCCAACCGGCGTGAAGCATCACATCAACCCCACCGGACGTTTCGTCGTCGGCGGTCCGATGGGTGACACAGGGCTTACGGGCCGAAAGATCATCGTCGATACCTACGGTGGACATGGTAGTCACGGCGGTGGCGCTTTCTCCGGCAAGGACCCCACAAAGGTGGACCGTTCCGCCTCGTACATGGCGCGCTACATCGCCAAGAATCTCGTTGCCGCCGGCTTGGCCGAAAAGTGCGAAGTACAGTTAGCCTACGCAATCGGGGTTGCTGATCCTGTCTCCGTGCTCGTCGACACGAAGAACACCGAAAAAGTATCGGTCGACATTCTCGATAAACTTGTGCGCAAGCACTTCCCCTTGACTCCTCGAGGTATTATCGATCATCTCAAGCTCCGACGGCCGATTTTCCGTAAGACGGCCGCTTACGGACACTTTGGACGCAACGAACCGGAATTCACCTGGGAAAAGACCGACAAGGTCAAAGCACTCCGCAAAGACACCGGCCTGTAAGCGTAGTGAGCCTCGCGATGTCAGCAAAGGGGGACGGGTTCTCCACCCGCCCCCCTTTTCATGACGGCAATAGACGACCGACCAATCCCGATTGGCATTTTCAGAAGGAGGATTTTCGTGGACTACGATGTGAGAGATATCAAGCTGGCAGACCAAGGCAAATCGAAGATCGAATGGGCGGAAGCAACGATGCCCGTATTGCGGCTGATTCGCAAACGGTTCAAGCGGCAACAACCATTAAAGGGAGTTCGCGTCACCGCGTGTTTGCACGTGACTACCGAAACGGCGAATCTGGCGATCACGTTGAAGGCCGGCGGGGCCGATGTCCGTCTCTGTGCTTCAAATCCCCTCAGTACTCAGGACGACGTCGCCGCAGCATTGGTTCAACATGAAGGCATTCCAACCTTTGCCATCAAGGGCGAAGACAACGCCACGTACTACCGCCATATCGAATCCGCGATTGCGCACCGGCCCCATCTGACCATGGATGACGGCGCCGATGTGGTGTCGCACCTGCACTCCAAGCGCAAAGAACTGCTGAAAAATGTCATCGGCGGTACGGAAGAAACGACCACCGGCGTCATTCGTTTGCGTAGTATGGCCGAAAAGAAAGTTCTCAAGTTCCCGGTCATTTCCGTCAACGATGCCGACACCAAACATATGTTCGACAACCGCTACGGAACCGGTCAATCCACCATGGACGGCATTGTGCGCGCGACCAACCGATTGGTCTGCGGCTCAGTCGTTGTGGTAGTGGGCTATGGATGGTGCGGACGGGGTATCGCAATGCGGGCCAAAGGGATGGGCGCGGACGTTGTCGTGACCGAGGTGGATCCCTTAAAGGGCCTCGAAGCCGTCATGGACGGATTCCGCGTCATGCCGATGGAACAAGCGGCTCCGGTTGGAGATTTCTTCGTAACGGTCACCGGCAACATCCACGTGATCCGCGGAGAACATTTCGCTGCGATGAAAGACGGCGCCATCGTCTGCAATAGCGGTCACTTCAATGTGGAGCTGGATATCCCAACTCTTGAAAAGCTGGCCGGTAAGCGCAAGGTTGTTCGGACCGGAGTTGAGCAATTCACGCTTAAGAAAAACGGCCATCGTGTCAGCTTGCTCGGTGAAGGCCGGCTGGTGAACCTTGCCACCGCGGAAGGACATCCGTCCAGCGTCATGGATATGAGCTTTGCGAACCAGGCGCTTGGCGCCGAATACATCGTGAAGAATTACAAGCAGCTCGAAAAGAAAGTGTATCCCGTCCCGGAGGCTATCGATAAAGAGATTGCCCGGCTCAAACTGGCCGGCATGGGTGTGGCAATCGATACGTTGACGGCGGAGCAGAAGAAGTATCTCGCATCCTGGGAAATGGGCACATAGTCGCGGGTCCTGTCGGGGAAGCGCTCTGACGTGCTCACTACACCCATCCCCCAGTGGGGCCCTTCGTTGCGCGCGTCAGCGCAGGCGTTCCCCGCCACCCGCGGAATAGATCCCATTCCCCACCCTGCTCGTGGTGGAGCGAAGAAGAAGGCAGTCTCATGTGAGACTGCCTTCGCTTTTCGTGGCACCCATACTCAGACGATTGCGTGACGTTAACCCAGCTCTCCCACTCTCACGACGTGTGAAGGGAGGGGCAAAGAGTCTGCGCAATTGAGAGCACCCGCATCTCATCTGCAGAGAAGAGAAAAAAGGCCGCCTGAAAAGGCGGCCTTTTTGTGTTTTGCTGCTTAGGGATTTGCAGACTGATCGATTTCCAGGCAGGAATGGTTACCTCGATCCTTTCTTCAATCTGACAAAAAAGCTTCTTCATTCTCCCAGTCAAATTGTATTGCCGCAATCAGTGGGGGAAAATCAGTGCGCAGGTGATATCACCGCAATGATCCGTAGAGGGCCACCCGTGCCGCCGGCAATCTTCATCGGAAGGGCAATCACGTCGAACCCGCGATGTGGCAGATCATGCAGCTTGGCGAGATTTTCGAACACCGGCACATTCTGAGATAGCAGCGCGACGTGTGCTTCGAATTTGGTCGATCGGCCAAAATCGATCGAGGCAGTATCGATGCCCACGGCTTTCACTCGTCGTTGACGTACCAACCAAGCCGCGGCTTCAGGATGCAACCCGGGGAAGTGCAACGCGCGCACTCCCTCCTGCCCTCTTTCTTGTGTTCCCAGATAGGCTTTCCGATCCGGCCAGGATCGCGCATAGCCCGTGTCCAACAGAGCGATGGCGCCATTTGGTATTCGCCCATGCTCGGCTTCCCACCGCTCGAAATCGGCGATCGCCACGCGGTAATCCCGATCACGTGCGCATTGCTCCGTGACATCGATTCGGATGCCGGTCCCGACTAATCGCTCCACTGGAATCTGATCCAGCGTCTGCTTCCCTCTGGAAAAATGGATCGGGGCATCGATGTGGGTGCCGCCATGCTCAGCCATCTCCAGACGGTTAGACGCATAGTAGTACCCACTCGGCGTATCCTCGGCATGCTGGACGACGAGCTTGAAGTCCTGTTCCGTCGGCCAGACGATGGTATCCGACCCGAACGAGTGGGTGAGATCAACAATCCGAGACTGCTCCCAGGCCAAATCATCGCGCTGAGGAATAGCAGAGGAGCACCCCGCGACCGCAATCAGTACCCCTATCACGGGAGTCAGCATCTTCATGTGCGATAACCATGTCTACAATTTGAAGGCTGCAACGCAGTAGCATCGCTAGCCTTTCTTCCCACTCTCCTTATGTTTCGGATCGAACGGATGCGCGGTGAGGTTCGCGCCATAGATGAGTTACGTGCAGATCCACCTTTCCCTGGCTTCCGGGAGAGAAGGAGTCTCGGCCATTCCTGGAGAGGAAACATGACAGGAAGATGTGCGGGTTGAACCCTCACCTTTATCATCCAGGCAAGGCATCCCTGTTGGTCTCACTGCGCCCGTCGAGCGAGCACCGCCCATAATGTGAGTTATGATTGCCCCCGTGTGAGCGCTCGGGGAGCAAGAGACTAGCAGGGATGACCTGCTACTTCCCGAACGCTTTTTTCAGGAGCGGTTCGATCTCACCCTTGGCGGCCATGGGATCGAGAATATCGGTATCACCATAAAAAGTGCCGTCGATAAATACTTTGGGAAGCGTCGGCCAATTCGTCAGCTTCGTCAGGGCTTCCCGTTTTGCAGGCTGTGACAAGACGTCGATAAGCTCGTAGGGATACCCATATTTTTCAAAAAACTGCATGGTCTCCCTCGTGAACCCGCACATCGGCATGGTCTTGGTTCCCTTGCCGTAGATCAAAATCTTATGCGCCTTTACTTCTTTTTGGATTTCGTCATCGATCGGATCGGCCATTGTCTCCTCCTATGCCTCATCTCTGGTTCGTGCCGTTAACTCCAATGCATGGATCCGTCCATCCTTCATCGGGGCGTCTAAGGCTTGATAGATCATGCGGTGCCGGTCCAAGAGATTCTTTCCCTGAAACCCATCCGAAACGATAACGACCTTCAAATGATTCATCGTTCCCGTCCGATCGGTCACTGTCACCACGGCATCCGGCAGGCACTTGTGAACATAATCGGTCAATACATCGAGTGTGATCACAGGTCTCAACTCCGCTAGTGTTTTCAATACCCTAGCTGAAATCGGTGTGGAAACGCAATGCGGCATCCACATTGGTGGCTTTCAACATACTGGTGGTGCTTTTGAACCAGATGCCTAAGAGGGCACGAAACCCCCGATGAGCAAGTCATTGAGATTCTATAGGTTTAATCCTATCAGGCTCGGCATCAACTTTGCGCCTACCCTTTCAGCAACTGAAAATATTTCATTTCGTCCGTCACAAAGGAGGCTGTTATGAGCGAATTCAAATCCGGGTTTTTTGTAGGAGGGGAAAGCTGTAATGGTCGAGTGCTGATCGTCGATGACGAACCCGACATCCGTAAGGTCGTCCGAATGACGCTGCACAAGGCGGGGTACGATATCCTGGAAGCAGAAAATGGAGAAAAAGCCATCGAAGTCATCAACTCCGGTGAGAATCGCCTCCTTCTTGACGTCATCATCTGCGACATCCGGATGCCGAAGGTAAACGGCATCGAAGCAATCGCCTACTTCCGCCAGAACTATCCGCGCGTCCCCTTGATCGTCCTGACCGGATTCCCGGACACCGACATGGCCACGTCTTTACTCCGGCAGGGTGTGGTGGATTATCTCGTGAAGCCGGTGGAAGGCGAAAAATTGAAAGCCTCTGTCGCTCGTGCCATGGAACAGCGTGAATTGGCTCATCTATGAGGGACTGGCAAACATCACAGGGAAAGGGCGTTGCGGCCCCCTCTCCGATTGCTGCTCATCCGGAAATCGAGGGTGAACAGATTGAGCCGGCGCCCACCCTACTTCCGACAAGGGTGGCCATCATCGGTGCGGGCCGGGGTGGGACCGCGCTGCTCGATGTGCTGCATCAGATCGGTACGATCGAGATCCTCGGAATCGCCGATAAGGTCTCCTCAGCTCCCGGACTCAAACGGGCTCAAGAGCTCAACGTGCCGGTCTACGAGCGGGTTGCCGACCTGATTAACAACCAAGAGGTCAACCTTGTGATGGACGTCACCGGCGATCCCGCGATGAAATCGATACTTCAGGACCAGCTGCCGGCGAGCGTCGATATCTTGAGCGGACAAGCTTCACGACTTCTGTGGAAACTCGTGCAGCATGAAGCAATATTACAGACTGAGCTGCTCCACGCGGAGAAACTGGCGGGAATCGGCTCGTTCGCCGCCGGGATCGCTCATGACATGAACAATCCGCTCCAGCTCATTCTCGGCATGGCGGAAAATCTGGCTGAAGAAGTCGACTTGGATACCGTACATACCCAAGCGCTGGACATCATTGAAGCAGTCAAACGCACAACAGCCATCTGCCGGGATCTCACCTCCTACTCTCGCCGAGCATCGTTGCGGCAAGACTGCCTGATCAGCGTCAACGGCAAGCTGGATGAAGCCTTGAAGATTGCCCGATACGCCGTGGCCCTTCAAGACATTGAAATTCGAAAACTCTACCAGCCGGATGTCGTCGTAAAGGGAAACCCTGACGAACTCCTCCATGTGTTCGTCAATCTCATCACGAACGCGGTCCAGGCGATGGAACACCACGGAACCTTGACGTTGGCAACCGCCATGGTGGCCGGCGCGACGCAGGTTCGTGTCTCGGACACCGGCTACGGCATCTCCCCTGAGTTACAGAGTCGGATTTTCGAGCCCTTTTTCACGACGAAACCCCCGGGGAAAGGAACGGGATTGGGGCTCTACAACATCAAGAATGTGATCTATCACATGAAGGGGACCATCGAGGTCCAGAGCCAAGTTGGTCACGGCGCAACCTTTACGCTCACATTTCCCGGAGAATCCGGAGCCGATGCGAGGAGTACGCCGTCATGAGCGAGACGCCGATATCATCGCAGCCAGGCACACGATGGGGGCTGAAGACCAAGATCATTCTTTCCATGCTGCTCGTCGGTATCATCCCGCTCGTTGTGGGTTTGGGCATGGCATTCTGGCAGGGCTCCCAAGAAATCCGGGAGGTCAGCGGGGAAAGTTTTGAAGCGCTTGCGACTGAAGCCGCCCGCAAACTTGATCTCCTCCTTGCCGAAGAAATCGCGCACACCGCGCGTATTGCGAATGACTCTGCGATCATTCGAGAGTTGGAGCACCGGCGTGATGCGCGAGGCGACTCCAAGAATCCGGCGGCCGCGATCACTGATTTGGAGCGGCGTTGGACAGATCGAGACACGGCTGCGATCAAATCCATCACGGACAACCGTCTCAGCGCATTGCTCCACGAGTACTATACCGGCGTCCATAGTGCACCCGGCCAATTGCTTCCGCACGTCGTCCGCTCCTCGACAAAGATGCTGTTCCTGACGGACGCACACGGTGTGCTCGTAGCAACGATGACCGATCATCCGGCGTTTCGCCACCACACGACCCAATGGTGGAAGGGGACCTTCAACAAGGCCGTGGGAAAGCTCTATGTCGAAGATGTCCATTTCGACGAGCAGGTGAACGCCTATGTATTCTCCATCTCACTCCCGGTCATGGACAGTCTTCGGTATGAGGTCGTCGGAGTCCTTCACCGCGTGATCGACGCCAAGGAATTCTTTTCTCCTGCGACCCATGTCACTCGATTTGGAAAGACCGGCCATGTCATGCTGATTGATACCAACGGGATCGTCGTCAGTTGCCCAATTCTTCCTACCGGCGTCCCATTGTCCGATCCGAAGTTAATCCCGCTCGTGACACCACAGCAACCCGGTTGGATACAAGCCTCGAGCGACGGTCACGGCGGGCAGGCTACGTCCGTCATCGGGTTTGCCCCGCTTTCGGAAACCAGCCGGGTCACCAACGGCTCCAGCGACGATGGGTCGTGGCACACCTTCGTCTGGCAATCGTCCGATGAGCTCTTTGCGCCGATCGAGCATCTGTTCGCCTGGGTGACGGTGTTTGGAGCCGTGGCCATCGTGCTGCTGGCCTCGCTTGGCTACGTGGCTGCCGGTCGCATTGTCACCCCGGTACGACAACTGCAGCAGGCCGCGCAGTCCATCGGGCGCGGTGAACTGCGAACCCCAATTCAGATCCACACCGGTGACGAATTGGAGGACTTGGCCGCAGAATTCAACCGCATGAATCAACAGCTGAAAGCCGCTTTCGCCGGACTGACCGACCAAGTCAAATTGAAAACCCAGGAAGTCCAGGTCCTCCAGCAATCTACGGATCAGATTCTAGACGCCGTCCCCACTCCCATTCTCTTAATCGATGCACACGAAATCGTGCGCTACATCAATCGGGCGGCCCGCGAATCCTTCACGGTCCAGGAGCCGATGTCGGGAGCGTCGCTGTTCACGATACTTCCACTCGACTCAGCCGTTCAGAAACAGCTTCAAGCGGAGTTCCGGACCAACGGGGATAAGCCTTTCGCCACAGCCGACTTCGAGCGTGAGACAGCACCGAGGGATCCGTTGGAACCTACTGCCGATCACGAATCCGCCCGCCATCGGTCGGAACTCCACATCGGATCGCGGATCTATCACTATCAGTGGTTCCGATTGCCCGCCAAACCCGGGGAAGAAGACAGCATTGGGTTGGTGCTTCGAGACACCACGGATGAGAGCCGGCTGCAGGACCAGTTGGTTCAGGCAGAGAAAACAGGAAGCCTTGGCGTGCTGACCGCCGGCATCGGCCATGAACTCAACAACCCCTTGTTCGGAGTCATCGGGCTTGGGGAAGCCATCCAAGAAGAAGACAATCTTGAACGGATCAAGAGCTATGCTCAGGATATTGTGGCCCATGGTCGCCGAATGTCGACGATCATCCGAGATTTCACCGGCATGGCAAGCCGAGACACTTCCGACAAGCCTGTTCCGATCGTTTTGGAGCGTGAATTGGACGAAGCGTTAGCCACGGCACAGACCACCGTTGAAATGAAAAGCATCGTGATCCAGAAAACCTATGCGGGCGAGACACCCGTCCTCGCTTTTCCGGATCAACTCCGGCAAGCGCTGGTGAATCTAATGACCAACGCTGTGCAAGCCATGAAAGGCGAGGGTACCCTCGCCTTAACCACCGTCCAGTCAGACCATATGGTGACCGCAACCATCACCGACTCCGGACCCGGTATTTCCAAGCAACACCTCTCGAAGGTCTTTGACCCATTTTTTACAACAAAAGGACAGGGGGAGGGTTCGGGACTCGGGCTGACAGTCGCGAGACGCATTATCCGAAAATTCGGAGGCGACCTCCGCATCGAATGTCTCGAAGGCCAAGGCACCACATGCATCGTCACCCTGCCGATCAGTGCGTCTCAATCACCCAAAGGAGGCTCATGGGCAACTTCCGCCTCGCGTTCCGAGCCGCAACCATCACACTCATCTTAGGGGGGTGCTGGGGTGTGGCTGCTCTCCTCGCCGCCAAAGAGAGCCCGATCGCTGTCGGGATCTCTCCCGAAAGGGTCGCGGATTACGTCCATGCTGTCGTCGAGGCAGATCGCACGATTTATACGACCCAGGTCGTTAATCGTATGCAGGGGAAAGGGATTGTCGCAGCAACCGAACATTGGGAGCAGGACAACGCGCTTCCCCTGCCGGCCCAGTTCCTCCAACATTCGGGCCGATTGGTCGCCGAGAGCGGCCGCGGTATCCGTTATAGACTCATCGGGCTCTCCCCGATCTATCAACGCAACGCCCCCGCTACCGACTTCGAGCGAAAGGCTCTAGAGACGCTCAAAGGCCAGCCCGATCGGCCGATCACCGGAATTGTCTCAAGCGGCAAAAAACAATACTTCCAAGCCATCTATGCGGACCGCGCCGTCTCTTCTGCCTGCGTCACATGCCACAACAGTCATCCACTGAGTCCCAAGCAGGACTTTAAGGTGAATGATGTGATGGGTGGTATCGCGATTACGATCCCGCTGGAATAGCAGAAGACGTTCTCGTCATGGTCGCTAAGAAAAAGCGACTGTGTGCGAGCGAGGGTTGACGCGTGACGAGGACGTTAAGATGGCGTCGACGAGCTCGCGGGCGCAACCGTCTGCTTGAGTTGGTACTCTTCCCGATAAATCTGAACCGCGGTCATGAGCAAACTGACCAATATCGGTCCGACGAAGAGGCCGAGCAATCCGTACAGCGCCAGCCCGCCCAACACACTGAGCACGAGCAGCAACACGGGAATCTGCACATCTTGGCCTATCAGCCATGGGCGAAGAAACTGATCGACCATCGAGACAACGCCGATCCCCCAAGCCAGCATCGCAAGCGCTTTTCCGACAGAACCGATCCAGAAGAAGTAGAGGACAACAGGGCCCCAGATCAACCCCGTTCCACCGAATGGAATCGGGGCCAAAACGATCGTCAATGCCGTGAGTCCGATCGGAAAGGGCACACTGAGCGCAAGGTAGGCCAGCCCCGCCAGGAGGCCTTGAACAATGGCCGTCACCAGCATCCCTTTCACCACCGCACGAATCGTTTGATCCAACCGGGTCAGGATCTTGGACTTGTGGGACTCTTCCATCGGAATCAGTTCGTATAACACCGCGAGCCACTGTCGGCCATCCTTGAAAAGGAAAAACAGCACCAACAACATCATGAAAAAATCTGTCACGAGCGCGAACGCATTCTTCAGCAGGCCGCCCATGCTGCCGACTAAAAATTGGCTGACCTCTTTCACCCCGGTCATCAACGACTGCTCTACGGAAAGCACCGGTGTGCCGGTTCCCGATACAGCCGACTTCAACCAACCGCCGATGACGGGGATGGCCGCCAATTGGTCCGGCAACCTTTGAAGTCCGCCGGACGAAATCCACACACGAATCTCCTGTTCCGCTGCTCCCGCTTCCCGTACCAGCATAGCCCCCATCACGACCAACGGGACGATCACGATGCCCAACGCACCGAACGTCAGCACTGCTGCGGATACTGCCTCCTTGCCACCCAACAGTTTTGTCAGCCGAAGATGGATGGGGAACCCCCAATGGGCAAGTAGTCCCGCCCAGAGAGCCGACAGCACGAAGGGTTTGAACATCAACCCAATCTGGTACAGCAGCAATACCAGGAGAGAAAAGAACACGACGGAAAAGAGTTGCTGTCGAGTCATGAAAAAGATCAGAGTCTCTTGAGGAGATAGTCAGTAGATAGCAGATCTAGCGGCATCTGTCACGGAAGGAACGAGCGAGGTAAGAGAATGGACTGAGCCTTAGACAGACACTAAACTGAGGACAAGAAGTGCGGACACACCTAGAGGTCGGCTTCTCTGCCGATCAACGCGACCGCCTTTCCACGATGCGCATTCATGTCGCGAACATTGCTGGGCAATCGAGATGATTCTTCCGGCCAGCCGGTGACTCCCATGTCGCTCACTCCCTGAAATTTGGCTCCCTCTTCCATCAGCAGCATAGGACTGTGCACTTCGCCGATCAGAATCGCCGTTTTGAGCAATTGTACACGCCCGGTCGCCGTCACCGTCGCTTTGATGCGTCCGCTGCTGATGAGCGAATCGGCATGGATGGCTCCTTTTACGACTCCATCTTCCCCGACAATCACTTCACCTTTCGTGTGCACATCACCTTCCAGGCGGCCATCGATCCGGACCGTACCGTCGACTTTGATTTCGCCCTTCAATTCAACGCCTTTTGCCAACAGCGTGATATTGCCGTCATCTACATACCCGCTCTTTTTCATGGGACACTCCTCTGTGCAGGCCAACCCTTCCCAAGGGTACCGTAGGACCGGAGATACGCCTAACAGTTTGTGGAATCCGGCAATTCGGTAGGCACGTGCCGCCATTTATGGTGAGGAGAGGCCGAACGTCTGCTTCAGTTGTTCCCAGAATCCGCCTCCATGAACTTCGCAGTAGGTCGTCGGCTCCGTCCCGGCGATGAAGTACTCTGATGTTTTCTCCGGACATTGCGAAGTCGCCAGCTGGCCGGTTCTCGGATCGATCCGACGCTGGACGACCCCGGACGGCATCTCAAAATCCTGCGCACCCCGTGGCATGAGCCGAACCGCCAACTCACTCCAGATCGGAAGAGCGGCCTGCGCGCCGGTCAGCTTGAGCGGTCGCTCATCATCAAAGCCGACCCAGACGCCGATCGCGATATCCGGGGTGTATCCGACGAACCACGCATCTCGATAGCCATCTGTCGTCCCGGTTTTGCCTGCGACCGGCCCTTGAACCCCGAAGGTTTTGGCCTTGGCGGCGGTACCGCGATCCACCACTCCTTTCAACAAGGACGTCACAAGAAATGTCCCTTGTGGAGTTGCCGCCTGACGTCGATCAAGGGTAGGACTCCAGATGGTCTCGCCACCCACACTCGCCATGTTGGACAGGGCGACCGGACGGATGACAACTCCTCCATTGGCCAGTCCTGCATAAGCCGATGTGATCTGCAGTAAGGAAACTGAGGAACTCCCCAAGGCCAAAGACAAATTGTCGGCCAGTGGTGTGGTAATCCCGAACTTCTGTAGCAAGCCCGTCAGTGTCACAATTCCAGTCCGGTGAGCCGTTCGGACAGCTGGAACGTTGAGTGACTGCTCAAGGGCCGTTCGGACCGTGACCTGCCCTCGATACTGTCGATCGTAATTCTGAGGTGACCAGGGACCGGTGCCGGATTCCAAGGTCACCGGTTCATCCGCAAGCAGCGTCGCCGGAGTCAGACCGGTCGTTCCTTGATCACGGGCCGCTTCGAATCCGGCCAGGTAGACAAAGGGCTTGAAGAGAGATCCCGCTGATCGATGCGCCTGCACCGCACGATTGAACTGACTCAGCCGATAGTCCCGCCCACCGACCATCGCCAGAACATGCCCGCGCTTCACGTCCAGCACAACTGCAGCGCCCTGAAGCGGTGGCTCAACACTGGCCAGCGACGGATAGCTCTTCTCCAGTTTTGCCAATCCTTTCTGTAGGACCTGCGCGACGATTTGCTGAGTTCTGGGATCGAGGGTCGAATAGATTCTCGATCCTTCCGGAATTTCCGCCCCTATACCTTGCTCGATTTCCCTGAACAGGTAATCAACAAAGTACGGCGCATCGGTGAGCGCATCATTGGTCAGTACGACTTTGACCGGGCGATCCAGGGCCACCGTTAAGGCTTCCTCTGTCAGGATGCCTTCTTCGCGCAGGCGACGAAGAACCACATTGCGGCGCTTGGTCGCCGACTCCACGTTTTTTACCGGCGAATAGGTATTGGGTCCCTTAATCAATCCAACGATCAACGCGATTTCTTCGATCGACAATTGAGCGGGTGTTTTTCCAAAGTAGCGATGCGCCGCTTCGCTCACTCCGTAGATCGACACCGGCCCGGCTTGACCGAGATAGATCTCGTTCACATAACTCTCCAGAATTTCTTCTTTGCGGTATTTGAACTCGAGCGCGATCGCGGCCACAAACTCCCGGAACTTCCGCCCCATGGTGCGTTGGGGAGAATAAAAGAGGTTTTTTGCCAGCTGCTGAGTGAGGGTGCTGCCCCCCTGCACGACGGCTCCGCGAGTGACATTGATCCACAGCGCCCGACCGATGGCGAGAGGATCAACGCCATAGTGAGAGAAAAAGCGACGATCTTCGACGGCCAGCAATGTTTCAATCAGCGCGGGAGGTATCTGGTCCAACTGAATCCATTCACGAACTTGTTTGGTTCCTGCCCGCATTCCGCTGATCAAGACCGACTCGAGGGCCACGAGTGAGAGTGGCTGATTATCCGGCACCGACAACACCTCGGTCACGATCCCGTTAGCCAATATCAACCGTATGGATCGGGCGGGAAGCCGATTTTCCTCCTGAGGACGCAGGACAATCTCGATCGCATCGTTCGTGACGAAATACTCACCGGCTCTCCGCGGCGTGACAGTGACCGGCCTGTATTCCAGCCGATGCAGACGGTCCAACAAGCCTGAATCCACGGGATGGAGCCCCGGCGTCAGGAAAAACGGAGCCCCATAGATGAGAAGCGGAGGATGATCATCACTCCTTGGAAGCGACAGGCTGGCGGAGAGCACGGCGGCATAAATCACGAGGCCGATGAGACTACATAGCACCAATCCCAACGCGGCGCCTATTCCTCTCTTGAACCAAACACGAGCCGACGCCATCAGAGCCATTCCTCACTTGGACAATTTAGGGGCATAAGCAGGCCTATTGCCGCCAACATCATTTCAGCACCCCATGAACGATCTCTTTGCCGACGTATCAGCATATTCTACCCTCGACACCCCTCTTCCGTGTTACCCCCTCCGGGTCTACCTCATCTGCAAGCCTTTAGCTATCTTTCTCATAACGAACACGAGTTCCCACAACTTGTAACAGGGAGACGATCATGAACTGTTCACGCTGCCACGGCCTCATGGTGAATGACCATTTTTTGGATTTTGATGGAACCATCGGACACATGTGGGCCAAGGGATACCGTTGCATGAATTGTGGGAATGTCCACGACCCGGTCATTGAGCGACATCGCCTCGCTAGGGAGCAACAGGCGTTGGTCTTCTCGAATGGGGAGTTGGGCATCAACAAAGGCCAGCTCCACCCTGAAGTACAATCGGCCATGCCGCAAGCAGCCTGATTTCAGCCTCGAGGTATGGGGCTTCACGAGTCCATTGGTATACGTTGCCGGAGCTGTCAAGGAGGGACATGGCTTCCATCTTGATCGTCGACGACGATGCGCCGATTCGGGCATTGCTGCGTCGCATTCTTGAAGAAGACGGCCATCAGATTCGTGAAGCTGCCAATGGCCACATCGGTCTCATGCTCTATCGCGACACACCCGCCGATCTCGTCATCACTGATATGTTGATGCCGGAGCGAGATGGGATGGATGTCACTCTCGCTCTAACGCAGGAATTTCTGGATGCCAGAGTGATAGCCCTAACCAAGGCAACCGGTCACTACAACTTTCCAAATGTCGCCAAGCTCTTCGGCGCACGACGTGTTATTAAGAAACCCTTCTCATCGGATGAAATCCGTCGAGTCGTGCGCCTCACGCTCGAACATTAGCCCATTAGAACGGCGAATTTAAGGAGCCCTCGGAGGCTTGCCTGCAGAATCAGGCACAACGCTGCTCTCACCCCTCCCGGCGCTTTCGTTGGCACTCCGGGATTCGAGCACTTGCGAAGGCCACACCGATCCCACGAGCATGCCGATTCCCGCCGCTAGAAATCCAAGGAGTTGCGGAGGCCAGACATCCGTCGGCTGGCTCAACAATTCCAGCACCACCCAAGTTGTAAGCCCGGCGACAATGGCGTAAAGCGCGCCCTGTGTCGTCGCTCGCTTCCAATAGAGCCCCGCAACCAATGGAATGAACGCCGCCACCAGAGTAACCTTGTAGGTATTCACCACCAGCTTGTAGATCGTCGCATCTGACCAGAGTGCAATGGCCAGAACCACCGAGGCGAAGCCGAGCAACACAACACGCATCAAGCGAAGAAACTCCGAGTCATTCACATGCGCGAGCAACGGTCGAACGACGTTCTCGCTCAGCGCCACCGACGGTGCCAGCAATGTTGCGCTTGAGCAACTCATGACGGCAGACAAAACGGCCCCGAAGAAAATGATCTGCGCCGGAAGTGGCGTGTATTGGAGAATCAATGTGGGTAACACTAGCTGCGAATCCTGCTCCAACAGCATCCCGAATTTGACGGGATCAATCAGAGTCGCCGCATACGCGAGAAACATGGGGACGAAACAGAAGACAAAATACAGCGCGGCACCCAGCAACGCCCCCCGCACGGCTGTCTGTTCATTCTTGGCCGACGTGATGCGTTGAAACACGTCCTGCTGCGGGATAGATCCGAGCATCATGGTCATCCAAGCTCCGATGAAGGGGATCCAGGCTGTGATCGTGGCAGGTGGAAACAAATCCAATTTACCGGTGACGGCCGCATGAGAGATCACCGTTTGCACCCCACCAGCCAAGTTTCCCACGAGCGACGCAATATACAGCAGTCCTCCCACAATGACTGAAATCTGAACGAAGTCCAGAATCGCTACGGAAAACATACCGCCGAAGGTCGTATAGGTCAGAACAATCGCTGCACCGATCACAATCCCGACCGACTGACTGACGCTTCCTTCTGTGACCACATTGAGGACCAAACCGAGCACTTTGAATTGGGCTGCAACCCACCCCAAGTACGAGGCGACGATGCAGAGTGTGCAGAGGACTTCGACTGTCCTGTTATAGCGGTAACGATAGTAGTCGCCCACTGTCAGCATATTGAGTCGATACAGCCGCGGGGCGAAAAAGAGTCCGGCGAGCATCAAACACATACTGGACCCGAATGGGTCGGCGACGACACCACGGAGTCCTTCCTTGACGAAAGTGGCCGAGATGCCTAATACCGCTTCGGCACCGAACCAGGTCGCAAAGACGGTCGCCGTGACAACGGCGAGTGGCAAGCTCCTTCCGGCTACGGCAAAATCCCTGGAATTCTGCACACGTGTAGCGGCGAAAAGCCCGATACCGACCGAAAGGAGGAGGTAGAGGATGACGAACCAGAGCACCACCCGGGCAGGATAAAGCGATCCTAGTTCGCAATCAATGAGTATTCATGATTGTGGAGACAGGACTAACGCGCCTGAATGACATCCACAGAGAAAAGAGAGACGAGATTGCAGAGAGAAACCGACGTTGAGTGAAGAAGCGCACGTCGACCATCGAGGATCATCACATTGAGCAAAGGAACGTACCAAACGCAGCGGCAGAACGATTCAGACATAAATTAGAAAGCCCAGTATCGAGATGCTCCGAACACGAGACGACACCCGACGAGAAAGAGATCACCATGTGACTCAACCGACACCGCTTTTGTCCACTGCACTTCGTATAAATTTAAAGAATGTTCCCATCGAGTTTCAGGAACATGAAGTTCAATAAGCTGCCGGTATCGAGGCCGATTTCCCATCAGCACGAGAACCCCGTGCTCACTTCGGTTGAGGCAGTACACCTCGCCCTGCTCGAGCATCACACGTCCACCGTCTATTGAGTCAGACAGACCATAGGCACATACCTTCTGTTCATTGACTCGCGCCTCTTGCCGACGAGAAGGAAACGGAGATTCTCCTTGACCTTCACAGACACCCGCAATGGCAGGCTTGGTATTGAGACTCCCTGGACGGTAGAAACGGGCTTCCCGAATAGCTTCTTTTGATCCAATGTTCATGATGTCCTCACAGATGTACTGAAACCGTGCTGGACATGGAGCAAATGCCATACCCATGGAGTGTTCGCGAATGTTCACGAGAATTCTTGGCAAATCCTCCTGAAGTCCTTATTTTGTGGAATCATGGATATTGGGATGCGAAGGAATATGGATTCACCATTCCATGCTATATACGTATATATCATTGAATATAAATATGATTTATCGCGTGAATGATAAACCATACAGCGCGGTAGACGTGACCTTCACCGAAACGTAGGTCTGCACCACATTTGTATTGGCGGGAAATTAGCTACAGCGCGTTCAGGTCGGACTCCAACATCAATCATTCTAACGAGCGAGTATGGAATCGAACATCTTGTCAACTCAGCCGTTCTATGCGAAGGCCGAGTAAGCGGATTCGTTTTCCATGGGGATTTTCTCGCCGATCAAGAAATGGCAGGAGCAGCTTCATAGCCTCACGGCCTAAGACGGCTCTGTCACCGGTCGGCGTTGCCAATGTGTGAGTGCGCGATTTGGTCACAAAATCCGCAAAGCGAACGGTCAGAACAACGGTCCGGAAGGACTGAAACGCTTCGTTATGTAGGCGGTCGATTACACCTCGAACAAGCGAATCGAGCTGGTTGAGAAGGCTCTGACTGTCAAGGGTATCGGACTCGAAGGTTTCCTGTTCTCCAATGGATTTTGGTTCGGAATATTCCTCGACTGGTGAATCATCTCGGCCGCGAGCTTTATCATAGAGTGTCCTGCCGCGCTTGCCTAACAGCTCGTCGAGCTGGCGCAGAGTCAACGCTCTCAACTCTTTGACGACCGTGATTCCCTTTCCCCTAAACATGGCTTCCGTTTTGGGCCCTATACCAGGAATGACTCTGATCGAGAGAGGAGCTAGAAAAGCCTCTGCCCCTTCCTCGTTCACTATCGTAAGGCCGTTTGGCTTCTGCCATCCAGAGGCAATTTTTGCGATCAACTTATTTGGTCCGATGCCCACAGAGGCCGTGAGTCGTTGTTCCAAACGGATTGTCTCTTTCAGACGATAGGACAGTCGTTCCGCCTCTTCGTAGGATTCTGTCCAACTCAGATCACCATAAACCTCGTCGATACTGGCCTGTTCCACCTTTGGGATGAAGCGCCGAACGATCTGCAACACCTCTTCGGACACCCGCGTGTATTTCGGCATATCGACGGACACAAAGGTCACCGGGGGTTTACCGGCTCGCCGAGCCTCTTCCGACAACCGCCAGGCAGTGGAGATCGGAGTCGCTGAATGGATCCCATAGGCGCGAGCGAGATAGTTCGAGGTAGAAGCGACTCCACGCCCTTTTCCGCCAAGCGGATCGGCCCCAACCACAAGCGGAATACCGCGAAAGGCCGGGGTATCCCGCTCCTCAATCGCAGCATAGAACGCATCCATGTCCAAATGGGCGATAATCCTCAGCATTTAATTCTCACCGCGCGAACAGAAGACATCCGGGCACAGCAGGCACAACCTCACGACCAAAAAACTTCAGACTGAAAACCGCAACTCACTTTCTCTCTAGCTTTTTGAAGTGGAGCTGACATAAAATCCCACCCCGTTCCAAGGGAACGATCCTATAATAGATCGTTTGAAACACATTAGAGATCATCAACGAAAGGAGGCAGTCGTGGGCCTGCGTTGGTTCAATCTTCTAGGATTTGTGATGCTGTTTCTCGCTCTGTTCTTCAATGAAGTCGTGTATCTGAACGTGTGGCACGAGTCCAACTTCTTTTTGGTTGCTATCGCGATAGCATATTTCGGTACTGCACTTTGGCTCTCACTCTGGGGAGGTTCGAATCACCAGCAAGCCTGATGGCACTCCCTCCCCCAATTTTCCAATGACCAACCCGGAGTCCGAAGCGGGTCAGCTATGGCAAGGCTAGCACCACCGAAATGTGGGGAAACCCAGGCCATGAGTAGCCTGGCATAGGAAACTCTGGTCCTCTTCGCTATAGCTTTTCGTGATGGGGGTGGCGTATAATCCATCCCCAGTCACAGTAAGTGGTTCTTTTCAGCGATCGGCATATAAACCTAGAGATCATCAACGAAAGGAGACGATCCATGGGAATGACGTTCTATAATTGGATTGGATTCATAATGTTGATATTAGGGTTCTTATTGAATGAGCTCTTCCTGGGAATAAATGCATGGTACGACCTCAACTTAGGGGCCGTTGTCGCTGGTGTCGTGTACCTGGTCGTTGCCGCCTCATTGTCAATATGGCCTAGCTCCCATAATCAGGCAGCCTGACCGATACTTCACGCGCCTCGCCGGAAGTCGATCATGGAGTGGTGGTGTGCCGTCTGCCCCCTCTGACCCTGAATCGCACTGACCTCTTCTCGAATAATGAGGGGGAACGCGCCTTCACCGCGCAGCCTTCCTGCTGAGAATACAATCTCTTGTGTGATCGTTCACCAAACCGACTGCCTGCATATAGGCATAAATGATCGTGGTGCCCACGAATCGGAAACCGCGCTTTTTTAGATCCTTTGATAAGGCATCGCCTTCGGCTGTCGTGACCGGCACGTGCTTCATGGTCTTCCAATGATTGATCTTCGGCTTCCCACTGACAAACCGCCAGACATATCGGTCGAATGAACCAAACTCTTTCTGCACTTCGAGAAAAGCCTGGGCGTTCGTCACGGCCGCATCGATTTTCAATCGATTGCGGATGATCCCGACATCTTTCATCAGCGCGGCCTTTCTTTGAGCTGTGAAGCGGGCCACTCGGGCGGGGTCAAACCCGACAAAGGCTTTGCGATATCCTTCTCGACGCAACAGGATCGTCTCCCAAGTCAAACCTGCTTGAGCCCCTTCGAGTATCAGCATTTCGAAGTGTTTGCGATCCTCATGTACCGGCACACCCCACTCCTCATCATGGTAGCGAATGAGATGCGCCTTATCTCCTACCCATGGGCACCGGTTATTCCTATCTGATTCCGTCATCGGCTCGACCAACTCCAGCAAGACAACTACTCAGGCTTAATTGTAAAAGCGATCCGAACAAGAAAACAATGTTCGGCATTCTCTACCGTAACGAATTTCAAAGGTATCGTCCCACTTGGCTTCTTATTCATGAAGGTACATGCACGAACACGCCTGAAGGGGACGGTTGATCTCCTCAACACAAATCCACTACCATCCTCATAATTGATGATGCATTGACAATTCCAACCCTAAAAGTGGAGGAGACCATGCCGACCAAACAGTATAAGCAACTGGGATGTCTCGATGTCGACGCCAGCGCCGGCTGCGGTTTTCAGGTGCGAGCCGAGACTGAAGCTGAACTCATGCAACTCGTCGCCACGCATGCAAAGCAATGCCACAAGCTGGAGTCCATCCCACACGAAATGGTCGAGAAGGTAAAAGCAGCGATCAAAACCGTGCCCGTCACCGTCTAGTGACGCTCGTCCTGTGGCAGAGACCATTCCCTCGTACGGTTACGTACCAGGGGAAGCTTCCCCATTCAAGTCCAAGGCGCGTGTCAAGGAGGACCTATGAGTTGGAAGACAGCACTCCCAATCGCCGTGGTTTTACTATTGAGTACTAGCGGCTGCAGCTATCTATTTTATCCCCATGCAAAAGAATTTACGGCAAAGGCAAAGGGGGCCACGGGCGTCGAGACACTGATCAATCTGACTCACATGGCGGAAGCCTCGGCCAACGCAGCCAGGGGAGGTAAGGGAGTCGATCAATCTTTCGACGATCTCCACAATCAGTTTCATGCCATCAACGATAACATTTGCCGCGTCGAAAAATCGGTGAGCGACCAGCCAGCGTATGCCTTGACCGTGACGCACAACAAGGAACTGAAGGCTATTTTCAGACGGCTGTGGAAGTTCAAAGACGATCAGCCACAACGGGATCAACACTTAAACCTCTTTGTGTCGGAAGTGAAGGAACTACGCGAGACATTGCAAACTTTGAGGTAATTCATGGCATCGCCGTCACCCGAGCAAGTCATCGAGAGCCAACGTCAGGATTGGAACCGCGTCGCCGGTGGTTGGGAGAAATGGGATCGATTCTTCGACGAACAGATGGCATTCCTCAATCACCGACTCGTCGGCGACGCCCGGCTGCGCGCCGGCCTGCGCGTGTTGGATCTGGGATCAGGCACGGGTTATCCCGCCTTACTCGCGGCTCAGACTGTCGGGACGAGCGGCAGCGTGGCGGGAGTTGATTTGGCCGAGCAGATGCTCGAAGCCGCCGGACGAAAGGCGGCTTCGCTGAAGCTCTCCAACGTCACATTCAGCACGGGGGACATCACCGCCTTGCCGTTCGAGGCTGCTTCATTCGACGCCGTGATCACCCGCTTCTGCCTGATGTTCCTGCCCGAGATTCCGAAAGCCGTCGCCGAAATCGCCCGTGTCCTGAAGTCCAACACGTGGGTGGCTGCCGCTGTATGGTCTGATCCGGGTAAGAACCCTTATCTGAAAATTCCCATGGATGTCGTTAAACAATTCATCGATCTGCCACCTCCTGATCCGGCAGCACCAGGAATTTTCCGCCTGGCGAAGCCCGGGGAGCTGGCGGGCATGCTGCAACAAGCCGGATTTACCGAGGTCTCTGAGCAAGAGTTTCTCGGAGACGTGCGATTCGCAACAGCGGACGAGTATTTCTCGAGTCTCATGGACATCGCTGCCCCGATTCAAAATCTATGGGCCAAGTTGAGCCCGGGACAACAGGGTGAAGCCAAGCAGCGCATCGTTGAAACGGCGGAACGGTATCGAAATGGATCGGTCGTCGCATTGCCGATTGCAGTACGGATGGTCGCCGGGCGCAAGTCCGGATGAGGAATGCCGCCAAAGAACGACGGTTTCAAAGACTTCATCCTGGATCAGCTTGCCAGTTTACGTAACCTGGGCACACGCGCCATGTTCGGCGGCCACGGGCTCTACCATGGAGCCGCGTTTTTCGGCATCATTCATAAAGGCCGCCTCTACTTCAAAGTCACCGCAACGACGGTAACTCTGTATAAGAGCCACGGGATGAAGCCCTTTCGCCCGAACGTCAAACAAACGCTCAAATCCTTCTATGAAGTGCCGATCGATGTGATCGAGGACGCGGACGCATTGACTGATTGGGCAATGCGCTCAGTCGGAGCATAGCGAATTCATGTCTGATGTTCTTTGGACGATCGGGCATTCGACAAGGTCAATTGACGAGTTTCTTGCCCTCCTAAACGCTCATCGTGTTGACCAGCTCGTTGATGTACGTATCGTCCCTCGTTCTGGTCACAACCCTCAATTCAACCAAGACAATCTTTCAACGAAGCTGATGGATAGTGGGTTGGTGTACAGCCATATGCCCCGGCTCGGCGGATTGCGTACGCCCACGAAAGATTCCTTCAATACCGGCTGGCGCAATGAAAGCTTTCGCGGCTATGCGGATTACATGCAGACAGACGAGTTCTGGTACGCCTTGGACGAGCTGATGGCTGAAAGCCGACCACGTCACACGACGATCATGTGCGCGGAAGCGGTGCCCTGGCGGTGCCATCGGTCCTTGATCGCCGATGCATTAGCAGTGAGAGGTTGGGAGGTCCGACACATCATGTCGGAGACGAACACGGACCACCATCAGCTCACGTCCTTCGCCGTCGTGAAGGATGGCCGTCTGCGTTATCCAAAACAAAAGGACTGCCCGGATTTATTCTCGCAATCCTATTAGGCGATTACGAGCCTATCGAACGATCACGCGCTCTTGAATTTGGTAAGTTTGGCGAACAGGATAGCCGAGAAGGGAAGGGCCAGGCCGATCACCACTTGCGTGATGAGCAGCTCGCCCAGTTGGCTGTAGTCGGCAGGGGTCTGAATGACACCGGTCGCTTGATCACGCACCTCTCGCGTGATGACGAACAGTTCATTGAGATACTTCGTACCGAGCTGGCTCAAAGAAAGCGCCAGATTGGTAAATGACGCCATCACGGCGAAGAAGGTGGCTTTCAGATTGGCCGGAGCCGAGTTTGCGATCCATGCCAGCATCGGAATCATGGAGATCTGCACGAGGGGCGATTCCAACGCCGTGTCGACCAAGGCGATGAACCGCGCATCGATGACGCCGCCGGTCACGCTCGCCGTCCACTCATGCAACCCATAGTACAGACCTACGATTGGAACAGAGAGGATCGTGCCGACAACCGTCAAGAATCCGACCACATACATAATCGACCGTTCAGCCATAAAGCGCCGGAAAACAAACATACCGGCCAAAGCTAATATGCCGCCGATCAGAGAAAGAACGGAAAGGAACTGCTGATCGAACTTCAGATCGTCGATCATCCACCAGGTCGAGCCCGGACCAGGCCCCGGAATGGCCCGCAACGCAAAGATCACCGCGGCAGTGCCGACCAAGGTGAGCCGCTTATCAGGCTCCAATTCCCGGACAAGTTTCGACATCAAGAACAGCACAATGGCCATGGAACCGGCAAACACGATCTCTTCCCGGTAGGGAAACCCGCTTAGTCCAACCGTCAGCGTGAACAGGACAAAGGCCGAGCTTCCGCCGAGGATCCACCAATTAGGTTTCGTCGGTTCGTTGTCTGCATCACGCACATCCACCATCTGCCGGACCTGCTCTATAGAAAACCCTTCCTGAACGAGTCGCCGCATCTGCCGCCGTTTGATCCACCAAGCCAATCCGACTCCCACCACAGACACGAGGGGAATCACCATTGCCATCAGATAGATCTGTTTATAGAGCCGAATCAGATCGGCCTGCGGAAGCCCTTCGGTTCCGGTAAAGACGTAGACGTTGACCAGCGCCACGAGGATGCCGCCTCCGACAATCGCGACACGCCCGAGTGTCTGCATCGTCGTGTGCATCAGTTTTCTCGTCTGGTCATCGAAAGAACGGCCTTGGTCATCGACACGCGGGACAGCCTCCACCGTCATGGCGTCCGCAACAGCGTCTTGAATGACGTACCCGATAGGGGCAAGCAGCACGCTGAGGACATACCAGACTTCCACCGGCAGGATGGCCGTCATGGCTTCGCGGGTACCGATCAACAGCGCCATGATCCCGAGGCTGATGGCCAGCAGACCGGCGCCCAAGCCAACGAGCCAGCTCTTCCATCGCCATAAAATATCAACCGTATGGCCGATCGGCATCTTCAGCGCCCAGGGAATCCCGGCCCAGAACCCGAGTGCGGCCAGAAAGGCAGCTGAGAGACCGAGGTAGTCTTTGACGAAGAAGGTTCCGACAATACCGGTGAGACCCGAGATGCCATAGGCCACGTAGACCATCAGCGGTGGCAGATAGGACAGCCGCACCTCACGGCCGAGAGAGAGAATGTTGCGATCAATCCAGGCGGCCAGTGTATTCGGCATCGTGCGGTTAGACGCCTATGCCGCTGTCGGCCAGGACAGGATGACCCATGATCCGGCTGGAACTTCTGCGATCCACAGAGAAGGCGATATCCATAACCTTTCGATCTCTTCTATGTACTGACTGTAGTCGGCGCCCGACGTCGGATCAAGCCCTGAAGAGCCGCATGCATCTCGGACTGTGGCAGATGAATCCGATCGCCGTGTCCGGCCAGCACCCATTCAAAAGGATAGTCGAGAAGCTTACGGAGAGAATCGATCAAGACCCATTTTCTCCAGACGAGGCGAGTGGGGGCTTCGAGCGACTTGATATGGGAATCCCACCAGAGATGATCGCCAGTGAAGAGAAATCGCTCACGATACAATAGGACCATACTTCCGGCGGTGTGGCCGGGCACGGGAATGATTTGGAACTCGGAGCCAACACGAATCGTTTCTTCCCCCCCAATCATATGTTCTGCGGTCGGGGCAACGTCCGCATCCGCCTGGTGGATGAATCTCTTCGCGCCGAAATGTGCGGCATACTTGTCCGCATCGGCGACATCATCTTTGTGTGTGAGAAAGATATGGGCGATTCCTCCCCTCTGTTCAAAGGCCTCAACCAGGTGCTTGAGATACCGGGGAGAATCGATCAGCCAGTTCCCATCCGGATGCTTGATGAAGAAACTGTTCGCCCCGAAGGATTTCTCTGAATTGAAGCCACAATAACTCACCTCATCCTCAAGAGGGATCGGAAAGCTCGCCATCGCCGTGTGCATCCGTAACTTGTCGCTCTGTTCCGTCCCGATCGAACCGACGGGGCAAGCGAGTAACGCCTGATAAGCCTGATGAACTTGTTCGTAACCATCCGGCTGGCGACTGACCGCGGAATAGTCTCCAATCTCTTCGAAATTCAGCGGCGCCAACTGTCGGCAGGTGTCGCAGTTAATGCACGTGGCATCGACGTAAAAGTTCCCCTGAACGTTGGAATCGAGGCGCTTGTGTCGGTCAGCCATCAGAGCACACTCATTGCCCGCTTTGCCCGATCGGCGGCTCGCCAGAGATACCAGGCGGCAACCGTACGATGGGGTTTCCATCGCTCGCCATATTGTAACAGTTGTTTTGGCGTGGGCATCGCAGGCCGTCGGTAGGCAATGCGGAAGCCGTTGCGCACGCCGAAATCGTCGACCGGCAATACATCAGGGCGCCCCAACTGAAAGATCAACAGCATCTCCACCGTCCATCGCCCGATGCCCCGAACTTCGATCAGGCGATCGATAAGAGCTTGGTCGTCGAGCATAGTAACCACTCGTCCCGTCGGAACGGTTCCGTCGAGCGTCTTTGCGGCCAGATCGCGAAGGGCCAGCACCTTCGCACGAGAGAAACCGGCCCTTCGAATCGATCGGACATTCATGGCCAGCAGCTCCTCGGGACGAGGAAATCTCCGGCCAGGAAAGAGCGCGATGAATCGCTTCAGGATGCATTCCGCCGCTTTGTCATGGAGCTGTTGGTAAGCAATCGCGCGCGCAAGCGATTCGAATGGGGACCGGCGCGCTTTCGGCTTCAGAGAGAAAGGGCCGATCTCCGTGATCAACCGGCACATGACGGGATCCACCTTGGAAAGATAGTCCGTTGAGTCCGAGCTTGCGCAGTACATCACCCCAGCCGAGATCCGATCAGTCATCCTGATGAGACTACATGACGATGCCGCCGCCGGCATGGATGGTCTGTCCCGTAATCCATCGGGCCTCTTCACTGACGATGAACGCGACGACATCCGCAATATCTTTGGGAGTCCCCAGCCTTTTCAGCGGTGACAGCTGAATCCCAATCTGCCGATATTCGTCCGTCATCATGCCGGTTTCAGTGAAGCCAGGCGACACCGTATTGACGGTAACCCCCTTCGAAGCCAACTCTTGCGCCAGCCCTTTGGTATATTGCTCGAGAGCGGCCTTGCTGCCAAGATATGCCGTGGCGCCTGGAAAATGCAGATGAGTCCCACCAGTTGAGATATTCACGATACGCCCGCCGTCCTTCAGCACTCGGGCCGCTTCCTGCATGGCGAAATACGGCCCTTTGGCGTTCAGCGCGATGACTCCGTCAAAGTCGGCTTCAGTCGTTTCCTCAAGCGATTTCGGCATGAACTTCCCCGCGTTGTTCACGAGAATATCCAGCCGGTTGAACTGCTTGACCGTGTCGACCACGAGACGCCGCGCATCCGCCACCTGACTCATGTCGGCCTGAACGGCCAACGCCTTGCCCCCTTTTCCTTGTATGCCCGTGACAACCTGCTGAGCCTTTTCCGAACTTCGGACATAGTTCACGACGACGATGGCACCGTCATCCGCCAGCCGTTCCGCAACAGCACGACCGATTCCATTGGATGCTCCGGTTACAATCGCCACCTTTCCGCTCAACGATTTCATCAACAGACTCCTCTTCTTGAACTCCGGCCTCGCTACAGAATCGGGATCCCCCACTGTCCTGAAAACGTCCATTCTCCAATCGGCCGTCGACTCCTTGCCTGGAGTTCACGTTCTCGCAGCCGTTCCGGAAGGATGTTGGGATCACTCGGATAGCCGATCGCGATCATGGCAACCGGCTCGTAGCCTGCAGGAATTTGGAGATCGGCTCGGGCCTTCTCGACGTCGAAACCCGCCATCGGATGGGCAACCAGCCCGTGTGCCGTCGCCTGCAACACAAGATTTTCAGTCGCCAATCCGGTGTCGTGAAAGGCATGCCGGTTCGGCGTACCATCATCCTCGAAATTCATACTGGCAACCGAGAGGATGAGCACCGGCGCACGGAAGGCCCATTTGCGGTTGCCCTCTGTCAGACACTCGAATAGCCGGTTCCACGCCGTCTCACTGTCCTTGCTCGCGACAAAGAACCGCCAAGGCTGCTCGTTGCTCGACGACGGGGCCCAGCGAGCTGCCTCAAAAAGCGTTCGTAGCAGGTCGGTGGCTACACGCCGCTCATCGAACGCGCGTGGGCTCCAGCGACGGGCGAGCAAATCATAGATCGGGAATTGAGTGGGTGCCGGTTTGTCCACAGGCTCTATCCTTTCTTCCCATCTGCGACTGACTGCATATCAGGCGACCACCCGCCTCCCAGTGCCTTGTACAGTTGGACGACCGATGCCAGCAGCAATCGCCGCGTGCTGGTCAGGGCCAGTTCCGCTTCGAACAGATTTCGTCGAGCCACCAGCACGTCCAGATAATTGGCAAGTCCTCCCTTATAGCGGAGTTCAGCCAGTTTCAGCGCCGACTGCAATGCGGTAACCTGTTGCTGTTGCGATTCGCCCTGAGCACGCGCCGTCCGAACGGCGACGAGCGCATCCTCGACTTCACGAAAGGCCGTTAACACGGCCTGTTCGTACTGTGCCAACGCTTGCTTGGTTTGGGCCTCCACCGCTTCCTGCTGGAAACCCAGCACTTGAGCGTTCAACAAGGGAGCAGCCAGCCCGGCACCGATCACTCCGAAGGAGGAGGCATCTGTGATGATCAACGACAATTCAGGATGAGCCACACCGAGCAGCCCCGTCAACGTGATTCTGGGGAACCGTTCAGCTTTGGCCGCCCCGATACGGGCGGTCGCGGCCGCCAACTGTTGCTCCGCCGCCAACAGATCAGGCCGCCGCTGCAACAATTCGGAGGGCAGGCCCGCAGGGACAGCGGGAGGTACGATTTGCTCGTCCAAGGAACGACCCCGCGTAATGGCCACCGGTTTTCTGCCCAGCAGCACGCTCAACTGATTCTCCGTTTGAACCATCTGCCGTTCAAGTTCGGCGGTACGGGCCGCCGCGCTGGCTCGCTCGGCTTCAAACTGATCGGTATCGAGCTTCGAAATCATTCCTTGGCGCAGCCGCGCCTCGGAAATCCGCACCGACTCTTCCCAGGATTGCAGCGTCCGCTTCGCGATATCGAGCTGCAGATCGAATTGACGCAGATTGAAGTAGGCTTCAGCTACGGCGCTGACGAGTTGAATCGTCACCGCACGCCGGTTCTCCTCCTTGGACAACAGATCGCCACGCGCCGCTTCGTTGGATCTCCTCACACGCCCCCAGAGATCGATTTCCCATGCAAGATTGCCCAATAAGTAATAGTTGAACGGACTCGCGAACCCGGGAAAGAGGAAGTTCGCCTTGCGGCCGGCCGGCGCACTCGCAGCAATCGTGATTCCTGGGAAATAGTCGGATCGGGCGATCAGCGCTCTCGCCCGAAATTCTTCAACGGTCGCAACAGCACGCTGGAGATCTCTATTCTCCACAAGGGCCAATCGAATGAGTTGCCGTAGCTGCTCATCCTGCAGAAGATCCCACCATGCCAGATTCGCCAACGCCGGCATATCCGATGGCCCATCGGCCATACGGAACCGGTCGTCTATATCTGTTTTTGGCCGCGAATAGTTCGGACCCACGGCACAGGAGAGCAGTGATAGCGACAACCCGATGATGAGGACAGTGCGTACCGTCAAGGCGTATCCTCCGGCAAGTGCGCGACACTCGGTTGGTCGGCCGTGACGACCCGTTGAGCGCTCCGCTTGGTCAATTTGCGGATCAAGACATAGAACAACGGAACGAAAAATATTGCAAGGAACGTGGCCGCCAACATGCCGCCCATGACACCCGTCCCAATTGACTGACGGCTTGCCGCTCCCGCCCCGCTGGCGACGACCAACGGGATCATACCGAAAATAAACGCCATTGACGTCATGATGATCGGCCTGAACCGTAACCGAGCCGCTTCGACCGTCGCTTCGATCAGGGAACGACCGGCCTCATAGCGGGTGTTGGCGAATTCGACGATCAGAATGGCATTTTTAGCGGACAGGCCGATCAACGTCACGAGGCCGATCTGGAAATAGATATCGTTTTCGAAGCCTCGAAGCCACACGGCCGTCAGCGCTCCGAAGACCGCGAACGGCACGGCCAGAATCACCGCAAACGGAACGACCCAACTTTCAAACTGCGCCGCCAACACCAGGAAGACCATCAATAATCCGATCACAAACACCTGGCCCGACTGTCCACCGACCCGCCGCTCTTGAAACGAAATGTTGCTCCAATCGATCGCATAGCCCTGCGGAACCAGCACGTCCTTCGCCACCCGTTCCAATGCCTCAAGCGCTTGTCCCGAGCTGAACCCGGGAGCGGCAGCGCCGAGCACGAGCGCCGTATTGTATCCATTGAAGTGATTCACAGGATCCGGTCCGCTTTGATACTCCGCCGTCACGACCGTATCGAGCGGAATCATATGGGTGGCCCGTTCGCTTCGCGCCCGCACGTAGATTTTCGACAGATCCTGCGGCGTCGACCGGTACTCAGCCTCCGCTTCCGTCTGCACATGATACACACGACCGAACTTCACGAAGTCGTTGATGTAGAAATTGCCGAAGTACGCCTGGAGCGTATCGAAAATATCCGAAATCGGAATCCCCATTGCCTTGGCCCGCTCCCGATTCACGTTGGCAAAGAGTCTCGGCGAGGAGACGCGGAAATTCGTCCCGATGCGTCCGATCGCAGGGTCTTTTTGCGCCCGCTCGACAAACTGCTGCGCGACCATCGCGAACTTTTTGAAATCACCGCCGCTCGGATCCTGAATTTGTGCCGAAAACCCGCCGACGGCGCCCACTCCACGAATCGCCGGCGCATTGAAGGCCAGCAGCAACGCCTCTGGAATTTTGGCAAACTCTCCGTAGGCCGCACCGACCAGGGCCTTGGCATGGTACTGAGGCTCCGTCCGTTCATCCCATAACACCAGCGGGACAAACATCGTCGCGGAGTTCGGCCCTCTGGTGCCGAACACGAAGTTCTGTCCGGTCAACGCATCGGTGGAATGAACCGCCGGAATCGCCTGGAAAAACCGCTCGACTTTTTCGAGGACCGCCTCGGTCCGCTGCTTCGACGCGCCGTCAGGCAGTTGTGCCACGACGATAAAGTAGCCTTGATCTTCCTCGGGAAGAAAACTTTTCGGCAACGTCTGGAAAAGTCCCACACAGACGGCGAGCAGCAGGCCGAATACGGCCATGACACGAATCGGCCTGACTAAGAGCGCGGCGACCGTGTTCGTATAGCCATGCTGCGTCCGCCCGAATATACGATCGAAGACAACCCAGAACCCGCTTCGCTTTCCATGCTGCGGCGTGAGCACGACGCCGCAAAGGGCCGGACTGAGCGTCAGCGCCACAAACCCTGAGAAGGTCACCGAGAGCGCAATGGTCGCCGCAAACTGTTTATACAGCGCCCCGGTGATGCCGCCGATGAATCCGACCGGCACAAACACCGAGACGAGAACCAAAACAATCGCGACGACGGGCGCTGTCACCTCGTTCATCGCCCGCTTGGCGGCTTCCTTCGCGGAAATCCGATCCTCCCGCATGTGTCGCTCAACGTTCTCCACCACAACAATGGCGTCGTCCACTACAATCCCGATCGCCAGCACCATCCCAAATAGGGTAATCGTATTGATGGAGAACCCGAGCGCATAGAGACCGATGAAGGTCCCGATCAACGACACGGGCACGGCAACAGTGGGAATGATGGTCGCTCGCCAGGTCTGCAAGAACAAATATACGACGAGCACAACCAACACCATCGCTTCCAACAGCGTCTTCACCACTTCTTTGATCGACACTTCAATGAAGCGGGTGGTGTCGTACGGGGTATCGTAGGACACGCCGGCTGGGAAATTCTTGGATAGTTCTTCCATCTGAGCCCGCGTGCGGCGCACCGTATCGAGCGCGTTCGCGCCGGGAGACAGGAAGGTCAGGAGAAACGTCGTGGGCTTGCTGTTCCAACGGCCCTCCAAGCCGTATGACTGAGCCCCCAATTCAACACGCGCCACATCCTTGAGCCGAACCGTGGAGCCGTCCGGAAGAGCGCGAACGATCATCTCCTCGAAATCCTTCACCTCCGTCAACCGGCCTTTCGTGATGATCGGGATCGTCAGCTCCGTCCCTTTCGGGGCCGGTTCACGTCCAATCGTCCCAGCCGGGTAATCCCGATTCTGTTCACGGATGACGGCCGTAATGTCACTCGGTGTCAGATCAAGTTTCGCCATTAACAGCGGGTTGAGGATGATCCGCATGCTGTACGTTTGCTGTCCGAACACCAGCGCATCTCCCACGCCTTTGACCCGCTTCAGATCATCGACGATCCGAAGCGTGGCATAGTTCGACAGGAAGACGGCGTCGTGCCGTGGATCGGTCGACTTGAGGGCAACCACCAACACGAGATCGGGAGAGAGCTTCTTCACCGAGATCCCCTGACGGACCACGTCCGGGGGAAGCTGAGGCTCGGCGAGTTTTTCGCGGTTCTGAGTTTGAACTTGGGCGATGTCCGGATTGGTGCCGATCTCAAACGTCAACTTGATCGAGACGTGTCCATCGTTACTGCTGGTTGATTCGTAGTACAGCAGGTTGTCGACGCCGGGCAGCGTGACCTCGATCGGACGAGCGACGGCTTCGGCCGCCACTTCTGCGCTGGCACCGGGATAATCCGCATCGATCTGCACCACCGGTGGAGTGATTTCAGGGAACTGCGCGACCGGCAGGAACTGCATGGCGAGCAGCCCCATCACGACCACAACGATCGAGACCACCGATGCGCGAATCGGCCGGTCGATAAACACGTTCGAAATCACAAATGATCCTTACTGAGGAGCGGCGGGGGCAGACTCCGTCCGTGACGCATTCGCTGCAACCCATGGCACGGCCTTCACCGGCGCGCCGGGGCCGATCCTCATCAGCCCGTTCACGACTACACGGTCGCCCGTATTCAGGCCTCTATCGATCAGCCATTGATTCCCCTTCCAGTCGGACGCAATCACGTCTCGAATTTCGACCTTTTCGTCCCGATTGATCACGTAGACAAAGGGTCCTTGGGGACCTTGCAAGACGGCTCGTTGAGGAATGAGGACGGCGTCCGTTTTCGTGTCACCGGTGAATCGCACCTTCACAAACTGTCCGGGCAGCAGCGTGCGCTGTGGGTTGGGGAACGTGATTCTGACTTGACGCGAGCTGGTTTCTGTTCGCAGGCCGGGCTCCAAGAGATCAAGGGCCCCTTCATGGGCATAGGCCGTGCCATCCATGAGCGTGAGGCGGCCTCGTAATTGGTACACCCCTGGGTGCGTGATTATTTTTGACTCGATATCGCGCCGCCGCTTCAGGATGAACGACTCGGGTACGTTTACGACCACATACATAGGATCGACCCGGTGAATCGTGGTCAGCAAATCGGTTTGAGCTGAGACCAATCGTCCTTCATAGTAGCGGCTGCGCTCAATAATTCCGCTGATCGGTGCCGTAATGAGGGTGTTATCGAGATCGAATTGGGCCTTGATGAGATCAGCCTGTGCTCCTTGCACCGCCGCGTCGGCCGACAACTCTTCTGCGACAGCATCGTCGACATCTTTCTGACTGACCGCCTGGTCCGCCAGCAACGGTTTCACGCGAGCCAGGTCTTGCTTGGCTTGGACCACGCGCGCCTCCGCCTGCGCAATCTTGGCCTTGGCGCTCGCAGCAGCGGCCTTGAAGGGGACGGGATCGATCTGATAGAGACGATCGCCCTTCTTCACGTCACGGCCCTCCGGATAGAAAACCGCCTTCAGGATTCCCGTGACTTGCGGGCGAATCTCCACCGGACGGGAGGCCTCGGCTTGACCGATAAATTCAGGTTCATCGGGGACCGTCTGCGTCTGTACAGTGACGACCTCCACTTGCGGCACTTCCTGTGCAGGCATCGAACCGGCTTCTTGCTTACAGCCAACCGACAGCGTCATGGCGGCGACAACAAGCCACGCTGAGACATAGTGCGCCGATTTCCGATCCATCAACATGCCACCATCCTCGTTGAAAAGCCGATCAGCGTGCAATGGCAAGATAAAGACGTCATTCTACCCAGGGGCGTGAGACAGCGGCAAGCCCAAGACAGGCAGGATTTCTCCAGATCGCGGTGAGATTTACACAACCGCAAGTTACGTTTCATTCGGTGTGATCATCGAACCGATCTTGTCACCATTCCTACACGACGGATGACGCCTGCCGACCCCCGTGATCTCTTCGACAATACACCGGGTCAAACAGCCCGACGCCCGCAATTCCACGCCATCCTGCCACAGACGAGCTAGAAGCGTCTTGCCGGCGGCGTCGATAAACGTCACGCCGGTCAAATCGATCATCGTGCATTTCTGCTGATTTTCGACCACGACACGGCAATACGTCTTGAGTTCCTCTACCCAGGGACCAGCAAGACGCCCTTCAATGATGAGCGAAACTCCCTGCAAGGCCGTATCTCGCTGACCGGTGATCTTTAACATCAACGTATCCTTACAGGAGTCTTCCTTCGGAGGTTCGACCCAGATCACTTCTGAGTTGCGATTGCCGATTTTGGAGAATGACCGGATCAATCACTTCCCCACATTGTACACAACGTCTGACCAGAAAATCGGCACGCGAGTGACCAACCATGGAATCGAACGACTCCTCAGCGACCATAAGTCCCGTGCATCTGAAGCATCGTGTGGAACCAGCCGGACTCTCCTGCCAGTTCAGGGCTTTTTCATATAATCCCGCCGTTGCCATGATCAACCTCCCTTGTTCAACCTTACGCAGGTTTCATCACGGGCGCCCGTAAGACTCGCTGGCCCACCTCAAGCCGATAGGCAATGACGCCGTCCAACGCCCACTTTCCTCCACCGATCACGACAAGTGCGGCGCTCATGGCAATGACCAGCAAGTGATATTCGAAGCCTTCTCCCTGCTGCTGCCCAAACCAGTTCATGAAAAATCCCTGTGACCAATGCACAGTGGCGATCGCGCCGATCATGATCGCGATGAAACTTGCTGCGGTGAAGCGAGTCAACAATCCGGCGATCAATCCAAGACTACCCAGAGACTCCCCCATGATGACGAGAAAGGCCACGAGCCACGGCAGTCCCATCTTCTGAGTGAAGAATCCCATCGTTCCTTCGAATCCGTTACCGCCGAACCAGCCCAGCAACTTCTGCGCACCATGGGCGAAGATCACCGCCCCAAGTCCAACCCGCAAAATCAACCCCGCCGATGAATCATCGGTCTTAAAAAATGACATGGCGCACCTCCAGGCTATCTACGATTGATGGAGGAGAGCACTCGACGACGTCCGACTGCCCTCGACATTGCATGCTTGATCGACATCCTTGTCATGACCAACGGCAACGCGATGAGCGCGGCGTACCACAAGCTCCATAGAATTACGTCTTGCATTGGATCACCTCCAGTTCCCTCAATTGATGCTACTTACGCCTATGGCAAGAGGCATTCCAATCTGTACCCTCGCGAGACTAGATTGCTAACCTATTGTATTCTCAGCTGAATGTCGTTTCTCTTCATCGAGAGACGGTATTGCCGACTACGCCATGACGAGGCGACGAAGACGATGGGTCGTCATGTGACGAAATGGTTCGTCACACGATAGGAATGGAGGCGCTTAAGGGATGTTGCCTCTGAATGAGAATAACCGCTTGGTCTTGACGCGTACCGGAGGAGAATTGAGACCGACTACTGCAACGACAGACTGCCAGGTGACAAGACCAACCTTTACTCGAGAGGGCGGGTGATACCGAGCTTCTGCATCTTTGATTGGAGGGTCGTTCGTTTAATCCCTAATCGGGCCGCGGCACCCGAGGGGCCGCCGATGACCCACTTTGTCTCACGCAAAGCGCGCAAGATCTGCTCACGTTCTGCCTCTTCAAGCGTCGCCGGAGAGCCGAGCGAAAGCGGATGGTCGTTCTGCAGTTCTCTGATGGGCACATGCAGATCCGTCCCCTGCGTCAGAATGACGGAACGCTCGATGAGATTCTCCAATTCGCGAACGTTGCCGGGCCAGGCGTAGCGGGAGAGCATGTCGAGCGTCCTGGCGGGAACCGTTTGGATATCTTTCTTCATGCGGACGGCGTAATGCTGGGTGAAATAGCGAACGAGGACAGGAATGTCCTCTCTGCGTTCGCGCAAGGGCGGCAAGGTCACCGGAAACACATTCAGCCGATAGTACAAGTCACTGCGAAACTGCTTCGCTTCCACCAAACTCTTGAGATCTCGGTTTGTGGCGGCTACCAGGCGCACGTCAACACGAATGGTCTTGGTGCTACCCAATCGTTCGAATTCCTGCTCTTGCAGCACACGAAGCAGCTTCGATTGTAACTCCAACGGGATTTCCCCCACTTCGTCGAGGAAGATTGTCCCTTTATCGGCCAGCTCGAATCGGCCGGCTTTCTGAGAAATAGCACCCGTGAAAGCGCCCCGCTCGTGTCCGAAGAGTTCGCTTTCCAACAGGCCGGTCGGAATGGCGGCACAGTTCAGCTTGACGAACGTGCGCTCGCTACGGCCGCTCAGTCGATGGACGGCGCGGGCGATGAGTTCCTTCCCGGTCCCGGTTTCCCCTTGAATGAGCACCGTCGAATCCGTCGGAGCCACGACTTCGACTTGTTTCAAGACCTGCATGAGCGCGTGGCTGTCGCCGATGATATCCTCAAATCCGTGTTCTATGCGCAGCTCTTCTTCGAGATAGAGTTTTTCTTTGGCGAGTTTGTCCTTAAGTTCTTCAATTTGCTGAAAGGCCAGAGCATTTTCCACTGCGACAGCCACTTGTTTGGCGACTTGCTGGAGAAACTCTAAATCCGTGTCGCTATAGGCCTCTTTCTGCAAACTCAAAAAGCCCATCGCACCCATTCGTCCTCTCGACGTGGACAAAGGGACGAAGCAAAACGACTGTGTCCCATCCTCCTTCATGAGTTCAATGACCTTTGCCCAGCGGAGCTCTTCCGAGAGGTTCGGGACCAACAGTGGCTGTTGCATTTGCCACACCAATCCGGCAGGACAATCTTCAATCGCCACCTCATGCCCGCCCACGAGATCAGCCGGCACATTGGCCTGGATCGTATGTAACCGCATCACCTTCTTGACGGGATCATGGAGGGATAAATCCACATAATTGACCTGCACAACACGAGGTAGACGGTGAGCCAAATCATGGAAGAGCTGATCGAGGTCTCGCTGCGCAGAGATCGCCTGTGCGACCTCCAAGAGTGCCTGATAACGCTCCGCGAGCGTCTCGCAGGGACTTATGCTCGACCGATCCATACGCGCAAGTATGGACTACCGATCAACGGCAGCTCAAGGGGTCTCATCATTAAGCCGACAACCAGAGGCCTCACTGGACGTCAGAGGGTTTTGTGTGTCCCGTCGCAGTACGGCGGGGTCTTGGTCTGCTTGCACTGACACAAGGCGACTTCCTGTTTCTCTGTGAGCGTAAATTCGACCGGCTCGATTCCGGTACCTTGGTGGGATCCGTCACAGAACGGCTGATCCCTCGAACGCCCACATTGACACCAATAGTAGGTTCCCGGGTCCAATGACAATACCGCCGGCTGCTTGGCTGCAATGCGTGGCTGTCCCATGAGTGTTCCTCCCTCGGTCATGGTTAAGTCGGACTACGCGGCCAAAGTATACCGTTTCATGACGCACTTCGCACCGCCTCCTTGCGCGAGTCCCTTCGACCGCTTCCCTCTCACACTCGATCTGCCCTCTACAGACCCCTTACGATTGATTCATGAAGAGGCGGTATTACTCACCTCCTCTATGGTATTTTCGTATCCTCCGTTTGCAGCTCCACGGAGTTCGTTGTGAATACGACCGCACGCAAGAATGGAACACTCCTCTTGGCGACCGACTTTTCGAAGCCGGGGAAACTGGTATTTCCGTATGCTCTTAAACTTGCACTGGCGTTGAATCTCCGTCTCATGGTCCTGCATGTCGTGAAAGCCCCTCCCGGCTTCGAGCATTGGTCTCCGGCCGCGCGCCGCTCCCTTCATTCCTTGAAGACCAAGGCTCTGCTTGAACTGGGCCGGATAGTTCGCCTTGCCCACGAGAACAGCCTCATGGCCGATCACAGACTGCTGGTGGGCATTCCTGTGGATTCCATCCTGGAAGTTGCGCATAGCTCTCACGTTGTCCTTATCGCCATGGGAACTCAAGGTAAGACCGGCTGGGATCGGCTTCGGCTAGGCAGCGTTGCGGAGAGCACCTTGCGCCGGACGCTCTGCGCCGTTCTTACGGTCAGCGCATCTGTTACGCACCATACCCCTGTCAATCCACACCGGCTGAGGATATCTCGCCTTCTAGTAGCAACGGACTTTTCTGCTTCTTCGAAGGCCGCGCTTCGGACCGCCGTCGTGCTGGCAAAACGGCTAACCGCGCGGGTGGTGCTGGTCCATGCCACCGAGCCATCAGCCTCCTCGCAATCTGACACTCTTCGCGTCGATGAACTCTCGCGGAGGCGCTGTGACCAACAGCTCCAGAAGATCATATCGGCGTCCCGAGCAGATGAGGTCATCGCCGATAAGGTCGTGATCACGGGAAGTCCGGTTGAGGTCATTCTTGACCAGGCAAAACACCAGAAAACCGATCTCATCCTCGTTGGAACCCATGGCCGTCGCGGCATGAAGCGACTCATGCTCGGCAGTGTTGCCGAAGCTGTGGTTCGAAGAGCCGCGTGCCCGGTCTTTACTGTGAAGGCTCAAGTGAGAAACCCGTTTGACATCACGAACGGTGCGAGGCGCTCCTCTCCGCGCAACCGTACCCGTTAATACGCTTCGGCTTTCAGAGAATCGAAATATCACCGGCGATACAACGTCAATCAGTTACACAACCGCGCCGCCCCCATTGAGGTGGCTCTTTTCAGGACATTCAAGAACTTAAGAGGTTATGGTCAGTACCAACGAAACGCGGGCGGACCTATAACAGGGACCACATTGGGCATGCTCTCGCTTGATCTTACCTCCTCGTATTCGTTATAAGGGACTGCCGATGCTTTCAGGCCGTTAAGCTGACCTGGCATTTTATTCAGTACAGAGCCTTATCTGAAAGGAGATCGCATGCGAGTCGTTCTGCACTTCATTTTCGTATTAGGTATAGGTGTGTCCGCATTTCTAATCAACGCTTCTTCAGCATATGCCAAGACCGTTGAGTCAGGTGACTCCAGTTCGAGTTGGAACGGAACCGGCGAGTTCTTGGAACTTGGAAACGGAGAGCAGGTCGTCAATGGAATTGTAAAAGGGGTGTTGATCTCCCGTCATAAGGACGGGGGCAAGCTGATTGTCCATTCATCCAAACTGACCTGTCCGGTGCGTGTGAACCTTAATAGAAGCAAGGATTATCAGGCGATAGAAGGCCTCTGCACGATCGTGGCGCATGAAGGCAAGGACGTCGGATATGCCCACTGGAAGTGCACTGGAAATTTAAAAGAATGTGTGGGCGATTTCACGTTTACGGGCGGTTCCGGTGGATTCACCGGAATGTCAGGAACAACCCCTTTCCAGACCAGCATTGTTTTTGAGCTGCAGGAAGGGAAAAGCGGTCAAGCGATCGGGTATGCGGTCTGGCCGAATCTGACATATACATTGCCCTAGGTAACCATCTCCTGTTTACTCGCCTTTCGGTCATTGTTACGGGAGGAGCTTCCATTGAACGATGGGAGCTCCTCCTACAAAACTCCGACTTTACCCGTATAGCTGTTTGATCAGTAACCCTACCTGGTTTCTCTCCCGACAGAAATCCTCACCCAAACCACCCCACATTCTTTCATCCTCTTTTCGAGCCTCTTCTCATCATTAAACCTTTCACGCGGTGAGAATCGAGCGCATGCTGATGACTTCGGGGTGGACTACGATGAACCCTCATTTCAGGTGATGTGAGAAATCGGGGACAGCTCAGGCTGCCCCTTAGCTTGAGCCAACGAAAGGTCGGTACAGACAGGAACCATTTCGTCACGCTGTGGACAACAGTGATTCAATCCGCTGCAGTAGGCCCTGCGCGCTGAAGGGTTTGACAATGATATCGTGGGCACCGAAAACCTTTGCCGTTCGACATACATCGAACCCGTTGATTGGGTTGCCGGAAAGTACCAGAATTTTGGAGGGCTTGGCACACAACCGGAGATGCAACAGGACTTCCAGGCCATCCACATTGGGCATAAAGATGTCCAGCAGGATCAGCACAGGCTCAGCCCGTTCGAGGTAGGCCAATGCTTCCTTTCCATCGCCGGCTTCCTCGACCTGGTAGCCCTTGGACTCAAGAATCCGGCGTACCCAGACTCGAATCTGATGGTCGTCATCAACAACAAGAATCGTGGGCATAAGATCCTCGAACCCAACGAAGAAATCTCGTCGCGTATCGAATTCATCGAGAATTTCCCGGACTTTGCGGAGCAGGACGTCCGGGATATGTGGCTTCATAAATGGGGCAAACCTCTTGAGTTGGACTCTCTATCGCTTCAGACTCGTCGGGAATGGTCGCTTTAACCCAGAATCGCTCGAACCTTGTTTGCCAGCGAATGGACCGTGAACGGCTTCTGCACAAATTCGCTACCAGGATCCATAAAGCCCTGCGCCGTCACGTAGTCCTCCGAGTAACCAGACATGAAGATCACTCTTAATCCTGGACGCAACCGCAGCATTTCCCGGGCAAACTCCCTCCCGTTCATCATCGGCATGACCACATCGCTCACGAGAAGTTGGATCGGGTCTTCAGAAATCCTGACTAGTGCCAGCGCCTCAATCTGACTCCTCGCCTCCAGGACCAGGTACCCCAGGGACTTCAGAATCTCGACGGCGACCAAGCGTACGTTGGCATCGTTCTCGACAACAAGGATCGTCTCGGTGCCTCGCTCGGCTGTCAGGGGGGCAAGGGGAACACTCCCCGTCCCATTCTTGTCCCCGTCCTGGGAAGCGCAAGGAAAGTAAATCCGAAACGTGGTGCCTTGCCCCGGCTCACTATAGACCCAGATGCTGCCTCCGCTTTGCTTGACACTCCCATAGACCGTGGCCAGTCCCAAGCCGGTTCCTCGGTCGCCCTTCGTGGTAAAGAAGGGCTCGAAGATGCGGGATTTGGTCTGCTCGTCCATGCCGCACCCGGTATCAGTCACCGCAAGCATCACATAGCGTCCGGGCGATACCGCAACGTGCGAGCGGGCATACAGTTCGTCCAACTCGACCTCACCCGTCTCGATCGTGACAGTGCCGGTGCGGCCTATGGCGTCACGCGCGTTGATCACAAGATTCAAGAGCACCTGCTGGACCTGACAAGGATCGGCGAAAATCGCACTCAATGAAGGAGTTAACCGTGGCGACAACTGAACACCGGTTCCGAGCAAACGCTGCAGCAGGTCATTTGCTTTGCTGATCACCGAGTTCAGATCCAGCACCTGCGGGCGGTGTTCCTGTCTGCGGCTGAACGCCAACAGTTGCTGCGTTAAGGCGAGAGCATGCTCGCCCGCCTTGCGTATCTGCTTGACATGACCGTAGAGCTGATCCTCTGTTGAGAGTTGACTTTCGATTAACTGGCTGTAACCCAAAATAGCCGTGAGGACGTTGTTAAAATCGTGCGCGATGCCGCCGGCCAACCGGCCTAGAGATTCGATCTTCTGGGCTTGCAGGAGCTGCGATTCCAGCAGCTTGCGATCGGTGATATCGCTCAACGACCCGGCCATGCGGGAGGCGCGTCCGGACTCATCCCAGATCGCAATCCCACGGGCCCGGAACCATCGGACTTCTCCCTGTTTGGTGCGTAACCGATATTCGATGTCGTAACGAACCGTTCGACGCTCAAGGTAGGCCGTGATTGCGGCGAAGACTCGCGCCCGATCGTCCGCATGCAACAGCGTATCCCAACTCGCGAGCACGTGGGGCCACTCATGTTCGGCGTACCCGAGCATCTCTTTCAGGTGTGTGGAATACCACACCGGCTGAGCCGGATTATGCCAGGGCGTTCCCGGCAAGAAGGTGACGTCCCAGAGGCCGTCGGACGAGCCGGAGACGGCGAGATGGAATCGCTCCATCGTCTCGCGCAGCCGTTCCATGGTCTGCCGAAGGATCGCCTCGCTTTCCTTATGGGTGAGGACCACGGCGCGAAGCGCTTGAAACTGCTCACTCAAGCCCCGTAGGATCGGCCGGAGTTGATCGAGGCCGTGCACCTTATCAATGAACAATTCAGCCCCTGCCGTGAGGCAGGCTTCGCGGTGTTCCTGATCCACATGATTCGTCAGGATGATCGTGATCGGCGCGGGCTTCTTGCCTTTGACGCGCCGGAGCACCTCGATCCCTGTTTTCTCCGGCACGTTGATGTCCAGGATCGCGACATTGGGGCATTCTCTCTCGATGAGGGCAAGCACTTCTTGCCCTTTGTCTGCCGTCCCAACGACTTCGACGCCCGGGACATCCTGTAAGATCGTATACAACTTGCGGCGCACGATCGCCTCGCCATCCGCAATGAGCACTTTCATGACTTGCCTCTTCACAGTTTAGTTGTAGACAAGCATCGCCTAGTTTCAACATGCATGGGACCTGCACGAGCGTCTATCGGCAAAAATGGGAATTTCCTGTCGGAAAATCGTTGGCGAGTGTCGAAGAATTCCCGAAGATCACGTGTGACGGCATGAGGACAGCCTCAAGAACCATCAGGTGGCGATCCAGAGCGGAAGTGAGCGTGGACTGCAGGCAGCTCCGCGACCAGCATCCTGACCCGCTCGCGAAATATGACGGCATCGCCGGCAATAACGATCTTCATGCAGAGTCCTCCGGGGCGAGACCGCTCCGCTCCCGAACCACCGGTAATCCTACCGATTCGATGTGAGCACAGTCCGTCGTAAGAGCCCTGAATTTATTCTCATAGTTTTTACGGCCGACTGCCGAATGGAGCCACAGCACCGTGGCAGGGCGACTGATGAATGGACCGGGAAGGAGGAGCGTTCACTGGACGAGATGATGACGAAGGGCGTAGCGAATCAGTTCGGCGGTCGTTCGGAGCTTGAGTTTTTCGAGCAACCGAGATCGGTACGTGCCGACCGTCGAGACGCTGAGGCACAGTTGATCGGCGGTTTCCGTGAGGGTCTTGCCCTTGGCTATGAGGCAAAGGACCGCCAGTTCACGATCCGACAGCGTCTGATGCAGCAAGGTGGGAGCTTCGTGTGCGAAACTTTCGGCCAGCGCTTCAGCCAAAGAGACCGTGACGTACCTGCCTCCCTGCATCGCTTTTTTCAGCGCGGCCAACAACTCGTCCGGCGCGCTGTCCTTCGTCAAATATGCCTTTGCGCCGGCCCTGAAGGCGCGAACGGCATACTCCGTCTCCGTGTGAAAGCTGAGTATCACGACTGGTACGTCAGGCCGTCGGGCCTTCAGTTCCTTGAGAACATCCAAGCCGTTCATGTCCGGTAGATCAACGTCCAAGACCACCGCGCTCCAGAGATCATCCTTCACGGTGTCCAGCACCCCACGTCCCGATCCGGTTTCTGCGACAACCATCTGCTCGAAACCCTCAGCGATAATCTGCCTCCACCCTTGTCGGACGATGGCATGGTCATCGGCGATCATGACCCTCAGCATGGTCGGGCCTCCAGCCTCCTCGGCTCGGAATGATTCGCGGCATTACCCTTGTTGTGGCATGGGGACACGCACGCTCGCGGACGTCCCGCGATGAGGGACGCCCTTCATCGTGAGTTCACCCTTGATCGAGACCAGTCGTTCACGAATGCCGTGCAACCCGAAGGACATCGCCTTAGCCATATCCTCCTCCATAATCCCTCGCCCATCGTCGTTGATGGTCATCACGAGCGCGCCGCTTTCCTCCTGAAGACAGACCTGCACGCGCTGCGCGTTCGCATGGCGGATGACGTTGGTCAGAAGCTCCTGGGCGATACGGAAAAGCGCCGTGGCATGGGAATCCTGGATTTGCATTTGCGCCACATCGGGACCTGTCAGTAGCGTGCATTCCAGTCCCGTCCGTTCCTGAAAGTCTCGGGTTTGCCACCGCAGAGCAGCGACCAATCCAAAATCGTCCAGCAGGCTGGGGCGCAGGGACATGGCGATGCGTCTGGTGGAGTTCGTCAGCGCGTTCACCAGCTTCATCATGGATTTCAATCTGCATGCGATCTCGCCTGCTTGCGCTCCGCCCTCTGCTTCGCTGTCCTTGCAACTCAGCCAGATCAGGTCCAAATGGAGGGCCGTGACCAACTGTCCTAATTCGCTGTGCAGTTCCCGTGCGATCCGTTTGCGCTCCGCTTCCTGTGAGGCTTCCAATTGACGTATCAACTCCCTGAGTTGTTGATACGTCCGCTGAAGTTCTCCCTCAACCCTGTTGCGCTCGGTCACGTCCACGTCCATGCGTACGAAGCATGGCGCACCGTCGGGACTTGAAATGCCGAACGTCGTCGAAAGACAGACGCCAGGGCTGCCGTCGCGGTGATGGAAGCTCGATTCTGTAGGCCCAAACGACCGGCCGGTCATCCGAATTTCTTCCAGAAACCTGACAAATACGGCGGTGTCCTCGGGCGTGAGGAAGAGTTGATCCAACGTCTTGCCGAGCGCCTCCTCGCTTTTCCAGCCGAACATGGTCTCGGAGGCGCGATTCCAATACAGTACGCGACCGTTGTTGTCATACCACTGCACGGCGACATCGGGGGTGTTTTCAACGGTGGCGCGGATGCGTTCTTCGCTCACCCGCAGCGCTGACTCAGTCCGCTTGCACATGGTGATCTCGCGAATAATCCCCAGGCCGTCGACCATTCATCTGAATTGAGCAGCAGGAGGCACACAGAGAACATGCCGACCAGCCACGTCCATCGCTGCCTGAGGGAGTAGTGTGTATACAGGCTGACAAAGGCATAGACCAGGCCAACGATTCTGAACAGGGCGCTGCAACACAGAAAGATACCGGCAAAGACCCAGAGCGACGGAAGGACCAATGTGAGAGGTGATGAGAGAGGAGCGATACTCATCGGATCGGCGTTCTCCCCACGCGTGGAATTCTACACTCGGCGCTTCTTCGGCGCAGGCGGGCTGGCGGTTAATATCGTGAAATGAGGGACCGCGCCCGATGAGACTGCGCTCGCGACCATCCAAGGGCTTGCGTCAGAGCGGAATTCATGTTCATGGCCAGTGGGATCGGGAGCAAGTATAGCCTAAATTCTCCACTCGGGAAAGTGTCTTAGGGCTCACTGCCGTGATAAGGCATGCGGCTTCGGATGGCATGCGACCTTAGCCCGGACCGGCTCAGTTACGTGTGAGAGCTGATCTTGTCCAACTGGACGCCATCGCATAAGGATCTCCTCAGGGCCCGTCGGCTATGAAGGACTCACAAGGGGTCTGATCTCTTAGTTTGGACCCATGCGAGAACTATTAGGCAAGACCACGATTGATTCATGAAGAGGCGACATTCTTCACCTCGTCTATGGTATTTTCGTTCCCCGGTCATGTGACCATCGCCGCCAATCGGCCATGGCCGGTCAATGTGCGGATAGAGTTCGCTGAAGAGGTATGACGTGCAGCCAAATCCCTTGTTCTTTTCGGACCTTGCCACGGTATTCCTTGCCGCCGTCGCCGGCGGTGTACTCGCCCGAATTGCCGGGCAGCCGTTGATCCTCGGCTACGTCCTGGGTGGCATCGCGATCGGTCCATTTACCCCGGGCCTTACGATCTCTGAACCGCATGCCTTCGAGCTGTTTGCAGAGATCGGCGTCATTCTCTTGATGTTCTCGATCGGACTTGAGTTTTCAGTGAAGGATCTGATGCGGGTCAAATGGGTCGCCCTTGCCGGAGGTCCGCTCGGCATTCTCATGTCTATCGGATTGGCCACCGTGGTCGGGAGTCTGATCGGGTGGCCGACCATCCAGAGCATCGTGATCGGTGCGGTCATTTCCATGGCGAGCACCATGGTGCTCGCGCGTCTCCTCGTAGATCGGGGCGAGCTTCGCTCAAAACACGGACGGGTGATGATCGGCATTACCTTGGTCGAAGACGTCGCAGTCGTAGGGATGACGGTGCTCATGCCGGCCCTCGGAGAGTTCGACTCGGGGCGATTGCTTCTGATCGGTCAAGCCTTGGGAAAGGCTCTATTGATCCTTGTGCCAGTGGGATACCTGGGCGCCAAAGTCATCCCACCGATCATGACTCACGTCGCCAGGACCCAGAATCAAGAACTCTTCCTCCTCGTCACACTGGCCATCAGCCTTGGGACTGCCGCCGTCACACAGATGGTCGGACTTTCTCTCGCCTTGGGAGCCTTCCTGGCCGGGCTCATTATCAGTGCATCCGACTATGGACACGAAACCTTGGCCCGGCTTCTTTCGCTGCGTGATGCCTTCGTCGCGCTCTTTTTCGTGACCATCGGTATTCTGATCGATCCGCGCGTTATCCTCAGTAACATTTCTCTCCTTGCTACGATGATTGCCTTGATCGTAGCCGGAAAGCTCTTGATTTGGATGACCGTCGTGCGGCTGTTCGGCTACCCATGGATCACCGCAGTCCTGGTGGGAATTGGTCTCACTCAAATCGGCGAATTCTCGTTTGTCCTTGTGCAGGTTGCAAAATCGTCGGGCCATGTCGGCAGTGAAGTCTACAATGCGACGCTTGCCGCGTCACTCATTACCATTCTCATGAATGCCGCTCTTGTCAGGTATGTGCCCGGCTGGCTCGTTCAGAGACGTCTCGCTCATGATCAACACGACACGACGCCGTGGCCGCCGGAAGGCGAACCGCTCCGGCAGCATGTTGTCCTATGCGGATTCGGACGAGTCGGCAGCGCGCTCGGAAGGGCGTTGGAAGCCTTCAGTCTTCCCTATGTGGTGATCGACCGAAATCCGGACATCATTCGCCGGCTACAAGCCAAGCGTACGGCCTGCCTCTATGGCGACGCTTCGCATCGCGAGTTGCTCACGAAGGCCGGAGCGGCAGATGCGTCTCTGATGATCGTAGCATTGCCTGAAATCGAGCCCGCTGCACTGACCGTGAGTCGCATCCGAGACCTCAATCCAAAAGTTCCGATCCTGGCCCGTGCACATGGACTAGCGGAAGGGGAGCGACTCGGTGTCGTTGGGGCAACCGAGGTCATTCAGCCTGAAGTCGAGGCATCGGCGACCTTGATCCGGCATGCCTTGAACTGGTTTGGGGTACCGAAGGACCGCATTCTGGACTACGTCGAACAGTATCGGCAATCCATGGAAACGAAGCGGCAAACAGGTTGAGGATGTCGCAAAAGCCCTCCAGCGTCGTTTTTGCACCGATCGGTGCTCCTGATGCTTCCCCATCCGCATCAACTCCGATTGGGAATGGACTGCGCGAGCAAGTTTCTAACCGCTGCGTGCGCCAGAATCACCTCCGGTCCCCGTTGCAGCGCATCGTAATATTGTCTGCCGAACGCCTCCCCAGCCTCCGTCGGGGTGAGAAGCTTCCCCACCGACTCAAGCACGGCGATCTTCTCGTCGTTCGATGGTTCAACGGCCTCGCTAAGTTCGTCAAGCTTGGCCGTTAACTGGGACAACGGACGCAACCAGGCAAACCAGCCATCGTTCAGCACCAACTGCAAGAACATCCCGTTGGACGGAATCCTTCCGTGCACACGCTCGTAGGACATCCGCTCATCGTCCAACAACGCTTTGTGCAGATGAAGAAGGGCCTGAATGAGATTGTGCATTGAGATATCTCTTCCCCTTTGCTTCGGCATACCATTGTCTCCTCGTCGAACTGGTGGTTGTCAGCCGGTAGGCTCGCTGTCGAGTTGATGCGCCTTGCGCCCGCCGCGAGCCAGGGGATGCTCGGGAAGTTGTCCGTCGATCATGAGCTTTGCCATGTCTGCCGCGCGTGCCACCAGCTCCTGCGCCCCTTCCCGAAGTTCCCGGCTGTTCTGGACCTCGATGACGTTCCGCTCCATATCCTCAGCGCTCCAGCCTCTGGAATGCGCGATGAACGGGAATTGCGGAAATTGGCAGCCGACCTCGGCCCAAAACGTCAAGAGTTGCCCGGCTACGCCTTGGACATTGTCCTGCCCGCCCATGATGATGAAAGCGGCGACCTTGTTCTTCAGCAAGTGTTTGCTGGCGATCGTCTCCTGATTCTGAATGCAGTTCAGCCGCTCGATCATCTTGTAGTACAGGCTGCTCGCATTCCCCCAGCGGATCGGCGTGGCGATGAGAATCACGTCGGCCCAATGCACGATGGCTTCGTACACGCGATCGAGCTGATCGCTCGGGTCCATCTGTGTGATCGAACAAGGCCATGTGCAGGCCTGTGCCGATTTGGAATAAAATCCTTCGCAGGCTCGGAAGCTCAAGTCTCGAAGCTTGATGTACTGGATCTCGAGCTGAAGGTCAGTCTTCGCGTGCTCCAAGGCAGTCTCGAGTAGCGCATCCGATCCACTGTAGCGCGGATGGGCGACAGTCATCGCCGTCGTAGAGATGCCTACGACCCGAATCGGGCCAGCCCGGCGAATGACCGGTCTCGCCAAGGGATGCGGTGCATGCACCTGCTTCTTGCGCTTTGTCGCTGAGGAAAGGTCGACGTAGAGTCGACCGTTCTCTACCTTGGTTGCGTAGGCGGGAACCTGATCTTGCTCATAGCCGGGTTCTCCTTGACCGGTTCGATGATGAAACTTCCAGTAATGCCAGGGGCAGACCACGTAGTCGCCCTCGAGAGTGCCTTCGCCTAACGGGCCGCCCACGTGATTGCAGACTCCGGAGATGGCGGCAAACGCGCCATCCTTGTGCGTCAGTGCGATGGCCGTCGTCCCGCACACGACCTCCTGCAAGGGCTTGTTCTTCAATTCCTCGACAGACCCAACATCAATCCAGTTGCTCTCGGGCATCAATATTCCTCGCAGTGTTTGTCTCGACTCACGTTCCCATTGGAATAACGGCCCCGTTGATCTGGCTGGCCTCATCGGACGCGAGATAGATCAGCGCCTGGGCAACGGATTCAGGCTTGACCCACGTCGAGGGATCCACATCAGGCATGCTGTTCCGATTTGCCGGCGTATCGATGGTGGTCGGCAATATGCCGTTGACCATGACACCAGACCCGGCCAATTCCGTCGCGAGCGCGCGGATCAGCGCCACAAGTCCTGATTTCGACACGATGTACGCCGCCGCACCGGGAAAAGGTTCGACCGCGGCACGGGCAGCGACATGGACGATCCTCCCACTCCGCCTTCCCAGCATATGTGGCATGACCGCCTTGGAAAGCAGGAACGCCGACGTGAGATTCAACGTCAGCATTCGCTGCCACAAGGGGACGTCCGTCTCCGCAGCACGACCCAGGGCAAAGCCACCGACCAGGTTGACCAGGGCATCGATGCGGCCTTCCATCCGCACGACCTCCTCGACAAGCCGCCGCACATCGCTTTCATCGGTCACATCGGCTGCGACCGCGACCCAGCCATCCGGTTGGCCTGCAGATCCATGGCGATCAACTGAAATCACCCGCGCCCCGGCACGCACGAACGCCGGAACGACGGTGTGTCCTAGGGCTCCGCCCCCTCCTGCAATCAGCACAACTTTCTTTTCCAATCCCATTGGATCGCCTCACGAATGACAGGCGCCATCAGGCCGCAAGATAGTTCGCCGCGCTAGTGATCTCCCGTTTGGATCGCGGCGGCCACCGGCTGTTCTCGACCAGACTCCTGAGGCGACCAACCACCGCCTAACGCTTTGTACAGCTGGACCACCGATATCAGATATAAGCGGTGGGTCGTCGCGAGCGCCAATTCCGCGTCGAACAGGTTCCGTTGCGCGATTAAGACATCCAAATAGTTCGCAAGGCCGCCTTTGTACCGGAGATTTGCCAGGCGCAGGGCCGCTTTCAGCGCATTCACCTGTCGCTCCTGCGCAGCCGCCTGTTCACGTGCCATCGCGACCCCTGCCAGCGCGTCTTCAACTTCCTTGAAGGCTACTAAGATCGTCTGTTTATACTGGGCGATCGCTTGCCTGGACTGAGCTTCGGCGGCCTTCTGCTGAAATCCAAGGCTTACCGCATTCAACAAGGGACCGGTCAGCGTCGGACCGAAGGCTGCGAAGTCTCCTCCGGCCGTGAAGAGTTTGGATAAGCTTGGATTGGCAAGGCCAAGAAGTCCGGTGAGCGAGACTTTGGGAAAACGATCGGCTTTCGCGGCTCCGATTCTGGCCGTCGCCGCAGCCAGCTGCTGCTCTGCCTGGACGATATCCGGCCGCCGCTGCAGCAATTCGGATGGGAGACCGGCCGGCACGATGGGCGGCACGACTTGATCGGTCAACGATTGCCCCCTGGCGATCTGGCCTGGATTCCTCCCTAGTAACACACTCAGTTCATTTTCTTTCAGAATCACTTGGCGCTTCAGATCCGCAATGCGCGCCGCCGCGTTTTCCCGTTCCGCTTGAAACTGTTCGACATCCAGCCCGTGAATCAGTCCTTGCCGGTGGCGAGCTTGGCTGATTCGCACGGACTCGTCCCATGCTTTCAACGTGCGTTCGGCAATCTCCAGCTGCAGATCGAACTGCCGAAGGTCGAAATAGGCCTGCGCCACTCCACCGACCAACTGCAAAACGATCGCGCGCCGACTTTCCTCCCTGGCCAGCAGATCACCGCGTGCCGCTTCATTCGACCGGCGGATCCGTCCCCACACATCAATTTCCCAAGCGAGATTTCCCTGCACGTAGTAGCTGAAGGGACTCGGGAATCCTGCGAAACGGACTCCGCCCGACCGTGCAAAGGGGAAATTGGCCGTCCCCGTCATTTGAGGAATGTAGTCTGTCCGCGCGATGAACAACCGCGATTCAAACTCTTCGATCGTCGCGACGGCGCGTTCGAGATCCTTGTTTTCCTCCAACGCAATACGGATAAGCTTCTGAAGCTCCTCATCACGGTACAATTCCCACCAGGGCATATTGGCGAGAGACGGGAGGTCAGTGGCTTCTTTGGCCATGCGAAACGAATCATTGGCCGGAATATCAGGGCGCGAATAATCGGGCCCCATTGCGCAGGAAAGCAGTACGCTCGAAAGGCCTAACAGCGGGAGGATACGCATATCAAAGTCCTCCTTGCACAGAAGCCGAAGCGAGCCCGGTACGGTCTTCTCCGGTTCTGTCTTGTTGGACAGGTCGGGGAGCCGGCTTTCCCAACATTCGGATCAGTGTGAAGAACAAGGGGACAAATAAGACGGAAAGAATCGTCGCCGCGATCATTCCTCCGAACACACCGGTCCCGATCGAATGGCGGCTGGCCGCGCCGGCTCCACCGGCGGCGACCAGCGGCACCACGCCAAGAATAAAGGCCAATGAGGTCATGAGGATGGGTCGGAACCGAAGTCGGGCCGCTTCCACCACAGCATCCCTCAATGGAAGACCGTGCTGGTACCGTTGATTCGCAAACTCCACGATGAGAATGGCATTCTTGGCCGCAAGCCCGATAAGCGTCACCAAGCCGATCTGGAAATAGATATCGTTCGTCATTCCCGACAACCATACCGCCGACAAGGCGCCGAACACTCCAAACGGGACGGCCAGGATCACGGCGAACGGAACGGTCCAGCTCTCGTACTGGGCAGCCAGCACCAAGAACACCATGAGCAACCCGAATCCAAACGCGACAGTCGATTGAGAACCGGCCTTGCGTTCTTGATACGAGATCCCGCTCCAATCGATGTCGAACCCCTGAGGGGTCAACACCTCTTGCGCCACCCGCTCCAACGCATCGAGCGCCTGGCCCGAACTGTAGCCTGGCGCCGCCGAACCCAAGACAAGCGCAGTATTGAATCCGTTGAAGTGGGTCACGGGGTCTGGCCCGCTGGAGTAGTTCGTCGTCACCACGGTGTCGAGCGGAATCATAGCAGGGCCTTGGCCGTTCACGGCTCGAACATAAATCTTGCTGATATCGGCCGGGCGGGATCGATACTGGGGCTCCGCTTCGGTCTGGACCCGATAGACACGGCCGAATTTGACGAAATCGTTGATGTACAGGTTGCCGAAATAGGCCTGAAGCGTGTCGAACACTTCGGAGATCGGCACCCCGAGCGCCTTGGCCCTCTCCCGATTGATCTTGGCGTGGACTCGCGGGGCGCTCACGCGGAAACTCGTGCTGACCGCTCCAATCGCCGGGTCCTGACTTGCCTTTTTGACAAACTCCTGAGCAACCGCGCCAAACTGTTTAAAATCCCCGCCGCTCGGGTCCTGCAGTTGGACGGAGAAACCACCGGTGGCACCCAGGCCCCGAATCGAAGGAGCATTAAACGCTAGGATCAGCGAACCGGGAATCTTACCGAATTCCTTGAACGCCCCTCCGATCAGCGCCTTGACATGGTCCTGCCTTCCCTTCCGTTCATCCCAATGTTTGAGAGGGGCAAAGAGAGTCGCCGTATTGGTGCCTCTGGTATTAAAGACGAAGTTCTGTCCCGACAGCGCTTGTGTTGCATAGATCGCAGGAAGGGTATGATAGTACTGCTCAATTCGATCGACGACTGCGTCCGTCCGCTTTTTCGACGCCCCATCCGGCAGCTGAACGACGGTAATGAAATATCCCTGGTCCTCTTCCGGCAAGAAGGCCATGGGAATCACCGCAAATAATTTGGCTGCGACACCAATCACCACCCCGCACAGCGCCAGTGAGAGGGCCATGTGCTTCAACGTGAGACTCACGCTTGTTGAGTAACGAGCTTGAACCCACTCGAACAGCCGGTTGAACAATCCAAAAAATCCTTTACGTGGCCCATGGCTCGGCTTCAGCACCAGAGCGCCGAGAGCGGGACTGAGCGTCAAGGCGACGAACCCCGAGATCGCGACGGAGACCGCAATCGTGATCGCAAACTGCTTGTACAATTGACCGGTGATCCCGCCGAGAAATCCCACCGGCACAAAGACCGCGCACAACACCAGCACAATGGCAATCACGGGCCCGGCCACCTCCCCCATGGCTTTCTTAGCCGCGTCCTTCGGCGATAGCCCACCCGCCATGTGACGCTCCACGTTTTCCACGACCACGATGGCATCATCCACCACAATCCCGATGGCAAGCACCAAGCCGAAGAGGGTGAGGGTATTGATGGAGAATCCGAGGGCGGCCATCCCCGCGAAAGTTCCGATCAGCGAGACGGGAACCGCCAAGACAGGAATCAACGTGGCGCGCCAGCTTTGAAGAAAGAGGTACACCACCAGGACGACCAAGACCATGGCTTCTCCCAAGGTCTTCACCACCTCCTTGATGGAGACATCGACAAAGCGTGTCGTGTCGTAGGGAATGTCGTACGTAACGCCGGGTGGAAAGACCTTGCTCAGTCTGTCCATTTCTCCGCGAATTCGCTTGACCGTGTCGAGGGCGTTCGCGCCCGGTGAAAGAAAGGTGAGAAGCAGCGCGGTAGGCTTGCGGTTGAAGCGACCTTCGAGCACATAGGATTGCGCTCCCAACTCAACCCTCGCGACGTCTTTCAGTCGAACCATCGATCCGTTCGGCAGCGCTCGAACGATCATCTCTTCGAATTCGCGCACGTCGGTCATGCGTCCCTCGGTGATGAGAGGAAGTGTGAGCTCCGTGGGAATCGGCATGGGCTCGCGTCCGACGGTTCCGGAGGGAAAGTCACGGTTCTGCTCGCGCACGACATTCGCGATATCGGTCGGTGTCAGACCCAACTGCGCCATGCGCACCGGATCGAGGACGAGACGCATGCTGTAATTCTGTTGTCCGAAGACCAGCGCATCGCCGACTCCGGGCAGTCGCTTGATATTGTCGAGGATTCGCAGGATCGCGAAATTCGATAGGAACAGTGCATCTTGCTGCGGATCGTCCGATTTAAGCACCATCACCGTCAGTAGATCCGGCGACAGTTTTTTAACGGTCACTCCCTGACGGACGACTTCCGGCGGAAGTTGCGGCTCGGCAAGCTTCTGGCGGTTCTGGGCCTGAACTTGCGCGATATCGATATTCGTCCCGATTTCGAACGTCAGCTTGATGGTCATGTGACCGTCGTTCGTGCTCGTCGAATCGAAGTAGAGAAGCCGATCGATGCCGGGCAGCTGCAATTCGATGGGACGTGCGACCGATTCCGCGACGACATCTGCGCTCGCACCAGGGTAATCAGCGTCGATCTGTACCACCGGGGGAGTGATCTCAGGAAACTGAGCGATGGGTAGAGCCAGCATTGCCACTAGCCCCACCACAACGATGACGATGGAAAGGACCGAGGCAAAAATCGGCCGATCAATGAAAAAACTGAGATTCATTTTGCCTGTTCCACGCCGCCACCGGCCGGCGTTGGAGGCGTATCAGACTTTGTCGAGGCCACCGTGACGGGTTTGACCTGAGCTCCGGGCACGAGTCGTTGGAATCCCTCCACGATGACTCGCTCCCCGGCACGGAGCCCGTCCTCGATGAGCCACTGGTCCCCTTGCCAGTCCGTGGCTTTCACGTCTCGAACTTCCACTTGATCGCCTTGACCGACGACATAGACCACCGCGCCCTTTGGACCCTGCTGGACCGCGCGTTGTGGAACAAGAATGGCGTTGGGCTTCGATACTCCATGGAAGCGCACGGTCACAAACTGACCGGGCAATAGCACCCGATCAGGGTTCGGGAACACGACCCGCGCTTGCCGGGAACCCGTCTCCGCCCGTAACCCGATATCCGCAAAATCCAACACGCCGTCATGCGCATAGGTGGTTCCATCCACAAAAATAGCGGTGCCCGTCAAACTGTAGATCCCGGGGTGCTGTATCCGTTTTGAAAGGGTGTCCCGACGTCGCTTGAGAAGAAAACTTTCCGGCGCGCTCACGATGACGTACATGGGATCGACTTGATGAATGACGGTCAGCAGGTCCGTCTGTGCGGTAACCAACCGCCCTTGGTAGTACCGCGTACGCTCGATCAGGCCGTCGACCGGAGCCACGATGAGCGTATTGTCCAAATCGAACTTGGCCTTGAGGAGATCTCCTCGTGCAGCCTCCAGCGCGGCCCGTGCGGCAAGATCTTCCGCGATCGCGTCGTCGACATCCTTCTGACTGACGGCATCCTCAACCAGCAATGGCTTGACACGGGCCAGATTTTGCTTGGCCTGCACGACGCGGGCCTCGGCTTGCGCGACTCGTCCTTTGGCGCTCGCGAATGCTGCCTGGAAGGGCACAGGATCAATCTCGTAGAGGCGATCACCGTGCTTGACGTCGCGTCCCTCGGAAAAGAAGCGTTGCTTGATGATGCCGGTGACTTGCGGACGAATTTCGACGATGCTCGATGCTTCGGCCTGCCCGATAAACTCTGGTTCATCAGGGACGGTCCGAGAAGTGGTTTCGATGACTTGGACTTCAGGAGTCGGGCGAGGCGCCGAAGAGCCGGCTTCGCCTTTGCACCCGAGCAAGGCGGAGGCTCCTATCAAAAGAACACCGCCTAACGTGAGTCTTTTGCGGATCATCTCGTTCATGACCTTGCCCACCTATCGATGCTCAGTATGGGCTACTGAATCGCCGATCCACAACAGCAACCCGATACGCCCGTCTATGACTTCGATTCGCCAGTGCGCAGACTATCCAAATCTGACCTCTATGCGGAAACTGATCAGACCCTTGCATGTGACACCACGCGCCGAGTGATCAGTCGCCGAACTCGAAGATGTCGTGTGCGTCGGTCACCACACGCATGCCGGTGATACCGGCGGACTGAATGTCCCCGCTCGCGAGATGCAACCGACCCTCTACGACCGCTCCGGCCAACCCGTGGCGGGGCATCGGCATCATGGGAAGTTCTGACCAGCTGTTCGTCGCCGGATCATAGGCCTCCAACGCGCGAAACGCCGCCATGAGATGCCCATCCTGATGTTCTCCGCCGGCCACATAGATTCGTCCTTTGTAGACGGCCCAAGCTCCCCCGCTTCGCTCGGTCGGCATGCGTGCTTTCACCAAACCCCACTGGTCGGTGAGGGGATCGTACTCCTCGACCACATTGGTGTTGCTCGCGGTAAAAATGAAGGCACTGCCCAGCCGACCACCGATCACGTAGAGCTTGTCATTCACCACTCCGATGGCCGCATGGTTTCGCGCCGTCGGCATCGAGGAACGTTCGGACCATCGGTTGGTCTTCGGATCATATTCTTCGACGGTGGCCACCGACCGATGGGGCCGCGCCGGGTACAATGCGGTCTCGCTTGAACCAGGATGCAGCGCCGCCCCACCGATCACGTAAATCTTCCCGTTGACGGTCGCCGCGACCGCGGAGCCACGTTTAGACGGCATCGGTGCCAATGCCTTCCAACTATCATTGATCGGGTCATACTCCCAGGCATGGTTGATCGGCACCCAGGCCGGTGGCCCGGATTCGGGCGGAACGAACCCGCCAAATGCATAGAACCTTCCATTGAGCTCCGCGAAGGCGACATGATGAGCCGGCAAAGCCATCGGTTTTTTCTTCGTCCACTTGTTCGCCTGCTGGTCGTACTCATACACGAGGCCTTGAGGGATCCAACCCGGACCAAGTCCGCCGAAAACATAAAACTTGCCACCAATCGAACCACCGACAAGTTCCTCCGAGGGCTCAGGAAATGGAGCACCCTTGATCCACTTGCCGGGGGCTTGTGCAATAGCGGGAACGCCGAACATGAGCGTGCTCATCATTGCAATCAGCACAAGTGCCTGCATAAAGCCCTCCATGCTATGTGCGGGTGCCGGCTAAAAGAACCTGCCCCTCTTCAAGACGTGCGCACACCTCCGTGGTATTGCCAAAGACGCCGGCCGAAAACGACGAAGAAGGAGTCAGTCCAGCGCGTTGCTACGCCGGGAGTTCATAGGGCCAATCCGATCTGTTTCATGAAGGTTTGGTTATCCCACATCAACCACTCCTCATCCATCACGCCATCCTTCCAGTGTCCGATGGTCACCATCGTCAGTTTGAACGACTTGCCGGTCGGAGCGATTGTCCGGCCGTCGCCGATCGGCATGGGCTTGCTGAACGTGCCTTCCATGATGCCGGTCACCGCTGTCCAGTCACCCGACGCGATCCTGATAGGATGTTCCTTGATCCTCGTATCCGGCGCAAAGACGAACATCGCCTTGAGATCCTCGATATGCACATCGATCCCTGTCGTCATTCGGCCATCGGGCCAGTGGACAATTATGTTCTTGGTGTGGCTCTTTCCAAGCTGCTCCCACTTCTGGCCACTGTAGACGTTGAAATCCAGCTCATCGAAGTTGGCAAGGTTATCCCGCTCCTTGGGATCGAGCGCTCGATCGGCGGCATACCCTGTCGGCAACATCGTGAGCATCGTTGCCACGAGTCCAGCCACCCCAAACTGAAACCAGGTTGCCGCTCGCATGATGTGTTCCTCCTAGAGAGCCGACAAAACAGTCAGGCTCCGATTCAATAACCCACAGTGAACCGCTGGCGGATATGTTTCGGCTTCTCCATCTCATCAATCATGGCCACGGCGTAGTCTTCGACCGAGATGCGGCTCTCTCCGTTGGCATCTCTAAGCAACTGATCCGTGCCGAGACGGAACTTGCCGGTGCGCTTTCCGGGTGACAGATCGGCAGATGGAGACAAGAAAGACCATTCGAGGCTTGGTTCTTCTCGCAACAGGTTCAGAGTTTCGCGAGTCGCAAGCGCTCCCTGCTTGTACTCCGCCGGGAACTCGGGAAGGTCAACGGATTGGACACCGGGCTTCACTTCTAAACTGCCCGCACCCCCGACAAACAGCAATCGTGTAATTCCAGCCTTCTTGACTCCATCAATAATGGCTCGTGCGCCCCTGATCTGAAGATTGTAGATGTCCGGATTAGTCCATCCCGGATTGAAGGCACTGATTACAACATCATGGACTGCCACCAACCGGGCCACTTCGTCGGAATTGTAAACGTCTCCTTTCAGAGGGTGACACTTCGAATGCTGTTGCAATTTCTCCGGATCCCGTACGATGGCCGTGACCTCATGGTCGCGATCCAATGCTTCCTTCAAAATGGCCGATCCGACGAACCCCGTTGCTCCGATCAATGCGATCTTCATCATGGATATCCTTTAGCGATGCGCATCAGTGCATAGCTTTGAGCGGTATAGGCATGCATGAACGGCGGCGTAGGCTCCTCCTCGGTTAATAGGCTATGCACGCACCAAGATTGGCGGCCCGATCACGAACCACTGCTACTTTCTGTACATCACTCCACCTCGATCGTCACGATCGCTTCTGTTCCCAGTGCATCGTGGTCATGGCTTGCGGCTACCAGCTTGATCTCGTGCGAGCCGCGTGTGAGACCCTTCACGACGCCTTTGAACCCCTTTTGATATTCACCGTCCACGTAACAATGGATGTGCGTTGCATCAGTACCCTTCGGCAGCTTGTATCGCACTTCGACGGAATCTCCTTTTATCACTGCACCCTGTGTCGGACTCACAATCGTGAGCCGTTTGCCCGCGCCATCAGCTGTCCAACCGTCAACGCCAAATCCCAATGACAACAAGCCGATCAGCACTGACATCATGACTACACGAATCATTTTGCACCTCTTTGAATGGTTCTTGATATCTGAGTTCCATATTGATGAACAATGACCGCACCTCTTCATGAGCGACACAGCACCACCGAGCCATCTTCATTCTGATGGGGATTCCATACCTCTCTCTTCAGAGAATCGAGCGAATGGTACCACCGTCCACACGAAGCGCTGCACCGTTGGTCGCGGAGGACAGCGGGCTGGCGACAAACGCTACGAGAGCGGCCACTTCCTCAGTGGAGGCAAACCGTTTGAGCAACGAGCTTGGACGGACCGTCTCAAAGAATTCCCTTTCCACCACCGAAGGCTCAACGTGGCGCGACTTCGCCAGATCGCCGACGAACTTCTCGACGCCTTCGGACTTCGTCGGTCCCGCCAGGATCGAATTGACCGTCACAGCCGTGCCGGCGGTGGTTTCCGCCAGGCCTCGCGCCAGCGCCAGTTGCATAGTTTTCGTCACACCATAATGGATCATTTCCACCGGGATATTGACGCCGGATTCGCTCGAGATAAAAATGATCCTCCCCCAGTTTTTTGTCCTCATCTTCGGCAAGTAATGGCGGCTCAGTCGCACGCCACTCATGAAATTGGTTTCGATAAGCGTTTGCCAGTCTTCATCGGAGATCTCCTCAAAAGGCTTTGGCTCATACGAACCCAAGTTGTTGATCAAAATGTCGACCTGAGGAAAGGCATTCACGGCTTGCGTCACCGCCTTCGCTGCACTTAGATCGGCGATGAGCGGTTCGAGCTTCACGTGAGGATATTTCTGCCGGACCTTTCCGATTGCCTCGGTTACCCGCTCTTTCGATCGACCATTGATAATCACCGCCGCGCCCTCCCCGGCCAGAGCCGCAGCAATAGCCAAACCGATACCTCCGGTCGAACCGGTCACGAGCGCGAGCTTGCCCGACAGTTGTAAGTCCATGCGTGGAACCCCTCTCAATCAATGAAATGAACTTATAAATTCAGCGGCTTGATCCGCGCCATCACCGACGCCGGATTGTTTCGCCACACCGATTCGTCCGCATCCACATAGAGCTCAACCTCATTCCCATCGGGATCTTTGAGATAGAGACTTTGGCTGACCGTGTGATCGCTCATGCCATCGATCGGAACTCCTGCCTGCTCCAAGTCCCGTTTTGCCTGACGCAGTTCGTCAAGACTGTCTCCCACTTTGATCCCGATATGGTAGAGGCCACGGCGTCGCCCACTCGGCGGCCCAGGGACATCGCCGACTTGAATCAGCAGCAATTCGTGATGCGTCCGACCGGATGTCAGCGCAGCGGCTGCCCCATTAAAGATCCGTGCGACTTCCTTGAAGCCCAACAGATCCCGGTAAAAGCCGAGCGATCGATCAAGCTCTTTGACGTAGAAGACCACGTGGCCCAAATACTGTGCTTTCATAGTCCCTCCTCGTGTGGAAGGTTCCAACGTGTGATGACGCGCGTTTCACGCTCAAAGCCGAGCACGCTTATCGAAGCAGTGCGGAGGACGAACAACCGTCCCGCGTCAGGTGACAGACCGAGCCAGCAGGCGGCGAGTATGCGTAGGATATGGGCATGCGCGAACAGCACCACGTCGCCGTCCGCCGCCAGCGCCCGCTGGATCACCCGTTGGGCTCGGTGCCCGACCAGCTCGATCGACTCACCCTTGGGAACAGATGCCGTCCAGATCGACCAATCAGGCTGTTCCGACCTGATCTCCGATGTCGTTCTTCCCTCATAGACACCATAATCCCATTCGAGCAGGTCATCGCTCATACTCGCTGCCTCGCCGAAACCGGCCAGCCGGCAGGTCTCGCGTGCCCGACGTAGCGGGCTGCAGAGCACCAAGGCAAATCGTCGGCTGGCCAGAGATCGACCCAGGGTGGCCGCCTGGCGCTCACCCGTCGAAGTCAGCGCAATGTCGGTCCGCCCCGTATGCCGCTTCGCCACGCTCCATTCAGTCTCACCGTGCCGGATCATCCACAGTTCCTGGCTCGGCTCACTCATGTTTTCCACTTGCTGCTCTCACAATTTAATTTGATCTTCTGCACACCCTGGCCTAGTCGGACACTAACTATTCGGAGATTAGGTCTTCCTCTCCAATGCGCGATCAAGATTGAACGCGGCACTGATCAGCGCCAGGTGTGTGAAGGCTTGAGGGAAATTACCGAGCGCTTCCCCGCGAGTTCCAATCTCTTCGGCATACAGCCCTACGTGGTTGGAATAGCCCAACATCCGTTCGAACAGGAAGCGTGCCTCTTCAAGTTTGGCTCGATCGACACGTCCCGCCCGCGCCAGTGCTTCCACCAGCCAAAACGTGCACATGTTGAACGTTCCCTCTTTCCCATGCAGACCGTCTTCACCCGTTTCGCTGTCGTACCGATACACCAACCCATCCGACATCAGCCCACCGAATTTCGGTGAGCGAGTAATCGCCGCCAGAGTATCGAGCATCCTCGGATCGTTCGGCGAAAGGAAGAACACGAGCGGCATGATGAGATTCGAGGCGTCCAACGAATCGCTGTCGTAGTGTTGGACGAACGCCCGACGCTTGGCATTCCATCCCTTCTGCATGATCTCTTCGTAAATCTGATCCCGAACGCGCAGCCAACGAGTGCGATCGGCTGGAAATGAGCGTTTGTCTGCCAAGCGAAGGCCCCGATCCATCGCCACCCAGCACATCAATTTTGAGTAGACGAACTGCCGGCGCCCGCCCCTGGTTTCCCAAATCCCTTCATCCGGCTGCTGCCAGTTGTCGCACAGCCAATCGAGCCGATGCTTGATTCTCATCCAGGTGTCGTGACCGATCGGCAACGCGTATTTGTTATAGAGATATGCGGCGTCGAGCAGTTCGCCGTAGATATCCAGCTGCAGCTGATTGTACGCACCGTTGCCGATCCGGACAGGCTTTGCGCCGCAGTAGCCATCCAGATGGTCGAGCGTCTGCTCCGTCAAGTCATGACGACCATCGATTCCATACACGATTTGAAGTGAGCCATCCGCCTCGACCTCCTTGGTGCGCGCCGCCAGCCAATTCATGAAGCGGTCTGCTTCCTCGGTGAACCCGAGTTTCAGAAAGCCATAGACAGTGAAGGCCGCGTCACGCATCCAAGTGTATCGGTAGTCCCAATTGCGGACGCCCCCAGGGGTTTCGGGCAGACTGCAGGTCGGTGCGGCCACAATGGCCCCGGTCGGCTCGAAGGTCAGGAGTTTCAGGCAAAGTGCGGATCGATGGACCATTTCCCGCCATCGCCCTGTGTAGGTGCATCGCGACAACCAGTGGCGCCAATACTTCACAGTCTGCTCGAACAATTCATCGGCTTCGCTCGACGACGGACAAGAACCGCAGCTTTCGTCGGATTCGATGGGTCTGAGAACGAAGACGGCTGACTCACCCTCCTGCAGAACAAAGACCGACCGGACTCCCCGATCATCCTGGGTGAGGGGAATATCTGTGGCCAGTCCTAGGCTGAGATCCGGTGAATGAAAACAGGCTCCTTGCTTCGTCAGCCGCGTACGATGAGGAGTCCGAGCGTAGTTGAAGGCCGGATGGCAGCGAACCTGAAACTTCATACTCCCCTGCGTCACACGAACCCGCCGAATGAGCTGATTCTGCCATGGGGATTCCGGAGACAGACCGACCGGCATGAAGTCCAGAATCTCGGCGACGCCGTTCGCCGCATGGAACCGGGTCACAAGCACGTTGGTTTCCGGCCAGTAGAGCTGCTTCGGGGAAATGTCCGTGTCGACGGCGGTGATCTCAAACCGACCGCCTTTCTCATCGTCGAGAATGGCGGCGAACACACTGGGTGAGTCGAAATGGGGAAAGCACAGCCAATCGATCGATCCGTTCAGACCGATCAGCGCCGCCGTCCGCATATTGCCGATCAAGCCATGGTCTTTAATCGGTAGATAGGCCATGGTCTCACACCGGATTGCTTGCTACACGTTGTTGGAAGCTCTGAGATGGCATCTGCTAGCCCCTTCTATTTTTCTTTGACGCGAAGACAAGCCCGGTTTTCTGCACTTCCTGGTAAGGTAGAAGCCATACCAACGATTCATCGCTGAGATCCCCAACCTGAATACGATTGCCCCAAGGATCTCGAAAGTCGCAGCGGAAATTCGGCTGGAGCTTCAGCTTGTACTTGTTGGTCAGCTTACGTCGCACCTCTTGAATCTGCTCCGCATCGCGGACCATGAGACCGAAGTGCTTCGTGCGATCCGGCTGGAGCGTATCCACTTCGAAAATGGCCATAAATTGGTGCTCGCCCAGCTTGCACCATGCGGCCCCCTCGCCACCTTTCAGCATTTTCAGACCGAATACATCCGAGTAGAACTTCACCGCTTTCTTAGCATCGGTGACTTCGATCACGACGTGATTGCAGCCATACACCTGCACCGCCATGCATACCCTCCTTATGGTCGACAGAGCCCCGGGCGCCTGCTTCCCCTATCGCGCACCGCCTGACTCCAGTATACGGATGATCTCATTGAACCCTTTTCGCCGGGCATGCTGTAGTGGTGTGACCCCTTGGCCATCCGGGAGGTTCACGTTGGCCTTGGCAGACACCAATAAGCGCACGATCTCCTGGTGCCTTGGTCCGCCATCGCTGAGCACGATTGCCTCCAAGAGCGCCGTCCAACCCAACTTGTTGACATGATCGACGTCGATATCCGTCTTGAGCAGGGCTTCAACCGTTTCGACGTGTCCGCGCTCACAGGCCGGAATCAGAGCCGTCCCGCCAAAACGGTTATAGACTTTGAAATTCGGAGCGGCCTGCAGCGTGAGCGTGAGAATTTCGAGATAGCCATTGGCGCCTGCCAGGAGCAGCGGGCTATCGAGCTTATCGTCCTGTACGTTGACATCCGCGCCGGCGGCAATCAGCAGTTTGGCGCTTTCAATATGATTGTGCGCAGTGGCCGCAAGTAACGGCGTACGCCTATGGGCATCTCGAACACGGACGTCGGCCCCCGCCTCCAACAGTCGTCGCATGGTTGGGATGTCGTTATGTTCTGCCGCAACAATCAACGCACGATCGTCTGCTGCCTTTCCGACTTGGCTATACACATCAGCCGCGGCGGCAACAAGCGTCAAACACGCTAACCCGGTTCTTTGCACGGCAGTCATTGCTCACTCAACCAGTTTGGCCTCATCGTGGAGAGCACGCGATCATCTCCGTTGCGGCTCACCCTCCGCACGATCGGCTTTTTCCCGTTGAAAGGCCGAAAGAAATATTCCAGGCGGTTGTGCACCGGAGATTCCATAGGTTCCGTCGATCACGAAGTAAGGCACTCCTCGAATGCCCAACCGGTGACCAATCGACTCTTCGGCCTTGACCTCAGCGGCTCCCGCTTCGTTCGTCAGAAACTCGTCCGCTCGCACTCCTGCTCGCTCGGCCAACTCGACCAGTGTCGACAGAGAGCCGATATCGAGACCTTCTTCGAAATAGCCTTTGAATAGTTGATCGACCACCGCGTCTTGGTGACCCTGCGTCCCGGAATACCAAAGCAACCGATGGGCCAAGAGGGTGTTCGGCGTTCTCGCGATCTTCTCAAAGGCAAACGGTATCTCCTCCTGGTTTCCAGCCTCCAACAAGCGCTGCTCCATCTCCCTAAATCTATCCAGGCTGCCGAACTTGGTTTGAAGGTATATCGTTCGATCCATCCCGTCTTTTGGCATCGTCGGATTCAATTGAAACGGCTTCCATTTTATGTCGACCGGGGAATCATCACCCCATTCCTTGAGCGCCCGTTCGAGCCGTCGCTTGCCGACATAGCACCAGGGGCAGATGACATCGGAATACACCTCGATCCGGAGAGTCTGATGGGTCACGATAGGTGCCCCATCCTGCCGGCTTGGTAATCCTCCACCGCCTGAACGAGTTCAGCTTTCGTATTCATGACAAATGGGCCATAGCGAGCGACTGGTTCATCGATGGGCACTCCACCCATGACCAGAAGCCGACTCTCTGCTTGCGCATCGATTGTCACCAGAGAGCCATTGCGCGCGCAGACGATCAATTCCGATTCGCCTGCCTCACGCGATCCGTTTACTGAGGCTCGGCCTTGCAAAACAAAGATCAAGGTGTTGTGCCGTTCCGGCAGATTGAGCTCGATCCGACCACGCGCAACCAGACGCAGATCATAGAGCTCGATCGGAGTAAAGGTACGAGCGGGCCCTCTTCGACCTTGAAATGACCCTGCAATGACCCGGAGCTGTCCGGCCCCGCCGTCCAGTTCGACGGCTGGAATATCGGCGTTGAGAATCTCCTGGTACCCCGGTGCCGACATTTTCTCGGCACGTGGCAGATTCACCCATAGTTGGATGGCCTGCAAAGTCCCACCTTCCTTGGCCCACTTTTTTTCGTGCATCTCTTCGTGCACGACGCCTGACGCTGCCGTCATCCACTGGACGTCGCCCGGCCCGATCACGCCGGCATTTCCCGCCGAATCTCGATGGGCCACAACACCCTCATAGATGATCGTGACTGTTTCAAACCCTCGATGCGGATGTTCCCCTACCCCTCGAGGATGATCGGTGGATGGGAAATGCTGAGGCCCGGCATAATCCAGCAGGAGAAACGGGCTGACCGCTCGATCGAGATCGTTGCTCGGGAACAGATTCCGCACGGGAAATCCATCGCCAACCATGTGGGTTGAGCCAGGCTGATAGACGCCGACGACTTCCTTGTTAGCCACCGTTCCTATTGCCATGACAGCCTCCTTTACACCATCCCCCGTAACGCTTCCGACAAGGTGATCGTTCCACGCACAAGCTTGCCGGGCTCCTCATAGCCGATCGTCCCTTTCCCAAAGGCGGCGTACATCTCCTCGAATAACCTCGCTGCCTCGTCAGAGAACCCAAATGATTTGAACGTCGGCACAACGGCACTCAAGGGCGCATATTGGGCCGTCACCTTCTTTCCCAGAATGTGACCAAGCGCTTCAGCCACATCATTCGGACTGTACTCCTCCGGACCAGCCATTTCCACGATCCGCTTGCCCAATCCACCGGCTATCAGATGCTCTACTCCAATCCTGCCGATATCCTTGGTCGAAATCATGGGAACCTTAGCTTGAGGCGCCAGAAATGTCGGAAGAACTCCATCTGCCTTCGCCACACCGATCACCGGCGCCCAGTTCTCCATAAAATAGGAAGGGCGAAGAATGGTCAGGCGCTTGGCGGTACAACCAAGTGCGTGTTCGCCATAAGTCGCGGCTCGAATCGGACCCGTCCCTCCGGTCATATGTCCTCCGACCGACGATAGAAAAACAACATGCGGTACCCCACTCATTTGAACGGCTTTGGCGGCGCGATCCATCCGTGCTCGTTGATCCGCCGACCAGGCCTCGGATCCATAATTCGGCGGCACCAACAAGTAGACTCCTTTCCCTCCTTCAAGCGCCGTGGTTAATGACGAAACATCGTCGAGAGAGGCAACGGCAACCTCAGCCCCTTTTGCTTTCCAGCCAGCTCCCTTCTCAACCGAGCGAACGATCACCCGCACCCGCTGTTTCTTGCTGAGTAATGTCTCCACAACCGCCGATCCCGTATTTCCAGTGGCGCCGATCACAACAAACATCATGAACCCTCCTCTTGTTGCTGAGCAGTCAAGCGATCGTACTTCTCATGGATCATGGCGTCACGATGTTGAGCTGTAAAGCGATACATCCCGCCAAGAGCGACCGCATCTTCATAGTAACAATGCCCTGGCAAATCGCGTTCCACTGAAACACCGTGCGTGCGAAAGTCTCCGATGCTGCTGAAATTAGTGAGGATTGGTTGTGTTGGAACCTGGATTTGAGAGAATGGAGCGGACGCGGATCAGTGGCGAAGTAGCGTCACCGTGCCGAATGGTCGGCTCCTGCGGAAAATCATCCTCAGCGAGAGACTCATCATGACGGCTTATGACTTTCGAGCTTGTCTGCCAATCCTTATCGCAATCACCACGTGGGTGTTCTTCCCACATTCAGAAGCCGCATCGGATGACTTACGTCAGTCCTCACGGGTCGGAGCATTGAGAATTCCGCTCGTCTCTTATGAACGAATTCCAATCGCCACGGTCCTAGCGCATCCGGACCGTTATCAGATGAGAGAAATCAGACTGACCGGAACCGTCATGACGATTCAGACAGAGACCGTCACCAATAAACTGATTTGCGGGCGAGCGCATGAACGGACGACACTCACCGTTGAGGATGACAGTGGACAGATCGAGATTGTCGATCAAGGAGCTTGTGGCAGGAATGTCAGTTCGCTGAAAGCGCCTATGCTGGAGGTGGGTCAACAGATCGATTTGCTGGTGCTGATCGTCATTCCAGCCAGTTCTGCCTCTGCCGGTTCATCGGTAGAAGCAATGATCCGCTTTTTAGATCTGGCCCGAAACTGACGGCCATCATGCCTCACATCGTTGCACGTTACTCCCACCCGCTGACCTCATAGCCTTTTTCTTTCAGGCAGCGGGTGACCGCATCAGCGTACGGAGGTTCCGGTTCGAGCGGTTTAAACGTCCCTCCGGCCAAACCGACGACCAGCCCCAGACCGCTGCCGGCGGCAGCTCCAATCGCGATTCCCGCTAATCCACCGACAATCCCGGCGGACGCGCCAACCGCACCGCCAAGCGTCAGCCCGAGCACGGCCCCGGTCGCGGCATTCGCGCTTTGGTTTGTCCCAGGACGCAACCCGGTCTCTTCAACTTTCTTCCGGCAGGATGCAATCTCTTGTTGGGCCATCTGCCGGCCATACAAATTAAGCTGCTTATTAGACCGCAAGATCGGCTGTGGCCCAGCGCAGGCGGTAAGGCTTATCAGTGCCACATACACAACGAGACGATGCCATGACCGATTGACCACAAACATCCCTTCGAATGCGTGCTTTCCCTTTCTTCACTTCTCACCCTTTAGCGGAAATGTCGAGGGTTTTCCGATTGTGCACATCGTCCAGTCACTGCTCCCGCTCTCCCCTTACCTTCTCTCGCGGAGGGGATGGGTGGGTGCTCCACTGCGCGCATTGTCCGAGCACATTCCTCCTTGCACTGCTCGCCCACTCAGATTGGGTGTCGAGGTCGTTTCCATTGCGCGCATCCAACGAGGGCCTTCTGAGGCCGCGCGTTGGGCGAGCATCGAAACGATCTCGATGCCCAATTCCTCCCCCTCACTGCCACCCTGTCACCTCATATCCTTTCTCTTGCAAACATCGGTTGACGAAATTCGTGTACGCCTGGTTGGGTTGCGAAGGACCGGCAGCGTGGAACAAACCGGTCAGAAGGCCCCAGACCGCTCCGCTCGCGGCCCCGATCATCGATCCTCGCCCTACTCCCCCGAAAATCGCTCCGCCCACTGCTCCGCTTGCGGCCCCGACTCCGGTTCCGACAGCCGTATTCGTCGCAACGCGCCCCCCTTTGCCTCCACTGCCCTCTTCCGCTCCGGCCGACTCTGCCAATTGCCGACAGGCTTCGATATCCCGCTCCGCAGCTTCCTTTCCAATTTTCTCCAGATGCGCGTTGGGATAGAGCACTGGGCGTGCGCTGGAACAAGCCGAGAGCATCAATATGGCGATCGCAGCGCCTATTCGTAATCCGTTCATATCTGCTCCGCTCCTTTCCCACCCCGTGGCAGCAACCGAGCCAACAGCACCCGGGCCGGAACCCCTTTCACGCACAGTCGTTTATGTCGAGACTGAGCTCCCGCATAAATGCGCACGTTCGCACGTGGGACCGCACAGCGATCGGCAATGAAACGGATCAGTTCCTCGTTGGCGGCGCCGTCAATTGGACGAGCGGCCAGACGGATCTTCACTGCATCGCCGTGAATGCCGACACATTCGGTACACGAAGTGCTGGGTTGGACATGCACGGTGAGGAGCGCGCCGCGCTCACTGTCCCGTACGATGACAGGAAGGGAATCCACAAGAATCGATGGATTCAAAAGATCGCTTTGACAAATTCCAGTATGGTGCGTTGCATGTCCGCATCATCGGTAATCGGACGTGCAACGGCGACATCACAGGCCCGTTCCGGCGGCACGCCTTGCTTGATCAGTGTGCCGGCATAGATCAAGAGTCTGGTGCTGACTCCCTCCTCCAGCCCGTGATTTCTGAGGTTACGCACTTTTCTGCCGAGCTTGACGAGATTCCCGGCAATCACAGACTCCACACCCGCCTCACGCTGAACCACAATTGTTTCGATCTCAGGCGCGGGGTAGTCAAATTCAATCGCCAGAAATCGTTGTTTCGTGCTTTGTTTCAGATCTTTGAGGACACTTTGATACCCCGGGTTATAGGAGATCACCAACATGAAATCGTCGGCAGCTTCCAGGATTTGGCCTTTTTTCTCGAGCGGCAGCACCCGCCGGTCATCGCTGAGCGGATGGATGATGACGGTAGTGTCCTTCCGGGCTTCCACCACCTCGTCAAGATAGACAATGGCCCCATGCTTCACGCCGATGGTCAGCGGCCCATCCATCCAGACCGTATCCTGTCCCTTGAGAAGATAGCGACCGACCAAGTCGGACGCAGTGAGATCCTCGTGACACGCGACGGTGATCAGCGGTCGGCCGAGCTTATAGGCCATGTATTGGACAAAGCGGGTTTTCCCGCAGCCGGTCGGTCCCTTGAGCATGACCGGTAGCTTTTTCTCGGCCGCAATGGTGAACAGACCGACCTCTCCGCAGACTTCGGCATAAAACGGCTCCTGGGCGATGCGATAGTGTGCCACATCGATTTCGCGTATCTGTTGCATCACCCCATCATTCCTGGTCGTGACATGAATCTGTTCGGCTGACCACAGCAGGCTTCAAGTACCGCCACAATAGACGGAATAAACCGCGAAGATCAAGCGATGGGAGGGCCTGGCAATCTAGGCAACCTTCTTCCCGTCGAGGACTTCACGAACTTTTTGCGTGAGGATATTCGGTGTGAATGGTTTCTGGAGAAACGCCGTATCTCGTTTCACTCCTCCTTGCGCGAACACCGGATGATCGGGATATCCAGACATATACAAAACTTTGATCTCCGGCCGTACAACCGTCAGCTTTTCCGCCACCTCAGGCCCGCTCATCTGCGGCATTGCAACGTCGGTCAGCAACAAATGAATCGGACCCATGTGCTTCGCGCCGGTCAGGAGCGCTTCGATGCCGTGACGCGCCACCAAGACCTCATACCCGTTCAAGCGAAGTGCATCCTGTACAAGCCCACGAACCGACGGGTCGTCCTCGACTACGAGGATCGTTTCTCGTCCGATTGCCCGGCCTACGTTTCCGCTGCCTACCGGCACGGCCTGCACGGCCTCTTCGACTCTTGGGAAAAAGATCTTGCAGGTGGTTCCCAACCCCAGTTTGCTCTCAATCCCAATCGTTCCACCGCTTTGCTTCACGATACCGTACACGGTTGACAATCCGAGCCCCGTCCCCTTCCCCTTTTCTTTCGTGGTAAAGAAGGGTTCAAACAAATGCGATTGGGTTTCTTCACTCATACCCTGCCCCGTATCCCGAATCGCCAAGAGCACGTAGGAGCCTTGATCGAGCATCATCGTTTCGCGCCGAGGGCCTTTCCCGATCGTGACGTTCCGGGTCTCGATCGTCACCTTACCTCCCGTCGGCATGGCATCCCGAGCGTTGACGGCAAGATTCATGATCACCTGCTCGATCTGCCCCGGATCGGCCTTGATCGATCCCAATTTCGTTTGGAGGTCGGCGCACAGTTCAATGATGTCCTCACCCAACAATCGGCGGAGCATTCCGTCCATGTTCATGACAATCGCGTTCAGGTCCACGACCTTTGTGGTCACGAATTGCCGTCGGCTAAAGGCCAGCAGCTGGCTGGTGAGGCCGGCCGCCCGGTCAGCGGCTTTTTTCACCTCTTCCATTTCACGTCGCGAAGCATCGCCCTGCGCCAAGCGGCTGAGGATCAGCTCACTATATCCACGGATCACGGTCAGCAGATTGTTGAAGTCATGGGCCACGCCGCCGGCGAGCCGTCCCACCGCTTCCATCTTCTGCGCTTGGCGAAGTTGCGCCTCAGTCTGGCGCAACGCCTCTTCGGCTCTGGTGCGCTCCCCGAATTGCCCGATCTTGAGGGCAACATCGGCGATCATGCTCAGCAGCTCTCCATCCGGCTCGCGTATCTGATGGCTGAAGAACTCGATGACGCCTTCGATTTCACCTCCGATACGAATCGGAAACCCAAAGGCTCCGTGAAGCCCCGTCTTGGCCGCCAGATCCGCTCGAACAAAGGTGGGATCGAGCGCTACATCTCTGATCCATACCGGCCGTCCGCATTCCCAAATCCGACCCGGCAACCCTATCCCTGGTTTAAAGCTCTGACCCTGGTCCATGGCCACGAACTCATCGGCAGAGATCGCCCCTGTTTGCCAATGATGGAGACACCGTAATGTCCCCGTGTGTTTGTCCACCCGCCAAAAGACACCCAAATCCCATTCAAGACTCTCTCCGACAGCTTCGATGATTCTTGGGACCGCTTCCTCCATTGTCACGGCCTCGGAGAGGACGCGCGTGACCGCATACTGCGAGGCGAGGCGACGTTCTGCCCAGCGGCGGTCCGTAATATCGCGGACGAAGGCGCTGAACATATACGTTTCGCCGATGCGCGCCGGCGAGACAGCGAGCTCGACCGGAAACTCGTGACCATCTTTGTGCCGGGCAGCAATCTCAATCCGTCGATTCAGCACAGGACCGACCCCGGTCCTGAGATACTCCCGAATCCCTTGGGCATGGGCCTCTCGATCACGCTCAGGGATGATGGTTTCTGAAAGCAACTTCCCAAGCGCTTCATCGCGGGTCCACCCAAAGATAGCTGTGGCCTGGGCGTTCCACTCCGTCACGATCCCGGCAGCATCGATGGTGATCACTCCGTCGAGCGCCGTATCGACAATCGCTCGATTCCGTTCCTCACTTTGCCGCAACGCCGCTTCCGCGGCTCTCGCCCATGCACTTTCCTGTTGGGCTTGGCGATATTCTGCGCGCAATCGCGCCGTCGTCCACAGGAGGAACACGACCAAGGCCAACCAGACGATGATACCGACTGTCCCGACCTTCCACAGCACAGATCGGATCGGGAGGAGCACATCTTCGCGATCCATCCGCATCAACACCGTCCAGTTGAGACCGGGGAAATCCCTGAACCCCTTGGACGAGGCAAATCCAGTGACAGCCCGCACATGCCGCCGCAGGTGATCCTCTTCGAGAAATCCCGTCCGGCCGTCCCGGCTCACCACGGCGGAGGGCAGCCCCATCTCCCGCAGATTCACGTTGCCCTTGTATGCCAAGTCAGAATCCACGAAGGCGTCACCGTGCCGGGTGATCATCTGATATTCAACCGACCCCACAAACCCTGCGCGGAGTTCCAGGGATCGGATAGTCCGGAGGGCGATCTCTTCGACCGTGGTCACCGCGATCCGGCTGATCACCACGCCCAAGAAGTTGCCTTCCGGGTCGAGCATCGGCGCGGTGAAGGCCACTGTTTCGATTCCATTGTCCGCCTGATGGCCCCCGACGTCGTCGGCCACAATTTTCCGATCCACCCGAGCCGACTCAAACCATGCGTTCTTGCTGAAATCTTGCCCGACCAGTGAGCTTTCCGTCGAAGCCGTCATGATGCCTTGCCGGTTTGTCACCCCCAACCAGGCATAAACCGGTACGTAGCTCAATTTGATCGACTTGAGATAGTCGGTTAGGTAGGGCTGGTCGGCGATATGATTGGCCAGCGTCCGGGCTATCATCCGGGTATCGCCGTAGCGTTCATAAAGCAGCTGATCCAGCTTGTCCGACACACAGGCCGCCGCCAGCATCAGCTCTTCTCCGGAGGCGGCGACGAGGCGACGCTCGACGGCACCGAGGAGAATGATGCCGTTCCCCAGCGCGAACACGCTGATCCAGACGATCAGAAACGTGAGCCAGCTATACCGGTGGGGTGTGCCGTCCGCTTGTACCTCCACTTGCACATCCGGTGGCGAAGCCTTCGGCAATGTCATCGTAGAAAATCCGTCATGGTCCAATTTTCGATGACGGCCATGGGGCGATACCCCAGCTTAGCCCTGCGCAGCCCGGGAAGGCCTGCATCGTCCATGGCATTGATATAGACTGCCCCTTTGGCCATCGCAGTTCGACAGGTTTCGCGGAAAACCCACTGCGCCAGACCCGCGATCGAGCGATCTGCAACTTCCAACAAGATGGCCCAGGTGTGAGGAGTCAGCCAGTAACCGAAGGTATAGGCTGCAACGTCATTGTTGATTTTGACCACTGTACCCGACAGTCCAATTTGCTCGTGTTCTCGAAAAACACGACTATGGGCGGCTTCGGCGTCCTCCAACAGCAGCTTCCCCATGCAATCGAGATTCCCCTGACGCTTCTGGTCTGCCCACCGTCGGTGCAGGAGCGCGCAATCACCTCCATATTCAGCACGATACGGTTCGATCGCGATGGCGTAGTCTCGGCCGGCTCGATTGCAAAGCGCCCGTTGGGATTTATAGTGGTCTCCTGCCAATGCAGCAAGCGCAGCGGCGGAGTATAGATAATCCCCATCCTTTTTCCTGAACGAAACCCCGTCGCGTTCCAAGAAGCGCTTTTGTGACTCAGTCACGTTTTCGATTCGACTCACCGGCGATCGCCCATTCCACTGACGCATCAATGCAAAGGCTTGATCGACCGCCTGATCCAAAGGACCAGGCCCGAGCGGTGGCAGCAGCATGAACCACCCGTCTGGAGATTTCGCGAAGAGGAACAACGTATCATTGGATTCCATCCACCATGAGGGGAGCAGCGACGTCCATATGTAATGGTACGGGAATGCGAAAGCGGCCGGCGTGTCATGGCGGAGCACCTGAGCTCGTTCGAGCGCCTCCGTGATATACGGCGCGTCCGAGGCCGTCAATGGGCGGAGCCGAGAATCAATTTGCCTTGGCGCGAGACGGGCGGTCAGGTGCGGAAGTGTTCGGAGAACGACCACATCGTCCTGAAAGGGGCCAATCAGACGAGGGTGAGCAACAATCCTCTCAACAATGGTGTCAGACTCCAAGAAACTTGCCATATGCTCGGCATAGACGCGAATCGCACTGGAAGACTCTTCGCGCATAAAGGGGCACTTGGTATCCCAGCCAAGAAGGATTTCCTGTCCCAATGCATCCCACATCAGTGCCAGCGGATAGAGTTGACAATCCAACGGGCGCACGTCGTAGATTCCACACCGGCCGGACTCTCCATCAAAAGCAGGACAGAGATATCCCTCGCCCGCTGAATTCTTGACGAGATCGACTTGCGTGCCGGACTTGTCGGGAAAGAACGAATCGGACACTCCATGCATCACGGCATCGGCGATTTCTTGGCGCGTAAAGTACGGGCGCAAAAAACTGTCCGCTTCCGGAAAACGGCAGCAGACATCACAGCGTAAACACGTTGAATCAGGCACCAACTGGGGCAGCGTCCTCATAAGAAGTTTGGAATCCAATGTAATGAGATTCATCGGCTTCCAATCATACGACGCAAGGCGAAAGGTAGCAAGGATGGTTCGTTTCCGATCAACGCCCTCCGTGTCCCCGCGCCTCACTTCTGCACCCGAGAAAGTTGCGGACCCCTTGTCCGCCCATGAGCTACGTGCTAGCATTTAAATTTTTGAATCATCCGACGCCGCATTTCCGATTTGCCGGAATATCCAAGGATATTTTATTGGCACAGACTGAAGCCATCTGCCAGACGCTCTCCACCGAGGCTGCGCGCGATCGCTGTGCCGCCATCCGCACGCAGCTGTCTCTTGCCAATCTGTTTGGAGCTTCATCCACCGCCCCTCCTAAAGAAACAGCCTCAGACGTATCGGTGGTCAATTCCTGGCGAATCAGCCCCTGCCCGTTTTTCCTGTCTTCTGATCAGCTACAGTTCTTCACACAATTGGGCCCGCAACTCCTGTCGTTCTATCGAGGACTGAATCGGCTTTACAACGAGAGCGTCAAAGGAATTCAACCGGGCTGGGTCGCCGGCTACCTGGATCAGGGCAAGCCGGAAGCATTGGTCCAGTACAGCCGGATGAAACGATTTCGGGACGCATTGCCCGCCGTCATCCGGCCGGATATCATTCCGACCCAAGACGGCATGGTCATTACCGAGCTCGATTCAGTTCCAGGGGGTATCGGGCTCACCGCCTGTCTCTCCCGCATCTATCACGATCTTGACGGAGGTCGCTCCCAGATCATCGGCGGACGGGACGGCATGGTACGGGGCTTTGCCCGCATGCTGCGTTCCTACCGTGATCAGCGTGAGGGATGCGTTGCAATTCTCGTCTCTGAAGAATCCAAAGACTATCGGCCGGAAATGTCTTGGCTAGCCGCTCAACTCCGCGAAGACGGAATTTCCGCTTGGTGCGTCGAACCACGGGACATTCGATTTACGGAAGACGGGCTTCGGCTCCAGACTGACCGTAGCGAGCAACCCATCGGCGTGGTCTACCGCTTTTACGAATTGTTCGACCTGCTGAACATTCCCAAGGCCGAGCTCGTCCAATATGCCGCCAAGAAAGGGTTGGTCTCCATGACACCACCCTACAAGCCGGCCCTGGAGGAAAAATCAGCCTTTGCGCTGCTCCACCATCCCATGCTTCGGCCTTTTTGGGAAAAGGAACTCGGAGCCGACGGCATGCTCCATTTGAGTACGATCATGCCGAAGACCTGGGTGCTTGACCCAACCCCGCTTCCCGCCATCGCGACGATTCCCGACCTTCATGTGGGGAACCGTCCAGTGGCGAATTGGGCTGCTCTCGAGACGGCCACGCAGAAGGAACGGCATTTCGTCATCAAGCCTTCCGGATTTTCAGAACTGGCGTGGGGGAGTCGAGGCGTCTCGATCGGGCACGACATGCCGCAGGCCGAATGGACGCAAGCACTTCGCGAGGCGCTTACATCATTTTCTAGGACACCCTATATTTTGCAAGAATTTCATAAGGGGCGATTGTTTGAGATGAGCTTTATGGACGAGGACCGAGGCACGATCGCACCTATGTCAGGCCGAGCGAGACTCTCTCCCTACTATTTTGTCTCAGAGGGGAGGACAGAACTAGCCGGTATTCTCGCGACGATCTGCCCTTCCGACAAAAAGATTCTTCATGGCATGAAGGACGCGATCATGGCTCCCTGCGCCCTTCTTCCCGACTGATGCATTCCCCGACAATAAACCTCAAAAAATGGGCGTTTCACTTTCCGGCTTTTCCTGGTAGCCTTATACGATTGTGACACTAACGCTTTTCCATGTTGATTGGTGTCCGGAGTGCGACGTCGTCCGCGAAAAGCTGGCCGAGTTGGGAGTGGCTTATGAAGCTGTCGTCGTGCCCGACATCAGACGAATGCGGACGCAAGTCTACGACGCGTCTGGTCAATATTATGTGCCGGTCATCAAGGACGGAGATCTCGTTCTGACGGAAACCGCCGACATTCTGGCCTATCTGGATGAGCGATACGGAGCCCGCGCCGAAGGAGCCGCATCATCGACACAGTTTCAGTCGCAGGCTCGAACGACGCCCGACGCGTCGGGCCCAGAGGACGAATTCCCTTCTTGCAGGATCAACTGATTACCAAAGGACGATTCATGGAAGACTGGAGACAAGTCCTAGCGGAAAGTATCGTAAAGGCCAAAGATCTGGCGGATCGGTTCGGCCTCGACGAGAAGGAGGTGGAAGCGATCGTCGGTCCGTATCCTATGCGGATCACGCCAACCGTACTCGAGACGATCAAATCACCGGGGGATGCCATCTGGAAGCAGGTGATCCCAGACGCGGCGGAGTTGGACGACCTTGAAGCCGACGATGACCCACTCGAAGAAGATCTCATGAGCCCGGTACCCCATCTCGTGCACCGCTATCCGGACCGGGTCCTACTGATGGTCACCAACCAATGTCCGATCTACTGCCGGTTCTGCACCAGGAAACGGTTGGTCGGCAAACCTGGCTTCCTCAAGAAAGGCGAATTGGACCGCGCCATCCAGTATCTTCGCGAACACACGGAGGTGCGCGACGTCATTCTCTCGGGCGGTGACCCGCTCTTGCTCCCTGACCATCTTCTTGAACGTGTGCTGAAAGCGCTTCGGACAATTCCGCACCTGGAGCTCATACGGATTGGGTCACGAGTCCCCGGAACGTTGCCACAACGGATCACGCCGAAGCTCTGTGAGTTGGTAAAACAGTACCATCCGATCTATATGAACCTACACTTCAACCATCCCGACGAACTCACCCCTGAAGTCAAAGCGGCCTGTGGCAGGCTCGCTGATGCCGGCGTCCCGTTGGGTGCCCAAACGGTTCTCCTCAAAGGGGTGAACGACGATCCGGAAATCATGAAACGCCTCGTCCATCAGCTGCTCCTCGCACGGGTGAAGCCCTATTACCTGTATCAAGCGGACCTGACGAAGGGCACCAATCATTTCCGGACCACGGTCGAAACCGGGCTGAATATCATTAAAGCCCTGCAAGGCCACACGAGTGGAATGGCCGTGCCTCATTTTGTGATCGATGCACCCGGCGGCGGAGGGAAGATCCCCTTATTACCGAACAATTACTTGGTACATCTTGATAAAGATGGCGCGCTTCTCCGTAATTACGAGAACAAATCGTTCCACTATCCGCAGCCCAAGACTGAGCACGGGCGTGAACTTCCGATGCTTGGTGCACGATCATCGCGTGATGATTCAGAAGAGGCCTATGTGGCCTGCGGTGATAGTTACCCTGATCGCGATGGCTATGCCGCCTGGGGCAACAGCTGCGGCGGAGATTCGGACGACCTGTGACAACTCATTCACGCCGGGCCGGTATTCTTCCCTATCAAGACATCAAACGGCTGATCGCGAACAAAGCCATCAGTGCCTCTCCCGCAGTTGAAGACAGGCAGATCCAACCGGCCAGCCTTGATCTCCGTCTGGGCCGTAAAGCCTATCGGCTTATCAGCAGCTTCTTGCCGGAACTCTCGGCCATTTCTTCCAGATTGAATGTGCTGGATTTCTATCAATCGGACCTCGTGATGTATGAGATGGACCTGACCGACGGTGCCATTCTGGAAAAGGGCCATGTCTATCTCGTTCCGTTGCTGGAACAGTTGGCTCTGCCGAAGACAATTCGTGCACGGGCAAATCCAAAAAGCACGACGGGTCGTCTGGATGTGTTCACTCGTGTGGTCACCGATCTCACGGCCGGATTTGATGAAATCCGGGCCGGCTACCGGGGCCGGCTCTTCCTGGAAGTGGTTCCACGCTCGTTTGCCATCAAGGTGCGCACTGGGCAGTCGCTGAACCAAATTCGATTTGTCTGTGGCGAGTCTACCGTTTCGGACCGAACTCTTCAGACGCTTCATCGGAGCACGCCGTTGCTGTATCACAATGTGACCTCCGGTAAGATCATCAGCAGCCGAGACTTTCGCGCTGAACGAGGCTTGTTCCTCCGCATCGATCTGAAAGGCACGGATCAAGCCGACTCCCGTGTGATCGGATACCGCGCGAAAAAGAACAGCCACGTTATCGACCTTGCCAAAGTCGGCCACTATGCGGCGGCCGATTTTTGGGAACCGCTCCATCGTCATCGCCATGACAGTTTGCTATTGGAGCCGGAAGAGTTCTATATCCTTGCTTCGAAGGAGCGCATCTGCGTGCCTGCCGGCTATGCGGCTGAAATGGTTGCCTATGAAGCAGCCTGTGGAGAGCTGCGGACCCACTATGCCGGTTTCTTCGACCCAGGCTTCGGCTATGGGTCGAATGGAGAGATCAAAGGCACACAAGTCGTGCTGGAGGTTCGCCCCCACGACGTGCCATTCTTGATCCATGACGGACAGACTTTTTTCAAGGTCGTCTATGACAAGATGATGGGACTGCCAACACAACTCTACGGATCATTACTGGGATCATCCTATCAACAACAAACGTTGACGCTCAGTAAGCATTTCAAAGTCTGATCATGACTCCATCCGACCTGCCACCTCATCAAGATGAGTCGCTGAAGCCGTCGCCTCCGACCGAACCGGGCGAGCAAGATGGTGGGAGCGATCACCAAGTGCATGTCATCGGCTTGATGGTCGGCACGGCGTTAATGTTTATCGGCTTTCTCAATGTGTTTCTGTCCATCAGCGGCGGCTTCGAAATCAATGTCGTCCCGTTTCTCATTTATTTCTGCGGCTTGACGATATGGGCGAATGCGGCCATCGAAACCCCGACTATCCGTTACGGAGTCATGGGCCTTGCGATCGCGTTAGCCTTGGGCCTTTTTCAGTATGGGGAAGTCCTATTTTGGCATAAGCAGGTCATCTTCTGGGCAACCATCATCATTGTCATGTACTTCATGTTCGTCGAGCCCAAGAAACCTACAACGTGATCTCCTCGATGACGTTATCCGTCATCATTCCAACTTGGAACGAAGAGAGCACACTCCCCCGGACTCCGGCATGCCCATCGGCCTCGGATATTCACGAAATGATCAGTGAGTAGAAACGAATGCCGAACCCTCGTCTCAGCACTCAGCCCGTATCGTCCGCTCAGCGAGACGAGCATCCGACGCTCCGTACTGCATTGGTGATATTCGCCAAGGCACCGATTCCCGGCCAGGTAATGACGCGCCTCTGTCCGCCACTCACTGCCGACGAAGCGGGTACCCTGCACGGCAGTTTCGTACTCGACACACTCGAACGTACAAAGACCGCGGTCGGGAAACTGCCGATCGTACGTTATCTAGTCTGTGCGCCATCCTCCGCCCACGTGTTTTTCAAAATTCTGGAGGAGCGGCACGGTGTGAAGTTGATCGACCAAGTCGGCCACGACCTCGGTACACGCATGAACCAGGCTGTTGCAACACTGTTCGCCGGAGGATACCGGCGGGTCATCGTGATCGGGACGGACGTGCCGACGCTTCCGCTCGACCGTTTCAAACAGTCACTTACCCTGCTGGAGAATCATGATGTCGTGTTCGGTCCCGCATTTGACGGAGGTTATTATCTCATCGGCCTAAAACAGACATGCCCCGAGCTCTTCGCTGATATTCCCTGGTCTACTGAGCACGTGCTCAGACTCACCCAAGAGAAAGCGGCCACGCTCGGACTCACGACCGCCTTGATCGAGCCTTGGCGTGAGATCGATACTGTTGACGATCTTCAGGCCCTCATCGAGACAAGCATCGTTGACAGCAAGAAGCCCAAGAATGATCGGGCCTTTTCAAGTCGTACCACCGGCGTACTGCAACTACTCGCCAAACGACTGAGTTTAAGAGCATAATGCGCGAGGTCTTCATCGGCCAAAGGTGTTCTTATGGATGAACGTGTAGCACTCATTACCGGAGGGGCTAAAGGCATCGCACGCGGGATCGCGCTCGACCTCGCCGCCCGGCATTGGAAGATTGCCTTCTGCTATCGGAACAGCGAAGCAGCGGCACAGACAACGGCACAGGATATCACGCGGCAAGGAGGGCAGGCGCTGGCGATTCGCTGCGATGTCTCAGACCCCATAGCCGCCAAGAATCTGGTAGCACAGGTAGAAAAAGACTGGGGGCGGATCGACGTCCTGGTCAACGGAGCCGGTCCTTATCACCGAGTGAACATATTCGACGAGACGATCGAGGGGTGGAACGAGATGTTCGACGGCAATCTGCACCCTATTTTCTATCTTGCGCAAGCTGTCGCGCCAGGCATGAAAGCCCGCAAAACCGGTCGGATCATCAGTTTCAGTATGGCCAATGCGGACCAGATGGAAGCGCAGGCCGACGTCACCGCCCACTATATCGCCAAAGCCGGAGTGCTCATCCTCACGCGCACGTTGGCCAAACTATTGGCGCCATATGGCATTACTGTCAATGCCATCTCGCCCGGCTTCATCGACTCGGGCAGCGCACCGCCGCAGGAACTTGCAGCCATGACGAAACGCATTCCGGCCGGCTACATCGGTACAGTTGAGGACACCGTTGCAGCTGTCCGTTACCTGCTCAGCGAGGACGCACGGTATGTGAATGGTGCGAATATTCAAATCAGCGGGGCGTGGGGAATCTAGAAGGGAGGCCTGGATGCTATCGGATCAGGAACGGGAGAAGCATCGTCGATTCGTTCAGGCACTCCAACATGAGCATCTCACGTGTACCAAACCCGGCTGCGGGGGAGCGATGGCGATCACCGATCATACTCCGCACAGCGCCCGCATCAAGACATACGAAGCGGCATGCGAGCGTTGTCACACGATCGAGAAAATCACCGGCAAGGAAGAACACCAGCCGTCGTGGGACGTGGCCTCCATCACCTTGATGGCGGAAACGCATCTCCTTCACGAACAACCGGCGTGCCCCTACGACGATACACCCATCACTTTCATTTCCTTACCCAATCCTCGCCGAAAAGCCCGATACCGTCTCTTGTGCTACTACTGTGGCCGCCACACTGAAATGAACTGGCCGCCACCGGAAGCGAAAGGGTAACAAATACTCGCAGCTAGCGACGTGGTCCAAGGGAGATGGCGGTGCCACGTTGGCCATCCATCTCCCCTGAAACCATAGCTGGAGTCTACCGGTCCGCAATTCCTGGCGCGAGGACCAAGTTGACCGGAAGCTTCTCGTCTAGCGTATATGGGCTAGCTCTGTTTTCCTTGACCCATCGCTTCTCCGCCACAGATTCGAAGGGGGCAGGCAGCTCCCCTTGAAGCGACCACAGGTCAAAGGGTGTCTCATCTATGGATATCTCCCAGTCATATCCTCTGTCCTTCACAAAGGGAGCAATCACTTTATCCAGTGTCTTGACCCACCATTCTCTCAGAATCGGACCGGGCAGCGTCCTGGCGATTTGATCGACCTTGAATCGCACAAATCGGTCATTCGGTTCGCCGCCCACAAAGCACGAACCCTTGGGTACTTCCTCGAAGATATGGACGACATAGAACTTCGGTAAGGGAATGCTTGCGTACACCTCCGTGATGCGCTTAGCCATTTCCCTCTTGTCTTCAGCCGTATACGCTCCCGCCGGATGATAGACTTTCCACAATGGCATCGTTCTTCCCTCCTCATCTGTTGAGCACATGATATATCAACGGTGGCCTCGTAAAAGCTCACCTGTCCCTCTTCAACTAAACGACTCTTCTAGGTCGCTCACTTATTGATGATGTCTCCTCAACCGAGAGCGTTTCTTTCCTGACAAGAACTCTAGCCATTGCTCGCTTATCAATTGCGAAGCCTCTCCTATATATGGGCATATGCCCCTATATATCACCGTGTATTTGCCGTGTCAAACTCTTTATGTAGGAGGTGATTCAGTCATATAATGGTGTGGCATGTTTGGGCCGGCTTAGAATAGACCATCGATTGACGCGTATGAACAATGACTGATCATCTGCCGTTTCAATCTCCCTGCTACTGCGCTGAATTGCGAAAGGCCTCACGTCGTGTCTCGCTCATCTATGACGCTCGGCTGAAGGCGAGCGGGCTCAGAACGAGTCAGTTTTCTTTACTCGCTGAAATTGCCCGAGATCGTCCTGTACCTCCGACCATGAATGAACTGTCAAATTATCTTGTGATGGACCGTTCAACGCTGGGGCATAACCTGCGTCCTCTTCTACGTAAGGGACTTGTGGCCTTGCAGCAGGAATATGAGCAAGCATTGGGAGAAGGAGAAGCCGTATCACTCAGGACTACGCTCCACAAATTATGTAGATCGAGACTCCTAAAAAGTTGAACTCACGCGAGCGCCATTCTTTCCGCACGAGAAAGGTTGATGACGGAAGCGTCGCTCTTACTCGCCTTCTGAGCTAAGCTGATAGGGATTTTTTGACGAATTCTCCGAGCCGGCGGAAGTAGGTTTTGCCACCCACTGCATATGTGTCGTTGTGGTCGGCCCCTTGGATCACATACCATTCTTTGGGTGGCTTAGCAGCGTCGAACACTTGGCGTCCCAATTCAACAGGGATGATGTCATCCTTATCCCCGTGAATGATCAGCTTCGGCAGTGAGAGATACGGCAGCCGATCGATCAACCGAAATTCAGCCCCAAGGAACCAATGCATCGGCAAACCGCTGTAATGGAATTTAGCCACTGCCTCAATAGAGGGAAACGACGACTCGAGAATCAACGCTGAGGCGGGTCGTTGGGCCGCAAGGTCACCTGCCACGGAAGCCCCAAGCGATCGCCCAAACAGGACGACTCGTTCAGGGCGAATCTTTCTGGTTCGCGTGAGATGATCGTACGCTCCGCTCGCATCTTCGTAGAGCCCTTTCTCACTGGGACGGATATTCTGGCTCTTCCCATAGCCCCTGTAGTCGAACAAGAACACGGACAACCCCATCTGGTACAGGAGCCTGAGATTATCAAGGCGGTTGATGATATTCCCCGCATTGCCGTGACACCAGAGCATAACAGGACGATCAGCTGCTGCCTCGACATACCAGCCGAAAAGTTGGACACCGTCGGATGATTGAAACCACACCTCCTCAAGCGGTAACCCGCTCTGCCGTGCCCAATCGCGATCTTGCCAAGGTTCCGGATGATAGACGAAGAATTGATCGAGGATGCTCACCGAAAGAGAATAGCGGAACCGCCTTTGAGAAGGAAGAGCTCTCTCTCCTCACCACCCACATGTGCTCAATTCATTGAATCAGAAAAATCTTTGGACGCTGAATAGGACATCATTGTCGCGATCGCGGTGGTTGTACTCCAGCCTCATCGACCAATTTCGAGCCAACGTGAAGCGCGATCCCACATACCACCGAAAATCGTCGGATTTATCTCCCAACGGATACTTCAAATACGACCCCGTCGCCATCAGTTTCCAACGCTCCGTGACATCAGCCAACATCCCAACCGTTGCCCCACCTCCAACTCGATGCATCTCATCATAGGCCTTGCTGAGGTTCGCCTCTACTTCCGCAAAGGCGAATAGCACTTCCCGTTTCAGCAAGCGAAATTCCTTTGCTCCTCCGATGCCGCCGTTGAAGAAGCCGTTGCTGCACAGTTGACAATCGTTGTGGCGGATCGTGTTCATACCGATGTTCAGTTTCCATGAGGGTGCGTGAAAGACGGAGTCCATCGGGGAAAGCGAGAGGAGGTTCAGCAACGTGGCCCGTTCTACCCGCGTCTGATCCGCGCGGTTGTAGTGTCGTACCGTGATGGAAGCCATTTCAATTTGCGCATCGGGAGTATAGCCGACCTCAGGATCCAGCAAAGTGTGGTAGCCTCCTCGAAACGTCGCTTCTTCAAAGGTATCGTTATTCCGCCAGCCTCCCCCGATGGCAGCCTGTAACATCTTGTGGCCGAGTTCGGGCTGTCTCGCGAAGGGACGCACGGTAAACTCTTCAGACGGGATGCGGAGCTGACTGCGGGCTGTCAGAACCGCTCGGTTTCGCTCCTTCCACTCTGGTTTTTGAGAGTCCGTCGTCTCAATCCGATAACGCAAATAATCTGATGCCAAGTCCAGCACGAATGCCTGCTTCGCAGGAACCAATCGGGTGAACGTCGGCGAGTTAAGCTCCCCAAGATCCTGTGTAATCCGGTGAGCCAGATCTCGCTCCACAGGAGGTAAGGACTCTCGCTTTCGCTTGATGACGGTACTACGGGAAGGGCGATAGGTGATATTCGATACCAAGCCTGGCTTTGACACAATCAATCTGACGGTGTCAGCTGGAACAGTCCAAAACATGAACTCGTCGGTCAAATGCAAATCGGGGTCGGCATAATCCAACAGCGCAAGGAGATGGTAAGAACAATTCTCCTTGAAGAAAAAATAGTCGAAGTACGCATTCCCGAGTTCCCACGCATGCATCAAGAATCGCCGCAGCTGGTCTTCCGTGAGATTTAGACGATATTCCCAAATATCCCGGTTTTCGATGTCCCGATACTGCTGTACCTTGAGGTAATAGGGAATCGTCGAAAAGTATCCCTTATAGCTTCCGAAGATACCCCGAATAGGATAGGCAAGGCCGGCGCCGGGAGGTACGTCGGCTGCATAGTTGATAGTGTAAGCAAGGATGCGGGTCTGCTCGGTCTGCCCCTTCTGGTCGACGCGAAACAACGTATGGCCGAACATCGACGCTGGATTATTAAGGAAGGCCGAAGGAAAAATCAGGGAAATAGATTGAACCTCGAAATCTTCGTACCATCGATCAAACCGCTCGCAGGCGAGAGGCGGAAGACGGGTCGGATCAAACTTCAGTAGCTCCTTGAGCCAGTGGTAGCGGGCGATGAAGGCACATTGAGCCGGCTGTCGAGAGCGACCGACCAGTTCGGTGGAAAAGAATCGCGTAAGCGTGGCCGCGAGTTCGGCAGAAGGATCCGTCTTCCCTTGAGAGGATAAGAAAAATCCTGGATCATCCTGTTCGCTCTCATATCCTCCAAAGATTCCCTTGCGATAGTGCAACAACAGATGCCATTCACGCCGATCCGCAAGTTTTTCTTGCTCAGCTTGGTCGATCAGTTGAGCGAGATACTGCTCATGATCCGATTGTTGCGCACTGGAAGGAAACGGAGCGAACAAACATGCTAGAAGCGCAAGGAGGGAAACCAACACGGTGTAAGAAAGAGACAACAAGGGCTCTGGCATCTCTGCCAGAGCCCTTGCAATAACTTAGTTAGCGTACCGATGCTTGTGCGAGGACTGGATGGCCCGCAATGGCATCATTGAGGGACTTCACCAATGCTACCGGAGAAGCTTCTCCAGCTTGTACCAGGGACGTATAGCGCTCCTGGGTCATGGCAAAGAACTGTGCGTGGCGCTCGGCCGGCACACCCATCAGAGTCGCGAGTGAGGCCAGGTGTTCACCCTGCCCCTGAGCCATCTCCGCCGTGAGGGCATCGAAGTTCAGCGACGCGAACATCGTCGTCTTGTGCTCGCTCATGATCTTGCCATCGTTGGTGCATCCGGAGGTGCCAAAACTGATGCCGAAGGTCTGGCTGCCAAAGGTACCATTCGTGGTTGCCTGCAGCACCTGAGGGGCAATTTCCTTCTGGCCCTTATATTCGCCCCACGCCAGTTTCCCCAGCCCGCAGCCTGGACCGGTGTCTGGATTTGCCGCCATTGCCAGACCCGCCTGGGCGCCGAACAATACGGCGATAGACAACAAGAGCACTTTCTTCGACATAAGTCCTCCTCCGTTAGAATTGATTAAGTACCCACCGATATTGTGATATTGCCAAGACACCGACCCGAAGTATAACCGAATTCATCTCCGATGTTGACAAAAAAGTTCTCGCACCGAAATCATCAAGCCCACTTAAGTGAGGCGGATGATTATAGACAAATCACATGAGCGCAACAACTTTTTCTTGGCGCCGTCTTTCTTACGCGAACCCAACCGATGTCCGCCTTATAATCTCTTCCAGATCTCCAACTCGCTCGGCATCGACGGACCACCGTGAGCAATGGATTCCAGCTGTCCCACGCTTAACTGCTTGACCACTCGGCAATCTCCGTCCAGGAAGCGGATGTTGCCGTCAGCATCGTGCTCTGTCTCTGACAGTATACGTCCGTTTTCATCAAGGAGGCGATACCCGGTTGCGCCGGCTACGATGGTCGCACGGTGTTCGACGATCCCATGGCGCTCGTATGTCACGGTTGCACCATCATCTGTCGGCGCCCATCGGATGGTGGTTTCACCCAGAGTGGCCACCTTCATATCATCACTTCCCGAAGCCGACCCCTTAATCGGACTTTCTCCGGTCCAAAAATGCATCGCGTTGAAGATGAACGTATCCAGCAAGGCCGAGAACATATACGCGGGGATAATCAGCATGCCGAAAAACACAATTTCCCTCATCCATTTGTCATTGATTTGACCGCTGCCTTTGACGTTGCTGTTCCAGTGATAGACATTCTTCGTGAGATTGAACGGGCCATAGCATGCGGTGCTCACGGTTACGAAAGACATCAACACCACTGCGGTAACTAGCCTGCGAAATAATCTGCTCATCATTTCCCCCTCTCTCGCAACACGGCAAAATAAACGAACGGTCGCGTCCATCAAACTGAACACTCATCTAGCACACTGCGCGGGTGAGAACAACTTTTCATAGATGAGAATAGTCTATGGGGCAGAAGTCCAAACACAATTTACACCTGAACATTTGTTGGACCTGAGGAACGAGACGAAAGGATAGTTTATCTCTGAGAGTGGTCCGCAAACATAACCAAGAGATCGATAATTTAGGCAGGAGGATCAGCTAAGATGAAATCAAGCCACGTAGATATCGCCTAACCATTGATTAACAAACACAGAGGGCCAGGGACAATACTGCCCGCCGACCCCGTGTGCTGCTTTCATGTCAGTAAGTGACTATGTTGAGTTGCCCGCATGGACCAATCGTCTCCTAATGAGAGACTTTTGCCCCTCCCTAATCAACACCCTTGAACTTCTCCAGTCCTATTTAGTTTATTGACCCTCCAGGAATCGACGATCTGCGACGCATTATATGTCGCAATCACGTTGCAAGTTGCATCCTTCATGACGGTCATCTCCATTCGCCAGAGAATCAATTCGGCCAAACCGAACGTAAAGACATCCGCTCCCGCATAAAGCAGTGCACGCACTTTTGTGGCTTGATGCATTCCTGACTGAAACTCAAACATGTCCTGCTTACGACCTTGCACATCTGTCTCTGAAAACTGTGGGGGACCCAATCGTGTCAATAGTTCTTGCCTGGGTGTGCCAACACCTAAGCCGTCGAGATCTTTAGGAGGTGGCTACTTGAGTGCCCAAAATACTGAACAAGCAGTCTGCGCAAACACAAACAACACCAGAGTCGCCATCACGATAAATCGGTTCATGAAATGCACCCTCCTTTCGTGAGTGATGAAGATTAGCAACCCGCATAGCCGCTCAACTTTCGTAGCGATTGTGTTGAAACAAGCCGACAATCGGTTTTGTCGGACATAATGCGACCATAGTTGTGTCAGAGTGGCGACCAACTAAAGTCAGCGAGTACGTGCTCGGTGAAATCCACTGCGCCCTTCGACTCCGCCGAGATCTTCTTGAGTCGGTTTAACGCCTCTGCTTTTTCCACAGCTGGAACATTCAACATGGCGAGGACACTCGATAGATACTCACCTTCACCTCTGACAAGGTCTCCTTGAATATGAGGGTACCCAACCAAGAGAAAATTGCGCACCCACCGTGTCTTTGCATAGTATCGCTGTTGTTCAAGTGACGACTTCCTCGGCAGCATATTGATGTAGTACGTGGTCGGATCCAGCTGTACAACCGCACCATCGCCATAATCGATGGCAGAGCCTATAAGGCCACCAAAGACAAAGTTCCCCCAAAACCAGTGATTGAAGTGCTGCGTGAGATGAATCTGTTGGTCTTCGAAGCCTTCCTTTTTTGCGATGATAAACAAGTCCTTAGATCGTTCAATTTTCTTCGCGAACGGAGTTTCTCCAAGCGGCCTCGTCCCATTCAAAAAGAGCTTCACACCAGGCGGATCTGAGTTGAATGATATTTTCTGCTCCAGTCCGTCCTCCGTCGCCAATGCCATAAAACTTGCACAACCGGTGGAACCCAGAACGAGAAAAGCCAAAAGTACAGACATGAAGAGTGTTCGCATGACGAGTCCTCCCTGCGCCCAGAATATCGCCTCGTTCATTCCGCTCCCGAGCAAACTCTGACGAATGGGATACGTAGGACTAGATTCTCAGGAAGAACTTCCGCTGAATACGTTGGTGGTGCCTGGTCCAGAGAAGGTGAGTGTGGGCGTGCAAACCCAAAGTAACTCGCCGAAAAGTAGCACGGCATTCGCGACCAACTTGCTCCACAGGGCCCCTCAAGATATTACTTATGTAAATCTAATACCCTAGGTGTCATGCTTTTACATATTTCTACCCATAGTTGTAAATCCTAAATATATTTACCCATTCTTGAAAGTTACAGGTCGCGCAGTGCCTTCGATTATGATGGAGTCGATGTTAGGCTGGACAAAGAGTTGGCGAGCGTCGAACAATTCGTCATGAGACACTGACCAAACTACCTTCTAGAGTTCGGTCACAAGCCCTTGAAATTCTCGCAACTTCAGAAATTGTTACTCGATCGTGAGCCGCAAGTTTTCTGGCAACAATGCACAGTCAATGTGACGGACATGTGCTTCAGTCATCGCGCGTGGCGACTCTCCGCTGATGGAATAGACTTCCATGCACGATCTGCGAGTGTGATGTGGTGGGTACTGACTTTGCCTCCTCTAACTGTGAGAAGTGCCAGCTTTCGTGGAAGTTTGAACCGTCTTGGACCGGCCGATCCCGGGTTGAATAAAAGCGTCTCTCCCAGCCGTTCGTTTCTCGGCTGATGGGTGTGTCCGAAAATACAAATGTCCGGATGCGTACGATCCAAGAAAGCTCTTCCCTCTTTGGTGAGCTTTCCGCCTTCGTACAGAATGTGGCGGATGGCAATCCTAATGCCGGCCAACTCGATCACTGTCTCACGTGGGAATCCGCTTCGTTCATATTCGTCGACATTACCGGAAACGGCGGTTACTGGAGCAATCGTCTTGAGCTGCTCGATCACGGATTGTCCGCCGATGTCGCCTGCGTGAACGATATGATCGACACGACGAAAGTGCTGCTCAAGCACCGCATCGAAGAGGCCATGAGTGTCCGCCAGGACACCGATACGAAACGTACGGGAGGCACTCATGAGCCCGCACCAACCTGCCCGCCAAGCGATGCTCGGACCTTGACCCACTCGAATGTGAAGGGCTCAGGCCGTAACTTCGGCATGGCCGCAATCTCAGCTTTCAACCGCTCGGCCCGAGCGCCACTCATGGGATGGGTGGAGAGCCACTCGACTCGTCCCTCGTCCTCCTCCGCTAGTCGTTCAAAGAATGTAATCATGCCGGAGGGATCGATCTTGGCGCGATGCAGCAGTTGAAGGCCGGTCATATCCGCTTCGGTCTCTTGTGCCCGGCCAAACTTCAACGTCATCAATTCGACCCCAAGTTGCTTCATCACCTGGCCGAGGCCTTGCTGATTCCCCAGTACGATCGAGACAACGGCCACAAAACCCAGTTGCTTCACGATGCGTTCGAGTCCATGCCGCTGCAGCACATGGTTCAACTCATGAGCCAACACTCCCGCCACCTCTTCAGGATTTTCGGCTTTTTTCATCAATCCGGTAAAGACCACGACGTAGCCGCCCGGCAGGGCAAAGGCATTCACGACGTCACTCTTCACGACGGTCACATCGAATGTGTAGGGGTTATCCGGAATCTGCCTGGCCAAGCGATCAGTCATCTCCTTGACCGCCGCGATAGCCTGGCCGTCTTTCACAATCTCCTGACCGGCAAGAAAATCATGATAGGCCGACTCCCCCAGCTTCTGCTCCCATGCTACCGGGATTCGATCAACGGCGAGTTCGACCAGCAGGTCACTCCCAAACCACAGCCCCACTACCAAAGCCAAAAGAGTCCCTCCGACGATACTCCACACAATCCGGTGCCGTTGCCGCACATGACGGACTTGTTCCACTGCCTGTTCAAGCGGAGCGGTTAAATGATCCGGCGCTGCCTGCCGGAACGCACGAATCACATCGGAGCTCTTGAGATACAACGTTCGCTGCCCCATAGGCCCTGCCCATTTTATGACGAGTTGGTCGTGGTCCAACCCTCCTGCTGAGACCGCCATACCAGAAAATGGCAGCGCTTCCGACTGCGTGTGATTGGCCTCAGAGGAAAAAGTAATCGTAAGCCCATGGCCTTCAACATGGACAAGGCAAGGCGCGCCACTGGCAGGAAATTCTTCTCCAAAACAGAGTGCGTTGGGGTGGAATTCGGTCATGGTGTGGGTCTCGATTGATTCATTGGCAGCGGAATGTTCTCGAGCAGATGCTCAAAACCGCCACCAACAAGGCCGCAGGCGTCGTAGTTCTCACCCTTCCGCCCCGAGCTGCCAAGACAGAGCTCTCTCCTCCTGTGGGGTACATTGAGGATCGCTTCGAACCGAGAACGAACCTTGGGAACTGGCGCGTCTTGGCGCGACTGGGTTGGGAGGGTGATACCGTAGGCGGCTTCAGCATCCGCTATTCAGAGACTGTAATGAACTGTCTCACCCACGCACCGAACCCGCCTGGGTTTCGACTCTGGATATAGACAACACCCGGCCCGCGAAATCGGCAGACAAACCCTTCGCCGGAAGTGAAACTGGCCACCCACCCGGAAGTGGCTTTTTCGATGTTATACGAGGTCGTAGTGGACCAGGCCACTAGATGACTATTGTCGACAATATACTCCTGACCAGGTTTCAACTCGATCTTGTGAATGGCCCCGAAACTGTTCAGAACGAGCATCCCCTTCCCGCTCATCTTCAGAATGAAAAATCCCTCGCCGCCCAGCAGCCCGCGGCTCATACTCTGCATTTGACTGTCAATGTTGATGCTATCCGCTCCCGCAAGGAATCCATCTTTCTGCACCATATACTCGCTGACCCCATCGAGTTCCAGGACGACGATTTCACCGGGTACGGTGGGAGCAAGCAACGCTTCTCCGGCGCCTCGGCTGGCACGTAGCGTCTGAAAAAAGAACTTTTCTCCTGTGAGAAACTTCCGCGACAACGCTCCCAGAAACCCTCCTTCCATTTTGCTTTCAATGTCGATGGTCGGCGAGCACGCCACCATCGCGCCTGACTCGGCCTTGATGTGCTCTCCGTCTGCCAACTCCACACGCACCATCGGGAACGCACCGGGATAAAGAATTTCACTTTTCATCGTTCCTCTCCTCTTTCTTTCACTTCACCCATCCGCGGGCGGAGCTGGTCGATGTCTCGTTGCGCGCATATACCGAGCACCGACCGTCGCCTAGCTCTATAGTCAATCCTGTGTGCGCGGTGCGCGAGCAGGAGACACGACCTGATCCGCCCGTTCACCCCACCACCCATCCATAGACTCGTTGACTCGGTTTCGGTCCCTCTTCCAGATAGCTCATCCTCAGCCGGCCCAAGGCGTCCTGCGGCACCTCACGTCGTTTCGCCTCGGCGTCGACACCGAAAATCTTGGCGGCGTTCAACCCGAAAATCCGTTCTTTGACCTGCCTTGTCAAAGGAAGATAGTGATGATTCTCGATCAATTGATCGGGGATCTGGAACCGCCGGAACGCTTCGATCTGCCATTGCGGTGTCCCATACCAAATCGAATCTGTCCCCCACAACACGTGATCCACACCGAATGCGCGGATGGTCTGTCCAAGCAGATGCGCGCAGATCAGCGGATATGTCGTCACCAATTGCGCGAAGGTGGAACCCAACTCCATATAGATATTCGAGATCCCCGGCTCCTTTTCTTTCATCCGGCAGAATTCTGTCGTCCACGGAATCTCGCCTGTTTTCGCAAACACCTGATCGGCAGATGTCACGCCCCGGAGCCCGGCGTGATACACCAAAAAGTCAAGATCGGGGAAGTCTTTGGCCGCTTTGATCAGATCTCTCGGATGGTTGTAGTCCGGTATGGGACCGAGGGGCAATCCCTTGTGGACGCATACCCGCTTCACCCCGAGCTTTCGAGCCTGTTCCAACATCGGATAGGCGATGTGTTCATCGTTCATCCACCAGCCTCGGTCGAATCCCTTCGGGCAAGAACCGGTATAGCATTTCCAGGCATCAACCTTAAGGGTTTCAGCCTGCATCGCCATGAATTCCAAATCGGCCGTACCCAGTTGCGGAGTCGCCAATCCATGCGCCAACATCCGTTGCGAACCAGCCAACCGATTGATCTCATCCCGAATATGAGCCATTTCCTTCGGCGGAACGACGGCTTCTTGCGGATAAGGCCCGGGCGGCGTGCTGATCAACCCCAGGGTGGTTTCACTATCGAGAAACACTTCCTTCACAAAATTTTTCCATGACAAATCATCGATGGTTCCTCGATCCCCTGCCAACTTTGGATTCAGCCCTGCTTCACGGATGTGTCGTCTCAACGAGACCAGGGCCTGCTTAGAAACGGCACCCTTGCGCTTGGTCTCGGCGTCGGACGGATCATAGCCGGCACTCACGTAGTGCGTTTGCACGTCAAAAATAAAATAGGGCATCCCCTGTTGCTCGGCAAATGCCGCCGACTCGAATAGCTCAACCTCTGTGATGTTAAAAAAGCGTCCAAACGCGGCATTCATAGCCAACAATGCGGCCGCCATTCCCCCAGTCGTTGTCAGAAACTCTCGTCGAGTCAACCCTGCTCGAACCGCCGCTATTCCGGACAGCTCTGTCGCGAGGTGCTCGACGGCCTCTTGCTCCCTAGTCTGAGGAACAGGACAAAACTCTTCATTGGAGACAATCTGGGTAGGAATAGGCGTGGGACACGTCATCCCCTGCTTCATCGAAAGACGGCAAGAAGATAGGTTGGATGGATACCCCATGGAGCCTCTTCGTCTGAACAGCACGGGGAGATTGTGTGGAATACTGGCAGCGCTGTCAAGCAAACGATTCGAGGACAGTTGAAAAGCGACTGTGAGAAGGTACGGACTTTATCTGGACTTGGATGAACTAGTCGAAGATTTCGTCGGAGGGACTGTCGAATGAGCAACGGGGATTCCCACGACCACGTCCGACTGTGGATCGGCATCCTGATCTTTCCCGTCGTGCCCGACACTGTAGAACACACCTTTCTTCATGTTCACCAGCATCGGCAGCCCTGTATAAGGGTCATAGAAATTCTGCCCGGCTTTCGCCATACGAGCGAGAAGATCACCGTCTGCGGGACCACGGCGGAGCCAGGCCTGTAAACTGGCAAGCCGAAGATGGGCATCGGTGTCGACGACGAATCCATTGTACAAATCCCAAGGCGCAAGCGGTTCAAGACCCACAACGTTTTCGATCGGATTGGTGAAATAGTCCATCAAGCCGGATGCAGGGAAGTGGATATACTCCTTCCACTTTGGTAAGGAGCCATAGCGTCCTTCCCCAGCGGCCTTATAAGAGGCTTCGTAATACTCTGCATAGTCGTTGAGACGGCGCTGCTTCGGCAAGGGAAGAGCCGAGGCCACCATTGCGTGAGCCGCTTGTTCTTCAGCTCTCTCCGCCTTCAACTGTGCGTCGTATGTCTTTGACGCAGAGACCAATTCGCTCTGCATCGGCCAGCGCATCGAGAGTTCACCCTGGTCAAGCGGTCGAAGGAACTTGGTGACACGTCCGAGGTATTTGCCATCGAAATCGGAACGGACAAGTAGCCCAGAAGCAACTAGAATGTCGTCATTGATCGCCTGCAGTGCCAGCATTTTCACTGGAAGGGTCTTTGCCTGGCCTAATACGATACGCCACGCTTCCATGTCCGTTTCAAGTCGGTCAACGCCGACATCTGTACTTTGCACGAACCCGTCCGCCAGATTGAGCTGGTGAGCAAAGACTATCGCGGCACATGGGGGCGTGACAGTTTGGCCATAGCCCCAATCTTCGAAAGGAAGCTTTTTCCATTGATCATACCGATTGAGCGCAAGCTGATTCTGACCGACCCATCCTTTGATGGTCTCCTGACGAGATTTGAACTGGTTGATGGGGTCCGAGCTACGGAACCAGCCACGAATGACGCTTGCCGATGCATTCGATCCATCCATCGACTTCGATCCGGAGTTCCCAAAACAGGCCAATGCTGTCTCACCACTTTTGACATCGGGCTTCCGATCAAACCCCGCCTGCACAGGATCTTGATCTGCCGACGCCTCGATCCCTAGCAAGAGCAGATAGCCGTTCTTTTTGTAATCAGACAGCGTTCGCTGGGGAGTCGTCGTGAGACTGTGATATCCCGGTGACGGGGCCTCTTCCATGATGAGCCATGTCACCGCAACGACACCGATTCCCAACGCGACAAGCGCCCCGGAAAGCACCACGAGGCCCACCAGCGTCGTCACGATGGCACGCGTGGTCGAGAAGCATGAGCTGACAAATCCGGCAATCGCGATACGGATCCGGCTCAGTGTCGAGCCGAGTTTTCGGTTCGGCTTCGGCTCAGCCGGACGTTCTCTCGTCTCTGCTTTCCTAACATTCCGGCTCGATTCGAAGAGCACGTCCACGGCAGAGGCTGCTGCCGACATCGGCCGGCCGACTTCAACTGGACCCGATAGTGGTGACGCTGCGTGCACAACCGAAGCGACGGAAGGCTGTTCGACGAATCGAATCGCTTCTTCGGTCCGCACATATTCTTCTTGACGAGGCGCCGGTTCAGGAATGGGCATTCGCGCTTCAACAAATGCTGCTTCCTGTGGCGGGCTTTCCTGCGGCTGATTCTCGGTCGCTTCCTTTGTGACAGGCGGGAACACCGCTCTCTCGGGTAACGGTTCCCAGGCTGCCTGTTTCTTGAGAGCTGACGGAGAAGATTGAATTTTGTCAGTATCCTTGTCCGTGATCTCATCAGCAGGTTGTAATGAATGCGTTGGAGGCTCTACCGAGGATTCCTGAAGAGAGTCCGGGGGTGCGACCGTAGGGACCTCCTCCATTTTCAAGAGCGCATCGGGGCTCTCAGAATGAGGTTCTTCCGGAGGGACCGCCACATTGTCCGCGATCGGTTTGTCGGCAAACATCGGCGGTACTGGCTCTGAGACAGATGTTTCCGAGATCGGCTCCTCCATCGCAGGAGCCTCCGCTACGGCAAGTTGCGCAGGCTCTACGAAAGTAGATTGCTCTCCTTCTGTTTGGACTAGAGCAAGCCCCACATCGCCGGCCGGAATGTCCGGTTCCGGTGACACGAGCGCTTGTGGAGCTTGACCTATTGAGAAAGAATCCGTTTCTGCAACAGGACTAGCTTGTGAAAGAGGTTCTGGTTGGCTTTCGCCAACCGTTGGTACCATGTCTTGCTCAGCTACTTCAGCTGATCGATCTACCGTCGGCTCCACGTTCTCTGCGATCACCTGATCCGTCTGAGCCGGAGGGATCGTGATGACGGATTCCTGAACTTGATCCCATGGCATCGGCACAATGGTAAATTCAGAAGCCGGTTTGTCCTCGAGCAAAGGCTCTCGCTTGTCTTCCGGTATCTCAACCGATGGATTCTCAAGCAACGGTTCCTGAAGAGAAGAAACAGTCGGAACTTGTGCTGTTGCCTCCTCGGCACTAGCCGGTACAAGCTCTGGCTGAGAGGTCTTTGGCGAATCGTCCTTTCCGAAATTCCAGGCACTGTTGAATACCGATGCCCATGAAAATCCCGGCTGCTTCCAAGGCTCTGAGATCTCATTCTCTGAAGCTGGTGCCGGGCTTGAGGAGTTACCGATACCGGACGGCGTTTCCGCAAGCAACTCGTGAGAATCTGTCTCGATAGGTTGCGGACTGGAGAATCCCGCAGTTTTTTGCGGCTGAATTGGTTCTGAAGTCAATGGCCCCGTCTCCAAGGACGGAGGTACTCCTTCAACCCGTGGAGAGGGTGTGTTGTCATCATGTGGAACATCCACTGACGTGCTGATCGGAGATTGTTGTGCATTCACCGAATCGGTCAGTACGGAAACCATTGATGCACCGGCAGCATCTGCAGGAGGCTTCGATTGAGACTCACCCGGCAACCTGTCTTGCTCATAAGCCGGAGCAGGATCGGCTACCAGCACAATTGGATCAGACTCTGCTTGTGTTTCCTGGATCTCACCCACTGAATCAGATAGCGAAACAGATGACGAGGAATCTGCGGAAATACCCTGTCTGGAAGGATTGCTTGTTTCCGCTCCATCCCGAGCGAGTCTAAATTCCTGAGCTGGACTTTCAGTCGGTGCCTCAGGGGGCACTTCATCGATCCGGATTTCGGCTGGCTGTAGTAGGGGTGGAGCAGAAGGCGATGCGTCTCCCACTAACGAAAACCCCACGTATGCACGATCATCCGTACTCGCAGGCGAGTCTGAAATGGACCGAGAATCAGCTGAGGCGGCTGCTTCGGTAGAGAATCCGGCCGCATCTGGAGAGTGCTGAACATCCCATGGCATGGTCCCGGTCACCGGCTCCGGCATGGGCGAACCGCCCGGACTCTCTGCCGTCGAAGAAAGGGATGGTGCGGCGGCGGTTTCTCCGGTATTGCCAGGCTGGCGAGCCAACAATTCGCCGGTTTGCGCGTCAAACAAAGACGCGAGACGGAACGCCACGGGACTCGCGGGAGCGAGTTCCCGTATTTTTACATAGAGCTGAGAGACATGGTGTGGATTTTCAGTATCAGGATCTTCGATCAAGATATCGACAGCCTTGCCATACTCGGCTACGGCCTCGAGGGCATCACCTTTTTCTTGATACAGCGCCCCAAGCTTTTCTAAGAACGGAACACATCGAGGACCTGCCACTAAGTATTCACGAAGCAGAGATTCCGCAAGCCAGTAGTCTTGACGTTCAAAGGCTTCGTGAATAAGCGAGTCAAAGGCCTGTCTCGCCGGAATGAGACTCCCAAGTCGAAGATGCAGTGTGGCAAAAAGCCGCCTTGCCTCCATGTTCTGCGGATCGAGTGCGAGTAATTCTTTGAGAGCAGTGGAGGAACGCCCATATTTCCCGGCGTTCATTTGGGTGATGGCCTCTTCGAGGAGCGCGGTCTTCCTGCTGTAGCCGACCACACCGCGCTTTTGAGCGCGCATGGCCTGAGTTTTATTCGCTTTTAATGGGGGTTTCTTATTCGACAGCACAGTACAACCTTAGCAGATTTCGGCGCTGTGGGAGCCTGCAACGGCGACCTGATCCGCTACTCTAAGCTCTCGGAACTGGCTGTTCGCCCAGGCAAACTTGGGAAGAGAATGCAATCTAGGTGCCTTACGGCTTCAATAAGCCACGCAGAAAATCTTTTTAAAATTAATGGTTTATGTCTTGACTCTTCCATGCATTTGCATCACCCATCCATTATTGGACGGTCCCGACTTTGTGAAGAAGGGAAGCGCAAGGCTTCGGATACAACATCGAACGAAGCAGATCAATCAATGATGAAGCCACCATACAAGCGCAGTGCTGCAAAACAATGGATCTCGGTCTGCGTTCCAGACGTCGAGCCGACTTGTAGGTACATCATCGCCGTCCTAGAGCGTGGATAAGGTTTTAGGTACAGGCTCGGTAGTCATCACACGGTTCAGAGGTCAATCGTGGCCCAATTTCGAAAATATACCCTGGAACAAACGTTTCTTCTCGCTGATGACAATCTCTGGCCAAAACCTTTCCACATCGAAGGCAATGTTGAATTCCCTCCCATGAGACATCCCCGATAAGATGCTGAGTAGGTATCTGGGGCTCGCTTGTGCTGTCCGGCATCAGAACATGGCGTACTTCGAGCATGAGGCGCCAAGCATGATCTGGTGACGGAAGCTCTGCCCCATCCAAAACGAGGACCAAGAGCCCCAAGGCGCGTATTGGGTCACCCTTCGCCTCATGAAGCAGTTGCTGAGTAAATGCCGCAACTTTATCCTGTATGGCCCTAGGATCCATCGTTGGACTCGCCCCCTTCACCTCTCCTATCGGCTATTTTGTGGAAGGAATTAACAGGCATGGAAACCGGCCTGTCCCTCACCCCGTGCGCCGTTGCCGGGACTATGGAGAGCATTAAAAGACGTTCAAGTCGTCGGGAACTATGGCAGAATCCGCAAGACAATCATTGAGTAAGAATCCTTTCCATTCGCAGTTTTGCCTCAGATCCTCCCTCAAAAAATTGCATCCTGGTTGTGTCATTCGATATGCCTATGATACGGTCAAACTTTGTTATCTGACTCAGCTGATATCACGGAATCACTAACCACCACCGTGCTACATCGTTCAAGCTTGAAACGTGCATTGGGAACGACCAGGGGATTTGGAATCTGCCTGGCCTTGTTCCTCCTATTCCCTTTCGTCTTCCCTTCTGATCTTTTTTCGCAAGGAACAGGAGCTCAATCGACCAAAGTCGCCCTTGATTTCAACGATGTTGATATCCCCGTTTTTGTTCGTTTTATCAGCGAGCTCACCGGAAAAAACTTTGTGTTGGATGAAACCATCAAGAAACAAGGGGGGAAGATTTCGGTCTTCTCACCCAGCAAAGTTTCCGCAGATCAGGCGTTTAACATGTTTGTGGCCGCATTAGAAGCAGCCCGCATGGCCGTTGTCCCCAAAGGAGGAAACCTCTATCAGATCGTGCCGATGGGCGACCTTCCCCCCGAACGCGGCGTGTTTGTGTATAAGCTCAAACATGCCAATGCGACAGACCTGGCTGCGGTGCTGACAAATCTGGTGGCTCGCTCACAAACCGTTGCACAAGTCACTCCTGGCGTTCGGCCTCCGATCAGGCCCCTGACGGAATTTGAAGCCCCCGTTCAAGTGTTTGCCGATAAGGCAACAAACTCTATCGTCATCAGCTCGACCAAAGCCGCCTGGAGTCGTCTTCAAACCGTGATTCGTGATTTAGACATACGGCGTAAGCAGGTCTTTGTGGAGGCAGTTATTTTGGAGGTTCAGGTTGACCGCCTGCGACAAATCGGCACTGACCCCACGCAAGTTCTGGGTGCAGGGAAGTCAGGATTTTTGCAGGGAATCGGCGGATTCAACAGGACACCCGAAGACCTTGCCACCGTGGCCCAGGCCATCAGTGGGGTTGCTGCGGGCGGGGCCACCGGTGGCGCAGTTACCGTGTTAAACACGATCAACGTCCGAGCCTTCTTAAACTTACTGATGAACCTAACCGATACGAATGTTCTGTCCACACCTCAAGTCCTCGCCGCCGACAATCAAAAAGCCAAGATTGTCGTCGGTGAGAATCGTCCATTCCCGACCGGGCAAGCTCAGGGCATCACCGGTGGAACCCTCGTAACAATTGAACGAAAAGATGTCGGCGTGACGTTAGAGTTGACTCCGCAGGTGCTTGAAGATGACTTGATTCGCCTTGAAATCAAGCAAGAGATTACGGCCATCGCAGAAAATGTAGCTCAGACGATTGGGTCTGGTACGGCATCTATCCCCGTTGGACCCACCACGACGAAGCGATCCATGGAAACAACAACGATTGCCCAGGACAAACAGACACTCGTGGTTGGAGGGCTGGTACGTGATAACGTCACGCTCAGCGAAAAGAAGATTCCTCTCCTAGGAGATATTCCTTGGTTAGGTTGGCTGTTTAAATCCCAGTCTCGCCAAACTGAGAAGCTTAATCTTCTCGTCTTTCTTACTCCCCATCTTGTTCGGGACGATGCGGATATGATCGAATTGAACGCCAGAAAAGCTAAAGAAGTCAATATCTTACAACGAGATAACCGCATTGAGGAACCTACAAAACTCAAGCAGGATGTGATTGAACGTCTGGAACTTTCTCCGACAGTCCCCCCTCCCTCGCCTGCTGAAGGGCCCAACAAGCCATAACACTGACGAATCTTGGCTGCCAAGTGAGTGCGAGACAGAGGCATTCTCTTGGAGGCTGACCAGCTACTGACCGGAGCGTCCTCCTGGTTTTCAAGAACATTGCGGGAATTGTTGCACTGCCTACTTCGTATGCCCTTAGGCCCCTCCTCCGAGGAATGGCCCCATTCCATCCCTCTCGATAGACTCCGTACCTAACGGAGGGTATTGGAATGGTGGACACAACTGTCAACTGGCGAATACATCCTCGGCTTCCTGTGGCATATCCTGTGATATTTGGAGGCGCCCCATTTGTAGGAGAGGGGACTGTCTCCGACCTTTCCCTTTCCGGCTGTGCAGTGACCTGTGATCGGACAGTCCTGTCCGGGAGCTATATTAAACTGAGCGTCCTCTTACCCGATCCAGCCTCTTCTCTATTTATCGAGTTGGGAAAGATCCGCTGGGTTCGCGAAAATACCTTCGGCGTGGAGTTCATTCGCTTGCCGACCATCGCCCGTCACCGACTTGATCGAGTGATGACTGGAGGGCTGGCCACAGATCAAAACCTCCTCCCAGCGTTGACCTAACCATCAAGTCTTGCTTCCAAATACTCCTCACAAACATCCCGCATTTCGGCGTGCCGCCTCTCAGAAATCCATGATTCAATCCATACCGCATGGTACAGTGAAGGCGGATACTGGATTTTGAAGATTGGCGGCCGGTATGAAATCGATGCACAACCTTCCTTTCAATCTCTCCGATTACGACATTTCGCCGGAGCGAGGCTTTCTTCCCGAAGATCCTCTTAAGGACCTTCCTAACTCTCCTGAGATAAACTTTGTCGGTGAGGAATTACCGAAGCTGCTCGTTGCGCGAGCAGTTCGGCGATTCATCGACGAGCAATTTCAGCAGAGCCCAGTCATTCCCCAGACATGGCAACGTGAACATTATAAGGCCGCGATGCGGATTCTTTCGTTCGCAAGTCATGCCTATGTGTGGGAAATTCCGGATCGACCGGCTCCGATATTACCCCCCCAATTAGCGCAATCCTGGTTTGAGGTCGCCCAGAAGCTCGGCCGGCCACCGGTACTATCGTACGCGTCTTATGCCCTCGACAACTGGCGAAGGCTCGATCCTGAAAAGCCGATCCAACTCGATAACATCGTCTTGTTACAGAATTTTCTCGGCGGTCAGGACGAAGAATGGTTTGTCGTTGTCCATATCCAAATCGAACAACAAGCCGGCTTAGCATTGGCTGGACTTCTTCTCGCGATGCGAAGCGCAGTTGAGGACAAGGAAGACGAAGTCTTGTCGGGCCTTCAATCGCTAGCGACAGCCCAAACCGCCATGCGCGATACGCTGATCAGGATGAAAGAGCGCTGCGATCCCTATGTTTACTATACGCGTGTGCGACCCTACATCCATGGGTGGAAGAACAGTCCTGCCTTGCCATCCGGTCTCGTATACCAGGGCGTCGCAGCCTTTAACGGTACCCCGCAGCAATTTCGCGGTGAAACCGGCGCACAAAGCTCTATCGTGCCCTGCCTTGACGCCGGGCTGGGTATCGTTCACGCCCCGGGTCTTCTGACTCTGTATCTGCAAGAAATGCGTGAGTACATGCCTCCGCGTCATCGGGCATTCCTGGAAGCATTGGAGCAAGCCACCGATGATCTGGGCCGGCCGGTGCTCCTCGGTTACGTTCGGGATCGAAAGCACCGACATCCTGCTCTCTGGGCCGCTTACCGAATCTGCATCGAACTTCTCGCGCAGTTTCGCGAGATCCATATCGGATATGCCGATAGCTACATCCATCGCCAGCACCAATCGCACACGAGCAATCCCACCGCCGTGGGAACAGGCGGCACGCCCTTCATGGCGTACCTACAAAAGCATCTCGACGAGACACGGCAGGTCTTGGTTGAGTAATCGGTATGCCCAAGATCTCCATCGGCCTGTCCGGTTATTCCTATAAAGCATGGCAAGGTTTACACAGGTTTTATCCACCGGATATCAAGCCCGCTGAATTTCTCCGCTACTATGCTTCTCGGTACTCGACCGTTGAACTCGACGGTGTCTGGTACAGGCTCCCAACCGAGAAGACAGTAGAGACCTGGTCTCAAATAGCACCACCGGATTTTATTTACGCTCCGAAAGCACATCGAGAGATCACACACATCCGCCGCCTGAAACCTGAAGGATTGACGACGCTGAACGCGATGCTTCAACGACTCGAACCGCTTCGTGAGATGGGCAAGCTGGGTCCGATCCTGCTCCAGCTGCCTCCTAACTTGAAGCGCGATGACGGACGGTTGGAGACGTTTCTCGAATCTCTGCCAACCACACATCGGTGGGCCATAGAATCTACCGCCTTGTGACCCACCAAATAAATTAACAACTTAGGCGGATACCAGCGTGGTCAGATGTTCAGAATGGAGAGTTGGTGTTAACCCGGGGTTATTCCGATCCCCGGCATCGAGGATATTGACCCTGTGGACCTGTCCACTGGGAATCCAGCGAGCATAGTACTTCAATGTCATTGTCGGTTTGGCGTGTCCTAACTGATGGCTTACATACAGCAGTGGAATATTCGAGGAGAGCAGTAAGGACGCAAAGGTGTGCCGAAGGTCATAGACACGGAATCTCGGCAATCCCGCTGCATCCAATACGCGATGAAACGTCCGTACTACATGGGATTCATCAAGCAGCGTTCCTGCCTTTGAGGGGAACAACCACAGAGATTCTCTACCCTGTGCTATGTCCTCAACATGCCGCAGGGTGAGATATGTTTTTAGATCGGATAATAATCCATCACTAAGATCTACCCAGCGTGTCTCGCCAGTCTTCGTACTCTTAATTGCACCGCTAAGAGTAGCCGCGCGTTCAACGCGTAACCGCCTTGCCATGAAATCAATATCTCCGACCTGTAAGGCCCGTCCTTCACTGGGGCGAAGTCCTGCCTTTAGATAGGTGGAGAGCAACATGGAATAAGCAGGGGAAAGAAGTCCACTCGACTCCAGTTCCCGAAGTTTTGATTCAAACGCCTGCTTCTGCTCCCATGTCAGTGGGGATAAATCGGGTTGCATGTTCTGACTAGCTCGTCATTTTTCCTGCGTTGCCCCAAAATTGGATTAGTCGTAATCATCCCATCCTCGGCGGCATCGGTTAGCATAGTCGATATAACGGCCCTTATCATCCGAACCGTATTGGACGACAATCCATCTTGTTGCTTTTGGTTTAACAGAGTACGAATATCGGCCCATGTGAGGGAGGGTAACGTTCGATCTCCCAATGAGGGAAGGACATACAATTCAAGCGTCTGTCGATAGTTGGCTAACGTCTTAACCGCCAAGAACTTCGTGGCGGTTTCCAGCCACTGGTGGGCGTATTCCTTCAAAGACAAATTGACCACTGGTCGTTCAGTGACGAGCGGTTGCCCTTCAAGAAGCTGGCCTTTGATTATGGCTTCCTGCTGACGTGCGATGCCCTTGTTGTCACAGGGAACCCGCCATCGCTTAAGTTTTGCCCCTGGTCCCTTGGCGCTGAGAGTGCGAGTATTAGCGGTCTCTTGAACATAAAATTCTACATAGTATGACCACACCTTCGGACAGGGACAGCTAAGACCCTCGCGCCCACGTTCACAGCGCCTACTGCATTTGCCTCGTCTGGTCAGTCCCATAGAGACTACCTACCTTTCTGTGGCTTCTTGGCCACACCTATAAGTTGATTGGGAGTGATATTTAGTGCCTGACCCAGCTTGAGGAGTGTTGAAAGCTGCGGATCAAGATTCCCTGCTTCTAGCCTGGCGATTGAGACGTAATGCACTCCTGAAAGGTCTCCAAGCTGTTTGAGGGTCATTCCCCGCTTCTTTCGCCACTCCCTTAGCCGCGTCGTCATTGGCCGAGTTTAGCTTTAGAGCTAAACTAGTGTCAACCCCATTTTGGCACCGGCATGACCGTCTGTTGCTTGATCCACTTATCCAGCGTCGCTAGGTCAAACTTGGTCAGGCGACCGACCTTCACATGGGGAATCCGTCGTTGGCTGGTCATTGTGTAGAGGGTATGGACTGATAAGCCGGTATATTGTGCGGCTTCACGTATCGTCAGCAGTCTTCGAGTTATAGATGTGTCACAAGTCATTGATTTTCCTTTCTTATTGTGAGCATCCCCACAATCTATTGAAATTACAGGGATCCCATTTCCCCTTTTGTAATATTCAGAGCCAGGGGGTAAACGCATCATTTCAAGGCTCATTGATGGAGTTATTAGCCATATTTCTAGGACTGTGCCTCATATTCTTAGATCCCAAGCCATTGTCAGAGGAAAGGGAGGATGTTTTTCGTACTTGTCAACGTGCTTTTCCCCCCTCTCCTCGATGACAATCGATTCATCCATGCCCTCTCCTCAGAGTTGCTACCTGGACGAATCTAATTCCTGGAAAAGAGATAGGGGTCCCCTCGGTGTCCGCCCCCTTCTCGGTGTACTTGGTCGCCTAGGGACTGTAAGGCTCTTGATACGTCCTGTTTTGAAAGGTCTGTTTCTTTGGCCAGTTGATCTATGGTTTTGCCTTCTGGGGTGAGGGCCTCCCAGACCTTATTCGTTTTTGCCAGGGAAGCCATATCCTGAGGTGATCCGAGCTTCCTGTAACAACCCTCCGCATACTCAATCACCAGGTTGTTGGGGGTGTCGTCATATCGAGACACGGCTTCTAACATCCGCTGATTCCCGCCGCTCTGGGTTCGCTTCATCGAAACGGCAATATCGACAAGCCCCACGAACGCCGATGAACCTCGAATATCTGACCCATGGCCTCCCCCGCTTTTTCTTGTGTGCGCCAGACCCAGCCAAGCTGCATTGGTTCCTCGGATGACGTTGAGGAAGGGATACCCCTTTTTCAGGACTTCAGAGGCATCGTTCTCGTCTTTGAGATTCCACCAGGCAGGAATAGTATCGATCACGACCAAGCCGATGTCCTCTCGCATGATGTAATCCGCTATCTCCATATGGATTTTTGGTGAGAAGGGTAGTTGACCACAGACCACCTTAACGCGCCCCTTTAATGCTTCCTCAGATCGACGGCGAAGGCGGGCGATCATGTCTCTCCGGTGCTCTTCCAGTCCCAGCAGAAGAACTTTCTCTTCTGTAACCGCTTCCCCCAAAAACTCTTCCCCCAAGGCGATTCGTTCAATTAGCTCATACGCGTAGGTGGATTTGCCCACCTTGGGATCTCCTGCCAGGACGGTCAGCCCCCCACGGACCAGAAAGCCTCTGTAGATCCATGGCACGTCTTCTTCTGACTCCGCGAATAGCTCCGCTATGTCTTGAGGTTGAAAGGGGGAACAGTAATTCGATTCGTCCAAGTACCCTTTGTGGGGGGCAGGGGTTGGATAAATCGAATTGTGGCTATCAGGAAGGCCCTCCGGATTAGTCCACCCATTGCCATCGCCTGAACCTTCATGAAAATCGCCCCCCGTTAGAACATGCGTCATAAGTCCTCCACCAACACCAACCCACCACACAAAATGTGCAGTCTTGGGTGTTATACCCATGTGGAGGTCTCTCAAAAAGTCGGGAGATTTTTTCCGAAACAAGAATGGGGGGCTAGAATGCGCCCTATTCGTCGGCTTCCGTGTCGGAAAGATCGATGTCGACGGGGTAAAGATCATTTGGACCGAAGTCGTCAGGTATCCGGCTACCTTGTGTAACTGAGGGGAGGCTGGACTCATATTTCTTCATCCACTGTGTGATGGTCGGACATGATAACGGGCAGTCTTGCCCATGCACGTCACATTGATAGGCTGGCATTTCTAGTGGGACTGCTGTGGTTCGAGTGTGGCGAATCCCTTTGAAGGGGCGAAGATAGATACCTTCGAAAATGCGCTTGATCGACTCCCAGACCCCACTTTCACCAGGAATCTTATGCTTAATGCTTGGCGGAACGTCCTGCGCAATCAGTCGCTTGCCTTTCAGTTGTTGTTGTTCGAGAAACGCAATCTGTCGGAAGGATAGCCTCTCCTTCTCAAAGAGTGTATAGCGTCTCAGGTCCTGCTCTAGGGCCTTCTCCTGACAATGGAGCAGAAATGCTCGTTCAGGGGGAACGCTATCTGCCATGGCTGGAGCTTCTTCCTTTGTTGGGGCATTGTTCAGGGCATGCTGGAGAACACGCTTAATGTCCTGCATGGTATTATCCAACCCCCACTGTTTCATCTGGGTGATGGGAACTACAAAAGTCACCGCTGCCGGTAAACCTGAGGGCAAGGCGAATTCATTCGTGCAAGGCACCTCGTCTTCCGTACATTCTTGGGGTTCTTTATCAGGAAAAGAGTCGCGCCACTCCTTTCGTTCTGATTTCAGATAGGGCGTCCAGTTATAGCGAACCGTGATTGGGAAGACCTTCACCATAAACTCGGTGAGGAGATGAGTTCCGGTATAGGCTTGGTCATTGATTTTGGCCTTTTTCGATACAAATTGACGAAGGTCATGAACCATATCTCGTAGAATCAGGTCTTGAGGTTCATATCCTTGATCAATCCATGAAGCTAGCCGAGTCGGTTCAACTCCAAACCACGGTAGCTGAGCCATACTGATGATGGCCTCTACACCGGAATAATCCTCGTTCAGAGATGTAAGCTTCTCGACTCTCTCGATATACCGTGACCAATCCTGAGGCACAGAATAGACAATATCCTGGTGATCATGCCCTTCGAATCTCACATATTTACGGTTGGGACCTTGAAAAGAGGAACGCTTGAGTGGAGGTTTAGACTGTCTGCGGGGTCTCAGTCGGGCCTTTTCCCCTTTGCTCACAACATCTCCACCAATGCCTGAATAGTGGTAGGGGCATTTCCCTCTGACCGGTTATTCACCAGGACATAACCAGGTTTGGCGAGCTTGACCGATTGTTGAATGAGTGCAACCGCATCTCTTCGCATGTCGGGCAGTTCACCCACGATCTTGTTGTATGGCTCGGCTCGCTTTTTGGCTGCCTCATAGGACATCTTTAAAGGTGTCAGGAGTCGCAGTACGGAAAAGGGAGCTGTGAAAGTTTCTCCCATGCGCTTGTGTTGTTCAGCCAAGGAGGGCATATAGCACCAATGGTTGTAGACATGCGCCACCCCATGGCGCTCCAACACCTGCCGATAGCCTGGACCCAATAAGCCAGGGTTTCGAATCTCCACGGCGTACTTGAACGCTTTCGGAAGTTGACCAAAGAACCCATCCAGTTTCGAGATAAATTCATCAGCCGGTACCCCATGCCGCTGAAACTCAAACAGGAACGGTCCCAGGTGTGACTCAAACTTCGCTTCTCGATAGGGAGTCAGTACGAGTTCATTGAACAACTTGGCGTTCAGGAAACGAGGATTCGGCTTGCCAGCCTCCAGACCATAGCGTCGTTGTAGCGCATACACTGGAATCGTGATTTCCTCCCACACCTTAAAACACATCTCAAAGTCTTCGGGGATCTGCGTCAGGTACTTGCGGAGTTGGTTCGGGGTTGGTGGACGGTAGAACGTAGAATCATTGCCAACTGTTCGGAATAACGGCTGACCGTTATAGAGATACTGGCAATACTCGCCTAAACATTCCCTGGCAAAGGTCGTCTTCGCGTACTGCTTGAGGTAGACCTGGCCTTGCCAGCCTTCATAGGTCCACGTGGAAGTCCCAAATCTGACAAGTGGTGAAACCATTGCGCCGTACTGTAATACCAACAATATCTCTGTGCAATGTCATACCCTCCTAGCCTTCTGTGGGACCAATCGCATGTCCCCGATGAGACCACCGAAGGGATAAATTCTCGCTTCTGCCCACGTTCCAAGCCGAGCGTAATGGTCTGTTATTGCACTCATGCCATACAAGACCGCCTGCTCACGTGCCTCAGCGTCGTCACGTGCGGGGTAGGAGTATCGGGAACCGTACCGATACTCAATCACAGTGTGTAATGTTGGATGGATGCCGAGGTAGTTGCTACCTCTGGCAAAGAGGATCACCTGATAGCCGAGAGCGGGTCTCAGATAGAACTGGATATCCTTGTACTCCCACGAATACATGATGCCAATGGTTACAATGTTTGTATGCAAGGTCAATATGGTATAAGTGAGGAAGTAATAGGCCCACTTAGGAACCTTGCGCTTTAAATACACACAATATTAGAATATGCCCTCGTCGAGGTGCTATGCCCGCCTCTCGAAATCTTCTAGCCCCGCCTTGTGTAAGGATATTCTTAACCCTATTCATCCTGTTTCTAACGGTAAGCTATTCCTATGCTCTATGTATCCCCTCAATAGAAGAAAGCATAGAGGAACCGTACCATTATCTTAGGGCGTTCATCGATTCAATGAGTTACGCCCACGAAGCAAAAAGTCGATTAGACCGGAAGCGAGAGGGTCAGGAGTCCGACCCATTTGTGGATTTGATGTACGATTTGAAGTTGGCCAAGGCCGATTTTGAATGTGCTGCAGCACTTGTCTCATCATACAAAACCAGCACGAGCGAGGCCATCAAGCTCAGTGCAGGTGCTGCCGAACAGTCATTTACTCAATTAGCAGACCTGCAAAGCGAAACCGTAGCCGATCTAAATCACGTGCTCAACGCTGGGGAAAGGGAGATTCCGAAGGGGACTCTTATTGAGCGTAGAGCACAACGGGCGGTGTCAGCTGATAACGCGTGGAAGCTTATTCCTCAGGCTGCCATTGCAGCAACCTATTCGGTTGTTGAGGAAGATAAAGAAACAAAGTTGATGTCCCGGTTAGCTTTAACAAAGACGCAGCAGGATGAAATCTTGAGGAGACTACGTGCGTTATCTGGGGATGACGTGACCAATGGTATTCGGGCAGGGCAGCATTCTTTGGTGGCAGCAGCATCAGTCCTCTACGAAGTGGTAGGTAAACAGGGTCGCAAGACCAGGGATGCTAAATGATTGAGGTAATGTACCGCTTTTCCAACTTATTCTGGTTCTTGTTGGATGGTCGAAACTCTTACTTCCACCGCTAGAGTATGGCTGTTTCTCTTTATGCCTCTCCAATTCTGTGGCTCGTTCTCAATATAGGTTCCTCTTATGCAAGTGATTTCGTGGGGAAGGTAGTTTCCATCAAAGACGGTGACACCATCGAAGTTCTCCACAACAAGAAAGCGGAACGTATACGCCTCACCGGTATCGATTGCCCTGAAAAGAAGCAAGCCTTTGGTCAACAAGCGAAGCAAGCCACGTCCAGCTTAAGCTTTGGTCAATACGTCACGATTCAAAGAATCGGCACAGATCGTTATGGACGCACACTTGCGACGGTGATTCTACGAGATGGAAAGAATCTGAACCATGAGTGGGTGAGCCAAGGTCGGTGCTGGTGGTATCGGAAATATGCGCCTGGGGATATGGCCCTTGAGGGGTTGGAGAATGAGGCACGACGGGCCAGGAGAGGATTATGGGTTGATTCTCGACCAGTACAGCCGTGGGAGTGTAGAAAGTTTAGACATCCTCAACTTTCATCGGTGGTAAACGGATGAAAGCCATAGCCGAAACGATTCTAAATCATCTGGATACGTGCCCCATACCGAGTTCGAACAGTAAGTGGCGTTATGCCTATGAGCTAGTTTTGGGGGCAGCAGTGTCGCTTATCAGTGCTGAAAAATATTTTGTGGGGACAAGTCATTACCATCAAAAGGAGCCTTACGATTATCTATTGAGCGCTCTACCGAAGCTCGTACGAAAGGCGCACCAAGAGGCAGCCGATAAACCCATCGATCTCTACCATGAAGGGTTAGAAATCTGGACCGCCGGTTATTTTTTCAATTCAGGCGTTATCAGAATTGCATGCGCATATGAGTATGCAATACATACGGCTTGTGGTGATGATCCGTACGATAACCTGGACTTTAAAGAAGCTTCGATATATTTAAGGTCTATTAAACAGGAGTTTCCCCCTGAAATAGTAAATCATTTAGCTGCGTTTGAGTCAGTTACTGGACGAGACAAGTTGCACCAACAGGTCGATCAATTAGTGGGGCGCCTTGTAGCAGAAGGGTGTCCAGATGATGAAAAGTTTTACGAATGGCTACAGAAGAATGATGATGAGTTTTTTAGGACTGCTTTTTATTATGTATGGTGTGATTACAACTGGTTTAAGCATCGACCCATGGGCTATCCGGCGGGCAATCATCCACGAAAAGCCCATCACGTTCAGTTTGCGCTGGCAGCACGTGCCTATTGTGCTCTATGCGATTTCTATTCTTGGTGCTACAGACTCCCCTGACTCCATTTCTCGTCTGTATGGGGGTCTCAGTAGGACCTAGTGGCTGAATACAAAGCACTCATCGTTTGATCCGTGCGGCTTTCCTTAAAAGAGTCCCCTGACTATGTCGTGTCGGAGGGTGTGCCGATCATTCTAGGATGTGCATGCGGAGGATGAGGTGGGCTTGGGCACAAAATGAGCACAATTATGATGTCGTTCAATTAATTTGGCAGAATTGAGCCAGAGAGCTTGAGAGATTGTGGAGTATCCAATGTTGCAGTCTAGCCGCACGCAGCAAGGAACGAAGGTTATCAGTGCCTTTTAGCTCTAACCGTAGGTTAGATATTCGCATTACGCACCGGACGAATCAGCCTCTCACTCGACTCGGCCATTGCTTGAAGCGCATAGTCGGGAATGAATGATGGGTTGAAGAATGTGCTTCTTCGGCTGGTTTTCTCTTGCAGAGTTTCCCTATTCCATGGTCCCTTATCCATGGTGCCCGTCCTGGGTGTAAAGATTTTGGAGTACAAGGTCACGGGTGGTGGGATGTAGCCTTCCATCGCAGTTTGAGCTCGGAAACCTCTGCGCGAGTTGGTAGTCGCCATCCTGTATGCCCATGTGGCTTGGCGGCAAGGACCGCAGCTACCTTTTCCATTGGATATTCGCGTTCATCGTGAGGGAGTCCCCAGACAAGTCCTGTTGTTGTATCAGTGACGCTTCCATCACTATTCTTCGAAAATCGCACCACCGCAACTGGAGGCGCTGGTGTGGATTTCCCAAGTAATCGTGATGAGAGATGTAAATAACTCGACTGGAAGTACGAATCTTCGCTGAAATCAATGTAAAACGTTCCAAGAAGCCAGGATGGCGCCGCTTCTTCCCACAACCCTTTACGCAAGAGAGGGATGAACTTGCGACGATTACCGGAAACAAAGACTTCTCCGGTCATGATGTCGCCCTCGTACCCGACGCCGCCCTTTCTCGCATTCGACTTGTTTCGGTAGGACGGCGTACAAATCAAGAGCACGAAATCGGAGTCGCGAACAGAGGACTCCATGAACTGAGGGAGCTGATCGCCAGGGATGGCGTGCCAGCGATCGAGAATCGTCTCAATACCATCGGTTCGGAGTTGCGCTGCCAACGAGCGAACCCACTCTCTATGTGCTTCGTCTTCCCATGTATAGGACAAGAATGCCTTGGGGTTGCTCATACGACCATCCACATGGTTGATCTGAGATGCTTAGCCACGTTGGCTACTGACTGGCACAATTCGCACAAGCTAGATTGGACACCGGGTAATGATTCTTGCGTTTATCCAATTACTTGTCAATCAGTACCAGCGCAATGCTTGTTGTTGACAGGACAGCATCGCTAATCGTCCAGCGCCCACTAGTCCAAGAAATCCTCCCTCCGAAGGACAGACCTAACTTCATCGAACGACGAAGCAATCTTACCCTTCGAAAACGTGATGTGGCCAAGTCCATGGATGTTCGAGAATGTTTCGCAGCCTTCCTCCAACAACAGGATCGCCCTATGAAATCCGAGGCGTCCCTGCACGAGCCCTGCCTCGTGGACGACGTTGCTTCGAGCTCTTATCCTGCCATCCTTCTGTTCATCCTCAGCCGTCATCACTAGGAAGGCGATTCCAGCTTCGTCGAGCATTTGTGTAAGGCGTTGTACAGTCGTTACTCCCGCTACCGGGATACGGCTAAATTCATCATGGGATAGGTGCAGTGTGTCTTCAATATAGTTCCGAAGATCCTTCCACGCGGGAGAGTGACCGTGTCCAATGAACACCCGTCTCTCGCGGTGGATCCGTGAGTGCTTTTCCACGTCCTCGGACCATCGGATGAACGCCCGCATAAAATCGCTCTGGCTTACCCACTCCCGATTTGAAGCCCGCGGCATTCTCACCACCTCATGAGTTGTGCCCTCAGAGACGATGCCGCGATCCTGTACTCCCTCCTCTCGCACTACCAGGAGCGGGAGATCATGTGCGATTGCCAGACCGCCCTCAAGATGGTTGCCCTCAGAGATCTTCAAACCATTCTCATGACTCCTCGGTCCCAAACCTTTGCATTCCCATTGAGCAAACGCGAGCACGAGTGTACCGTCTGCCTTTCCCATCGCCTCGTTTGCCTTTTCAAACCCCCAGCCCTTGCGCAAAGGGCCTTTCTCGAAGGATCTCCATGGTTCAAATCCTCGGGCAACTTCAAGTTCATGGAGAATTGAGTGCTTAACCTCCAACTGATTCTCATCGAGATGGTGGTCATCAGAAGCGCTGATAAACACTCGTGGCCTATTGCGCATGTCCATTCCTCCCTTCGAAAAGATTTCCTTTCGGAGAGAGGGATGATGGCCCAAAAACCATATTATTTCAATGATTCGAAGTACAGTTAAATATGCGGGATTTGAGGGGCTAGAGTACGAGGTTCAAAACAACTGATTGTGATTACCATGCTAATACTTGGTTAACTAAGTGTGTTTCTTGACTCCGGTCGTCCATTAACCGAATCGAGTTTCGCGGTAGGCCTGCCTTGACCTTTTAGCCTAATCCCTTGGTCGTCGGGCTTCTCTTATCAGAGAAACAAATCTACGGCGGGAAGTATCCGTCAATTCACCACCAGGAGCATGTTCCGGCGTTATGTCATAGAACAGATTGTCGGTCGAGGCAGTGTACTCCTTGTATACGAACTTTTGATCTACGATCACAGGAATAATATATTCGCTTCTCACAGTCACTGTTTGGGCCAAGGCCAAGTCCCAGTGTTTTACCAGCTCAAGGAAACCTCTAGTCGATCCCACTTTCGAAATCAGCGGAATGAAGTAACGACTGTGCAGGATAGTGTTAGTGACATCACTGGTGTCCACAGGTTCGAAGCTAGAAACAGGAAGAAGCACAATCTCTTTGTCTGCAACCCCTAACTTGGAAAGCTCTTGAACAAATGCTTGGGCGGACTGCTCATCGTCTTCACGACTAAAGCTAATACAAAACATACGGCCACTAAATTCCTCAGACGAAAGCGTAAGCGCGGCATCCCAACGTCTTCGGAGCTCTGTTACAAAGGTTTCGGCGGGGCCATCCCAAATCATTTTCTCAATCACTCCGTGCCGATCGCTTACGAATGCTCCCGCTTTGTCTGGAATCGGAATTGATGCCAAATTATTAGAAAGCCCCTCTGCAGATAGCGTGCGAATAAGAGTGCGTAGGAGTAGTTCAGGAAAGTCGCAACCAATGAAAAGCAACGTGTGCATATTAAATGTCTTGAAAAATTCTGGTAAGAGCAGGTGTCCTTGTCTTATAAGCATTCGTAAATATTCTGCGATCTCGTAGTCGTCAATGGCGAATATTGGATATGGTCTTGCTTTTCCAAACAGGTATAACACCTGAACACAGTCTTCATCTCTCCAATCAATACTGAGATCTCTGGTCTCTGATGTTGGCAGGCGAGGAGAAAAAGCGGAAATACAAACGGGGCGTGATTCAGCTATGCTACGTTCACAAAAGTCATCAGGGGTTGTTGTGATGAAGAGCTTAAAGTCAGTAATCCCTGAGAGCTGTCGTAGAGGTTCAGGAGTCTTTGTCTCAATTTCCCGAACTAGAGTTTTTAACTGCTTGTAGACCTCGTCGTACAATTCGTCGGTTAGTGAAACTTTAAATTGTGACTGCTGTTTTAGGACTGTGATCGCATCATGTAGCTCACGGAAAGGCTGTAACTGCCAGAGATTAGGATCGATGCCATGGCTCTTTAAGAGTGCCGCTGCAGCCCCGTGCATTAGCGAGCTACGTCCGTCCAATGATACAAGTAGCCGGCGTCCCACTACAGGAATAACATAGCCTTCCTTAATCCGTGCTAATAATCGCTTCCATGCACGATCATCAAGCGTACGTTCAATACGAGGTACCAGCTTTGATATCGCCTCTAAGAGAGCAGCGAATGCGGCGTTTGGAGTCGATGGAGTCCAGCCCTCAAGCTTAGCTGCTTGTAGTCCTTTAAATCCGAACGGGATACGAGCATCATTATCAAGCATTGCTGGCACGAGAACGCCTCTCCCTTGGCCCTCTTCAGCTTCATCTAACACCCACTGCTTATCTACGGACTTCTTCGACCAGAGAACAAGAACACATCGAGATTGAGATAATTCGCGCAATATCTCGGTGCGAAATGTGGTGCCTGGAGCGATCTTCATGTCCCACCAGACGCTCCAACCTCGTGCTATTAATGCTTCAGCAATAGGGGCTACTCGATCCTTATCTTCGGACGCATAGCTCACAAAGATATCTGCCATCACCACACCATTAGAGGAGGTTTTATTACAGCTGTAGGCTCTTTACCCATTAGGTTGGAGTTCATGTGCAACGCAAGTGACTTATGGGTTAATGTCCCTATCTCGAAAATGAGTAATCTCAAAAGCATTTCTTTTTGGATCTGCGAAAGGATGGTCGATACCCACAAATAAATCAAGCCGAAGTGTGACAGCAACTTACAGGAACGGGGTTTTAACAGACTCTGTTCTGCTGCAATTCCCCATGCCCCCCTTTTGTCCTGGTGTTGCAAAGCCAAAAGGAGTCTCAGGACCATGACGGGTGGGGAGTGCGCCGATCATGGGGGGAGTAAGGTGTGTGTTATTTGCGTGTTTTTAGGAGAGGCAAATCAGTATGAAACAGGATGACATGGACTTAATTGAAACAAAGCGCCTAACATGTTTTTGTGCAGTAAAGAGAAGGGATTGCCCAAATCGTCAATGACTTAAGCAATCCCTCTCGATACAATCCCGCCTTCGGCACCATCTCCCAATCTTTACTCTCAACTTGCATTTCTAGCGTTTCAATCCGTCCTTTTTTTTTCACCACGCCTCAAAGATGATGAGTAAGATCGGGACTGAGATACGGGTCTAGAACCATGATAGAGCCATAGGAATGACCTCGCGGTTGTGCATTCGAATGAACTTCATGTCTGCGGGTGATGGAGCCAGATATTGGCGACTAAAAGATAGTCGGTCCCGCTCGGTACTATTTGCAAAATATTAGGAAACGGTAAGCCCAAATAGCCTACGGAAAACGAAGACCCCGGAATTACAATAGAGACAGGTTCATAATCTACTACAAAATGGTTTGTCCACGGACGGGGCTCGATCCATCCGATCTGCATTCCGTTCAGGCGAACTTGGGCCCGTTGTGGGTACGTGTAACTAGTCTTGACTTCCATGATTAGCAATGATGGACGTCCCCTATCCACCCTGATTAGAAAGAAGGGTTTGTTGAAGGGAAAGCTATTGTTTACGAATGCAGACCCATTATGGATGATTGAAATATCGCTGGCCATCTTGCTTCTCCTTACTTAGAAGAAAAAATAAGGCATACGGAAAACCGTGGTTATTTTCTCACTTGCAGCACTTTCATTAGATGCTCTTGTATCTTGGCCGACTCATCGAACTCTGCTCGTCGGTTGGCATTGGCAAGAGCCGCCTCCAGCTCTAAAGTTTCGTCAAATGCATCATTGACAGCGATACCTAACGCGGTGGCGATCGCGGCCACCATGACGCCTAAGTCCTCCTGGGGCAATTCTCTGACTTTCTCCTGCCAATTGACATTCCGCTGCTTTCCGAGGGCGACTAGTTGGTCATATCTTGCGCGAAGAGTAGATTGGTCCATAACAGCTCCTTTGTGAGTACATTAAGTCTCAGCTATTCACCTCATAGCAAATCGCACGCCTTGAATGTGAACTTAGTATTGTTGCTGGGTTCTATATGGTGTGCGGACGAAGTACTGAATCAGAAAAGATTCGAAGTGTATCCTTTGGATTCATATGAGTCGGTGTGCCGGTTCTGCTAAATAGCTGACGAGAGCTAGCTTCCCGTTGCCTCGACACCTGCGCAGGGTAGCAGGTCTTATCATTATCCTTCGTCCGACTCCTCAGTATGACCTCACTCTGGCACCAGCATTGCTTCCGTAGTGAATCGAAGGTAGGTCTAAAGTTCTCAACAATGTATCAAGGAAGGTCTCCTATGAAATGCACAAGGTGCTCCGGGCTGATGATCGTGGATCATCTACTGGACATGCAGGAGAGTTATCTGTCGATGTGGATGCGGGCACACCGGTGTGTCACGTGCGGCAATATCGTTGATCCTGTTATCCAGCACAATCGAATGGTTCGGCGCGCCCAGAGTGCCGAGCGGCTTGCATCACGGTTAGCCCGCACGGCAGCTCAACCGGCACAGGCAGCATAAGGAATATTTAGATTCCTTGGTCGTAGTGGACTGCTTTCGGAAAGCACATTGTTGGAGTTGTCTATCCGCTTGCGCGGTAGATGGGGGCTGTTAACTTATTATGAATATGTCGAGTGGACGGCTTTCACCGATGTAGTTTCACGCGGTGGATAGCTTGGCCAGGTGAACAAAGCAATAGTTTACACTATTGTCACCTCAATCAGTGTGGGTATGAGACGCTTTTGTCGCATGCTCGGCAGTGTCGACGCCAAAGTGCGGAATCATCAAAGCACTACCGTTCATTGGTAGGAGACTGATCATGAAATTGAAACCTCAGACCCGAACGCCATGTCAATGGCAGGTTCTCTCCTGTGTGGTTCTCATCATCGCCACCGTTTCATGGTTACCGGCGTATGGCCAAAGCGGGTTTGACGATGACCGCGTCATGCTTCAAGGCTTCTATTGGGAATCCTATCGTCATGGACACCCTGAAAAGCCTCAGTTCAGCTCGTTCGGCAATGCCCATTGGTACAGCCTCGTGCAACAACAGGCCTCGACCATCAACATGGGGCGGTTCGATCTCATCTGGCTGCCCCCACCCTCGTACGCTGGGCAGTACAGCGCAGGCTACAATCCGAAGGAATATTTCAGGCTGGACAATAGCTATGGCACTTTTGATGAACACCGGGCGATGTTGGAAGCGCTGCTTCAGTATGGCGTCGAACCCATTGCCGATATCGTTATTAACCATCGGGATGGCTCACAGAAATGGGCTGATTTTCAGAATCCGACCTGGGACACGAAGGCGATTACAAAATACGACGAAGCGTTTTATAACACCGAATCCGAAGTGTACAACACACCGGAAAGCAAGAGAGGAGCGGACGAAGAATCCACTAACGAGTATGCTCCCATGAGAAGGACCGCATATGGCTATGGCGACTTTCGAGATCTGGACCATACGAATGTGACGGTGCAACAGGACATCGTGAAATACCTGTTACAGCTTCGCTCGATGGGCTACCGCGGCTGGCGTTATGACATGGTGCATGGGTATCACGCGCGAAGGCTCGCGTATTACAACACAATGACGAACCCGACCTTTTCCGTCGGCGAATATGACTGGGGCGCGCACAATGAGCAACGGGGCTGGATGTGGTATACGGCCACAGATACCGCTTCAGCGAAGGGGAATGATCATATAAAGAGTTCCAGTTCAGTCTTCGATTTCACGACGTTCTTCACCCTGAAAGCCAACAAAGGCATGGGCCAGTATTTTGTTTGGTATGGGTTCGGCAATGGCATCGGGATGGTCGGTGATACGACCGACAACCTCAGTTGGAAAAATCGCTCCGTGACGTTCCTGGAGAACCATGATACGGGCTATCGCACCAATGAGGACGGAACGCCTCAGGCGGGACACGAATATGACAGCTTCCAGAACGGATGGGAAGTTGAACAGGCGTACGCACAGATTCTGACGCATCCTGGGATTCCTACGGTGTACTGGAAGCATTATTTCGATTGGGGGCAGGGCCTCACAAACAAGATACAGGCCTTGATTAATGCTCGAAAAGTCGCTGGGGTCCATGCGGGTAGCACACTGCTCCTTCAGGACAATGCGAGGGGAAAAGGGGTCTATGCGGCACGCATCCAGGGACGAAACGGCGATTTATACATGCGCGTTGGTGGAAGTGATGCCGACTGGCAACCGAGTGATTCGAATTATCGTGATTATCGTGAGTACGCACAAGGAACTGGCTGGAAGGTGTGGGTCAGCCTCCCCGGCAATCCCACCGTTCAGCAAGCCCCACGAAAGACAGCCTTGCCTGTGCCGACATATGTTCCTCCCGATTAGGTCGCAAGCGCAACCTTGTACCGGCTCATTCATTATCTTAGCGAATCCAAAAGATCTACAGAATCCTTACTAGCTAAAAGGCTATCAGGACAGGTACAGCGAACCATGGCATCCCGCACTAATCAGTCCTCATTTTGTCCTGGTGATGCAAACCGAATATGGTACCTAAACCCATGACGGGTGGGGGGTGCGCCGATCATGTCTGGGTGGCAGGTGTTCACCCGGTGTTACTGCGAGCGACAAGCGAGGCTAAAGTGAAATGAAATGGTACGAACTCAAAGTACAAGGAAATGCACTCTGTGATTGAAGGAAGAGGGGATTGCCCAAATCTTCGAGGACTTGAGCAACCCCTTTTTATCTACCACACATCGGTGGGCTATAGAATTTCGCCATGAGAGTTGGCACACGGACGAGATCGAACAACTCCTTCTCCGACATGCTATCGCGTGGGCAGCAGTTGAGACGGATGAACGAGAGGCGGAGCATCGAGACACGGCAGACTTTCGGTATGTGCGGCTTCGAAAAAGCGCCTATAGCGAAAGCCAGCTCAATCGATGGGCGGCACATCTTCAGGAGGCGTCACAGAAGGGAAAAGACTGCTTTATTTACTGCAAGCACGAAGACGAAGGTTCGCCCTGGCTCTGGGCAGATACACTGATACGACTTCTGAATCTGTCGAGGGCTTCAACCGACACAGTGGAGGAGAAAAACAACGGACAGCTCTAGAAGTTGTCCAGAGCCGGCCGGCTGAGCCTTTCGCTAGCACTGAGTGACAAACCAGTGTGTTACGTCTGCAGGCTTATGGCTTGATGTCCCAGTGAATCGACATGCCCGCATGCGCGAAGATCGTATCGATGTTGGATGAATAGCGATTCACAACAAGAGTCCCTTGCGATATAAGATCATCGCCAAAGGCTTGGCCAGAGTTCCCGTACCGATCCGAGGTCAGCCCGGTGTGATGGGCATGGATATACTTCGCCTCCACAAACACGGCCACGTACTTGAAGAGATGCGCCTTGATTCCGCCTACACCCATAAACCCAACCGTCGTATCCCGTTCTTCGGTGATGGCGCGGAAAAAACCCGTCGCCCGTTGTCCACCTGGCTTCATCGCCATCTGATGCGCGCCCACGCCGATCCCGACGTACGGAAACCACCGCCCGTTGGGATAGGCCTCGGAAATCGCCAGGGGGTAGCGAATCAGGAAATTGGGGCCGACGTAGATGCCATTAACTTCAGTCGTGGTACCCCGATTGGCGATACCATCCTGTTGAAAATTCCCCGTGGGGTCATTGTTATAAAAGTCCTTACAGCAGGCCACATCCGCATACCACAGCATGCCGGCGATTTCGAAGCCGAGATCGAACCCCGCCAACTTGTTTCTGGTGGGAAACCAGATCCCCGCGTTACCCCCGAATGAGTGTTTCGTCTGATAGTCGACATCCTTGACCACCGTCGGCTGGGTCCCATCCGTAAACGTGGCGTCCGCACTGCGCGGAATTGCGACGCCCGCGAAAAAAGACAGATAGGGCTCGATCGTCCCGGAGGACATGGTCGGGGGAGCGGCACTCATCGATATCGCATAGGGATCGGCGATCCGTTGGCTGGAGGGATCCTCCGCCCTGGTAAGATCCGCAGAGCCGAAAACAGAGAGGAGACAAATTATCGCCGAAATTCTCGCTTTCATTCATCGTCCTCCTACAGTAAAGCAACCATGTTCTGCAACGAATGTGGGTTGCACACTCTGAGTTCCGTCAGTCGATCGTTGAGGGTCAATGCGGTGAGGCGAGTGTGTCTTCATGCGACTCGACTCGACCCCCCGACCCTACGGCTTGACGTCAAAGTGAATCGACAAGCCCGCATGCACCAGGACCGTTTGGATCGTGGATGAATAGGGATTCACAATTGGACCAGGGCAATCTGACCCGGTACCAAAACATAGACTGCCAGAGCCCGAATTCCCGAACCGATCCGACGACAGCCCGTTGTGATGGGCATAGAGATACTTCGCTTCCGCAAACGCCGCCACGTACTTGAAGAGATGCACTTTGATGCCGCCCAAGCCCTGAAACCCGATCGTCGTATCCCGTTGGGTAATGTCGAAGCCGAAAAGGGACCCCCCCCGGAATCCACCATTCCTCATCCCCATCTGATGCGCGCCCACGCCGACCCCGACGTACGGATGCCACCGCCCGTTGGGATAAGCTTCGGAAATCGCCATGGGGTAGCGAATCAGGAAATTGGGGCCAACATAGACGCCATTGCCTTCAGTCGTGGTGCCTTGATTGGCGAGCCCTTGACTATTCTGACTCCCCGTGGGGTCATTGTTAAAAAAGTCCCGACAGCAGCGCACGTCCGGATACCACACATAGCCGGTGATTTCGAAGCCGAGATCGAATCCTGCCAACTTGTTTCTGGTGGGAAACCAGATCCCCGCGCTGCCCCCCCATGAGTGTGACATCCCATAGTCGACATTCGGGATTACCGTCGGCTGAGTCCCATCCTGAAACGTGGCATCCTGACTGAATGGAAGTGCCACGCCCGCCATCATGGAAAAATAGAGCTCTGGCGTCCCGGAGGACATGGCTGGGGGATCAGGCGAGATCGCATAGGGATCGGCGACCCGTTGGCTGTACGGATCTTCCGCCCGGGTGAGATCCGCAGAGCCGAGGACACAGAGAAGGCAAACGATCGCCGAAATTCTCGTTTTCATTCATCGTCCTCCAAAGATAAAGCAACCATGTTCTTCGACGAATGTGGGTCGCGCAATCTGAGATCCGTCAATCGATCGTCGTTGGTCAGTGTGGCGAGACGAGTGCGTCTGCATGCGACTCGACTCGACCCCCGCTTCGGCGGTTGCGGTGCTTGGCATGAACGTCCATCTCTCCGCCTCTCAGAGCGATCAGGAGGGGAATACTCTTCTCGCATCGTAGGGGCGAACGGCGCCCACAGTAGCAACCCCGCGTTCAGTTTTGAAAATAGATAAAACGGATTGAAGCTATCGGTAAATCCAATAGCCCATCTGACGTGCGGACAGGGCTGTGGCGCTGGCTGAATTGACTCTGTCTCCTGCCGTCACGCACCGTCATCACACGTCGCGCTTTATCTATGGCACTGCCACACGCCAGCAAACACATCTTCGAAGGATCTGACCATCGTCATACCGACGTCACGGAGTGGAGGCAATGGACATTCCATCGAGATGACATCGACGACGTCATGACGGAGGAGGATGCCAACGGAAGAATGGACCTGAGGAACTACCGTCCCAGCGCCTGTTTGACCGCCGCGCCGATCTCAGCTAGATTCTTAATGATTTTGCCCCAGCCGCTTCCAGGGCATTCATCTTTTCGGCTGCGGTAACCCTTGCCGCCGGAGATCCGCTACAAGCCTACGGTTTGACGTCAAAGTGAATCGACAAGCCCACATGCACCACGATCGTATTGATCGAGGATGAATATTGATTCACAACTAGAGGAGCTCCCGCTGCAATGATTGCGGAATTCCCGAACCGATCCGACGTCAACCCGTCGTGATGGGCATGGATATACTTCGCTTCCGCAAACGCCGCCACGTACTTGAAGAGATGGGCCTTGACTCCTCCCACTCCCAAAAAGCCGACGGTCGTATCTCGTTGGTCGGAGATGACATTTCCATTTCCAAAAATATCAGAATTCGCTCCCCTGGATCCACCTGGCCTCATCGCCATCTGATGCATGCCCACGCCGATCCCGACGTACGGAAACCACCGCCCGTTGGGATAGGCCTCGGAAATCGCCAGGGGGTAGCGAACTAAGAAATTGGGGCCGATGTAGAGACCTTGGACCTCAGTGGTGGTGCCTTGAAATTGTCCGCCTGAATCAGTTTTCCCATTAAAATTTTCCTGACAGCAGCCCGCGTCCGCTTGCCAAAGAAAGCCGGCGAGTTCCATGCCGAGATCGAATCCCGCCAACTTGTTTCTGGTTGGAAACCAGACCCCCAGGTTGCCTCCGACCGAGAAATTCTGTCTATAGTCGACATCCTTAACCACCGTGGGCTGGGTCCCGTCCGTAAACGTGGCGTCCGCACTAGAAGTATGCGCATAGCCCGTCAGAAAGGAAATATAGAACTCGGGCGTCCCGGAGGACATGGTGGGGGGATCAGGCGAGAGGGCATAGGGGTCGGCGACCCGTTGGCTGTACGGATCTTCCGCCCGGGTGAGATCCGCAGAGCCGAAGACACAGAGGAGACACATCATCGCCGAAATTCTCACTTTCATTCAGCGTCCTCCCACGGTAATGCAACCATGTTCTTCGACGAATTTGGGTCGCGCAATCTGAGATCCATCAGCCGATCGTCGTTGGTCAGTGCGGCAAGACGAGTGCGTCTGCGTACGACTCGACTCCCGCTTCGGCGGTTGCGGTGCTTGGCATGAACCTCCATCGATCCGCCTCCCAGAGCGATCAGGAGAGGATACTCTTCTCGCATCGTAGAGGCGAACGGCGCCCACAGTAGCAACCCCGCGTTCAGTTTTGAAAATAGATAAAACGGATTGGAGCTATCGGTAAATCCAATATCCCATCGGACAGGGATATGGTGCTGGAGGAATCGACTCTGTCTAAAGTCTGTACTCACCCTCATCACACGTCGCGTCTATCTATGGCACTGCCGTACACCAGCACACAACCCATTGGAAGACATGACCGTCGTCACACGCGCTTCACTGCGCAGAGGCGCTGGACACCCCATCGAGATGACATCGACGACGTTGTGACAGAGGAGGATGCCAACGGAAGAATGTACCTGGAAAACTACCGTCCCAATGCTTGTTTGACCGCTGCACCGATCTCAGCTGGGTTCTTGACGACTTTAACCCCAGCCGCTTCCAGGGTTTTCATCTTTTCAGCTGCGGTCCCCTTGCCGCCGGAGATAATGGCACCGGCGTGGCCCATGCGACGTCCAGGAGGCGCCGTGATACCGGCAATGAAGCTGACCACCGGCTTCTTGACGTTTTTCTTGATAAACTCGGCGGCTTTCTCCTCGGCATCGCCGCCGATCTCTCCGATCATGACGATCGCCTGCGTCTCAGGATCTTTTTCAAATAGCGGTAAGACGTCCACAAATCCCGTCCCATTGACCGGATCGCCGCCGATACCGACACAAGTCGTTTCTCCTAATCCCAAGGTCGACAATTGATGCACGGCTTCATACGTCAAGGTGCCACTACGGGAGACCACCCCCACGACGCCTTTCTTGTGAATGAAGCCCGGCATGATGCCGATCTTCGCTTCATCGACCGTGATGACGCCGGGGCAATTCGGTCCGACCAAGCGCACCTCTCGGCCTCGGAGAGCCCGCTTCACTTTCACCATATCGTTGACGGGAATACCCTCCGTGATGCAGATCACGAGTTTGATGCCGGCATCAGCCGCTTCCAAGATTGCATCGGCGCAGAACGGCGGCGGCACAAAAATCAGCGAGGTATCGGCCTCAGTCTTCTTGACCGCATCAGCCACCGTGTTGAACACGGGAATGCCTTCTACCTCTTGCCCTGCCTTCCCCGGTGTGACACCGGCGACGACTTTGGTTCCGTAGGCCTTACACTGAGTCGCATGGAACGAGCCTTCTTTACCCGTAATCCCCTGCACCACCACCCGCGTATTCTTGTTTACCAATATGCTCACGATTCCCTCTTTTCCTGTTCTTCCTTTTCAAGAAGGTGTGCCGGGTCGGGGCTCAGACTGTGCGCATCAATCTCACCCGCCCACCCCAGTGCGCGCCAAGGTGCGCACTTCTCTTACGCCGCCTTGCCCGTCAGCTTCACAATCTTCTGCGCCGCTTCCCACAGATCATCGGCCACATCGAGCTTGAGGCCAGATTCAGACAACAGTTTTCGACCTTCTTCCGCATTGGTCCCCTGCAGACGAACAACCAGCGGCACCGTAATCTTCACTTCCTTGGCCGCTTCGATCACGCCATGCGCAATGCGTTCGCAGCGGACGATTCCGCCGAAGATGTTGATGAAGATGCCTTTGACGTTGGGGTCTTTCAAAAGAATGCGGAACCCGGCTGCTACAGTCTCCTTCGTTGCCCCGCCACCAACATCCAGAAAGTTCGCCGGCTCACTGCCGGCCAACTTGATCACGTCCATCGTCGCCATGGCGAGGCCTGCGCCGTTGACCATGCAGCCGATATTTCCGTCCAGCTTTACATAATTCAAGTTGTTGGCTGTCGCTTCGATCTCCAGCGGCTCCTCTTCGTTGAGATCCCGCATCTTCTGCACATCCTCGTGCTTGAAGAGGCCGTTGTCGTCGAACGAGACCTTGCCATCCAAGGCCACCAATGTCTTTTCCTTCGTGACGATGAGCGGATTGATCTCGACCAACGCCGCGTTCTTTTCCATGAACAGGCGATAGAGATTTCCGAGCATCTTGACGAAAGGATTGATCACCGCCGGTTCGATATTCTGCAAGCCGAGTGCAAAGGCCACATTGCGGCCGTTGTACCCTTGAAAACCGACCGCCGGGTCGATCGCTTCCTTGATGATCTTTTCCGGTGTTTTCGCGGCAACCTCTTCGATCTCCATCCCGCCTTCTGTACTGGCGATGAAGGTGGGCCACCCGGTGTCGCGGTCAACGAGGATCGACAGATAGAATTCTTTGGCAATATTGGCGCCTTCTTCCATCAAAAGGCGATGGACCTGGCGCCCCTTCGGGCCGGTCTGATGAGTCACCAGAGTCTTGCCGAGTAACTCCTTGGCGAAACCAGCCACTGCGCCCTTGTCCTTCGTAATCTTCACCCCACCGGCCTTGCCGCGGCCACCGGCATGGATTTGCGCCTTCACGACGAACACCGGTGTGTTCAGCTCGTCGGCCCAAGCCGTCGCGGCGTCGGCAGAGGTAATCTCTTTCCCACGCGGCACAGGCACTCCGAATTGCCCGAACAATGACTTCGCTTGGAACTCATGCACGTTCATTCTGTTCTCTCCCTCTCAGGACGGTGACGGGGATAGGTCTCATGACGCGGGCTATCTTCACCCGCCTCCCCTGAGCGCGCTCTTCTTCCTTGCGCGCACCGACCGAAATCTTAGAATCTGATTGAGCGTTGCGTGCGCGGTGGGCAAGCACACGACATATCCGCGTCGCGGTCCTCTTATCCTACCTTTCGAGTATAGGCCGGCAGGATCATCGGTGAGACGACCCCGCTCACATTCCCATGTTTTGTGGCATCTTCGCGGAACCGCTGGAGATGGTTCAATGTGAGCCTTCCCTGTTTGATCGATCCGGCACGTGAGGCGGCGGTCAGTCCAGAACGCTTTCCGAATACCATCAAGTCAAGCAGTGAATTGCCCATCAGACGATTGCGGCCGTGTAACCCGCCCGACGCCTCGCCGGCCACGAATAGGTTCTTGACGTTCGTTTCCGAATTCGTATCGATCTTGACGCCGCCGTTTTGATAATGCAGCGTCGGGTAAATCAGCACCGGATCCTTGCTGATATCGATGCCGAAACGCTCGAATTGCAGCATCATGGCCGGAAAATGTTTTTCGACCGTTCCCGGTCCATGCTCCGCATCCAGAAGGGGGGTATCCAGCCAGACACCCACACGGCCGGACATGGTTCGGATACCACGTCCTTCTTCACACTCGCGGATAATCGACGAAGACACGACGTCACGAGTATCGAGCTCATTGACGAAGCGCTCGCCCTTCGCATTCACGAGCTGACCGCCCTCCGAACGGATGCCTTCTGTGACCAAGGCCCCGATCAGCTGTTCCGGGTACACAGCGCCTGATGGGTGGTATTGGAACGTATCGACATGCGCCAGCTTGGCGCCCATGCGGTAAGACAGGCAGAGACCGTCGCCGGTCGCGCCATAGTGGTTGCTCGTCGGGAACCCCTGAATATGCAGCCGGCCAATCCCACCCGTCGCGAGAATGACGGACTTCGCGGCAACGACGACATGTCGCTGATTGTCGAGGTCTTTGAAGATGGCGCCACTGCAAGCCCCGCTGTCATCACTGAGTAATTCGATAGCCGCTGCAAACTCGAGCAGCTGAATTTTTTGATTGATGACCTCGTCCTTGAGGACCCGCATGATTTCGAGGCCGGTGTAGTCGGAGCAGGTCAGGAGGCGAGGCTTGGAGCTACCGCCACCCTTCTTCACATGTAGGTTGCCGTCGGCTTGCCGATCAAATAGGACCCCTAATTCGAGCAGCCATTTGGCGATCGCCGGTCCGTCTTCCACCATGACCTTGAGCAGGGCATGGTCGTTCTGCATGTGCCCGCCCTTCAGCGTATCGAGAAAATGGGTAACGGGGGAATCTTCCGGCGCCACAGAAATCTGCATACCGCCCTGCGCCATCACGCTATTGGAATCGCCAAGCCGCAATTTCGTGGCCAGGATTGTTTTGGATCCGGCCCCATGCGCGTGCAAGGCCGCAGCACAGCCGGCTCCACCGCCCCCGATCACAAGCACGTCGGTCGTATAGTGCGGCGTGAGATCGGCATTGTTCTGGATCGGACTGTCGCCCTCGAGCAATGTCGCCAGTTCAACGACGGTCTTGTCCCCTTCGTTGGGACCGAAGCGAATCGGCCGATAGGCGCTTGCGCGGTAATCCGGATGATATTTATGGATCAGCTGGTCGCGGTCTTCGGAAGAAAACTTCGGGATGGTCTGTTGACGGCGGGCATCCCGCGTCTTGTGCACGATCTGTTGGAGTGCGTGAATGTCCATGTCCGGCTTTGAGGTATCAGCCTTCAGCCACCGCGTCCATCGGAGCCTGAAAGCCGACGGCTGACTGCTGCTTATGCTATTTCACCGTCGCACAATGATCGGCTAGTTCCTTCTCACTCATCTTGAGAATCCTGTTCCACTCGTCGCTGAACCGGCCATCCTGAATTTCCTTGATACGGGTATCGAGTCCCACCGGCTTCTCGGTGAAATGCGCTCCCTGCGCCCGGCTCACGTACAGCGCCACAAGATTCGGCGCGATGTCTGCGATACAGACCGGCGTGCACATGCCGCACATGACGCAGTCCATGAACATCTCGGAGACACTCTTGAAGTCACCGAAGACGGCTTTCCACACCCCTTCGCGCACATCGATTTGCTGCGGACAGGCTTCCGTACAGGCATTGCAATTCCGGCAAAGCGGCGCTTCCGGGTAGAAATTGAACAAGTCTTGCTTCGGATCTTGGAGCTTCTGGATATCGTACGTGGCCTTGCGCGCCGGGAACGGCGGCATCATCGTGAAGCACATTCCATCTTGCACCGCCGTCTGGCAGGCCAGGCAGGTCCTGACTTTCGGATCGTCCTTCGTCCGATAGTAGGTCGCGCACGCGCCGCAGAATCCACCAAGGCACCCGACACCGCGGATAACATCTTGGCCGGCATACCACATCGCCTTGATGACGGTGATCCCTTCCGGCACTTCCGCCTTCTTGCCGGCAATTTCGATCGTCACCATCCGAGGCTTCATCACCTCAGGTTGATCGATTACATTGGTGTCTTCGTGAGCCATCGTTCTCTCGTAACCCGTGAGGCGTAAGAGGCAAATGCCTCCTACGCCTGACGCTGTTTAGCTGATTTAGTCTCTAGGCAATCGCGTCGATGATCTTGTTCAAGGTTGCGCTCGGACGCATCGCCTTGGAAGCCTTGGCATCGTCCGGGTGATAATACCCACCGATATCCTGTGGCTTGCCCTGCGCCGCAAGCAATTCCTGATCGATCGTCTTTTCGTTGTCACTTAGATCCTTCGCGATCTTTTGGAACCTTTCCGCAATCTTCTTGTCCGCAGTTTGCGCTGCAAGAGCCTGCGCCCAATAGAGTGCGAGATAGAAGTGGCTGCCGCGGTTGTCGATCTCACCGACCTTGCGGGCTGGAGACTTGTTGCTCTCCAGGAACTGCGCATTAGCCTGATCCAGTGTATCCGCCAGGATTTTCGCCACCGAATTGTTTCCCACCTTCGCGAGATGCTCCAACGAGGCCGCCAGCGCAAGGAACTCTCCGAGCGAGTCCCACCGTAGATAGCCCTCTTCCTGGAACTGCTGCACATGCTTCGGCGCCGATCCACCCGCGCCCGTCTCGAACAGTCCGCCGCCGTTCAACAACGGAACGATCGAGAGCATCTTGGCGCTGGTCCCGATCTCGAGAATCGGGAAGAGGTCCGTCAGATAGTCCCGCAGCACGTTGCCCGTGCAGGAAATGGTTTCTTTGCCGTCCTTCATCCGTTCAATCGAGTAGCGGCAGGCATCGGCCGGTGACATGATCTTGATCTCGAGACCGGTTGTGTCGTGCTTCGGCAAGTAGGCATTCACCTTCTTGATCAGCTCAGCGTCGTGCGCGCGATCCTTGTTCAACCAGAACACAGCTGGAGCTCCAGTCGCCCTTGCACGGCTCACCGCCAGTTTGACCCAATCCTGAATCGGCGCATCCTTCACCTGGCAAGCGCGCCAAATGTCGCCTTCCTCGACCTTGTGCTCATGCAGGGTCGTCCCGGCTGCGTCGACGATGCGGATCGTGCCGTTCCCGGGGGCCTTGAAGGTTTTGTCGTGCGAACCGTATTCCTCGGCCGCCTGCGCCATCAGACCGACGTTCGGAATCGTTCCCATAGTACGGGGATCGAAAGCACCATTCTTCTTACAGAACTCGACGACCTCGTGATACACCGGCGCGTAGCTCGAATCGGGAATCACACACTTAACATCCTGCAGCTTGCCCTCAGGATTCCACATCTTACCGGAATCGCGGATGACCGGCGGCATGGAGGCATCAATGATGATGTCGCTCGGCACATGAAGATTGGTAATGCCCTTGTCACTGTTCACCATCGCCATGGGAGGCCGCTTCTTGTAAACCGCTTGAATGTCGGCTTCGATCGCCTTGCGCTGATCGTCCGGCAGCGACTTGATCTTGGCGTACAGGTCACCGAGGCCGTTATCCGGATCGACACCCAGCTTCTTCAGTGTCTCTCCATGCTTCTTGAAGACGTCCTTGTAGAAGACCGTCACGGCATGGCCGAAGATCTTTGGGTCCGAGACCTTCATCATGGTGGCCTTCATGTGGAGCGAGAAAAGCACCCCCTGCTTCTGGGCATCCTCGATCTGCTCTTCCAAGAACTTCCGCAAGGCTTTCACGCTCATGTAGGTCGCATCCAGCACTTCACCGGCCTGCAAGGCGATCTTCTCTTTCAGTACCGTCACCTTGCCGTCCGCGCCGACGAACTCGATCTTCGCCGTCGTCGCAGCGGGGATCGTGAGTGATTTTTCGTTCGAGCGGAAATCGCCACCCTTCATATGAGAGACGTGGGTCTTGGAATCCGACGGCCAAGCGCCCATTTTGTGGGGATGCTTCCGTGCGTAGGCCTTCACAGAGAGCGGAGCGCGGCGGTCCGAGTTCCCCTCACGCAATACGGGGTTGACCGCGCTTCCCTTCACCTTGTCATAGCGGGCCTTGATGTCTTTTTCCTTGTCGTCTTTCGGATTTTCCGGATAGTCCGGCAGTTTGTACCCCTGGCTCTGCAATTCCTTGATCGTTGCCACCAACTGCGGAATCGACGCGCTGATGTTCGGCAATTTGATGATGTTGGCTTCGGGTGTCTTGGCCATCTCGCCCAATTCGGCCAGAGCATCATGCTGCTTCTGCGCCGGAGTCAAGTACTCCGGGAACACCGCGATCACACGGCCCGCGAGCGAAATGTCACGCAGTTCCACCGACACCCCTGCCGCCTTTGAGAAGGCGTTGATGATTGGGAGGAACGAATAGGTTGCCAACATCGGCGCTTCGTCAGTCTTTGTATAAATAATCTTGTCTGCTTGTGCCATGGCTTTCCCCTCTTCAATATCTGTTTAGTTCAGCGCGTTCAACGCGGAACCGGCCTTAAACCAGGTTAGTTGTTGTGCTGTCATGCTGTGGTTCGCTTGGATCTTTATATCGCCTTCGGCCTTGTGAATGACCACCGTCACCGGTTTGCCAGGCGCCAGGTTCGCCAAGTCCACAACGCTGAGCCGATCGCTCATTTCGATCTTCTCGTAGTCCTTGGGATCGGCGAAAGTCAACGGCAGGATGCCCTGCTTCTTGAGATTTGTCTCGTGGATGCGCGCGAAACTCTTGGTAATCACCGCTCGCACATTCAAAAACCGCGGCGACATGGCGGCATGCTCCCGGCTGCTGCCTTCGCCGTAATTCTCGTCGCCGACGACGATCGAACCGATGCCCTTTGCCTTGTAGGCGCGGGCGATCTGCGCGATCGTGAGGTTGGATTCGCCGGTCAATACGTTCGTGCCCTTGCCCGGCTCGGACGCGAACGCGCTGTTGGCGCCGAGGAACATATTATCGCTGATCTTGTCGAGATGTCCGCGAAACTTGAGCCACGGACCGGCAGGAGAGATATGATCGGTCGTGGTCTTCCCTTTGGTCTTGATCAATAACGGCAACTTCTCCAAGTCTTTCCCATCCCAACGCGGGAACGGTTGCAGCAATTGCAGCCGTTCACTGGTCGCTGGAATGTCGACGGTCAAGGCATCGCCGTTATCAGCCGGCGCCACGTACCCTTCTTCACCCTTGGCGAAACCTTTGGCCGGAAGCTCTTCTCCCACGGGAGGTTCGAGCTTGAATTCCTTCCCGTCGGCAGCCTTCAGCTTCTGGTTGACCGGATCGAACCGGAGATCGCCGGACAGCGCATAAGCCGTCACGACTTCCGGGCTGGCCAAGAACGACAATGTCTCGTTAATGCCGTCGTTGCGGCCCGGAAAATTCCGGTTGAAGGAGCTGACGATCGAATCCGCTTTCCCCTTCACGCCGTCGGCGCGTTTCCACTGTCCGATGCAGGGTCCGCAGGAATTCGACAACACTGTGCCGCCAAGGTTCTCGAACGTCTCCAGAAAACCATCGCGCTTCATCGTGTGATAAATGCGCTCGGATCCCGGCGACACGAGAAACGAGGTCTTCGCTTTCAACCCTGCTTTGAGGCCCTGCTGGGCGATGTGCGCCGACCGGCTGATGTCTTCATAGGAGGAATTGGTACAGCTCCCGATCAAGGCCGCCTTCAATTCAACCGGATACCCCTTTTCCTTCGCTTCTTCAGCCAGCTTCGAAATCGGCCGCGCGAGGTCCGGGGTGTGTGGACCGACGACATGCGGTTCCAGCTTCGACAGATCGACTTCGACGATCTGATCGTAGTATTTCTCCGGTGACTGATACACTTCAGGATCGGCCACGAGCAAAGCCTTGTTGGCCTGAGCCAAACTTGCCAGATCCGACCGGTCCGTGATGTTCATGTAGGCAACCATCTTTTGGTCAAATGGGAACACGGACGTTGTCGCCCCGAGTTCGGCCCCCATGTTGCAGATGGTCCCCTTCCCTGTCGCGCTGATCGTCTCCGCGCCGGGTCCAAAATATTCGACAATCTTATTGGTCCCGCCCTTGACCGTCAGCAGGCCGCACAGATAGAGGATCACGTCCTTCGGCGAGGCCCAACCGTTCAATTTGCCGGTCAGACGGACACCGATGAGTTTCGGATGGAGCACCTCCCACGGCAAACCAGCCATAACCTCACCGGCGTCAGCGCCGCCGACGCCGATTGCCAACCCGCCCAACCCACCGCCGTTGGGCGTGTGGGAGTCGGTGCCGATGATCAAACTGCCCGGGAATGCATAGTTTTCGAGCACCACTTGGTGAATGATCCCGGCGCCCGGCTTCCAGAACCCGATCCCATATTTCTTGGCTGCTGAGGCCAGGAAGTTATAGACCTCCTTGTTTTCATCCACCGCGCGAAGCAGATCCTTTTCGGACCCCATTTCGGCGCGAATCAAATGATCACAATGGATCGTGCTCGGCACGGCCGCTTTACTTTTTCCGGCTTGCATAAATTGAAGCATCGCCATCTGCGCCGTGGCATCCTGCATCGCCACACGATCGGGGCGCAGCGCCAGCATGGCTTTGCCACGCTCCCAGTGTTGGGTCTCGAAATTATCGGCATGCGAAACGAGAATCTTCTCCGCCAACGTCAAGGGACGGCCGAATTTCGCCTTTGCCTTTGCGCAAAGATCCGGCATCTTGGCGTAGAGCTTTTTCGCGAGCTCGAGTGACATTGCTCTCTCCTTACGAGCGGGCTAGGGACATGATGTCGGGAGCGAGGGAGTTGCTCTCCCTTGCCGCGCACCCTTCACCGATAGCCTCTGTTAGAGCGGCACATCCCGCCACTCTCCGAGCAGCAGGAGCTCCCGCAGTTATTTCAGCGGTGGCACTTCGCGGCGCTATTTTAACGGCGGAACTTCCCGCCGCTTCGGCGCCGCGTAGTTCACCAGGTAATCGAATAGCCGAATCAACCGGCTGTCCTGTCGCTTCTGATCGACCCAGTGGCCGATCAATCCGATCGTGCGCGAGAGAATAAAGAAGCCATTCAAGCTGTCGACTGGAAAGCCGAGATCGACCAGAACAGCCGCCATCGTCCCATCCACGTTCAGAATCAGGTTGTCTTTCTTGGCCGCCGTCACCTGTTCAACTTGCAAGGCGAAGTCGAGACAGGGCGTCTTGATATGGAGACTCTTCACATAGCCGACGAGTTCCTTCACCCGCTTGTCCGGATTGCGCAAGCTTTTCACCCGGTGGCCGATACCAGGCACAGGCCCGACGCTCTTCTTCATGTAGGCCAGAAACTCATCCACGTTCATCTTGTTGTCGACCGCATATTTGAACCAACGGCCGGCGTCCGTGACGGCGCCTCCAAAGCGAGGTCCAATCATAATCAATCCGGCAGCCACGGCTTGCGACAGACCGATTCCGGCGCAGGCGGCCAGAATCGTCGCATAGGCACCGCTGACACAAGGGCCATGGTCGGCCGACAACATCATAATTCGCTTGATGATTTCGGCCTCTTGCTTCGAGATCAGCCGTTTGTCCCATAGTAAGCCGATGACGTGCGGGATTTCGTACCCCTTGTTGATGAGTTCGGAGGCTGGATAGCCGTCATAGCACGGTTCGTCACCGCGATCGTCGCTGATCGTCGTGCGGATGAGGGGCGCCACCATGACTTCGTCCGCCTTGATGGCTTCTTCGACGGTTTTGGGGAGCTTGGGAAGACTGACAGGCTCGATGACTTCTTTGATCTGACCGGACTTTAAGAGTTCTTGATACGCGTCCTTGATGGCAGGTCCAAGCGCGCCGAATGTCGGAGGGACGATGGCACCGGCCTTCTTGAGCGCATCCGACTTGGACCTGGCCGACCCTTCTCCCTTCATGCCTTCCTTGGCGCCGGCATGGCCGAACTTCATCCCCTTCGGTAAGCTCTCCTGACAGAATCCGGAGACGACACCGATCAGCTTGACCCGTCGCTTCTTGGCTCCATACCACTCGGCAGCCCGCTCTTCGAGGTCCCCACCCATTTCACCGACAATCACGACGGCTTTCGTCTGCGGGTCGTTCTCAAACATTTCGAGATAGCTCACATAGTCGGTGCCGGGATATGCATCGCCGCCGATCCCGATGGCCGTCGTAATGCCGTCCGCAAACTGCGAACAGATCCAGATGATCTCGTTGGACAAACCGCCGGACTTTGTAATGACGCCGAAGGAACCCTCACGATATAACTTCGAGAGCACCAGGTTATCGAACGCTCCGCCGATCACTCCCAACCGGCACGCACCGGCGGAGATGATTCCGATCGAGGAGGGACCGTTGAACACCTTGCCGAGCTTGCGGGCATGAGCGCCGAGCAGCTTCGCGTCTTTTTCCGGCACTCCCTCTGTGATCATTGAGACCACCTTAATGTGGGAGTCATCCAGTGCTTCCATCGCGCCCTTCATCGCGCGATCCGCGCCGATATAGACCAGGCTGGTGTTGATCGTCGAATGGCTCTTGGTCGCTTCAGCAATGGTCTTGTAGATCGGGATAGCCATCAAGCCGCTGCCGTACGGAATTTCGTTGGTTTTGCCGGCGTCCGGCGGATAGACGAACGCCTCGACGTTGAGCGGACGCTTGATCAGATAGCAGAACTCCGCCATACGGCGGGCTGCATTGACGCCCGCGGCGCCACCCTGGATCACCACGCGGGTGTCTTTATTGGCTAGAATACTCATCGGAATCTCCTCTTGTCAGTGCTGAGTGCTCAGTGCCATGTCCTGAGGCGAAGAATTGCCGCTACTCACCCCTTAGAACTGCGCACTGTCGTTTTACTTCTGCAACGCTTTGTCGACAATATCCGTCAGCGGGGTGTTGCGGTCGAAGACATGGATGTCGAAGCCCTCGTCCTTCAGCGCGCGCATCGCGTCAAGACCTTCTTTTTCACGAGGCCCACCACGGCGGACCCAAATCTTGACGTTTTTCATCTTGCCGTCGCCCTTCGCCTTGCGGAAGCCGTTGATGATGCCGCCAAACGTTTTTTTCACATCAGTGAAGTTCGCAATCGCGCCGCCCACAATAATGTTCTTGATCCCGGGCAAGGAACAGACCTTCTCCGTCAGGACTTCGACAGCCCAGTCTGGAGGATCGCCGGAATACTCGGCGTAGTTGGCCAGCTTCCCGCCACGAGCCACAACGGCATCGGAGTAGTACACGCTTGCACCGCCGCCGGCCGGGAGCATCGCCGTATCGCCGCCCGGAATTTCGATGAACTTGACCGACCCTTTGATTTTCGAATCGACCGCCATAACCTCCATTTCATCTTTGGAGTAGGCACGGCCGAACTCAGCGGCAAACTGGAAGTTCCAATCCGGATGGCGGAATTTGGCGTCACCGTCAAGGAGGGTGACCGCGTCAAGCGCCACTAATTCGCCGTTGCTCTCCCGGATCACGACCGGATTTACTTCGAGATACTGCGCATCTTCCGTATCGAAGCAGGTGAACATCTTCCCGGAAAAATCGGCCATTTTCTTGGTCAGTGCACCGGTAAAACCTGCGTCTTTTGAAAGCTTTTCCAGCGCTTCGTGGGTTGGAGCCTGCCCGACTTCGAGGCACAACCGCTTCACACGATCCCAGTTCGATTCGACTTCGATTCCACCGCAGTTCGCGACGAGGATCTCGCTGCCTTCACGTGTGGACTTTACCGCGCAATAGTATTCTTCCTTGTGGGGGATCATTTCGGAGACGATGACCTGGGTGACTGTAATGCTGCCGACCTGGCGACCAATCATTTCCTTGGTCGCAGCCACCGCACCGGCGAGATCAAGCCCGACTTTCACCAGACCGAGTTTGAAGCGAGACCCAAGGGCCTCATGCGCCTTCGCTACCAGCTTGGAGTTTTTCATCCAATCATTGGCTTGCCCGAGCTTGGCAAGTTCGTCTGCGGAAGTGACGACGACATAATTCGGAACATGAATGCCCCACTTCTTCATCAGCCCCATCCCGGGGCCTTCCAACACCTTAGCCATACGAATTCTCCTTCGTCGTGAACGTAGCCGATAAGGGGAGCCGGATTGTAGCGGAAATCAACAGGATGTCTCAAGACACCAGAGGGACTAAAGTGGAGAGGATCAAAAGGCCTAGCGCGGGTTTACCAAGTTGCCTGGAGACCTAAGCGCTTAAAAAACAAAATGTTCTTCTGCGCAGTGCTTTACCGTGGGAATCCTAACGATTGGCATCGAGGACACCAATAGGAACTTCGTTCACTTTGAAGGCGCCGAATCACTCTGCCACATTGATTTGGACAAGCGTGTCCTTCCTTTCCATAGACCAAATGATGCCGTTTGTATTGGCCTTCTGTTCCGTCAGGGGCAAAAAAATCTCGGATGCTGGACCCTCCGCAGGCGATCGCCTCTTCAAGGACCTCCCGCATAATCCTGTAGAGCCGTTCAACTTTACCCACGGAAAGCCGGTTGACCTGGATATTAGGGTGTAAGCCGGCTCTAAAGAGAATCTCATTCGCATAGATGTTTCCGATGCCGGCAATGACCTGCTGATGCATCAAAAGCGGCTTCAGCCGGCCACGACGTTCTCGCGAGACTCTCACGAAGTCCTGTTGCGAGACAGAGAGCGGATCCACCCCGAATCGGCGGGCAAGATAGTGCTCAAGCCCTGTCTTATCCAGCAGTGAGAGCCGGCCGAATCGACGAGGGTTCCAGTATCGTAGTTCCGGTTCACTCGCACCTTCGAACAATAGTCTGACATGTATATGCTGTGGATATTTGGTGGGCACCGACCGGAACAGGAGCAGTCCGGTCATCCCAAGCTCGACCACCACATAGCGCCAGGCTCGTTCATTCACAAAACCCAAGACAACACTCTTTCCGTATCGATCGACAGACTGCAAGATGGCACCGCGATACAGAGACAAGGTCGTGAGTCCCGACCGTACAATATCGGCCCGTCCGACCCACACATCGTGCAGTTGTGCACCAAGAAGGCAAGAACGAATCTGTCGGGCAACGACTTCTGCTTCTGGCAGCTCCGGCATAACTTGACCAGTCGGTAGAGTGGAGAGAAACCTATTACGCCACGCGGATTACGGAAAGGCAAGACGATAGTGTGAGATTGGGAAGAGGCTCACGACTGAGGGACGGGAGGATTACCGGCACGTCGGAGTTGGCGAACCCGTTCGATCGCCACTTGAAGATTCGGCAACGGCATGGCGCCGGGTCGCCGAGCCATGACCAACTTCAACGTCTCATCGTAGGTCCGGCCTTCCACACAACACAGGTATGCCATGACCACAGAAACCGAGCGCCCCATTCCAGCCCGACAACAGACCAGCGTTCGGCTAGTTGGTGCGCGTAATTCAAGCCATTGGACGGCTTCCATCAGCTTGGCGGGATCGGCTTTCGCAAACTCCCGAAGGGGAATCCGTCGATAGTCCACCCAAGGAGCCGGCGTGATCGAAAACTCTTCGGCCACGAGCAAGAGCGTGCCGACCGTGGCAGGAGGCTCCTGCGCATCATCGACGCTCCCCACCAACAGATTGTCCGTAATCACATGCATGGCGATGTCAGTATAGCTCGACTATGGTGCGCGTCAAGTCTTCTCGCCGCCTCTGCGTAGCGGTTGCGATTTCATTTCTTCGCCCGTTATACTCGCAGCATGGTCACCCTGACTCAACAGGAAGTGGAACGGCGCCTGAACACGGTCTCTTGTGCTATCTGCAAACAGTCCAGCTTTGCCATCGACGAACGATTCATGGGACCGGACGGTGACTGGCGTGCCATCTGCAAGAAGTGTTACTATACGTTTCCGGTCTATACGGACATGGAGTTCTACCTGCGAACGCAACCCGATGTGCCTCTGTGGCTAAAGGAGATCTCCTGCAGAGCCTGCAGTCAGAAGGGAGTGAGTCTCGATTTCCGAGCGACGGTATCCGTACGAGAAGCGTACTATTTCGTCACATGCCGGAACTGCAAGCAGCAATTCCCGGAGAAATCGTCACTGGAGGCATTCGAATAAATTTACCCACGTTCTTCTGAGCGCGGGTGTATACTAAATTCTATGACTGACCATCCAAAACAGCCTGAGCCCTCCTCGCCGGAAGAGAAGCCCAAGACGAGAAAAGAAATTCCTGTGTTCGCCATTCAGGATGATGATGCGGTAATGGCTGAAGAAATGGCCGACCTGTTCGAAGAAGATAAGGTGTCCCACCAACACGGCAGTTCAGAGCCGGAAGCGGACTAGCCATCCAAGGACCGCGAGCCTGTCATCGGTTACCCCGTTCGTCCTGACTCCATGCATCCGACGGTGGGGATCATTCAATTCTCATCTCTGAACAATTCATGATGACGCAGACGAATGCGCGTATTCGTCTGTCACGTGGTCATTCGGACTTGATTCCGACCGGCCTCACGATCTGTACAGCCGCATCCTGTTCGATCCGTCCCAGCGACGACACCCTCCCCTTTCGTTCTTTGTGAACAATCTTTTCGATCTGCACGATGGCGCCGCGATGCCACTGATCGAGGGCTTGGTTTTGAGGAGAGGCGAGACGATCCTGCCGCCCAACTTCCTGTCGACCTAGCTCATTGCACAGCCACGCCCGCTTTTCACCCTTGAGTTGACGGAGTTCACTCACGATCCGAAAGATCTCCGGTCGCCGTTCGACGATGGTCTTGCCGTCTTTACGCAGCAACACATACGAAAACTTTAGGGCATCTTTGATGAAACCGACTTGTTCGTCGATTTGCTGAATCATGATAGGCGGCTCCCACGTCCGTTCTTCATGGCACCAATCGTCAGGCTTCACGAGGGCCGGGCAATTCCGTTCATGGAGACAGGGGCTATAGATAGTGCAACGGTTGTCATGGAGTAATCGGTCACGCACCCGATGCAGCGCTCGTGAGGTCTCTCGTAATGCCGGCTCCATAATCATCATGGTGCCGGAGGGTTCAAGGAGCGATAAGGCTTGTGTCACGAAGCGAGTTCGCGTTTCGACCGGATCTGTCGCATCTGCATACATCTCGTTCAAACAGTTTGCCAGGATGATGAGATCGAAAGGCCCTCTTGGTACTACTGCGTTCAACCATACGCTTCGTTCCAAATCTCCTTCGTAGGTTTGAAGATTCGCTCCCCTCACCCCTGCGGCTTGGCTATATCGATCCCACAATCGTGCAGCCTCATGCAGTGCCGACGATGAGCGGTCTACGCTCACGACGGACAAGGTCGAAGCATCCCGGCGCCCATGCCACCAGTCGAGGACCGCGAGGCTCCCGGTTCCCGGCCCTGATCCTAAATCGAGCACTGAGAATGGTTCATGTTCCTTCTCGACCGGCATTTCATCGAGAAGCACTTGGATCTTGGCAAGGTTCACCGGCAGAAAATAATTGAGATATGCGGAGGCAAAGGAGGGAACGTCAAGGTACGAGAAACCTAATGTGGGTCGCTTCTTCGTGAAGAGACTTGAGAGTTGAGCGACCTCATGCGCGAGACCCTTACGGGAGACACCTCTCTGCGTCGCGACCTCTTCGATGATCTGGAGCACAATTGGAGAGACCGTGGCGTTGAGGCCTTGCATGAACCTAGTGTATGCTCAGCGTATTACGGAGGACAACTATGACAGACGAAATTCTGAAAGCCTATAAAGAGGTCGAAGCGGCCGTGGAGCGCTATATCAGTTTGCTGCACGACCACGTCACGATGTTGCAGAACGTGGAGCCACCTGGGTCGGACAAGGTCGTACGAATGACTGCAGGCTCGAAGGCCATGACGGATAGCGCGTCAATCTACCTCTCATATGCGAAATACGTCGCCTATGGGATGCCGGCCAGTGAAGAGATGGTTGAAGACGAAATTCAGGGCTAAGCGCGTACCTCGGCATTCGTCACACGTCATCTCGTCAAGACCAAGATAGATTTTCAGTATGAGTTTCGAGTGAGGAAGACCACGCGTTCGCTGAAAACAAAAAGGCCCGATCCTATGGAAGATCGGGCCTTTGTTTCTCTGAAGCTTCGCCTCAGATGCTGCGCATAAAGTGAGCGACCTCGTCAGGATTGACCACCCCGCCCATTATCTGCGACATCGCGACGTTGGTGGACTTCTTACCGCTCACACCGGATTCGACTTCGTCCACGATCAACTCTACCGGCATGGACTGACCACCGTATACACGCGGCCCGCCGATGATTTTTGCGTTGGAGAAGCCATATATAGCGGTCGCCACTTCCTTCGCCAGCCAACCGACGTAGTTGAATTCTGGGACCACGATGAGCTTGGCCTTCACGCACAATTGGCGGAGCTCTTTCGTCGGAAACGGACGGAGGGAGCGGACCTTGATCAGCCCGACCTTCATACCCTTTTCCTTGCAAAGACGAACCGCTTCGCGCGATTGCGCGGCCGCGCTGCCGGACGCAATGATGATCACTTCTGCATCATCCACGTTTTCCGCCGTCAGCAATCCGCCCATGTACCGATCGATATATTTTCTCGACCGTTCGACCGCTGCCCAGACTTCTTGCTGCCAGACCGCGTGAATATTATACGCCATGAAATTGGACTTCTGAACCGGGGCATCGCGCGATAACCGGGCTGGAGGATTTTCTGCATCCAAGACTGGAACCGCCCCGCGCCATGCTTCTCGACCAGGCAGTTTGATTCCTCGATCCTGCATGCGAACGTAGCCACGGGCATGGGTAACGAAGAAGCCATCGCAGCAGACACCGACGGGCAACGTCACGTCATTCTTTTCGCTGATCGTGAAGCCCGCCATCGTAAAATCGAACATGTCCTGCTGATTCTCAGCGTGGAACACAATCATACCGCAGTTGAGCAAATAGGACACTTCGATGTTATCCGGCTGAATTGCGAGTGGAGCGTTGACAACTCGGCAGGTAAACATGGCGACGACCGGAAGACGGTGGCCTGGCCAGGAAGCGATACCTTCAAGGCCGCGCAACGTACCGGGGCCGGCAGTGGCAGTGTAGCAACGGACCCCTGCACGAGAACCGCCGGCGATAGCGGCCATGACGCCAACTTCTTCCTCGCCACGATAATACTCTTTCACATAGCCTTCCCCGTAGAGTACGCCGACGAGCTGCATTGTTTCGCTCTGCGGCGTGATGGGATAGGCAATGGCCAAATCCACGTTTGAGCGTCGGATCGCCTCCTTCGCCGCTTCACTACCGGTAATGAACTCTTTTGTCCGAGGCGCCTCGTGAAACATATATTCCGGCGTCACGACCCGCTGCCTTTTGGCCTCGCCATGGGGATCTTTCTTCCCATCCGACTTAGGCACGGCCACGCTGGTAATCGGATCGCCCTGTGGATTCGTTTTGACTTCGGTCTCGCTCATAGTTACACCTCTTGGCTAGTTCAAGCGTTGCCGCTCGACCTTATCCTTCCCGCTTCATGTGCTCGGCAGAATGACCAAACATTGCCGCACTACCCGTCCCGCCTGGAGTCGGAGCGAACGCCATGGGGTTAGTGTGGGTCTTCCCGCCATGCACTTTGGACTGCGTGCCGGTAAACCGGACATTTTCACCGTTCTCCGGCAACTTGATTCCCATCTCCTCACGGATACGCTTGAAAATCTGAGCCACACGCTTGATCTTCAGCGTATCGGAGTCTCGGATCGTCAGCATCGCATCTTCATGGCCTTGCTCTGCACAAACCGCCATCGTGCAGCAATTGGTTCCAGCCCTGATCATTTTGAGGGTGAGATTCGCATAATGGCAATGCACACCGATAAAGATGCATGCTTCGATCTTATTGCCCCAGATCGTCAGATTCGGATGATTGGGATTGATCACTTCTTCGGGATCGATCTTCGGGTATTTCGGCCGATAATCCGGCATCGGAATGATCATGACTTCAGGAATCTGCGCCGCGATTTCGAGCGTCGCCTTCGCTTTTTCTACTGCGTGATCGTTCCAAGCCCACAGGAGGAGAGGACCTGGGAAAATAGTAGCATTTGGGCTCGTGAGCATCTTCCGAGCCATCTCTTCAATGACGACCTCTTCATTCGGCTCGAGGAGGCCATAGTACAATGCCTGCCCGGGATCCGGAAGGGCTACACCTAACTGCGCTGCGGACGGCGGATGAAATCCAGCTGGACCCGGTACGATGATCCGCTCTCTCGTATCTTGTGTAGTTGCCACGCCTGACTCCCCTTCCTTAACTTACCCGACGACAGGACTTGCTAGAACCGCCGTGGTGCTCTTCTCACCATAAGTAATGTTGTCGGTCAATGCCGCTTTGGGCAATTGATCGATCATGATCATCTTGATGGCATTGTTCTTCGCCATGTTGTCACAGACCCATACGCACTGCGCGCACCCCTTGCAGCGGTCTACGGCCACATAGGCGGAACCGTATTTGAACCCGCGATCTTTCCCCATCTCATCACTGTAATTGATCGTGTTGGCTTCCGGGCAGTATTGCGTGCAGAGCTTGCAACTCTTTGCGGCACAAATTTCAATACTGATATCAGCTACGAGGTACATGAAAACTCCTTTATGGCTCGGCTATGCGGTAGCCGCTGCCACTGGTTCTTCAGCACGTTTGACGTCGGCAGCAGCCCAACCATGGTCGACGGCGTAGTTCCATCCCGCGCGCATGACCGCGACGTTCTTTTCGATCAGTTCCTGCTTCTTTTTGAACTTTCGCTCAACAACGCTATCGAGTGCGGCTGTACCGCCGGATACCACGAAGCCTTTTCCGAGGAACCGATCCTTCACCGCCTGATCCAATCCAGCCATGCTCGTCAGGCCTGTAATCGCACCGATACAGCCCATCAGAGCCATGTTGGTGGCGAGGTCCATGCCTGCGACCTCCAATGAGATCTTCGTCGCCGGGAAATAATAGAGCTTCGCGCGACGCTCCTGTAGCTCACGCGCCTGATCCCTGTGTAAATTCATCGGGCCATCATTATTGATCAGCGCAATCCCGTCCTCTTTCAGACCAAAGTAGAACGGCATCGTATAGGATTTTCCGTGCGTAATGACCTGTGGATGAAAGATGATGATGATGTGCGGAAATGTGATTTCACCGATTTCATAGATAGGCTCATCCGAAACACGGACGTAGCTTTCGACCGGCGCCATTCGCTTTTCCGATCCGTAAAACGGCACGATGGTGCTTTCACCACCGGCGTTGATGACGGCTGTGCTCAGAATATGCGAGCCGGTCACAACACCCTGTCCACCGACACCTGCCATTCGAATGTTGAATCGCTTCGCCATAGTTCAGACTCCTTTTCGTCGTCCTTAGGCCTTACCTGGAATGGCACCGGCGGGAGCGGTCGGCTTCGGGAGATATTCCTTGTAACCATACCGATCGGCTAGATACTGTTTTGCCTCGTCGCTGACGTATTCCGTGAACTGATACCGATCGTTCTCGACCGTCTTCGCATCTTCCATGACTTTGTCGGTAGGAATCGCGTACTCGATATTGCAGGAAGTATACGCCTGAATGTAGCTCGAGCCGACTTCGCGAGCGATCAAGACGGCCTTCTTAATGACGCTTTCTACACGGCGTGGATTATTCGGCACCACCGTCGCCACATAGGCGCAACCCGCAACCTTCGCCATCTGTAACATATCCATCTTCTCGAACTTCTTGCCGAGAGGGGCCATCTTCAGCACGGCGCCCCGATTGGTCATGCCGCTTTCCTGACCACCGGTATTCCCATACACTTCGTTGTCCAACATGATGGTCGTAAATCGCTCCTTGCGGAACCACGAATGGAGAACCTGTTGGAATCCGATATCCGCCGTTCCACCATCGCCAGCCATCACGACCACATCCTTCGGCTTATCGCCGAAGCGAAGACGGAGGCCACGGGACAGGCCGCTCGCCACGCCGTTTTGGTCGCCGTAGTTGCCGTAGACGAAAGGAATCGCCGCCTGAGAGATGGCAAGACGACCGCATCCGGCTGTTCCGACAGTAATGGTATCTTCGGGATTGGGAAACGCGATCATGGCAAGCCGGATGAAGAGCGTCATCGCGCAACCGGCACACATGGGATGCTCCTCCAACACTTCCTTGAAACTTCCCATCTGTGAGACCGTGACCTTTTTCCCAAAAGGTCCATGCTCCACCATATCCCGGTATTCTTTTGGCATAAACTTTTCGAACCCATTCGAAAATTTGACATAATCAAGACTCATCAGGCACCTCCCTATATCGTGAGCAACGGCAGACCGCTGCTTATATTCCGCACACTATCGCATGCAACGAAAAAACTTGGGGACTTGAGGATCTGGACAATCGAACCAACACTCTCGACCACTAAATCCCGGCCATCCTAGCAAAGCCGAAAAAAGACTGTCAATCTTGCTCCAGCCTTTTCTCGCCCCCATGGTTGCTCTACTACACGTAACCCGATCGTCTACACACCTGTAAAGATTATAACGCCACGGAAATCAAAGCAACTTCTAAGTGGGCCCAGGGCATCCGAAAGAAGGCCTAGATCCCACTGGCTGGATAGGCCATTCGCCCCAAATATCTCAAACGATCGACCAGTACGCATGAAGGTCTCCAAATGTTTCAACAATTCATGTTTAGAGATTGCCGATTCGCCGCGTTCCGTTTACACTGACTTTTATGCTACTACGGGTCCTCATCCCGGGCGAAGATGATGCGGGCATCCACGTTGGCGGGGTCCATAAACGCCCGCCGATTCCGGACGATTCGATCAAGGCTGAATGCCCGAAGTTCATGGCACACGGCCCTTGCGGAGGTGTCCGTCGGGGTGGTCTGTGCGAAGTCTATCCCGAAATGAAATGTCCATGGGTCACGCTCTATATTGAATTGGAAAAAATCGGTCAGACCGAATGGATGAAGCAAGTGTGAAGAGACGGGCGGAGTAGAGGAGACCATGAGGGGTAAGCAGAAGACCACGAAATTGGGCTACAATGAGCGGCACGCGAGAAGCGGTATCGACTCTCCTCTGCCTCAACTCGAAACTTTCCCAAATCAGTATAAGGGGTATGAAATAACGATTGAGATTCCCGAGTACACTGCGATCTGTCCCAAGACTAATCTGCCTGACTTCGGGACCATCACGCTGCACTACATGCCTGATAAAAAATGTCTCGAACTAAAATCCCTCAAGACATACATCCATGCCTATCGCAATCTCGGCATCTTCTATGAAAATGCCGTCAACCGAATCCTCCACGATGTCGTCACGTCCAGCCGACCCGTTTGGGCGAAAGTGACCGGTACTTTCACCGCACGAGGCGGACTGTCGAGCAAAATAGAAGCCAAGTTTCCATAACTGAAAACTCGAATGGACTGAATCTGCCGGTGAGATGTCACAGTTTCGCCTCAGTGTTGTCACGACAAGTTGAACGCGAAAGGAGAATGATCCTTCATCCATGGCCACCTATGCGATCGGCGATGTGCAGGGATGCCATGATGCCTTACAACGGCTTATTGAGCATATTCAGTTCGACCCGACTGTCGACCGGCTCTGGTTCGTCGGTGATTTGGTGAACCGCGGTCCGGATTCGCTTCATGTCCTCCGCTATCTCAAGGATCTGAAGGAGAGGGCCGTTGTCGTGCTGGGCAACCATGACCTGTTCCTCCTTGCCGTTGCGGAGAACGTTGTCGCAGTCCGCCCTGAAGACACCCTCCAGGCCGTCCTTGAAGCGCCGGATCGTGATGAGCTTCTCGCATGGGTCCGCCAACAACGGCTCTTCTATCGCGAAGATCCTTTCGCCCTTGTCCACGCAGGCTTACTGCCTCAATGGTCGATCGAAGAAGCTCAACAGCTGGCCCATGAGGTTGAAACCGGCTTGCGGGGCCCGTTTTATCGGGACATTCTCCAAGCTCTCTATCCCAGCAAACACTTACAATGGTCCTCAACCTTGACCGGTTTCACTCGACTCGCAACCATCTTGAAAGTCTTCACAAGACTTCGGGCTTGCTCTCCCAATGGTCGGATGGAATCTACTTACAGTGGCCCCCCCGAACGAATCCCCGTCGGATATGTCCCCTGGTTCAAAATTGAAGACCGATCCCATCGCGACACGACCATCGTCTGTGGACACTGGGCTGCGTTAGGACTCCACTGCGAAGAACATCTTTTAGCCATCGACAGTGGCTGCGTGTGGGGACGGCAGCTGACAGCGTTACGGTTGGAAGACCGGACGGTCTTTCAGGTGCCCTGTAACGGCGTGTGAGATGATGGTGAATGAGCCGACGCCGCCCAATCCGAACTGGCCGCGTTACTCCACACAACCATTTCCTTCGTACCGTTTTGTGCCTGGCCTGACACCACACCCACGCCGTGATCCAAGCGGACATTCATATGGTAAGCGGGAGCCAAAACCAACCCGGTTCGCCGCAGATGAATGGCAAACTTCAGAGAATTACTTGTACGGGATCGACCTCTATAATTTTGCCTATTGGTGGGAATGTCATGAGATTTTTGAGGGACTGTGGCACGCGGCCGGACACAACAGTGAGCAAGGAAACTTTTTTCAAGCTCTCATCCAGTTTGCCGCATCAAACTTGAAATGGTTTCTAGGCAACGAGAACGCTGCACGGAAACTTGCCCGCAACGGGTTAGACCGGTTACAAAAGGTCTCTTCTCCCTACATGGGCATCGATGTGACTGCTTTTACCGAAGGGTACAAAACGACAACCTGGGAAGGCTCAGAATTCCGACCTGTTCTCTTCACACTTCTGACCTACGACTCCTCGCAAAAGCCGGGATAACTGACTCAGCGGGAACGAGGCCGCTTGCCCACATGCACGTCGAGTCGAGAAACGATGCCGATTTAGTGGTAGCTCTCGGAGTCGTTGGGGAATTTTCCCTGCTCGACTTCTTCCTTGTAACGATTCAGCGCTTGAAGGGCATCCGCTTTAAGGTGAGCGTAGGTTTTGACGAATCTCGGGGTGAAGCCATCAAAGAGACCAAGCAGATCGTAGAGCACGAGAACCTGGCCGTCACAGTGTGGACCCGCGCCAATCCCGATGGTGGCTATCGAAAGGGCTTGGGTAATTTTCTTGGCCAACCCGACAGGCACCGCTTCCAACACGAGAGCGAATGCCCCGGCCGCCTCGAGCGCTTGAGCATCTTCCAATAGTCTGGAGGCTTGATCTTCGACTTTACCTTGGACCTTGTAGCCACCAAGCGCATGGACCGATTGCGGGGTCATGCCTAAATGGCCCATGACAGGAATCCCAATGCTCACGATCGCCTTGACTCGATCCGCTACCGCGGCGCCTCCCTCCAGCTTCACGGCGGCGGCCCCGGCTTGCAGTAACCGGCCCGCATTGCGCACAGCCTCTTCCGTGCTCACCTGGTAGGACATAAACGGCATATCGCTGATCACCAGACACTGCTGTGCGGCACCGGCTACCAGTTTCGTATGGTACAGCATGTCCTCCATCGTGACCGCGAGCGTATTGGGTTTTCCTTGCACAACGACGCCCAGCGAATCTCCCACCAGGATCGCGCGAATCCCCGCTTGCTCCACAATGCGAGCGAAGAGCGCATCGTAGGCCGTCACGACGACCATCTTCTTTTTCTCTCGTTTGTACTGCTGGAAATCGAGGATGGTCATCAGTCCAACTCGGCCTTGGTGATGATTTCTCTCAACCGATGTGTCGCTTTGATCGCCATGATATGGACACCGTCGCAGTGTGGCCGCACCGCCTTGATCGTCCGTACGGCGATGTCGACCCCGACATCCTCGGCTCTCTCTCCGGCGGCCTTGAGTTCTTCGATCATCTCGCTTGGCACTGAGATGCCCGGAATGTTGGCGTTCATGAACTCAGCCATCTTGTGATTGCGCAACACAAGAATACCGGCCAGGACCTTCACTTTGAATGGCCGGATCGCCTTCATAAAGCTCCCGAACTGCTCCGGATGGTACACCGCCTGGGTCTGAAAGAATTGGGCACCCGCCTTCACCTTCACTTCAAACTTAGCAAGCATAGGTCCCAGCGGATCAGCTTCCGGAGTCACAGCCGCGCCGATGGTAAACGCCGTCGAGCCGTCCAGTTTATGGCCGGTCATGTCGTGCCCATTGTTCAATCCCTGCACAAGCTGCATCACTTGAACCGAATCAAGATCGTAGACCGGTTTGGCTTCCTTGTGATCACCGACGGTCGGGTAATCGCCGGTGAGGCACAGAATATTTCGAATCCCGAGCATATGCCCACCCATCAAATCCGACTGCATCGCAATTCGGTTGCGATCACGACAGGTCAACTGCATCACGGGATCATGCCCTAGTTCATACAGGAGGCGGCAGACCGGCAGCGAGCCGGCACGAACCACGGCCGCCGTATTGTCGGTGACGTTCACTCCGTGGACACGCCCTACTAACTGCTTGGCGTTCTCCAGCACGGACGAGATGTTCGTGCCCTTGGGAGGATTGTATTCAACCGTGACGGCGAACGTGCCTCGGTTGAGAATATCGATTAAGCGCTGTGGCTCTCGGCTCATGGATAGCCCCTCATATCATTCCTGCTGCTCTCCTGGCGGACTCCACTGTATTTTCGAGCAGCATCGCGATGGTCATCGGGCCAACTCCACCCGGAACAGGGCTGATCCAACCGGCTTTCTGGCTCACAGCTTCGAAGTCGACATCGCCGCACAACCTACCCTCAGGAGTTTTGTTCATACCCACGTCGATGACGACCGCTCCCTCGCGCACCATGTCGGCCGTTACGAACTTCGCCTTTCCGATCGCGACCAACAGTAAATCTGCCTCACGGCAAACCGCAGGAAGGTCTTTCGTTTTCGAATGGCAAATCGTCACCGTCGCATTCCTCTGGAGCAGCATCAACGCCAACGGCTTTCCGACAATATTGCTTCGTCCCAGTACAACCGCCCGCTTCCCCTCAATCGTCACGCCGGCCGATTCAATCATCTTGATGACGCCTTTAGGGGTACACGCCTCGAATACGGGATGCCCTTCCACAAGCCGGCCGAAGTTGTACGGATGAAAGCCATCTGCATCCTTGAGCGGCGAGACGGCTTCCAGAATGACCTTGCTGTCGATATGCTTGGGAAGCGGGAGTTGAACCAGGATTCCATGGATTTTAGGGTCGGCATTCTTTTTGTCGATCAGCGCCAAGAGCTCAGCCTGCGTCGTGCTGGCCGGGAGCTTGTGGTCGTCGACATGAATCCCCGCTAATTCACAGGCCTTTTGCTTATTACGAACATAGACATGCGAGGCAGGATCGTCACCGACCAAAATGGTTGCCAGACCCGGTTTAATCGATTTCTTGGCGAACAACTCCGCGGATGCCTCCGCCAGACGATCACGAACCTGCTGCGCGAGCGCTTTTCCATCAATCAATCGTGCGGTCACAGTCCCCCCTCCCCTGTAGCTATTTAGCCGGTAAAATCGTTGCAACTTAGCAGGTGAATTTTATGCAAGTCAACGCTGATTGAACGGTTGGAGATCCGCACGAGTGGTCAGGAATAGGGGATGTTTCCTCCAGCCAATAACCTTCCTCCCTCTTTCCTTGACAGTCTCTTCACTCCTTCGATACGATAACCCAGATCTAATCAGGGATATCCGCTCGTTGCCCTTGTATTCCTACTACCGTTTTTTCCTCCCTTGGGCACTCACTCTTAGCCTTACGTTACCGGGCGAGGCAGCCCAGATTACAGGCTTGGAGTCCCCCAATAGCTTCGTCGGCGACCCCACGGCGAAAGAGTATTTCATATCCAACATCAATGGGGAGCCGGAGGCCCGAGACAACAACGGCTTCATCACAAAGTTGAATTCCGAGGGGAAGATCATCCACCTCAAGTTCATACAAGGCGGCGTGACGGAACTTCTGCATGCTCCAAAGGGAATGGCCATAGTAGGATCGATTCTCTATGTCGCGGACCTTGACCAATTGAAAGGCTTCGACAAGACAACCGGGAAACTTGTCACCTCGGTCTCGTTTTCCTCCCGATCCCAGACGCAGGTATCTCTGACCGACGTTGCGGCTTCACCGACCGGCCTCTTATACGCCTCGGACCAAACAGCCAATTCCATTTACCGCATCAACCCCTCGGACAATTATCGAGTGGATCTGCTGATTCACGACGACCGACTTGCTGGCCCCGCAGGAATCGCGATCCATCCGAAGACCAATCACCTCATTGCCGTGAGTTGGGACAAAGGGAAAATTCTCGAGATCACTCCTGATGGACAGTTGACTGAACTGGAGTCGAATGGGTTTTTTACGAGCCGTTTCCAGAACCTGAGTGGAGTCGATTTCGATCAATGGGGCAATATGTATGTGTCGGATTTCACGAAAGGCAAGATTTGGCGCATGACCAGAGACCATCGATTTCAAGTCATTGCCGAATACCTCCCCGCCCCGGCTGATATCAGCATCGACCGAGAAAATAACCTCATATTGGTTCCCTATCACTACGTGCATGCGGCCGAGATGAACGGACTGGAAGCCCCGTCATCGGCCAGGCCCAAGGGCGATAAACGCACTCTGGCCGACTATGGGTTCATTCCTCCGCCCCCTAAGCCCGCGCCGGAAGAGATCAAAAAATGAGCTCATGCGTCTATTGCCACAATCGGAAGGGGAAGCGGGCATGTCCGGCCCTGGGAGGATTGATCTGCAGCCAGTGCTGTGGCGAGCATCGCATGACACGAATTTCATGTCCCCACGACTGTGCCTATCTTGACAGCGGGAGTGATTACCAGCAGAGACGGCTTGGAGCACAATTCGTGTCCGTTCGTCGAGACTTCTATCAAGAGTTGGAACAATTGGGAGGATACAAAGCCGTCGCGCTCTTCAACCTGATTGAGGTCGTCACGTTCGGCTATTTTGAAGGACGAAGAGATGGGCAGGATGTCGAGGTCATCGCGGCACTGCAGACGCTCCGCCGAACACTCAGCCCGCTTCACATTCCGGCTGCCCCCGCACCGGTTTTTGCCGAGCGCCTCAAAAAAGAGTACGAAACTTTTCACAAACAGCACCCGGACCAGATTGCCGACTCGTCCGACGCCCTAACAATCCTGGATCGCGCCGTCCAGTTTGTGTCTGCATTTTCAGAGAATGATTTCCAGTCAAGCCGGTTTCTTGGAGGACTGATCGGTTATGTGAAGATGCAGCATCCTGAAATCGCGGCGCACCTCAAGAAGCAGCATGAATCGGGGCATATCCTTCTGCCGGGGCAATCGTTCCTACCACCGCCCGCCCCCGAGGAACATACCCATGGTCCCGACTGCCGGCATCATAGTCATTGATCTTCCGGTCCAAATCTAAGGCAACTCGCCCTAAAGTTACTCCACAATCGTGACGGTCATTTCTACACGCTCTTTGGGATTATCCCGCTCGTCGCGCGCAACATTGACGATCTTATCGGCCACACCGATTCCCTTGGTCACTTCGCCAAACACGGAGTACTTGCGATCCAAGAACCGCGAGTCCTCTACCACGACAAAAAACTGAGAGCCGGCCGTATCCGGCTCGGCTGCCCTGGCCATAGAAACCACGCCGCGCTTATGTGGGATATCGCTGAACTCCGCCTTAACGGTATAGCCGGGACCACCCTGGCCATAGGTATCCTTCTTGAGCGTATCCTTCGTATTCGGGTCACCGCCTTGAATCATGAAACCGGGAATGACGCGGTGAAAAATGGTCCCGTTGTAAAAGCCGGCCTTCGCCAGCTTAATAAAATTCTCCACATGTTTTGGTGCAACGTCCGAATGGAACTTGATTTCGATATCGCCGTATTTCGTTTTGATGATCCCCCGAGGCCCTTTCGGGGTTTCAGCCTTTGGTGTGGTCGCCGTATCCGCGGCAATAACCGACCCAATGCCCGAGACTGACAGTGCAATTCCCACCAACAGTCCCATACACATTCGCCATCCTGTGCGCTTCAGCATCACCAACCTCCACAACCTTTACATGACAGTAATCTCTCATCCTACCACGTGTCGCGCGTCAACGCTCAACTTGCTCCAGTGCTCGTTGCGCCGCCTCCTGCTCTGCTTCCTTCTTGCTGTGTCCTTGGCCAATGCCAAAGACGTTGTCATTCACGTGTACTTCGACTTCAAAGAACTTGTGATGATCGGGCCCAGTTTCTCGCACAATCACATACCGAGGCAACACTTCATATCGTTTCTGGCACCACTCCTGGAAGCGAGTCTTGTAGTCATCTCCTCCGGGCTTCGTTTGCAAAAGCTCGATGCGGCACAGCTCATCATTCAGCACATCGATGGTGAAATCGCGACTGGCCTCAAACCCTCCGTCAAGATAGACCGCGGCGATGACGGCCTCCAATGCATCAGCCAGGAGCGAGGCTTTGTCCCGCCCGTTCGAAAGTTCTTCTCCTCGACCGAGCTTCAGGTAGGCTCCAAGATCCAGACGCCTGGCGGCATTCGCCAGCGGGCTCTCACTCACGAGCTTCGCTTTGAGTTTTGAGAGAGCGCCCTCGCTCAACTCAGGATATCGGCTGGCAAGATAATCGCTGACAATGAGCGACAAAACGGCATCCCCCAGGAACTCCAGCCGTTCATTATGTTTTCGGTCCGTGTCTCGTCGTTCATTCACGTACGATTTGTGTGTCAGAGCTTCCGTCAAGAAGGTCGAGTTCGTGAACCGATATTTTAAGAAGGCAGGAGGAGAATCGGCTGAAGAAGCCGGTGTCATCGTGGCGTGGGTATTAGGCGTCCAGTCTCTTGAAGATCAAACACGCATTCACTCCGCCGAATCCGAACGAGTTGGACAATGCCATCTGAATGGCAGTCGGCCGTGCTTTATTGGGGACATAGTCCAAATCACAGGCGGGATCCGGGTTGTCGAGATTAATCGTGGGCGGGAGCACCCCGTGGAAAAGTGCCAGAATACTGAAGACGGCTTCAATCCCACCCGCTGCTCCCAGCAAATGACCGGTCATAGATTTGGTCGAGCTGACCGGAATGCGAAAGGCTTGTTCACCAAACACCTGTTTTATCGCTCGCGTCTCAATGGCATCGGCCATCGTCGATGTGCCATGCGCGTTGATATACCCGATCTGATCGCGTCTGATTCCGGCATCTTTGAGCGCCAATTCCATGCAGCGGACGGCTCCCTCACCCTCTTCGGGCGGCGCCGTAATGTGATACGCGTCGCTGTTCATCCCATACCCGATAATTTCGCCGTAAATTCTGACCCCCCGTCGGAGGGCATGATTCAGTTCCTCGATCACTACCACGCCCGCACCCTCACCCAACACGAATCCATCCCGGTCCTTGTCGAATGGACGGCTCGCTTTGGTTGGTTCATCATTCCGGAACGACAAGGCCTTGGCCGCTGCAAATCCTGCCACACCCAACGGAGTCACGGCCGCTTCGGCGCCCCCGGCCACCATGACATCGGCATCACCCCGTTGAATCAGGCGATAGGCATCCCCGATGCAATGGTTGCCCGTGGCACATGCCGTCACCGCGCAAGAGTTGGGCCCCTTGGCTCCGATCCGAATTGCCACTTGCCCGGAAGCGAGGTTGATGATCGTCATTGGAATGAAAAACGGTGAGACTCGCCCAGGTCCCTTGCCTTTGAGCACCTCATGATAATGCTCAATCGACCCAAGCCCGCCGATCCCAGAGCCAATGTAGACCCCGACCTTTGTGGCCTCCTCCGGCGTCACCTTGAGGCCGGCATCATCCACAGCCAGCTGGGCAGCGCCCACCGCATAGTGGATGAACGCATCCATCTTCTTGATCTCTTTTTTCTCGATGAACCGAGCAGGGTCAAAATCTTTGACCTCACCGGCAATCTGAGCGTCATATCCCGTCGGATCAAACTTGGTGATTCGACCGATCCCCGACTCGCCGGCACAGAGCGCTTTCCAGGTCTTGTCGACACCCGTGCCTAATGGAGTGACCAGTCCTAAACCGGTGACCACCACACGCCGTGTGACCGGATCAGACGTTCCTTGAGACATGCCTATGACTTTTCCTTAATGTAGTCCAATGCCTTCCCAACGGTCAGAATCTTCTCCGCATCCTCATCGGGAATTTCGATCGAGAATTCCTCTTCGAGTGCCATCACAAGCTCGACGGTATCGAGCGAATCCGCCCCAAGGTCTTCAACGAAGGAGGCCTCCGGTGTCACCTCGTCTTCCTCCACACCGAGCTGTTCAGCAATAATCTTCTTCACGCGCTCTTCAACTGTTGCCATCGCTACCTCCTTCCCCAGTATGACTCACTCTGCACCGCCACATGGGGATCTGTGACGGCTGTACGTCCAAGAAATTCGACGCTTTTATACCATCAACATCCCGCCGTTCACGTGCAAGACATGACCCGTAATGTAGGCCGCGTCTTCGGACACAAGAAATCGGACAGCCGCGGCAACATCCGCAGGGGTACCCAGCCGCCCCAACGGGATTTGTTTCAGCAACGTGTCTTTCACATCGGTCGGTAGTCCATGAGTCATCGCCGTATCGATGAAACCAGGCGCCACCGCATTCACCGTCACGTTACGGCTGGCATATTCCCGACCAACGGTTTTTGTGAACCCGATGACGGCCGCCTTTGAAGCCGAATAATTCGCCTGCCCCGCGTTCCCTATCACTCCAACGATCGAGGCGATGTTAACGATACGCCCGTACCGCTGCTTGGTCATCGGCTGCAAGACCGCTTTCGTGCAATTAAAGGTGCCGTTCAGATTGATCTGAAGCACCAGATTCCAATCTTCCTCCTTCATCCGCAACAACAATCCATCGCGAGTGATCCCCGCATTGTTGACGAGGATGTCAACTTTCCCCCAGGCCTTCAAGACTTGTTCGACCATCCCTTTGGTGTCATTGGCATCGGCCACGTTGACTTTCAGGTTCAATGCCTTTCGCCCTAGTTTTTCGACCAAGCCGACCGTTTCCAACGAACGACCTGGGTCGAGGTCGGCCACGGCGATGTCCGCCCCCGCTTGGGCAAGGCATTCGGCAATGGCCCGACCGATTCCTTGGGCAGCGCCAGTGACAATAGCGGCTTTCCCTTGTAGCAACATCACAGACCTTTCCGGCGGTACCTTAACAAGCCGACAGAGCGTTCGTCATCTGGTGTTTCATGTGAAGCCGATTGTGCGCTAGCTCACTGCCTGGAGCGTCGCATCCAGTGACTTTGGATCATTCACATTCAACAATTTGGCGTCCGGCAGAATCCGCTTGATCAAGCCGGTCAACACGGTACCTGGCCCTACTTCCACAAACGTCGTGACCCCCATCTTTCCCATAGTATGCACGGTCTCCTCCCACAGCACGGAAGAGGGCAGCTGGCGAACCAACGACGCCTGGATTTCGCTTGCCAGTCTGATCGCTTTCGCCTCCGCATTGTTCACCAGAGGGGCGTTGAGATCAGACCACTGAACCGCAGCCAAGTCCTTGGCCAATCGATCAGCTGCTTGCTGCATCAATGGAGTATGAACGGGCACACTCACCGGCAGAGGGATAGCCTTTTTACAGCCTTGTGCTTTGGCCAATTCGATCGCTCTTTCCACCGCCGCCTTTTCACCGGCAATGACCACTTGCCCCGGCGAGTTGAAATTCGCCGCGGCGACAACCCCGACAGACGACGCCGTACGGCACACATCCTTAACCACGCCGGCGGCGAGGCCCAACAGGGCCGCGACAAGACCGGTTCCCGGAGCCACGGCTTCCGACATGTAGCGCCCCCGCTTCTGAACCAGGCCAACCGCATCCCGGAATGAGAGGCCACCGGCCGCAACCAACGCCGAATACTCACCCAAACTATGTCCCGCCACCGCGACCGGCTTGATTCCGACCGGCTCCAACAGCCTCAACGCCGCCATGCTGCTGACCAGCAAGGCCGGTTGGGTGAATTCCGTCAGATTGAGCCGCTCAGCCGGTCCCGTAAAGCATAACGCCCCGACATCATAACTCAAAACCGAGGTCGCCTCATCGTAGACGGACTTCAAAGAGGGATGTGCGTCATAGAGCGCCTTACCCATCCCCACTGACTGAGAACCCTGTCCTGGAAAAACAAGCCCGATTCCTTGAGTCATGGGGGGTTAGATATCTTAGAAATCCCCCGCAAAGTCAACGGGAAAAAGTTTCCACAAGCCGCCATTCTCCGCAATCAGCGCGAGTCTGCTCTACGAGTCGTGCCGGATCACCAACGGATACGCCCTTACCATCGGATCATCGCAGAAGCCCATGTCAATCCTGCCCCGAACGCACCAAGCATCACCAGCGAGCCATTCTTGATACGCCCTTCGCGGACCGCTTCATCCAGGGCAATTGGAATGGATGCGGCGGAGGTATTCCCATACCGATCGAGATTCAGGAGCACTTTTTCGATCGGAAGGCCGAGGCGCTCAATGACCGCCCTCAGAATTCGTACGTTGGCCTGGTGTGGTACATAGAGGTCAAGATCCTCCACACGGAGATGATTGGCAGAAAGGGTCGTGCGAGCGATGTCTTCCAAGGTGCGCACCGCGACTTTGAAGGTCTCGTTCCCTTTCATTTTGATGTACTGCTGGCGTTCCGCGATCACTTTTTCGGAAGGGGGAGTACGAGAACCTCCTCCCGGTACCATGATCAACTCACAGAGGGCGCCGTCTGAGCGAAGGTGAGTGGACAAGATCCCCCGTTCCCCATCACTGGCGCTGACGACTACCGCACCGGCCCCATCCCCAAACAGCACACATGTGTTACGGTCGCTCCAATCGGTGATGGCGGACATGACTTCTGAACCGATCACCAGGACATGACGCATCCCGTTCCTGACGTATGCATCCGCCACCGAGAGCGCGTAGACAAATCCGCAACAGGCGGCCGACAGATCACAGGCCGCAGCTTTGGTCGCACCGAGCTGATGCTGGACGAGACAGGCCGTTGCCGGGAGCGGGTAATCACCCGTACAGGTGGCGACCAAAATCATGTCGAGGTCGGTCGCTGGCAGACCAGCCGCAGTCAGTGCCCGTTTCCCGGCCTGAACCGCCAAATCCGAACAGGCTTCCCCGGTCGCTGCAATATGCCGCTCACGGATGCCCGTCCGTTCTCGAATCCATTCATCGGACGTGGCCACCATGCGTTCAAGATCCGCATTCGTCAGCACCCGGGCAGGCGCATAGGAGCCGGTTCCCGCAACATAGGCTTTCATGTTCCCAATTCCACCGGTGGACGGGAACGGCTCTCGTCGATATTCCGTTGAATCAGCTCTCGCACACGGCCCTCAGCCATGCCTTTTGCCCGTCGAATCGCATTTTTGATGGCCTTAGCCGACGATCGTCCATGGCAGATCATCGTAATCCCATTGACCCCCAGCAGTGGGGCGCCGCCGAATTCGGCATAGTCGATTTTTCGCTTCAGATTCGTCAGAGGGCCGGAAATCAAGGGATAGGCCAATCGGCCCAGGAAGTGGCCGGAAATTTCCTTGAGCAGCAGCCTCTTGATCATCTCGGCAACGCCCTCGGAAATCTTCAACGCCACGTTGCCGATAAACCCGTCGCAGACGACGATATCGGCGATTCCACTGTACACATCCCGTCCCTCCACATTCCCCACAAAATTCATCGAACTCCCTTTGAGCAGCTTAAACGCCTCTTTGGTGACTTCGTTGCCCTTACTGTCTTCTTCACCGATGCTCAGAAGACCGATACGGGGATTCGGCTTACCGAGCAGATGCTTGGCATATTCGTTTCCCATCAAGGCGAATTGCTCAAGATGCTTGGCAGTGCAGTCGACGTTGGCCCCCACATCGAGCATGATCGCTTCCCCGCTCAGCGTCGGCAAGCTGGTGGCGATCGCAGGCCGCTCAACCCCTTTCGCAAGTCCTAATACGAAGAATGCCGCCACCATGCTCGCCCCCGTGTTCCCTGGGCTCACGACCGCATCAGCATGGCCGTTCTTGACCAATTCCGTCGCGATCCAGATCGACGAGTCTCGTTTCTTCCGAGCCACTGCGGCAGGCGACTCATGCATTTCGACGACTTGGGAAGCATGCCGGATAGACAGGCGGGAGTCGAGACAAGCCAGACGCGCACATTCCTGTTTGAGAGTCGTCTCGTCGCCGACAAGGACGACCTCGACATCCAATTCCCTGACAGCTTGAAAAGCACCCTCGATGCACGGCGCGGGGCCATGATCGCCGCCCGCGGCGTCAAGCGCGATCTTCATGCGAGACAGTGTACTCACAGATGGCGTTGGACAGACAGGCTGAACACGCGTCGCCCCCCTGGGCTCACGTCAGGCGCGATGGACCGATTGCCCGAATACTTATGCAAGAAGACGCATCACGTTGGCGACATCCTGATTGCGATGGACGTCCTGTGCCCTCTTCAACACTCGGGGCTTTGGCACGTCGGCAAACCTTCGACATTCCGTTCACGCTTCTTCGACCTGAATGACTGCCTTGCCTTTATAGGTTCCACAGTTCAAACAGGTGTAATGCGGCAGCTTCAGCTCATGGCACTGGGGACAGACAGCCATCCCCGGCGGGGTCATACGCAGTTTTTGGGTGCGACGCTTGTCGCGTCTCGCCCTCGAATGTTTATGTTTGGGATTGGGCATGGTGGCTCCTTCTTCCGCTCCATCACGATCGCCGCTCAGCGATCACCGGGCTCTTGCAGTTTTTCCTTCATCTCGCGCAACACGTGAAACGGACCTCCCGTCGGCGCCTCGACGCAACCACACGGGCCTTCATTCAAATCTTTTCCGCAACGAGGACACAGTCCGAGGCAGTCCTCGGAACACAGGGGATGCATCGGAGCGGCGAGAATCAATTGTTCACGCAGCATCGGCGCCAGCTCCAGATGATCGCCCGTAAAGTAATAGAGGTCGTCGTTCTGCTCTTCTGTGTTAACTTCGACCTGTGCCGCCATTTTTTTCTTCCGCACATCATCTCGTTTGGGGGTGACGGGCGTCGCCTTGGCTTCCCGTTCGTAGGCCACTCGTAAAGAAAACGCCATCGGGTCTTCAAAATCTTTGAGACAGCGCACGCATTGGCGGACCGCCGTCCCTTCGACCACACCGGTCACATAGATGGTGCGCTCGATCGCGCGAAGATCCAGTCCCACCGCCAGGGTTCCACGAATGGACACATCCGCATCCGTCAGTTCGAGCTCTTCACCCGTCAGGTCGCCCGACAACGAAAGACCTTCGGCCGTGATATCCGCGATTTTCGGTGTCAATACATCCATGGTCATCCTCAGCAGCGTGCCGCTGCCCCACCCCGGTGCATCGAAATCGCCTGTCACGTACGTCATCGCTCTTCGGCGAAGCTGATAATCGCGATATGCCGAGCCCGCTTGACGGCCACCGTCAGTTCACGCTGATGACGCATGCAATTCCCTGAAATGCGGCGCGGAACGATCCGTCCCCGTTCTGTCAAAAAATTCCGCAGGAGCCCGGCGTCCTTAAAATCGATCGGCGCCTTCTCCAAACAGAATCGGCAAGGACGCCTACGCTGAAATAACCGGCCCCCACCCCCGCCACGCTCGTTTTCGCTTCGATCCATTACTGCCTCCTCATGCTCCTGCCGTTAACCTTCCTCGCCTATGTCATAGCCGGGCTCGTCGTGCATCGGAGGTTCGGCACTTGGGCCGCCATCTTGGCGCTTCGGCATGAACGTCACCGTCTGCGCGACCACTTCGTGCTTACTGCGCTTTTGGCCATCTTCAGTTTCCCATCGGCGCTGCTGCAACCGGCCTTCGACGATCGCCCCATTCCCTTTGCTCAGATACTGTCCGCAATGTTCCGCCTGCCGGCCGAACACGACAATGTCCACAAAGCAGACCTCTTCTTTCAAATCTTCGGCCTGTTTAAACCGGCGGCTTACCGCGAGGCCAAAACTCGCCACCGGTGTCCCGCTCGGAGTGTACCGAAGCTCAGGATTCCTGGTGAGGTTTCCCATCAGAATGACTTTGTTAAATCCGGCCACCGTCGGACTCCTGTGCTGAAGCTTCCACCGGACGCCGTTCCACCAACGGTTTTTCGTGATGGACCGTCAAAAACTTAATGATGTTGTCTTCCAATCGATAGGCTCGTTCGAGTTCGCCGACGGTGTTGTTCGGGGCCTTAAAATAGAAATAAGCGTAGGTGCCCTTCCGTTCGCGACGCACTTCGTAGGCGAGCTTTTTCTTCCCTAAATTTTCGGCTTTGATGAATTGGGCGCCGGTTTTGTCGGCGACATTTTTCATCTTGTCGATGAGCGTTTTCGTCTCCTCATCGGAGACGGACGGACGAATAATAAACAGAGACTCGTAGAGCTCCATGCAGCGATCCTCCTGGGCAAAGGCCCCCGAACCGGTCGGGAGCGAGGTGTAGGGCGCCTATTCGGCGAAAAGAACGGTGGACGGTAGCACAGGATTTCTTACGCTGTCAATGAATCCGGTGAGACCGCACCATCGATCGAACCCATGGAGCTCTTGTCACCGCACTCTCTGAGTGGATGAGGCTCATGGTTGAATGCCCAGATTCCAAAGGCCCGTAGGAAGTTTCCCCGCATTGACAGGAAGGTCTTCTGATTGTAACCATTGGTTACTTATTAGATCCGTTTGATTCGCGATGGATCGACACATTGTCTGCCTTCACATCCCTTCCTTTGGAATCGTACTCGCCCGGGCGGGCGACGCTTCTCTCCGAAACAGACCGGTGGCCATGGCGCCGATCCATACACCGCGCGCGTTGATCCGCGAGATTTCCGCAGAAGCGTTTCGTGAAGGCATTCAGCCGGGTATGGCCGTAGACTTGGCGCAGCGGATCTGTCCCGGCTTGCGAGTGGTCTCTCCGGACTCATCGCTCATACAAGCCGCGCATCGTGAACTGCAGCATCGTGTCTCGTGTGTTGCACCGATCTGGGAATCGATCAGGCCCGGTTCGCTCTTCTTGGACCTCACCGGCACAACCCACCTCTTCGGACCTCCTATCGACACGGCAACCCGCATCAGTCGAGAGTTGGCGCATCAGCAGGGATGGTACAGCACCATCGGGCTGGCGGGGAACAAGCTCGTTTCGCAATTGGCCGCAACGACATTGACCAAACCTCCGCAACTCCTCTCGATCCATTCCGGCTCAGAACAATCATTCCTGGCTCCGTTGCCGACCCTGTTGCTCCCCGGCCTTCATCGCGCCCAAACCTCACGAGTCTCGCAGCGGCTGGAGGATTTGAATCTCCTCACCCTTGGTGCGATCGCCTCCGTCTCATTGACACACCTGCAAGCCGCCATCGGCGCTCCCGCTGGTTTGTTGCACGACTGGGCGCTGGGGATTGATTCCTCACCGGTCCGGTCACCGATCACGCAGCCGGTCATCGAACGTATCATTCGTCTCGATCCGGATGAAGTAGACGACCGACTCTTGTTAGGTCGATTGTACGGACTATTGGAGCAGCTTTGCGCAACGCTTCGGCAACAAGGGCGTGTGTGCCGGCATATCGCACTGACGGTTCGGCACAGCGACCATGTCGAACGGACCGCGCAAGAACGCTTGCCGCACGGCACGTACTGGGAGATCGATCTCCATCCTATCGTGACACGACTCTTTTACCGGTGCTTCCACCGGCGGATACGCCTCACCCGTCTCACACTCCAGGTCGGTCGGCTGGAATCGCCTGCCGAGCAACTTTCGCTCTTCGACGAACCGAAGCCCACAGTCCTCCCATGCTCCCACCGGCTGTCACTGGCGCTGGATGACATTCGCGCGAAGTTTGGTGAACGGGCCCTGTCCTGGGGGAGAACGTTGCGATGAAGCCTTCCCCGTTCGTGCACCTGCATGTCCATTCGGACTATTCACCGATGCGCGGCGTGTCATCGCTGGAAGAACTCTGCGCTTCGGCACACCGGCAAGGGTCGCCGGCCATGGCGTTGACCGATACGAACGGCTTGTACGGTGCGATTCGATTTGTCGCACACGCAAAGCAACAGCGGCTCCGGCCGATTCTCGGCGCTGAACTGACGACGGCCGATCATCGGGCGGTCTTGCTGGCAAAAACACCGATCGGTTATGCCAATCTCTGTCGCGTGCTGTCGGAGCGGCATTGCAACCCCTCGTTCGACTTCCTCGGATCTGTCTCACGCTATCGCGATAGTCTGATCCTTTTCACAGATGACGAAGAGGCGCTCACGGCTTGGGCCAAAGAATCACGGCAAGATCTCTATGTCGAAGTGACGCCTGGGCGCACGATGCACCGTACGCTGCTCTTCAGTCGCCATATCGAGCTTCCACCTGTCGCCACCAACCGCGTGTACTTCTCCCAAGCAGACGGCTTTGCCACGCATCGCCTATTGCGTGCCATCGCCCTCAACACAACTCTGTCACGGTTGCCGGAAGACGCCTGCTGTCGACCCACGCAATGGCTGATGCCGCCCACGCTCATGGCATCTCAGTTCCTGCACGTCCCGGAAGCAGTGGAAAACACCGCCCGCATTGCCGACGCGTGCTACAACGACTGGCGCTTCGGCGAAACCATCTTCCCGGCCTTTCGCCGGCTGTCCGACGAAGACGCATTCATGACGCTCAAAGAGGAGACCTATGCCGGTGCACATAATCGATACGGTGTGCTTTCACAGGAGATTCGCGATCGGATTGAAAAAGAGTTGGCGATCATCCGAGAGAAACGTTTTGCCCACTATTTTCTGGTCGTGGAAGACATCGTCCAGGAGTCAAAGCGGACCACCTGCGGCCGTGGTTCAGTCGCGGCCTCGATCGTCTCGTACTGTCTCAACATCACCCATGTCGATCCGATCAAGCATCACCTCTTCTTTGAACGGTTTCTCAATTCCGGCCGCAAGGATCCGCCGGACATCGATATCGACTTTGCATGGGATGAGCGCGACGACGTTTTGAGGTGGATATTCAAGCAGTATGGCGACCGCCAGGCTGCCATGGTGGCGAATCAGAACAGTCTGGGCTTCCGAGCCGCAATCCGCGAAGTCGCCAAAGTGTACGGTATGCCGGCCGACGAAATCGGCAGGGTGTCTTCACGCGTGGGACGTCAAAAAGATCTCCTTGGCTTTTCCACTCCACCGACCATCCGGCAATGGCTCCATCGAGTGTCACAAATCCTACAACTGAAAGCACCGTGGCCCGAGATTTTGGCCCAGGCACTGAAGGCACAAAACCACTTTCGCCATCTCTCTACGCATTGTGGCGGAGTCGTCATCGTGCCGGACGACATTCGACGCTATGTGCCCGTCGAGATCACAGCGAAGGGCCTGCCCGTCATCCAATGGGAAAAGGATCAGACGGAGGACGCCGGGCTCGTCAAGATCGATATATTAGGCAATCGGTCATTGGCTGTGATCCGGGACGCCTTAGTGGCCATCGCCAAGCATACGGGCCGGACGATCGATTACGAAACCTGGGATCCGCTGGAGGATGCCGCCACGCAGGAAGCGATCCGATGCGGCGATACGATCGGTTGCTTCTACATAGAATCGCCCGCCACACGCCTTTTGTTGAGAAAACTATGGATCGGCATGCCGCCACACCGCCGTGCGGTGGCCGATGTATTCGAGTATCTGGTCATGGTTTCGTCCCTGGTCAGACCTGCCACCAATGCCTTCGTCGAAGACTTCATCCGACGAGCGCAAGAAGGTTCCTGCGCATACTGGCATGACAAGTTGGAGGGAATTTTGGATGAAACACACGGCATCATGACCTATCAGGAAGACGTCTCGAAGGTGGCGATGGCCCTGGCGGACTTTTCCGTCGAAGATGCGGATCAGCTACGCAAGATCATCAGCAAGAAACACAAACAACGGCAACTGCGGGACTACTATCGGCAGTTTTACCGCGGAGCAGAAAACAATCATGCGTCACCGGAGACAATCGACAGAATCTGGAAGATGATCATGAGCTTCGCCGGCTACAGCTTTTGCAAACCCCATTCGGCCAGCTATGCCCAGGTGTCGTTCAAGTCTGCATATCTCCGAACCCACTATCCGGCGGAATTCCTTGCCGCCGTCATCAGCAACCAGGGGGGCTTTTATTCGACCTTTGCGTATGTCTCGGAGGCTCGGCGCATGGGATTGGCCATCCTTCTACCGGACATCAACGCAAGCGATTGGGCTTACCGCGGCGAAGGCGAGCGGCTGCGGATGGGTCTGATGCAGATCAAGACCATCCCTCAAGAATTCGGCAAAAGAATTATCGAGGAACGTACTCAGAATGGTTTCTATCGGTCGTTTCAGGACTTTCTGGGGCGTGTGAAGCCGGAGCCGGCGCATGCCAGAATATTGGTCCGCGCTGGCTGCTGTGACTCCATCGCCGGCGAGCTGACAAGACCGGCCTTGCTCTGGCGCCTGTACGCAGGCAGCGATTCCACGTCAAACCCCTTGCCGGTGCCCGACGACTATTCTGCTGTTCAAAAGCGGGCGCATGAAATCGAGTCGTTCGGATTTCTTGCCAGCCGCCATCCTTTGACCCTTTATCGCAAGCAGATCGAACAGCTCCGGCCGGTGCCGGCCTCCCAGATGCATCGCTTCGTCGACCAGCGCATCACGATGGTCGGCTTGTTGATCACGGAAAAGGCCGCTGAAACGAAGCACGGCCACGTTATGGAATTCATGACCCTCGAAGACGTCACCGCTCTCTACGATGCCACGCTGTTTCCCAACGTCTATCGCCGTTGCTGTCATCTGCTCTCACCAAACCGGCCATATGTGGTCCGTGGACTGGTGGAAGAAACATTCGGTGTCGTGACACTGACCGTGCATGATCTCCGACTCCTGGAGCCGACAATGGGCGACATACAGGACCGGTTGAGCCGGTATGAATACGCTGACGGTTGATCGCGCATCATGAGTTATAGGAACCTCTTCTATAACTCATGCAATTACTCTATTATGAGCTATACGAGAGGGGTTTATCACTCATGACATGGAATTGGCAGCAAGAAGACTGGCCGAACTTCAACTACGACCGGGAGGCCCTGGCTCAACACGAGACTCAATTTATCCATGAAGCAGGAATGATTCATGGCGCCATCAAACATCTCACGGAGGGGGATCAATCACAGCTCACCATTGATCTCATCAGCAACGAAGCCGTCACCACTTCGGAGATCGAGGGGGAAACACTCAACCGCGACTCCGTGCAATCGTCCATTCGACGGAATTTCGGACTGGATACGGATAACAGAAAAATCCCTCTCGCTGAACAAGGCATTGCTGCCCTAATGTCCGATCTCTATCGGCACTCCGGCACCACGCTCTCTCATGAGCAATTGTTTGACTGGCATACGATGCTGATGCGTGGGCGGAAGGACCTGACCCCTATCGGCGCGTACCGGACTACCGAGAGTCCGATGCAAGTGGTGTCGGGTCCCATCGCAACTCCCAAGGTGCATTTTGAAGCACCGCCGTCGCATCGAGTTTCGATGGAGATGAACGGATTTCTTGCGTGGTTCAACGATACGGCACCAGATGGGCAGCAGCCGCTTCCTGCACTGATGCGGGCAGGCATCGCACACCTGTACTTCGAATCGATCCATCCGTTTGAAGACGGCAATGGGCGGATTGGGCGAGCGCTGTCGGAAAAGGCCTTGTCCCAAAACCTGGGCAGGCCGACGCTCATCGCGCTGTCTCAGACGATCTGCCGAAACCGGAAGGCGTATTACACGGCTCTTGAGGACAACAATGGGGCATTAGACATCACCGACTGGCTCATCTATTTCACACGAACCGTTCTGGAAGCACAGCAGTACACCCAACGCCTCATCGATTTCCTCATTGCCAAAACCAGACTGCATGATCGTCTGCGGGGGAACCTCAATGAACGGCAGGACAAAGCACTGGGACGCATGTTTCGGGAAGGACTTGACGGCTTCAAAGGCGGACTCAGTGCCCAGAACTACCTCAAAATCACAAACACCTCCAGAGCCACCGCAACCAGAGATTTACAGAGCTTGGTAGAACTGGGCGCACTCCGAAAAACCGGTGAACTCAAACACACCCGGTACTGGCTGAATATCCTCAAAGAGCATCGCGCAAAATCGTAATGTGAATCTGCGATGGTGTGACCTTGTCATGAATACAGTGACGGCTGATCGTATCATTCGCGCCCTAAGGTAAGGATGAGCGCCAAGAAGTACCTGGCACTCGCCGGCGCATCGAAAGCGACTGCGACACGCGATTTGCAGGATCTGGCAGAGAAGGGCATCTTCGCGCCTGTCGGCGGCGGTAGGAGCACTCGCTACCAGATCAGCTTGTAGTCCCACGACGAAGAACCTGAAGCAAGTTGGTTTTACAAGATGTGCGGCCTCATCAAGATTTCAGTAGAGACAGGAAGCGCGAGTCGTTGATGGACAAGGGAAATCACCCGCTGCCCTTCGTGAAAACACCGTTGCATGGTGAACCATGCAACAGCAACAGGACCCGCGAGTGAGCGACTAGACGTTAAATCTAAAGTAGACGATATCCGCTTCTTTGATAACGTAGTCTTTGCCTTCCAGGCGGAAGAGTCCCTTTTCCTTCACCTTCGCTTCCGTCCCGCAGGCCAGCAGATCGTCGTAGTGATAGACTTCGGCGCGGATGAAGCCGCGTTCCATGTCGGAGTGGATCTTGCCCGCCGCTTGAGGCGCTTTGGTGCCTCGCGGAATCGGCCAGGCGCGAGATTCGATCTCCCCGGCCGTGAAGAAGGTCACCAAGTCCAGCAGGGTGTAGGCTTCTCGTGTCAACCGCACAAGTCCCGATTCGGTCAGTCCCATTTCGTTCAGAAAGTCTGCCCGCTCGCTCTCAGGCAACGACGACAACTCGGCTTCCAGCTGCCCGCAGATCGTCACAACCCTGGCGCCACGCTTCGCCGCAAACTCGCGTACCATCTGAACCATAGCCTCATCGGTGTTCTTGCCTTCGGAGACATTGGCGATAAACAGAACCGGCTTGGCCGAGAGCAACTGACATTCGTTGAGAATCACCCGCTCTTCCGCCGAATACTCCCGGTTGCCCAACCACTCGCCTTTATCGAGCAATCCGATCAGTTTGGCGAGAAACTCCACTTCAAACGCGGCTTTTTTGTCCCCAGCGCGCACCTTCTTTTCAGTCTTTTGTTTTCGTCGATCAAGCGTTTCCAAATCGGATAACATGAGCTCGGTTTCGATCACCCCGATGTCACGGAGCGGATCGATCCCGCCGCTGACGTGAACCACATCGGTTCCTTGGAAACACCGCACGACATGCAGCAACGCATCCACTTCGCGGATGTGGCCAAGAAATTGATTGCCGAGTCCTTCGCCTTTGCTGGCCCCCTCGACAAGCCCGGCAATGTCTCGCACTTCGAGCGTGCTGTAGGTCGTTTTCTTCGACGTGAAGATCTCGGTCAGCTTGATGAGGCGAGGGTCCGGAACCAGTGCAATACCGGTGTTCGGATCTACCGTCGCAAAGGGATAATTGGCCGCTAAGGCGCCGCCGCCGGTCAGCGCATTGAAGACGGTGGTCTTGCCGACGTTCGGCAAGCCGATCATGCCGCAACACAAGCCCATTTAATTCGTGTCCTCTTCTTCGTTCGTAGCCTTCTCTCTAACATTGAACTGATTCATCGCAACGTCCGGTCCTCGATGAATCAGACATTCCAGCGCATCGACGGCCCGCTCCAAACAGGGTTCAAATATGACCAGCTCATCTTTCGACACCGGCTCCAAGACATAGTCGGGGGAATCTTGACCCGGGGCAGGCCGGCCGATCCCGATCTTCATCCTGACGAATTGCGGAGTCCCGAGCGCCTCGATGATGGACTTAATTCCGTTATGTCCCCCGTTGCCACCAGCCAGTTTAATCCGCAGCCGCCCTGGCTCCAGGTCCAAATCATCGTGGACGACAATGAGATCGCCGGGAGTGAGCGTGAATTCGCGCAGGAGGCCTTTCAGTGGAGGACCGGAAATATTCATCCAGTCGAGCAGGCCGGCAAGCTCGATCAGTTCTCTTCCAAGTCGCCCGGAGCCTCGCTGGGCTGTGCCGCGTGGTGAGAGCCTGATCGACCATCGAGCGGCGGCCCGTTCGATGACCCACATACCGACATTGTGGCGGGTCTGGGCGTAGGCTCTGCCGGGGTTGCCCAGTCCAACGAGAAGGCGCAACGTTACTTCTTCTTTTCGGCTTCTTTCTTTTCAGCCTTGGGAGCCGCAGCGGCTTCTTTCTTTTCTCCTGCCTTGGCTTCCCCGGCAGGCGCTGCTGCACCCGCCTTGGCTGGTTCGGCACCCGCAGCACCTTCAGCCCCAACCGCTGCTTCCTTACCTTTCACCAGGACCTCCGGTTCCCCTGCCGGGCCCGCGGTGCTGGTGAGCAAGGCTTCGAGTTTGGCGTCCGACATCGGCGCAGCGACGCTGACGACCATCTGATCAGGATCGTCCAAGAAACGGACCCCTTCGCGCGCTCCAAGGTCCTTCAAATGGATACCACTGCCGATGGTCAACGATGAAGCATCGATCTCGACGTGGTCCGGTAGCGCCGCTGGAAGACATTCTACGTGCACCTCACGCATGTTGTGGTGCAACACACCGCCTTCTTTGACTCCGGCGGGAACCCCGCCGATGACTTTGATGGGGACTTTCACCCGGATCGGCTTGCTCATGGAAATCTCAAAGAGATCTGCATGCAACACAGCCCCACTGACCGGATCCACCTGAAAATCCCGTAGAAGCGCGGTTCGATTCGGCTTGGACTTGGCGCCGTTCACGGTGAGAGAGATCAACGCGGTACTGCCGGCACGAGACTTTAAAATTTTGATTAATTCATCGGGGTTGACGGTCAGCAAGAGACATTCCCCTTGGCCGTAGAGCACCGCCGGGATTTTTCCCGACCGCCGCATGGACCGTGCGGCACCCTTGCCCGCTTCTTCTCTTACTGTCACTGTCAAATCGAATTTCATGATCTTCCTCCGTCTCCTCCGCTTCCGACGCAATACCCCGTCGATACGGGTCGCTTAGGCAAATAGTGAACTCACCGACTCGTCTTCATGAATCCGTCTGATGGCCTCCCCTAACAGAGGCGCCACCGACAATTGATGCAACTTCGGGCAAACCAACTCTTTTCCCCGCAACGGAATGGTGTTGGTCACCACCACCTGGGACAGACACGACGCCTGTAGTCGTTCCAAGGCCGGCCCCGACAGCACCGCATGCGTACAGGCCGTCATCACTTCCCGAGCCCCTTGATCGACGCAGGCCTGAGCGCCTTGCACAATCGTCCCGGCCGTATCGATCATGTCATCCAAGAGCAACACGCTTTTCCCTTGCACGTCGCCGATGATGTTCATAATCTGCGCCTGGTTCGGGCCTTCGCGCCGCTTGTCGATGATCGCCAGGTTGGCCTGGAGGCGTTTTGCGAACGCCCTGGCCCGCTCCACACCGCCGGCATCCGGCGACACGACGACCATGTCCGCGACTTGTTTCTTCACAATGTAGTCCAGCAAGACCGGGAGCGCATACAAATGGTCGACCGGCACGTTGAAAAACCCCTGGATCTGTCCGGCGTGAAGATCCATCGACAGGACACGATCGGCTCCGGCGGTCGTCATCAAATCCGCGACCAACTTCGCGGTAATGGGAACGCGCGGTTGATCCTTGCGGTCCTGACGAGCGTACCCGAAATAGGGCACAACGGCGGTGATGCGGTTGGCCGACGAACGTTTCAATGCATCGATAATGATCAACAACTCCATCACGGAATCATTGACCGGCTGACAACAGGACTGCACGACGAACACGTCGGCGCCCCGTACATTCTCATCGATCTTGACCCGAATCTCTCCATCGCTGAAGGACGAGACGGTGGCTTCACCCAACTTCTGCCCGAGATAGGCACAGATCTCATGGGCAAGCGAAAGGTTGGCGTTGCCAGAGAAAATTTTTAGTTCCCTGTTCATAAAACTTGCCTGGACCGTTTTCTCGCGTGTCTCTAACGTACTGGATTCTCTAGTGGTTCTTGTGCGGTGAGTGAAGGCGGCTTTCGGTCAACCGACCCCCCTCGGTCGCTGCACACACTACTGGGGAAGCCAATCAAAGGGTGAAACTGTAGCGGAAATCTCAGGCTTCTGTCAATAAACGCCCGTCGATACTTTTAGGATGAACCGGCTAGGAATGAGAACACATGGCCGCCGTGAACACCTTCAAATACGGCTCGCTTGAAAAAGCTGTCTCTGCGTGACGGGCCTCGGCCTCACCACGAAACACACCGAAGACCGTCGCACCGCTGCCTGATAGCAACGCAGCCTCGGCCCCTGCCGCCAGAAGCCGCCGTTTAATATCGTCGAGCGCAGGGTGCGCCTTAAACACAGGCGACTCAAAGTCATTTTCTGCTGTCTCAAGCACGTGTTTCCATTCTAATTCACGTGTTGCCTCCAGCGAGGCATGAGAATGAGACAACGGCACGATGGCGGTTCGGCTTGCGGAGAGCTGCTGATACGCCCACTTCGTTTCGACCGGGAAGCCCGGATTGACCAAGACCGCCCATCGACTTCCATTGATGTGCACCGGAGTCACCTTCTCACCTCGCCCCTTCACGATCGCACAAGGGGCGAAAAAGAAGAACGGCACATCGCTTCCGAGTGCTTGACCAACCTCGGCCATCTTCTCCGTCGACCATCCTAACCTCAACAGCCGGTTCAGTCCAAGGATGGTCGCAGCCGCGTCGCTGCTCCCGCCTCCTAACCCAGCCCCCATCGGGATTCGCTTTGTGAGGGTCACGTCCAATCCAACGGGTCGTCCACTCTGTTCGAGTACCTCCGCCGCAGCACGATAGACCAGATTGGAAGGGTCTGTTTTCAAGGACGGTTCATCGCATCGCAATGTAATGGTCGTATGACCGTGATTGATGGAAATCGAGAGTTCGTCTTCCAGACTCACGGTCTGCATCAATGACCAGAGGTTATGGTAGCCGTCAGGTCGACGGTCCAGGATTCGGAGCACGAGATTGATCTTGGCAGGTGCAGAAACGGTAATCGACGAGGGGGAACCGGTCGGTTCGGGAGAGCGATTAGTCACGACCTCCTTTTATAGCATACTTCTCCAATCGATACCGGAATGATCTCGTGTTCAGTCGAAGCATCCGCGCGGCTTTCTTTTTGACCCATTTCGATCGCTCAAGAGCCTTCAGCAACAGATCCTTTTCGATCCCGTTGATGAGCCCTTCAAGATCCAAGCCCTCCTCGGTCAAGTCCAGCGGCATCGCGTGTGGCTGCGACTGCGCCGCCGGGCGATGGAGCCATCCTCGCACATCTGCGTCGGTCACCGGTCCCTCCGCGGAGAACGCGACGACCCGTTCGATCAAATTTTCCAACTCGCGGACGTTGCCGCGCCATTCATGTCCCAACAACACGTGCATCGCCTCCTGGCCGATCACGGGCTTAGGTTTGCCGCTCTCTTTCGAAAACCGCTCCAGAAAGTGACTGACCAGCAGCGGAATATCCCCGGTTCGCATGCGTAACGGCGGAAGCCGGATGGGAATGACATCCAAACGGTAATAGAGATCTTCGCGAAACGAGCCATCTGCGACTGCTTTTTCGAGATCCTTATTGGTGGCTGCGACGATACGCACGTCGACTTTGATATCCTGATTGCCGCCCACCCGTCGAAATTCCCGCTCTTGAATGACACGCAGGAGCTTTACTTGAATCGTGGGAGTCGTATCGCCAATCTCATCCAGAAAGATGGTTCCGCCGTTGGCAATCTCGAACAATCCCGCCTTATTGGAAATGGCGCCCGTGAACGATCCCTTCATGTGGCCGAACAGCTCGCTCTCCAACAGAGTTTCCGGCACCGCGCTGCAATTGACGGCGACAAACGGCAGGGCGCTTCTGACGCTGTTGTAATGAATCGCACGCGCAACCAACTCTTTTCCCGTTCCACTTTCACCGCAGATCAGCACGTTGCTTTTCGAATCGGCGACTTTTCGTACCACGTCGAATACTTTTTGCATCGCCTCACTTTGGCCGACCAACTGCGCGAAGGACGATTGGCTTGCCATCTCGCGCTTGAGCAGCATGTTCTCGGTCGAGAGGCGCCGTTTTTCCAGCGCATTGCGAATGATCAACTGGACTTCATCAACCTGAAAGGGCTTCGTCAGATAGTCATACGCGCCCTGCTTCATGGCTTCGACTGCGGAATCAGCGGTCGCAAAGGCGGTGATGATCAGCACCACCGTTTCAGGAGAGGTGGACTTCACCGCCTTGAGGATCTCCATTCCATCGACCTTCGGCATCCGCAAATCGGTGATCACCAGATCAAAGATTTCCTTGTGCAGAAACTCGATCGCTTCTTCGCCGTCCATGGCGCTGGTCACGGCATATCCCGCTCGTTTGAGCATGATGCTCAATACTTCGCGCAAGCTTTGCTCGTCATCAACGACTAGGATCTTTTCCACGGCTCTCTACCCTCGTGCCACAGCCGTACCCCTGAATCTGCCGTGCGAGGCAAGCAGACTCCGAATCGAGTGCCTTGACCTTCCTGACTTTCCACTTTGATCCACCCACCGTGCAGGTCGACGATACGATGGACCGCGGCCAATCCCAACCCAGAACCTCGTTTTTTGGTGGTAAAGAACGGGAGAAAGATTTTGTCGAGATTGTTCTTCGAAATGCCTTCCCCGGTATCATGGAAGGACACCTCGATCACCTCCGCCTTGCGTCCCGCGACATCGACCTTTCTGCACCCCGTCGTGATCGTCAGCTGTCCTCCCGCGGGCATGGCATCGAAGGCATTGACCGCCAAATTCCAGAACACTTGCTTCATTTGATCCTGATCCACTTGCGCGGGCAAAGCCTCACTGCACGGAGCCGCCGCGATGGTGATGTTCGTTCTGGCTCGTGCTTCATGGTGTACCAGATCAAGGGTCTCGGCAAGGACTTTGTTTAAATCGTGCTCCGCCAAATTCAGCGCCGGAGGCCTGGCGTACTGGAGAAACTCGGTGATGATCGTATCCAATCGAGTCGCTTCCCGAATGGCAATCTCCGTCAGCCGCCGGCTGGTTTCATCGGCATGGAGATCCTTTCGAAGCATTTGCATGGCGCCGGCGAGCGCACCCAACGGGTTTCGTATTTCGTGCGCCATGCCCGCCGACATCTCTCCAAGACCGGCCAGCCATTCCTTGCGCCGCATTTCTTCTTCCAGATCACGGATCTGTGTGAGATCCTTGAACACTCCGACAAGGCCCGTCTTTTCCCCTCGTTCATGCAACGGCGCGAGCGTCATGCCGAGGATCAACCGATTGCCGTCGAACCGTTTGCACTCGACTTCAAAGCGCAAGTTGGCGGAAGCATCCTGCATGTGGTCGTCTTCTTGCTGACTGGGATGCCAATTAAACACTTCACGCCAGGGCCGCCCATGAACTTGTTCAAAGCTGTAGCCTGTGGCTTCCTGCGCGGCAGGATTAAACGACGTGATCCGACCTTGTTCGTCGGTTGTAAACACACCGCTGCTGATACTATGCACAATATTCTCGTGGAACGCCTGAAGGCGGCTCAGTCCCTGTTCTTTCTCACGAAGCGATTGATCTGCCAGCCGTAGCTGATCCGCGAGTGCCCCGCTCAAAAACCCGACGACCAGGAACGCCAGACTGTACACACCAAACGCCTGGAGCGTTTCCGCGGCGCTCAGCCGAGAAGGCGGAAGCCAGCCCCATATCTCCGCAAATCCATACAGCTGCATATTGGTCAGAATTCCGAACAGGATGATGCAGAGGCTGGCTGTCAGGAGGCCCACACGGCGCCGCGGAACCAAACTGGCGACCGTCACACTGATGACATAGAGCACCGCGAACGGACTTTCGATTCCTCCCGTTCTTGCGATCAATACCGTTTCCAACATGAAATCGACGGCGATCTGAGTCCACGCAAACTGCACGAGGACTTCGGGGTCGGTAAGCTGGCGAACCACCAACGCGTAGAGAATGGTAACGGCGTACGTAAAGATGATCAGAGCATAGAAGGTTTCGACACGTTCGCCCTTCGTGACTTGGAACGCAAGGGATAATCCCAAGAGGAGCGTGACGAGAACGACTCGCCACCCCATTAACCGGTAGATTCTGGCCTTGATATCCGCCACGCAATAACACTCCGTCTAGCGAACAGCTTCCACCGTCACGGCTCCCGGATCACTGTGACTGTGCATGAAGTTCCATCTGACAGAAGTATGTCTGGAAAGGAGATCGCTCGTTATTGAATCGACGCAGGAGTTCACTGAGAAGTCGACGCAGCTTCATTGCCCGATCCTGTTGGCAACGAAGCCGCCGTTCAAACACGAGTTGTGCGCTTAACCGATCGCGGACGCCATCGTAAAAATCGGGAGATACATCGCGACCACGATGAATCCGACGGTGACGCCCAAGAACACCATCATCATCGGTTCCAAGAGTGCCGTGAGGTTCCCCACCGCTTCGTCGACTTCGTCCTCGTAGAAATCCGCGATTTTTCCGAGCATGTTATCCAACGCACCCGTCGACTCTCCAACCGAGATCATGTGGGTCACCATCTTGGGAAACGTTCCGCTTTTCGCGAGCGGCTCGGAGATCGTCTTTCCTCCGCTGATGCTGACTTTTGCATCAAGCAATGCTCCTTCCACGACCTTGTTCCCGGAGGTCTTCGCACAAATCGTCAAGGCTTCCAGCAGCGGAACCCCGCTGGCCAACAGCGTTCCCAATGTCCGCGTAAATTTCGCCACGGATGCCTTCCTGACGAGGTCCCCGAACACGGGCAATTTCAGCACGAGCTTGTCGATGGCCAACCTGCCCTGCGGAGTCGCGTAATATTTCTTGACGGCGACCACAAGCGCTACGATGACGCCCAAGATGATGTACCAATTCCCTTGCACGAAATTACTCGCGTCGATGACAAGCTGAGTCGGTGCCGGCAGCGCCATCTTCCCGCCAGACATTTCCTTGAACATCTTTTCGAATACCGGGATAACCCAGATCATCAAGACCGTGATCACGATCGCGGCGATCCCGACGATGGCCGCGGGATAGACCAATGCGCTCTTGATCTGCCCCTTCAACTTCATAGCCTTCTCGATGTGTTTGGAGAGACGGCCCAGAATCGTGTCCAGCAACCCTCCGACTTCACCGGCATGCACCATGTTGACATATAGGTCATCGAAGATTTTGGGATGTTTGTGGAGTGCATCGGAAAACGTGGAGCCGCCCTCGACCATTCCTTTCACTTCGCCGACAGCTTTCCTCAGAGGCACGCTCTCCGACTGCGTCGAGAGAATCTCCAGGCACTGGATGAGGGGTAATCCGGCATTGATCATGGTTCCGAACTGTCTGGTGAAAACAACCAGGTCCTTTTCGCTTACTCCACTTCCCAGGCGAAGGGTGAAACCTTCCTTGGCAGCCTTTTCTTCGAGACTGGTCACTACGACGCTTTGTTTGCGCAGCTGTTCCACCGCCTCATCGCGCGACTTCGCGACAAGCTCCCCTTTTTTCACCGCTCCTGATTTACTCCGTCCGACATACGCAAACGTGGCCATAGGTATTCGTCCTGTTGTGGCTCTCTGAGCCGGTTGAAGAGGAAGGCTAGGACTACAAAACGAGTCTACTGGGGGGTCAAAAACCTGTCAAAAACTATTGCATTATTTACCGAAGCTATTCGGCGCAGGATCTTTACGGTAAGCCCCTTAAGCAAGGGGAGGAGCGGTATTGGCGTCTCGATAGCCTCGGTAAAGATAATGCAACCCTGAGGCCAGGGTGAACGCAACCATTACCACGAGCAGCGGGGTAAGCACACCGCGATCAAGTTCTCTCCACGTCAAGAGGACAATCAGGAGGACGTAGCTCAGCTGCAACATCGTCGTCCCCTTGCCCAGGAACGTCGGAGTCACATTGATCGGCGTACTGGTGACGTGTGCGACCGCAGTTCCCAGCAAGAGAATGAGGTCTCGACTGACCACGAGGATGACAAGCCATGACGGGATTAGATGCAGGATTGCGAGCGAGATGAAACTCGAAGTCAGCAGCACCTTGTCTGCGAGGGGATCAAGTAATGTCCCCAACCTCGTTCGCTGATTCAGTTTACGCGCGATATAACCGTCGATGGCGTCCGTCAATCCTGCGACGAGCAGCGTCAGGAGCGCCAATCCGTATGACCCGTAGGTCATAAACCCGATGTAAACAGGGACCAAGAGGATGCGAAGAATCGTGAGGCTATTGGGAATGTTCATATGGTGGGGGTTAGACCGGCCTCCGACTGGATGAGGGAAGGCATCATAGTAAGCGAGGCTAAGCTTGTCAACGAGTTGCAGGCACGGAGGACGACCTTCTATAATTGCCGGAGTTAGCCTCGTCGCCCACTGTTTGCCGGAAGGATGAAGAAGTATGAGTACGCTGCCGCTGATGTTCAAGAAAGAAGGATTGGTCGAGAAACACCAAATTGAGGGAGTAGATCCGAGCGACCGGTATTTCAACCGCGCGATTTTGGTCAATCGGACATCGACAGGATACTCGTCAAAGGTGATGTATGAAGCCCTCATCGTTGAGAGTCGGTCGCACTCTACCATTGCGGCAGCGGTGAAGGAATTGGTCGAAAAGCTTCAAGACGTGGGATTCACGCGCATGAGAACACGGACTAATTTCAAAGGCACGCGTTATCTGGCAGAAAAAGAGACGTGGATTGACTACCCGGATCGGCCTTGACCGAGCCCAACGAACGCCTGATACACCAGGTCATGAATCATAGGTCGGAACTCCCGAATGGCTTCGTTCCGGCTCGAAGGATGTACGCGATTCGAAAGCAGTACGACCTCTAATTCCCGAACCGGATCGATCCAGATCGAAGTCCCCGTGTAGCCGAGATGGCCGAATGATCGGTCGGTGAAGTAGTGCCCCGAAGATGACGGCACCGATACCGTATCCCATCCGAGCGCCCAACTCGATGCTCCTTCCTGTTTCTGGCGCCGTGTAAATTCCTGTACAATGCCCTGATCGAGAATAGCTGCCCGCCCGTGATAGGCCCGCAGCCATACACCCGTGATCGCCAGCACAGCGTCGGCGTTCCCGAATAACCCGGCATGACCAGCCTCGCCGCCCAGTGCGGCTGCATTCTGATCGTGCACTTCCCCGCATAGGAGATGACCTCGCCATGAGTCAACTTCTGTCGGCGCCACGCCACTTCCGTCCTCGGTTGCCTTCTCAAGAAACGCATGCAATCGTTCCGACGCAACGAATTCAACCTGGACGCCGCCCAGAGGACCCACAATGTGCTCACGAAAGAAGTCGTTCATCGATTGCCAGCTGTGCCGTTCAACAATAAAGCCGAGCAACATGAAGCCGAGATCACTGTAGAGGCTGCGCGTGCCTCGTGCATACACGAGCGCTTCAGATCGGATAAGACCGAGCATGGACCGCTTCGCTTGCTCCCTCTCACAATATGATGAAGGAACCCTTCCATCCGGGGTGAGGCGTTCATAGAATCCTCGCCATCCCGGCAATCCGGAAGAATGTGTCAGCAAATGCCGAAGCGTGGCTGCGCCGATAGGGGTATCGGTGCAGTCGGGTAGATGGTCGGCCACGGTATCCTCAAGCCGGCAGCGGCCCATCTGGATCAGCAAGGCAAGAGACGTGACGGTCGCCAAGGGCTTGGTCAACGAGGCCAAATCATAGATGGTGGAAGCGTTCACGGGAGGCCCTAGCGGGGAAGTCGAAAGCCGTCCGGCAACGAAGCGAGAAACCGGCCTGTCTCCGCACCGCACTGCCAATACCGCCCCAGGGAACACGCCGCCGCTCACGGCCCGATCGAGGGCTGATTGAATGATCTGTAGCTCAGACATGGGGATGATGGCCGACCCGAGAGGTGCACGAGAAATGAGCAGCACCGCCCACTGGCAACACCATCAGCTATACAACATCAACGGGTGGGACTCGACTCACCTTCCATCTTCTCTTCCTGCATGGCGCTATGATCCTGATACGCCTCACTGGCTTCCACGTCCAACATTCGTTCGAACGTATGCAGCGTCGCGCGCATCCGCTCAACCATGAGCAACCGTTGCTTTTGCAGCATGGATAGGTCGCGTTGCGTATTCCCCAGCTCGGCTCGTGCTTGTCGGAACAGCTCGCTCGCCTTCAATTCCGCTTCTTTCACAATCAATTCGGCGTCCCGCTGAGCACTTCGCTTGACGTCATCAGCCAGCGACTGAGCGGAGACCAATGTGTTGGACAGCGTCGCCTCGGTCCGTTTCAGGTCCGATACCTGTTGCTCGAGCGACACAATCCGGTCACGCAATGTCATATTATCGCGGTTTAGGGACTCGACCGTTTGCGCGATCTCCTCCAAAAAGCGGTTCACCTCTTCGCGATCATAGCCACGAAGTTTGACTTGAAAGACCATCTGCTGAATATCGAGCGGTGTGATCTTCATGGCTTCCCCCATTGGTTGAGTCAGTTCATCCGCAACGCAAAATCCTTAATCGACTGTACCACGGCAATCTGCACAAACCAGATCCCCACAATGACGACCAGCGGCGACCAATCGATGCCCATCCCCCAACCCAGTCTCCGTCGGAGCGGAGCCAAGACCGGTTCCGTTGCGCGAGTCAGGAATTGGACGATCGGATTCCACGGGTCCGGATTCACCCAAGAGATGAGTGCCCGTGCAATCACGATCCAGCTATAGAACGTCAACGCATAATCCAGCACGGTCGCAAAGCCCAACAAGGTATTTCCCAGCACGAACATCAGCTTCCAAGCTCCTGAGAACGTTTCGTGGCAGCTTCAACAGCATCGATCAACACAGCTCGAAGGCCGCCCTGCTCCAGTCGATGCAGGCCCGCGATGGTCGTTCCGCCGGGAGAGGCAACCTGATCCTTGAGACGAGCAGGATGTTGCCCAGTCTCCAAGACCAATCGGGCGGCACCCAACACGGTTTGGGCTGCGAGCAGGCCGGCTGTCTCTCTCGGTAATCCCATTTTTACCCCACCATCGGCCATGGCTTCTATCGCGAGAAACACGTATGCAGGTCCGCTTCCGCTTAACCCGGTCACCGCATCCATGAGACGCTCCTCGACAGAGACGACTCTACCCACTGATTCGAAGATCTGCCGGGCGCAGGCGATCCCGTCTTCACCCACTCCTGGTCCGATCGCCAATGCCGTCATCCCTTCCCCGACCATCGCCGGCGTATTCGGCATGGCACGAACGACGCGGGTGTGCCGCCCACAAGCTTCCATGATTCGGCTGATTCGTACGCCGGCAGCCACTGAAATCACGAGCCGCTTGGCCGATACGGCGCCGACTCCCTTGAGGGCTTCTGCCATGACCTGCGGTTTGACGGCCAAGACGACGACGTCGCTTGAGACAACGATGTCATGATTCGAGACACCGACCTGCACCCCGTATTGCTTCTTGAGGTGATCCAGCCGGGTTGCATCCGGATCAGCCACCTGGATCTGTTCAGACTTGTATAACTTGGCCGAGAGAACCCCACTAATCAGCGCCTCCGCCATTCGACCGCCGCCGATAAAGCCAAGATGTCTTGCGGGAACCATCCTAGGCATGGCGCGCTCCAAACAGGGCGGTGCCGACACGGACCAGTGTCGCCCCCTCCTCGATGGCTGCTTCATAGTCGTTCGACATGCCCATCGACAGTTGATCCATGCTCACGGAGGATATCTGCAATGCCATGATCTGGCGAGCCAATTCCCTGAGTTTCCTGAAATACGGTCGAGCCGAGTCCGAATCAGCAGTTGGTGGTGGGATCGTCATGAGACCTTTGATACAGATATGGGGAAGTTCCGCCATGCTCGATAGCGATCGCATCACGTCGTCCGCACGAAACCCTGTCTTCGTCGGCTCGTCTCCGATATTCACTTCCAGCAAAACTTTCTGTCGGCGGCCGGCTTCTCCCGCACGACGGTCGATTTCATGCGCCAGGTCCAGGCTGTCCACCGAATGAATCAAGTCGAATACACAGATCACTGACCGTACCTTCCTCCGCTGGAGGTGCCCGATAAAATGCCATTGCACGGACGCCTGAGAAAACGCGGATATCTTAGAACGCGCTTCCTGCACACGATTTTCGCCCAAGATGGACAAACCGGCGCGCACCCCTTCCGCAATGTGGTCGACCATCACGGTTTTTGTCGCAGCCACGAGTCGAACGCTGCCGCCGAGGCGTCCGGCCTTTTCTTCGGCTGACCGAATTTTCGTCAGCACCGTTTGAACACGCGTGGTAATCGTCTCTTGGATGAGCGGTTCCATCGTCCATTCTCATGAGTCGCGGCCGCTCATTCAGCGAACCGTCCCTATTCTAGCGGAAGAACCTGAGAATTGGCAGAGTCTGAGCTATCTTCGCTTCAGCGGCAAGCCGATTGCGCTGACCATAGTCCCGTTGACTTTGCCCTCTCGCCGATAGGAAAAAAAGAGATCTGCATGGCAAATGGTACAGAGGTTCACGGTCGTGATGGACTGAGGAACGGCCCCAAAGGCCTGTGCTTGTTCTTTGACGAGGGCTTTCAAATCAAGGTGTGTTTTTCCGCCCTTCCTGCTTTGAATCACTTTGTCCCAACCTGAAAACTCCTTACGCAAGTTGTTCAGAACGGGCTCATCCACCTCATAGCAACAGACGCCGGCGGACGGACCGATACTGATACGGATCTCTTCAGGGACTGAGCCGAAGCGAGCCTGTAACAGCGCCAGTGTTTTGGGTACGATCCCGGCAACAGCTCCCCGCCAGCCGGCATGGATCGCGGCGACGACACGACGCTTGGAATCATGCATCAATATCGGAACGCAATCCGCCGTCCGCACGGCTACCATGACCCCGGACCGATCAGTCACCAAGGCGTCCCATCCGCCGATAAATCGATCCGTTGAAGCGAGTGCGCGATCGACTACGAGGGCATCCGTCCCATGAACCTGCTTGACAGAAAGCGTCCATGAAGACGACGCGGTCCCTTGTAGCCCTCGCAATGGAACACCCACTTCAAGGTCGAACCCCGCTGCATGCCGACGGGTCCCGAAAAAATGACGGATCTGACTCCGGGCATCCGCAAATGCCGGGACAGTAATAACCGATGGACTCGTCATCTCAACGCTCAACCCCACATCATGTGACGACCGGGACGAGAACTAGTCCGCTTGTTTGCGAAGAAACGTCGGAACATCCCATTCATCTTCGGCCGCTAAACCAACTCGGTCCAGGGACTCACGCGCATCGGTCATTCGTCTCAAAAACGTGGGGCGGTCCAGATCCTTCATCGGCCGATCCATGCCAACGGAGGCGCCCACGCCTGCCAACACCGGTTGTACAGGTTTGGCCGGCCGATTGGTTCCTCGGTCCATCCCAATCGTGGCAGCTGCTGCATCGTCTTCTCGTTCAAATCCGGTCGCGATCACCGTAATGACGAGTTCCTCACCCAGGTCGGGGTTGATGACCTGCCCGACAATGATATTGGCTTCCGGATCCGCCGTCTGCTGAATGATGGATGCTGCCTCCTCGATTTCATGCAGCGACATGCTGGGACCTCCCGTAATGTTCAACAGGACCCCACGGGCGCCTTCGACACTCCCTTCTTCCAAGAGAGGACTGCACATGGCTTTTTGGGCCGCTTCGATCGCCCGGTTCGGCCCACGGGAAATGCCCATGCCCATGACCGCGCGTCCGGTGTGTGACATCACCGTGCGGACATCGGCAAAATCGACGTTCACATGGCCTGTGGTGGTAATGACATCGGCGATGCCTTGAATGGCTTGTCGCAATACATCATCCGCAACCTTGAACGCTTCCAGCAGGGGAGTTGATTTGTCGACGATCCCCAGCAACCGCTGGTTGGGAATCACGAGTAACGTATCGACATGCCGGCGCAGGTCCCGGATTCCCTCTTCGGCATGCTTGTGTCGCCGTTGGCCTTCATACTGAAACGGCTTCGTCACGACGCCTACCGTGAGAATACCCATTTCGCGGGCAATGCTGGCCACGATGGGAGCGGCTCCGGTACCGGTTCCTCCACCCATTCCCGCGGTGACGAAGACCATATCGGCCCCTTCGAGACATTCGCGGATGTGCTCCTTGCTTTCAAGCGCCGCGTCCCGACCGACTTCCGGCTTTGCCCCCGCACCCAACCCCCTGGTCCGTTCCGGGCCGAGTTGGATCTTGAAGGAAGCCAGGGACCGATCAAGTGCCTGAAGGTCGGTGTTGCTCGCGATAAAATCGACACGAGCTAACCCGGAGGTGATCATCGTGTTGATCGCGTTGCATCCGGCGCCGCCGATCCCGATCACCTTAATACGGACCGGCGACAGCACATCTTCCTGGAATGAGAACATTGGGACACCTCCCTCATATCACCCAGCGCGACAACCATCGGTTGTCCGCAAGGTTTTTAAGGTTAAAAGACCTCCAACACCCGCTTCGTCCACCCGAACATTCTGGCCCAGGTTCCTCCGTTACGAAGCCCGGCCGTCTCCAATTCATCGACATGTCGCCGGGCATGCCACAAGAGACCAACCCCCGTCGAGTGACTGGGATGGCCGACGATATCTCTGAGCCCTCCGACACCGGAAGGTACCCCTCGGCGCGCCGGCAGGTTCAATACTTTCTCGGCGGCATCGGGCATGCCGTCCAAAAGTGACGTGCCGCCGGTAATCACCACACCGGCGCCCAACATCCCTTCATAGCCGGCGCGGGCAATCTCTCTACGGACGAGGTCAAACATCTCGTCAACTCGCGGCTCCAAGATCTCGGCGATATCCCGCCGGGAAAATGTTCGAGCAGGCCGATCCCCGACCGAGGGCACTTCGACGATCTGATGTCCGGTCACCAACTCGGTCCGCGCCACACCATGTTGAGTCTTGATCTTCTCAGCTTCGGTTTGTGACGTGAGCAGGCCGATGGCCAAGTCCTTCGTCAAATTTTGACCGCCGATGGGGAGCACCGCCGAGTGACGGATACTGCCGTCCAGGAAAATAGCAAGGTCTGTTGTCCCTCCTCCCAAATCCACCATGGCCACGCCCAAATCGCGTTCTTCCTGACTCAATACAGCTTCACTCGAGGCCAGCGGCTGCAGAATGATGTCCACCACGTCGAGTCCCGCCCGGTTCACGCTCTTTACGATGTTCTGGGCGGAAGTGACGGCACCGGTGATGACGTGGACGTTGACTTCCAACCGATTACCCGACAGACCCAATGGTTCACGTACTCCTTCTTGTCCGTCCACCATGAATTCCCGCGGCAGGACGTGCAGAATCCTCCGCTCATGGGGGATCACGGCGAGCGTGCGTGCGCTTTCGATGGCTCGATGGATATCTTCGCGGGTCACCTCGGCCCGCTTGAGCGCTACGACGCCCTTACAGTTTTCAGCGGAAATATGGCTGCCTGCGATACCGGTATAGACTGAATTGATCTGGACCGCCGCCATCAGTTCCGCTTCTTCGACGGCCTTCTTGATGGATTCGACGGTGCTTTCGATATCGACGACCACTCCTTTACGCAAGCCGCGCGAAGGGCTCGATCCGACACCGATAATGTTGAGACCTCCGCCATCGGTCATCTCCGCCACGATCGCGCAGATCTTCGTGGTTCCGATGTCGAGCCCGACCAGAATTTGATCCCGTTTTGGCACCGCAATCACCCCCCTTCGCGTACGATGATCCGGTTCTCGTACCGCAGATCCACTTCGTGTGCTCCGTGCCCATGTCCATCAAAGTTCAGCGTTTTCAGCGTCGGTTTGACGCGTTGGAACCGCTCCCACTGCTCCCCGATCGCTTCCTGCCCAAATTGGAATCGGACTCCCTGGACAAGGGCCACTAGATTCGACGGGTTTCCCGCGTGTACTTGTAGCCGGCCATCGAGGGTTCTCCCGACCACTCTGGCGAGCTCGACGCCGGACACAATGGCATGTCGTACCGCCTGCGTTCCTTGCAGCAGCCCTTGCAGATCGATTCCCGTGACGAGAGGCAACGCGTCATCGTCGGTCTGACCGAGCCGGGAAAGCACATGCCCCTCGTCATCGCTCAGAAAGTTCTGTGACTCGGCACGTACGATCGCCGCAGGCTTTCGTTCGACTACCGAGATCCGCAACTCATGAAGGGGAACACGGGTCACTTCAGCCGTTTTGACCCACGGATGAGATTCGACCTGTTCCTTGATGGCCGTCGTGACGATCAGGTGGAGCGGCGTCCCAGGTTTTACCTTTGCAAGATCGAGCACTTTCTGTTTATCGATATGGTGCGCTCCCTCGACTGTGATCGTCGTGATCTCCAACAGATGTTGGAACGCCGGTCCGGTGTGTTTGACGCCCATCACGATGAGCCATGTCCCGAGCGCTATCGCGGTCGCCACGCCGGCCCAACGAACGAGGGCCTTCCGTCTGGCGGCGTTCGCTCGTCCGGCTTCCTTCACGGCTTTCTCCCCTTGCGGATCCTTCCACTGATTCTTTCGGGGAACTGCATCCCCCGTCCGCCGTTTCTTCAAGAAGAATCGCATCACGCTGACTCCCGATTGACAGCTTGTGCACACCGAGCCGCGCGATCGAGCGCCGACTGCAGAATTCGCTCAACCAACGTGTCGTACCCGATTCCTACTTGAGCTGCGGCCATCGGCAGCAGACTGGTTTCTGTCATGCCGGGCACGGTGTTGATTTCCAGGACATAGGGACGGCCTCTCGGAGTGATTCGAAAATCCACGCGGGCAGCCCCCTCGCAGCCCAACACGTCGTAGGTTCGGCTCGCCAATTCACTGACTCGCCGAAGCACCTTGGGAGGAAATGGAGCAGGACAGAGGTACCGGGTCCTGCCCTTCTGATACTTGGCCGAGAAATCGTAAAAACCCTCGGGCGCCACGATTTCAATCGGCGGGAGCACGGTCGAGCCGCCCGTCGCCGTCCCAAGGATGGAAACGGCCGCTTCATGCCCCGGAATATAGCTTTCGACCATCACCTCCGGGTCATAACGATGCGCCAGTGCGAGCGCCTCCTTCCATTGACCCGTACGACGCACAATCGTAACCCCGATGGTAGAGCCCTGAGATACCGGCTTGACGACGACGGGTAATTCGAGTCGTGCCTCCTGTAGAATCTTCGACAGTGACGGTCTGTCATCTTCCCGTACGACTGTTCCGGCAGCAACCGGAACGCCATGCGCAGCCAATAACGTTTTGGTGATCGCCTTATGCATTCCCACGGCGCTCGCCCGTACGCCGGACCCTGTGTACGGAATACCGAGTGTCTCGAGAAACCCTTGGACTGTTCCGTCTTCACCCCCCGGTCCATGCAGCGAGAGAAAGGCAATGGCCACCTTCTGATTCTCCAAATCCCGATGGAGACGATCGGTGACGTCGATGGGCACCGCATCGTACCCACGGCGGATCAGCGACTGATGGACGGCCCGGCCGGTTTTCAGAGAGATCTCCCGCTCCGAAGATTGTCCCCCCATCAGCACACCGATTCGCGCATCTGTCATTCGACCAGTCGGCATCGACAATCCCTCTCTTTAAGCTTGCCCTACCAGTTTCAACTCCAATTCCAACTTGACCCCGGTCTTGCGAGCGACTTGAGCGCGCACCTTCCTGATGAGCGACAGCACATCACCGGCGCTGGCGTGGCCTTGGTTCACGATGAAGTTGGCATGCTTCGTCGAGACACATGCATCGCCGACCGACGCTCCCTTAAGCCCTGCCGCTTCGACGACTCGCCCCGCTGAATCGTTCGTCGGATTCTTGAATACACAGCCGGCGCTCGGCAGCGTGAGCGGCTGGGTATCGCGGCGATAGCGCAGATAATCCTTCACCACCTTTTCAATGTCCGCCCGCACCCCCGGCGTCAGCTGAAGCCAGACTCCGACTACGATGCCCGGTGGTAATGTCGCCCGGCGATACCCAAATTCGATCGTTCTGGCCTCACAATCGATGCGCGTGCCGTTCGGCGATATGATCCGGACTGCTTTCACCGAGTCCTTCATTTCGCCAAGCCTCGTTCCCGCATTCATGACCACACAGCCCGCCACACTTCCCGGTATACCGGCAGCCCACTCCAATCCCGCCAAAGACCGGCGGATGGCATAACCGATGAGTGTCGGCATTCCGACACCTCCCTCGGCGTACAACACAGACCCTGGTTCTTCTGTGATGGCGCGTAACTTTTCCAAACCGACCACCACACCTCGAATCCCTTTGTCGCGAACGAGGAGGTTGGTGCCGCCCAACACAAAGATCGGAAGCTTCTGTTCATTCGCCTGCCTGGCAAGCCGGACGACATCCTCCACGTCGGCCGGCAGAACCAAGACGTCGGCCGGGCCGCCGATGCGGAACGATGTGTAGTCCTTAAGGGGTGCATTGAAGCGAACCGTCCCTCGCAGGCCGACCACCGCCGACCGTAATCTGTGTTCGGCATATCTCGGTCGCGCCTTTGACTCATGTTGCAGACTTTGGGACATCTTGGGCCATCACGTGGACTCAAGGCGGGAGAGAATTCCGGTTCCCGCTTTCCAAATATCACCCGCCCCCAACGTCAAGACGAGATCACCAGGCCTCAGGTAAGGCAACACCTGATCCGGCAGCGTTTCTTTCCGCTCGATAAAGGTCACCGATGGATGGCCCGCTGATTTGATCGTTTCAGCAAGGGCCGCGCCGGACACTCCCGGAATCGGTTGTTCACCCGCCGGATAAATGTCGGTCAAGAACAAGGCATCGGCGTGATCAAAGGCATGAGCGAACTCTCCGATACAATCCCGTGTCCGGCTGTATCGATGTGGTTGGAACAGAACGACCAATCGGCGGTTCCAGCCCTGCTTGGCGGCGGCGAGGGTCGCCTTCACCTCCGTGGGGTGATGACCATAATCGTCGACCACCATGATCCCACCGGTTTCGCCGCGCAGATGAAAGCGCCGTTCGACGCCGGTGAAGGCCGCCAGCCCTTTGCGGATCAGATCGACCGGAACCTCTAGTTCCATGCCGATAGCGATTGCGACAAGGGCATTCGACACGTTATGAATGCCGGGGACGGTCAACCGGAAAGGGCCGAGGTTTTTCCCTCGGAAGTACGCACGAAACTCGGCGCCCCATTGCTTAAGGCTGACGTCCGTTGCCTTGAAATCTGGCGCCACCCCGTCCCGATCGAACAGTCCGTAGGTGTGATAGCGCTTCACGATGCGGGGAAACAGCCCGCGGAGATGATCGTCATCGGCACACAACACCGCCAATCCATAAAAGGGGATCTTGTTGATGAACTCCAAGAAACTCTCGTTGATTCGCTCCATCGAGCCATAGTGATCAAGGTGCTCACGGTCCAGATTTGTCACGGCGACGATCGTCGGAGACAGCCGAAGAAACGATCCATCGCTTTCATCCGCTTCCGCCACAAGCAAGTCGCCTCGTCCAAGCCGCGCATGGCTGCCCAACGCGTTGACCTTGCCGCCGATCACCATTGTGGGGTCGAGGCCGCCCTGCGCCAATACGTTCGCGACCATCGAGGTCGTCGTCGTCTTACCATGGGCGCCGGCGATGGCCACTCCGAACTTCAGGCGCATCAGTTCCGCCAGCATCTCTGCCCGTGGAATCACTGGAATCTGCTTGGCCTTCGCGGCCACCACCTCGGGATTACTCGCTGCCACGGCGGACGAAATGACGACGACTTGCGCTTCCCCCACGTTCGATTCTTGATGACCGATGAAAACTTTTCCGCCGAGCTCTTCCAGTCGCCTTGTCGTCTCAGAGACGTGCAGATCCGAGCCGGTCACTTTGTACCCCATCGTCAGGAGGACTTCCGCGATCCCGCTCATACCGGCCCCCCCGATTCCAACGAGATGAATCTGCTGTGTCTTACGAAAAAGCGTCATATGATTCACCCGTTGTCGTCTCGTTACACTCTGTGTCCTGGTGCCTTGTGCCCCAACAACACTAGCCTCCGGCCGCTCCAATAGATCGGTTGATGTCATGTGTCACTCCCATCAGCGCGTAACATTCACTGACGATCACTTTGCCGGCATCGATTCGTCGCATCTCCAAACTTTTGCGTTGCATCCTCTCCAACTGTTGCGGGTCCGATAGGACGGCTCCGATCGTCTCGCTCAATTTCATCCCGGTCAGCTCCGCCTGAGGAAGCACAATGGCTCCCCCAGCCGCTTCCATCGCCCGAGCATTCTTCATCTGGTGATCATAAATCGCCGTGGGTAACGGAATCAGAATCGCGGCCTTGCCACAGGCGGTCAGTTCGGCGATGGTCATCGCACCCGCACGAGCCACCACCAAATCGGCGGTGCGCAGAACAGCGGGCATGTCATAAAGAAATGGGACCACCGTGGCTTGTACCCCCTGGATTCGGTAAGCCTCGCTGACTCGTTCACAATCTCCTTCCCCGGTTTGATGCGTGATAGAGAGGCCGGGGAAACGGTTCTTCAATTGAGACAAGCCCTCCATCACCGCGGTATTGATGGCCCTCGCGCCTTGGCTTCCTCCGAAAATCAGCAAGTGCCGGCTAGCCTGCTCGGTTGCTTGATCACGGAGGTCTGATTGCGCCAGGAACTCTTGTCGGATCGGCGTCCCAACCACACGCACTTTTTGAGAATCAAAGGAGGTCCCGGCCGATTCAAACGCCAAAAAGATCCGCTGTGCAAACGGAGCCACGACTTTGTTGGCCAAGCCGGGATACGCATTTGGCTCCAGAATCACCCGAGGAACCCTTTTCAAGACAGCGGCTGCCAACATGCTTGGACTCGTATAGCCTCCCACACCGATCACGAGATTCGCCTGCCGACTTCTCAGAATTTCACACGACTGCCAGATCCCGATGGGGACGGACAACACACCGCGAATGATATCCAGCAATCCCTTCCCCATCACCGGCTTGGCCGTGATCAGCGCCAATTCAAATCCCTCATGAGCGAGCACCCGAGTCTCAATTCCCCGCGCGGTTCCGACAAAGAGAATCTTTGTGGAAGAATCCCGATGTAAAAACTCCCGCGCCAGCGCGACGGCTGGATAGAGATGCCCGCCGGTCCCCCCTGCGGCGATTACGATCGTCATCGTCGATTCGACCAACCACGCCCACCCCGAGGTCTCATCTCTTCTCGTCCGGCCTGCCGATCCCTTGAGATGTTCAGCAAGATCCCCACACCGGCCAGGCTCATGACCAACGAAGAACCGCCATAACTGACGAAGGGCAACGTGAGTCCCTTCGTCGGCAACAACCCCGTCACCACGCAGGCATTGACCAACGCCTGGGTGCCGATAAGCGTCGTGATACCGATCCCAAGGTAGCGCCCGAACGGGATACGCGCCCGGGTGGAGATCTGAAATCCGCGGACGACAAACAGTATGAACAAAAGAATGATGATGCCCGTCCCGGCAAAGCCCAGTTCCTCGCCCACAAGCGCCAACACAAAGTCTGTGTGCGCTTCGGGGAGAAAGAACAGTTTCTGCTTGCTTTCTCCCAACCCGACACCGAACAGTCCTCCGCTTCCAAATGCCAAGAACGATTGGGTAATTTGGAATCCCGTATCCGACGCATCTTTCCACGGTTCCAGGAACGCCATGAGCCGCTGGCGCCGATAGCTGGAGCTCAGGACAAGCACCAAACCGATCGGCACGGCACAGAGCGCCAACGTCGAGAGGTGAGACAGACGCGCACCGCCGACGAACAAGAGGCCGCCTGTCACAAGCCCCAGGACCACTACCGTCCCCATATCCGGTTCCAAGAGGATCAGCCCGCTGAGAACGCCGATCACCAGAAGCGCCGGCAGCAACCCGGTCGAAAAGGATTGGAGCCGATCCTCCTTTCTTGCCAGATATGCTGCGAGATAGATCACACCGATCAATTTCACCATTTCGGCCGGCTGAATCGAAATAGGCCCCAGCCTCAGCCAACGCCGGGCTCCTTTCGCTGCGACACCGATCGATGGAATCAATACGATGATCAGCAACGCCGTGACGAGACCCAGGAGCGGAAGAGACAGCCGTTTCCACCAGATGTAATCGACACGGGATGCCACGTGCAGCAGCATCAACCCGAACACCAGCCAGGCGAGTTGCCGTTTGAGGTAGTACCAGGAATCGTGGAATCGATTGCCCGCCACCACCGCGCTCGCGCTGAACACCATCACGAGGCCGACAAACGCCAGGATGAGCGTCACGAACAGCAAGAGGTGATCCATACCGACCCGCTTTGACGCCTGCGGAGCGGCGGTAGACCACGGCAATGCCAGGGTCCCTGCAGATCTCTGTGACATCGTGCGGTGTCAACGCTCCTCTGCCTTGCCGTCGGTTTACGCCGGCAAGGATTCCACGAGGGCCTTAAACTGACGCCCTCGATCCTGGTAATCCGCAAACATGTCGAAACTCGCGCAGGCCGGTGATAGAAGCACTACGTCACCTGCGTCCGCTCCCGATGCCGCCGATTCGACGGCGTCACGCAAGGAGCTTGCTCGCTCGATCCCTTGATACCCCTTCATCGCATTCGCAATCAGCGGAGCCGCCTCGCCGATCAGAAGCAGTCGCTTCACTCGCTGACGGATTGCAGGAACGAGCCGGGAGAAGTCTCCCCCCTTGTCGCGGCCACCGGCGATGAGCCAGATCGGCTGATCGATGCTCTCTAACGCCTTGAGCGTGGCATCCACGTTGGTTCCTTTGGAGTCGTTGATGAACCGTACGCCTCGTCGCTCCCGAACGACTTCCAACGCGTGCTCCAATCCGGGGAAGTCCTTGAGCGCCTGACGAATGATACTGAGAGGACATCCGCTCAGCAGGGCATAGGTTGCGGCCACCATCGCGTTCTCGATGTTGTGATTGCCGATAATCTTGATCTCGCTCCGTCCGCATACTTCCTGAGTCCGCCCCTCGATGGTGATCATGATGCGATCGCGATCAAGATATGCCCCACCGGCCAGTTCGTGAGGCAACGAGTGGGTCCTCGTGAACCCCAGCGTGCGAGCCCTCACGTTCCGCCGTAATGGAGCGACTCGTGGATCGTCCAGGTTGAAGAGGGCGTAATCCGACGCAGTTTGGTTCTCGAAAATCCGGTTCTTGGCGGCGACATATTCGTCGATCGACCCATAACGATCCTGATGGTCCACGGTCACATTGAGAATCCCGGCGATCCATGGATGGAACTGCTCCACCGTTTCAAGCTGGAAACTGGACACCTCCACCACTAAGGCGTCGTATGGGCAGGATCGGCCGTGCTTTATGGCCTGCAAGGATTGTAGGGCAGCTTCACTGAACGCCGTCCCAAGGTTCCCGCCGACAAAGACGCGTTTTCCGCTCTCCTGCAACATCTTCCCGATCAGCGTGACCGTCGTGCTCTTTCCGTTTGTACCGGTCAGCGCCAGGATCGGAGCGGAAAGAAACCGCGAGCCAAGATCAAGCTCACTGATGACCTTCACCCCTCGCCCACGTACCCGTTCAAGGGCCTCCATCCGATAGGGGACTCCCGGGCTGATGACAACCAATTCGGCGGTGTCGAGCGCCGATTCATAGCTGTTGCCCAGAACGAAACGGATCGTCGCCTGGTCCAATGATCCAAGCAGACCGAGCAGCTCTCCTCTCTCCTTACGGTCAGCCACCGTGACCAGCGCGCCGGCCTCCTGCAATAAGCGGGCGGCTGCGAGGCCGCTCCGTGCAAGTCCGACAACCGTCACGTGTGCTCCTGCCAGTTGCATGGTGTCCGTCCCCACCATCCTCATCACCTCAACTTGAGTGTGCTCAGGCTCAGCAACGCCAGAAGAATGGCGATGATCCACAGACGTACGACGACTTTGGGCTCTTCCCAACCTTTCATCTCAAAGTGGTGGTGAATCGGCGCCATGAGAAAGATCCGCTTCCCCCGGGATTTGAACGAGGCCACTTGAAAAATCACCGACACGGCTTCGATCACGAAGACACCGCCGACCATCAGCAACAACAATTCATGCTTGCTGATCACGGCGACCGTTCCAAGGGCCGCTCCAAGCGGAAGCGACCCGACATCGCCCATAAACACCGAGGCCGGGTAGGTATTGAACCAGAGGAACCCCAGGCTTGAGCCCAACATGGCTGCCGTAAAAACCGCCAATTCTCCCGCCCCCTCGATGTGAGGAATTAGGAGATACTCCGACATCAATCGATGGCCGGTGACATAGGCCACGACAGTGTATGCCAATGCCGCGATCATGACCGGCCCAACGGCCAGTCCATCGAGACCGTCCGTAAGATTGACGGCATTGGAACTGCCGACGATCACCAGGATGGCAAAGACCACGTAAAACCATCCCAAATCCGGCATGAAATTCTTGAAAAACGGCACGCTGAGCTTGGTGTTATAACCGGGCAATGAATACAGAATCAGCGCGACGACGAGCGCAACCGCTATCTGTGCCGTAAACTTTTGCGCCGCCGACAGTCCCTTCGACTGGGCTTTGATGAATTTGAGGTAGTCATCCGCAAAACCGATGGCACAGAACCCCAACGTCGCCACAAGAACCAGCCAGATGTGGGGTCGCGAGATATCGGCCCAGAGCAACGTCGACAGAGTCACGGCAAAGATGATGAGGATTCCCCCCATCGTGGGTGTCCCGCTCTTGGCCAAATGCCGTTTCGGTCCATCGTCGCGTATTTGTTGACCCAGCTTGATCTCTTGGAGCTTTCGGATCACCCAGGGCGCGAGAATAAATGCGATCAGAAATGCAGTCACTGCGGCATAGATGATGCGAAAGCTCAGGTAGCGAAACACATTCAGAAAGGAAAATTCGGTGTGGAGCGGATAGAGCCAGATATACAGCATAGTATGGACGATTCTTACGAAGCCTTCTTTGCCGAGCGTTTGATTCCCTGGAGTGCGTCCGCCACGAGTTCTAACCTCATCCCGCGAGACGCCTTGATCAGCACGACATCTCCTGCTTTGACGATGGCTTTCACAGCAGCGGCAGCAGTTCGTGCATCCCGCGCTTCAAAAATGTGAGTGTGATCAAGCCCCGCCTGCCGTGCCCCTTTAGCAATGCTTCGGCCTAACGCGCCGCAAGCCACAAGTTGATCGACCCCATGACGCGCCACAAATCCGCCGACCTCTTCGTGCATCTGAACGGCGTTCGGACCGAGTTCCAGCATGTCTCCCAAAACTGCGATCTTTTTTCGGTTCGTTCCAGCTTGCGCGAGCAGCTGCACTGCCGCTTTCATGGAGGCTGGGTTGGCATTGTAACAGTCGATGATCAGCTTCACGCCGCGATTGACCAACACCTGCGACCGCATGGCAGCGGGTCGAAAATGGGAGAGTCCCTGAGCGATGACCGCTCCAGGAAGACCCAAAACTGATCCGACCGCTCCTGCGGCCAGAGCATTGGTGACGTTGTGCTCCCCTTGGACTCGAATATGAACGATCGTATGCCGTACCTTTCCTGGGAGCAGAAGACGAAAGATCGTCCCGTTGCGCCCGTCGGATTTCACATCCATCGCACGGACGTCGGCCTTCGATGAAAACCCAAACGACACCACCCGACATCGAGCTCTCGCGGCAAGATAATCAAAGTACGCATCATCGGCGTTGAGAATCGCCGTCCCGTCGGCCGGGAGCAGATCGAGCAACTCCCCTTTCGCTTGAGCGGATGCGTCCATACTCCCGAAAAACTCGAGATGGTCGGGACCGATATTCGTAATAATCCCGATCGTGGGCCGAACGATTTCGCAGAGCCTGGTCGTCTGACCGAGGTTATCGACCCCCATCTCGATGACGGCCCCTTTGTGCCGATCATTGAGGCGAAGCAAGGTCTGCGGAACTCCCAACCGGTTGTTCAGGTTCCCCTCGGTCTTGAGGATTTTCCAGTGATGCGCCATGACGCTCGCGACCATTTCCTTCGTCGTCGTCTTGCCGTTACTTCCTGTGACCGCGACGACAGGAATCTGAAATCGGCTCCGGTGGTAGGCGGCCAACTGCTGGTAGGCAAAGAGCGGATCGCGCACACCCAGAATAAACGGTGCCGTGCGTTTCGAGCCTGGCTTGAGGGCAAGCCTCGAAACATCGTAGGAATCGAGCACGATGGCGCCGGCCGCTCCGCGCGACAGCGCCGTCGCTACGAAGTTGTGTCCGTCAAATCGATCTCCTCGTATCGCCAGAAAGAGATCGCCCGGCTGGAGAGACCGAGTATCGAGGCTGATGCGGCGTATGCGCTGCTTCGTCCACCCGGCTCCTCCGCCGGCCAAGACTCGATCGCTGATCACTTCCCGCAATTCTTCGACGGTAAACAGCGCCATCTGGATGCTTCCCTGCACCGACCGGTTCCTATACCTTGAGCTAGACGCGGACGCCGAGTCGTTCGATCGCGTCGCGCGCGACTTCGCGATCGTCGAAATGAAACTTCTGTGTGCCGATGATCTGGTAATCCTCGTGCCCTTTGCCGGCGATCAACACCATATCTCCTGCGCGGGCTTCCCGCACAGCTTCCTTAATGGCCTCCCGTCGATCAGCTACTTTTCGATATTGGACGTGTGACCGTTGTCGCAGTGCGTCGATTACTCCGACCTCTACTTGTTCGAGAATGGCGTGGGGATCCTCGGTCCGAGGATTGTCCGAAGTGAGAATCACGACATCACTGTAGCCCACTGCCGCTGCTCCCATCTTCGGCCTCTTCCCCCGATCGCGATCTCCACCGCACCCAAACACCGTGATAATGCGTCCGGTCTTCAGCACTTGTGCGGCCGTCAGCAGCCGGACGAGAGCGTCTTCGGTATGGGCATAATCCACGACGACTGTAAACGGCTGCCCCGCCATGACACGTTCAAACCGTCCCGGCACATTGATCACCCTATCCACAGCCTGACGGATTTGATCGGGTGTCGCCCCTTCGTGAAGCGCCACTCCGATAGCAGCCAGTAAGTTGTAGACGTTATGCTCACCCACAAGATGACTCTCCACGGGAAAGTTTCCGACCGGAGTCGCAGCGGTAAAGGATGTCCCCTGAAGCGACAACCGTACCGCTTCGGCACGCAAATCCGCTTTGTTCTTTAACGCATAGGTCCAAACCGGGGCAGGGCACTGCTCGGCAATACGGTTTCCATAGGAGTCATCCGCGTTGACGATGGCCCGCTTATTCGCCTTGTGTCCTCCGGTCAATCCGGTAAAGAGTCGCAACTTTGCCTGAAAGTACTCCTCCATCGTCTTGTGAAAATCGAGATGATCCTGCGTCAGATTCGAAAAAACGGCCACGTCGTATTCGCATCCACTCGTGCGATCCTGCGCCAAGGCATGAGAAGATACTTCCATCACGGCGGTGGCACACCCGGCAGCCACCATCTTGTCGAGCAGCTGCTGTAATTCGAGGGCACCGGGAGTCGTGTGCGCTGCCGGTATCGTATTCCCGCCGATCTGATACGCAACAGTTCCTATCAATCCCACTTGGCGGCCCAACGCTTCCAACAGGGCTTTGCAGACATACGTCGTGGTGGTCTTACCGTTCGTCCCCGTGACACCGATCATCCGAATCTGCGAGGATGGCTCTCCATAGAACCGGCTCCCCAGAAGCCCGAGCGCCTTCCGGGAATCCTCAACCTGTACGAACGGAACGGAAACCTCACACGCCGGCTGCTGCGTAACCAGCGCTGCCATCCCCCCCCTCATTGCCGCCGGAATGAAGTGGTGCCCATCGACCCGTTCTCCTTTCACGGCGACAAAGAGGCTTCCGGCCGAGACGGCTCGAGAATCATCGGTGATGGCGCTTATCGACACGCCGAGATCTCCGTGCTGTTCAAGAATCCTCACATGTCCTTCAAGCGCTTGAAGCATGGTTGCAAAGGTCATCGGCATTTCCAAGTACGATCACGATTTCCGCGGAGCCATCGCCAACGTGACCGGCTCATTCGAGGACACGCCCAAGTAACCTAACACCTGCTCGCCGACACGACTGAATATCGGAGCAGCCACTGTCCCGCCCCAGGCTTCACCCTGAGGTTCGTCGATGACCACAATCATGGCAAGCCGCGGGCTGTCTGCCGGGACATATCCCGCGAATGAAGACACGAATCGAGAGTTCGAATAGGTTCCTGTCCGAGGATCGATCTTTTGAGCCGTTCCGGTTTTCCCAGCGACCCTGAATCCAGGAATGGCCGCCTTCACCCCGGTGCCGTCCGTGACGACGCCTTCAAGAATCTTCGTCACGCTATGGGCGGTTTCCGGAGAAATCACGCGTCGCTTCACCTGAGGAGGCACCTGTTTAATGATATGACCCTCAGCGTCTCGGATTTCTGAAACCACGTAGGGCTTCATCAGCACACCGCCGTTTGCAAGAGCGCCGACAGCGGATACCATTTGAATCGGCGTGACACCGATCTCCTGCCCCATTGAAATAGACGCGACGGAGCGGCGGCCCCAGTCTTTCGGATTCTTGACCAACCCCGCCCCTTCTCCGGGAAGATCAATCTCCGTTCGCTGCCCGAATCCGAATGCTTGAAGATAGCGATACAGCCGCTGTTCTCCCAACGCCATGCCGGTCTTCGCGGCTCCGATGTTACTGGACTTCTGAATAACCTCGGCAAAGGAGATCCACCCCAGCTTTTCATGATCATGAATCACGGTGTTCGCGACAGTCATGTGCCCGTGCTCTCCAAACACCATCGTATTCGGCTTCACCACCCGCTCCTCAATGGCGGCCGCAGCCATCATGGCCTTCATGGTTGACCCTGGTTCATACGCATCGGTGAGGGCCTTGTTTCGCCAGCGATCAGGACTCAAAGCAGAAACGACATTCGGATCGAATCGCGGGCTGATCGCCATAGCCAGCAGCGCTCCCGTCTTCGGATCAAGCACAATCATCACACCCGATTTTGCCTGGGCGCGGGAGACGGCATCTTCCAGCTCCCTTTCCGCAATATACTGAATCACCTCATCGATCGTGAGCGTGAGACTATGACCCGACGTGGGAGTCCGCTCCATCAAACCCTTGGGGAATACCGTACGTCCGAAGGCATCACGCTGCAGCACCATCATGCGCTTCTCGCCGTGCAGGGATGATTCGTAGCGACGCTCCACGCCTTCCAATCCTTCGCCGTCCATACCCGCAAAACCCAACACATGCGCGAGGAGTGGTCCTTTGGGGTAGAATCGCCGCCCTTCCATCACAACCCCGACTCCGTCAAGCGACAAGCGATCAAGTCGGCGCCCCTGCTCAGGGTCCAGTTTTCGAGCCAACCATACGAAACTCCGGTCCTGTCGAAGCTTTCTCTCCAACTCATCAATCCGCACATGAAGAACAGGCGACAGCTGCCGAGCAGTCCTGGCGGGACTTTCCAGCGTCGTGGGGACTCCGAACACGGACGGCACCTCTACGTTCATGGCGAGAATCTTGCCGTGCCGGTCGACAATGGTGCCGCGCGCCCCTTCAAGCGAGACTGTTTTCTGATGCTGTCGGTCCGCTTTGACGGAGAGTTCAGCCGCCTGCAAAACTTGCAAAGTGACCAGCCGGAACAGAACCACTCCAAACCCACCGAGCAACACCAGCAGCAACACGTATCGACGGCCACGAGAGAAAGAACCGGACACTAGTACCTCCCACTGGGAAGATCATTTCTAGCGACTTTCACTTCGGTCGGCACAACGTCTGTGGGCTGGACACCGCTCGGCTTGGTTTGAACCACGATAACCTGACCCTGCTGGGGCAGACTCATACCCAGTTTTTCTGTCGCCACCTTCGCAATCCGGTCGGACGCACTCAATGCCGAAACCTTGACGCGGAGCTCGTCCCGCTGACGCTCCAACACCGTCTTGTCACGCTTCAACCGTTCGATGTGATAACCGACCCGAACCATATCCACGCGCTCCCACACAAACACAAATACCAGACAAAGCCCTATGAGAATGGTGAGAGTCTTCATGAAAGCCTCGACTTCGGTTGATGTTCCGCGACTCGCAACTTGGCGCTTCGCGACCGTGGATTCGCTGCACACTCTTCTGCGGAGGGAAGGATCGGTTTCTTCGTGAGCACTGAAAGCCTGGCTTCGGTCCCTTGGGCGAGAGACCGGAACGTATGTTTGACAATACGGTCTTCGAGAGAGTGAAAAGAGATCGCGCAGATTCTCCCGCCGGTCGACAGGACTTCTGCCGCATCTCGCAGCGACGGCTCCAAGCTCTCCAGTTCTTGATTCACCGCGATGCGAAGGGCCTGAAACGTCCGTGTCGCACAATGGATCCGTCCATGACGATAAGAAGCCGGCACCGATCGAGCGATGACGGACACGAGCGTCTCTGTAGTCTCGATGAAGCGGCGCTGTCTTTCTTGTACGATCGCTCGAGCAATGCGCCGCGCATATCGCTCTTCTCCATACTGAAAAATGATGTCGGCGAGTTCGTGTTCCGGAGTGCCATTCACCAAGTCGGCGGCGGTTTGACCTGTCGTTTGATCCATGCGCATATCGAGCGGGCCTTCTCGCTGAAAGCTGAACCCTCGCGAAGCATCGTTCAGCTGCGGAGACGAGACACCGAAATCGAAGAGCACACCGTCCACCGTAGAGACACCGGCTTCGACAAGATGCCGCTTCAAGTCTCGATAGTGTCCTTGGCGCAACACGATGCGTTCACCAAATCGAATCAACCGCTGCCGACAGAAATCAATCGCCTGGGAATCTCTATCTAGTCCTATGACTCGTGTTCCGGCCGCACTTGATTCCAGAAGCAATTCTGCATGCCCACCATATCCCACCGTACAATCAAGAATCGTCATTGGCTGATGCGAAACGAGCCAATGAAGAACTTCCTGACTAAGTACTGGAACATGCACGAATTCATTAACAATACTTTCACCCACTCATTACCACTTTCGCCCACACCTAGCGAAGTATACTCTCGCCTTTGTGGTTGTCAACAGTATTTTCAGTAACTTAGAGAGTTCTCATCTATCTGGGCTATCAGGAGATATTGAGAAGTCATGGGAGGGGCAACTTTCGATCATTTTGCCCTTCTCCATACGGTTGTGCATGGTCTTCGTGGGAACCGAAATCTTTTCGGCCCTCCAACTCTTGAGGTTTCGTTGACTTCCAAGGACTTGAGTTAGAAAATGCTTTCATGCATACGCAACGTTCAACCATCCCACTTGCAGGCCTCTTCTTTTTCATTCTCTTGCTCTCTGGTCTCGAGCAGACCGGGGCGAAGGACTTCAATCCCGACAATCCCCTCAACCAACCGGCTCCCGTCTATTGGTGCCCGGGCAAGACATCCGACCAACAAATTTCAACGAAGAAAAGCTCAGACTGTCAACCGCTGTACGACCAGGAGACAGTAGAGGCTTTTCGAGAAAGCGCGCGAAAGCGCGGCTTCGATCTTCCGGAACGCGATCCCATAAAAATCGTTGAATTGCAGAATGCCGCATCGAAATTTTCAGACCGCTATCGAACGTTCCTCTCCTGCTGCATGACGGGCAACGATGCGCCGGAACACATCATTGACTTGATCGATGAAGCGAACCACATCCTACAAGCCGTTCAGCAAAAGGGTATCTACAATTCGACAGGGTTTGGGAAGGGACAAGGGGCCACTGTCGCCGGCCCCGGAAATGGCACGGGTAATGGAGGGCTCGGCGGTGGTGCTGGCGTGGCTCCCAAGCTTGGAACGTTCGCTCGTCAATTCACGCTCGGTGAAATTGTCGGGACAGTTGCACGCGCGCGTGAGGACCTGTTTCGACTCAAGACGCGCTTGGACACATTGAACGAGGCACAAGAGAGTCTCAGCGGGGTCGACTATGAAAGCAGCGGCCGGGTCAAAGTGAAAATCCAAGAGGAGGAAGAAGCGATCAGGAGAGAGTTTCAGGCCAAGAAGCCGCCGTCATCGGCTCCGACAGGAATGGAAATTCAAGACACGACCCTGCGCTCACGAATCGGAGGGGACATCGAGGACACCAAGTTGAATTCCCAGTTCGGAGCAGACATCAATTCTGCCGTTTCCCCGTACAGCAGAGTCAGTGAATCACTCCGACCGCGTCGAGGCAATGATATTCATGACAGCAACCTTCCGCACCGACCGGGAACGGATATACAGGATACGGTCGTCCCCAACAGCACCGGTTTCGAGGTCGACAAATCGCAAAACTACGAAGGAACCTCGACCGTTCCACGCCGAGGAGTCGGCGCCTCGATTGGAGATTCCGATCTGAACAGCAGACGGCGGTAATCCTTCCGTTACGGCCCCCCTCCAACCACCGGCATCGGCTCCCAGGTGTCACCCGCGTTCTTGCTGCGATAGAGCCCGCTGCCGTTGGTCCCGGCATAGAACACTTTCGGATCCGTTGCACTTTGCGCGATTGTTCGAACGTTGGTGGTTGCGAATCCGCTATTAATCGCCTTCCACGTCAAGCCGCCATCCTCACTCTGATGCACTCCGTCCCGTCCCGTAATGTAGATCACACCTCGACGCGCGCGATCGAGCACCATCCCAACAATCATCTGATCGGCAAGCGACTCCCCGATCCGCTTCCACGCCTTGGCCGCATCGGTTGTTTTGTACAGCCCGGCCAGCGTGGCGGCGTAAACCGTATCAGGCTCGGACGGATCGACCAGAATCGACGTGACGTTCAATGCCCTCGACGTTTTCAGCATGTCGGGCGGCACCAGTCCATTATTCACTTTCTCCCAATGACCGCCCTGGTCGATTGACTTGTACACACCGCCGCTGGTTCCCGCATACAAAATAGCGGGTCTGGTGGGATCCATGCCCAGCGTCACGACCATCAGCACTTCCTTCATGCCTTCCATTTTTTTCTTCCATTGTTCGCCCCCGTTCCTGGTTTCGAACACTCCCATCGTGGTGGCAAGAAAGATATGTTGCGCATCGGCGGGATCGAAAAGAAATTGATTCACCACAGACGTGATCGTCGCATCATCAAGTCCGGTGCGCATCGATGTCCAGCGCTGCCCGCCATCATGGCTCTTATAGACGGCATCACCCTTGGTGCCCGCATAGACCGTCGCGGGATACGCCGGATCGATCGCCATGGCGATTACGCGGGAATAACTCATTCCCTGAGACAAATTCGCCCACGTCTGCCCGCCATCGCGGGACTTATAGATGTAGTCGTTCGTGGCGACGTAGATGATATCGGGATTCTGAGGATGGAGTTGGATGACGACGATCGCGTCACTGCGACCGCAACCGACAAGAGCGGCCGTGAGAACGAAAGCCGCAACGAGGTTTCGCATAAGGGTGTGCACGTCGCCTAGCGATAGTTCGTAAACTGCAGATCGATCTCAAAATCCTTGCTCTTCAAAAAGGCGATCGCCGACTGCAGATCGTCCTTGCTCTTACTCAGCACCCGCACTTGCTCGCCCTGGATCTGCGCTTGGACTTTCAACTTCGAATCCTTGACCGCCTTGGTGATTTCCTTCGCTTTGTCTGATGCCAATCCGCTCTGAATCTTGGCCGTTTGCCGCACCGTCCCACTCAACGCCGGCTCGATCGCACCTTGAGTGAAGGCCTTCAGCGACACCCCGCGTTTCACACACTTGGCCTTGACGATCTCCTGCACCGCTTTCAGCTTGTACTCGTCGTCCGAGACCACGACCAACTCCTTTTCCTTCTCTTTCAGCGTGATCTCGGTCTTCGAGTCCTTGAAATCGAACCGCTGCTTGATTTCCTTCGTCGCCTGATCCAGCGCGTTCTTCAGCTCCTGCATATTCACTTCCGACACGACATCAAATGAAAACTGATCAGCCATGTGTCAACCCCTTATCTTTCAGTTTGTGCCCGATCCTACGGATGTTCAAAAGGCCGCCGTTTTTACCCGCCCAACCCCAGCGCGCCAAGACGCGCCGTTCCACGAGCAAGACCGCAGCAAGCGAAAAGGCGAGGCATACGTCGTTTGGTATGTTGAGCCCTTGAGCCATGCGAGAACGCAGCTGGAGGCCTTTTTCAACATCCGTCAGCAACAGCCCGTCCCATGCGGCAACTTAAACCCTTTTTCAGCATCACAATGAATTGCCGCCTGCATTCGTCCTGCCGATCCTCCACCCGCCGACACCACCACCTCGCTGCTCGTGAACGGCTTTTTCAGCACGACATAGCCGTACCACTGCCTCAGACTATCGCTCAAGACAATCACACCCAGCACCGCCACCAGCGCCACCAGCACGGCATCCAGATAGAGCGCGAAGGCCTGCCCGGCCGCCAACGTCGCCGCTTTCTTCAAGAACATCCAAAACATCTCATAGGAACCGGTCAAAGTGATCATGCCCACAAACAGCATCGGCAGCGCCGTGACCCAGAGATAGGGCGCCTTCCACATTTTGATCAGCACGGTCGTCCCGATGCAGAGGGCCAACATACCCAGCAGCTGGTTTGCCGCACCGAACATCGGCCAAATGGTTGAAATGCTGCCCGTCCCGATCAAATACGCCCACGCTCCCACGACTAAGCCGCTGCTCACCATCACACCAGGCACCCAGTTCATCCGGCGAAAGGGCGCATAGACCTTGCCTGCCATTTCCTGGATGAGATAACGAGCCACGCGTGTGCCCGTATCAATTGTTGTCAGAATGAAGAGCGCTTCGAACACCAACGCGAACTGATACCAATAGGCCATGAGACCTGACATGCCGGGCAGCGCCGAAAAAATAGACGCCATGCCGACCGCCAATGAAACCGCGCCGCCCGGACGTCCCGCCACATCGACTTCCACCAATTGTGACAGCTCGGCAATCCGCGCTGGAGCAAACCCCATGGCCGCCAGCGTATCGGCGCTTAACGTTGTGTTGATCGCCAAGTAATCGCCGGGAATCAGCACTGAAGCTGCGATCAATGCCATCACCCCCACAAAGCTTTCCAGCAGCATTGCCGCATACCCCACCACCGCTTGAGATTCCTGCTCGATCATCTTCGGCGTCGTGCCGGAGGAGACCAACGAGTGAAAGCCCGAGATGGCCCCGCACGCAATCGTGATGAAGAGAAAAGGGAAGAGGGTACCGGGAATAATCGGGCCACCGCCGGCGGCAAAACTCGTGACACGCGGCATCTCGATCGTCGGCGCCATGAGGATAACGCCAACCCCCAGCAGAAACACGACGCCGAGTTTCATAAATGTCGAGAGATAGCCGCGCGGCACCAGCAACATCCAGCCCGGCAATACCGAGGCCAGAAATCCATACCCGGCGAGCAGCCAGATCAGCGCGGGCTTGTCGAACTCGAAGAGCCAGGCGTAGGGCGACTGCGCAACGACGCGTCCGAACAGCACCGCTACGATCAAAAGTACGACACCGATGATCGACACTTCGGCCACGGCGCCGGCACGAAACTTCTGGAGATAGAAGCCCATGAGGAAGCCGATCGGAATCGTCATCGCAATCGTAAAGGTTCCCCAGGCATTATGGTACAGCGCATTCACGACCGCGAAGCCCAACCCTGCCAGTGCCACCACCACAATAAAGAGCACCGCGATCGCCGTCGCCGTGCCGGTGAGCGAGCCGAGTTCATCGTGCGCGATCTCGGGCAACGAGCGGCCGTTCCGTCGCATGGAGGCAACCAGAATGATGAAATCCTGCACTGCCCCCGCAAGCACGGCACCGATCACGAGCCACAGAAAACCGGGCATGAATCCAAATTGTGCCGCCAACACCGGACCAAGGAGCGGCCCGGCTCCGGCGATGGCCGCAAAGTGATGGCCGAAGAGCACGACCTTATTCGTGGGATGAAAATTGACGCCGTCGTTCAACCGCACTGCCGGCGTGACGTGCTGATTGTTCAGTACGACAACTTGCGTGGCCAACCACCGTCCATAGAACCGATAGGCCAGCACATACATGCAGGCAGCCGCCACGACCAGCCAGAGACCATTGACCTTTTCATGGGGATTGATGGCGCCCGTCACATGAGCAAGCGCCAAGGCGCCGAGGAGCGAGAGCAGCACCCAGAGCAGATTTACCGCCGCCTTCATGCGCGGCATCCTAACAATCCGCCAGGCGCTTGTAAATCGAACGAGGGCCAATCATTCTTTCAGTTTGCAGAACTTTTGAGGCCGATCGACAGCATGCTGGCGGCCTCACCGTTTCTTCTGGCCGATCGCCCGTTGTTCGTGGATTACAATCTATACGGCATACTGGGCAACTACCTATTCAACGGAAAGACGAGATTGCCCAATCTCAGACACCTGCGACGCTGATATCAGACGATGAATTCCATATGACTGAAGCGCCAACTTTCTCAACCTAGGTCATTTCCCGCTCCATAACCGCATCGCTGTCGTTAAGACCCAGCCACCGTCACGCGCGAGAGGCCCTCGCATAAACTTTCACCTCGCCGCTCCTCAAATCGTCCCAATTTTTGCTATACTTCTTATGATCATGTCCTCAGATACCCCTAATCCTTCGCCTAATGGGCAAGACCGCCGAGAATATTACCGGATCAACGTCACGCTGCCCATTCGCCTTCAGCCTGAGACGGACGACACCGAAGGGGAGTTCACCGAGAAATCCGTCAATCTGAGCGGGGGCGGCATCGGGGTGGTGGTCGAGACACTCCACCAGGCCGGCGAGATTCTCACGTGCAGCCTGCTCCTTCCTGACCAGGTGCTCTTCAAGTCCCCCATCGAAGTGTTGCGGCTGGTTCCCATCGCCTATCCAGGCAACACCTATCGTCTCCACGCCCGCTTCATTCGGATGACCACACAGAACCGGGAATTGCTGATCAAATATGTCTTGCAGTTCCAACGTTATCACCTTGCCAGACACTATTCCGTCTGACACGATTCCGCCTAAACGTGCCCTGCCCACTCCTCTGACAGCAGCCAATCGAGTTTGATGACTCCGCGTTGTCCCCACGAAAGAGGGATTCACTCGCCGGTAGAAGGCCAACTAAACTGGGCCACCGTGGAAGCCACACGCACCTATCAACGTCACCACTACCGAGTGCCGCTTGCCGTGCAGTACCCGGTAATGTTTTCCGACGCAGAGATGATTGCTGAAGGGAAAGTCGTAAACCTCACGGTGTTCGGCTGCACAATTGAATGTACCGATACCGTACCGGAAAAGACGACGCTCCAAGTGCGGCTAATCCTGCCGGATCAAACACAGTCCCTACCGGTTGACGAGGCCGAGGTCCGATGGGTCCAGGGTAATCGAATAGGTCTTCAGTTTCACAAAGTGGAGCGGGCGGCAGATTTTCGGTTGCACGGCTTTGTGTGGGACCGCATGCTCGAACGGCTCCGGACCATTGCTCAGGAAGGGTTTTCCACCTCCTGATCCTGAGGGATTCTGCCTTTTCCTACCATCGCCAAGCACAAGAGTCCGATGCCGATCCAGACGAGTTCGCGGAACCGTCGCAGCAATGCGAAGGTGATTCCCGTCACGTCACTGTAGCCGAACGCTTGGAGTAACAGAAGATTGCCGGCATCCTGGGCACCCAAACTGCCGGGGATAAAGAAGGACCCGCCCTTGATAAATACCGCGAGCGCCCCTATGGAGAGAGCGGACAACACACTCACCGAACCGCCGAGTAAGTAGATGATCCCGAACACCTCCAACGATTCAGCCATCCAGCCCAAAAAGTATACCCCCATCGACGCATAAAAGGCCTTTTGATGATGGCTGTAGAAATTCCGAATCGTCTGGTCGATCGAGCGCAAGTGCTCTTCCTCTGCTTCCAGGCTCTTGATTCGCAATCCAAGTTTCTTAACGAGCGATAAGATCGACGCAAAGAGTCCCCGGTGTTGGATGAATACGAACCCTGCGATTGAACACACCAGCAGGCCGACACTCAACAGCGCCGCGGTGATCGTCTGCCCGGCTGAACTCCCGGCACCGAGAATCCAAAAGGCCAAGGCGATACCCGTGAGGATATAAAACACTTCGGCAATCGTCATCGTCGTCTTGGCAATCACAACTGAAGCGGCCCCTTCTGTCATGGGAACGTCATACTTTTTGAGCAGATAGGCCTTCAGCGGTTCGCCCCCCAGGTAGGCCGTCGGAGTGGTCATATTCACCACTTCGCCGGCGGTCCGAATCGTAAGCAGTCGCCAAAACGGAACTCCTTGTGCCGCTCGCCCCAACACCACTTTCCACCCATAGGCTTCGACGGAATACATCATGAAAGATGGGATCAGGATGGCGAGCAACGATGCCGGACCGAGTCGTGTCGCGGCCTCGTAGATATTGGCGGGGCCAATATGCCAGACAAGAAGGCTCAGAACGATGAGGCCAAGGGCGAGTAGGATATAGCGCAACACGTTAGTCGGATGGCGAACGCGGCATTTATGGTCGAGGAGACGAGACGGCAGACGGGCGGATGACCCAGACCATGGCGCCGGCAAATAGTAAGGAGCCGGCTGCCGCAAAGAGAAGAAACCAATATAGTTGATCGAACAACGCAAACCCCAGCAAGGCCGCCGAGAAATCGCGGCTGGCGACATTTTTCAGCATGACATCCGCCCAAGCCGCATGATCGGGAGTGCTCCATCCGCTGACTGCTTTGATCTTTTGCGCCTTCTCGACAAGCAAGAATGAGATCCCGTTGCCCAAGACCGCCGCAACGCCGAGCATGAGTGGAATCCAGTCATCCTCTCGTCCGATCTGCGTCGTATACAGCCCTACGGCGATACCCGCAAAAATCGCCATGTGAACGATGTTGTCCAGGACGATATCCAGCCAGGCGCCGAGGGGCGATTCGGTAAAGGTCAATCGCGCGACCTCACCGTCGCAGCAATCGATGACGGCGGCCAATTGAAACAACACCGCCGCCACGATACCGGCGGTGTATGTTCCCAGCCCAAATCCCGCCGCGGCGACCAGACCGATCAATCCGGCGAGAACGGTGATGGAATTAGGTGCGAGGCCGGCGGCGAGAAACAGGCGCGTGAACCAACGGGAGAGTTTCCGATTGAAGTACCGATCGACGAACCCTTCAAATTCCCCCTTGAGCGAATTGAACAGCTTCTTTTCAGCCGACTCCACATCAGACAAGGTTCGGACATTCTGATACCAGGTACCCCGCTTCTCTTCAGTCGCAACGACACGCACGCGACCGTCCGCTGCCGCCCGCTCGATCCACTGGCGGATTGGAGGGCTTCCTTTCTCATTGACCACATGATTCCCGGCATTCATGAGAGTCGCCGGTACGACAACCAGTTCAGCGACCCGCAGACTCGGATCGTCCAGACGAGTCGATGCAAAAGTCTTTGGGCGACCGGGCGGTACTTTCAACGGCACCCCCTGTCTAGGCTGGGCGACCACGATCGCCTGCCCTTCCCGCACGTCGCGGCGCAATTGCTCGATCAATCCGCGCGAAAACACGCTATTGACGCTCGCGACCAACGCAAAGCCATGCACCTCTGCCGCCAACGCTTCCCACGTCCGAGGGTCATCCAGCGGAAACTCTCGAATCGGCATCCACCGGACAGGAATCGTCACGCGCGGCCCTTTCCCCAATGCCTGTTTCAGCTGTTCCTCTTCGGAACCGGAGAGGACGATCAATTGGCGAATCCCCGCCCGTTGCAACGTGAGCACGGTGCGTTGAAAGAGCCCGATTCCCACGACGCTCGTCAGAGGTCCGACTTCACCGACCTCAGACCCGGCCGGTCCGCCGAAGACCCCAACGGAAGGCAGGAGGATCGCGGTCGCCAACCCTTGGATCTCGGCTCTCCGCTGAAGAATACTCTTACTCATGATTCCACATGCAATCGAACGCGCCAGTCATCGGTCTACGATGCAGATCCCTTCTGCATCGAACATCTCATGGTGAAGACTTTCTCACAATTTTGGCAAAACTTCCAACTCAGCTTTTTTCACGTCTTCGATGAAATCGATCTCGGTCCAAGGCAAGCCTCCGATCTTTTCATGGCCGACCCTCACTTCCTGAAAGTACGGCAGCAGCGCGTCTTCGTATTCCATATCCCACGCACCTCGATCGATGTAGCTATGGAGCGAGGAAACGACCCGAGGCGTGTCGGCATGCCGAACCCGGAGAAATCCCACGCCTTCGCCCGCATAATCGTATTGTTCGGGCATTTTCTTGGTCAGCGCAATCACCCGACCGCCCGCCACAACCACCATGCATTCCTCTCCCGTCTGCTTGACCGTCTCATCCATCAACAGCGCATTCTCGAAGGGCGACGATACCAGACGCCGGAGGATCTCTCGGTGAAAGAGCACATCGGCATCCATTACGATGGCATCGTCGTCGAACGCGGTTCGCGCAATCCACAGGGAGGAAATACTGCCCCGGTGAAACTGCTCATTGACCAGAAACGTGACGCCGACACCGCACGAATCGTGTTCGACCGCGGCACGAATCATTTCCTGCTTGTATCCGACGACGATCTCCGCCCGCCGGACCCCGACGCCGGCCAGTGACTCCAGATAGCGATGCAAGAGCGACCGTCCACCGATCTCTATCAGGCACTTGGGGCGATGTTGCGTGACCGGCCACAGCCGTTTTCCGACTCCCGCTGCCAGAATGATCGCCTTCATGCTGCCTTGCACGCCTGTTCGAAGGCATCGAGAAACCCGCCAAATTGCGCCTCGGTCAACGCTCCCATATTGGCGACACGGAAAATTTTATTTTCCAAGTTGCCTTGCCCGGCGTAGATCACATAGCCCTGCTGCTTGAGTCGATCGTGCAACGACTGGTACGAAACCCCTTCGGGCAGATGATACGCCGTAATGGTATTCGATTGTCGGTCCGCCTGGAGGAGGGCCTCCACGCCAAGCTTGGCCATTCGCTCGCGGATCATGGTCGCCATTTTCTTATACCGCTGGATGCGATTCGGGACACCTTCTTCGAGCAATTCATTCAGCGCTTCGTCGAACGCATAATACACTTGCACCGCCGGGGTAAACGGAATCGTGCCTTGGCCGTCGTTGTCGATATAATGCGTCAGATGGAGGTACCAAGACCGTTTCGGATATGAGCGCATCTTTTCGACGAAGCCCTTCCGCACCAGCACAAACGATACGCCCGGGAATCCCTGAATGCATTTGCCGGCCGTCCCCACCACCATGTAGATGTGCGACTTGGCGATGTCGAGCGTCTCGCCGGCCAGCGCACTCACCGCATCGAGCACAAACACGCGATTCTGATTATCGACAATTTCGGCGATCTCGTGGACGGGGTTGAGAAGCCCGGTCGTCGTCTCGTGATGCACCATCCCGACAACATGCACTTCCTGGTGCTGCCGTAAGGCAAGCAGCAGCCGTTCAGGATCCGGCCGAGCCGTCCAGTCGTACTTCAACTCGCTCACACCGAGGCGATGAAGCCCGATGATCTGAGATATCCGCTCGCCATAGACACCGTTGTTCAGGACAAGCATACGACGGCCGTGCGGGATCGACGACATTAGAGCCGCTTCGACGGCAGCCGTTCCCGACCCCGTCATGACGACAGCGACGTACTCGGATTCAGCCCCAGGGACGAACGCCTTGAGCAGTTTGGCTTGGATACGGTGAAGCAGTTCTGAAAATTCGGCTTCGCGATGACAAATATCGGGCCTTAGCAGCGCCTGCCGTACACGCTCGGAAACGTTCACCGGCCCAGGATTCAAGAGAACCATTCTTCGACCCTTCCTCTTACAGAGACTGCGTCTTGCGCGAGTCGTGCACGTGCAGCGAGTACAAGCTCGTCGCGTCTACTACCCCTCGATCGCCTTCATAAACCGGCGAGTAATGTCCGACGGATCATGCACGACACGGCCTGCATCTTCCGCAAATTCATTGACCTTGATGAGCAGCATGCTGGGCCCATCCTTCTTCAGCATGTCCTTGAATTCGTAGATCAGATCATCACGGTCGAGGACCCGCTCGACATTGACATAACCTGCCGCCTTCGCCACTTTTTCCAGCGGCACCACATTGGAGATGGTGGGCTGATTGCCGGTCGTACCGTACACTTCATTGTCAAAGACCACGTGAATGAAATTCTTCGGTTTCAACGCGCCGACGGTCGCGAGTGTGCCCATGCCCATTAAGACATTTCCGTCGCCGTCAAAGGTGACGACTTGTTTATTCGGCTTTGCGAGTGCCACCCCAAGTGCGATAGCCGGAGCATTGCCCATAGAACCGATCATGTAGAAATGAGTGGGCCGATCCGCAATCTTGTGAGCCTCCCGAGAGGGAAACCCGTTGCAGATAATGACCGGCTGATCCGTCAGCAACTCCAGCAAGGCGGCCATGGCTTGCGCGCGACTGACCAAGGTGCCTTGCTCGGGCCTCATGGGTGCAACCCCTTCACCACACCCTTCGTAATAAAAAGCGCGACCGGAATCCGCTGTGTCATAAACGTCGCCGCAACCCATCTGAAATCTTCGATCGCTGTGTGTTCCGTCAAGGTACGGTGTGGAATCTTGACCGTATCGAGCAATTGCGACATCACTTCGCCCATCACCAGATGCTCCGGAGCGTCCTTCCCCCCTTGGCCCCGCCATGACACAATCAGCACACAGGGTTGTTGATAAATCAGATTAAGGGAAATGAGCGCGTTCAGGGAGGTGCCGAGCCCTGAGTTCTGCATTAACACAGCCGGGGTTCTCCCCGCCATATATGCGCCCGCAGCCATGCCGACCGCTTCATCCTCCCGGACCGCAGGGACATAGAGCCGGCGGGTCATCAACTCCGCGATAATTCCTCCCAGAATCGAATCCGGCACACCGGTGAAAAAATTTACTCCCATGTCCTGCAGAGCCTGTACGAACACGTCACTCTCGATCACTGAGCGCTCCCCCCAGAAGTAACCGGCACACGCCTGCGAAAGCCGGCGCATTATAAAATACGCCTCGGCGCCTTCTCAAGGACGATCGGTGGTTGTGTTCGCTCCAGCAGCATGCTAGCGTGAGTGCACCCGATGTGCTCTCCGATTCACCAGCGCACATGAACTGTCCCCTCCGCCTAGCAACCCGCACGTGGCCGTTGGGTGTGATGCTCACGGCCATGATCGGTGTCGGCACGACATGGGCTGTTCCCATGACCAACGACCCGAAAGGATTTCAGGATATTCCTTGGGGAGCGTCTTTGTCCTCCCGCCAGGACCTGGAAACAATCCGGACAAGCCCGCATATCGTCGAGTATTTTCCCAAGGCAGCGCCGGCAGCCTTTGCCGGAACCGAGATGACCAGTATCCTCTATATTTCGGTGGATGACCAATTCGCGCGTGTCACGATTCGGTATCAAGGGAACCACGTCCATAGGCAGGTGCTGAGCTTCTTGGAAACCCGTTTCGGGCGACTGGAGCGCGTTCCTGGGCAAATGGCACGTGGACTCACCCAACAATACAACTGGCGTGGCTCGGACACCGAAATCAATTTGACGTATCAAGCCGGTACGGAACGTGGCTACATCTTTATCGATAGTCGCACGCTCGCGCCGCGGTTCAACGACGACATTACCGATTCCGCAGAGTAGGTCAATGGACAGGCATCTTTCCGAGCGGGTCATGCCGATCACAGCAATGCTGTTCTGTCTATTGGGATTGGTGCCTACAGCATTGGGTGTGCCCATCGTGAACGATCCCAACGGATTCGAAGGCATCTCCTGGGGGACAATCTTGTCCGAGACGGAGCGCTTCGTGAAGGTCGAGGATTCAGGTCGCGTACAGATTTACGAACGGAGAGAGCAACCTCCCGCGCTTGGCACGACACCGGTCGATTCCATACGGTTTACCACGTTTGAGAAGAAGTTCGGTCGAGTCACGGTTCGTTACAGCGGTAAAGACACCCATGATGGAATCCTGACCTATCTTCAAGCGACGTATGGGCCGCTCGATCGAACGCCGGGACAGATCGCCGTCGGGCCGGTCAAGGTCTATGCGTGGCAAGGTCTTCTCACTGAAGTGACGTTGCGATTCGAAAGCGGGATCGATCGCGGGATCATCTTCTTTGAAAGTCGGACGCTTCCTGAAAAACTGGCCGACGGCACTTCCACCACTGCCTTTTGACGATCATCTGCTGTTCCAAGCTCGTCCCAGAATCCCCATTCATATGCGCTGGCGTCTCGACATCCGTCCCGATTATTGAATTGATTAGGAAAATATCCTGAACGCGGCTATGATGACGAGGCCTAAGATGAATAGTCGAAAATCCTACGTGCCACTGGACAGCCGTTACGCCGAACGCGTCGCTGTCACGTGTCGAGTGCGTTACGTCGGTGAGGTTCCAACACAGCCGCACCAAGGCGAAGGGCTCACCAAAAACATATCAGTTTCCGGATGCCATGTTATCAGTGACCGCCCCGTCACGCGCGGGACATTACTGACCCTTATCATTGCCCTGCCCGATGGGTTACCGCAATTCTCGATCAAATCGGCGCATGTTGTATGGGTCTCAGGTTGCCAGTTTTCCGTCCGATTTATGGACCTGAGTCACGACCACCGAAAACGGCTGCAAGCGTTCATCTGGAAGAGCATCTCCCACACCACCGTGAGTGATCAACGTACACGATTCCGACTTATGTAGTCCCTCCTCCACTGCACCCTGTCGGTTTCCCCTACTCTATAACCCGTTCAAACGGCACACCGGTTCCAAGCAACTCGTAAACTGTTTCATCGTCACGCTTGTCTTTCGAATTGATACCGACTTGTTGATTGACCGTTCATATCTCACCCCACTTCTGGATGGACGGTTACCCCTCCCCTAGGGGGAAGGCAAGGTCGGCGCTCAGCGGTAGCTTTCATCCATAACGAAGTCCCAACAGGAGGAGAGTGACTATGAGACGGATGAAACACATAAGCGGCTCTCAAGCCCATCAGTCCTATAGCTCGATCGAACGCCGCAGAATGACAAGGACCAGCGTGTCCTTCGGCCTGATGTATTCTGGAATTAAGGGAGAGGACGTCCTGATCGGTGACGGTACGGTAGTAGATCTGTCTGATAGTGGGTTGGGCATTCGTGGAGATGTCCGTGTTCAAGTTGGTATGGATCTGACATTGTTCTTGTATCTCGCTGACAGTGAAGATCTCTTGTTCGTCGTGGAAGCGACGGTAGCCTGGACAAAGGGACACCTGTTTGGTGTCATCCTGAACGAACTCAGCCTTCGCGACGGCAGCCGCCTGCAGTCGTTCCTCCGCTCCCAAGGCGTTGGTCAGGCCTAGTTGGTTCGCTGCCGGCGATCGTGACTGGGAAATGGAAGCTATGTTTTGACAATGAGATCCCTATAACCTAGGACGAGACAACCACCTGACTATATGTAGTCGCCGAGCCTTCTATCTCTTCCATGCCGATACGTCATCTGACCTTGTTTTTGATATGACCACATGCTAGCTTCTGGTGAGTAACCACTTACTCACCATGAGCAAAACAAAAAAACCATCTTCGCAACTACATTCACCTTCGCGAACATCAGGTCATGAGCGACAAGCCAGCCTGATCAGTGCCGCGGCCGCCCTCTTTGCAGCCAATGGGTTTACCGGAACAACCACGAAGGAAATCGCCAAGGCAGCCGGTGTCAGCGAGGCCCTGCTTTTCAAACACTTCCCGACGAAGCACGCGCTGTACACCGCGATTCTAGCGGAAAAAGCCCAATATTCCGGGCTACGAGAGGCAGTCGAAGAAGCCGCCAAAAGGCAAGATGATGCACGGCTCTTCACGTTGCTGGCCAGCTATCGAATCAGAAAGGGTGCGGATCCGACATTGCTTCGCCTGCTCCTGTTCAGTGCCTTGGAAGGACATGAACTGTCCGATATGTTTTTTCAGAAGCAGTATCGCGTCTTTCACGATCTCCTCGCCGGCTATATTCGCCGACGCGTTGACGACGGCGCGTTCCGTCCGGTCGATCCACTGCTTACGGCCAGAGCGTTTTTCGGGATCATCGTCCACCATCGACTGCTGCACGATATCTTTGGTTTGCCGATGCACCTGACCCACGAAGAAACGGTGGCGGAATATGTGTCGCTGTTCCTTGGCGGGCTTGTTCGACAATCGCCGAACGCGTAAGCGACCAGCACTGATATGAGCCAACTATCCCGATATCCATTTGTGATCCTTGGGGTCATCATCTTTTTCGCCGTCACGGCTCTTGTCGTCTTCCGTCTGAGCACAGGCGCTAAAACCGACACCAACAAGACACGGCTTATCACGGTAGGAGTGATATCCCCGCTGAGGCAGGATCTCGATATTCGCCTGGCCTATACGGCGGACATCTCGCCCTATCAAGTCGTCAATGTCTTTTCGCGGGTCGATGGCTACATCGCGAAACTGCATGTCGATAAGGGTGATTTTGTGAGGGCCAATCAGTTGCTCGTCGAAATCGACCATACGGACTATCAACATGCTGTCGATCAGGCAAAAGCCAATCTTTCAGCGGCCAAGGCGAAAGTATCACAACAAGACGCCGCGGTGCGCAACGCCAAACTGACCCTCGATCGCATGCAAGCCCTCATCAAAGATCAATTTGTTTCGCAGCAGGATCTGGACAACGCGCAGGTCAACTCTGATGCCGCCATCGCCGCACAAGAATCCTTGCACGCGCAGGTCAAACAGATGGAGGTCGCACTGGCTCAAGCGGAGACTAATCTGACCTACTCCTATATCCGCGCCCCGTTTGCCGGCTATATCGCGGAACGAAATCTGGATACCGGTGCCTATGTCACCGGCGCGACCGCAAGTACATCGACCATGTCGCGGGGCATTATGAGCCTGCACGACATCAATACCGTCCGGGTTCTGATCGAAATCGTCGAAAAAGAGATTCCGCTGGTGAAGATCGGACAAAAGGCTGAGCTTCGTGCTGAAGCATACCCGGACCACGTGTTCCAGGGAACCGTCACGCGTATCGTTCAAGCCTTGAATCGTGCAACGCGAACGATGACTGTGGAAGTCGATTTACCCAACAAGGATCTCCGGCTAAAAGGCGGCATGTTCGCCCGAGTTGAAGTGATGGTGGGGATCCATCATCAGGCGTTGCAGATTCCCATCGACGCCGTCAGTCGGCTGGAGGATACGCAGTACGTCTATGTCGTTCGGGAGGGGAAAGCCCAACGGGTAGATATTGCAATCGGTGCCCGTAACGGGAACCGCGTAGAAATCACCAAAGGTCTGATCGGTAGTGAAGAGGTCATCGTCTCCGGCAAAGATATAATACACGACGGCACACCCGTGCGCACTCAACCCCTTCCTCAGCCATCGGACTTGAATACTGAAGGGAAGAGCTGAACGGGGTCCATCACACGCTTTGCCCTATTTCTTAAGATGACCTCCTGATCAGCACTCAGCGATCATTACTCCGTTTCTCCGATATGTGGCTGACCTTACTCGCATTACGCAATCGCATCGGCATCCTGATGCTATCGCTCGCGATGGTGGTATTGGGCTTGACGTCCCTCCAGCGATTGCCCGTTGATCTTTTCCCGCAAATCCAGGTCCCGGTCGCCTTCGTAGGGGTCATTTACAAAGGGGCGCCTCCTCTCGATATTGAACAGAGCGTCGTGTACCCGATCGAAAAAGCGGTCAGCTCAGCCTCCAATGTCGAACACGTCGAGTCATTCAGTAAGCAGGGTATCGGCGCGGTGCAAATCTGGTTCAATTGGGGAGCAGACATCAACGTCGGACAAATGGAGGTGATGCAGCGCATCACACAGATTCTGAACAGCCTCCCACCCGGCATTTTGCAGCCCTTTATCGTCAAGTTCGACGTCTCCAATATTCCCGTCTCGATCGTGTCGGTATCGAGCGACGAGTTGGACGAACGCGCACTGTACGATTTGGCATACAACACCATCGCTCCACAAATCGAACAGATCGCCAATGTTGCGGCGGCGACCGTCGAGGGGGGGAAGATCCGCCAAATCAACATCAACCTTGATCCGGCGCTGCTCAGCGCGCGCGGGCTTTCGATTCTCGACGTCGTGAATTCCGTCAAAGCCGCCAATCTGATTTTGCCTTCAGGCGATATCAAAGCAGGCAACCTGGACTACAACGTCTTCACCAACAATCAGTTTCGGACGGTCGAGCCGATCCAAGACGTCATCGTGAAAGTCAATCCGCTGGGCAACCCGGTTCGCGTACGCGATGTGGGGACCGTGACGGACTCGTCCGACATTCAAACGAACATCGTGCATGCCGATGGAGCCAAATCGGTATTTCTTCGAGTGAACAAGCAACCGATCGCCAATACGGTCGGAGTCGTGGACGCCCTGCGCGCCGCGCTCCCCAAGATGTTCGGCATCCCCGAAGGAGTGAAGCTCGGCATCTCGTTCGATCAATCCCTCTACATTCGGCAATCCATCGACAATCTCGTTGAACAGGCCCTCCACGGCTCGTTGTTGGCAGCGGCTGTGATTCTCATCTTCCTGCGCAACCTCACCAGTACCCTGATCGTTTCGGTTGCCATTCCCTTGTCCATGCTCGTGACGTTTATCGTGCTCTATTTCACCGGACAGACGCTCAATGTTTTCACGCTCGGGGGACTCGCACTGGGCATCGGCCGCCTCGTTGATGATTCCATCGTGGAACTGGAAAATATCCAACGCCATCTCAATGCCAATCCCAATCGGTGGACCGGTATTCTGGACGCCGCACGGGAGGTGGCGATGCCGATCTTTGCCTCCACCGTCACGACGGTGGTGGTCTTCCTCCCGATGTTTTTCGTCGTCGGCGTCGCGCGTCTGCTGCTGATTCCATTAACCGTCACGATCGCCATTGCGCTCTTCACGTCTTTTTTGGTGTCCCGCACGGTCACGCCGGCGCTCTGCTACAAATTTCTCAAGCCCGAGCAAGAGGCCTGGCGGTCGATGCCGACTTGGTTTGTCAACCTGATGGAGTGGAGCCGAAAGCGGTATGAATCCCTCGATAGGAGTTACGAAGACTCGTTACGGTGGGTACTGGACCATCGCCGAATCTTCATCATCGCGGTCCTGCTGATCTTCGTCGGATCGCTGACTTTGGTTCCCATGATCGGAACGGAATTCCTGCCGGTGTCCGATGAGAGCCAATTTCGCATCGTCCTACGCGCTCCCGTCGGCCAACGAGTTGAAAAGACGGAGCAGCAGGTCTCGGAAGTCGAACGCGTCCTTCGCGCGAACATTCCCGCTACCGAACTGGAGACGATTGTCTCCAGCACGGGGATTTTGTCACAAGGCCGCTCGTCCCTTTTCAATCCCAATACAGGCCCCCACACCTCTTCGATTCAAGTCTACCTCGCCGACCCGGCGAAGCGGACCAGAAATCAGGTCGAGATCATGAACGATGTGCGTCCCAAGATCGTCAAACTCTTCCCCGGCGTGTCGATGTATTTCGATCCCGGGGGTCTCGTCAAACGCGTCACCAGCTTCGGCTCGCAAAAGGCCGTGGACGTGGAAATTTATGGATATGACTTCGACAAAGCGAGGGACGTCATCGCCCGCGTCAAGGAGATCATGGAGCGGATTCCCGGCCTGGCTGATATCGAACCGAGCCGGGAAGAAAACTACCCGGAGGTCAACGTCACCGTCGATCGAGAGAAAGCGGCCTTACTCGGCATCAGTGAAGCCAATGTCGCCAACGCCGTGCTCTTTTCATTGAACGGAAACGGACAGACCGACCCGATCATTTACACGGACCCGCAAAACGGCAACGAGTATTTCATCAGCGCGTGGCTTGCCGAGGAACACAGGAAGAATCTCACCGATCTGGAGAATATTTTACTCACGACCAAAGTCGGTGAGCCGGTCTTGCTGAAGAACGTAGCGTCGCTCAAGCTGAATGCGGGACCGGTGAAAGTCGATCGGAAGTATTTCCAGCGCGTGGTCCATATCACGGCGAATCCAATCAATCGACCGCTCGGCGAGATCGCCGATGACCTCGAGTCGTCGTTCGCTGAGCTTCAGCTGCCGGCCGGGTTCAGCATCAAGCTGGCGGGGCAAATTCAGCAGCAGCGCGAAACCTTCCAAGGGTTGCAGTTTGCGATCGTCCTGGCGCTCGTGTTGGTCTACATGGTGATGGCCGCACAATTTAAGTCGCTCATCGATCCATTCATCATCATGTTTTCGGTGCCGATGGGCTTTCCCGGTGTCATCTTGATCCTCTTCCTGACGAATACGACGTTGTCCACCACATCGATGATGGGCATCATCATGATGTTCGGAATCGTCGTCTCGAACGGCGTCCTGCTGGTCGATTACACCAACGTGCTCCGCCGTAGAGGCGAACCACTTCACCGTGCGGTCGTGACCGCAGCGCGAACCAGACTGCGCCCGATTCTCATGACTTCACTGGCCACGGTCTTCGGCCTCCTTCCCATGGCGATCGGCCTCGGAACCGGCGGCGAAACCAACGCGCCCTTGGCACGGGCGGTCGTCGGAGGCTTGAGCGTCTCCACGCTCCTCACGCTGTTTCTCGTCCCAACGCTGTACGCGATTTTAGAAGAACGGTTCCCAAGAAGACTTGATTTGCAGACGGGAGATCACTTGCAAGCTTCGGCCGGCGAGGTTCCTGTCACGGAGTGACGCTCGTCAACTCTCAACAGCGTTTGGGAACAAAGATTTCAGCTGCATGGCCAGCCCGATATCCCCTGTGATCTGCAAACGCCCGGACATCGCCATCGCCATGCCGCTCATCTGTCCATTGAGGATCTTGATGCAATCTTCTCCGGCCATCGACAGGGTCACATGCGGATCGGCGTGGGTGCCGTCCTTCACGACACAGGTGCCGTTGTGCACCAGCAGTTGATACTGGCCGCCTTGAGTCCCTTGCAGATCGAACTGGTACACCGCTTCGACATCTTCCGCTGCATCCTTATCCAATTTTGACGGAAGAGCATCGAGCACTTCTCTGATGGTCTTGGCTTTCATGAATAGACGTAGTCCCTCAATAATAATGAAAGCTTTCGGGGGCGCACTATCGCGCCCCCGAAGCAATCTTCATGTGGTTGAAACCCTCTAGTACCGGAGAGTCGCTGTCGCGACACTGCGCCGGGCGCCGAAGAACTCCCTCGAAAAGGACTCGACGACCGCGGGATCATAGCCCTTGCAGCTGAAAATGTCGAGGTAGGCGTGATTGGTTTCGTTGGCGAAATGACCACTGATCAATGAGGTCGAGATCAACTGCACCATGGAGTACCCAGCCACAGGGCCTTCGCCGAAATCGACGACCTGACATTCACCGAAGCGCTTCATATCGATGAGCTCACACAACTCAACGACGTAGCGCTTGATATAGGCTGCGTCACGGATAAGATCGGGATTGCAATCGTGGAGGTCAACTGCCGTGCAGAGTCCCCATGCCTTGCCGCTTCCCACCATGTCTTGGACAGGTCGAGCAGCAGCCGCAGGGGCGTTGGTCGGTAAGATCGTGGACTCGGAACTAGCCGAGGTACTCATAGAGGGTTGTTCCCTTTCTGTAAGAGGGTTGAGCAGACAGGAACTGTCATGCGTGAACTATACCATGATTTTTTCGCCGCGCACGTGAACGTCAAGAAAATTTCGGCTCTATTGGCGAGACCCTCGTCAATCGGTTGACAAGGTCTCAACGCTCAGGAAACAATACACCCCATGGAATCCTCCTTAGACATGTCCCGGATAGAATTACCCGATCGCCTTTGCACCTGGTGCAAGGTTCTCATGAAGAAGCGAGTGGTCGGCGGCAAGCAGTTCATCCATTACACCTGTCCAAAGTGCATCTTTCAGCACACGACCAGACTGGGACCGAAGCCTCAGACGTCGCACCGATAACCATCGCTCCCGTCAGGCAGTCCACTCTTGCTTCATTAATAATACTGCTCGCGATAGATAGGACAGAGCCCCTTGGCCTGGATACTTGTCGTTACGTCTTTGATCATGCGTCCGTTGCCGCATAGATAGACGGCTAAATCGTTAATCGATGTGACTCGTTCCTCGATGAGCCCATTCACCCGCCCTTTGGCTCCTGTCCAGCCCGGTCCAGGGCGAGACAGGGTCGTCACAAATGAGAACTGCGGATGACGGTCTGCCAATGCTCGAAACTCGTCCTGGTAATACAGATCACGCTCGTACCGTAGACCCCAAACAAGCGTCACCGGCTGAATACTGTTCCGTTCAAGATACGTCAGTAGCATGGATCGAAAAGGCGCAATTCCTGTTCCGGTTGCGACAAACAGGATCCGCTTGTTTAGGTCATCCCGCAGAAAAAAAGACCCAGCCGGCCCCTTAAAGGTCACCGGATCGCCTTCCCGAAGACCATGGAGGTAAGTCGACCCAGGGCCTCCCGGTATCAAATTGAAGAGCAGCAGCAACCGGTCAGAAATGAAAGGAGGTGAGGCAATCGAATAGGGACGCGTGACCGGATACGGAAAGCCGTCCTTCGGCACGTCAAATGAGATAAATTGACCTGCCTTGAAGGCGATTTCCTTCGGCTCGCGAAGCGTCAGCTCCAGTTCTCGGACGTCGTGCGTCAAGTCCCTGATCCGACTCACCGTAGCCTGAAAGGATGCTATTGCCATCCTGCAGCTCTCTTCCGACCTTCATTGCACTCTTTACCCTAACACATGCGATTATTCGCCGTTGTCGAACACCCACCTCAGGCTTCTCACCTGAACTGGCTTTTCCCGCAGATTATGAGCGACGAGGCACGTGCACGACCCAGGTCGCCGGAAAAAGGTGAGCAAGGAGCTGTGGCGTCTTCCGAGAATGAAGAATTCTTTCAATCAAGCACGATTTCCAGTGATATGGCCTGGAGGAGTTGGAAGCGGACCGCGACCTACACGACCTGATGACCTAACCCCCGTCGCTACAATGCTTCAGATGAGGAACCACGGCCGAATGTGGCCCGCTGGCTTAATGCCGGTGCTGCTTAGCCACGTGAGAGACTACGCTGGACTTGGTCATCGAGAATGTGGGTCAATCGGTCTCGATTCTCGGGGCTGATCGAAATAATCTTGGCACCTAATTTAGGAGGCCGCACGTGGATAACTTCCAACTCACAGGTTAAGGTCTTTCCACGCTCCAGCTCGATCACGAGTCGGAGCTCCTCCCCACTCTTGACGTACAGACGGCTCTCAAGGCGCACTCCGGACTCGCTGACATCAAGAACCTTGCAGGGTGCCGAGAGTGCCCCTCGCTGCAACCGACCGATACGGCCGACATCAACACGAGAATGCTTTCGTTTGAATCCCATCGGCAATCCTTCCTGTTGACGGCATCATAGCAGGAGGATGGACGATGCCAAAGACAATTGGCGAAACCGCTAGAGTTCTCTCACCGACGTTCGTACCGGCTCCATACGCTGACGTTTGACGCCAAGATCGCCGCTGATATCTCTTGACCAAGAGGTCAATAGGATACGGTCGCCAGTGTCAGGGGTGTTTCAACTTGAGTTTCGACTTTTACCGATATGCGTCCCACTATACGGCCATTTTCGGTCTCTACATCCACCCGCCAGTCCCCTGGATCGAGACGCTGCTTGAAGCTATAGGCCCGATACCCTCCTTCGCGTCCGCCTGAGATCTTGATGGGAATTCTGTCAGCGTGCATGAAGGGCGTCTTATCATTCGGACGGAAATACCAGTGGTGATAGATCGTCGTGTTGAGATCGACGGGAGCAAACACCGCCGTGAAACAATAGATCGGTTCCTCGGAAGGGAAGGTCGTATCTGAACGTTTCCAGACCTGATACCACTGTTTATCGAACGATAGCTCGAACTGATCGCCGGTTCGCTTGACCTCATGATAAATCCCGCCGAACTTGAGCGACAGCGGCACCGGCGGGATCCAATTCAGAAAATAGAAACCTACGAGGAGAGCGATACATCCGGCGGCAGGGACGGAAACCCCGATCGCTTCCTGTTTCGACCGCTCAGGATTATTGCGATAAATCAGCTGAACTACACGGAACGTAACGGCCAGGCTCATGACGGCTCCGACCAAAAAGACCACCACATTCATGTACCCCGTCATCACAGGAAGAAAGAACGTGAAAAAGGCAAAACACACCACCGCGTATAGGCTGACAAGCAACCGGAGATTCGACAATCGATCACGCAAAAACTCGTTGGCCACCAAGAGCATGATGAGGAGAACATAGAAGACCGCTGTCCCGGTCAATGTGGCGCTCCGTGAATAGAAAATCGCATAGGCGCTGAAGAGACCGCCCAGCAAGAACTGACTCGCCATCGGGTAATATGGACGACTCTTCAACACCCATCGCGCAAAAGAGGAACACCCTGTGAGCTGCTCACGATCGGGTAGAGCCTCAATGCCCAATCGTCCGGTCAATACAACCAGGGCACCGAGCAATGCGAGATACAACATCAGGACCAGGTTATCCTGGAGCCGGTCGATCCGCGTGAGGGTCACGGTGTCATAGGTGACGCCCGAGAGAAAGAACACCGCCGGCATGAAGGGTTTCGCGAGCAGAGATTGGATTCTCACAAGAGGGCTCATGGCCCCACTGTGCAAAATCTGTGTGAATTGATCAACGAAAATGCTGTTACGGAACCGCGGCGCATTTAGCTAGCCGGTGTCATCAACTGATCAGATGAACGCCGGGAGCGGCGCATAGCCGACAGGATGGCCGATCACCCGTTCCAGCCATGCAGCCATGGCATCTGCCGGGAGCGGCGTTTGATTGAGGCGGGCTTCGATCTTGAACTGCCCTTTGAGTCCGACGATTCCGATGATCGCGGAGGCATCCTCACCGTCAGGCACCAACGCCTGTGTTTGAAACTCGCAAAGCGTGGCGTACAGGACGCCGTCGGGTTGAATCGTGTCCAGCACCTCGGGCAGATCATCCAGTGGACAGTGGACCGAACAGCGATAGGCAAGCCTCGCGCCCGGCTCGATACACTGGAACTCCGTCAAGGCTGCTTCAGAAAACCCCGTCAGATAGGCCCGAACTCCGGCCGGTTCCGGGTTGAACGTCTCCGCAAGCTTGCTGGCCGGCACGAGGAATTCAAACGCATCGGACGTGTTGTACTCGAACTGGCAGGGACCGAACGCATCGGGCCATGAGCAGAAAAAGGGAATGGAAGCGTCGGAAGACCGGAGGACGACCGCATTCTTCTCCACATGCGTTTCAATCGGCAGATCCAAGACGGCAATCGCTTCCAGAAACGCCGCGCGCCGCTCATCCAACCAGCGCATCCGGTCGGCGTCGCCGCGCGTTTCCCCGGGGGTGATCACCGCCTGGGTTTGGAGCCGAATGCGGATGAACGAGTGAGCATGCCGAAACCCGATCCAGAACATGCCGCGTTGATCGTGATACCGCAACACCTCTCGAATTCGCCAGGGATGGCTGATCGAGCAGTACGTGCCGATGTCTTGATGACGTTGGTAGACCGTGTGATAGGCCCCGGATAGGAGAAAGAAATCGCCGCGCCACTTTTCCCGCACATGAATCTGCGTGACGTCTTCGGTCGCCCAGGGATCCAGGTGATCGAAGTCGTCGGGAGAAGTAACCGTCCATTCCTCAATGTAGCAGATCACATCGTTGGCCGGGGCGATCGGCTTCAATCCCAGCGTGGCAAGCCGATCCCCCACCGCAAGAGCCTGGCCGAATGTCAATGGCGCCGTCGTTTCCCAACGCTGCTCACGCACGGTGAAAGTTCCTCGAAATCAACGCGAGATCGTGGTCGACGCTCAGGGAGACAACACCACCGTCCTCAGGTTCCCTGTGCCTCACACGTTCAGCGTGTTACCGTACCGGACGTAGCGCCTTCTGTTCAATCGTCGTGTCGCCGATCAATCGGTCGATTCCGTCTTTCAAGGTCGACGCCAATTGCTCCTGCACATCCTCTTCATTGAACCAAAAGACGGTTCGATTCCGCCCGCCTTCAATAGTACGAGTCGTGGTGCTTCGATCAGCCAGGTTTCTGGCCTGGATCGTAAACCGGCTGCTGGTATCGATGACGGTTGAAAAAATCCGACTCTTTGCATGGGTAGAAAACTCCTGCACCTGCCCGCTGATTACGATATCCGCATCAGGGACCGTGCTGGCAGGGGCCGCGCGGACGTCCCATGGACGTTCCCGCCACCCACGGACTTTCAACTGGTCGGCCAACCGCTGGGCGATCACGTCACCGAGCCGCTCACCCGCCACATTAAAATACGTGGCTCCTCCCCAGATGTGCGTGCGCATGCCTACACGACTCTTGTCGGCCCGCCGATCCTCGAACGGTTCAATCACGATTTTTACGGGTTCGGTGTCGGCGGTCTGAGCCTGAGGCTGTTTTGTCTGAAGGTTGACCTGCCGAACATCGCCTTTCCCCGCACAACCGCCCAGCATCACGGCACATATGAATCCACACAGTGACAACCGCATACGCCAGTCCTTCACAGCATCCTCCCTCTCAAGGTTCAAAAGCAGTGGGGGTCCAGTCTACCCAAGTTAGGTTTCAGAGACAATTGCTAGAAAAAGGTCACGGGGTGACGATGGGGAGCAACGACCGAAAGGTCTCACACGCCACCTGGGCCAATTGGCCGGCCTGGATGCGCTGGTCCCCAAGCGCCACACAACGGACGACTTTCATGAACGATCGTTCCGCCAGCACGGCGGCGATTTGGGCCTTACGGTCGTGGGTGATCGGCAGCGTATAGCCTTCGCCTCGTTTCCACTCCCATAAAGACGGTGCCAGTGAGAGCTCCAAATCTCTTCCCGCAAGCTGGTGAAATCGGCCGAGCAGCTGCCGCTTGTAGTGTTGAATCCCTGCTCCTTCCAGCAACAGTGCACAGGCCACGTGATGTCCCCACCAGACCAGTGTGCGAAACGTGAATTTGTTGACGCCGGCGAAGTATTTGGGGCAATCGAGGTATTGATACGGAAAATCCTCCAGGTGCTCGCCTTTCACCAGCTGATGGATCTTCGGATCGAAGTCGGGAGGCGTGATGAGCGACAGACCGGCAAGCTCCTGCTGTAACGCCCCGTGTGTCGCTTCGAGCAAAATTCGGATCTTTGTCGTGACGGCGGCCTTCTTCCGAAAGAAGTGAGCATCGGCGAGAAGCTCGGTTTCTTCAGCGCTGAACGTAATAGAAGAAGCCATCATGATCGCGGTGTGCAGGCGTGATGCTCTTGTCCGCTTGGAGTTCGACTACTTCTGACGTGTTTCAAACACCGCGACTGTCGCTTCGTATTGCCGCCGACAGTCGGCGCAACGCAAGAGCACGAGATCATGAAACACATCCATTTCACGAAGCGTCAGAGAGGCATGATGAGTCGAGGCGCAAGCCTTCAGGAGGGCCTCACCATCTTGTTCGTCGTGACGTGCGCCCTCCTGAACGGTTCGTTGTGCCAAAGGTTCTTTCGATACGACGGTGGCGACCGTCAGATGATGAGTCGACTTACATGAACTGCAGGAGAGGACGACCACGCGTTCGTCTGTCATCCGCCGTACCGACACGCAAAGGGGATGAACAGACCAACACTGTTGTAGAAACGCACCGCTTCGGATGACCTGCGCCATAGTCGTTTCCAGGAACAGTCACGCGGCTCGAGAGGCGTTCTCAAGGTTCAACTGATTCGATCTGAGATCGAAAGAGCAGGAACATCACTCGCAAATGATAAGGCTGCAAACCAGAATCTGTACGATGAGCGCACCGTGGAAGATGGCCAACCGGAATTCATGACATGGCGGCCACAGGAGACACTCCCTTCTTCGGAGAAGGGGAGACCGTTCCTTCCTGAATCGAACGGCAGGTTTTGCACACGCGAGGCCGGGCCTTCAGAAAAGACACTTTCCCGTGGGCGAGACAACTATAATGAACGAACTCGTCACAGATCGTGCAACGGGACCAGCCTCCCCGCAAAAGGGTCTTATCCCGATAGAGGTCTTCTTGGCAAACTCTGCACAGGCGCGGTTGTGCGGGAAGAAGCATCGGCTCCCATTCGCCACCGCCTTTTCGAATACTCATAGCAGTTCAGTATAACGGGGTGACCAACGGAAAAACAAGCGAAGGGGAACAGATACGTGGACTGAATGGGTTTACTAAATTGACGTCTGATGGCGAGATAGAACCTAAATCCTAACGACGGAGGTCCTTGCGGATCTCATGCAACTCCTTCTCCCCTTGCTGTTCGGCGGCTTTAGCCCACCAACTTCCCAATTCTCGTCATGCAGTAAGCCACTTCTTCACAGACGTGATGGGTTCACCGAATACGCCCACTAGAAATCTCCTCAGCTTGTTCAATATTGCTCAGCTTCCAAGACTCTGGAACGCCTATCGTAGGAGGTACTGCAATATTCATCTGAACGAGGAGGTTGCCATGGTATCTATTCCAAAAGTTGTTGGTGTCCTGTCATGTAGTTTCTTACTGTGCCTGAGCTTGTCCACTGTCGCATCGTCTGCAGACAAGCTCAACATAGGCGAATCGGAGGGAAAGCTATTGACGGTGGATGATAAAGACAGGTTTGTGCCGGGTAAGGAGGTCAAGGGCGAAATAGTGAAGATCGATGGTGAGAACTATGTCGTCAGAGAGGCCTCTGGGGCTGAGGTACGCATGCATGTTAATTCCAGCACCGAAAAGAGATCAAGCATCATTCCTAAAGTGGGAGAACATGTTCTTGCGAAAGTAGATGCTAAGGGTCACGCAGTTTCGTTTCTTACAGACGCACCTATCTCCCGCTGACGCTTTTCCGTAGTCGGCAAGCACGCCTCAATCGGAGAATAGCTGGTCATTTCTCGTCGAGTTGGCAGGGTGGTTCTGCTTGGGACCATCTGCCGACTCCAACGAGGCGCTGTTCTGATTCACACGACTCAGCATGACAGAGCCTTAGGATCATTGTGTGATGGTCCGAAAGACGGTAGAAGCACATCTGTTCTGGGGAAAATGTAACCTGTCCCGCTAGCTGTGGGCCTGCTGGCGTCTAGGAAACGTCTCGTATGACCTGGCATGGATTACCGGCGGCGAACACGCCCTCGGGAATGTCTCGCGTCGCGACGCTGCCGGCTCCGATCACCGAGCGCGCGCCGATATGGACGCCGGCCAGGATGATTGCACCACCACCGACCCAGACATCTGCCCAATGTGCACCGGTTTTCCAAACTCCCGTTCTCTACGCAGACCGGCCTCGAAAGGATGCAGTGGCGTGAGGATCTGCACTCCCGGGCCGAACAGCGTGTGGTCTCCTATTCGGACTTCGCAGACATCAAGCACGATGCAATTGAAATTGAAGAACACGCGCGAGCCGAGATGAATGTTCGATCCATAGTCGCAATAAAACGGCGGCTGCATCCAAACGGTGTCACCGCCTGTGCCGAAGAGATCCTGCAAAATTCGGCGGCGCTGAGCTTGTTCGCATTCTCGTGTGTCATTCAACTCACGGCATAAATCACGTGCCCGTTCACGCGCAGCCACTAACTCGGCATCGAGCGGGTTGTAGAGATCGCCGGCCAGCATCTTCTGGCGCTCAATGCTCATTTCTCCATCCTGTTTCATTTAAGGCTGATCTGTGTCGTTCTTTTCGCTTTTCGACAGGAGCACGATGAAATGCAGCACATTTTCCGCCGACCCTGTGGTTCCGTCAAGGCTCACTCATGATGAATAGCCAATAGCCCCCCGTTTGACTCATCCCCAAATCGTTTGTTACTCTCCGCGCGGGTTGGAGCCGGTCCCTCAACACAGGCGAGCGTTCATGAATATTGCGGAGTATCTCGAACAGAAACGAATCGAGGTCGATCGCTTCTTGGATCAAGTGGCCCCACCGGCCGCCGTGCCGCCTACGACACTGCATGACAGCCTTCGGTACAGTCTCATGGCGGGTGGGAAACGGGTTCGGCCGATCTTAACAATCGCGGCGGCGGAAGCCCTGGGCCAAACCCCGCCCGGCCTCATGGCGGTTGCCTGCTCGCTGGAACTCATCCACACCTATTCGCTGATCCACGACGATCTGCCATCGATGGACAATGACGATTATCGGCGTGGCAAACCGACGAACCATAAAGTGTATGGCGAAGCAATGGCCATCCTCGCCGGCGACGCGCTGTTGACGATGGCCTTCGATCTGATCAGCAGGCCGGATCTTATGAAAGGCTGCGATCCGGTACGGCAGGTTCGAATCATTCAAGAATTGGCCTTTGGATCCGGCAATCTGGGCATGGTGGGCGGCCAGGTCTTCGATATCCAAGCGGAAAATCAGGACATCGACCTCCCTACCCTTCAGAACATTCACAAGCACAAGACCGGCATGCTCATTCGCGCCGCGGTCCGTATGGGCGCCATTGCCGCCGGAGCGAACGACCGGCAACTTGACGACATGACCGGCTATGCCGAAGACATTGGGCTGGCCTTTCAGATCGCCGACGACGTGTTGAATGTGACGGGCACGCGCGAGGAACTTGGCAAGAATCCCAACACCGATGCCGAGCGCGGGAAGAAGACCTATCCGACGTTTTACGGAGTGGATGGGGCCAAGAAACTGGCTGACGACTGCGTAAGCCACGCCATCAACCGGCTCTCATCATTTGGTCCTTCCGCCGACCCGTTGCGAGAGATCGCTCGCTATATCACAAACCGCAAGAACTGATGTCGTTCGTGAAACGTATCACGTGACACGTACACGCGTACAATCGAGCGTTCATCTTCATTTGAGTCGCTCTATGTTCGCCTCGCGCAGAAAGCGAGGCCTCACTGAAGGCTGGCGAAGCGGGCTTTACGCTGCACGCTGCACGTCTTTCTCATGAAAGCGCTTGTGACCGGAGCGACCGGGTTTGTCGGCGCCGCTGTCGTTCGTGCCTTGCTCAAGACCGGCGTCGACGTCCGTGTGATTGCCCGCCCTGGAAGCGATTCGACCAATCTCCGCTCTCTGAACCTCGAGAACGTCCTTGGCGATCTCCGCGATAAAGAATCCCTTCAGCAAGCCCTCGCCGGCTGCCGACACCTTTACCATGTCGCCGCTCACTATGCCCTGTGGGCGAAAGACCCTTCGATCTTCTATGACATCAATGTGGCCGGCACCAGAAATTTGCTGGAAGCCGCGCGTGATGTCGGTGTAGAACGCACGGTCTACTGCAGCACCATCGGCGCGATCGGCTTGCCGCCGGGCGGAGGACTCGGTACAGAGGAGACCCCGGTCTCCCTCGAACAGATGGCAGGCCACTATAAGCGCTCGAAATATCTGGCCGAGCAGGAGGTGCACAAGCTGGCCAAAGCAGGGTTGCCCGTCGTCATCGTCAATCCCAGCGCGCCCGTCGGTGAAGGCGACGTGAAACCAACGCCGACCGGCCAGGTGATTCTCGACTTCATGAAGGGCCGGATGCCGGCTTACATTGAAACCGGCATGAACATCATCGACGTCGACGATGTAGCCACCGGTCACCTCCTCGCAATGGAGAAGGGCCGGCAGGGGGAACGGTATATCCTCGGTAGTACGAACCTGTTGCTTCGCGAAGTGTTCGAGATTCTCAGCAAGCTGACCGGCCGCAAGGCCCCGGCCCTCAAGTTGCCGCGAGGCGCCGTGCTACCGCTCGCTTATCTCAATCACTGGTTCGCCAACCTGACTGGGTATCCACCGCGCATTCCGCTGGAGGGCGTGAAAATGGCCAAGTACAAAATGCACTACGATTGTTCCAAGGCGATTCGAGAACTGGGCCTGCCCCAACATCCGCCCGAGGTTGCACTGGGGAAAGCTGTGCGCTGGTTTCGCGATCACAAGTACGTATGACGTCTCGCCGGCCGCAATCCCCACAAACATATGATGCATGACGAATGATACATAATTGGTATGGACGTTTTTCTGCTGTTCTTCAAAACAATCCTCCTGCGCCCTTACGTCTTCGTCTTTCTAGCCGCCTTCCTCTTCTCCGCCATCCAATTGATCGGTTGGCCACGCACCTGGCGTTTCTGGCTGATCAGCTGGGCCACGGCATTCGTCTGTGAGTTTTCATCGACGCGAACCGGCATCCCCTTCGGCTGGTATTTCTATAACGGCTCGACGGTCGGTCAGGAGCTCTACTTTTCCAACGTGCCGTTCATGGATTCCATTTCCTTCAGCTTTCTGCTCTTCGCGTCCTATTGTGTGGCGCTTGGGCTCCTGCTGCCTCGTGATTCCGCGCCGAGAATCAAATCTGTTGTGCTGAAACCCCTGCGTTTCGAGGTGGATGCCCGCACGAGCTGGACCGTTTATGCGCTGACTGCGTTTTTATTCGCCTTTATCGACATGGTGATTGATCCCGTCGCCCTGCGTGGCGACCGTTGGTTCTTGGGCAAGATCTACTATTATCCTGACCCAGGATGGCATTTTGGTGTCCCATTCGCGAACTATGTCGGCTGGGCTGTGGTCGGGCTGATTTCGCTGGCGATATATTTCCCCCTGGACCGGCGGCTCCCTTCCCTCTCATTACCTCAGTCGATGACGCAGCGGCTATTGCTCGGGATCGGACTGTACTATGGAGTCTTAGCCTTTAATCTCGGCATGACGTTCCGGATCGGCGAATCTTTTATGGGAATGAGCGGTCTGTTGATGCATCTACCTGTCTTGATCATTCTGATCATTCGTCTCGCGCGTACCGATTAACGCCTTCCGCTCGATGAATCGGTGGTATTCGCTTTGTGGAGTTTGTATAGTGATCAAAAGGATCTTTTCCTATGCTCAAGATCCTCTTGTCCCTACTGATTTTAGTTGGTCTCGTGGTGCTCAGCGGAGCGCTATGGCTGGCGTATGATATCTACACGAGCGGTTTCAGCGCCATGGCTGAACCGCATCCGATAGAGGTCGCCGTGGTTCGGCAATTCCGCCGTTTTACCATTCCAAATGCGATCCGCGACAGGCCGAATCCCGTTCCTATAAGTCCGGTGGTATTGAGTGAAGGGCTCGATCATTTTGCCGACCATTGCGCCGGCTGCCATGCCAATGACGGCAGCGGGGAGACTCAGATCGGTAAGAACGTACATCCAAGGGTACCGGACTTGCGTCGCCAAGAGATTCAATCGATGTCCGACGGAGAACTGTTCTTCACAATCCACAACGGCATCCGCTTCACTGCCATGCCGGCCTGGGGAGAAGGCGACATCGATCAAGACAGAGGGAGTTGGAAGCTCGTGCATTTCATACGGCATCTGCCGCAGCTGAGCCACAAGGAACTGGATCGCATGCAATCATTGAACCCCAAAGCGCCCCACCAAGGCGAAAGCGGCGAACACCATCACTAGACGTCGATTATGTTAAAGAATTATGATGACCTGGTAAGAGGCTGCATGATCCTGATGGCAACGTGCGTGTTGCCTGCCGTCGTCATGGCTGCCGGGATAGATATTCATGTATTAGGCATCGTCACGGCTATCGATGCGAAACACATCGAAGTCAAGACGGCCAAGGGGCCGATCGTTTCAGTCCTGCTCAATAAGCAAGTGAGGTTCAAAAACAAAAGTAACCCGAAATCGACCGACTCACCCACAGTAGGCGACCGTGTGATCATTGAGGCGTCAAAAGACGACAAGACCAAGAAGGTCACCGCAACAGTTGTTCATTATTCACCAGGAAGGACCGCGTCGCCAGCAAGGTAGCCGATGCCTACCCTCCGTTTTGCAAGAGCTGTCCACGAATCACCGTTCCACGGCGGCGTGCGTACTGCCCTCATGCGTGTGCTGATCACCGGCATCGCGGTATTTCTTGCTATTTCGACGATCCCTGGGTTGGAAGCCGAAAGCCTCACCGCCGGCATCGCGGCAGTGTTGGTCCTCACGTTCCTGAACGTGATCCTTCGTCCGATCCTCTTTCTGCTTACCCTGCCCTTGATCGTCTTTACCCTCGGGCTGTTTCTCGTAGTGCTGAACGCGCTCCTGCTCCAACTGACCTCGTACTTCGTGAAAGGCTTCACCGTCTCGGGATTCTGGCCTGCGGTCGGTGGTGCACTGGTGATCAGCCTGGTCACCACCATCCTCAACAGCTGGACGGTCGATCGCCATCATCCATTTGAACCCCAAGAAATTGAACCGGAACCTCATCGCCCTCCCAAGATCATCAATCCGGATTGAGCCGCTAAACGATTTTCCAGGCGCGATCGGACGATTTCTTTTCAGTTATCAATGGAACAGCACCCCTCATTTGTGTTCCAATTATCGGCGTATCGTATGGGCGGGGTGACAAGGAGACGAGGCTGTGGTCCGCCAATTCAGTTATTTTCTCCTCGCCGCGGCGCTGGGCGGTATCTTTGTCCCGATCGTGCGGGCTGATGAACGTCCTGCACCAAAGAGTTTGTGGCAAACCGTCCTGACTCCTCCCGTCAACGATCAACCACCGCCGCGGAGGCCCTGGGTTCTCCGCGATCGGGAAATTGCACTCGACCTCCCACTCCTTCAAGTCGTGAGGGATGCAGGAGCCAGACCTCATCCCAGGATCACCGTTGAACTCTTTGACAAAGCCAATCCCGAATTGGACATCACCTCCACGGTATCCCGGATCAACGACACCGCTGTCATCCGGGGTACCCTCAAGCCCCCCTCACAAGGAGACTTCACATTTGTGGTCTCGGGCAACCTTCTTATAGGAACTGTCATGATGGGAGACCGGCTCTATAAAACAGAGCACATCGTCAATGGTCGCTTGCGGCTGCTCGAAATCGATCCCGACAAAATGCCACCGGAGTGAGCTCAGGGCATCAGCAACAATGGAATCGTAGGGGCAATGACGTTGTCTCAGGCTTAGAAGTCACGGCGAGGGAATGACTCTGTCCACTGAATTCTGCCTGTTGTACCGGTTGCGAGACAGAGTAGCTATTCATGAACGTTCCGGCTACAATGCGTTCGCTCACATTTGAACGTATGACCACGTCGCCTCCTCAAGCAAAGCCGACACCGGAGACTCATCTTCAACGGACGTTGAATTCCGCGCTGAACGACATCGGAACCGATTCGGCGTTGGCGGCAATCTTCCACCAAGAAAATGGGCCGCTTGTCGAGCATGCTTCGCGCGGGTTCACGCCCAGAGATGTCCAGGCGATCCTCCGTACGCTCTCGACTCAACGGACCGCCGCCTTGACACCGACCACTCAGGATTCGGACGGGGGACGCACGGTTCGCCTGCGGCTGATCACCCCCGGTGCAAAGTCTCTGCTCGTCGTCCCGCTCCGTCATCTCAACCGCGCTTATGGATGTTTGGTCATCGGACGGAAAGAAGGCGCCGCTTTCTCGAAGAAGGATCGATTGCAGCTGGACCAGATGTGCGAGAGCATGACCAAAGCGCTGGACCGCGAAGGTCTCTTCAACACCAACGTGGTATTGAGCCGTCCCTACGTCGCCCAAGAACCGCCACCCCCGCAGCAAACCGGCGCGGAACTGTTTCCGCCGATGATCAAGCACTTTTCCCCGGAACTTCAAGAAAAGATCGAAACGGTCCTGGCTGAAGCTCATCAATATGTGGCCTATGACCGTGCCTGGGCTTGCTACTACGATCCATTGGCAGGAAACGTCGAGGTATTGGGCATCGTCGGAGACGGGAAGGGGGATCAGAAAGACGCCAAGAAAGAGTTGAAACCGGGCCAGCGCCTCACCTTGGATAGTTCGGCGGCAGGATGGGCCGTCCGCCATCGGAAACCGCGGGTGGATCACGACCTGGCCTCCACTCAGGGCCGCTTTCTCGATCACAAACATCTCTTCAAGGACCGGTTTCAGTCGTCGCTCGTCATTCCCTTTTTCGTCAAGGGTCAGGTCGGCGGAACCTTTACGCTGGGAGCGAAGGACCCGCAACGGTATCAAACCACCGATGCTCGTACGCTGGAGCCCATCATTCTCAAACTTGCAGAACTATTACAGACACCGGCACCGCAGGCTGCCGGTCCTCCCCCGACGGACGAAGTCGGAACGCCGGGGCTCCAACCCGTCTCGGCTGTTCCATCCGAACCCATCATTCGAAAGCAGGAACGCCAGGCAGCGATCGGCGAGTTCAGCGCATTCTTGGCGACGGAGATCCGAGAACCGCTGGCCTCCATCCGCTCGCAACTCGAAGAGGTCACCGGTGAGGGGATTCTCGACTTCGACCCACAGACACGCGTCGAGAATGCGATGCGCGACTTGATTCGGATTGAAGCGATCCTGAACGAGATCCTCGACTTCGCAAAACCCCTTGAGCTGAATCGCCATCTGTGCCGCATTCCAGAGGTGCTTGAGAGCGCCTTGGTGGTGGTAGGAACCGATCTGGAAGCAACCCGTATTCAAGTCACCAAGGATTACGCCAATATCATCGCGCCGGTGCGCGGTGACGAGGCCAAGCTCCAACAGACGTTCCTCAGCATCTTTCGGAATGCGTGCGAGGCCATGTCTCCGGGCGGCCATCTCCATATCCAGGTGACGCAACATCGCGCCGGAAGAGGGCTGGAAGTCCAGATTCTCATTAAGAATGACGGAGTGCCCATTCCGGCTGAAATCGTCGATAAGGTATTCGAACCGTTTTTCACCACCAAGAGCTCAGGCATTGGACTGGGTCTTCCCAGCGTCAAGAAAATCATCGAAGAGCACGGCGGAGCGATCGCGATCGGCAGCGCCGTCGGTGAAGGCACGACGGTCACTATTCGTCTTCCCGGGGTCAGCCGGGGACCGGCGTTTCGGCACCGTGGGCGTGGCCGGCGTCACCCTCGACGACCGAATTGACCTATCCGTCCTCGTCTCGTCCTCCCCATTGCGACACAAATACTCAACAGGCTAAGGTAATCATGTTGTGGCGTTTGACAGAACGGCTATCCATCGCTATGATTCAGCCCGCATGACTGATCTTCCAATTGAACGTGCAAGATTTATGATCCACAATCATCGTCATAGCTCAAAGGGAGAACGGGTATGAAACTTCTTACCGGTGCGGTTGCGACAATCTCCTCAATCCTACTGGCGTGCTCGATGGCGTCCGCCAACCCGGCGCTGCTACCCAAACATGAAGGCTATCCCATGAAGAACTCAGGGAGTCCCGTGACCGGCCAGCCGACGGCCAATGATCCCGGTCAAAAGGACGGCCACGGAACGTCTTCCTTGCTGAAGGCGGCGGAGTTCGACGACAAACACAGCAAGCAGGAACTCATGAAAACCGACAACGCGCGGATTACCGAAGGGCAGGGCGCGGGGAGGCTTCCGAACGTTCAGGGGCCTCAGATCACGATTGCGCCACCGGTAACATCCGCCACGAAGATCACCGACGATCGTAAGATCGACTAAGTTCTCCTCCAATGAACGGGGGAAGCCCGGCAAAGCAGGACTTCCTCCGTTTCAACACTCTCGTTTCTTTTCAAGTCTCACACCGTTCCTCAGCCTGTGTTTCGCCCAGCAGTCCCTTCACCATCCGACAATCTCAGACGGAGGATCTGTGAGAATCAGGATTTAATCTGACGGACACGGCTTGCCAAAGTTGGCTTCATGACGCACTGGTCGATTGATCGATGTCGCTCCTATTTGGAAATGACGGCCCAACGCGTTCCGGATGTCGCTGCGTGCATTGCTTGGAGACGCGGTCCTGAGAGCTGGTCCGGCACGGTGGGGTGCGGACACACAGAGCTTCCTACCAATTCGCGTTTTTCCATTTGGAGCATTACAAAAACTCTGACGGCAGCCCTCATCCTCCAGCTGGCGGCTCGCGGCCGAATCGAGCTTGATTCTCCTTTAGCCGCCTGGCTGCCGGCAGTTCCTCACGCAGACCTGATTTCGATTCGCCAGTATCTTCAGCATACGAGTGGATGGTCAGACTATGGGGCCCTTCCGGAATATCAGGCGGCCGTCCGGCAGAGAGAGACGCCGTGGAGCTTTTCAGAGTTCATGGACCGCGTCCATGCAGAGAACCTGTTGTTTGCGCCAGGCTCCGGCTGGTCATACTCCAATATCGGCTATATGATTTTGAAGAAGTTAGCCGAGACCGTATGTGAGAAACATTTTGCCGAAATCCTCAAAGACGAGGTATGTGACCCTCTCGGTCTTGCTGATACGTCTGTGATCCAAACGCGCGAAGATATGCTCGGTCTTACCGTAGGTTATTCTCTCGACTTGAGCTCTGACGGACAGCCGGTCGATGTTCGATCTTGCTATGATCCCGGCTGGGCACCACCAGGATTCGCGGCTTCAACCGTTTCCGAGGTCGTCCGATTTTACGATGGTTTGTTTGCAGGACAACTTCTGCCGGCTCATCTGCTCGGTGAGATGTGCCGAGTGAAACCAATCGGACACGCCCATCCGTCATTTGTCACCCCAAGCTATGGGCTCGGACTCATGGCCGATCCAGACAATCGAGTTGGCCTGATCTATGGACACAACGGCGCGGGCCCGGGATACGCGGCATCGGCTTTCCATATCCAACCCCGAGGAGCGAGACCCGTCACAGTCGCCGTCCTGACGAATACCGAAAACTGGCAGGAAGTGGAAGCACTGACCTTGAAGGTGGGTGAAGAATTAGCCGCGTTCGGCTAATCTGAATCGCCACGGTTTTTTCGCCCAATCGCCGGCATACTCGACACCGATCCGAGGGAAGGCTTCCACCTGTTCGCGAGCAACCCGTGCGCCTCGATCTTCGAACCAGAGTGATCGCCCGTTCGTCATGTCGTGCCGATTCAATGAACGATCGATATCCAGCTCCCGGCAGAGCTTTCCAGGACCATCAATCAACTCACCGTCGACCTCAATCGCTCGAATCAACACGGCTGCGGGAAACTCGACCCGCTCCGTCACGACATTCAGCATGTGATACATGCCATAGATGAAGTAGACATATGACATTCCCGGTGGGCCGAACAGCACCTCCGTCCTTGCGGTCCTGCCTTTGGAGGCATGGCAGGCCCTGTCCTGACAACCGACATAGGCCTCCACCTCGATGATTTTGCCGGCAACCCGTCCCGCTCCATTCTCACGTATGAGATACTTGCCGACCAGCGACCGCGCGATGGTCAGCGTGGGACGATCGAAGTAGCTCCTCGAAAGGATGGTGTCGGCCATCTCGGTTCTTCAATTCGCTACCACCCGAGGACGTACGCGAAGATCAGCGGCGCGACGATCGTGGCATCGGATTCGATGATGAACTTCGGTGTGTCCACACCCAGTTTCCCCCAGGTGATCTTTTCGTTCGGAACGGCGCCGGAATACGATCCGTAGCTCGTGGTGGAGTCGCTGATCTGACAAAAATATCCCCAGAGTGGTACTTGTTCCTTCCGAAGATCTTGACTCAGCATGGGAACGACACAGATCGGGAAATCACCGGCGATTCCTCCTCCGACTTGGAAGAATCCGAGCGAATGTTCACCCGTTGCCTTCACATACCATTCGGCCAAGTGCATCATGTATTCGATGCCGGATCGCACCGTGTTCACGTTCTTGATTGATCCCGTCATGCAATGCGCCGCATACATATTCCCCAACGTGGAATCTTCCCAACCGGGAACAAACATCGGAAGATCCCGCTCCGCAGCCGCGCACATCCAACTGTCGCTAGGGTCGATTTGGTAGTATTCCTTGAGCTTCCCGTCGCGCAAGAGTCGGTACAGGAATTCATGAGGGAATGATCGAACGCCGTTCCGATCCGCCGCCGTCCATTCAGTCGCCACTGCGGCCTCAATGCGGCGCATCGCTTCTGCTTCCGGGATGCACGTGTCGGTCACCCGATTCAGGTGCCGATTCAACAATGCTTGCTCGTCCTGCGCCGTCAGTTCCCGATAGCGGGGAATACGTTCGTAATGTTTCTGTGCGACGAGGTTGAAGAGATCTTCCTCAAGATTGGCGCCTGTGCAGCAAATCGCGTGCACCTTGTCACGGCGTATCATCTCGGCCAGGGACAAACCCAGCTCGGCCGTGCTCATCGCGCCGGCCAGAGTCACCAGCATGGCCCCGCCTCGGTCCAAGTGAGCCCGATATGCGTGCGCCGCGTCTTTCATCGCCGCCGCGTTAAAATGTCGATAATGATGGTCAATGAATTGCGAAATAGATGTCGGTTTCATACAAGGCTCCCTACTTTTGAGACCACAGAGATCACGGATTTATCACAATCCTCCCGGTGCTTCAAATCCCTTTCCCGTTGCAATTGGACAACAATATCCCCTGATCGAATTCCCTAAAAATAATAGGCAAGGCCTCCCAAGAACGTCCGGGGATTCCCCGGCACGAAATGAATGTCCTTGACTGCCGCCGATTCATTCCTCAGTCTTGATTCAAATGCGAAGATAGCCTGTTCCCACTCCGTATTCAGCAGATTTTGGACGTACAGAAACACTTCCATCCGGCCATGAGGGAGTCGCATCGGAATGAGGTACCGCTCGGACAGATCAAACGTAATCCACGACGGTGCCTTGATGCTGCGATCCTCAATGAGAGGCCGAACTCCCATATACGTCGCCTGGAGTTGCGAAGTCAATCCTTCCGGCCATTTCAAGATAGCGGCTCCATAGGCGATGTACTCCGGCGCCAAAGGAATGGCGTCGCCGTTTCGAAACTCGGCGTGCGTCCACGTAAAGCTGCCATTGACATAGAGCGGCCCCCACACCTGGCCGCGCGCAGCGACTTCCACACCTTGGCGTCTGGTTGCGCCTCGGATCTCCGTTGTTCCTTCATCGCCGACGAACACCAGTTCCGATTTGATATCCATTCGCCAGAGCGTCGCGAGTAATTCGAGCTTATCCGGTCCCCAGGGTCGGGATCGTACCCCGATTTCATAGTTGATGGAACGGGAGATGGGAGAAGACCCCGGTCTTACGGAAGAACGCGCGTCGTTGCTGTGAAAGCCTTCGCCGTAGTTGATGAAGAATTCCGTCCCCGCCCATGGACCAAGAATCATGTTCATTTTCGGCAAGACGATGCCGGAGCTTTTCTGTCCGGCCGATTGCTCCGCGCATACGGGACAGCGGTTACTCACGTCGAAGGTGAACACCTCGCCTCGCACGCCGCCCGTAAACCTGACCCATGGCAAGGGCTGCACTTCAGCTTTGAAAAACGGCGCATAGGACGCCGAGAACACGTCGCTGTCGATTGTGGTGCCGGTTACGGTCTTCCGAAACTGCGTACCCAGTCTCGCATGAACGTCGTCTACTCTGGTCTGGAAGCCGACGGTCCCAATGCTTGGCATCCCGAAAATCTCCCCCCGCTGTTTGTAGCCGATGTCGCCGCCATAGACGGCGCGGCGATCGAATTGCGCGATGCCGTCCCCATGGACGGGATCGTTGAGAAAAAACGTGAAATTCGTGAACAGATCCAGCCGGTAATATTGGCCATACCCCTTCATATAGAACTGACCGCCCGAAGTCGTATCGTAGTGATAATCCAATTGGCCGGTCGTCCGCAGTGTGTTCCCTCCCTCATACGGATCGATTGCCCCGAAGCGGTTCAGCCCACCGTTGGTCACGGCTCGCAATGGAATCTCGCCGGAACCGTCCCATTTTGAATAGAGAAAGGTGCCTTTTATGCTGAGCTCGTCCCGCCCGGTCAGATAGGTCGTGACTTTGCCCATCACATTGGTTCGAATATATTGATTGTCGTTGATATACGGGCCATTGGTGTAATACGTTTCGGCGGCGAACAGGCTGCGCACCCGCTCTTTGGTCGGAGAAAGCATCAGCATGTATCGCTGCGTGGTGAACTCTCCACCGGCGCCTTGAATCATTCCTTCCTTGACCACCTGGCGCGTCCGGAAATCGATCGCGCCCGCTGTCGCAAAGTCTCCGTATTCAGGCAGATAGGCGCCCTTATTGACTGCGACTCCTTCGATCGTTTCGGGAATGATGAAGTTCAAATCGGCATAACCCTGTCCGTGGGCATGGCTGCGCAGATTGATCGGCATGCCGTCGAGGGAGATTGCGACGTCCGTTCCATGATCCGCATCAAAGCCGCGCAGGAAATATTGATCGGCTTTTCCCGCTCCGCCTGAGTGCTCAACGGCCAGCATGCCGGGGATCAAGCGCAGGATCTGGGCCGGTCTCCCCTGGGGCTGAAGCACAATTTCCTTGTCAGGAATAAACTGCTGCGACGAAGCCGCAACGGGACGTTCGGCTTGCACCGCAATTTCCGGCATTTTCAACTCGGCCTCATCCGGGTCGTGAGCCCGCGCGAGTTCACCGCCGGTAAAGCCAACGACCATAGCCGCTAAGAAGAGTACAAGGCTCCGCATGCGCTCATCCTCCTGATCAAGCGTGTGGACGAATGAGACGTCCACGACGGTCGTTCGGCAGCCGACTCATCGGCCGGCACAGACCCTCGTGGTCCGGCAACAACTTTGAAGGGGGAAAGGCCTCGACTAGGATGGCCGAGACACACCAACCAAGGAGCAAACCCTCGAGAGAGACCGCGATATCAGCACATCAAGCGTATGATCCTCCGACCCTACAATCTCCATGTGTGCGCGATTCACCGGCAACAAGACCTTCTTGGCCTTGGAACTGAGGATGGCCTGCGCGATGTCAGGGGTCACTTCACCGAGCATCGCCCCAGGTAGAACACAATTCAACGTTGCGACGATCACATCCACAGTCGGCACAGTCTGCGCGATGGCTTGTGATCCAACTCCCACACAGGATGCGCCGGCCTCTTTCATCGCTTGGGCTGCCACGGCATTGGTTCCCAGTGCCACGATGTTGTGGCTTCTTCCCAAGGAACCGTGCAAGCCGGCCACCAACAACCGCCCAAGCCCTCCGCCACGCCCATCGATGACACATACGCGCATGGCCTAAACCAACCCTCTACCTGTTGTGGTCATGGTCAACTTGCCGTGTTTGACGCCTTTGACGCTCACCAGCGCATCGGCGATCTTTCTTATTTCAGAACCTTTCCCCTTGACCACCAGCACTTCCAGGCAATGGTCATGGTCGAGATGCACATGCATGCCGGACAATATTCGTCCATGATGGTCATGCTGAATGTCGGTCAATTTGCTCGTCAAGTCCCGCACATGATGGTCATACACAAAGGTAATGGTGCCGACCGTTTCCCTATTCTCATCCCATTCCTGGCCGACCAAGTTGTCACGGATCAAATCCCGCAACGCTTCCGATCGGTTGGTGTACTTCCGACGTTGGATGTGGCGATCGAAGGTCTCCAACAAATGATGATCGAGCGATACGCCGAAACGAACCAGTTTTTTCATCGCCTTCCCTCTTCGGTGCGGTGGCACGAATTCAAATTTAATAGCACTGCGACGGCGCAGAAATCAACCAATGATTCTCGATGCTAACCATCTTACGAGTGTTCGATCCTGGTCGGATCTGTGAGAGCAGTCGAGACGTGCTTCCGACAAACGACTAGTGCAAGATCTCGTTTTGGGGAGAGGAAACAACCAGCAGTAGACAACCCTCATCGGTCGAGGTGTCATAATGTTCCGTACCGGCTTCGGCGTGCTGATAGTCCCCCACCGTCATCTCACGACCGGCGATGGAGCACCCGCCTTCCAACACATAAAGTTCCTCCGCCTCAGTGTGACGATGCGGCGCATAGCTGGTGCCCGGAGCGAACCGTAAGAGCGCGGTCGTTTTTCGGGAAACCATATCGAAGGAGAGCACCTTGGCCGTCACTCCTGGTGCGATCTCTCGCCAAACTCCCTCCGCCGCCTTGATGAAGGTGAGTCCCTTCCCAGACTGCTGAAAACCGATCTTGGTTCTCGATAATCTGGAGGGCCCGGAACGAATCAGCATAGTCCGCAGAAGATTCGAAAAAGCCTTCCAGCAAAGCCGCAGCGACGTATACGAAGTCACAAGAAGGTGGTGCCATGCATGCGCAAACTGGCGAGACGGTGAACCCTCAATGTCCTTAGAGACACCTGCCCGACCTTCACCTACCCGTCCTCCGCCTGTCGAAACAGACGTTTCCACCAAGCCAGGCGTTGAAATCCTGACGTCAAGGCGGACGTCCGATTGTCCTTCAATGCGGGACATGAGCCGTTCTCGCAAAGAATCCCGAGGCTTTAAGGGAACGGACCCCAACGCCAACGTATCGGCGGTCAACTCAAACTGCTCAACTTCCTGAGCGGCTTCCGTCGCAATCTGATTGACGAGGCGTTCGCGTAGGGTAACCGGAGGCGTGACAGGAGGTACGACTGAGACCAAGGCATCCGTTGCCGCTCGATAGGCCGCGACGGCTTGGCTCAGGAGAGGTGATTCTCCTGGTAGCCTTTCCGTAAAAGCCAGACGATCCACAGGATCCAAGATCCCAAGCGCATCGAGCATGGCCTGCTCTTCCAATTCTTCCGGCAACCTAGCCTCGGTCACGATACTAACCCCGTCTCATAGGGTGCGAGCGCTTCGCGCAATTTGATCATACCCAATCGAATTCTCGTCTTCACTGTCCCCAGAGGAAGCTGTAGCTTTTCCGCAATCTCACTCTGCGTTAAGCCATAGAAATACGCGAGTGCAATGGCTTGCCGCTGCTCTTCGTTCAGGAGAGCCAATGCCTGTTGAACATACCGCCGCCGTTCTTGTCCTTCCACGCCCTGCTCCGGCGTTTCGTCGTCGCTGGCAAAGAACTCGACCTTGTCCAATGACTCGACACGCCCATGCTCGACCGCCCCGGCGCGGAAACGATCGATCGCCCTCGTTCTGGCCACCATCATCAACCAAGCGCCCGGCGCCCCTCGTGTTCGGTCATAGGTATGAGCCTGACGCCATACCTGGGTGTACACGTCCAAGGTGACTTCTTCTGCTGCTTCGCGATTGTTGAGAATTTTGACGACCAGCCCAAAAACCTGAGGGCTCGTACGATCGTAAAACGTGGCAAGCGCCGACTGATCACCCTGTGCTGTCAGAGCAATCAGTTGCGCCAACTCTTGGTCTTGAATCTGCTTGGCCGTCTCCGAGGACATGAGCAACATACAGTCTCCCCCATTCATCTCTACGAGGACATGAGGAAGATTGGATTGCTGATTGCGAGGCGTTGTGCACCCTGACGGAGGCCGAACTATAGCACCGCGGGAACACCTCAGCAAGCCGACGATCCTCACGAAAGATCCAAACCACTACACGTCTCGTAGTGCTGAACAGACCGCCGGCAGGTGCCCGATTCGATGTACAGATTGCTCACAACCATTTTGACAGGTGAGGAGAACCGACCTATGGCCATTAAGACCCCATCCTCTCTCATAGTCAGTGTGCTTTTGCTGACCCTCGTGGGTTGTCAGAGCATGGAACAGACTTCCAAATCCATAACGACAGACAAACCGCTTTATGAACGATTGGGCGGTAAGCCCGCCATCACGGCGGTCGTGGAAGATTTCGTTGCGCGAGTTGCCGCTGATACCCGCATCAACGGAAAGTTCGCAAATACCGACATTCCTCGTTTGAAAATGCTGCTCGTCGAACAGATCTGTCAGGCTTCCGGGGGACCCTGCACCTATTCAGGCCGCAGTATGAAAGCCACTCATACCGGAATGGGCGTCAGCAACGCCGACTTCGACGCACTGGTGGGAGATCTGCTCGCAACCCTGAACAAATTCAAAGTCCCGGAGCGAGAGAGGAACGAGCTGCTCGGTGCCCTGGGACCCATGAAAAAAGACATCGTCGAGAAGCCGCAGATGTCCATGCACTGAGTGTCGGAGAAGATGGTCATGACGTTGAGAGGAGAGAAGCTATGAAATCACGAATCTATTCGTCTCTGGGTTTCGTGTTCACTGTCGGGCTGATGTCCGGCTGCAGCGGGAGCGATACCATGCCCATCGTACCTCCAGCCGGACCAGCTGCGGCCGCGGAGGAGCAGCGCGTTTCGCAATCGGATGCACTGACGCCACAAGAGGCGGCGCTGGTCGGCCAAGCCAATTCAGAACCGGGTCCTGCACCACTACCGGACTTGTAGTCACACTCACCCATCCGCGTATTTGCTCAGAAGGAGGAAATCATGCTCGCTCGAATTCGATCACTCACCCTGACAATGCTGGCACTGTGTATGACGACGCCGGTCTTTGCAGCAAGTCATCGCGAAGCTCCGCTGATCTCGAATGACCCAACGGCGGATATCACCGATTTCTATTTCTTTCGTAGCTGGCAGGACCCCGACAAAGCGATCCTGATCATGAATGTGATTCCTAGTCAGGAGCCGGGATCGGGTCCCAATTATTTCAACTTCGCGGACGACGTGCTGTACGAAATCCATGTCGACAACAATAAGAACAACATCGCCGCGAACATCGTCTATCAAGTTCGATTCAAAACGGAAATCCGCCAACCGGGAAACGTCTTCCCATTGTCCTATGTGGCGTTGCCGCCGATCACGGCCCTCACCGGAGGTGGCTCAGAAGGACTACTCCTCCGCCAAAGCTATTCGGTCACTGAACAACGCTACGGCCAACCGCCGCGCGATCTCGGCACTGGTCCGATGTTCGCCGTGCCGTCCAACGTCGGACCACGCACGATGCCGAAATACGAAGAGCTGGCAGCCAAGGGCATTTATCCCTTGAAGAACGGCGGGAGAGTGTTCGCGGGACAGCGGGATGAGACCTTCTACATTGACTTGGGAGGGACGTTCGACACGTTGAATCTCCATATCTCGCCGATTCTTTCCGATGTTCACGATGCCAACGACGCCATCCTCGTTGGAGCACCTGGCTCCGGTACGGCCGATACGTTCAGCGGTTTCAATGTCAACACAATCGCATTGGAAATCCCTATTGGAGAGCTGGTGGGTCCGAACGATAACAAACTGATCGGGGCCTATGCCTCAACCAGCCGTCCCAAGGTGACTGTGCTCAGGAAAGACGGCGACCGTCAGAACAGTGCTCGCTTCGTCCAAGTGGCGCGTATGGGCAATCCCCTCGTCAACGAGTTGATCATCGCGACGAACATGAAAGATAAGTGGAACGCCACAGATGCAGAAGACGAGAATGACTTCGTTTCGTTTTACTGCAACTCAGCGCTGGCCACGGCGCTCAATGCCGTGTTCGGTACCGGCTTCCCGACGATGAATCGTGAAGATCTCGTGAACGCCTTACTTCGGTATGCGCCGGGGCCAGCGGTATGCGGCTCCGGGAAGACCAATGAAGCGCTCGCCGATTTCGTTCGAGTCGACTTAAACGTTCCGCCGACTCCGGCCACGGGTCAGAAACGCCTCGGCCCTCTCGCACATGACCAGAGCGGCAATGCGACACCGGACAGAGCCGGCTGGCCGAACGGCCGAAGGCCGAATGATGACGTCACGGATGTGGCGTTGCGGGTGGTGGCCGGAATCCTCACGAACCCCGCTGTTCCAAACCTCGGGGACGGTGTGAATTTCAACGTCGGTGCAGTCGGAAGCAACAAGACTGCGAACGGTATCGCCACGGCGTTTCCCTTCCTTCCCACGCCCTTCGACGGGCGGGATCGCCGACATATCGACCCAGGAGAGCCTCAGTAGCCATCGCCGAGCGGGTGCCGCACTGCGCGGCACCCGCTCCACAGAAGACCGTGAGCAGATCATCATGCGCATCCCCATCACCTACGAGCGTAACCCAATGACTCGACCCTGGTCTCGCATGACGCTTGTCGTACTTGGATGGCTCACGCTAAACCAGGTCAGCATCGCCTTTTCAGAACCCTATCGTCCCACGGACGATGCTCAGGTCCTCGAACGGCTCAGTTTTAAAGCGTCCGACCCCGTCGCGCGAAAACTCGAAACTTTGCGTGCCGACCTGCGACGCAATCCTCAGCATCTTGAATCCGCTGTGAAACTGGCCACTCGTTACATCGAACAGGGCCGATCCGAAGGCGACCCTCGCTTCCTTGGACAGGCGCAGGCAGTTCTCACCTCCTGGTGGAATACGCCGACGCCTCAGCCTGCCGTTCTCCTTTTGCGTGCAACGATCCGGCAGAACACCCATGACTTTGACCGCGCTCTGGCCGATCTTGACCAGGTGTTGATCGTACAACCGGCCAATGCCCAGGCGTGGCTTACCAAAGCATCGATCCTCCAGGTACAGGCACGCTACGACGAGGCACGGCATGCCTGTCAACGGCTCGCACGGTTGGCGGTCTCCCATGTGCTGCTCGGATGCCTGGGGGATATCGCCGGACTGACGGGTCAATCAGCGAAGAGCTTGGAATTTCTCCGGGCAGTGCTGTGGGATTCAAGCCTCCTCGGTCGCGAGCGAATCTGGATTGCGACGATCCTGGCCGAAATAGCCTCCCGCACCGGAGCGGCACAAGAAGCAGAGCGCTATTTCGCTGAAGCGTTCAAGGTCGGTATGAAAGACCAGTACTTGCTGAGCGCCTACGCGGATTTTCTGCTGGACCAAGGCCGCCCTCAAAATGTGATTCCTCTTGTCCAACATGAGACGAGAGCTGATGGGTTACTCCTGCGCCTCGCGCTTGCGGAACAGGTGCTTGGGCTTCCCACGTTTCAAAGCCATGCGGCCGAACTGGCGGCCCGCTTCGCCGCCGCTCGGGAACGCGGAACGACTGCACATGTCCGGGAAGAAGCGCGTTTTACATTGGCGTTGCTGCACGATGCCAAGCGAGCGCTGCCGTTGGCCCAAGCCAATTGGACTGTGCAGCGTGAACCGGCGGACGCCAGGATTCTCCTGGAAAGCGCGCTCGCCGACAGGAACCGAACCGCGGCCCAGCCTGTGCTTGATTGGCTGATCACCAACCACGTGGAAGACCATCGACTGCGACAACTCGCCAAGCAGTTTGAGAAAGCGACATTTTGATGCGGATCATCCTCGTTCTTGCGTGGCTGCTTCTGAGCCTTCCGGCTTGGGCGCATAAGCCCAGCGACAGCTATCTCTTATTGTCTGTCCAGACCGATCGCGTCGAAGGGCAGTGGGATATCGCCGTGCGCGATCTATCCGATGCGATCGGATTGGACGGCGACGGAAACGGTCAACTCACCTGGGGAGAGGTTCGGAACAAGCATGGCGAGATCGGCGCCTACGCACTTTCTCATCTTGTCCTATCGGCCGACCAACAGCCTTGCAAGACTGAGTTGTTGGAGCAGCTCATCGATCATCACACCGACGGGGCCTATTCAGTTCTGCGTTTCCGTTCCGATTGCGGCAGACCCATCGAACGGCTTCACGTCGAGTATCGGCTCCTGTTCGATATCGACGCACAGCATAAAGGACTCTTGCGTCTGACACAGGGCGGACACAACAGCACCGCCATTTTCAGCCGCGATTTATCGGTGCAGGAATTCTCCGTCGCTGAACAGTCACGTTGGATCGAGGGCATTCAGTTCATTCGCGAGGGCATCTGGCACATCTGGCTGGGGTTCGATCATGTGTTGTTCTTGCTTGCCCTCTTGCTTCCCGCGGTGTTGATTCGAGTCGAAGATCGCTGGCAAGCGGCGGCTGACTTTTCATCGGTCTTGTGGAATGTCGTCGGCATCGTCACCGCTTTTACTGTTGCCCATTCCCTCACGCTGAGCCTGGCTGCGCTGGATGTCGTCCACTTACCATCCAGATTGGTGGAATCGACCATCGCCGTCTCGGTTGTGCTCGCAGGACTCGGCAATCTCCATCCGCTGATGACACATCGCCGTCGGATCATTGCATTTGTATTCGGCCTTATTCATGGATTCGGATTCGCCGCGGTCCTCACGGATCTCGGACTGCCCCACCATTCATTATTGCTGAGTCTGGTCAGCTTCAATGTGGGGGTGGAGCTCGGTCAGCTCGTCATCGTCGCTGCGTTCTTACCGCTGGCCTATCTGCTCCGCCGCTCCTGGTCATATCCGAGATTGGTGCTCACCGGCGGATCGTGGGCGGTGATTGCCATCGCGCTCGTCTGGTTCACCGAACGAGTTTTCGATCTCCAGCTGTTTCCCCTTTAGCCGGTTACTAAGACCCGCGGTCGTTATTCACTTCCCCACTTCAGTAGTACTGGCAACTCGATTCTTAATAAATGATGGAGCACCGACTCGCCAATAGACCCGCGCTTTAGGAAAGCTTCCTCATCGCTCTCTTCAAGCCTACTCAACCTCATTCAGGCCAAGCCTATCCAATAGTTAGACGAGATCTCAATTTTGGCTGGGATAGGTCTGAGCGGAGTGGAGTGAGGTGGGCTTGAGCACAAGATGAGCACAATCGGCTGGGGTGAACCCCTTGGATGAGACAGTTTGGAATTACGCGTTGGCCGGGGAGTGTTTGGCTCATCCGTCTTCTTGAGCCCTCCTCTTCCTGTCGAGTGCTATGTGAATACTCCCGGCTACCACATGCTGCACCAAGTTATAAAAGATGATGGGAACCATGACGCGGGGGTAGGCGGCCAGCACGAGCGAGGCCAATACGAGGCCTGTTCCGTTGTTATTCATTCCCAGTCCATACATCAACGCAACGGTTTCTGACTCCTCCAATCCAAACCGACCGCTGAGCCAATACCCGACGGCAAATGCCGTCAGACACAGACCTGTGGTAATGGCAAAGGTGACAGCGAGAAAATCCCAATCGTGTTCTGAAACTGCCTGAGGAAGGGAGACCGAGGCGTTTGAATAGTTCAATAGTAGCAACACCGCTGAATTCACGAGTTTGATGTACGGCATGATCGCCGCTAATGAGACTTCCGACGCGGTCATCCGAATACTGAGACCCAGGAGCGATGGAAGCACCACCCAGAGGCCCAGAAACCCTCCTGAGCCATAGGTAGAGACATTGTGTATGACAGTTTCATATTCCTCGGAGGCCATCTCGCCAAATACATAGAACGCCCACGGCGTGATAATAGGACTGAGCAGCGTTGAAAATAGGATCAACCCGAGACTTAGAGCCAGATTCCCATTCGAATTCTGCGTCCATGTCGACGAAGCGCCCGCAATGGGCATAGCTGCGACTAGCGCCAGGCCTACCAGAATGTGTTGCGCCTCCTCCGGGTTGTGCCACAACTGCAAAACCAGGGTAATGCCAAAGATATAGGCGATCGGAATAAGGACGTTGGCGACCAACCCGGTCATCAAGAGCCATTTGTGATCAAAGAGTGCTTTCAGGTGAGCTGCTTTCAGCCCGAGCCCGGCATTGAACATGAGGATTGCAAGGAGAACCAAGAGAACCGAGATGGGGGTCCCCGTTCCGGAGAATGAAAGGGTGCCAAAAGAGATCTGTCTGATCGCAAGCCCGGGCCTGGGATAGACCGCAGCCAGCGCATAGACACCGAGGAGGAACCAGAGGAGGTGATGATGTACGAGCTGAGACAGGCCAAGAAATGTAAATTTCCGCGCTTCCATCTCCTCATGCCCCTGACATCGAAGTTTCAATGAGGATGCCGATCATGGCAAGAGATATCGAAAAGAAGTTTTTTAGACTCAATTTTCAATCTGCAAGGGTGAATCCAAAAACCTCTGCTATGCCTGTCATCGTGAAAGCACTAAATATTGAGGCTGTGATGGTTTATAGAAGTGGCTCAAGAACAACTGATTTGGGACTATGCCAGATAATCTAAAGGAAGATCGAGCTGAAATAGCTACATAGCAAGTGCAGACTTTTCTCCAGGGTCAAGGGCCGGCGGCTGTTGGCTCGAGCGCGGTGGGAGGCGTCTTGCCGCTCATCGAGCCGGCGACCACCGGAAACGGAAATACATGAACCGCTGTTCGGATTCCCACGGCGTAAGATGTGTCTCTCGCCGAACCTCCTGCAGAGTGAACTCTGACCCCAACTCCATGATGAGGGTTTGCTCATCGTAGCGCATGACAGCGAGGTCACTGCATTGTGGTGGCCCATCCACCGCAAAGGTGGCAACAATAACCGTGCCGCCCGGCTGCAAGGTGCGCCGCAATGCCGCAACGTATCCGCGCCGATCTTCCGGAGCCATCAGAAAATGGAATACTGCCCGGTCGTGCCAGAGGCCAAAGCGATGCGGAGGCTCGAACGTGGTCACGTCAGTTTCAAACCACTCCACATCAGCGGCTCGGGCCCCGAGGCGAGCGCGGGTCTGAGTCAGCACGACTCCGGACACATCGAGCACAGCGAGCTGGGTGTACCCGGCATCAAGCAGGCAGTCAATGAGTATGGATGCCCCACCGCCAACATCGATAACTCCGGCATCCTTGCGCAACCCTGACGCGGTGATGAGCGCCAGTGAAAGCTCAGGGCGGCGCTGATACCAGCTTACATCCTGCGCCCCCTTAGTCTGATAAACGTGGTTCCAGTGTTGTTGACGGTTCATGTGCGTGCCAAAAGCGTTACTGTTTGAATCCTAAGAGACTGATCGATAGTCACAGAGAAATCAAGATGAAGGGTTGGGATTACCTGGAGGGATTATGGATGCTGCCTCAAGTGGCTCTGTAAGCTTCCTATTCGTAACGATCATTGCTTCACATCGGGCTTTCCGAATAGTTTGCGCAGCTCATCTTTAGCCTCTTGGAGCTGCGCTGTTTGCTTGACGCTCAGGTTTGTCCCGGCTCGGTTGATGTAGAAATTGAGCATGGACATCGCTGATTGGAACGGCGTGCCTTTCCGGCGCGTGCTGCGCAGGGAGGAGCGTTTGAGTGAAGCGGCAATTTCTCGAGGATTCGACTTGGTGAAGACGCCTAGCTCCAAGTCCAAAGCATCGCTGCGCTTCATGACATCAGCCGACCACTTGCGGGGATTTTTCGGACGCAGCTTCTTGGTTTTCTGAGCCATCAGAATCTCCGTCCGACTCGCGACGGTGCAGCAGAACTTGCGAACAGCACATCGGCTAACTGCCACGATATCCCCTGAGAGCCCGCAAGGGTACGGACGAATTCCCTAGCTGAGTTCCCGTTGTACCGATTTCTTGATGACAGAGACAAGCAGGACGATTACTCGCCATGTATGGGAATGTACATGACGTTCCCTTGTCGATTCACGAGCAGGAGGGCGAGATCGGTAGGTTTCAGTGGATCGGCAAGACGCTGAAAGATCGCGAAGTTGTTGACAGGTTGCCGGTTGAGCTCCAACACGACATCGCCGGGTTGCAGTCCCGAGGTTTCGGCCAAGCTGCCCTCCTCGATGTCCGTCACAACCACCCCGCTATTCACCGGTAAATCCATCTGTCGTGCCAGAGGAGGAGTCACGTCATCGAAGACCACTCCGGAGAGCGGATGGACCGTCGATACGGCGGCTGAGGCAGCCTGGCTTTTCTTTGCGCGTTCACGCGGCGCTTCCTGAATGACCAAATCGGCCTGATATTGCTTCCCGTCACGAATGAGATCCAAGCGATGCTTGCTGCCGATGGGTGATTGAGCCACCAGGTTCCGCAGCTGGCCGCTGTCCATAATGTCTCGCCCATCGAAGCGCACCACCACATCGCCTCGTTTCAGACCGGCTCGCTCGGCAGAGCCCTTGGAGTGCACATCGGTCACGATCGCGCCCTTGACATCCGGAAGGCGAAACAGTTTCCCAAGCGACGGGCTGACGTCTTGTGTCGAAGCTCCCAGAAATCCGCGCACTACACGGCCCGTCTTGATGAGGCTCTGCATGGCGGCACGGGCCATGTTACTAGGGATCGCAAACCCGACCCCCACGCTTCCACCGGTCGGACTCGCGATCGCCGTATTGATGCCGATCAGTTCGCCGTGGATGTTGACCAAGGCTCCGCCGGAATTCCCAGGGTTGATCGGCGCATCTGTTTGGATGAAATCTTCGAAGTCCGCCACTCCCACATCCGCGCGGCCGACCGCGCTCACGATGCCGAAGGTGACGGTACGGCTCAACCCCAGCGGGTTCCCGATGGCGAGCACGAAGTCGCCGACAGCGAGATGACTCGAGTCTCCCCAGACCGCCGATGGAAGATTCGAGGCTTGAATCTTGACGACCGCGACGTCGGTCTTCGGATCGGTCGCGACGACTTTTCCTTTATATTGACGCCGATCCGCCAGAATCACTTCCACATCGACGGCATCGGCCACCACATGGTTGTTCGTCACGATGTACCCATCCGGCGAGACGATCACACCCGACCCCTGCCCATACTGCCGGCGGGTCGGAGGCTCTTTGAACAGCCCGAACGGCAACGCTTCATCGCTGAAGGCTTGGTCGCGCACCATGACGGTCGACGCGATGCTCACCACCGCCGGAATAACCTTACTGGCCGTGCCTTTGACTTGGCTCTGTAAGTCATGTCCGTTCGCCACAGGAATCTGTTGGGTGGCGGCAAGGCCCAAACCCGGAACCACCAGACTGACCAGAAATCCCCAGACGGCAAGCGGCATCACAAACCCACTGTTTCTCACCAAAGTGCCTCTCTTGTTCGGGCGTGTGTTCTGAGCTTTTGGAGATGCCCTGCGCCAGCCTATCATGCAGACCATGCCCGCGCATTCATATTCGATATGACATCTTGCAGATGAATGCCTTCTCGCCGACGCATGGTATGCCACCCCACTGACAAGATAGTACCCAGCGTCAGGCAGCCTGTAAATACTGCGCGAGTCTTTGCGCTAACAGCAGCCGTTTCGACATTGCCAGGTGTCACTTGGACGGTTGTGTTACGATGATTACAGTCTCTAGTTCTCTTTAGAATTGCTGTTCCCCACGAGGTACACAATGACACGTCTCGCCGCGAACTTCATGACCCTCACTCTGCTGATAGCAGCGTCAGGAATTCTTGTCTCACCTGGGCATACCGAAGAAGGCAAATTCGGAACCCCGAAGGGGGATGAAGGCACCAGGATTTTCAAAGCCATGGAGCACCCTCATTATACGGGGGAGTTTCGCATCAAAGGCGATCGGGCGACCCTCATCGGAAGCATGAACGATACTGCGCCGTGGGACCATCTCGATTATGCAGGCAAGCATCTGAATCCTGTGAAAGGGACGATCGAGATCGAGGTAAACGAACACACCAACACAGGTCGGGTGGTGGCCGAATTCGTCGAAGGCAGTGATCGATATCGCATCGTCTTTGATCGATTTGCCGCGAGAGCACCGTTTCAGGATGGAGGCATTGCTACCCGAATCTACGAACATGGGGATTCGAACCATGGCGATCCGTTATACCCGAAAACCTGGTTGTACTTGGGAGGATGGGGCACGGGGACGATGTATAAGAACGATCAAGTGCTCTACCAGGACTATGACGCGCACTTCATGGTGATGGAACGCTCTCGCGATCCCAAGACCCATGAAGTCCGATACCCGATCAAGCGGACCTTACCCGGCGGCGAAACCGATCCTGCTGGGATGGAGATCGACCTCTGGGTGCGGTCTAAAGAGCAAAACACGAATAATTTTCCTCCCTTCGAGACCTTTGTCCATCTCTGCTGGGAAGAAGTGACTTGGCGATAAGCCGTGAGCATATCTCTCCAACGCCTTCTCTTGCTTTCCATCCTGATGATAGCCGTCCCGGCGATTGGGTCGCCGCCTGATGACCCAACGCGTCTGTGGACATTTGACAACGATCCACCGCAAGCACTTCCCACTGAGTTTCAGGTAGGTACCTTGTTTGATGGAAGACCCGCCGGTGAGTGGAAGGTCCTTGAAACTGATCGCGCTCCAAGTCCCTCTCACGTCCTGGCTCAACTTATGGGAAAGGGCGCAGAGCACGCGTATAAAACGGTGCTCCTCAATGGGATCGCGGCATCCGACATCGACCTGGCAGTCTCGTTCTTGCCGATTTCCGGCAAAGCCGATATGGGAGGCGGACTGATCTGGCGGGCCACCGATGATCGCAACTACTACCTGACGAGAGCGAATCCACTAGAGCAAAATATTCGCGTCTATCGGGTCGTCAAGGGTGTCAGGCATGTGCTCAGGAACTTCGATCAGATCATTGACATCCGACAGTGGCATTCGCTTCGCGTCGTCACGAAAGGATGCCAGGTCCAAGTGTTCTTCGATGAGAAGCCGGTCTTTGATCTGTGTGATCAGACGTTCACCTCCGGCCATATCGGACTCTGGACGAAATCCGATGCCATCACCTATTTCGACGATCTTAAACTCCAGATTGTGCGCTGAGCATGCCCATGTGGGTAACGGCCAGGAGAGATCGCTTTTAGACAGTCGTACGAGGGGCATACATGATGACGGCCATGCCCACAAAACACACGATGCCTCCAATAATGTCGAATCGGTCCGGACGAGCGCCGTCGACGGCCCAACCCCAGAGTAAGGACAACAAGATAAACATTCCACCGTATGCCGCGTAGACTCGTCCGAAGTGTGCCGGCTGTAAGGTTGGAATCACGCCATATAGAATCAGAATGGCAGCGCCCGCCGCGCCGTAGCTCCAATGCTTGCCCTCTCTCATCGCGAGCCAGACCAAGTATCCGCCGCCGATCTCACACAAGCCGGCGAGCACAAACAGTCCTAACGAACTAAAAACGGACATTCTTGCATCCTTTCCGAGTGGCCTGACACTCACGATGGCTTTTATTGCAGGACCATTCAGGCACGTGACGACCGGCCCTCCTTAAAGGCCACCAGCGCGATTGCACAAACACCAAACGTCGCCCCCACATAGAATGTGAACGGCGCGCCGAATTGTTCCCACATGATGCCCGCGAGCGCGCTTGCGGCGAGCAGAGCCACCCCGCAGGCCAGATTGAAGAAGCCGTATGCGGTCCCGCGTAGATCCGCGGGTGAGGCACCGGCAATCATAGCGGCGAGCAACCCTTGCGTCATCCCCATATGTACACCCCACAAGACAACGCCCACCAGCACCACACCCCAGTGATTGTTGACGGCTAATACCACATCGGCGGCTATCAGAACGATCAGGCCTAATACCAGCAGCTTCGTATGGCTCATCGTATCGGAGAGCTTGCCAAACGGATACGCCGATAATGCATAGATCAGATTCATTGCGACCATGATCAAAGGAACGAGAGCGATGGGCATTCCCCCTTGCTGGGCGCGGAGGACAAGAAAGGCCTCACTGAAGCGAGCCAGCGTGAACACTGATCCGATTCCCATCACCCACCAATAGGCGGAGTCGAGCCGCCGGAGATTATCCCTTCGAATCGGGTTGGTCCTTGTCTCGGTTTGACGGCATGCAGGCTCCTGAACCCCGAAAGCCAGGAGTACCACGGCCATCACGCCTGGGATAACGGCCACCCAGAAGACTGCCCGAAAGTCATTGGCCCAAAGAAGCATCAATCCGACGGCCACCAATGGGCCAACGAACGCGCCGACAGTATCCAGCGACTGCCGCAAACCGAACGCTGCGCCTCGGAGGTGCGGCGGTGCGATGTCCGCCACCAATGCATCGCGCGGTGCCCCCCGCACTCCCTTTCCGACTCGATCCAGCAATCGTGCGGTTAATACCATGCCCACCCCCGGAGCGAGCGCAAAGAGGGGTTTCGTGATTGCGGACAAGGCATAGCCAAACACGGCCAGTGCCTTACGTTTTCCAAGATAGTCGCTCAGCGTACCGGAAAATACTTTGACGACCAGAGCAAGAGATTCGGCTAATCCTTCGACAAGACCGACAGCAATGGTGCTTGCGCCAAGGGTTGTGACCATGAACAACGGCAACAGGCTATGAATCATTTCCGATGAGATGTCCATCAGCATGCTGACGAAGCCCAGCGCCCAGACACCGGATGGGATGTGACTTTGTGGACGGTTCATCTGTGACTGCATCCAAGTTGAAGACCCGAACGGAGAAGCCGAACAAACATCATGCCCGTAACCATTCCGGAACCTTTCATGAAGTAAGACAATCCTTAGGCTCTGGAGCGAGTGTGGAAGACTGCGTCTCCCGTCGTTGAACGATCCTTTCTTCCATCCACCGATAGAGCACCGGCAACACCACCAGAGTCAACGCTGTCGACGAAATCAATCCACCGATCACGACCGTCGCGAGCGGCTGTTGGATTTCGGAGCCTGGTCCCGTCACGAGGAGTAATGGGGTAAGCCCAAGCGCCGCCACGAACGCGGTCATCAATACCGGGCGAAGCCGTAAGACCATACCGGTCAAGACCGCCTCGTCAAGCGACATCCCCTGCTGTCGTAATTGGTTAATGTAGGCAATCTTTACCATCCCATTGAGCACTGCGACTCCGAACAGGGCGATGAAACCGACGGACGCCGGAACGGAGAGATAGAGTCCTCCAATCAGCAACGCCGCGAGGCCGCCGACCATGGCAAATGGAATGGCCAGAAGAATCAGAGCGGCCTGCCGGAGGTTTCCGAACGTAAAGAACAAAAGGATGAAAATGAGTCCGATGACCAACGGGACAACGATGGTGAGGCGAGCCATGGCACTCTGCTGATTTTGAAACTGCCCGCCCCAGGTTACATAGTAACCAGACGGGAGCTGTACCAGTTCGGAGACTGCCGATTGCGCCTCCTGGACCGCGCCGACCAGGTCCCTCCCGACGACGTTCGCCTCAATGACAATCCTGCGGCTGGCATGTTCCCGGCTGATTTGCGCCGGTCCCTCGACAATTCGAATGTCGGCAAGTTCTCTCAGCGGGATGCGGGAGCCGTCCGGCGCCGTCACCCATAGCGCCGCGATTGATTCGACATCACCCCGACGATCATCCGGAAATCGCACCATGATGGGAAACCTCCACTGCCCTTCGAAGACTTCCCCGGCGCCGATCCCGGCACCGATGGCCTCGATGACTTCCGTGATATCGGCCACATTGATGCCGTGACGCGCAACCATGGATCGGTTGATGTCGAGTGTTAAATAGTACAAACCCGCGACTTGCTCCACTCGAAGGTCGGACATGCCGGGGACCTGCCGCATCACTCGGGCGATCTCTTCTCCTTTGGTCCATAGAATGTCGAGGTCGTCGCCGAACAGTTTGACCGCGACCTGTGACCGGACTCCCGACACCAATTCATCCACACGCATCGAGATCGGCTGAGATAACCCGAATGCAATGCCGGGCATCTGACTCAGCCGGCTGCGGATTTGGGCTTCGATGGCACGCTTGCTACGGACTTTCCACTCGGATTCAGGCTTGAGCAAGACATACATGTCGCTGAGTTCCATCCCCATGGGATCCGTCCCCAATTCGTTCGCGCCGGTACGCGACACCACGGAACGCACGTCCGGGATCTCCAGCAACAGACGTTCGACCTGTCCCGCTATCTTGAGTGATTCGTTGAGGCTGATGCTTGGCAGCCGTACCAGATTCACCACAATCGACCCTTCGTCCATAACGGGCACGAACTCTCGCCCGATATAAGGGATCAGCGCGAAGCCTCCTACCAAGACTCCAACCGCGGTCACGACCACAAGCCGCGTTCGGCGAATAGCACTCTCCAAGAACTGCCGATAACGCCTGCGCACCATCGTTAACCCGCGTCCTCCGTCTGCCGCCTTGCTCGGCCGCATGAGCAGAACGGCCAGTACGGGAACCACGGTCATGGAGAGAATGAGGGAACTCAGTAAGACGATCACCACGGTCAAAGCCAATGGCACGAACATCTTGCCTTCCAGACCTTGCAGAGTCAGGAGCGGGGCAAAGGTCAGCGCGATGATCAACTCCCCGAATAGACTCGGTCGCCGCACTTCCAGCACGGCGCGCAAAACCACGGGCAGCCGTTCTGACACGGTCGTCAGAGGGGCTCGGCCTTCTGATTGCTCACTCAAGTGACGCTCCACGTTTTCTACTTGCACGATCGCGGCATCGACGATCATCCCGAGCGAAATCGCTAGCCCGCCTAACGACATCAAATTGGCCGAAAGACCCGTGCGTTGCATAATCAGGAAGGTGGCCAACGCAGCCAGCGGCAACATGAAGGAGACCACGACCGCGCCGCGCACATTCCGTAGGAACACATAGAGCACCAAGACCACAACCGCGGCCCCCTCTAACAAGGCGCGCTCGACCGTATCGAGCGCCCGAGTCACGAGCTCGATGCGATCATAGAACGGTATCACCGTCACACCGGCCGGCAATACACGATTGATCAGCACAACCTTGTCCTTGACCGCGGATACCACCTCTCGGCTGTTTCCTCCGCGCAGCATCACGGCGATTCCTTCGAGCACCTCCCCCTCTCCATCTCGCGTGACGCCGCCTAACCGGACGGCATGCCCTTGGCGAACTTGCGCCACGTCTCGGAGGTACACCGGCGTCCCCTTATGCGCCGCGACGACGATGCGCTCCAGATCCTCTGAGGATCGAGCCAGTCCTTGTCCGGTGACGACCAGTTTGTCGCCGCCCTTCTCGATATAACTCCCGCCGGCATTCTGGTTATTCTCCGTGACGGCCATTTGAACTTGACGCAGGGTGAGCCCCAGACTCGTAAGTTTGTTCGGTTCCACCAAGACCTCGTACTGCTTCACCAACCCACCCAAGGTGTCGACATCCGCCAGCCCCGGCACCGACCGCAACATGGGCCGGACCACCCAGTCTTGAAGCGTGCGCAAATCCCGGAGATCGCGCGATGGCCCTTCCACGAGATACATGAATACTTCGCTGAGGCCCGTACTCACCGGGCCGAGCATCGGGTCAGCTCCTCGCGGGAGCTTGGATCGCGCCTGGAGCAGCCGCTCCAGAATGAGCTGCCGGGCGAAATAGATGTCGACCGCATCATCGAATACGACCGTAATCACCGAGAGCCCGAAGCGCGAGACCGACCGCAACTCTGTCTTGCCTGGGAGGTTGGTCAATTCGATTTCGAGCGGAAAGGTCACGAGTCGCTCGATCTCCGGGGGGGCAAGCGCAGGGATACGGGTGATGACTTGGACTTGGACAGGCGTGACGTCCGGAAACGCATCGATGGGCAAACGGCTGAACGAGGCAACGCCAGCCAGGATCAACGCCGCAACCGCAAGAAGCACGATCAGTCGCTGTTCCAGCGAGATTCGGATCAGCCGTTCCATCATAGCGGGCCTCCCACCTGGATTTGCTCGCGGAGGGCCTCGGACTTCAGGGCATAGCTTCCCTGAGTCACCACCTCGTCACCTTCCGTCACACCGCTCTTGACTTCGATATGATGTTGCGAAGACTCTCCGACCTTTACTTCGCGCAATTCGAACCGGCGGGGGCCTTGCACGACAAACACCACCGTCCGGCTGCCGACCTGCTGGACGGCCGCATGGGGCAGGGCCAAGACCGATTGGTCCGGCGTGAGCAACGTCACGTCGGCGAACATTTCCGGACGCAGGCGTCGGTCCGGGTTGGGAATATCCGAACGCGCCATGACCGTGCGAGTCGCCGGATCGACCATGGCGCCCACATAACTAATGGCGCCGTGAAAGACGGCATCGGGATAGGCCGCCACACGCACCTCCACGCCAAGTCCGGTCTGCAATCGCCCGGCCTGTTGTTCCGGAAAATCCGCGCGGACCCATACGGTCGAGAGGTCCGCAACGGCGAACAGCATCTTATTGGGATCGACAACTTCTCCGACCGTCGCATTCCGTTCGACCACTTCACCGGAGAACGGCGCTCGCAGAAATACTTGCGCGACCTCGGCATGCGGCAATTTCTCAGTCCCCAGCCGCTCAATCTCCCGCTCCGTCATGCCAAGAAGATGCAGTTTCTCTTCGGCTTCGTAGAGATCGGCTTTGGCGTTTTCGGAGTCGGCCTCGCGCCGTTGATACTCACCGGCCCCGATGGCACCTCGATCTAAGAGAGCACGAGCGCGCTCGAGCGCCTTTTCCGTCACCCGCACCGCCGTTCTGGTCTTACGATATTCCAATTGCGCCTCTCCGAACGCGGGGCTATCGAGCAGGAGCAGACGGTCGCCGGATTTCACTCGATCGCCCAGGTTGGCATACACGGCCACGATCCGCCCTGGGACACGGGCACTGAGATGGGCAAGCCGATTTTCGTTGGGGAGAATCTTTCCCGCTTGTGCCTTCAAGGACGTCCGGATGGAATGGACTCCCACTCGCTCCGTCTGAAGCTCTGTCAGCGTCGAACTCCCTTCCTGCAATTCGATCACACCGGACTGAGCCGATGGCTTGGCCGGTGAAGCAGCCGGCTTCACGGCTTCCTCTTGTTTGGACTGACAAGCCGCTAGCGCGATCGCCATCATCACGATCGCGACCAGGTGTCGCAGAGCCTCGGATGAGAAGAGCCCCTGACTATGCGTCATGGCAATCCTCCTACCGCCTGTTCCAGCTTTGCCAATGCGAGAGAGTAAGAGGCTCTGGCCTGGGCAAACTCAAGGAGCGTCTGGCGGTGGACGCGCTGTGCATCGATCACTTCGAGCAGGCTCGCTACGCCGTTCCGAAAACTGAATTGCGCGATGTCGAGGGCCTCTTTCGCTTGATAGAGAAGCCCCTTTTCAAAGACCTGGATTTGCCGCTGAGCAGTCTGCATCTCCTGGAAAGATTGGGTCACTGCCTGTTCCAACTCATACTGGATTCGGGTACGTTCAGCTTGCGCACGATGGTGCATTCCCATGGCTGTACCGATTTCTCCTTGTCGCCGATACCAAATGGGGACCGGCACACTCAGTCCCGCCATGACGGATTCATCACCGGCTTCCCGATGGTACTGCCCGATCACCGACACGTTTGGCATGCGCGCCGCGCGTTCCTGCTCCAGTGCAAATTGGGCCTGCTCCACCGCTTTCTCCTGTCGGCGAAGCGTGGGATGGCGAGCCATGGCCTGCTCCATCAAGATGCGGAGATTGAGATCCGACCTCGGCACCTCAAACTCCCCTTGAACGACAAATTGCTCCCCGAGCGCCTTTCCCGAGATCTTGTTGAGATTGGCACGTGAAACCAGCAACGTGTTTTCCGCTCGCGCCAGATCCTTATCGGCCTTTTGCAGTTCCACCGTCGCTTTGACGAGCTCGAATTTCGGCGATTCCTTCGTCTCAACCCGGACCCGAATGAGCTCGACAAATTCCTCGACGGTCCTGAGATTCTCTTTGGCCAACTGCACATCTTGCTGGGCAAACAGCAATTGATAGAATGCGGCCTTGACCTCCGCCGAGACGGCCACTTTGGCCTCTTCTATTCCGGCGAGCGCGCCGGAGAGTCCTGCATCAGCGGCTCGTTGCCGAGCCATCCGCTTTCCCGGCCATTCCAGCGGCTGCTCGACCGTGATCGTCCGTTCCGCAATCGAGACGCCGGTACGCGGATCTCGAATCGAACCCCGGCCGGCCGCGCCGCTCACGGTAGGATTGAGATACGCACCGGCCGCGATCTGTCTGCCTTGACTTTCTTCCAGCGCCGCCGCTACCCCGGTCATCGCCGGGCTGTGCTTGAGCGCGAGGGCCAGGATTTCGGACAGTGAATAGGGTGTGGGACGGGAGTCGTCCGCTCTCGCGTGGCCACTCAAGGCGTGAAGGAGGCAATAGACGACGAACGCAATGGCGATCCTATGCAGAATCATAGCGAGTCTCCTCGATAGACACCTGCTCCCGGTGGCTCCTGAGAGACGGATCCACCATCCGGTGTCTATAACGGCACGATGTGGTGTGAACGAGTACGGGGCTTAGACGAAGAGACTGGGCGGCGCACGAGAGGAAATCGCATCAACAAAAGGCATCGGCGGTAAGACGATGCCAGGACTTTTCTGCATCCGGACATACTGCTGTGCACCTAGTGCTACGACAGTCGAAGAACCGAGAACCGGCACCCAAAATGGCTTGAGCGATTTTCGATCGGTTGAATCGCTCAGGAGCGACAAGCTGAACTCCGTATGCCTGTCGCCTACGTGCGAGAGCTGTGCAAACTGGCCGACACCTTCCTGTGCGGATTCTTCGATTCGATCGACTTGCCGGTGGCCGTCGTACTCGCAGTCGAGGTCCGGCGACCACGCCATGTGAACCGTCCCGCCGTGGACATGTCCTTTTACTCCATGCTGATGATCCGCTTCGGGATGAACATGGAACAAAGGCGCTGCAAGCATCCAAAGCGATGCCCAGACGAGGACAGCCACTCGACACCAAGAATATGCTCGACGCCTTGGTCGCATTTCAGATCAGCGTAGCACGAATCTCCAGGACCATCAATCGCATGCCCTCCTCGTTCCGCCCAACGCTTCAGCAGGTTTTACCTGGTGCAAGCAAGTGTGCCGGCTAAAACCACATTCGCAACCCAACCACGAATCGGATCTGGCTCGGATCTCCGCCCTGTTGGCGCACCAGCGTGGCGGTTCCATCCGAAGTTTCGATTGGATGACATGCCCCTATAGATGGCATCATCAAGTCAGGTAACATTCCTTCTTGTTCCGTCACTTCGCTAACTGGATGGCTCTCCTTGATCCACTCACGTGACGCAATTCGCCACGGTTACGAACTACGCAACTGTCCAGAAACGCCTCACCACTTGCATGGAAAGAAATCGACATCATCGACTGGAGGTCGTCGCAATCTCTTGGAATCATGATTCCTATTCCATGAGGCTCCTCGAATTGGCTTGCTGGCATTATTGATGCTCCCGTAGGAAGTTTGCCGGACTTGAGGGACCTGCTCGAATGAGCATAGACTGATCGCACTAACGTGGGTAAGGTCGGCCTTATTTTATAATGCGTGTCCAAGCTACCATACGGTTCATGGTTCTGGTCTTTGTATTCTGCCAGATCGTCGGAATAATGTGTTCGGTGCCGGATGTATCGTTGGCTAACGACGTGGCACAGGTGGCTGAAGAAATGAACGATATGGCCTGTCCAATGGACGGGGCCATCATGTGCCCTCCCTCATTGACCGCCTCTCCTGAGCGTCAGATAAAAAACAGCGTAGTGGTGATTGATCCTGTTCCGTCTCTACTCAATCATACCGAAGCTCCCGCCGGTGTCTCTGGTGAGATGATAAGGTCTTGGAGTAGCGCGTATTCCATTGTTCCGCTCTCTATAAGCTCTTCCTCGGTTCTCCGAATCTGATTGCACACCTCCGGTTTCGTTGTCTCCTGCTTGGCTGTTGACGCCGAGCGGCAATGATCCCATTTCCCCCCGGGAGGTGCTGTTGTGAAACAAATTGCTGTGCTCCATCACGTGTGGGCTGGGTGGCTGATTACCCTAACGCTCCTGCTTCTCCCCTGGCCGGTCGGCGCGGCCGACGAAACAGCCGAACCCCGCTTGGATCTGTCCGGTCTCATTCGAGAACTCGAAGCTGTAAATCCTGAAATCAAGGCGGCCCGCCAACGCTGGCAAGCCGCCCAGGCGATCGTGCCTCAAGTGCAAACCTTGCCCGATCCGCGTCTCCAGCTTGGGTATCAGCGCATGCCGATGGTGCCTCCAGTCGTGGAAGGAGTGATGTACGGAGTCGGACAAGAGATCCCTTTTCCCGGAAAACTCAAGCTGAAGGGTGATGTGGCGCAACGTGATGCCGAACGTGTCGAGCAAGAATACATCGCCACCAGACTGAGGATGCTGGCCACGCTCAAGCAGATCTATTACGACCTGCACTTCGTCCATAAAAGCATCGACATCGTGGAAAGGAACAAGACCTTACTGATGCAATTCGAGAAAACAGCCAAAGCTCGATACAGCGTGGGACAAGCCGCGCAGCAGGACGTGTTTCGCGCCCAGGTTGAAATTTCACGCGTCCTCGATCGGCTGGCCGTTCTCGACCAGCAGAAAGAGAGCCTTCACGCGGCCATTAACCGGCTCTTGAATCGTCCACCGGACGGTGCCTTGGGCAACCCGGAAGAAGTGCACAGTACCCTCCTGACTGTTCCTCTTCAGGAACTGAATCAGCGGGCGCTCGAATTCTCACCTGCGCTGATGGCGACGGCGAAAAGCATCGATCGTTCAGAACAGGCCGTCTCGCTTGCGCGGCGGCAGTATTATCCGGACTTCGATGTCACAGCTCTCGGCATCCGCAACGACAAGATTAATGATAACGGCTACCAGGTCATGGTGGGCATTAAGATACCGCTGTTTTACGAAACGAAACAGAAGCAAGGCGTGCATGAGGCCCTGGCGAATCTCGAAGGCGCTCGCGAAGACTTTACCGCCGCCAGACAGGATCTTCTGTTCCAAGTCAAAGACGGCTTCGTCCAGGCGCAGCGAGCCGAGCGGCTGATCACCATCCTTCGCGATGCCATCATTCCGCAAGCGACGCTCGGTTTGCAGTCGGCTCAAGCAGGTTATGCCGTGGGTAAAGTGGATTTTCTGACGCTGCTGAACAGTCTTTTGACTCTGCAGGACAGCCAGCTCGAATTGCACAGCGAGATGGTCAATCACGAAAAAGCACTGGCCAGGCTTGAGGCCGTTACCGGTCGAGCGTTGGATGGGTCGGAAAGGAACCCGAGATCATGAGTGGCCGCAATCATATCCGAACAGGTTCAATCCTTATCATCGCGATAGCCGGGCTGTCGTGGCTGACATCGCAGCCAGCGATGCTCCTATCGGCGGAGTCCAAACAGGATGAAATGGCTGGAATGCAGATGCCGGGGATGAAGAAGGAAGAGAAGAAATCGGCTCCGGCGGAAAAATCTGTCCGAGCCGAGTTTGCCCGCGAATCGCAAAGCGTTCCCGGCGTCGTGACCATTCCGCCGGAGCGGCTGCAAACGATCGGGGTGAAGTACGGGACAGTGACTCGCCTCCCTATAGAGAAAACCATTCGCACCGTGGGCCGCGTGGCCGTGGATGAGCGGAGACTCGCCAAGGTCACGATTAAGTTTCACGGGTGGATTGAACAGCTCTTTGTCAGCGCATTGGGTGATCATGTCAAAAAAGGTCACGAGCTCTTCACCATTTATAGTCCGGATTTGGTTGCAACTCAGGAAGAGTATTTGCTTGCGCTTCAGGGACGAAAGCAACTGGGTGAGAGTGAATTTCCAGAGGTTGCTCAAAGTTCTCAAGACTTACTGGAGGCCACACGGCACCGTCTGCACCTTTGGGATATCAGTGAGGGGCACATTCGAGAGTTGGAACGCACGAAGCACGTGTTAAAGACATTGCCCATTCACTCACCGATCACTGGCACGGTGATTCGCAAAGAGGTGGTGCAAGGCGCCCACGTCGAACCAGGCCAGGAACTGTATACCATTGCTGATTTATCCCGCGTGTGGATCCTAGCGGATATTTACGAATATGAACTGTCTTTCGTAAAGGTCGGACAAACGGCAACCGTCTCCCTTTCGTACGATCCGGGTACGACGCTTACCGCTCGTGTGGGATTCATCTATCCCACCTTGGACCCTAAGACCCGAACGGCGAAGGTGCGGTTCGAACTAGGCAATTCCAATGAGAAGCTCAAACCGGAAATGTATGCCAATGTCGAGTTGCAGGTCCATCTAGGAACCAAGCTTGCGATCCCGCAAGAAGCCATCATCGAATCGGGACAAAAGCAAATCGTCTTTCTCCATCTAGGCGGCGGGAAGCTCGAGCCGCGCCTGATCAAAACCGGAGTCAAGACCGGCGAATGGTCAGAAGTGCTGACGGGTCTGAAAGAAGGAGAGCATATTGTCACCTCAGCTAACTTCTTAATTGACAGCGAAAGCCGGCTTAAGTCGGTCGTCGAGAATATGGGTGGAATGCCCGGCATGAAGATGAGTGAGTGACCGATCATGGTTGAACGGATTATCGAATATAGTGCAAGACACCGCTTCATCGTCTTCCTGTTAGTTTTCTCGCTGTCTGCCGTGGGGCTCTGGGCTATGTGGCAGACACCCATCGACGCGCTGCCCGATATCTCCGATACACAAGTCATCGTCTATACGACCTGGCAGGGCAGATCGCCGGATCTGGTCGAAGACCAAATTACCTATCCCATCGTCACAGCACTCCTGTCGGCTCCCAACGTGACGGTCGTCCGGGGCTTCTCCGATTTCGGCTATTCCTATGTCTACATTCTGTTTAAAGACGGCACAGACATCTATTGGGCACGGTCGCGAGTGCTTGAGCGTCTCAATCAGCTGTCAGGGCGGATGCCTGAAGGTGTCACGCCGCAGCTCGGTCCGGACGCGACCGGCGTCGGCTGGGTCTTTCAATATGCCTTGGTCGATGAATCAGGCCAGCAAGATCTCGCGTCGCTGCGCAGTTTCCAAGACTGGTATCTCCAGTATTGGCTGCGGGCCGTCGAAGGCGTTGCCGAGGTGGCGAGCATCGGAGGCTTCGTCCGGCAGTATCAGGTCAATTTGGATCCGACCAAAGTGCTGGCCTATCGGCTGTCGCTGCCTTCCATCATCGAAACGATCCGCGAAAGTAACAACGATGTCGGTGGGCGAGTCGTGGAATTTTCCGGCATCGAGTACGTCGTCCGAGGGCGTGGCTACCTGAAAAAGGCGGAAGACATCGAAAAAATCGCGGTTGGTGTCAATGAGAACGGGACGCCGATTCTCTTGCGGGATGTGGCAACGGTACGGTTAGGACCCGATATGAGGCGAGGATTGGCTGAGTTGAATGGCCAAGGGGAAGTAGCGGGAGGCATCGTCGTGATGCGGTTCGGCGAAAACGCGCTCTCGGTTATCGAACGTGTCAAGGCCAAGCTCAAGGAACTGGAGCCCTCCTTGCCGAAGGGGGTGAAGGTCGTTCCGGTCTATGACCGCAGTGACTTGATTCATGAATCCATCGCCACGGCCAATGAAAGTCTCCTGGAAGAATTGCTCGTGACCGGAGTGTTGATTGTTGCATTCTTGCTCCATGTCAGATCGGCGATCGTGCCCATACTCACGTTACCGTTGGCTGTGTTGCTCGCCTTCATTCCCATGTATCTCATGAATATCGGTATCAACATCATGTCGCTCGGCGGCATTATCGTCGCCATAGGCGATATGGTGGATGCGGCGATTGTGATGGTGGACAACGCCCACAAGCGGTTGGAGGAGTGGGAACGGGATGGGCGAGTGGGGGAGCGTCTTCAGGTCCTCATCGATTCGGCCAAGGAAGTGGGCCCGCCGATTTTCGCGTCCGTCCTGGTGATCGCGATCTCCTTCATTCCGGTCTTTGTGCTTGAGGCGCAGGAAGGCCGGATGTTCAAGCCCCTCGCCTGGACTAACAATCTCGCCATTGCCATGTGCGCCGTCTTGGCCATCACATTGGTCCCAGCTTGCCTCCCGACGTTCATCCGGGGAAAGATCTTTCCGGAACAGAAACATCCCGTCAGTCGTTCGCTTCAGTGGCTTTATGCGCCGGTCCTGCGGCTCGCCCTCCACTACAGAAAGGCGGTCGTGGTCGGAGCCATCGGGCTGATGTTCAGCATCGTCCCGCTCTATCAACAGATGGGATCGGAATTCATGCCGCCGCTTTACGAAGGGACGATTCTCTACATGCCGACGACCTTGCCAGGACTGTCCATCACTGAAGCGGGGCGTCTGCTCCAGATCATGGACCAGAAACTCAGTTCTTTTCCCGAAGTGGACCATGTGTTCGGCAAAGCCGGACGAGCCGAAACCTCTACCGATCCCGCACCCTTCAGCATGATCGAAGTCATTGTTGAACTGAAACCGAAAGATCGGTGGAGGCCTGGCCTCAGCTATGAGGGATTGATCGATGAGATGGATCGTGCGCTCCAGTTCCCCGGCGTGACGAACGCCTGGACCATGCCGATCAAGGCAAGGATCGACATGCTCACGACCGGCGTCCGCACCCCCGTGGGGATCAAGATCTTCGGACCAGACCTGAGGCAAATCGAAGAGATCGGGAAACATTTGGAAATGGTCTTGAAGGATGTGCCCGGCACCAGGAGCGCCTATGCGGAACGAGTGTCCGGCGGGTACTTCCTCGATTTCGATATCAATCGCGAGGAGATTGCCCGCTACGGACTGAAACTCATGGACGTCGGCAGGGTTATCGAATCGGCCATCGGGGGGGAGAACATCGCGACGACGATCGAAGGTCGTGAGCGCTACCCGATCAATGTGCGCTATCTGCGGGAATTGCGGGACGATCCGCAGAAACTCCAACGAGTCATCGTGGATACGCCGACCGGTGCCCAAGTACCGCTGGCTCAACTCGCGACGCTGCGATTCACCACCGGGCCACCTATGATCCGTGATGAAAACGGCTTGCTCGCCGGCTATGTGTTTCTCGATATGACAGGCCGTGATATCGGGAGCTATGTGGAGGATCTCAAGAAGGCCGTGGCGGAAAAGGTTCAGCTGCCGACTGGTTATACCCTCGTCTGGTCCGGTCAATACGAATTCATGCAGCGGGTGAAGGAACGGCTGAAATTGGTTGTGCCGCTGACGCTCGTGATCATCTTTGTCACATTTTACTTCTCCTTCGAGTCGGTGGCGAAAACCGTCATGGTGATGGTGGGGGTGCCGCTCTCATTAGTCGGGGCCGTCTGGTACCTCTCGATCCTTGGCTACAACATGAGCATTGCCGTGTGGGTGGGACTGATCACTGTTGTGGGGACCGCGGCGGAAACCAGCGCGGTCATGCTGGCCTATTTGGATGAAGCCTGCGCTCGGCGCAAGGCGGCGGGCGGGCTCACGACACTACAAGATCTGATCGATACCGTTCAGCTAGGCGCAGTCGAGCGCATCAGGCCCATGGCGATGATCGGCTTGGTCGATGTCATCGGCTTGATCCCGGTGATGTGGGCCACGGGAACCGGCGCAGATGTGATGAAACGCATTGCCGCTCCACAGGTCGGGGGGGTGTTCTCCGCAATGGTCCTGACGTTGTTTGTGATTCCGCCCATCTACGTCATGTGGCGGTGGTGGAGCGAGAGCAAGCGAGAACACATAAGGGAGACGAGACAAGAAGCAAGTGGAGCATGGAACCCATGACGTTCTCGACGACAACATCGTGTGGGCTATTCTGGTTGCAGCATCTGTCATCGTTGCAGTTGCGTTGTTGCTATGGGAAGGTCCGGATCGCGACGAAGCCTGATAGTCTTATGAGCTTGTCTCCTTTCCATCGTCTTCTCACGAGTCCTTGCGATTGTAGAACAGTGGCGGTGGCGTGGACTTGCTTTGGGATCATCTATCGCGAAGTTATGTTCTTAAACCAGTGGAGAGTGTCCCAGGTGCTTCCAGAATGAATGCTGTGAAAGATCCAGTCTGTGGAATGATGGTGCCGGTCGGGAGTGGACTTTCGACCATCTATCATGGAAGAGAGTTCCGGTTTTGCTCCGATCTCTGTCAGCGAAGCTTCTTGGCCGATCCAGAACGTTATGCGGCTTCCTCGTCAGAGGTGGTTCTAGGCTCGGCGAACAACACGAGGCGCATAGCGTACTTTTCGATGGAAGTCGCTGTGGGCCCTCTTATGCCGACCTACAGTGGTGGTCTCGGTGTACTCGCGGGCGACACGCTTCGATCCTGTGCCGATCTCAAGATCCCCGTTGTTGGTATCAGTTTGCTGTACCGGCAAGGCTATTTTGATCAGTCGCTGGACGAATGGGGCAACCAGCACGAGCGGCCAGTGACGTGGGATCCAACTATATCATTGCGCGAGTTGCCGACCACCGTGCAGGTCATTTTTGAAAATTACCCCCTGACGATCCGCGCTTGGCAATTCGAGATTATTGGAAACACAGGCTTTGTCGTGCCTTTACTGTTTCTCGACACGAACCTGCCTGAGAATACGGCACGCGACCGAGAGCTTACTTCATGGCTATATGGCGGGGGGAATCGCGAGAGACTGGCACAGGAAGTCATCCTAGGCATCGGAGGTATCAGGATGCTTCAAGCACTCGGTTATACCCACATAGAACGGTTTCATATGAACGAAGGCCATGCCGCCTTGCTTGCCATTGAACTGCTGCGCGCCACAAACCCTACTGCAACGTTGGAATGGGACTTCAACATTGTCAGAAGCCGATGCGTCTTCACCACCCATACGCCGGTACCGGCAGGTCATGATCGGTTTCCTTACGACCTGGTGAAAAGCGGCCTAGGAGACATTCTGCCTCTTGATGTGATGAAGATGTTAGGGGGACACGAGGAGCTGAATATGACGTTGTTGGCATTGAACTTAAGCCATTACGTGAACGGTGTGGCCAAGCGTCACGGTCAGGTCTCACAGGAAATGTTTCCCGGATATGCCATCGCTTCGATTACGAACGGCGTGCATTCACTGACCTGGACGTGTGAGAGCTTCAGGGCCTTATATGATCGGCACATCCCTGGCTGGTTCAATGATCCGTTCTCCCTTCGCTACGCTATCAGTATTCCAAACAACGAAATCTGGGCGGCTCATGTCGAAGCCAAGGAGCGCTTACTTCACGAAGTTCGTACCCGAACGGGAATACGACTGAGCCACAACGTATTCACGATAGGCTTCGCACGCCGTGCGACATTGTATAAGCGGGCAGACTTACTCCTGACAGATCCCAATCAACTGCGAGACATCGCCAAGCATGTAGGTCCAATCCAGCTGATCTTTGCGGGCAAGGCACATCCGAAGGACGATCCAGGAAAAGAGATGATCAAACGAGTGCTGCAAGTGGCGAAGCAATTGGAGAACGAAGTGACGATTCTCTATTTGGAAAACTATGACATCTACTTGGCCCAGCTTCTGACGGCCGGGGTTGATCTGTGGTTGAACACGCCATTACGGCCCTTGGAGGCGTCGGGTACCTCTGGGATGAAAGCCGCCCATAACGGCGTTCCAAGCTTGAGTGTCTTAGACGGATGGTGGATTGAGGGCCATATCGAAGGTGTAACTGGTTGGTCGATCGGACCGGGACCAGCTGAAAGTTCTCAGGACAGTGATGTAAATGCCCGAGATAGTGCTGAGTTGTACCAGAAATTGCGATGGGTCATTGCACCGCTCTTCTTCCATCATCAGGAACAGTGGATCGAAGTAATGCGACACACGATCGCCTTCAACGCTTCGTTTTTTAACAGCCATCGGATGGTCCAGCAATATGCCGCCAATGCTTATATGTAATGCACAGCGCAAGCCGATCATCCTGTCGTCAGATCAATCAGACCGCTGCTCAGCCCAGTGACGAAATTCAGGCGGACAAGAAAGACGAACACTGCCGGAGCGTTTAACGGAACGGCTGACGATGACACAGCCTCTTGGGAAGTGTGGACGAAATGAACAGTAACAATCACTGTCCGCATGAACTGCCCGAAGCTCCTCCTCCATCACCACTGACGATCCTTTTCACGTCGCAGCATGCTCTTTATGAGCACTGTCGGGGTCTCTGGGAAAGGGCACGAGTTGACAGCCGCCGAGCACAGACCGAACAGGGACAAATCGCGGTGATGATTCACCGGTATGTCCCGGACTTGCTACAGAGCAAGCCGGCGCAGACGGAGCGCGTTCGCGATGACCGACACGGAACTGAACGTCATTGCGGCGCTTGCGATCATTGGGCTCAAGAGAACCCCAACAAACGGATAGAGTATGCCGGCGGCCACGGGAACACCGAGCATATTGTAGATGAACGCAAAGAAGAGATTCTGCCGGATGTTCTTCATCGTCCCGCGGCTCAACCGGCGCGCGCGTGCGATGGCTCGGAGATCTCCCTTGACCAGGGTAACCCCCGCGCTTTCCATTGCAACGTCAGCTCCCGTCCCCATGGCGATGCCGACCTGCGCCTGTGCCAAGGCCGGCGCATCGTTGATCCCGTCGCCTGCCATGGCCACGACGTGACCTTCCGATTGGAGCCGCTTGATGACCGCCGCCTTTTGCTCGGGCAAGACTTCGGCCTGTACCTCGTCGATCTGGAGCCGACGCGCCACCGCCTCCGCGGTTGTTCGGTTGTCGCCGGTCAGCATCACGAGCCGCAGCCCTTCGCGATGCAACAAAGCGATCGCCTCCGGTGTGGATGACTTGACTGGATCAGCCACGCCCAACATCCCTGCCGGTTTCCCGTCGATTGCGGTGAACATCACCGTCTGGCCCTCCCGCCTTAGCGGTTCAGCCTGGGCCAATAGCGACTCAGTCTCGACGTTCAATTCGTTGAGAAACTGCACCGTGCCCACGGCGACCCTATGATCCTCTACCGTACCCGTAACTCCTTTTCCGGTAACTGAACGAAAATCCTGCGCCTTGGCCGGAACAACACCCTTCTCCCGAGCACCGGACACGATGGCCGCCGCCAAGGGATGCTCGCTGCTTTGCTCCAACCCGGCCGCGAGCCGAAGAAGATCGGCCTCAGTGAAACCAGGCGCCGGAGCGACAGTCAATAAGCGCGGTTTACCTTCCGTCAACGTGCCGGTCTTATCCACAACCAGCACGTCCACCTTCGCCAAGGTTTCCAGTGCCTCCGCGTTACGGATCAGCACACCGGCCGTTGCGCCGCGGCCTGTTCCCACCATGATCGACATGGGCGTCGCGAGTCCCAAGGCACAGGGGCAGGCGATGATCAAGACGGCGACCGCGTTGAGCAGGGCATACGCCATGCGAGGTTCCGGACCATAGAGGGCCCAGACGAGAAACGTGATGGCAGCGACCAAAATCACAATCGGCACGAAATACGCGGCCACGACATCGGCCAACCGTTGAATCGGAGCCCGCGTGCGCTGTGCCTCACTGACCATACGGACGATTTGCGATAGCAGCGTCTCCCGACCGATTCGCTCCGCCCGCATCACGAAGCTGCCTGTTCCATTGACCGTCGCCCCGACGACTTTGTGGCCGGGCTGCTTCTCCACGGGAAGCGATTCACCGGTGACCATGGATTCGTCTACGGCACTGGTCCCTTCTATGACCACGCCATCCACGGGAATTTTTTCGCCAGGCCGGACTCGTAACCGATCACCGATCTGCACTTGCTCCAAGGGAATGTCGTCTTCACGGCTATCGGAGCGAACTACTCGCGCCGTTTTCGGCGCGAGCCCCAACAGCGCCTTGAGCGCACTGCTGGTCCGGCTGCGGGCACGTAGTTCCAACACTTGCCCCAATAGAACCAGGGCTACGATGGCGACCGCCGGCTCGAAATAGACGGCAAGCTCACCGCCATGGACGCGGAATGAGTCGGGGAACAGTCCAGGCACCAGTGTGGCGGCAATGCTGTACACATAGGCGGCGCCGGTGCCGAGACCGATCAGCGTAAACATGTTGAGGTGGCGATTGACGATCGAAGCCCACGCGCGCTCGAACAACGGCGAGCCGGTCCAGAGCACAACCGGAGTGGCCAGCACGAACTGGAACCAGACCAAGGCTCTACTCGAAGCAAGTTGCTGCAACGGATGGCCCGGCAACATGTCGGAAATCATCAGCGCGAGAATGGGTGAGCCCAGGATCACGCTCTGCCAAAACCGGCGGGTCATGTCGACCAGCTCAGGATTAACCTCCTCTGCGACCACCGTGCGCGGCTCCAACGCCATCCCGCAGATCGGACAGCTGCCGGGCTCGGTTTGCACAATCTCCGGATGCATGGGGCACGTATATTCGGTTCTGGTTGGCCGAACGGTTACGTCGGCCGGCTCCAGCGCCATCCCGCATATGGGACAGGCACCTGGCTTGGTTTCCAAAACCTCGGGGTCCATTGGACAGACGTACTTGGCGCCGGCCTCGGCCGTAATGGGCACCGGCTTTGGAATTCGCTGTTCGGGAGGAGTGAGGTAATACTCAGGATCGGTTTTGAACTTTTCGAGACATCTGGTCGCGCAGAAGTAGTACTTCTTGCCGTGATACTCATATGAGCCTGCCGCCGAAGCCGGCTGAACCGTCATCCCGCACACGGGATCGATTTCACCCTGCGGAGCCTGACTCATCATGGGAAGCGATTTCCGCGGAGTGGGCATCGTGATCAGATTCAGCGGTTTTTTGCTGAGCGCTGCTTCGGGATCTGCACGGAATCGTTCCAAGCAAGACACGGCACAGAAATAATAGGTCGTCCCCTTATACTCATAGCGGCCTGCCGCCGTGGCCGGATCGACCCTCATTCCGCAGATCGGGTCGATCTCAGACGCCGCGCGATCGTGCCCAGGCGCATGGGGTCTTAAGATATGCTCGCTCATGCGGTTGCCTTTTGCATGCGTCGTTCCGCAACAGCCGCTCGATGGTCCAATCATGTGTCCGACTCCTTTCATCTTATCCGGTATGGTCCCGTAATGTCCCGTTCAGAATGACAGACGGAGACGGCACCGAAATATTACAGCGGGATCAAGAGATGGGAATAACGCTTTGAAAAAGTGCGGGAAGTCAGGTGGAGGATATAGAAAGAGACTGGATGACTAGCCGCAGACGCAGTTCAGGCAGCCATGCCGACTGCAGATGCCGCAAGCATCCTCGAGAGAGGTACGCAGCGCTTGGCGTGCCCTGTGCAAACGAACCGTGAGATTGTTCCGCGATATCTTTAACTCCTTTGCGACACGTGCCGGCGATTCGCCATCGAGATCGATGCGTTTGATCAGCTCTGCATAGTTCCCACGAAGACTCGGAAGGAGACCGTGAAGACAGGCACAAGCGGTTGCCTTGACTTCATCCGGTGGCGGTTCCTGATGAGTGCCCAGAACGATCGATTCCTGCAGTAGGGCCTGGTTACGGCGAACCTCAGCTCCCTGGGCACGATAGTAATCGACGATCGTGTGGCGAAGGATGCGGTAGAACCAGGCCAGCACACTTTCCTCGTTGTGTAATGAGCGGTAATGCTCGACGGCTCGGGTGAGACTTTGCTGGAGGATATCTTCCGCGACACCTTGATCGCCGACTCGACTCCGGACAAACTGCTTGAAAGCCGACTCGTGCTCAAGCAGTCGCTCAATGACTCCGCTCTTTCTTGCCTCATCCATCGCAATCACAATTCACCACCACATCACTTCTTCGAGTCTGCTTCGAGAATGCTGCGGATGATCGTGACGACATTCTCGGGAACCATATTGGTGCCATCAACTTTGATATTCCCATCCAGCAGGAGCGACGGCGTAGACGACACTTTGATCCGTTCGCCCCATCGGCGCCCGTCTTCAAACAGCTTGGCAGGCTTTCCGCTTTCCAGCCCGGCTTCGAATGTCTCAATGTCGAGGCCGACCTCTTTGATCAGCAGTGAACGAATTGAACGATCCAGAACACCATCAAGCTTGTCCTTGTGAATAGTGCGAAACAGAACGGCTTTCATGCGGTCTCCCTTGCCCATCAGCTTCGCTTGCTCGTACATGTCAAAAGCGGTAGGAAGCTTCCCAGGAATGACGGGGAACCCGACCATTGTGACTTCGACTTTGTTCCCGAATTCTTTGAGAAGCAAAGGCACTCCTGTTTCCTCGAAGTGATGGCAATGCGGGCAGTAGAAGTCGGCAAACTCAACCACTTTCACTTTGCCCGGCTGGTGAGTCGAGGGTTCGTCATTGAGGACTTCGAACTTGCCCTTCAGCTCCGGCTTGGCGGCTTGCGCACCGAACGGGACAGTGAACAGCCCGATCGCTCCCACCATCACACATGCAAGCTTCCACATCGACGTCGTACGACCGTTCATCTCATACTCCTTTCACAGGTAAGCGTCCGGCGTTCATTATAGCGGATGGAGCCTACACTTGCGCTTTGTTATAATTGCGACATGAGAAGGTCAAGATATGTGTGTGCCGTCTTCGCATTTGCAATCCTTTCCGGCTGTGCCTTGACCGGTAATCAAGGGGATACTCTACCCTCAGGAACGCCTCGGATTAGTTACGCCCAGGTTAAATCGACTCCGGAATCATACGATGGACAACCGGTGACATTCGGAGGAAAAGTGTTGGCTGCGAGGAGGCTCAAGGAGGGGACTAGAATTGAAATCCTGCAATTGCCGCTGACTGCTTCCCTCCAACCGACTATGGATCTCAGCAAGTCCGAAGGCCGTTTTGTAGCCATGCAGAAGGACTTTTTGGATCCTGCGACGGTGCCACCAGGCACGTTTCTCACTGTTACCGGAGAAATGGCCGGCTCGGTCACCTTACCGCTCGACGAAATGCAATACAGCTACCCGGTCGTACGCATCAACAACCTGCGCGTCTGGAACGACAACGAAGATGAAGCACCTCGCATTCGCCCCCATCCCTATATGGGCTACCGCCCTTATTGGGGCCCCTATTGGTCTCCCTACTGGAGTCCCTGGCCTTACTATTGGTAAAACAGGCGGCCTCCTTGGTCGAGTCTCCTCCCACCTCTCTTAACGCCCGATATTTTCCTTCCCGTTGCAGTGCGCACGAACAGGAATACAAGTAGATTGCACTTGGTACGCTAGATTGTATACAATCCGAGGGTCCTGTCTACCGGAATCAGCAAGCCTGAACACCGTCGTACTCTTGATCGATTGGATACTGAAACCATGGGAACATCGAACAGTCGGATGAGAGAACGAGAACGCTCCAACCTTAGCGCATCGATCGTGGCCGCGCTGAAGGAACAAATCATCCATTGGCACTACCCTCCGGAACATCGATTGACCGAGGCCGAACTCTGCAAGGAGTTCGGCGTGAGCCGAAGTCCGGTGCGTGAAGCGCTCCGCATGCTGGCATCCGAAGGATTTGTAAGAAAATTGCCGAATCGGGCCTATGTCGTCCGACAGTACAGTCTCGGTGAGATCGAGGAGCTCTACGAGCTTCGCTTGGCGTTGGAACTCTATACCGTCGAACGCTTAGCGACAAAAGGTCCACTCCACAGAAACGATCAGGAGGATATCAACAAACTCAAGAACACATGGACCGAGTTGTTGAACGGATCCGCCAAGAAGGCCGATGAACTCGCCAGACTGGACACTCTGTTTCACGAGACACTCGCCCATGCCTTGGGAAACAAGCCTCTCTTGCAGCACCTCCGCACTATCAATGAGCGGTTGATGCTTTTTCGGATGATCGATTTCGACAAGTCGGACCGAACGCAAAGCACGTGCCGTCAGCATCTCAGAATCCTGAAATGCATAGGATCCAAGGATCCTCAGGGAGCACGGGCGGCGATGCAACGCAACATCGAGGAAGGACGGAACAATGTTCACACCGCGATTAAGGACGCGCTGGCCAAAGCGTATTCGTTGAGAACGTAACGAACGTATTCTCATCTCGCCGGGCAATGGAGTGCCACTCATGCATGTCCACGCCCTCTCCGTCGGTATTCAGGTCCCGACCCGTCATTTCAGCGGGATCGTGCATAGCGTCTTCCACCAGGCCTGCAACATACGACTCGAGCCACACGGCCTGCTGACTCTTCTCCCTTCCATGAAAGACAATGTCCCTCAAGGTATCCGCTTGAATACCTCGTCTCAGCGTGTCTTCTCGGACCTTCTCCGAGTCGGCCAACCGGTCGCCTGCCGGGGAGGTATTCTCCGCGCCGGTGGGCCTGATTTTTCCGTTGACCTGCGACCCGCACGTCCTTGGCATATCGATCTCCAAGGGTTGCGCATTGATCTTCGTCACCACGCCCAAGCCCACTCCTGGGCGATCGCCTGGTCGGAATTGCAGCGCTCAGGGCATAGAAGCGGCCTATCGAAGATTGTGAGACCCGTTTCTCCCTTAAAGGAGCAGTCGGACACTCCGGCCGCCACAGAGATGCTTCTGCACCCATCGCCTCACGCGATTCCTACCCTGCTGCACGCAACAAGAGATTTTCAGCTGGAAGATGCCAAGGCTTCCATCATGTCATTGATCGGACTGGGGCCAGGCTTAACTCCATCCGGCGATGATTTTCTCGTGGGCTATTTGGCCGGCTTGTGGGCCACGGCGGGTCACAGCCCATCGCGGACGCAATTCGTGGGCGCCCTCGGTGCTGAGATATCCGCAGCCGCGCGAAACACCAATGAGATCAGCGGCGCCTATCTCCGATCAGCAGCCACCGGCCATGTCTCTGAACCCATCGCGAAATTGGCCCAGCAGCTGAAACAGGCGAACGACATGAGGAATGTCAGGGCGGCCACACAAGCCGCGTTGCAAGTCGGCCATACGTCCGGTACCGACGGGGTGTTGGGGCTGCTGTTGGGCTGCCTCGCCTGGCAATGCCCGGCACCCCCTCTTCTTTATCCGTCTGTGTTCTTTGATTGATCCGTCCGCCATGAAACGCGGCCCGAACGATGAAGGAGCGATGAGACCCGATCCACGAATTGATTTGCCGTATGGCTCGCGCTCCAGATTTGCTCTTGACATTGTATACAATATTGTGTTCCATTTGGGCCCGTAGCTCTCACCAAGGACCGACCACATGGCCACGGCCACAAAAGTACTCAAAAATTTCTATCGTGACTCCGTCTCGCTGATGCAACTCTCCTCCACGTTCGCCAAGCTGCCGGGCGTGGAACAAGCCTCGGCCATCATGGCTTCCCCCAACAATATGAGCTTGCTCCGGGAAGCCGGATTGCTGACCGAATCCGTCGACGCCAGCGCCAACGACTTGCTGATTGCGCTGCAAGGCGACGCCGATGCACTGGAATCAGCGTTGGCAGCCGCGGAGTCGGCATTGAAACAGCCTCCTCCATCGTCTTCGGGAGGCGGATCGTCACGCGGTCTCCCTCCACGAAGCATCGAAATGGGGCTGGGGAATATGGTCGGCGCGAACCTTGTCCTGATCTCCACTCCCGGCGAGTACGCGGCATCGGAGGCCTTCAAGGCATTGAGTCTCGGCCTCAACGTGATGCTGTTCAGTGACAACGTCGAGTTGAAAGACGAAATCGCGCTCAAACGTTTCGCCCAATCCCGCGACCTCATCGTGATGGGCCCGGATTGCGGAACGGCCATTATCAACGGCATCCCGCTCGCCTTCGCCAACGTGGTGCGCCGCGGAGTCATCGGTGCCGTCGGAGCATCCGGGACGGGCTTACAGCAGGTCACCTGCCTGGTCGATCGATGGGGGGGCGGCATTTCACAAGCGATCGGCACCGGCGGGCACGATTTGCATCGAGACGTCGGCGGCATTTCCATGCTTCAGGGGCTGAAAGCCCTCATTGCCGACGCCTCCACCTCGGTCATCGTGCTGATCTCCAAGCCTCCATCTCCGGAAGTGGCCGGACATGTGCTGCAAGCCGCGGAACGCGCCGGCAAGCCGGTCGTGGTGAATTTTCTCGGCGCCGATCCTGCGCGCGTCAGGCGCGGCAATGTGTTCGCCGCCACAACTCTGGAGGATGCCGCAGCGGCAGCGGTGGCTCTCGCTGAAGGCCGAAACCCTGACGATGCCAAGCCGAAATGCCCACCTGTCTCCATTCCGTCCAAACTGTCCCCCGGACAGCAATACATCCGTGGCCTGTACAGTGGAGGGACCTTTTGTTACGAAGCGACCCTCTTGCTGAAGAAGGAATTAGGACAAGTCTCTTCCAACACGCCGGTGGAGCCCGGAGACCGTTTAGGCGATGTCTGGACGAGTCGGGCACACACCGTCATCGATTTGGGGGACGATCTGTTCACTCGCGGACGTCCACATCCGATGATCGATCATCGACTGAGGAATGAACGCCTCATCAAAGAGGCTACCGATCCTGAAACGGCAGTCATCCTGCTGGACGTGGTCCTTGGATATGGGTCTCATGCCGATCCCGCCGGTGAAATCGTGCCGGTCGTTCAAAAGGCGCGCGAGGTGGCGGGCAAGGCCGGAAGAGACCTGGTGATCGTAGGCTTCGTGTGCGGGACTGCCGGAGATCCACAGAATCTTGCTCGGCAGGAAGCGGCCTTGCGAGAGGCCGGCGTCATCCTTGCCGAGAGCAACGCTCAAGCGGTGCGCATGGCAACCGCCGTGGCAGTAGGAGCAGGCGCTGTCGGAGGGCGATTATGATGCAGGCCATGCTCCAAGAGAAGCTTCAAGTATTAAACGTCGGGCTTTCTTCCTTCGCTGATTCCATCGTCATGGCAGGCGGTTCAGCTCTCCAAATCGAATGGGCTCCGCCCGCACAGGGACAGGCGGAGGTGGGCCGCGACCTGGCCCGACTGGTCAACCTTTCCGTGGTTGAAACAGCGAACCGAACAGCCTTCGACGCCTACCAATCGGCCCAGCCGGTGCTTCGCGGAGTCGGCATTGCGGGTCGCGTCATTCCCAACATGGCGGAGCGCATGATCCTCCACAGTGGTCCTCCCATTGCCTGGAACGACATGTGTGGTCCGATGAAAGGGGCGATTGTCGGCGCCATTCTTTACGAAGGATGGGCCGAGGATCTGGCCAAAGCGGAGTCGCTTGCTTCCCGTGGCGAGATTGTCTTCGAGGCATGCCATCATCATCGCGCAGTCGGCCCCATGGCCGGCATCATCAGCCCCTCCATGCCGGTCTGGATCGTGGACAATACCACCCAGGGCAACCAGTCGTTCTGCAATTTTAACGAGGGAATCGGAAAGGCGCTTCGATTCGGCGCCAATAGCCAGGAAGTGATCAACCGTCTCAAGTGGATGGGCGAGGTCCTCGCCCCGGCGTTACGGGCAGGCATCGAGACATTGGGGGGGCTCGAGCTGAAGACCTTGATGGCGCAGGCGCTGCACATGGGAGATGAAATCCACAATCGTAATGTCGCGGCGTCTTCGCTGTTTCTGAAGCGGCTGGTCCCCGCGCTCCTGAAGACACGCACGCCGTCTAACGAGATCGCCGCGGTCGTCGACTTTATCGCCGGCAACGATCACTTCTTCCTCAATCTTTCCATGGCTGCTTGTAAAGCGATGCTCGATGCCGCGCACGGCGTGTCCGGCAGCAGCATGGTCACGGCCATGGCGCGCAACGGCGTCGAGTTCGGTATTCGCGTCAGCGGGACCGGCGAGCAATGGTTTACGGCGCCAGCGCCGATCGTCGAGGGGCTTCTCTTCCCAGGATATGCTCCGTCGGATGCGGCGCCCGATTTGGGCGACAGCGCGATCACGGAGACCGCCGGTGTAGGCGGCTTTGCGATGGCAACCTCCCCGGCCATCGTCAAGTTCGTAGGAGGCACTCCGCAGGACGCGATCGACAACACAATGTCCATGACCCATATCACGCTCGGTCGAAATAACGCATTTACACTGCCGCCGATGAACTTTGCCGGTTCACCGGCAGGCATTGATATTCGGAAAGTCGTCGATACCGGCATTCAACCGATCATCAATACGGGGATCGCCCACCGCGAGGCCGGAGTCGGTCAAATCGGAGCCGGCATTACGCGCGCCCCGCTGGCCTGTTTCACACAGGCGGTGTCCGCGCTGGCTCGCGCCGTAGAACGGAGCGAGTAAGGAGGCCGCGTCATGAGCGCAACGAACAAACTGGCGGTAGTGGCGGTGGGCGGCAATGCCTTGATCAGAGACAAGCATCACGAATCGATCCCCGATCAGAACCGGGAAGCAGCTCTCACCTCGCACCACATCGCCGACATGATTGCGGCCGGATGGAATGTGGTCATCACGCATGGGACCGGTCCTCAAGTCGGGTTCATCATGCGCCGTTCCGAGTTGGCGCTGGAAGAAGTCCCGCCCGTTCCGATGGACTATGCCGATGCCGACCTACAGGGAGGCATCGGCTACATGTTCCTCAAAGCGCTGCACAACGAATTTCAGCAGCGCCGGCTGGATCGAAAGGCCGTGGCCATCATCACGCAGACGCTGGTGGATCGCAACGATCCCGCCTTTGCCGATCCGTCCAAACCGATCGGGTCTCATATGGACGAGCAGACGGCGCAGCGACTCGCTCGCCGTCAGGGTTGGATCGTGAAGGAGGATGCGGGACGCGGATGGCGACGCGTGGTGCCCTCTCCTCTGCCGAAGACCATCGTCGAGTTGGCGGCGATCAAGACATTGGCTCACGCAGGGTTTGTCGTGATTGCATGCGGCGGAGGAGGAATCCCGGTGGTGGAAGATGACGGAGGGAATCTGAACGGAGTCGAGGCTGTCATCGACAAGGACCTGGCCTCGAGCCTGCTGGCCCGCGGCATCGGCGCCGATCTGTTGATGGTCTCTACCGGTGTGGAGAAGGTGGCGATCGACTTCAATAAGCCTACCCAACGATGGCTGGATCGCATGACGGTGGCCGAAGCGAAGCTCTACTATGCGGACGATCAATTCGATAAAGGCAGCATGGGGCCGAAGATCCAAGCCCTGATCGAATTCATAGAAGGAGGTGGACAAACCGGGTTGATCACCAATCCTGAGAATATCGGTCGCGCCTTGGCCGGTAAAACGGGAACGTTCATCGTGAAGTAACGCATGCAGCCACACACATCTTAGCCGTAGGGAGGACATATGTCCGAATCACGCAAACTGACCAGACGCCAAGTGTTACAAGGGACCGCAGCTGCCGGGGCGTTGAGCATGTTGGGGAACTTGGAGTGGATCGGCGAAGCCTGGGGCGCCTCGGACAAGGTCAAGATGGGGTTTATCTTCGTGGGACCACGAGATGACTATGGATACAATCAGGCACATTTTGAAGGAAAAGCGGCGGTTGCCAAGCTTGATTGGGTCAAAGCCTTTGACGAAGAAAAAGTCCCGGAGACGATCGAAGTCCAAAAAACCATGGAAAGCATGGTCAAGCTTGACGGAGCGCAAGTGCTGTTTCCCACTTCGTTCGGATATTTTGATCCTCATATTCTCAAGGTCGCACCCCAATTTCCTAATATTCAGTTCTTACACTGCGGAGGACTGTATCAGGAAGGCAAACACCCCAAGAACGTGGGCAGCTATTTCGGCTATATCGACGAATCGCAATATGTGGCCGGGATTGTCGCCGGAGGGATGAGCAAGAGCGGGAAACTGGGATTCGTGGCGGCCAAGCCGATTCCGCAAGTCTTGCGCAATATCAACAACTATACACTCGGTGCCCGCAGCGTCAGACCGAACTGTACAACCAACGTGATTTTTACCGGCGACTGGTCGCTGCCGGTCCGTGAAGCGGAAGCGACGAACAGCTTGGTCGACCAAGGCATCGATGTCATTACCTGCCACGTCGACAGCCCCAAGGTCGTCGTCACGACTGCTGAAAAACGGGGCATCTATTGCACCGGGTATCACTGTAACCAATCGAAGCTGGCCCCGAAAGGGTATCTCACGGGAGCGGAATGGAACTGGGCCAAGGTCTACATGGATTATGCCGAAATGATTCGAAAAGGGCAGACCGTTCCTCATCTCGTGCGTGGCGGACTGAAGGAAGGCATCGTCAAGGTATCGGACTATAACCAGGTGGTGACGGAAGCCGTTCGCAAGCAAGCCGACGCAGCCAAAGACAAATTCATGAGCGGTGGGATGGTCGTGTACAAGGGCCCGATCAAAGACAATACCGGCCGTGTCGTCATTGCCGGAGGAACGGAACATGTCCAGACCGATATCTGGCTGGAAAGCATGGATTGGCTGGTGGAAGGAGTCATCGGTTCAACGAAGTCGTGAGCAGAGCCGTGCCGCAAACGCTGAACAAAGCGCTGGAACCATTCTTCATCATCGTCGGATCCTTGATGGTCTCGATGGTGTTGTTCGGCATCTTTGTGGCTTCGGCCGGAGCAGATCCGATCGAGGTGTATCAGACCATGTATCGCGCCGCCTTCGGCACCTCGTTTTCCTGGCAGAATACGCTGATCCGAGCCGCGCCGTTAATGCTGACGGCGCTCTGCACCGCGCTGCCTGGGTATCTCGGCTTGATTATTATCGGGGGAGAGGGGGCAGTGGTCATGGGCGGCCTCTTCGCAGCGATTGCGGCGCTCGCCATACCGACGGCTCCTCCCATGGTCGTTCTGACCACGATGGCGGTCGTGGGCATGGTGGGAGGCGGGCTGTGGCTTACCATCGGAGGAGCCCTGCGGCATTATCGCGCCGTCAATGAAACCATCAGCAGTCTGTTGCTGAACTATATCGCCATTGCAATATTGAACCATCTCGTCACCAGCACCTTTCGCGATCCGGAAAGTCTCAATCATCCCTCGACGCATCATATCGGTGAAGCCAATATGATCGGTGTTATTCCGGGAACGGACCTCCACTGGGGATTAGTGTTCGGAGTCGTGGCGTGCGTCATCGCATGGTTTCTCATGCATCACACCGTGTTTGGCTTTGCATCCCAAATTGCCGGAGGCAATGTTCGGGCGGCTCAAATCGCCGGCTTGCCGGTCGGGAGGCTGATCTTGATCATCTGTTTCGTGGCGGGCGCGGCCGGTGGACTGGCCGGCATGGTGGAGGTGGCGGCCATCCATGGCCGGGCCAATGACACCCTCAATGCCAATTACGGATATGCCGGTATTCTCGTGGCTTTTGTGGCCCGCAATAATCCCTTGGCCATCATTCCTGTGGCCATCTTGCTGGGCGGCATCCGCGCAAGCAGCGGATTACTGCAACGCGCGCACGAGCTGCCCGATGCGACCGTGCTCGTGATGCAGGGCATTATTTTTCTCGTCATCCTCTTCAGTGAAACCCTGTACGGCCGCTTTTCAAAACTTCAAAATCGAGGAGGGTGATGGAAGTCGGATGGTGGGGAGTCCTCATCGCCGTTTTAGGCGGCGCGATTCGAATCGGCACGCCGTTTCTCTTTGTCTCGCTGGGCGAGTGTTTGACCGAGAAAAGCGGTCGCATCAATTTGGGCCTGGAAGGCACGCTGGTCATGGGTGCGATGACAGGCTATGCCGTCTCGCTGCACAGCGGGTCTCCCTGGCTGGGAGTCCTGTGCGCCGGATTGGCCGGCATGATGCTCGGCGCCCTGCACAGCTGGCTCTGCAGTTTCCGACGAGTCAACGATATCGCCGTGGGGATCGCGATGATGCTGTTCGGCACGGGATTGGCCTTCTTTCTGGGGAAGCCGTACATCCAGCCATCTGCGCCCCGGCTGCCCTCGATCGACCTCGGCGCATGGAGTGATATCCCGCAACTGAAGGCGGCTCTGCAGATCAATGCACTGTTTCTCATGGGAATCGTCGTGGCTATTGCGCTCGCATGGATGCTGAAGAATACGGCATGGGGGTTAAAAGTACGAGTCGTCGGCGAAAGCGCGGATGCGGCCCGCGCCCTGGGATTACCGGTCGATCGCATACGGATCCTCAGCACGGCTCAAGGAGGATTCTTGGCAGGGATCGGAGGGTCATATCTATCCCTCTACTATCCGTTCAACTGGAGTGAAGGCCTATCGAGCGGACAGGGACTGATGGCGGTGGCCTTGGTGATTTTCGCTCGTTGGCATCCGGTAGGCTGCCTCTGGGTCTCGCTTTTGTGGGGAGGAGCCGCCGCGTTAGGACCTTCCTTGCAGTCCGTCGGCATCACAGGCGGATACTACATCTTCAACGCGATCCCTTACATCATGACCTTGGCGGTCATGATCATCACCTGTTCTCCCAAACGCACGCTTGTAGGAGTGCCCCATGAACTCACAGTAACTCGTTAGTCGATACAGGATGACTCGAACGAACCCTAACCCAGACATCCAGGAGAGGTGAGCCATGAGTCGATACGTGACATCCGACCCCTATCCTTATCCCTATAACGGCGATCTCCGGCCGGACAATTCGGTCTTTCTGATCATCGATATGCAGACGGACTTTTGCGGCAAAGGCGGCTATGTCGACAAAATGGGCTATGACATTTCCCTCACTCGCGCGCCGATCGCGCATATCCTCAAAGTGCTGTCGAAAGCCCGAACCATCGGCATGCATGTGTTCCACACCCGAGAAGGACACAGGCCCGACCTGTCGGATTTACCCGCGAACAAGCGCTGGCGGAGCCGCCGCATCGGAGCCGGCATCGGCGACCCGGGTCCCTGCGGCAAGATTCTGGTGCGGGGCGAGCCCGGCTGGGACATCATTCCTGAATTGGCTCCGAAGGAGGGCGAACCGATCATCGACAAGCCCGGCAAGGGCTCGTTCTGGGCGACCGATCTGGAGATGTTGTTGCGGCTCCGCGGTATCCAGAATGTGATCTTGGCAGGAATCACCACCGATGTCTGTGTCCACACCACTATGCGGGAAGCCAACGATCGAGGCTTCGAATGTCTCCTGCTGGAAGACTGTTGCGGGGCAACCGATTACACGAACCATCAGGCCGCGCTCAAGATGGTCAAAATGCAGGGCGGAGTGTTCGGCGCCGTAGCAAAATCGGACGCCTTACTGGAAGCATTGTCATGACCAACGGAGTTCCTCCGGATCTGCAAGCGTTGGGGATTACCAAACGCTTCGGTCCGCTCACCGCCTTGAAGGATGTGAATCTTCAATTGCGGTCCGGCCAGTTTCATGCCCTGCTCGGCGAGAACGGCGCCGGCAAGAGCACTTTGGTCAAATGCATCATGGGGTATTACCACCCGGATGAGGGGAAAATTTCGTTGAATCAGGAGCAGGTCACAATTCGCAGCCCTCGTGACGCGCAGACGTTCGGCATCGGGATGGTCTATCAGCAATTTACGCTGATCCCCAACATGACGGTGCTGGAGAACCTGGTGATCTCCAAGGCGAGATTGGACTCGCTCATCGATTGGAAAAAAGAAGAGCGTCAATTGTCAGAGTTCATGGACAAGATGCCGTTCAAGGTGTCGCTTACCGCTCGGGTCAGCTCGCTCGCCGCGGGTGAAAAACAAAAAGTGGAAATCCTCAAGCAACTCGCGCTGCAGAACCGCATCCTTATTCTGGACGAACCGACTTCCGTTCTGACCCCACAAGAAGCCGACGAAATGCTGGGGCACCTCAGAGCCATGACGCTGGCGCAACAATTGAGCGTCCTGATCATTACCCACAAACTTCGAGAAGTCGCGGCTTTCGCGGACGAAGTGACGGTGTTACGCAAGGGACAATTCGTAGGGTCCGGGAAAGTCTCAGAGCTGACCATCCCGAAGATGGCGGAGATGATGGTGGGATCTGAAGTCACGGCGAAGCCGAAACAACGAAACATGCGATCGACCAAAGTCCCAAAGCTGGTGCTACATGATATCCGAGTCAAGGATGAGAGCGGCGTGGAAGTCGTGCGGGGTCTGCACCTCGCCATCCATGAGGGCGAGATCGTCGGGGTAGCCGGGGTATCGGGGAACGGACAACGAGAACTCGTCGAGGTGTTGGCAGGGCAGCGTCAGGCCGCTGCAGGCACGATCCAGGCACATGATCAACCCTATCAACCGACCCGAGAACAGATCACGCACCACAAAATGTTCTGTCTTCCCGAAGAACCGCTCCAGAACACGTGTGTCGGGCGGATGAGCGTGGCGGACAACCTGGCGTTTCGCAACTTCGATGTCGAGCCCCACGCAGTGGGTGGTTGGCTCATCAGCCGTCCTGCGCTGCGTCGCAGCGCGCACGAACTGATTCAACGCTACAACATCAAACCGCCTTTTCCCGATACGCCCATTCAGTCGCTTTCGGGAGGCAATGTCCAGCGCGCGGTCTTGGCGCGTGAGCTGTCGGGGGATGTCGAGATCTTGATCATCGCCAACCCCTGCTTCGGGCTGGACTTTCTGGCCATGGAGGAAATTCGGATGCAGATCGTCGCCGCACGCAATCGCGGAACGGCGGTGCTGCTGGTCAGCGAAGACCTCGATGAAATCTTGGAACTATCCGACCGTGTGGTGGTGATGTTCAACGGCCAACTCGTATACGAAACCACGTCGTCCGACGCCGATCTCGGCATCATCGGACGGCAAATGACAGGACATTCAACATGAATACCGTACCGGCCTCTCCTTATCCCTATCCATTGCCGTCGCGAGCCTCGGGCGAAAAGGTTGCGCTGGTCATCATCGACATGCAGCGCGATTTCGTGGAACCGGGCGGCTTCGGCGCTGCGCTGGGCAACAAGGTTGAACTCCTGCAAAAGATCGTGCCGACAGTCTCGAAACTCCTCAAGACGTTTCGGGAATTGGGATTGCCCGTGATTCATACACGAGAAGGCCATCGACCCGATCTGTCGGACTGCCCGCCGGCCAAGAGGCGGCGCGGCGATTCCACGCTTCGCATCGGCGACCCAGGCCCCATGGGGCGCATCCTGGTATTGGGCGAGCCGGGAAATGACATCGTCCCGGAACTGCGGCCTGAGGCAGGCGAACTTGTCATCGACAAGCCAGGGAAAGGCGCATTCTATGCCACCGCCTTACAGGAACGTCTCAAAGAGCTCGGCATCACCCATCTGGTCTTTACGGGAGTCACCACCGAGGTCTGTGTGCAAACCAGCATGAGAGAAGCCAACGACCGCGGTTATGACTGCCTCCTGGTCGAAGACGGGACCGAAAGCTATTTCCCCGAGTTTAAACAAGCGACGGTCCGCATGATCCAATCGCAGGGCGGGATCGTCGGCTGGGTGACGACGGCAGATCGCCTAACCGATGCTCTCCGTAATACCTACGGGTGATGAATTGGAGAAGTGAATCAAGGCCGACTTCAAGATTGGAATGTTCTGAGGAAAAGAAATGGAGGAATCGTTACAGACATGGTCTCTTCAACACGGCAGTGTTCGACACCCTACCCTTCAGCAACAGCACGACAAAGAAGCATTGCGTCCACTCATCAAGGCAGTCTATCAGATAATCACGGGGAGTCTCGCGTGAACCAGAGCGAAGTGCTGCTCGCAGTAAACGGCACGCTGATGCGGGGACTCGAGCTCAACCCCAACATGGTGGCCGCCAAGGCCACGTTCGTCCGTGAGGCGATGACCGAACCCACGTACCGTCTCTGGACGATCAACGATGAACATCCAGCGATGTTGCGTGTCACCGATGGGACAGGCGTCAAAGTGGCAGTCGAAGTCTGGGCAGTGCCTGCGGAAGGGTTAGCCGGAATCCTGCTGAATGAGCCTCCCGGTCTGTGCATCGGAAAGGTGCGGCTGGAAGACGGGTCCGTCGTCCTGGGGGTGTTAGGCGAACCCGCGCTCGTCGAAAAGCACCGAGAGATCACCGCATACGGTGGCTGGCGCAGTTATATGGCACAGCGTCCTACCGCGCCATGATGTGAATTAGATCGTTTTTGGATAATTGCGGGGCGGGAGGCCAAGGGAGGCGCGCCTCCACTCCGCAGTGGTCCGAGCCAGATGGTCACCCGCTCGGACTATACTCACCGTGGTTGTGGATAGAGGCAATCAGACCAAACAAATACGAGCTTATAGAACCAAGTCTACCCCGTATGACTTATCCGAGCCCGAGGGGGATGGCTGTTCTCATCGCATTCAATCCTAACCGATAATGGAGTCGTAAGGGATTGGCGACATTCCCTTCGCCCCCAACCGACCCATCTAATTTGCCAGGCTATACACAATCGGAAGGCTTACTACAATTTGCGCCTTCCCGAGGGCCTGCTTCATATAGAGCGGACAGGCTAGTTTCACCGCCTCGATCGCTGCGGCGTCAAGCGCACTGTATCCTGAACTTTTCTGGACAAATACATCGGCCAAATGCCCATCGGATCGAATGACCGCTTTCAAGACCACTTTCCCTTCCTGGCCGTTCATACGGGCTGAATTCGGATAGCGTTTGAGTTCTGCGACTCTTCGCCACAGCGACTCCGCCAGCCATCGATGATCCTCTTTTCCTTCCGTGGCAGGCGATGAAGTCTTGGCCGCCTGGACCGGAGCGACATCCACGGGGCTGTCAGGCGCAGACACCGGCGCAATAACTTCTTGTGGGACAGGACTTTGAGGGGAAAATGTAGGAGCTGATGCGACCGCGACCGGCCCATCTTGAACAGGTTGGGAATCGATCATCGGTTCAGGAGCGACCGCAGTCATGGCTGGCGCAGACTCCTTGGCCTCAACAACCGGTTCAGTTTTTGACTCAGCAACCTTGGCTATCCGTTGTTCAACCGGCTCATCACGCAGTTGCGGAATTTCCACCTTCTGCTCAGTCGGTCGTACCGGCTCGATCGTCGGTGAAAGCGGTTCGACCTGCTGCGTCACCGGTCTTACCGCCTGATACGTCTCCGGCACTCGTTTCATTCGTGACGGAGGCACGATCCTCGCTGGTGGCTGTTCCGGTGTCACGGCCGATTGGACTTGTTCCGGTCTGGATTCGGATTCCGCCGTTTCCACCAAGGCCACGTTCCACTTGTGTACGTCCTCCGGCAAAACAGGTTTGACTTGTGCGAGGAGGGCGAACGCCAAGCCAAGGACGACTCCATGCAGTGTCAGCGAAGCGCCCCAGGCGGGGAGAAAGAATCGATTTTTATCTGTTGATGCCACGTTTCACTATGACTCTTTGCTTGCCGATAAGCAATCCTCCCAATCACCGCTTAGAAAAAGTGCGGGGCGGAGGTCAAGGGAGGCAACCCTCGCCCCGCGCTGGTCCGAGCGGGAGGCAGCTCGCTCGGACAGAACCCAGTCTACGGATCACTCGCCAGCTCGTTTCCAGCCGATCGGCAGTCCATCGGAGGCTCTTCCGTTCCGATGGACTGCCCTCTCCCAGCATGAACTAATTGGTCGCCTGGTTACCTGCTTGTGCAAATCCAGACTCGAAAACGATCACTCCTGTGGGGTTTGGCCCGACAGTCACGTCCTGCTTCTTCAGATTGTCGGTAGCATTGATAATCGAGACCGAATTGTCTACGCCGTTAGATACAACCAGATACTTCGCTTCGCCTGTTCCCCGGGCCAACACATCGAAGCTGTGCGCACCGGTCGACACCAATGGGATTTCCCTCAGCAGCGTCAGTGTCGGAGGTGCCAGCGTCGTCCAGTCATACGCAAACAACCGGTCTTTCTTCGTCGCTGTGGCCCCATTCCCCGCCAGAATGTAGAACCGCTTCGAGTCCGGAGAGAACTTGAATGCTCCCGCTGAGGTTCCATCGAGATCCGGTGTGGTCAAATCCGCGATGGCCGGCACCGCAGCGCTCAGATCGATCACCCCCAGTTTGGTCGCTTGTGGGGCGGTCGTTTCCCCGCGCAGCAGGAGATATTTGCCGTCGGCAGAAATCCCGTACGAGGTGTATGGGGTTCCTGCCAAGTCAAAAGTCTTGGTAATTGCAAATGTCGTCGGATCGATCTCCGCGATTTGTCCGTATCCTTCTTGAATGCTGTACACCTTTTTTGTGAACTTGGACCACCGAATCCCGTGTGGACCGGCGGCATTCGGTGTAAATGCGGTCGTGGGTGACGTTGCAGACTCATCATTGCAAGGTGTCGTTTCCTTGGACGAATTGCACAGATCAATTCGTGCAATAATGGTGAGATAATTGGCAGAGGCCTCGTCATCGTCGATGACTGCTATTTCACCGCCGACTTCGCTCGAGACAAATGCACGCTTCGGCACTCCATCTCCGGAGAAAGCCGTAACTTTATGACCATCAGCCAAGAGACAAATGGTTTTTACTACTTTGGGAATGGTCCCCCCCGGCCCGAGATGGGAGTTGTGAATCACGGTCACTGATCCCCCACCCTGAACCGCACAGTTGATCAAATCATCACCCGGAGTCGTGGTCGCCGGGGCATTGTCGCCATCATTCATAATCCAAACAATCTCTCCATCGTTTCTATCACGATAAAGATGGACTGGTCTGGTCCCGGCAGGAAGGTTAACTTCATGAACCGGAGTTGCGCCAGTCAACGGATCGATTGTCGCAACCTTATTCGCTGCCGCAAGAGTCATAAATAGCCAGTCTTCGTTCGAAAACTGCATATCCCCCAAGGCGACATTTTCGAATTTCGCTGCATCGATCGTATTGATCACGGCATTGCCTGAATCACCTCTGATGGCCACACTGGTCAACGTCTTGTCACCGGTGTTGTTGATAAATGCGATCGGTCCGCTAAGGCCGGCGCTGCCGCCGGACGCCGGTAGCCCTGTGGTGGGAGTGGACTCTCCCGAATTGCAGGCTGCCAGGCTCATCAGTGCAAGTCCAAGCACACCCGTTTTGGTATAGGATAACAAAAGTCGTTTCTTCGTGTTGGCTTCCATGGATCGTTCCTTCCTCGTTAGCTGTCGCTCTCGTACCGGGGAGCGCTGCCGGTTTCCTTGCATGAGTTATGTCACACGGTATGAGAGTGGTGGCCCTCGAGGAACGATCTCCGCATGAAACAGACCGACAAGCAGGGTATCGGCGCCGAGATTCCAGACTTGCCCGATGAGAACATCGATCGAGGCTCCGCCCCGACCGTTGGAACCTTCGGCATCGATGCCGCCACAGTGCCAAATGCAATGACTCGCGCCATGATGGGTGCTCGGCGTTTGTCCTTGCGGACAATGCGGCGTGGTCCATTGCGCCGTGAGGTTCCCTTGTGTAACGGACAGAGAACCGGCGAGCCAAAGGGCGATACAGCAGCCCGCCATCGCGCGAACGAACAACGTTCTATGCCTTACACTCCACATTCGTGATCCACAATCCATCATCATCCGATCGCTGCCCTGTCTTCCCCTAGGACGACCCGCCAAAGAGTTGAAATGACTTGGTCATCCCAAAGATGTAGCTGATCTGTTGTTCCAGATTGCCGTTGAAATCCCGGTGAATAGGGATTTGGGCGATGAAATAGAACGAGGCAAAGTTAAATGCATTCAACATAATTCCCGGTGAATACGCGACATAGGTCGAGCCGGTGGTCGGTACCGCCCGAAACTTGATGGCTGGATCGAGCAAGATCGCCGAGCCGGTCCCTGGATTGAACTGGAAAAGCGCCGCGTCCATGGCATCGTTCTGCATATATCGAAAATTGAACTGCTGCATCAGCACCAGCCAGGGAGTCTGCTCGAGGGGGATGATATTGACCCCGAGGCTCGCGTTCACTTCATCGCCGAACTGATAGCCGTCGCTGTTTTTGAACGTGTGCCGATAACTTGCCGAGGCAAATTGATTGACCCGATGGGGAATCAGCTCATACGTTTGATAGATCATCGGGATCACACCGAAGTTTCCCCGTCCGATTTGAAGCGTCGATTCGGCCAAGGTGGTTCCCTGAGCAAACCGGCCGTAGCTACCCGTCGGAAAATCGACACCCACTCCCAAGACGACCATGCTGCGAAGAGTGGGCAACACGTTGTACTTCAGCGTCGCGCGAATATCGCCGAGACCTCGCTCGCTGTAGGGAACCGGCGTGAGGCCGCCGATCTGCGCATTTGACTCTACATGCTTGTATGGGATGGCCACTTGGATGCCGAGACGATCCGTCAGTCCGTAGTTGAGATCAAGGGTCGCGGTGCGGGTCGTGGTCTCGATTCTGTTAACGTTCAAATTTGCTAACGTGAGAGTCCGTTCACCCTGATTGGCAAAGGGGATGCGCCCGCCATCACCCGGTGCGGCCTCCATCGGCGTATAGTTGTAGATGGCATTGATGGTCAACAGACCTTTCATCGGCACTTGCTGTTGAGAGCCGATGACCACAAAGCAACTGACGGACCCACAGGACGCCGCGACGTGGGAAGGCCAGAGCATCGAGACGGTCATTGCGACGACACCACAGACTGCAAAGGCACAGCACCAGAGCTTGCGCGTCATGATTCCACGATCTTTCTGTTTGTCATACGATAGAATCCGCGCATCGGATCCCACCGTAAGACAGGGTTGTTAAGAAAAAGGTCTGCCGACTATGGACGCTAGACAGAAAGGCTGGGAGGCCCGCGGAAGAAGTACGAGAGGGAGATCACACTGAGGACTGCGTTGAAGGGAGGAATGCTTACCCATTCAAGAAGTTGAAGCCCTGATGTGAACTGCACGACGGACGATTCGATCCCCACGCCGCCGGCGCACAGCCACGCACAGATGCCGGTGGAATGAGTTGCCGCCTGATGGCCGGCATGGTGTTCGGCATGGCTGACACTCGGTGCAGCCATGAGCCCGTTCATCAATACGATGACGAGCAGCAATGCCCAGACTAATACCGGCTGTTTTACGGTCACCGTCATAACTGATCGCCTAGTGCAAAGATGCGGCCTTCACCGGTTCTTGTTTCTGAATGCGGGCAACCACATCCAGAATGACTTGCTCGGTCAAGAGTCCGCCCTTGATATATTCTTGAACCACGCCCTTCTCATCGATGAACACGCTCACAGGCAACCCGAAGACCCCAAACTGGTTGGCGACTTTGTTATCCCGATCCATAAGCACCGGGAACGTATGGCCATATTGCTTGATGTGCTCGCGCACCTTGGCATCGTCTTCCAGCTCATTGATGGCCAACACCACAAATCGCTTATCCCGAAGTTTGTCGTACGTGGCCTGCATCGCGGGCATTTCCGTCGTGCACGGCTTGCACCAGGTCGCCCAGAAATTCACGAGCACGACCTTGCCGCGATATTGGCTCAAACTCTGCGACTTACCTTCCAAATCGACTAAACGAAAATCTTCGGCAGCCGTGCCCACCGCCGGAACTCGTGAGCCCATACCCCACCCGTCTAAGGCGGGCAATGCCACCAATACCGAAAGCAGCAGGATTCCCACGGATACGATTTTGAACTCTCTTGATCTCATATGAGCCTCCTTCGATTGAACCGTTGCATTTATGATAGGCTCAGAACCTGAAACACCCTCGTCAAACCAAACACAAAGCTCGTTCCTTGAGCCAGATTCCCATTGAAATCGCGATAGACCGGTATCTGCGCATAGAAGTACACCGACGTATTTTCAGTCAGCGGCGTCTTAATAAGCTCTCCCAGGCTCAGTTGGAAACCTGGTGTATAGGCAAAGTACGTGGATCCGGTTGTCGGAACCGATCGGCTCCTGATGTTCTCATCCAATACGATCACCTCGTCCGGAAACGTGGGGTCGCTTGGAGTCTGTGATCGAGCCAGCGATCCGCGAAAATGATCGCGCTGCATGTAGCGGAAATTGAACTGATTGGTCAACACGAGCCAGGGGACGGTTACAAGATTTGCGCCGGCCGAAAAATCAAATTGATCCCCGAATTGGTAGCCAAAGTTGTTACGAAACGTGTGGCGGTAACTGCCGGAGGTGAACTGGTTCAAACGATGCGGAATAATCTCATAGGTTTGATAGAACGACGCCTGAACACCGACTTGACCGCGCCCAAGCTGGGCCGTCGGTTCCATCGTCTCAGCCGGTTCCCCCGAGAGTCCTGCAGTCGTTTGGTTATGATCACCTGTTGGAACGTACACCCCGAAGCCCGTCACTACGAGACTCCGCAGGGACGGCAACACGTTGTATTTGGCATTGATGAAGATGTCACCGAAGCCGTTATCCGAAAACCGTGTTTCTTCTCCGGCTCCGCCGTTCGCCTCTCCTAATCCATCAATATGCCGATGCCTGATCTTCTTATAGGGGATGGCGACTTCCAAGCCGAACCGATCGGTGACCCCGTAGTTGAGATCCAGCGTATACATTTGCGTGATGGTCCGAATCTCTTTGTGGTGCCCCAGAATGAGTTGCCGGTTGTCCAGATCGACAGCGGGAATGACCCCATCGGTCCCACTGAGCAACGTCCCTTGCGGTGTGTAGTTGTAGAAGCCGTTAACGGTGAGCAGACCCTTTGGTGAAACCTGTTGCTGAGATCCGATGACGACAAAACACGTCACAGATCCACAAGATCCATGCGCAGTCTGGACGACAGGCCAGGCCAATGAGAACAGACTCAACCCCAGCAACAACGAAAATAGGTAACGCGCGACTGCCATGATAAAGGGCTCTTTCCCCCAAAGAACGACCGCCTGACCACCTGCAGCAGGACCTCATACGAGATCACATGCGGCAAGGCGACTCTGACGAAATGGCGTAGAGGTTTATGTGCTGAAGGATGGAGGAGCGCGGCTGGAGAAAATGGGAGACGGTTCAGAAATCGAATCGTTTGAATGAAGAATTGGAATGAGCGCGACGGGGCCGTATTCGGTCGGAATCAGGAACACCTCGGTATCGAGCACGGTGCCGGCAGCACACATCCACGAGCAAAGCACGGTTCCGTGCGTGGCTGTTTGATGCTGAGCGTGGTGTCCGGCATGTTCCGCGGATTGAGCTTGAGCCAATCCGCCGACGGCGAGGACACAGAGGACAAGTGAAATTGAAAGAAACTTACGGAGAGCGTTATTCATCGAAGGCACTACTCACATAAACCCAGGTACAACTGAACCGCCAAATACCACTGACACAGTAACTCAAATATTAGGTGACTAGGACAATATCTGTCAAGCCGCCGTTATGCCACAGACAGTCGAGTAGGATTCATTGGAGAGATGCTGTATACTGCCAACCCTATTTCTATGGTAGGAATCCACTCTCACTAAAGGGCGACACGTATCTTTATCCTATGGTTACACAAGTACTCAACCTGATTTTCGGCAGCAAAAACGAACGTGAAATCAAGACCCTGCGGCCGATCGTGGAACAAATCAACGGCTTGGAAGCGGGCCTCACTCCACTCTCCGACCATGCCCTTGCCGACAAGACTCAGGACTTCAAGAAGCGGCTTGAGGCAGGCCAGACACTCGACGATATCTTGCCGGAAGCGTTTGCCGTGTGCCGGGAAATGTCGCGCCGCAAGCTCAACATGCGGCATTTCGATGTCCAGCTGATCGGCGGCATGATTCTGCACCGAGGCCGTATCGCCGAGATGAAAACGGGCGAAGGAAAAACCCTAGTCGCGACGCTGCCGATCTATTTGAATGCTCTGGAAGGCAAGGGCGTCCATCTCGTCACCGTCAACGATTACCTCGCCAAGCGTGACGCCCAATGGATGGCACAGCTCTACCACGCGCTGGGTCTGTCCACCGGAATCATTCAGCACGATGCATCGTTCATGTACGACCCGACCTATGACGCGTCCGACAAACGACTACAGCACCTTCGCCCGTGTACCAGGCCCGAAGCCTATCGTGCCGACATCACCTACGGCACCAACAACGAGTATGGATTCGACTATCTTCGCGACAATCTCGTCGTCACCGATTTGAATCAGTGTGTTCAACGCGAGTTGAACTTCGCCATCGTCGACGAGGTCGACAGCATTTTGATCGACGAAGCCCGGACACCGCTGATCATCTCGGGTCCGACCGATCAGACCACCGATCTCTACTATCGAATTAATGCGATCATTCCTCAACTCAAAGCCGAAGACTACACCATTGAAGAAAAGACCAAGACCGCCGCGCTGACCGAAGATGGCAACGCGCGCGTCGAAAAATTGCTCGGCGTAGACAACCTGTACGACCCGGCCAACATGGACATGGTCCATCACGTGGTGAAGGCGCTCCAAGCGTATACTCTGTATAAGCGCGACGTGGACTATGTGGTGAAGGACGGCGAAGTCATCATCGTCGATGAATTTACCGGCCGGCTCATGCCGGGCCGTCGATGGAGCGACGGGCTGCATCAAGCCGTCGAGGCCAAAGAGGGTGTGAAGATCGCCAATGAGAATCAGACGCTTGCGTCCGTGACCTTTCAAAACTATTTCCGCATGTACAAGAAACTCAGCGGCATGACGGGGACTGCCGATACGGAAGCCGCGGAGTTCGCCAAGATCTATAACCTCGATGTCAACGTCGTGCCGACCAACCGTCAAATGATTCGACAGGATTATGCCGACGTCGTGTATCGGACGGAGAAGGAGAAGTTTGCGGCGATCGTCGAAGAGATCAAGGAATGCCATGAGCGTGGGCAGCCGGTCCTCGTCGGAACCATTTCGATCGAAAAGTCCGAGAAACTCTCCGGGCTCTTGAACCGGAATGGCGTCAAGCACAACGTCCTCAACGCCAAGCAGCATGAACGGGAAGCCGAAATTGTGGCTCAAGCCGGACACAAAGGCGCGGTGACGATCGCCACGAACATGGCGGGACGCGGGACGGACATTCTGCTGGGTGGCAATCCGGAATTCATGTACAAGCAGGTGCTCTATCGGGAAGAGAATATGCCGGAGAGCCGGAAACTCGAAATCTATGAAAGCATCCGATCCGACTGCGACAAGGACAAGCAGGAGGTCATCGCGCTTGGCGGACTTCATATCCTCGGTACGGAACGGCATGAAAGCCGCCGGATCGACAATCAGCTTCGCGGACGGGCCGGCCGCCAGGGCGATCCCGGCACATCGAGATTTTACTTGTCGCTTGAAGACGACCTGATGCGGATCTTCGCCTCCGAACGAGTTTCACAGTTGATGCTCAAACTCGGCATGGAGGAAGGCGTCCCCATCGAGCATGGCATGGTCACCCGCGCGATCGCGAACGCCCAGAAGAAGGTCGAAGCGCATAACTTTGAAATCCGCAAACAGCTGCTCGAATACGACGATGTCATGAACAAGCAGCGCGAAGTGATCTATCGTCACCGTCGGGCCGTCCTGAGTGGAGAAAGCCTTACCAACGATCTCCATGACATGATGGATAGTTCAGTGGAATCGTCTCTCAACGTGTACTGCCCCGCAGAACAATACCCCGAGGAATGGGACGTCAAAGGTCTGACTGAAGTCATGCAGGCTCAGTTCGGTCTCGATATCACTCAAGGGAAGAACGACGGCGGAGATTCACTCCGCGACGTCGGACGCGACGCAGTGCTGGAGGATCTTCGGGTCCACGTTCGCGATGCCTATACCAGAAAAGAGCAGGAACTGGGGCCGGACCTGATGCGTTTTCTCGAGAAGACGTTCATGCTCCAAGTCATCGACCATCATTGGAAGGATCACCTGCTGGCGATGGACCACCTGCGGGACGGCATCGGTCTTCGCGGATACGGGCAGAAAGATCCGTTGATTGAGTATAAGCGCGAGGGATTTGACCTCTTTGCGGGCATGATGGAACGAGTCAAAGCCGACACACTCGATCGGCTGTTCCATGTGCAGGCCGTCCGCCACGAAGGCGAACAGCCGGAGCCTCCGCCTCAGCCTGTCATTTCACGTCCGCAGCCCAAGCTCACTTTGAACCGTGGCGACGAACCGGCGACTGCGCCGGCCCCCGCTCACCGTGCCGACCACAAGGTCGGCCGTAATGATCCCTGCCCTTGCGGCAGCGGCAAGAAATACAAGAAGTGTCACGGGGCGTAAGAGCTGAGCTCGGTAGTGGAGCCGGACCTCGAACCTCGTCATGATGCGACAGATCCCCACCGCTGTTGACCGTTCTAGCCTTGCCCGCACACGACTCTAAGGCTGCGCCGAAGCGCGAAGCTGGCGTGTGCAGATATCAGTAGCCAATTGATTCAACAGCCGCCATGCCGAAGTCCAGCTCCACTATCGACCAAATAAAGAAGGGGGAGAAGGCGTGCTACGAAGAGTGAATGGGCCCGACAGAACAGGCGCCTTATTTGAGAGGGACGCTGCAATTCTGCTTTATTTCACCTTGACTTATGCGGGTTCCGAACGCTACTCTATGTACCTTTCGACACCTGAAGATGGGCAGGCGCTGCCCATAGGCTAGGGGTGTCGCTTTTTTCTATTGTGAACGGTGAATTGGAGTTCTCCGTGAGCACAGGGCATCCGGAATTGGTTGCTGCCATTGCCTCTGAGATCGCCGCTTTTGGTCCGATTCCATTTGTTCGCTTCATGGAGTTGGCCCTCTACCACCCACAGTTCGGCTACTACATGCGCGCGCCGGAACACACGACGGAACGGATTGGTTGGCGTGGCGATTTCTACACGAGTTCGGACGTGCACCCGATCCTTGGACAAGCTCTGGCAAAGCAAGCCGAGCAGATGCACCGGTTGCTCGGCCAACCGGGCCAGTTTACCGTCATTGAAATGGGACCCGGCAAAGGGTTGCTGGCGAAACACTTCCTATCGGCTTGCCAGCGTAACTTCAACTCATTGTTCCGGCAGCTTCGGTATGTCCTGATTGAACGAAGCCCCGCCATGCGGGAGGTGCAGCGCAAAAACCTCGATTCCTGGATCGATCAACCGGATCTTCTGACCTGGAAGGAAGATCTTGAAAGTCTCGCGCCTGTCACCGGACTGTTCTTCAGTAATGAACTCGTCGATTCGTTTCCGGTGCACCGAGTTCAAGTGACTTCGAAAGGGATAGAAGAGCTCTGGGTAGACCATCGGGACGGTCGGTTCGTGGAATGCCTGAAACCGTTGTCGTCGGACGCGCTCGCCTCTCACCTCCGCCGCGTGAGGACTGATTGGCCGGAAAGCTATCGTTCCGAGATCAACCTCCATGCGTTGGCCTGGATGGACCAAGTGGCTCGGCATCTGGACCGTGGATTCGTGCTCACCATCGATTACGGTCACACGATGCAGGATCTCTATCAGTCCGACCGAACGGACGGGACGTTCCTCTGTTACTCGCGACACTCCACCCATGAGGATCCATTCACGCGTGTGGGTGACCAAGACATGACCGCCCATGTGGACTTCTCAAGTCTGGCTGCCGCAGGCGAGGAGCGGGGACTTCGGACGAGCGGTTTTACGAATCAACTGAGTTTTCTCATGGGACTCGGTGTCGAACAGATGATGGAGGAGCTGGAACCGGATAGCGGGGAGTTCCACGCGGCGATTCATCTCTTGAAACCGAACGGCATGGGCACCACATTCAAAGTCCTCGTCCAGCACAAGGGAATCCTTGATCCTGAACTCGATGGCCTGAAGTACAAACCGTTCTTTCGTTCGGCGCTCATAGCGCAATCAGCTGCATGAAGGCTCTGGAATGATGGCGTCTAGAACGTTCGGCGACGTTTCACATTTCACGTTTTGCGTTTTCACGGTGTCCCCATGAGTAATCCTGGTGTTCCGGAAAACTATTTGCCGATCCTCCTTTTTATCGGTGTGGGCATTGCCCTTGGGACGATCACCCTCTTGGTCGGACGCTTTGTCCGTCCCAACCAGCCCTATCAGGCCAAGTTATCGCCATATGAAAGCGGAAGTCCGCTCTTTCAGGACGCCCGTGTCCAGTTTCCGATTCGGTACTACATCATCGCGATGCTCTTTGTGATTTTCGATATCGAGATCGTCTTCATGTTTCCCTGGGCCGTTGCATTCAAGAGTCTTGGGCTGGTTGGATTGGTAGAGATGGTCCTGTTCATCGCCATTCTAGTGGTCGGGTTTTGGTACGCATGGAAGAAAGGAGCGCTCGAATGGGACTGAGCGGGTCCTGTCGTCGGCCGACCCATTCGTCCTCGCTCCACCCATCCCCCGGTGGGACCCTTTCGCTGCGGGCGACTGGGTCCTGGTGCCGACGCCACCCGCTCACCATTCTCGCTAAGAGGAAGGCAAGAAGAGGATGAGTCTGCTGGAGCGACAATTTGATGCCAACGTCCTGACGACGAATCTGGACGCCGTCGTCAATTGGGCCAGAAAGTCGGCGCTTTGGCCCATGACCTTCGGATTGGCCTGCTGCGCGATCGAAATGATCGCCAGCGTCTCCTCCCGGTACGATCTTGATCGTTTCGGCGCCGGCGTCTTTCGAGCGTCGCCCAGGCAATCGGACCTCATGATTGTCGCAGGAACGGTCTCGCGCAAGATGGCCCCGGTCATTCGACGAATCTACGATCAAATGCCCGAGCCTCGATACGTCATCTGCATGGGCTCGTGCGCGACGTCGGGCAATCATTACAACAGCTACGCCGTCGTACAGGGCGTGGATCAAATCGTACCGGTGGATGTTTACGTCCCCGGCTGCCCGCCGAGACCAGAGGCATTACTGGACGGGCTTTTAAAATTACAGGAAAAGATCCAACGCGAGAAAGTATTCGTGAAGTAGCGATGTGGCGCGTCACTCGGAAAACGAGTGGGCATCATTTGAATGACGCCTGACACTTGGCGAACTCATGGAATCTCTCATCGAAACCTTACTCAAGAAGTTCCCGGAAGCGGTGCTGTCCGTCGATGTCGACACGGCTCGGTCGGAAACAACGGTCCACGTCGCCGCACCCCGAATCTTGGAAGTCGCTCGTTTTCTTCATGACGATCCCGAAGCGTGCTTCGACCACATCACCGATATCTGTTCCGCCGACTATCCGACCGATCAGCAACGGTTTGAAGTCATCTATCAGCTGCTCTCGCTTCCACACGGCAGACGTATTCGTCTGAAGGCCAGGGTCACCGAAGACAACCCGACTCTCGAGTCGGTGACAAGCGTATGGCGTGGTGCAGCATTCTTGGAACGCGAAGTCTACGACATGATGGGAATCCGATTTTCCGGCCACCCGGATCTGCGTCGTATCCTCCTGCCTGAAGACTATGCCGAAGGATATCCGCTCCGAAAGGATTTTCCGACGGAGGGCCGCGGCTGGCGCAGTCAGTTCGATTTTATCCCGCGGCTCGATGAACCGCCGATTGAGCAGAGTGAAGGCGAGGTTCCCGCTGAAGAGAGGAAGGTGTTCCTTTCCGAGCCGAACGCATCCTCAACGGGCCGACGGGAAGAATTACTGTTGAACATGGGTCCACAGCATCCAAGCACGCACGGCGTGGTACGGGTGGTGCTGGAGTTGGACGGAGAGCGGATCATCAAAGCGACGCCGGACCTCGGTTATCTACATCGGGGAGTCGAGAAACTAGCCGAAGGCCTCGCTTATATGCAGATCATCCCGCATACCGATCGGCTCGACTATGTCTGCGCGATGGCAAACAACTACGCCTATGTGCGGGCCGTTGAAAAACTGCTCGGCATCACCGTGCCGGAGCGGGCCGAGTATATCCGCACCATCGTCGCGGAGATGCAGCGTATTCTCGGACATCTGTTCTGGCTTGGCGCGCAAGCTTTGGATATCGGAGCGATGACGATCTTCTTTTGGACGTTTCGCGAGCGGGAAATCTTGCTCGACATGTTCGAAAAGCTCTGCGGGGCCCGGCTGACTTTGAATTATTATCGGATCGGCGGGGTGGACAGCGACTTCACTCCGGAGTTGGTGGGCCATCTCAAAGCATTCCTGGAAACATTCCCGCAGAAGGTCAATGAGTACGACTCCCTGCTCGCAGGTAATCGGATTTGGCTGGGACGAACAAAACATATCGCCGTGATATCCGCGGAAGATGCCATCAATTTCGGCCTCACCGGTCCGGCGTTGCGGGGGTCCGGGGTGGCCTATGACGTCCGTAAACTCGAACCCTATGGGGTGTACCATAAGGTGGACTGGGAAGTGCCGGTGGGGAAAAGCGGCGACACCTACGATCGCTATTGGATTCGCGTCGAAGAGATGCGTCAGAGCGCCAGGATCATTTCGCAATGCCTCGACCAGTTGCCGCCGGGCCCGATTATCGCCGATATACCGCAATACATTCCGCCGCCGAAACAGCAAGTCATGCGCGACATGGAGAGCTTGATTCATCATTTCATCATCTTCACGCAAGGATTCAAACCACCGAAGGGAGAAACCTATTGCGCGACCGAAGCCCCGAAGGGCGAGTTGGGATTTTTCATCATCAGTGACGGAAGCCCCCGTCCCTATCGGCTGAAGATTCGCTCTCCCTCTTTCATCCATATGGGCGCCTTCGACCATATGGCGCGGGGCTACTTGATCTCCGACATCATCACGATTTTCGGCACCTACGATGTGGTCATGGGAGAGTGCGACCGGTGAACGAATCGCGAAGCGCGTCAACCGTCATACAGCAAGCCGGGGAGAGTGATCTCCTCGCGCGATTGACGCTTGTCGAATGACATTGAACGAACACGGCCATGACTTTTTCAGAAAAATATAAAGACGAAATCGCCGAGATCTTATCGCGCTATCCGGTCAAGCGCTCCGCCCTGATCCCACTGCTCTACGTCGCCCAGCGGGACCAGGGCTATGTGACCGAGTCGGCCATGAAGGACATCGCACAGATTCTCAAACTGACCCCCCCGCAGGTCTACGAGACGATCACGTTTTACACGATGTTTAACCTGAAGCCGGTGGGCAAGTACCACCTTCAAGTCTGCAAATCCCTCATGTGTGCCCTCGTCGGGTCGGATACGGTGATCGAATGGATTAAGACGAGGCTGGGGATTGCGCCGGGCGAATCGACGGCCGACGGACTGTTTAGCCTCAGCGTGGTGGAATGTTTAGCGGCTTGCGGGACCGGTCCTATGATGCAGGTCAATGAAGATTATTATGAGCAACTGACGGAAGAAAAACTGGACCGGATTTTGTCCGATCTTCGCTCGACCGGGACCAGTCCGCTCAAGAGCGGCCCCTTCATGTGGCCGGAACCGGCGTCCGCGGAGCAGGGCGTGTGACGTATGAGTGGTTTCCCGTCGCCGGCAAGAAAGAGTGTGAAGTGGCCTGACGCTTCACGAGGATGAGTGATGCCCAAACACGAGCTCATTCTGCTGAAAAACATGATGCAACCCGGCTATACCGGGTCGCTGGCGGACTATGAAAAAACGGGGGGCTATCAAGCCTTGCGCATGTCGCTCGGCAAGATCGTCCCGACAGATGTGACCACGATGGTCCGAAAGTCTGGGCTGCGTGGTCGCGGCGGTGCAGGTTTTCCGACCGGGGTAAAATGGGGGTTTCTGCCAAAAGATTATCAAGGTCCCCGTTATCTCTGCTGCAACGCCGACGAGAGCGAGCCCGGCACGTTTAAGGACCGTCAACTCATGGAACGAGACCCTCACCAGGTCTTGGAAGGCATCGTGTTGGCCTGTTATGCCATCGGCGCGGAAACCGGCTACATTTACATTCGCGGCGAAATGGTCTTGGCTTCGAAGATTCTTGAACGAGCCATCGATGAAGCGCGGGCGGCGGGCTACATCGGGAAGAATATTCTCGGCACGGGCGTCAATGCGGACGTGTGGGTGCATCGGGGAGCGGGCGCGTACATTTGCGGGGAAGAAACCGCTCTTCTGGAATCGCTTGAGGGCAAACGTGGACTTCCCCGAATCAAGCCGCCGTTTCCGGCTACGCACGGGCTGTATAACAAGCCGACCGTCGTCAACAACGTCGAGACGCTGGCAAACCTCCCGCATATCATCAACCGAGGCCCCGAATGGTTTGCGGCGATCGGTTCTCCGCCGAAGAGCACCGGCACCAGGGTGTTCTGTGTCAGCGGACATGTGAAACGACCGGGCAATTATGAAGTTCCAATGGGGATGACGGTCCGAGAATTGGTGTATGAGTATGCCGGTGGCATGCGGTCCGATAAGCCGTTGAAAGCTATTATTCCCGGCGGAGCGTCGGCGCCTTTTCTCACACCGGCCCATCTCGACGTGAAACTGGATTTTGAACACGTTGCGGCGGCGGGCTCCATGTTGGGATCCGGCGGCGTGACCGTGATGGAAGAAGGCACCAGCATGGTCTGGGCGGCGCTTAGGCTGATGGAATTTTTCTATCATGAGTCCTGCGGGAAATGTAGTCCCTGCCGAGAAGGCAGTTCGTGGCTCGTCCAGACGCTCCGTAGAATTCTGGCGAAGCGCGGCCGGATGGAGGACCTTGAAACCTTGTTGGATCTATGCAAAAACATCGCAGGCCGCACCGTCTGCGCCTTCGGCGATGCGGAGGTCGCTCCGATCCAGAGCACGCTGAAGCACTGGCGGCAGGAGTATGTCGAGCTCATTAACGAAGCGGAAGCAGCGAATCTCATCAGACCTGAACCGGTGAGACATTAATCGTCTCTGTATACAACCATGCCTGAGACCACGACACAGATGGTTCGAATGACGATCGATGGGATGACGGTCAACGTCCCGAAAGGGACCTTAGTAATCGAAGCGGCCCGCCGTGTCGGCGTCATGATTCCGCATTTCTGCTATCACCCGAAGCTCAAACCGGACGCCAATTGCCGCATGTGCCTGGTCGAAATCGAAAAGATGCCCAAACTTCAAACGGCCTGCAGCACGCCGGTCGACGAAGGGATGAGCGTGCGCACCGCCACGACCGTCGTCAACGATGCCCATCGATCGGTGCTCGAGTTCATCCTTGCCAACCATCCGCTCGATTGTCCGGTCTGCGATCAAGGAGGAAAGTGCGACCTTCAGGACTTTTCCCACCAGTACACAGCGACCAGCCGGTTCGTCGAAACCAAACGCATCTTCCAAAAGGAGTATTTCAGTCCGCTCATCGAGACCCAGATGAATCGCTGCGTGCAGTGTCTCCGCTGCGTTCGATACTGCGATGAAGTGATGGACGTCAAAGCGCTGGCGCCGGTCGGTCGCGGCACCATGACCGAAATCAAGTCCTTCGGCCCGCACCCGTTGGATTGCGAGTTCTGCGGCGGCTGCGTGCAGATCTGCCCGGTGGGAGCGATTACCAGCCGGCTGTCCATGTATGAATATCGGCCCTGGATGCTGAAACGAGCCGAGAGCATTTGCGGATACTGTGGAGACGGCTGTCAGATTACCGTCCAGACAAAGGGGCAGGAATTAGTAGAAGTGAATTCGGCGCATGGGGCGGGACGAAACAATGGGGACTTGTGCGCTCGGGGATTTTTCGGGTTCCATGCCGCCAGCAATCCGGATCGCCTGACTCACCCACTCATTCGGCGCGATGGCATACTCGTACAAGCTACATGGGAAGAAGCCCTGGAATACGTCGCGGGTCGTGTCAGCGAGATTAAAGCGGCTCATGGAGGACAGAGTTTCGGAGGGTTAATCTCGGGCCGATGCACCAACGAAGAGTTGTATCTTTTTCAGAAATTTCTCCGTGTGGCGGTCGGCACCAACAACATCGACAGCAGCGCCCGCTACGGCCACATCAACGGTCTCCAAGCTATGCGACTTGTACAGGGTACCTATCGATGGACCGTCACCTTCGACGACATCCTGGAAGCCGATGTCCTCCTACTCGTCGGCACGAACATCACTGAAACCAATCCCATCACGGGCCTCAAGGTCAAAGAGGCGGTCAAGAAACGCCATGCGACGTTGATCACGATTGAATCGCTGGAACCGGTCATCGACACGATCAGTAATATCGCCAATCTTTCGCACCATCATTTCCGTATTCCGCCCAGCGACATGCCACATGCGATTCTTGGCCTTCTGAAGGCCGTGGCGGAGCAGGACCTGATACAGCCTGACGTCGCGCAACGTTACCCTACCTTTGTCGATGCCGTCACGAAAGCCGTGCGCGCATTCTCCTGGCAGGATCTTCACGCAGCGACCGGTGTGGAGTCTGACTCATTCGTCAAGGCCGCCAAGGCACTCGCAGCCGGACGGCGAGTAATCGTACTGACCGGACAACTCCTGTTGCGCAGCGAGCGTGGATACGGCGCATCCTTGACCCTTCTTGATCTGCTTCTTCTTACAGGAAAACTGGATCAGCCTGGATGCGGTTTTGCGCCGCTCGCAGAAGAAAATAATGACCAGGGTGCCGTCGAAATGGGGGCTGTGGCCGAGTTCCTCCCCGGTGCCTGCTCCGTGACCAGCAGCGCGGACCGCGATCGGATCATGAGGCAATGGAACGGGGACCTTCCGCTCACCGTTGGAGCGTCTCTCGTCGAAATGTTGGATCGCGCCAAGGCCGGATCCCTCAAAGCCATGTTCATCGTCGGGGAAAATCCCGTGGGAAGCCTTCCGGCGCCGGTGCGTGCGGAGGAATCCTTGCGCAAGTTGGATTTGCTGGTCTGTCAGGAGCTGTTTTTGACGGAAACGGCCTCCGTAGCCCACGTCGTGTTGCCGGCCGCTTCTTCCATGGAAAAGAGCGGGACCTTTACAAACACCGAAGGGCATGTTCAAGCCGTTCGTCCGTCCATTGAGCCCATTGGAGAAAGCCGCCCTGACTGGGAAGTCTTCTCTGCCCTTTCCATTCTGTTGGACTCACCGATGGAATACGCCGAGAGCAAAGACATCCTCAAAGAAATTCGGAGCCTCATTCCCGGCTATGGCTCGCTGGGACCGGCACCGTTGCCCCCAAAAGTCGATCAGAGAGCCATGGAACGTTATCTCACTGAAAGCTATCAGCCTGATCTCGCAACGCGGTATCGATTCGTGGCGCCGAAATCCAGGCCGGACGGAACCGTCCGGTTAGAGTTAGTGCAGAGCTTGTTTCACTCCGGGAAGCTGTCCACACGCGCGAAAGGGTTGTTACAAGTGGAGGGCAGCGGCCGGCTCCGTATCAATCCGCATGACGCGGCGCGCTTTGCGCTGGTCGATGGCGATCGAGTCCGCCTATCCAGCACATCCGGAGAAATGACGACCGAGGTAAAAGTTGTGGAGCGGGTTCCACAAGGAACGGCATGGTTTCCAGATCACTTCGGCCAAGCCGCCGTCGGGTTGTTTGAATGCGCCATCGATCCGATCACCCATGTTCCCTCGTTCCAGACAGCGACGGTGTCCATGATGAAGGTCGCATGATGAACCTTGTGCTGATGATGACCATGCTAATCCAGGAGTCTTGCTGTGAGTGAATTCGGGTTACGCCTTGCCATCTCCCTTACTCAGATCGCCGCGGTCATGGGCATCGTGATCGTGACGGTTCTCATCCTGACCCTTGCGGAGCGCAAAGTCTTGGGATGGATGCAGGACCGCATGGGCCCGATGGAAGTCGGCCCCTACGGCATTCTCCAACCGTTTGCCGATGCCATCAAGCTGTTTTTCAAGGAGGACATCGTCCCCGCCGGCGCGAACAAGCTCCTCTTCACGATGGCACCGATTCTGTGTTTGATTCCCGCATTCATCGGGTTTGCCGTGATTCCGTGGGGACCGAACTGGAAGTTCGAGGTCAACGGCATCTCCGTGACGCCGTTCGTGATCAGCGATATCAACATCGGAATTCTCTACATCTTGGCCTTCGCCTCGCTCGGCGCCTATGGCATCATCCTGGGCGGGTGGGCATCCAACAGCAAATACTCGTTGCTTGGAGGCCTGCGGTCAGCCGCACAGATCATCAGCTATGAACTCAACGTCGGACTATCCATTGTCGGGGTGCTGCTTCTGGCCGGCTCGCTCAGCCTTGTGAAAATCACCGATGCCCAAGCCGGAGGGTTTTGGAATTGGTACCTGTTCGCGTTGCCGGCCCCACAAATTTTTGCGTTCGTCGTATACGTGATCTCCTCCGTGGCCGAAACCAACCGCGTCCCGTTCGATTTACCGGAAGCGGAAAGCGAACTTGTTGCCGGGTTCTTTACCGAGTACAGCGGCCTCCGATTCGCATTCTTCTTCCTCGCCGAGTACGCAAATATGGTCCTGGTGTCCTGTGTGGCTGCTGCGCTGTTTCTCGGCGGTTGGAATGCTCCGTACCCAGGAACTATTATGGCGCTCCTCGGCGCCCCATCCTTGGCATGGGCGGAGAACACGATGTGGTTTGCGGTCAAGACGTACTCGTTCTTGTTCCTCTTTTTCTGGCTCAGAGCCACGTTGCCACGGCTGCGATACGATCAACTGATGAGATTCGGCTGGAAGGTGATGCTGCCCATCGCATTGGGCAATATCGTTGTGACGTCCCTGGCCGTGTTTTTCTACAACCAGATGAAGTAGGGCACGAGACCCGATATGGCCACTACCCCAACCAGCAAGCGCTTGAGCCTGTCCGAGTGGTTCAAGACCGTCACGTTCTACGAGATTCTCGTCGGCATGAAGGCGACACTGTCCCATCTCCTCAATTACCGTCCCGTAACGTTGCAATATCCCCATGAAAAACGCACATTGCCTGACAACTATCGCGGCATGCTCGCGCTGCTCCGATACGACGACGGGACGGAGAAATGCGTGGGCTGTGATCTGTGTGAAGCGGCGTGCCCGTCGCGTGTCATCCGGGTCGTCAGCGCCGAGGTGCCGGACGAACCGACCAAGCGCTATTCGAAAGAATATTACATGGATATGACCCGTTGCTTATTCTGCGGGATGTGTGTGGATGCCTGTCCCGTCGACGCGCTGGGCATGACGAGGGAATTTGAATGGGCGGTGTACGACAAGCGACAACTCCATCTGAATAAACAACAGTTGCTCGCGATCGGTGACCGCTCGTTTCCGGTCCGCGAGAAACGCTTGGAACTTCAGCATCCAAACGTCGCGTTTTTCAACGTGGCATTCAAGCACGTGCCACCGAAACCGAACTGACCCCGAAGGATCACTCATCGAGAGTCCGATGACTGCAACACCGTTGTCTTAATCTGATCCGGTCGACCTCTAGCTCAGGAACCGTCTCATGGCGCACCTGTTTTTTGGATACTTTGCGGGAATGATTGCCATAACCTCCATTCTAGTGGTGGTATTGAGAAACCCCGTCTATAGCGCGCTTTCCTTGCTCGTCATGTTTTTCCATGTCGCCGGACTCTTCATCACGCTCCATGCCGAATTCCTGGCGGCTGTGCAGATCATCGTGTATGCCGGGGCCATTCTGGTACTGTATTTGTTCGTCGTGATGTTGCTCAACGTAAAGCAAGACGACCGGTACCACAGCCAATGGCGGATCGCCGCGTGTGTCTGCATTCCGTTGTTGATTGAGACCATCGTGCTGCTCTCCGGCGGGACCGGAGCGACCGACGCCGGCCGTCGCGCGCTCCAGTCGGAACCGCATGCCGCCATCGCTGTCGAAAACACGTTGGCCATCGGTGAAACCCTATACTCGACCTATTTGTTCCCCTTCGAGGTGGCCTCCTTGGTGCTCCTTGTGGCGATGATCGGCGCCATCGTCCTTGCGAAACGGGACATCGGCGGCAATGAAACATAATCCATGGCCCGGATGACGGTTGACGAATGACAGTTCCGATTTCCTACTATCTCATCCTCAGCGCCATTGTTTTTCTGACGGGCGTCGTGGGTGTGCTCATCCGACGCAATATCATCGCCATTCTTCTGTCCGTCGAGCTGATGCTGAACGCGACCAACATCAACTTCGTCGCATTCTCCGACCAGCTGCAAGATCTCGGCGGTCAAGTATTCGTCTTTTTCGCTCTGACGGTAGCCGCGGCGGAGGTCGCGGTCGGGCTCGCAATCATCATCGCCCTTCACCGATCCAGATCCACGATCAACGTCGAAGAGTTCAACCTGCTCAAATGGTAAGGGAATCGTCTCTCGTGAAGCGTGAAGCGTCACTCGCAGAGAATTACAGAGCTTTGCAAGCGTTCGTTCTCATCGCGCTGCACGAACAACGAACGGCGAGGAACGAACTCTGATGTTATACGCCCTCATTCCTCTCCTTCCCCTGGCCGCCTTTCTCGTCTTAGGCTTAGCGGGTTCGTACATCAAGGACCGGGCCCACTTGGTCGCGGTTCCGGCGGTATTGCTGTCGCTCGCGCTGTCGCTGTCGGCATTCTTTGAAGTGGTTTCCGGTGCCGTCATTTCTGTTCCCCTCTATACATGGCTCACCTCCGGCCACCTCGACATTCATATCGGCCTCTATATCGACCGGCTGACTGCCGTCATGCTCCTGCTGGTCACCGGCGTCAGTTCACTCGTGCACGTCTATACCATCGGCTACATGCATGGCGAATCGGGCTATGCCCGCTTCTTCGGCTATATCGCCCTGTTCACCTTCTCCATGCTGATGCTGGTATTGGCCGACAATCTGCTGCAGCTGTTCGTATTCTGGGAGGCCGTCGGACTGTGCTCTTACCTGTTGATCGGCCATTGGTACGAGCGTGCTTCCGCCTGCGCGGCGGCTACCAAGGCTTTTATCGTCAACCGTGTAGGTGATTTCGGGTTCATCCTGGGCCTTCTACTCGTCTGGTACAGCTTTGGCTCGCTCAACTATCACGAGATCTTTCCCGCCGCGCACGAAGCGGGAGAGCTGACCATGAATATCCTCGGCCCGTTCGGCGGAACGTGGGACGTATCCGTGTTCACCCTTATCGGACTCTTACTGTTTACCGGTGCGGTGGGAAAATCAGCGCAAGTCCCGCTCCACGTCTGGCTGCCAGATGCCATGGAGGGTCCCACTCCGATCTCGGCTCTCATTCACGCCGCCACGATGGTCACCGCCGGAGTCTTTATGGTCGCACGGCTCGCGCCGATCTACGATCTGTCTCCGACCGCCATGAGCATCATCGCGATCACCGGTGCCGCGACGATGGTCCTCGGAGCGACGATCGCATTGACTCAGACCGACATCAAACGTGTGGTGGCCTACTCAACCGTCAGCCAGCTCGGCTACATGATGATGGCATGCGGCCTCGGTGCGTACGCCTCCGGCATGTATCACCTCTTAACGCATGGCGCCTTCAAGGCGTTGCTCTTTTTGGGCTGCGGCTCCGTGATCATTGCTCTCCACCATGAACAAGATATGAGGCATATGGGCGGCCTCAAGGATAAATTGCCGATCACGTACTGGACGTTTGTGATCGGCTCGTTGGCCCTGGCCGGCTTTCCCCTGACGTCAGGCTTCTTTAGCAAAGACGATATTCTCGTGTCCGCCTGGTCGGCCGGAAGCCTTGGTCAGGTGCTGACACTCTTTGGTTTGCTGACGGCTCTCCTGACCGCCTTTTACAGCTTCAGGTTGGTATTCGTGACCTTTTGGGGAACCTCCCATGTCGATCCGCACCATGCGGCGCATATTCACGAACCCTCGCGGACGATGACGACGCCGCTCCTCATTCTGGCGGTGTTCAGTATTCTCACAGGCTACTTCGGCATCCCATCATTTCTCGACCCAGTGTTTTCCACCGGGCATGAAGCCGCCGCTCACCATGGTTCGGCCGGAATCGTCATCATGGCTGCCGCGACTGCGATGGGCTTATTGGGCATCGCCGCAGCCTACTATGTCTATGTGCTGAACCCCGATTTCCCTGGGCGCTTTGCCGAACGATGGAAGAGCCTGTACCAAGCCTCTTTGAACAAGTGGTACATCGATGAAGCGTACGATCGCTTGTTCGTGCGGCCCACATTTACGGCTGCCTCGGAACTTTGGAAGCGGGTCGATATTGATGTCATCGATGGAGCCGTCAATGGCCTCGCACGGACGATTACGTGGGGCGGGTGGCTGCTGAGGCTGGTTCAGAGCGGCCAAACCCAGCATTATGCGTTGGCCATGGCGATGGGTCTCGTTATTTTAACGGCGTACCTTCTTCTTTGATGGTGATGAGACAATCAACGAGAACGGATTCGGCATGATTGATTGCAAACGTTACTCGCTGGACGTCGCGTGTGTCAGGGTGGGATCTTCATGACCGGCTTTCCTTGGTTGACAATATTGATCTTCCTCCCGTTGGCTGGAGCGATTGCCGTCTTCGCGGTGAAGGACACTGCTGTACGGCTCACCGCCTTGGCCATTACGCTCGCTGATCTCCTGATCTCGCTTCCTCTCTGGTGGCTGTTTGATGCCTCTTCCGGTCACATGCAGTTCGCGGAGTCGGCGGTATGGATCGCGTCTCTGTCGATTAACTACCGGCTCGGACTCGATGGCATCAGCCTTCCGCTGGTCCTCATGACGACGGTCCTGATGCCGCTCTGCGTCTTGATCTCTTGGCATGCCATCGAAATGAGGGTCCGAGGTTTCATGGCCATGCTCCTGATCATGGAAAGCGCCATGATCGGAGTATTCTCAGCTCTGGATTTCGTGCTGTTCTATGTGTTTTGGGAAGCGATGCTGATCCCCATGTACCTTTTGATCGGAATCTGGGGTGGGCCCAATCGTCTCTATGCCGCGATTAAATTTTTTCTCTATACCTTCGCCGGCAGCGTCTTGCTGCTGGTTGCAATCCTGGTCCTGTATTTCCAGGGCGGCCATACATTCGACATTCTTCAGTTGACCCAAGGCACCTATGGGCTGGCCCTTCAGATCTGGCTCTTTTTCGCCTTCTTTGCGGCATTTGCCGTGAAGGTTCCCATGTTTCCATTTCACACCTGGCTGCCCGACGCGCACGTGGAAGCTCCGACGGCCGGAAGCGTGCTGCTCGCCAGTGTGCTGCTCAAGATGGGAACCTACGGGTTTGTACGTTTCAGCCTTCCCATGTTGCCGGATGCGTCACGGCTGTTCACTCCGCTGATGGTCGTGCTCTCGATTGTGGCGATCATCTACGGGGCCTATATGGCCCTGGCACAAACCGATCTCAAAAAGCTCATTGCCTATTCGAGCGTCAGCCATATGGGCTTCGTGACCCTTGGCCTCTTTGTGTTCAACCTTCAGGGGATCGAGGGCGCCGTCATGCAGATGGTGAACCACGGCATCACCACCGGGGGACTTTTTCTCTGCGTAGGCATGATTTACGAGCGCACGCACAGCCGACAGATCGCGGACAATATCGGCCTCACGAAGCCGATGCCTCGGTATGCCACATTCCTGGTCATTTTCGCGTTGTCTTCGTTGGGACTCCCCGGAACCAACAGTTTCGTCGGGGAGTTTTTGGTGCTCGTGGGGACGTTCCTCTGGAGCAAGATCGCGACGGCGTTCGCCTCATTAGGCATCATCCTGGCCGCTGCTTATTTACTCTGGATGGTTCAACGTGTCGCCTTCGGAGTCCCCTCGCCTCATATGCTCCCGAAACTTCGCGACGTCAACCTGCGTGAGATGGTCACACTCGTGCCGCTTGTGGTCTTGATCTTCTTGATCGGGCTGTTCCCGAACCCCATACTGACCCGCATGCACACGAGTGTTGAGAAAGTCATCGCGCGCATTGCCCCCCCTCCTCAAGAGCGGGCTTCTGCCGCGGGGCGCCTTGAACCGGCTTCTCTTTCTCCCGAAGGGATCGGCTCAACGGCCGACACAACGCTTGTTCAGCGCACGAATGATGCTGCATCTTTCACAAACCTCGCGGCGGAGGGACGACAGCCATGACCTCCTTTTCCGCCGGCGATCTGCTCTTCATCCTGCCTGAATTGTTGGTTATCACCGCGGCGTGCGTCGTGCTGGTGCTCGACCCGGTCCTGCGCGCCTCCGACAAGGATGGCCTGGTCTGGCTGAGTTTGGGAACGCTCGCCATTTGCATGGGGTTGACGGCTTCCCAAATGAGCGTTTCGGCAACGATCTTCAGCGGACTCGTCGTGATCGACGCCTACGGAGCATTTTGGAAACTGCTCCTCTACTTCGTCACCGGCCTGACGATTCTTCTTTCTTATTCGTACCTAAAGGAAGAACGGCTGTACTTCGGCGAATACTATGGCTTTATCCTGCTCGCCCTTACCGGGATGATGGTCATGGTGTCGGCAGCCGACTTATTGACGATGTACCTCGGCACCGAGCTCATGTCGCTCTCGTTGTACGTGATGGCGGGGCTCAAGCGATCCGAGCCTCGGTCCCTCGAGGCTGCGGCGAAATACTTCGTGTTGGGTGCGTTTTCCTCCGGCATTCTCCTCTACGGCATTTCGCTCCTCTACGGGGCGACCGGCAGCACGAGACTTCCAGAGATCGCTGCGGCCATCGCAGGCCGCGGCTTCGATGATCCGTTGCTGCTGTTCTCCACGATCTTGTTGGCGGTGGGATTCAGCTTTAAGTTGGCCGTCGTACCATTCCACATGTGGACACCCGACGTCTATCAGGGCGCTCCAACTTCCGTGACCGCTTTTATGGCGGTGGCTTCGAAGGCTGCAAGCTTCGGCGCGTTCCTCCGCGTGTTCGTGGAAGGCTTAGGGGGGCTCAAAGCCGACTGGTCCGCGATCTTCCTCTTGCTCTGTGTCGCCACGTTGGTGTTGGGGAACATCGTGGCGCTGGTACAAACGAACATCAAGCGGATGTTAGCCTATTCCAGCATTGCCCATGCAGGCTATGCGTTGATCGGCGTGGTGGCCGCGGGACGCGCAGGGAGCTCTTCCGGCATCGCGAGCGTCCTGTTATACCTTGCTCTGTACACGTTCATGACGTTCGGCGCATTCGCCATCGTGGCGATGCTCCGTAAAGGCGGAGTCGAAGGAGAAGAGATCGAAGACTTCACCGGCCTGGCGAGACGCCACCCATTGGCTTCGCTGCTGATGTTGATCTTCATGGTTTCATTGGCGGGGCTTCCTCCGACTGCCGGATTTGTCGGAAAATTGTATGTCTTCATGTCGGCGGTGGAAGCCGGCATGACATGGCTGGCCGCCGTTGCACTGATCTTTGCCGTCATTTCTGCCTATTACTACCTTCGGGTGGTGATGGTCATGTACATGCGCGAGCCGAGCGACAGTGCAGGCACCGTCCCTCAGTTGGTCATGTCACCGACCCTCTCCATCGTGCTGGTTTGCACGGTGGCTGGAGTAGTCATCTTCGGAATCTACCCCAACCCGCTCGTGAACCTCGCCATGCAGGCGGTGTTGACGCTAAAGTAAGACCACCGTGTTTTACCGATACGCATGCGGAGCGCTATGAATGTTCTCCGCTTTCTGTTTGAGAGTTTGAAAGCATTCTTGCGCCAAGGCTGCCCCAGCCTGGCGGCGGCCCTGGCCTTTTTCTCATTGCTCTCGCTGTTTCCGCTCGTGTTTCTTCTCCTCTATGGAATCAGTTTCCTTGTGAGTCAGAATGTCATCGGTGAACAGTTCATGCTCAGCTTTCTCAAAGGATTTCTGCCGTCGCTGGGCGAGCGGCTGGCTGTAGAGCTCCATCGCATCAGCGCATTGGAGAGCGTGCGGTGGCTTGTGTTCCTATCGTTCTTCTGGTTTGGAGGGCTTGTGTTTTACGAGCTCGACTACGCGCTCAACGTGGTGTTTGAGAGTACGCAAAAGCGGCATCCGCTGATTTCCACGGCGATTTCCATCGCCCTCCTGGGATCTACCGGACTTCTGCTGGTCATTTCCTATGTGGCCACACAAACCATCACCTTTTTGACCGCCTACGCGCCTCGGATCTGGCGTCTCGATCTCGTCGCACTCGCTGCACATGACTTTCACCTGTCTTATACGTTGCCCTTTGCCCTCGCATTCCTGACGGTCAGCCTGTTGTACCGTCTTGTGCCTCGTCGCCGCCCTCGGTGGCGTCACGCCATGGCCGGCGCGCTGATTTTCGGCCTGCTCTGGGTCTCGGCAAAATTGGTGTTCGTCAGCTATAGCGACTACGCCACGGTCTACGCGCGACTCTACGGATCGTTGCTGGAAGTCGTGCTCTTACTCCTCTGGGTGTACTATTCGGCCGGCCTTTTACTGTTCGGTGGAATCATCGCCCACAAATTGCAACAACTTGCCCGCATCTCGCCTGCGATACCGGTCGAGCACACCTAGACCAGTCATCCCCGACACGCTCCCTCCAGGTCGCTGACATGCATTTTTTTATCTGTAGCCAAGGTTCCTCGCCAGTCCTTGCAACTTCCGGCCTTTTTCTGGCGAGGCGCTCGCTTCCTCGATAAAATGGCTTCCGGCAAGGCTTGGAGCCAATTGCATGGTCGAAGAATACGGCAAAGAACTCATGATGCTCGGGGGGACGATCGCGGGATTTCTCGCCGCGCTCCTGACCGTTATGGAAAAGCTGCTGGACATTCAGCAGCGCGTCCATTCCAAGAAAGAACGGAAATCGTCGACTCAAACAGAGCGCCCGGCTGCGGACCCCGCGCCGAGTGTCGACTTCTTCTCCTCGAAGCCGTTGCGCGGGTCGTCTTACCTGCTGTTGTATGAAATCGGCGTCATTGTTGCGGCAGGGGTGCTACTCAACTATGTCGGCCTGACGCTCAGCCGGCATCTAGAGAGCATCCTGTTTCTCGACATGACAGGTACCGCACTCGTGGCAATCTTACTCGGTCCATGGTGGGGGGCTATCGCCGCATTGCTCTCAAACTCGGTCGTGAATTGGCTGCTCTACCCCGAAGCGGGAGCAGATGTCATCATCTTCCCCTGGTCCTTGGTCAACATGACAGGAGCCTTGTTTTGGGGAATGTTGGCGCGGCAACCGAGCTTTTTACAGTATGTACGTACCGGCAAGAGTTCCGGGTTGGCTCATACGTGGTTTTTGCTCAGTTTCGGTGTGGCGGGCGCTGTCGTCATGAGTGTACCCGGCACCTTCGTGCAATCGGCGCTTCATGAACGTGCCATCTTTGCGTTGAATCCTGAAGTCGCCGAATCGCTCAGCATCCGGGTCTCGCACTGGGAGGCTGTCGTCCAGTCGTACCTCGAGTCGGCATTCGGAGTGAGTTGGAGTGAAAGCATCAGCTGGTACGTGGTCAACTGGTTTCAAAACTGCGTGCGGTACATACCCGATAAAACGATGAGTGCGGCCATTGCGCTGGTCATTCTGAAATATGGATATCCGTTGTTCGAACGAGAACTGATCCACGGTGGTCCGGAGGGAGAACGCCCCGAAGATGAGCGAATCCTTCCACTCGTGCTCGGACTGATCTATGCCCCATCCTATGCATCCCTCATCAGCCAAGAAGACTACACCGGCCATCTCTTCTGGCCTCTATGGTCCATACCCTGGTTGTTCATTCTGTATGGCTACTTTAGAATCCGGTATTGGGGATCGCCGGACGAGTCGCTCCGCTCCGCTCGTATACTACGAGCCGAGCGGTATGCGCGAGCGCTCAAACAGGTCGGGAAAGAACCATCCTACGAATTCTGTCGTCGGCTGACTTTCGCAACACTGATTGCGAGTCTGATTTTCGCGCTCTGCTTGCCGATTCTCTTGATGGATTTTTATCGCGTCACGTTCAAGTTCTTTTGCGTCGTCTACGGGTTTCTGCTCGTCGTCCACCTTATTCGTGTCGCCATCGCGCAGAATATCTCCGTGGCGCGGGCCGACTGATCGAGCCCTTCTCGAATCGCCGATTGAACGTGATCTCACCTGCGGCCGGAGGACCCTCTCAGTTGCAGAAAATGCACGATGGCCGAATGGGTCACGAGCCCGACGATCTCTCCATCGTGCATGACGATCAGCCGATCCCACCCCTCGCGAGCCATTCGTTCCAGAGCCTGAATCACGGACGCATCCGGTTCGATCACCAAGGATTGCGTCAGAGGGCTCATCACCTGGTCGACTCGACGCCAGGTCCAGAGTGCGGGCTGAACGGTCTGAATTTCCGACACACTGATCAGCCCTACAAGCCGCCCGTCCTCCAACACCGGAAAGCCTCCATAGCCGTAGGGCTGGAAATACAGGTTCACCGCCTCCTCAAGCGTACAATGTGAAGGAATTGCGGTGACCGCTGTCACCATTAGGTCACGGATCGGGATTGAGGCCAATGACTCCCGCGTTGCGGCTTGGCGGCGGCTCGCCAATGCGGCGGCGAAGAGAAACATGCCGATGAGGAGGACCCATCCTCCGTTCGATAGCATCGAAGAAGGCAATTCTCCGCTCACTGCCCCGTAAAGGACCCCTAGGCCCAACAATCCAAGCATGATTCCAAACGCGAGCCCGATCACCGCCGCCTGTTTCGTGGCCCGATAGAAATCTTTTCCCCACGCCCAAAGGCCTGCCCGCAACACGCGTCCGCCATCTAGCGGAAACCCGGGAATGAGGTTGAAGAGCCCGAGTTGCATATTGACCATACCCAGCAAGGCGCCGAGCATGATCAACCCCTGTAAGCCGTGCTGCCGTTGGATAGCCTCCGCCAGCACGACAAGCACAAAACAGGTGCCACCGATCACAAAACTTACGGCGGGTCCGGCTAGCGCGATTAAGAACTCAGCCCGCGGCGTAGGGGCTTCTTTCCGCATGTGAGCCACGCCCCCGAAAATGAACAGCGTGATTTGCTCGATCGGAATGCGATAGTACAACGCCACGTAGGAATGGCCCAGCTCGTGTAACAGCACGGAGAGAAACAAGAGAACCGCGGCCACGGCACCCATCGCCCAGTAGCGCTCTGGAGGGAGACCGGGCAGACTTTCCGGCAGATATCCAGTCGACAGAGACCAGGTCACCAGGAGAAAGACCAGGAACCATGATGCATGGACGCGGATGGGAATTCCCAATGCGCGCCCGATCTCCCAGGACGGCAGATGCATAGACACCACCGTAACAGCTGAATGCGCATAGGGTCAAATTCTTCCGCATCAGTTCAGGTATACTACCTTCATGCAGCGACCATTTGGCCGATTCGTGTGGCTTGTCGTCCTGTCGGCAGGGATCTTGGGGCTTGTGCCTCCGGCAGAAAGTGTTGCCCAAGTCATCAAGTCCGGTCCGCCTCGCTGCCCGGGGGTGGCACTGACGTTCGATCTCTGCCCAGTGCGAAAAGGGCCGGGCTACGATCAGCCTTTGATCGACTTTCTGGTCACGCACCGTATCCCCGCGACCTTCTTCATGTCGGGCAAGTGGATGGCCAGATATGAGGCGGAAGTGGATCATTTGCTGGGCATGGACTTTTTCGAAGTCGGGACGCACGGGGAAGTACACGCCCATCTTCCCATGCACGATGCGGACGAACAGCGGATGGAGATACTCGGCCCAGTCAAAGCGCTGCGCGAGCACTATGCGCATGATGCGACGTTGTTCCGGCCACCGTATGGAGAGTACAACGATGTGACCGTTGCCGTGGTGAACATGCTCGGCCTGCGATTCATCCAATGGAACATCGAATCAGGCGATCCGGACCCCACGCTCACAGCGGAGCAGATTCTCAACAGAGTCGCCACACGTGCCAAGCCCGGCAGTATCGTCGTCTTTCATGCGAACGGGAAGGGCAAGCAAACCCGTCAGGTCATCGAGCAGCTGACAACGGACATTCTTCCCAGGAAGGGGCTCCACCCGATGACCGTCAGCGAGTTGTTGAATTGTACGTCTTCGACTCCATGACAACACAGACGATCAGAGCGATGAATTCGGGCGATCGGGAAGCGGTGGTCCGACTGCTGGAAGAATCCGATCCCTGGAAGACACTCGGCTACACAAAGGACGATTGGAACCGCATCTTTTGTCCCATCCCTCAAGGTCGTGATTGTTATGTGGTCGACCTCGAAGGGCGCGTGGCGGGCATCGCCATCGTGAAGCAGAAATTTTTGCTGGGCGACTATCTCGAGCTTTTGGGTGTGGCGGGGTGGGCCCGCCACAGGGGCATCGGCGGCCAGCTCCTAGGCCACATTGAACAGCTCGTCTTCGAACGAACCAAGAATCTCTTTGCCTGTGTATCGGATTTCAACGAACCAGCGAGGGCCTTCTACAAGAAACATGGCTATCAAGAGATCGGTCCCATGCCCAACTTCCTGATTCCGGGCAGCGCCGAAATGCTGCTACGCAAGACGGCAGGACCGGGCAGGACCGGACAGGACCGGCAGAGCAGATAGCTGATAGCATATGGCAGAGGAAGACGCCGCGCGTTCATACCGACTCTTGCTCTCAGCCATAGACGATCTGCTATAACCTCTTCTTATGAAGGTCAAAAAGCTGCTCCATACGAGAATGCGAGTCAGCGATCTGGACGAGACCATTCGATTCTACACCACCGTGCTGGGTCTTGAGGTCGTCGAGCGGAAGACCTCTCCCCGCGGATCACATCTGGCGTTCTTAAAAGTGCCCAACAGCGAGGAGCTGATCGAACTGACCAGCTTTCCCCCGAGCGGGCCCGTGAAGGTCCAGGAAGATCTTGTCCATCTGGCCTTCCAAGTTGAAAGCCTCGACGACACGATCGCATCCCTCAATGCGCAGGGGATCAAGATTACCGATGGTCCGACCAGAACGTCCTCGGGGAGTCGATTTATCTTTCTCGATGCGCCCGACGGCTACGAGATTGAGCTGATCGAACGGCCGACCGGCGTCAAGATCGTCTGATTTCGTGAATCATCGCTCGTGACAATGGCCGGGCTGAGTTGTCATCGGGCCTTCTTCACCCCATTGACGATCCCGGGACACTCACAGTATTGTTCCCCGCTTCACGCACCACCCGATACCGAAGGAGCCTTGGGATGAAGAATGCCTTTTTCCGCGGTCATGGGCTTGGCAATGACTATCTCGTGATGGATCCTCGCGAGCTGACGTTCAAACTTTCTCCCAAAAACATCACATCGGTCTGCGACCGCAACTGGGGGGTGGGCAGCGACGGCATTTTGGCGCTGGTGTCATCAAAGAAGGCCGATTTCGGCCTGCGGATCTTCAACCCGGACGGCAGCGAGGCGGAAAAGTCAGGGAACGGCCTGCGGATCTTTGCCCGCTATCTCCACGCCACCGGCAAGACCAAGAAGAAGCATTTCACCGTGGAGACAAAAGGCGGGGTGGTCACCATTGACCTTCATGTGGACCGGCATAAGGACGCCAGTGCTGTGACCGTCGAGATGGGAATAGCCACGTTCAAGCCCAACACCCTCCCCTGCTCGCTCGATGTACCCGAATTGATTCAGCAGCCGATCGAGGCAGCAGGACATTCGTTGGTCTTTACCGGCGTCAGTGTGGGCAATCCCCATTGCGTGGTCTTTAAACCGGTGGGTGCTTCCTGGTCGCGGGAAGAACTGTTGACGCTCGGCCCGGCCTTGGAGAATCATGCCCTGTTCCCCAAGCGGATCAATGTGCAATTGGCCGTCCCGACCGGGTCCAAAGAAATCTTCATCCTCATTTGGGAGAGAGGCGCCGGAGAGACACAGGCCTCCGGCTCGTCGTCCTGCGCGGCAGCCAGTGCGGCGGTTCGCCTCGGATTGGTCAAGAGTCCCGTCACCGTGAAGATGCCGGGCGGCGTGCTGAATATCGATGTGGCTCCCGATTTCAGCTTGACCATGAAAGGGCCGGTGGCCGAAGTCGCCCGAGGCTCTCTCAGCCCTTCGTTTGTGCGATCACTGAGATAGAGCCGCGATCAGTCTCTGTTCACTGGCCGGGATTGTCGTTGCCCGGTTGCTCCCCTCACCCCCGCACCGTAGAATGTCAAGGCCTTCGGTTGGTCACGCTCTGGCTGATGGCTGAAAACTGACGGCTTTATGACCTCTTCCCTTCAGTCTAAACTCGCGCACCTGCCCGATAGTCCAGGAGTCTACCTGTTCAAGGGCGCTCAGGGGGAGATCCTGTACATTGGGAAAGCGGCGGTATTGGCTGACCGAGTCCGCTCCTACTTCCAGAAAGGAGCGGATCACAGCCCAAAGACCGGCCTGCTCGTCAGCCAAGTCACCGACTTGGAAACGATGGTGACCCGGTCCGAACTCGAAGCCCTGATTCTTGAGAGTAACCTGGTCAAGCGCCATAAACCCCGGTTCAACATCGTTTTGCGGGACGACAAGCAGTACCCCTATGTGCGGCTACCTATCAAGGATGATTTCCCGCGGCTTTCGATCGTGCGCCGTGTGCAAAAGGATGGAGCGCTGTACTACGGTCCTTATACGCCGGCGAACGCCCTGCGTGAGACGTTGAAAGTGATCAAACATGTCTTCCCTCTCGCCACTTGCTCCATCGACATCGACGGCACAGCTGAGCGGGCCTGCATCGAGTTCGAAATCAAGCGCTGCATGGCGCCGTGCACGGGCAACCAGTCGAAGGAGGAATACCATCAGATCGTCAAACAGGTCCGGCAATTTCTGGAAGGGCGGGATCACGAGCTGCTCGACGACCTCCGAGCCAAAATGGAGGCGGCGGCGGCGTGCGAAGAATTCGAAGAAGCCGCCCGCTTGAGAGACCGCCTCTTCAAGATCGAGCGGATGCTGGAGAAACAGCGCATTACGCAGACTTCGGCCATGGATCAGGATGTGCTGGGGCTCGCGCGGCGAGGTGCGGCAGTCGATCTCCAAATTTTGTTCGTACGCGGCGGCCTGCTGATCGGGCGGAAAGATTTCTTCTGGCCACAGTCGGCTGATGCGCCGGACAATGAACTCGTCCGATCCGCGATCGAGCAATTTTACAATAAGGATGGCCAGCCGCCGAGAGAGGTCTTGGTCCCGACAGACCTGGACGATATCGCACTGATCGAGCAATGGCTTTCTGACAAACGCGGAGAATCCGTCCGCGTCCTGTCGCCTGAGCGTGGTGCCAAGCATCAGCTGGTGCTCCTGGCTGAGGAAAACGCGGCCTCAGCCGTTGCCGACCATCTACGCAACGAAGAGCTCGATCAGCAAGCCGGTGAGGAACTAAAACGGCTGCTGCGTCTGGAGCGCGCTCCTCGTCGAATTGAAGGGTTCGACATCTCCAATACGATGGGTAACCAATCCGTTGCTTCAATGGTGGTGTGGGAAGATGGGCAGATGAAGAAGGCAGACTACCGCCGATTCAAGATCCAGACGGTAGTCGGGGCCAATGACTTCGCCAGCATGAAAGAAGTCATCACGCGGCGCTACGGCGAGGCGCAGGACCTAGCCAGACCGGACTTGATTCTTATAGACGGAGGGCTCGGGCAACTGGGCGCAGCGATGGACGGGCTGAGGCAGGTTGGGCAACAAGGCCTGCCCATTCTCGGCTTGGCAAAAGCGAGAAGGGAAAAAGAGGAAAGGATATTCCTAGCCGGTCGAAAAAACCCGATTACCCTCACCACCACCGCTCCGGCCACCCATCTCTTGCAGCGGATTCGGGATGAAGCCCATCGCTTCGCGGTCACATTTCATCGAAAACTGCGCGGGAAGTCATTGGTGAGCTCTAAACTCGACCAGGTGATCGGGATTGGGGAGATTCGGCGCACCCAGCTCTTGAGCCGGTTCGGCAGTCTAGACCAGCTGGCCTCAGCCAGCGACGAAGCGCTGCGGGAGGCCGGTCTTAGCGCAGAGACCATCTCGGACCTCCGTCGGGCACTTGCCAAGTAATGTGCATCCACACTCTAGAAGAGAGTACGCACACTGACCGTACCTAAGTGCACAAAGGCATGGTACGTCCCGTGGACGGTCGGATTCAAATTGTCGACAACGGTGCGCGATTCATAGAACCATTCCTGATAGGCGAGATCCAGTCCCATGCCCTTCGGCCACAGAGCCGACTTTCCGCTGCAAGGAATGACGCCCAGAAATCGCCCGGCTCCCTTGCAAAGGAAACCAGTGCCAAGAGATAAGGTATGAGCCGTCAAGGAGATAGTCGCGGGGTTGAACGTTCGACCAGGGACAGGGTCCTCTGTATACGTATAGCCTGAACGCACCGCGACCTCCCAGTACGGTAGCCATCGTGGATTCAGCCACTTATGCTCGGTTCCTAGTGCAATCACCGGTACATTATTCCACTGTTGAGGCTGGGGAATCGTGACTCCGTTTGAGAGGTGGATATCAAGATTCTTATTCAAACTCCAACCGACATATTCGACATTGAGCTCGACCTTCCACTCTCTCTCGCTGGTGCGTACCGGCCAGATAGCGATGCCTCCGGTAACTATGTGCGGCAACACAAGATCGGTGGAGGCATCGGCCGCCTTCGCGCCATTGACTAACAGCAACCCATGCAAAGGCAAGACTGCCTGACTGCGATAGACCAGCCCGACAGACAGGATCGGCTTACCGGCCTCATTTCTCACGGGGGTATACAACAAACTGGCCGTCACGCCTGCCGCGGTCCCATTCCCATTCAGTTCGATAGACGCTCCAGCTGGGATCCCCAAGGCTCCGGCGCTTACCTGTTTCTGCTCCACATGTCCTTCGCCGAGAAAGCTCACAAACGTGTAAATATCAGCACTTACACCTACTGACAGATCTTCGCTTACCTTGTAAGCAATGGTGGGCTTGATAGCGATCAGCGGGAGTGCTGCCGAGGTCACAGCCGTGTTGAACGGGCCATCAACCGGGTACCGGGTATTCAAGCCGTACGGCGATGTTAACCCGATGCCGACCGTTACTGGCGAGAGAATGGGCAATCCAATGGACGCAAGATTGGCACTCAGGTAAAAATTACTGGGAGGAGGCCAGTTCACGCTTCCGTTGAAGTCGCCACGGCTATCAAGACCTGTCGGGCTTTTGAATTTGACGGATCCCCCGAGCAAATTTAGCCCAACGATGCTTTGGACACCTGCTACTTGGGTCAACCCGGCCGGGTTGTAGTGGATGGCTGATGCATCATCGGCTTCTGCCGCGAATGCATTGCCCTGTCCTGCGGCGCGCGCTCCCTGAGGCTGAAAGCGAAGGGCTTGGGCACCGGCCACCGTTGGTTCCAGGAGAGAATACGAGAGGATGAATACAATGACGAGCCTACCGATGAGCCATGCTTGCATCCGGACCTTGGCACCCTGCTAAATTATTTGCCCCGTCTCACTCTTAGGGATGATCTTCTCATAACAGGCGAAAGTAAATAGGGAGATGAGGCGGGCGTATGGGGACAATCGGCCCTATATATGATATTTAAACGGCCCTATCATGCTTTTCATCTGATTTTTTCATAACTCGTATGGTATATAGTCACGTCCCCAAAGGGCAGGAGGGTCTCTAATGGCTCATACATCGACAAAACAACCTTTCCCGCGGACTGCCTTCGACGCTCTCTCCAAGTCTGAGTGCAGGAACTTTCTTGAAGTCCTCCACTACGCGATGCAGGCAGAGACTCCGGATCACGTGCGGGACGTGCTCGTTCTATTCCAAAACCATTTCTCCTTCACGAGGGCCTTAGGGGGGCTTGCTCGGCTCGGGCCAGATCGAACCTTTGCTGGATTCAGTAATGTCGTCAACGCCAGTTATCCGGATGAATGGCTCTACATGTACTGGAAAAATGGCTTTGCTGACGTCGACCCGGTATTCAAGTCGGCTTTGAAATCGCCAGGCACGCAACATTGGCGAGAGATCTATCAACACATGTCTTCCGAGAAAGAACATGAGTTTATCGCCACGGCGCGGCAATTTGGTCTCTGTGATGGCATTACAACAGGCTCAGTCGATCAGGCCTGTGGAGTTGCTACTTTTTGTTCGTTCGCCAGTGAACATGCTCTCGACGCGAAACGATTGGTTCCACTCGTCGAATACGCAGGCTATTACATTCATATGGCCCTGCTCAGAACCGCTCCCAAATCTGTGTCGCAAACAGATCGATGCGTCAAAGAGCTTTCCTCGCGAGAAGTCACGATCCTCAATTGGATGAAGAACGGAAAAACCAATTGGGAAATCGGCAAGATTCTGGGAGTCAGTGAGCGAACTATACGATTCCACATTGAGAGCATCTTCTCCAAACTAGAGGTGACTTCCCGCTCCCAAGCGGTTGCAACCGCCATAGAACACGGGCTACCCGCCCTCCATGGGTTGCCGACCGCCATTTAGGCATTCAATTCGCACTAGCGGAGTCCAAACCGCTACCCTATCACCGAAGCAGTTAGGCTGCGCGCACCAGCAGTCGGTCTTCTGCCAATTGTGCATATTCCGCTACATCACTTTCTTGGCCCAGTACTGGTCGGCATCCGTATTCCGGCTTGGGAACCAGTGTTGTCGTCGTCAACCAATCCAACATAGCAGGACGACACGTTGAGGCTTGAGATCTAAATTCGTCCAGATCGAGCAACCCCCCGATAGAAAAAACCTCAGCTGGAGGCAAAGCTACTGGCTCCCCTATGGCCCGGCATGGCCATCCCATGCGCTGGACAACCCGCAAAAGCCTGTGTTCCACCACCATATATGTATAGCGGACCTCATGAAGCAGACACCATTGATACATCCCTTTGAAGATCGCTTTCATGAGCCTTGCAGAAAGGCCACGATCTGCGATCGCTGGATCAACGGCCAGTCGAGTAATTTCCGCCGTATCGATTTGCTTTCGAACACGATGGCTCCCCACAAGGCAGGCGCTGAATTCACTCTCCAGCATGAACGGGACAGGCGCATGGGTCATGCGGACTAACCCAAGCAGTCTGGTTTCATCCGCGAATATCCCGATTGAGGTACTCCAAGTATCGTACACATCGGCTTCGAGCCGGTCGGCCCGCTCAGGCACCCACTTCAGCCGTTCAGCAAATACGCGATGCCGCAATCGATACGCCTGAGTGAGGTCCTCCTTGGTTTCGAGTGTCTTGACGAGAAACTCTCCCTCATAGAAGGCAATTTCCTTTGCCTCTCCGGCCGCGAATGCTTGCATACTGTCTCCTTTCAGTATGGCCTGATGCGGAGCCCATATAGGGCCGATTGTCTAGTAGGGGAGGCGAATGGAACCATTTCAACTAAGGAAACGTCACCTGGCGGACCCGCCAGGTGATTTTCCGTCCGCAATCACGTAGATAATGACGCTACAACTAGATGCTGCGGTTTCGGCGGCTTTGGTGGAACTCAGGCAAGAAGACCGGAAAAAAGGAGGTACGCGTGACAGAAGGCAGGACAAAGTTTCAACTGTTGGACGGGGGACTCCGCCCAACCCCAGCCCTGTCAGTCACCCAGTCAGTTCGACCGCTCAAGGAATCCCTCGGCGTGTGTCAATTGGAACCTTGCGCGGGTGAACTGACGATCGCGTTCAAAGCGACCGAACGCCGATTGCATAAACTATTGGAAGATCGTACCCGGATTGGTCGAGACTTGCATGACTGCGTGTTGCAATCGCTGTATGCCATTGGCCTTACTATTGAAACCTCTCAACGGACCCGGAGTAATCACTCAGTGGAAACCAAAGAAACCGATAGCCGGATGATCTGGCAGATCAATCAACTCATTCATGAAATCCGCGGGATGATTCACGAATTGGAGTCCGGTACCGTCCAAGAGTTTGACTTGTCCTCGGAACTCAACACACTATGCACGACCTATGAGCAAACAAACCGGTTGCACATGAAGCTGGATCTTCAGCGCAGCGCCATTGAGGTGTTGACGAATGAGGAAGAGCGCGAGATCTTGAATATCGTCCGAGAGGCTCTCAGTAACTGCGCTCGCCACGCTCAGGCGACCCGAGCCGTGGTCTCGATTCGCATGAAAGAAACGAGAATTCGCGTCAGCATCTCCGACGATGGTATTGGGTTTTCCACGGCTGTAGGGCAACCACGTGGATACGGGCTTATCAATATGGAAGCTCGAGCCAAGAAACTCGGCGGGAGATTGTGGGTGCAGTCGAAGAGTGGAGGAGGCACGCAAGTCATTGCGGAGTTTTCATTGGAACCCCTTCTCACCCCTGTATGAAACAACCATCGACCAGCATCGTGCTTGTGGATGACCATGAGATGGTCCGCAGGGGGCTGCGCGCCCTGCTGCACCTTGAACCGGATATGACGATCGTGGGAGAGGCCGGGACTATCGCAGACGGTGTCGCGATCGTTGAGCGTCTCAACCCTCAGATGGTCCTGCTTGATGTGAAACTTCCCGACGCTTCAGTCACTGAAGCCTGCCGACGGCTTCTGGCCGTTGCACCGAAGCTACGGATTCTCGTCCTCACCAGTTACGCCGAGGATACCACGGTGATGGCTGCCGTTCAGAACGGGGCGCATGGATATGTGCTCAAGGATGTCCGCATGGATGACCTCATCCGTGCCATTCGCACCGTCGCCACCGGTCAGGGCTATCTGGACCCACGAGTGACCCAGCAGGCGCTCCACTGGATTCGGACCAGCTCACATCTGGGCGTGACTCCCCAAGGAGTCTCCCGATTATCCCCGCAGGAACGCCTCATTCTGCCTCTCCTGGCGGAAGGAAAAACAAACAAAGAGATTGCGATCCAGCTTCGTTTGAGCGATAAGACGGTGAAAAATTACCTGGCGAATATCTTCGATAAGCTGCATGTCAAACGTCGAACGGAAGCCGTCGCCTGGTTTATGAAGGAAACACATGTGCCCGGGGCCGCCCGAAGTCCTAAATTCTAGGGCTCCTGTGACCTTCTAGCGCTCGCCTGTCCTCGTGAAAACTTCTTTACCCCACCCCCCTTCTGGTCTTGTAGGATCGACGGGCTCTATGCTATTCCCTAATTGTTGTTCCAGGATCGGTCCATCTGCGAAGGAGAACGGGCTCGCCTCGCAGTTTCATCCGACCTAAACACCGAGATTCGTCTCTATGGGTTCGCCATCGAATACTGATCGGGCACTGTCCGTCGAACTTGCCCAGTTACGGCATCAAGTCCTCGAACTGCAGCAGGCTTTAGCCAATGCAGGACAAGACCATCTCCTCGCACAAGCGTGGGCGCTTGGGGCTGCCCAGGTCGGAACATGGGAATGGGAAGTCAGCACGAATCGTGTCATCTTGTCCTTGGAAACCGAACGGATCTTCGGCCTTCTTCCCGGATCCTTCGACGGCACCTATCAAGGATTCATCGCCCTCGTCCACCCAGAGGACCGTCAGCCGTTCAGCGCCGCCATGGCGACGGCAGTGGAAGACCGGACGTTCTATCGCATCGAACATCGCATCATGACTCCGCGTGGAACCATCCGGTGGGTTGCGTGCCGCGGCCGGGCCATGTGCAACGGGAACAAACCCGTGGCGGGCATGGTCGGCACTATTGAAGATATCACCGCGTGTCAACAGTCGGAACCGGTCCAACAAGGCATTCAAGAAACACTTGAAGCACATGTCCGTGAACACGCGACAGGATCAGAACAGGCCGTGCTCGATCTCAAGAAAGAAATCGAGCGGAGACAACAGGCTGAATCAGCGCTCAGGGCCAGTGAGCTATCCTACCAATCGCTGTATGAGCAGAACCCCTTCATGTACTTCACGCTGACTTCCGACGGGACCGTGTTATCCGTGAACCGCTTTGGTGCGGATCAACTCGGATATCCCAAAGAGGACCTCATCGGCCAATCGATCCTGAACGTGCTTGACCCAAAGGATCAGCAGACCGTGTTGTCACAACTCAAAGCCTGTGCGGCCACTCCATACTCGCCTTTACAGTGGGAAGTTCAAAAGATCAGGAGCGACGGAACACGGCTGTGGGTCAAAGAGCGGGCGCGCGCGATTCACGACCAAACCGGCCGCATCTTTGTGCTCGTCGTCTGTGAAGACATCACCGAGCGTAGGCGGGCTCAAACCCAGCTGCATGAAGCCTCGCGTTTGCTCTATACGCTTGTCGAAGAATCGGCATTCCCACTCGTCCGTCTTGATCGAGAAGGACGGGTGATCAGCTGGAACCATGCTGCCACACGCCTGTTCGGCTGGTCTGAAGAGGAGGTGTTGGGGCGTGAACTCCCTTATGTTCCCCCGGGTGAGGAAGCAACGGCCGATGCATTATGGCAAGCGGGGATCAACGGAGAGTTGGCCGGCCCGGTGGAGCTCAGACGCCGACGAAAGGACGGTCAGATACTCGACCTCCTCCTTTGGCCCGTCTGCGTCCATGACGAGTTCGGACAGCTCTCGATGGCCGTCGGCTTGTATGTCGATCTCTCGGACCTGAGACGAGCCGAGGAAGCCAAGGTCAAGAGCGAAGCTCGCCTCCGCTCATTCCTGGACGCTCTGGACGACTTGGCGTTTGAATTCGACCGGGACGGGAGATATCTCAACGTGTGGACCCGGAACGAAGATAAACTTCTTCTTCCCAAACAAGATCTCATCGGCAGACACGTCACGGATGTCTTCGGACCTGAAGCCGGCGCGCATTATCTCACCGCGATTCGTCAGGTCGTCGATACAGGCGAAACAGCCACGGTTGAATACATCGTACCGTTGGAAGGGGCTTTACGACACTTTGCCGGGACCTTAACACTCATCCCGGCGAGTGGGGAACATCAGGCCACAGTGGGTTGCATCGTACGCGACATCACCGAAAGTCGCCTCGCCGAAGAGCAAGTTCGGGAGAGCGAGATGCGCTGGAGAGCGCTCTATGAACATGCGGGAGTCGGAATTGCCCAGCTCGACTTAGACGGACGGTTTCTCAGAGTAAATTCGCACCTGTGCGGGATGTTGGGGTATTCGTTGGAGACGATGTTCCGGACGAGGTTTCAAGAACTCACACATCCCGATGACCTCGCAGCCAATCTTGACTATCTTGACGAATTGCTCGAGGGAAAACGTCCTTCCTACTCGATGGAAAAGCGGTATCGTCGGAGCGACAACACCTGGACATGGGTCGACTTGACCGTTTCGCTTGTCCGGAATGCCTCAGGCAATCCGGCCTATTTCATCGCCGTTGTTCAGCATATCGATGATCGAAAGCAGGCAGAAACCCATTTGCGAAAAAGCGAACAGGCAATCCGATCGTTGCATGAAGCCACGTCACATCCCGGGCTCACCTTCGACCAGCGCATTCAAACCGTCTTGGAGATCGGCTGTCGCCGTTTTCACCTCCCCATCGGCTTCGTCACCAGTGTTCGCGGCGATCAACTGGAGCTGACGCACGTTTGGCCATCAAATGGCTCTTTCACGCCCGGCATGCGCATGCCGTTGTCTCAGACCTGTTGTGGCGAGACGTTGAAGGCGAATGATGTCGTGTGCTTTAACCATGTCGGAGCCTCAGCGTGGTCCAACCATCCCGGCTATAAGAACCTCGGACTTGAATGCTACATCGGCACCACATTGATCGATCAAGAGCGGCCACACGGCACAATCTGTTTTATGGGACCCGAGCCTTCTCCCAACCGCTTTAGCCAAGCCGACAAGGATTTTTTACAACTCATGGCGCGCTGGATCAGTGGAGAACTCCTGCGAAGAGACTCTGAACAAGCCTTGAAAGAACAAGAAGCGCTTTTACGGGCGGTCATCGAAACGGCGACTGACGCGATTTTCATGAAAGATGGTGATGGACGCTACCGGTTCATCAATTCAGCCGGAGCGCTGGTCATTGGAAAGTCTACCACCGAAATTATTGGGAAGAGCGATGACGCAATCTTTCCTCCGGCCATCGCAACGCGTCTCATGGCCGATGATCAAAAGGTTTTTTCTGGAGCTGTGCAGCGACAATTTGAGGAGATTCTTCCGATGAAGGGAGAATCTCGGACTTTCTATTCGATCAAAACCCCTCACCGGGATCGGACCGGCCGGATCGTCGGCTTGGTCGGCGTGTCACGTGACATGACCCACGTCAAACGTGCTGAGCAAGCCCTGCGTCTCACCCAGATCGCTGTCGACCGGTCCGCCGACCTCGTCTTTTGGATCGACAAATCAGCGCGCTTTCTCTACGTCAACGACGCGTCCTGTCAGCGGTTGGGGTACACACATGAAGAACTCCTCCGCATGACCGTTGCCGATATCGATCCCGATCATCAGATGGACCGGTGGCCTGAACATTGGGAAGAGCTGCGCCGGTCAGGCCGCCTCCGCTTCGAATCACGACACCGTGCTCAATCGGGAGAAACCTATCCCGTCGAAGTTGTCGCCAATTTCGTTGCCGTCGAAGGCCGTGAATACAACTTCGCCTTCGTTCGCGACATCTCCGAGCGGAAACGCTCGTATTCACTCCTGCAAGCCGCCATCAACTCAGTCGCCGACGGTTTACTCGTCATCGATCGACAAGGTACGGTGACGAGTGTCAACCAGCGCTTCCTACATCTATGGAATATTCCACACACACTGGCCGATAACCGAGACGACGCGGCATTGCTGGCGTTTATGGCGGACCAACTTCGGGACCCTCAAGCCTTCTTGAGGAAGGTTCGCGAGCTCTATACGTATCGTGAACAAGAAAGCTTCGATGTGCTCGAATTCAACGATGGACGCGTCTTCGAGCGCTTTTCACGACCTCAGATTCTCGCCGGGGAAATCGTCGGCCGTGTCTGGAGTTTTCGTGATATTACCGAGCAGAAGCGCGCCGAGAAAGCGCTACGTGATAGCGAGCTGAGGCTCCAGCATTTTGTCGCGGAAGCTCCGGTCGGGCTGTGTATTCTGGATCAAGACTGGTGCACGATCTGCGCCAACAAAGCCTTGTGTGAGTTAACGGGGTATGAAGAGCATGAAATCGTCGGAAGCACGTACGCCCTATATACGCATCCGGATGATCTCTCGGCCAACATCGTATTGACGGATGAGTTTTTTCGAGGAGTCCGATCGAGCTACGCCTATGAAAAACGGTACATTAGGAAATCAGGTGAAATCATTTGGGTCTCAGTCAAGGCGACCCGTATCGAGTTATCAGACAAAACCGGACCCTTTCTCCTTGCCGCAATTCAGGATATCACCGAGCGCAAGCTGGCGACTGAAGAACGAGAGCAATTGAGCCGGGATCTGCACGATAACATTTTGCAAGCGCTCTATGCCGTCGGTATGCAGCTGGAGGCCGGCAAGCTCTCCTTGGGACGCTCCACCCGCCGGTCGAAAGCGCATATGACTCAAGCCGTCACCCAACTCAACAACCTCATGGTCGATGTTCGGCGCTTCATTGCCCCATTGACCCAACGGACGCCCGCGAAGTTGGACTTCGGACAAGCACTGGAACAACTGACCGCTTCGATGACAGGCGCCGACCATACCACACCTGAGCTGGACATCAAGACCCCCGTCCTGTCCTTCATCACTCCCCAACTGGGAGAGCAACTCCTCAGTATCGCACGCGAGGCTCTCAGCAATAGCATGCGCCATGCTCGTGCCTCCCGTCGATGGGTGTGTCTGAGTCTGATGGATAATACGATCCGTTTAGTCATCGGTGACGACGGCGTCGGCTTTGCTCCCAAGCGCAAGCGTCGCACGGGTCACGGACTCAGCAATATGGCAGCCCGCGCCAGACGCCTCCTTGCCACGTTTGCTCTCGATAGCACGCCGGGGCTGGGCACAACTATTACCGTGGATATTCCATTGAAAAAGGGCACTGTCTATGAATAGATCCCCACTGATTCGGCTGGTCATCGTGGATGATCATGAAGTGGTGCGCATCGGTCTCTGTGCTGTCCTCAATCTCACACCCGGGATGAAGGTCGTGGGCCAGGGAAAGAGAATGGAGGAAGCAAAAAAACTCTGTCTCCGGCTCAAGCCGGATCTCGTGCTGCTGGACATCCGACTACCGGACGGGAGCGGGGTGGACGCCGCCCGCGAAATTCTTACGAAGTGTCCTCAAACCCGTGTGCTGTTTCTGACGAGTTTTGCGGATGATCATACCGTGTTGGAAGCGATTCTCGCCGGCGCTCACGGATACATCCTCAAAGACATCGCTTCCAAGGCTCTCGTGCGTGCCATTCGGACCGTGGCTTCCGGACAAGCGCTCATTGACCCTCGGTTGACAAAGCATACGTTGGAATGGCTGAAGAATCTGTACAGTGAGCCGGGGCAATCGAAACGCCCGCTCCTTTCTCCTCAGGAGCAACGGCTCCTGCCCTTGGTAGCGAGAGGCCTGACGAATAAAGAGATCGCGCATGATCTACGGCTGAGCGAAAAGACCATCAAGAACTACCTCTCAAATATCTATTCAAAGCTGAGTATCGGACGACGGTCGCAGATTGCCGCCTTCTATGCCGGAAGTTTTAAAGGCTCTGGTTCGCAATTACCCCTGGACACTCCCTAAGTCCGACAGGGCCTGCGCCTCGGAGACGGGGTGAGCTGCTTCACCGTGCAGCACGCTCAGTCGATAGAATTGACACCTTGGAAGTCACTGACTAGGATACACCTCACCGTCGATTCTATTTTCCCCAGATGTGTCATCGTTCGACTGTGAGGAGGTGTTAATGTCCGACGCTCGTTTGTCCGAATCCCGAGAGACACTTTCATCACCTAAGCCCTCTCACTCAGCCAGCAATCAGGTCGAGGCGGTGTTCGAGGCGGTCGTCTTCGCCAGTCGATGGATTCAAGCACCGCTCTATGCCGGCCTCATCGTCGCGGAACTGCTGTACGCCTACAAATTTCTCCTCGAGCTCTGGGAAATGGTAATCCACATCAACCAAATGAATGAAACCGTGTTCATGCTAGGAGTCTTGGGTTTGATTGACGTGACCATGGTGGCCAATTTGCTGACCATGGTCGTGATCGGCGGGTACGCAACGTTCGTCAGCAAGCTGGATTTGGAACAGCATCCGGACCGCCCGGATTGGCTCACACACGTCGATCCCGGGACGATCAAAATCAAACTCGCGGCCTCGCTGATAGGGATCTCCAGCATTCATCTCCTGAAAGCCTTCGTCGACGTGGCGAACGAGAACCCTGAACATATCAAGTGGAAAATCTTTATCCACATGACTTTCTTGGCCTCGGCCATCCTCTTGGCCTGGACCGATAAGATCATGCAGAAAGACAAGAAGCACTGAACGCTTCATGGAACCAGTTCGTCACAGGTAGGCGTGCATGACCGGTCTCCATTTGAATCAAGGCCGGCCCGGGCAATAACTACGAACAGCGTGCGAGCGCGACAATACGCTAGCGTGAGAGTACTTCAGGAACCCACGAAGCGGTCACAGACTTGATCGCTTCGACAGTGAGTGGTCCATCGAGATATCCGTCGATGTGACACGTCCTATTGGCAGGAAGATCGCTGTCGGATAGCCCGCGCCCGAGGGCGACTATGTGAAGGCTTGGTAAACGTTCCTTGAGTTGCAGCACGTTCATGCGTTCCGTCTCATCGACCACCCGGTCGAAATCCGCAAATAGCAACAGCGGTGTCGGTATGGGGCGTAGACTTCTCAGTTCCTCCACGGAAATGACCGTTTGAACTCGACAGCCGAGTTTTTCTAACGTTCTCACAAGAACGGTCTGACTGACCACGTCTTTCATCATGACCAGCGCATTCCCAGGCTCGAAAGCCGGCTTCCGACTATCACTGGCTCGAGCAAGTGATAAATCAAACCAAAATTGGCTTCCTTTCCCGGGCTCACTTTCGAATTCCAGCGTTCCGCCCATCAGCTCGACGAGCTGTTTGGCGAGTGCCAATCCCAACCCGGTCCCGCCATACCTGCGTCGATCGGACCCGTCTGCTTGCACAAAAGGCTGGAACAATCGGTAGGCAGCCGACTTACTGATCCCGATCCCGGTGTCACTGACGAGAAATCGGATACGGCTGGCCCCTGGTTGCAGCCCAGACGACAACTCGCCGGACGATGGCGCAACCAGTTGGACACGCAACCAAACCTCTCCCCGCTCGGTAAATTTCACAGCGTTGCTGAGCAATACCGATAGAAGACGGCCGATACGGACCGGATCGCCCCAGAGCTTCATCGGCACCGTCGATGCGATTTCGTGACGAAGGAGAAGACCTTTCTCTTCCGACCGCTCTTGAAACAGAGCGAGATTCTCGTTGATCACCGCACTCAACACAAATTCCTCCCGGATGAGCATGACTCGCCCTGATTCCAATTTGGAAAAGTCCAAGATATCGTTCACGATTTCGAGCAATGCTTTGGCGGACAGCCGAATCGTCTCGGCACAATCCCGCTGCTCCGGCGTCAGCTCGGTCTCAAGCAACAATTCATCCATCCCGATAATGCCGTTCATTGGAGTACGAATCTCATGGCTGATCGTGGCAAGAAATTCAGATTTCAACCGAGCCCCTTCAAGAGCCCCGTCTCGAGCCTGAACCAGCTTGTCCTGGCTGTCCCGCAATTCTTGCATGGCTTGACCGGCTCGTAACATGTATCGCACCCGGTGTTTCAGCAACAGGCCATTGATCGGCTTGACGATGAAATCGGTAGCTCCGGCATCATACGCTTGAGTAACGGACTGATAGTCTTCCAGCCCTGTCATGATGAGTACAGGTGTATGCATGCCTTCCGGCAACCGCCGCAACTCGGCACAGACGGCAAATCCATCCATTTCAGGCATCATGATGTCCAACAGCACCAGATCAGGACGGGTCCTGACGAACACCTCAAGCCCTCGTCGACCATGTTCGGCCTCTTCAACCAACCAGCCTGATTGCTCAAGCGCTTCACGGGCCAGCAATCGCGCGACGGAATCATCGTCGATGATCAGAACGGTCGGGCAATGCTCTTCCATCATGCTGCGGACCTCCCCTTCTCCAGCTCTGCTTGAAAGGCGGTACACACAGCCGTGTAATGTTGCTCGAGTTCGCTCAAGATTTCGTGAGCACGATCCAGATCTTGACCGGCACCCATCAGTTCCAATTCGCGACAGTCGGCAGCTAGAACGGAGGCTCCGAGTTGGGCGCTGCTCGACTTCAGACAATGCGCGGAAGCCCGCAACTCAGCCGCATTCTTTGACAGGACAGCGCGGCGTATCCGATCGATCATCGCTGGTGACGCGTCGATGTATTCAGACAAGATGCGAGCGAAGATGTCCGGGTGGCCAGGCCGTTGCAATTCGCGGATGGCAGCCAACGCCGCTTGATCGATGATCGTCACGTCAACACGTGTGTCATCACGAGTCCCCACTCTCTGAGGAACGGTTGGTTGTCGGCCACACGTCTCCAGCGATGGTGAACTCGGCGTTACGCCGCACCCTTCTACTGGCTCGGCTTTCCCCCTCGGCAGCCAACGAGCCAATACATGTTCGAGTTGTGAAAGTGTATAGGGTTTCGTCAGGTAGTCGTCCATGCCGGCGGCCAGGCAAAGGTCCCGGTCTCCCTGCATCGCATGCGCCGTCAGAGCCACGATCGGCACCCGGCGGATGCCTATATCCCCCACTCGCTGGGCTTCATGTTCTCTGATCAAACGGGTTGCGGCAAGACCGTCCATCTCAGGCATCTGGCAATCCATGAAGACGAGCGCATAGTCCGTCACGGCTGTTGCTGCGACCGCTTCTCGCCCGTTCTCAGCGGTATCGATCAGGCAATTGAACGCTTCCAGCATGCCGTACGCGACCTCGCGGTTCACCGGGTTGTCCTCAACCAGCAGAATGCGCACTTCGGCGGATCCGACCGGTTGATGATCGACGTTTTCAGACTCAACCTCATGTCCTCCTAAGATGGGAGATAACACCGGGCTGTGAACGGGATTGCATTGCGCGAAATAGGCGGTAAACCCGAAGATAGACCCCTTACCCGGATGACTCCAGAGCTCGATGTTTCCACCCATCAATGTGACAAGCTGCTTGACGATTGCGAGCCCCAAGCCGGTCCCACCGTATTTCCTGGTGGTCGAACCATCGGCCTGGGAAAATGCGTCGAAGATGTGGGCTTGAACTTCGGGAGCAATGCCGATGCCGGTATCATGGACCGTAACGGATAGTCCGTGCAGATCCCCCCTCTGATCCTCAAGAGCAACACATACCTTAATGCTTCCCTGTTCCGTGAATTTGACGGCATTTCCGACCAGATTCACGACGATTTGTCTCAGCCGGATCGGATCGCCGAGCAGATACCCAGGGATATCACGGTCGATCTGCCAGGAAAGTGTCAGCTGTTTCTTCTGCGCTGCCGGTCCTAACAGATCAACCGCTTCCTGGATCGTCCGACGAACTTCGAAGGGAATCGCCTCAAGCTGCAGTTTCCCGGCCTCGATCTTCGAAAAGTCCAAAATGTCGTTGATGATGGCGAGTAATACCGTGCCGGATCGGTGGATCGATTCCGCCAAATGCCGCTCTCTGTGACCAAGCGCACATCGCAGCAAAAGATCCGCCATGCCCAACACTCCGTTCATGGGAGTGCGAATTTCGTGACTCATGTTTGCCAGGAACTGACTCTTGGCGCGACTGACGGCCTCGGCAGTTTCCTTGGCATGACGAAGCGTTTCTTCTGCCGATTTGTGATCAGTGACATCGATATTGATTCCGACCATACGGTTCGACAACGCAGCGTCGCTCTTGATCGCAGTCCCGCGCCCAAGAATCCACCGATAGGAGCCGTTCTTATGACGAAGACGATGCTCAAGTTCGAATCGAGATGGCCGTGCGAGCAAATACGCCTCGATGGTATTCCAAACACGGTCGTAATCCTCAGGGTGGAGCCGGCTTTTCCACTCCGCGAATGTATTGCCCAACTCGTGATCCTCATACCCAAGTTGCCGCTTCCATTCAGGCGAGAGATACACAACATTCGATTTCAAATCCCAGTCCCAAATCCCAATGTTCGCGCTCTGGACCGTCATCGTCAGCCGTTCTTCACTGGTTCGCAACGCCTGCTCAACCTTCCGTCTATCGGCAGCCTCGATGGCTAAAGCCACCGCATTGGCGATGGACGTGGCGAAATGTTGCTCTTCGCGCGTCCAACGTCGCATAGGGCCGATATGCTCATGACAGATCACACCGATCATCCTGCCTTCCGAGAGAATCGGAACGTCGAGCATGGACGTAATCCCCAGCGGCGCCAAATACCCCTCGGCAAATTCCGCAGTCCTCGGATCGGCTTGCGCATCATCGGCTGATACGATTCGCTCGGTATCCAGCTCCTGAAAATACCGGGGATATGCGATCGCCGACAGTTCGAGGCCTTGGGAATGTTCTCGAGTGGTCAATTGATAGAGATTGACGCACTGAATGGCGGACCGATCCGCCGTAAAGAACCAGATACTGACTCTCGCTGCATGAAGACACTCCGCTGCCACGCGTGTGACGGCTTGAAATGCTTCTTGAAGATTACCCCCGTAGACTTGCGGGCTTTTGGCCACTTCCGACAACCCCGCCTGAATTCGACGAAGAAGGCCTTCGGTCTGTTGCCGCTCTCGCTCTACCCGCTTCTCCTGACTGATGTCTCTGAACACGAGCACCGCGCCGGTGACGGTGCCATTCGAAAGCATGGGGGTCACGACCAGCGAGATGGGCACAAACTGACCGTCCGTTCTCACCAACAAACCATCGTCCGTTCGGTACGGTTCGCCGGAAGCAAGCGTCGGCAGCGTGGCATCGGTGATGAGACAGTGTTCTCGGTATTCTTCGGGTCCCGGAGAGATCATCCGATAGACAGGACGATCGCCTAGGGCATGCGCGGCTTCTCCCAACAGTTGCTCGGCGTGGGGATTCATCATCTGAATCTTCCACGCCGCATCCACGACGCACAGTCCATCTCCCAGCGCGTGCAAAACCGCCTGGAGTTTGTTTCGCTCCTGTGCGAGCTGAGTTTCGCTGGTTTGTTTGAGTTGCGCATAGAGATCCTGCATCTCCTTTGAAGAGAGGGCCAGCGATCGTTCCAGGAGCGCATGACCTTGATCGGCTTCCATATAGCTCCGGCTGATCCTCTCCAGCAGGTCACTCCACACCTCCGGCGACGGTGGGAGATGCTCTTGATCTAGGCCTAACCGCCTCAGTTGTCGTGTCAGTAGGGGGTGCATGAGAAATCACGCCGCTTCGCTCAGCGTCGTCAACGTCATCGTCTGATTGTGAAGATCGCAGGTTTCCGCCGTAAACGGAGAAATTTCCCCATAGGAATAGAATCCGATCTGCTGCATCCCTTTGGGAAACACATCCAGAGTGGCCTCGGTTTCCTCTTCTGTCCGCTCTCCGAGAACGAGTCGTCGACCTACGCAACTGATGGCAACGGCTAAGGTGCAGGAGTTGGCGTCGGCTGCTGACTTGGTGGAAAATGCCGCTTCGGACGCCCCATGGACGAGCCGATCAAAATTGGCCTTCATCAGCTGCGCGAGAGACCCTTCCGGAATATCGCCAGCGAAGGTCAGAGATTGTTCCTCTTCGTTCACCGCAAGAATCGTTCGAACCAGGCTCTTGGAATCTGCTTGATGGGCACGTAGTGCGAGCGGGAAGAGGAGGCCGGTTGCCGGCAAACCGGAGGCTCGATCACCAAGATACTCCTTATACAGCTGAAGAGCAGGACGGCCATCGAGCTCGAACAGGACGTTTCCACTTGATCTGGTAACACGCCGCTCATGGCCGAACCGATCCCAGCCACCCTTTGTTCCGTGCCCGATCCTGATGCGATCTCCATAGAAACCGACAGCCGTCACAAAACCCGATTGAGGCCGGCGGTCCTGCAGCACCCAGGTCCGATGAAATCGATCACCATCGCCGGCCAATCCGCCGGTCACCACGACGGAAGGGGATACCTCTGAATTCAGGCCCCGTACCAGTTCGCTCCCGTTCACACAAAGGCCGTCCGAAAGGACAAGGATGCCTTTCAATCGTGGGTCGTTCAGCTGTCTGGCAATATGCTGCCCAGCGGTGAACGAATCTTCCGCTGAGTGAGCAGGAGCACCGGCCATCCGAAGATCCGTATGATCGAATCGGACAATCGCCGCGCTCACGCTTTCGTCGAAGATCTGCGTCCCTAAAATCTCGCCGGCGGTCGAGCAGCCGATGGCTGTCGAATGGGGGTATTCATCGACCAACTCACGGATCGGGTTGTCCGCATCGATAAAAGTGGAAGACCCGAACAGCACGATCAGTGTCCGATGGGAATCTATCTGAGGCCGATTCTTGATGGACCACCCTTCACTACGATCATATTGGAATGTATGAACCTCCATCTTGTGCTCTCCATGATGTCTGAGGCTAGGCCGCCCACCAATCGGCACTTGCGGCAAACCAACTAGGTAGTGTTTCGGTATGTCAATCAAAAAACTTGATAAGACTGGGGATGAGGGCTACGGGAATGACAACTAATCGATACCTTAGGTGAATTCTAAATCCTACAGATGTACACCTACGTGCTTGATAAGGCACCTGATCGTGCTAGGAGCAGGGGAAACCTTGAATTAATTCGGTTCCGAGTGAGGCCGCCATTCAAGCCCTGCCAGTAGGGAGTCCCGGTGAGAGCCCAGATCGTACCGCACTATTACCCTTAGTGGAGGTGGTGGATATCAGTCAGCAGCGCCTTGAGCCGATGGTATGGCACTACTCATATGAAACTTATGACCACCCTGAAGTAAGGCTTCCCCTTGCATCACGCCAATGGGGTGTCCAGGCGAGGGTCACGAGTCTGACAGCAATGTTAGCCTTGGTGGGTTTGATAGAGATGGTTTCGAGTTTTTCGTTCAACGGATCGGATGCGGCAGCCAACGCTTCGCTCTCCGACTTGAACTGCGCTTCGAGATCCATCAGTTGCTGTTGAAGCGCCGCGACATTTTCCTCGGCTACCCCGACATCCTGCGACTCTTTCATGACGCGGCCGGCACTCCGGATCGCAGTCGTGGCTCGTCCGATATTTGACGCGCTGATCGCCTTCCGTCCAAGAAAGGCCCCCAGAATGGAAGCTCCCACGGAAATCGCCGCTTGCATCTGGCTGGAACGGGATTCGGTCTGCTGCTTTTCCTTCGCCAACTCCGCACGCCTGACTCGTTCTTGAAGTGTCGCAATCTTGGAACCGTATTTCTGGCGAAGCGCCTCCGCGCCCTTGTCGCGCTGTTCTCGCCCGGTCTGCTGTAACCGCACTCGGAAGTCGCGCTCAGATTCGCCAGGCTTAGACACTTCCTTGGTAATGGAACTCCTGTACAACTCAACTTTCTGCGTCCGGAAGAGCCAACCGCCGAACTCCTTGTTCCAGTCGGCGTAACTCTTGGCCTTGCCGGCACTTGCCGGCAAGCCAAGAAACTGCGCGCCCTCTTTTGGGTTCTGTTCGAGATCGGCCACCGCCACATCCACTGGTGTTCCACGGTCCCAGTCGACAGTCACCGGGCCATCGCCCATGGGTGCCAGGACAATCACATCCTGGATCGTGTCGATCCCGCTTTTCGTATCGGAGAAGCGGACCTGCGACGAGCCGAGCAACATGGGCGCATAGATCAACTCGCTGCCTTCAGGCTGCGTCCCACGCAATGGCACGAAGTGTTGCGGGACATCCGGCGGGACGATGGGACGTGCGCTGCCTTTGGGTGACTTGGCTGGTTTTCCGGCAGCACGAGGCGCACCAACTCCCGCTTGAGCATCGCGCACAGGATCCATCAGCTGCTTGATCTGTGTCCTTGTCAGAGGTCCACGGAGATAGGAGAGGCACCACCGTGTCTCAAACACGACCGGCTCATCCTCATGCACATTGTTCATCAGAAAGATCCGATTGCCGAGACCTGCCAAGGTTTGTTCCATGCGGCCACGGTCGAATTTCTTCCCGGCGCTAGTCGAAGCCCCTTCCAACCCCTCCAACACTCGGGCTTTATCCCGTTCAGTCTGCAACCGTCCAATGAACCACGTGCCCGTATTGGCCAATCCCTTGTAATCGAGATCGACGGGATTCTGCGTCGCGAGCACGACCCCCAAACCAAACGCCCGCGCCTGCTTGAGCAAAGTCATCAGCGGCAGCTTGGATGGAGGATTGGCCACGGGCGGGAAATACCCGAAGATCTCGTCCATATACACGAGGGCCCGCAGACTCGTGGTGCCCGATTGAGCTCTCATCCAACCGACCATCTGACTGAGCAAGAGCGTCACGAAAAACATGCGTTCTGCGTCGTTCAAATGAGCGATTGAAAAGATCGCCAGACGTGGCTTACCCGACGAGGTGTAGAGCAGCTGCTGAATATCGAGCGATTCTCCTTCCAGCCAGGCTTGAAATCCTGGAGCCGCCAAAAGATTGTTCAGCTTCATCGCGAGTGCAAAGCGGTCCTTAGACGGGAAAAACGAATCTATGTCCATCACGCCGATCTTCGACACCGGCGGCGATTGGATGGCCTGAATCAGTGCTGCAAGATCGAGATCTTCCTCTTGCTTCCACGTCTGATCCAGAATCGTCGATAGGAGAATGTGCTCGCGGCTTTGGATCGGATCGGCTTCGATCCCAAGTAAGCCCAACAAACTGGTCACGGTCGTACTGATTCGTTCACGCAGAAGTTCGGAGTCCTCACGCACATCAGCCGTCGGCGCGGCAAAAGACTTAAGGATAGAGACCGGGAGTCCGGCGTTACTGCCGGGCGTATAAATCGCGATGTCTGCAGCATCCCGGAGGCGCTGTATACGAGCGCCATCCTGTTGCCATCCAGCCAAGCCCTTGGTCCATAATTCAGCCTGTGCCTTGGCATACTCGATGGACGACAGGCCTTTCTTGCGCGCATCGTCCTCATTGATCCATGGCTGAAAATCTTCGCCCTGGAGCGACGGGAACGTAAGCATCAAATTGCCAAGGTCGCCTTTTGGATCGATGATAATGGCGGGAATGTTGTCGATCGCCGCCTCTTCAAGAAGCGCAAGACAAAGTCCGGTCTTGCCGCTGCCGGTCATGCCGACGCAGACAGCATGCGTCACGAGATCCTTGGAATCGTAGAGCAGCAAACCAGGCTTGGCTTGCTTAGCCGCGAGATCATATGGCCGTCCCAGGTAGAAGACACCGAGCTTTTCGAAATCTTCCGTGGCCAGGGGTGCAGACGGGGACGCCGGTGAGGATTTCTTTTCGACACTCTCAGACTTCGCACTCGAGTCGGTCTTTTTCGATTTCGGCATACCCATACCCCCTTCGCTCAACGGCCGAGATAGATGTGTGCGGTATTGTAGTGGCCTAAAGAATGTGCTGCAAGCGGGCTTGGTAAGGTTTCATCAATCGGGCGAGCTGCGGTCTAAGCCTAGCGAGGGACAGAAGCAGGATGGTGAGAAGGTTGATTACGGCTCGAACGATAACACATCGTCGTATCCTCGATCGTCACCATTCTTTGAAGATGATGAACACCGCCACCACGATAAGCGCGAACCCCACCACATAGTTCCACTTCATCGCTTCTTTCAAGTAGACGACTGAGAAAATCGAGAACACGACCAGGGTGATGACCTCCTGGATCGTCTTGAGTTGCGCCGCATTGAACTGGGCATGGCCGATCCGATTGGCCGGCACTTGAAAGCAGTATTCGATGAAGGCAATACCCCAACTCGCCAGAATCACCGTGAACAAGGGATATTCCTTGAATTTCAAGTGGCCGTACCACGCGAATGTCATGAATATGTTCGAAATCGTCAACAACGCGACAGTCTGCATCGGACACACCCCTCCCTCTTTTAGGCACGGTTGGCCTATTGTCCCTTGAATGGGCGCAGCAGAAAAGGAAATGATCAATTACCGGAAAGACCTATGGAGGCGCAAGGGATGAGCTGACAAGAAGTGAAAAGAGCGCGTTCAGACAGGAGAACACATCTGGCTGCATGTCACGCCAAACTACCTGGTGACTTTATCGAAGAACACCCAAAAACCACAGCAAGACCAAGAGACTGGCCGGAACTCCGAGGAGCCATAAAATGAAACCTTTTCCCATCGTTCCCATAGATCCCTCCTTCTTCGAGTTGTGTTTTCGCGTCTATTGAATCAGCAATGAGTGTCCTCGTCAGTTAACCGGAGGTCTGCGACCTGTCAGCAAATGGACGAGCAGAAAGATGATCGCGATGAGAAATAATACCCATGAAATATGCGTGGCCACGGCGGCTGCACCACCGGCCCCCACCGCCGCCGCAACAAATCCTATGATGAGGAACACCAGCGCATAGTAGAGCATACGATTCCCCTTCGGTTGTGCGAAGAACCGGGTCTCGATCCGGTTCTTCGCTGCCTCAACTGTTCATCGAACGGACATGCGGTCATCCATGAAAACTGCGAATCAATTTACTGGCTCTACATGCTTACCGGTTTGTACGTGTCTCGTTCGCTTCATTGGCACCGTGACTACAAAGGATAGTTTGATCAGGTTGCATCGCGCCGATTGATGAAGCAGAACCTTTCACAAGCTTCTCCAGAGAATCGAGATATTCCCCATATCTCCACACTGACTTTTGGCTATCGCAGAACACCGACCATGTCAGTAAGCGTTTCATTCTCAGCCTTTTACTTATTGGTCTTCTCGGACTTAATAGGGTGGTGTTGCTTAAACCATTCATCGGTCCAACGTTTCACTTCCTCTCTCTTGTCTCCGTACCGTTCCTGCACCCTGCCCTCGAACTTGTCGTAATTGCCTTCAATGACGAGCAAGTCATCGTCTGTCAATTTTCCCCATTGCTTCTTCAAATCGCCTTTGAATTGTTTCCAGTTCCCCTCGAATTGGTCCTTATTTACGATCAGAACGACTGGAGGGATCTCTGAATGCATGTTCACATTTCCAATGCTCATGGCAGATGCCGTCGAACCGGAACCGGCCCAAATACCCGTCATGATGAGAGCCGCTACGAAAAGTGGAATTGACGGAATTGTCTTCATAAAACCTCCCATGTGTGACCTGCGGGAGATACTAGGCAAAGGACGGGCCACGAAGCTCCCTCGTGCGAAAGGCCCGCTGAGACTTTGATTTAATAGGGAATAAACTGAATTATTTGATAGAGGACATCAGATGTGTGAGAAGGGTCGGGACTGACAAGTTGTCAGAGGATAAAGCGAGAATGGTTAATTATTTTCATAGAAAACCATGTGTTGGGACAGATAGGACAACTTGTCCTGGTGCGTCCCTCGGATGCGCGGAATGGGATAACATGATCCGAGCCTGATGGCCAATTACGCCATCAGCCATTACTTCCCCTTTTCTTCTTAGCGGGGATGGAATGGATGGAGTTTTCGGAGTCACCATGGCGGAAGCTGCGAGATGTAGCGGAAGAGGGTGCCGCGTGCGACGGCATGCGATTCTCATCGCGTCTTACAGTCGTACGAGGCTCATAGTACTGATTCGGCTGCCGTCGAGACCCATTCGCATCGTGGCGACCGAAAACTCCGTCCTTTCCGGCCCCGCTCACAACCCCGCCTCTTTCAGCACCTGTCCCGTATAGGACCGCTTCGCCTTCGCAACTTCTCTCGGCGGGCCTTCGGCCACGATCTCGCCGCCTCGATCGCCACCTTCCGGCCCCATGTCGATAATCCAATCGGCGTTTTTGATGACATCCAGATTGTGTTCGATCACCAACACGGTGTTTCCGGTTTCCACCAAGCGATCCAGCACATCGAGCAGACGCTGGACATCGGCAAAATGCAGGCCGGTCGTCGGCTCGTCGAGGATGTACATCGTGCGGCCTGTTGCCCGCTTGGAGAGTTCGCGTGACAGCTTCACTCGCTGCGCTTCGCCGCCGGAGAGGGTTGTGGCCGACTGTCCCAATTTCACATAGTGCAAGCCGACATCATGCAGGGTCTGTAGTTTCGTCTTGATCAACGGGATATGTTCGAAGAACTCTAATGCGTCGTCCACCGTCATGTTCAGGACATCGGCAATGCTCTTGCCCTTATGCAGAATCTCCAGCGTTTCACGGTTGTAGCGTTGTCCCTTACAGACCTCGCAGGTCACATAGACATCCGGCAGGAAATGCATCTCGATCTTGATGAGCCCGTCCCCTTGACAGGCTTCACACCGCCCACCTTTGACATTGAAACTGTATCGCCCGGGCTTGTATCCACGGACACGCGACTCCGGCAAATTGGAATAGAGATCACGGATGTAGCCGAACAGGCCGGTATACGTCGCAGGGTTCGACCGAGGGGTGCGGCCGATCGGTGACTGATCGATGTCGATGACCTTATCGAGCGCGTCAACCCCCTTCAGTTCTTTGCACCCATCGATCCTGGGCTTTTTGTGATAGAGCAGTTGCGAGAGCGAATGGAACAGCACCTCCAACACGAGGGTGCTCTTTCCCGATCCGGAGACTCCCGTCACGCAGGTAAAGAGTCCCAGCGGAATACGCGCGGTCACGTTCTTTAGATTATGTTTCTGTGCCCCGACGACGAACAGCGTTCCCTTCGCCTTCCGCTGCCGCTGTGGCACGGACACGGTCTGCGCGCCGCGCAGATACTGACCCGTCAACGAGTTGGGATTGCCCATGATTTGTTGAGGCGTCCCTTCCGCGATCACATGCCCGCCATGCGAACCTGCGCCGGGCCCCATATCGAGAAGATGGTCGGCGGCCTGCATCGTCTCGGCATCATGCTCAACCACTACCACCGTGTTGCCGAGATCTCGCAATCGCAGCAACGTCTGCAACAACCGTCGATTGTCGCGTTGGTGCAGCCCGATGGATGGTTCGTCCAAGATGTACAACACCCCGACCAAGCCCGAGCCGATCTGCGTGGCTAGTCTAATGCGTTGCCCTTCGCCACCGGATAAGGTGGCTGCGGCTCGATCGAGCGTCAAATAGTCCAGGCCCACATTGACAAGAAAACCAAGCCGTTCACGAATTTCTTTCAGGATTCGATGCGCGATCACCAGCTCACGGTCGGTAAATTTGAGCGACAGGAAGAAGTCCGCCGCAGCACGAACCGAGAGTTTCGTCACCTCGGAGATCGACTTCTTGGCTAATTTGATGGACAGACTTTCCGGCCTGAGCCGCGCGCCACGGCAGACTTCGCAGGGTTCCAACAGTGTGAAATCTTCTTCTTCCTGACCACCCGGGGTCACGGCATAGCCGATGCCATCACAGGCCGGACAGGCGCCGTGCGGACTATTGAAGGAAAACACCCGGGGCGTGATCTCCGGATAACTCACGCCGCAATTGATACAGGCCAATTTGTCACTGTAGGGGCGGGTATGACCGTCCTCCGTCAGGACGGCTACGAGTCCACCGGTCAATTTCAACGAGGTTTCAACAGAATCCGCCAGTCGGCGCATCAAGGCATCGCCTGGTTTCATCACCAGCCGATCGACGATGATCTCAATCGTGTGCTTCTTTTGTTTGTCGAGAAGAATGTCCTCACCTAAATCGACGAGCTTGCCGTCGACGCGGGCGCGGACATAACCCGCCTTTCGCATCTCCTGCAGTTCCTTCCGGTATTCACCCTTTCGCCCGCGCACGATCGGGGCAAGGATCTGGAACTTCATACCTTCCGGCAAGGAGGCAATGGCATCGACCATCTGCTGTACGGTCTGTGCGGTGATCTCTTCGCCACATTGGAAGCAGTAGGGTTGCCCGACGCGGGCAAAGAGCAGTCGGAGATAGTCATAGATTTCCGTGACGGTACCGACGGTAGAACGGGGATTGTGACTCGTGCTCTTCTGCTCGATCGAGATGGCGGGAGAGAGCCCTTCGATCGAATCGACATCCGGCTTTCCCATTTGCTCAAGGAACTGCCGAGCATAAGCCGACAGCGACTCCACGTACCGCCGCTGTCCTTCCGCATAGATCGTATCGAAGGCAAGTGAGGACTTGCCGGACCCGCTCAAACCGGTGATCACCACCAGCTTGTCGCGCGGAATTTCCACGTCGATGTTCTTGAGGTTGTGCTCTCGCGCGCCCTTGATGATGATGGAGTTGCCCATAAAGAGACGAGGATTATAGCATGTGGAAATCAAGGAGCAGAAAGCAGTCCCACGGCAAAGGTTGGACCCCGAAGCATGTCGCGTTTCCGGTTGCCGTGAAGAGCCGGCAATTACTTGGGCGCCGGCTCTTTTTCTTCACGTGACCGCTCCGGCTGCTTACCAGTGGAGCGAATGTTGATGAGCTTATTCAAGACGTCAAACCAAAATGGGGCGCCAAGAGAAACCGCAATGGTCGTCAGCGCCAGTCCGATGATCTTCAATGACCAATCGCCAGCTTCGGATGGAGCTGACCTGGGGTTACCGGCTTCGCGCGACCAACCGATCGGAAGCCCCAGTTTCTTAATTTCAGAAGACATCTGCTGAACTCGCTCCGTTGTGCCTTTCGCGTCCTGAGGTAGCGGCTCTTTGGCCGTGGTCTCTGCCATGGCAACTAACGACGCGCGCAACGTCGCGTCATGAGCCAGCGTATTCGCGATCAAGATCGTATCGGCATTGACGGACAACGTGACGGCTAATGCCCAGATCAAGATGAACACCTGCGTTTTTCGCTTATACCACCCGGATACACGATCCATGGCATCGTCATACCACCGCTCCACGTTCTCTCGCGCTTTCTTCACGTCGCCTTCAGCATCATCAATCAAGGCAATGAGAGCACCTTTTATTTGCTCATTGGGGAGTGTGGCGACCGCATTCCGAATATCTTGCAGCGTCTTCGTCTTCGTCGATTCGTGTGCAGGGGCGACCAAATCAAACATAGCCAAGGCGAAGGTTCGAGACGGAACATAGGAAGGAATCTTGCCGGGCTTTGCCAGGTTCTTGATCAAAGGGTGGTTGTACAACTGCTTGGCCAATCCCGTCCCTTCCGAGTCATACAGCAGATTTCGCACTCCGTCCCAGAGATTCCTGGCCCGCATATTCAAGATTCCGGCTACCCATTCGTTCAGAACGGAGCACATCAACCCCAGAAGCAGATACAGCAGCGACAGGCTGATCGCCATTTCAAGCGCCATGGAACCAAACATGAGGTCACCTCCTCGCTCGGCTATCGATGCCCACTCTACTCAGACGTTCCACACCAGGCTACCGGCCAGCTTTTTATCACGTAGATCCAGCACGTAACGCAATTGCGTTCCAACTCTTCAAATGGAGAGCACCATATCCAATCGAGCAGGTGAGAGAAAGACATTCCACATGTTGCCGCATCAGAGGCAGTGCGGGCCTCATGGTGAAGACACCGAAGGTGGTCCGTAGCGGCCGCGAGTATACCAAGCAGCATGGTAACTGGCTACCTTGACAAAGCTCGAAACCGGGTGCTACCACCGTCGCATGGTAAAGTCCGATCATTCTCCCTTGGCACAAGATCCTCAGGCTCCGGCAAAAGTGGTCTCGACTTGGTCCGGACAAGCCCGCGAGGATGCCGTGCAGCGAATGTTCACGGCCATCGCGGGTGTTTATGATCTGAACAACACCCTCTTGAGCTTCGGCCTGCACTACCGCTGGAAGAAAATGACGGCTTCCTATGTTGCCCCGGTCGAACAAGGCGTGGGGCTTGATGTAGGGTCCGGCACGGCGGACCTCGCCCTGCTCCTCCAGCCACGCATGGGCAGCAAGGGGCGTGTGATTGCGTCCGATCTCAATTATGCAATGCTGGCTGAAGGCAGTAAGAAGGTGGGGAGCAGGGGTCTGGCAGATAAGATCTCGTGTTTACAAGCAAGCGCGGAACATTTGGGATTCGCCGACAATACGTTCGATGCGGTCACAACCGGCTTTTGCATGCGGAATGTCGGGGATTTGCCGCAAGCCGTAAGAGAAATCCGCCGGGTGATGAAATCCGGAGGCCGCTTCGTGTGTCTTGAGTTTTCACGTCCGGTGTTCGGCTGGCTTCGGGCTCTGTATGATTGGTACTCCTTTACGCTCCTGCCCTGGGTCGGCACGAAGGTCGCTCGGGACACCACCGGTGTCTATGAGTATCTTCCTGCGTCGATCCGAACATTTCCCGATCAGGAGCGGCTGTGCCAGATCCTCCGTGAGGCCGGCTTCAGCCACGTATCGTACAAAAACCTCAGCGGCGGAATTGTCGCCATTCATATCGCAACGAAATGAGTGCTGAGTAGTGGACTCGATTCTGTACATTTTTCTCCCGTGTAAGAAGGTCTATCCCATCGGGATCACTTACCTAGCGGACTTTATCCATCGACGGAAACCGGAAGTCAGACAGCGAATTCTGGATCTCTCGCTGTTTCCCGTCTCGCGACGGAGTCAAGCGATCCGCGATGCCGCCACGGAGTTCAAGCCGGATCTGGTCTGCTTCTCCTGGCGCGACATTCAGATCTTTTCGCCGCATGAAGGTGATTCCTCGCTGGAACATGCGTTTAACTTCTATTTTGCCAGCAACCCCTTCAAGCGAATCACGGCGTCGATCGAAGGCGTCAAGCAGCTCTACCGCTACTACAATCACATCTATACGATCCTGTCGTACCCGTGGCTGATCCGCAAAGAGTTTCCAAAGTCCCAGATCATGATCGGGGGCGGCGCGTTTACAGCCTTTGCCGATCAATTGATCGAAAAGCTCCCGGAAGGGACAATCGGGATTCTCGGTGAGGGAGAGGACGCCATCCTCAAGGTCATCGAAGGCCGTTCGATTGAGGATGAACGATATATCGTCAAAGAAGGGAAACAGATCCGGAAAGGCCGGCAGGGCTCACCCGCGCTTCTTGATGCTCTGACGGTCGATTTACCCTATCTCACCTCGATCTTTCCTCAGTACGGTGAATACATCGGTGAGTCGATTGGCGTGCAGTCCAAACGAGGCTGTCCCTATGATTGCGCCTTCTGCCTCTATCCCTACATTGAGGGCAAGCGAGTCCGCTACCGGCCGCCCGACATGGTCGTCAAGGACATCGCCCAGCATTATCATCAATGGGGTGCCCGTCGCTTCTGGTTCACTGATGCCCAGTTCATTACGGGGAGGGAAGCCTATCCTCAATGCACCGAAATCCTCGAACGGATCGTCGCTGAAAAACTCGAGATCGAGTGGTCTGGCTACATCAGAACATCGTTGATTACACCGGAGCTGGCCAAGCTGATGGTCCGATCGGGCGTGGGTGACCTGGAGGTGGCCATCACCTCCGGCTCACAAGAGGTGCTGAACAATCTGCACATGGGATTTAAGCTGGAACGCCTGTACGATGGCTGTCGATACCTGGCAGAGGCCGGCTTCAAGGGCAAGGTCATCCTGAACTATTCACTCAACAGTCCCAAGGAAACGGAAGAGAGTCTTCTCCAGAGTGTCGAGGCCTACAAGAAAGTCGCCTCAATCCTAGGGGAAGAGCGTGTCTTTCCGCTCATGTTCTTTCTGGGCATCCAGCCGAATACCGACCTGGAACAGCGGCTGCTGGAGGAGGGATACTTGTCAGCGGGCTATAATCCCTTGATGTTGACCCCGACCAGCATCAGGAAGCTGCTCTACAATCCCGCCCCTCTCAATAAGATCATCGCCAAGGCCTGTCTTCGAGCCTGGGAACGCAAGCATGGTAGCCGCGATCCCCGTCGATGGACAGGATCTCTCTCTCAGTCCACCGGTGAATCACCTACCTATGCCGATCAGAACCTCAGCAAGGGCATTGAGGGCAATTCGGGTCGCGACGCCCTCCTCTCGCTTGAGGAAATCCTCCGCTCCCGTCGACCGGTTCCCTCTCCTTCACAGACGGCCGAACCACGGGCCAGCTCAGCCGGTTGATCTTTCTTCGGACATTCTTGTTGGATTACACCGTTTAGCTTGTCTCTTATCCATCCGCGGTGCCTTGCATTCCAGTTTCAGCCGATGCTATCATTTGCCTTCTTCATAGAGTGGAGTGGTACGTTAATCGTTTGGATTTTCATACAATTACACGCGTTAGCCCCTAATCAAGATCGCGCCTTAAGGAGGCGCCTCAATGTATAAGACCATCTATATTCCGGTCGACAATTCCGACCATTCCAATTCAGCAGTGGATGTCGGCGTTCACCTGGCCAAAACCTTCGGCTCCAAGATCGTGGGAAGCCATGTCTATGCGGCAAAAATGCATGACAAACGCTTCAAACAGATGGAAGCCGGCTTACCGGAAGAATATCACGATGAAAAAGAACTCGACCGTCAGCGCCAGATTCATGATTCGCTGATCACCCGCGGACTCCAAATCATCACCGATTCCTATCTCGACTACGTTGATAAGAAATGTACCGAAGCGAATCTCCCGATCGAGCGGCGATCGCTCGAAGGGCGAAATTGGAAGGTGCTGGCTGAGGATATCAATACCAACGGGTATGACCTCGTCATCATGGGGGCACTGGGGGTCGGAGCGGTCAAAGACAGTGTGATCGGCAGCAATACCGAACGCGTTGTCCGCCGAGTCCGAAATTCCGACATGCTCATCATCAAGAACATTCAGCCCTTGAATGGCGGCAAAATCGTGGTGGCTGTCGATGGCAGCCCCTACTCGTTCGGCGGACTGATGACGGGTCTCGCTCTCGGCAAAGCGTTCAATATGCCGGTTGAGGCGATTTCAGCATTCGACCCCTATTTTCACTACGCCGCGTTCCACAGCATTTCCGGGGTTTTAAACGAGGAAGCCGGCAAGGTGTTCCGCTTCAAAGAACAGGAAAAACTGCACGAAGAAATTATCGATAGCGGCCTGGCCAAGATCTACCAGTCTCATCTGGACATTTCTCGTGAAATAGCCCAAGCCGAGCAAACCGATGTGAAAACGACGTTGCTCGACGGCAAGGCCTTCGAAAAAATCATTCAGTATGTCCGCAAGGATGTCCCAGCCTTGCTGATTGTCGGGCGCATCGGGGTCCATAGCGACGAGGACATGGACGTCGGCAGCAACACGGAAAACCTGCTCCGCAGTGCACCTTGTAACGTGCTGATCTCCAACCGCAAGTATGTTCCACCGATCGATACGCAAGCCGAGTACACGATCGCCTGGACCGAAGAAGCGCTACGGCGGATGGAGAAGATCCCCGTCTTCGCACGAGGGGTCGCTAAAACGGCCATTCATCGATATGCCATTGAAAAAGGCCATACGATCATCAGTAACACCGTGGTGGATGCCGCAGTCGGACACATCCTGCCCAAAGGCGCGATGGATGCCATGCGGGCGCTCGGTGGCAGCCTGGATGCGGCTGGTATCGACCGCGACAAGATGCAGGCCGACGAGGCTGTCACGAAAGATCTCATGGGCCCGACGTTGAGCGGGATTATGACCCAGATCGTCGAGGAGAAGCCGAAACAGATCGATGCCTCCACCCAAGCCTACTTGGACCGCATGGGTCAAAACTATTTTGTCTGTGACGGCTGCGGGTACATCGGGAAGGGCGACGCGCCGGTCAGATGTCCCGTGTGCAGTGCGGATGGGACGAAATTCAAACAGGTCGATAAGAAGATCTTCGAAGTGGCAGCGACGGCTGAAGGCGATCTGGAGACAGATGTCGCGTACGATGACGTGCCGATGCAATGGACCAAGGACGCGAAAGAAGCCATCCGCGCGGTACCGGCCGGCTTTCAACGGAGGCGTGCGAAGGCCAGAATTGAGAAGAGCGCGCGGAAGCTGGGCATGACGACGATCACGCTTGAATATGCAGCACCGATGATCAAGGAAGCGGCTGCCGAAGACTATACCCCCATTTTTTCAAATAAGGGTACCGGCACATCGCCTGCCGCGGAAGCCACGCTTACAGCCGCAAATGAGAATGGCGCGAACGGCCACAGTGAAGCGACATCACGGTATTCCTGGACAGAGGACGCACAGGCCAGATTGGATCGGGCTCCGGAAGGTTTCATGCGTGATTGCACCAAGGCACTGATTCTGAAGCATGCCGAGAAAATTGGAGCGACCGTGATTACCATTGAGGTCGCAAATGAAGGTATCGAACAGGCCAAGGGATACATGGCGGAAGCCATGAAGACCGGTAATCTCAAGGACATGATCGCCAACCTCACCGGTAAGACCAGTACCTAGTCCTGAGGACGTGGTGCTGAGTGTGCCTTTACATATAACTCAGAATTCAACCCTCGATACTCAGCACTAGACGCCATGGGCAAATCTCTTCCCATCTTCAACGGTCCTTCGTCTCAGAGCGCCCTGAGTTCACTGCAACAGCAAATTGCTCAGTTTTTTACCCCAACCCCGAAGGGGGAAGGGCCATTCGACGGTCGGACGGTTGACGACTTCAAGCCCTATCTCGTCGCGCTCAACTTGACCAAACGTTGTAATCTCAAATGCGACCACTGCTATCTTGATGCGACAACTAAAGCTGCGGGTGGAGAGGACGAGCTAAGCACCGAAGAATGCTACCGGCTGATCGATCAGATTGCGGAAGTGAATAAGGGGTGCCTCCTCGTCATCACGGGTGGCGAACCGTTGGTCCGGCCGGATATCCTCGACATCGCCCGTTACGCTGTCAAGCTCGGTTTCATGGTGGTCTTTGGCACAAACGGCATGCTGATCAACGACCACCTGGCCAAGACCCTCGTGGAGATCGGTGTGATGGGTGTCGGCATCAGTATTGATTCATTGCAGGCAGCCAAACACGACGCCTTCCGGGGCGTGCCGGGAGCCTGGGAAGCTGCGGTGGCGGGTATTGAGGCCAGCAAGCGGAATGGCCTCCAATTTCAAGTGCATTTCAGCGCGCAGCCGATGAATTATAAGGAGCTGCCCGACGTCATTGACTGGGCGCATCGGCTCGGAGCCCGCGTATTGAACGTCTTTTTCATGGTGTGTACGGGACGAGGCGAGGAACTGACTGATATCACGCCCGCTCAGTATGAAGAAGTGCTCGGGTATCTCGTTGAATGCCAAGATAATTATAAGGGCATGTTAGTGCGTGCCCGCTGTGCGCCACACTTCAAACGGCTGGCCTATGAGAAGGACCCCAACTCCCCGATTACCAAGGCAACCGGATACATGGGGGGAGGGTGCCTCGCCGGAACGAACTACGCCAGGGTGACGCCCAACGGTGAATTGACGCCCTGTCCCTATATGCCGCTGTCCGCCGGAAATTTGCGTCAACATAGTTTCGTCGATCTCTGGGAGCGATCGGACATCTTCAACTCGTTCCGGTACCCTCAGCTCAAGGGAAAATGCGGCGACTGCGAATACAGTGACATCTGCGGGGGCTGCCGCGCCCGCCCCTATGTCGACCACGGGGACTGGCTGGATGAAGATCAGTGGTGCCTGTACACGCCAAAGGGTGGAGAGAAAATCAAGGTGGCGTTCAATGTTTCCGAAGAGTCTGAAATTGCTTGGGATGACGCTTCAGCGCTCAGGTTGAGCCGTATCCCCTACTTTCTACGCGCCATGGTCAAGAAGGGTGTGGAGAAGCATGCCCGTGAAAACAATATCCCGCTCATCACCGTCGAATTGATGGAGGAACTGCGCAAGAAGCGATTCGGCAACGACGCGCCGGTCTTTAAGTTCTAGCCGTGGAGTTCGTGCGCTTCACCCTTCACGCGTAACCCTCACCTATGGATACCGCTCAAAGCATCACCACCGATCTCAACATCCTGATCCCCATCGTCAACCACTGGTTTCACCTGCTTTCAGCAATCATTTGGATCGGCGGCCTGGCATTTCTCGTCATGGCGGTCACACCCGGATTGAAGAAGGCGGTTTCGAAGGATCAGATCAAACCCATCACAGACGTTTTTTATCAGCACTATAAAAAGGTCGCCGGTGGTCTCTTGGTCGTTCTGCTGTTCACCGGAGGTGTGAACCTCCACTACGTCAATCAGGTCCTGATCTCGCAAACCGGCGCCGGCGTTCAGCACCACTCCAAGTACCTCATGGTCTTCATGATCAAACTTCTCCTCGTATTGGGGCTTCTCACGCTGTTTCTCTATACCGTCATTTTCAAATCCGAAGACGAAGCCGACGACACGGAATCGTATGAGGCTATTCCCTTCCAGCGAGCGGCTCTTTGGATGGGGTTCTTCATCATTCTGTGCGCCGCCGCCATGAAACATCTGCACCAGTAGCGTCTTTTCGATCAGCTCGTCGTTCGCTACAGGCAACGTTATCTTGATCTTGCCGTACCAGTCACAGTCCACCCCAAGCCTTGTTAGCAGAGCGGTATTGCGAACGATTCTCTACGCACAATCTCCTTGTAAAATAGATTTCAATCAGGAGGAGCTTCAGCCGACCGAGGGTTATTTCAGGCCCAGCGCCCGTTTGAAGACCGATTTGAAGCCGAAGTAGCCGAAGGAGTCTTTGAGGTTGGAATAGAGCCGCTTCACGGTACCCATCTCCGGGTTGGTGACGTACTCCATCGTCAAGGCGATCCGCTCTTCCCCCTCCCCGAGTGGTGTGACGGCATGCCAGAGCTTATCACCGTTGAAAATCACCATATCACCAGGTTCAGTGACCAGTTCAAGATGACGCGGCTGCTTGGTCGGGTGGTCCTTGAACAACTCACAGACCAGTTTGCAATGAGTAGACCGATCGACAAGCCCCATCAGGATCGTATAACGCGCGCCTTTATAATAGGACGTGTCGTAGTGGAAACCGATATGGTCACCCGGTTCGGTGTAGTAGTAGAGGGCGCATGAATGGGGATCGTTGTCGGGGCAAAACATGAGCTTCGCATCAACGAGCCGATTTAAGAACTCTCTGAAAGATTCGGCACGGTAGAGATCGAGAAAGCGTGGAGCCTTCTCCTGCACCGTATAGTAACTGACGCTCCCGCCTTTCTTATGACCGGGAATGTAATTGCGATTGAGTTCCCCTTTGACACCCTGGGCCTGGGGAACGAGCACTTCCTCTACAAAGGCGCGGGGCAAGAATTGCTTGATAACTAAGAACTCGTTTTGCTCCCAATACTCTTGGCGGAGACGAGCGAAATCCAATGCAGCGACCGCCTGGTCGACAGCTTCCATTACCATGTTCTCGTCAACGATCATGACTCAGTGCACCCTCTGCTTCTATCCGTTACGCCCGCATTCCTCAATCGCAAGAGACCTTAAATCTTTTACAATAGCCTGAGATTGGCCCGATCAATGACGCCGGCTCCCTACGGCCCATTCAATACCGGAGCCCTCACAACTTCAGTATCCGGTGGTGCTTTAAAGTCAAACACCTCATTACCTAATCCGAGATTGGGTTTCAAGTTCGAAAATTCAAAGACGGCCACATTGCCGCTGATTTCATAAAGAGACACGGTACGGATGAAATAGGTTTTGGGGAAGACCTCGACGACGATTTTCTGAAGGCCCTGGGCAGAGTCATGTTCCTTGCCTTTGGGAATGAGCGTAATGAGTGGGATGCCACCGACTCCACGCTCCGCTCCGGTGGTGGGTTCAATCTCATACGACTCATCCAATTTGGCCGCTCCCTGCAACAGTTCCAATGGCGCTTGGGATGCGGCCATTTGAGTCAGCTTCCCGACCAAGACCTGTTTATGTTCGGGGACGTACACCTTCACATCATCCTGATTCACATAAATTTGCTCGCTCGCCGGATCAAGATAGTCCCACCTCAAACGACCAGGCTTTTTGATATACACCTTGCCGGCCGACGTTACAGGCCGTTCAAACCCCTCGATCTTGGTTTTTTGAGAAAAGTCGGCCTGCAGATCTTTCGTTTTTTCATACCGTGTTTGCAACTGCTTGACGACCCCACGGACTTCCTGCAAGGCCTTCTCATCAACCTGTCCGCCTGCGGCCCAAACCGGCAAGACAAACGCGATGCTCAACGATGCCGCCAGCCACCAGTGTATCATGCTTCCGTCGCAGCAACCGGACCGCGCCGTCCAAGGACTTCACGTCGCCCGTCTCGCCCCGCCGCTCCCACGATTCCTTCCGATTCCATCTGTTCAATCATACGCGCTGCTCGAGGATAGCCTACCCGCAGGCGGCGCTGAATCAAAGAAGCCGAAGCTTGGCCGGTCGACAGTACCAGATCTTTGGCCTGTTCATACACCTCGTCTCTGGCCTCCTCCGCCGCCGCTTCTTCCGACTTCAGCGATTGCAGTTCCTGGTTGTAGATCGGGAGTGCTTGCTTCTTCACAAACTCAACTACCGATCGGACATCGTCATCCGACACAAAGGACCCATGCAGACGAGCAAGGCGGCCCGTGCCGGAAGCCAAGTACAGCATATCGCCCCGGCCCAGGAGAGCCTCGGCTCCGTTCGCATCCAGAATGGTCCGTGAGTCGGTCTTTGACGACACTTGAAACGCGATGCGTGCGGGGAAATTCGCCTTGATCAGGCCTGTGAGCACATCCACGGATGGGCGCTGGGTGGCCAGCACCAGATGAATCCCGGACGCTCTGGCCATCTGTGCGAGTCGGGCGATCTTATCTTCGACATCCTTGGGAGCGACCATCATCAGATCCGCCAATTCGTCGATCATGACGACGATAAAGGGTAACGGTTCCGGCGGCGTCGGCTTCGGTTGCATGCAACCTTGCTCTCCCTCGGCAATTAAGGTTTCACCGGCAGAGAGGCGCTCTTCTTCAGAGAGGAACTGCATCGGAAGCTCAGGCTGTTCGACCGGCGGCGCGTTGTTTTCAGCAAAGGTTTCATGCAAACCGGCAACCTTTCGATTGTAGGCATCGATATTCCGTACCCCGGCCTCAGCCAATAGCTTGTACCGCCGCTCCATTTCAGCGACGACCCATCCCAACCCTCTTGCGGCTGATTTGGGCTCCGTAATCACTGGTCTCAATAGATGTGGAATCCCTTCGTATGATTGAAACTCGAGCATCTTCGGGTCAATGAGCAGGAGCTTCACTTCGCTCGGCTTGGCGGCAAAGAGGATACTGAGCAACATCGTGTTCAAACTGACGCTCTTCCCGGCACCGGTCGCGCCAGCCACCAAGAGATGCGGCATGGTCTTCAGATCTGCGGTAATCGGGGCACCGAAAATATCCTTGCCCAACGCGAGTGTCAGCCTGGATCGTGCCCGACGGAAGGATTCGCTCATGACGACTTCTTTCAGGGACACCGTCTCTCGGGACCGATTTGGCACTTCGATCCCAACCACTGATTTACCGGGCAATGGCGCGACGATTCGCAGACTCGTCGCCTTGAGCGCCAACGCGAGGTCATCAGCCAGATTCACAATGCGGGCGACCTTCGTACCAGGCGCCGGCTCGAATTCATACATCGTGACGACGGGGCCGGGCCTCACTTCTGTTACGGTGCCCTCAATGCCGAAGCTCATCAGGGCCCGTGACAAGACCTCGGATTGCGCTTTGAGCTCTTCATCCGACATCCGATCCATCGCCCCAGAGGGATCGCTTAACAGAATTTCAGGATCCGGTAGCTGATACTCCCCGGACTCCGCCTGTAAAGCCATCACATCCGGCTCAGCCGCTTCTAATTCTACTGGCGGAGTTGAGACAGGGAATGGCTGAATGATCGGAGTTGGAGGAGTCGGAGTTGGTCTTGGCTCTTCAACTCCTTCAGCAAATGACTCCTCTTGTGCAGTTGGGGTCGGCTTGGGGGTTTTGACCCGTTGCCTGCGATTGCCGACCTCCTTCTGGACCTCAACCGGTCGCTCGGGCATCATGGCGGATATCCCTTCACGAAGAGCACCCCAACGTTCCGGCATGCGACGTACGACTTCGGCTAATGACAGGGGCGTTGTCAGCAAGAGCGACACAAGAAATCCTGCGACTATAAGAATATGGGCGCCGGTCCCGGCAAACACAGCGCGAAGGCCTTCGGCGATCGTCTGACCGACGATCCCGCCGGCCACCCCCCGGGAAATTATCCCGCTCGTGAGCGTCGGCACCCCGGTCGTTTCAAGATGCAGAAACGCACTCAGAAAGAAGACGGCGGCTAAGGAACTTGCAGCCGTTCGGAATCTGATACTCACCGGTGCCTGGGAGAAGCAGCGAAAGCCTAACCGGCCTAAAAGCAAGGGAAAGAGGTAGGCCGCTCCACCGATGGTATAAAAGAACCCACCGGCCAACAACGCGCCAAAGGAACCAATGAGATTCTGAGGCGGTCTCGCAGCCGGAGTTCCGGATGCCACAATCTGCGCTTCCCCGGGCACAAACGACAGAAGACTCAACAGCATGAGCAAGCTCAATGCGATCAAGATCACGCCGATCACTTCCCGCTGAATATGAGAAGGGGGAGAAGGGGCACGGCGGGCTTCGCCCCGCTTAGCCGAGGTGGTGGCACCCATGAAGCGGATGCTAGCACAGGGGGAGGGTCATTTCAAACGAACACGCATCCGTATCACCACCCCTGACGGGCTGTCCGCACTGAACGGAGAACGATTCTGCGCATCACAACGGGACTGAGGGTGCTGTGTGCCGAATAATCTTGCCTTCCACCAAATAGACCACCAGCTCAGCGATATTGGTGGCATGATCGGCCACCCGTTCAAGATATTTTGCGATAAAGCTCAACCGGATGGCACGGGTAATTGTGGGAGGATCCTCGATCATAAAGGAGAGCAGCTCACGAAATAACTGTTCCATCAGATCATCGACAAAATCGTCATCCGTGAGCACTTTTCTGGCCAGATTGGCATCTTCTTTGATGAACGCGTCGATGCTTTCTTTCACCATCATCCGCGCAAGACTTCCCATCCTCGGAATATCGATGTACGGCTTCAGCTGCGGCTCTTCGTTCAATTCGATCGCACGTTCAGAGACGTTCTCAGCGAGATCGCTGATTCGTTCGAGTTCGGTCGAGATTTTCATGGCCGTGGTGACCAACCGTAGGTCACGCGCGGCTGGCTGGTGAAGCGCCAACAACTCGATGCAGGCTTCGTCGATCTCCACATCCATCGCATTCACTTTGTGGTCGCGCTCGATCACCCGGCAGGCCAGAGCCGAATCGCGTGTGACCAACGCGGTCAACGCCTTGTCGATCTGATCCTCAGCGAGACCGGCCATCCGCGCCAGCTTCGTCTTCAATTCCGCGAGTTCTTCGTCGAAATGTCGCTGAGCCATCGGGTCACCCGAATCGTCCGGTAATATAGTCTTCCGTCTGCTTCTTCGCAGGGTTGGTGAACAGCTGCTTGGTACGACCGAACTCGACTAGTTGACCGAGGTACATGAACGCCGTCCAGTCCGACACCCGTGCCGCTTGTTGCATGTTGTGCGTCACGATGACGACGGTCAACTCCTTCTTCAGTGAAAATAACAATTCTTCGATGATCCCGGTGGCAATCGGATCCAGCGCGGAACAGGGCTCATCCATCAGCAGGACGTCCGGCTTGACCGCCAAGGCCCGTGCAATACAGAGTCGTTGCTGCTGACCGCCGGACAAACCAAGAGCGCTCTTGTGGAGTCGGTCTTTCACTTCTTCCCACAAGCCGGCCCCTTTGAGGCTTCTTTCGACGATGTCTTCCAACACCGACCGACTCTTCAAGCCTTGCAGTCGTGGGCCATAGGCGACATTTTCATAGATAGACTTGGGAAAGGGATTGGATTTTTGAAACACCATGCCCACACGCTTTCGAAGGTCTGTAATATCGATCGCCGGGTTAAAGATATCGATGCCGTCGAGGAGGATATTTCCTTCGTGCCGCGCTCCCTCGATGAGGTCATTCAGGCGGTTCATGCAGCGGAGCAATGTGGATTTTCCACAGCCTGAAGGCCCAATGAACGCGGTCACATGATTTTCTGGAATCTCCAGTTCGATCTTGAACAGCGACTGAACCGGACCGTAGAAAAAGTTGAAGCCCTGCACCTGAAGTTTGGCCGGCTGTTGTGCAACACTATGATGCGACATCTTGGAATCACTCGGCTCCATACTCTCCATCTCCAGTGAGGAAGAAGGGGGTGCGAGGGGAGGGACACTGGACATCACTTCATACTGCTGATCCAGCATATTTCCTCCTCATCCGATTTCTCAAGACGACGCCCGTCAGATTAAGCGTCACGACCACAAGAATCAATACCAATGTGGTCACATAGACCATAGGCTTGGCCGCCTCAACATTCGGCGATTGGAAACCTACATCATAGATATGAAAGCCCAAGTGCATGAACTTTCGATCCAAATGAAGAAACGGCCATGTCCCGTCTATCGGCATAGCTGGCGCTAGTTTCACCACACCGGTCAACATCAAGGGCGCGACCTCGCCGGCCGCACGGGCCATGGCGAGGATCAGTCCTGTGAGAATGCCGGGGAGCGCCGTAGGGAGCACGACCTTCCACATCGTTTCCCATTTTGTCGCACCCAAACCGATCGATCCCTCTCGGTATTCTCGCGGCACTGCAGCAAGTCCCTCTTCGGTTGCGACGATCACGACCGGAACGGTCAGCAGCGCGAGTGTCAAAGAGGCCCAAAGGATACCACCCGTGCCGAACGTGGGAGACGGCAGCCGTTCGGAAAACCACAGCGCATCCAACGTGCCGCCTACGCCATACACAAGGAATCCCAATCCAAACACACCGAAGACGATCGAAGGAACCCCTGCGAGATTGTTGACCGCGATCCGGACAATCCTCACAATGACTCCTTGACGGGCATACTCCCTGAGATACAGGGCACCGATCACGCCAAAGGGGGTTACCACGAAACTCATGATGATGACCATCATGACGGTGCCGAAAATTGCGGGGAAGATCCCACCCTCGGTGTTAGCCTCACGCGGCTCCGTGGTCAGGACCGTCCAGACATTACCGATGTAAATCCAAATCTTGTCCAAGGTCGAAAGATCGTTGGGTCGAAACACGCGCATGACTTGATCAAGCAAAAGAGATTTCTCTTTCCCATTTGCGTCGATAGCAAGCACCGTATATGGATTCTCAGCCTCGCTTGATCCCGCATGCCGAAGAAGCGGAGGTAAGGACTGCCACACGGCATCCGCACCCTCGGCCACGACCTGTTCTTCTTTCAAGAGGGTCCGTAGGCGTCCATAGAAGTTGCCCCACTCACGTCGTTCCACCATGACAAGATCGACCGGTTTCGTCCGCTCAACGATCTGATCGGTGTTGATCCACCGATAATCCAACCCATAGAGATCACGATTGCCAATCTTCATCCTGATTCGCGGGATGCCTTTCGGACCAACTTCCTCACCGGCCAACTGACCGATCACATGTTTTCCATCCTTCAGCGTCAATTCGACGAGGTCAGCCGGCCAGAAATACCCGAACCCGTTGACGAGGATAAGAACCAGGAGCCCCCCAATCATGAGGAGCGAAAGAGAAAGACCTGCGCCGCAACTCCAAATGAAGAGCTCACCGCTAGCCATAAAATGCTTGAACCACAGTTTCATAGAATTATTCGTGCACCAGTTTGCCGTCACTCTTTGAACGGCTTGCTTCTAACTGCCGGTCTAGAACTGCGCCCCGTGAAATCCGGTCGCTCTAGAACTGACTGTACTTTGCCCTGAGCCGTTGTCGAATCACTTCTGCCGCCGTGTTGAGAACAAAGGTAGCAACAAACAGGAGCAACCCCGCCAAAAAGAGCGTGCGATACAAGGTCCCGCCGTGCGGAGCTTCAGGAATCTCCACGGCAATATTCGCGGAGAGCGTTCGAAACCCGTTGAATAGACTCCAGTCCATGATCGGTGTATTGCCGGTGGCCATCAGGACAATCATGGTTTCTCCGACAGCCCGGCCTAGCCCAATCATCAGAGCCGAGAAGATCCCCGGGCTGGCTGAGATCAGGACCAGATGCGCAAGCGTTTGCCACCGCGTCGCACCAAGCGCCAAGGAACCAGCGATGAGATTCTTGGGAACATTGGAGAGGGCTTCTTCCGAGATGCTGTAGATGATAGGAATGATCGCAAACCCCATAGCCACGCCGACCACGATGGCATTTCGCTGGTCGTAATTTAGCCCGAGATGCGTTTCCAGCCATGGCTTATAGTGTCCACCGAACAAGAGCGATTCCCACCATGTGTTAGTCTCCAGACACCCCCAGACTACGGCAATGATGACCGGCATCATAAGCAACGCCTCGACGCCCGGCCGGACACGATGGCGAAGGGAGGCGGGCAGCATCAAATAGAGCCCGGCAGAGGCAAGGATGGCCACAGGAATGACAAGAACCATGGCCGTCATAGCGGGAAAGTTCCGCTCCAGAACAGGGGCAAACCAGAGTCCGGCAAGAAATCCTAGGACCACAGTTGGAAGCGCCGCCATAATTTCAATCGCGGGCTTGATCTTCGCACGGAGATTCGGATGCATGAACATCGCCGTATAAATCGCGGCCAGCACCGACAACGGGACTGCGAGTAATACCGCATAGAAGGTGCCCTTCACCGTGCCAAAGATAAGAGGGGTCAAGCTGAACTTTGGCTCAAAGTCGTCGGATCCGCTCGATGACTGCCATACAAGCGCCGGCCGATCATATCCTTCATACCAGACCGGAGAAAACAAGGTTCGCCATGTGATCTCTGGATGGAGATTACGAATCTGGTACTGAACCAGCCGATCATTCTCGGACAGGCTGACGAGTCCGTCCGCTTTCGGGGAAAAATAGGTATTGCGAAGCAGCCCCTGTTGCGGAGTAAGAGTCAGCAACGTTTGTTCAGACGTCGAATGATGCAGCCGGATTTCCCCTCCGGCATCGGTAGTAATAAAGCCTTTGTCACGCTGGGAAATCGTAATGTCAGTGACTGGACCCGACTGAGAGGCGAACCGATGGATCATTCTCATATGGGTGGTGTTCGTTCCAGGGTGTTCCCGCACCGGTGTCCACACGGCAATCTTCCCTGACGCGTTGCCGACAACAAGACTTCGATCCCCCATCAAGTAGGCAAGTGCGGTAATCGCTTCGCCTTTCTCGGAAGCCTGAGTTGTCTCTACCACAACAGGATGAGCAGGTTCCCGAATATCGAGCTGATATAATCTCCCCTCTTCGGTTCCCACCGAAAGGATTTCAGCGCGACTCCCGAGCGTGAAGGCCGTGATTCGACCGGGTATACTGGATGTTAGGTCGACCTGCGTGATCGACGACTCGCTGGTTCCATCAGGGCGTGATGTGCTCCGGCTCGTGGTCAGCCAGAGATGTAGGTCTTCCAGGAGCGCGACGATTCGAGCATCGGATTCCGTGCTCTGATAGGCCAGTTTTGTGATCGCTTGTGGAACCGGTGCGGCAAGAACCGGAGCCATGACGGTGACTACCGGGGAGATCGAGCGTTCGTTACCCATAAATTCGTGAACGAATTCGATCGCCACCGGAATGACCTGCCCATCCCCTGTGCCCATAGCCAGATTGTGCCCTTTCCCGAAGGCACGCGCTAATGCTGTAACAGACGCATCTGGCAGCAAGGTACGCGACGGGAACTTTGACGACGTATGAGCCGTCCCTCCTAAGAAGACAAAATCAAGAGAATCACCGCGTAGCACATAGGCGACCTCTTGCTGTTCATCGATTCCAATGATGGCGACAGAAAACGAGCGATCTAAAGGTGAGAGGGAAATCGGCTCAGACAATGTTGCGCGGGTTGGCTGAAAAAGCGGGATGACTTCCTTGACCAGAAACACACACATCCCGAGAATACAAAGGATAATGCCGATGCCGCCGGCCTTGATGATGAAGCCCGTAAGCCGATCCGTGATGGTCCTGATCCGGCGGCGGCTGATCACTCCGCCGACGAGGGCAGGGGTGGGAAAAGATCCCCCGCTCATCGATGGTTCCCCTTGAACCGCAGGTATCGGAGTAAATGGCGGCACTTTCATATCCTGACTGCGACTCCTCTCCCCGATACGGCCGCATTGCCATCTGTCCTGCATTTCTCACAGGGGAGTGAGCGATCATGTGCCCTTCACGATGACCATATTCCTGACAGCTTGGCGTGAAACCTATTCGACTTTCGGCAATTCCTTTTCGATCATGGCCTGAGGGAGTGGAAAGAAGCCATCCTTGATCACGATGGCTTGTCCTTCTTTGCTATAGATAAACTTGATAAACTCCCGCACGAGTGGATCGAGCGGTTTGTTCGGCGCTTTGTTCACGTAGATCAATAGATGCCGCCAGAGGGGATATGAACCATTCATGGCGTTTTCCTGCGTAGGGGCAATAAAGGGCCCCCCTTCTTTTTCGGCCAATGAAAGGACCCGCACACCGGACGTCAAATAGCCGATACCGCTGTAGCCGATGCCTGCAGGATCCTCCGTGATACCCTGCACGACGGAGGCGGACCCTGGTTGTTCCTTGACCTCATCCTTATAGTCGCCGTTTTTCAGCGCATACTCTTTGAAAAACCCGTAGGTGCCGGATGCCGAGTTGCGGCCATAGATGCTGATCGGCAATGCCGCCACTTCGCCTGTAACACCAAGCTGAGTCCATCGTTCCAGGTTTTCCTGTGCGCCGCGTCGACGCGTCTTGGAAAAGATCCCATCAATTTGCGCCATCGTGAGTCCCTGAACCGAGTTGTCTTTGTTGACGTAGACTGCTAGCGCATCGATGGCGACGGGAAAAGCGGTGGGCTTATATCTGAACTTTCTTTCAAAGGCATCGACCTCGGTATTTTTCATCGTTCGGGACATCGGCCCCAGTAGAGCCGTTCCTTCGATTAGGGCCGGAGGGGCTGTGCTCGATCCCTTGCCTTCGATTTGGATTTTGACCTGAGGATATTGTTTGCGAAAACCTTCGGCCCAGAGCGTCATCAGGTTATTGAGCGTGTCCGAACCGATACTGTTGACATTCCCTGATACCCCGCTGACTTTGACATAGCCTTTTAAGGCCGAGTCCAGCACGATGGCATCATCGGCATAGACCGATGGGATGACGGAAGCAAGAGCCCCAAGGAGGGCGAAACACGATAAGCCAGACTTGGCAGCTGATATATTCATAGACAGTCCTTTCATAGTCTCTACACAATAGTCTCGTTCTGTTATCAGCACGTTACCGCAGTGTTACAGGCGTGTTACGTCCTGCCTGGTTCAGGTCCTCCGCCGCTCTTTTCTCGGACAGACCGCTTGCCACCCAATGCTGAATCGACCATTTGTCAAAAATTCCACTGCAGCTGCGTACGGACAATATCTCCCTCCCGGATCAGATAGGGCGCAGTTTGTGTATCCGTGCGCCTAGTCCTGGCGTACGCAATCGTGAACTCTAAGGCCCTGGCAAGTTGGTATTCCACGCCAATTTCCCATTCCCGGACGACATTGAAGGGTGCATTGGTTCGATGCTTCTTCCCCCCGTCGTATTCTTGCCAACGCACATACGGTATGATGGTCATCCACTTATAGTCCCACTTGTACATGGCCTGGACGTAGCCTCCCTGGATGTTGCCATCTACAATGGCTGTTTGCGTGGCGTTCAACTGAGGACCGTGGCCCCAGTTCCATTCGGCTTGGAGGCCGAATGGTTGAGGATACAGAATAAAATGCACACCGACTCGTTCATCAAGGTAATTGCCCTTATTTTCAACTTGGGGTATACCCCCGGGAAGGTTGGTCCCTGAAAGAGTCCCAATATTCGCAGCCCCGACATTGAACGATCCACGGTATGCATCGACTCCAAACTCCACAATCTGCCCATACGGCAATTCAAGGGGATAGGTAGAATGCAGGACGATATGTTTATTGTCATTTCGTTCCGAAATATTGATGGTTTGGCCGTTATAGACCCCAACGCCCAATATGCCGTAGTCTCCAGATCCTTTCAGACCTGAATCGACCAGTCTCCGGAATAGTTTTCTCGTCTCAGCGGGTGTGTAGTAGATAAAAAACCCAAGGTCGCGTTCGCCATTCACCGCACTATTGATGCCATCGCTTCGGTCCAAGGCAATTCGTTGTTGACTAGATTGAAGAGTTTCCCACCCGAACGGAACCTTTGATAATCCGGCTCGAATACGCAATTCCTTTTCCGCGAAGAATAGGAAAGGCACGGGCAAAAAGATGTCGGTATAGGCATCGCGGAGTTGGACAAAGTTATTATTCGCATCGGTGTTTGTCGTGCCTGGAACAACGGTTGCAAATTCGGGTTGCAAATAAAAGGACAGCCAATCCGTGATGTCACCTGAAAAGATCAGGCGGGCGCGGCGGAAATTGAAGCCCGTATTATCCTTTATCGTGCTATCGTACTCGCTCCGTATGGATTTGTCTCCGGGCAGGTACGTATAACGAAACTGCAAATAGCCTCGTATACTGATCTTGTCGAACCATTTCTTAATCGTTGCTCGGTCTTGAATGATCGCTTCTTTTTTTTCCTCATCGGCTTTCAGCTTGAGCCATTCTTCTTTCGTGATCTGGCCTTTCTCGTACAGGAGATCCTCAATAGCGGCTTGTGCCACATTGGCCTGAACGATCCCGGCGAGACTAATTACACACACCGTAACTGCGAACCACCATCTCTTCATTAAACTTCCTCCTCTCGGTTTTCGGCGCATATTCGCACTGTGCATGGAGTGCGATTGTGAACACGGCGCCGAGATATAGAGGGCCCCGATTAAGATGGCGATACGGAATTGTTAATGATTTGTTAAATGATTTGGTTGGTTGGAGCGCAGCGGGAAGCTGTTTTGACACACTGATTCATCCTGACACCTAAGAGAAAAAAGTAGGTATGTGAAGTCTCGGTCCTGTAGACAGAAAAGCCAAAAGCGAGCTATTGAGCAGGGACGGTTTTGAGAGGTTTTCTCTTAGGTGTCGGCTGGGGTGGTTCGCGACGTAGCTGTTTTAACTGTTCTTGTAACTGTTCCATACGTGCGTCTTGCTTATCCAGCCGATCCCGAAGCTCTTGATTGGTACTGGAAAGCTCTTGAACTTGATGCTGGAGGTCTTCCGAGGACGTACGACCTTGACCACTTTCTGTTGCTGTTGCCACAGGTGTGAGAACTGGCAAACCCGCGCGCTCCTGATTTGAAGGTGAGCTTGGGACTTTCTCCTTCTGTGCCAAGACTTCATTGACATTCAATGAAAGGTGGACCATCTCAAATGGCGCCCATCGTGGCTCCTCGAGATCCGGTACCATTGCTACTTGAGCTGGAGCCATCACCGAAAGTTTCATCCCCTTGGTGTCTCGGATATCCCGCACTTCGCCCCCACCTGAGTCTGTCCGAATAATCGAGGAATGGTCTGTCACGACGACATGGAGATAGCGTCCGCGAAAAAACAGAAAGCCTATCGTTCTATCTTCGCTATAGATTACATCGGGCTTTGGCAACGAAAACGACACTCGTTCATCGGGTTTCGCCTCTCGGAAGGCCGACACCAGATGCCCCGAGATCGCCGATAACTCCTTGGGGGTGAAGAGAGGGACAGGTTGCGGTCTTGTCACGAGGCCGACGAGGGTTCCGCTATAGCCGCTGACTTGAATATACTGGAGAAGTAATTCCATGCTTTTTGGAGTTATATCCATCGGATGGTGATTTAACACTGGTTGAGATGAACGGGCGACTGTAGGATCGGTCTCCAGCCCAATGCGAATACCTTCTCGGTCATACACCGATCGTCCTTGGCTCAAGATGCTGCAACCAGTGATGTTGACAAAAACACAAAGAGCCATCCCCGCAAACAATGTCAGTGCGACGCCACGCTTAACGGGGATTGGGTTTGTCATCTTGTCGACGTTAAGGAAGGACTCCATGCCCCCTCTGTGGTGCTGCTCTTACGGAGTTGATGCGTTTGCACAGACCGTTTCTTGCTTGAGGGTGACGTATCCTGCTTCGTAGTAAGGAAAGTCTGAGATCTCTCGTCCCTGTGTATTCCAGAAATGAAGACATTGGGCAGCAACGACCGGAAAGCTGCGGGAAAGATTCTTGACGGTGAAGACTTTCCACGGACGAGTCACCCCTACAACGATCACTCGATTGCCCGGTTGGAGATTCGGCAGCTCGATTGTTCCCTGATAGACGATGACAAATTCCCCGTTGTTTTCCCCATTATCCTTTGGACCGTAGGCCGGATGGTCGACGATGGGCAACTGAGAGACGACGATAATCACCGTGTCATCGGAAGATTGAGCACGCACAATCCGCCCGCCGAGTTGAACTTTTTTAGATGCCGATCCATCGTGCCACAGGGCAAAATCAAAATGGAAATCCACGCCTTCCGTTGTCTTGGGCGGAAACACATGATGGGAAGGTGCGCAGGCGCTCACCATAGCCAAAGATAGGATCAGAAGCCCACTACAAATTTTCACATTCACCTCCTCACGCCGTTCCATCATGCATCGTCAACTACATATATCGCAACTGCCACTGCAGGAAGAATGCGTTTTGTGCAAATGGGTCCGTAGCGGCATTGAGCGCCACACCCGGCCCCAATCCTGAATGGTGTCGGAACTCATAGTTGAACTGGATTTTGGACTGCATTTTTGGCGGGAAATTTTCAAAATAATACGTCAAGCCGACGATTTGTCTGGTATAGAGATCGTTCGACAGTCTGGTATTCGGATCGAACTGCTCATACATATAGACCGGCTCAAAGTTTTCGAGTGGCCCTTCCGTAAAGAGATACTTTGCCAGGACATACCATGTGCGTCGATTTGCCCCAGGCGCGCCGGAGCCACCGCAGGTGTCAAGACAATCTCCGTTGGCAGCCGTACCCACCGTGGTGGGATTCGAGCCGTCATGCCCTTGCCAATATTCTCCATAGACCATGAAGCCAGGCAAAAACTTCGGGTTGTAACGAAAATCCACCCCATAGCGGTCAAAGTGGCCTTTGCCACGACCATTAATGAATGTTCCGGCATTGTTTGACGTCCCCTGAATCATGGTGAAACTAACAAACGAGACATCGTCGCCAAAAAGCCGGATGCGGGTGTACACGGCCTTCGGTTGATTGGCCCCGCCGATCCCGGACGTGTTACTGACTATGCCGTTGGCTTGAAAGTTATTGTTGTTCATGACACCGACCACGTATTCGAGGCGATTCAGGACTTTGCCTCGAACATCGACGAAGTAATCACGTTCTTGAAGGAACTCGATCGCCCCGCCCGTGCCATTCCTATTTTGACCTGGTCCACCACCGCCTCCCACTCCATTCAAATAGGGAGAACTAATGATATCGCGCAAACCGCCTGATGTTTCAGTAAAGATACCGAAGGGCATGCGGAAGACCCCCATCCTGATGATATTGAGATTGGGCGCCCAAGATTGAACCGGCCGAACATCAATATAGGCCTCGCGAAAGAAGGTCGCGACGGTCGGATTGGACGTGCCAGATAAGGGTGTGTTGTTCGTCAAATTCGTACTTTGAAACTCCATCAACATATGCCAGCGCGGAAGATAGTCGCTCAGTTTTCCCCACAAAACCAGCGGCGCGGCGAATAGACAAGCTGTCCTGACTTCTTCCTTCGGGAACATTGGCGTTGACGTGTCCATACAGAAATTGTAACGCATTCAGACCGATATTGACCTTATCCCGCAGAATCGGAAGAACTTCGGTTCTGCTCTTCCAATCTTCCAAGTTGTCCAGTCGTCGTGTTTGGTGTACAGCCTGATATTCTTGCTCTGATCGGATCCGGAGCCACTCTTCCTTGGTGATGGAGCCCTTCTGAAGGAGAAGATCTTCCAGAGATATTCGACCCGGTGTGGCTTGGCTAGCCGGTGATGATCCTTGCTTCTCAGACGGTGAATCGGTCTGTTGTGCCGTGACTATTGGGTTCTGCGATGGTTTCTGACTGGTTGAAGTCTCCTGAGCCAATAGAGGTTGCTGTACCAGCGCGATCGATGTAGCCATAAATATTGTCACAAGGATCATTTGGGCATTACCCGCTGTACCATACAAACTTCTCATGCAAGATCCTCCTGCTAATAATTCTATATAGGGTTGAATCCAGGTTTGTCTTGTGAGGGGATGGGCATCTCTGCATTGACTGCAGTTGCCCGCGGAAAACACCCAAGGTAATCGCTCCGTCCTGAGCTTGGGCGAGTACGAATAGAAAACATCGCAACCGTATCGCCCCCACCGGTATCGCGGTCGGCTCATATGCCATGTTGAGTGAGGACTTCCTTCGCTTCGGAATGAGAGAGCTGATGCAGTGCGGCAAGCAGTTGGAAGCTGGAGGTCTGATCATCTATCACCACGATCTTACCGGTCTTATTGAACGGTGGCTGCAGAAACTCCGTGACGGCTGTGAACCTTCTTTTTCCCGCATCAACGGTGATCTTCTGCTGGAATCTTTGAAATTCTGCGATCAGGCGAATGGCAAGTGGGTACAGTGCTTCTGAACTCTGAATTGTGAAGGCACCGCTGACCTGCTTCTTCGAAGTATGTTGAGCCAGTGTCGAAACGTCGTTTACGGTAGCCAAGGGGTCAGCGTGTTCCGCTGAAGAGTGTTCAGCCAAAAAGACAAGGTGAAGTAAAGAGAGTAGAACGAACACAACCGTCTTCTTAGAGGATGAAATCATGCTGCTTCTTTTCGTAAGTACAAAGGCTGTCGGTTTTAGGTCTAGAGGAGAAGAGTTGCGCGACAGACGCTACGTGAAGTGCGACATCCGCAACAACTAGGAGTTGACTCTAGTTGCAAAACTAATTCTGCTGGGGGATGAATCACATACCTGAAACAGTGAGTAACTGTGTTGTTACACTGGTGTTAATTGCGAGTTACAAATCTGTAAACCATTAAAACCGAACTGATCCCAAGGCGAACCGGATGGGAATGGCGCCAGTCATTCAGCACATGGCGATTCACGCAGTTGAGCTTAGCTGGTCAGCTCGTGGGGAACTTCTTCCATACCTTTTGATCACTCCCCGTCAGCGAACGAGGAATCGAACGAGTGATTGGAAAGAACACGTTCGCAACTGCGATCGAGGTCTTGAGCAACTTGCCGATTGGAAAACATGGGAGGCCTCTTGCCGTTGCCTGAACCTATCAAGAGAACCGATAGCGGCACGACGAATGCTAGAGCCGAAGAAGCAGTTGTTGTCTTCTTGAAGAGAGTGGGCGGACATGTAATGATTGAAAAGCAATTTTACAGAGCGGTAACATGGCCGTCTTGCTTCTGTAATTTTGGAAGAGCATTCTCGTGTTTTGAGGAACTGCCGCATGATCTTTTACATTGTCGTCGCTCTCCTATTCTCCCTTACGGCTTGCCAGAGCCGACCTTTTCAGACCGCAACCATGTACGATGATGCATCTCGTTTTGTAAGACTTGAAGTAGATCCTTCAAGAGGCGGAGGGCATTCTCACCCGGCCGCCATCACGACAGAGGAAATGATTGGGGTCTTGTCCGGTGTGATGATTGAGGAGCCGCCCCGTCTTGTATCGGCCTTGTCCCTTCTGATTAAGGACGATGAACCACGACGGCACCCGGCCTTCAGTGATACTGAAATCAGCTTCTTTGCACCGTACTTAGCAGAAGGTTTGAGAACAGCCAAATCCGAGGAGATAGTGACCTTCGGTCAAACCAGCCAGAAAACCGCACTCCTTGACAAAGTAGCCTCGGGTGGGATGTTCGTAACCTCAGGTGGAACGTTCATTGATGGCGACGAGCTGCATTTCATATTGGGCAACTATCGATCTCCAACGAACTATGCGCCGGACCCTGGCTTCGGGGCTACACTCGATGGTCGATCAACTCCGCTGCAACCCATTGCACCACAGCGAACTGAACTATATTTCGAACCCATCACTGCAGTTTCTCCCTCACGAGAAGGACTTTTTGGCAGTCTATTCCGACCAGATCGGCGAGAGATCGTCGTCTTGTTCAAGAAGCTGACGAGCAGGTCTTCAGACATCGACCACAAACCAAACTAACTGTCTTTTGAAGGCCGAGTGACCTGCTCTTTCCTGGTCGCTTTTCCCTCTCTGCTTGGCGAAGACACCATCAAAACAAAATAATCCCTGGCCGGCCATTTATTATGGCTTGCGGTAGCCGTCACCAACTGTTCTAATCTGGATAGATACACTTCTCAAGCATTATGCCTTAGGCCTGCCACCACTCTCGAGGATTGATCACCCGCAGTGCTCTCGGAGTAGGGAAAGAAAAAGGTAACGGCCTGCGGTAAAATACCGGAAACGATACCTCCAAAGACATGCCTTCGACTTCCGATCAAACTCCTACTGAACCTCCTCTTTGGTCAATCGGCATTGCGGCTCTCGTTATTCTGCTCGCTCCGCTCGTTTTATACTCACTTGCGCCAACAAGTCCCCTTCGCGACGGCGACACGGTATTTTCAGATGGCCAACAACAAGCGCGCATCAGCAAGCCAAGTCCAACCCGACCAGAGCTGACGGACGATACCTGTTTGCTTGATCCAAACAGCCCTCTGATCGTCATCCAGCCACCTACCGACCAAGCCGAGGATTCAATCATTGCCCAAGTCCAAGGCAATCCGGCTAACGAATGGCCCTTTTGCCCCGTGCACTTCGAGGTGATATTGAAGACTCATCAAGTATTTCAGAAGCCGGCAGTGTTTGGGACGGTACGAGAGATCTTGGTTGAATTCTTCAGCCGATGAGTGCGTGCTGCATAAGTTTTTAGATAGTGGGCAAACTGCTTTCTAAACTTGGCGATTTTGGGGCTCACCACAAATTGGCAGTATCCTTGGAAGGGATTTCGAGCGAAATATTCCTGGTGATAGGATTCCGCTTCATACCATTGGCTGGCCGGAGCAACCTGCGTGAAAATGGGAGCCTCGTACAGCTTTCATGCTGCTTCGCGTGTAGGGTTGCCCAGAGCTCCACCCATGTAACCGGACTCAACCGATTCCATCCCGCTGACCGGATCGTAGACCGCCTCAAGACACCAAAAAACAGCCGCCCGTGAGGATGGTGACTTCCTTTTCAGATGAGATCGGTGGAATGAATGGCAGGACTTTTTCTCTGTACGGAGGCTGGCTACTCTTCTTCCTCTTCCTCAATATCCTCGATCCCTTCATAACTCATTTCAGGAAACGACGCCGAAGCCTTTTCACAGGCAGTCTCAACCATTTCTTCGGCATCTTCTGCTGAATCGGCATCGACCAGAAACTTCACAGTGATGGCATACCTCTGTTCCACTCCCGACTCCTTTCTCTGTCGTTTGGCCAAGAATTTTTTGATCCACACATCAGTTATTCTGTACTTTCTGACAGTTGTGGTGGTCGTGTCAACCTCGCCTGGAACCCATTTGTTGAGAACTGAGTTCGACGATAATTGGACAATAATCAACGGCGCTTTGTAGAGATGAACAATCTGCGGAGAAGTGCGCGTGATTGATCGACGCTGGAGAGAAAACTACTCTTCTTGCTCAAGGTTAGTGAGAACCATTTTGAGCTTCGCAAACTCGGCTGGATCAATGCGCGAGAATGCGACGCCAAAGCTATTTCCATCAACCCATCGCACAGTGACTTCGTCAATCCGCAACGGCCAATCAAGCCCGGGAACGTGGAGCCGGCATTCAAATCTTGCTCCCTGTGCCACTTTCATATCGCTTTCAACTTTGCAACCGCCGACAGAAATATCCAGCGTGCGTCCCTGCCCTTCCTGCCTTTGCCCAGAAAAGGTGCTGCGGAACTGCGCGGTGAATCGCGGCTGGATCCTGCGTTCCTCCGGCAGAGTTTTGGGCGGAGTCTGCTCAGTGGATTCGGACTTAAAGAGAGAACCAAGTTTTTTCAAAGAAGAACTCCTCCTTCAGATCGGATTACCCAAAATGACCGACGATAGTTTTTCATCTCACGGAGCACCACCCTACTTCTTGGTTGACAGAAGCATGTGGCCACGTCGGTTTTGCTGATAGCAGGATTCGTCCCGTTCAAAGCAAAAGGGACGTTCTTTACCGTATGACACGATCATCACCTGCTTCGAACTCACCCCGGCTTCGGTAAGATAGCTTCGAGCGGCTTTCGCGCGCTTATCGCCTAATACGACGTTGTAGTCACTGGTGCCTCGCTCGTCGCAATGCCCTTCAATCTTCAACACCGCTCCTGGATGATCCTTCAGATACGCGGCATCGTGGTTGAGCGCTTCCATTCCGACCTCAGATAAGCCCCATTGGTCATAACCAAAGAACACGTCCTGCAAACCCGCCTCCACCGCAGCTTTTTCTTCTTTCGTGAGTTCGGCGCGCTGGCGAGCGGTGAGCCCCGACGGATTCATCGCCGTGGAGTACCCCCCTTGCGCAAGACGTTCCTCAGACGGATTACGTGAAAATCCGCTCAACTCCCCGCTTGACCCTCCACCTGAAATGCTCGGGACCTTTGAACTCGCGCTGCCTGATCCACCTTCACCGTCCGACTGGAGCCATTTCGTATTACAGCCTTGGGCTGATAACAACACCAGTCCCATCATCACGACAGCTCCAGACTTGATGACTACTCTGTTCATGACCGCTCTCCTCCGTTCAGCATTTAGATCCAGACACTCAATCAGTTCGCGACTTCCGTGTCGTGAAAATCTGGTGCGAAGCCCTGGAGTTACCCTCTCGGGACAAATATAGCACCGCCGTGGAAAAGTGACGGTTGCCACCACGGCAGGGGCCAATGACCTCCTGAACATAATACTTTCAATGTGTTGTAAGAGATGGCGGCCGGCTCAGCCGATTGATCTTGACTAAGAAAATAGGGAGGTTTTCTCAGTCTAAGACACTGGGTAAGAGAGAATAGGTCAAGAAAAATGGTTGAGGTAAAGCCACAGGATTCGAGATGGCTATAGATGACTTATCGGTATCTTTTCCGATCAGACCACCGGATCGGTTGCAATACCGTTCCCAAACCGGCCACACCACAGATAAACAACAGCATAGCTAATGCAACCACCAAGAAGAACGCCGCCCGCACATCGTGCAAAACAGGGATCATGGTATGTCCCTCCTCTTGCTCGAGTCATCAACGACCCCACCCACATTCGCAGATCCAAGGGCTCATCGGGTCCGTCTTCTGAAGAAGCCTACCACAACAGGGACATTGTCGAGTCCAGACGGACCGCATCTTTTGAGGAAGCCCCTTTGTGCTCACCTTGACTTGCCCACTATATCGGCATAACCGCTTCACGTGATAACCCCCCCTCTCCTGATTCACTCAACTTATATTACTGTCCCCTTCATGGTCTATGCAGCTTTCGTGGGAGAACAATGAAGCTGGGATAAATAAGAATCGTATAAACAGGCGAGATGTTTGAAGTTACTTATGGTGCGCCCGGCAGGAATTGAACCTGCGACCTACGGGTTCGAAGCCCGGCGCTCTATCCAACTGAGCTACGGGCGCATCGACGTACATGAATCATGTTAGGGCGAGGCTTGTCAAGGTTAGGAAAGTTGGCCTGGAGGCCTACAGTCGGGCCAGAATCTCATCGGCAACTTGCGTGAGAGATCGTCCATCCGTTTCAATGACATGATCGGCAGCAGCTTGATACTTCGGAATCCGCTCGCGAAGGACATCCTGGATCTCATCGACAAAAGATTTGGCTCCGGTCAGAGAGGGGCGCTGTGTATCACGACTGATCCGCCCGGTTATCGTCTCGACCGAGGCAGTCAACCAGAACAATGTTCCCGTCTTTTTCAAGATCTCCACGTTTTGCGATCGAAGGATTAGTCCTCCTCCCGTGTCGATGACGAGCCCATCACTGGCAGCCACCTTCTGACAGACCTGAGATTCGAGATCACGAAAGTACTCCCACCCATGTTGCTCCACAATCTCTGGGATAGTGTGTCCCGCCGATTTCACGATCTCTGCGTCAGTGGACAGGAGACTACGGTCCAGACGAGCCGCCAAGAGCTTTCCGACGGTGCTCTTTCCCGTACCTCGATACCCAATGAGCACCACATTCATTGGAAGTGAGATTCCAATACGGTACGCATGACATCGACCGGGGCAGACTGATTGGTCCAGAGCTCGAATTGAGCGACGGCTTGATTCAGAAACATCTCCAACCCGGGGATTGTCTTGCACCCTGCGCGCTTCGCATCCTTGAGTAATCTGGTCTCCAGTGGATTATAGACAATATCCATAACCGCAAGGCCCGCGTGGAGGAGCGAGGCGGGAACACAAGTGGCATCGACTTTCGGAGACATGCCGACAGGCGTGCAATGAATCAATACGTGTGCATCGGGAAGCAGGCGACGAAGGGCGGTTTCATCAAGATGACCGTCCTCAACCGCAACCACCTCCTGAGAGCGAACATCTTGCGCCAACGTTGCCCGTTCACGGTCGTCGACTCCCAGCAACGTCAACTTTTCCGCATATGATTCGGCAGCCAGTGCAAAGGCAATGGCTCGTGCTGCACCGCCGGAACCCAAGATGACGATGTGACGATCTCTTAGTTCGACCCCTCCTTTCATCAGCGCCTGCAGAGATCCGGTCGCGTCCGTGTTATATCCAAAGAGCTTGCCCTTTTCGGCGACGATCGTGTTAATCGCTCCAATTCGCCGCGCCGTCTTCTCGACATGATCGAGAAACGGCATTGCCGCGACCTTGTGAGGAATCGTCACGCTTGCCCCGCGAAAGTTTCCCAGTGCACGAAGTCCCTTGATGGCTTCGCCGATCGTGTCCACTTGCCAGGCCAGATAGACGAAATTGAGTCCCACTTTGCGGAACGCCGCGTTGTGAATGGCGGGCGACAGCGAATGTCCAACCGGATTGCCGATCACCCCGCAAAACTTCGTCTGAGCGTCTATATCCATATCATCTCACAGCAACGGTCGATACCGTTCAATAGCCGCTCCTGTTACCCCTTGTAGACGGTCATGCCCCCATCGATAGGGAAGGTCGCCCCGGTCACCCAGGCCGCTTCATCAGACGCGAGATACAGAACCATATTCGCCACCTCTTCGGGCGTCCCAGGACGACGAATCGCATATTGAGCGAGAATGGGTTGGAGCATGTCGGGATTTGCCATCAAGGGGGCCGCCATGGGTGTATCGATGAGACCTGGGTTCACGACATTACAACGAATGCCTTCGTTGGCATATTCGACTGCCAGCGCACGCGTGAAGGAGTCAAGCCCTCCCTTGGATGTCGCGTAGGCAGCTAAGCCGGAAAGACCGACCAGACTGGCGATCGACGAAATATTGACGATCGACCCCTGCCCTTGCTTCAACATCTGGGGGATGACGGCTCGAGTCATGCGGAAGACCCCCGTCAAGTTGACGGCGAGCACATCTGCCCAGCTGGCATCATCGGTTTCGTGAAGCCGTTTCCCGAAGGCACCGATACCCGCATTATTGACGAGGATATCGATCCTTCCAAAACTATCGATCGTTCGACGAACGACATCCTGTGCATGAGCTTCATCCGTGACTGAACCAGCGACTCCAAGAACTTTTCCCTTGTTGAGTCGGATCACAGCCGCGACACGATCCAATTCCTGTTGCCGGCGTCCTGTCACAACCACCGACGCCCCTTCATCGGCAAAACGCTTGGCGATGGCTTCGCCAATCCCGGCGTTTCCTCCGGTCACCACGGCAACCTTGCCTTCCAACCTATTCATCGGCTCCGCTCCTCTTCTGCTGCATCAGGCATGTCTCTCGAGTCGTCATCGAGGGCAGCTTCTCGCTCAGCCCTTGAACCGAGCAGCCCTGGCTCCACTTTTCGAGCCACGGTGATGAACCCAGAATGAGCGACCATGCGATGATCAGGCCTCACACTCCTGCCTTGCACGGACCAGGTTCGTAATAACGTCTCAAATGTTTCGATCATGCCGAACACCGTCTCTCGTTCGAGCGCTTCGACGGTCTTCATGACCTGAGGCACGGTGGGGACAAAACTCAAATAGATCCCGCCGGATCGAAGCGCCTTGGCCGCATGAGGAACGACCTGCCACGGTTCCGGCAGATCAAGCACGACACGATCAAACGGCACCTCGTCGTCGAGCAAATCGATGCCCTCATAGGCGTTTTTCCTGAAAGTGACCAGATTGGCTGGATTCATGGAACGGGTAATGTTTGTCAGAGCTGTCTGCGCAAAGTCTTCCCGGACTTCATACGTCACCACCAAACCGCCGGGCCCAACCGCGCGCAACAACGCCATGGTCAATGCGCCTGATCCAGTTCCGGCCTCGAACACTCGAGCCCCCGGATAGATATCTGCCCACATCGGAATGATCGCGAGATCCTTTGGATAAAGGACCTGTGCCCCTCGGGGCATCTTGAGCACATAATCTCCGAAGGTCGGCCGGATCGCCACCATCTTTTTGCCGCCCGAGAGCGTCACGATGGATCCGTCGGGACGGCCGATCAGTGCATCATGCGCAATTTTCTGCCCGCTGAATTGGTACGTCTCTCCCGCTTTCAGCGTGAGGGCATACTGTCGCCGCTTTTGATCGACGAGATGGATACGTTCGCCACTAGATAATGCTGACATGCCGCGCATTCTAGGAGGTTCGTTCCCTGCTTTGCAACCAAACGCTATTCCTTGACAGGGTGGCAAGCGGGCCGTAAGATCCTCTCATCATTGACATTTTTCACGATGCCTCGTGATGGTCGGAAAAAGAGAAGTCCGTGTCTCCGTGGCCTCACCGCGGCGATTGTGGGACCGGGGTTGGCACTTTGCCTGACCCTGTCCCATAGTCCCGCCCATGCCGATGACATTATCGTCGCAACCTATGAGGGGATCATTAACCCCGTCGCGGCGGAATACCTGCACGATGCTCTCGCCTTTGCCCAATCGTCCGGTGCGCACGCTCTGATCTTGAAGCTCGACACGCCCGGAGGGTTGGACACCTCCATGCGTCTGATGATCAAAGATATTACCGGCTCACCGATTCCGGTGATCGTGTTCGTCGCTCCCTCGGGAGGCCGTGCCGCCTCTGCAGGAGTCTTCATTACGATGGCGGCCCATGTGGCCGCCATGGCGCCGGGTACCAACATCGGGGCCGCGCACCCGGTCGCAATGGGCGGCGGCGAGATGGACAACACGATGAAGGAGAAAGTGGAAAACGATGCGGTGGCCTACATCAAGAGCATCGCGGAACAGCGTGGACGAAATGTATCATGGGCCGAAGATGCGGTTCGCAAAAGCCTATCGGCCACCGAGCAGGAAGCCCTGAAACTTAAAATCATCGATCTGATCGCCGAGGATATCCCCACGCTGTTGAGATACCTCCAAGGGAGAAAGATTGCGCTTTCCCATGGATCAATCACGTTATCGGGCGAGACCGCTACTCTCCGTGAATTCCCGATGGGTACTCGTTTGGAGGTGCTCAAGACCCTGAGCGACCCCAACATCGCCTATCTCCTGATGTCCATCGGGACGATTGGGATCATGGCGGAACTTTACAGCCCCGGCGCAATCCTTCCCGGTATCATCGGGGCGATCAGTTTGATCCTTGCATTCTATTCGCTCCAATCGCTTCCCGTGAACTATGCAGGCGTTCTCCTTGTGATACTTGGCGCCGTGTTCCTCTTGCTCGAAATCTCCGTCACCAGCTATGGATTACTCGCATTGGGCGGCTTGGCGGCCATGACGTTGGGCGGTCTGTTGCTCATCAAGAGTGATGCGCCTTTTTTGCAGGTGTCCCTGTCGTTTTTGTTGCCGACTGTCATGACGATCGGCGCCCTGATCGGCGTCATTGCGTGGACGGCCGTCAAGGGGGGGCGCCGCAGACCGGTTACAGGTGCTGAAGGGATGATTGGATCGATCGGAATCGCAAGGACGGATCTCAACCCCCGCGGTCAGATTGCCCTGCAAGGTGAGATCTGGGAGGCGATCAGCCAAACTCCGATTCGACAGGGAGAGGCCGCAGAGGTGATGTCGGTTGAGGGACTGACGGTCAAAGTCGCCCCTGCCCACAGGTAACCTAACCGAAAAGAAGGAGCAGCCGCCATGTCATTGCTCATGCCGTTGGTCCTCCTGGGACTCGTGCTCTATGCCAGTTTCAAGCGCGTCATGGAGTACGAACGACTCGTGGTGTTTGTTCTTGGCAAGTTTCAGACGGTGAAGGGGCCCGGCATTCGGTTAGTCATCCCGGTACTCCAGCAGATGGTGCGTGTCAATCTCCAAACCGTCACGATGGAGGTTCCCTCGCAGGACGTCATCACGCGAGACAACATCTCCGTGAAAGTGAACGCCGTCATTTTTCTCAGAGTGGTTGATCCTCAGCGCGCGGTGCTGGCCGTTCAAGATTACCTCTACTCGACTTCGCAGGTAGCTCAGACCACCCTCCGCAGTGTACTTGGTCAGAGCCAGTTCGACGACCTCCTGTCCAAGCGCGACGACATCAACGCCGAGCTGCAGCGGATTATCGATCAGCAGACCGAACCATGGGGAGTCAAAGTCGCCGCGGTCGAGGTGAAGAATGTGGATATTCCTCAAGACATGCAACGTGCGATTGCCCGGCAAGCCGAGGCGGAACGGGAACGGCGCGCTAAAATCATTCACGCTGAGGGCGAATTTCAAGCCGCGCAGAAACTCGCTGAGGCCGCCAACGTCATCAGTCAAAATCCCGCTGCCCTCCAACTTCGTTATCTCCAGACGCTCGTCGAGATTGCGGCGGAGAAGAACTCGACTACGATTTTCCCGATTCCAATCGATACCCTTGCACCATTCATAAAGGGACTGCTCCCCAAATAGTGTGGCATTTCGGCCGAGCGGCTGATGCCGATCCTACATAGATGCCGCATAACTGAGACAGTTTGTCCTTACCTTACTCATTAGCTCATTCTAATTATTCTGTTTTTTCGAGCTGATTAGACCTGCGATTTCTCATCTTCAATCCAGCATCCCTTTTGCTTCGTAACAACCGTAGATTAGGTAGATCCCGGGTTGAATCTTCTCAGCTCAATACGGCTCTAATAGGATAGATGACGTTCAACCAACATGAGGGTGAAACGATGAAAGAAGAACTTCGAGTCGAGGAGATACAGAAAACATTCGTCCCGGATGTCGATGCCGATGACGCGAAGGCAAGCGGCATGTTGGGAATGATCGGTCGGGGAGAGGCTGAGGATTCCGGCTCGGATGAGAAACCCCAGCCGGTCATGCGCACAAGTCAGGGGGCCAGTCCGTTCCTCTTGGAAGCCTTGTATTTCCGTTCATTCGGCGAACGCGGGCTCTTGACGCGAGAAGAAGAGATCGTGATTGCCAAGCGCGTAGACCAAGGGACAAGACGCATTCGCATCGCTCTCCGTCAAGCCATAAAGACCCTTCTCAAATCCAAACGGTCATCGGTTGTGGCCGAAACATTTCAGGTGCTCCAAGTCGTGAGACGATTGAGCGGGCTTTCGGCCACCGCATTGGACAACGCGGAAAAGGCGTTGGTTGCCGTTCTGAAAACATTGGATGCTGACTCCAAACCAGCGGTAGCGACCGCAAAGCAACTCAACGCAGTGCTTGATGAAATCCGATCCGCCAGAATCATCCTGGAGCAAGGAAAGGATGAGCTTGTACGGTGCAATCTGCGCCTAGTGGTGGATGTCGCCAAGCATTACACAGGGCGGGGATTGAGCCTCCTGGATCTTGTCCAGGAGGGCAACATCGGCCTCATGAAAGCCGCTGAACGATATCAGTATCGGAAAGGCTTCAAATTCAGCACGTACGCGACATGGTGGATTCGGCAAGGCATCACACGGGCGCTGGCGGACCAATCGCGGACGATTCGCATTCCAGTCCACCAAACGGAAGCCTCGCACCGTATCCTGCGTGTGATGCGAAGACTGGGGCAGCAGTTCGGACGACCGGCTCGATTGGAAGAGATTGCTCATGTGCTGCGCATGAGACCGGAAAGGCTTCGCGAGACCGTCTTGGCGTTTCAGGAGCCGGTGGCATTGGAGACTCCGATCGGTGACGGAGACACCCAGTTCGGAGATATGATCCCCGACCAACAAGCCGTACCACCTGACGCGCATGTTCACCGGAGTGAGTTGACTCAACACTTGGATCGCATCCTCAGCACGCTCACTCCGCGAGAACAAACAGTCATCCGGCTTCGCTTCGGGATCGGCTACGATGAAGCCAGCACACTGGAGCAGGTCGGCCAAAGCTTGTCCGTCACGCGCGAGCGTATCCGCCAAATCGAAGCGAAAGCACTCAAGAAGCTGAAGACCCCTCAGATCAAGGAACTCTTCGCAGCTATCAAGTAGGCTCTTCGTTCCGAGGGCAACCAGGTTGCCCTCGGAACCCGACTTCCCTCTGCATCGTGAGTTATGCAACAATTACCCCTCTATGCCGAGTTTGCTGTTTCTTTCCGCTATCCCATCTTCTGGAAACACACGGTGGGTACACTTTGGCCTTCATGGATAAACCGGTCTCCGCAGATGGCTCTGTGACCAATCCGAATATCACCACGTCTCCGGCTTTCGACTCTCTCCATTTTCCTCCCGGATCGGTCCGCATATTTCCCAAGCCGATGCCCTATCTCACAGCGTGGCAATTACAGTCTCGCTTGCATGAGGAACGTGTCCTCGATCTTCGACCGGATACCGTCTTGATTCTTGAACATCCGGCCGTCTATACGCTGGGACGAAGGACGAAACCATCGCATTGGGGAGGGAATGAAGCTGCCTTGTGCGGGAACGGAGCGGAACTGCACTACGTGAACCGCGGAGGATCAGTAACCTATCACGGTCCAGGACAGATCGTGGTGTATCCCATCCTTAAGCTTGCTGGAATCGCGACCGGGCCTAGGCAGTTGGTCTGGCTATTGGAAGAAGTGATCATTCGATTGCTTGGCCGCTGGAACATTACCGGTTCTCGCATTGCCGGCAAACCGGGTGTGTGGGTGATGACGCCTGAACCACAGAAAATCGCCTTTCTCGGTGTACGAATCGAACAAGGCGTGACCTTACATGGATTTGCTCTCAACGTGGATTTAGATTTGACGCCTTTCCTTCGGATTCATCCATGCGGGTTTCCCGATTGCCGTGTGACATCCATGGTGGCGGCGCGCAACGCAACGGTCTCCGTGGACGCAGTCAAGCAGGAACTCGCTCAAACCTTTGCGGCGGTGTTTGCACGAAATTGGTCCGCGGTGGCTTGACCACCGGTGCGCGAACATCGATGACGTTCATCGAAAGGAGCATGATGCAAGAGCTTGATACCCCGACCTTTCGCTTGGCGGTCGCACAATTCTATCAGGCAGCCGAGGCCATGCATCTGGACTCCAATCTCCGTGAACGTCTGAAGCTCCCTCAACGTTCTTTGGTCGTCAGTCTTCCGGTCCGAATGGACGACGGACATGTGGAAGTTTTTACGGGCTATCGGGTTCAGCATGATTCATCGCGCGGCCCGTCAAAGGGAGGCTTGCGTTACCATCCCGACGTGAACCTTGGCGAGGTAGCTGCTCTCGCCATGTGGATGACATGGAAATGCGCGCTTGCCGGTCTACCATATGGCGGGGCAAAAGGCGGAGTAAAGGTTGCGCCCAAACAACTGTCTTCCATGGAACTCCAGCGGCTCACGAGGCGCTACGCGGCGGAGATTTTTCCGCTCATTGGACCGGACAAGGATGTCCCAGCCCCGGACGTGGGGACCGATGCCCAAATCATGGCGTGGATTATGGATACCTACAGTCAGCAAGTCGGATATGCCGTCCCCGGCGTCGTCACCGGCAAACCTCTGTCGCTCGGCGGCAGCTTGGGCCGGGAAGAAGCGACAGGGCGCGGAGTCGTCTATGTCACGCAGGAAGCCCTGCGACATCTGAAGCTGTCGATGGAGAAGGCCACGGTGGCCATTCAAGGATTTGGGAATGTCGGTTCACACACCGCTCGCATCATGCAACAGCAAGGCGCGCGTGTAATCGCTGTCAGTGATGTCAGCGGGGGAATCTACAATGCCAAGGGGTTGGATGTCCTGGAGGTGATTCGCCGTGCTCCCGGACTGCCGCTGCAGGAAACCAAGTTGGGAGAGGCGATCACCAACGAGGAGTTGCTCGAACTTGAGTGTACCGTGCTCGTTCCCGCAGCACTCTCGGAACAGATCACGGCCAAAAATGCGAATTCCCTGAGGTGCCGGATCCTGTCCGAAGGTGCCAACGGCCCGACGACGCTGGAGGCCGACAGCATTCTCGCAGACAAAGGCATCTTCGTGATTCCCGACATTCTCGCAAATTCCGGCGGCGTCATCGTGTCGTACTTCGAATGGGTGCAGGATCTTCAGCGATTTTTCTGGAGCGCGACGGATATCCAGCATCGGCTGCAAGAAATCATCACATCCGCCTTTCAACGCACGCTTCACTTTTCGACTGAACGCCGAGTTTCGATGCGCATGGCGGCGCTGATGAGCGGGATCGATCAAGTCGCTCAAGCCCACCTTCAACGTGGGCTGTACCCCTAGTCGCACGATTCCACCGCGACCTTCATTGTCGATCTGATGCCTAGATACTTGCTCCGCGACTTCCTCCTGCGCTAGGGTGATTCCTCGTCACATGCCGGAGAAGCGAAGAGGCACCTCATGACTCGGAATATGATCGCCACCGCGTGGGAACAACATTGCGCCAACGGATGGCCTCAGTTTTCAAGCCCACACGAGGGGCAATTGATGACGCTCGATACCGTCATCAGCGGTTGTGTGGTCTACTACCTAGACAGTTCCGAGGGTCTCGATCATCAACGGCTTGCCATTGTGAAGGATTGTTTGGGCGATCTGGACGATCTGACCGGGGAATTGGACGCTGATTGTCAGCCGTACTTTCTCCGGCTTCGTCGACTCGGCGAGATGTTGCTGGCCACAGAGCGGCACTCATGACCCTTACGCACCGACAGATTTCCCTTCACCGGACGATGTCCAGCCGTCTTTTATACGTGCCGTTCCTTGCAGGTTAGAATCCGCTTGGCTACAATGATGCCCATGTCGTGTAGAAGCCTACCGGGTACGACCACTCAGGCCATTCGCTGATCTCAGAAAGAACGAAACGAGCAAGCCATGGTGAGCGCCGCGCGATTGTCAACCATCCTGTTTTCAGCTCTTCTTCTTGCGCTGGGCTCAGCGCATGCCGAGCCGTATGAATTGAGTAAGAACGATGTCATGGAATCAAAGACCATTTCGAGCGCCGACATTTCGCTCTTCGGCGTTAAACTCGGCGACTCCGAAACCAAAGCCATCGAGACACTCGTGAATGAAAAGATTGCTGGAATCAAGGCTGAACAGGAGGCCGCATTCATCTTCCTGCTTGACCAACGCAAACCAACCGGCCCGATGGCGGGGGTTCGCATTCAGGACGGCAAGGTCGATCTGCTCTTCATCAATAATCGGTTCGCCCACAAGACACGAGGCATCTTTCGAAACGTGCTCACCAGCGAAAGCCCGGAAGACATTCGAAAGTTACTGGGCAAGGAAGAGTATGGCGACGAAAACGTGATGGGCGCGGTCCTGGCCTATGATAAACAAGGCTTCCAGGTGAACTATCTGGGAAAAGACATCAACATCGAGTTTGCCCAGCCGCATGAGTCCTTCCGTTGATCCCTATCGCCGACCGACGAGTTGACGCAAGGAACCGTCGATCCCTCGAGGAGTAATCGTGTACATCCGTACTACTCGCGTATGAGTTCGGCGGCTCGGAAATGGGCCATGACACAAGAAGCCACGAAGGAGGCTATTGGATGGGAGTGGTCATACGAAGACCGTAGTCGATCAGGCTTTTAGCGGTATTCCACCGGCGGTTCGAGTTCAGAATGACGAGCAGCAAATCGCTGCCGTTTTGAGAGACTTTGGCAATGAGACATCTGCCGGCTTTTGATGTGAACCCCGTCTTCACCCCTTCTACACCGGGAACGCGACCAAGCAGGCGATTCGTATTATGCAGGACGTACGCACGGTATCCACTGACGGGCGTGATAATCTCCCGCTCTTCTCTCACAAGCTCTCGAAACACGGCGTTCTGCATCGCCACCTCGCTGAGTTTGGCAAGATCTTCCGCCGTCGAATAGTGATCGGGACTGTCAAAGCCGCAGCCGTTACTGAAATGCGTATCGGATAAACCGAGCGCAGCTGCTTTCGCATTCATCAACATCACAAACTGCTCTTCATCGCCTCCGACATGCTCAACGGCCGCCAGGCAGGCGTCATTGGCCGAAACCATCATCATGGCCTTCAGCAAATCCCCAAGACGAAACACTTCGCCGACTTTTAAGCGCAGATGAGTCTTCGGAGCGCGTGCGGCATTCTTGCTCACGGTTGCCAGATCATCCAGGCGGCCTTTCTCCAGAATGACCAGAGCCGACATGATCTTGGTCAGACTGGCGGGCGACAAACGTTTCTCAGTCTCGTGCTCGAACAGCACACGGCCTGACCGCAATTCCTTCAGAAGAATACTGTGCGCAGGAACTCGCTTCCACGGGAGAGGTTGCGGAACATAGCTGACGGTGTGGATGACCTGGCTCTTGGAATGCGCCTCGATCGCAGAGGCAGGATGGATCGAAAATCCGATCAACGGGAGAGAGAATGCCGCAAGTAGACTGAGGCAGTAGAAAGTTCGGCCCCAGCTCTGCAAAAGAGGGTCAGGTCGAATGGGGTCCTTCTGAGCCAAAAACGACCGCCTCTCTTAGAAAATGAACGATTCCCGTACTTTATCACCTTTCCGCCCACTATCAAGAACTTTATGAAAAAATCTGAGGAGATCGGCTAAATCAATCCAAAACCCGCAATTTAGACAGCGGGCGTATATTCTCCTGTTGATCAGGGTATAGTGACGTTCCACCATCATGAACCCTCTGCACTTGAGGCATTGCATACATGTCCCGCTCTCTCCGACTACCGAAGGCGATTCATGATTAACGCGACACACCCGGCGAGCAATCCCCCACCGATGAGGGTCGTGCCAAAATACACGAACACATTTGTGCCTCCAGCCGGTTGAGTCCCCTCCCATAAATCGCGAATCCCGCCCTGCACCATCAGGACGGAGAGGGTCATCAAGGCCCCAATCATGAACCACCATGCGAAGGATCGAAGTGCCATCGTTAGGCTCGTAAATCTTGCTGTGGTTTTGCCCAACGGTCACTCTAGCGAAGGGCCCCTGGGCTGTCAAGAATAGATGGCGATCGGTCGGTCCACTACTCTTTCGCATCCGACTTCGCAACCGGTTTGAGACCATGGTGAAGGAAGATGGAGACACTCCCGCTTCCGTTGTCGGCAATGGCCAGCCCCGGTTCCTCCACCCCGCTCGTCGTGACCCGAAAGGATGAAAGAGCGAACGGGCCGGACTTCGTCCGGTAGTTTCTCGGAGGGTAATGAAAGGTCCCGTCGCCTTTTCCGAACAAGATGGACAGATCATTTGATTGAAGGTTGACGATGGCGACATCCACTAAATGATCGCCATTAAAATCCCTCGCCAAGCCGAAGTTGGGTCCGGCGTCGGCACCCGAATCTTTGCCTGGCCGAAATGTCGCATTGCCGTTGCCGAGAAATGTGGTGAAGCTGTCCTTCTCTCCATTGATGACCAAGAGGTCGCTATGCTGATCGTTATTGAAATCGGCAAAGCTCACACCGAGGGGTCGGTGTCCGGTGGGATAGTCTTTGGGATCGCGAAATGAACCGTCGCCATTGCCGAGCCAAATTGAGACGGCATTCGACATAGGGCCCCCATTTGTGACGACTAAATCCAGTCTCCCGTCGCCATTGAGATCCGACAAAGCCACCGATGTGGGCGTGTCTCCATACTCATACTGAACGCCATGCCGGAATTCACCCCTTCCATTGCCGAGGAAGACCTTAATCTTGTCGTTGCGCAGCGCGACGACCAGATCAGCATGGTGATCGCCATTGATGTCGTCCGTGGCTAGCGCGATCGGTGTGCGATGGACCGGGTACCGTTGACCCTCTTCAAACTTTCCATCCCCATGGCCGAGTAAGAGCGAGATTTCATCGCCGCCGGAGCAAGCCAAGGCGACATCGGCATGCCCGTCTTCGTTGAAGTCGCCCATTGCCAGGGCACGCGGTTCCTGGCAGACATGGAGCTGGACCTGATCTTTAAATGTTCCGTCACCGTTGCCCAAGAGAATGGACACGCTATTGCTTGCAATGTTCGTGGTGATCAGATCGGTGAATGAATCCTGATTCAGGTCCCCGGTGGTGATCGTTGTCGGATTCTTGCCCACTTTGTAACTGGCAAAGTAATAGAAGGGATCCGGCGGAGTATAGGGGTCGGTCTTTGAGCAACCCCAGAAACCATCACCGGCCAAGAGACCCAGCAAAGCGACGCCGAGGATCAACCTCTCCACAGGGTGTTTCCGTTTCACAAGCACACTATCCCCACGATTTTAGGCTGTTAGGACCAGAAGACCTATGAGTGCCCGTACCAGAAAGCTCAGTATACAGAGGCGGTCTTCTCCCTCGCAATCTGCTGTGCCCATACATCAGCCTTTGAATTTCAGCATCCGCTTACGCTATGATACTGCGTTCTATTTTAGGAGGATAAGCATGAGCACTATAGTGAATGTCGACATCACGATGTATGGGATCGCCGAAGTTCTGATGTGGTGTCTTGATCGGAACAAGGGGCGCGTCCCTGGTGTGGATACGCCGGGCTTCAAAAAAATGCAGGAGTTGTTGGCTCAGAAACCTCAGTCGGCCGACTACTTTACGCTTGATCAGTTCTGGAAGAAAAAAGTGACATTACCGCTGACTGAAGAGGAAGTCGCGACGATCGATCGTTGTCTCTACGACATCCCCAACTTCGATAACGAACCACTCCCTCAGATCCGGCACAAGTTCTGGCCCCAGCAGGTGGAGACCCACTGACCGGACCGCTTCGCGATCGAATTATTTGTTGTCGATGGCCGCGCAGAATGTGATGGGACAGGAAGTGTCGGCGGTCAGAGTGTGCCTTCGCCCTTGAGATACTTACGGAAACGATCCATAAGGTCGGCTCCGAGCGTGCCTCCTTCCGGCTTTTTTGTCGATGGGTCGGCAAAGTGGCCGCGAATCTCTTGGAGACGTTTCTCCGCCTGATCATTCCCTTGCAAACGCTTGGTTTTTTGGAGAGCTGTGTCAAAGGCCTCGAACGTCAACTCTTGGTACCCGAATGAACGGATACGTTTGACGGCCTTCATCATCGCCTGATTCCGAAAGACCGTCAGATGGTCTGAATCGATCTCCTTCAATCCCAACTTGCGGGCTCGCCGTTCAGCGGCTTTTCTGATTCCACTGCGCACGAAGTCAGGGGATGTTTGAAGACGCTTCCAAGCTTCATCGGTCCAACCAACCCGAGCTTGCGGTGCATCCCATAAATCCCGTAAAGCCGATGCATCGATACGAGTCAGATTTTTCCCCCTGGCCAGATCCTCAGTGTCGCGCTTCAACATGTCGGTCACGAAATCCAACGCGATGGGCGGCGATTGTTTCAGCTTGTCTTGGAGCAATTCCACCGCTTCCGCAGTCCATTCCATCGGGGGTCCGCCGACCTCCTGAACATCACCAAGCGCCTCGACCTTCTCGAACAACTCGACGTTCACCTCGAGATGCCCTCGCTCTCTCGCAACCTCCTCCGCGATCTGCTTGATCATCGCCCGCATAAACTCAGGCACGGTGGCCAATCGCTCTTTCGCTGTAGCAGTCCAGGGGAGACGCCCGCCAGCCATCTCTTCGGCGGCTGCCGTCATCCCGCTCTCCCCTCCCATGCGTCCCATCATCTGGCCCTTGAACTGTTCGAGGATCTCCTCCGTAATTTCTCCATATCCAAGTTCTCGGGCCTTCTTCTCGGCCAAACGGCGAACCATGCCGCGCAAAAATATGGGCGCCCGCTCCATCCGTTTGAGTGCGCCGTCGGTCCAGCGGATTTCCGTGGCAGCAGACTGAGAGAAATCTGATGTCGACATAAGTCCTTCGTGATGAAGACTGACGCTATTGATTGAGCAATTCTTTCAACTCTTTACCGGCTTTGAAAAACGGCACTCGCTTGGCCGGTACCGCTACGGTCTCTCCGGTCTTTGGATTCCGCCCTTCCTTCATCCGACGAGCTCGCAGGCGAAAGCTGCCGAAGCCGCGAATCTCCGTTTTGTCGCCATTTTTCAGCGAGTCCCGAACACAATCGAAAATCGTGTTGACGACCACTTCCGCCTGTCGCTTGGTCAACGTGGTGACTTGCTCAGAAACCCGCTCGATGATCTGCGCCTTGGTCATGTCCACTCTCCCTTCGCTTCGATGAACACCCAGCCCGCATCGACACAGCTAAAAGGCCATAAGATACTTCAAACTCACGCCCGGTTGAATATCCAATTTTGGAAACATCATGCTGAGCTTCGAGTCTAAGATCTCACGCAGCGAGAACCGGCGTCGGGGTTCAACAACCTTCGGCTCTCCTTCGATTCCGACGACCTCAGCGGCCAATTGAATGGCATCTTCGAGGTCTCCAAGTTCGTCGACCAGTTTCGCGTCCTTGGCCTGACGTCCGGTAAAGATTCGGCCATCGGCCAACGCCTGAGCGGTCCGAAGTTCCATCGAACGGCCTTCAGCCACAGCCTCGATAAATTGCTTATGCACGTCGTCCATCACGGCTTGCAGCAAGGCCCTCTCCTCCGCACTCATCTTGCGCAGAGGAGAACCCACATCCTTATATTTTCCACTCTTGATGACGACCCCTTCCACGCCGATTTTCTGCAGCAATCCCTCCACGTTGGCGGTTTCCATAATGACGCCGATGCTCCCGGTGAGCGTCCCAGGATTGGCCACAATCCGATCTGTTGCGGCAGCGATGTAATACCCTCCCGATGCCGCGACACTGCCCATCGAGGCAATGACGGCTTTGTTACTCTTGCTTCGAACTCGCTTGACCGCATCATAGATCTCTTGCGACGGCACCACACCGCCCCCCGGGGTATCGATCCGTAGAACGATGGCCTTGATGGACGGGTTTTCGCTGAATCGCTTCAGCTCTCCGACAGTCGTTTGCGAATCCAAGATGACGCCTTCGACTCGAATCAATGCAATCCGATCCTCACTGGACAAGTCGAGATCGGGGAAAAACACATTCATCAGGACCAAGATCCCCACCCCCGCCATGAACAGCCAAAAGGCCTTGCGGAACACATGGCGCTTGGGAGGGCGTTCGGTCTGTGTCACGTCATCCGCCATTACACATGCCCTGCATCATTATGAAAACCGACCTAGTTTTGATCTTCCGCTTGTGACCGTTTCCGGCTCTGCTTGGCGGCCCGACCGATGCTTTGGTCCAGCACACCCTGTGTCGAGTGATAGTCATCAACCTGCTTGCGTTCCCAGTCCAGTTGATGGTCGCGAAGACTGAGAGCGATCTTGCGCTCTTCTCGATCGACTTTGATTATCTTTGCCGCGACGTCATCCTGCAACTTAAACTTTTCTTCGAGCTTCATGGAAGGTTCAAGACCGGATTCACTGACATGGATTAATCCTTCCACTCCGCCCTCGAGTTCGATGAAGATCCCAAAATCGGCGACCTTCGTCACCTTGCCGGTCACCGAGTCACCGACGTGATACCTCGATGGGATCGCTTCATCCCAGGGGTCACGACTCAACTGTTTGAAGCCCAATGAAAGTCGCTCCTTCTCCTTGTCGATGCGTAACACCATCGCTTCGACTTTTTGCCCTTTTTTGAAGAGCTCGGAAGGATGTTTAATATGTTTCGTCCACGACATGTCTGAAATATGGATGAGGCCGTCGATCCCTTCTTCAAGTCCGACGAAGGCACCGAAATCCGTCAGACTCTTCACCTTGCCCTCAATGCGAGTCCCGATCGGATACTTACTCTCGATCATATCCCAGGGATTGGGCGCCGTCTGTTTCATTCCTAAGGAAATCTTGCGGCTTGCCGGATCGATGTTCAGTACCGCCGCTTCGACCTGATCGCCGACCGACACTACTCTCGACGGATGCCGCACTTCGTGTGTCCACGACATTTCTGAAACGTGGACCAGTCCCTCCACACCCGGCTCGAGTTCCACAAACGCTCCATAATCGGTCAGGCTGACCACGCGACCACGGACCCTGGTGCCGATCGGATACTTGCCGGCGACATTGGTCCAAGGATCCGCGCTTTTCTGCTTGAGCCCCAAAGAGATACGGCCGGTTTCACGATCGTATTTCAAGACCGTGACTTCGACCTTATCTCCCACGGTAAACAGTTCCGATGGATGCCCGACTCGCCCCCAAGACATGTCGGTGATGTGAAGCAACCCGTCGATCCCGCCGAGGTCGATGAAGGATCCGTAGTCGGTGATGTTCTTGACCGTCCCCTGAATGAGTTGACCTTCCTTGAGATTAGCCAGAGTCGTCTGTCGTTTCTTATCCCGTGTTTCTTCCAGCAATACGCGCCGGGATACGACGACGTTACCCCGCCGGTGGTTGATCTTGATGATCTTGAGGGGGAAGGTCTTTCCAACGAGCCCATCCAGATCCCGAACAGGGTGGAGATCAATCTGCGAGCCCGGCAAGAACGCCTTGACACCGATATCAACCATCATGCCGCCCTTAATGCGCGAGACAATCTTCCCTTCGATGCTCTTCTCATCCTTGTAGAGTTTCTCAAGTTCTTCCCAAATCTTCATCTTGTCCGCTTTTTCCTTGGAAAGAACCAGATTGCCGTCCGCATCTTCACATTCTTCGATGTAGACTTGGAGGCGATCACCGATCTTGAGGTTCTGAAGTTCCTCGGATGAGAACTGGTCGCTTGGGATCATCCCCTCAGATTTGTAGCCGATATCGACGATCACTTTGTCCTTGGTGAGGGCCACCACACGGCCTTCTGTAATCGTGCCTTCTTCCAGGTTGCGGAACGTTTCCTCGTACAACGCGGCCAAGGCGTTGCGGTCTAACTGAGCGTCACTGCTGTTGGATACCGTACCCATATACACATCCTACTCTTCCGACCTTCGTCGGGTGCTGATGGTGAAGTCGCCGGGTTCACTCAGCGTTGTGAACCCCGGCGGTCGGCCTGTTCGGTGTTTCCGAAGCTGGGTCATCCTTTCCTCTTGGAACGGGAACTTGACCCAAGGCTGCAATCTGTTCGATCACCGTACGGCTGACCTGTTGATAAAACTGTTTTGTTTCCGCCCTTTCTTTCCGAGCCCCTGTTTCGAACATGAGGGGCTCCCCAAATCGCACCCTAACTTGGCGCCATCGAGGCCACCGAGCCCCGGTGGGCAGCACATCGAAGGTCCCCTTGAGATACGCCGGGACGACCGGGCACCCCGTCTGCGACACAATCACTCCAATACCCGCCTTCGGCGGCCGGAGGTGGCCATCATGGCTTCGCCCGCCTTCCGGGAAAATGACCACCACCTGACCTGATCGAATCAGGTTGATCGCTTTCCCAAATGCCTCCCGGTCGAGACGCCCTAGTCGCACAGGAATCCAGCCCAATGCCTGCAAAATCCTGTTCAACACCGGGATCGGGAACAAGTCATTCCGTCCCAGATACCAGGCCCTTCGAGTCATCCCACAGCCGAGTAGCGGGATATCGAGGTAGCTGGCATGGTTCGCGGCGATCAGTACGCCGCCGGTGCGAGGGATCTGTCCTTCCACTCGATACCGAAAACAGATCCAGCCGACAACCCGTGCCAAAATCCACAAGAACCCATAGACGATCCCGCTCACGACCCGGTCGACACAGCCGCGATCATCTGTTCCACCACCTGCTCGGGACTGAGGGTGGAGGTATCAATCGATCTCGCGTCAGCCGCTGGAATTAATGGGTCGATCGAACGGGTCCGATCGCGCCGATCCCGGTCGGACAAATCCTGAAACGTCGTTTCAATCGCCCCGCCGCGTCCCGCAGCCACCAGCTCACGGTGCCGTCTTGCGACTCGTATACTGGCATCCGCGTCTAAGAAAAATTTGAACGGAGCCGCGGGAAAGACCTTTGTGCCGACATCGCGCCCTTCCGCGACGACCGAGCCTCGCTGGCCGATTTGACGCTGAATCGGCAGCAGCCATTCGCGAACTGCCGGAATGGCGGACACGATGGACGCGGCAGCCGTCACGTCGGGTGCCCGGAGTTCGCCGGTGACGTCGATGCCATCGACCAAGACCTGCATCGAGCCTCTTTGAAACTGCATATGAATCGAGGTCGTCTGCAACAGCTTCCCCACTTGTTCGTGATCAGTCGGATGTGTGTTTGACTGCAAGCTTTTCCATGCAACGGCTCGGTACAATGCCCCGGTATCAAGATAGAGGTACCCAAGGCGGGTCGCCAACAACTTGGCCACTGTACTCTTACCCACTCCGGCTGGTCCATCAATTGCGATAACCACTCAGTGCGTCTCCATTTCACACTCTTCAGCCGCAGCCACCTGCTTATACAGGATCCGCCAACAGTTGCGCGAGCGCCCCCTCAAAATTAGGAAAGGACGTGTCCACACAACCCGTGTCGGCAATCGACATATGCTGTTCCGCCGTAAGCCCGCCGATGGCCAGAGACATGGCCACACGATGGTCTCCATGACTCTGGGCATTACCCACCGCTTTCAGTCGGCCATTCTCTCGACCTCGGCCCAACCCTTTGATGATCATGCCGTCCGGGCGTTCCTCGATGAGAGCCCCCATGGCCTTCAACTCGCCGCTCATGGTCGCAATACGATCACTCTCTTTGACCCGTAGTTCCTCCGCGCCGGAAATCACGGTGTCCCCATCCGCCACAGCCGCAGCCACGCACAGCACGGGAAATTCATCGATTGTTTTCGGAATGAGGTCGGGACCGATCGTCACACCCTTCAGTGGAGCTGACTTCACGCGAAGATCCCCCACCGGTTCACCGGCCTCTTCTCGCTGACCCAGAACCTGAATATCGGCCCCCATCTTTCTCATGACCTCGACCAGGCCGGTCCTGGTCGGATTCATTCCAACATTGCGAATGGTGATGTCTGATCCCTGGACGATCGTTGCGCCGACGATGAAGAACGCGGCGGCAGAGAAATCCCCGGGAATGGTGATCTGAACACCTCGCCATCCGACCGAAGGCCGTCCCTGCAAGACTAGAGCTCCTTCTTCTTTCGTGAGAGAAATGCCAAAGAACTGAAACATCCGTTCAGTGTGATCTCTCGACAGGCTCGGCTCCCTATAACGAGTCTTTCCTTGAGCGAAGAGGCCGGCAAGAAGCAGCGACGACTTAATCTGCGCGCTGGCCACCGCTGAAGTGTACTCAATACCGCGAAGACCAGAGCCTGTGATCGCCAGCGGAGCTAACTCCCCGCCCTTGCGGCCTCCGATGACTGCCCCCATCTCGCGTAGCGGCTTGACAACGCGCCCCATGGGACGGCGTCGAATCGATTCGTCGCCGGTGAGGATCGAAAAAAAATCTTGACCGGCCAAGAGGCCCGTGAGCAGACGAATACCGGTTCCTGAGTTTCCACAATCGATCGGAGCGTTTGGTTCGGATAACCCCCAAAACCCCTTCCCATGGACCGCCAATTCGGTCGGAGTCTGTCTGATAGGAATTCCGAGCGCCTGAAACGCCCTCATCGTGTTCAAACAATCTTCGCCCTGGCAATAGCCCGATACCGTGCTCGTTCCTTCCGCCAATGCGGTGAGGATGATGGCCCGATGGGTGAGCGACTTATCACCGGGAACTGTAGTCGTTCCCCTAAGTGGCCGGCCAGGGGTGATCGTCAATGATGTCATGATTTGCTCGGAGAGGAGCTGTTCAGCTTTTCACGTTCGCCTTTGGCCCGCTCAAGCACTTTTTCTATTCCGGCTGCATCTCCAGCCTTGATCAGTTGTTTCAATTCGTCCAAGGCCCGTCCATACCTGTCGATATAGGACACCACATTATCTCGATTCCACAAGAAAATGTCGCGCCACATTTCCGGCGAACTCGCAGCAATCCTCGTCGTGTCGCGCAATCCGCCGCCGGAATGGCCGGCCAGATCCAAAGAAGGCAGCTGCTGATCCCGAAGCTCGGCCAGGGCATTCATCAACGCGAACGCCACCACATGGGGCAAGTGACTGACTGCTCCAAGGATTTGATCGTGCAGATGCGGATCCATCGACAGGAGAATCGAGCCGGTCTCTTCCCACAATTGTCTCACTCGCTCCAACGCAGTGGTATCAGTTCGTTTCGTCGGGGTGAGAATACAGCGTGCGCCCTTGAACAACTGATCCGACCCCGCTGCAACTCCCGTCTTTTCTTTCCCTGCAATAGGATGGGCTCCCACAAAATGCACACCCATCGGCATGGCCGTTTCGGACCGTTCGACCAAGGTGCCCTTCACACTGCCTACATCGCTGACTATTGCACCGGGAGCGAGACAATGGGCCCATTCACGGAGGTGACGCTCATAGGTATCGACAGGCGTCGCCAATATCACCAGATCTGATCCGCGCACGCCTTCTTGCGGATCGGCCACGTACCGATCGATAGCCCCGAGCGCAACGGCGGTCTTGAGATTCTCGACACGCCGGCCGACCCCGACAACATGATCGGCCAACGCTTTTCGCCGAAGGATCATGCCGAGCGATCCGCCGATCAGCCCCACCCCAATGATCGCAACTTGCCTAAAATGAACTGCCATCGTGTCTCTACAGTTCTCTCCCAACGGCCTTCGCGATATTCCTAAGGTCGCCCATCAGGGCTTTGAACTTTGAGGGCTTAATGGACTCTTCACCGTCACACAGGGCACATTCGGGGTTCGAATGGACTTCGATGAGGAGACCATCGGCACCGGCCGCAACTGCGGCTTTCGACATCGGAGCGACCAGGTCCCACTTTCCGGTGGCATGGCTGGGGTCGACAATGACCGGCAGATGCGAAAGCTCCTTCAACGTGGGAATGGCCGCAAGATCCAGCGTATTGCGATATTGCGTTTCGAATGTGCGAATGCCCCGCTCGCACAGCATAACGTTCTGGTTTCCGCGCGACATGATGTACTCAGCCGACAGGAGAAATTCTTTGATGGTCGCGGACAGGCCTCGTTTCAGGAGCACCGGCTTATCGTACGCGCCGACCTCCTTCAGAAGCTCGAAATTCTGCATGTTCCGAGCGCCGATCTGAATAATGTCCGCCTTCTCAAGAAACAGTTCGATGTCTCTGGTGTCCAGAATCTCACTGACGACCGGCAGTCCGGTTTGCTTTTTTGCTTCGACCAAGTAGTCCAGCCCCTCACGACCCAAACCTTGAAAGGAATACGGCGACGTTCTAGGCTTATAGGCTCCGCCACGAAGAATCGCGGCTCCGGCGGCTTTCACTTCGTGTGCGATGCCCACCGTGAGTTCAAGCCGTTCAACCGCACAGGGCCCGGCCATGATGGCCAGCTTTTTGGCACCGATTTTTACGCCACCGACGTCGATGATCGTCGCTTCCTTCTTAAACTCACGACTGACCAATTTCCAGGGCGCAAGGATCGGCAGGACACTTTCCACGCCAGGAAGCGCCGTTAGAGGCTGATTGTGCAGGATTCGGTCGTCTCCGATCACGCCGATAATCGTGCGTTCCTGACCGGTGGATATTTGCGATTTCAAGCCGAGATCTCTCAGCCGGTCGATAATATGGTCTACTTCACTTTCCGACGCTTCCGGCTTCAACACGATGATCATGATTCCCTCACTATTTCTTACCCTCCCCCATCCAACACTTTTTTGAGTGCTTGAAGGAAGGCCGCATTTTCGTCGGGCTGACCGATGGTGACACGAAGCATCGTTCCGTCTATATGCCGCACAATGATCCCCTCTCGCAGCAACGCTTCGAACACCAGTCTCCCATTCCGCTGTGCATCAAAATAGAGAAAATTCGTCTCGCTCGGGATCGCGGTCACTCCCAGTGCGCGCAACCCGTGTTCCATCTGTTCCATCCCAGCCACGTTGACCGCCCGACTCCTGGCCACATGCTCGTCATCTCCCAATGCGGCCAGTGCGGCTTTTTGCGCAAGACTGTTGGCATTGAACGGAGGCCGCACTCTATTCAGAAAATCGACGATCTCCGACGTGCCGATACCGTACCCAATTCGTAACCCCGCCAGTCCGTATATTTTGGAGAATGTCCTCAATACGATCGCGTTCCGCCCCTGTTTCACGTAGGCCATCGCATCGGGAAATTGAGGATTGCGGACATATTCAAAATACGCTTCGTCGAACACGACAATGACATCTTCCGGCACCCGGGCCATGAATCGATCGATGGCTTCCGCCGATACCATCGTCCCAGTGGGATTATTGGGATTGCAGAGGAAGACCAATCGCGTTTTGGGCGTAATTGCCCGTACCATCGACTCAAGGTCATGTGTCCAATTGACAAGAGGGACGATCACCGGCTTACCATGGACCGTCGTGACTTCCATTTTATAGATCACGAATGTGTGATCGGCCATGACCGCTTCGTCACCGGGCGTCAAGAACGTCCTGGCTAACAGTCCAAGGATCTCGTCCGATCCGTTTCCCAGAATGACTTGTTCTCCCGACACTTTCCAACGATCTGCGATCGCCTGCCTAAGCTGATACGCGCTTCCATCCGGATATCGATGCAGCATATCCTGCACGCCGCTCAGCGCCGCCAATGCTTTCGGTGAAGGCCCGAGTGCATTCTCGTTGGAGGCAAGCTTTATGACGCGGCTGAGGCCAAGCTCCCGTTGTAGCTCATCGATCGGTTTACCGGGAACGTACGGACTGAGCGAGAGGATATCTGGATGGACCTGTAGTGCCATGGTCAGCTATGGATTGGGTAGGAGCCCAAAATCTTCATGAAGAGGCAACGTCCTTTGACTTCTTCCACTGCTCGATTGACCCGCTCCTCATTGATATGGCCCTCGACATCCACGAAAAAAATGTACTCCCACGCTTTCCGTTGTGATGGGCGAGATTCGATCTTGGTCATATTGATCCCGTGAGAGGCAAAGGGACGGAGCAAATCATAGAGTGCGCCGACTTTATCCTTGACCGATAACATCAGCGACGTCTTATCTTTCCCTGTCCTCTCTGACGGCTTCTGCGACAGGACCAGAAAACGCGTAAAATTGTTGAGGTTATCTTCGATGCGGGCTCTGATCACCTTCAGCCCGTAGAGTTGGCCGGCCAATTCCGATGCAATGGCAGCCGACGTCGGTTCATCGATGCACAATTCGGCGGCTCGAGCGGTGCTGGCCACTTCAACCGCTGGAACATGTGGAAGATTCGCTTCGAGCCAGTTCCGACATTGCGCAAGGGCATGCGGATGAGAGTAGATTTTCTTCACATCCTCGATAAGCCCGGAATTCGAGAGGAGGTGATGTGAGACTTCCTGAAGAATCTCCCCATAGATCAGCAAGTTGGAATCGATAAACATGTCGAGAGTGTGATTCACCACACCTTCCGTCGTGTTTTCGATCGGCACCACGCCGAAATTGGCTCGACCTCGCTCGACCTCGCTGAACACCTCTTTGATGCTGTGGACAGGCATATACTGGACAGAAGAGCCGAACTTCTGCATACAGGCCATGTGGGTAAACGTTGCCCTCGGCCCCAGATAAGCTACTTTCTGAGGTGCCTCCAACGACAAGGAAGCCGACATGATTTCGCGATACACGGATCGGATGGCGTCGCTGGGAAAAGGGCCTGTATTGAGCTTCGTGAGTCGCTCGATGATCTCAGCCTCTCGGCCGGCGGTATGCAGATTGGCTTCGGCATCTTTTTCTTTCTTGAGTTTTCCGATTTCGATCACACTCTTCGACCGTTCGTTGAGCATCCGAATGATTTCGTCATCGATCCTATCGATTTCTTTACGGTATTCCGACATGTCTCTTGGCATGATGAGCCTAGCCTCGGGCACCGAATTCGGGAGGACTGCCTCATCCCCGTGAGGGAAAGGGGGATCACATAGACAAGTGGAGGATTTTACAGGAACGGCGGAATCTATTGCAAGGACAGCGCTAGAAGACCAGGCGGTCGGAGCCTGCCGTTACATCAGCAAGGGAGACGATCGTTTAAAGTGGTCATACGCCAACCGTGTGACCTGTCGACCACGTCCGGTGCGGTCCAAAAATCCGGCTTGGATCAAATAGGGCTCGTATACGTCTTCGATCGTGCCTTTATCTTCCTGAACCGCTGCTGCCAGGGATTCAACACCCACGGGTCCTCCATTGAACTTCTCGATGATCGTTAGAAGAATCTTGCGGTCCATATCGTCGAATCCGGCTTCATCGATTCCCACCCAGACCAGCCCCTCTTTGGCGACTTGCTCAGTTATATGCCCGCCCGCTTTGATTTGGGCATAGTCTCTGATGCGCTTAATCAGCCGATTCACAATCCGCGGCGTTCCACGAGCCCGTCGCGATATCTCCGCGGCCCCCTCCCGGTCGATTCCGACGCCCAACACTCCGGCAGATCTGGTCACAATGGCCTCCAGCTCGGATGGCCCATAGAATTCCAGCCGATAGACCAATCCGAATCGATCCCGCAATGGGGAGGTCAGGGATCCGGCCCGTGTCGTCGCCCCCACGAGTGTAAATTGTGGGAGATCGAGCTTGACGGTCCTTGTTGCAGGTCCTTGGCCGATGACCAGATCCAGTTGAAAGTCCTCCATGGCCGGGTACAGCGCTTCTTCAACCGATGCGGGCAGACGATGAATTTCATCGATAAAAAGCACGTCATGTTCTTGGAGATTGGTCAGAATCGCCGCCAAGTCTCCGGCATGGGTGAGAACCAGACCTGAGGTCGAACGCAATGCCGCCCCCATTTCTTTGGCAATAATGTGGGCGATGGTCGTTTTGCCGAGGCCAGGCGGTCCGTAGAAAATGGCATGGTCGAGCGCCTCCCGCCGCTGCTTGGCCGCTTCGATACAGATTCGCAGCGACTCCTTCATTTTCTCCTGACCGACGTATTCATTGAGCGTTTGAGGCCGGAGCACATTTTCCAGACCTCGCTCTTCATCTGTGGCGCAATTGGTCACGAACCGCTCAGTCATGGCGCAACACTCATTTCTCTTTGTTCTCCTGCATTTGTTGATACTTCGGGGGAGGGGGCAGCGCACCCTGCCCAGGCTTTGCTGTGCTGCCGCAATCCGGAGGGCACGTTTTGTATCCTTGACCCGGGTCCGGCAAGTTTGTCTCCATCCTCCGCAACTGGCATTGTGTCAGCCGGCCACCATCTTTACTCCCGCATCGCGCAGGAACCGAGGAACTGCCTATTTCAGCATAACCTTCGGGACATATCCCACATACCCCCAGCATGTTGACCCCAAGCGGCACACACTGTACGAGGGTTGGGTCACCCTCTTTGCAAATTTCCGGTGATTGCGTGACACCGGTGGTCGCATACCCCTCCGGACACGTTCCACAGGTCATTCTAGTGCTTTTCGGCTCCCCACCCTCCTGCGCGACGCTTATGAGTGGAAACGCGGCGACCAGGGCCGTTCCGATAAACACACTGCACATAAAAAGGTTGGCAGCATTCTTGATCGTGAATGGCATCATCCTACCCCCTTGCAAGCTCCTTGAGGCCTTCGCGAATGAGCTCCTTCAGCGCGAGCGAACCGGTCGTCGCCTTCATTACGCGCTTCAAGGCTTCTCTGACATCCTGAGCACGATAGCCCAAGTTTATCAGAGCGGAGAAAGCATCCTCATAAGGCCCATCCACCGGGGGGACCTCAGCATCGGTGGTTCGGGGGCGTGCACCGTTGATCTTGTCAGCCTTGTCCTTCAGTTCCAGCGCAATGCGGCCTGCTGATTTCTTCCCAATGCCTGGAACAGTGGCAAGCTTTTCGACATCCTCGGTCTGGATGGCACGAACCAGATCGGTGACCGATAAGCTCGACAGGACACTGAGGGCGAGTTTTGGACCGATGCCCGATACGCTGGTCAGTAGCAAAAACGATTCCTTTTCACCTTGCGAGAGGAAGCCGAACAACTGAATCGCATCTTCCCGGAGATGCGTATGAATATTCAGCGCGGTCACTTCGTCGAGATTCGGGAGCGCGTAATAGGTGCTGAGTGGGATATGGACTTCATACCCAACCCCATGCACATCAAGCGTGAGGTGAGTAGGTGCTTTGAATGCCAACCGCCCCGTGAGAAAGGCGATCATGTCGTCTCGTTATCCGAGGACCGGAACGTTGGGAGTTGATGAACGGTTAGCCCGCCGCGGTTGCGGCAACTTTTTCCATGACCTCATCCGGAATATCGAAGTTGGCATGGACTTTCTGAACATCATCGTGTTCGTCTAAGACTTCCATCAATTTCAGCATTTGTTCGGCAGGTTTTTCTTCCAGCCTGATGGTATTCTGGGGAACATAGGTGATTTCCGCAAGCGTCGTGTCGACCTTGCCGTCCGCCAGCGCCTTCTTCACGGCCTCAAAGTCGTGAGGATCGGTGAACACCTCATAACTCTTCTCACCGACCTTCACGTCTTCCGCCCCGGCGTCGAGCGCCAACGAGAGAAGGGTATCCTCATCGACTTTCCCCTTCTCAATCGAGATAAGCCCCTTCTTGTGAAACTGCCAAGCGACGGCACCAGCCTCGGCCATATTGCCATGATTCTTCGTCAGTAGGCTTCGAATCTCCGCCACTGTCCGGTTCCGGTTGTCGCTGGTGATCTCCAGAAGAACTGCCGTCCCTCCGGGGCCATACCCTTCTAAAGAAAACTCCTCATAGGATACCCCAGGCAATTCCCCTGTCCCTCGCTGGACAGCTTTCTTCATTGTGTCGCCAGGCATGTTGGCTTCCTTCGCCTTCGCGATAGCCAGACGCAGCCGGGGATTGCCATCAGGATCCCCTCCGGACCGAGCCGCAATAGTGAGCTCCCGGATGATTCGCGTGAAGATCTTACCGCGCTTCGCGTCCTGGGCTCCTTTGTGCCGTTTAATCGTTGCCCAGTGACTATGTCCACCCATGTGTTCCCTCCTCTACCCGGCCTCACGCTCTAGGCGGTTAGAGATGTGTAATAAGGCTATGCAGCCTACGAGGGGGTAGACGTAACACAGGCCTCAGAAAGGTGTCAATTCCGGAAGCTCACCGGAGGTCTTCTACTCGAAATATAGGAGAAGCTGAATACCGATTAAGATCACAAATCCCGCCCAGGCCAATTCCCACTTTTTCCCAGGATGGCTTGATGCTCCAGATGTCCACGAGACCACTGCAGTGGATACGGCAGCACCAACACCCAGACTTCCTAGAAGAGTATGGTGAAGCGCGATCATCGAATTGGCAGGGTGATCTCCGTGCGAGTGAACAAAGAGAAGCAGTGCGCCGGTCAGGCCGAAGAATACCAATGGAGCCGCCCAGGCCGGGTGGCGAGCCCAACCGACTCGGCGAAGCGTCTCGCTTACTGCAGCGGTGGCGGCAAATACCCCATAGAATTTATGCTGGAGAATTTCCGGATCTTGTCCGGAGAATGTCTGAATAAAACTCAGGGACCCGATCGGCCAAGCCTCATGATCACTCCATACCAAGAGGAACCCCCCAATCACAGCAAGCGCACCCGGCAGAACGAAGCGGGACCACAGCGGTATCGGATACCGCAGCGCGTGGCCAAATTCAGCCAGTCCGAAGAGTAATACGAACAGTCCGGCGAAGCGATGATTGAACTCCGAATAGGCGACGCCTTGGGCTGAGCCCTCCCAATCATCATTCCCATGTGCATCGTGAGGAGTATGCGTCGCACCTGTTCCACGAGAGACATCGGGGTGAGCAAGCTGTAGGGCATACCCGTCGAGAAACCGGGTAAGCGGAAGGACGAACAGAACAAACAGAGAGAGCGCGAAAATCCACCGCTTCATACGAGAGCCGCTGTACGGAGAACGCAGATAGTGGAAAGGCCCATCCAGACGGCCGGATGGGCCTTTACGTTGTCCGCTATGAATACATGCTCTTACATGAACTTCATGAACTTGTCTTTCGCCTCGTCCATCACTTGAGCGGTGATGGTCGACACCCCACGTTCCTTTGCCAGACGTTCGATCTCTTTTCGGGCCATAGGTCGGATAAAGTCCGGAATGTTTTCGAGCCGCTGTTCGGCCTCCCGTGACCACGTCATGCCGTTGGGAGAATCACTCTTCGAGTCGTCCATGACTTGGAGCGTGATGGTCTTGAACCCGTGCTTGCGCGCGTACGTCTCGACACTGCCTTGGACCATTGGTTTGACAAAGGCAGGCAGCCGATCAAGTTTTTCCTTGGCATCGGGTGTCCAGGTGAACTCGGAAGATTCGGCGTTGGTGCCGTTCTCGGGCTTACCGCCGGCTGTCAGGCCCATCTCAGCTACCATTGCCGAGAACGGACAGCCACTCGCTTTCTCAGGAGCTTTCGCCGGTGACGCTGCTGTCGTGGACACAGCCGGCGCACTCTGAGTTTGCTTGGTTGCGGTGGGAGCCGCTTGACCGTTTCCCGCTAAAGCGCGTAAACCTTCCATAGAGGCCGCCGGCTCTGCCCGCGCTCCCAGTTTCAACCCCAAGGCATTCATCATGTTCGTTTCGCCGGCATTGGTCACCATCGAAAACTTCGCGTTACAAGACGGACAGGCGAAAAAGACTCCGAGCGAGCCTTCCTCTGGTTTTTCAACCTTTTCGAGCCCCATATAGGTTTCGCAGTTGATGCATACAAATTTCATATAGACTCCTGTTCCAGCGATCCGCGAAAACTTGCTTCAAGGCTACGCTATCACACGGATTTTCGGTGAGTCAAATTACTGAGAGGCGCGGGAGGAAGGCAGGCAATTCCAAATTCTGGACTGATAAGACTAGGAGGCTGCCGCAGTATCTCAGGGGGCTCGCGCGGATAGTCGAATCTAGATCGAATACTGGAAGATCGGTTTCGCCCCGATGGCTTGAGCGAGAACACCCCGACGCTTCAGTTCTTCGAGGATGCGAGCAGTCGCTGCGTCGAAATCCGTGGGGCCGCTGAGGACCACATCGGTATTTGGCGGGGGCTCCTCTTCGGACTTGCTCATGTGAACGGCGATGACCGGCGCGGGATGGACAAGGGTCCTGATCGCCTGTGCGGCTTCTCGAAAGGCAAGGCCAAAGGGGTTCGTGGTGGAGACGATGATGAGGCCGGTGTCGGTGAGGAGTCGCGCCACTTCGCCATAGCGCCGAGCCATTTCCGTCGTTTGTCCCCGCTCTTCTTCACTCAAATCCGCGTCAAGCCCACGGCGAAGATTTTCCCCATCCAACAAGTACGCGTGACGCCCATCCGCCACGAGACGGCCTTCGAGCTTTCTGGCCAGGAATGATTTTCCGGTATGCCTCCCCCCGGTGATCAGAACCACCGCCGCTCGATGACCATACTGTTGCGCACGATCCTCAACCGTCACTTCGCCTTTGACCCAGGCGAAGTCGCGGCGTCTGGCTTCTTCGCGGAGGAACTCCTGATCGTCGTGGACCAATTCGGTGATGATTCCGCCGCCGGCAATATCGTATTCGTCGACCAGGACGAAACGTCCGGTCGCTTCGAACGACGCGGACAGATCGAACGCGACCGGAGCTTTTGTGCGCAAGGTCAGTTCTGCCACTTGGTTCTTGTTGATCGTACTGCTGCCCTGTTGCTGGGCCAGATCCATCGTGTCGATAATCCGATGAATCGAGGCTACTTCGCAGTCCACTTCCTTGGTCGCCACTCGCAAGAGATATTTGCGGCCCTTTTCCAACGGCCGCTTGCCGAGCCAGAAGAGATTGGCACGAAACGCAGTCGACACTAGGGGCAAGTGTGCCTGAAGTGAGGCAACCTCTCCCCGCTCCACGAAGATCTGTTCGTCGAGCGTCACCCCGATGGACTGTCCTGCCTGCCCTTCGGTCGGTTGCGGCTCAATATTGAAGGCTTCCACCGTCCGGATCGTGGCCCGCTTATTGGACGGCGAGAAGATGAGGTGATCGCCGACCTTCAGGCGTCCAGAGACAATGCGGCCGGTGATGATCCGGCGGGCGTCGAATTTATACACATCCTGCACCGGCAATCGGAGAGGCTGTTCCGAACGAGCGGCTTCTTTCTGGAACGCGCTGAGCGTTTCCAAAACGGTGGGTCCGCTGTACCATGACATCTGCCCGCTACGATTGGCGATGTTGTCGCCGAGCTTGGCGCTTACAGGAATGAACTGCGACGGCACGGCTTTGAACTGTCCCAGGAATTCCCGATATTCCTTCTCGATTCCCTCAAACACGTCCTGCCGGTACCCGACCAGATCCATCTTGTTGACGACCACAGCAAACTGCCTGACGCCCAGGAGCGACAGCAGGTAGCCGTGCTTCTTCGACTGTTCTTTGACTCCTTCCAACGCATCGATGAGCAACAGTGCGGCTTCTGCGCGTGCCGCCCCGGAAATCATGTTCTTGAGGAATTCTTTGTGCCCCGGGGCGTCGATGATGATGTACTGCCGGCCCTTCCACATAAAAAAGGTGCGGGCTGTGTCGATCGTGATTCCCTGCTCCTGCTCTTCGAGGAAGGCATCAAAGAGGAACGCGTATTCGAATTCCTTCCCCTGCTGGCGACAGATGGCCTGGACCTTCTCCAGCTTGCCGTCGGGGAGTGAGCCGGTATCGGCGTAGAGTCGGCCCAGCAAGGTAGACTTGCCATGATCCACATGGCCGACGATCACAATATTGAGATTTTCGGATGGTTTGGTCGTCTCGTTCATGGTCACATGTACCCATCTTTGCGCAGCAACTCCATCCCTCGACCTTCGTCCTGCGCCCGGCCCGATCGCTCAGCCACCGTGGTATGTCGGAGCTCTTCGATGATGTCGTCCACGTTCTTGGCGGTCGATTTGATCGGCGTGGTACAGGGTGCGCAGCCCAGGCTGCGATACCGCGTCCCGTCTCCCTTATCAAGATACAAGTCGATAAACGGAATATTTTCGAGTTTGATGTACTCCCAGATGTTGATCTCGGTCCAATCGAGGAGCGGATGGATCCGAATATGTGTGCCAGGCGGAAATGTCGTTTTGTATTGATCCCAGAGCTCCGGCGGTTGATCCCGAAAATCCCAGTCTCCGTGTTTATCACGCGGAGAGAAATAGCGCTCCTTCGCCCGTGTCCCCTCTTCATCGGCACGGACACCGAGGATCACGCCGGTGTACCCCTTGTTCTCCAGGAGTTGTTTGAGGCCGTTTGTCTTCAACGCGGTGCAACAGACCACTCGGCCCATCGTATGGTTCATGCCCGCCGCCAAGGCTTCCTTGTTTTGACCGACGACCAAATCCAGCCGCCATTCTCGGGCGAGCCGGTCACGGTACTCGATCATCGCCGGAATCTTATAGCTCGTGTCGACATGGAGGAGCGGAAAGGGCACATGCCCAAAGAATGCCTTGCGGGCAAGCCACAGCAGCACGGTTGAATCCTTGCCCATCGACCAGAGCATGGCAAGATTGTTGAAATGCTTATAGGCTTCCCGAAGGATATAGACGCTTTGATCTTCCAGTTGCCGAAGGTGCTTCATGACTTGTCCTTCTGTCTCTTGTCCTACGCTGCCACCGGCTCTTGCACTAAGTCTTCGAGCTTGCGTGCCGCCGCGCCTCCCTCAATGGCGGCGCGAACCGCCGGGAAACAAGCCGAAAGCGATTCCCCTTTACCCGACGCGTAGAGCAACATCGCCGCATTCATGAGCACCCACTCTCTCGGTCCACCCGGCACCTGGTTCCGAAGAATGCGCCGCAGCAGATCGGCCTCTTTGTGCCGCTGATCAGGAGGAAATCCCGCCATCTCCCGCGACGAGGCGAACGCCAATCCAAAGTCCTTCGCGGCTACGCCGAGCGGGGTGATGCGCTCGTTTCGCAATTCCAGGACTCTCGTGACCATCGATGCGGATAATTCCGGATCACCCTCGACACCGCGGATCACCAACGCTCTTCGACACCCGAGCATACGCAAGGCTTCAGCGGTCTTTTCGAAATGCGGCGGGTGCGACAATCCGACGACTTGAACCGCCGCGCGGGCCGGATTCAGCAGCCTGGCGATTGGATGAAAGATGTTTCTGACTCCGAGTTCCTGACGCATCTCTAGAAATCTGAAGATGGGCGGGTGGTACAGCCCGATATCCAGGTAGGCGAATCCTTTTCTGTTCACATCTTCCGTCACCGTCTTGGGATCGGCATCGACCGGAATCCCCAAGGCTCTCAACACACCTGCACTGCCGGGTCGACCGGGAATACCGTCATACCCGTGCATGATGACTGATGCTCCAGCCGCAACGGCAATGATGGATGCAGCAACAATCGCGTGAAATGTGTCCTGTTTCCCGGCATAGGTCGGCACGTCAACGAGTGCCAAGTCTTTTGAGACAGCAAGGGGGAGCACATAGTGCCTGGCCGCGGCCGTCAAGGCCGCTAATTCCGTGACGGACTCCATCTTGAAACGCATGGCGATGAGAAAGGCCCCAACTTGTGCCGGGGTCGCCTCTCCCTCGATCAACGCCTTCATCGCCTGCTTACACTCATCCCAGGTGAGGTCCTTGGAAACTTTTGGACCCTTTGCAATCTTGGTAAGGAGATCTTGAAACGGCATGTTATGACTTGTGCAGGCCGCACTCGGTTTTTGTAAAGTTTTTCCAACGGCCAGCCCGCGGATCGTCGCCAGGCGCTACAGGAGCGGTGCAGTAGGTGCAACCGATGCTGGGATAGTTCTGATCATGCAGCGGGTTGTATGGGATTTCGTAGACCTTGATGTAGGTCCAGATGTCCGCCCAGGTCCATCGAGCCAACGGGTTGATTTTGACCAACTCGAATTTCTGATCCCACTCGATTAAGCCGGCATTCGCTCGGGACGGCGCCTGGTCCCGCCTGATTCCGGTTATCCATGCCTCATACCCTTGTAGCACACGGGCCAGTGGTTCGACCTTGCGCAACCGGCAGCACTGGTCAGGGTCTCGTGTCCACAGCGCGTCACCGTAGCTCTCCGCTTGTTGTTGTGGAGTCAGCAACGACTTCACCTGGATAACCTGCGCGGATTGAAGTCCGTATCGCTCGATCACGCGATCCCGTGTGGCATAGGTTTCGGGAAACAAGAAATCGGTATCGAGGTAGAACAACGGCACCGAGGGATCGATGCGGTGCACCATATCGACCAGGATCACATCTTCCGCTCCAAAGCTGCAGGCGAGAATAATTTTCTGCGCATATCGTTCGATAGCAGCCGCCAGCACGTCTTGGGGCTGCTTCGTCTCGAAAGTCGTACCCCAGGTTTGGAGTTCCGCAATGAATTCGGAATGCCCATTCCCAACCATAAGGAAATCAGACCCCTTTATCCTTCGACCTTCTCGACCAGGATCCGATAATGCGACGCTTCCGGTTCCAGCGCCTCTTGGATCAGCACCTTATGCCCCTCATTCTTGAGGCTCATTGGTACGTTCTTGATCGGCTCACCCGCATCGAGCCACACTTCAAGCTTCTCACCTGCGTCCATCATTTCAAGCTTGAGCTTGGTCTTCACAAAGTTCATCGGACAGGCGACGCCACGTAGATCGTACACCGGAGCGCCGGTTGGAATTGGAACAGCCGGTTTGGTCTCAGTCGGTGCCGGCAAGACCGGAGGTTTCTCTTCCTTCGCAGCCGACAACTTGAGATCCTTTCCCATTTGATCCGTCGCCGCGCGACAAGCATCGACGAACGTCTTGGCGAACGCCATTTTTTCACGCGCCGATTCAGCCGATGTCTCCTTCGGACCTAGATCACCGACCTTCTTGTTGAGGTCTCGATAGATGGACGGCACGACTCCCTTTTGGGCAATCCTACTGTCGAATTCACTGAATGTCTCGGAGTCCGTCGATGGCTCCAGGCCTTCGGTCACCAGGAGAGCCTTGGCTGCTGCCAATACTGCCCTGTAGGACTTGTTCACAGACACGGAATATTGATGCTTCTCAACCAGCAGTTTCCCTTGATAGAGTTCCTGGTCGGCTTCTAGGATGCCGTTTTCGATCATCTCAAGTGCACCGCCGGCACATTCACCGGGGCCGAGATCTTCAAGGATAAATTCTTCTTCCCCTTCCCAGTCGTAATAGAACGTGGGGTCTTCCTGATAGGACGGCACGATGGTGTAGGGAATCAACTCGTCCTTCAGTTTGCTCTTCCCCGCTCGGGTGATGAACTTGGGCAAACTCTCGTTCGGTTGTCGATCGCGCCGGTACACATCGATGAGATGAGAGATGGCCGCCGGGACTGCCTTCGCGGGCAACTTCACGGTCATTTGACCGATCTTGGCGGTGCCGTTTACCGAGCCACCGAGATGCAATTCATAGTGCGGCGCGACGTGATCGCCGAGTCGCTTTCCGACTCCATGCAGCCCGATCGTCGAAATGTGATGCTGCGCGCAGGAGTTATGGCATCCGCTGATCTTCACGCTCACATCCTGGAGGTCTTCCGGAACACGGCCGGCTGGAAACACCTCAGCCAGAGCTCGTGCGAGGCCTTTCGATGATGTGATACCCAAACCGCAGGTATCGGTTCCGGGACAGGCAATAATGTCTTCCACCAGTTCAGCGCCGGGATCCGCCAGGCCGCGGGAGGCCAGATCGTCGTAGAGATGTGAGGTCAGATCTGCGGGAACCCATCGGATCACCAGATTCTGGTTGATAGTGGTGCGCAGATTGCCGTTCGAATACCGTTCGGCCAGATCTGCGACGAATACCATCTGTTCGGCCGTGATATCTCCCATGAACAATTTGATGGCCGCCGTGACATACCCATCCTGTTTCTGTTTCACAACGTTGGTTCGTTTCCACATCTCAAAGGGCGTCTCGCGGTCGATCGAGTGGGCCCCATTGCCATTTCCGTTTCCATTGGCCGTGCCGTTGCGGCTCGGCATGATGAGAGGCGGAGGTTCATCCGGATGCTGAAGTAGGGTCAACGGCTCGTTCCTGGGAAGCGCATATCCCATCGCGACGTAGGCGGCCTCCCAACGTCTTTTGAATTCCTCAAAGCCCAGTTTGTCGATCACGAACTTCATACGGGCTTTGTTTCGATTTTTTCGATTGCCGAGGGTATCGAAGACTTTAATGATGGCTTCGATGCTGGGAATCAGCTCCTCCATTGGAGTAAATTCTCGGAGAAGTTGGGCGACCCGCGGAGCAGAGCCTAAGCCCCCGCCGGCTACCATCCGAAATCCGATCACCCCGTCCGCTCGTCTGACCGCGAGTAACCCGATATCGTGAATGGGCGTGAGGGCGCAATCGTGCTTGCAACCGGAAAAGGCGATCTTAAACTTGCGAGGCAAGCTTTGATTCAAGGGATTGCGCAGCAAGTGATAGGCCACGGTCTTCGCGTACGGAGTGACATCGAACACTTCGCCTTGGCATACACCGGCCAGATGGCAAGCCGTGACGTTCCTCACGGTATTGGCGCAGGCTTCCCTGGTGGTCAGCCCGACTTCGGCCAATCCTCGCATGATGGTTGGCACATCCTTCAGTTCCACGAAATGCATCTGAATGTCTTGTCTCGTCGTCACATGACCGACTCCGGTGGCATAGCGATCGGCGAGTTCCGCCACCCGACGGAGCTGATTCGCGGTAATGCCGCCAAAGGGAATTTTAATGCGTACCATCTGCACGCCAGGTTGACGCTGGCCATAAATGCCGTATTGGAGACGAAAGGGCTTAAACAGATCTGTGGAGACGTCTCCGGCCAATGTCCGTAGCGCTTCAGCCTCGAATGTTTCGATTTCCTCCCGGATCGCAGACGGGATCGGATTCGTCACAATCGTAGGGATGCTGAGGGATTCAACCTGGTTCATCTTTATCTCCTTGCCTCATCAGAAAGCAGCCTTCGCATCATCAGATGTGGTACATGGGGTTACGTTGAGCGTCAATCGTCCGTTGACGCGTCGCCAATTGCTCGATCGTGATGCCCTCAAGGACTTTCCGTTCCGCTTGTTGCACTTGATCCCAAACATCGCCGAGCAGAAGTTCGGGCTTTGCCGCATGCCGATCGCGTGTTCGCAGACCAACACTTGATCGCTGGAAGACTGGCCCCTCCAACGCTTCGAAGATATCCGCAATCGACATGGCCGCTGGCTCATGTGTCAGGAGATACCCCCCTTGAGCGCCTCGGTGGCTTTCTACTAAGCCAGCATTCTTCAGCGTATGGAGGACCTGCTCAAGAAAGCGGACCGGAATCCCTTGCCGTCTCGCGATGGTTCGCGCTTGAATGGGAGATTCTTTCGCATTGATCGCAAGGTCAACTGCAGCCATAATTCCATACGTTGCACGTTTCGACACGTTCATTCTTCATTATTCCGGTAGGAATTCTGCAATGATCTATACCTGCTCACGGCACAGTCTGTCAAGATCGACGCCGACGCATACGTAGTTCCAATGCACCTCTTCCCGAATATTCAGGCTGTATAATTTGTCGTCAAAACCTATTCCCCGTACAAAACCAGAAATCATTCCACGGATCGTCCGTTTTATACCGGCAAAGGCATGAGGGAAGCTGCTTGGCAGGCAGCCATGCCCCGTAAAATCAGATTGACATCGTGTACGCCCTACGCAATAATCCGCCCTCTTCTTCGCGTGGTGCCTTCATGCCAGTGCCGTCATCCGGATATACTATTCTTTTGCTTACGACCGATGCGGCTGTACAGGCACAGGTCAGACAGATATTTAAGGATGCTTCCATTTCCGTCGCTCGGGACATCACAACGCTTCAGAAGGAAGTGTCACGGCATCAGTTCGATGTGGTCGTCGTGGAGTCGCGAAGCGGACAAGAGCCGGCGAGCGCGCTTCAGGATCACCTTGACGCATCTCACACACTTTTTATCCATGGCTCGCGTGCTGCCCTGCGAAAGACGCTGAAAATGGTCCAGCTGATGAATTCACCGAGCAGTCTGCATCAGAGCAAACCTCGCGATGGGTCCCTGGAGAGTTACTTGGAGGTGAAAATGGCGGAATTCGTGAAAGGGATGCGGAATGGATCGGCCAGAAATCTTCATCCGATCCTGATTTCTGCCGTGGAACGCCCACTCATTACTTCGGCTCTCCGGGAAACGCGAGGTAATCAGATACAAGCAGCTGAACTGTTGGGACTCAACCGCAATACGTTGCGAAAAAAGATCGTTGAGCTGCATATCCCCCTGAAACAGACGAAAATGAAAACGAATCGGAATGCTTGAACAGATGTGTCAGCGAAGTGCCGCTGGAATCACGTTCCATATTTCTCTCAACACTCATTAAGGAGGGACACCATGACAAAGGAAGAGCTGATCGCCAAGATGGCCGCTTCGGCGGGAATCACCAAAGTTGCGGCGGGAACTGCCCTTCAAGCTTTTACCGGAGCGGTCACTTCCTCGCTGAAAAAGGGGCAGCGCGTCTCCCTTGTCAATTTTGGCACCTTTACGATCTCAAAGCGGAAAGCTCGAATGGGAAGAAACCCACGAACCGGCGAATCACTCCGAATTCCAGCGGCGAAGGTCCCGAAGTTTTCAGCCGGGAAAGAGCTTCGTTCTGCCGTGAAGTAATATTCGTCGACCGAAGAGTGCCCAACGGTCAAAAAAGAGAAGGGAGCGTTTCCTCTAGAAGGAATGCTCCCTTCTCTTTCGTTTTCTTGACACTGTAAGCGAGGCTATATTAGCATGCCTCCTCTTGATAGGCGCGTAGCTCAGGGGGAGAGCGCTACCTTGACACGGTAGAGGTCGACGGTTCAAGACCGTCCGCGCCTACCATTCAAGCCGAGGCACTGCCTCTAAGAGGCACGGTGCCTTTGTTGTTTCTTATGCCGGCGATCAGTTTCATAAGAGTATGAAGATTGCGGTTAAAGACGGTCCAAGCGGAGATGTTCAGACCGGAAAGACGGTGGGAGCCGCCCTCTCTACGCTGGGGATCGCAGGTCAGGATATCCTTGCGGCCAAAGTGGATGGAACCGTCGTTGATCTGTCACGGCCCCTCTCAGACAATTCAACAGTTGAACCGATCCGATTCGACAGTGCAGACGGGCGGGAAGTCTATCGCCATAGCAGCACCCACATCATGGCTCAGGCAGTAAAGGAACTCTTCCCTTCTGCTCAGTTGACCATCGGTCCGGCCCTGGAAGACAGTTTCTACTATGACTTCGCCTTTGACCGTCCCTTTACCCCGGAAGACCTGGAAAAAATAGAGGCTCGCGCTGCTGAGATTATTCAGCGTAATCTCACCATTACCCGGCGTGAATTTTCAAAACAGGAAGCGATTGACTTCTTCAAAGCTCGTGGGGAGCTCTACAAGGTAGAGCTTATTCAAGGTTTTCCCGATGGAGAGCCCATTACCGCATACACACAGGGCGACTTCGTGGATCTCTGCCGCGGTCCCCACCTCCCTACGACCGGTTTCGTTGGAGCCATCAAATTGCTCAATACGGCCGGGGCCTATTGGCGTGGTGATGAACGCAATCCCATGTTACAGCGGATCTACGGAACGTCCTTCCCGACGAAAGCTGAAGTAGATGCCTATCTCGCACGATTGGAAGAGATCAAGCGACGCGATCACAGAAAAGTGGGAAAAGAACTGGATTTGATCAGCATTCAGGATGAAATCGGGCCTGGCTTAGTACTCTGGCACCCCAAAGGCGCGGCGGTCCGCCTGTTGATTGAAAACTTCTGGCGAGAACAGCATATTCGTGATGGCTACAACCTGGTGTATTCGCCGCATACCGCACGCCTGGATCTCTGGAAAACGAGCGGGCACCTCGACTACTACCGAGAGAATATGTTTCCGGCGATGAAGTTGGAAGGCAGCGAGTACCAGTTGAAGCCGATGAATTGCCCGTACCATATCATGATCTACCAATCGCATTTGCGCAGCTATCGGGAGCTTCCGATTCGCTACGGAGAATTGGGTACCGTGTACCGCTATGAACGGACCGGCGTCCTGCACGGGCTCATGCGGGTGCGAGGATTCACACAGGATGATGCCCATATTTTCTGCCGTCCGGATCAGATGGAAAGTGAAGTCAGCCGGGTGCTGGATTTTACTTTTTTCGTATTGCAGACGTTCGGGTTCAATGAGTTTGAAGTATTCCTGTCCACGAGGCCTAAGGAGTCGGTGGGCGGCGATGAACATTGGACACTAGCCACCAGCGCCCTGGAAGCAGCATTGAAGAGCCGCAACATCTCCTTTCACCTTGATCCGGGAGGCGGGGCATTTTACGGCCCCAAGATCGACATTAAGATCAAAGACGCACTGGGTCGCTCATGGCAATGCTCTACCGTCCAGGTGGACTTCAACAATCCGGAGCGGTTTGATTTGAGTTACATCGGAGGCGATGGGAAAGCCCATCGCCCGATCATGATCCATCGGGCCTTGATGGGATCTATCGAGCGTTTCTTTGGTATTTTGATCGAACATTATGGAGGCGCGTTTCCAACCTGGTTGGCTCCGGTGCAGGCAATGGTCATGAATATCACCGATGATCAGCAGGACTACGTCGCGGCCGTGGTTGCGCAATTGAAGACCGCCGGATTCCGTGCCGAAACGGACCTCCGGAATGAAAAGATCGGGTTCAAGATCCGTGAGGCAGAGAAAGCGAAAGTCCCCTTTATGTTGGTCGCGGGAAAGCGTGAAGTGGAAAATGGCACACTGTCGGTGCGCGGCCGAAGTGGAGCCAACTTAGGAACTATGACAGTGGCTGAGGTAGTGGATCTTTTACGAACCGAGACCCAACATACCCAGCGGGAACTTCAACATACATAATAAGAAAGAGGTGGCCTATCGTCCCCAAATTACGCGTGAATCGTGAGATACGAGTCCGGGAAGTTCGTGTAATCGGCCCGGGTGGAGAGCAACTGGGCATTCTTCCGACGCCGGACGCTTTTCGCCAGGCTCAAGAAAATGGCTATGACTTGGTTGAAGTCGCTCCCACCTCCGTTCCCCCAGTCTGTAGGATTATGGACTATGGGAAGTACAAGTATGAGTTGAGTAAAAAGGAGCATCAGAGCCGGCGTCATCAAAAGTCCACCCAAGTGAAGGAAATCAAGCTGCGCCCACGGACCGATAAGCATGACCTCGAAATCAAGGTCCGGCAGATGAAAGTCTTTCTGGAAGAGGGCAATAAGACCAAGGTGACCCTCACCTATCGCGGGCGAGAAATGGCCAATCAAGAAATGGGTCGTGCCGTGATGAATTCGGTGATCGAACAATTGGCCCAAGCCGGCACAATCGAGTATGCCCCCCGTATGGAGGGACGAAGCTTGATCATGATTGTGGCTCCGAAGAACTGATGGGCAATGCAGTAGCTGATCAACCAAAGGAATCTGCTGATGAAAGTCAAAACACACAAGGGAACCAGTAAGCGATTCGCCAAGACCGGGAGCGGAAAAATCGTCCGCCGCAAGGCCGGCAAGCGCCATTTGCTGACACATAAACGGCATGACCATAAGCGCCGCTTGAGTGGAACCGCGGTCGTCGACCCGACGGTCGCCACGTCATTGCGCCGGCTACTACCTTACGAATAGGACGATTACTGCGTATTACGAATCTCAGGACTCAAAAGGAGTAATGAATCATGCCTCGCGCAAAGGGCGGACCAAAAACCAGGCAACGGCGGAAGAAGCGGATCAAGTTGGCGTCAGGTCAGTATGGCGGGAAGAGCCGCTTGTTTCGCTCCGCGACAGAAAGTGTAGATAAAGGACTGACCTACGCGTACACCGGCCGCAAGAATCGCAAGCGGGACTTCCGGCAATTGTGGATCGCCCGCATCAGCGCGGCAGTTCGAGCGCAAGGGATCAGCTATGGGCGGTTCATCAACGCTCTTAAAAAGGCCAATGTCATGCTGGATCGCAAGGTCCTCTCGGACATGGCAATCAAAGACGCCGCAGGGTTTACGCAGCTTGTTGGCCTCGCCAAGCAACAGCTGGCGCCTGCTACAACATAAGCCCCTCGCCAATCGAGGAGTTTTCCCATTTAGCTGATCATTGCTCGTATCTCAGGATGGATCCGCGAGACGGGAGAGGTTCACTTCGAACGCAACGACCGGCATCGCAATTTGCCAGCGTTCGAGAACCTCCGGATGGACTTCGCCGATGACACCGACCGGTTCACCCGCAACGATGATCCGGCCTACGCGGCCTTCCAGAAAAGACGGATGCTGTACGGGCTCGAGACTATACTCCTTGCCGAAGTAGTAGAACAGCACATCCAGACAAGAATGAATTTCTGAGAAATGTGCCGCCGCATGGGCAATCACGGCACCCAAGACCGTTTCCGTCCGAGAACCCACCTCACTATGGTTGTCCGGAATCGCGACTTCACCGGCCTCAAAGAGGCGATGTGGATAAAACGCCCGGCTCGAAGCGGTCTCGACACGCAGCAGTGAAGGCAACATCCATTGGCGGAGACAACTAAAGCTCAGAGACATAACGTTGTCGACTTCGACCATCCGTCCCCAGTCTGTACCTTCTAGCCGCATCAAGCCGGAATAATGATTCGGCGAACCGAGAATATTGGAGATGATTTCCTGAAACCCCTGCCCCACCATCAATTCTCGAGCACGGTCCGACATCTGTTCGATCCCGGATAAACCTCCCACTGTAAATTGTGCCGGCATGACCGGCGTGAATTCGGCATACCCCAGACTCATCGCCACATCCTCAACGACGTCCATCGCATGCATCAGATCCTGCCGATACGCAGGCAACTTCGCCTTGACGGCGCCTTTCCCAGGCGATACCTCATACCCGTAGGTCTCAAGCGCATGCTTGACGGCCGTGATGCCAAGCTTCTGACCGAGCGCCTGCTCGATGGTCTGAATCGGGATGGTCTTCTGCTTCCGAAGATCTTGCGGGGTCCTGACTCGCTTGCCCAGCGGCGTGCCTGATGGGTACTGAACTTCAACCGGCTCGATGATGGCCCCCCGATCGGCTAGATTGGCCGCAAAAATGTTCAGGGTCAAGATAACCATGGGCAAGTCCGTACCGGTCACTTCGACGAAGAGCTGATCGTCTCCGACTCGTACCTCTCCGACTTCCCGGCTGTTGATGATCGGAGGAAACGACAGCGGTTGTTTCGCTGCATCTCGAAGTATCGGCAATCGGCTCTCTCCGGCCAGAATCGCTCCATACTCCAGCCCTTTCGGATGCACCATCAGAATCTCCGAGAGGGTCATCACCGTCTCCATCCCCAACGGGGTGAACCGGGCTTCGTCGGGTTTCACAAGCTCATAGCTGACCGGAAATGTGATCTTGGGCAATTGATAGATCCCGATCGAAACGGTCTTGCGCTTATGGCCGAAGATCTCCGCCAATTTTTCTTGGGTTTGAATCAGCTGAGCCAACCCTTCATCGGTCACCCGATAACCCGTGGCGGTACAAGCAGCAACGTACGGGCGCACGTTTTCGATGCCAGGCTTCACGATGACCTGCAGTCGGGATTTGGACTTTGCCGCAAAAAATGGGTAGGGCTTGGGCCCGCCCTGTTCCTTAATGCGGATTTGCCGTGCGATCCCTTCGCAACACCACAGATCGGGCCGGTTACTGTCCTGCAGTTCGATACGCAACTCTCCGGTTTCTGGGCTATACCCTTTCAGTTCACCCTTCACGAGCATGAGCCACGCTTCCAACTGTTCAATCGAGACCGACCGGTTTGCCGGTTCAGTCCAGTTCAGTAACGACTCAAAATCGTGTTTAAAAATTGTGATCGTGGGCATAGCGCAGGCTAGAACAATCCTCTGGTCGTGCGGATCAATTCCAGGTTGTCGGTGAAGAGCTCTCGGATATCGTGGATGCCCAGCGCCACCATTGCCATCCGGTCGAGGCCTAGTCCCCACGCAATCACCGGCGCGGTGACCCCAAGAGGTAATGTGACCTCTGGCCGGAAGAGTCCAGCGCCACCGAGTTCCATCCAGCCCAGGCGAGGATGCCGAACGTGAAGCTCCACCGATGGTTCTGTAAACGGGAAGTAGGCGGGCAGAAACTTCACTTCTTTTGCTTGAGCGACCTCGCGCGCAAACAAGTTTAGAAGACCCAGCAACGTTCTAAAATTGATGTCTTCCCCAAGTACGATTCCCTCCACTTGGAAAAAATCCGTCGCGTGAGTAGCGTCGACCTGGTCATAGCGAAAACACCGGGCGATCGAAAAATACTTTCCGGGAATACTCGGTGAGGCAGCTAACGTTCGGGCGGAGACGGCAGTCCCTTGACTCCGCAACACCAATCGTTTGGCGCGTTGCAGATCGAAGGAATAGCCCCAGCCGGTGGAGCCCGTCGCGGCACCGTTCTCGTGCACCTGGGCGACATGCGACAACACCGAATCGTCCACGCCGCTGGCATGGGTAGGAGTCTTTACGAAATACACATCGTGAATATCTCGGGCGGGGTGGAATTGCGGCATGAACAGCGCATCCATGTCCCAGAACTCTGTCTCGACAAGCTGCCCCCGCATCTCCTGAAATCCCATGCTCACGAGTTTGGTCTTTACGGCATCGAGAAATTCACGATAGGGGTGCTTCTTCCCGGTTCCGATACGAGGCGGACGCAAGCTGATGGTATATTTCCGGAATCGCTTATGACGCCAGCTCCCGTCTTTCAACAACTCTGGACTTAACTGCGATACTTCCTCAGCAACCCCTTGCCTCAGCAACTGTTCCGCCGCGTTTGCACCTTCCGTGGACAAGATGAATGACCGGGTCACCCGCTCATCTATACGGAATGGCTCCTTCGCATTCCCGCGCTTCACCGCATAGTCTTCGACGACCTGGCGATCGGCGTCCGTGAAGCTTTTCAGTTCCTTCGACGACTCATGTACCTGTTGCAGGAGAGTTCGGAGTATCTCGGCGGTCGGGCTCGGGCGTCCGGTCGTTTCGATACAACCTCCTTGAATGATCAGGATCACCCCTTCCTTCTTGAGTCGTCCGACGGCCTTGCTGACGTCAGAGGGATCAAGTCCTCCTTGGGCCTGAAGATCGGGAATGGTCAATCGCTTTCCGGTGCCGGTCGCTTCGCGCGCGGCTGCGACGACTCGTTCCAGAGGTGACGAAGTCCGATAATACTCTTCCCCTATCTTGGTCAACGACACCATGGGCGTCACGGTTTCCGTCTGGATCGCGATCAGCGATTTGGCGAGCAGCCACTCGACGGCCATGCTGAGTTGGGAAGGCTCCAATTCAGCGGCTGCAGCCAACTGCTCGCTGTCCAAGGCGGTTCCGGGCGGACGAGTGCCCAACGTCGTGAGGACTTTGATTTCGAGAGGATGAAGGCTGTCGATGACTGCGGAGATGTCCACCCTCGATGGCCTATCGATTAACCGCTACGCGGGGCGCCGGTTGAACGACCGTCGCTGCGGCCGCTCGCATAGCTGCGATCGTGGCCGTATAGTCGTGTTGGGAAAAAATCGCCGATCCAGCCACGAGAGTCGTTGCGCCGGCAGCGACAATCTCCCGTGCATTATCTACCTTCACGCCGCCATCGACCTCAAGCAGTGCCCGGCTATTGATCTTGTCCAAGAGTGCCCGGGCTTCGGCGATTTTCTTGAGCACTGATGGAATAAATTTCTGTCCCCCGAATCCTGGATTCACCGACATGATCAACACGAGATCGACATCGCCCAAGATCTCTTGCAGCAACGCGATGGGTGTAGCGGGATTCAGGGTGACTCCGGCCTTAGCACCCCGTTCTTTAATCGACTGAATCGTGCGGTGAAGGTGCGGGCAGGCCTCAACATGAACCGTGAGGTAGTCGGCACCGGCCTCGACGAAATCCTGGATAAACGCATCGGCATTGGTGATCATCAGATGCACATCAAGGGGCAACTTGGTAACCTTCTTGAGGCTTTCCACGATAGGAGGCCCCACTGTCAGATTCGGCACAAAATGGCCGTCCATGACATCCACATGCAACATATCGGCACCGGCCCGCTCCACGGCGGCGACTTCCTCCGCCAGTCGAGCAAAATCGGCAGAAAGAATAGAGGGCGCGATGTAAATCGGACGACCCATCATCCGTGCTTTCGTAAGCGGACGGCATAAAATCCATCCATCCCAAAGCCGTTGCACAGGGTGGAGAGCGCCCCCTGGGGGGTCACAAAGGAAAGAGCGGTGGTGGGAAGCCAGGGAGCCACAGATTCACGCGTCCATCCAGGAGAGGCTTCGCAAAAACGACTGACGACCTCTTCAGTTTCTTCCATTTCAGTTGAGCAGGTACTATAGACCAGCACCCCACCGGGTCGCAAGCAGGGAGCGACCGCCTCAAGGATCTGAGTCTGAAGCTTCTGATGCGCAAGAAACACCGAACTACCCTTGCGAAGTTTCGCTTCAGGATGCCGCCGTAGCACACCCAGCCCACTGCAGGGGGCATCCACGAGTATACGATCGAATGACGGCAATCTCCCCTGGTGGTTCGACTTGTGTGCGATCATTGCAGACCATTCCGACGTCTTTCTCACATCACCAACGATCGGGACAATACTTTGAATTCCCAGCCTGCGGCAATTTTGCTGGAGCAGGCTCAAGCGGGAATGTATCCGATCGACAGCATAGATCGTTCCACGATCGCTCATGAGTGCAGCAAGATGAGTCGTCTTGCCGCCTGGAGCGGCACAGGCGTCCAAAATGACTTCGCCGGGTTGAGGATCGAGGATTGGAGGGATGAGCTGGGCCGCTTCATCTTCCACATAGAAATCCCCTGCGAGAAATCCCGGCAGCGAGGTGATGTCTTGGCCCTTTTCCAGCACAACTCCCACAGGACTAACTTCTGCCGGACGAGCGACGATCTCGGCTTGTCGTATACGCTCCAGAAATTCCTCCCGATTCAGTTGGCAGCGGTGGACGCGCAGTGTGATGGCCGGGACGGCGCTGGCCGCTACACAAGCCGATTCTGCTTGTTCAATGCCCAGTCGACGCACCCACCGCTCTGTCAGCCACAAGGGTATGGCGTAGCTGACGGACAGAAACTCAGCTGGATGAGCAACTGAGTCTGGTAAGGTTGGAGCCGGCGAGCGGATGAGGTTGCGCAAGACCCCGTTCACCAATCCGCTCCAATCATGCCCCAGTTGTTGTGTCGAAGCTTTGGCCAACTTGACGGTTTCGTTCACCGCGGCCGATGCAGGAATGCGATCCAGGAACAGCAGTTGATAGGCACCGAGTCGAAGCAACATTTGAACGAAAACAGGAAGCTTGTGAAGGGGTTTGGACAGCACCGCGCAAAGTCGCCAGTCGATCGTTTCTTGCCGCCGTAAAACTCCGTACGCCAGTTCCATTACCAGCGAGCGGTCACGCGGCAATGGAATTGCCGCAGCCCGTTCGTCAATCAGTTCATCGAGTGAACGATCGGTCCGTTGGCTGGACAGGACGATAGCAAGAGCGATGGATCGCGGTGAGAGTCCGGACACCGCAACATCCGAATTTTGCTCGCGAATCACAATCAAGACCAGAGAGTGAATGCTGTTGCGAGAACAAACTATGCAGCCGAGGAGCCCAGTTGCTCACCAACCTTGACGTGGTGCCCAGCCAGGAATTGAGCCACCGACATTCGCTTCGAATTGGCCGTCTGGATTTCGCGGATCTCAAGCAGACCATCACCGGTCGCCACTAGGATCGATTGCTTATTCACTGCGACGATGGTACCCGGCTTCTCTGTCGTCGGGCCAATAGTCGAAACCGCGTTCCAAACATTCCAGCGCTCCCCACCCAAAAACGTATAGGCCCCCGGCCAAGGGGAAAGTCCTCGGACTCGGTTGGCGAGGGATGCTGCTCTCACGCTCCAGTCAATGAGGCCGTCTTCTTTCTTCAAGATCGGCGCCATGGTGGCCTGTCCATCATCTTGCTTCTTGGGCATCAATGTCCCGGCTTTCAACTGTGCGAGGGTTTCGACGAGCAGCCGCCCGCCCGTCTCGGCCAAACGCGGAGCCAATGTACCGGTCGTATCGTCAGGTGTGATGGGTAACCTTTCTTGAAGCAGGATCGCGCCTGTATCCATTCCTTCGTCCATCAGCATCGTGGTGATACCGGTTTCGGTTTCTCCATTGATAATTGCCCATTGCACCGGAGCAGCTCCTCGATATTTCGGCAACAGTGAGCCATGCACGTTTACACAACCCATGGGAGGAAGACTCAGTATCGGGGTATGTAGAATTCGCCCGAAGGCCGCTACTGTGATTACATCAGGCTGCCATGCAGAAAGAGCTTGCAAGAAGTCGGGGGTTCGGATCTTGAGAGGCTGCAAGATGGGAATACCGGCTCGCTCAGCGACCAGTTTGACAGGCGGAGGTACGAGATGCTGCCCACGTCCCTTCGGTCGATCCGGTTGCGTCACGACCCCCACGACTTGGTCCTTCGAACGAAGCAGGGCCTCCAACGACGGCACGGCGAATTCCGGTGTCCCCATAAAGACGATCCGCATGCCTTCGCTTTAACATCGTGGTAGCGAGAAAGCAATCGTGCAACACCTCAACTTGACTTGCCGCTCGGCGCTTTGTTAGCATCCGGCCGCGGGGTGGAGCAGCCTGGTAGCTCGTTGGGCTCATAACCCAAAGGTCAGAGGTTCAAATCCTCTCCCCGCAACCAACCTTTCTTCTTCTCTTTCAACAACTTATCACCGATTCTCTCCCAGGTTCCGTGAGTGCGGAATTCGCCGATTGTGCTAAAACTGTGCTAATTCCCCCTGGAACACGATCGAGAATCTCAATCCCAGCGCGCAAACTCTCCGGATAATGATGCGCATAACGCATCACCATGGAGATTGTTTTCCACCGTCCAAGCTTTTGCACGGTGTAGATGTCGGCGCCGGCTTGTACCAGTCGAGTGGCAAAGGTATGGCGCAAATCATGAAACCGAAAGCGTTTCACGTCTGCTTTTCGCATTGCTGGATAGAAAACACGCAGGAGGTCCCGCGCGTCCATCCGGTTTCCAGCCCCGTTGAAGAACACATAATCCGTCTTCAGTGATCGAACTTTGGCCCGGGCTTTCAGCACCTCAAGCGTCTTCGCATTGACCGGAAGCGTATCTCTGCCTCCGTTCTTTTGTTCCAGCAGCGTAATGGTTCTCCTGAACAGATCCACGTTGCACCATTCGAGATTCAGGATTTCACTCTGCCGGAGTCCCGTGTTCACCGCAAATACAATGATTTCTTGCAGCCAGACGGGAGACGCCGCCAAGAGACGCGCTTCTTCCTCGGCTGTAAGCCACCGTTCGATCAGATTATGCACTTTTTCTTTCGAGACCCGTTGCACCGGATTTTCCGCTACCCATTCCCATTCCTTTACCGCAAGCTGAAACGCATGGCTCAAGAGCGTAAGTTCGTTGTTAATCGTCTTGGCCGCTGCTCCCTCAGCTCGCCGCTTCGACTTATGTGCCGCTAAAAGAGAAGGTCGTACTTCCTTCAACGTCAGATCCCCGAATGCCCGAATGAGATGCTGTGCCCGTGAGATATCACCGCGATGCGTGGTCGGCGCTCTATTTGGAGCCGAATGATCTCTAAGATATCGCTCCAAAAGGTCCTTCACCGTCTTATCGGCCCCTGCTTCGGGTGCATACCACTTCCCCTCAGCGATCTGGACCATGACCTTGTGGTAAATCTTTTCGGCTAACTTCTTATCCGTGACTTCCGTGGATCTCCTGACCTGCTTCCCCTGATACGGAAAGCCCATCCACCAGACCCGTCCTCGACGAAACAGAGCCATCGGTAACCTCCTTGTTAGGCCCTGTCTTTGTCTGGTTTCTCGCGGGCAGGAGTATAGACTTCGCGTTTGGCGGCTTCAATAAGCTGATCCACACCGCGATTTGAGTGACGGGTCAACGGAGGAAGCGTTTCTTTTGGCCCTGAATCGAACGAGCGCAACCAGGTTGTTATAGCATCTGGTTCGAATCGAAGCACCCCATGGATCTTCCGACACGGAATCTTTCCCTGAGCTGCCCACAGGTATAGCGTGGATGGTTTCACATTGAGCCACGCTGAGAGATCTTTCACCGTCAGTAACATATAACCTCAGTTTCAATCGGGGGAAGTCTTTCGACACCCCCGTTCCCCTTCTCATGCGCCCGCGTCACCGCCGGCGTGGACCGAAGACTGAGTCTCCAGTGGTGGCGGGCCATCGCTGAAGAGCAGCGGATCAGGCCTTCCCGAACAGCCTCGGTCCTCTCTTCCCTGTCCAGGCCTGCCCACTGCGAGCGCGCTGTGCCCTCATCCTCCTTGTCTGTCCCACCCCCTGGTTTGTGCGGGGTGGGACAACAATTTCTTCAAGGAGGATTCGGATGAATCAAGATGCAGAACACATTCCCGTCAGGCCGAAACGGCTGATGAAGGCCAGTCGACCAGCGTTGCCGTATCGCGCCCCTCGGTATCGCGTCACGTTGATCTGTGAAACGGAGGGGACGGGGTCGGCCCAACCCGTCCGGGACTCGAGTGCGGCAGCCGCGATGTTTCGGCCCTGCTTTGACGGCCTGGACCGGGAACACTTCGTCGTCTGTGGGCTGGATGCCAAGCATTGTGTGATCGGGATCAATGTGGTCTCGGTCGGGTCCTTGTCGCTTTCGATCGTACATCCACGTGAGGTCTTCAAACCGTTGATCGTGATGAATGCAGCCGCCTGGCTCTGTGCGCATAACCATCCTTCCGGTGACGTGACGCCGAGCCAAGAAGATCGGCTGTTGACCAAGCGACTGCGCGAGGCCGGTGAGCTGTTGGGGATCACACTGCTGGATCATCTCATCCTCGGCGAGGCGCGCCACTTTAGCTTTGCCGATGAGGGCTGGCCGTGCTAGCCCCGGAGTAAACGCAACACCCACAGGACCGCCGAGGCGGTGAGCGCGATCCCAATGACCGCGGCACCCCACCCAATGATGTCTGCAGCCAAGGCAGTGCCGAGTTGCTGCAGATCCGATGCGACCGACGCCCAGGCCATCGACGGGTCCTCCTGTTCTTTCTCCTCTTGTTCCTCTCTCACCGAGCAGCTCCTGCCACGCGTTGCAGGAGCCACCCTGCCGCCTTAGCGAACCAAGGATTTGACTCGCTTGTAGGCGTAGATCGTGAGCGCCACCCCGATGAACACCACCCCCCAGGCCACAATGTCAGCCTTAACGTTGGAGATGGTCGTGGTGCTCGCCGTGTCCACCGGGAACACCTGCGCCAGCACCGTCTGCGCGCTGAGCACGGTCCCCAGGACCGCCACCGAGAGACCTTGCAGTGACTTCCTCATGCCCATCACCCCCTTTCTGGGCTCTGATTACTGCGTCAGCAAGAGACGAAGAATCATGCCGACTGTGAAGCCCCCGAGATAACAGGCCGCCGCCCAAAAGACGGCGGCATCAATCGCCGCTTGATCCATCACACACCCGTTCTTGGTTATCGACGCCGATACATTTCACGTCCGCCTTCTCTTCGTGGTGCTGAAACAACGGCGAGGCTTTGGCCGCGGCATCGTCCAGTGGTTGACGCTCCAGCACCTGCACGATCGCGCGTGGATTCTCTTCGCCGCCCCACAGAATTCGGTCAGACAGCAAGGTCGGGACGCCCTTGATGATCTGTTCCGTGACCGGCGCGCCCACCAGCGCGGCAATCTGTCCGGCCGTGAGGATGCGGCCCTGGGCATCGACCCAGTACGCCTTGCCATCCATCACTATTCCCCCTTCAATGCGTAAGCGGTCTTGATTCGCGGCCGGGGAACCGGTGGCTGGTGGTGGAACGAGTGGATCGGTTGAGACTGCGGTCTCCGCTCGTTTCAGGAGCGCGGGATTCGTTTCGATTGTTGGCGATGCTGTCTTGGACACGGGTGGCTTCGCCGTGCCGGAGAACCAGGTGCCCCAGCTGATGAAGCCGAGAGCCCCTACTAGGCCCAGCCCCCCGATCATCAGCAGCGGACTCGACAACACCGTCTTCATCCGTCGTTCCTCTCGAATGCCGCCCGTCGCATAGCTGGAGTAGTAGGCATAGATCTTCGGGTCATACTTCCCGATCAGTGTTCGAATTACTTCCGTCTCTTCAGGATTCCCGCGCACGAAGCCCTGAAAGCGGCGCGTCATCCCAAAGCGCTCCATGCGACGAAACTTGATCGTGCTCTCGACCAAGCGCGTCACCCCGGAGGTCAGTTGCCGGCAGTCCTGCGCCATGAGGAGGAGATCGATGCCATAGTGGCGATGGGTTTCGAGCCAGCGGAGGATGTCACCTGGCACTTTCTCCTTGGCCCGGAAGATCGTCTGCGCCTCATCGAGACAGATCGCCGATCCTGGTTCGACGGTGGGCAAGAGCGAGGGGATCTGAGCCCGGTCATGCCACAGGGTGACTTGCTTCTGGAGATCCGAAAGTGGCCGCCCTTCAAACAGGGCGAGCCGATCCAGATAGAACCCGTCCACTGCCACATAGAGGCGGCGTCCAGCGCGCAACCAAGGGAGCAGATAGTCCGCCACCGCGTAATAGGATTTTCCACTGCCTGGTGTTCCTTCTAACAAGGTAATCATGAGCCCCACCTGACAAATGGAATCGCTTGCAAGGTGAACCGCACCACCATGGCCGAGGCAATGATGGCGACGGCCTGGCTCATCCCGGTCGCCCCCAAAACCCAGGTGTACTGCACGGGAATGATGGGCACACTGAGGGAACCGGTTCCGAGTGACGCCAACAAGCTATCCGCAACTCCCAGGACAGAATCCCAGCCTGCTTTCCACACATCCGTGAAGGCCAGGATCATGTCGAGCAGGAAGCAATAGATGAGATTCAACAGCGCCGTCATGGCTTATCCATTTCCCACAAAGATGATGCGATAGGCGGCGAAGCCCGCCCCGGCGATGACAATGGCGCGAAGCGCCAAAAACATCGTGGACCAGTCGTTGAAGTTGACCGCGAAGGTCCCGAATTGCATGGAGGTCCAGGTAATCGTCGGCAAGTCTGATGGCCACGTCAGGGATTGCAGGAGTGCCAATTGCCCCGCGATGCCTGACCCTCTCCATGCTGTCATGTGCTCCTCGAGAATCGCCCCGAAGGACCGCAGCTCATGATCTCCCGTCGAACACTGTACGGTGGTGCTACTGTCATCTTGCGTCGTGGTCGAGCCATCCGGATTGGTCGTGGTGGTCGTCGTCGTCGTGGTCTGCTGCGTCGTGGTCGAGGTGGTTTGGGTGCCGGCAGGGGGCGTGGCATTCGGATCGATCATGACGCTGTCGTCGGGCACCTGATTGGAGGGCACCACGGTAGTTGGAGCATCGCTCGGCGTCACTGGATCATTGATCACGGTCGACGCATCCGTGGCCGATTGCCCTGACCCCACCGGCGACGTATTGCTGGCTGGACTGTTGGGTCCGGTCGGGTTCTCGTTCCAGTAGTCTTGAATGTCTTGTGCGGTGGCTGGTTGCGGCTCGCTTTGCTGGGAGGGATTTGGGTTCCAGGGATAGCGGAACGCCAGACAGGTCTGCGGCGCTTGCGCGCTGTACCAGCCGTTCCACCCGGCTGGTGGATCGCCGACCATGGCGAGCTTGCAACCAATCCCGCCAGGCGTCGGTGTCGGAACGGTGAGGTATTCCACCCAATTGGTCATGCACTCCGGAGCACCCGGGCATTGACGGATCTCAGCGCCTCCAGGCTCAGGGTAGCCTTCGATGTCCGGGGCTCCCGGCGTCGCTGACGCCGCCTTGATGTCCTGCACTTGTTGCGCATCCAAATGCATCTGAGCCAGGACGAGGCCTGCCGCGATGGCCAGCCCCGGCCAGCCGGTCGCCGCGGTGATCGTCCGGACGGCGATCGAGGTGCCGGGATTTGCGAGCGCGATGGCTTGGGCAGCCGCCCCAGCCTGTGCCGCCTGGCGGGCCAGCATCATCGTGTGGAACTGTGTGGCCGTCATGATCCGGCTGTACCCCGTGGCCGCGAAGGTGAGCTGCGGCCAGAGGCACAGTGCCACCGCCACGCAGTAGAGGACGGTGGCATAGCTGCTCAGGGCTAGAGTCGCCCGGAGAGCACCCCGGTCAAGAAACAGGCGAGAAAGAACATGAGCCATGTCAGTTGTTGCTCCAACGTCAGATCGGTGAAGATCATCAGCGTTCTCGGTTGTTCTTCTTACTTCCCCTGTGACCCATGAGAGGCAGCCTGGGTCATCGGCTGATACCCCGTCACATCCAGGAACCGTTGGCCCTTGAACTCCCGGAGATTCACCGTGACCTGCGCCGCTTTCATCTTGTTGGCCTCCATGAGCTTGTAGAGCGACTCATGGTCTTCCGAGATGCTCGCTTCCAAGGTGGTGGTGTCCTCCTCGAAATACAGCACGGCATTGCGAAAGATCCGTTTGCCATCCTGACTCGGTCTTGACTTGACGCCCATCACGACACAGGTGCCGACGAACTTTGACATGTGATTCCCTCCTTGATGATGTTAGTTGGACCACCGAAACCAGCCCTGCTTGGTACAGGACCAGAGATAGACCCACACCGTGCCGCAGCTCTGACACCGGCCACGCAATCGCGGCCCGCACATGTAGAGCTTCAAGACCCCGGTGTGGCATTGGCGGCAGACCACCCGTCGCTCGGATGTGACTACCGCATGTTGTGCTTCACTTGTGCGAGATACTGGTTGTTCTGCCAACGGGCCAGGTGTGTGCGTCGCCATCAGACTCCTCCTGTGTGCGAGGATTCGGCGGTCTGCTCCATGCGGATGCCGCACCAGGCCGCCTCCACCTGAAGCAGATGGTCCACACGCGCCTGCAGGACCTGCATCACCTGCGCGTTGAGCCCCTCGGTCCTGGCAAGCTGATAGAGGCCCAGCCGCAGAATGTCGGAATAGGTGACATCCCGCTTTGCCGCGAGGCTCATGAGTAAGGCTCGTTCCTCATTCAGCAATCTGACGGTCAGCGCCGAAGCACGCTTCATGACTCCCTCCCTGTAAACACCCATTTCATTGTTGACTCCGCCATTGACTGGTTAGGCGGTCCCCGTGCCATAGGCCGCAGAGAACCCGTCTCGTGGATTCCACCAGCGGAGCTTGTGTTTCGTCTTCGCGAGATCCTGACCAGTCTGTAAGAGCGCCAGATGTTTGCTCCGCCAGCGGTCCACGCCATCGGCGATGGTTCTGACGAGCCAGCGTTCGCCGGCCTCCGGATGGGCGCAGAGCAGGCCGAGCATGGGAGCCAAGCTCTTCTCTGCCCAGCGTTTGACGTGCTCGATCTTACGTACGGTTGTCACGACGTGGAGTGCGGCCCGCTGCATCCCCTCGGTCAGGGTCTGCCACCAGCCTAGGATGGGCGCGTAATAGCGGTCCTTCGGGTCGTCCTCGCGGGTACAGTCCCGGAAATCCACCGCAGTCCGGAACACCCCCACGATGTACTTCCGGAACGAATCGCCATCGAGCGAGCCGAGGGCGAGGCCCACGGCTTGGGCGCGCCGACTTTTCCATTCCATTTCCCAGCGCATCCAGGGGCCATCTACCGGTTTATCTTTGGCCCGTTGTTCCGCCGCTTTGTCGTAGACCCGGAGATAGGTATCCGATTGGCGAGACCCGAGGGCGAGCGTCTTCCCACGGTCCGATCCGGAGGGCACATCCAACCCGCCAATAATCTGGCACTGCCGGAAGTGTGAGACGCAGTGGCCTTTCACCACCGCCTCATAGACGCCGTCGACATCAATCACGCCCAGGCGATCATCCAGCGCGACATCGATCCGGCCGAAATGCCCGTCCTGCGCCAGGACCCAGTGGGCTATTGCGTGAAACTTTTCGGAGGCCCAATGACGAATCAGCTCTTGGGAGAGATCGACATGGACTTCGCGCGGGTTGCGTTTCGCCCCCGTCGCAATCCGGCCATAGCCACTGTCATTTCCCCGGCAGAACCAGACTTCGCGGTAGCCTTCATAGCCCTTCTCGTCCCGAATCCAGTCTCCCTCGCCCAGGACCGTCTTGAGGATCGCGACCGTCGAATTGGGGACGGTGAAACGCAACCATCCGATGGAGAACACCCAGCCGCTCATACAGACCTCCGAGTACTCGGTTGGAATTTGCGCCCCCGTTTGACTAGACGGGGGCTCTCCTGCCCGTCGCGCCGTCGGCTGGCGCCGCCTGGCGCGCGGCGACTCCCTGCCTCCTGAAAGTTCACGGTCTGCTCGTGTCCATGACCATTCCGTTGGATTGCCGCCCGCACCTGCTCGAGGTCGAAGCGAACCATGCGCCCGATCCGGATCACCGGAAGGTGCCCTTTCCAGTAGGCGCGACGGATGGACACCACACTGAGTTTCAAGACGGCGGCGAGTTCAGGGACGGTCAACCAGCTAACCTTCATATCTGTCCTTTCATGACGCGCTGCGGCACGAGCGGACCCTACGCGGGTGCTCATGCCGGTGGAAGTAGACCTGTTCTGCTCTTCAGTGATCAGGAGTGGTCAGGAGAAGTCAGGAGTTCTGAGGATGAGATGATTCGGATCTGCTGAATCATGATGGCTCCTTCATCGACAGTAGTTCGGACAACGAAGGAGCAGTACCCGAATCGCCGCTCTAGACGCAAGGATTCGCGAGTCGTGGATTGGATGTATTTCCAAGTGGGAGCACACGAACGAGGAAGAGTTGGAAGGAAAATGCAGTAACGAACAGGACGTTTCGCAGTTGAGGCCAAGAATAATTTAGCCCTGGGCCGAATGGCTCTAGTCTGGTCTTGCCTCCTCCAAGTAAAGCCTACAGTCTTGTCAGGCTCTCGATAAGCTGGTAATCCGCCCCAACCCTGATGATTTCTCAAGGCAAACGGGGTAAGCTTCCGGCCAATTTATTCACGGGTTCTATTATATAATCCCTCCTTCCCATCCATCGGAGAAGAATAAATGCCGAAGGTGAAGAAAGAACCGGAGAAGCCAAAGAACGGCGAATCAGCAGGACTTGAAGTGAAGCTCTGGGCCGCCGCGGATGCTTTGCGCAATAACATGGATGCGGCGGAATATAAGCACGTCGTGCTCGGCCTGATCTTTCTCAAATACATCTCGGACGCATTTGAGGCGAAGCACGCGGAGCTTGAAGCGGAGAGAAAGAAAGGAGCTGATCCCGAAGATCCGGACGAATACAAGGCGACAAGTATTTTCTGGGTCCCGAAGGAAGCGCGGTGGTCCCATCTCAAGGCGAGTGCCCCGCAACCGACCATCGGCACGATCGTGGACGATGCGATGAGCGCCATCGAGCGGGATAACGCGTCACTGAAGGGAGTGCTACCAAAAGATTATGCCCGGCCTGGCCTAGACAAGCAGCGGCTCGGTCAGCTCATCAATTTGGTCAGCGATATCGGCCTCGGCAGTCCGGCAGATCGAGCCAAGGATATTCTTGGTCGAGTCTATGAATACTTTCTCGCCCAATTCGCGAGTGCCGAGGGCAAGAAGGGAGGACAGTTCTATACGCCTTACAGAGTCGTCCGCGTGCTCGTCGAGATGCTCGCTCCGTACAAGGGCCGTGTTTATGACCCCTGCTGCGGATCTGGTGGCATGTTCGTCAGTAGCGAAAAGTTTATCGAGGCCCACAGCGGCAAGCTCGGCGACATTTCGATCTACGGCCAGGAGTCAAACTACACGACGTGGCGGCTGGCCAAGATGAACCTGGCCATCCGCGGCATCGATGCGCAGATTGCGCATGGCGACACATTTCACAATGACAAGCATCCGGATCTCAAGGCCGACTACGTGCTGGCCAATCCGCCTTTCAACGACAGCGACTGGCGCGGCGAGCTGCTCAAGGACGACAAACGCTGGGTTTACGGCACGCCGCCCGCGGGTAATGCCAACTATGCCTGGGTGCAGCACTTCATCCACCACTTAGCGCCCACCGGGATTGCCGGCTTCGTACTGGCCAACGGCTCGATGTCGTCGAATCAGTCAGGTGAAGGCGAGATCCGCAAGGCCATCATCGAGGCCGATCTTGTGGACTGCATGGTGGCGCTGCCTGGTCAGTTGTTTTACTCGACTCAGATTCCGGTGTGCCTGTGGTTTCTCGCGCGCAACAAAAAGAATGGAGGATTTAGAGACCGACGCGGCGAGACGCTCTTCATCGACGCCCGCAAGATGGGAACCTTGGTGGATCGCGTGCACCGTGAGCTGACTGACGAAGATGTAGCCAAGATCGCCGACACCTGTCATGCCTGGAGAGGCGACAAGCCTGCCCTGAGCGAAGCCGAAGGGAGGGCTGGGGAATATGCCGACGTGCCGGGATTTTGCAAGGCCGCGAGGCTCGACGACATCCGCAAACACGGCCACGTGCTCACTCCCGGCCGCTACGTCGGTGCGGAGGCGCAGGAGGATGAGGGCGAGCCGTTCGAGGAAAAGATGAAACGCCTCACCGCGACGCTCCGCGAGCAGCAGGCTGAGTCGGCAAGATTGGATGCCGCGATCGCCACCAACCTAAAGGAGCTCGGGTATGGCGGGTGAGTGGCGACAGTGCAAAGTTGGCGACTTGTTCGACTTGAAACCGGGCTTCGCTTTCAAGAGCGCCGACTTTATAGATACTGGCGCTCCCGTAATTAAGATCAAGAATGTAAAAGCCAACGCTGTTGTCCTCGATGATCTGAGTTACGTCGACGATGAATTTCTGGAAAAAAAGAAGAGTTACATCGTTAACTACGGCGACATCCTGATCACAATGTCGGGAAACAGATTCGACGGTAGCAGGGACACTTGGGTAGGCAAGGTTGCTCAGTTCCGGTCCTCTGAACCCTATCTACTAAATCAGCGTGTTGCCATATTACGACCTAAGACGGGAACAAAACTGGATCATCGGTGCTGCTCATATATCCTTGGCTCAAGCGAATACCAAGATCTCTTTATTGCAATCGCAACAAGTTCCGGTGGCCAGGCCAATCTATCTCCGAGCCAAATTCTAAGCGCTGATGTCTTGCTGCCACCCTACGAGAAACAACGCGTCATTGCCCACATCCTCGGCACGCTGGATGACAAGATCGAACTGAACCGACGGATGAACGAGACACTGGAGGCGATGGCGCGGGCGCTGTTCAAGTCGTGGTTCGTAGACTTCGACCCAGTTCGCGACAAAGCCGAGGGACGCGATCCCGGCCTGCCGAAACATATTGCCGATCTCTTCCCGAATTCATTCGAGGACTCGGAGCTAGGAGAAATTCCGAGGGGGTGGGAGGTCGGTCGCCTTGACAAGGTGACTGATTTCCTCACCGGCTACGCATTTAAGAGTAAGGACTGGATTGAACAAGGAGTGCCCGTCATAAAAATCGGTTCCGTCAAGCCGGGTATCCTCGATTTGAGAGCGGTCAGTTATGTATCTGAAGAGGTGGCCCAGAAAGCGGCGCGCTTCCGCCTTTCAGCCGGTGAATTGCTCATCGGAATGACAGGTTACGTGGGCGAGGTGGGCTTGGTCCCGCGCACAGATAACCCTCCATTGCTCAACCAGCGGGTGGGTAAATTTCTATTGGAGAAGCCTGGTACCGCTGCTTTAGCCTATTTGTATTGCCTTACTCGGCAACCTGAATTCAAGGCAAAAGTCGAAATCAAATCTCACGGTACGGCACAGGCAAATGTGAGCGCCGAGGGCATTCTATCGATCGAAGTTGTAGTCCCTCCCAAAACGACCCGGGATGAATTCAACCGAGTTGTGCAACCAATTCTCGACCGGATCCTGGAAACTCATGCCGAGTCTGCCAGTCTTGCCATGATTCGCGACTCGCTGCTGCCCAAGCTCATCTCCGGTGAGATACGGATCAATCAGGCCAGGGAGTATATGAGCCTGGGGCACAAGCCATGACACTTTTAGACGAGATTGTTGAGTGGTCGACTGATCGTCCTAGCTGGCAGCGTGACGCGCTGCGTCGGCTCCTGCTTAACGGCGAACTCTCCGAGGAGGATGTCCACGAACTCACCGAAATCTGCAAGAGTGCGCACGGTCTGGCTGAACAGCAGGAAGCTTGTCCTCTTACCAAGGAACACGTTCCGGAAAAGATTGGAGGCGCCGCTCCAGTATCGCTAGTCTCGATCTTTCACCACCGAGGCGTGAATGCATTGGCCGAGGACCAGACCCTCAAGTTCGCACCTGGCCTGACCGTAGTTTATGGCGACAACGGCGCGGGCAAGACCGGCTATATCCGCATCCTCAAAAGCGCCTGTCGAGCACGCGGGCAGGAGGAGATTCTGGGCAACGTCGTATCGGGAACAGCGCCGCTCGCTCCAGTCGTTGCCATCAAGTATAGGGTCGGAAGTGAAGCGGAGGTGCACGAGTGGACGCCGGGCAGCCAGAATGAAGTTATCTCTCGCGTGAGCGTCTTTGATACGCAATGTGCTGCGGTCTACCTCACGGAGAAGACCGACGTTGCTTTTCGACCCTTCGGATTGGACCTATTCGACAAACTTGTTAGAGCGTGCAAGGCCGTGCGCGCGAACCTCGAAGCTGAGCAGCGAGCGCTAGCGTCTAACGCTCTCGCAGCCGTTCAGGCGCATATTCCAGAAGGGACAACCGTTGCGAAGTTCGTGTCTGGTATCAGTTCGTTGACTAAGCCAGACGCTGTTCAAGCGCTGGCACGCCTTACGCGGGAGGAACAAACCCGCCTCGCTTTTCTTGAGAGATCGCTGCTCGACTTACAGGCAAAAGACCCTGACACGCTCATACGACAACTGTCGGTTCGGAGGGGCCGCGTACAAGCACTGGTGCGGCATCTCAAGGATGCGGAAGCAGCTCTTTCGGATGAGGCCGTAGCCGCCGTCTTCCATGCACGGTCGGAAGGCCGCCGGAAGACCGAGGAAGCGAAACGATTGCGCGAGGCAACGTTTCCGCACGGCATGCTCGCGGGGACCGGTGGTGAACCTTGGACGGCCCTGTGGGAATCAGCACGCAAGTTTTCCCAGGAGTCCGCCTATCCTGGAAAAGAATTTCCCGTCGTGCAGGACGGAGCTCATTGCGTCCTGTGCCAGCAGAATCTAGATCAGGCGGCTGGCTGTCGGTTAAAGCAGTTTGAAGCATTCGTCGGTTCGACGACGGAGCGAAAACTACGGGAAGTAAGGGAGGGTTTTGAGCGGCACCGTAAAAGTTTCACCGATCTTGAAACAACTAATGAGGCAGTCAATGAGACCCTCAACGAAATCCGCATTGAGCAAGAAGCCGTGGCGGATGCGATTATAGCCGCCCTTGATACGAATGAGCGACGCAGGCTAGCCGTGCTAGCTGCACTTGAAGGCGAAAAGTACGTTGTCGCCGGTTGCCCAGGCGCCGTAACGGTTTCGAGTGAAGCCGAGGCGCTTGCCGGACAGATCGAGGAGCGGATAAAGACTTTGCGCACTGATGCAACCCACGCCGTCCTTCAGGAGATGAGTGCCGAAGCACAGGAGCTGCGCGCTCGCGAGGTTCTAAAGATACACCAGCAGACCGTTCTTGATGATATTGAGCGTCGGAAGAAATACGCCGCCTACGGGCTCTGCATTGACGCAACCAAGACTCAAGCCATTACCCAGAAAAGCACAGCCGTTACGAAGACTGCTGTATCACAGCGGCTCAAGAAGAGTTTCAGCGACGAGTTGCTGAACCTTTCATTCAATCACATTGAGGTCGAGTTGAAGGAGCTTGGCGGCGCCGATGGTGTTTTTTACCACCAGCTTGTTCTTAAGCGTGCGCCCGGTATGGACTTGAAAAAGGTCGTCAGCGAGGGGGAGCAGCGTTGCCTTTGCATCGCGGCCTTCTTTGCTGAACTTGGTACCGCCGACGATCCGTCCGGGATCGTGTTCGACGATCCTGTCTCCTCGCTAGATTTTCAGTGGCGTCAGAGTGTGGCCAGGCGCTTAGTGCAGGAAGCAAAGACCCGTCAAGTCATCGTCTTCACTCACGATGTCGTTTTCCTGCTGCTCCTCAAGCAGTTTGCGGATGAGAAAGGCGTCGAGCAGTTCGACCAACACGTCCGGTTCCTCTACAACGGGGCTGGCGTATGCGCTGAAGAACTACCCTGGGTCGCCCTGCCGATCAAGAAGAAGATCGGTTATCTGAAAAACGGCTGTCAGGCTGCTGACAAACTGGCCCGTGATGGACACCAGGATGCCTATGAGAAGGAGGCCAAGTATCTATACGGCCTCCTGCGCGAGGGTTGGGAGCGTGCTTTGGAGGAAGTACTCTTGAGTGGCGTGGTCGAACGCTATAGGTCGAGTATTCAGACGCAACACGTAGCTCAGATCGCCGATATCACAGCGGAGGATTGTAAGGCAGTCGAGACGGCCATGAGCAAATGCTCAAAGTGGCTCCCCGGCCATGACCAGGCGGCGGCTGCACGGGCGCCGGTGCCCTCTCCAACAGAACTAAAGGCCGATATTGACGCACTGGAGGAGTGGGTTACGGCGATTCGCAAGCGACGTAACAACCGCTCCGCTAAGCCTGCATCCGCGTAAGCAATCAGAGGATCAAGATAGTGATCGAGAATAGCTATATCAGGTGAGTTTGTCCGGGACGGAGTAGGTTTGAGTTTCACCGAATCCATCGTCGAAGACGCCACTCTAGCATGGCTCGAAGCGCTGGGCTATCAGGTGCTGCACGGGCCGGACATCGCCATAGGAGAGCCTACTGCTGAGCGCAGCGATCAGCACTACCATGACGTAATTCTTGGAAAGCGTCTCCGACGGGCACTCATCCAGCTCAATCCGACCCTCCCTTCTGAAGCCATTGAGGATGCATTCCGCAAACTCACTCGGTCTGAGGCTCCGTCTTTGATTGAGCGGAACCGTGCTGTTCATCTGATGCTGGTGAATGGAGTAGACGTTGAGTATCGCCGGAAAGATGGGTCAATTGCAGGAGGACAGGCACGAGTCATCGACTTTGACGTGCCGGACAATAACGACTGGCTCGCCGTCAACCAGTTCACGATTTCTGAAGGCCACCATACGAGGCGTCCTGATGTCGTCAGTTTTGTGAATGGTCTGCCTTTCGCAGTCATCGAGCTGAAGAATGCCGCCGATGAAGACGCCAACATTTGGACCGCCTTTCATCAGTTGCAGACCTACCAGGCACAGATTCCCTCCTTCTTCTCTACCAATGCAGCTCTGATCATTTCTGACGGCGTCCAGGCTCGTATTGGGACTCTTGGGGCAGGGAAGGAATGGTTTAAGCCCTGGCGTACGATCGGCGGGCGCGATGACGCTCCATCGACGCTCAGCGAGTTGCAGGTTGTCTTGGAAGGCGTATGTGAGAAACGGAGGTTCCTCAATCTGGTTCGGCACTTCATCGTGTTCGAAGACGAGGGCGGAAAGCTCATCAAGAAGATGGCGGGCTACCATCAGTTCCATGCGGTGAATGTGGCCGTCGAGGAAACGTTGCGGGCAGCCCGGCATGCGGCAGAGGACCGCGCTGCAGAGGCCTTAGGTCACTACAAGTCGGGGCATCAGCTAGGTGGTGAACCGGGCGATCGACGGGTCGGCGTAGTATGGCATACACAGGGATCGGGGAAGAGTCTCACGATGGCCTTCTATGCGGGGCGGGTCATCCTGCATCCCGCGATGGCGAACCCAACCATTATCGTGCTGACCGATCGAAACGATCTCGACGATCAACTCTTTGGGACCTTTGCCCGGTGCCGCGACTTGCTCAGGCAGGACCCGGTTCAGGCGACCGACCGGGCTGACCTGCGTGCCAAGCTGAGCGTAGCGTCCGGCGGCGTGGTGTTTACCACCATCCAGAAGTTCTTTCCCGAAGAAAAAGGCGACCGGCATCCTATGCTGTCTGATCGCCGCAACATCGTCGTGATCGCAGACGAAGCCCATCGGAGCCAGTATGACTTTATCGACGGCTTTGCTCGCCATATGCGCGATGCGCTGCCTAATGCCTCGTTCATCGGATTCACCGGAACGCCGATCGAAAAGACGGATGCCAATACGAGGGCAGTCTTTGGCGACTACATCAGCATCTATGACATCCAGCGGGCGGTGATCGATAAGGCGACGGTTCCCATCTACTACGAGAGCCGGTTGGCGAAGCTGGAATTAAAGGCGTCCGAGCGGCCAAGGATAGACCCGAAGTTTGAAGAGGTGACTGAAGGGGAAGAAGTCGAGCGCAAGGAGAAGCTTAAGAGCAAGTGGGCACAGTTGGAAGCCGTGGTGGGGTCGGAGAATCGAATCAAGTTGATCGCTCGAGACCTTATCGATCACTTCGAAGATCGCCTGGCGGCGATGGACGGCAAGGCGATGGTGGTCTGTATGAGCCGACGGATCTGTGTGGAACTCTATCGCGAGATTGCTGCTCTACGTCCACAATGGCATGCCGATGCGGATAACCAAGGGTCGATGAAGGTGATTATGACCGGCTCGGCGTCTGATCCGATTGAGTGGCAGGGCCATATCCGGAATAAGAAACGCCGCGAAGACATGGCGCTACGGTTTCGTGCTCCCAAAGACCCATTTCGGCTCGTCATTGTTCGTGACATGTGGCTGACCGGCTTTGACGCTCCCAGTCTCCATACGATGTACATCGATAAGCCGATGCGGGGTCATGGACTGATGCAGACGATCGCCCGTGTCAATCGAGTGTTCAAAGATAAACCCGGCGGGTTGGTCGTGGACTATCTCGGATTGGCCGACGAACTCAAACAGGCTCTTGCAACCTACACAGAAAGCGGTGGGACCGGAAAGACGGCGATTGACCAGGCGGAAGCCGTTGCGCTGATGCTGGAGAAGTATGAAATTTGCCGCGGCCTCTTCCACCATTTTGATTGGTCGCTTTGGATGTCCGGTAAGCCGCAAGAGCGTCTCTCGGTGTTGCCTGCTGCACAAGAGCACATTTTGAAGCAGCAAGACGGAAAGGCACGTCTCCTTCGGGCTGTGACGGATCTTTCGCAAGCGTTCGCGTTGGCCGTGCCGCATGAAGAGACCTTCCGGATTCGTGATGATGTGGGATTCTTCCAGGCCGTTCGCGCTGTGTTGGCAAAGAGCACGCCGGGTGAACGGAAGACAGACGAAGAACTCGACCACGCCATTCGTCAGATCATTTCAAAGGCGGTGGTGTCTGACCAGATTGTGGACATCTTTGCCGCGGCCGGGCTCAAGAAGCCGGACCTTTCGATCCTCTCCGACGAGTTCCTCGCCGAAGTGCGTGGGATGCCTCAGAAGAATTTGGCTGTCGAACTGTTACGGAAGTTGCTGAGCGGAGAGATCAAAGTACGATCTCGGAAGAACGTGGTGCAGTCAAAGTCTTTTGCTGAGATGCTGGAACAGGCCGTGCGGAAGTATCAGAACCGCGCAATCGAAGCCGCGCAGGTCATCGAGGAAATGATCAGCTTGGCAAAGGTGATGCACCGTGCTCATGAGCGAGGAGAACGGCTTGGTCTGACAGAAGAAGAGCTGGCATTTTATGACGCGCTTGAAACCAACGATAGCGCAGTAAAAGTCCTAGGAGATGAGACGCTACGGACCATTGCGCGGGAGGTGTCCGACGCCGTGCGAAAGAATGTGACAATTGACTGGACCGTACGCGAGAACGTCCGCGCCCAACTCCGCGTCATTGTGAAGCGCATTCTTCGCAAGTATGGCTATCCGCCGGATAAACAAGAAAAGGCGACGCAGACCGTGTTGGAACAGGCGGAGGTGCTTTGTGGGGAAGTAGTGTCGTGATAGTTTATTCCGCAGTTGGGCGAGGTATTACGCCATGAAAAATCTGGGTCGTTTAGAAAAAGTCGATCTCCGGGAAGTCTGGACGAGTGAATGTTCAGGCTTTACACCCTGGTTAGCCCAACAGGAGAACCTCAAGCTCCTTGGGGAGACCATAGGGATTGAACTCGAGCTCGAGGGGCAAGAACAAGAAGTGGGACCATTTCGCGCCGACATTCTTTGCAAGGATACGGCAACCGATAATTGGGTTCTAATCGAGAATCAACTCGAACGCACGGATCATTCCCACCTTGGGCAATTGCTAACCTATGCAGCAGGGCTTGATGCAGTAACGATTGTCTGGATTGCTGAACGCTTTACTGAAGAGCATCGGGCTACGCTCGATTGGTTGAACGAGCGAACGGACGATCATATCCACTTCTTCGGGCTAGAAGTCGAGCTGTGGAAGATTGGCGATTCACCGATCGCGCCAAAATTCAACATGGTCAGCAAACCCAACGACTGGAGTCGGTCAATTCAGTCAGCGGCTAAGGGGGAAATTACTCCGCATAAGCAGACGCAACTGGAGTTCTGGACCGCATTCCGTGATTATATGGAGGACAAGGGGAGCATCCGTTGTCATAAGCCTTCTCCTCAGCATTGGCTCGTTCATCCCATTGGCAAGAGTGGGATTCATCTGTCTTCAATCGCATCAATGTGGAATTCGGAGACCAGCAATAATGATCCCGAAATCCGTGTCGAACTGGTGCTCACCGGTAAGGCTGCGAAACAGAACTATGCTGCGTTAGAGAAAAAACGAGAAGAGATTGAGAGGGAGGTCAAGCTCCCACTCAAGTGGCACAATCCGGAGGGGAAAATGATGTGCCGAATCTACACACGCACGAACGCTGATTTTCTAGACCGGAAGCTCTGGCCTCAACAGCATCAATGGCTAAAGGAAAGGCTCGAAACCTTCCATAAGGTTTTCGCGCCGATCGTAAAGGCGCTTGATTAAATTCCGCCCTTGATATGTCTCCACACGCAACCCAGACACTTCCATAATTTATTTCATAAAGCGCTCCCCTCAATGAACGCAACCCTCATATGATCGATACCATCTTCCGCGGCCCCTACGAGCGGAACGGGAGCAAGGACGAGCTGTTCTAGTCCTGCTGGCAGTGCTTGCACGGTTCTCTTCTGGGGCAGTAACATAATGGAGGTTTATCCTTTTGCAGGAGGGCCCGATGCCGCTGCTTCTCCTCTTGCTCCTACTCGCTCCTGTTTCTGTCTCCGCTAGAGACCTCGGAGAACTGAGCGCGAATCCTTACCAGCAGAATTCGACGGCCAATCCGTTCGGGCCGGGGAGTCCTTTTGCTCCGAACGGGATCAACAATCCATTCAGTCCTTACGGCAGCCTGTTCAGCAATCAATCGGCGACGAATCCCTTCGCGACCGACGCGCCAAGGCTCCATGACCAGCAGGGAAATTACCGTGGCAAGTTGAGCGCCAACCCGTACGATCCTGATTCAACCAGCAACCCCTACGGCCGGTACGGGTCTCCGTTTTCGCCCGATTCAATCAACAATCCTTACGGTGCGGGCAGTCCCTATCGCTCAGGTAGCCCCACCAATCCCTATGGCCGTGGCTTGAGAATCGAAGGACAGTGAGTGATCCGCTCACTCGTCTGCATGGGTCATCACGACCTGTTCCTCAATCCAAGTCGGTGGTCGATAGAGTTTTTCTTGGTCGCCACCGGCGACAGCCGACCGGCTTTCACCTACGAGGCGCATCGCTCGCGCCAGTCACCCCGTCACTCTCGCTGCGTGATCCTCTCCAGTCCGCCGGTTGCGGCCTCTGCCTGGTGTTTCCTCTGTGAACTGTACGGTGCCTCTCCTCTTCCCGTGAGAGAGTCACCTTCATTTCACACAAGGAGGAAACAAGATGGCGACCAACCAACAATCCAAACGACCAGCAACGACGCTGCGATGTGGCAACATCAAGGCCACGATCTGGCAGAATGTCAGTGAGAAGGGGCCGTTCTTCGCAACAACCTTCTCCCGGCCGTTCAAGGATCAGTCCGGCGCCTGGCGCAACGGCACCTCGTTCGGTCTCAACGACCTGGAGGCGCTTATGAATGTCGCTTTTGAGGCAAAGGAGTGGATGACCGCTCATACCCTCAAACGCTGAGCGGTATCATAGGAAGCCTCCGGCCCCCGGGGGTTTCCTTCACCTATGGTGATGATATAGAGGCTCAGTTAGTCGAACAGAGAAATATAACCAACTTGCTCCGCATTGGGTACCGATCGGTTGGTGAAGCGACACAGGTAAAGCGTCATCCCGATCGGATGCGGCCAACGTATTGCTACGAACCAGATAGCGGCCGCCCGGCATCGAAGGCTCGGTGCGCACTGTCGCCCACAGCCGACGCTGCCATAAATGGGGGTACGGATCTTTCAACTGACGTGTTTCTTGAAAAACTGTAGCCGGTCCCTGCAGCGTATATGCCGCGGTTTGAATGTCTCTGTTCGGCCACGAGCGGAAGTTCGGCATCAAGATCGCACCGCCGTAAAGCGGCCGTCAGCCGTGTCGCATTAACGTTTCCCGTAACCGGCCAGCGTAGGCCGAAGCGAACCGGCAAGCGACGCTTGCTAGCGGTCCGGTTCAGGCGATGGTTAGGACGCACTCTCGGTATGAGTCTAGAGCCGTTTGATGAGGCTTTTGATCCATGACATGCAGAACTCGATGGCCTGATCGATCTGGGGCGCCGTCATTGTCGGCATCGGGTCACTGCCGGGGCCGTGCCCATAGTCGTTGCGCACGCCATTGAAGAACGCCTGCAGAATGTGCCGCTCCCACGGGTCGATGAAACGCCCGTTCGTCTTGCTTTCGAGGTGGTTCAGGTAGTCGGACGCGCCTTTCTCCTTGCCAGTTGTCCAGTTTTTCTCATTGCTGATGATCTTGATAGTGCTCTCGAGCGCCTTGCCAGCGTAAAACGCCGGATCACGGCCGCCCGTGTCGCGACCATCGATCGCCGTGGCCATGTCGGTGCTGACGTTCACCCATTTCTGGTCCTTCACGGCATCCCAGAACGGTTGCTCAATCTGCGCTTGCGTCAGCGAGTCGGTCGTGATTTGGATGTATCCATTGTGGTAGTGCAGCGGCATGCCAGCCTGCCTAAATCGCTCATTCAGTTCATGCACGTACCCTTGAAACGTCGTGTTGTTGTATATGTTGTTCTGCTTTACGCGGTCGACGTTCGACTGAAAAATTCCTGGGATGCGCAGCCCAGTATTGCGCTTCGGTGCCGCATCCTGCAGGGCGGCGATGCGCAACTTGCCATCAAGCTGACTGTTAATGTACGTGATCTGTTGTTCTCGCTTGCGAAATGCGAGCTCTACAAAGCTCAACCTTCTCTTGACGAAGACGTCGGGGTCCTGGTCATCGCTGAACTTGTGGGTAATCCATTTCTCACAGACCGCATTCATTTCATACCAGCCTGAGTATGTATGCGGCCTGCCCATCAACTCGCCCTGATACGAGTAAAACCTTGCGGACAGCTCCTTGATGCCGAGTTCCATCGTCAGTTGGTCATGCAAGCTCGTCCAAGTGGCCTTCGCCATTTCGTCAACCTTCTTGTCATGCCCGTAATACGGAAAGAGCTGCTCATTAATGATTCTGTAAGCTTGGACGAACAGTGCTTGTTCGCGTGGTCCTACTGTATCGAACAGCGGCCGGTTCTCGTACCTACGAGCAAAGATGTCAGTAAGCATCTAGCGGCTCCGCATCCCACTCACGGAAGTCCGACGGCACATCCGTCCAGATCGTGCGGCCTAACAATGTTTAGGCGGATCCATGCAAAACCAGGATCTGCCATTTTCTGTCCATCTAACACGCCACCGGGGTTTGCGAACAATATCCCATCATTGAATGTGGTGCAATGAGTTGCGACCCATCCACCATGTATCAGGGGTTCTTATGCGGATCGGTGTAAGCCGCCCCTTCCGGTAGCGGTCAGTCGTGTACTTCTGCTTTGGGTCGTCTGCAGCCGTTCAGAACAGCGAGAAAGCCTGAACGCAGTGCCCATCTTTGCCCGATTCCGGGAGGCGGTCAGGACACGAAGCATGAAAGCAGATGCTGGCAGATATCGCCTACCGAAAAAGTCCCTTACTCGCAGCAGTCGAATCGTCCCACGCCGTAACCGCCTTTATGGGCATAGTACGGATGAGCGTAGGCGTTATGAGGATTATCTATCGGGCGGAAAGGCGCTCCACACTCATTGAGCCGGACAGTCTCTTTATGATCGTGAACTACGTAGTGGAGATCTGGCTCCTTTTCCGCTTAGGCCGTTAGAAACATACGGGTGTCGTGCCCCACTTAAGATTTGGACAGGTCGCGTAAGCGAGGGAGGACGACATGGACACCATGACGAAACCTGTCCAGAATGGGCGTGGTCGCCGCCGGCGATGGAGTAGTGAGCAGAAGCGGACGGTGTTACAGGATCGCCACAAAGGTACGCCGTGGAACACCTCGGACAGTCGCAATCATAGGGTGACCTCCTCTTAGAGTGAATGGCCTCATGCATTCTAGGGAAGATCTGAACAACGGACAGCGCTGCTTCCGCTTATACTATGGGCCGGAGTACACGTCGCACCGATTCAGGCCGTTCGTCCGGGCGATGGGACTGATCCCGTGTCACACGCCTCGGCGGAGTCCCGAGTCAAACGGCCTCGCCGAGGCCTTCTTTGGCAGCTTCAAACGGGATTATGTGTATCAAGCCTGCTTGGAGACGTTAGCAGATGTGGCGCAGCAGCTGCCGGGGTGGATCGAACACTACAATCACCAGGCTCCGCACAGCGCACTGAAGATGCGGTCCCCGGCCGAGTGCTATGCCGAGTGGGTCCTCGTAACCAAGAACCTACCTGTCCAAAATTAGGTGGGGCAGAACACGCCTAATTAAGTCGTAGACGACTGCGTTTTATGTCAAGAATTTCAGAGTCCTTTAGTCCTTTGGGGTAGAGAGCAAAATCCCAAGATCCATAAATCGGGTTTGGGATCAGAAACCAAACCTTCCCCCACTTATCGGCATATTGCTCCGCAATCTGTTGACGGTGAGCAAGGGCATTGTCTCCAAGACTGACAAAATCGCCAAGATCGTCCCCGATGAGCAATAGAATGCGGTACTTCTTCGCTAGAAAAATGCGCCTGTCCTTTTTATCCGATGGCCAATTGTATGGTGGCTCTCCACTCGAGAGAACGGTGTCAAGGTCGATGGGCAGGGAGATAGAAAGTTTTTGCAAATTTCTCCGCGTGTCTGCCTCCTCGTCCGCGTAACGGTTTGTTACAAAAAACACGGTCACACCGCGGTTCTGTGCGTGTCTGATAAACTCCAAGGCACCCGGTAAAGCTGGAGCCTCGGCGCGGAATGTCCAATTTTTAAATTCTCCTCTATCGAAGGGTTTTCGCGCGAGGATGAAGCTTGCTTCCAATGGTGTGTTGTCAAGAACCGTCTCGTCGAGGTCCATGATGATGGCCGGCGGTAAATCCGCGAAGGGTTTCTCCTGCTCGACAGCGGCGGACCACGTGGTGTCACGACTATTGAGGGCCCTATCCAATGCCAGTTCTGCGGCGCGATACTGCTGTTGCGCAAGGATGCGGTACTCGGCAGATGTTTGCATCCACAGGACGGCATGTAACCGCTCGTGTGTATCTCGCGAACTCGCACAGCCGATGGACGAAAAGAATGCGAACAGGAGGATCCAAGAACTCTTCATCTTTTTTGCTTGGCGTTAATTCTTTACAACTTCCAGCTCGATAGGAGGATGGTCCCCTCCAACGGGTTTACCCGCACTCTTGGCCAAGGCCCTAAGCGTGACTTTCTTCGCGGTATGGAGGTTCCCAACTGTTAACAAAAGAGTCCCGTCCTCGGTTACTGTGACTTTGCCCAGCTTATCTGGCAAGGTTTGAGCAGGGGCATCACTAAGCTTCTCAAATTGAGCCTTCTTCAGGACTCCGCCTTCAACCGAGATCTCAACTAAGTCCGCTACACGTTTGTCGGCGACTTTCGCAAACTCAATGTAGATCTTCGCCTCATTCTCATTCTTCTGTCCTTGGGCGAGCCAATCTGCTGTCTTTCTCATTGAGAACGCCGGTTTCTCGGGCTCGGATGACTTCTGATAATACACACTCGGATAGATATGTGATGTGACTCCGGAAGCCACACCTTCCCATCGGCTATTGCCCTGTTCAGAATAAACTCCCACCGTCGATCCGGTTAGTTTTGTGCCATTCACACGAAGCTTTCCGATTTTCCATGCGACTAACGAGGGAAATTTGACTGTTGCATTTGATCCATTCGGTCCCGGTGTTACAGTTCCAGCTATATCCATATGCCCTTCTTCCAACTGGAGAGTCAATGTGGCTCCCAGTGGAACGATGTTTAACCCCACACCGCCGACCAGCGTTGCCTGGGTCGCTGTCTTGCCGTCGTCCACAAGAAAAATCGTTTGATTATCCTTAGGCAACTCGATCGTACGAGAATTCGGCAATTGAAATCTCACACCGGCATAATGACTGTTGTCCATGGAATCTGCAATATCCATCCATAGGTCGCGCTCGAACCTGCCGATGTATTCGTACCAGCCAGCCTCCTTAGGGTCTTTTAAATAATTGTGAAATTTATCAAAGTCATTCATCCAGACTATTTCAAGGAAGGCCTGCGTGCACGGAACTTTCCTGCTGGGATCAGCGACATCCGTGCACTTCCTGTTCCGATCAAAGTCAATCTTCTTATCACTGGGAACAAACTCTTGAACGAGATCCGCAACGGCCTCCTGTCGATCATGACGACCCTGATGCTTCATCTCCTCACCAGTGGAAGCCGATCGGGCTGTCGTGCGCGCCACTACGCGCACTTCATTCGTTTTTTCTCCTATGAATTCGGAAGGAACCATCAAAACCAGTGTGACATTATGCGTTCGGGGGATGGTTGTATATTCGGTCTTGCCTTCGCGTACAGCACCGAACCTAGCTGCGATCGTATTATTTGTGACGCGACCGACGGTGAAGAGACTATTCAGTTCGCTGAAAACTTCGTTCCGATAATCCTCTTTAAGACGGTCGACCCCGGCCGCACCGCCAATCCCAGACTTCATAAAGGTCACGGCAACCGATAACTGTCGAATAATATCGTGGGCCCGCGAAGTCAGCATACCCTCAAGATTGTCGGTGACAAGCAACGGAAGAACATAGGCCGCGTAAGTTTTATCTTTGTCTTTGGGAAAGAATCCGATTTTTGTATAGAGATCGTATCCCTGATCCCGGGTGAAGGGCACGGACCCGACCTGCAGACGCACGATGTACGGTTTCATATTGTGCCGCAAGGCCGCATCTGTAACATACCGATTCAAAAGTTTGACTTCCTGGTAAAGCGCTGTGGCGGCCGTATACTCAAGAATGGGGTCCTTCGCCAGCCGACGATCAGCTTCGGCAGCACCCGCCAAGTCTTTAAGGGCCCTGTCGCTTCCCGGCGCCTTGCCGGCCTGCGGGACTTCGCCGGGAGTCTTTTTCTCGACTTTCTCCTCCTTCGTCGAGGTCTCTTCATCGGTAATGGTGGTTGTGCGCGTCAAACTCTCGGAGGACTGAGGAAGACCCAGGCGAGCGGTAAGCCCCAAGGAATCAATTAATTTTTCCTCCAAGATACCGGTACGTGGGATGACCTTGCTGAGCGCTTCCTGGGCAGACAAGGGAAAGTTCGCGGTCAGGTCCGCCACATATTCTTCCCATGGTGCGACCATCGTAACCGCGATATTCACGGTCCCATAAGATGGCGGATCGTACCATTTTTTAAAGTATGCGCAGCCGCTGAGTGTCAGAAAGAGTATTGCGGCAGCACAGAAGCGTTGCCTCGGTTTCATGACAGCCTCCTACAAAACAATGTGGCGCTAACTCATGCGCATTCTTAGAGATAAAGTTCGGTTGAAATGAACTTATATCTTACAGTCGAAAAACGACTTGTTCAGATAATCGCATTTGATGCGTCCGCCGGAAGTCTTCTCTAGACGATCCGTCAGCCGTTGGATCTTAGTCATGTGATCCCTGGGGGCACCAGCGGGAGCCTGCATGGGGTCACCCATTTGTGACTGGGGTTCGAGCTGAGTGGCCGGCGCACCGACATTTGCGTTAAGCGCCTTGTTCATCTGTTTCCGGGTGATGATGCGCCCGTAGTCCGCTGGGGACGCCCCGTCTTCCTCCGCACACATATCCCAGATGGCTTCAAACCGTGTCTCCAGATGCACAGTGTTGCCATTTTTCCTTGTGACAAGAAAGTCTGGATGGGCGAAGTCAAACCCTTCAACATCAATAATCCCGACGAGGACGCCCTTGCTGTTCCTATGCAACTCACCGTGTTCAACAGCTCGTACTGCTGAGCCTGGTTCAGATACTCTTCCCACAGATTGTACGGGTCGGGGATCCCGAAGCCCTTGGCCGAGCGACACGCCCCTCACGAGAGGATGAGCGGCGAGCTTGCTGAGTTTCGACAAAGGAACTGTCGCTCTCGAAAGCCTGCCTCTGCTGGCTGACTCTGTAATGCCTAGAGATTTCGGAAGAGGACCCGTTCCATATTTTGAGATGAACACGTTGGCAGAAACTTTGGACGTGATCGCCTTGATATTCCCTTTGGCCGGAGGACGCTTCGGCCTCGCGCTGCGCGGCACCCCATTGGCCGACCGCGCTGACTCAGCTGCTTCAATTATCTCCATTGAATACTGGCGCTTCCCTAACGGATAGGTGGATACAACCGACAATGCATCGCAACGCTCTGCGCGCACAACGTTCACATCGGTATCCCCATTGGCAATGATGCGAAGTTTGGGATCGCACTTTTGGAAACCGGGACCCAGCATATGAGACTTAGACTTTGTTCTGTTGACCATGGTGTGACACCGAATGATCGGTCGTTGGATGGACATTGCGATGGCAAAAGTAGGTGGCAGCTTGGCTTTGGATACTAAGAATTGTGTTCTGTACCGGTGAACATCGCATGGCGCTCCTTTATCTTATTTTATATTCCTTGGCACCTGGCGAACTCGCCATTGATCCTTTCACGTTTCGGACATGCCGTGAACAGGCGGGATGGGCTGTTGGTTCCGACAGTGGAATTGATGGCCGACATGCCTTTCCCTTTGTACCTATGTATAGGCTGTCGCGTTCACCTGTACATGGGCACATTAACCTCACTGATTGAGCAGAATGTTAACTAGCTATTAGCTACTGTATAGTGATGCCTATAAGGCATCCCTTGACACTTTGAAACAGGTCATCGGGCCTACGTCAATTGAGCTCGACAATCACAGACTCTGCAAAGCGCGTTGGGAAACGCGGTTCCCAGCCCAGTGGACGCATGATTGGTCAAGAACCAGTCGCGTGAACCTGCGTCCAAACTACTGGCGATGTACATGCAAAGATTGGAAGAGCCGTTCCCGGTTTCTGAGAAATGGAAAGCAAACTGACATTTGGTATAAACTTTATAAACTCTTGTCTGAGTACATAAACCAAGGCATTCTGATACAATGTACTTATACGCTTATCTGACCGAAGGAGTTACAAATGTCAAAGAGCAGAGTTCTCCTTATAAGCAACTCGCGCCAAGGAGACAATCCATACTTGGGGCATGCAGAGAGTTCTATAAAGGCTTTTCTTGGGAAGCAGGTTCAGGAAGCGTTGTTTATCCCATGGGCTTCGGTAGTAGTCTCATATGAGGAGTATACGAACAAAGTGATGACACGATTTGGCGAATTTGGCATTGGGATGAAGTCCATACATCAATTCCCCGATCCAGTTCAAGCGATCGAATGCTCTCAAGCCATTGTGGTGGGAGGTGGAAACACCTTTAAACTATTGTATGAATTACAAGAATCGAGGGTTTCGAACGTTATTCGGAGAAAGGTCGAAAATGGTACCCCTTACATAGGCTGGAGCGCAGGGGCAAACATCGCTGGTCCAACTATAATGACTACGAACGACATGCCAGTAGTATGGCCAAAATCAGTAGAGGCTCTTAATCTTGTACCGTTCCAAATCAATCCGCATTACACCGATGCTGTGCCTCCTGGGTTTAGCGGAGAAACAAGAAAGGAGCGAATTACTGAATTCACCTTGCTTCACCAGAAAACCTATGTAGTTGGCATGCGCGAAGGGGCCATCATCACGATAGGTGAAGGTGCTGCCCGGTTAGAAGGAGAATCTACAAAGATATTCTTGAACGGGAAGCCTCCGATGGAGTATAAACCTGGCGATCCTCTAGAATTTCTCCTAACCGGTGAAGACCTATGGAGAGATGTATTGAAATCGTATCCAAAACCTGGCAAGAAGGTCCTATCCTAGGGGTTTTCACTACCAAGCGGGCACTTCCCACAATCGCAAGCCTATGCATCTTATCATCTCTTCTCGGCGTTGAGTTTGTCACTCCTTCCTTTGCAGAACAACTGAGCCGCGAAAGATCGAAGTTAAATCAAGTAGATGCTTCCGCAGAAATGCAAGATCGATTGTTGTCACAAGATCTAGCTATTCTTAAGGAAACTGTTCGATCCCAGGATAAGAGGATAGACGATTCCATCGGGCTAGTTGTTAGAATGTCAAAAGATGCCGCTGAGGCCCAAAATAAGACGATAGATAATATCGAAAAAATGGCTATGAGAACAGGGTGGCTAATTGGAATTATTGTTACGATCATTACTACTATAATGGGCGTAGTTGGTTTCAAGGGATTTAAAACTCTGAATTCATGGAGAGACCAAGCGGAGGCCAATGTAAGAACTACGGCGCAAGCCGCAGGCAGTATCGGTCAATTGGTGAAGGACGCCAAAGCCAAAGTTGAAGAGCTAGATGGCAGCATCAATAAAAACAGAATCGATTTACGAGCCCTTGAAGCAGTCACACGAGTAATGCCCAGAATCGGCCGGAGCGATCTACAAACCGATCCCGATAATAAACACAGGTTAGCCTCCGAGGCTTTATTAGAACTCAATGAAGCACAGAGGTTAAATTCGGCATTAAGTGCTTCCCTCCTTCTTGAAAAAGCAAAGGCGCTGAAGCGATTGGACAGATATGTAGAAGCATTCGTTGTGGCAAATCAAGCTGCTGAACTGGCAAAGAATGAACAGAATAAGTACGACGAGGCTCGGTCCTACTACAATGCTGGATGTTATCTCGCGCTGTCAGGAGGCGCGAATGAAAGGGATACCGCATTGCGCTACCTCGCTAACGCTACATCCATAAGTCCCGCTCTCAAGAAGTTCGCAGCGCAAGACAAGGACTTTGACAGTCTTAGGAACAATCAACGCTTTAAAGAATTGGTTTTCTCCGAATCCGAAGGTAAATTCAATGGTCAAGGAGACGACGGTAGTGGCAAAGGTGAATCTTTGACATCTTGACCTTGGCCCCGCAAAGGGTTGCTTCTGTAAGGCCCGGCCATCTTCTTCCATTCCAGTGCCGGATGCTGGGCTCGGAAGTCCTCCGGGAGTCTCTTGACGGCCTCACCGATCACCTCGAGATTCCGCACCACCGCATCGAAGGTTTTCTCGTCTTCGAGAAACGCGGCTTTGGACAGGTTCGCCGTATAGGATGCGATCTTGCGAGTGGCCTCCAGAATATCTTCCAGGTAGACGCTAGAATCCCGGGGCATAGACAGCTTCTCGTTGGATAATAGGCAGGAGTCGCGGCTTGATGGAACTCATCGTGACCAGGTCCACGCGTGACTGGAACAGGTCTTCAAGGAAGATCTTTGTATCCATATAGGCATCGAAAGACTTCTCTGACAGCTCAACCACAAGATCGAGATCACTTCCTGGCATGGCCTCGCCCCGGGCATAGGACCCGAACAGGCCCAGCCGGCGAACTCCCATCCTTCTTAGAGTCGCCTGATTTTGCTCGATCAGCTTCAGAACTTCGTCTCGAGTGGTGACCATCGCTGGGGAATTCCTTCTGGTTCGATCACGCCCTTGCGCCAGGTCCTGGCATCGGATGCGACACTCCGCTCTTCGATGAAAACGCGGGCATTGTCGAAAACGTGTCACTTCAAAATCACGGATAGCACCTAGACCAAACACACAATTTCTGTTCCTCCATCGAGAGGCCTTAAGGGCACTCTAGAACTGGTGGATGAACTTTATAGATCACCTGAAAGTGACCACTACACGTTTGACTTCGGCTAAATGAATTGGATAGAGCCTTTTCCCCTCCTCTTTCTCTCCGCCAATATCCGTAAATTTAGGAGATCTAAGCAGAACATCAGCAAGAGGAGCTCGTTCTTCTCGACGACCTTCTCCCGACCGTTCAAGGATCAAGCCGGTGCATGGTGTAACGGCACCTCATTCGGTCTCAACGAACTGAAGGCACTCATGAATGTCGCCTTCGAGGCGAAGGAGTGAATGGCCACTCATGCCTTGAAGCGTTGATCGGTTTTCATGGGAAGGCTTCGGCACTCCGGGGGCTTCCCTTCAAATGACAGGGGTACTCAACGCTATTTAGATGAGAATACGAAGTATCTAGATAGTAACCCTACGTGTTCCCGGCGTGTTCTCTTTACCGCAAAAGTCGACTGAATTCGACCAAATTGACCTGCGTAGAACTGACCTTAGAAAATGATAATTCACGCTACCAGAGCGATGTTTATCTGTGCTACAAGATGAGCTCGGTCGGTGATTTCTCCGTGTGGTTAATTGGTCGCCGGCGGCGATGGCCGACCGGCTTTCACCTGCGAGGCGCACCGCTCGCGCCCATAACCTGTCACTCTCGCTGCGTGATCCTCTCCGGTACGCCGGTTCCGGCCTCTGCCTCCTGTTTCCTCGGTGAACTGTACGGTGCCTCTCCTCCTCCCGTGAGAGAGTCACCTTCACTTCACACAAGGAGGAAACGAGATGGCGACCAACACTTTATCCAAACGACCGGCAACCACGCTGCGATGTGGCAACATCAAGGCCACGATCTGGCAGAATGTCAGCGAGAGCGGCCCGTTCTTCGCAACGACCTTTTCGCGTCCATTCAAGGATCAGTCCGGAGCCTGGCGCAACGGGACTTCGTTCGGGCTCAATGATCTGGAGGCGCTCATGAATGTCGCCTTTGAGGCGAAGGAGTGGATGACTGCTCACACGCTGAAGCGCTGAGCGGCTTCACAAGGAAGCCCCCAGAGGGCCGGAGGCTTCCTTATTTTCCATGCGACTTCGAAGACCGACTGGAATGAGTTCGGTGAGAATTGCAGAGAGTCCGAGAGGAATTGTCCACGCTCAAGTAGTCACGAGCGCCTCCCATCTACTCATTCAACGGGCCTCCGATGTGCTAGATTTGTGCTAAAACTCCGCAAAAGAGACCGCACTCTTCAGAATCAATCGAATCAATAGAAACCCATCAATCCCTTGATTTGCCTGATAAAAGGGGGAAACCTTCACAAAATCAAGCCATTGCTATTATTAGTCTTTTAGAGCTTTTAAGGCGAGGGCCCTCATTCCCCTCCGTATATCGTTGATATAGTTCTGCTCGCCATCGCCTACGGCCGACCGGCTAGCACCTGCGAGGCGCATCGCTCACGCCAGTAACCTGTCACTCTCGCTGCTTGTCCTCTCCGGCCCGCCGGTTCCGGCCGCTGTCTCCTGTTTCCTCTGTGAACTGGGCGGTGCCTCTCCTCCTTCCGTGAGAGAGTCACCTGCAGTTCAACAAAGGAGGAAACATCATGGCGACCAACACTTCATCCAAACGACCGGCGACCACGCTGCGATGTGGGAACATCAAGGCCACGATCTGGCAGAACGTCAGCGAGAAGGGACCGTTCTTCGCAACGACCTTCTCCCGACCGTTCAAGGATCACGCGGGTGCATGGCATAACGGCACCTCGTTCGGTCTCAATGACCTCGAGGCGCTCATGACTGTCGCCTTTGAGGCGAAGGAGTGGATGACCGCTCACACACTGAAGCGCTAAGCCGCTTCAGCGGGAAGCCTCTGGCCATCCGGGGGCTTCCCTTCAACCCACACAAATTCCCCTGCATTGCACTGAACACAACGACCCCGCAAAACAGCCAGACTCCTTTACTAAAGTGCTCTTCCACTATACTGATAATGGTTTGTGTGGATGATCGGGAGCATTTAGTAGGCTGATGAATCAGCGGGCTGTACTACCTCTATATGGCCCACCAAATCAGTCTTCGCGCGTACAACTCGCAACAATCAATCCAGGTGGCGAGATCGAAGAGATAGTAGTTGGCGGCCCAACATAGGGGATTGTCTACTTTGGCATAGGTATGCACCCGATCGAATAGTCTGTTTCAAGCAACTGAGTATTCGGCGGGCATTGTACTCTTGGCTTGACTGGCACACACAAGAAGCTAGCTGGGGTATGTTCCCGGTCGTGGGAGAGGGTCCATCCTGGGCCGCATAATTGTGCAGATAATCTGGCCTTTTCAATCTTGCCCTTATCCACCGGTTCCCTTGGAATACCGGTAATTTCGGGGCCAGCATAGGCGCTTGTTATCAAGACGACATTGGCAAGAATAGACGCGATGTTGAACAATTGTTTGCATGGCTTCATCGTTATCCTCTTTTCGTACGCTATACCTCGCTTGGACCGTTGTCCCCTTATCATTTCATTATAATTCACGGTGACGGATAAAACCCCTTTAGTCTTATATGGATGATCTTCAATGCTTCACTTGGTGCGAACCGCCCGCTCTTCAACAACTCAAGCTGATTTGAGTAATCTGACGTCTGTACTTTGGAAAGAGTTCAGGAGATTGGGACAGGAAACAGGAGTCTAAATGTCGTGCCGTGCCCGGAGGCACTGTCCACGGTAATGGAGCCCCCGTGTTCTTGAACAATCCCATGCACGACGGTGAGGCCGAGCCCCGTTCCCTTCCCAGATTCTTTGGTCGTGACAAACGGATGGAAGATCTTGGGGAGCAAGTCGGCGGGAATGCCATGGCCGGTATCGGCAATGCTGAGCTGAACTTGCCTATTCTGATTTTGGCCGTTGGCCCTTACCGTGAGGTGACCACCGTCGGGCATGGCGTGCACGGCGTTGAGGACCAGATTCATGACGACCTGCATCAGTTGATCATGATTGCCATGGATCGAGTGGAGACCTTCATCAAAATCGGTCACCACCGTGATCTTGTGTCGACCGAAATGTTCTTGCATGACATCGAGACAGCTGAGCACCGTCTCACTGAGGTTCACCGGTTCCAGGGGCCCGGGGCTCCGGCGCGTAAGCGACAGGAGCTGTTTGACGAGCCGCGTCACGCGGTCCACTTGGGCCACAATCGTGTGCAACCCTTTCAGGATCGTGTCATCAGTGGTCCGTTCCATCAAGTACTCGGCGCGTCCCATGATGACATTCAGGGGGGTGCCGATCTCATGCGCCATGCTCGCCGCTAAGGTCCCCAATTCCGCGACGCGCTCGGTCAATCGGAGTTGCCGTTGCGTTTCAAGGAGGACTTGTCGATTGCGATTCAAGCCTTGCTCCAACTCATGGCTCAGACCCGCCAGTTGTTGGGTGGCAAACTCTTGGGCCTCCGCAGACTTATCGATATAGGCCTCCATCGCGAGCTGGATGTCCAGAAAGACGATCTTGGTCAGCGCGATACGGGTCGCCAAGTAGATCTCAGGCTGGTCTTGAAACTGCTCCAGGATTAACGGATCGAGCAGTGAGAGATAGAGCGCGTAGGCACCCAAGTACCACCCAGGAGTCAACCCTATGCGGGCGTGCACCCGTCCGATCTGACGCCGGCTCTCTTCATACGTCTCGTCAAAGGGTCCGGTGACCATCGAGAGCAGATACCGCTTCTGAGCGTCCAGCAATCGGGTGCTGATCAGGTCGTCGCTGAGGAATTTTCTCGTTCCTGGGAACGTCAGCAGATGGCGATAGAAGGCAGCCACTAATTCATCGACATGTTCGGCGACGAGAGGCTGAAGCGCGGTGATGGTCCGCTCTTCCTCTTTGGTGAGGCAGAGGAACTGCTTACGGTGCTCCCAGCGGTGCATACCCTCTCCGGCCAGAGGACAGACTGCGACGGAAGAGGATACGCGCAGGCATCTGTTAATTGCAACGCACCTGCCCGTGACATACAGGTAATGGGTCCAAGGCAATGAATCGAAGTTATGAAATACGAAGAATAAGACTTGGAGCAAAGTTGCTCACTACTAGAGGCTACTCAAAAAGTGTTCTGAGCTTGAATACGGAAAGGGAGGCGCGTGATCGGTCGGTGAAGAGCGACACAGGTACAGCGTCCTTCCGGTCGGATGCGGCCAACGTACTGCTACGAACCGGATAGCGGCCGCCCGTCATAGAAGGCTCAGTGCGCACAGTCGCCTACAGCCGACGCTACATTAAATGGGGATACGGATCTTTCAGCTGATATGTTTCTTGAAAAACTGTAGCCGGTCGTTGCAGCGTATATGCCGCCGTTTGAATGTCTCAGTTCGGCCAACTTGCGACAGTCGCTACGGCACACTCCGGGCTGGAAAGCGGTCGTTCATAACTACGCCCCCGTCCGGTGTTTCTGTGGGCTGACTGCACACCGTGAAAGACCCACTTCCCGGTCAGGCGTGCCCTTTCCCGGAGATGACCTGGAGTGTCGCCGTCAGAAGCCGGCACAGACTGCATGCCCTCATGTGCCCGCGCACCTCGTATGACCAGTTCCGACCTCTCCGACGCGGAGCCTCCCCATGACTTACACCTACGATCTCGCCGGGAATCGTCTCACGACCAGCGGGACGTTAGCGCGAACCAAGCTACCTCCTGTCCTCGCGGCTACGACGTACAATGCGAACAACCAACAATCGGCATTCGGCGCGAGCACCAGCAATTACAAGTACAGGAGGACCCTCCAAGAAAGCAGCCGATATGTAGTAAAGCATAGCAGATGGCAGGAATCAGCGAGGCAAGACCGCAGCAAATGCGCCTATCTCTCGTACGGTCGTCCCCGCTGCCCAAGGCCTCGAGCTATGCTTACCGCGAAAAAATCTCCAGCATTTCATCCAGCGAATGGATGGTGCCCAGCAGCGTCGGGCTTCCGAACTGCTTGTTGTGGCGGTTCTCATTGACCCGCTCGAGCCCGATAACCAGGTTGTTGAAATCGTCCAGCTTGGCCGTCTCGAAATACGTGATGAAGTCGAGGTCGTCTAGCCCGCTCGAGTGATAGAGCTTGCGCTTGACCGTCTTGAGGTAGGTAACAGTAGCGTCCGCGTGCTCTTTCATCATAGAGCCCCGTCCGTCCTGTGCCGTGATCCACCATTCCGCGTCCTTTCGGATCGGTACGACGATCACATAGGACTTAGGACCGGGATCAGGCGGGGTCTTCATCGCCTCTTTCAGGTCGTCGGGAAAGGCCGGCACATAATTGGCCATTTTGGTAATGCCGTTAAACGTATTGGTGTTTTGTAGATACTTCCCGAACGTTGTCCCCATCAGGTCCACGAGGAAGTTCTGGTTGTTCAGCATTTCCATAGAATGAACGCGGACGAAGAAGTCTGCTTTCTCGGAAAGCCCACGAAGGAGATAGGTATCGGTCGTGACGGTGTCGGCATGCTTCTGGAAGATGGCCTTCACTTCCGCCGCGGCCGAACCTCTCGCCGCCTTGTCCAGCTTCCACCAGTCTCCATCTACCTTGAACACTGCGAAACTCCCATAGACGCCAGGATCTTTGAGCAGCTTCTCTCGATCTGCTGCAGCCTGGGCTGTATCCCCACAAAACCAAGCCAGCAGCCCGACCATGACAACTGTGAAAATACTTCTACTACTCATTGGTACCTCCTTTTGCCGGACGTAGGCCATAGCTGTATAAGCTACAGTCTTCCAATGTTCGATTTCGTTACAGGTTAAGTTTGTGATCGGGCTTTACAGGTCCGGAATCGCTGAAGGAGTTCATCGCGGACAGCTGGCGGGATAGGCTCCATCGGCAGTGTGCCGAAGGTGCGTAGCATCAGCCGCATCTGTCGAAGGTAACGTCGGCAACCCCGGCAAAAACCTAGGTGCATCTGGAACCGTATCCGCTCCACGAAGCCCAGGTTGCCTTCGAGGTAGTCAGTGATGGCTTCGGTCACTGCCTTACAGGTTAGCTGCCCCGCCAGGTAGTCGATCATGCGGTTCTTGAGGTTGTTGTGGATCATATCTGCGAGTCACCTGCTTCGAGATACTTCTCTAGAGCACGTCGGACCTGGGACCGCGCACGGTGGAGCAGCACTCGCTGATTTGTCTCACCGATCGACAGAATGTTACAGACTTCCAGTGCGTTTAACCCCTCCACGTCTCGTAGCGTGATGACCTGCTGCTGTGTCGGGGGAAGGGCACTAATGGCCTTCTCGATCTGTGCAAGCCCTTCTTTGGATAAAAAGAGCCTTTCAGGAGTCTCATCATCCCAGTAGCGGGGGAGAGAATTCCAATGATCGACCCAATATCCTGAAGTATGAAATCGAGAGGGGTCCACGGCTGGGGCCTCGGGCTCTTCCGTCGAATGTCCTAGAGGTGGGAACGGAGCATTTCGGCGTTCGCGCACGCCCCTGGTCTTTGCCTGATTGGTTAGGATTCGGAAAATCCAGGTCTTGAGGGATGAACGTCCCTCGAATCGACCGATGCCTTCCAGCACACCGATCCACGTTTCCTGGACCACCTCCTCCGCCACTGCAGGATTAGAGACAAAGGTCATTGCAAGACGAAGGAGCGAGGCATGATAGTGGTCTATCAGCTGGGCAAAGGCGGTTTCGTCGCCTTTGCGAAGGGCTTGGAGTAAGGTTGCGTCTTCCAAAAGAAAGCCCGGCTCTACCTTTGTCTCCCCAACATCATCTCGGCATCTTTCGCCGTGAGACCGGCAATCCCACCGCAAAGGACCAAACCATTTGTATTTGGAACAAAATTAGCATAAGTCAAATTCCATGAGAAATCGACCGACTTTGTGCTGGCATTTCAGATGGAGATTTTGACAGGGGTGTAGTGGGGATTTTCTGGAAGCTGACGCCCCTGGGATCCCACTGGGGCCGTCATTCGATTGAACTACCGGATAGCCGTCGGTCGTGGACGTCGGCTGTGGGTCGAGGGCTGCCATCGGCCAAGTGCGGAAGTTCGGCACCGAGATCGCCTCGCCGTAAAGCGGTCCTCATCCCGGTCGCGTTACGGTGTAGTTCGGCCGCGCCGACGCTTGGGCGCACTTGGCGAGGTCAGCCAGGCCTTGACCTTGTCCCAGCGGTCGATGAACTCCTCGGAGCGAACACTTGCAAGATAAACGATGCCACGCGTGGTGTACTGCTTGACCTTTTTGCGTGCCTCGTCTGAAGTCGCGATGAAATAGTCCGGCGGCACCGGAGCTTCGTTTAGGCATACGAACACGTAAACGATGCCCGGGATGACCTTATCCATCATCATAGGCCAACCGACGCTCTGACGCTTCGCGATTGCCTTCACCTGCACATTGACCGTGCAACCGTCCCGCTCCGCGAACAGATCGATGGCCTTTGCGTTGCCGAGCGTCATTGCGACGGTGTAGCCGCGCCGATAGAGCTCGGCCGCGACGAAGTACTCGCCAGCAAGATGGCTGTTGATTCCGTTTGCTCGTGGCATGAACTCCCTGGTTTAAGCCTAACGTTCGACATGAGCGGCGTGGCGCGGCAAGCGAGGTCGACCGTGGCACGTCCGCTCGATGGAGGGGTTAGGCCGCCTCACGACGACTGGCCCTTCTCAAACTTCCGGACGATGTCTTCGTAGACCTTGTCTGCGAACTCCATGAACTCGAAAAGCATGAACAGTGGAGCCGTGAGCCGCTGGACGTCGGTCACCAGCGTGTCGCTGATTGAGCCGAGAGTTACCACCACCTCAGACTCGCACCTGTCGTCAACCGAAGTATGTGGCGAGACATGACGCCTACCGCCAGCGCTGCTTAGGGTGCGGCCTCTCAGTCCGAAGTGGGTGACTCGCACGCTGAGACGTGCATCGGCGGGCGCGCCGACGTGCGAGTACAGGCCACTAGCGAACATAAGAGCTTCTGTAACGCGCACAATGCGTGTGTTGAAGAAGATCTTGCATTCGTCTCGCATGTCCTCGAACAGGTCCTGCAGCAAGTAGAAGTCACCGCTCTTCGCCATGGCCCAGTAGTCGTAGGACTCGCGGCCAGTGGGACCATCCTTCTGAATCGCGACCTCTGCGCGAATGCCGTCGCCGAACGGCCGAGGCTTATACTCGTTCACATTCTCCAGCGTGATACCAATCGGCCAGCCGAACGTGTGAATTTCAGAAGCGCGGACCGCGGTGAGGAGGTCGATCTGCGACTTGTTCACCGGTGTGTGTAGCCCGAACCGAAGCTCCATTCCAGCCTTGACACCGAGTTTGGCCATGCCGGCTTCGGCGGTTGCACGTTCTGACTCAAACCATTTGCCGGAGAGCAGAGGCTCTCCCGTCGGCAGCGCGCCTGTGCCCAACACAGCTCTAGCTGGGGCTGCGGCAGTCGGGATCAACGCTGAGAAGGGGTTCGAACCGAGCGGCGGCTTCGGAGTCGCTTGCATACCAAGCAGTTCTCGGCATAGCGCTTCTAGTGAAGCAGCGTACGTCGCGTCGTCACCGAAGTCGAGGAAGAGCCTGGGCCCGAGATGCCTAGGAGTCTTTGACGTTGATGGGTTTGCCCGGACTATCGGTATGAACTTCTTGGTCTCGATGGCCTCGACCATTTCGGCCGTAACGATCAGCCGCTCGTAGCCGACGCCACCCAAGCCTCCTTCCGATTTGCGGACATACTGTTCAGAGCATACCAACAAAACACGATCGGCTTTGGCAATTCCATCTGCCATGAAGGAGACAACGTCTTGCCCTGGCGCCAGATCCCACTGATCGAGCGACGCATCGATTCCGGCCGAGCGAAGGTCCGTGGCGAGCTTCAGTACCCACGCCTTGTGCTCCGGGGTGTCGTGTGAGTACGAGATGAAGATGGTTGGAGTGGGCATGTGATTCGCTTCTGACGCCTAACAATGTTCAGGCAGACTGTATAATCCCGTTACGGTAGATTGTCCACTTCTGCCTAAACCGGCGGGCAAGAACCCCTAAGCCATCGCAGCAAGACAAGTTCCGCTCCACTACCGCGATGAGATCATCGTCTTATGGGGATCGGCGCAAGCCCCCATTCTGGTAGCGGTCAGTCGTGTGCTTCTCCTTTGGGTCGAGGACTGCCATCGGCCACTGTGCGACAGTCGCTACGGCACGCTCCACGCCGGAAAGCTGCCGTTCATTAGAATCCTCAGCCAGTAAAGTGCAGTACTCAAAACATTATTTGGAGGTACGTACCTCCCACAGCTTAATATCCTGCGAAATATGCTGTAACATCCCGCTCGATTTCTCGTTACTTACAACGGAGGTTATTCATGTTGAAACTTCGCGCGGGCATACTGAGCGCGCTCTTGGTGGGTACCGCCACTGTCGTAGGGGCCGAGCCTTCTACGTTTCTCCCGAATCTGTTTCCGTTTTCCAACCCTCATGGAGTTCTGAAAACCTTCAACGAATCTGGGAAGATCGATCTCACCGGGCCATTTTTCCAGAGTCTTGGTACTAACGGGCGCAGTTGCGCCACTTGCCACCAAGCCAGTGACGCCTGGTCTGTCTCGGCCGCGCATGTTGCCAAACGGTTTGAAGAGACGCATGGCTTGGACCCGATCTTTCGTACCAATGACGGTGCCAATTGTGATCACGATATTGATACCTCATCGGTGGAAGGCCGCCGACAGGCCTACAGCCTGCTCACCAGCCGTGGTTTGATTCGCGTTGCCCTGCCGGTCCCTGCTGATGCCGAGTTTGAGGTGGTCAGCGTCAGCAACCCCTACAAGTGCAATAACACCTCGACCTTATCCATGTACCGCCGCCCGCTTCCTTCAACCAATCTCCGGTTTTTGACTACCGTGATGTGGGATGGGCGTGAATCCTCTACGCAGACCGGCACGAAACCGATTGTGCCGTCCACCCTCGGGCAAGAATTGCCGTTCGACCTGCTCCATCAATCGCTGGATGCCACAAATGGCCATGCGCAAGCGAGCACGCCATTGACGGAGCACCAGAAGCAGCAAATCGTGGCGTTTGAAATGGGGCTGTCGACCGCGCAGACCGTCGATTTTGGTGCGGGATCGCTGGAGTCCCACGGTGCGCACGGCGGGCCCGTGGCACTGTTTAACCAACCCTTCTTTGTTGGCATCAATGATCCGCTGGGCGGGAACCCCATGGGCACGCCGTTCAACCCCGTGATCTTTACCCTGTTTACGCCCGCCTGGGCGCATGAACAGTCCCATAACCACCACCGCGCCAGTATTCTGCGTGGGCAAATGCTGTTCAACTCGCGCCCGATCGCCATTACGGGCGTCGCTGGGATCAACGATGCGCTTGGGGTCGCCACCCTTCCGGGGACCTGTGGTACCTGCCACGACTCGCCCAATGTCGGCAACCATTCCGTTATCGCACCGTTGAACATCGGGGTCGCCGACGTCGGGAATCCGCTGAATCCGCTGGGGGTGGATTATTTGCCGGTTATCAAGCTGCGCCAGAAGGCCGATCCGACGAAGGAAATTTCTACTACCGATCCCGGACGGGCATTGGTGACGGGCAAATGGGCGGACATCGGCAAGTTCAAAGGCCCGATTCTTCGCGGACTCTCCGCCCGGGCACCCTACTTTCACAATGGCTCGGCGGAGAGCCTGAAGGACGTCGTCGAGATGTACAACGTCCGTTTTGGAATGGGACTGACTGAAAGTGAAAAAGCCGACTTGGCTGCGTTTTTAAGTACCTTGTAACGACAGACGGTCCTGCACAGCCTGCGGTGCTCAGCAAAATCATGCTGGGCGCCGCAGCGCCTCTCTTCGACGATCAAGCCTGACCCGCAGGGGCGACCACCTCCTCGGCGCGGGAACATCCCCTAGCCCCTGGCCCAAAATCCTCCCCATCAATCAATCCAGTATCGGTTGTCATGTTTCACAAATTTCTGTTGTCTGAGATGTCGCCCAAATCTCCTTCAACTTGAACGGCGCTTTTTGGCCGACAAGTCTCCCTTTATTCCACGGTTCGCGGTGTTGAGATGTGTTGATACTTGCCATGATGGACTCCTTTCGGTGACAGACGGCGAGAGCACCGCCGCCTTTGCGACTCGTCAGTGCGATGCACTAACTGTGGCGACATCTAGTGAGAAAGGAGTGTCGGCGATGTGGTTGTCAGATTCAAATGCCGCTATTCGGCCACTTGCCGTCATTGATCAAGTTTGATTCTTTACCCGAAAGCGGCCATTCATCGTCATCGGAAATTGGCAGGGTCTCCCCGAATCGTTGCACACACTTCAGAATAACGATGGTGTCTGCGCGTAGCCATTCACGCTTGGTACTGGGCAATCAACTCCAAATACAACAAATACGGCTTTCGCGTTGCCATGTCGATTCCATAAGGGAGCCCGTGAGGTCCAGGTTCTTATGGGATTACACAAAGCCCTACCCCAGCTTATTCCTGACGCGGCGAATCACTTCGTCTGTAAATTCCGTGGTTGTCGCCCGTCCCTGTAGATCGACTGTCCGTATGCCGTCCGAGACCACCTCGAAGACTGAGCTTTCAAGGGCACGTGCGACTATGGCTTCCGGCTCCCCCATATAGGAAAGCACTGAGGCGCCTGCCAGAATCATAGCCATGGGGTTGGCGAGGTTCTTGCCGAACAACAAGGGCGCCGTACCGTGCGGAGCTTCCGCCATGACGACACGGACACTCCAGTCCTGGTCCAGGCTGAGAAGAAGCGATTCCGATCCGGCGATGGAACCGAACAGTTGCAGGACCAGGTCGCTCAGGCAGTCGCCATCTCGATTCAGAGCGGGGATGACGAGCGTCTCACCGGAATGAGCCAGCAGCAGGGCATACGTCGCGTCAATCAATTGAGGCTCGTAGCGGATGTTGGGGTGACGGCGGGCCGCGGCGTCCATCTCCTCCTTCAGCAGGCCTTCGAAAATCGGGCTGACGGTGTATTTGGGACCGCCGAAGACTTTGGCATCGAACTTCTCAGCATGATGGAATGCATATTCAGCGACCGCACGACAGTGCCACCGCGTTATCCGTTCCGTCCGATAGGCTACTTCATGGAGTCCTTCTCCTTCGCGCCATTCCTTTGCCCCATATGCCCCGCCGACGGCCATGCGAATCACCGCAATCGGTCCGTGGGCCCCACCGACAGGAGTGATCCCCGGAATGCGTCGCCCGGTCCGGACAATGACACTCCCGTTGATTCGCTCGCGCACGATCATGTTCGGGCTGCCGACGTCTCCTGCCGTCTCCGGAGTGATCGTGGCGGCTTTCAATCCATAACCAGCCGCCGCCATGGCCGCAGCGGCCTCTTCGACGATACGGTTGTGGGTCGCTCGCCGGTGGGCGAGGCTCAAATCGAAATGCTGCAAGGTAGCCCTGAGGCCGATAACGTCAGGGTCAAGCACCCGGAGCGCTTGAGCCAGGAGTTCTTCTCCAGTCTGGTCGCCGTGGAGCACGACGATAGTCTTAGGCATCACAACCTCGTTGGGAGATCACCTTCATATACGGTAAAACATTTTGATTAAGGACAACGGAGTCGGACCCCTTAATAAACTCGCTCAAGTCTCTATAGAGACGCTTCTCTCATGGAGCCCCGATCTTCCAACGTGGTGTAGTGAGTGCGGTGATCGTCCTTCCACCAGCCGCACGCACTAGGTGTCGTGTGCTGTATGGCCGAGCAGCCTTCATGCTCGACGATGAAACAGGCATCTTACCACTGGAAGCGTTAGGGCACTGCAATCCGAACGCCTATGATGGATTCCTCAAGACGGTGATCGCGTACGGGTGACCGGCATTGTCGAGGTGATGAGTAGTCACTTGCCCCGTCGGGTGCGAATCCAAGCGATGAGTCTACAGGGCATCAATCCCTCAACCTAACGCGCCCTACAGCCAATGTCCACCTCGCAATAATCTATTTTCCGATCGGGCTGCTCGCTCCCAATGGCCAGCCCTTGGCGACATCCCTTCGCCTGAACACCACGACAGGCCAGGCCGACCCTTCGGCAGCGGACACGCCCGTATTTCCGATGGCAAAGCCTGGGGATTGATCGTGAACGAGGTCTTTGGTAGCTTCCTGGCCAGGCCACAAGGCCTTTTAAATTTCCTATTCCTGAGTGGCTGATCCACTTCACGAGCTATGCCGGCTGTCCGAAGGCCGCGCCGGACTGGGCAGAGATCCGGATCGCGCTCGCGAAGTGGGAGATCCTGCCGCTGCCGGCGAGTCTCGGGCCGGGGCGGGATCCGGAGCTGGATCGCGAACGGGCGACGCCTGCAGGGGGCACATAGAACCACAGACCGAGAGGAACCTGGCCCGCAGATGACCGCCCGCGCCGAATCGCTCGAGCATGAACTCGTCTCGAACCCCCGTCATTACCGCTACTACGACCTCGTCATGGCGGGCTTCGTGACGGTCGTGCTCTGCTCGAACCTGATCGGACCGGGCAAGACGTGCATCCTCTTCGGCCTGACCTTCGGCGCCGGGAACCTCTTCTTCCCGATCTCCTACATCTTCGGCGACGTGCTAACCGAGGTCTATGGCTACGCGCGCACGCGCAAAGTCATCTGGGCGGGCTTCATCTCGATGATCTTTGCGACCATCATGGGGCTCTTCGTGATCCACATGCCGGCGGATCCGGAGGAGCCCTTCAATGCCGTGATCCAGCCTGCCCTGGAGCTCGTCTTCGGGAGCACGGGGCGGATCGTCGTCGCGTCGATCGTCGCCTTCTGGTGCGGCGACTTCATGAACAGCTATGTCATGGCGAAGATGAAGGTCTGGACCGAAGGGCGTCATCTCTGGACCCGCACGATCGGCTCGACCGCAGTCGGCCAGCTCGTCGACAGCGCCCTCTTCTATCCGATTGCCTTCCTCGGGACCTGGCAGCCCGGGACGATGATGAAGGTCATCGCCTTCAACTGGGCGTTCAAGGTCTCCGTCGAGATCGTCTTCACGCCGGTGACCTACGCGATCGTCGGCTGGCTGAAGCGCCAGGAGAACGAGGACTGGTACGACAGGCATACGGACTTCACGCCGTTTTCGTTGAAGGACTGAGCCGTCCAAGCGCCAGACGACGGCGCTGCGCGATCTCACCGAAGTCTCGCCGTCACTTCACCCAGTTGACGAAACCCGTGACGATCAGCGCGTTGGGAAGTCGATGAAGGCCCTCCCGGTGACTTCCTTCCTTCACTAATTGGTAAGGTGTAAATGGCAGCGAGTCCGGAACGGAGTATCCCGTTATCAGGCAGTCACGAGTGCGTCTCTGCGTTGCTCGATATGCTTCCTGACCCTCACCGGCAATGCTTGTTCGGCAAGCCGCAGCTCATAGGTCTTCTGCAGGTTCATCCAAAATTCAGCTGTCGTGTTGAAAAATGCCGCTAGACGAACCGCAGTATCTCCCGTGATGCCACGCTGCCCTTTGATAATCGCCGTGATCCGATTCGCCGGCACTTCGAGGGCCTTGGCTAGTGTATTAGCGTTTATCTGCGGATCTGACGGTTTGATGAACTCTTCCAGTAAAATTTCTCCTGGATGAACCGGCCGCATGCCGTTCTTAATCATGGTGTTCTCTCCTTCAGTGATAATCGGTGATCTCGACGTCATCGGGTCCGTCAGCCGTCCAGACAAAGCAGATCCGCCACTGATCATTGATCCTGATACTGTGTTGTCCGACCCGATCCCCCTTCAATCTTTCCAGTCGGTTGCCTGCCGGTGATAGGAGGTCCTTCAGGTCCGTCGCGTTGTCGAGCATCGTGAGTTTCCGCTCAGCTACCTTCCGGAAGTTGGAGAATTCCCTGACCATCTCTCCTGCAAAGAACTGTTGCGCCTTCTTGTCCCGAAACCCTCGAATCACGATGTCCAACCTATCACAGTTTTACGCATTACGTACATCGTATGTGATAAAATTGTGCTAAAAAGCGCCGAAATGGACAGAATTGATGGAATTCATTGCAACAGATAGAACGCTACAAGTCATTGATTCAATTATAAAAGCGAGAAACAAGACGAAAGATCAGGGTATTACGAAATCCGTCTCTAAGGCCTCATAACCCAAAGGTCAGAGGTTCAAATCCTCTCCCCGCAACCAACCTTTTCAATCAGTTACTGACTCCCAACCAAATGAAAGAACTCAGTTAACCGGAAATTGTCCGTGTTTCTGTCCGTGTTTGAATCATTCGCTCACAAGGTAGCTACGTGCATCTAGTGAGCTGGTGCTGGTGATTCGATGGGGACTTTCGCCACGTTCGATACGACAGCTGTGGCAACGATTGGGCCTGTTGTTTCATCGGCTTCGGGCTTGTGGCCTCGTCACTT
>JAMPUU010000013.1 GCA_030144965.1 Nitrospira sp. BO4
GGCCGGTTAGTGAACCAAGATGACTCCTATCGCGATTGATCGGCACCAGGGCTGACCCGAAGAACATGTCGAAAAATAGCAGGTGCCCCAATGGGTCTCTGCCGTCTGGCTGGGTCATGAAGGGATCAGCTATGGATTCGTTGCTGGTTTCCTCTTGCTAATCGGATGTGCCATGGCACGAGGTGGTGCCCATCCCCGAACGTCTGAGCTTCTTGTTAGAATCATTCGATAGAAATGAGAACGACGACGATTCAGATCGAATGGCACCTGACTCCCCGCGGCTGGGTGAATGGGGATTGGTCTGCCCAGGGACCCCTTACGCCAAGATCAAGCCCACCAGAGGATCGTGTAGAGACCTGGGTGAAATCAGAAGTCTGCCAACCCACCACCTTCGTTCCGTTGGAAATCAAGTGGTCCCTCGTTTGGGCATCGCCGCATCACAGTGAGATCGATCGAAAGGTCTTAAGGGCAAAAATACGGACCGTCGTAGTCGGTCCAAACAATCCCTCCGAGGTGTACGGGGAGTTTCCCCTCGAATAGTGCCCATCCAACCAATGAGCTAAGGCGCTCATTCTTAACCCTTTGTTATCGAATAATGGCGTTCGGGATCATGCCCTCTTGGTCTTGGCTATCGCTTGCTCTGCGTCGAGCACAATGCGAGCAGCTTCCTTTAAGGAGTCCTCCCGTCCCCCGACGATGCTCTGAGCTCGGCCCTTGATCGTCCTCACGGCTTCAACCAGTTCCTCAATGGTCGCCATGGCTGTTCGTAGCTCAGTCTCGATGGACGGAGGCATAATTTTGCTTGCGGTGTCAGGGTGTTAAGAAGGATGAGTTGTACCCAGAGGATGGACGAAGGTCAAGGCACGCGAGTAACGGGTAATGGGTCAGTCTGGATTCTGATGTTTCAGGATATAGCGGCGTTATGGGTCAAGGCTAACCGGAATCAGTCAGACAGTCATGGCTCAATCGGAGAAAGATCGGCCACTGCCGGCCCATTGAGTACCTTGCCATAGGCATTAAATCGAGAACCGTGACAGGGACAATTCCAGCTGTGTTCGATGGTATCCCACGCGACAATGCATTTGAGATGGGGGCACACAGCTGAGAAGCGATGTAATTCTCCTCCTTCGTCCCGATAGACAGCGAGCTTCTGGAGCCCCTGCCGCAGGATCGCCCCCGTTCCCTTCGAAATCTGCTCTTCAGATTCCACGTCGCCTGACGACAACCAGTCTCCAAACTGCGCGGCCACATTCAGGTTTTCTTGCACAAAGGTTCCCGCCGCTTTCAGCGATTTTCGAGACGGATCGTACAAGGTGGCCCAGGCATTCGTACGACCTAGAATGAGGTCGGTGATGAGCATGCCGGCGATCATGCCATGCGTCATACCCATACCAGAATCGCCGGTGGCGATGTAAATATTGGGCGCATCACTGGGATTCCGACCAATGAATCCCAGCCCATCGACCGGTTCCAGGACCTGTCCCGACCAGCGGTAGTCGATCTGCTTGATCATAGGGAACCGTATCCGGGCCCACTGTTCCAAGCGCTGATAGCGATCGTCGCCATCGTCCGCCTGACCAGTCTTGTGATCTTCACCCCCGATGATCAAAATATCCTGGCCGTCGGCTGCTGCTCCCTCTTGGATTCTGACGTAGTGGTACGGGTCCGCCTGATCCCAGTACAGGGCGGGGGGCACAGCATTCTTTGGCACCCGCGCTCCAATGACATAGGAGGTATAGGGGGCTTGTTTCGTGTGTACCACGAACATGTCGTTGATGGGGATGTTCGTGGCCACGAGAACCGAATGAGCCGTGATGGCGTGCCCGGGTCGGGTTTCAATGTGCGATGGGGTCCCGCTCTTTACGTCCTCGACGTGGCAGTCTGTGAAGATCTGCCCACCCCGCCGTTCAATGGCCTGCGCCAGACCAGTCAGGTACTTTAAGGGATGGAATTGGGCCTGCCGTGGAAAGCGAAGGCATACGCCAGGTTCCAGAACAGGAACCGACGGATTATTGTCAATTCGTATGACATCGACGCCTGCACGAAGTGCCGCCAATTGTTCTTGCTCTAGTAGTTCTTCTGATTGTTCAGGGGCTTGAAAAAGGTAGCCGTCGACTCGCTCGAAATCGCAATCAATACGTTCGGTGGTCACGACCGTTTCGATTCGATCGATCGCGGCCGTATGGCTGTCGGCCGCCAGGCGAGCGCCTTCCTCGCCATGCAGGCGTTCGATCTCAACATAGCCCTCGTCAATGACATTCGAGAGATGTGCCGTCGTCCGTTCCGTCATCCCGCCACCGATCGGTCCGTCGTCAACCACCACGACCGATTTACCCTCGCAAACCAGACAATAGGCGGTGGACAGTCCGGCGATGCCGGCTCCCACAATACAGACCTCTGTTTCTAAGGATTGACTCAAGCGACGCGAGGAGGGCTTTGGCCTGGCTGCGGTCCAGACCGACTGAGTCCCGCTGGATTCGTCTTTCATGATTGCCATTCATGCCCCTGTGTTCCCATTACGGCAATACGGGAAAGCTCTAGTTTTATCTATTCCGTTCGAGATTCATAGTATGGACGCAGCATGCGAAGTGAGGAGACAATCATGACCGAGAAGAAATGCGCTCATCCTCAATGTAAATGTTTCGCTCCAGCGGGAAAAACGTTCTGCTCTGAGGAGTGCCGCACTGGCCGCACCAAGGGCAATGCTTGTGCCTGCAACCATCCGGGCTGTCGGACCACCACGTAAAGCTGGCGGTTTGGTTCTCAGAATGAGGATGCTCGGGTGGACAATTCCTGGATGGATCTGTGCCCTTGTCTGGACGCTCACCAGCCCGCCGCCGTTATGAGCACCAGAGAAAGACCTCAGTAAGAGGCGGCTATGACCTATGAGGAGAAACTGGACATCATTCGGACGTGCCTCACCGCGAGGTTCAGGGATGTTCGAGACCGTGAGGACCCCAACCTGGGACAGTTGTTTGTATTTAACAATGGCCAGCACAGTTGGCAGCTGAACTTCAATCGGTTCTTCATTGAGGACTTTCCCTACCCTGATCAACTCCCTACTCTGATCGAGAATCGAATTGTCCCTGAAATTCTCGCTAATTTAGGCATGCGGATTGAGGTGGGCCCAGATGGCTCGCTTACCACGGTCGTAAAGAATTTGTAACCAGCTGCTATTGGCAGGCACAGATGGATACTCCTGGGTGAATGATGGGGTAATAATGGAGTTCCTTATTCGAGGGGTTTCCTTTTTTGGAGTGAATTTTTTGGGGAAGACCGGAGGGGGTGTTCTGATAACAGGAACGCCGTGGATACATGGCTAGTCGTAGAGGACTCCAGGGTGGTCGTGGCCGCCTGCGGCGAAAGGGCCGGGGGGCCTTCTGCCGGGGCCGGCGGGCCGCAGTTTTGTTTTCAGAGGATTACTCCTGTCTCGGTCTCCCCAACACACCGTTGAGACACACGAACAAGATGCGGACACAGCTCATAAACACTGTACTTATACAATCACTTGGAAAGGCCATTTAGGTTAGCACCCCAACGTGAACTACCTGTCATTACCAACTGAACGTGATTGAGCAAGCGTCAGCACGTTCGATTTTCCCGGTAAGCTGGCCACGTATTCGCTCGTCCGCTGTACGGCATCACGGAGATCCGCTTCACTGATGATGTTGTATCGAGAGAAAATGGCGGCTATCCGATGGCCTGAGATCTGACGGGCAATATCGGGGTTCACGCCAGCCCGAACCATGTTCCGAACGGCAGACCGGCGGAAGTCATGCGGAATCTTGCCGGTAAGGCCCGCTTCCGCACATGCCCGCTTCCAGACTTTTCTAAATTCGCCCATGCGTTGGCCATGACGATGAAAGATGTACGGGCAATCTAGACGACGGGCTGATAATCGCCGTTCCACAATCTCCTTTAGCTCATTCTCAAGTGGAATGGCTCTCCCCTTTCGGTTCTTCGAATCCCTGGCGTGCAACCGAATCGTCCAGCTTTCTCGATCGAAGTCCGCCCAGGTCAGGTTCTTGGTTTCGCCTGACCGCATCCCCGTCCTGAAACACCACGAAAGATAGTCTTGGAGATCGGTGTCAGGCTTGCCTCGTAGAGTGAGCCGGGGAAGGAGTGCCTCAAAGTCAGCCCGCTCGAAGAACCCTTGCCGAGCGTTGTTTTCTGGAAGGCTCTTGAATCGTGGCGCGACACTCAACACTTCCTGTTCAACCGCCAAAGCGAACGCTCGCTGGAACCCTTCCACTTCACGGTTGATCGTTGCATTCTTCGCCCCTTCCTGAAGAACAGGACATTCTACTTCCACTAAAGAGTAAACCTTAAAACGTTGGCGAATATGGGTGTGGATCCAAAATTCGCTAAAGTATTTTCAACAGTTTTTTCGGTGAGCTCTCAATAATAGGAAGAGCGCGCTAATCCATGCTGTACGGCCTGCGAGTCATCGGTATTTGGCTTCCAGTAGTTGTCTTCTTTGGGGTACTTCCAGCTCCATTCAGTCTCAACAAGTAGGTACTGAAGTCTCTATCAACTTCCCGCCATTGTCCTTATTGCGTTGATGGATTGACGATTGACACAAGTATTCATTATGGCAACCATCAGCCGATTAACTTCATGCATAAGTAAAAACATTCATACATTCAACAGCTTAAACTATACAATCATCCCAACATGGCGGGTCATGAATTAAGTATACATATGTAACTCTGAAGAAGTATATTCATAGAGTGTAGTCAGTTTCATACTGATCTCATTAATTACTGGATGGTTTTGGAACTAGTAGTGATCCTAGATCGCAGTTGCCATGAAAGGATTCCAATTTGAATCACTCAGTGATTGAGCAGCCACGGTCGGCGCAACTCCCGGCAGCACAGCAATCAAACAAAGTAGCCTGGACCTTGCGTGCGCACTCGAATGCCCAACTTCCATTGCTTGCATGGGTCGCCCGTACGGACCGGTTAAACGGCATCGTTACTCTAACCCACGGCCTACGAGTCGAAGTGCGCCGGTCGTTCTTCATAGAAGGAGTATGGGATGGTCCATTTCATCTCGGCGAATTTGGGACAACTGATTGCGTCTTTGGCTCAGGAGGCCTGCTGACCGAGGATTCTGTTCGCTTTGTTCCCAGCGCCGCTACAACCGATCATCTGTACTATGACGATGCCGATGATTGTGTCATCGTCTCAAATTCCCTACCCCTGTTGCTGGCTCATACGCAAGATCGGCTGGACCCACGCTGCCCAGATTATCCCGACATCTGTCAGTCGATTCTGAACGGCATCCACGACTATCGGCGTGACATTCCAACTACTGGAGGCAAGGTCCGCCGACTGATGTATAGAAATTTGGAGGTCTCCCGTAACCAGACTATTGAATTGGAAAAGCAGATGCCGCCGCAATTCACTTCCTTCGCACAATACCGTGGCTATCTGCAAGACCGATATGGCCTGATCGCCGCTAATGCGCGCGATACGGCACGGACTTGGCCGTTACAAATCGTCTCTACCCAGTCGAGGGGGTACGACTCCACGGCCGTGAACTCACTGGCCCGTGCATCAAATCTCGATAAAGTATTCACTGTCCCGACCGCCAAAAGTAAGCGGTCCTTCGCTCATCATGAGGAAAAGAACCTGCCGAATGATAACGGGGAAGAGATTTGTGCCGCGCTCGACCTTCCATGCTTCCGAATCAATCGGCGCGCCTTTGTCGAGAACTTCGACCAGGAATATCTGTACTATTGCGCACTCCACCATAACCAAGATGCGAACCTAATGGACATCGGGAATCAGCTCTCAACGGTCAGCCTACTCTTGACCGGCGTCATTGGTGAAATCTGGCGGCCCAAGGCGGATAAGGTAGAGTGGCCTTGTCTGAATCCGGACCTTCGACATGGGGATCTGGGCGGCTCAGGCATGGGGGAGTGGAGACTCGTTGTTGGTTTGATCCATCTGCCGTTGCCGTTCATAGGGGCCCGGCGTCGGGCAGAGATCGTTGAGATTACGGAGTCACCCGAGATGGACCCGTGGCGAATGCGCAATTCCTATGATCGCCCGATTGCCAGGCGCATTGCCGAGGAAGCAGGTGTGCCAAGACACCTTTTTGGTCAGTCAAAAATGGGATCCGTGGTGCTATTCTCAGATCCTTCGATCCCTTATGGCAAGGCTCTTCGGTGCGAATTCTTTAATTATCTGGTGAATGAAAAGATCATGATACGTCCAACGACGTGGTTCTGGCCCGTCGTTCGCTGGATAAATACTACGCTGCAGGTCAGCTATTTACGTCGCGTCTCAGGCATTTATCTCATGGAACGTGTGCTATCTAAACTGACCGGCCAGCTGGTTCGGTTCCCACGCCTGTGGTCCAAACTGGACGGAACACTCTATTGCTTTTGCGTCAATAAGACTGCGGGCAGATACAGCTCAGATCTAAGGGCTTCATCCGAAGACCCCTCATGGGTCTCAGGCGCGGCGTTCAACACAGAAGAGACACTCGTGAAGGCAAAGGACGAGAATCCCTTTACCGCTACAACAGCAAACGTTCACTGACACCTGGATTCAAGATATCTGTGAGGTTTCACCATGGGATCAGATCTCCATCACGTGCCACTCGCTGGAAACATCACCCCCCCCGCAAATGACGCGCACACATGGAACCCTTTATCAGTCGATCCTGTGGCAAGTCGGTTCTCGAGCTACGCGGCTTTCAAGGGGAAGGCAGTCGTCAGACCGCTCACACCTGACATGCCGGTGGACGCCGATCTCACTGATGCGCACAACCAGTTAAGGCAACAGATCTTGGGCCAGTTTTACCCATGCACCGGTGCGGTCTCGGCATTCAGCCAAAAGAGTTATCGTTTCGGGCTATACCCAGAACTAGCCTCTGATAGCAGTGTCCGCGCCGTTTGTCATGACCTGTACAATTTTACTCATGAATTCCCAGTGGTTGATGACCATTTTGTTACCTTTATCGCGATGTTCCGTGGGCCAGCAACCCAGTCAGAACAACACTTCGAAGAGCTATTGTGGAATCAGCTTCAGGCCATGCACTCTCTTGATTCTAATTACTTTACCTGGGATAAGAGTGTCGACTCCGACCCTAAGAGTCATCAATTTTCGTTCAGCATCGGTGGTCGTGCAATGTATGTCATCGGCATGCACCCCAAGTCTTCACGTCTCGCGCGAACCCGCCCGTATCCCACCATGGTGTTCAATTTGCACGAACAGTTTGACCGCCTACGCGCGCGCGAAAAGTTTGAAACTATGAAACAGACGATCAGAGGGCGCGAGATGACATTCCAAGGATCGATCAACCCGATGTTGACGAGCTTTGGTGAAAATTCTGAGGCGCGTCAATATTCCGGTCGTGCAGTTCCAGCTGAATGGTCTTGCCCCTTCCATGTGCGCAAGACTGACGCAACATGACCGCTTCTCAGATCATCCGCATTCCACCGCAGAGTGGCCGCTCGTTTAAGATCAAGCGGGGCCAAATATTACGGGTTATCGATCCTCTTGGCGAACAGGTATCTGACCTCTTCTCATTCAGCGAGCAAGATCATGACTGCCGTTTGTCTTCAGGTAGGTCATTGGACTATGCGAGCCGGATCTATTTAACAATAGGTGATATTCTTTATGCGAACAATAGCAGACCGATGTTTACCATTATCGAAGACACTGTCCGCTTGCATGACTTCCTTCTAACACCCTGCAGCCAGGAGATGTTTGAGATTCTGTATAAGCATAAAGGCCATCATCCGAGCTGTTTTGAGAACCTCTATCTATCTCTGAAGGAGCATGGCATTTCTGGAGCCGACATCTCTACGACATTTAATATCTTCATGAACGTCAAGATCGACCCACAAGGAGCGTTGACGGTCGGCATACCAATCTCCAAGGCCGGTGACCACATTGACCTGAAGGCCGAAATGGACATGGTGTGTGGCCTAACAGCTTGTTCCGCTGAAGGATCAAACAACGGCCATTTCAAGCCAATAGACTTTTCGATCCTGGGTTGATGCGTCATTGACGTTGTGCTCCCCCTAGCCTCACGATCCTCCTACTCATGCGACCATAGAAGCCATTGAGTTGGGCTGCTGTTCCTGGAAATTTCCAGGATCATAAGTCGACATGCTGTGAAGATCCGTCTCGACAGGGGGCAGAAATGCGACGGCCCGGAACCCCTTCGACGGAGCTCCGGGCC
>JAMPUU010000014.1:0-72325 GCA_030144965.1 Nitrospira sp. BO4
CTCCCGCCTCATTCTGAGCCTTATCTAGGTGTCCGTCAAAATGGGGCAGAACCCGATCAGGTACTAACTTGACAAGCTCGGCCGAGCCTACTTCGGCCTGTACTGATTCTTCTGCTTGGTTCCCGCCAACGGGCGACGGGCGAGTGCATGGTGGGTGAATGGTGTCATTCCTCATTGGCCTGCACCGGGCCGTGGCAGATACCCTGGTCATAACTCGTGATCTTGCCCCTGCTCATTATTCAACACTGAGGGTGCAGGTTCTCCTGAATAACCAACAGTAAGCCTTATGGCTATTTGAGGGGTATCGGTCTAGCCGCGACCTTGTAACAGTTCTACCCGGTTATTGAAACGAAATGTATCTCACCGCGAGAACCGGCTGAGCGGTTATGCTTAGCTGACCTCTCACCCCATTCACGCTCATGGCGAAGGCTCCTGAACGATATGAACCGCTACGTCTACTTACGCCATGCAGCTACCATGATGTACGTCAGTCCCACAATTGAGCTCACTAGGATCGCTTCGATTATTCCTGGCATATTGGCGGTTACTCCTTTCCTATGATGACTGCTACGGAACGCTATGCTGAATTGTGCAGTTTCTATGCCCAGGATACTGACAGGAGCCAGGGGGATATCTCAGCTTAAAACGTCGATATGAGGAAGATGGGCACAGCGACGGGAGTGCTAATCAGGCGGAGACAAACGCTTCCCTTGATGGCTCAATATGCTTCTGACCTTCACCGGCAATGTTTGAAAATGTCCGTGTTCTTATCCGTATCATTTGCTCAAGAAGCTAACCCTACACATCTGCCAGGTTTTTCGCCAAGGCCTGAACCGTCAACGACGCATTCCCTTCGCCGCATTGCCGTCCTTCAGACCCTAATCTCAAATGCTTGATTCGCTCCCAGCAGAATTAGTGTCAAAAACAGAGCTAACATCTAGTTGTTACCGCTATGGCACTTCTTGTAGGGTCCGCCAAACGCTGACCAGTTACCGACAAGGGTCGCTCCTTAGCTTGCACGATGAAATTAAGCATTTTATGGCGGGTTCGGAAGTCCTACTCGAGGGGTGTCCTCGAGGTAGATCTGATTTGGCACTATCTGTGTCAGATTGACAAGAAGTTTCCCGCCCGTCCTACCTCCTCCAGGTAGGCTCAGCAAGCATGACGGTGAAGATTGGAATATCCCCCTCCAGGTGGGTCAACCTGTGAACTGATTAATACATAAGACCAATCCGGAGTTGTTTATGGAAAGTACGATGATCCCGGCGATTCTGCAGCATCCCAATATGAGGATTGAGGTTGGGGCAGACAGCGGGATCACGATTACGGGAAAACAGCCCTAGCGAGCGCTCCGACCACTTATGGTCATCCCATGGCGAGAATTTTACTATGCTGGCTACATCATCACATTGACACCCCTGCGACAAGCGAATGGGCGATGGAGATGCCAGTATTCAATCCTTGTGGAAGTTCTTGACTCCCGGCCTCATCCAAAACAAGGACATGCTGAAGGGGACTTCGATACGTCCCTTGAGGCCGAGATAGCGGCATTGAAAGCTGCCAAGGGTCAAATTGATTCTGGGGTTTAGCCGTTCTATTCACTACCGTGCTCAAGGTCAATCGACATGACCCGAGCAGTATCCTACAAAGGATTCAGTATTCGACCCGCACCCCAGCATCTCGCGGAGAGCGGCATGTGGGGATTGAACCTGTTCATTTCATGGTCCACTCACAACCAAGAACACACTCTTCATTTCTTCAAAGACGAAGCGTACGCGAGTAAGGATGAAGCCGAGGTCATCTGTATTCACTACGGCAAACTCATCATTGACGGTGAGATTCCTGGAGCTTCGGTTGGATAGCCACGCCGGTACGCTGAAGCCGCTTTCGTCTCAAGATTTGACTGGATTGGTCATGGTTCCCGTAGGAACAATGAATCCATTTGGGTTCTACATGTATCCAAATGATCCACTTCATCGCACGTCTTGTTACCAGACATACGACAATACGTGTGAATGCCTACTCTTCCCGCGCAATCGACGTGGCTCACTCTTTGCTGACGATTCGGGCACGGGATTCTCTATTCGACAAAATACCCGAGACTGAGGAGCAAACGTGAAAGGATTGGGATGGTGAGCAAAGATACTAGCATTGCTACTGACGCGTTCCGAGAGTTGGACAAGAATTTACGGGCACAAGCACACCATGAGGCCCCCTATGAGAAGGCCCTTGGCAAAATGACCATCCGCTTTTCCTTACTCCATATCTCATTGGAGTGTTTTGCCTGGGAAGCATGGGGGCTTGCGATACGGACGGCTCTGGTTCTGACGAAGGACTTGCCGATAACGCTCCTGGTAGAGAAATTACGCTCCAGCGAGGAGTGGCTGATCTACAAAGAGAAAGACCGCGAGGACTTTCGACGTATTTTGGATAGGATAGAAAGCGCGGCAAGGAAAAGAAACGAGTTATTGCATTCACTCTGGTTTATCGACGGGGGAAAGCCCGTACGTTGTTTCAATCGTAAGAAGGCGGCAGGTTGGAATGCCTCGTCAGTGGATGACATCAACCGCTTAAGTCGAACCATCACCGAAATCCTGGCAGACTTGGTAGCATTCAGAGAGAGAAGGCCTCTGGAGCAGGTCGGGCTCGGCCTCCATGCAGACCAAAACAATCCAGCACGTGGCAGTCGTGGTGCCACGGCAATGCCAGAACACTACGACGCACCATGATCCATCAGGCTCTGAGTCATTACCAATCGCCTCCTTTTGCTAAGGATTCATCTGGCTGGGTGTCATGAGATGGGGCCTCGGCGGGACTCTTTCCATGCGGCCTGGACTGCCTGAGCCGTATCGTCGCCAACCGAGACACCGCCCACACGAATGCGGCAGAACACAAGGTAGCCGCATTGAACTCTGGAACCATGAACCGCGCCTCCGCCTCTGCGGTTGCCTGATGGATTCTTATGCGGATATAGGGACATTTTTGATGTCGTCCACATAAAGAAACTTCTCTTTTTCCGAAGCACTCGCTTGACCTAAGCTTCTGCAAGGAGGAAACTATATGTAGGAGTGCGTCTAGCCCATGCCTCTTCTTGTCCTACCGTGGTTCGTCACTAAGCGAAGCGCTGCGTTGACGATCGGTTTTCTCATCATCCCAGATTCCAACGCCATTCTGGTGCGTGTCGCTATTCTGCTCTTGTGCAGAGTCTTCAAGGCAGCATGCAGGAATATCGTGATTGCCAGCCGGAGCATGTATCCAGGCCAAAGCGACATGATCATGTGTGTTCCTTGAGCAAAGGAGGTTGTTCGTCCGACTGAATAATGCGCATTTCAATAGGCTGGACGTATCGTGGGCTGTCTAACCGAAGGAGGCACGTTATGAGGGTTGGAAGATGTGTCACAAAATCTCAGTTGATGTGCGTGGCACTGGCGGTCGGCACATTCCTTGGCGTGGGGATCAGCGGTGTGGAGGTTCGAGGAGCGCAGGTTCAGAAAGTTGAGATCGTGATCCAATCCGGAGAAGCGAAGTTGGTTCGCGGCACGATGTACACCGGCTTTCCGACCGAGATCAGCATCCGCAATGAGGACTCCGTCACACACGGGTTCAATTCCTCGGCATTCGGGAGGGCCGACAAAGTCGAGATGGTTGGAGGTGCTGTTGCAGAAGGAAAAGGGGCGAATGTCTATCGGGTCGAGCCAGGCCGGACGATGGTGATTAAATTTACTCCAACGAGTGATGGCAAGGACGAAAACCGGACGCACGCATTCTGGTGTGATATGCACAAAACTGTGAAAGGCGAAATGCTTCTCATCGACCAAGTTCGGGAAGGCGGATGAGACCGAGATGGCGATCATCTCGAAGTTGGGCTTGTCTGCGGGGTGCAGAGTCCACGTAAGAATGTGTGGCTTCGGATGCGTGACGGCCGGTCGGCGCTCTTGAACGGCATGCGCCGACCGGTTGCTGTTTGGCCAGTCAAGGGAGCGGGAAACTGATCACCAGTCCTCCCATGACATCACCGACGTTGAAATCTGATCGAGGACTATTGGAGTGGGTGTTGTGGCAATCGATGCACACCCGTGTGACGGCCAGATCGGCGTAGACCGTCCCGAATCGCCGTCCGCTGGCGCCCCCGAATGTGCTGGAATAGGGCTGGGTCGGGTCGGCCTGAACGGCTTCGAGGCCGCGCCGCTCAAATTCGGTGACCGGTGCATTGGCCTTGTTGATCGGCCATTGACTGATGAGATGGTAATGGACATCGGCGCTGGTCAATTCCGCCATCTCGCTTGTCTCTTGCAGGAACTGCACGGGTAAGGGCAATGCGGTTTTCGCCCGCCAATTTTCCGAGACATCCACAATCCCTTCTTGCAGCAGTGGGTTGACGATATGGATCGTGTAAAAGTTCCGATGCGCCATGATGACCGCGTGAAGAAAGTCAGCGACGACTCTTGGAGGAATGCTCGCCGGAGCTCCAGCATTTCTATCGACAGCGGAAGTGATCGGGGCAGACAGCACTGCGAGTGCGGCAATGATAGTGATCCGGACACAAGCGTTGGTCATCATGATGTCCTCTCTGTTTCAAATATGTATGAGGGTATCGTGATTACTCCTTCGTCCGTTGGTCTTTATAGGTCGCATGGCGCTGGCGGTTCAGCATCTCTCCGGACTGGCTTGTAAAGCAGAAGGTTCCAAAATCTGAGCTTCGGCTAGATTAGAATTATCCTATTTATGACGACCGTGGCAAATTCAGCGTCTGCCTGTGCCCGGGTAGAAACCTTGAGCAACGTTCATTCATGGTCTCGCCCACTGTGTCTTCGACTGCGTAGGCCGCCGGTTGTCACCGTAACGTATCTTGATGATTGTTGCCTTTCGCTGTTAGGCAGCGGCTGGAAGTCTATAAACAAGAGACTATTTGAAACAGTTGAAGTTAGGACCGGCGGCTTACGAACGAAGGGGCCGCACATGAGATTCTTCTCACTCGTGCTTCTCATCGTGGTCCTCACCTGCTGTTCGGTCCTGGTTCCTCCGGCTTGGAGTCAGGGCCCTCCTGACATACAGCTCACTGCCGCCGCTGCCACGATCCTCTATTTCCCGTTTAAAGCAACATTTGCTCTCGGGGGTGGCATCGTCGGGGGGCTCGCCTATGTATTGTCGGGATTCTGTGAGACCACGGCGAACAGTATCTGGATCCCTACCATGTATGGTACCTACATTCTTACGCCGCAGCATCTCAGTCGAGATCGTCCGATACGTTTTGTGGGCGTTGAAGCCGAAATCGACTAACTTCTAGGTGCAAGTATGGCTGAGAAGACATGCGCCCATCCTCGTCCCGCCAGCGATGCGTGCATCGGTTTGGCATGATAGGCGCATGCTGATAATGATGTCAGGTTCCACCGATTGATAGCCCGAAGGTCATCTGCTACAGTTCACCCACTCGTGCCTAGACCACGCTCAGGAAACGTGAAACAGCAGTATGGGCTACGTCTTGACCTTCACGTATGTAGGATCTGGAGCATGTTTCAGTAGATCATGAAAGGGACATGAACGAACTTGTTGAAGACGCGATTACGGATCTTCTGAAGAAGTACCCCGATAAAGGGAAGGGGAAACGAGCTTCTGTGATTGACGTAGAAAGGCTTCTGCCGAAGAGCCACTAGAAGAGAACGCCCTGCGACCCCGAAGGAAGGGTGTGCCCCATGGACGATGATATCGTCACTGATCTTTACGTCGTGGGCACCGCGTTCTTGTATTGCATTCCCTCGTTTGTCGCCCTCGGGCGAGGACATCGCAACTGCATCACGATTTTGGTCGTGAATCTCTCGTTAGGATGGACGGTGGTCGGCTGGGTGGATGCGTTGGTCTGGTCGTTAACGAGCCGACAGAGAGAGCGCGAGTCCTGACTGAGCGCAATCGGCAGCTGCCGAAGGGGACATGAGTCAGTAAACTATCGAAGAACATTTACTGCCGCCAGTCCATCGACGGCCAACCACGGTGGTGCGCGGTACAGCACCGCCTAACCCACGAGGGCATTATGGCCAACTCCGGTGATCCGGTACCATTCACACGCTCAGTGGTTCGGTTTGTGTCGAGCTGCACGCCGATCGAACGGCATCTTCTATCCGGTAAGCCGCTCGCAGATAGTGAACGCGATTTAATCTACAACACGGTGCTGATCCTGCAGGCAGCGCTCGAAGTATGGCAGAGAAAACACGGCATGCCTTTCAGTAAAGCGCCTCGACCTGATCACTAGTCATCATGACGCGGGCGGGAGTAGCGCGGATATCAACGCCTGAATCGTGAGCGGCGCAGTGTCCTCTGACCGGTTATTCACCAAGACATAGGCCGGTTTCGCCAGGGTGATCGATTGCTGGATGAAACCGCATCTTTTCGCATTTCTGGCAGCTCGCCTACGATCTTGGTATACGGCTCTGCCCGTTTCTTGGCCTCCTCATAGGGCATCTTCAATGGAAGCCTTCTTCCATGCGCTTGTGGTGCTCAGCAAGTGAGGGCCCCGGGTTTGTATGCTCTCGAGGCCTAGTCCAGCGCGTTACAGATGCTCTTCACACGGAGAAGAAAATACCTTGAGCGGGATAGGTGTGTCATATGGAGCAGCGTCGGTTCGTGTGGTGTGAAGCGTCTTCAACGCGATGACGGCCCTCTCCACTTGGTCTGAGGGGAGAACTGCAAAAATAATGGCATTGATCTCAGGGCTGAGAAAGGTCCCATAGACTCGACCAGCCCCGCCCTTCCCCATGACGTTGTTGAGGATGGAGTACGCCGTAACCCCGTTTTTGTGTAAGAGCTCTTCTAAGTCGCTTAGCATCGAGTTCCGAGCCACGATGATGAGATTTCTCATGTGCGCACCATCCTTCTTTCCAGACCCATACCATATGGGTGACAACGCGAGCGTGGCCATCGCCAGCTGCGACAGGTAACGAGTGTATCGGATGCCGCTTGTACGTGTGACTCCATAAACAACCGTGGTGTCATAGAGGCTTTGCTAGTTGTTCCTTGGGTACGATGGGTGCCGTTCCTTCCTCAGTCAGCAGGTCGTACCCTGGAGCAGGCTTCACGATCCGCACCTTGTCTCCTTCGAGCAACGCGCTACTGGGGTTATTGACGATACGGTCGTTTTCGGCGATCCCATCTTGGACCTCAACAGTGCTGTCAAGCATTTTAGCCACGGCAATCGATTTGTAATGAATCCGGTCGTCCTCTGTGAGGACGGCCACCTGCGTGCCATGCTCCTGAAATACCATCGCGCTGGTCGGAATCGTGATCACGCCTGCCTCCACCGGGGCCGTCAGCCGCACGGTGGCATAGGAACCCGGCCAGAGCATGCGGTCCTTGTTGTCCAGGGTAAAGACCGTGACCGCCGTGCGGGTGTTCACATCGAACCCTTTCGCCACGGTCAAGAATTCGAAGGCGAAATGGCGCTTGGGGATTTGCGGCACGGTTACTTCGGCCGTCAGGCCGGGGTTCAGGAAGGGACCAAAATTTGCCGGTACGTTCACAAACAGACGCAGCTTATCCACCACAGCGACGGTAAACAGGTTGTTTTTGGCGTTGGTGGTATTGATGCTGCCTTCTTTGGACACCAAGTCCCCGACATTGATGTTCCGCTGTATCACCACTCCGTCGAAGGGTGCGATGATCTGTTTAAATCCAATGAAGGCCTCAATATTCTTCACCTTTTGCTCAGCCGCCGCGAGTTTCGCTGCCGCTGCTTTCGCTTCAGCAAGTTGTACGGAGATGGCTTGCTCTGAAAGCGCTTGGTTTTCTCGCATGGCGAGGTAGCGCTGGGCGGTCAGTTGAGCCAGTGCGTTCCTGGCACGCTCGGCCTGCAAATCTGCATGGGCCTGTCGATATTCGGCATCGAGATCCGGTGTATTGATTTCGGCGAGGATGTCACCTTTCTTCACAAGACTGCCATAGTCCTTGTACCAGGCCTTCACGTAGCCTTCGACACGCGCATAGATGGGCGCCTCGTACCACCCCTCAATCGTGCCGGGCAGCGTAATGGAATCGGTTGCCGGCGACGGTTTGGCTTGTATGAGGGCTACAGATGGGATGGCGGCTTCGAGGGTGGTCTCCTCCAATGCTTTACCCGCCTGTTGACCTTCAACGTACCGGTACACGAGGAACATGAGAACTAAGATGACGGTTAAAACCACGCCTAGTTTTCCGCTCATGGCATTCATGTCAGATAGACTCCTTTTGCACGGCGGTTCGTCGAGAATAGATCATGGCATAGACGCATGGAACGAAGAACAGCGTAAACAGGGTGGCAACGAACAAGCCGCCCATGACGGCACGACCGAGCGGCGCATTTTGTGAGTTCGCCGTCGCCATCGGAAGCATGCCGAAGATCATGGCTGCTGCAGTCATGAGCACCGGCCGAATACGAGCCGTACCGGCTTCTACCGCAGCCAACAGAGCGTCGCCATGGACAGCGATCCGCTCGCGGGCGTATGACACGAGAAGGATGGAATTGGCGGTTGCCGTACCCATGGTCATGATGGCGCCCATGAGAGCCGGCACGGAAATATTCGTATGAGTGATGAACAGGGCCCACGCGATACCAGCCAAGGCTCCGGGCAAGGCCGTAATGATAATGAAGGGATCGAGCCATGACTGAAAGTTGACGACGATCAAGAGATATACCAATACGACTGCGACCAGGAGCCCCAAGAGCATTTCAACCAGAGCCTGGTGCATCACCTCGGCCTGGCCCTTTATTTCAATCACTGCCCCCGTGGGCAGCTCTCCTTCCATCTGATGCGTGATCTGCTGGACATCCGCAAGGACCTCGCCGAGGGACCGGTCTTCTGCGGCAACATAGACGTCGATCAGCGGCATGATATTCCCGTGCGTGACCGCCCCCGGTGTACCGACCGGTCTTAAATTGGCGAGGTTTCCGAGGAGCTGAGGATTCACGACTCCTCCCTCCGACGTGGACTCGTGTCCTTCCTTAGCGATGGGGACAGTCATAAGATCTTTGAGACTCGTGAGCTGCGGTTGCGGCGTATACACATTGATCCGATAAGACATGCCGGTCGCGCGATCAAGCCAATACTTCTGATCGACCTGTTGGCTGCCGGCGGTGGTGACGAGCATATTGTTCCCGAAGTCCGTCTGGTCCAGGTTCATCCCCAGCGCGAACCGTCGATCCGCCTCTGCAAGTAGCGTCGGCATGCCCATCGGTTGCTGGACCACCACGTCGGTGGAGCCGGGGATCTGCCGCAACCTGCCTGCCAATTTACGGGCAAACTCATGGTTGGCATAGATGTCCGGACCGTTGATCTGCACATCGATCGGCGCGAGAGAGCCGAAATTGAGGATTTTCGCGGTGAGATCGGCCGGCTGAAAGGTGAATTCGGTTCCTGGATAGCGGGCATTCAGCCCCTTGCGGAGGGTGCGGCGATAGTCCCACACGGGCGACTGTCCGTTTTTTAACGAAATGGTGAGGTCGCAGTCCTGCGTACCGACGGTCGGTGTTGGAATGAAGGCGAGGTTGTGGGCCCCGACTGGAATGCCGCAATTGCTGACAATGGATTCCACCTGGCCCGGCAGCAGTTGTTCGATATCCTTCGCGACCAGGGAGGTAAGCCGAGCGGCCACTTCGATGCGCGTACCCAGGGGCGCCCGCATGTGCAACTGCATGATCCCGGACTTGATCTCGGGGAAGAACTCCGTGCCGCTGAAGTAAAAGAGCACAAGGGAACCCATCGATATCACGAACGAGACCGTGACGAACATGCCACGATGGGCCACCGCCAGTTTGAGGCGAGCACTGTAGCCGTCGCGGAAGCGATCAAAGCTGTGTTGGAACCACTGCTGGAAGCGGACGAGAGCACTCCCCGATTGGCCCGCTTGGTGGTGGCCTTCGTGCCCGGATGTATGCGGGCCACCGTGAGGCTTCAGGATATATTTCGCCATGGTCGGCACCAACGTATACGTCAAGATAAAGGAAGCAACCATCGAATAGATGACCGCTTTCGCCATTGGCGGGAAGACCCAGCCGGAGATTCCGCTCAGATGAAACAGCGGCACCCAGACAATCGTAATGGCGAGCGTGGCGACGAACGTGGGCAAGAGGATCTGATTGGCGGCCTCGATGATCGCCTCCTCCAGCGCTTTACCCATCGCGAGGTGAGTGTCGACATTTTCGATCATGACCGCGGCGTTGTCGACGAGAATGCCGACGGCCAGCGCCAATCCGCCCAGGGTCATGACGTTAATCGACTCTTCTTGAATGTGCAGCAAAATGAGCGCGCTCAGGATAGAGAGCGGGAGCGAGGTGAGGACGATGAGCGTCGGTCGCCAGGATCCCAGGAGGAGTAACACGATGAGCCCCACCAGCGCGGCGGCAGTCAGCATTTCGTGCACCACGTCCGCAATCGCATCTTTTACGAATTGCGAGGCATCGATGAGGAGCTTGACTTTGACATCCTTCGGCAGAACATCCTGGAGGCGCGGAATGATTTCCTTTATTCCGTGCACGACTTCTAACGTGGAGGCCTCGCTGCTTTTCATGACCACGACGATGACGGCTTGCTGGCCCTCAACGATCACGGCGTTCGTTTGCACCCGGCCGGCGAGGCGAGTGACGGCCACGTCACGCAAATGAATGAAGGAGTTGCCGTCTCGCTTGATCGGGATTTCGTCGAAATCCTCGATCTTCAATGCGGATGCATTCGTCAGGACGAGCCAGTCGGTCGCCTTCAGCTTGATATCCCCTCCCGGCAGCACCAAATTCTGCCTGGAAACAGCCTCGTGAATATCCGCCGGGGTGAGGTGACGGGCGAGTAGTTTCTGCTGATCGAGATTGATCATGACCTGCATGTCCTGGCCCCCATAGGGGTGCGGCAGGATCGCGCCAGGGATCGTGACGAGGAGGGGGCGGACTCGCATAATGGAGAGGTTATAGAGTTCCGCCGGGGTCAGCGTATCCGAAGTGATTTGCAATGTAGCCACCGGCACCTGAGAAGGGAACAGCCGCATGACCATCGGCGCGTTAATATCCGGCGGAAGCGCCTTGACGGTCGTCTGCGAAATCGCCGCGATATCGGCTTCGCTCCCACCCAGGTCGACTCCGTCCTGAAGATAGACATTGATGATGGCGTTCCCGAATAACGAATTACTCCAGATGTATTTGATGCCCTCGACCGTCTGAGTCAGAAATCGTTCAAACACATACGTAATGCGGCCCTCGACGTCCGCCGGCATCAGGTTGTCGTAGATCCAGACGATGGAACTGACGGGAATTTGGATCACCGGAAAGACGTCGGTCGGAGCTTCAGTCACCGCCAACGCGCCGAACAGCACGATGAGGACGGCGAGAACCACAAAGGTATAGGGCTTACTTAGGGCTACCTGGACGAGCTTATTCATGCGAGCTACCTCTCGGCGGATAGGGGCTATTGTTTCATGTAGACCAGCGTCGCCTCGGATGCGAGCACGTTCTGGTTAATTCCAACCTCGTTTTACGTTCATTTACGTCTAATAGTGATTCATCAGCTCTTTTGACGCGCTCAGCAACCGACACCCTGTCACAACGATGTGTGAGCCAATGAGCAAGGAGTTTGCCTGGGTGCGCAAAGGATCTGTGTCACGGAATTCTGTGGCAATTCGATGCGCTGGGTATGATTGGAAAAAATATGCCGTACCACAATGACACACGAGTGCCAAAGGTATCCGCTTGGCACAGACGCATCTGTGCCACAGGTCACCATCAGATACGGAGCGGTGGTCGTGTGTTCATTCGGTGATGGGAATGCTTCTCAGAGCAATTTTCCTCGTGGATCGAGGCGGGATGGTGCTTGAGGAGGCACCGATATATCGCATGGAACAGGTGCCGTATGGTGTGACAATGACAGGGCTGCCCATCGCGGCATCGCTTGTGTATGTCACACCGTGCGAACGAGGGGTTGGAACCGTCTTTCAACGGCAGTCGTGTGCCTGATTCAGCAACATAATGGACGCTCAGGAGTCTTACAACGGTGAAGAACGGTGAAGATAGAGGAGCATATTTCTCCGTCTTCAACTCGCCTTTCAAATAATATCAATAGAATCAATGCGGTGGAGACATCCATGAAGCCATTCAGGTTTCGAGGCATCATGGTTTGGGTCACCATCACCGGGGTGATGCTCGTGGCGCTCTCGATTGTATTTATTACCATTCTTGAACGTCAGATCATCGATCGTGCGGGAACGCACAACCGGGAGATTGCGTTTGTGCTCCTTTCCCAGTCAGTCAGCGCCATGATTAGCCAGGCAGGCGGAATCCAAGACGTGAGGGCTCTGGAAGGTTTGATCCATGAGATCATCGAGATCCACCCCGAAATTCTGCGGCTCTCGGTGTACGAGATCTCACCTCAATCCAGTTCCCTCATTGCGAGCACCGAGTCTCAGTTGGTGCCAACGATATTGGATTCACAGGAACGGGCGAAGGTTGAAGCGAGGGGCTCCGTCATGCAACTCGAGGATGCATCGGGAGAGAGAGCCGTGCGCATGACTGCTCCGATTGAGATTGACGGCAAGGTCGTTGGGGCATTACGCGGACTGTTTTCTGTGAAGGAGTACGACGACCTCATCAAGCAGGAAACCGAGTTGGCCAAGTCAATTGGCATCGGCGTTGTGGCCGTCACATCGCTGACCTTGTGGCTCTTGATCCGGGTCAAGGTCCATCGGCCTGTTCACCGGCTGTTGCATGCCATACGAAGTGTCGAAGCGGAAAACCTATCCAGCCATCCGCTGACCCACTACCCCTCCGAAATCCAAGAGGTGGCGATTCAGTTCAATAAGATGCTCGATCGCGTACGGGAAGCCGGGATAGAAAAGGATGCTCTCCTGGACAAGGTTCGCCATTTCAACGAAACACTTCAGATTCGGGTCGCGGAGGCAACCGAGGAACTGCAGCGAGCCAATCTCGAACTCGTCGAAGCAAGGCTTGCCGCTGAACGAAGTCAACGTTTAGCTGCACTGGGAGAATTTTCTGCCACCGTGGCCCATGAATTGGGCAACCCTTTGAACGCACTCTCCGGTCATCTGCAAATGCTCACTGGCACGACTGATTCCGCCAGTCGCCACCGGCATCTTGCCGTCATTCGGTCGGAAGTCAACCGTATGGTCAGTATCATCAAGCAGCTGTTGGATCAGACTCGTATGCAGCTCCGCTCAGCCCGTGTGAATCTCAATGGAACTATCCAGGAGGTGACGACCCTCCTCTCCCCCGGTCTGCCGAGGCAGCACGTAACCCTGAAGACCGACTTGCAAGACGATCTTCCACCGGTCGCCGGGGATGCCCGTGCGCTGCACGGGTTGCTGTTCAATCTGGTCACCAACGCCATCCAAGCGATGCCGCTCGGCGGAGAATTGACCATCCGGACCCGTATCGCGTGCGGCGAAAGGCCTCCTGGAATTGTCATGGTGGGTGAAGGCGCTCCGATCGAAGAAGCGACGGTTCGCTTGACGATCGGGGACACGGGCACAGGGATCCCTTCGGAGCACCTCCCCAGAATTTTCGAACCGTTCTTCACGACCCGGCATGATCAAGGAGGGACGGGACTTGGGCTGGCGATCTGTCACCGCGTGGTGACCGACAGCGGCGGCAGGCTGGCCGTGAAGAGCCACGTGGGGCACGGAACTGAGTTCACCATTGATTTACCTATCTGGAACACCGAGCGGAACATACGGAGACATCAATGAGTGATTCACCTTCGATACTTCTCGTCGATGACGACCAGCGGAATCGAGAGATGATGGCGGAAGCCTTGAACCAGGCCGGCTTTGAAGTGGACACCGCCCGTGACGGCGCAGAAGCCATGAGCAAGATCGATGTGGTCCCGTATGATGCTGTCCTGAGCGACATCCACATGGTCCCCTATTCTGGTCTGGACCTGCTGGATTCCTTTCGCAAGACCCTGCCGGAAATGCCCATCGTGCTCTTGACCGCCTTCGGCTCCGTTGACACGGCAATCCAGGCCATGAAGCACGGGGCGTTCGATTACATCGCCAAGCCGGTGAATCTCGACGACCTCGTGGTCACGATGAAGCGGGCCGTCGAGCATCGGCGCCTGATCGAGGAAAATCGCACGCTCAACCGTGCAATCCGTGAACGGCCGCGGACCGCTTCTCTGATCGGGCAAAGCAAAAAGATGGTCGAGGTCTTCAAACTTATCGGAAAAGTCACCCACAGCCGGACAGCCGTCTTGCTTCAGGGAGAAAGCGGCACCGGCAAGGAATTGATCGCCCAGGCGATTCACGACCACAGCCCGCGTTCGATACACCGGTTCGTCGCCGTCAACTGCAGCGCGATCCCCGACTCGTTGCTCGAAAGCGAACTCTTCGGCCACACCAAGGGTTCATTCACCGGCGCTCATACGATGCGGCGCGGCTTGCTTGAAGAGGCAAGCGGTGGCACGTTCTTCCTGGATGAGATTGGTGATCTCACTCCGGCTGGGCAGGCCAAACTTCTGCGTGTCCTTCAAGAAGGGGAAATCAGAAGGGTCGGCAGTAATGAGTCGGTACGGGTTGATCTGCGGATGATCGCGGCCTCCCGCCGAAACCTTGCTGAGTTAACGGCGGCCGGTCGATTTCGTGAGGATTTGCTTTATCGGCTGAACACGGTCACGATTGTCATCCCACCGCTTCGGGAACGGCCTGAAGATATTCAGCTACTGGCCGAATTCTTCCTGGGACAGTATGGCGACCAGAAGGAAGTGCCTGTCACGTCGTTTTCCTCTTCCGCCATGCAAGCGTTGACCGACTATTCATGGCCGGGGAATGTGCGGGAGTTAGAACACGTCGTGGAACGAGCGGTAACGCTGGCCAGCCACGCGGTTCTCTCGATTGATGATCTTCCACCTGAAGTCCTTCGTAAAGGCAGAGATCTGGTATCCCATACACAAACACAGATTCTCCCGGGCACACTCAAAGCGTTGCAGCGCGATCAGGTGCTCAAAATGCTGGAGGCAACCCACGGCAACAAGGAGCGGGCGGCACGTTTGCTTGGCATCAGCAGGCGGACGTTGTATCGCCACATCGAACGCCACGGTCTCGGTAAGCCTCCGTCATCACCCGAGGCTGATACTTCAGATTCCATCCCTTCCTGATTGATTCAACAGCCAGCTATCTCGCTTCCAGTGTGCTGTTGCGGCATATCATCCAGACTGTCGCTAAGCCTGCGCGACAGTGTCCAAAATGGATTCCAGCCGTAATCGTATCCAATAGCCCAATTCTCCCTCATGAATGAAAAAGCTCCGTTATGATCACTGGTATCACGTTTGCTAGTGATGAGAGTAAGGCTTGAGACCGAGCCGGGGAGGCCTTCACAGAAAGGAGAGTGCCAGATGCGTGTTATCCGTTTCGTCGGATTGATCCTGATATGGTACTGGTTGGAAAGCTGAGTGACTGCCCCACTGCTTCCTCCGAAGGTCGTGAAACCATCAGCTTTGAGTTCAAGCGCTGGATGGAGTTGACCTCCCCTCAGCGGTAAACCAGTTCAATGAATGGAGCGGTCCTATCCTGGAGCCCTTGCAGAGGAAAGTTCGACAGACGGATAGTGACCAGCCGTAGGGAAAGGAGCTCTGTTTAGCTGCACTCCCATTCTTTCACGTTCACGTTATCGCTCTAGGGTTTGTCCCAGTGCTGTGCCCCATTGAGGCCTATTAGGCTGGGGCCTTGTACACAGGAGGAATCCAGTCCATCGGCCACGAGAGGAGAGGTAATCATGGCTATGACGGTTCAATACTGTTCGACATGTTGTGATCGGTTGTCATTCACCGCACCAAGGAATGAAGACGAAATCAAACTCTACTGGGCCAAGCTCCGAAGGCATGGGTCGGTCACTCGCCAGGGAATATGTGATCATTGTGGACGGGAGGCCAGCGTGACCAGTTATCCGGTGCCCGATTGGGTCACCCAAGCCGGATAGAATTATCCAGTCAGTTTCCGTGACTGTCGATTTCGGCAGGTGTAGAGCATCTACGCCGGTCTAAATGCGCGAGGAATGCCATGTCCACTTATTCGGATTATCCCTTCCACGTCTTTGCCAATATCGGTCACCTCGATAACCTCGTCTCGGTGAAGCAGTTCTCCACGAAGGGAGATGCTGAAGCCTGGATCGTCCGGCAGCAAGCTGAACGGCCTGGATACTACAAGGTCATTCCTGAGGTGGAGTTTGACGCGGGGGCTTAGGTGCATAACTTTCGTATTGCTTCATCTCGAGGAAAACTCTCAATTCCTCAATCCTTGGGCCAATACTCTCGATGAAAATCTTTTAACACCCCGACTGGCGAGAACTTCAGCGTTTTGTTCCATCCCTGACTTCCACCATACCCTCTCCATTCCCACGTACACACCTCTTCACCATCGATGGTCTTCAGTTGCTTTGACGGGTTCCCCCACTCATGAACATAGTAATCCTTGGTTTTGGCCCCGACTTCTTGTCGCGTCTGCTCGTCAAATGCTTGCCACCGTTGCTCAAGCGTCCAATAGCATCCCGCCAGTGACAACAACATCAGGACAAAAATGATCACTATCCGCTGGAGCGTGTGTGCTCTCATTCTCAGTGTTTGGACAAGTAATTCTGGCTATTCCCACCCGTAAGCATTCTGTGGAACGCGTCGATGCGTGAAGGTTCGTATCAGGGCATCAACCTTTTTTGGATATTCCAACCATTTTAGCCTCTTTCTCCTTACCGCTCTCCTCATCAAACGATGTGCCTTGACACCAATACACCCATCCAGTACGGTCACGCTCCATAACAGAGCACGGGAACGGAAAACGCAAGCGTCAGATAGGTCCTCGTGGAGGCGAGAACCTCGCAAAAGAGGTTCGCATCCTCGCTATTCGGAAGGCCGAACATTCAACGATTTAATTTAGGAAGTGCTTCGCGATCTATTGAAGGAGCACCGGGATAAGAGGAGCGCCAAAAGGGAAGTGACCTGACTGACTTCCTACTCTGCTAGGTCTCCGGCTTATCTGCAACTGATAGCGCTACGCAGCCCTGAGGTCTTGGCGGACATCAAACACTGTTCGAAGCACGCGTTGAAAGGTGGGAGCGGAAAGGGCTCTTACTGAAACGAATGTAATTTGAAGAGATTCAGCCACAGGATGCGACTTGGTGGATTGCTGAGACTCTTCCTTCTCCACGAACTCCTTGGGTAGGTCGATGGAACGCCAGAGCACGATCCTTTCAGAAACCCGCCGGGGATTCCTGTTTGGGACCATCATTATTTTCGTCGCCATCGCCTTGGTCTTGCTGTTATGGCCTCAAGGGGTTCCTGAGTGGGCCCCCTACCCCGCCATCGTTGGGCTTCTCGCTCAGGTTCTTCTCATCCACCGACGAGAGCAAGCACTGTACAGCCAGCGCCGGTGGCGGTTCTGGTATGCGTTGGCCGTCGCGGGGTTTGCGTGTGACCTCATGACCAAGCATCTCTGGAGGGAGCACGATATCCTCGTCGATCCTCTACAAATCCGCAGCCAGCTCCTACTGGGAGGGCTCCTGTTGTTTTATGTCATGGTATTCCCCATCACGTTACATCTGGCCATCCGCAATAAGAAGTCTTAAGGTCTGCATTCGCACGAGATTTGGGAGAGCCATCGGTGACTCGTAGGTCGCATTGCCTGGGCTCCCAATCCAGTCAGACTCTAGATGTCACTTGCCCGATGCCGGTAATTCCCCAGGATTGACTAGAAAGGGAACCTTCATGTGCTCCGGCAAAATCACCAGCTTGGAATTGGGACTGTCATACAATTTGTATTGGAGGAAGGCCGGCGTCAGGGTTTTGGAAATTGTGTCCTGTGCCTGTGCCTGTCCGTCAGCCCGAATTCGAATCGCATCCCCCTCGCCCTTGGCCCGCGTGCGGGCGATCTCCGCATCCTTCGCCGCGATGGTCAGCTCAAACTCCTTCTGTTCCTTTTCCTGCTCTTTCGCCTGTTTCAGTTCAATGGCACGTAGCACGAGTTCTGGAAAATCTACATCCGATAAAGCCACGTTCTGAACTTCCAAGTGACGACCTTTGAGATTTTCGATGACGACCGCTCGAACTTTTCCGGCGATTTCTGTGCTCTTTTCCGGAACTGTCACCATATTGTAGCCGGAGACGACACTCCGCACGGCCGCCATAAATTGAGGTTTGACAATGCGGACATAGTAGTCTGTTCCCACTTCTTGATTGAGAAAGTACAGCTCTTCTGGGATAGGCCGAATGATGATCGCCGCCTTGATCAGTACCTGAAGGTCATCCGCACTCAATGCATCAATATTTTCCGTGTGACTTTGCCATTTGACATCATAGACATACACATCATTCCATGGTGCGCGCCAGTAAAACCCATCTTTCAGTGGTTCTTGGGAAAGCCCCTGAGAGAGGGGGTGCCAAAACAATCCGCGCTGGCCTGGTTGAATGGTTGTTCCACAGGCCGTGGTCAGTAGGAACGTGACCACGAGACTCGTCACGATTGGGCGTGTCATTGCGTCCTCCCTCGTAGCCACTCTGTGTGGCCGGTTAGTGCTCTCTCGCGATGGTGTCGCTTACTTGGACGACCGGTCCTTTCCAAGGCGCATGTGTAGCTCCGCCAGTCGGTCTTGCTCTTGCGCGACTTCTTGATAGAACTGCACCAAGAGCCGCGTGCCGGATACCCAGTCAGACTCTTGCCCGAAGAGCCGTTCATAGACTGCTGCCTGATTGCTCAGTTCTTCGACCTGTTGGCGTGATAGACGTGCCTCGTGGAGGTAGTGACGTGCAATAGTCTGATGATCGTCGCCTGGATTGAGCGTGGTCATTTCTAGTGGGCCAGTGACTCCACTGCTGCACCCTGTCTGAAGGAAGAGACCCAGTACCAAGGAGGACACAACGGCATGTTTCATGAGGCCACTTTCATCTCAACAATGATGATCGAGCCGGATCCCTTGCCGACAGTTTGTCGAGATGAGGACTTATCCGTTAGCAAGATGCACACGTGACCATGGTGCGCGCGCAACCTGTACCTTCGGGATAGAGGCCTCTATTAGAGCGCGCACTCGATTCGACTTATACGTCAATTTAACAGTGTGGGTAGGCCTCGATGTCTGGACAGAGGACTCCCCTGCAGACGCAGAGTCGAGCAGGTTCAGTGCCATCTCTCGAACGCTAACTGCTCTTTGCAGATCGGAAGTGAGCAGATATTTAAGATATAAAAGTTACAAAGGGTTGAGCGATGCTCCGCCTCGCAGCAATGCTGGATCCTTGGATGTGCGTGTTGCGCTTTGATCGTGTATGCGCGGAAATACAAAATCGGGCTGTGCACAATCGCACTTTTACGAGATGAATGTCGTCCCCATCAAGCTCGATTAGACTGAGCCCCTCCTTCGGAAGAGAATACAACGGACCGTTTTGCCTGCCCTTACTGATAAACCATCCAATACGAATGCACCCCATCGCGCTCAGCCAGCATCCGGCATTGCATCTCAGTCTGGCATGGACGGTCGCGTGAACCTTGGGCTGTCACATCGTTACCGCGTGCATAATCCACAACATATTCCTTCCGGGACGAGGTACAGCCAATAAGCAACAGGATCATACACAGCAAAGCGCCGAGCGCAAGAGCACCCTTGTACCCAGTGTGAAACCCATGACCTTCTTGGGGTTGTATGAACATCGTCGCCTCCTTCCAGTGCGGGTGAATAAGAACAGGGAGTTGGCTAATGATCCCATGCATCAAGCTCCCATCCTGCCCTAACCTTCACAAGACCCAATCCCGCATCTGTAGGGGACCCAGCCCTCCTTTTGGTGAATGATGTGAGTCGTCCCCCCCCGCCAGCGATACGTCCCAGTGGATGGCCGTTTGACCACTGCTGAGCCGCCTCCGGGAAGCGCTCGCGCAACTGGATGCAACGGTCTGTCAGAAGCTATGTCGTGGTGAATATGTGGAATCAGACTGCTGTGGCTGGGATTCAGGAGGTGGCGAATCTTCCGCTGATGCCTTCCCAAACCGCGGATCAGCGAACTGAGTGTTCACTGAATACAAATTGGGCTATTATGCCCAACTCGACACCCATTACAAAATGAGGTAGGATGCGCCCCTATTCAGGGGGGTAAGGCATGGGACGCGTTAAAACGTTCAGGTCTGGGATTACAGATTTATGGAACATCATCCAGGTTGTTCAGGGGATATGGCCTATCCTCTCCATCGCTGGCCTATCAGTGGTGGCCGAGATGTTAATGGCCTGGGCTGGCGCTTCTCCATTACAGGCAATAGCTCTCTCTCTATTATTTGCCATGTTTTTGGTGTTATGCCTCATTGCCTATCGACTCTATTGGCTAAACGTCTCAATTGAATTTAAGCCGAGTGAGCACCCTTCATATTTCTATGAATGGGGCTTCATTGCGGAAGATGAAGATATGCTGGCCACATTCCTAAGCAGACCTCTTGCTGCTAGAGGATGGCTCGCCAGAATTAGATTGCGCGTATATAGCGGCGATACTGTAGAAGGTGTAAAGGTCGCCTTAACTGAGGTGATAGGTAGTGAGAAATTAAAGGGAATCTTGCCGTTCAATTTGCGGTTTAAGGATGACAGTTCTACACCTCTTAAAACTTCCATAGACCTGCATCCTGATGACGACCAATTCGTGGATGTTGTTTCTTGGCAATGGCATGGGAATGATATTCCAACTATTGTTTTTCATGCCGCGAGCATAGGAGATCAAGAGGTCCCGTTGAAGCCATATGAGATCAAATTGCGAGTAAGTGGGAAGAATATAAGAAGCGAGACAAAGAAATTGTGGATTGGGATAGGAGAAGAAGACAAGCCAGAGCTAGGAATCAGAAAAGGCCTATTTCCCATGAGGCTTTTGGACGATTAACTTCTTTCTCTGAACTTTATTCTTCACGGGTGCCTTCACGAGAATGTCTATGACCTCTTCAAAACTCAACGGATGGAGCGAAATCGGCTTCGCCTTCGGCATACAACCTCCATGGGTAGCCTTAGCTGCACGTTTTTTGGATCATACTTCATGCTGGCACGCTTCACTTTCCGCGTGCTCAGCATTCTGCTATCACATCACCAAAGATGTCTGGATTCTGGCGGTTATTGTGCCGGTAGCTGAACTCGGCCAGGTACAGCGGCAAATAATCCTTGCTCACCTTGTGATAGGTGCCAATCACGCCCCGCTTCAACAGGCTCCAGAAGCTATCCAGGTTCGCGGTATGGACGTTCCCGCGCACATATTCACCACGATAATGGCTCACAGATTCATGCGGATAGCCCATCTTCGTCAGACCCTTATAGCCGCTATGCTCATCGGTGGCCACCAGGGACACGTTCTCGCCCACGGTTTGACGTACAAAGCCTTGCAAGGTCTCCGCGTTCGCCTTCTCAATGATCTTGGCTACCACCTTACCTTTGCGAGCAATCGCACCAATAACCGCAACCTTGCCCTTGATGCTGCCATGCGGACCATCGAGGCGTTGAGAAACGTGTTTATTCTTATACTTTCCGCCAATATAGGTCTCGTCTACTTCTACCTCACCCATGAGCTTGCTAAATCCACCGTCTTGCATGGCAGCTCGGATGCGATGACACATATACCAAGCCGTGCGGTAGGCCCCGCTCCCAATCATGCGTTGTACCTGCAAGGCGCTGATGCCCTTCTTACTGGTGAGTATCAGATAGATCACCTGGAACCAGGTCCGCAACGGATAGTTCGTGTTCTCGAAGATCGTATGGGTAATGACCGAGAAGCGGTAGCCGTTCCGGCCTCCGCAGTCCTTGCCCTTACAGACCCAATGGAACGGACGGCTCTTGACGGCGAAGACCTTGGCGTTCTGGCAGCGGGGACAAGTGACCCCATTCTTCCAGCGGCGCTCTTGCAAGAACTGCTTGCAGGCTTCCTCGTCTTTGAATCGGTCCATCATGCTGGTGAGCGTGTGCTTTTTCATTGGCTAGCCTCCGTGATGTTGAGGCTACTCTACAGGAATCTTGGTGTGGTGTCAAGTAGGTCATAATCGCCACAAATTGATTCACATGCTGAATCTAACTGATGCTATGACCCAGTTGGAGAGAAGGTACCCGCATGAGAAAAGTATGATTTTGGGGATATTCAGCAGCCACCTCGTCAAGCTGTGCATAGGTATACAATTTGCCTTTCGATACCAGATCGGGCGTTGTCTCGGGCTACTTCACTTAAGACCAATGTCCTGAAGGGACCTCCGATTGGCTATCGAAGAAGTCCATGTTGAATGGCACCTTACTCCGCGTGGATGGGTCCGCGGCAATTGGTCCGCCAACACACCCCTATAAGGCAAGAATCGCACCACCGGAGGACCGCATTGAGACGTGGGTCAAGACAGAAACCACGCACGACCATCAGTTCTCTCACATACAAAAGGAATGGTCACGGACGTGGGCATCGTCTCAACATAGTGAGTCAGATCGAACTGCATTACGGGCAATGCACCGCGTGCCAGTCCCAGAGTCGGATAATCCAAAGCCCACATGCTGGGATTTTCCTCTGAGCTAAACAGGTTCTAGAGACTGAGGTCCGCCTTAGTCCTGCGCTCTCCATGAATGGGAGCGTTGGGCTCGGCCTGTGTCACCACCCTTTCCACCAGCCCATCTTACAGCTCCCCGAAATAGTCCACGCCCCATCTGTATTCCATGATTCAAGAAAGAGTGGTATTCTTGAAAGAGTTTATTTGAAAGGAGTACTTCCATGAAAGGCTCTCACTCTCATAAGCACGTCCACAGTCATGAACACATGCATGGCGCTGCCCAGACTCACAACCATGAACATGAACACGAGCATGCCCATACGCACGAACATGCTGCCGATACCGGACGCCATGATCACCAACACACCGGCGAGCACGGTGAACATCAGCACCAGCATTCAGTGTAGTCTTCGTGTGCACCTACATCCGTCACCGGTCAAAGCTAGATGGCTATGACCGGCCCAGCCGGGCACAGATCCGGCGAGTCTTTCCAAGACACCGCTAACCACCTTCCATAACAAATGTTCCGCCGGCAGGAACCTACACGATCATCAAATTCCATCATCACCGTTTATTCTCTCTACCCGATCTGACCTCACGATTGATGTCGTCCAAGTTCGGAACGTGTTATGAGTTGCCTCCAAGAGAAGCATATCTCGTTCAAGATTGACCTATTCCCACCCCGGCAACACGATTTCGCTCATTCGCCTGCCGACCCGATCCCCGGCAGTCTACCCAAATAAGCAAACGGACTTGTAAGGTTCTTATGCAGGCACAGACTACAGCCCATATGCCCGAACGATGTAGGTCCTCTCTTCACACCAGCACGTGAAATTGACGGACTCTACAAACGGCCGGTTGTCGCAGACCGTGAACCCCACAGCCACCAATGTCCCGCTAACCTAAGGAGATCGATCATGACCCACTTAACGATCAGCAACAAATGGCACAAGGACGGTAAAGTTTGGAACGCTTCGTTGACACTCGTTCTGGGATTGACCTTTGCTGTACCGGGCTACGCTGCAGACTTGCCAGCCTCAGTGGCTGGAAAAGCTTCGGACGCCTTGGTCACCCTTGCGACCACGGGCAACCCAGAGCCGTTGCATGCCGAGATTGGAGGCATGGTGATTTCTTCGGATGAATTGCAGAAAAAAGCCAGCGCCCTCATGAGATTGCATAAGGCGGAACATCTGGCCCCCAAGGCTCTCATCGCACCGAATGGGGAAACCTACGCCATGGTCGCACCCACTCTCACCAAAGACAACTTTATTCTTGCCGATACTGCAGGAAATGTGTTGCGCGTGGATGTTGGCGATTCGGAAGGACATCGTATGCCGTTTGTGGTTGAGAATATCGTGGAAGATGGCGGAACGCCCTGGCATGTCGAGTTTTGGCATTGGATTACCCGTCAATAAATTCACTAGCCGATTCTAGGCCGTCTATCGTTCAGCCGCTGCAGGCAATGAAATGGGAGAAGCTCGATGTCCTCGGAACATACTATTTGTAGCAAGGTCTGGTTGGTTGTCTGCGTGTTGGTTTTCGGTGGATGTGCGTCACGGTCTGCCGACTTTCCTCCGTCGGTACCGTTCACCTCAATTCCCGCTGATTTTACGCACGTGTGGAAGAAGGGCACTCATCCATTTACCGGAGCAGCGGTGATCGACATCGATGGTGATGGGAAGTTCGAGGTCTTTGTCGGCGGCGGGGAGGGACAGCGCGATGTCTTATTGAGCTATCGCAATGGCCGCATGGTAAATATTGAACATGGCACCGGCCTCTCAAATGACAGCGCCACCTACGGAAGCACGGCGATCGACATGGATGCAGATGGGGACACGGATTTGATTGTGGCGCGTGAGAACGGCCTCTATCTCTATCTCAACGATAGGGGGCGGTTTCTGGGAAAACCCATTCCGGTCGATCTTCCTGCAGATTCGGTCCCGTTTAGTGTGGCAGTCTCGGATATCGACCATGATGGAGATGGAGACCTATATGTCAGCGTGTTCGTGAATGCGAAGACATTCCGGAGCGCGACCTTTAATGATCCGATGCACGCCAAGCCGAATCGCATGTTGTTGAACAACGGGGATCTCACATTTACGGACATTACTGAAGCGTCCGGCACCGCAGGCAAACAGAATACCTTTCTCTCCGTTTTTGTGGATCTGGACTCGGACGGCTGGCAGGATTTGGTGGTTTCCCAGAATACGGGCGCGGTCGAGATCTTCCGCAATATGAAGGATCGTACATTTCAGCCTATAGCCACCAAACCAGAGTTCGGTTTTTGGATGGGCTTGGCAGTCGGCGACATCGATAACGATGGCGACCAGGATCTGTTCTTTACCAACGTGGGCCAATCCATCCCTCTCTTCCTCACATCGGGTGATCTACGAGACGACCAACACCATACCCACGAATGGATGCTCTTGCGAAATGACGGTGATTTTCACTTCACCGACGTCACTGAGACGTACCGGCTCACTGGTGAAGGGTTCGCATGGGGTGCTGTGTTCGAGGACCTAAACCTCGACGGACAACTCGATCTGTTCGTGGCGCAGAACTACATCAAGTGGCCAATCCATAAAGTATTGAAACTCTCGGGTCGCACATATCTGCAGTCGATCAAGAATGGCACTCATGAGTTTCACCACATGCCGGCGCTGGGAATGGAGAATACCTACTTCGGCCAGTCCCCGCTGATCGTGGATATTGACGGCGACGGCAGACAAGATCTCTTGTGGATCAATATGGACGGACCGGTGCGCGCGTTCCTAAATACGTCTCGGGGAAATTACGTCACGATTGTCGTCCCCGACACGGTCGGAAGCCTCGGCACCCGCATCAGTATTGAAACGGACAAAGGGAAGAGTTATACCCGCGCTGTCATAGGGAATGTCGGCATGTTGACTGATCAAACCCCTGAGCTTAGCTTCGGAGTTGGCCAACTCGAACGGGTGATGCGTGCGATTGTTCAGCGTCCGAATGGACAGACTGAAGTTATTTCTTCGCCACGTATCAACACAAAGACAGTCATCAATTGATCAGCTCTGGTCGAAGTTACGTTCCGATCCAATTCTGACTATTCTGGATTCGTTTGCCCCGTATACGATTCATTCTCCGCTGGGTATATAAATGGTTGGATTGACACCATTGAACGCAAGGCGTAGCATTTAAATTGATGGTACGGATATCTGTCCTTTTGGCATTCCTCCTCATTGTCCTGACCTTCAATGCCTACGCCTGCGTCCTGCCGTTACAACAAACTGCCAAAATGGACTGCGCGTCAGGGACAGAAGAGCCTGTTCGCGAAACATGCGATGCCTTTCTCGAAATGGGTCCGCTTTCACAGCCTTCAACTCACGAGGTCGCAAGCACCTTCCATCTTGAAAGTGCGTTGCCGGCTCCGCTCCTTCCCGACACATTTGTTTCGCGTGTTTCAGTTACCAAACCGCCGCGTAACCCCGATACCTCCATTCATCCCTCGGTTCGAACAACGGTCCTACGGATTTGATACCCCCTTTCATCTCGCTTTCTGCAATAGCCTGCTAGGCGTTTCCATACTGTTTCGATGATCCCAGATCCTCGCGATCGACGAGGGTCAGAACCACGAAAGGGGGACGTATGCCAGACATAAGCAGAAGAACATTGGTGACTACCGGCGCCTCTTTGCTCACGACGAGTGCTTCGTTGATGATGCTGCGGGTCGCGGATGCCGCGATGCACGAGGCAAGCGCCATGGGAGGAGGGCATCATACGACCGAAGAGATGGCCCGCTGTATACGGCTCTGCCAAGACTGCCATGTGCTCTGCGTTCAAATGATCGGGCATTGTTTAGAGCTTGGGGGCCGTCATGCAGCCCCAGACCATATCCGCTTATTGATGGACTGTGCGCAGATCTGCACAACGACTGCCGATTATATGGCTCGGGAGTCTTCACTTCACGATCGAATGTGCGGCCTTTGTTCTGAGATGTGCCGGCTCTGCGCGGAGAGCTGCGAGCACATAATTGGTGACGATCAGATGGTGAAACAGTGCGCCGAGATGTGCCGCCGCTGTGCGGCATCTTGCACACAAATGACATCTAAAGACGCGGCTTAACTGCCTGAATCGCTGCAGAAGGCTGCGCATGTAGGGTCTAGCCCGCGACCGACTGCGGTTTGTGCATCATCATATGGAGTGTGATTGCCGCGGGAAGTCTGAGGAGTGATCCGCAAGCGGATGCAGCGCTGGTATCGGTTTGATGGACGGCCGTCAGTATCCTGACGGCCGTCGACTCTTGAGATCGCATCAGTCAGGCTGTACAGACCGGAGTTCTGATGTCGGGCGAGACCGTGAGCTCCTACAGGATCGGGTGCTCGGAGCAGACGAAAGCATTGTCACCGTGAGAGAGAACGGACCGCCGCAGAAGTGTTCAGTTGGTGTTGTTTTGGAGGGAGGAAACGACACTCTGCCGCTGGTGAGAGGTTATGATATTGTGCTTGATAATATAATTAGCATAATTTTCTGCTAACTGTTCGACTCCTTTTCGCGTGTAATGCACCGGATCCACAAAATAGTCTGTTTCGCCACGTAAGATGGCATCATTATCGAGATAGAAGGACTTCGTCTCAGCGGCGACTTCCTCGATGATGGTATTGTAATATCTATGGTGGCTCACGAATTCGCCCTGTAACGGATAGACCGCAATGTCATTGTATGGCTTATATGCCATATGGTTTACGAAATATTCCTCAGAGGGGTGTAACGGTTGAGAGGCGAGGAGCACGGGGATCCCATTGCCCTGAGCCAGAGTTACAAAGGATTGGAGATTCCGCTTAAACACCGCGCTCGATACCGGACTAGGCACATACCCATACGATTTTCTCTGAACACTGTATGTCGGATTCTTATGAAGTCGATGGTAGATAAACCAGTATAGCCGCGAATGCTGAAAGAGGACATTGGGGATCGTGAAGCGAGAAGCATAATCGGGAAAAAAGAACGGATTGGAGTACTTATTCGAGTAGTCATAGGTAAAGTTCGGGAAATACGTTGCGGCTAAGTCGTTAACATTTTCACTGAGAATAACCAAATCGGGATTCCACGAAACCACATCCAAAGCGAGAAGAATGATGAAATGCGGCGTCGCATACGCCGAATTGCCTAAATTGATGACTTCTATGTTGTCGCGGCCTAAGCGTTCTTTCAGCCTCGACTCCAATGCCTTCGGATAATGCACCCCTTCGACTAAATTTTCCGTGGTCGATCCCCCGATGCACACAATGCGAAACGTATTGCTGGGTTTCTTAACCGGATAGAGTTCTTTATGGCGGGAACTGATATAGGTTTGTCCGTCAACGGTCTTATAAAGATCAAATCCAAACGTGCGAAACGGAAAGAGCTTGATCGGTTCGGCTAAGATATTTCCGTAGGTCTTCCAGAAACTCCGTCCTTGAAACGCATCATATCCTCGTAGCCCTATCTCAAGCGTGAGAAGGGTCAACGAGGTCATCGAGAAGATTAAGATGATGTGTCGCTTCCAGGTCATTCGTTTGCTCGATCCATGAAACGCCGGCATCGCGCGAACACCCAGACCACCGTAAGAATGCCCGCAAGGTGTCGTGTCGAACCGGCTTTACTCACTTGTCAGTTGAAGCACCTTTCGAATTTTTCGGGGTGAAAAAGTGCCAGAAGTCAACGGCTGAAGTCAATATCCTTTGGAATACGTACATATTTAATACGTACATATGAAAGATAGGAGCACTCTCACTTTCCAACGAGTTTGTTTCCTGCGTCGTTTTGATGCAACCTCAATGATTCTACGCTCGACTCATCTATGCTCGTCTCTCTCGAGTAGGATTCGGCGCTCTGAACAATTCCGTAAAAACCCGTTGTTTTCTTGCCAGTTGCGTGACCCTCAGTTAGACTTTTTCACACAGCCATGGCACGGACGCGCGCAGCGGACCACCAACGACCCCGATCGAAAACTGCTCTCATCGAAGAGATCACTCATGGAATCAACAAGTTCCAGGAAGTCCTGACCGCAATCAAGGACCTCAGCCAGGAGGGATTCCCCTATCGTGACGCTGCACAAAGCAAAGCCGAGTTGCAGTTTCGTGAATGCCTGCGGCAGACGTTCGGTGAGCGTTCCCACGAATACCAAACCTATCGGAACTTCAAGATTCGCACAGCGGACAAGTCTCAGGCGGCACAGACCCTTTCTGTCATTAAAGACCTTATGCATACCCTGGAGGACCGGAAGCTGGAACTGCAAGGACTCAAGCCGCCACCAAAACCCGAGCCACCACACGAAGCAAGCATAAACAACACCGCACGTCTGGTGCTTGTCTCGCCCGCGACGCCAACGACTGTGACAACGCAAGCGACTTCGCCGATGACGGTCGCCGTGGCCATGACGACAAATGTGGGGCCGTCGATCCCCCCTGTCACACCCATACCTCACGTACAATCGGCTGCGACAGAGCCTCGGATCACGGCATCGACACCGGCTCCAATACCAGCTCCGACACCTACGCCGATGCCCATACCCGCCGCATCCGAGGCGCCCGCTGCCCCAATCCAAGAATCCTCCTCCCCGCCGATAACAACTCCACCCGCTCAAGCGATACTATCGGCGGTCGACAGCTCAGTCGAGGAGAAGCAAGTCCCGCCATCACCGGCGGTCGTTCCGTCATCCCCTTCTATACCGGCTCAACCTCATGTCAATTCCCCACCCCCGACGGTGAGCACTCACACCGTACCCCCAGCGATGACTCATTCCGTTGTACCCCCACCGCACGATCCGCAGATTGAGAAGCCATCGATCAGTCTGAGCAGCGATCGGTTGGTCGAATCCGTGCTTGCCCCTGCGATTGACCAAGACCCGCTTCATGTCATTCGGAAAGTCTGTCTTCGCTTCCACGCCGTCGCTCGCCAGCTCCGTCTGCGGAGAGACTATCGTCCGACCCTCGAGGTCGAGGATGACTATGACCTACAGGATCTATTGTGCGCGTTGTTGAAGGTAGAGTTTGATGAAGTGGCCACCGATGAATGGACGCCACCCTATACAGGAGGCGCTCCAAGAACGACGCTCCTAGTCAATAGGGATCAGATCGCGGTGGTAGCGAAGAAGACCAGGCCTGGATTGACGACAAAGGAACTTGCCGATCAAGTTACTGCGGACTCAGCGCACTACAGAACGCAAGGGCGATGCTCAACCTTGTTTTGCTTTATGTACGATCCGGAAGGCCGCATCGGCAGTCCGAAACGGCTGGAAACAACCTTAACCAGCGTCAGCGAGCACTGCAGGGTCGAAGTGCTTGTTGCGCCAAAGTGAGACCATGGCAAAACCAAATTTGAAATCTATCCCCTCTCCTTCATCGTCCAAGGCCACTAAAACCAAGCCGGTGTTGACAGACCAGACCGACTTTGCTATAAAGCACCCCACTTCTGGGGCAATCCCCTACACGATTCATGGTCCGGCTCCAGGAGATCAAGGTATGTCGGATCGTGCTTATGTATTGATCAATGTGTTGCCGGGCCAGACATCCGCTGTAGTCAAAGCGCTAGGGGAAATCAAAGAGATTAAGACGATCGATCCCTGTTGGGGCAAGCCAGATATCATCGCAGTCGCTGATATCCCGGACCAGGACGCCTTGACCCAACTGGTTTTGAGTCGTATTCATGGCATAGAAGGAGTGACACAGACCGATACTCACCTTGTCTACCGTCTGAAGGAGGCCAGAACAAAATGATCCGAAAGGACTGTCTAGCCATCGTCGTCATCGCCGCCTTTGCCTTTGGATGCAGCAGCGCCCCGCGTGCCACGATCGAACCCGATGTCGTCGACGTGACATTGCCCGTACCGGCAGATCAAGTGAAGGCAGCCGTGACAAAAGTCTTGAAAGACGATGACTACGACGTGAACTGGAAGGACGGATCTCAGTTACAGGCAGATTACAGGGATGAACAGTCCAGTATCTGGGATTGGCTCCTGAAAGGACGGTTCGGTGTGGTAAGAAGCCGTGCCGAAGCATCGGTAACACCGGAAACCGACAAAGCTACCAGACTCCGGTTACAAATCTTGTCTGAAGGCAAGCAAACGATGTTCGATAGCTGGGGTCCCACAGCTCCCCAAGTTCCTCAAAGCGCTGAAAACAAGCTCCGGTTGATCAAGAACGAATTGAAAATCGTACAATCGACGTACACAACTGAGACCTTTTACGGCGCAAAACCTTAGACCGGTTCTTTTTCTACTCCCTCAGCTTCCTCGCCAAGATCCAGGCCGAAACGCTCTGCCATACGGTAGAGCGTTCGTCTGTCGATGCCAAGGATTTTTGCGGCCTTCACCTTGTTGCCCTTCGTTTCTTTAAGCACACGAATCAAGTGACGTTTTTCCACTTCCTCTAACGTGAGATACACTTCATCGAGTCGATCAGCTTGCGTCTGTCGCGCATCGACGTCGGCAGCTGCGCCATGACGAATCACGTCGGGCAAATCCTCAGGCGTCAAGAGAGGCCCGTGACTCAACGACACAGCCCGTTCAATCGCGTTTTCAAGCTCTCGAACATTGCCCGGCCACCGATACTGGGTCAACAACGCCATGGTTTCCGGCAGTACACCGCGCACTGCATGCGCAGTTCCCGCAGCACATTTCTGTAAGAAATGATGCACCAGCATCGGAATATCTTCCCGCCGCTCCACCAACGACGGTAACGTGATAGGGACGACTTTCAGACGATAAAAGAGGTCGTCCCGAAACTTTCCTTCCTTCACGAGTTGCTCAAGATCCCGATTGGTCGCAGCAATGATCCGCACATCGACCCTTGTGGAGGTCGTACTCCCCACTCGGCGAACTTCCTGATCCTGCATTACCCGCAACAATTTCACTTGTAAGGCCTGTCCAAGTTCACCGATCTCGTCGAGAAACAACGTTCCCCCGTTGGCCGACTCGAAGAGCCCCACCTTGGTTCCTGCTGCACCGGTAAATGCCCCTTTTTCATACCCGAACATTTCAGATTCCAGCAGCGTATCCGGCAAGGCGCCACAATTGACCGGGATGAACGGCTTATCACGGCGCGGACCATTCGTATGGATGGCCCGGGCAATGAGCTCTTTGCCCGTTCCGCTTTCCCCTTGCAGCAGAACCGTACTTTTGCTCTCAGCCACGCGCGCGACCAACTTGTACACTTCCAGCATCGCCGTGCTGCTTCCGACCAAGGGAGACCATTCCCCCTTGCTCTTCAACTCTTCTCGGAACCGCGCATTCTCTTGGAGCAGTCGGCAGTGATCCAAGGCTCGTTTGACGACCAACTTGATGTCTTCTTTCTTGAACGGCTTCGCCAGGTAGTCATAGGCCCCCTGCTTGATCGCTTCGATCGCTCCTTCCAGAGAACCGAAGGCGGTCAGGACCACAACCGCTGTATTCGGGCTCACCCGCTTGAACTCCCTCAGAACCGTGAGCCCATCCACGGCGCCCATACGGATATCCGTCAATACCAAATCGACCCGCCCCTGTCGCCCACGCGCGATCACTTCTTCTCCACTGGCAAATGCCTCAACGTGATACCCTTCTTTCCTAAGCGCTTCCGCCAGGAGTTCACGTGCAACCACATCGTCGTCGGCTACGAGAATCGTCGCTGGTTGCATCACGCCTCCTCCATCATACGGGTGGGTTCACGTTGCACCGCGGGCAACGTCACCGCTACGGTGGTGCCACGCCCCATCTCACTCGTCAGCATGAGATTCCCGCCATGAGCTAGCACGGTTTCGCGGCTCAAGAATAGTCCTAAGCCGGTCCCCTTGCCAACTGCCTTCGTCGTAAAAAACGGCTCGAAGGCTTTTTCTGCATCGGCTTCCGGCATGCCACACCCTGTATCTTGGACGGTCATGGTCATCACTAGAGAGGACATTCGACCGGCCGCCCTTCCCCCGCGGTCGACTTCTTCCGGAGAGGCCTCGCGGGCTCCCGCGACGATGTTCACCGTCCCTTCCGAAGGAGTGGCGGCCAGCGCATTCGCCAGGATATTCACCAACACCTGATGCATTTTTTCCTTATCGGCCCAGACCAGCGGCAGGTGCTCAGAAATCTGAATCGTCAAGGTAATCCCTTTCGCATGAAACGCGGGCTCCATCAAGTCGGCCGCCGGACCGATGACTTCCTCTACCGGCAACCACTTGGGCTCCGGCTGACGTGGCCGGGTGGAGGAAAGCAGGTCTTGGATGATCCGCACCACTCGCGTCAGCTGTTCATCGATGATGGCGACCCGCTTCTTCATCTCCTGCGTCACCCCAGGCTCCTCCGCCAGCGCCTGGACATGCCACGCAATCGAATGGAGAGGCGTGCCCACCTCGTGCGCAACGGACGCCACGAGTTGTCCCACCGCCGCCAGCCGTTCCGACCGGTTGAGTTGATCTTTTGCCTGAACCAGTTGGGTGTTGGCTTTGAGCAGATTCTCCGTTTGTCGGGCCAAGGCCGCCCGCGCCGCTTCCTCCCGTGCCTTCCGTTCTTCCCAACTTACCCCCAGATAGGCCACCAACAGCAGGACGCCGACGACGACACTCCGATTGATGACCGCCGCTTGAAATCGGCCCGGCTTGGTCGGTTGTAGCAGCCCTGAATACGTCGCGACGACACAAGCCAAGACGGTCACCAACATCACGGTTCGATTCCGAAGCGTCGTCACCAACAAAATCGGCAAGACGTACCCATAGGCCCCGACGACGTTGGCCGGAGCAAATTCTTCAATCACTAAGATAATGAGAAAGCAGGCTGCAGCGATCGCAAGAACGAGGCGGTCACGATGCGTCATGGCGATCATCGAATCGCTCGGCTCCGCCGGTGATCAAGACAACCGGTTCGAGACAATGGATAAAGAGAAGATCCGTTCACGGATGTTCTTACACAAGGGGGCGCGTCAAACGCAACTGAGCCGCGAGCCGTTCGAATCGTGGGTCGCTCTTCAGCTCCTCGACCGTGAGACTCAGCTTCCGACACCAATTCGGATGCTGATCCACCGTCCCAGGCAAATTGGTCTGAGCGCGAGCGCCGATGACATCTTCGAGATTGGCCAGAACAATCCAGGATGGAGTATGAGCCAGATACTGATGAACACACTCTCTCAACTCATCAGTCATGGTAGGCATGAGCGCTGGGTCTTCCGATAGACCGGCCGGCAAGAGTCCTTCGGACTTTAACGCAGCGAGGATACCGGCTTTCTCCTGTTGCCGCTCATCCAGCATCGCGTTCCGAGCTTGCTCGGAAGGAAATAGGCCGAGAGCGGATCGACTCTCAATATCGGCACCCTCCCAATATCCATTCAACGTCGGAAGATCGTGAGTCGTGACGACCGCCAGTGATTGCGCCGGATACTGTGCCGGTGGTTTCCAGGCCCCTGAGGGAGTCCGTTCAAAATACAAAACCCGATAGGACAGGACGCCGGCTGTTCCCAGTCGGTCACGCACCCAATCGGGAACGGTTCCCAGATCTTCGCCGATGACGAGTGCGTTAGCCCGCACACTCTCCAATGCCAAGATCGCCAGCAGTTCCTCGTCACGGTAATGCACATATGTGCCCATCGACGGGGGAAGGCCGCGTGGAATCCAAAACAAGCGGAAGAGCGCCATGACATGATCGATCCGAATCGCGCCACCATAGCGGAGATTGTTGCGGAGCAAGTTGATCATGTACTGGTAGCCACTCGCGCGAAGCCGGAGCGGATCAAGCGGAGAGAATCCCCAATTCTGCCCTTGGGGAGCAAAGGCATCGGGCGGCGCACCGCAATCGGCATTCAACGCCAGCACCTCTTGATACCGCCACCCATCGGCTCCGTAGCGATCGCTCCCGAGCGCAAGATCGTGGTAAAACCCGATCGGCATTCCGGCATCCTGTGCCTTCTCAACCAGCCCACGTAGCTGTTCTGCCGCCAACCACTGCAGGTACTGAAAGAACCTGACCCGCGACATATGCCGGTGCCGAAATTCCTGCACGGCCTCCGACGTTGGAACTCGATAGGGCTCCGGCCAGTCCGCCCAAACGACCGAGGGTGATTGGAGCGCCTGCCGCTCCTCCTCCAGCGCTTGAAATAACGCATATTCGGCCAGAGATTCTCCTTCACGCTCGACAAAGCGAGAAAAGCTGTTCCCGCGCTCCGTCGTCGGCTTCAACTCGGGCTCTTCACCTTCGAAATGTTCCCGAAGAAACGCACGATAGCAGACTTCGAGTATCTCGCGTTTCATCGTTTTGGCCGTATCGTAATCCACCAAGTCGCATCGCCTCGCTGCCTCGATCTGCGCGCGAAACGCCGGATCAGCCAACCGGCTCCGTACCTCCGGTGCCGTCCCATACTCCGCAACCTGTTCAACATCGATATACAGGTCGTTGAGAAACAGGCGGCTAGCCGGTGAATACGGGCTCACATGATAGGGTTTGGAATTCTTGAGCGCATGGAGTGGGTTGAGTCCGACCACGGCAGCACCCATGTGCTTTCCAGCCCATTCTACGATGGTCGCGAGATCGCCGAAGTCGCCGATGCCCCAATTGCGATCGCTCCGCAACGAATAGAGCTGCAAGGCGATACCCCACCATCGAGCACCACGCTGAAGTTTCTCAGGAACGTAACAACGCTCAGGGGCTACGATCAGACGGCACATTGCTTCAGTGTGCGTGCCACCTGCCTTCGCCTGAGCTCTCACCGCGTAATACCCGAGCGGCAATTCTCGTGGAAATGCCAAGGCCACACGAATGAAGCGACGCCCTTTGATCACACGCTGATCTTCGATTCTGAGCCCTGGCCCTTCTTCCCTCTCCCAGTGCGTCTCTCCAGTATCTGCATGGAGGGACCAGTGGATCTGTAGGAGAGCATCGTCCGAACGCTCGCACGGCACATGCAATGACCACATCCCAATCTCTCGCCCTGACCGAATCACATGGACCGGCTCGCATCCTTGTAGCCATGGGCGGTCATCCCAAGCCGTCAGTTCCTCAATGAGGTCATCACGGTTTGCGGCATGGAGACTCATGGCGGTGAGGATAGCCCGACGCGTTTCATCCGTCGTCACATGATGCGTGCCGGCGATGTCGTAGTAATCAGCGACAATCCCGGCTCGATCGGCCAACATGCGCAGGAGGTCACTTTCAGACTGATTGTACATTGTTTGAGTGTGAGTGAAGGGCTAAGTCAAGTCAAGACAATGCCGTCTCTAAACCCTTTTCTTTGAATTCGACGGCAGGTTGGCTATATGAGGAAGAGTGCTGAAGGAAGCCTAGGAACGGCACTACCGTTCGTTTCCACACGATGCGGCGCGTGATATGCCCTTGGCCCCTGTCTTTGGAATGGGCAGTCGTCTACGCTGGTCTGATGGCCAGTGCCACTAGTTCAATCGATCTAAGCCGCCTGTGGAGCGAGCCAGATTGACGCGAGCTGCGTTGAGTTGGAAAAGTGCATTGACGAGGTTTTCTCTGGCGCGGGTGACTGCGGAAAGTCCGTTGGTCAGTTCGAAATGGCTGGCCGAGGTGATGACGGCGTAGCGTTCGCGCGCAAGCTCCAATTCCTTTGTTGCCATCTCGAGACCGGTCTGCGCGATGCCCACCTGTTCTTTCGCCGCGGTCAGTGAAGCGAGTGCATCGCGCGCTTCCATTCTGACTTGATTGAGCACCGACTTCATCCGTAACGCTTCTTGCTGTACCTGGCTCCGCGCCTGTACGATGCGGCCTTCGCGTTGCGCTCCATCGAAGATCGGAATCTGAAGGGTCAACGCCATATTGTACGTGTCTACGGAGTTGTTCCAACGATTACCGATGAGGCCATACTCGCCTTGGGCAACCAGCGACGGTAAGCGCTCCCCGGTGATGGACGAATAGGTCAGCTCCGAAGCTTTCATGCGTGTGATCTGCGCCTGAACCTCCGGTCTTTGGCTCAACGCCGAGTCTATCGCCTGTTCCGGCGTCGGTATGTCCTGTACCTCCGTCAACCACTCATCGGTCAGAACCAGGGAGCTTTCCATGGAGAGCGCAAGCAGATTGATGAGATTCAGTTTGGCATGGTCAAGGTCATACCGCGCCGATGATTCCTGTTGCCGCTCAGCCGCCAGTTGTGTTTCTAGCCGCGCAACATCCAGTAACGTCGCGACTCCTCCACGCTGCCGGTGTCTGACCGTCTCCAGTAGTTCGTTCATCACGTGCTGATTCGCTTCATGCACCTTGATCGTGGCCATGGCCTTCAACCCATCCATATAGGCCAGGGCCACACTGGCCATCGTGTCGAACTTTCTCACCTCCGATTCCTGTTCGGTGACATGCAACGTCTCCCGTGAAGCCCGCCATCGCTGAATCAAGCTGAGACTGAACAGGTTTTGTGTCGCGCTGATGCGCGTATCGAAAATGCTGAATGGATCGGTGCGCACGGGAGAAAGCCCGATGGTACCCAAGAATTGCGTCTGTCTGGTCTGGCGAACATTGGCAGACAGGTTGGGGAGCATCGCCCCCAATTGGGTCCGAACCTGACCTTGCCCCTCCTGAATTCGTTCTTTGTACAGGAGGACGTCGGGATTGTTGCTGACCGCCGCCGCCAAGGCGCCTTTCAAGGTGAGAGAAAGAGGTTCGGGGGCAGCTGATTGAGACGGTCTACTCGGTTCTCCGATTGGCATACCGGCGGTCGAGAAGCTTGGCGCAAGCATCGTGGCGGCACATACACAGAATCCAAGAGGTGCAAACACCTTCAACATCCGTTACCGCTCTCTCAGACTTTCTTTCATGGATTTCAGCAAAGGGCTCAACAGGTATTCGATGATGCGGCGCTGGCCGGTCTTGATCTCGACGGCCACCGCCATGCCGGGCGACAGGTTGACCGACTTGCCTTCGACCTGAATCGTTCCTCGATCCATACTGACCCTGGTAGGATAGACCAGGCCCACCTTTTCGATGGGGACTGCATCATCGGAAACCGTCACCACGCGACCAGGAATCGTGCCATAGAGGGTGAACTGAAATGTTTCCACCTTGATTTCGACCGGCTGCCCTTCCCGTACGAATCCCACATCTTTGTTCTCGACCTGTGCCTCCACCTCGACCGGATGGTCCTGCGGTACGATGATCAACAACTGCTGGGCAGATGTCACAACCCCTCCGACGGTATGCACCGCCAATTGCTGCACGACGCCATCAATCGGCGCGATGAGCCGCTGCAAGTCAGTCCTTTGGTCGGCCTTCGTCACTTCCTGAGCGAGCGACGCGGCCTTGGTTTCGAGTGCCGATAGTTCCGCCTGCTTCGTCTGTTGAAATTCTGACACCATGGCTCGGTAGTGCGTCTCGGCCTCGGCGAACGCGGCCCGGTCTTGCTGAAGTTTCTTCTTTTGCCCGGCGAGTTCCTGCACTTTGTCGATGCGTTGGCCTTCGGCCTGCAGGAAGTCCATCTTGGTTGCTGCCCCACGATCGAATAGTTTCTTGTAGGCCTCGGCACGTTCGCTCTCCATCGGAACGGTGGCTTCTAAACGGAGAATATTCTCGTTGGTTTGCTCGACCGCAGCCTGGCGCTGATCCACCAAATGCTGCGCCGCAGCGACCTTGGCCTGATATTCCACCAGTTGATCCCGTAGCAATTGCTGCTGCAACGCCACGGAGGCTGCATCCGCATCGGACGGCACCTCGAACGTGTCCTGGTTCCGAATCAGTGCCCGCAATCGCGCTGCCTCCACTTTCGCGGCGCGGTATTCATTAAGCGTCCGATCGAGATCGGCTCGATTGAGAGTCGAATCGAGATCGATCAACACATCGCCCTGCCTGACAGCTTGTCCATCCTGCACATGAATGGAGGCGATGACTCCGGTTTCATATGGCTGGATGATCTTCGAGTAGCCGCTGGGGATGATCTTGCCTTGCGCTGTCGCCACGATGTCGATCCATCCGAACGTGGTCCACAGCACTCCGCCCGTGAAGGCCGCGAGGATCGTCCAGAGGATACTCCGACCGATCGGTGATGGAGGCGCCTGTTGAATTTCCAGCACCGCCGGTAAGAATTCCGTGGCGTGTCCGCCGGGAGCAGCTCCGACGGGCCGACTTGACTCCGCTTGCCAAGCCGCCTTCCACACGGTCAAATGCCGAGCAAACGCCACGAATGCCATTGTATCTCCTACCTCACCCTACGGCTTTTTCTCTGCCGGCTTGATGCGCATGCAGCCTCGCATAACACCCGCCGGCACGGAGGAGATCGGTATGCGCCCCCTGCTCAACAATCTCTCCTCGATCGACGACATAGATACGATGGGCCGGCCGCACCGTGCTCAGTCGATGCGCGATGATGAAGACCGTGCGTTCTTTACAGATCTGCGCCATATTCTGCTGAATCACGGCCTCAGACTCGTAGTCCAGGGCACTGGTGGCCTCATCCAAGATGAGAATCCGGGGGTTCGCCACCAAGGCTCTCGCAAGGGCGATCCGCTGGCGCTGCCCTCCCGACAACGTGCATCCATGCTCTCCGATCACGGTATCGTACCCGTCCATCAATTCCAGGATGAATTCGTGGGCTCCGGCCAGTTTCGCCGCCTGCATCACCTGGTCCATCGCCAAGCCGGGATCCGTCAGCGCAATGTTCTCTCGCACCGAGGCGTTGAACAGGAAATTCTCTTGCAGCACAACTCCTACTTGTCTGCGAAGCCATGCCGGATCGACCTGGGCCAGATCCACCCCATCCACCAAGATTCGCCCCCGCTCGGGCACATAGAGACGCTGGATCAACTTGGCAATGGTGCTCTTTCCGGATCCTGAACGCCCGACGATGCCGATCACCTGACCCGGCTCAACGGCAAACGACACCTTGCGAATCACCTCAGGACCGTCAGATCGATAGCGAAATGTCACCTCTTCGAATCGCACCTGGCCTCGGACCTGCGGTAGCGTGGTCCGATTCGGATTATATGAGGGCTCGGGCTGGGTATTGAGCACATCGCCCAACCGCTGCACCGAAATACCCACTTGTTGAAATTCCTGCCAAAGATTCACTAGGCGCAGGAGCGGGCCGGTGACCTGCGACGAGAGCATGTTGAACGCAATCAGCTGCCCGATGCTGAGATCACCCTCGATCACGCGATAAGCACCCACCCACAGCACGGCCACCATGGTCACCTTTTGGACACAGGTCGCTGATTGGCCGGTTATCGTAATCAAGCTCGTGGCCCGAAAACTCGCCCGCACATAGCCGGCCAGTTGCTCTTCCCATTTGCGTAACAGCGGCGGCTCGACGGCCATAGCCTTCACGGTCTGGATCCCGCTGACCGCCTCGACGAGGAACGCCTGATTCTCCGCCCCGCGATTGAATTTTTCGTGCAAGCGCGTTCGAATCGCCGGGGTGATCGCTACGGACAGCAGTGCATAGATCGGGAGCGAGGCCATCACGACGAGCGTCAGCGTCGAACTGTAGAACCACATCACCGTGAGGAAGACGGCGGTAAAGACGACGTCCAACGCCACCGTGACGGAATGACTCGTCAGGAATTGTCGAATCTGCTCCAACTCACGCACGCGGGCGACCGTATCGCCGACTCGCCTCGCTTCAAAGTAAGACAGAGGCAGGGCCAAGATGTGCCGAAAGAGTTGGGCCCCGAGGCTGACATCGATCCGATTCGTCGTATGGGAAAACAGATAGGTGCGGAGCCCGCCGAGGAGGGCCTCGAAGACGGCCAGCGCGATCATGCCGATCGCCAACACATGAAGCGTCGTAAATCCCTTGTGCACAAGCACTTTGTCGATGACGACTTGAGTAAACAGCGGAGTCAACAGGGCAAAGAGCTGAAGAAAGAACGAAGCGACCAACACTTCACCGAAAAACGTTCGGTACTTGACGATTGCCGGAATGAACCAGGTGAAATCGAACTTGAGATCCTGCAGACGGACCTCAGCGCGCTTGGTAAAGAGCAGTAGTTCCCCAGTCCAGATCACCTCGAACTGTTCACGAGAGATGACGAGCGGGCGTGCTTCGACGGGATTATGGATTAGCACCTTCTCCGCTCCGACCTTGGCCAATACGAGATAGCCCCCATCCACTAACTTGGCCATGGCAGGCAACGGCATCTCTTGAAGTTTGCTCCACTGCGTCTTAATCAAGCCGGCTTTCAAGCCAAGATGCTTGGCGGCACGGAGCAGATCGGTGTCGGAAAGAACTTGCCCCGATTGGGCGAACTGATGCCGAAGCTGGGAACCATCGGCAGGGAGATCATGAAGCCGGGCAAGGATAAGAAGACAGGTCAGTCCCGTATCGGTGGGGGTTCGTGACTGAGTCAGTATCGGTGAATCAGGGTCCTGAGGAAGCACTCTCGCTGCTTGAGCCGACATGTGGCCATCATAAGATAAGGCTCCTTCATGACCAAACGTTTTCGCTAATTATACTTAATGGCCTTCACTTTTTTTCAGCTATCGGCACCCTGAATGCTTTTTTACTGCCAGCTGGCGGCCAGGACAGCCTGCACCTCTTGGGGCCGCTGCTCGATGGCTTGATCCCACGTGAGTCCGGACTGTTGCGTGAACGCCGCCATGGCCTGAATGAGTTGCTCGACCTGTGTGCTGAGCAGCAGCTGCCCCGTGCCGGCCTGGAAGGTTTCCACCTGATTCGTGGTGGGGCTCGTGTACCAGTTCTGAATGGTGACCTGGTCGGTGGTGCCATGCATGGCGAGGCGCAGATCGTTGACCTGGCGGCTGATGACCAGATCGAGCGGCGTGATGGTGGGGCCATAGAGGAGCGTATCCGTATTGCCGGCCGTCGCGTCTGCATCCTGGATGGTGTCACTCCCCTCGCCGCGATTCACACGATAGGTATCGTTGCCCGTCCCGCCATTCAGGAGGTCGTTCCCCTGTGCGCCATTGACGGTATCGTTCCCCGCGCCCCCTGTGAGCGTATTGTTGGCGCTGTTCCCCGTCAGGACGTTGTTGAGCGTGTTGCCGGTCCCGTTGATCGCACTGGTGCCGGTCAGGGTCAACTGCTCGAGATTGGAGCCCAAGGTCCACGTGACACTGCTCAGCACGGTGTCAGTCCCCTCATTCGAATTCTCGGTCACGATGTCCCCAGTGGTATTGACCACATAGGTGTCGTTGCCGGCCCCACCGGTGAGTGTGTTGTTGGCGCTGTTCCCCGTCAGGACGTTGTTGAGCGTGTTGCCGGTCCCGTTGATCGCACTGGTGCCGGTCAGGGTCAACTGCTCGAGATTGGAGCCCAAGGTCCACGTGACATTGCTCTGGATGGTATCGGTTCCTTCGTTGGCGTTCTCCGTCACCGTATCGCTGGTATTGTCCACAACGTAGGTGTCGTCCCCCGTCCCGCCGGCCATGCTGTCGCTCCCCGTGCCGCCATTCAGCACGTTGGCGACGCTGTTGCCGGTGAGCACGTTGTTCAGCGTATTGCCGGTCCCATTGATGGCACTCGTACCAGTTAAGGTGAGGTTTTCCAGGTTGCTCCCGAGCGTCCAGGTGATCGCACTCTGGACCGTATCGGTCCCGGCACCGGTGTTCTCGACGATCGCATCTCCCGTGCCCACCACATACGTATCGTTGCCGGCTCCCCCGGTCAGGACATTGGCCGCGCTGTTGCCCACGAGGACATTGTCGAGGGTGGTGCCGGTGCCATTGATCGTGCTGGTGCCGGTCAGGGTGAGGTTCTCCACGTTGACACCGATCGTATAGGTGACGGCGCTTTGGACCGTATCGACCCCTTCATTCACGTTCTCTGTGACCGTATCGCTGGTCGCATCAACCACATAGGTGTCATCGCCGACGCCGCCGGCCAGGCTGTCGCTGCCCGTGCCGCCATTCAGCACATTCGCCGCGCTGTTGCCCGTCAGTACGTTGTTCAGGGTATTGCCCGTCCCATTGACGGCGGCGGTCCCGACAAGCGTCAGCTTCTCAAGGTTCGACCCGAGCGTCCACGTCACGGCGCTCTGCACGGTGTCCGTGCCCTGGCCGGCCGACTCCGTCACGGTATCGCCGGCCTCGACGAGATAGGTATCGTTCCCGGCGCCGCCAGCCAACACATTGGCCGCGCTGTTACCTGTCAAAATGTTATTCAGCGAATTCCCGGTCCCATTGATCGCGGCCGTCCCGACCAAGGTCAAGTTCTCTACAGTCGGCCCCAGCATGTAAGTGATCGAACTGTGGATGGTGTCGGTGCCTTCATTGGGGTTCTCCGTCACCTCATCGCCGATCTGATCGACGATGTAGAGATCGTTCCCCAACCCTCCTGTCATGATATCGAGGCCTGTGCCGCCATCTAATCGGTCATTTCCGCCATTCCCCGCCAGCTGATCGTCCCCGCCGAGCCCGAACAGCTCATTATCGTTGTCGAGCCCCGTGAGGATGTCGTTGCCGCTTGTGCCGGTGATCACTCGGATACGACTGGTGATCTCCGGCTCCCCCCAGATCGTCCCGTCGGCGAAATGGATCTCGCCGATCGTGGGTTTTCGAAGACCTGGCTCGATCAAATAATTCTCCACCGTGAGCTGATCGGCTGTGCCGACAATTTTCATCACCAAATGGTTGCCATGTCCCTCGAACGTCACATCGGCAGGCGCCACCCCGTCCTGTACTTGGATGTAATCGAGAACGTTCGGCGAGGCATAGGTCTGCGTGCCGGTCTGAATCACATCCTGCCCGTAGTCTCGTCCGAACACATAGATATTGTCCCCGAGCCCGATCAGTGTATCGTTGCCTTGCCGCCCATCCAACAAGTTGGACCCGGTCATCCGGTTGTCCAGCTGGTTTCCGACCAGATCGACCGCACCGGAGAAGAAGGTATCCTCGCGCAGTTCGATATTCTCAACGGCCTCAGGCAACACAAAGGATCCGGAGACCGCGACTCTGACCGTATCATTTCCTTCTCCAGCAACCTCGACGATCACATGACCCGTCCCGAAGAGTTCATAGAGGTCATTCCCAGCCCCTCCCACTAAGCGATCGGTCCCGAGGTCGGCGCTTAAGAAGTCATCGCCGGCGCCGCCGTAGAGCACATCCTTCCCCTCCGACCCGAACAACTGATCATTGCCGACTCCGCCATCTAAGGTGTCGTCCCCTGAGCCACCGTTCAATACGTCATTGCCCTCTTCCCCCATGAGCGTATCCGCTCCGGCCAGACCGGAGACCACATCATTTCCAGCACCGGCTGCCAGGTGATCGATGAATGCAGTCCCCGTAAGGGTCTCGCTGTTGGCCGTTCCGCTCTGGTGGAATCCTCGCCCAATTATCTGGCTATAGGAGAGTACGGTCCCACCGGAAAACTCGAACGTGTCGATGGGATGCGCCCCGGCGGGAATCGTCACGCCGAAGTTGGTGATCCGCACCGTATCCCCGGCCGTGCCTACGCGCAGGACCAACGTATCGCCCGCCTCCATTTCCAGCGTCACCGACTCTGAGTCGCCCCCAAAGACCAGGCGATTACCTTCCCCCGCCGCCTCCACGATCGTATCGCTGCCGTCGCCCAGATTGAAAATGTAGGTGTCCTGCCCGCCCCCACCGACGAGCGTATCATTGCCGATCCCACCAATTAACGTATCGCTCCCACCCGATCCCCCGATCTGCCCATCGGCATCCCCGACCAGGATATCGTCACCGGCCCCGCCATCCAGCAGATCATCGCCCTCATCGCCCCGCAACCCACCGTTTCCCTCACTCCCATAGAGTTCATCATGCCCTTCCTGTCCGAAGAGCCGATCGTCGCCCACTCCACCGGCCACGAAATCGTTGCCCACATTTCCCTGCACTTCATCATTGCCCTCCTCACCAAAGAGCGTATCGTTGTCGTCTTCTCCAAACAGCAGATCGTTGCCTGCTCCCCCGACCAAAGTATCGAATCCGACACCTCCCTGAAGCTCATCGTCATCATCTCCGCCATCAAGGAAGTCATCGCCGGCTTGCCCCATGAGGAAATCGTCCCCAGTTCCTCCATTGAGCTGATCCTCACCGCCGCCGCCGAACAGCAGATCATTGCCTTCACCACCATCCAGGATATCGGCCTCTTCGTCAGGGCCGCTGGCGTTAAGATAGTCCCCGTTCAGTTGATCATTCCCCTCTCCTCCGCACAGGGTATCTGCGCCACCTCCGCCTTGGAGCCGATCGTCGCCCTCGCCGCCGTCCAACAGGTCATCACCCTGCTGAACGTGAAGGACCGTGCCGTCGTCACCAATCAGTTGATCGTCCCCGTTCCCTCCAAGGAGTATGTCGTTGCCCCCATCCCCTTGCACGACGTCATTTCCGTCACCACCGTCGAGAAAGTCCTCCCCTCCTTCAAAATTGGTGAACCAAAAATCCGAAGATTCAAAGGCGACTTCGCCGAACAGAATGGTCCTGCTGGTATAAAGGATCCTGACCGCCGGTCCATTCTCTGGCACGATATCTCCGACAAGATGGTCTGCTCCATCCCCACCAAGAAGCACGTCATCCCCCAAGAGCCCAAACAGCCAGTCATTCCCAGCTTGTCCATCCAGATAATCGTCATCCATGAGTGCCGGATCACCGACCCACGCACCAACTCCGAACTCACCTCCTACCTGGGGATTGAGCCCATCACCATACAGGAGGTCTGCTCCGTCACCGCCCAACACGACATCCTTCTCGAATCCAGCAAGCACCACGTCATTGCCCGCCCCACCTTCGACAAAATCCTCCCCTCTCCCGGCCTGCAGGATATCGTTCCCATCGTCACCGTGAACTACATCATCGCCGTACCAGGCCCACAACACATCGTTGCCACCACCCCCATGGAGACGATCAGGCCCCGACCCTGCCATGACAACATCATCGCCCTCGACCGCAAAGACTTGGTGGCTCCCAAGACTACCCCCTAAGAAATACCAGTCCTCCTCTCCTTGATATCCCTGGATGATATAGTTCACTGAGGTTTCTCCCGATCCTCCCAGTAGCGAGCCCTCGTACATGGTTGCATTCGCAGAGAGCAGTTCTGTTGGGAACCCATTGGAATAGTCGACAACCGGTGGAGTACTGGTGGGTTCATCCGAGCGATCAATCAAATCAATCCCGAACTGACCATTTTCAAAATCCGCATTGACCGTCAAGACGCCGTTGACGATGAGGTGCCCCCCTGACATCACATAGGTCACGGCTCCATCGTAGCTCTTGTAGGTATTGTCCGGATCATCGGCCTTGTGTACCCCACCAACAAGCAACCGCCCGTCGAACAGGATCCGCCCCTGCGCGTCAGCATCCTCGATTCGGTCGTGTCCCTCCCCCGTGGTGTAATAGTAGGTGTCGAAGCCGATGCCGCCGAGTAAGGTGTCATTGCCCCCACCGCCATTCAGTCTGTCAGCCCCACCATTGCCCACCAACAGGTCGGTCTGTGTGCCTCCAGTCAACGAATCAGCACCTCCGCCGCCCAGCAGAAAGGCTCCACGGTTCTCGGCATCGGTCGCATTCATCCCACCAGGTCCTGCCTGCACATACCAGTCGCGCAGCGTGGGCAGTTGCGATTGAATCTGCTGACGATCGGTATTGGTAAAGGCAGATGAGTTGAGGTAGTTCTGAAAGTACAGGGTGTAACCCTTGGCGTTGCTGAGCGTAGTCGCCACATCGGCCCGATCAAAGTGGACACCCCCGCTACCAATGCCTGCCGTGGCAAGATCGGTGAACAGTTCTTTACTCGCGTTCGTGGCATTAACGGTGTCTTCGTAGTACATCTGCATGGCAAACGCGATCAACGTCCTGCTGACCAAATTCGTGGCGGGCGCGGGACCATCGGCCATCGTCAGTCCCACATCTTGCGCCAGTTTCCACAGATCCTTGGTGAAGCGGGTCACCATCGCGTTGGCGGTTTCGTTTTGGACCAGACGTTCGAGGAAGTTTCGATTCTGAGGGTCAGTAGTCGGGTGCGCGAATAAGCTGCTCGAAAAGATCATCGCCATCAGATCGGTAAGTTTGTCAGTGACGCCATTCAACGTCTTTCCGGACAGAGCGGTTTGCATGCTTTGCAGAAACGCAGTCAGCAAAGCGTGCGAATGCAGATCGCCCCCGGACACGCCCGGAGCATTGATAGGGAGATAGGTTGGCAGACCAATGCGGTTCGCCAGGACATTCCAGGGGACTCCGGCGAGAAATTCCCCTTGCACATTGATGCTGCTCACCAAATCAGCATTCGGGATCCCACCGCTGACGGCGCGACGTTGCAAAAAGTCGGTCAGTCCGGCCAAGGCCGTTACGCTGTAACCCCGGGTAAGCAGATCGGAGAGGAGTGTCTCGGCGACACTTGGAGTCAAGCTTGGCGTCGCCGAGTTGGCGAACGGTGCTTGATCGAAGGTCACTGCTTGTTTGCAGAAAAATGCCCCCATCAAGGCGGCTAAGCCGCCGCCCAGGCTATGGCCAGTAAAGGTGATATTGGCCGTTGGATTGGCGGCCTGGACTTGCAGATAGTACTCGGCCGCCTGTAAAAGCTGCACGGACCCCACCCCAGCGGCCAACCCGATATTCGCTGCGATATCGCCTAACAGATCGGTCGGGTCGGTACCGGCAAAGGAGATGACGATGTCGGTGCCGCTTTGTAAGGAGATGGCTTCAAAGCCACTATCGTTCAAATTTCGATGTGAATTCTGAATTTCACTCCACCCTGTTGGTGCTGAAAAGCGATTTACCTGGGTTCGCGTTGAACGATATGAAACGCCCGCCAATAATGCATACTCAAGAGTCGTTGCCATGATTTAGTTCCTCTCGTACAATTAGTTTACTTGCAAGTACGTTCGAAGTATTTTCTGTTGAATTCGCCCGGCGCGCCCCATCCACATTTATAGTGAATCATCTCTTCGCAATTGACCGATGATCCGACTGTCCCTGGCTTTACCGTCTCCCGCAGGATGGTTTGGTATTCCGGTCTGATTACATGACGGTTTAATTCCTTGATCTGGTCTGACGAGACAAAACCAAGTCTCACCAAGTTCTCTACTTCACGTCCAAGAATGTCGAGCGTCACATTGATGGATTGAAACTCAACAGGAACGGCTTCAAGTGAAATCCGCTGCCAGGCTTTGCCATCGTACTTGAAGAAGACGTAGGGAGGATTAGGCCGACCCCATTTGTTGTACGATAGACACAAGTTCGGTTCCGCAATGATATAGGGTGTCCCGTTCAGCACATGCACAGCCAGTAAATAGAAGTTAGTGCGCCCAAGTTCGTCTCCATATTCGCTCGTCCAGGTGATGCGCTTACCCGACCCTGGCAGCGTGAAGGAAATTGTGTGCTCTTTAATCGGTGATGGCTGCCCGATTTCGCGGCTCCCACCATAAGTTTGTGAACGTGTGATGACCATCTTGCTGCCGTCATGGAGCAGCACCTCCTCTTGCCAACTGTCTCCCCCAAAGCCAAAAAGACCCGCTTCGGCGCTTCCACTCACACTCACAAGCACTACCAAGCCAATCATTTGAAAAGTTCGTCTCATACGCTGTCGGCTGCCCATGCCGCTTTCCTTTCCATCCAAACTCCAGGAACTGCAACATTGCCACCGCAGAACGGCTGTTCTTTCGTTTCATTCATGAGCATGGCTTCCTGGAATGATAAATGAGGGGAGATGGCCTAGCTGCAGCTTCGTGAATTATCCATTTTTACAAGAGCAATGTGTAAATTAATCTTATATCTAAGTTATGCTAATTAATATATATTACTGCACATATCTCTTTCGAGGGGGCCCCCACTTCAGTCCGACTTCCGCTATTCATCAGCGCATCATTGTTCTCATCACTCTCAAAGTTCTCGTTGACGGTCAGAATCTGCGTGCCATTCAGCTTCACGACGAGATCGCCCCCTGACAGTTCGTACTTGATGGTGCCATCTGCGCTTTCCCAATCAGTATGCCCCGCCTTCTTCACGCCACCCACCAACATCCGGCCATTGAGAAAAATCGCTCCCGTGGCATCCGCATCCTCAATCCAATCGTGCCCATCGCCAGTTGCCCAGTAGTAGCGGTCAAACCCTGTGCCGCCCAGCAACGTATCGGTTCCAGCCCCACCTGTGAGACTATCGAACCCCGTATTCCCCACCAACAGATCGGCGCCGACACCACCAGTCAACGAATCGGCCCCCCGGCCGCCCAGCATGAACGCGCCACGGTTCTCGTCATCGGTCGCATTCATGCCGCCCGATCCGGCCTGCACGTACCAATCCCGCAATTCCGGCAGTAATGATTCAATCCGGTCCCGATCGCTGGCAGTAAAGGCGTTGGCAAGATAGTTATGGAAGTAGAGGCTGTACCCCCTTGTGTCAGTTAGATTGGCAGCAACATCCACCAGATCGAAGCGGATCCCACCGCTGCTGGTGCCATCGGCACCGAGTTCGGTAAAGAGTTCATGGTTGTATCCGGCGCTCGCCTGGGTCTCGGTGTAGTACTTCTGCATCGCAAAGGCGATGAGGGTCTGGCTGACCAGTTTCACCGATGCGAAGGCATCATCGGCCATCGTCAACCCACCGTCCTGCGCCAGTTTCCACAGGTCGCTGGTGAACCGCGTCACCATCGCATCAGCAGCAAATGAGCCTTGCACACCTACTTGATGACGGACGAGATGGTCGAGTAAATTTGGCTTATTAGTATCTGTCTCATTAGCAAACAAGTTCTTATCAAATATCATTCTCATCAAATCGGTGAGTTTGCCTGTCACCTGGTTCAGTGTCTTGCCAGCCACAGCCGTCCCTTTACTTTGCAGGAACGCAGTGAGCAAGGACTGCGCATGCAAGTCGTCCCCAGAAACGCCAGGCGCACTGTTGTTAATGTCGAAGAGAGTGGTGCCGATGCGGTTCGGGATGTTCCAGGGTACACCGGACAGGAATTCACCCTGTACGTTGATGTTGGTCACCAAGTTGGAATTAGGAATGCCGCCATTCGTGGCACGCAGTTGCAAGAAATTGGTCAGACCGACGAGATCGGCTTCGGTGTAGCCACTAGCCAGTAGGTCGGCTTTGAGATTGGCTGCGACATCCGGCGTGAACACATTCAGCTGTGCAGACTTGGCAAAGGGGGCTTGATCAAAGGTCGCCGCCTGTTTGCCGAAGAACACGCCCATCAGAGCCGCCAGCCCTCCACCTAAACTGTGCCCTGTGAAAGAGATGCTCGTCGCATTGGAATTTTCAGCCTTGACCTGCAGGTAATATTCGGCCGCCTGCAGGAGTTGAGCAGACCCAACGCCTGTTGCGAGTCCAATGTCTGCAAAAATATCTCCGATGATGTCTTTCTCATAGGTGCCGGCATAGGAGATGACGATGTCGGTACCTTTGCGGAGAGCGACGGCTTCAAAGCCACTATCGTTCAAATTACGATGTGAGTTCGGAATTTCACTCCACCCTGTTGGTACTGAAAAGCGATTTATTTCGGTTCGCGTTGAACGGTAAGAAACGCCCGCCAATAATGCATACTCAAGAGTGGTCACCATGATTTATTTCCTCTCGTACAATTAGTTCACTTGCAAGTGCGTTCGAAATATTTTTTGTTGAATTCGCCCGGCGCACCCCATCCACATTTATAGCGAACCATTTCCTCACAATTGACTGCAGATCCCAACGATCCCAGTTTCACTGCCTCCCGCAGGATGGTCTTGAATTCAGGTTGCCTCAACTCACCATTCAGTTTCTTGACAAGCTCCGCGGTGACGACGGATTGCGCTGTGAGGAGTTTTTCCTCACCTTTGGAATTGATGACCAAATTGATGTCCTTGAATTCTGCCGGGAGTTCCTCCAACGGGATGCGCTGCCATGCCTTGCTGTCATATCGGAACAGCACGTATGGCGGATTTGGTCGCCCCCATTTGTTATACGACAGACATAGATTTGGTACGGTCCCGATGTACGGAGTGCCGTGGAGAATATGCAGCGCTATCAGCTGGAAGTTGGCACGCCCAATGTCTTCACCATAGTCGCTCTTAAACTCAAGGGTTGTGCTGGTGTTGGGCAGGGTAAACGTCACGGTTTGTTCTTTTACAGGCGATGATTGTCCGGGTTCATGCCGCCCCCCGTAACTTTGAGACCGCTTGACAACGATCCTACTGCCATCGTGCAACAACACTTCTTCTTTCCAAGTTGGATCGCCAAATGGCAGAGCGCCCACTCCTGCGCATCCACTCATTTCGATACTCACGACCAGGCTGATTAGTAGCAACAGTCGTCGCCATTCGTATGTGTCTCTCATGCGGCGGTCCTTTCGAGAGAATTTCTCAACACATTCAACTTTGTTGATCCGGAAACGGCGCTTGGTCGAAGGTCACCGCCTGTTTACCGAAGAACACCCCCATGAGTGCCGCCAACCCGCCGCCGAGACTGTGCCCCGTAAACGTAATGGTTGCGCCGGGATGAGCCGCCTGAACTTGCAGATAGTATTCTGCCGCTTGCAAGAGCTGAACAGAGCCTATACCAGAGGCAAGCAGGATATTGGCCGTGTTATCCGGACCGGGCGGCAGGATGCCGTCGTTAGGATTCGTGCCGGCAAAGGAGATCACAATCTCGTTGCCGCGTTGAAAATATCCAGCTTCAAAGCCAGTGACTTGATCTCTTTGCCTCTTTTCCAGAGGTTCTAACCAACCATAGCCATTTAGTGTTGGAAACCAATTCTTTTCGGCACGAGTGGATTGATACGCCCGACCAGCCATCAATGCATATTCAAGTTCCGTCACCATGGTCACTCTCCCTTTTCTTTAAACAATGTGGCACAAGGACACCTGTCTACCGGCACATGCCAGCTTTCACAGGATTTGTTGCAGGCACTGTGAGACGGCTGATCTCGAAACCACCCCAACCCAATCCATCTGCCATTTCCGGCATCAACCATTGCGCCACACTGGCTTTGCCCATGCTCCTCCACCGGTTCCCGCAGGATCGTTTGGTATTCAGGCTCGGGAAGCTGATGATTGTGTTGCCGAACGTGCTCCGCTGACACTACATGCAGTTGGACCATCTCTTTCACATATCGCGTATCCAAGCTGATCGCCACATTCATGGTAACGAATTCGACGGGAACATCTTCAAGCGGGATCCGTTGCCACTCTGTACCGTCATACTTGAAGAATATGTAGGGTGGATTCGGTCGGCCCCACTTGTTGTACGAGAGACACAAGTTTGGTTCCGCAACGATGTAGGGGGTTCCATTCAAAACATGGACGGCCAGCAGATGAAAGTTGGTGCGGCCAAGATCTTCTCCATATTCGCTGGTCCACTTGATGGTCTTGTTTGCACCCGGTAGCATGAATGTCACGGTATGTTCCTTGATCGGTTGTGACTGGCCAATTTCGTGGCTTCCACCATAGGTTTGTGAGCGTGTGATGACTATCTTGCTGCCGTCATGGAGCAGCACCTCCTCTTGCCAACTGTCTCCGCCAAAGCCGAATAGACCCGCTTCGGCGCTACCGCTCACAAGCACAACCAAGCCAATCACTTGAAAAGTTCGTCTCATACGCTGTCGGCTGCTCATACCGCTTTCCTTTCCATCCAAAATCCAGGAGCTGTAACATTGCCACCGCAGAAACGGCTATTCTTTCGTTTCATTCATGGGCGTGGATTCCTGGAATGATAAATGAGGGGAGATGGCCTAGCTGCAGCTTCGTGAATTATCCATTCTTACAAGAGCAATGTTCACGTTGTATTTACACTTACGTTATACTAATTACCATATATTGTTGTACATATCTCTTTCGAGGGGGTCGCCACTTCGGTCCGACTTCCGCTATTCATCAGCGCATCATTGCTCTCATCACTCTCAAAGTTCTCGTTGACGGTCAGGATCTGCGTGCCGTTCAGTTTCACGACAAGATCGCCCCCTGCCATCTGATACCTGATCGTGCCATCTGCGCTTTCCCAATCGGTATGCCCGGACTTCTTCCCGCTGCGCCAGGATACGCTTCCCGCAGTAGCGAGCGATATTCGAGCTGTGAGAGGGAGCTATTCTGTTTCTGAATCTGCTCGACCGGCACGACTCCTTGCTTGACCATGGCATCCACAAACTGCCGACTCAGACCGAGCACCACATTGGTGGTTGTGAACTCCGTCGGAAAGGCTTCCAGTGGGATGCGCTGCCACGCCGTGCCGTCGTATTTGAAGAAGACATACGGCGGATTCGGCCGCCCCCACTTGTTGTACGAGAGACACAAGTTGGGTTCCGCAACGATGTAGGGTGTTCCATTTAAAACATGTACGGCCAGTAAATGAAAGTTGGTTCGCCCGATGTCTTCCCCGTATTCGCTGGTCCAGCTGATTGTCTTGTCGGTATTTGGCAGCGTGAAGGTCACAGTATGTTCCTTGATCGGTGGTGGCTGTCCGATTTCATGGCTCCCACCATAGGTCTGCGAGCGCGTGATGACCATCTTGCTGCCGTCATGGAGCAGCACCTCCTCTTGCCAACTATCTCCGCCAAAGCCAAAGAAACCGGCTTCGGCGCGAACTCCAATGCCCGACAGCACCGCTAGCAAACTCGCAACGATCAGCGACCGGTTTAGCCATTTCCCATTCATTAGTTGCCTTCTTTCTAAGAACTAGCCCTTTGCCTTCGGCTGCCGCGCCGCACCCAAGCTCCCCAGCACTTGCTGAATCTGTTGCTGCAACCTGGCGAGGGCAGCTACATCCATGGCCACACGGCTGACGAGATGCCCCTCAACACCTTTCGGAGCCGCCTGGCCGTCCTTCGCGGTCTTTGCAACCGTAGCAAGCAATGCGGGCTCGATGAAGCCAAAGTCCAGATAGGCCACGCCCTGCGCGATCCCGACGTTGGTGTAGTTAGCCGTGCGTGGGTGGGCCGAGGAATCAGAAGGTTTCAATCGGATGTTTAACGCAACGGTCGTGTCTTTCGGTTCGCTCATCGACGCACACTCCTTGACACTGGGTGAGAGGCCTGAGGAATAGATATAGTAAGCTTAAACACTCACGTGTCTATTCTTAATTACAAAGTCGCGTGAGTGTAGTGGGCCCGTCAGTCGTCTGTCAAGATATGATTCCTGTAAATCGGCTTCCAGAGCCATTTGGAATGGCCCTACACGAAAGTGAGGAGGGATGGCTCACACCTAGAGAAGAGGGCTTCAACTACACCAAGACTGCGCATCTGGTTGAAATCAAATGATGTCAGCTTGGCCCCATGTGACCGCAAGAGAAACCGTACCGTGGTTCCTAATAGGAGAATCTAGAGTTCTCTGCTGGAGGAAACAGATAAGGTGATGATGGCTGCTGGATGAAGAGAGGATTCGATCTGAGGAAAGGATTAGCAGAAAATCGAGTACGTCATGAAGTCGCGTTGATTCGAGAGAGGCACCGGCTGGTCCAGCTCATTGCCAGACCAACCGGATGTAGGCGGGTAACTACTGCTATGAACCAGAGCTCTCACTTGTTCATGAGGGAATCCATCGCTCCCTTGGCGCCACCACCGGACACTGACAGCGAAGATAGATTGTCTTTGGTCTGCTTGAGCGTATTCATATTCTTCTGCAGGGCATCGACATTCTTCTGCATGTCGACCAAAGAGGTTCCGATCTGGGTGACGGAATCCTTGAGCCCAAAGAGCCCCTCAGCCGAGGCGACATGCAACGACACCCCTCCCAACACGAATCCGAGCAAGAATGCGGGAATAGCGAATAGAGATAGCGACCGTGCGGTTGTCATGGGTCCCTCCTTGGTTGAATGGCGCTCGACGCCTACTCACATTGCCAGCAGCATGCCTTCACATAGTACCAATCGGACAGGACATTGAGACGAATGCTACCCGAGGTACCTGCCGTACAAAAAGGCCACGAATTGCTTGGCTCCACGCATACGATTTTTTACGTTCTCGTCTGAGACACCTGACTGTCGCAGCTGTTGTTCAAACCTAACCAGCGCATCCTTGAGCTCTTTTCTCAATTCTCTCTCGATGACTCGGTCCAGCACGCTCGGCATAATTTCCCTCCTCGCTCGATTGACTACGCTCCGATCAGGCTACGGTCTTGCCTGGACGGTGTGACACATAGACACCAGGCTCGGAATTCTACAGAACTTGCCAGGGACAAGCCAGTTCTTAAAGCAGAGGAAGCCGTTCGCTAGAGGCACCTTTACAGGCAACGCTAGAGCCGTCTGGCGTGGAACAATGTCAGCCCTGCTTTCACTCTTGCCTTAGGCAAGATCGCCTTGTGCATGCGGAAAGTCGGGAGAAATTCGACTGGTTGGTCCCAGCGCACATCCCACCGTTCTCTCGCCAACGTCTCGCGCAATTCAACAGGCCCGACGATAAACGCCGTACCACCCCGCCGCAACGTGCGATTCATTTGTGTGGGGACTGTCGTCAACGCATCCAAAGACCCAAACGAAGCATACGGCACCCAGCAATACAGCAGATCATAGGGCCCACGGTTCGCTGGAGACTGTTCATACCCATCAGCGGGTATCATACGAATTCGTTGAAGCCACTCCCATTGCCGCACGGCGGCACATTGAGTCCAGAGTTGCTGAGCCTGACGCTGTGCGTAAGCAAAGTGCCGGACACTGACCGTATAGTCGCGCGGCCGGTCGAAGAGAATGCATGTAGCAATGACGGCGTCTCCGTTGTCGATGAGGACATGTTCGGCCTGCGATCGTACCATCCCTATCTCACGGTCTTGTTCGCTCAGATCGTCCAGATAGTCCGCAACAAAAGCTTGTGCGGCGAGTTCGTCAATCTCCTCATCGTCGTCCGGAAACAACGGCACCGCCTCAAACGCTTCGGCAGGGAGAATCTTCGGGAACCCTTGCGTGAATACTGTACGCCAATCGACAGGGCTCATGGGACACTCAGGAGAAGACGAGGGCAGCGGATGAAAACCTGTCGTTAACGAGACGACTGTTTCCTTTTCCCGATCCTTCAGGATCAACCGAGTCCCTTGGACCTGCATGCTGCGGTCCAGGGGAAGTAGACGACCGCTTGGGTTCACGTATGAAAGGCCGGCCGTATCATCCGCAAGGGTCGCCTTTTGGACGACCCCAGCTTGTACGGTCAGACATAATCCTTGGCTCTCGTCGAGATAGCGAACCGGAGGATGCTGGGCCGGCAGCCATGTACCAACATGGGATTTCATGGGATTCATGAAATCGGCAAATGGGTCCGCCCCGCTTACTCTCTGCGGTGTGAAAAAACTGCTGAACAAGCGAAATGCCGCCTCAGATGGATAGGTGGGAATCCCGCGATATCGTAACGGCCTCGGAGTGACCTGTCCTTTGTTTTGATCGTCATACAACCCGCGAATCAACTCGAACACCGCTGATCCAGTCCCCGGCAACAGCGACTTGAACAGCTCGACGACCGGGAGAAAATCAATCCGATCCCAATGCATCGAGCCCATGCAGGACATGAAACGAGCCTGCTCAAACCCTCCGTCATCCAACACATACAACGCATCTTTTCGCTGGCGAATCGTCGCCGTCCCTTTTGGATCGATCGTCAGATCCTCATCCCGATAAAACCACCGCACCTCCTCGATCGGTACTCGTAAGGCCCCGGCAGCCAAGGCGCGAAGATCATCGGGAGTGGTCCGCTGCCAATTGGGCTTCGCAGCGAGGTTCAATCTCGTTTCGTTCACCAGTCCGGAAGGTTTAACTCCGACCCACCGCCCCCAATCCAGCCGGACGCGCGCTCGCGTCAGCGCGACGGTCCCTATAGTAGTCGACTCCCATTCACACTCATGCATGGGATGGCCTGCCGGATCGGTGGCGAGAAATCTCCGTCCATCAGGCCGATAGAACACCAGATGCCCGGTCGGAAGGGTTTCGACGTGTCCACCCATCTGATCGAATTGCTTAGCGAGCGTGCGTGATGAGGGAAACCGGAGATGGCCGGGGGTCTTTAGGGCAAATGCAATGGCATTCGAGGGCATTCACTCGCGGAGCTGGCCGCTCCCCAAGACAATGAATTTGCAGCAGGTGAGCTCCTCCAATCCCATAGGGCCCCGCGCATGAACCCGGGAGGTGCTGATACCGATCTCGGCGCCAAGGCCGAATTGATATCCGTCGTTGAGTCGCGTGGATGCATTCACGAGCACGGCGCTGGCATCGACTTCCTTGAGAAATCGCATGGAGCGCCCGTAATCCGAGGTCACGATGGCTTCCGTATGCCGTGACCCGTACTGGGCGATGTGTTCCATGGCCTCATCCATGCTTTTGACGACTTTGACGGCAAGGATCAGATCAAGAAATTCTTTTCCGTAATCCTGGTCGCTTGCCGGCTTCGCTTCAGGAATCAGTTGGCAGGTCTTCGGGCATCCGCGAATCTCGACATGGGCCGCTCTCAGGCTTGTGGCGAGTTTGGGGAGGAGCGTCCGCGCGACGGTCTGATGAACCAACAGGGTTTCCATCGCGTTGCAGGTCGACGGCCGCTGTGCTTTGGCATTGACGCAAATGGCTTCCGCCATCGCCGGGTCTGCTGCGGCATCGACATAGATATGGCATACACCCGCATCATGCTTGACCACCGGAACCGTCGCGTGCTCCGCGATGAGCTTCATCAACGATTCACCGCCGCGCGGAATGATCAAGTCAATGAATCGGTCCTGCTTCAAGAGAATTGGGACCACCTCACGATCGGCACGGTCGACAAAGGTGATCGCGCCGGGAGGGACACCGGCCTTCTCGGATGATTCGGACAGAATGGCGGCAATCGCGGTATTTGAATGGATCGCTTCACTGCCGCCGCGCAAGACACACACGTTGCCGGACTTCAGACACAGAGCAGCCGAATCCGCCGTCACATTGGGGCGCGACTCGTAAATGATCCCAATCACTCCGATGGGCACACGGATCCGACCAACTTGCATCCCGTTGGGCCTCGTCCACATGGCAGACATCACCCCGACAGGGTCTGGTAACTTCGCGACTTCGCGAACGCCGGCCGCCATCTCTCCGATGCGCTTCTCGGTCAGCCTCAAGCGATCAGCCATCGCTTTCTTGTCAGATGCCGTCTCAAATGCCTTGAGGTCTTGTTCATTCGCCTCGATCAATTCGGCTGACTTCGCCTCGATCGCCTCCGCCATCGCAAGGAGCGCTTGATTTTTAGTCGATGTCGGCAGAGAAGCCAATCTCCTTGCCGCCTGTTTCGCTTTGGAGACCAGCTCCAATACATACTCAGAAGCAGGCAGTGGTTTGGATTCTTCGATCTTCGGATCGGGGACAGTCCGATCTACGGCTTCCATGCTTTTCACCAATGATTCTATGACCTGAGAACGAGACTGACCATACCGTGTGGGTGAGAGACGGGTCAAGAGTCTCAGGGTTGCTTGGTAGGCTGGATCCCTATCAGTGGGCTGATACCGCCTGACCCAAGACTGTTTGAAAGTACTGGATGGTCTTCGTTAAAGCATCCTCTAATTCAACCCTCGGCTCCCACTTCAGTAAGGTTTTCGCGCGAGCGATATCCGGTCGCCTGACCTTAGGATCATCGGCGGGTAGCGGATGGAAGGCAATTTCACTCGATGAGTGAGTCAACTTCAGAATCACGTTGGCGATTTCCAACACCGTGAGTTCCCTTGGATTTCCGATATTGACGGGATCATGAATGCTGCTCGCTTGCCTGCCGTTCTGTTCGGTGAAGAAGAACTTCCGGTCGGTCCGCTGCTCGACTGTCTTATCGGAGTTTACGAACAACAGGGCAATGATGCCCCTTACCAGATCGTCCACATAACAAAAACTCCGCGTCTGCATGCCATCTCCATACACCGTGAGAGGCTTCCCTTGCAGAGCCTGCACAATGAAGTTCGACACGACGCGTCCGTCATTGGGTCTCATGCGCGGTCCGAACGTATTGAAGATGCGGACGATCCGTGTGTCCAGACCATGGTAGCGATGGTATGCCATGGTCATCGCTTCTCCGAATCGCTTCGCTTCATCGTAGACACCCCGTGGGCTGATAGGGTTGACGTTTCCCCAATAAGACTCGGGTTGCGGATTCACGAGCGGGTCTCCATACACCTCCGACGTACTGGCCAGCAGAAAGCGTGCTCCCTTGGCTTTAGCCAACCCTAAGGCCTTATGCGTCCCCAATCCCCCGACTTTCAATGTCGCGATGGGCATGTCGAGATAATCTTGGGGGCTTGCAGGAGAGGCAAAGTGCATCACCGCATCAAGATGGCCCTCGACATGAACATAGTCGCACACGTTGTATTTAATGAACGAAAATGAACTGTTACCCATTAAATGAGCGACGTTCTCAACTTTTCCGGTGCTGAGGTTGTCCATGCAAATGACATGATGCCCTTCGCTGATGAGCGACTCGGCAAGATGGCTTCCCAGAAACCCGGCCCCACCTGTAACTAAAATGCGCATATTCCGGACTCCTCTCAGTTTGGATTCGGTCAAGTTTATCACAAGTTATATGAGAGCAAGAAGCCACAGCTTTCTCCAGGACAGATTCTAGTCGGTCTAGTCATAACATCACGTAGCCGTAGGGATCATGAAAGGCCGCCAACTCGTCCCCCTGTGGCCTATGGGATTGTCTCCGGTGAGGAAGGACCCGTAGGCTCTTGTGGCAAAGACGGATCCATCGGAGGAGGAGAATCAGTCGGATCCGTTACATGCCCAGGAGAATCCACAGATTCTGAGGCGGGTTCTCCCGGAACCATTGATTGGTCGGATACGGGTGGTTGTTCACGGACCGGAAGCGGTCCGGTCATAGAGCCCGTGACTACGGCCATGGAGGGATTGGGATGCTGGAATACCCAATCGTAATGGGTCGGTTTACCGAGGAAATGGCGGACAGCAGGTGGGAACTCGCCCTGCTTGATCGGCGTGTGCCTACTTTTGCTTCGGACACCCATGATCCCCCCCGTGGGTGCCCGCAGCAGTTCCCACTCACCATGCCCAACCGGATCGAGATAGACCTTCCTAAGAAAAGGCTTGGGTGGCCTCGTGAGTTCAGCGAGTGTTTGAGGATACACCTCGCCGGGCATGACTCTTCCGGCCTTTGCACTGGCCGAGTAGAGGGCCAACGCTGTTTGGATCTCGATACCTTTGGCCAGTAAATCCGCCTCTAGCTCCCGTTGCACCATTGTCTTCCACTGCCGGGCCGCCATCGTCAAGGTAAGCCCCATCAGCGTGACAGCGATCATCACCATAAGGTACGAGAATCCTGCCTCTTGACGCCTCGGCAATACGGAAATCCGCCTCACCGTCTCTCACTCCTGGTCCACCGCCGCTTTCGCTTCTTTCGCCTCTTTCGACAACGACACCGTTTGGTCCACACGTGTGCCGGTATCGCGTATGGTCACGCTCTCTGAGGTGATCGCCTTGAGGACCAGATGACCGTCGATGCGATCACCGACTTTGAGGACCTTCACTTCATCTTCTTTGCTGAGCACCGCCATCTCTTTGTTTGTTTTCCGACCTTCGCCCAGACGCAGAAATCCCAGATATCGATACGGCCCCAATTCCATCGCTTCTGCCTGTTCCATCAAGGGTTCGGCTTGTGCTAACCCCTGCTGGTTCACCGGGGCCGAACTATTGCTGGTGGGAAAGGTTCGGTCGGAACGGGGCACCGTGAAAATGTTGCGAGGCGTTGTGAAGGTTGCCGCACGTTGGGCTCCAGTGGACGCAAGGAGGCCGAGGTTTACGCGCAAGCCGGTTCCCGTCATCGCGTCGTGTCGACCCGATGAAGCGGAACCGGAGACGTTCGTGAGCGGGACACGCACCGGCTCCTCCAGCAGCCGCCATTGCCAGACAGCCAGTCCTGCCCACAGAAGGATAAGTGAGGCAGCGAGAATCGTCTTCTTCTTCGAATCCATGGCTAAGGGACGGCCTCCTGCACGCCGGGCCTCTCGGTATCGGAGCGAAGATACGCCGCGATCTTGATATTGAACGTCAACAGCGCGTCTGGCGCACCCCCGGACCGAGCCAGTTCTAGGTCTTCGATAAACACCATCTCTTCCGCCGTCTCAAGATCATAGATAAATCGGCGGAGATCTTCGTATCGCCCACTCATCGCCCCCTGTAACAATCCCTTGCTCGTGTTCGCGACAAGAGTGGCCTCGGTCTTGTAGGACAATGCCGGTAGGGTGACTCGATCACGTTTCGCTTCCTCTGAAATCCCCAGCGCCAAGGGAGCAAAGTCTCGTTCAGCGGGAAACGCTGCCCATATTCGGCCCAGGTCTTTTCTTGCATTTCTGGCCTCTCGATGATGCATCAACGACTGTCGCGTCGCGCCCCATTCCTTCTCTAAACGCTCTCGTTCGGATTGGGCGCCTTCCACACCGATTGTGTGCACGACAAGGAGCATCAGAAGTAAACCCAGGGCTGCCGCGCCCCATGGAAGCAATGGTGCAAAAGGATGCTGCAACACGATGATCAAGCGATCTTTCATCTCTCAAGCTCCGCCCAACGGTATCGCACCGTAATATCGAACTCCACTAAACCGTTCGATCCAACACGGTGGTGAGCCAATACCGGATCCTGAAACGTGGAGTGGTCCTCAAGCCCCACGGTAAAGGTCGTGATGTCCTCCAGGCTCATCGCCGACCCCGCGAGTCGAACCGTCGAACCAGCTTGATCGAGTCGCACACTACTCAGTGCCAGGCGTGAGGGAACGGTTTGTTCTAGTTCGGTCAGAAACTTCGTCCACGAAAATATTCTCTTCTCAAGCAGTTGATTGGCCAACTCCACCTCGAAGCGCAATCGTGTCAAGCCCTCCTCGGACATGTCTATTCCCTCGCGCCTAGCCTCCGCAATCAAGCCAAGATCCTGCTGCCGAACTCGATCCAGTTCAGCTTCGATGGTCTGGTTTTCCTGATACGCCAGGATCGCTTGCCTGAGATTCCAGAGAATACCCAACGCCAGCAAGGCGCAACTACCGATCAACAGGAGTCGAAGCGGGGCCATCACAGCTCGGTATCGGCGGCCCAGATTTATCTGAAACCGGTCAGGAGCACCGCCCGGCAAGGGAATAGACCTGAGTGGATCGATGAGTTTTCCGATGAGAACATTCGTGAGCGCCACGTTACGCCACCCCCGCCATCGCCGCCAGCGATGGCATTCCTCGATGACTCCCAGTCGCCACCCATCCAAGTGCCTCGACTGATTTCCAGTCGAGTTGTTCCACTGAGACTCGGAGTTCTACCTCCATCTGGTCTTGTAAAGCTGCCATGTCTCCATCCGCACAGATCACGGCTTCTTTAATAACCGCGGAGGGATGTTCCTGTCGGCAGACCTCCAGCGATGCACCGCATTCATCGAGAATCTTTTTCAACAACTCGGGCTTCGCCGGCACCTCGCTTGCTCCCACACCCAAGAGCTTGCATCGGTAAAACAGCAACCGCCCTCGCTGGGACACCATGGTCGTCAGGGCTCGATCAGAGACACTGACCCACAGCACATCGCGACGTCGCCAATCAGACCAGCCGGAAGCCCTCCGCCAGAGATTAAACAGCCGTAGACTTGTGACCCCCACATCGTGAGGGATCAATCCGACGGATTCACAAAGAGACTCATATTGTCTCAGTACTGTTTCCTGAACCGCCACCGCCAAAACTGTGAAGATTCGCGGGGTGTCGCACCGTCGATCATGAAATGCCTGAAACACAATCTTGGCCCCATTGAGGGGAAACAGCTGTTCTTGACCCAGCCGCCATCGAATCAGCGCCTCGCGTTCCTCACGCCGAACGGGCAACTGTTCCAGGTGCAGCACCGTCGCTCTGACCGCGGTGTCTGGAAGCAGCATCGTGATCCGCCGAGGAAGAGCGGAAAGACCTGACGCCCCAACAATGCGATGATCTGATCCTGAACCGGTCAAGGCGCGGATACGACTTGCCAGTGGCGCAATCTCCGACAAGTTTTCGTCGGTGGCAGACGGTTTCACCATGCCATCGGAAAGGGCCGACATCGTGCATCGGTGTCGGGAGTGCCCGCGCCAATTCCGTTCAGTCTCGGCCCACGCAATCGAATCAATGCCGAACTTTAAACAGTGGTGGGGCCGGCTGCTGACCCATTCCCACATCGTGTTATCCTTCCTCGCTGAACGTGACACGATTGACTTCACGCAGCGATGTCTCGCCATTCAACATTTTTTTCAGTGCCGATTGCCGAAGCGTGATCATTCCGTCAGTGACCGCCCGGTAACGGATTTCAGAAAGCGGCCGATCCGCAAGGATCATCTCTTTGATCTCATCCGTCAGATCGAGGAATTCCGTAATGCATTTTCTTCCTCGATACCCTGTCCCATGACATTGCGGACACCCTTTTCCTTCGTAGAACGTCGTATCTTTGTACTGTTCATAGTCCAACCCTGCTTCTTCGATAAGGGCCTTCTGGGCTTTGACCGGCGTTCGACACGAGGCGCAAAAGATTCGGACCAGTCGCTGGGCCAACACACAGTTGAGTGCGGACAGAAAATTATAGGAATCGATCCCCATCGACGCGAATCGCCCGATCACGTCGAATACGTTGTTCGCATGAACGGTCGTCAGGACAAGGTGGCCGGTCATAGCCGACTGGATCGCGATCTGGGCTGTTTCGGCATCTCGAATTTCACCGACCATGATCTTGTCCGGGTCATGGCGAAGAATGGACCGGAGCCCTCGGGCAAAGGTGAGGCCTTTCTTTTCATTGACTGGAATTTGCACCACCCCCGGAAGCTGATATTCAACAGGGTCTTCGATCGTGATCAGTTTGTCTTCAAGCGTGTTCATCTCCGATATGGCGGCGTACAACGTCGTCGTCTTGCCGCTTCCGGTAGGCCCTGTCGCCAACACCATGCCGTAGGGACGGGCAATCGCTTTCCGGAATCGTTTGAGATCTTCCGGATTGAAACCGAGCCGTTCGAGCTTCAAGGACGACACTCCGGTCGCAATGGAATCGCGGTCCAGTATTCGGATCACCACCGATTCACCGAAGACGCTGGGCAGGATAGAGACACGAAAATCCACGGTCTTTCGATCCAGCCTCATTCGAAAACTTCCATCCTGCGGCACTCGACGCTCGGCGATATCGAGCTCGGACATGACCTTCAGACGCGACACCAAGGGCGCGTGCAATCGAATATCCAGGGGCTCCATGGCTGGAATCAGAATGCCATCGACACGAAGTTTGACTTTGGTTGCGCGGTCTGCAGCCTCAATGTGAATGTCGCTGGCCCGGCGCTGCATCGCGCTCAGCAGGATAGAGTCCAGCAGCTTTACGGCAGGACTCTGATCCTCTCCCGCTTGATCGAGGGCTGCCACCTCTTCTCCTCGATCATCTTCTTTCACCAAGACCGATCGATACTCCGCTTCGAGCTCGCGGAGCGCTTGGCTGGAGCCCGCGCTACGGTCCAACGCGGACAGGATTGCGCTCTTAGAACTGACGATCAGCTCCAGCGGCTTTCCGATCATGAGTTCCAATTCGTCGAGGCCCAACAAATTTTGAGGATCCGCGACGGCAATGGTCATCACACTGTCTCTCTCGGCGATGGGGACAAACGGAAATCGCTGCATCAACCTGACGGAAATCGTCTCGTAGTAGCGGGGATCGACTTGAAAACTCGTCAGCGGATCGTAGGGAAGCCCGTATTGAGTGGCCAGTGCATGAGCCAACTGATCCTCCGAGAGGAGCCCTTCGCAGACCAGCGTGTGTCCTAAGGCTGCCGTGACACCTTTCAATCGATGCAGCACGTCCTCGACCGTCTGTCGTGCAAGGAGGCCCTGGCTGACGAGGACCTCCGCGAGAGAAGGCCGAGCAAGACTACGCAGCATGCGCAAACTCCCAGGTCATCATCACATCGTTCTGATCCACAAACCGATTGTCCCAATCTACCCGCCAACCGTTCCCGCCATCTGAAAGACCGGTAGATACATCACGATCACGATCCCGCCCACCAATATTCCCATCACAAGCAACAGAGCCGGCTCGATCCACGTCGTAAGCTGGGTAAGCCTGGTATCGAGGTCGGCTTCATAAAACTCGGCGACATCCCGCAACATCGTATCGAGAGAACCCGTTTCTTCGCCTACCGACAACATCTCGATCGCGAGTTTCGGAAGCACCTTCGGACGGTCCAAGGCAACGGCCAACGTCGTTCCCTCGCGGATCTCATTGGATGCCCCAATGAGTGCGTGCGAAACAAAGCGGTTCGATACGGCTGCACGCGCACCCTGCAACGCATCGACGAGAGGCGTTCCGCCCGCCAGAATAGTTCCGAGTGTTCTCGTAAGCTGCACGGTATTATGTTTCACGGAGATCGGACCCACGAGGGGAAGTTTCAGCACAAGACGGTCGATGACAAGATGCCCTGCGGCCGTGGCATAGTAGGCGTGTATCCCTAACACGATGCCGATCACCGCAATACCGGCGGGCAATCCCCAAACCTCTGCGTGGGTCACGACGTCGAGTAAGAGTTGAGTAGCCCATGGGAGAGTCCTCGCTGCCTCTCCGTAGACTGACACGAATGTCGGCATGACATAGGTCAGGAGAAACCCGATCACGGCCATGCCGATAAACACGAGGAAAATCGGATAGGAGATCGCCTTCGTGACTTTTTGACGAAGCCCGATCATCAGCTTCAAGTACGTGATATATCGCTGGAGGACTTCAGGAAGATTGCCTGATTGCTCTCCCGCCTTCACCGTCGCAACATAAAGCTCCGGGAAATACATCGGGTGTCTCATCAATGCATCAGAGGCAGATGCTCCCCCTCGAATGTCTTCTCTCACCTCACGTAACGTCTGCTGAAATCCGGCATGGCCTGCACGTTCAATCAACAAATCCCACACCCGTAAGATCGGCAATCCCGACTTGACGAGCGCGAGCAGCTCTTGATTGAAAACCAAAAACTGCCCCAGCGGAAGCCCGCTCCATGACCAAGACTTGCCCGTCCTCACCGAGACCATTCCACGACGGTGAAGATTGAACACCAACAAGCCTTGTGCCTCTAGTTTGGCACGAACGTGCGATTCCTCCTCCCCTTCCAGGTGCCCCTGGATCATGGAGCCATCAGGTCGTGCAACGCGGTATGCAAATACTGCCATAGCGGTGGACCTTCGAGACTCGCGGACTAGCCCGTTCCACGCGACTACATTCGCTCGTGTTCGGACTCGCTGGTGGATGATTCAGTAAGCCAGAGCACCTGACCAGCCTGAATATGGTCATTGGAAAGCGCATTGATCTCCATGAGGCGCTTTACGGACGTACGATGCCGTTGCGCGAGGCTCCAGAGCGTATCTCCAGGCTTGATCAACACGGGTAAGTCAGTGGTCATGGTTGACGGTCGAGCGGTGCTCGGAACTGCACCGACCGAAGAGTCTCTCGACAGATGAATTGCCGGCTGGGAGATGACTCCGGTGCTTTCCCCAATATCATCCGACAGGGCTTCCTCCTGAAGGCTCATGGTCGCCAATTCCAGTTGACTCTCTCTGGGGAACGCCATAGCTGTAGGCATTTCTCCTGCGGTGTGCCTTCCCATCTTAGATTGGTACTTTTGGAGCTGCTTCAGTTGGCTCTGAAGGGCGGCGCCGGTCCGCCGGGCACGATCTCGCTCAGTACGCGAACTCGCCAACTCTTCTCGTTGAAGATCAATGACATGGCGGGCTTCAGTCAACCGACGTTCCGCCTCTCGAATGCGGCCCTCAAGTTGAGCCCGAGTAATTTGCGCATCGGTGAATTCTTGGCGCCGTGTTTCAACCTCCACTCGCAAATCGACAAGGGCCCGCTGGGCATCATTTAGCGATGTTTTGAGTGCATCCACGGTGAGTTGGAGATCCGAGGTTTCCTGCTCAACAAGCGGTTCAAATGAGCTACACGCCGATATCCCAAGTAAAAGGATCCCAACGGCAGTATTCCTCCCCATCCCGCCTCGGGATACCTTGTCTCTCAACCAAAATTTATTCCTCTCATTCACCATTTGTTATAGGGAGTTCCATTCGTCCCAACAAGGTCTGAGCCGGAATACACATCAAAGATACCACCCTCGGTCGGTTCCATAATCTCTTGCCAAGAACTCGACGAATTCGTGAAGGGATCTTTGGGAAGGCCCCGTAGATACCCCGCCGCTACCAGACCATCTAACGACGGAGGATACTTCCCCTGATCGGCTCGGTGGTGATCCAGTAACTCGCGCAGCGTGAAAAGATCTTGTCTCAACACCGTCTCCTTGGCTTTGAGCAACGATGACTGATAGGACGGAACCGCGAGCGTGGCCAAAATGCCGACAATGGACACCACAATCATGAGTTCGACAAGCGTAAAACCCTTCGTGTTCCATTCGCTCACTCTACCAATCCTGGTACTTAGTGCCATCGAGCGCGGTCGCCTCGCTTTGCGTCATCACATCGTAGATATCTTCGCCACACCAACTAGTCGGCTTCGGGCGATCCTTGTAACAGCGCAAGAGCCAATCAGATTTACCCGTCAAGGGGTCGATCGGCATGACTCGCAAATAGCGCCTCGTCGTGGTGCCTCGAACCGTCGCTTCCTGCCCCGTTAACTTCACCCCCAACAGCACCTCGAGAGACTTCGGATAACCATACGGCCCGGTGACGTCCTTGCACGTGAGCTTATTCTTGACACACACGGCTCCAAGTAGGATCTCACCGTCACGATTCCATTCCAGCTTGAACACATCGATCGCGCTACGAATTGTCCGAAGATGCTGGCGCAGTTCGATCTCCTGGGCTCGTTTCGTCGATACTTTACTCAGAGGCATGGCGACCGAGGCCAAGATCACAACGATGGTCATTGTGACGAGAATCTCGATGAGTGTGAGGCCGTCCTCCCTCACCGCACCTTCACCACTCCTGTCCCGATTTCTGAAGCAGCCGCCCGGCCATCACCCTCTGCAGCCATAAGCTCAACACGAACCGGAGACACCCCAGGCGATTTTGCGACAAAGACAATGCTCGCCGACCGAGGAGTAGGCCCGTTGGGAAGGGCCAGTCGAAACGCGATACTTCCTACGGCTCCTTTTTGATCCCCTGAAGAGGATCCCGACGAGCCGACAAGTTCCGCTTGGCCAAGCTGTTTGAACTCAAGAATCTTCGGGTCATACTCGAACTTGAAGATGTGTTGGTCCGATGGGTCGAGCCGCCCATCTAGGATCGACAACTTGATTTCTCGACCGGTCTGAACCGCCGATTCATTCGGCCGGATGGCTAGTCGGGGATCGGGAGCCCCTTGTTGAGCCAAGGAACGGGTTGGGCTGGCTACCCCGACCGCTTTCGCGGCACTGCCGCCCTCCATGAGATGGTCCCCATACCCCGTTCCGAACGGCGAGGACATTTTCCTCGCAGGGATCGAAAACATGGGGCTGGTGGTATAGGTCGATTCCGTCCCGGACCAGAACGCTTGCGTGCTGGGCGTCGGAGGGGTCATGTTCTGCACAATGTGCGGCGTGATCGTCAAAATCACTTCCGTGGTCACTCGGTCCGTCCTGAACGAACTGATGAGATTGCCGATCACAGGAAGGTCGCCAAGCCAGGGTATCGTCACTCTGGTCTTCCGATCTTCTTCTTGTAAGAGTCCACCCAGTATGATGGTTTCCCCGTCCTTTATGCTCAGCATCGTTTCAGCAGATCGATTGCCGAATTTGAACTGTGTGATGGGCGGAGAGGCCTGCAAAGTGATTTGCTCGCCGAGCCGGATCACTTCAATCTTCATTTTCAATCCGAGCTCGCCCCCCAACCTGATGGAAGGTTCTACGGTCAGTTTGACACCGGTATCTCGAAATTCGATCGACGTCACCGTCGATGTGGTCGGCACGGCACCCGTCGCGGCCTGACCGGGTAAGACGTTCGTGGTCGACAACAAGATCGGCTGCTTGTCGCCGATGTTGATTTCCGCCTTCTTGTTGTTCACGACCCGGATTTTCGGCGCGGCCAGCGTCTTCGCATCCGTGATCTGTTTGAAGAAATCGAGCTGGACATTCGTCGGGAGTTTGAACAGATAATTATCCGGCCCTAGATTGGCCAACTGGCGATAGGTGAATTGCTGTGCCAGTGTCCCGGCAATCACGCCCGCAGGGCCGGGCGGAACCATGGCGCCGGCTACCTGTTTTGGATATGTCAGTCCATAGGTCTGATTGACGGTTCGATTGACCTCCAACACCTCGACGTCAAAGAGCACTTCCGACTCCGGACGATCATTGGCCAGGATGATTTTCTCAGCCATCTGAATTTTTTCAGGCTGGTCACGGATCACAATGGTATTCAGCTGCTCGTTGGCATGCATACGTTTTGCATCGAGCATGCTTTTCAGCAGCGTCAACATGTCTTTGGACTTCGCGTTCGACAGATAAAAGGTCCGAATCATCAAGTCCTGATATTGTTCCTGCTTCTGTTTCGTATTGGGGCTGATGATCAGCACCCCTGGAGTGGCCATCCTGGAAAATAGGCTGTTGCTATTGAGAAGGAGCTGCAGCGCGTCGTCAAACGGCGTGTCCTGAATCGAAATCGAAATCGGATCGTTCCTGACGTCCTTATCGAAGATCAAGGTAAACCCACCCGCCTTTGCCACTCCTTCCAGTACTTCCTTAATCCCCGCATTCCTGAATTTGAGCGTGACAGGCTGCTTCATCCGATCACTCCTCAGGAGAGCCTGCTGCTCCTCCGTCAACCTGCTGATGCTCTCGAGAGGCTCCCGAAAGGTTGGGTCCAGTTCAGCGGAGCGAGTAAAGCCATCCATCGCCTCTTCGATTCGTCCTAGTTGCGACAGGCGTTCCGCTTCGCGATAGTATGATCGAGATTCCTTCAAGCGAACGGCTTCCTGGAAGCCGGCCTGATGCTCGGCGTTCGAAGGCTCGATCGTGAGCGCCCGCTTAAATTCTTCAAGCGCCAGATCGGCTTGCTTTTCTTTCAGAAACGTACGGCCGCGCTCAGCATACGTGGCCGCGGTGCGTTCGCGGGCCAACGCGTACTTAGTCTGCAAAGAAGCATTAAAAGGATCATCCTTTAACGCGAGGCGATAGGCGAGACCGGCTTCTTCCCAACGTTGCGCAGCCAAGTGATGATCTCCACGTTTCACATCAGGAGACACCACCAGCGCGCAACCAGCGATCCCAAAGATTCCTAAGGGCCTGGCAAACTTCATCGCCCGACCAAATAGACGCGCGGTCATATGACGAGCCTCACCCTTGTTTCTGCGCACACATTCGGCACAGCAGCAGAAATTCAGCCTGCCGATAATCAATTTTCTTATACTACGGATTACGGCTGGCTCAAAGAAAAAGGCTAGAAACTGAGGGAGGGAGTTGAGGAGTTACACATTCGCGGTGCGATACTGGGGTACTTATATGTTCTCACTAGGTTTTTCTGTTGCCTATGAACTCGGATGATCCTTAGAGGCGCCAGTATTTCAGAGAAGAAGGAATTTGGCTCGGGTCAAGGATGCTCTTGACGTCGATCACGACGCCCTGCTTTCGATTCCGAAGAGGCTTGAGCAGATCCTGTAGACTCATCTCGGCGAACTTCTTATGTGCGACAGCCACGATCAGTCCGTCGAGATTTTTCAACTTGTTCCATTCGACGAGATGAATGCCATACTCTGCCATTGCCTCTTCAGTTTCTGCGATAGGGTCATGTACCAGCACCTCGATCCCATATTCACGAAGCTCATGAATGATATCTGGCACCTTGCTGTTACGAAGATCGGGCACATTCTCTTTGAACGTCAAACCGAGCACCCCTACTCGCAGTTCATTCGCAGGGCGTGACAGCTGGCTGAGCAACTTCATGGTATGTTCTGCCACAAACTTTCCCATACCATTGTTGATCCGCCGGCCAGAAAGAATGACCTGGGGATGGTAGCCCACTGATTCCGCCTTGGAGGTCAAATAATAAGGATCCACGCCGATACAATGACCACCAACGAGGCCGGGCGAGAACTTGAGGAAATTCCACTTCGTCCCAGCGGCTTCAAGAACGGATGTCGTATCTATTCCCAGTCGATGGAAAATCAGCGCCAGCTCGTTCATCAACGCAATGTTCAGGTCTCGCTGAGTATTTTCGATGACTTTGGCCGCCTCCGCCACCTTGATGCTTGATGCGCGATAAATACCCGCTTTCACCACCAGCGCATAGGTCTCCGCTACAATATCCAGCGATTCCGGGTCTTGCGCCGATACCACCTTCGTAATCTTTTCGAGCGTATGCTCTTTGTCCCCTGGATTGATCCGCTCCGGCGAGTACCCGATTTTGAAATCAACGCCGGCTTTCATTCCCGAAATTCTTTCTAGAATCGGCAGACACACTTCCTCCGTCGCGCCGGGATAGACAGTGGATTCGTACACCACGATGGTGTCTGCAGCCAAGTTCCGCCCGATCAGCTCTGATGCTTTCTGCAACGCCGTCAGATCCGGCTGCAATGCCTCATTGATAGGGGTTGGAACTGCAACAATAATGAATTGTGCAGCCTTGAGGTCCGACGGCTCTGACGTATACCGAACCTGCGTAGCTTTCAGATCCTTTTTCGATACTTCCCCCGTCCGATCGATTCCCTTACGTAATTCGTCAATTTTCTTTTTGTTGACATCAAACCCAACGACTGGGGCAATCTTCCCAAACGCCACTGCGATCGGAAGACCGACATAACCCAATCCTACAACAGCGATAGAACGCGACGGTCGTTTCTTCATATAACCCCCAGGTCTGAGAGGATGTGAACGACGTTAACAATGGCAGAAGACTCCGCGATCGTCAAGGAACAGATGGGCTTTATCATCTTTGATTCTTTCTAAGATGACCTGTCATGACGAGAGCTATCTTTGACGCCGATCGAACCTGGAAGCAGAGCGGCTCTCACCTGGGCGTGAGTGAACTTCGTCGCCTCAGGAGTTCGAGGAAGCGAACATCTGGCCAAAGCGGCTGGTCACGGATCTCTCTAGACAAACCTACGCTCTTGGAGGGTTTACGAAGGACAGGCTAAGACCTGCCTGTGGACAGGAACTGATCCAGCGGGTTCACGGGACGTTGCAGATGAATAATACACACGCCTGTTGCTCGATCCAATTTGAACGTCATTCCGGTATCGATGCAACTAAGCCAGAAGTCAGTCCGCTAGGATTACGCATTCGCGATTTGGTGTAGGGGCCGGAGACAAAAGTCTGGATACCACCTGGACCTGGCTCTTGGTTCAGCTCCCGTGCCGTTGCCACCATTCACGAGCCCTCACCTGGTCAAAAAATACTTTTGCTGACCTCGTTCGAATAAGCGCTTTCATTTCCCGCAACGTCATAGGCCGTCACGACAAAAAAGTATGTTGTCCCGAATTGCAAACCTATTGCTTGGTAAGTGGTCACACCTGCTCTGAGCGTGGCAATGGGAGCTCCATAGGCTCCTGAAGATGTTGTTCGGTACACTTTGTATCCGGCCAAATCTTTTTCGCTATTTGCGCTCCACGTCAGAGTTGCGGAAGAACTCGATGGAGCATTCAGAGTCAAAGTGACGATCACGTTTTTGGTTATCCCCCCGCTGGTCAGCCTAATTGTGGTTGAATTGTTTCCCTGAGTGGCGCTTGCCGTGTTTACGTTTGCCGTAATGCTTCCACTCTTCGATCCAGAGGTCGGACTGATCGACAGCCAGGCGGCATCGTCACTCGCAGTCCACGTTCCGTTTGAACCCAGGGTGATCGTCTGGGCCGCAGGGTTTGCGGCTCCCTGAGTTGCCGTAAAGGCGAGGTTATTGGACGATACCGTCAATGAAGCGGCAGAAACCGTTAAGGACACACTAATAGTTTTTGTGGTGCCTCCACTGGTCACAGTGATAGTGCCGGTATTTGTTCCGACCGGAACGTTCCCTAAATTAACGCCCGCCGAGATGTTTCCATTGCCCGAACCCGAGGTCGGACTTAGCGTGAGCCAGGCCGCATTGTCGCTGGCCGTCCAACTCCCGTTCGAGGTGATGGCCACAGACTGGCTGGATGGATTAGAGCCGCCCGACACGCCTGTATAGGTCAGTGACGAAGGGTTTAGTGTGATCGAGGTCGGCGCCGGGCTCA
>JAMPUU010000014.1:72425-193821 GCA_030144965.1 Nitrospira sp. BO4
CGGTAAAGGTCACTGGGATCGACACGCTGGGTGCCCCCGAGGCACTCAGGGTGATCGCCGCCGTGTGGGTCCCCGCTGTCAGCGACCCAGTAGCCGCACTCACGGTCAGCGCCCCCGGGCCGGTGCCGGAGGCCGGCGACAGGACCAGCCAGGCCGCATTGTCGCTCGCACTCCACGTCAGGGTGCCCCCGCCCGTGTTGCTGATGCTCAGGGTTTGGGCTGCGGGATTCCCGCTCCCTTGCTGCGCGGTAAACGACAGGCTGTTGGGGCCGGTCCCGATCGCCGGCGGCACGGGCGCCGGAGTCACGGTAAAGGTCACTGGGATCGACACGCTGGGTGCCCCCGAGGCACTCAGGGTGATTGCTGCCGTGTGGGTCCCCGCTGTCAGGGCGCCGGTGGTAACGGTCAATGTGACCATACCATTGCCCATGCCAGAAGCTGGACTCAAAGTTAACCATCCCATATTAGCGGTGGCACTCCAGTTTAATGTTCCACCGCCGCTGTTGGTAACGGTGACGATTTGAGCTGGCGGATTGCCTTGGCCTTGCTGTGCATTGAAAGAAAAGCTCGTGGAGCTTATTGCCATGGAAGGACCGGGTGTCGGTGGAGGCGGAATAGGTGTGGGCGGAGGGGCAAGTTGCGTCAATTCCGGCATCGTAGACATCAGCCGCCGCATAGGGGCTGGAGACTGCTTGAGAAGGGGATTAGGCGATGGTGCCGCCATCGCATTCGCACTAGAGGTGGCCGGAGCAGATACAGATGACCCTACGGGTGCTGAGGTATCCTTGGCAGCAGTCACGCTAGGACTTGAACTGAGTGGAGACGTGACAGTCGCCTGCGAGTTCTGAGATACGGACTGTGAAACCCCGACAGGAGTCGTTAAAGGGGCCGGTGGTGTAGCACGGCTTATCTCCGCCTGCGGTTGAGGTACGGGTTTTTTGAGGAGACTGTGAGGGGTGGGTGCTGTACTCGTAGGCGCGGACACTCCCGATATCGCTCTACCGTCGATTGGGCGAGAATCACTAAATCTCCCCTGAGTAGTGCCCTGCTGGACCATGATCGTACGTCCATCATCCGCCGCTAAGACTGGTTGTATTGATAAAATCGCGGACTCAAAAATCACCTGGAACGCGCCGAGGCCGGCGACGAGGAATAACAATCGCTGAATATTCTGGCGCATTGTCGGGAATCCTCCAAATAGACTGCGACCTGTCGTTAATGTAAGACACAAGGCTAGGCCCAGAGTTGAGCAAGTTGAATGCCCTTGCAAAGGGAGACAAAGATCTTGTCGATCTTGAAGGCTAAATGAAGAGGATTCTATTGGTTTTGAGGGAAAGCGAATCTCTGGGTGGTGTTCCGAGGGAGATGGCCTCAGTTGGGAAGGAGAAGCGTTTTGCTCTCATAATTGTACACATAAAGTGATAGTTGATACTTTATGATGCAATTGCTTAATGTAGAATGAATAAATTGAATTTTCAATGGGATCGATGCCAGGATATTATTGATATTGCTGGAGTCTATTTTGGCGTAGGTTCCTGTATAAACCTGACTACCTCCCACAAGTCCGGACCAGCAAAAAGGGACGGGGTTGAGCCGCAGTACATCAAGCCGAGGAAGCCGGATCAGAATGCATTCGATGAACGATTCAACCGTACGTTTCGCATGGAAGTGCTCAATGCCATATGTGTTCGAGTGGCTGGATCAGGTCCAAGAGATCAGTGCAGAGTGGTTACAGAGTGGCAACGAGGCGCGGCCTCATGACGCGTTGGTAGGCCTCCCCCCTGCCATGTCTCGGGCTCAATGTGAAGCCAGAAATTGTCTCTTAGAAGTGTCCTTGACGGGGGAGTCTACAAAAGCACCGAGTTTCCAGCTTACAGCGTTCCCGTTTCTGAGCAGCGCCAGGTAGAACCCCGCAGAATTATAAAATTTTAATTCTACGCCTTCCGATAGCCTTAGGTCGTTCCATTGTTATAAAATTGCTTCCTACTTTGATCTGCATTTTCATAAGACAGCTCTATCGTAGCCCCCTCCAAAGGTGGGTTGTGATTTCCAGCAGTTGTGGGAAAGTGTAGAACTCGTGAGCAAGTTCCCCAACACCTAAAGGAGATCTGTGGATGAAAGACTTTTTGCCGTTTCATAGGTCTGACGTGGGTGAAGAGGAGGTATCTGAAGTTGTGGATGTCCTCCGGTCAGGATGGCTGACGACCGGCCCAAAGGTTAGAGAATTTGAGCGAGAATTCGCCGCGATGGTTGGAGCTGAACACGCAATCGCAGTTAATTCCTGCACGGCCGCACTTCATCTCGCCCTTGAAGCAGCCGGCGTCAGTGAAGGAGATGAGGTATTGGTTCCGACCATGACCTTTGCCGCAACGGCCGAGGTAGTCACCTACTTCAATGCACGACCGGTTCTGATCGATTGCATGCAAGATACGCTGAATCTGGATACGGATCGCATCGAATCGGCCATCACGAATAAGACGAGAGCGATTATCCCTGTCCATTTTGCTGGGCATCCGTGCGACCTCAAACCAATTCACACGATAGCACGGGCACATAACCTACATGTAATTGAAGATGCGGCGCACGCCTTGCCGGCGCGATATCACGGCAAGATGATCGGCGGTATCTCTGACGCCACTTGTTTTTCGTTCTACGCAACGAAAAACATCACCACAGGCGAAGGAGGAATGATTACTACCAATAATGCTGAGTGGGCTGCCCGCATGCGAATGATGAGCTTGCATGGTCTCAGTCGAGATGCCTGGAATCGCTACTCTGCTCAAGGCTCTTGGTATTACGAGATACTTTCTCCGGGTTTTAAGTACAATTTAACCGATATCGCTGCAGCGCTCGGGTTGGCCCAGTTGAAGAAGTGTGAGCGGTTTTGGAAGGGACGCGAACGGTATGCAGCCCTGTATCGGGACGGTTTTCAGGATGTCCCCGAAATTATTTGTCCTGAGACAGCTTCTCATGTACAACATGCGTGGCATCTCTATGTGATTCAACTGGACTTAGATCGTTTACGAATCAATCGCGATGAATTTATCCGTCAATTGCAGCAAGCCGGAGTGGGGTGCAGTGTGCACTTCATTCCCCTGCATCTGCATCCCTATCACCGAGATATGGGAGGCTACCGACCGGAAGATTTTCCCGTTTCAAGTATGGTGTTCCAACGAATCGTTTCATTGCCGTTATATTCAAAGATGACAGAAGACGAGATCAATCGCGTCATCGACACCGTTCGTGATCTTGTCGAGAGGAACAGACGGTGATGAAACGCGCGTTTGATGTCTGCTTGGCCGCTCTCGGACTGGTTATCACGTCGCCGCTTCTAGCGATCATTTCGATTTTGATCAAGATTGATTCACGAGGACCCGTCATCTTCCGCCAGGTTCGTGTGGGACAAGGGTTTCGTCCGTTTGCGATACAAAAATCCGAACCATGGCTGTCGATGCTCCTCGCGACTGCCTGCCCCTTACCGTCGGACAAGATACTCGCATAACGAGAGTTGGTCGAATTTTGCGGAAGTACAAGCTCGATGAGCTCCCTCAGCTGCTGAATGTCCTCGCAGGCGATATGAGCTTTGTTGGCCCAAGGCCAGAAGTTCCACGTTATGTTGAGCGCTTACGTGCTGAATATTCCGAGGTGCTCGCCGTTCGTCCCGGGATTACCGACTTAGCCTCTTTGAGGTACATTGATGAAGCAGCCCTTCTCGCATACTCCTCCAACCCTGAAGAAGAATATCAGCTGAAAGTCCTTCCCGAAAAACTTCGATTGGCCAAGCTGTATATTCGCCACATGTCTCTGCGACTCGATTTCGCCATAATCATGCAAACTCTCCTGCACATTGTTAGGTTGCCGATCGTAGTCTTCACGCTTCCGGAACTAAAAGCTGCTGTAGAATTTCCTTCGGCGTCTCCCTGGACTACTCTGTCGACTTTTGTAACAAGGTGGCGCAGGCCAATTATTGTCGTGCTTGATGTGGCCTTGATAGTTTTGGCCAACTATTTAGCATTTGTGTTGAGATACGATGGAGGCATTCCTGCAAGTGAGGTTGATCTCTTCGAGCAAACCGTGATTGGGCTGATTGCCATTAGAGGGGTAGCGTTCGCCTTGTTTGGCCTCAACGAGGGGCTGTGGAGGTATACGAGTATTTGGGATCTTCAGTATATCCTCGGTGGGGTCCTAACAAGTACAGTTGTTTTTTATGGTTGGGTTCATTGGATAATGGAGATACACAGTTATCCTCGCTCCATATTCGCTATCGACGCCATTCTACTCGTCGGATTTCTTGCCGGGGTGAGATTGCCATCGAGGATCCTCCGAGATAAAGCAATTTTTCAGAAGAAGCGGAAAGTTCTGGTCGTTGGGGCAGGCGATTCGGGGGAACGGGTCGTACGGGAAATGAAAACTCGGACGGTGTTTAACTGTCAGCCGATCGGAATCGTTGATGACCATATCGGGCTTCTCAATCAGCGTATCCACGGAGTCCGAGTATTGGGTTGCGTGAGAGACATTCCGAAACTCGTAGAAGAACTCAAGCCCGAAGTGGTCGTGGTTGCTATCCCCGAGGCGACGCCTGAGTTCCTTCGAGACCTCGTTATCAAGTTGGAGCCATATGATGTCTCCATTAAAACACTGCCCGGCAAAGAGGAGCTTCTCACGGACCAAAGTGCCGTCAGCCAGATGCGCAATATTTCTGTCCCAGACCTTCTGTCCCGCGCGCCTATAGATTTGGACAATCAAGCAACGAAGCAGATGGTCAGAGGCAAGTGCGTCTTAATCACCGGTGCGGGCGGATCGATCGGTTCGGAATTGGCTCGCCAAATCACGCTATTCGAGCCCAAGATGTTACTGCTTTATGAGCGCCATGAGAACAGTCTGTACAATATTCATAAAGAGTTAGATGATCGGAAGCTCGCCTTTCCCATCCTCCCTCTGATTGGGGACGTTACTGATGCGCATCGACTCTGCACGGTATTGGAACAATACAAACCCCAGATTCTGTTCCATGCGGCTGCACATAAACACGTTCCTCTCGTCGAAATGAATCCACTTGAGGCTGTAAAAAATAACTGCATCGGCACGCGTGTCACTGCAGAAGCCGCGAATCTCTATGGAGTTGAGCAATTCGTCCATATCTCCACTGACAAGGCAGTCAACCCGTCGAGTGTGATGGGAGCTACCAAACGAGTGGCGGAACTCATTATTCAAGACATTGCGAGAACGAGTCGGACACGTTTCCTTCTTGTGCGGTTTGGCAATGTTCTTGGGAGTAGTGGGAGTGTGTTGCTGCGCTTCCAGGAACAAATCCGGTCTGGAGGGCCAGTGACGGTTACGCACCCGGAGATTCGTCGATACTTTATGCTTATTCCCGAAGCCGTTCAGTTGGTTCTTCAGGCGGCGACAATTGGCGAACAAGGTCACATCTATATCCTTGACATGGGGGAGCAAATCAAAGTCCTGGATATCGCCCGGAGCCTCATTAGGTTGTCAGGATTTATTCCCGGCAAGGACATCCCTATTCGATTCGTGGGCCTTCGTCCAGGAGAAAAGCTTTACGAGGAATTGGTTGGGGAAGGAGAGGTGGCAGTGGGCTCATCCCTAGATAAGATCTTGCAGATTCGGACAACCAACCGGCTTGACTTTGAAGAGTTCCGTGGAAAGCTAGTTACGTTAGAGGCAGCAAGTTATCGAGATGAAACCAATACGGTGCTCGAACGACTCAAGGACATCGTTCCGATGTTTCAAGCCTGCGCTTCCGGTGCGGAGTTTTTGACGGTTTCGACCGATATTGATGCTGCTATAAATAAATAATATATGTGTCGATGAAATAACTGCTGATGCGTGTTCTCTGTACTGGGCTCGTTATACGGTAGGCGCTTCTTTGGAGTGAAGGAATGCAAACCACTGATGCTACTGTGCTAGGCGAACAAACGGGAGCGGCCACTGCCCGCGAATATCTCCTCATTGCTTCGCGCAACAGATGGGTGATAGCAAGTTCGATCGCGCTCTCTCTGACATTGGCTTTAGCATACTATCTGCTTGCGACAAAGTACTATCAATCGGACACGATGATTGTTGCGGAGGTACGCAAGGTAATCGATAGCGTTGGCAAGAAGGAGGATGTGGCAGAGAATTTTGACCAGCTGTTCTTTCTTATTCAACGGCAGATCCGCAACAGGGATTTCATGCGTGATATTGCAAAAGATCTGGGCCTGTATGCAGAAGGACTCGACGAGGATGAGGAGCGTGCCGCCCTCAACGGCTTGGTGGGCAAGACGTTTATCACACGGATCAAGACGGACCAAGGCAGTGGCTTCAGCGGGCCAAGCATGGTTGAAGGATTCGTGATTAGCTTCATGCATGAGGATCCCAAAACCGCCATGCAGGTGGCAGAGCGAATTGCAAACAAATTCATTGAAAGCAATAACAAGGAGCGTGAAAAAGAGGTTGAAGGCACAGGGGAGTTTCTTGATGAAGAACTACATTGGATGAAACAAGAACTGGAGAAAAAGGAACAAAATATCAGTGCCTTCAAGAAGGCTCACATCAGTGATCTCCCCCAGCAGGCAGATGCCAACATCCGGGCCTTGGACCGAACAGAAGGAGAGATCGTCGCCAGTACCGAGAATCTTCAGCGACACTCCGAGAAGCTTTCCGCACTGAGTCAAGCAGTGCAACAGTACCGTGCCACCGGGCAGCAGAGTTCTGGGATTGCGGCAACAACACGCTCAGTGGATCCTGATCCGCTGTTTCGCCAGTTGAGAGAACTACGGGAAAAACTGGTCAAGCTGAGAGCAGAGTTTTGGGACGGCTATCCAGAGATCGTCTTGACTAAGGAAGAAATACGGCAAGTGGAGGAGGAGTTGACCAGGTTGTACGGTAAAGATGCAATTCGGCCAGACAAGACGCCGCTTGATCCGTACCTTCAGGATCTGTTGAGACTACAGAGCGAGGCACGAACCGAGATATCGCTGCTCCAACGACGTCTCGAGCTGTTGCATGCCGGCAAGAGAGATTTTGAAAAGCGTTTGGAACGATCGCCTCAAGTTGAACAGGAGCTGTTGGTCCTCGAACGCGACTACAACAATATGAAAGCCAATTACGCGATGCTTCTTGATAAGCGGCTGCATACGCGGGTTCAAGAGAATATGGAAAAGCGACAGAAGGACGGGAAATTTCGCGTCCTAGAGCGTGCCAGTTTCCCTCAGGCTCCGGTCATTCCAAACAAATTGAAGGTCTTGGCATTGGGGCTTCTTTTGGGGTGTGTTTCTGGAGCAGGGCTATCCATATTGCGCGAACGACTCACTCCGCAGTTCCGAGGTCCGGAAGATGTGGAACTTCTTCTTGCCGGCCCGAGGTTATTGGCGGCTATTCCTGACTTCTCATCATTGTGGCGACCGGTCACTGACCCACAGTATTGGGGCAACTCCGTTCTGTCAAAACGGCCGCTGAGCATGCCCCTGAGCTCGCGATCGGAAGTTGTGCTGAACAAGCAACCATTGGTTGAGCGGTCGGGTTTGCACGAAATCGACAAGAGATTTGTGACAAAGATGTTCCCGCGTTCCATGGCCGCTGAGCAGTATCGGGTCGCGGCTGCGCGGTTACAGCTGCTCAACACATCGGGGGAACCGATGGTTGCGGCCGTGACAAGCGCCATCAAAGGCGAAGGTAAAACGACGACTGTCATTAATCTCGGCTACACGCTCTCGCGAGACTTTGGGAGGCGAGTGCTCCTGCTGGATTGTGACTTCGTCTTTCCCGAACTGACGGCCTTTCTGGAAACCCCGATCAAGTATGGGCTAGTCGATTGCCTGAGAAGCGACATTCCCCTGCAACAAGCCATGAGTCCCTTTGCCGATGTCCCCTGTTGGATTATGCCTGCCGGCGAGTCTGTAGAAGACTCGAACGAACTATTGCGAGCAGGTCAGCTTAATCGTGTCCTGTCACAACTGCGGGAAGAATTTGATTATATCTTACTGAATGCCCCGCCAATTCTACCTGTAGCAACGATGAACGTGCTGGAAAGTCATAGTGATCTCCTCCTCCTTGTGGTGAGGGCAAACCTGACCTCTAAGCAGGCGGTTACCCAGGCACTGAGGTCTTTACGTGCGGCCAAGCCCATCCACGTGGTCCTCAATGGTGTCGCGTCAAATTCACTTCCAAGCTATATGCTGGATTATTCTGCCAGCGAGAGTCGAGTGGCCGTCTAGATTCCATCCGTGAAGAAGGGCTCTCACGCCCTGAGATGGACTCCTACAGAATGGAGTGCTGATTTATACTGCTTCCCTTGAAATTGAGACCATCTCTACGACGAGGTCCTGACATAAACGGAGGAGGTGGCGATGGCTCAAGAAGGTTTCAAACCCATTGAACGGTAGACGGTCAAGCGACGCGGCGCGTTGACGGCCATCATCCTAAAAGGCGAGTTCCCTGTTCCAGAGGCTGCACGCGAACACGATCCGCTCGTCTCTGGGAAGTGCTCACCGATTTCGCTATACCTTTTCGGTAAGTCTTACGCGGACCAGTCACCTGGCGCAGTTCAAACGCGCCTCGTGGTATCGAAAGAGCACGGGCAAGAATCAAACGGCGTTGCGGCTGCGCATGCGGGTCGCGCATGCGTCAGATCCCTGGGCAAGACCATAGGCCAGATATTGGATCACATATCCTGTGAGGAACTGGGTCGCTGCTTCATCGCGGTCGACCATGGGACGGAGTTTCACTCTCGAGCATGGGAAGATTGAGTCTCTGGGCGAAGCGTTCAACTCCACTTCGTTCAGCGCTTGGCAAATCCGTGGAGAACGGCTCTATTGAACCACGTAGCGGCCGACTCAGAGCCGCATTGGCACTTGGTCGTATGGAGAACGACTCATTCCTGAGCGATCTGCCCCATCAGTTATCGTTAGCGTCCGAGGCTACCGAATTCTTCAGCTATCCTAAAACTGATTTCGCATATGATGGCGAGGCCTCGGGGCTCGTAAGATGCGATAGGTGTCGGCATCTCGCGCGAGGACGCGGTGCATGGAATCTTTGCCCATCAGACGCATCGCAAGACCCATCGGGGTAATGAGCAGATAATAAATAATTCCGAGTATGATCCTCGTGTTGATCGAGCCAAGCACGTGGCCGATCTTCATCCATCCACCATGAACCTGTTTCAGATTCTGCGGGACAACTGCACCCAAAACCATGAGGAGGCTGCCGAGAATCACTGCCCAGAGACGAGGCGGCTCGCTTCGAAACACGATGGGCCACAATCCAATCACCGCAAATACGCCTCCAACCAGGAGACCGAACTGCCGGAGATCATTGGTGGTGGGCTGCTGACTTTGTGGTTTCATTTCGCAATCTCCTAATCGAGCTCGAATTCTTTTTGCCAGTTCGTATCATTCGTCAAAGGTTTTTGCTGTGACTTATACAGGACGCAATTCTCCAGCACGAGTACGTCCATTTCTGTTCGCATGAAGCACCGATAGGCATCCTCCGGTGTGCTCACGATCGGCTCTCCTCGAACATTGAAGGATGTATTCACCAGAACAGGGTAGCCTGTCTGTGCTCCAAACGCCTTGAGGAGCCGGTAATAGCGGGGATTGGTCTCCTCATGAACGGTCTGAATCCTCGCGGAATAATCCAGGTGAGTGACCGCAGGAATATCCGACCGCGGAACATTCAGCAGGTCAATACCCCAGAGTCCGGCATGTTCAGCAGGCAAAGGGAGCCGTCGTTTCTCCGCGACCGGCGCCACCAGCAGCATGTAGGGGCTATCGGCGTTCATCTCAAAGAAATCCGACACGTGCTCCCGCAAAACCGAAGGAGCGAATGGACGAAACGATTCGCGATACTTGATCTTCAGGTTCATTACGGACTGCATCTTGGTGTTGCGGGCATCGCCGAGGATGCTTCGACCGCCGAGGGCGCGCGGACCGAACTCCATTCGACCTTGCAACCATCCCACCACCTTCCCGTCGGCAAGATCCTTCGCCACACGATCGAAGAGCGCCTCGTCATCGAGCAGGTCATATGGGGCATCGGCTTGCTTGAGAAACTGTTCAATTTCGGCAGTGGTATGTTTTGGGCCCAGATAACTCCCCTTCATCTTATCAACGCCGGTGGCATGCCTCGGCTGATTCTCGTATTGATGCCACGCGGTTAGCGCGGCACCGACCGCTCCACCCGCATCCCCGGCTGCCGGCTGAATCCAGATGCCCTTGAAAGGGCCTTCACGTAGGATCCGACCATTTCCTACGCAATTGAGCGCCACACCGCCGGCCATGCAGAGATACTCGACTCCGGTTTCACGGTGAAGCGTCTTGGTCACGCGAAGCATCACTTCTTCCGTCACCTCCTGGATCGATCGGGCGAGGTCCATTTCTCGCTGGGTGAGTTTACTTTCTTGCTTTCTGGGAGGCCCGCCGAACAAGTCATTGAACTTATCCCCCGTCATGGTCAATCCGGTGCAATAGTTGAAATAATCCATGTTCAAACGAAATGTCCCGTCGGGTTTGAGATCGAGCACATGACCATAAATCGCTTTGACGAACTTGGGCTCGCCATAGGGCGCCAGCCCCATCACCTTGTACTCACCCGAATTGACCTTGAACCCTGTGTAGTACGTGAAGGCTGAATAGAGAAGCCCGAGAGAATGAGGGAAAGGAATTTCCCAGAGCGGCGTCAAGGAGTTTCCATCACCGAGCCATGCGGACGTCGTCGCCCATTCCCCTACTCCGTCCATGCAGAGCACGACCGCTTTGTCATAGGGCGACGGATAGAAGGCGGAAGCCGCATGCGATTCATGGTGCTCGCCGAATAACAGAGGGGGAAGTTCCGACTGCTTCATCCCCGGAACCAGAGCGGTGAATTCCTTCGCCAGCAGATTCCGGAGCAGCAGCTTTTCTTTCAACCACACCGGCATCGCCGCGACAAACGACTGAAGCCCCTTCGGAGCAAAAGCCAGGTAGGTTTCGATCAACCGCTCAAATTTCACGAGCGGCTTATCATAAAAGACGATGTACTGGAGATCAGCCAGCGAGATCCCCCCTTCTGCCAAACAGTAGTTGACCGCATGAGCAGGGAACCCCGGATCATGTTTTTTTCTGGTAAACCGTTCTTCCTGAGCAGCCGCGATAATGTCTCCATCACGAACGAGACACGCCGCACTATCGTGGTAGAAGGCCGAGATACCAAGGATATTACTCATGATCCCTTTCTCCGCATTGTGTTGAACATTCCGCCGAACTTATCGGTAGAACGCAGCGATAACCTCGACAACCTCAGACTGCTGTTCTGCCGTCAACTCCGGGTAGATCGGAATCGCGACGGTCTCTTTCGCTGCCCCTTCGGATTCAGGGAAGTCTCCCTCTTTGTAACCCAGGTATCGGAAGCATTCTTGTAAATGGAAGGGAACCGGGTAGTAGATCTCCGCCCCGATCCCTTTCTGTTTCAGATATGCCATGAGATCGTCTCGCCGCTCCACGCGGAGCACGAATTGATTGTAAATGTGATAATGCTTCGCGTTTGAGGCCCGATACACGGCCTCCGGCAATCGCACTTTCCCCTTCTGCACGAGACCACTCTGCTGAAATAGCGCCTCATACCTGATGGCATTCTCTTGCCGGCGTTTGGTCCATCCATCGAGATAATTGAGCTTTACGTTCAGAACCGCGGCCTGAATCGTATCGAGCCGGAAGTTTCCTCCGATTAATTTATGGTAATACTTCGGCTTACTCCCGTGGACGCGCAGGACTCGCATCCGCTCTGCGAGATCCGGGTCGTTGGTCACAGCCATTCCCCCATCACCCAAACACCCTAGATTCTTGCTCGGAAAAAATGAGAGGCAACCGATCGTACCCATACTGCAGGCCCGTCGGCCATCTCGGTACTCCGAGCCGATAGCTTGTGCTGCATCTTCGATGACGCCAAAATTGTGCCGTCTGGCGACATCCATGATCGGCGCCATATCGGCACATTGCCCGTAGAGATGGACCGGAATGATGGCTTTAGTCTTGGTTGTCACCGCCGAGTCAAGCTTGGCTGGGTCGAGATTGTAGGTCGTGGAATCGATATCCACGAGTACCGGCTTGCCTCCGAGCCGCACGACAGCCCCGGCCGTTGCGAAGAATGAATAGGGGGTGGTAATGACCTCGTCACCAGGACCCACACCGAGAGCCATGAGAGCGACCAGGAGCGCGTCGGTTCCTGAGGTCACACCGATACCGTATTTGGACTGGCAATAGGCGGCAACCCGCTCCTCCAGCTTGCCCACCTCAGGTCCCAGGATAAACGCTTGACTCCGAAAAGTCTGTTCCAACGCCGCCATAATCTCTTTGTGCAGCGGTTCGTGATGTGCCTTTAAGTCAAGTAACGGAACACCCATGAAATTCTCCTTTCTTAGACTGCAGTCATCCCAGTCTGCTCGGCTCGATAGTGCTGTCCACAGGCCGGACAGGCGGCCTTCTTGTCATCGACGCGGAGCTTGACTCCGCACACACACATCCAACCCGTGATCCGACCAGGATTGCCGACCACGAGCGCATGATCCGGCACATCTTTGGTCACAACAGCCCCCGCTCCGATGAAGGCATATCGCCCGATCGTAATTCCGCACAGGATGGTCGAATTCGCTCCCAGTGTGGCTCCTCGCCGCACGAGGGTGTGTTTGAGCTCCTTCATCCGCGGAATCTCGCTCCGAGGATTAAAGACGTTGGTAAACACCATCGATGGCCCGCAAAAGACGTGATCTTCGAGTGTCACACCTTCGTACACAGACACATTGTTTTGAATCTTGACATTGTTGCCGACAATGGCATGAGGACCGACGACAACATTCTGGCCGATCTTGCAGTTCTTGCCAATACGCGATCCTTTAAGAATATGTGACGTGTGCCAGATGCTCGTTCCCTCGCCGATCTCCACGCCGTCATCAACGAAGGCTGATTCATGAGCGAAGTACGGGCTGTCCGTCCGGATCGTCGACGGAGTCGGGTGAGATGAGGCCTGTTCGAGCGCTTCCTGACATCGCTGCAGAACGGATAACACGCGCAGCCCTTCTTCACCATCTGTTCTCGGCTTGCTCCGCGTGGCCACACACTCCAGGAAATGCTGGCATTCAGCTCGTAGAGGCTCTCCTTGATCCAGGTCAATCGGATGGGCATCTGCCTTGTTCGCGATCGGAAGATTGTCTTTCCAGTCGATCGAATGCGGATAGAGGAGCAGCTTATCCTTTTTCTCCAAGTCATCGAAGACCGCCATTTGCCGGTCACCCACCACGATCAATTTCTGTTCTTTGAACGGGTGCAGCCAGGAGACAAAAATATGAGCCTTGACGCCACTTGGGAACGACAGGAGACTGATCGTGACATCGGCGATCTGTTGGTGAAGATAATTGCCACCCTGCGCCCTGACCATATCGGGTGTTTCGTTCAACAATCCGAGGATCACGGAGATATCATGTGGCGCGAAACTCCAGAGAATGTTTTCCTCCCGCCGAATCTTGCCAAGATTCAAACGGTTCGAATAGATGTACTGAATACGCCCTAAGTCGCCCGCACGAATCAGTTCCTTCAGTTTCAGCACCGCCGGATGATACCAGAGGAGGTGACCTACCATGAGAATACGATGGGTTTTCTTGGCCAAGGCAACGAGTTCTGCGCCTTCTTGGACTGATAGACAGAGCGGCTTCTCCACGAACACATCCTTGCCCGCCAGCAGCGCCTCTCTCACGGAATCGGCATGTCCTTCCGCCGGTGTGGCAATCGCCACTGCGCGAATCGTGTTATCTCTCAACACATCCGAATACGCTCTGAACAACTTGACTCCGGGATACGGCTGCTTGAAAGACTCCAACCGTTCAGCCTCGCTGTCACAGATGGCTCCCAGCGAGTTCAGACCAGAGAAGTTACGCACCAAGTTTTTTCCCCAATAACCGGCCCCAACGACTGCTACCTTAACGCTACCTGATGCATCACCAATCATGCTTTTCTTCCTCCTGCATCAATAAACGGGCTGAGCCCACACGATGGAATCAAACATTCTGAACCTTGCCGTGGCTATGTTCAACCCGATTTCACATGTGTCGGAACGGCAACCTCTAGTGTCGACCTGGAAGACGGTACGCCTTAGGCTCTTGGTCTGAAACCCCCAAACAATGTGCTTCGTTGCAGCAGCATAAGGGGTGGAACGTCGATGGTCTTGCTTCGCGAGGCGGTACTAATGCTCGTCACACGACAACGTACCAGCATTTCATCACAGAGTCCCGTGTTTTAGAAGCCTTCTCTGCAAAACACCGGATAACAAGAGCGGCCGTCCGAGCGCGATGACCAGCCGGCTCAGCGTTCTACCTAAGAATGAAGGCCATATAGTGAGTATTGAACACCTTGAGTCGTTCGAGCAGGTAGCAGAGTGACCAGGTATAGGGAGCCATCAAGCGGACCAAGGGCAGGGCAGGACCAGACTAACTCGTCAAAATTCGATCTGACAACCTGGGAACAGCTGACGGATCTCGTTCTTTCCAATGCCACTGACGTCTTTGTTTCGGGGATCTCGCACAAAGAAGTCATACCATATAATGGAACCATCCTCCTTCAGCACACGCAACATTTCAGAAGCGATCTTTCGCTTCATGTCCGAATCCAAAATAGACGAAAACACAGTGAATTGGACGATCACATCGAAAGACCAGTCTGGAAATCCAAGCCTCTCGGCACTGCCGCTCTCCAACCTGACACCGGAGGGGCAGCTCGCTTGGCAGCATCGATGCGTCAATCGAGAGGATCAATGCCCGTTAGGTTCTCCGGTGTCGCACCCAGTTTAACAAATTCGCAAATCAAGTGGCCTGAACCGCATCCAATGTCAGAATAGTTTTAGTCTCAAACAAGTCCACGCCGTGTTCGGCCAGCAAGCCAAACACCGCCCGTTCCAACTCCTGAAACCAGAAAAGCTGTCCTTTATTAAACCACGAATGCAGCCGACTTTTTCGGTCCGACGCCGCTTATACACATCTGAATCCAACCCTCTTTTTGTTGCACAGCTTCCCTCAGACGACAGATAGTTTCCTGTACGGCTCCCTTCCCCTGCATTAGAATAACGTATAGATAAAAGGAGCGACGGCTGAACCCTGTGTCAACACAATCAATGTACCGAACAAAAGCAGAACCACCAGGATCGGCAACAGCCAGAATTTTTTTCGTTCCTTCATGAACGCCCACAATTCCATGACAGCTTCTTTCATGCAACTCCTCCATTACCCAAATATGCGTCTATTCATTGAAAACAGTACGGTAGAACGAGGCCACACTTTAACCATCGACGGTCGGATTAGACTGGACTTTTCTTGTGACCCACACGCTGTGCCGCTTTTCGGCGAACGTATCTCACGTTGCAGCTAAAGTTCAAGCACCGCTATTGAACTCGTAGTTGTACTCTAACCTGTTCGGGGGGATCCAATTTCAAGCTATGGAGATGAAAATCGGACCACTGTTGTAAGGAAAGCATGTCGCACATCGCTTGCCCACCGAAACATTTCACAAAAGATCGGAAGCGTGGTTCAAACCATCTCCGTCCTGCTCCTTGGTGAAATTGAACCTTCCGCGGGACGCGGACCGGAATCTCCCTAAATTCATGGACGTCGAACTCATAAGGATGGCAGTAAAAGACAAACGGAGCCACTGTCATGATCTTCCGGGCACAGTATCGACTGGCAAAGCCAGGCAACAGACGATGATACCCGCCTCCCCCGACCGGCAAATTTCTTCCGAGCGCGCGGAACGTGGCCAAAGGAGCCTCTAAAATGCTAGCACTTTGACCGAGACGAACCCGAACCGGGAGGACGGGCCAGCCGGCGATTCCATACCGAGGCATTTGAGCCGGCACGATGCTGGAGTCGTATTCAAAGCCAGCCTCCGCGAGCGCGTCCAGCGCCCACAGCGTGTCTTGAACAATTGAGAAATCAGGGGCGCGATATCCTTTCACAGGCTTGCCGATGATCTGCTCGAGGAGATCCTTCGAGCGGCGGATATCGGCTAGAAATTCATCTGGAGACTGACTGCCGATTTCCAAGTGTCCGTGTCCATGACATGCCACTTCATGCCCATCAGCCTCAATCTCCTTCACAACCTCTGGAAATCGTTCGGCAAGCTTGCCGAGCACGAACATGGTAGAGCGTACCTCGGTTTCACGTAGAAGTCGAAGCACTCGGCGGGTGTTCTCAGCCGCTCGGTCCGTGATTGGAAGACTGTGGTCCCACGTGGATTGAGGCCAGTCTTCGACGTCGATGGAGATGACTGGTGGACCGTAACTCATGGCTTTAAACTGACATGGAAGTCCATGCCGGCTCCGGGGATTTTCTGAATGCGAACATCGGAAAACCCTGCTGCGGCAGAGAGTCGGCGAATCCCGTCCTCATTATAGAAGTAAACCGGACATTGCCTCAGTTGGTACCGGAATTTCCGGAACGGCGTTCTGAACCAATGTTCGCTGGGAAAAGATATAACAGCTAAACGCTTGACCAGCGGTCGAAGAGCCTTCAAGAAGGCTTGCGGATCTTCCACATAGTCCATGACGCCCATGACAATCGCGAGATCATGCGGCTCTACCCGTGCTCCCGGGAAGATTCCTTCAACCAACGTACACCGATTCTCGGCTATCCCCATCTGATTAAGGCGTTGGCGCACAAGAGTCAGCATATTGGGAGCTGGGTCGAGTCCGGTGATCCGATCCGCTCCCCGTTTGAAGGCTTCGGCAATATAGGGACCGGAGCCGCATCCTATATCCAGCACCGTCCCCCCTTTTAGCTGCTCCCCCAGCGCTTCGAACGTCAGGGCATACCGAATAAACATGTCACTCCGGAACGTGGAATCCACCCAGCGCATGAACGGATTCCGCTTTTGGTCGTAAATGGTGTCAAAGGCTTCGGCAAAGCTGTTGAAAAAGGTTGCCGCATTATGCTCCTGATTCATGACATTCTCCTTTGTTGCTCTGTCCACTCTGCGCCGGACGATCGACGCCCTTCACCAGCCCACGCACAAATCCCGCAGCATACGCCAAGTGCATAATGGCAGCTGCGACAGGGAAAAGTACCGCCACCCGCCAATCACCATGACCCCTCTGAGTCACTCCAACCGTCAGTAAGGTTACTCCATAAAGGACCGGGATCGTTGCAGCAGTCAGTCGCCACCACCCCGGCAGAGACAAACCCAAGATCACACTCATCAACATGACCGTCATAAATACGGGTGGCACGATCTGTCGAAAAGACGCGGGAATCCGATGTTTCCTTAACACCGCCACCCGCCAGTACCCGTACTCGTAATACTGCCTGAAGAGTCTGGACGGTGTCTCGCGGATAAAATAAGAGTATCGGGCGCGCGGTGAAATAAAGACCTTTTCCCCATGCTTAGCAAGCCGGTAGTTGAGCTCATCATCTTGATTACGAACCAACATTTCATCATAGAGCCCGACTTTTTCAAACACTTCTCTGCGAAATACCGGATAGCACGCCCCTTCGGCATAACCTTCATAAGTCGGGTATCGATGTTTGGCATTGCCGATTCCAACAGGGTGGGACATCGCGGCCGCAACGGCCTGACCGAAGAGACCCTTTCCCATGCTCACAGCCGGTCCGCCAACACAGGACACTTCAGGGTGCTCTTGAAGAAGAGCGGCGCATGTCGACAGGTAATCAGGAGCATACTGACAATGGGCTCCCAGAATGGCGATATATCGACCACGGGCCTCACGAATGCCCGCGTTCATCGCGCAGGGTGTAACACGCTTGGGATTATCAACAACCCGCAACTCAGGATATTCCGACATGAGACGTTTCAAAATTTCTCGGGTACCGTCCTCTGAAAGCCCGTCCGCCACAATAATTTCCAAACCTTCCGGCGGACGGTCCTGGTTCATAATCGACCGTACACAGGTCTCAATGTATTGGCGCTCATTACGACACGGTATGACAACGGAAAGCATAAGAATTTCCTTACCAAAAGCGAGGACTCTAGAAGATACTATCGAAACTCTTGACGTGGTGGAGAAAGAACAAGTTTTTTTGAATATTGATTACCGATCACACTCCAGCGATCAAATCCATCCTTCTCTTCGGTGCGCGCAACACTCCAAAGCGATATTTCGCTTCATGTCCGAATCAGAATAGACGAAAAACGCTCAGTTGCACAAGAATCCCTTTGATTTCAAGTGACAATGCCAGTTTCAGTTATCAAGTAAATCCATACGCATTCCAAACTCTTAACACCAGATCAGCGGTCTTGTATTAAACGCAAACTAGAGCCGACTTTCTTCTCGTGGCACCGCTTCTCTGGTGAGATAAGATCGCGCTCTTACCGTATTCAGATAGTTCACATATGCATTTATGCATTAAACCCCTCGCCGATCTTTGAGCGTACAGTTGGCGAAACATAGATGAAAATTGTATAGAGTTCTTTCTGCACAGTCCCATAAAATATCACAAGGTTTGGCATCAAAAATAATCGTTTGTTTCAATTGTTTACATATTCCCGTTTGCAACACAAACCAAACAACACGGACCAGTTCCATACCTGCAAGCAATATTATGAATTCAGGAGAAACGCGCATCCGTAGACCTCCAATACACCCACATGCAAGCGTCAGCATAGCTAATCTCAAAGGAGCATCACGAGTCAACTGGGATCAATTGTGCCGTTGTCCCCGTCACTACGCGATGCAGACCACTGGCTGAAGCGGCAAAGCCTAAATACCCTCCCCCGAGTAGAAGATATCCTAAATCCCATTCTTGAATGTCATGCTGGAAGCCATCAGCAGCAACAACTTTGGCGCGATCAACTTCCTCCACGACTGTTAGGTGACCTGGAGCGCCTCCGAAACGAATCGCACTGGCTGCCTTCACGCGCGTGCAATTATCCTATTTCAACGCGTCCTGGAGCAGTTGGCATAAAGATGAGGCCGATAGATTTCAGTGTCTCTTTCAACCTACGCAACCTACAGGCTGACAATCGTTCTGGATTAGCTTGAACAGATTTTCTTCAAACTTCTCATTATTTTATCGTTCCATTTACCAACACCAAGTTGGCACGATCGTTGCTCATGGTCCGATCGCGAGCAAGACACGAGGTAACCAACCAGAGGAGACTCCCCATGATTCCATTCAAGCAATCAATCGGTGTATATGCATATGTGTTTGCCAGTGTCCTCGTGCCAACTATCGCCGCCCAAGCTGCAACTTACTATGTAGGCAAGACGGGTAATGACTCCTACTCCTGCACTCAAGCTAAATCTTCCAGTACCCCAAAGCTGACCATTCCGGCCGGCGTGAAATGTCTAGCCGGGGGGGACACACTCATCATTAAAGCTGGGACGTATGTGAATCAAGAAATCAAAAACCCTCCTCCAGGATCCTCCAGCGCCTACACGGTCATTAAGGGTGACCCATCGGGAGCGCGCCCAGTGCTCGACCCTAACGGAGCTTCTCCCAGTACTATGGGTTCGCGTGGCTTTCAGTGCTCAAGTGGAGCCAACTGTCGATACATTGAGCTGCGGTACGTAGAAATCAAGACCGCCTTCAACTCCGTAAAGCTCAACGGCGACAGTTCGATTGGCTACCCACATCATGTAAGGCTCATTGGTAACATTTTCCATGATACTATTGACACCAATGTACTGATCGCCTCATCTGCCACCGGATTTCAAGGGGGCGACCATCTCATCCAGGGGAATGAGTTCTATAGAACCGGGGTCGGCACTCCTGGCTATGCACCAGGATTCAACACGATCTACAACCCTGGCAACCGCACTATCGTGGAGAAAAACAAGTTTCACAATCTCGCCAATGGGGTGGGGATCTGGACGAGTGGTAAATTGATCCAGAACGTCATTGTAAGAAACAACGTGTTTTATGACATCGGCCGCAGCAACACCGACACTTGGCAAATAGGCAACGGACAGTTCAACGCCGTTCATATCAGTGTTCCTGGCGGTGGACACAAAATCTACAACAACATTATTTATCGATCCGGTGATCAAGCAAGTTTCACCGGTATAAGAGTGAAGGCAGCGAATGCTGGCGAGACCAATTACATCTACAACAACACAATTTACGATATTAAAAATTCAGGCGCCTATGCAGTTGGGATTGGCGCTACAAGCGGCCAGCACCTCGTCAAAAACAATATCGCCTACCTCGCAGCTAAAGGGATTGTTGGCGGCACCCAATCAAACAACTTGAAAACGAATCCGTCCTTTAAGAACCCGGCCGGCTCCGATTTCAGACTCCTGAGTGGAAGTGCAGCTATCGATAAGGGCGTAATTCTGTCTACCGTCCCCACCGATATTGCAGGGGGAACCCGACCGGTGGGAGCCAGCCACGACATTGGCGCATACGAAGCGGGTTCTAGTAGTAGTACCCTAGCGGCACCGACAAGTCTTTCAATCATCCAATGATGTACCGACAAGGCATCGGAACCAGGAAGTTGTCGACATAGGGGCAGTCCTAACGGGCTGTCCCTATCACATGCCGCGTATACGGGATGTGCCCTTATGCGCTGTTCACCTTTCATTCCCGGCACACTGAAGAACCATGGCCCAACGGCCATGGTTTCTTTGCTGTTTCACCCTTCCAGAGGTCACTTTGCGGCACCCGCCTCTCACCCAGAGTTCCCACCCGAAAAGGTATTGCTGATCCTCAATCAACACTCGCATTCACCATACTTAGCAACAGCATGAGCGTGTCGTCTAGCAGACGCTGATACTTCTAATCCAAGTCTTGATACTACTGACCTGAATCGTCTAGCAGTAATCTGTTAGGTTTGTCGATATTGAGATACGCCGACGGACATCTGATGTTCCCTTTCAATCTCACCCTTTGGACAATTTTGAACTTGTCCTGCACTAGCTTTTTGATTTCCTCTTTAGTTATGCCCATGAACGACAGACCTATTAGGCATACTTATTGCGTAGCCATGATCCAAGCATCATTCTGAGCGAATAGGAGAACTCCAGATGATTCCATTCAAGCGAGCAATCGGTGCCTATGTGTTTGCCAGCGTCCTCGTGCCAGCCATCTGTGCCCAAGCTACAACCTACTATGTAGCCACAACTGGTAACGATGCCAATTCCTGCGCGCTGGCCAAATCTGCGGGCTCCTCAAAACTGACCATTCCGGCTGGCGTGAAATGTCTAGCCAGTGGGGACACACTCATTATTAAAGCTGGGACGTATGAGGGCCAAGAAATCAAGAACCCTCCCCCCGGATCTCCCAGCGCCTACACGGTCATTATGGGTGACCCATCGGGGCCGCGCCCAGTGCTCGATCCCAACGGAGAGCTGGGGAACAACGCCGCTGGATCCCGTGGTTTTTTATGCTCAAGAGGATCCGCGTGTAGCTACATTGAGCTGCGATACATAGAAGTTACGACCGCCTTCAACTCGGTGAAGCTGATGGGTGAACCATCGACCGGTTATCCGCACCACATGAGGTTCATAGACAACATTTTTCATGACACGATTGACACCAATGTGCTGATCGCCACATCTCCCACCGAATTTCTAGGAGGCGATCATCTCTTCCAGGGGAATGAGTTCTACAGAACCGGGGTCGGCACTCCTGGCTATGCCCCAGGATTCAACACGATCTACAACACTGGCAACCGCACCATTATCGAGAACAACGTTTTCCATAACCTTGCCAATGGGGTCGGGATCTGGTTGAAAGACAGATTAATCCATAACGTCACTGTAAGAAACAACGTCTTTTATGACATCGGCCGCAGCAACACCGACACCTGGCAAAAAGGCAACGGACAGTTCAACGCCATTCATGTGAGTGTTCCTGGCGGTGGACACAAAATCTACAACAACATTATTTATCGATCCGGTGATCAATCGAGTTTCACCGGCATAAGAGTGAGAGCAGCGAATGATGGCGAGACCAATTACATCTATAACAACACAATTTACGATATTAAACATTCAGGAGCTGCCGCTATTCGGATTATGACTTCAACCGGCCAACACCTGGTCAAAAACAACATCGCCTACCTCGCTGCCGATGGAATTATTGGAGGCATCCAATCAAACAACTTAACGGACAATCCCTCTTTTATGGATCCGGAGAAGGCCAATTTCACTCTCCATAGCAGGAGTGCAGCCATCGACAAAGGTGTGATCCTGGATCTGGTCCCCACTGATTTTGCAGGAACACGTCGACCTGTGGGAGCCAGCTACGACATTGGCGCGTACGAAGCGGGCGATGGTAATACCCCGTTGGCACCACAAGATCTTGCTGTTCGATGATGTACCGCAGGATCCTGTTTAGGTGGAGGTCACTGCACGTCTTCACTGCAAGCGGCAATATTTGGAGTCTCGCGTAGCAGGCGACAATACTTCAATACATTTCCCTTTGTCTCTATACCAGGGCAGAGTTGCCAACCGCATTGTTCATAAAACCGACGCGTTGTTGTTGCACTCTCGTAGACCGACAAAACCAACGACCGCATCTGTAATCTACAGGCTCCAGCTTCAACGGCTTGCATCAAACGCTGACCGATTTTACCTCTCCGTTGGTCGGAAGCTACACCGATCGCCACAAGCGACATCGAGGGACCAGGCAATTCCAATGTTTGTGACGCGTTCTGGCGTTGACCAACAAGACTTCTCACTCTCTCCATCACAATGCTCCGAAATCGCGGGTTAAAAATCAGCCACGGTCTTACGAGTATCCTAGCAATGGTTACTAAATAAAGATCGCGATTAAGCCTCGATGAATATCCTACAGGGGCAGCGAGTGCGTAGCCGACGAGTTTTTGATTCTCGTCAATCGCGGCAAGAGCCATGGTCCCTTTGTTCCTGATGAACCATGTGACAAAAGACTTTACATATCCTCGACCTAACAAAGTATTTACGAAACCGGCGAAAGCGTCCAAATGTAGCTCCGCTACATCGTCCAACATAGCCCCTTCCGCAATTGGAACAATAGTTAGTTTTTTCGCCAGATGCATACTCACTCCAAATTCGCTGTGGAACCTGTCACCCAGAGCGGCCTGATATACATCCAAAACACGTTGCGCGACATTTTCCATACTCAAGGTTGCCACATGCTCTCGGCCATTACTCCGCTTTCGTTCCAACAGAGTCTTCACAAGCGCTTCCCCTATAGCCTCAGCATCCCTCAACACAACTGTTGAAGGCTGTACGCCCGCCAATCTTTCAGGAACATCCCCAACTGGCGTCGAAACAACGGGGAGGTTACATGCCAGCGCTTCTTTCACAACATTGGGTGACCCTTCAGATAGGCTCGCACATAAAAGCACGTCAGCGGCGCGATAACAAAGTGGCATTCTTTCAGGCTCGATGTTTTCTATCAGGCGCAATTCAGCCTCAGAAATTCGTGACCGTACTATCTGCATGGCTTTCATAGCTAAATCCAAACCCTTGTTTGTTGGATCATTTCGAACATTGAGAATAACTATTGGGTTTCTCTCATCCCAACCTAGCTGTTTTCGCGCGATATCACGTGGACCCGGAGTAAATAGTTCAAGATCAATTCCGCTTGGGATCACTATTGCTCGATGTCGACGCCACCATAGCGCTTGACGAAGTTGTGTACTCTTACAGATCAACGCTCGAGCTCTCAACGCGGCCATGTTAGATAAACAGATACCTAGGCACATTCTGACATTCGAGACGGATGCGCCAGCACGCAAATCATTTCCACAGTACGAAATAACAGCGGGTTTGCTGACGAATGTCGATACAAAACCCGTGATCGTACCGTATTGGGCATGAACAAGATCGGGGTTTAATCGCCGCACTAGTCGGCACAGTTCCAACCATTTTTTCACAATCTGGATTGGCGAATGGCTCGCACCAATATCGAAAGTCGAGATTCGCACTCCGACTCTTTCTAGCGAGGCAATTTGCCGATCAACGAAGATACCAGCCGATGGAGTCGATGTCTTTACTCCCCAGTGATTAGAAACGACCACTACATGGAGCTTAGTCTGCATGGCGCATAATTTCCAAACCTGAAGACGAATCAGCCACTGGTGGTCTTGCCCCCAAGAACTGACAAGCCCAGGATTCATACATCGCCAACCGAAACAGGAGGTTTTCCACTGGCAGAGATCGGTCACCAGCATAATACCGTCCTAGAACAGTCTTAAGCCCTCGACTATCTATCACCGCGCCCAGATAGCGCGGTGTACTCAAGATGTTCCTGAACCAATCCGAAAGAGGCCCTGCTAGCCATGCCGGTTCAGGCGTACTAAAGCCCAATTTGCTTCTCCGAGTGCGGATACGCTCAGGAAGTGTCCCCTTAAAAGCTTCTCGAAGAATCAACTTCGTCCACCCTCCTGAGAGACGTAGTGAAATTGGAAGTTTTGCGATCCATTCCACTAGAATATGATCGACAAAAGGCACTCGGGATTCAATTCCGAATGCCATCATATTTCGATCCTCAAAGCGAAGAAGGGGCGGCAAACTGAACCGGGTTAAATCCGCTTCAATACGACCTCCAAGAGACACACCGACTCCCAGTGCGCTCGGACGTCCAGGAAAAGATCCATCCGGCCAAAGCACAGCGCTTTCTGGCAAAGCCCCATACAAATAGCGCCGCGCATCAACAAATCGACTGGTACGAAGGATTTCTGGCCTGCAGAAGAATGCCGCCGCTTCACGCATAGCCGTCAGGTAGGATCGCGAATTTATGAGTTGGCGCAAGTAAACGAGAATGAACTTACGGTAGCCAGCAAGCTGTTCGTCAGCTCCTTGTCCGTCAAGCAGGACCTTGATACCATTTTCTCGTGCCAGTCTCGCAACGCAATATTGGGCATACACACCGGAACCTCCTACAGGCTCTTCCTGATGCCAAACCCATTGCTCAAGGTCTTTGGCGAATCCTTCCCCACTGGGAAACACATAATGGCTTTGACAGCCAGTCGCATCAATTACCGCCTCAATGTAGGCTCTCTCATCTAGGTGTGGGTCTTCGAAGCAGGCACTAAAGGTATGCTGAGAATGTTTGTGCCTCAGCCCTCTACGGTGTAATTCCAAATTGACTACACAGACGATTGTAGAGGAATCCAGTCCTCCACTGAGACATGTTCCAACGGGCACATCCGACCTAAGATGTAATGAAACGGTCTCCTCAAATAGCTGGCGGAACTCCTTTACTAGCCTAGCTTTGTGTTCAGGAGCGACTTGAAAATCATCGTTGACATGCAAATCCCAGTAACGCCAAATTCTAAGTCCTTCACCCTGCCGCCACATCAACGCATGCCCGGGAGGCAAGCGCATGATTCCCGCGATCATTGTCTCACTGGGTTCATGGTCAATAAGATTCCACGCAAGAAACTGCCTCGCCAAGGTTGTATTGACTGTCCGATTAGGCAGAAATTCCAACAAGGCTTTCAGTTCGGAGGCGAATGCCAATTGTCGGTTTCCGTCGACCCAGTAGTGGAATGGCTTGATCCCAAGCCGATCGCGAGCTGCGAAGAGGGAACACTCCTTCTGGTCCCAGATGGCAAAGGCGAACATCCCTCTCAGTCGCTCAAGGCAGCCCTTGCCCCAGTGACGGTATGCAGTAAGAAGCACCTCGGTATCGGACTGGCCATGGAATTGATACCCCAGACTTCGCAGTTCCTCGCCCAGCTCAATGTAGTTATAAATTTCGCCATTGAATGTGATCCAATACCGATCATCAGAGTCTGACATCGGTTGACGACCCGTATCAGTGAGATCAATGATGGCCAGCCGACAGTGACCAAGCGATGCACCAGTAGTATCGTAAAAGCCCTCACCATCTGGACCCCGATGGCGTTGCAAGGTAATCATCCGGCGGACCGCCGACATCGCGGCTTCGCGACGAACCCCCTCATACACCAAACCTGCTATTCCGCACATACCTCTAGACCTCTCCTTGTTGCCCGCTAAGAACATCACCGACCTAATCTCTACGACCGTTCCTAGACCTCATGGATACTCCATTCGCTGATGATCATTCTAAGAATTCCGCTCCCAAAGATCTGACTCAGATTGAAACTGCGGACGCGCTTAGCTTAACGACACTTGTCAATCTCAAATGATACCATCATGCATTACATCAGCAGAGATCGCGATGTGGAATAGATGTTAGTTATGGCCAGAACACACAAGACGGATCAGTGTCACTTGCATACCTGTTCGCTTGCCAATTGAACAGCCAGAAGCATTATGGCACGACCATACAGCCCTCCCCTTGAAATACCGGCACAAGGCCTATCTTGGCAGAAAGCTTCCAGAATCGGCCTATATGCTATAGGATCAAAAAACTCCGGCAACCGACTGGAAGGGCCAAGCAACGATTCCCTCAAGCGTTCCTTGAAATCGCTATCGACCCAAGTGTCAACAGGAATTCCAAATCCCCACTTAGGCTTTTTTGCCACAGCAATAGGCAACCACTGATCAGCGACTCCGCGCAAGACTTTCTTGCTCACCCGCCCCTTAACCTTGAGGCGATGCGGCAGGGTGAGACCAAACGCAAAGAGATTCTCATCCAGCATTGGAACACGAACCTCCAAACTTTCTCTCATGCTTCCCATGTCGACCTTGAACAGAAAATCATTCGGCAAGACTAGGCGGACATTGACCTCGGTAGCAAGGGCAGATAGTCGTTCTACGCGCGAAGCATCCCGAGGGAGCTGGTGCTCCCACTGAGGCTCAAATAACCGTCGAGCAGGCAGTGCCTTGTCAAAATCGAGACAGAGGCGACGCTGCTCCTCTTCCCGCACCCAAGCGAATAGCCCCTGAATGATTGAAACATCGTCAGCCTGTGCCAACTCTGAAAAGCGTCGCAGCAACTGCTTGTGAACGAGACCAAATCGGGCCAACGGCACCAGCCCGAGAGCCAGTCCCTTCCTTAGCGGTAGAGGCAAACGCTGCATCGAAGCAATTAAGGCAAGCTGCCAGTACAGATCGTAACCGCCAAACGCTTCATCCCCTCCATCTCCAGAGAGCGCGACAGTGACATGGGTGCGCATCAAGCGCGATACTGTATTCACGGCAAAAAGTGATGTGTCAGCAAACGGTTGCCCTGCTTGCCGCAGCAAATCTGTTATGTACTTCCACGTTCCATGTGAGTCGTCCATATCTAAAGTGACATGTTGACTTCCAATACGCCTTGCGACTGCTAGCGCAGCCCATGTCTCGTCATACGTGGGATCAGAGAACCGAACATTGAATGTTCTTAGCTCGCCTTCAAGATATCGTTGAGCTGCAGTGCTGACGAGCGAAGAATCAATCCCGCCGCTCAGAAGACTTCCAAGAGGGACATCACTTTCTAACTGCTGTTTGACTGCTGCGGCAATCAACTCCTCCGCTTGATTAACGGCTTTAGACAGGGACAGACTTTGGTCCGGTGCTATAACGCCCTTCCAATAGTGGCGCGTTTTCCAGACAACTTCGCTGCCGTCTAACCTAGCTTCGAGGATCTCTCCGGCTTGAAGGGCACGGATTCCTCTGTAGAACGTTTCTGGAGCAGGGATATAAAAGAGCGCTGCATAATCATAGACCGCCTGCCGGTCCGGTCTCATATCGATTCCATTCACACAAAGAATGGCCCGAAGTTCACTTGCGAAGGCCAGCCGCATCTTCGTCGGAGCATAAAAGAGTGGCTTGATGCCAAAACGATCTCGGGCCAGGATAAGAGTTTGTGAGGGAGCATCGTAAATCGCAATTGCAAACATTCCTCTAAGCCGCTCAACAAAACCCGTCCCCAGTTCTTCATAAAGATGCGGTATGACCTCAGAGTCGGAATTGCCCCTAAAGCGGTGTCCTTTTCGTTCTAGATCGCTTCGCAACTCCCGATAATTATAAATCTCACCGTTAAAAACACTCCAAACTGTACCGGTCTCATTTGTCATTGGCTGAGCACCGGATTCCGACAGATCGATGATGGACAGACGCGTATGCACAAGGGTGGCCGAAGGAAAAGACCTGACCCCATAGCCGTCCGGCCCTCTGTGATGCAGCATCTGCCGCATGCGTTCGGCCACTTCTCCACCGCCGTCCTGCCAGCCAATCCACCCCCCAATTCCGCACATACTACCTATCCTCCCACCCTTCAGCCCGATAGGCCGAGAAAGTCTCCAACAGTAACCGATCAAGACCGAATTCTTTTTCGGCTTTGAGCCGACCGGAATCGCCCATTCGTCGACACAATTTACGATCATGGAGAAGAGTGGCAATACGCTCGGCGAGAGCGGCTTCGTCCCCTCTTGGCACCACGAATCCAGTTCCACCCTCGTCTATCAGGCTGGGAATATCACCGGCATCGGTCGCAACAACGGCACGACCACATGCCATTGCCTCCAGCACAACATTCGGTAGACCTTCAACTTCGGACGTATGTACAAGGAATGCTGCGTCAGCAAGTAAGTTCTCAATGTCGTGTCGAGATCCAGCAAAGTGAATCATATGCTCGACATGAAGAGCCTTTGCCATGATTTCGAGTTCCTCTCGCAATGGCCCTGCTCCCACATGTACTACCTCAACACACATCCCCTTCGAAGCTAGAGTGGCAACAGCTCGGATTAGACGATCCCAACGTTTGACTGGGAGCAGGCTGCCCACAGCCAAGATATATCCTCGTTCGGGGTGTTGCCGGGGTGAGAACTTGTCAAGATTAACCCCGTTTTTGATGACATAGCTTCGACGAGGTCGAAACAGGGTGACGATCCCCTTGGCATTCTGTGCCGCAGTGAAGCTGTTAACAATCTGCCCAGACGGCCATCGTGCACACAGTTTCCCAAGTAGCCTTCCGGCCTCTTGACGCTCGAGAGCGAAGTTGCTTCGTATTGACCCAATAGGTATTGTTGCCGTGCCTCGAGCCGCCCACCAAGCAGCGATATTCGTATAGAACGTATACGAATGAATCACCTGTGGTCGTACTGTTGATACCAGATTGCGCAGTGCTCGTAATTTAGCCCACTGTGTCGGGTTCTCTCCGAGGCGTATGACTGGAACATCAAGCGCATGAAGATCTTGAGCATAATTGTCCTTAGATGTATTTCCCCATACAGCCACAATGGGTTTATATCGCTGTCGATCCATTGTTTGAATCAGGTAGACAAGCTGTCGTTCTAAGCCTCCTAGGGCTAATTGACCTACCAAATAAAAGAGGCGACATTCCATTTCTCTGTCCTGATATCCACTTAAGCAGCTATCGATCTTCGGGGAGCATCAATCTGACTAGCGGCCATACCAAGCACGACTGCCATCCAGGGGGTCATGAACACGAGGTCAAGTATCATTATTTCCGTCAAGGCAAACACGATTAACGGAAGGAGAAGCGCGGCTTCATCCATATGGCCTCTCTGCATAACGCGAAGCGCTCCCATTACTACCCGGGTCAAATAACCAAAAAAGCAAATAACCGGAACGACTCCGCCTCCCAGTGCAATATGGAGTAGCGGGTTGTGCGGAGGAGCCATCTCCCCGTCACTTTGCCGCATTCCGATGTCACCCAAACCGACACCGACCCAAGGTGAATCCAGTATACGTTCCATTGCCGCCGGCCATAGCCTCTCACGTCCCGACTTCTCTGCTCCCCGGGAAAAGTAATAGCCGAACCAATCATCAAACACACCGGATAAAGATACAACGAACACCAAGAAGGTAAGTGTCAAGAGAGGGCCAAAGCTACGCTTCAGTGCCGAACGAAACCCTACGATGCATGCCAGGACGATCGCAAACAAGGGGCCACGGCTGACCGCGATCAGGACAATGAAGAAGGAGAATATCGCCGCAGTCCATATAGCGATTCTTGTGAACAGTTCCCGAGATTGGAGACCCCAAAAGATAAAATACACAGTGCAGAACCCAAACCACATGCCCAGCACATTGGGGTTCGCGATTCCTGTTCCAGCAGCCCACGCCCGCATAACCCCACCCACTGCCTTAACGTTGAGATAGGGCAAGCAAGCTAACCCTATTGCAAAGGCCACCAGCGCAAAACGCTGCAGAAATCGCGGGCGTAGAGACAGCGCTTGGACGGTAATCAGCAGTGCGAACCATTGCACAAAGGCTGTAACTTCAACCGCTGCCTTCTCATCCCACTCATGAAACAATAACTGTATTACAATCAGAACGATTACAGTGCAGAAGGCCCATGTGACCGGCTTATATATCCCTAATTTCTGGCCACCAGGGCTCAGCAAGCATGCGACTGCTAGGAGCATCCATGTCAATCCCCCGACCAAAGGGATAACAATACCCCATGCCTGACCAAGCAAAGCGTAGGCAAGGCACGCGTACCATGTGTACTCCAAGAAAGCCGGTGGATAGGCTCCGCTCTTGGGTGTGGTCCGATCAGCAGGACCCACGTGGACACTGTGCACATTACGCGTCATCGCCATCACTAGTTACCCTTGAATTCGAATTTCTCGACCAAGGTGTTCGCAAAACCTTCGTAAACCAGTGTTCTATCGCCGGGACGATACGAACGCTTCCGATATGATCTCTGGCTCCCGGCTGGGGAAAGTAACTCTGAGGTTCTATGGTTTTGAGATTACCGACGGCACAACGTCTGGTTGAATCCTGTACTGCTCGGATGGATACGCCACATTCAGCAAATCGATGAGAATCGCGTCTTGAGGCCAAACATGTCCTTCGTGCCACTGCAATCTTCGATCCCAGTATCCTGGGCAGGAGTATACCGCCTGCGAAGCGAAGCCGTAACTCATTTCAAGAATAAAGGGCTCTTGTCTTTCGCCTAAGACGAAATCGAAGGCCATACTTTGCGATCCAACTTTCCGCGTGACATCGAACGCAATCTCCAGACACTTGTGGTTGATTCTATCGATGTCATACACGATATCCCCGCTGCCGGAAGCCCGAAAATCGCCGGCGCGAACGTTCCTCGTAAAGGCGAATGCGCGGTCGCCGATGATGGTCACACGTGTATCAAAATTATTGTTGGCAATGAAGTCTTGGAAATATGCGTACCCTATCTCGCGACCCATCAGTTTGTTGTTGCCCCTGATCGTAGCCAAGACTTGCGGGATCCGCTTGACCACGTTTAATAGATCGCCTCGTCCTCGCGCAGCTCGGTAGCGCTTCACTGCATCTTGCCCATAGTGTGGAATCGGAGAAAATCCCGTCGAAAATGCCCGGTTGATCAACTCCTTGGCTTGGCTTTCATTGTGAACAAGTTTGACGTTGCTTGAACCTGCTCCTCTCCGTAACTTGAATACCTTGGGGAACGATGCGCGATCGATCCAGCGCAACGCCTCTTTGAGATCGTAAAATACGTGTGTGGGAACCAGCGGCGCGCCGATCGCCTCCAACAGATACTTCTGTGCGATCTTGTCGTCGAAATGCCAGCAGGTAGAATGGTTGGGGAAAACTTTGACCCCCATTGCCTCGGCGGCCGTAAGCACACTCCGCGCTGTCAGCTGCTCCCGAGGATCTCCATGATTCCAATGCCAGAGCAAGCAGCCGGCGAAAGTCAGTTGGTCAATGATGCCTGAATCGAGGCAGTTGACGACTTTGTACGGAATGCCATGCATATCGCAGTAGGCGATCCAGCGGTCAGAAAAACTCTTTTCCCGGCGGTGGATAGCTAGTTGCTCCATCATACTAAATCTCCTCCGGGCGCTCCTCGTTCCATCACTGGACCCACTTCCAAAAGACCAGCTGGGCGTGCCGCCCCGTCAACGAGCTTTGGCGGCAGCACGGCGACGATCGAGGACCTCTCCGGACAAGTCCCCGACCGACCGACCGACCTCAAACAGTTGCATCCACAGGAATTGGTTGAGGAGGCACCACAACACCATTGGGGCACCTCCCTCGTCTCTCTGCAGTGACTCCAGGACACGTGGGTCATGTTCTCGCACAGCCATATCCACGATCGGCTGGAAGAGCGCACCCTTGGGGGCCCAAAATCGCGTTGGGAAACCGAAACTCAGCTTCGGGCGTGTGAGGAAAGTCTCTGGGATGCCAAGCTGCCGCAAAGCGGCGCGAACGAGGTGTTTCTTCTCTCGCAGTTTCACGTCCCAGGGTACAGTCATGACTGCCGTAAGAACTGAGGGAATCGTAAACGGACACGTAAGATAGACCCCGGACGCCTCTGCGAGTTTTCCCCAAATCGCAATCGTGGCGTGCACATCTGACAGCAAAGCCAGGGCGGTAACCTGGTCGAGCAATGATCGATCATGATAGGCCTCGAGAAGCCATGGACGTTCCCCGAGGAACGCTGTCTCGTCGCAGGAAAGGAGCCGCTGAACGATGGCGCGGTCGCCGTATCGGCCAAGAAGCCAGAGAAAGTGGTGAGGCGATGACAGTCGGCCATCATACCGTCGAGTGAGGAGCGAGGTTCGCGGCCCGTTCCAACCGAGAGCGTCCGTGAGTGACGCCCACGCGGAGCCAAGGTTCGTCGCGCGAAGCAACGCAACTGCAGCCCTGTGGCGGTAGAGGAATTCGTGGGAAGAGTTCCCAATGACGCAGTCAGCACCCTCGCCGCTGAGGATCGAGCCATGGCCGGATGCGGCGCGATCCTGAAACAAGATGTGCAACAGCACGGATTGGAGATGGTGAACAGGTTCCTCGGCAGCGTGAATACTCTCAACCCACCCCGTCAAGTATCGTTCAGAGGTTGTCTTGTGGACCTCATGGGCGACGCCCAGATGACGCGCCATCGACAGGGCGTACTGAGCCTCGCCATCGCCCGAGTTTGCGAACGAGAAACTCGTCGAGAAGGTGGGCACGTCAGGGCGGACGATTCGCGCAAGCGCTGTGAGTAGTGAGGAATCGAGCCCCCCACTTAAGAGAATGCCTGCATTTGGAAAGCGCTGCAGCCATTCCTCAATATGCGGGCGAAGCTGATCAATGATATCCGTCCTGGGATCAACATCTCCCCTTTCAGGCCAGCGCCAGGGCCGATCTTCGCGGATCCGCCCTTCTACGAGGTCAACGACCACAAGTTGTCCACCAGCAAGCCTTCGGACGCCACGCAGGATCGATCTGGAAGGGGCAATGGATCGGTACAGCAGATACTCCGGCGTACAGGCGGGATCCCACGCCACTTCGTGCCCAGCCTCTTTCAGTCCGCGTACTGACGTGGAGAAAATAATGAAGCCGGGTCTTACGGACAGGTAACAGGGTCTCGCACTCGCAATGCTGTGGGCGATCGTCACAACTCGCTTGGAGGCATCAATGACGACGAGCACCAGGATGCTATCTCCGAGGAGCAACTGAAGCGGCACGCCATTCAGGATCCCCTCTTCAATGGGCCTGATGTCATCCCCCTTGAGTGGGAAACACGACTCGCCGGCGACGATCCAGTCGCCTATCTTACACTGGAAACCAAAGAGAGAACCCGTGCGGATACCGACGCGAAGGTCACCACAGTCGAAATCACGCGCTGACTCGTCGTCGCTCTTCGAAGCCGGTCCGGCCGCCGCGGAACGCGACTGCACTCTTACAAGTAACATCCGCTTATTTCCTCACAATTACCTTGGAACGCACACTTGAAGTCAAACTGGACCCGTCGAAGTTCCGACGATGGGAAGTCTAGAGATTCTCCTTTGAGTGTGTTTCGGCGACAGGGAACTTCACACGCCCTGGTGACCACGAAGCTGACACAGAAGCAATAGCGGTTTCAAATGCGCGAACGGCTGCCACAGGACTATGCACTTCTCCGACATGGCGCCTGGACTTAATCCCCATATCTTGGCGCCGCTCAGACAATGCCATAAGCGAACGCACGGCCTCAATCGTTCCCTCAACTGTCTCGGTCACCATTCCTAGCCCACAATCCCGAATCTTGTGGTCGGGATCGATCTGGAGACTCACAACCGGAGTTCCAGCTCCCCAGGCCTCCAAAAAGACGCTGGGAAACCCTTCTCCGTCCGATGTGGAAAGAAACAGGCTGGCGTCTCCGATAATTTTCAAAGCCTGCTGGGGAGCCACATGACCCCGGTAGTCGATGTTTGGAAGAGATCGTAATTGAGTCATGATCTGCTCGATAGGCCCGGCATCCCAATGACTTAGACTCGGCGCGCCACCCACGACAAATCGAATCGTCGGCAGCCGGCGTGCGATTTCAATCAGAAGATCCGGGCGCTTACCTGGTCTGATGACGGCCATCCAAACGACCGTTTCCGTTCGTTCATGATGAGGTGTCACAGTATCCGGTAGGGGGAAAATTCCAGGGAGAAGATAGGCTTTTCGCTGCCAATGTGAAGGCAGATACTCCCGTTGGCCGTAATGTTGAATAAAAATGACATCCGATCGTCGCAGGCCCCATGCGTACGGTAACCGTAAATGCTTCCTTTTACTCATCGTTTTCCGAAGTTGGAGGTCATTATCGTGCATCGTCGAAAAGGCCGTGCGCACTCCAAGCCATTTCGCGATTTCCGCAGCTGGTCCCCAGAGAGCATCGGCACACTGCCAGAAACACCAGTCCGGACGTTCAGCTTTCAGGAATCTAAGCCAGGCCATGAGGAAATGTGTACGGCAACCGATGCCGAGAAATCGCACGCCATCGATTACACGCTCCTCTCCCTCTCGTAACGCAAAGAGCACTCCCACGGTAACCGACCAGCCTGCAGCCGCTAGTGCTCGGGTCAGATACCACCCGTAGCGCTCTGCTCCCCCTTTCGCCAAAGGATCTCCGGTGGCGTATCCATAGACAATATCGTTCACATACACAATTTTCATGAAAGCGCCTCCGATTGCAAGCATGGCGGCGCACTCGACATATCCACAGCCAGTACCTTCCGAGGTGACGCGCCGTTTAAGGCGGCAATAAGATCCGAGATTTGGCGGCCGGACGAATATGCCTCGCAGGCTGCACGATTTGGCACGAATCTATCGAGTGTCTTGTTTGCCCAGGCTTCGAGGACCTTTTCAAAAACGGCGGTCACTTCCGTAGGAACATCGCCATCCGCGACGAGACAGCTGCCGACTTCCCCAAGAATACGGCGTGTTTCGTCGCGGGGGACGATCCCGATGATCGGCCGTCCGGCCTGGAGATAGCCGAACAGTTTCGCCCCGGCGACGAACTCATGCGCTTTTCTCCCCGGTGTTCTTCCCAATATCAGAAGAGCATGGACGTCTCGTTGAAGGCGGCGAATTTCGGCACTTGACGTGGGTGGATGAACCTCCACTAGATCTCGAATATCCATGTCCTCAACTCGTTCGGCCAGTTCTTGAAGACCTTCGCCGATGAACAGCAATCGTAACTGCGCGGCTCCCACAGGATCTTTGCGTTTGAGCTGAACGAGACCTTCGAGGAGAGTGTCGTATCGATAGGAACTCAGCGTCCCGGCATAGAGAACCATACAACGGTCGCCGGGCGCATGAACAAACGGCTCAACTGCCCCTTCGAAACCGTTTGGGATAATATGGATTTTCGTATGCTCTAATGCACCGGGAAACGCTCTCAGATAGGCTTGTGCAATTGACTCGAACATGAACACCACCGCGCGTGATCGCTCGAACATGCGAGAAATCATCGCATTGTCGATGCTCTTTGCCCAAGCCGGACGCCTGACCTCATGAGGGTAGTACTCCAATCCCCAGGGATCACGGAAGTCCAGCACATAGGGAATCCCTGTCGCCAACGATGTGCGATACGCGACCAAACCGGCCGAAAGCGGGCCGATCGTCGCCCATATCACCTCAGGATGCTCGCGCTGGCAGACGGCAACGGCTTCCCGCGTCGTCGGCCTTATCCATGGCCTGGCCATATCGGGACGATACACCCAGGCCTCGACCGTCCGGACCAACTCACGAAGCCTGGCTCGCCACGGCTCATGATGCCCGGCCACGACTTGTCTGGCTTCTTGCACAGATGAGCCGGCCAGTTTGTTTTCCACCCGCACCCCGCGCCATCTTTGAAATGCCCGCCAAGGATCCCGCCCCTTGACCCGAATAATCTGAGTAGGAGCCGGTATCTGACCGAGGAGTTGCAGATCATGTCGTTCGTACTGATAGCGTTCGCAGCTGATGATCGTCGCATGCCATCCATTTTTCACCAACTCTTTCAAGAAACGCAAAGGACGATAGACGGCGGCGTTGCCTTCCGGAGGAAAAAAATAGGCGATCATCAGGATTGACCTAGAGCTCATGGGTTCGTGTCTACCCAGAAAAGGATGCACATTCTTTCAGCGTCCTCCCGAAAGTACTTCCCTCTTTCTCGCGAAAACATTTCTTGTCGGCTCACGCTTTCACAATGCTCTCATATGCGCTCGCTGTTCGATTCACACAAAAGCAAAAGAGCGAACCTTCAAGATCCCACCACAACTGTTTAAAACGAAAGTCCCTTCGGGTCAGCTTGGAAATCACCCGTTCCATGTAATACACAACCGCGTATCGCCGAGCTGATTTCATCATGAGAGCGGTGTTGATCCAGCGGACCAACGGCCAGAGCAGGCTCGTGGATCTTGCCATAATTTTTTCGTCCGCCAAGTAACTGAAAAATTCACGCCGCAGTGCCCTTCCGTATGGGATCGATGGACCAGGGAAAATGACTACGGAGCCCATCTTGGATTGGCCAAATGCCTGCCGAGGAACACCGGCCTCTTCGGCAATCCGTCTCGCGATCGGCCGATCATACGTATTCCTCAATCGCCAGGGATCCATCTCGGAAGACTCCGTAATCTCAACAATATCTTCTTTGCGCCTGGCTCCGATGAACGGTAACGGGAGATGAATAAATCCAACCACCAGACGGAGTTCGGCCATTCCGTGCCCACCCATATCCCATTTTCTCAATTCCGAATCCAAATGTGCTCGTTTGCCTAGGCACGCTCTTGTATACCAGATCGTTCCATGGGTCCCGGTCAGCAAAATTCCGATATTCGCAATATGCTTACTGATGTCCTTCAGATTGGCGTCCTGATTGTGATGCAGTCCGCAATAATAGAGGTACTCCTGATCGAATTCCTCGGTAAACGCACGCCGGTTGAGCCGGATGCACGAAAGACCGAGCGACTCGCAAATTTCTCCGCCATCGTCATCAGGCAACTCGCCTTCGTCTTGATGGGCAAGCACGCCGACTTGCTTGGCTTTGGTAATGGTAAACACCTTGTCGATCCCATAGGCCCGTGCAATGGCATTCACCGCCGTCGTGTCATACCCCTTCGACTGGGTGGACCATATTTCGAGCGGCTGTGTTCGCTGTGGATCTCTCGCATTGGCCGCGATCAGGGCATAGTTCTCCTCCAGATAACTCCGGTAATCCTTAAAACTGCTGAACCGGGGAGGCATTCTCTTTTCTGACTCAGCGAGGCTCTCCCTTGAGACATCCAGATTTCGATACATCTGACGCCGCACCTTTCCTTTCTTTGTCGGAATGTCTCGTCGATACCGGTTGATTCCTTCCATGATCGAATCGCAGATTTCAGGGTATTCCAAATACCGTGGATCGAGAGTATCGCCGATGGACCCCAGCAGCAGCGGCAAGGAATTAGACACCGTGACCTGTCCCGGAGTGTCGGCATAGAACAAGTAATCCGTCGTGCAGGCGCTTGTCACGAAGCGAATCGAATGCTCGCTGAGGATGCCGCCGGTACCGAACACACAGTCCGTCTCGCTGAAACCTCCATCCTCAAATGGACCGTTCCAAACCCCCTCAATGAAGAAGTTCGACCGAACTTCCACACCTGAACCGTGCTGCAATGTCACGAGTTCCTTTGTCCGATCGACTTCCGCAACCCAGGCGAGCTTTGGCAACGACGGATTGAGCCGTGCTTCCAGTAGCATATGGACATCGGAAAGAGTCAATGAAATCCCGCAACCAATTGACAAAATCGAATAATCAGCCCGCTACCCCTGAACGCCATTTCTCCCCTAACTTCACGTCCCAACCGGTCGGACGCAATATCAGCGCACCGGACGTAGGCGTCAATGTAAACTCTCCGAAGCATATTCGGCCGTCAATGTTGTATAAATCGACGCGAACGAAATCAAACCCGGCCGATAACTGCGCAACCACTGCGAGCATTTGCTCAAAGTCGATGGGCTTTGGAATGAGTGGTCTCGCGGCACCCTCTCTATAGTAGAGATCCAAGAGATTCCAATGAACATCAAAGAATGGATTGATGTCGTGGGCGTGATTATCCACCTGAATTACCTCAGGCACTCCGTTAAAACACCAGAATCTGTAATCGAGGGGCCCACTACCATCCTGATTTCTCAGATATTCTTCAATTATGATTTTCGGCTTGATGTCATAGTATTGGGCTTCTCGCGCCGACCAGTAGAAATTTTTCTTCAGCCAGAGGGACAGCTTATTGGCAATATCCGCTCGATCGGCGGCACCCTTGACTATGATCACCTGTGCACTTCCGTGGTTGGTCTTGATGACATACTCTGCGGGCAAACTATCAAACGGAATCGCTCGCGGATCTTCTCCGTGCCAGAACAGTTTCACGAGATGCTGTTCGCCCACTTTGCTCGCCACGTACCCTCTCGCTTCATATTTATCCGACACCCTAGTGAAATGTGGATTCGGCTTTCGATTCAAGTCGACCATTCTACAGAAGAGTTTTTCAGTAAAAGTCCTTGGACTTGTCAAATTAAGCGGCCTGCCATGTATGCGAATATGTCGCTGCAACAGAATGGCCTCGCCTTCTGATCGGCGCATCAACTTGCGCTTTAGGTTGCGCAACTTGTCAAAAACAGTATAAATCCATGTGCCTTGCAATCTATCCCGAACAGCGGTGGCCCATGTTGTTTGGACAAATTGTTCCATCCCTAAACGAAGCCTCGTGGTGTGTGGAGTGCTCCACTCAGAACCCTTTGCGTCATGACCTGTAACCGGTCTTGTATAGAGCCGGCACACAGCCTGTACGGGTCCCCGCTGATTGTCGAACATTATGCGTGCAACGCTTTAGGGCATTGCCACGCATATCTCACTTCTTTCACGTCATCTGGTTGTTGAACTCTCAGAGGAATGGGACAGTTTTCTCGCCATCTTTTTGAAACTGTCCAGCGGATTCAGGATCAAGTTCAGCAGTCTCACGCACACGGCCTTGGCAATCCGAGCCATACTCAACGAATAGCCGAGCCTTCGGTGCGAATTTCGGTGATATTCCCAAAAGCCTTTCTCGTTCTTACGGTAAACTCGGGAACTCAAGAAGGTGTAATAGTCGTCCATTCGTGCCTTGAACCGCGCCTGGTATTCCTTCTCGTCCAAGTATTCCCGCCCATACTTTATCAGGTGCTCAAATCTTGCCACGTGAGAGGTGCCAAAGCGGGTGTCCCGATTTGTCTCCGATTCGGTATGGGCCCGCGAGAAGGTCAACATTTGATGCACAAAACCGAAATCGCGATTTCTGAGAATATCGAGACAGGCCTCCATATCGCAATGAGGATTAGCCACATTGAAAAAGGTCGGGCGCTTTCTCACCTCATCGGCATGAATCAGCATCGCCGATGGAGACCCAAAAACAGACGGCAGCCCCAGGAGGGTCTTACGGCAGATTTCATGGCCGGGCATTACCTCACGCGCATACGGTAAGGCCTGCACCATAATACGTGTATTTGTAAGCCGATAGGCGCTCACAATTGCGACCGTGGGGTGAGCCTCAGCTAGTTCGACCATTTTCATGATGCATTCCGGAAACAACCAGTCATCCGCATGAACAACTTTACAATACTTGCCGTTCGGTGACATTTGGCGAAATGCGATATTTCCGTTCTGAAGAGAGCCGACGAATTCCGAATTGTTATGGATCCGGATCCGCTTATCCTTTTCGGCATATGTCTCGGCAATTTCAAGCGTTCGATCGGTACTGCAATTATTGACGATGCAATACTCCCAATTCTGATAGGTTTGCGCGAGCACACTCTCAATGCACTCCTCAAGATATCTCTCGCCGTTGTAGACCGGCGTGAGCACACTCACCAAAGGCTGCGATTCCGGCTTCATAGGCTCTTCATCCAGCAGGTCTCGAACTTAATGACTACAAAACAAAGACGAGAACAAACAGATTATTGATGAAGGGGGGGGGTCGGTTGGTCATTGTCTCGCGCTTAGCAATCTCCCCTTGGTCAGCGCCCCTTCAAAAAGCTCATCTTTCAACGCGACCCAGTTCGGATTCACCGTTCTTCTTTTTCTCCATGATATCCAAGATAATTTTCTTATACTCTTCCGAGAATCTTTCTCTCGTATGATGCGCCCTCGCAAACTCCCAGGCCTTGCGGGCCATGCTCTGCAGTTGTTCTGCGGGAAAACCGGCAATCATTCGCACGGTACTCTTGATTGTCTCGACGGAATTATCCTTTAGAACGATGCCGAAATCATTCACGTCAACACTCGATTCATAGCTGACAATCGGAATCACCCCTGCATGCATACACATGATCGCGCTTCCTCCACCTGCTTCGGAACAAGATGGATAGACAAGGCCCAAACACTTGCTGGTGATCTCCGCAAACTCGGGACCATTCACATCGACCCATCTATAAGCGTGGATGTTAGGGGTTTCATAGAGCTCTTTATAGAAGGCCTTCTCAAAATCCTTTTCTCTCTGTAATGGTCCACAGATATACAGATGATAATCCGGCATTTCAGCGAACGCTTCCAACACCAAGTCCAATCCTTTGTGTACCAAGCCATCGCTGCCAAACCATAGGAAATGGGATCGACAAGCGTCGTAATTCTTGTCCTCCGGCCATGGGATCAAAGCACAAGTCGATATTGGGACTCGAAACATCGGTTTTTTCGCATATCTATAGGTGCCGAGAGTAAACTCGTTTCCGTAGGTAACCCCGTAGTCGGCGTTTTCAATCGCAAGATTGTGTTCGACGATCCGGTGGCTCTGCTTGATCGTTACCCCTCTTCTTCGTTGTAATTCGAATTTCCGAAGATAGGTCGAGTGATTATTGACTATCCAGTGAGCTGTATCCAGATGTGCGATCTTTATGCAATCACGTTTGAGTAGCCCGGCAATCCGATCGAAATTGATACGATGCCCGATGAAAAAAGAATAGTTTTTCGTTGGATCAAACATGCTATTGCGGGAATCGATCACATCAACAGAATATCCCAGATCCAAAAATGTCCGTGCGATCTGAAAGCAATCCCAGTATTGCGTATGAGAATTGGGCATCGGCTCACCCGGCTTCAGCAAAAACGGGTCAAGGAGCCAGGAAAGAAGCACCTCTCCTTTGGAAGAGTTTTCCGGCTGAAGCGACACGACTTTTCTGAATCGAGGCCTCGTTATCGAGACACCGAATCTTCCCAAGATGTCCTTCATCCATCCCTTCATGGTTTGCTTGATCGACGGGTGATACGAAGAAGAGGGGTTCATCTTAATGAAGTTCGTCGGGAAGGCGTGACCTCGATTGTTCTCTTTCCCTTGAGACACCTCCCGTATGAACAATTCTTTCTTGAACCATTCCCAGTCTCCGTACCACGTCCAACACTTATTCTTTATATAAATGCGTTTGATCTCGTGTGCCAGGGGTTTATTCGTTTTGAAGGCGACATATTCGAAACAGAACCGGCCAAGATGGCTTGACATCAACTTGAACGACTTATTGCTGACATAATTGGAATACCATAAGTTGAATCCAAGCTCACCTTGCAAACTTTTGACGGCACGATACACCTGTACGTGTTCTTCGTGCCCATATTCGCCCCAAGGGTTATGAGTATACACATTGCGATACCCGCTCAATCGTTTCTCTAGTTGCCGTCTCAGCTCTTCATAGTTCTTTTTGTACTGCTCACCTCTACCGGGGATACTCTGGTCTACGATCTCGATTCCATACTCAGTGGCCACCGGATTCTGCCAATCCGCGCTCTCAAACACGTCCGACTGATCGATATTCAGACAGGAGATGTTTTCTATCGGATACTCCTCCAAACTTTTCCGCCTTCCGATACTCCACCATGGATAACGCTTAGCCTCCAGAAAGCAGACCACCACCTCATTCACTTTGTCCAGGATGGAACTGAACCACAACACCTCGTCATCCGGATGAGCGACCACGACGATCGAGTGGTCCAATACGCTCGGAACGGCAACACGAGTGCTCGCCGTCATTGTAGTCCTTTGAGCAGCGGGCCCAGAGAGAGGAGCGGTGGTCAATCCTCGGCTCAACATTCTCGGCCTATGGCTTCACTTCCGCGGAACCGTTCAATACCTGTTGATACAACCCGATATACCGCTGCGCTTGACGATCGACGGAGTATTCTTCCAAGGCAATTCTTCGGCAGTGTTGACGCATCTCACTGCGCAAGGTTTCATTCTCGAGCAGTTCAATGATATGGTTTCGAAATCCTTCCACATCCTCCGGATTCGACAGCAAACCCGTCACCTGATGACGGGCAAGATCGGGCACACCACCGACCCGTTGAGACACGACCGGTGTTCCACAGGCAATACTTTCCAACAAGACATTGGGAAACGACTCGGCTCGGGTCGGCGAGACAAAGCAGTCCGCGGCTGAATAACACATCACCTTCAGCAAATCACTCCCGACATACCCCAAATAGACGGATTGCATTCCCAGTGAGTTGGCAAGCTTTTCCCCTTGCCGCCCCAGAAGCAAAATCACCGTGTCGGCCTTCAGTGATTTGGGCAAACCTTGTACGGCCTTGATGAATAGATCCCCCCCCTTCAAACGGCTCGTCAGATGCGTCACCATGAACATCAGCACTTTTTTCCCTTTTGGTATGTTCAGCACCGAACGACAGAGTTCCTGGTCACGAGGTTGATACACCTCCGTATCGATTCCGTTGGGGATGTGATGGATAGGAAACCGGCTCAGCATGCTCTGTCTCGCCATAGCAACCATCCAGGTGCTTTGCGCTACGATTGCAAGACGAGAACGGCTGAAAGACCAGTTTTTGAGTTTCCAGGCCAAACGAGTATTATCGACAGTGATCGCAGGAAAGGTATTCGGATAGGGACACTTTCCGCAACCCGTCTTCCATCGTTCACAATCCAAACTATGAAAGCAGTGTCCGGTGAAACTCATCATGTCACGGAGTACGAAAACGGTCGGTTTACTTTGAGTGATCGCTGGAATGCCGAGATACGAACAAGACCCGTAGATGTTATGCATCGTGAGAACGTCCGCATCCAAGAACGCTCTATTCGTAAGAATTTCGCGATGTGTCGGATCGAGCGCACCCTCCAGCCCGACCTTTCTCGAAATATTCTTCAGATACTGTGTTGCCCTTGCCCCTATTCGCGGAGCCTGCAATTTTATGATGTCATCAGGCGCCCCAATCGGCCATTTGGCCGTGCACAACACTTGAGATTGAACCCCGGCATCTTTCAAGCCGCAATGCAGCCGGTTCAGCGAAATCGTGCCCCCATCACCATCCACAAGTCCCTCTGTAAGATGGAGAACCTTCATACTGCCTTTCTCTTCATACTTCTCGTGAGACCAGCGCTTAGCCCAACATCACTCTGTTTAGGATAGCACCGTCGGACAACGTCGGGAATTCTGCGGACTCCCCCGCGCTTCATTACCCCGAGGCTTGCGTGAACAGTCGCTGATTGTGTATCGCGATTCAATGTTGAAATAGGTTCTCGGAAGACCTTCACGAAACTTGATCGGTTTCGTTTGAGCGAATCACTTTCCATTCAAGCACTGGAGAAACAATGCCCAAGCGGTGGGGATTCAAGGGATACCCCATCTCCGACACATCGAACCTCAATATTGCTTCCTGGCGCTCGAAGACCTTTACGTCCTCAATGAATGCGACACATGATACTGAATACCGGCCGGGCCGGAGGAGACATGGAGGAATCTTAGCGGTGGCATGATACCGACCTGGCTCTCTCTCACAATCCTGCCATTCGGGCAAGTCGGTTTCCATCGACTCAAATACTAAATGATTCATCGAGTCAAACAGGTGAAACGTCACGGCAAGGTTTCCTATGGGAACCCTCACATCATATGCAACCTCGATCAGAAGCGGATCGTTAAAGGTCACGACGGATGGAGATTGCTGATCGACCGACAACAACCGTGCGGATCGCAATTGGACGGGTAGATTGGGCTTCATGGATGTGCTTGACCAGTCCGATTTGACTTCCGATCCGAGCGCTGAAGCCAAATACTCGGTCACCACTTCAACGGAAGAACCGATTCGCTTCAACCGTCCATTTTCCAGTTGTACGCCTCTTCCACAAAGCTGGGTAATCGCGCCCATGTTGTGACTGACGAAAATGACCGTCCGCCCCTCTTTGGCCACCCCTTCCATTTTGCCGAGACATTTCTTTTGAAACCTTACATCTCCCACCGCAAGCACCTCATCGACCAACAGAATTTCGGGCTCCAAATGCGCTGCGACGGCAAACGCCAGTTTCAGATACATGCCGCTCGAGTAGTGTTTCACAGGGGTATCGATGAATTTCTCAATCTCTGAGAAGTCGACGATTTCATCGAACTTTCTCTCGATTTCCGCCCGCCTCATGCCGAGGATCGTTCCATTGAGATAGATATTCTCCCGCCCCGTCAACTCCGGATGAAATCCGGTTCCCACCTCCAATAGGGAGGCCACGCGTCCGTGAATTTCAGCGAATCCGTTCGTCGGCTCGGTGATCCGCGAAAGTATCTTCAAGAGGGTGCTTTTGCCAGCACCGTTGCCGCCGACAATACCGATGACTTCACCCTGCTTTATTTCAAAGGAAATGTCCTTCAACGCCCAGATCGTCTCAGTCGATTCACCAGCTTCTCCTCCCCCTTTCAATAACCTTCCCACTTTGCTGAACGGAAGGGTTATCGCCGAAGTCAACGTATCCCGCAGGGTTTGATACCGTTCTTTTTTCCCGATACGGTATTGCTTGCTGAGCCCTTCTACTCGTATTGCGATGTCGCCCATGTTTGGTCATCCATTTCGTAACATTTCAGTTCACTATTGTTCGACGCTGTGATTTTGCCCAAGCATCGAGAGCACAGCAAGGACCGTACAGGGAATCAGTCGAATAGCTGCGCAACGGATCGTCGGGCGCATATCTTAACAATTCTACCACCATAGCCCGTTTCCAACCACCCATCATCCACCTCGTACTTCCGAAACGCTTACTCCAGGCGCATATTCCTTAAAACCCCAGAAAGAGCCGTTCGATGACCATCTTTGGTCTGACCTCCGGAGCATGATGTATCGTGATTCTAATCGATAGCTTGGACACAGTTGATAGCGATGCCCTCGATGATGAGGAGATATGAGCAAGTAAGAGCGCCGTGCGACACCTAATCCATTCGGTGAAATGACGGTCAGCTAAACATCGCTCGAAAATCTTCGGCTACCCTGTCATACAGATGCTGATTAAGGCTGTGGGGTTTCGGGGGAGCAGAAAGAGCCTCCGCCAACCTATCGATGTCTTGCTTCCGAGACGGGTCGCCCACCAGACAAAGGTCTTTCACTTGGCCCGGGAGCCGATCCGCGAGTTTTGGCAGCACTATGACATGACAGCCGGCCGCGAGGCCATCGAGGACCGTGGTCTTAAACCCAAAACCCAATGGGGTCAACACCGCCAGCGCGCGCGACTGACAAAGAAGGTCCCAGGGCTCTCGACAGTCACGTACGATCTCGATGTGTTCACTCACCTTCGGCACCTTCCGATGCCATTGAGACCACCAAGTCAATAAGTACGACCATCGCTCAGCCATCCGCTCGGAAAGCCCTGTTGCGAGTCTGTCAAAATTGACGAAGTTGGCAATTCCGGATGGGTCGAAATTTCCGCCCATGGAGACGATCGCGCGCCTCCGATGATTCCAGGCTTGAATATCGACTTCCGGTCGAAGATAGGGCCATGGAGAATAGTACGGCAAGTATCGGATATTCGCCTTTCCTCGCAACCATCCCCAATAGTGCTGATCGTCCCACTCACTGATTCCCAACAAGGTGTCGGCCGCCTGTCGACAGTGCGCATCGCGTCGAGCCAACTGAATGAGCTTCCACCAATTCTTGACACTCACATAATCCCGTTTAGACGCGATAATTTTCCGATGGAAATGATGATACGCTTCCGCGTTATGGGTTCGGACGAATATTTTCGTCTGAGGCTGCCTGTCCCGCAACTTATCCAGAAGCTCAGGCCACCCGCTGTACTCCATCAACAGATGCGTAATATCAGGCCCCATCTGTTCCAATAATGTGGCGGGATTGTCCGGATCGAACACGATATGCTTGTAGGTAACTCCGGCCCGATCCAAGGCCAGGCGATTCGCCGCCGCGGCTTTCCAATTACCCGCCCCATATTCTTTTTCATTGATGAAATTCGGCACTGCATACAAGAGCTTGGTTGAACTCTCCCTCATCGCGTCACCCTTCACGCTAAGAAAGAATGGAGCTGACCTCGCGCCTTACTCAAAATTACAAATCGGTCCGCCTTTCACCGTCGTCCCCTCACCATACATGTGTCCCATGCATCACCTACCGTTCATTATTTCAACTCGCACGACTCACCCGGGCTACACAAAGCCTGAGTGTGACGATGTCCACGTGCACGATGCTGTTGAATCCAATACCGAGGCAGTGCGAAATGTGCCGGAACCCCTTCAGTGCACTACAGGCCGACTTCCTTTCAGCTTCTGCAAACGTGTCCGTATTTGCAAACGGCCTCGCAACTCCGTGAGTAACTTCATGATTGGGCTCGTTCGGACGACTATCACGTTCTTATTGAATCTCTCTACCGATCCAAGGGAGAATTTGTATTTTTCGGTTCCCCTTCCAAAGTCACAAATTCTAAACCCCTTCTCAATTGCGTATTGAATCGCAAATAAGCACCAGATGTTGCCCGGAGAGTATTGCGCATACTGATAATTGGCCGCAATTTTTAAGATGCAGAAGTTTTTTCTGACTGTATCGACAAATACTGCGCCCGCTGCAATCGGCGTTTCTCCGTCCCATACAATATTCAACCACAGTCGATCATCTTCGAAGCAGGAGCGGAGGAATGAGCGTTTGATATTGATCACGTCTTCAAGTCTAAGATCCATATAGTTGTCATCATCTTTAAGCCCCCAGCGCGCTTGCCAAAGCGACAGCAGTGTTTCAATATGAGACTCCGCGTTGCCGCTCTGGATCTCGGTCACATGAAAGCCCTCAAGGCGTCTGATCTTATTGAGGTCATTTCTTAAACCCCTGCGGGTGCTGCTGCCCAGCACCGTATTAAAGTACTGATCCCAACTTTCAGGCAAAGGAATGTACGGGCATGAAGGTCCCTTCGTTTCCTGAATGCTGATACGCTTTGAAGATAAATGTCTAACAAAAAGATCCAAGCGTGGGTCAAATACGTTCAACAACTGGAGCGTGTCCCATTCCAGCTGTTCCCTTACGAAGACCGCCATGGCAGGAATGGCTTCTCGGACATATTCGGGTAAGCAAACAAATCCTGTGTGATCTGCATGGGGATAGCCCCCCATCGATAAGATATTCCTCGACTCTTTCGTGCGGGCTGAAAAAGCCATAAACGCCACATACGGTGTGCTCTCGCTCGCACCATGAGTGGAAACCTCCCGCATGTGATTTTCTTGAACACACGGCTGTGGATCATCTTGTTGGACCCCCAACACCAGCCATTTGCGAGGAGTACTTTCTAACCATCCACAAAGCCAGGCCCATGAATCAAAGGCGGTTACATCAGGATCGAGAGCATAGATAGCATTCCACGCCTTTCTCAGTTCATAAAAGCGGCTGATGTTATCTACGACTGTTACTTTCATCCCCGGTGCTCAAATCACATCCGCAAACGTTTTTTCTAAACGCCGGAAGTAGAACGTTCCGCTCACCAAAATGGCCAGCGCGGCCAGCGCGGAAACAATGATCATCGGCCCTGGGGCGGTGTCCGTCCCAAGCAGCGCCCAACGAAATCCCTCGACCACTCCGACCATCGGATTGATGCTATACAGCGTCCTCCACGGTTCGGACAACAGACTGCTCGGATACGCGATGGGAGTTGCGAAGAGCCAGAATTGAGTCAGAAAAGGGATTGCATGACGGACATCGCGAAACTGAACATTCAAGGCGGAAAGCCAGAGCGAGACACCGAGCGACGTTATCAGTGTGAGCAGCAGCAAGAACGGAAGCCAGACGACGTTGAGGGTGGGAGTGATGCCGTAATACAGTATCATCCCGAGCAGCACGATAAAGGCAATCGCAAAATCGATAAGGCCGGAGGTCACTGCCGCGATCGGGACGGACAGTCTGGGGAAATAGACTTTTTTGATCAGATTCCCGCTTCCGACCAAGCTGTTGGACGCTTGGCTCAGCCCCTGAGAAAAGAACGTCCATGGAACCAGGGCCGCATATGCGAAGAGTGGATAGGGGACTCCATCGGAAGGGATCTTTCCCAATCGCCCAAAGAAAACGCTGAAGACGATCATGGTAAACACGGGTTGGATAATGGCCCAGGCTGCGCCGAGCGCCGTCTGCTTGTACCGCACCTTCACATCACGCCAAATCAAAAAGTAGAGCAATTCACGATAGGCCCATAATTCTTTTAGTTGAAGGGCCACCCACCCTTTGGTCGCCGTGATCCGAATGACCTGCGCATTGCCTTCCATGAATTACCTCGTATAGATACTTATAATGCCGCTGAGTACCAGAAGTTTTAAGGCCTGAACGCATTGTTTTGGCGCTCAGACATATACCGACACCGACACGATCCATACCGGAGCAGCACCGGCCAAGCCGTAGCCCCAGTTAAATCTTTATCATAAGCTTTTGTCGCATTGGCGCTAGCTAAAATCACAAAGGATAGGCATCGGTTGATGATGCACGGCGCGCCGGGTTGGAGATGCCAGACTATGATCGATGTGATGCGAACCACATATGAAAAACAATCCTTTTCAACATGTCTTAAAAAGTGAACCCCCTTCTTCCCTATACCAATTCACCGTTCGTTCCAACCCTATCGATAAGGGAATTCTTGGCTTCCACCCTGTGATGTCATATGTCCCTGCAATATTGGCAACACGCGTCTGCTCCATCGGCCTGTCGGGAAGCGCGCCCCACAACAGCTCAACCTGAGAGTCTATCCGATCTGCCAATTCTTGGACAATCGCCCGAATCGACACCAGAGTTCCTGAACCTACATCGATCGTACGCCCTTCCGCGTTCGGAGCCAGGCCGGCGGCGAGCAGTCCCTCCACGACGTCTTCAACGTAGATCCAATCAATTTGACGCCCCCCGCTGCTGAGCTTCGGTGATTTCCCGTTCAAGAGAGACAGGGTCACATACGGAATCAATTTGTTCACATCCCTTTGTCCTGGCCCATACACCATGAACAGCCGCGCCATCACGACAGGGGTCCGGTATAGCGCGTGAAACATGCTCGCATAGCAGCTGCTCGCCCACTTCGCAGCCGCATAGGGAGAACAAGGGACGGTCTCGCCTTTCTCGATTACCGGCTCTTCCAACGAACCGGTCAAGACAATCCGCTCGCAGCCTATTTCTGAAGCGACCGTCAACAAGTTCACCGTGCTCACCAAATTGCTCTCAAAGGTCGGCCGGACTAATTGTAAGTCCCGTGAACCAGCCACGTGACTTGCCAAGTGGAAAACGATATCGGGTTTGATCGTGCCCAAAAGATTCCGCACGGTCGACATGTCTGCGATGTCGCCGTGCCACCACTGAACACCGCCTTCATTATTCACTTGTACGGCCCGTGAAACGCCATGGACTTCGACACCTCGGCTACTAAGCGTACGGCACAAATGCGAACCGATAAATCCGGCGGCACCGGTCACAAATATTTTCCGGCCTGTCAGTTGAGAGAATTCCATTCTAGTGTTCCTTGAACCTCACTATGTCGCGAGAAATACAGTCCATTGAGGGCGGAACTACTTTTCCGACAGGAATGACTTCTGCTATAGCGGAAGGGCTTGGATAACAGCCCCATGGCCAAGCTACACGCGGCATATGGTTTACGATTTGGCGGGGAAACACATCCGGAAACCCTGCTGCCACCTCTGCCGGAGCGTATAGTTCCAAGCTTACGCTAATTCCATTCAGCTCTTATGAAAAATCCCACTTGATGCCGCGAGAACATGTAGTCAAGGGCGCTTGAATCACTCTTAATGGTAGTGTAGATATATGAGAGCTCTCCCGTGATATTCCTGGTTATTTTATAATTAAGACTCGCTGTAGAGGTGAAATTCTGAAACGTCTGATGGGTATTGGGAAACAGTTGATTATAGCCAAAGGCGGCGCTTCCATCGAGAGTGAGCCGTTCATAAGGCCGATGGCTAATTCCAATCAGTCCAAGATGGCTGATCGTCGCTCCACCTTGTATGAAATATGATGGCCGGGCTTCCCGAGAAATAACCATTCTGAGTACCGTATCTCGCTCCGGTTGGGTTGTAATATGGATGGAACCAGACGGAAATGTGCGCCCGGCTGGCTCAACAAACGTCACCCCTCCTTGAATACTAAGTTTCCAGTCCTGGAACACCTTGGTATAATCGCCCGCTAAGACCACCAAATTGGTACTGAACAATCTGCCGCCTTCGGATCGCTCCTGTAGTAGGAATGTCTGTCGATACAGGGCAGCTATGCTGTCGTTTCGGGTCAATTGATAACGAGGCCCTCCGAACCAGGTGTGCGTATCCGTATTGAAGAAGCCAGCACCACCGGTGAAGGCGACCCCTCCCTGAACTGTACCCACTCTCCGTAGTGCGAATGTGTAACCGCCTTCCAAAGAAAGGTCTCTCGACACCGGATACGAACCGATGACAGATGTTGTATTTATGATCGTTTTCGCCCGGAATCCTTGGATGCCACGAAAGAACCCATCGCTGGTAACCACGGTCTCCCGCGCCCCTGTAATGAAGCCGGGAGTTTCAGGCGTGTAACTGAAATTCTCGATGAACTGCAACCGTGCTCCCCTCAGGTACTGATCAACCCATCGATCTAAAGTGACATAGCCTCTCACATTCGTATTAAAATAATTCAAGTGTGTATTGTCCACATAGGCATTGAAGCCTCCTCCGACGGTGATATTCGCTTCGATGTCTCGTGTCTCATGCACCAGGCGTACTTCTCCACTCGTGCTCGTCACAAAGTCACCGAGCTGCGTGCCCGCGGGTAAAAGCTGTGCCGGTCGAGACCATACGTTACTGTCATACCGCCCCTTTACATTCATGGAGGGAACGATCAATGTCTCTGCCTGAACCGATGCCAGCGGCAATCCGCCACAGACAAGCGCGAGTGCGACTCCAACCTTGAGCGATCGTCTAAGCCCGGCGCACCTACGACACCACAACTGAATCACTACCATTCCTTCATCTGGGGGCCGCTACGACCAAGCCAAATCTCAACAAACCGACCCGGCTCTGCTAAGCACCCTGCTGGAGACGATATGAGAATATGTCAGGTAATTGCGGCACGGCGATCAAGGTACAACAAGCGTATCGCCAGAAGCCAGCACAATATTGCCGGGCTCTCCACGCCCGCTGACGAGATCATCGTAACGCAAAGGGATATGGATCTCTTGGCGTTTGTGGCCAGGACTTTCGATCACTCGCACAACCTGCAACTTATTCTTACTCGCGTAATTTGTAAAGCCTCCAGCCATTGAAATAGCCTGAAGTACCGTCACATAGGACTTGAGCTGATATTTACCGGGCTTGGCGACTTCGCCCAAGACAAATACTGAATAACTGTTCAGCTCCTTGACGTTCACCGACACGGAAGGATTCTGAATGTAGCCTTTGAGGCGCTCGGTAATCTGCGCAGCGAGAGCCTCTGCCGTGAGACCCGCCGCCTGAACATCTCCAATGATCGGCATCGAGACATATCCATCCGGCCGTATCAAGGTGACTCTTGACAGATCCGGATTCTTCCACACATTGATCTCTATCTGATCTTCAGAACCGAGAAGAAATTCGGTAGGAACGTCGGATGCCTTGTATTCTCTCGATGTCACCGGTCCCAGACAACCGGATTGGACGACGACTAAGCAAAACAAGAGCCCAATCGACAGGGCTCGTATTACTGGCAGATGCCGCCATGGCTTTCCTGTCCAATGCGCGTAATTGTCCACAGCAATCCTTTCCGGCATTCCCTATCGACCAGGGAAGACCACCATCGACTCACTCGGAACCACGAGCGTATCACCAGGCTTGAGTTCAAAATTGTCGCTAATTCCACTGCGTAGCACGATATCGTCATAGCTCGCCGTGAACCGTTTCATGCCCGGGGCGGTTTCTGTAAACCGGAAAATGACGATTTGATTTCGTGCTGCCGTCTCTTTGAATCCGCCTGCGATGGTAATCCCCTGCAGGAGCGTCGTTTTACTTTTCAGTGGATACTTTCCAGGATGAGCCACTTCACCGAGCAGGAAAATGTTGGAACTATTGACGTCTTTCAAGGTCACGGCGACGACGGGGTTTTGGACATATTCTTTCAATTTGTTCGTCAATTCCTCTGCCAATTGCGTGGGCGTCTTTCCCACAGCCACCACATCCCGGATGATCGGCATAGAGATTCTACCATCGGGACGAACCTGTACTTGTCTCGACAGGTCAGGATTCCTCCAGACAGTAATGTCCAGGACGTCTTCGGCGCCGATGACGTATTCGCTGCTCACGGCGTTCGAGGGCTTTTCCATCAATTGTGTTACGGCAGGAGCCTCTTTGTTCATCTGAGCTGCCACCTTTTCACCCTGGCCCGCAAGCGGAACAGACAGTGCCGTGTCAGTCTTCAATTTTCCCGGTGCGGCCGGCGCGCTTGTCGGAGTTTCACACAATCCCAAGCCTGCACCGAATCCCAACGATAGCAAGACCGTACCGATATAGAGGGTGCGTTTCATAATTATTAGCTCCTTCTCTGGTTCAAGCACCCACATAGTCCCTACCATGACACTACTCAACTATCTCTCTTTGAATCAATATCGCCTGAATCTCATGATTTCCGAGACGCGAACCGGTAATATCTTACCAATCATTACTCAGTGTAACTACGGGTGTCTTTTTACACGCCAGCTCGGCAACTTCGGAACCGTATAGCTCTCTCCAAACACTCCTGCCCCTTCCTCTTGAGTTACGTCATGCATGGCGTCTGGAAACGGGAAACAAAACCTCGAATTCCCGACAGACCCTGCGGGGTGCCGATGTCGATATATCGACCAGCTGGGAATTTCACTCCTTCGACGTTAAGTTTAGCACGCACCGCCGCGGCCAGCACGGCTCCGACCGGGATGTCTCCTTGAGGATCAATCTTATGATTTCCGATCAGTCCCGCCGTCTGCCCCCTTCTCACTTGAATCAGGAACTGATGCAGAAACTCCGTAAAAATTGGCGTCCACACAGCGCATAACCAAGCATATCTCAAGCGACTCTTCTTCGGCTTCAAGTGAATGGCCCGCACACGGTGACCTGCGTCAATGTCTACCATGTCCATTGCCTTGTGGTCATGCGCTGGGAATAGAGCTAACACAAGGTCGGCCCCACACTCATCGAGACGAGTCAGGAGCCTAAGAAACACGTCCTTCGCACGAAACAGTATGTCCGGGAAGCCAAATGCAATGACCTTGTCTCGCACGAACGCATTCGCCCGATCGATTGTGTCCGGTGGTCCGTCGGAACCTTCGATCACAAGATAAGCGAGGTCCATCCCCAGCCTACTGCCATTACCCCAGTACTCAGGAATGTCCCACTTCCCGTTTCGAATTACGATGTAGCCCTTGCTGATGCCTGCTGCTCCTAGCTGCTCCAGCAAGTAGTGGCTTGCAACTTTTGGTCGAGCCCCCTTGAGCCCAGAAATGGAACCAAAGCCGATTGGAAATAACTCTTTACTACAGGGTAATGGTGCCAATCGACGAGATTGTCCAGCTGCTGGGAGCAGAGCCACGACCTCACGTCCCCGGATTATCACCGTCGTTTCCTCATCTCATGAAATCCGCACGAAGAACCTGGGCGTGGTCATGTCTTTCCGACTTCAACCAGTAGTCCACAGCCAAGTAACGAATCAGCCGCCCGCCGCACCTCACGGAAGGGCATTTCAGCGCGCATGGCGATGTCCAGCAACGAATGCTGTCCATCCGAAAGATTCAACACCCATAATAACGCCAACTCTTGAGTCTGCTTTTCATTCTGTCCTGCGACCGCTCGGTAGAGGCCCCGCCGGCCCAGTTGCGGCTCGCACTTCGGGTTTTGATTCCTATAGGTCTGATTCCCTTCCAGTAACTCAACGGCCTCCAAGCATCGAGCATAGGACCGAGCGAGGGACTCTGCCTTCACAAAATCCAGATTATCTGCGGATGAATGATACTCCGGGTAGTGACCGTGAGGAGTCCGCATGAAACATCCAACCGGCAGATTAAACCCTGGAGAACAATATTGCCTTTCATCGTATCCATAAGGCGAAAAGTCGACAATAGTGTGGTTTTCGTCCGAATATCGAAGCACATGAGTCATGGCGCGATCGATTTCCGCATTTCCTTGGCGACTTCTTTTGTAAGTGATCTTCCCCTCATCCCCAATCCCCGTCAAGACGAGCCCATGCTTAATACGAGACACCACATGTTCATTTCGTGCCAACCATGTAATCGATCCAATCGTACCCGGGATGAAGAGAAATCGGTATGAATAGCGCCTTGCACGAACAGCCATGATCTCCGCGAGCCGCACGGACACGACAATCCCCGACAAATTGTCATTGCAGAGTGAGGGGTGACACACATGGCACGAAACGAGGACTTCATCAGAGGTTTCTCCCGGCAAATAGATTTCACCATAGGTCAGGGAACCAGGCCGAAGGCTGGATTCGATGACGACCTCGTACTCCTCATCACGCAGTTGTTCGAGATCCGCATGCCGAAGGCAAAATCCCCAGTTCTCTTTGTAATAGGATGTCCGATACGGAATCCATTCTGGATGCGACGGCAGACTGAACAGATGCGGCCTCAATTCTTCGAGTCTCATCTGTTTTCGGATCGGTACGCTATAGCTCATCAGATGCAGATTGTGAGCTTTGAAATCGACGACTCGTTTTCCTTCTTGGTTCACGATATAGGCATCAGATACATTCCACTCCAGCGGGACTGTCCAGTCGAAGACCTTCGTTCCACTAGGGACTTCCTGAATTTCCAGTGGAATGCGCTTTTGGATCGCTCGGAGAGTTTCCCTCACCCCCTCACCCGTAATGCTCCGGCATATCGGATAGAGTTCTACCATGAAGTTATGCATTTCTTTGCCTAAGTCCTCACCACCTATCGATGCCTCCCGTTGGTCAACGAATGTCATGGTTTCAAGGGTCCGTTCATGACAAATGCCGGCCAGGTTCGATCCTTCTCCGACATGACCAAGATAGGTGCCGGCCAGGCGATCTTGAACGCTGGATCATCCCATCGGAATCCCCGAGCGCTGGCAGGCATGTAGAACTCCGACATGTGGTACAACACTTCACTATTTTGCTCGAGTGTGAGAAACCCATGGGCACAATCTTTCGGAATATAGACGGCCCGGCGAGTGTCTGCTGATAGTGTTATTGCCACATGCTGACAATACGTAGGCGATGCAGGCCGTAAGTCTACAACCACATCATAGATAGTCCCCGCGGTACATCGGACCAATTTCACTTCCTCATTCGGAGCCGCTTGATAGTGCATCCCCCGCAGGGTTCCTCTGTGGGTATTCACTGAGACACTCGATTGAACCCACGTGACGGCAAGGCCCTGCTCCTCAGACTCCTTTTGGCACCATATCCTGGCGAACATGCCACGTTCATCTCGTGCCGGTTCAGGATCAATTACGAATACACCCTTGAGGCCGGTTTCCGTGAAGATCATGAATACACTTGGACTTCAGGAATCGGAACGACAAACTTCCCTCCCCACTCCCGAATGTAGTTCATCTGCTGCATGACTTCCTCCCGGATATTCCAGGGCAGAATCAAGAGATAGTCAGGGTGTGTCAGGGAAACTCGTTCCGGCTCATAAATCGGGATATGGACCCCGGGCAGAAAATGGCCTTGCTTATGGGGGCTTCGGTCGACGGTGTAGTCAATGAAGTCCGTCCGAACGCCGCAATAGTTGAGCAGCGTATTGCCTTTCGCCGGAGCTCCATAACCGACAACACGCTTGCCTTCCTGTTTGGCAGAGATCAGAAATGAGAGCAGCTGCCTCTTCGTTGACTCGACCTGTGGGCCAAATGAAAGGTAGTGACTCAGCTTATTAAATCCTGCCGTCTCTTCTCGTAATTTCAGCTCCCTTACCCGCGTCTCAGTAGGTTTGGACGTATCGTTCTCGTGGCACGCGTAGATTCGGAGAGATCCGCCATGAGTCGATAATTCTTCCACATCGAACAGTTTCATTCCATGACGCGCAAACACCTGTTCAACGGCTATGAACGAAAAATAGGAAAAGTGTTCGTGATAGATCGTATCAAACTGATTCTGCCGCATGAGCTGAAGGAGATGGGGGAATTCCATCGTGACCAGACCCGTTGGATTCAGCAGCATCTTGAGTCCCCTCACGAAATCGTTCAAATCAGGGACATGAGCCAGCACGTTGTTTCCAACAATAAGATCAGCGCCCCATCCTTCAGCCGTTAAGTCGAGCGCGGTCTTTTCCCCAAAGAAGGCCACCTTGGTATTGATCCCCTTCTTCTTCGCGACCTCAGCTACATTTGCGGCAGGCTCGACTCCTAGCACAGGAATGCCTCGCGATACGAAATTCTGCAGAAGATATCCGTCGTTACTGGCGATTTCCACAACTCTAGAACGATGATGCAATTTGAACCGTGCCACGATCATGTCGACATAGGCTCGAGCGTGAGCCAACCACGAATCTGAAAAAGATGAGAAATAGGCATAGTCAGAAAAAATATCGTGCGGGCTTGAGAATTGCTCTAGCTGGACCAGCAGACACGTTTCACACACATATACGTGTAACGGATAGAAGGCCTCCATACGATTCAGCTGCTCGGATTTGAGGTAAGAATTGGCCAACGGAGACATGCCAAGATCGACGAACGTGCTCTTCAGCATCGTACCGCATGACCGACACACTGATTGTCCCATGCTGATGTCCCCTCCTACGTACGAACGATGATGTGCCGGGATCGACGCCCGACACGACAACCGAATACATCTTCAGCCATTGGTTCGCTCTTTCCAGACGAGTTCGTCGGTCAGTTGTCCGTTCTCCCTTAGTCGCTTCAACGTAACGAGTCGTATCAAATCACCGGTCCGGAACTCTTGGTCGCGAAACCGCATGGCGATGAGCCCATCATGGAGGTTCTTCACGGCGCTTTGAAGATCAACCATAGGGAGAAATCCTTGCGCCAACTTAGTGAACTTGTCAAAGTTCACCCGGTATGAGCGCTTATCCGGCTGCGCATCTTTGTTGATCGACACCTCAACATTCGGCACAAGATTGGCCACCGCATCCGCCAAATCCTTCACCTGATAATTCCATGTGTCGCTTCCCACGTTAACCGTCAAAAAGGTCCCTCCATCCCGATGGTCTCGTCGCACTGCCCAATCGATTGCCCTGGCCATGTCCTGAACGTGAATCAACGGGCGCCATGGTGTCCCATCGCTTAGGATGTTGATGCGCTTTGTGGCAACCGCGCTTGCCACAAAATCATTCAGTACAAGATCGAGCCGAAGTCTATCGCTCATTCCGCAAGCCGTTGCAAATCGGAGGCAAGTTGCAGTGAATGTCTCTGATGCAAGCGCGGCCAGATCTTGTTCGGTTCGGACTTTCGATTTCGCGTACGCCGTAAGAGGATTCAGAGCATCCTCCTCTCGACGGGGACCACCTTCGGCGAATCCGTACACGCTACAGCTTGACGCAAACACAAACGCTTTAACCCCCGCTCGCTTTGCCTTCCCGGCAAGATCGATACTCGCTCGATGGTTTATATCGAGGGTAACCTTTTCAAAAGTGGCGCCCATCGGATCGTTTGAGATGGCACAGAGATGCACGATGGCGTCGATTCCTTGCAGGATCTGCTCAGGAACATGTCGGATATCCCCGAAATATTGCTGATCGGCCTGACTTTCAGGGAGTCGGGAAGCACCTGTGAGACAATGCGCAAAATAGCCCATATCGTAGCCGATGAGGGTAGCCTGAGGATGCGATTCCCTCAATCGGCGCAGAACCAATGGACCTACATACCCCATGTTGCCGGTGATCAAAATTCTCATGTCCTATCTCCACGATTTAGCAACCCTGCCATGTCGACAGACACCTCTTGTATATATACGCTATCAGGGTGCTGAACGAGACTGTTCTCGCCAAACGACCCAAAAGTCCGGATACCCTAGAACGAAATGTACACCTCGTGCTCTATTTATTAACTAGCTGTATAAAACGATTATGGCTTTCCAGGTCCTTTTCAAGGCTACGGCAGAAAGAATACGATGACGATTCGGAGAATTAAGGTGCTTACCAGACCTTCCATGGAGCTTTTGACGACTGCCACAGCTCCTCCAAATAATTCTTCTCTTTCAGCGTATCCATGCAGGACCAGAAGCGACCATGCCGATAACCCATTAACTGGTTAGCTTTCGTGAGCTGCTCGATCGGCCCTCTCTCCCACACAGTCTCATCACCTTTAATGTAATCAATGGCCTTAGGCTCAAGGACATAGAAGCCACCATTAATCCAGCCTTCATCGCCATGTGGCTTTTCTTTAAAGTCGACTATGTGATCTTGATCAAACACGAGCCGGCCAAACCTAGAAGGAGGCAAGACCGACGTCACTGTCGCTAACTTTCCGTGGGCCTTGTGGAACTTAATGGTGGCTTGGATATCGACATCCGACACTCCATCGCCATACGTAAATAGAAATGTTTCATCTTCGCCTATCCATTTCTTCAGCTGCTTGAGCCGGCCTCCAGTTTGAGTGTGCAGGCCAGTGTCGACGAGATGCACAATCCAGTCTTCATGCCGTCTTCCATCATGAATCGTTGTTTTTCCGCTCCCAAGGTCGACCGAAATATCTTTGTTAAAGGCGTAGAAGTTGAGAAAGTACTCCTTGATCATCTCCCCCTTATATCCAAGACCAATAATAAATTCTTTTATCCCGTGAGCAGCATAAATCTTCATGATGTGCCATAGGATTGGTTTTCCCCCGATTTCGACCATGGGTTTAGGCCGTAGGGTTGTCTCTTCAGAAAGTCGAGTTCCCATTCCACCTGCAAGAATTATTGCCTTCATACGCATTCTCCTTGAGAACCAGGCAGATCCCCCATAACCTACCGGATACTCTACTTTAAGAAACAACGTTGCGTTTGATCAGCATGAAGCGGTGAACCTTATCATCACACCCTGGCCTTCACAGGATGAGATACGTCATGTACATGGACCTGGATTGCTGGTGCGTGTCACTACGCGACCATCTGATATGAGGATTATCAGCGCTCACGCAGCAGCACATGGAACGATTTGATCAATATTCACTACAGCCCGCGCTTGGAGTTCAAGTGTATGGAGTAGAACCATCGCCCGTTGTTGCCCTCGCATTTCCCGCATAAAGACAGCCTCAAGCCCGATGAACGGGCCGCTCTTGATCTGGACAAGTTGACCACTTCTCAGCTCTGTCTGTTTTTCAAGCACATACACCCTAGAATCTTCCATTCTATTCTTGATTGCGTGAATCATAGCGATGTCGACCTCCACAGGACTGGAGCCGAATTCAACGAACTTTCGAACTCCTCGAGCATACATCACTGTCCGATACTGCTCCGACAGATTGATCCGAACAAACAAATATCCTGGGAAAAGAGGAGCAATTACGGTTTTTATTTTGCGGCGTATAGTCTTCTGCTCTTGCAATAGCGGCAGAAAACACTCTACCCCCATCCGTTCCATGTTCTGCTCAGCTTGCCTTTCGTGGTTCGGCTTTGCGCAAACTACATACCAACGCATCTCGGAAGATCTCGATTTGTCCCAGGAAGAATCGCTCATATGGAGGCGTCTCCAATATGTGTAACTTGAGTTCGAAACAGGCTACCGCCCATCCGGTACATACCCGATCTTCCTTCTACAACAAATTGTGTACACACCTGTCAATCGACCGAGAGGAAACCGTCGTTGCAGCACAAGAACGATGCCCCAATGGTCAAAGAAATATTTCTTAACAGGTCATGCGAAGAGCTTGCAAGTCCTGACTGAAAACCAGATAACCCGTGACCGGTATTCGCATGTATGTTGGCTATCTTGCTGATTCCAATGACCTCTTTCACCACTTACCCATGCCATTCGGCTCTATACGAGCCACTTTCAAAATTGAGATTCTTCTTCGCACAGTCTCACTCTCATTGATAATCAAAACATAAACTTAAGCCCCACAAAATATACCGCATGACCATTTGAATTCCCAAACGGCAGTTTCCTCGTCCACCGGACCTCAGCCAATGTCGGTGTTTCGGCAATGGTTATCGGTGTCGGCACATAAACTTTCAACACCTGCTCAACGGCTGGAGCTTGATCCATGAGGACCAGCATACCGCCGCTGCTGATATTCAGCGATAGCGCTCTGCCATCTCTCGCGGAAATGCTATTTCCCTCTTCCGGAGATGTGATTTGATAGAGAATCGGCCTCAGTAGCGCCGCTCGTTCGCTATGCTTTTCATGGCTGTCCCTTATCGACCATTCCCATTCTATTGGTATCACTTCGCACCCTCCTTGGCTATAAAGCATTGAATAGACTTAATTTTTAGTAGTCACATTTAGATAATGAGGCTAGAATCGACTGGACCGTGCCTAACTATGACTGAAATTCTTCCCCATATCTTTCAGAATCTGTGGTGAATATATTTGTTGCAACTTGGATCAACAATACCAATGATGTAGGCTGCTTTCCCAAAGGTATATGTTGACTCCCTCGAAAGGGTTAGGTACTATACCTGCATTAACCTGTGTTATCCCTATCGAGCTGATCTAATTAGAGTTGCCGAGAATCGATACTGGCTCATTCCATAGGAATAGAGTGCCGTCATAGTCTTATGACTGAATCACCAAAAGGTGTTGACCAAACAGATGTGCTTGCTGATCAAAGGGCTGGATCTGGGATTGTGGTGCTATCAGCATCTATGCAACTTCTTCATATGAATCGACAAGCTACGGAACTTGCTAAAAAAATCAATGCTGTTGAGCATGGTGGCAATACCGCAATTTCAGCACGTGGAGTCCTCCCTACTGCCCTGACTGAGCTTTGTGCGGAAATTATTAAAGCCCTTCATATACGCACAGAGGCTAAGGATTGGGAACAATTCGAACTCAAGCGTGTGACCGGAGATCCGAACCAGCCGATTCTTTTAAGGGGATTTGGGTTGCCAGATCGAGGAGGGATTCAGAACGCCAGGCTTGTGGTTACCATGGAGGAGCTGGGGCGGAAACAAAATCTCAATACCGAACATGCTCGAGAACGGTTCCAATTAACAAACCGCGAGCAGTCAGTAGTTGAACATCTGGCAAAAGGGTGGACCAATAAGGAAATCGCGAATGCCCTTCAGATTACTGAACAAACAGTAAAAGAACATATTAAGCACATTATGAGAAAAACGAACGCTACCACCCGGACCGGCATTCTCGTCCAAATCTTCAATTCCTAGTCCTCACGTTTCCCTTTGCTATAGCTTTTTGATTGTGTCAACGGCGCAACAGTGAGTTGAGATTGACACATCTTCTGGTTATGAAAATCCTGACTTTTCCCAATTTTCCTTGAAATCCAAAAGATATTTGTCAGGCCTACCACTTGCAGTAAGGCTTGCTAGAGGTGAGCCGGTATGCAAGGTATGGTAGCTAAAAGTCTAGTCATCGGGTTGCTTGGAACAGCGGTTCTTACTTCAGCTTGTGCAACTAGCCCATCATCCCAGGTAACAGAGCTACAGAACAGCGGTTTCATGTCGCTCTGGAACACCTATGCCGACTGCAAATCTACTTCTGATTTGAGCCAGGCAATGGCAGATTTGAGCCAACTTCGTTCAGCCAGTCAACTAGCCGATGGAAACGAAGGATTTATCCTTCCACTGCCAACTCACCTTGAGCGCCTGGTTGCCAATCCAACAAGTCGAGTCGCAGTTGATGCAGAGGCAATGGTTGCCGCCTGTGCCCTCCACTCTGGGGAGCTGGCTTTAAATCAAGGGCAGACCGACACTGCCCGCGATCTCCTTGTTTCAGTCACCAAGCTTCAGAGGGAAGAAAACTCGTACTACGTTCTTAGAGCAAAAGTTCTTCTGGCAAAACTCGGGCAAGGAATCAACGTTTCGTTCAATACTCGCTAGCCTAGCCCCTTTCCTCTCTCCGCAACCCGCGATAAAGCTCGACATACAGTTTTGCCGATCGTGTCCAAGACAGGTCGGTATTCATTCCTGCATTGATCAATGCCTGCCATGTTTCTCGCTCTTTATATACATAAAGGGAAAGCAGAATCGTGGAAAGCAGGGATTCAGTTGTGGCATCGGTAAAGTGGAAGCCTGTCGCGGACTTGGATTCGACCGTTGACGGACGAAAAGGAACGACCGTATCAGCTAGACCTCCTGTACGGCGCACAATAGGTACCGTGCCATACCGAAGGCTATAGAGTTGACTTAATCCACAGGGTTCATAGCGAGACGGCATGACTAACAAGTCCGAGCCACCCTCAATTCGATGCGCCAGTTCTTCATTAAAGCCAAGATGAAGGCCGATCTGATTCGGATATCTCGCCTTGGCTGCAATAAATTGTTGCTCCAAATGACGATCACCGGTGCCCAGCACGGCAACTTGTACATCTAGAGACATCAGTTCAGGGATAGCCTCTATCAAGAGATCAAAACCCTTTTGAGATGTCAGCCTACCAATCACAGCCAAAAGAGGCACCTCAAGAATCGGCAATTCAAGTTCCCGCTGTAACACTCGCTTGCACACGTGTTTCCCGGACAAATCAGTTGCCATGTACCGCGTGGGCAGGTAGGGGTCGTGTTCGGGATTCCAAACGCTGACATCGATGCCATTCGTAACACCTTTCACTCCATCCTGGCGGCTCGCCAGTACACCTTCAAGCCCACAGCCGAATTCCGCCGTCATGATTTCCTTGGCATAGGTAGGGCTCACCGTAGAAACAGCATCTGAAAAAACGATACCGCCCTTTAGGCAATTGATCGACCCGTAGAACTCCACGCCGCTCGGAGAAAACAATGTGGGAGGGAGCCCGATCTCGACGAACTGCTGGCCTGAAAATATACCTTGATACCCCAAATTATGCAGGGTCAACAACGTTTTTAGATGTTGGAGCCCCTTGTACTCATGAGGCAGAGCCTTAAGATAGACCGGACACAATGCAGTCTGCCAATCATGCACATGCAGCACATCGACCTTCTCTCCTCGCACATCGGCCAGCACTTGCAATACTTCAAGAATTGCGCGGCAAAAGAGGGCAAACCGATTGAGGTTGTCCGGATAATCACGATGGTCCTGTTGGTAGAGCCCCTCACGATCAAAGTAGGGATCATACCGCAGGAAGAGTACTCTCAATCGATGCAAGGCTCCTGTGACCGAGACATACTCTTCTTCTACCGATACGTCCGCCGTCTTCCCACCCAACGCAATAGAGAATCGCATGGTCGGTTGACGAGACTCAGGGGTTGCCTGGGTTCGGTACCCCGGCAACAGCAATGTCACCTGATGCCCTAATTTCGTCAACTCGATCGCCAACGCGCCAACCACGTCGGCCAACCCACCCGTCTTCGCATATGGGACAGCCTCGGAAGCTGCCATCGCGATATGCAAACCATCTGGTAATGTTGAGATCATGAAGGATATCGAGCAGCGGAACTAAGGACGGGAAGGTTCATCGAGCATGGTCTTGAATCGATCCTCATAGGCCCATGACTTTGCAAGGACCTGTAACTCGTCGGGCTTGAGCTTTTCCTTGTAAACAAGGCGATCATCGAGAAATACCAGTAACCAGCCGCGATCGGGATATGCGAAGTAAACCCCTTCACCTGCATGCACTCCAGCCTTCCACCCCTTCGGCGCTTCTCCCGTGGCCACTCGCGATCGAGGAATGACACTGAAGTCCGGCATCACGAAAAAATAGGTGAACTCACTGTGATAGAGAGGAGGCTTCCCCCAGGCGCTGACAACTGCTCCAGCCGTGATTTGATCCAATACAAGATTATCGGCCCGTACCAGCTGTTCTTGCTGCTCCAGCGTCGGCATGCTCTTACAGCCGACGAGCAACACCAACGCCGAAAGACCGCAGAGGCCCAGCACTATCTTCATCGGGACGATGAGCATGTCGATCACCTTGTATCTTGCCCTCACATGAGCCGGCGGGATTTGGCTTCGACTGGTTTCACCGGTTGACAGACATCGCATTGGCACAACTTTCTCAGTAAAGAATAGGAATAGATGCCGGTCGCATGGCCGTCGCTCCACGTGAACTGGAAGGCATAGCGGCCAACCGGTTGAATATCCTGCAGCATGATCAAGAGCGGTACATCTTCGGCATTGAGCCGGCGATCGCCTGTCCACTCATCGACACAGGCAGCACAGGGACAGTGCTGCCGTAAATGGCGAACCGGATAGATGCCCTTGTGTCCGTCGCTCCACTGAATTCCCAATACTCCTTTGTCGAGCCACTCCATATCCCGAGGCTCTAAAGCAGTACCGGCCATGCGTTCCTCTGTCATGGTGTCTTACTCATCCCGGTAGTGTGAGCGACAAAAAGTTCACCGGTGGGAGCCGTCGCCCGGCTACCACCGTTACATACCCTTCGATCGCTTCCTCCACCTCGTTCCTCACTTGGCCCGTGGCCCGCAACCGCGTGACGATGGTAGGAGCCAGCCGAATGGCTTGCTGGAGAAACGAGAGGCTGCCTCGCGAAAGTGTGACACAACGCACCTGTTGGTGCGCAGCACACACCAAGCAAACGAGGCCTCCGGCAATCGGAGAAAACTGAGGTTCACCGACGAAACGTGTCTTCCCGCAGGCAGCGCAATGATCGGTCTGCGGACGAAACCCCGTGAGTCCCAACAGTCTGATCTGAAAAAGCAAAGCCGTAAATGCAGGGTCTTCACTTTCGTGAAGCGACATCAGCCCCTGATCCAGGGTATCAAATAAGAGCGGATCCGGATCGCCATCTGGAGTGATTGCCCCCACGACGTTGACCATTCGTGCCGCCGAAGCCATCAAGGTGAGATCTTCCCGCAAGATCTGAGCGGACCTCACCAAATCAACATGCGAAATCCGAAACAGCGAATCCCCACTTTTTTCAAACAGATTCAGGCGACACAGGCTGAAGGGCTCAAGCGCAGCCCCGAAACGGCTTTTCTGGCGACGGGCGCCACGGGCCACCCCGCGGATCTTTCCTAAATTCTTAGAATAAAAGGTCACGATTCGATCAGCATCACCCCACTTGCGGCTCCGCAAAATGATCGCAGTTGTTTTTATGAGAGGCACGGCCACTCCCTCACACCAACACCACAGAAACCGAACAATGCGTTGGTTCGCGTCACCGGAGAGACTCCAAGAAAAGAGTAGCCAAGGTCAGATATATCGTAATACCGGTGATGTCGTTGGCCGTCGTGACAAAAGGACCAGCCGCAACAGCCGGATCAACTCCCATGCGCTTGAGAAGGATCGGCATAATCGTCGCCATGCTGGTCGACACCAGAAAGGCGATGATCAGCGAAGCTCCAACGACCATGCCCAAAAATCCCTGATGTAGCACCCAACCAACCAGTGTCAATGTCACGCCGCAGGCCACTCCCATAACCAGGCCGATCTTCGCTTCGCGAAAGAAGACGGGCCATACATGAGTGAGTTCTACAGTACCGGTAGCCAACCCTCGAATAATCAGCGTCGAGGATTGCAAGCCCACATTGCCGCCCATCGCCGCGATCACGGGAATAAAACTCACAATCGCTACGACCTCCTGGATCGTATAGCGGAAATACCAGAGAATCGCGCCGGACAAGAGGCTGCCGATTAAGTTGGTAAAAAGCCATGGCAGTCGAAGCTTCGCTGAACCGATGCTTGAAGACTTCGAGCCTGACTCCTCTTCAATCGCACCGGCCATCTTCAACATATCCTCGGTCGCTTCCTCCCGGATGACGTCGACCACGTCATCAACCGTGATAATGCCTACCAACTTGCCGTCCCGTTCCACGACGGGAATAGCCAACAAGTTATAACTGGCCACTTGGCGTGCGACTTCTTCCTGGTCCATGTCGATCGTGACACTCATGGCCTCCCGGGTCATGATGTTCTTCAGCGGAGTCGTGGGAGGGACCGTGATGAGTTGCCTGAGCGAGAGGACACCGACTAGGCGATCATCTTTGTCTGTGACATAAATATAGAACACCATTTCCGCATCGGTGGCTTGCTGCAACCGGCGGATCGCCTCCTGCGCCGTGGCGTCTTCCGGCAAGGAAAAGAACTCCGTCGTCATGATCGCCCCGGCCGTATCCTTCGGATACTTGAGGATATCGGCGACCTCGGTCGAATCCTCGGTCTTCATCAGGGCGAGAATTTCTTTGCTGCGCTCTTCGGGAAGGAATCCGAGAATGTAGGCCACATCGTCAGGGCCAAGATCTTTTAAGAGCCAGGCAATGTCGGAATGCAGCAGATCCGCGACGACTTGTTGAATGCTTTCGCCGTCGAGTTCACTCAGCACTTGGCCCCGCTTGCCTTCTCCGCGGACCAGCTCGAATATTTCCCGCTTTTCTTTCAGCGATGACAGGTGGGTCACGACTTTGGCGATATCGGCAGGGTGCATGCGCCCTAACATTTTGGATAGGTTCGTGATCGCTCCTCGCCGCAGCAGCTTCTGGACAGACTGAATGACGATATCCGACTTCGTCTGCCCACGCTCGGCCTGATCGCGCAAGACTTCGCGCAGTACATCCCGCTCAGACGGGCGAGGCCGCTGATCCGGTACGCGTGGCTCCGTTGGTCGTTCCGTCGGCTGCATAACTCTCTAGTACCCCAGCTGCACCAACGCCTGCTCGTCCTCACGCCAGGCTTTTCTGACCTTCACCCAAAGCTCAAGAAACACTTTCATACCGAATAGTCGTTCCATATCCTGTCTGGCCTGCGTACCGATCGTTTTCAAACGCTCCCCTTGCTTGCCTATCAGGATGCCCTTCTGCGTCTCTCGTTCAACTACAATCGAAGCCCGAATTTTCGCGAGTTTTCCCTGTTCGACGAACTCATCGATCTCGACTGCAACAGCATGCGGCACCTCCTCTTCCGTCTCCTGCAACACCTTCTCTCGGATCATTTCCGCCGCCAGCGTCCTCATCGTCTGATCTGTGATGACATCGTCATCGTACGCTCCTTCTCCGGAGGGAAGATAGGGAACCGTGACCGCCAGCAACCGATCCACATTGTCGTCTCCCTGTGCGGAAACCGGCACGACCTCCGTCCACGCGAACAGCTTGGCATATCGATCGATGACGGGGAGCAGCTTGTGCTTGTTCACGAGGTCAATCTTCGTGACGACAAGGATCACCGGCCGCGCATGTTTCGCCAGCGCCTCCTTCATATATTTAATGGCCGTCATATCTCCTGGGCCCGGCAGGCTCGTCGCATCCATGAGCATGTACAACAGATCCGCGTCTTCCAAGGTTTCCACGGCGGTTCGAACCATTCGGCGATTCAGCAAATGCTCGGGCTTATGCAGGCCGGGCGTGTCGAGAAACGCAATCTGGGCTCCTTCCGCATGCACGACGCCCATAATTCGTGTCCGGGTGGTTTGAGGCTTACTCGACACAATCGAGACTTTTTCACCCAACAAATGATTCAGCAACGTCGACTTGCCGACGTTGGACCGTCCAATGATGGCTACCGTTCCGAACTTCATGGCCTCGACGAGGGCTCCTGTTTCTTTATAGTTTCCGGTACAAGCTGATAGACGGTTTCTCCCTTGCGCACATAACCCAACTGTTCTCGGGCTAACTGTTCGATTTTGGCTGGGTCATGCTGCAGACGAGTAATATCCTGCTGTAAGGTGGCATTTTCTCTGCGCAAGGCCGACAGCTCTTGCTCCAGGCTCGTAGCATGATCCCTCATGGATAAATAGCGAGTCAGGCCCATTTCTCCGGAGAACAGCGCCACGAGCAGCCAGATACATCCCGCAGCCCCAATCACTTGCATCACGGCAAAGAGACGCCCCCGCCATTCCAGCCACTGTCGGCCACGATTCTGCTTGATGATCATCTGCGCGTCCATCGACTCCAAAACCAGTTATGCCCTCACGGGCACTGCTTCCCGGCCACGATACAGCGCGGCGGCCCCCAGCTCTTCTTCAATCCGGAGGAGTTGATTATATTTCGCCACTCGATCTGTTCGGGATAACGATCCTGTCTTGATCAATCCGCTGTTCGTCGCGACCGCCACGTCCGCTATGGTCGTGTCTTCAGTTTCACCGGACCGGTGTGAAATGATCGCCGTGTAGCCTGACCGCTTTGCAAGCTCGATCGCATCCAAGGTCTCCGTCAATGTTCCAATCTGATTGAGCTTGATCAAGATGGAATTCCCAATTCCTTCCTTGATCCCCTTCGAAAAGATCTCCACGTTGGTGACGAAAATGTCGTCCCCGACAAGCTGCACCCTCTTTCCCAGCTTTTCCGTGAGCATTTTCCAACCCTTCCAATCCAGTTCACTCAGACCGTCTTCGATCGAGAGGATCGGATAACGATCCAGCAGTGTGCCATAGTATGCGATCATGGCTTCCGATGAGCGTTCCGGATTCTTCTCCGCTTCCAGGACATACCGTCCCTTGTCATAGAACTCGCTCGCTGCACAGTCCAGCGCCAGTGCGATATCTCGCCCGGTCTTATAGCCGGCCTCTTCGATCGCCTGGGAAATCAGGCTCAGCGCTTCCTCATTCGATTGCAGATCCGGTGCAAACCCGCCTTCATCCCCCACAGCCGTGTTGAGCCCCTTCTTCTTCAAGAGGGCCTTCAGCGAATGAAAAACTTCGGTGGCCATTCGGAGGGCTTCGCTGAACCGGCCGGCACCCACCGGCATGATCATAAACTCTTGGAGATCCAACCGATTGTCGGCATGAGCTCCACCGTTGATAATGTTCATGAGCGGGACCGGAAGTACTCGAGCATTACTCCCTCCCAGATAACGATAGAGCGGCTGCCCCGTTTCATTCGCCGCTGCCTTCGCCACAGCCAGCGACACCCCCAAGATCGCATTCGCCCCCAACTTGCCCTTCGTCTTCGTTCCATCTAAGGCAATCATGACTCGATCGACGCCGGCTTGATCAAACGCCTCTTTGCCAAGCAACTCGGGCGCGATGACCTTACTGATATTCGCCACAGCCTTCGTGACACCTTTCCCCATCCAGCGTTTCTTGTCGCCGTCACGGAGTTCGATCGCTTCTTTTTCCCCGGTTGACGCGCCTGACGGCACCGCCGCCCGCCCCTTCGCACCGCTTTCAAGCGTGACCTCAGCTTCGATCGTCGGATTGCCCCGTGAATCGATGATCTGCCTGCCCTTGATTTCTCTAATCGCGCTCATGCTTTCCTCTCCTCACTTATACACATCACAAATTTCTTATCCCACATGCGCGGGTGGCGCCGACTGAGCAACGGTTTCCACCCTCCCAATCCCGCCGCGCCAAGACGCGGCCTTCCCTGAGCGCCCGCAGCGTAAGGGACCCACTGGGGGATGGGTGAAGCGAGGACGAAAGGGCCAGTCGGCGACAGGACCCGCGATCATCCCAACTTCTTCTTCAACAACTCATTCACCTTTCCTGGATTTGCTTTCCCCCCGCTCGCCTTCATGACCTGTCCAACGAGAAAACCCAATACTTGTTGCTTGCCTTCTTTGAACTGCGCCACCTGGGTTGGATTTTTGCTCAGCACTTCAGCGATTATCTTGTCTAATACGTTTTCATCAGAGACCTGCGTCAGACCCTTTTCTTGAACAATCTGCTCAGGCGCTTTTCCGCTGCAATAGAGCTCCGGAAACATATCCCGAGCCACCTTTAGACTGATCGCGCCTTTGTCCACCATCTGTAATAGGCTGACGAGACGCTCAGGACTGACCGGTGAGACGCTGATATCCGTCCCGGAGTTGTTCAACTCTCTCGTCAACTCTCCCATCACCCAGTTGCTCACGGTTTTCGGTTGATTGAACTCCTTCACACTGCTCTCGAAATAGTCCGCCATACCCTTCGACGCCGTTAATACACCCGCGTCGTACTCCGGCAATCCATACGCTTCGACAAATCGCCGCATGCGCACGGCCGGCAATTCAGGCAACAATGACTTGAATCCGTCAATCCATTCCTGCTCCAGCTTCAAGGGCACCAGATCCGGATCCGGGAAATAGCGATAGTCATGGGCTTCTTCTTTGGATCGCATGACGGCCGTTTCACCACGGTCGATGTTCCAGAGTCTGGTTTCCTGGCGAATCTTGCCGCCTTCATTCAAGACCTTGGTCTGGCGCTTGATCTCATACTCGATCGCATCCTTCACATACTTGAAGGAATTGATGTTCTTAAGCTCGACCTTCGTCCCAAACTCTTTCTGCCCCACCGGACGGAGCGACAGGTTCGGCTCACACCGAAAGCTCCCCTCCTCCATGTTGCCGTCGCAGACTTCAAGATACATCAAGATGTCCCGCAGTCCCTTGAGGTACGCCACCACTTCGTCGGCTGACCCCATGTCGGGTTCCGTGACAATTTCCAGCAACGGCGTGCCGGCGCGATTCAAGTCCACACGGCTTTCCCCCGTGCCGGCTCCATGCGTGTTCTTGCCGGCATCCTCTTCGAGATGGGCTCGGCGTATGCGGACTCGCTTAATCACCCCGGCGGCGGCAATCTCAATCCAACCATGTTGGCAGATGGGCAATTCGTACTGAGAGATCTGGTACCCCTTGGGCAAATCCGGATAGAAATAGTTTTTTCTCGCAAATTGGTTATTCGCCGTGATCGCGCAGTTCAGCGCCAGACCCGCGCGAACCGCCATTTCGACCGCGGTCCGGTTGATGACGGGTAAGCTGCCCGGCAGACCGAGGCAGACCGGGCATGTCTGGCTGTTGGGCGACGACCCGAATGTCGTGCCGCACCCGCAGAACATTTTAGATTTGGTCCGGAGCTGCGCGTGGACCTCCACTCCGATGACCGTTTCAAAGATCATCCTCGGTTCGGCCCCTCCTCTTGGATGCGGCCACGTTCGCGTTTCATCGCTTCGCGTCCCGCATCGAACGCCTCGCGTAGGACCGATCGCTTCGTTTCAACAAACTCTTTGCCTTGATCGACGGCTTCCTCAAACGCCTCTCCGGCCCGTCCGGCAAGGTCGCGTAGATCGGTTTCCGCGCGACGGGCATACCCACGCAGTCGATCGCGGGATTCGCTCCCTGATTGCGGCGCCAATAACAGCGCTGCGACCGCACCCAGCGCTGCGCCGCTTAAAAATGCCAAGAGGACCGCTGCCGATGTTCCTCGATCATCCGCCATTGTGTGTCCCTCCTTCTTGTCGCATTCGTTCTCGCACGACTTGGGTGGCTGCCTTCACGCCAGCCACCATACTTGCCACGTTCGTCAATAGCGTGCCACCCGATCCGCGAATGATGTTATGGACTTGTTGCACGGACTCACCGACTTCCCCCACGGCATGAAGCAATACCGCCGCATGTTCCGTGCTTTCACGAACCTGATTCGTCACATCATTCAAGTTCTGGCTCATGGTCCGTAGTTCCGCCACAAGCGCCGGTACCTCGACGTTCATCTTCGACAGCAGCTGTTCCGATTCGGCGACCGTCTTGCGGACTTGCATCAATACCGGCACGAGATACCCGACCAACACAACGAAGGCGATCGCCACGAGGAGCGCAGCGAGTTCAACGATGCTCATAGCAGCCAATCCTCCCGGTCTTTCATCCCGTACATCCTCTCCCTTGCCACTCTCCGCCCGGTCCCTACCGTATCACCGGCCTTTTAAGATGCCATTGCGTCGATTGCTCATAGGCATGCGCGGCTCGAAGCACTGTTTCTTCCTCGAACGCCCGCCCGATCAACTGCAACCCGATCGGAAGCCCCGCCTTGCTGAACCCACAGGGGAGGGCAATCGCCGGCAGACCCGCGAGATTCACCGAGATCGTGAAAATGTCCGACAGGTACATTTGCAGGGGATTTTCGCTCTTTTCCCCCAACTTGAAAGCCGGTGTCGGAGTAGCAGGAGTCACGATCACATCGACCTCTTTGAATGCCGCCGTGAAGTCCTGGCAGACCAGCGTGCGGACAGCTTGCGCCTTTCCATAATACGCATCGTAATACCCGGCGCTGAGGACATACGTCCCCAGCATGATTCGCCGTTTCACTTCCGGCCCAAACCCCTCCTGCCGCGTCTTCATATACAGTTCGAGCAGATCCTTGGTCTCTTTGGCGCGCAACCCGAACTTCACCCCGTCGAAACGGGCAAGATTCGAGCTGGCTTCCGCCGTCGCGATCACATAGTAGACCGCCACCGCAGCATCGGTCCTCGGCAGCCGGATTTCCTTGATTTCAGCTCCCAGATGCTTCAACTCGTCAATGGCAGCTCTGACTGCCTGCTCGACTTCGGGATCTAGGCCTTCGGTGAAAAATTCAGCCGGCACGCCCACCCTCAGAGATTTGAGGTCACGCTTTTGCAACGCCTTCATGTAATCCGGCACAGAGCGATCGACCGACGTGGAATCCATTGGATCGTGGCCGGCAATGGCTTGAAGGAGAAACGCCGCATCGGACACATTTCTGGTGATCGGGCCGATTTGATCCAGCGAGGAAGCAAACGCCACCAAGCCATACCGAGACACCCGTCCGTAAGTCGGCTTCAGTCCCACCACGCCACAGAAGGCCGCCGGCTGCCTGATGGAACCTCCGGTATCCGATCCAAGCGCGGCCACGCATTCCTCTGCCGCCACCGCCGCCGCGGACCCTCCGCTCGACCCTCCCGGCACACAGTGCACATTCCAGGGATTCCGGCTGGGCCCAAACGCCGAGTTTTCCGTAGACGATCCCATCGCGAACTCATCCAAGTTCGTCTTGCCCAACAAAATGTACTCTTGCGCACGCAACTTGGCGACGACCGTGGCATCGTACGGCGGCACAAAATTCTGCAACATTCGAGAGCTGCACGTCGTAGGAACGCCGTCCGTACAGATATTATCTTTGACGGCAAGAGGCATTCCGGTGAGCGGCTGGGTCCTTCGCCAGTCCCTGAGTTTCCGGTCTAAATCTTCTGCCTGCGCGGACGCGGCTTCTTTTGTTTGAGTGACGAAGGCTTTGATCTTCGGCTCCACCTGGCTGAGACGTAGGAAGTAGGCGCGCACGATCTCTGTCGCCGTGACTTCGCCTGCCTTGAATTTTTTGTGAAGCTCGAAGAGAGTCAGTTTGTGGAGGGACATCGTTTCCCCGCTGCCGCCACGTGACCAAACATCGGCCGACTGGATCACCGACCGTTTCCGTCGTCCTACTTCCCCGATTGGTCAGCGCACGGTCACGATGTGATTTTTTTCGTCCACTCGGACGATCTTCGGCGCGTGCTTCTTGATTTCTTCGTCGCCGTAATACTCGTAACAAAAGATGATGATCTGATCTCCGACCGCCGCTTTTCTCGCCGTAGGCCCGTTCAGGATGATATCTCCGTTTCCCCGCTTTCCATTGATGGCGTAGGTCATGAATCGCTCGCCGTTATTCAAGTTCGAGCAGATGATGGCCTCATAGGGAAGGATACCGGCGGCCTCCATCAAATCTTGATCGATGGTCAAGCTGCCTTCATACTCAAGATGGGCACCCGTCACCGTGGCGCGGTGAATTTTCGAACGTAGCATTTGTCGAAACATGTATCTGTTCGTCATTCGTCATCCGTCCCTCGTCATTCGCGGCACGCCGCGTATGAACCGGACGCTTGACGGTTAACGCTCCTCTAGAATTTTAGGCACTACGAAGCCGTCCGCTTCACGTTGCGGCGCATTCGCCAACGCCTGGTCCTGTGCGAGGGATGGACGCACGACATCATCCCGAAACACATTCACTTGGCCCATGACCATCGCAGTCGGTTCGATTCCGGTTGTGTCGTACTGGTTCAATTTGTCGACGTGCGTAAGAATCTCGCTCAACTGTTTGGCAAAGGTCTCCTTCTCGGCGGGCGTGACAGTCAATCGTGCCAACTGCGCCGCCTTTTCCACATCCTGCTGCGTAATCTCCACCTTCTTATTCCTCTCGCTTATCCATGAGGCGTGATGGTGGGATCTCCTACCGCGCGCATTCAGCGAGGGCCTTGACAGTTCTTACCCTCGCCGCCCTGGCAGCGCCAAGACGCCGCCTTTCCCCTAGGGCTCACGCGTTGAGCGAGCACGGGGACCCGCCTTCGCGCCTCACTCTTGCCTCATTCCACGGTCACGCTTTTTGCCAAGTTCCTCGGCTGATCCACATCCGCGCCGCGTAGCACCGCAATATGATACGCAAGGAGTTGCAGCGGGATCGTAAACAGAATCGGCGAAATCAGCGGATGGGTGTCCGGCACCGTGAACACGGCATCCGCGATCTTGCCGAGCTCCCGCTCGCCTTCGGCCACGAAGGCAATCACCGGCGCGTGCCGCGCCTTGACTTCCATGAGATTGCTGACCGTTTTATCATACAGCCGGTCGCGAGGCGCCAAGACCACGACCGGCATGTCTTTATCGATCAGCGCGATCGGACCGTGCTTCATCTCGCCCGCCGCATAGCCTTCAGCGTGAATGTATGAGATTTCTTTCAGCTTCAACGAGCCTTCCAGCGCGATCGGATAGTTGATGCCCCGCCCGAGGAACAGAAAGTTCCGCTTCTTATAATAGCGCTTGGCGATCGCCACGATTTCAGCTTCTCTCCGCAGCACACTCTCCACCAATACCGGCAAGCGCACCAACCGGTCGAGCCACGCTTTGCCGTCCGCGATATTCATCACATTACGAACTCGGGCAAAATGCAATGCCAGAAGATAGAGGGCGGTGAGCTGGGCGGTGAAGGCCTTGGTCGACGCGACGCCGATCTCGGGCCCGCAATGGGTGTACAGTACCCCATCGGACTCCCGCGCCAAGGTGCTCCCGACCACATTCACGATCGAGACGACGCGCGCACCCTTTCCCTTTGCCTCTCGCGCAGCGGCCAGCGTATCGGCTGTCTCACCGGACTGGGAGATGGTAATGAACAAATCCTTCTTGCCGACAAGCGGGTCGCGATACCGAAACTCGCTGCCGATATCCACCTGCACCGGAGTGCGGACCATTTCTTCGAACAAATATTTTCCCACCTGCCCCGCGTGCCAGGAGGTGCCGCAAGCCACGATCCAGATGCGTTCAACGGCGGCGAACTCCTCCGGTGTCAGCCCAATATCAGGCAGATCCGCTTCACCGGTCTCATACGAGTACCGTCCGCGCATCGTATCCAGAATTGTCTGCGGTTGCTCGTGAATCTCCTTCAGCATGAAATGCGGATACCCGCTCTTCTCCACCGCCGATGCGTCCCATGTAATCGTTGACGGCTTCCGCGACACGGCATGGCCGTCGACGTCGGTGAGATCGACCCGATCTTGAGTGACGACCGCCACATCTCCTTCTTCGAGGTAGGTCACTTCCCGCGTGTGCGCGAGCATCGCCATGACATCGGAGGCAACATAGGACGCCTGATTGGTCCTCCCGACGACCAGCGGGCAACCGGAACGCGCGGCAATCAAGGTACCGGGCTCCCGCTCGGAAATCACGGCCAATGCATAACTACCCTTCACATCTTTGGTCGCCAACCGCACGGCATCGGCCAGTTTGTTCTCTTTCTGAAGATACTTGTCGATCAAATGCGCAACAACTTCCGTATCGGTTTCCGATTCGAACTTGTAGCCGTCTTTTTCCAACTGCTGTTTCAGCTGCTGATAGTTTTCAATGATTCCGTTGTGCACCAACACGCAGCCTTTCGACCGATGCGGATGGGCATTCTGTTCCGACGGTTTTCCATGGGTCGCCCAACGGGTGTGGCCGATTCCCACCGTCCCTTTGAGCTCGTTGGCCTTGAGCGAATTTTGGAGATTGACCAGTTTGCCCACACTCCGCCTGACCACAATCTTTTCCCCCTGCATGACGGCTACTCCCGAGGAGTCGTAACCGCGATACTCCAGCTTCGCCAATCCCCCGATGAGAATCGGAACCGCATCTTGATTGCCGACGTATCCGATGATTCCACACATGACGGTTACTCCAGGCTTAACTAGACTGACCGGCAGACGACGACTCTCTCACCGTGATCAGCGTTTCGATGACTTCGCGCGCCCCTTTTTCAGCTTGTTTGAAGCGTTCTTGGTTTTCAGGTTCGTCGGCTCATCCGCTGCCCGTGCTGAGTGTCCACTGGGGGCACGGCCGGCCAGCAACATTCGACGTTTAGCCGCCCACCCCACTCGATTCACTTGTGCGACGCGAGTAATTGCCAATGAATCGGCCGGCACGTCTTGCGTCACGGTTGTCCCAGCCGCCACCACCGCCCCCTCTCCAATCGTGACCGGCGCAATCAGCTGCGAATCACTCCCCACAAAGACTTGATCCTCAATCACGGTCCGGTGTTTGTTCACACCATCATAATTCACCGTGATCGTCCCGGCCCCTATATTGACGCCTTTCCCGATTCGGGCATCGCCGAGATACGTGAGGTGATTCGCCTTCGATCCTTCGCCGAGCTCGGCCTTTTTCATCTCGACGAAATTTCCAACCCTCGCCTTCCGCCGCACGATCGCCCCCGGCCTCAAATGTGCGAACGGTCCCAGATGAGCCTCGTCGTCGACTTGCGATTCGCGTAGCACGCAATGATCGAGAATCTCCACATTGTTTCCGATCACGCAATCTGAAATGCAGACCCCGGAACGGATTGTCGTCCCTTCACCGACTATAGTTTTGCCTTCGAGATTCACGTGTGGGTAGAGCACCGTATCTCGTCCGATAGTGACTCCCGCATCAATCCACACGGAGCCGGGATCTCGCATCGTGACGCCGGCCTCGAGCCAGCGCTCGCGGATCTGCTGTCTGATGACGTGCTCCGCAGTCGCCAACTGTTGTCGAGTATTGATCCCCAATCCTTCATCGGGATCTTTGAGAGTGACCGCGGCTACACGCCGCCCTTGAGCCACGGCCATCCGCACAATATCGGTCAGATAATATTCACCCTGAGCATTATTAGGTTCCAGTTTATCGAGCGCATCGAAGAGAAACTCTCCCGACACGACGTACGTACCCACATTGATTTCGTTGGTGGCCCGCTCTGCTGCGGTCGCATCTCGATCTTCGATGATCTTCAGCACCTCGCACGAAATCACTCCATCAGCTTTTCGGCTAGACTCCCGACGAATGACCCGTCCATACCCACGGGGATCATCGAGCCTCGCGGTGAGAATGGTCACCGATACGCCTTGCGACTGATGAACTTGCAAGAGTTCGCGCGCAGTCTGCTCTTTTAGTAACGGGGTATCACCGTTTAAGATGAGGTAATTGGTCGGGAGTGCCTCCTTAGCCACGAAAAACACGGAACGGCTCTGCATGACGGCATGGCCGGTCCCGAGTTGTTCGGCCTGCTCGACGAGGCTGACCGCGCTCCCTCCCGGCTTGTCCGCAATGCCTTCTTCGATGACTTGCCGAACCCTGTCGGCCTGATGTCCGACCACCACCGCAATCCGATGACCCGCTACCTGCAACGCCACATCGACAGCGTAGAGAACCATCGGCCGTCCTGCGACGTGATGCAGGACTTTCGCTTGGGTGGACCTCATTCGCTTGCCCAGGCCAGCCGCCATCACGATCACGCCTAAGCCGGAAATGCGGGAGAGTGTTGTGTGTTGGCCTGCTGACTGTTTCATCTCAGAAGATAGGGTATCTCAACAGAGTATCGGGAAACGTTCTATCCAATCGGCACACCGGCTTCCGGTTGCTTGACCTGATTCCACTTCGTTTCCGCGTTCAGGGCCGCCACCATCGCGGCGGACGGCGTATAGAGACCGCCCGAGACAATCAGTTTCATCGCTTCCTCGATACTGATATCAACGGACGAGACTTCCCGTTCCGGCACTAACAGAAAATATCCCGACGTCGGATTCGGTGAGGTGGGCACATACACATGAATCAATGCATCCTGACCCAATGCCGTCGTCTCACCTTTCGTCATGCCGGTCACGAACGCGAAACAATAATGGCCGTTCTTCGGGAATTGAATCAAGACGACCCGCCGATACGACCCTCGCTCCGAAAATGAAAGAATATCCATCATGGACTTCAGCGTGGAATAAATCCCACGGACGAGGGGCAGCCGGTTCAACCAATCCTCCCAGTGACTGACGATCTGGCGTCCGATAAAGTTGGCCGCAAATAACCCGACCAAAAAGATGAGCAGAACCAGGGTAATTATCCCCAATCCGGGGATGTAATGATCAGGCACCAATTCCGCGACCGCGTCCCCCAGGATACCATCCACTGCGATGAACAGGGTCTTGAGCACGAGAATCGTGCCCCAGATGGGGGTGACAAGGAGAAGGCCCGTCAAAAAATAACGTCTCAGAGCGGTCTTGATCATGAATCACCGGCACCCAGTCGCTGGGGGAACATTGAGCTCTTCATCTTACAGAGATCCGGACCGGCCTCGCAAGCGTTTTATTGTAAATTTCAAAGGGTTATGCACTCAAGCCGGACGAATTCCTGAAGGGTACCGGTCTTGCTATTCACCCTGGCCTGACATAGGATCACTCCCCGATCGGGGGTTGATACGAACATCGCTCATGGGTAAGGCATCCAGAAAATCGACGGGCATCTTCATCACGCTGGAAGGCGGTGAAGGAAGTGGGAAAACGACGCATGCTCGGAGGCTGTGTCAGTGGCTGACCGCACAGGGATTGAATGTCCTGCATACCAGAGAGCCGGGCGGCACCATCCTTGCTGAACGGTTGCGCACGATCCTGCTTGAAAATTCTGCGGAGACCATCGCTCCGGAAACGGAGGCCTGGCTCATTCTTGCGGCGAGGCGCCAACATGTGGACCATGTCATTAGGCCTGCTCTCGCCGATGGGACGATCGTTGTCTGCGATCGATTCTCAGATTCGACGACGGCCTACCAGGGGTATGGACGTGGGTTGGACCTTCGAGTGTTACGCACCATGAACGGTTGGGCGACGGGGAAACTGGTCCCCCATCTTACCCTGCTCTTCGACGTTCCTATTGCCGTCGGACTCAGGCGTCGGCGGGGCCAGACCTCCTCCCAAAATCGCTTGGATCGAGAAGCTGAACGATTCCACGAGAGTGTGCGAAAGGGGTTTCACGCTTTAGCAAAGCAAGAGCCTCGGCGCATTATGATGATCGACGCTTCTCGATCCATAGAATCGGTCGAACGCGAAGTAGAATCCCGAGTAAGCAACTGGCTCAAAACTCACCGTTCCCAAAAGCCAAGGCGCCGATAAACCATGCCCTTCGCAGATATCACCGGCCACGAGCAACCCATCTCCTTGCTCCAGGCAAGCATACGCAACGGACGGCTGGCCCATGCGTACCTGTTCCACGGCGAAGCCAAGATCGGAAAATTCATGACCGCGGTGAGGTTGGCCCAAGCCTTGAACTGCGAGCAGCCCTCTCACGCGGATAATTTGGATAGCTGTGGCCGTTGCCGATCCTGCTTGCAAATCGCCGCACGGACTTACCCGGACTATTCGGTCATCGAGCCCGATCCGGAGTTGGCCACGCCGCAGATCAAGATCGAGCAGGTACGCGAAATCGAACAACAGTTCGTCTATCGACCGCTGATCGGTGAACGAAAGATCTGCCTGATCGACGACGCCGATCGGCTGACCATCGGGGCCGCCAACGCGCTCCTCAAGACCCTGGAAGAGCCTCCTGGCCATAGTCTTTTCGTCTTGACTACGAGCCGGCCTCATGCGCTCCCGATCACTATTCGATCGCGCTGCCAAGCGCTCCGTTTCACCACACCCGCCCGCACGCAAGTAGAAGCGGCGCTGATACTCACGCGAGAACTCTCCCCTGCCGATGCGCGTTTCCTCGCAGTGCTTACCGATGGACGTATCGGAGAAGCTCTCACGACGAATGCTGCGGAAGTTCGAGCCCGACAACAAGAATGCCTGGCCTTGGTGAAGCCGGAATCTTTGACATCGAGCACCACCGTCCTTTCCGCCGCCGAGAGCCTGGCCAAGACAGACCGGGGAGAGGAGACGCTCAACTGGCTCACGCGATGGATCCGCGATCTGGTCATCGTCATCGTGGGGGGAGATCAGGACCAGATTCTTCACGACGATCAACTTGCCGAATTGCGTCGATACGCCCAACGAGCGGACATCGACACTTTGCTCACTCTCTTGAATGACATCGAGCGCATCGAGCAGCAAGCGACGCGGCACTTGAACATGCAGATGGCGCTGGAGACCACGTTTCTTCGCCTGCGCGAAGCGCTTGGCCTAGTCCCGGCTGGAGCCTCCGCCTAGCAATAAATACTGCCAACCTGATATCTTGCCTTTATCGTGGCAGAAGATAACACCTTTTACATCACCACCCCGATTTACTATGTCAACGATGTCCCGCATATCGGGCACGCCTATACCACTATCGCGGCAGATGTGCTGGCGCGCTATTGGCGGCTGCGCGGGCGCGAGGTGTTCTTTCTCACCGGGCTCGATGAACACGGACAAAAAGTTCAGCAGGCTGCCGCCAAGGCCGGCATCCCCCCGCAGACTCATTGCGACAAACTCGCGCCACAGTTTCAAACACTGTGGCAACGCCTCAACATCTCAAACGAGGCGTTCATCAGGACGACGGATGCACAGCACACACTCGTCGTCCAACGGTATCTTCAACAACTCTACGACGAGAAGCTGATTTACAAGGATTCCTACACCGGATGGTACTGCACGTTCGATGAGCGGTTCTGGACCGAGAAAGACGTGGAATCCGGACTCTGTCCGGACTGTAGACGTCCCGTCGAGCAGCTCAGTGAGCACAACTACTTCTTCAAAATGGGCCAGTACCAAGACCGCCTGCTTGACCACATTAAGACACGTCAGTCGTTTATCAGACCGGATTCTCGTCGCAATGAAGTCCTCGGCTTCCTCCAAACCCAGAAACTCGGTGATCTTTCAATCTCGCGGCCGAAATCACGGCTGTCTTGGGGAATCGAACTCCCCTTCGATAGCGACTACGTCACCTATGTTTGGTTCGATGCGCTGGTCAACTACGTGTCCGCGCTGGAGTACCTGCCACGAGAAAAACCGGCTGGGAACCGATTCTGGCCCACCGATGTTCACCTGGTCGGCAAGGACATCCTGACGACGCACGCGGTGTATTGGTCCACCATGCTGATGGCGTTGAATCTTCCATTACCCGAAACCATCTTCGCCCATGGCTGGTGGACGGTGGACGGCGAGAAGATGTCCAAGAGCCGCGGCAACGTCGTCGATCCTTACAAAATATCGGAAGTGTATGGGGTCGATGCTTTTCGCTACTTCTTGCTCCGTGAAGTGCCGTTCGGGCAGGATGGAGATTTCTCCCTCGCCGCCATGCTCACACGAATCAATAGCGATCTTGCCAATGGTCTCGGCAATCTCCTCAGTCGCACGTTGACCCTCATTGAACGGACTCAAGCCGGGCTGATACCGAATCCAAAAGAGATCGGGCCGGTAGAGCAAGAGCTGCAACATGCCACGATGACGCTCTTGAATGAGGTGTTCCCGCGCCATCTGGAGCAGTTGGAGTTCAATCGAGCCTTGGAAGCGATTTGGCAAGTCGTTCAACTGGCCAATCAATATGTCGACAAAACTGCGCCTTGGACACTGGCAAAGAATGAGAATGACGCAGAACAACTGAGGACAGTTCTCTACACCATGGCGGAGACCCTCCGCTGCCTCAGCCTGGCCACGTATCCCTTTATGCCGTCGAGCGCGCAGTCGATCTGTTCTCAGCTTGGCATCTCAGCCGAATTCATATCCCCTTTGCTGAAAAACAAGATCGAATGGGGCGGCCTCAGGCCCGGCACTCTTATTCATAAGGGACCGTCACTCTTCCCACGCATCGAATCGAAACCACAAGGAGCCAAATCCGTGAACGACACATCCGCAACTCCACAGCCGGCCCCTGCTGCAACCGTCACACTCGCTGCTCAAGCAGCAGTGCCCGTGCCGCCGCAGATCACAATCGATGAATTCATGAAGATTCAGCTCAAGACCGCCAAGGTGCTCTCCGCCGAGCGCGTACCGAAATCGGAAAAGTTAATCAAGCTCCAGGTGTCGCTCGGCACCGAACAGCGTCAAATCGTCGCGGGCATCGGCAAGAAGTACGAGCCGGACACGCTCGTCGGCAAGACGATCGTCATTGTGGCCAATCTCAAGCCGGCAAAGCTCATGGGTATCGAATCGCAGGGGATGGTGCTGGCGGCGGGTGATGCCGACGTGCGCGGCCTGCTCACCATTCTGGAAGAAGTCGATCCCGGCACCAAAGTAAAATGACGCAGTCCGCCCTCGTCCGGTTTGGATTGACCGTCTCGCTCTCCCTGCTTCCCTGCTTTCCGGCTCCAGTCCAAAGCCAAACCCCGCCCGATTCGTCGCTCAACGCTCCACACCCGACGACAGTGCTTGTACGGGTCGTCGCTCATGGAGCGATGGTATTGGGCCGCGAGGTGGGTGGAGCTCGCGTGACTATCACCGACATTGCCAGCGGCCGCATTCTGGCCACCGGCCTGCAGCAAGGAGAGGCCGGCGATCAGAATCAGATCATGCGCACCCCCCACCTGATGGAGGAGCCGATCTACAGTTCTCGTCCCTCCGCCTCCTTCATCACGACGTTGGAGTTGCAGAAACCGACGGTGGTGGACATCTCCGCCGAAGGGCCGCTGGCCTATCCGGCTTCAATGCAGAAGACCAGCAAGACGCTTTTATTGATACCGGGGCAGGATCTGACGGATGACGGGATCGTGCTGCATCTCTCTGGCTACCTAGTCCAGATCGAACGACCAAAGCCGCGAGATCCGTTGATCGCCAAAGACGACGTCAAATTGCGAGCTTCCGTCCGCACCCTATCCGGTTCCTTGGTCCGTCCCCATGGAGATTGGGACTCCAGAAAAATCCGTATTTATGGAGAGGTCCTGGTCGGTGATCGAATCATCGAGCGATTGCAGATGTTTTACGATGAAGGAAGCCGCACATTCGAAGCTCCGTTCTTTGTCCCTCCGTCGAGAGAGGCTCCCGACGGAATCAAGCTGCGCGTGATTGCGACCGATCTCTCCACCGGCAATTCAGGGATGGATCAGGCGAACTACCCGGTGTTGAGCGAACGTCTCCCATCAAAACCCGTCCGCTAGTCGCTGCGGATTTTTCGATAAACCTTTGCCAAGGCTTGCCGCATGGCGCAACCCATGCGAAACTGTATCAATGACGACGCTCGCATCTTACTCACATCTTCGATCACGGCTGCAACTCGCCCTCGCCATCAATGCGGTCATCATTGCGGCTGAGTTCGTCGGGGGCTGGTTTCTCGACAGCATTGGTCTTATGAGCGACGCGGGGCACAACCTCGTCGATCAGGGATCGCTGTTTCTGGCCCTCTACGCCCATCTCCTCACCGCACGGCCGGCTTCAGAGAGCCGGACCTTCGGGTATCATCGCGCAGGCATCATCGCGGCATTTTTAAACAGCTTTATCCTTCTGTTGACCGCACTGGGCATCACGATCGTCGGCCTGAAACGATTGTTCCATCCGGTTCCCGTCGATGGCTCGTGGGTCATGGCGGTCGCCGCCGTCAGTTTTGCCGCCAACCTCGTGATCGCCCTATTGCTTCAACACGGAGCGAAAGACGATTTGAATATTCGCAGTGCGTTTTGGCACATGTTAGGGGACGCCTGGGTCTCCCTCGGCGTCATCGTTAGCGGTGCCGCGATACTCCTGACGGGATGGGCCATCCTGGACCCGCTCGTGAGCTTGCTGGTCGTCGGCGCCATCCTCCGTGGAGCTTGGCCGATCTTTAAAGAGTCGATGGAAGTCCTCTTGGAGTCGACGCCACCGGGAATCAGCGCGTCGCATGTCGCCGCAACCATGGAAGCCATTCCCGGTGTCAAAAATGTGCACGATCTTCATATTTGGGCGGTCGAACCTCGGCTGGTCATGCTTACCAGTCACGTCATGATCGAACCTCATCACACGCCTCCGGAGCTGTTGCAGTTGATCCAGAACCGGATCACAACAGACTTCGGCATCAAACACATGACCATTCAACTGGAAACCGAATGCTGCGATCCTGACGACATGCACTGCGACCTCCGGAAGCTGACCGAGCAGCACGACGACACACCTACCTTCGCCCACCATCATTGATGGGCCGGCATCATCCTCGCGTAATCGCTTAGCGAGAACGTGCCCGGCCTATTTTCCTCTTTTCGCGCGGACAGAGTACAATCGTCCCGATGCTCCAACCACTCGTACAAGCCTCGGATGAATCTCGCTTAGTGATCTTTGCCGGTGCCGGCATCTCGATGGCACCGCCGACAAATTTGCCGTCCTGGCGCTACTTCAATCATGTCGTGATCCGAGCGCTCGCCGACGCCTCGGCACCGCTACTCGATCGTGCGCTCGCCGATCGGGCCGTGGACGTGGTGTCCACCCGGCATAGACAGGAGAAACTACCGCCGGAGTATCAAGCCCAGGTGCTCGCCGAGATCCTGCGTCGCCGTTACTTTGACGTGATTCGACATCTCGATAGTGACCGGGCGAATGCCACACATCTCGTGATCGCGTGGCTGGCGCGTGCAGGTCTCGTACGCGCCATTGTGACGACCAATTTTGATCGAGTGCTGGAATCGGCGTTCTCATTGCTGGATGTGCCGCTTCACGTGCATTACCAGCCGGAACACTTTCGAGCGCTCGCTGAAAACCTCGATCAGCTCACCGTCGCCGGTGGCCCGTGTCATCTGTTGAAACTCCATGGGTCGGTGGTTGAGCCCAATACGCTGATCGATACATTGGCACAGCGCAAACGGGGCTTTCCGCCTACGGTCACACAATGTACACGCCATCTGCTGCGGCAGGCTCACTGGCTGTTTCTCGGATTTTCGGGCCTTGATCTGGAAGCCGAACCGAACTATCTCGGCCTGGCGGCTGAGTCCGAACACGCCGTCGGCTTTACCTGGATGGTGCGCAAGGGGACCCAACCAAAACCGGCCGTACTCGCTTTGCGGGAACGGTATGGGGCGCGGGCGGCGATTGTGGAAGGAGAGCTCCCTGAATTCGTGCAGGACTTGCTACAGCCGCACGCCCCACAGGCACGAGACCAGATCGCCTCCAGAATTGCCGTTCAACCTGCTCCGACACAAGAGGAAGGGAACCTGACGCTACGACAAGGGGCCGCCGACTGGGCATCTGCCCTTCCGTCCGCTCTATGCGGGCTTTCGGTAGCCTTCGTGGTGCGCGCTTGCGCCGAACCCTCTGTCGCGCTCGATCTCATACTCGCGATTCTATCTGCCATGGAACAGCTTCCGGCGGCCGATGCCCAAGCGGTATCGACCACCTTGTCGCTCGTCAATAACGCCGCGGGGATACTTCTGCAGGGGTTCGGCCGGCACGAAGAAGCATCGGAGCGTTTCGTGAAAGCCATCGAGACTGCCGAGGACGGCGACACCCGGGACCGCTGGCGCGGCAACCTGGCGACGAGCTTTGAAGCGTTGGGATACATCGCCGAAGCTAAGGAACTGTACGCCGAGGCACTCGCGGGCTATCGCCGACGCGGCGACCCCACCGCCATTGTCTTCGGCCTGCTCGGCTACGGAGCTTTTCTGATTCGCCAACTTGAGCTGGACGAAGCGCATAGGTTGTGTGAAGAGGCTATGAACCTTGCCAAGACCATCGGCGACGAGTATGTGCGCGGCACCACACTCAACCTCTTTGGGTTGATCGCAAAGCTAAGAGCCGACTATACAGCCGCGCTCGATCTATTCGGGCAAGTGGAACAATTGTTTACACGGCTGGGCGACGACCAGGCCGCTGCCGCCGCCATGACCAATCGCGGCGAAGTGCTCACGGCTCAAGGTGAATTCAATCAGGCAGAGCAAGTGTATCAGCAGAGCTTGGCCATCAACCGGCGAACCGGACGGCGAGAAAATGAGGCGTCTACTTGCCTTGCGTTAGGCTTGCTGGAGCGGGGCCGCGGCAACCTCGATGCGGCGCGCAGCTGGTTCCACCAAGCGGTGGACCTGCAGCGCGGATTGCATAATCCCACGAACGAGGCGCTTGCACTGTATCGCCTCGCGACGCTGGAAGCCGAGGCGGGTGAGATGCAACGCGCGATCGAGATTGCCAGAGAAGCCCTTCCGCTCGTCGAACAACGGCATCCCGTTTTGGAGCAAGACTTGTATGGTCTCATAGGACGAACTTTTCTGCGAATGGGCGACTTAGCGGGAGCAGAACAAGCATCCCGTCGAGCCGTCGAATTGGCCCGACAGCGCCGTGATCCGCCGACGCTCGCAGGCCTCCTTCAAAACCTGGGGCTGACATTGCTGCTCCAGCAACGCGATGAAGAAGCCGCAACTGTGTTTACCGAATCCGCCGAGCTATGGGACACACTCGGCCAAGCTCGTGAGCGGGATTATTGCCGATTGTGCGAGACAGCCGTGCAGCTCGATGCCCGCATCGCCAAACTGTCTGCCGAAGGTCATACCTTCACCGACATCGAACGGCAACGGCAGGCGGCGAGCGAAATGGTCAGGCTCTATCCCGAACTCATCGCCATGTATCAACAGATCGGCGCGCAACAACTGGTCGTGGCTTTTCAACAATCCGCCGCGAGCAGCGCGCGCTTCGCCGGCGACGTGGCGCGGGCCGTAGAGTGGTATGGCGCCGCCGGCAACGGCTTTCTGCAACTCGGGCGCACGTGGCAGGCCGGAGAGGCGTTCAGCAACTGCGAGTCCCTGTTGCAATCCTGGGTAGATACGCTCATTCGGCAGGAGCGCCTTGAATCCGCGTTGCCATTACTCCTCCAGCTTGCCGAAGTGGCGGAGCACACTGGCAACCAGCGCTATCGCGCCACGGCGCTACTGAACGCTGCGATCATCACATGTGAATCCCGACAAGACTGGGGCCAAGCCAGAGTATTCGCCGGGCAAGCCTTGGCACTGCTTGCCGCCGATTCAGAAGATTACGCGACGGCTCAACGCCTGATAGCCCTGTGCGACGAGCGGCTTTCACATGATGCACCCTAGAAATCTTCGTTGCGACCGCTACCACTGAGTTTCGACCCTTCATGTTACCGCTTCATCCCGGTACAATGGTGTGTGCTTGAGTGAAGGCACACAAGAGCGCTTTAAAAGGATCGAAACCCATACTTTTGCTCCATGCCCTATCTCACCCGTCAGAAATTCCCGATACCTCTCGACCGTGACCAGGTGGCTCAAGACTGGCGCCGGCGAGGTTACTCCTGTGATGTGTTCATCGACCCACCCGGACGCGAGTGGAATGGTTTCGTCCATGCCACGAACGAGCTCGTGACCGTTGTGGCGGGAAAACTCAGGTTGATCATCGATAAAGAAGACATCATCGCGGAACCGGGCGACGAGGTGTTTATTCCCAAAGGGATCCGCCATTCCGTCAAAAATATTTCTTCCTCCGCGACGCATTGGCTATATGGGTATGACTGAGATCGCTAAAATGTGAGAGATCGGTTCAATTTCATGAGAGCGAAGCGCTGTTGAAAGACGATTCATGAAACCGTTCCTGGTCATAACCCTACTCATGCTGACCTCGACCGTTGTCTTTGCTGAATGGACGGTGGTGGAGCGTGACTATTTTTCACCGGGCTTGCAGACGGTGTACGTGGACTCAGCCAACCTCCAACGCGACGGGAATCTCATGACGATTTGGCAACTGATCGACTACAAATGGATGCAAGGCAACTATGTCGGGACGCCGCGGTTCCTATCCACCACCGCCCGCAAACAGTTCGACTGCGTGAACCGGCGCGTCCGGTCACTGTCATTCGTGGAACATTACGGGCATATGGCGACAGGTACGGCCATGTCGGGGTACATCTCGAACGATCAGTGGCAACCGATCGAATCACAAACGCTCAATCAAGCCCTTTGGGAAATCGCTTGCGACCATCTGAAAAAGGATCAAACACCGTAACGCAAGTCTATCCGCCCTATCTTGCTCCTTGGAAATCCCTGCGCCCCCTCGATCACGGCCAAGTAGCTCTGGTATTTATAGAACTCGAATTCTGTGACCGCTATTTTGGACCTGACAAACAATAGCGTGTTTCTGGTATCCTAGCCCCCGTCTCTTCATCACCTAGACTCACTTTTCATAGGCTTGAGGCGGGTTGAAGCCACGCACCTCACTATCAGCAACTATCTAAAGGGGGAAAGCAGATGTTTTCCAGACCCATAGGCAAGGCTCTCGTCGTCTTATCCTTGTTGCTGCCGTTAACGGGTTGTCTCGCCAAGCAGTATGTCGTTCGTCCACCAGCGCCGACGCTACTGCCGGCAATCCCGAACCCCCTCTCTCCGTCGACAGAATCCAGTATCAGCGTTCCTGTCCATGTCGACCTGTCACCGTTTCTCACTGCTGCCAACGATGACGGCGTGATCCCGAAGAAATTCGACCATTGGACGAGCGTCATCAAGCATCCCAAGGGCGCTGAATTCAAATACTATGCGGAGCGAGATGATTTTACGATGGCACCTTCGGGCGCTCAGCAAGCCAACGGCACACCTTCGGGCATAGTTCTCCGTGATTGGTGGAAAGGGATCGAACTCTCCAGCTCCCACATATTTGTCGGCACCGCCATTCGATATAAAATTGGAGCGAATTCGCTGTACTGTGGCGATGGCAGTGAATGGCCACGAAGGGCCACACTGCATGGGAGTATTGCGACTGAGCTGACTCCGACCTATGGTCTATCCGCATCGGTCGCCAGCGTGACAGTGAACACCAGTGATCCATGCCAGATTCGAGTCGCCGATCTTGACGTGACTCAGGAAGTGAAACAGAGGCTGGCAGACATCGTTCGAGGAGGACTTAGCCGAGCGGTCACCCGCATCAATGCGCTGACAGTCAAATCTCACGTGGAAGATGTGTGGAATACACTGCACCACCCCATCCAGTTAGAACCGAATGCCTGGCTCCAGTTCAATATCGACAAAGTCGGACATAGTGGCTTTTCGGGGACCGGCCCCATTGTCGATGACACCATCCACATCACCGCGAAACCGGTCATCGTCTTCGGCCCGGAACCACCTTCTGGAGGTGCAGCCCTTCCTCCACTCGACACTCCACCCACTTCTACCGGATTCCACGGTGCCGCCGATGCCCAGTTGTATGGCACACTTCCCACAACGCTTGCGAATCGCCTCACTCCCACTGGATTCCACGTCGTCGCTGACATCCCGCTGGACTATCCCTCGCTGTCCAAATCACTTGCAGCGCGGTTGAAGGGAAAACGTGTCGCCATGAAAGGGGAATTCGTTCAGATCTCTGATGCGGCCATTTTGGGCCGTGGTGGCAACCAAGTGGTCCTGCGGATAGTGTTTGAGGGAGATGCGACCGGCCACTTGTATTTCGTGGGAAAGCCTGAAATGAACATTTTGACACAGTCTATCCAAATCGGTGGCCTCCGCTTGGACCGCGATTCCGAACAGTTGCTCACAAAGGAAGGCCCCGATTGGCTTGCCTACTCGTTCAGAGATCTCGTCACGGCTGAAACCTTACTCGGCGTGTCTCCGGCAATCGAACGCATGCAAGGCCTGCTTCGAATGGCACTGAATCGTTCAATCAGTCAGACGCTCTCCCTGCAGGGGACGGTCCAGTCGGTGCAAGGTATCGGCGTATTCGCCGACGTGAACGCGCTGTTCGTTCGAGTGATGAGTGACGGATCACTTAACCTGAAGGCTAATGGCAAGCAGTAAATTACCTTAGCGCAGAAACACAAGCCAGAGGTAGAGCGCGCTCAGCGCGACCGATCCGACCATGACGGGAAATCCGAACTTGAAGAACTGCCAGAAGGTAATCCGATAGCCGGCCTTGCGTGCGATGTCCACAATCACGACGTTGGCACTCGCGCCGATGATGGTCCCGTTTCCTCCCAAACAAGCCCCCAAGGCCAGGGCCCACCAGAGTGGAATGATATCCGGTTGATGGACCAAGGTCGCGTAATCGGAGATCTCGGGGTGCAATGACCTGGCGAGATCGACGATGAGCGGATTCATGGCGGCGACATAGGGGATATTGTCCACAACGGCGGAGAGTATCGCCGACCCCCACAGGACTGCCATCGTGGACCCGGTGAGGTTGCCCCTCGTCACCGCCACCAGTTGATCGGCCAGATACCGGATGACACCCACTTTGACTAGTCCGCCGACCAGAATAAACAATCCGATGAAAAAAAAGATGGTTTTCCACTCCACTTCCGCCAGATACGTCAACTCTTCGGCATCATCCGCCTTCCGCCGGGCATGACCGATCAACATAAATGAACTCGCACCCAGGAGCGCGATCGTGGCCGGCTCCAGATGAATGAGCGAGTGAACGCAAAATCCGACGTTGACGACCACCAGCAAGAATAGACAGCGGTTCAAGAAGGCGCGATCCGGCACGGCTTCTCGTGAGCTCAGCGAGAGAATGGCTTCCCGCAGACGGGGCTCGACTGTCATCGATCGTCCAAAGATGAGCCACAACGCACCCACGAAGACCGCCATGATAAGAATCGCAATCGGCCCCATGGCCAGCAAAAAATCCAGATAGCTGAGCTCCGCTTTGCTGGCGATCATGATATTGGGTGGATCGCCGACGAGCGTCGCCGTTCCGCCAATATTGGAGGCGAGGGCTTCGGTTAACAGGAATGGGATCGGATTGAGCTCCAACCGTTTTGTAATCGCCAGCGTAACCGGCGCCATAAGCAGGACGGTGGTGACGTTATCGAGCATGGCCGATTGCCCGGCCGTCAACAGAGCCAGCAGGACCAGTAAGCGAAACGGTTTTGCGTCCGCGCGCTGCGCCGCCCAAATGGCCAAGACTTCGAAGAGACCCGACTCCCGTACAATATTGACGATCACCATCATGCCGATCAGCAGAAAAACGACATTATAATCGACACCGAATTCATGGGAATAAAACGCCTCCTCTTGCGACACGACGCCGAACACGATCATCAACGCCGCGCCGGACAGCGCCACAATCGTCTTGTGGATCCGCTCCGTGACGATCAGCAGGTAGCAGACGCTGAAGATGAGAAGAGCTACAGTGAGAGATGACATTCAACTCCTCGTGACCGACTAAAATCAGCGCATTATCGGGGGGCATCCGCGATAATGCAATGAGAGTCGTCTTTCCGGTCGTTCAGCCGACACCGCCGAGAACATTTTCTCCTTCCTAATCGAACACGCAGCCATTAGGATAGAGCCATGCCGCTTCCAATGACCTTTCAACAAGACGATCTCGATCTCCTCCTTGCGGGCACGCACTGGAATCCCCGCAACATCCTCGGTCCGCATGCCGTAACGATCGACGGCCGCCCTTGTGTCATCATCCGCGCCTGGCTCCCGGACGTAAAGGAGGTCGAGGTGGTATCGGACTCCGCTCTGTGGCGCATGACTCGTCTCCATGAAGCCGGCCTGTTTGAGGCGCTTCTTGCGGGGGAAACCCAAGTGCCGTCCTACCGGCTACGAATCACTCTCCACGACGGTACCGCGACTGAAATTCACGATCCCTATGCCTTTTCCCCCCTCTTGACGGATTTCGAACTGCACCTGTTCGCCAACGGAACGCTGTATAAGGCCTATGAAAGTCTCGGCGCTCATATCCGCACTGTCGGCGGGGTCCGCGGAGTTCACTTTGTCGTGTGGGCTCCCAATGCCGTCCGTGTGAGCATCGTCGGCGACTTCAATGGATGGGATGGCCTCCGCCACCCCATGATGGGTCGCGGCGCCACCGGTCTCTGGGAGCTCTTCATTCCTGATCTGCCGGAGGGCACCATCTACAAGTATGAAATCCGGTCGCGGCAGCACGACATGCTGTTACTGAAAGCCGATCCGTATGCCTTCGCCGGTGAACTCCGTCCGCGCACTGCCTCGATCGTTCACGATCTGTCCACCTACACCTGGCACGACGACGCGTGGATGGCTGCTCGGTCGAAATGGGATGCGCTGACATCTCCCCTCTCAATCTACGAGGTTCATTTGGGGTCTTGGATGCGCGTTCCCGAGGAGAACAATCGGTGGTTGACCTATCGAGAGCTCGCGGACAGGCTGATCCCTTATGCGCAGGATCTCGGATACACGCACCTTGAGCTCATGCCGGTGACGGAACACCCGTTCGATGGATCATGGGGCTACCAAGCGACCGGTTACTTTGCCGCCACCAGCCGGTACGGTGATCCTGAGGGATTTATGGCATTCGTGGATGCCGCTCATCAAGCCGGCCTCGGTGTGATCATGGACTGGGCGCCGGCGCACTTTCCGGACGATGCGCATGGATTGGCACTGTTCGACGGCACGCATCTCTACGACCATGCCGATCCGCGTCTCGGCTACCACCCCGATTGGCACAGCCGTATTTTCAATTACGACCGAGTCGAGGTCCGCACCTTCCTCTTAAACAGCGCGCTCTTCTGGCTGGACAAGTATCACATCGATGGGTTGCGCGTAGACGCCGTGGCGTCAATGCTCTATCTCGACTACGGCCGAAAGGCAGACGAATGGATTCCGAATGAGTTCGGCGGCAAGGAGAACCTCGGGGCCGTCTCACTCTTGAAAGAACTCAATGTCCTGATCCACCGGGATTTTCCAGGAGCCGTCACCATCGCGGAAGAATCCACGGCGTGGCCCGGTGTGTCTCGACCAACCTATACGGGAGGGCTCGGGTTTACCTTCAAATGGAACATGGGGTGGATGCACGACATGTTGACATTTTTTCAGCACGACCCGATTTACCGGCGGTTCCATCAGAACCAAATCACCTTCGGCCTTCTCTACGCCTTCAGTGAGAATTTCATCCTTGCCCTCTCTCATGACGAAGTGGTCCACGGCAAGCGCACGTTGCTCGACAAAATGCCCGGCGATGCCTGGCAGCGTTTTGCGAATCTTCGGCTGCTCTATGGATATATGTATACCCATCCCGGCAAGAAAATGCTGTTTATGGGCGGAGAGTTCGGCCAGTGGCACGAATGGAATCATGATACGAGTTTGGATTGGCATCTCTGTAACTATGATCCGCATCGCGGGCTGCAACGTTTGATTCGCGACTTGAACCGGATCTATCGCGAAGAACCGGCGCTGCACGAAGTCGACTTTGACTGGAACGGATTTCAGTGGATCGACTTCAGCGACGCCGACAATTCCGTCATCGCCTACCTCCGAAAGGCAAAAAGCACGGAAGCGGCCATCGTTTGCCTATGCAACTTCACACCGGTCCCTCGTCACGGCTATCGCATCGGAGTTCCTGAACCCGGTTGGTATCGGGAACTGCTCAACACAAACGGCGTCGCCTATGGCGGCAGCAATATCGGAAACGACGGCGGTGTGCAGGCGGCCGCAACCCCGAGTCATGGTTTTCCGTACTCATTGACCGTCACACTCCCCCCTCTGTCCATCCTGTTGTTGAAGCGACAGTCATAGCAAATCACTGCCGGGACTCGGCATCATCCGATTCCAGAACCTAACAACGTCCGCTACCAGGGATGTGAAATGTCTCTTGAAGGGATGCGGCTGGAAATTACCAATGCCGGAATGGACCGGAATCCAAATGCACGTAACTAGAACGCTTATAATAGCCGACTCCGCCGTACTGCAATTCGAGCGCTGCTTGGCGAAGCTGCTTCGGACGGACTCCAGGGATCAGAAGATCGATCGCCTGCCCCTGCATATGCAGACTGTTTCGAGCGGCACGCCGGCCGGTTCGAACCAACATGGCGTTGTACTCGGGAGACCGAAAGCCTGAAATGACATGGATCTCTCGCTGACCGCCGAGTTTCTTCTGCACCAAATTCACGTGCTCGAGCACGCGCACATCCATGGCCGCGACTTCGCCGGTGTAATGACAGCGCAGGATATGATTCACATCGTCAAGCGCCGCAAGATCATAGGCGCCCGCTTCGTCACGGTAGGTCACATCCAACCTCTCATTTGTCCATGCGTTGACCAAGGTGAGCTTTCCCTCAGGCAGTTCCCGAGCCTGCGCAGGCTGGGGACCAACCAGCCGCCCACTCAGCAAGAGAGTTCCTACCAGAGATACATGAAGAAATGCTCGGCGGGTCCATGCCCATGTCGACTGATCGGCACTATTCACTGAGACCTCCCTACTGGACAGCACAGGTCGAAATCAATGTGCAAGAAAATACATTGTGATGAAAGACTGAGGCTTCACGCTTGTAACAAAAATCAGAAAGTCGGTCAACCAAAAATTCTTTCTTTTTCTTGGGTTACATCTTATTCGGTTTACCGTCAGATGAAACATCATTCGATTGTCGATCAGTGAAACCGATATCAACCTACAGGGCAGCGGCCATGATTCATGAGGCTGATTGGCCCCATCGCATTTACCCCCTTTGCACGTATCTCAAATATCCTTTTATTTCTAGACAGCGTCAGGAATCCCCAGGTAAGATCCAGCGAAAGTCCTTAGAGTATCTTATGGCAAATATCCTGGTCATCGACGACGAACCATCCATCCGGGGGCTGCTCAAAGAAGTCCTGGTGAAGGCGGGTCATCGTGTATTTGAGGCAGAAGATGGCCAAAAAGGGCTCACCCTCTATCAGCAAGAAGCCGTCGATCTCGTGATCATGGACTTATTGATGCCGGAGACGGACGGCCTTGAAGCAACTCTTCAGCTCACTCGAGAGTATCTCGACGCCAAAGTGATTGCCATCACGGGGGCGCAAGGTGATCACAACTTCTTGGATGTCGCGAAACTCTTCGGCGCCCGCCGCACCTTCGAAAAACCGTTCGACATCAACAAACTGGTTGAGGCGGTGAACGAAGAACTCGCCGTCGGTTGAATCTGGTTCACGCGGACACACTCGACTCCGAGCTATCGTTGACCTGTCAGTTCCTTCCGTGCAAGACCGCGCATCATGGCTGGATCGCCGTATCCTACCTCACTCAGCGCATCCAGCAAGTGCAGTCCCTTCGACGCGACCAATTCCTTTGCCCTCGCATAGTTCCTCGCGCTAAACCGCGCGACAGCCGGCTGACCGTTCACAATCTGACAGGCCAGCACCTCACCGTTCACTTCGAGCGTACCGCCTTGTTCGATCAACGTCTTCGCCTGAGCCAGCATGATGCCGTGAAGCGCGGCAAACTCCTGTATGCCCCCGGTCTCGACCAGCCGTCCGTCCGGCATGATACAAAGCCGCTTGAAATGCGGTGACCAGTCCTTCCGGAAATCGATATATTTGATGCCGCCGCCTTTGGCGACAGCGCGATCCAATGTCCGGTAATCCAGCCCCAAATTCTTCTGCTCCAGCTTGGCTTTCAGCTCGCCCGGCAACGTCTTCCGAAAGACCTCTAGCGCCGCATCAAGCAGCGGAACCACACCGGTTCGAACCGATCGCTCTGCCTCGGCGAATTGCATAAGGTCTAACGTCCACGTTTGCTTCGGCGCTTGCCCGGAAGGATCAATCCAGCAGGCAAACAACCCGCGTGTGAGAATGCCGCCCTCCCCCGGGTACACGTAGACTCCGCCTTCTGTCAGCAAGGTCGTCATCGTCTCAAGCGGCACGTCATAGCTTTCCGCGAGGATCTTCGCATGAACCGATATATTCTCCGCCTCGGTCATAGCACAGACGGTCACATTCCCCGGTGCGTCGAACTCGGAATAGTCTTCGACGATGTTATAGAGCACCGCGCGTTTCGGCTTTTCGGCTTTCTTTTTGATCTTGAACATTTCTCGGATCGTCCCTCGTATCTCGTCGCTCCTATTTCGTATCTTGCGAAATACGCCTCACTCGATACGCTTCACGTGTCCATACGGCGGCAAGCTCTGTAACCGTCGGTCTTCTACTGGTCCACCAATCGTGAAGTGGTAGAGCGACTGCAGCGCCAAATTTTGAATGCCGACCACTTCGTGGACCGGGTCATCGAAGAAACAGCCGATTCCCGTGGCCCGAACTCCCGCGGCTTCGGCCTCCAAATACAGCACCTGTCCAAGCAATCCCGACTCCCAAAACATCCGCGGATACCACCAGGCGCCTCGCGCCCGCAATGATCCCTCGAGCTCGGCCAGCATTCCAAAGGAAAACGCGCTGTCGCCGGCGATGTCCTGATGACAACTCACTTGCGCCGCCAGCTTTTTCGCATCGCCTTCCAGCAACCAATAGAGCGGCAAGTCCGCGGGACATTTCGGTGCGACGGTCCAGATCAGTTCGGGATTCATCGTTTGCTGAATGAACGACAGTTTCTTGGTATCGCGCACGAGGAAATAGAGTCCTGGTGGAAGTCCATCGACACGATGGATGAATATCACGAGGTGAATGGCAGGGTCATGAGGCCAGGCATCCCACGGCATCGGCCGCTCCAGCTGCGGACGTTCAGCCCGCGGCATGACCCGCTGCATCATGTGAAGGAAGGTTGCGGCGGAAATCGACGTTTTCCCGTCAAAGGCCACGGCGCTTCGTCGCTGACGAATGATCTGCCCCGCCGTGATACCCACATCGTTCTTGGGGTGTGAAGCATGAATCGTGTCGATTGGTGGGATGAGGGTCACCGGGAGAGTAATGATCGGTTTCTCACTCTGCCTTTTCCACGAAGCCTCGGCCGCCTCATCGATAATGTCCCAATGGACGCCGTGCTCCCGGCTCAACGTATTGGCTTTCCCATGCCAAGTTGCACCCGCTAGGTCCTTCACAATTGCCACATCAAGAAACAACGGCATCTCCAAATGCTCGCGCTTCACGAACGACGCTTCACGCTTCACGTTTTCAGGTGGCCAGACCACCGCCAGACAATCGGGATGTTCTGCTTCAGCCTTCTCAAAATCCTCCTGGCGATCTGTCCCGAGCAGCATGGCTACGGTGGCTTGATCCAGACCGTCCAACAGCACCATGTTCCAGCCAAGAGTCGCCGCCGCAATCCGGGCCGTGCCGATCGCATGGCCTACATCATGATTGCAGTAGCGAAATGCCCGCTCGCCATATTTCCATGCCTCTCGCCAGTGAACCGAGGTCAATCCAAACAGAAAGGCGCTTTTAGGGAAAGACGCCAGCAGACGTTCCACGATGTCAGCCCGCCATTCCGCTCTAAACTCCAGCCCGTGTTCTTTCGGGGCATAGTGATAGAGGCCTGACGTCAGATCGAGTCCATCGATTTGCGGTAAGACCACATAGCCTTCCGTCGGATGCAGGTTGCCGGAAGATGGATTACTCCGCAGCGCCCATTTTGACTCTCCCGCTATCTTCCAAGCGGACAAAGCAAGCGCAAACTCGAAGAACCGCGAAAGAGTTCGCACATTCACAGGCTGACAGGGAACGGCTCCCTGCGCATACATTGCTTCATACGCGGGCGACAGCGGTTCTTCGTCAAGCTTGAGTAATGGAAGGGGGATTAACAGGGCTCCTTCAAACCGCCGGAACGGATCCGGCTGGTTCGCCCAATCCAAGTGCCCCAATGACCGTGCGTACCGGTTGAAATGGTGTTTGGTCTGCACGTGATACCGAATGACCTCATTGAGGAAATCAGCTTGTGCAGCTTGGGGAGACGGTGTGGTGTTCATTGATGACTGCCCCGGCTAAAGAGGTATAGCAGAGGATATACGCTGTTTATAAACTTGCACGGCCTAGGCTATTATCATGATACATGCCGTCGCACAGTGTCAAAATAGCATGCTTTCCCAAAGCGAGATATCGTTTAATCGTCAAACGATAGTTCGCGTGTTGAGTGCGATAACCTTTTCCCTCCTTGCTGCCAGTATTGCAGGGCAGCTGGCAAAGCATGAGCTCGGATACGATGATGCATATGGGATCATTCGCCTGTTCAACGTAGACACCGAAGGCAACGTCCCCACTTTCTTTTCATCATTTCTTCTGCTCTTGGCATCCTTGCTTCTTGCCGTCATCAGTGCACTCAAGAGAAGATCCAGCGATTCCCGGTGGCGCCAATGGGCAGTTCTCTCGTACGTTCTGTTGTACATGGCGGTTGATGAGGCCTCCGGCATCCATGAATTGCTGCACAGACCTGCTGATTGGTTGCTCGGCGAGCGCCTCAGCAGGATGCTCTACTTTTCGTGGATCATTTTTGGCATTGCCTTTGTCATAGGTTTTGCCCTTTCCTATCTGAATTTCTTCTTCAGTCTCCCCTCGAAAACACGAAAGCAATTCCTTGCTGCTGCGGCAACTTTTCTTAGCGGCGGGATGGGGATGGAACTTGTCGGCGGCTTCTACGGCGGATCACACGGTTTGCAGAATTTTCAGTTCTCCATGCTCTCGACAATGGAGGAGGGCCTCGAAATGGCGGGTGTTATCGTTCTCATCAGCGCCCTGCTGAATTATCTGATTGACCACTATGACGTACGGTTACGTCTCGATCATTTGAGCGAGAGTTCGTAGTTCATCGCCTCGATGAGTTGATCTTCACTCCGTATCAGTGACAGAAATCCTGTTGACATCATTGACCTCCTTTTCTATCTCAGCTTATGCTGCAGAAACAGATTCGAGGAAGTTTATGCAATTTGACCCTGCCCTTGCGGCCCAAGATGCCTTTTGTGAAGCGGAAGCCGAGCTCGGTACGGACTGGGATGCGGCTGTTGAGCTGGAAGACACTTTCTCCTCCAATGCGGGCATAACCGCGCGCGACGCCTATGAGGGCCTGTTGGCGCTTGCGCGGCAGTATCCCAACGCTTATTCATTCCACGCTTTCTGCATTTATATTACGTGGCAGCAGGTGACCGAAGAAACCATCGCGCATCACTTCGAGACGGGCTTAAAGCTGTGTGAAGCGTATCTCGCATCTCGTGAAGCGCGAACAGAACGAGATGTTGAACAGATCGAAGAGCTGTACGGTTCGTTCAAGGCTGGATTGGGACTGGTGGAAGAGGACGAGATTCAGGCCGAGTATCGGCGAGACACGCCGAAGGGAGGAGACTAAGGGGAAACGTACCGGGTACGATGTCCTACGTGCTGAGTCGGTTCTCGGAAGGGGAATGTGTATCGCGGATTATGGAGGGCTCAGGATCGGATTCGTCGAAGCCGCAATGGGGGCACGGCATACACACCGGTCCATCGCAACAGTGATAAATATATTCCCGACCACATCGCTTGCAGTTCGTTTGCGCCATGGTTGTGTGCCGCACCGTAGCAAACTTTCCTCACCCTCTCAAGAGGCCTGATATGTCGGACAACCATAAACATCGGGCGCGAATCTTTCTTCATCGCGGCGATCTGGTTCAGGCTCGCGCTGCCTGGGAAGCGGCAGTGGCCGATGATCGAACCGCCGGCGATCAGCAAGCGCTCTCGGATTCACTTGGCAACCTCGGCAATACCTGCGCATTGATGAACGATTTTCCACGCGCAGAACAGTGCTATCGGGATGTCCTCCACATTCAACGAATTGAGCGCAACCTTACGGCCGTTGCTCATACCCTGGTCAACCTGGGTAACCTCCAGATCGCTTCCGATCATCCGGAAAAAGCCCGACCCTACTATTTGGAGGCCATGGATCTCTTGCGCCAGCTACAGGACAGCCGCGGACTCGGTATCCTCTACAACAACCTGGCGCTACAGGAGGCCCGTGACGGCCAGTGGGATCAGGCCGTTGCTTCGTTTAAACAAGCCCTCGACCATCATCGGACAGTCGGCAATGAAGAAGGACTCGCGGTGACTTATAGCCAACTTGGGAAATGCTACCTCGACCAGGAAGACCTGCTCAGGGCAGAACGCTGCTTGAACAATGCCTCAGAGCATTACATCAAACTCGGCAACGAACCGGCCGAAGCCGCCGTCCTCCGCCTGCTCGCAGCGGTGTATGAGACCCGACGCGATTCCCTTTCCGCCGTACGCTGTCTTGAGCGTGTCGTGTCCCTTGACGAACGATACACCCTTCCTGAACTCCACACTGATTCCGCACATCTCTCCAAACTGCGCCATTCTGAATAAACCGACTCTGCGCGGGCTCTCCATTTCTTACTGACCATTTTCTGTTCGCCGTCCAGCATTCTTTCATTTTCGAACGGGGCACGAAGCGTCCGACTTTCTGGACAGAATTCAAACCTCTGCTACCTTTAAAGCGTCACACCTAGTCGCCCATTGATCAAGTTTCACCTCACATGAGCCGACAGAGGATTGACTGACACAAGGATGTCTATGCTCACTCGCACGATCATCGCCTTGGCGCTCGGCATCATCATGGCGGCGCCTTCTGTACAGGCCGGCGACGTTTCGCCGACGATCACGGTCGGCACGCAAGAAGTCGGGCTCACCGCCGGGTATATGTTCTCTCACCGACTGACTCACCTTCACACCACCAAACAACATGGACCTGCGTTGATGCCCACGTGGATGATGACGATCACCGATCCCATCGGCGACGGCTGGTACCGGGGGCAGGTCTCGCTCGGTGCAGAGATGGTCTACCTTGAGTTCCGAGAACCTCTGTTAACACACGGGGTCGGATTCACGCCGAGAATCAAGTACACGTTCGTCGCCTTGGGCCGTGTCCGGCCGTATGCAGAATTCGCCGGCGGGCCGTTCTGGACGGATCTCGGCGGTCGCATTCACGAACAAGCCAATCAATTCAACTTCGTGCTCACAGGTGGAGTGGGCGTGTCATGGTTTCTCACGTCGCAAATCGCCTTCAATGCCGGCTACCGCTTCCACCATATTTCCAACGCTGGGACGGCATTCCCCAATCTTGGACTGAACGCGAGCCTGCCCTTCGGGGGGTTTTCATTCTATTTCTAAGGAGACAGCGATCATGACAACGGATGCCTTTCGCTGGTCGGTCTTCGGTCTCGCCGGATTCATGATGTGCGCCGCGACCGGATGCACCCGATGGATCGATGTAAAACCTACGGCAGCAGATCCACAGGCAGCCCTCACCCACTCGCTGCCCACCCAAGAACGAGTTCCGCTCGTGATGGATTCCTTTCACCTTTCGAGAAACGACTCGCCGCAATACTCTTCCGCCGACGTCGAACGGCGGATCTTGAACAGCGTTCAGGAAACCCGTCTGTTTTCGACCTTGATTCCCATGGGCGGAACATCCGATTCGCTCGGTGAAAAAATCGTGTCGGCCCGTATTACGGTGGACGAGACCATCGATCCCCATTCCGGCCTGTCCGCGCTGAAAGGTATCCTCATCGGAGGTTCCATGTTTCTCCTCTCACCCTTCTTCGATTTGGAATATGATTATGCCGTCAAGGTCGGCCTCGAGCTCGAGCGTTGGGACGGCCAATTGAAGCGCTATGAAGCCCGCTCATCGGGCACGGTCCATTACAAACTGTTCGGCGCCACGCCGGTCATGATCGACGAACTGAAGGGGCATGTGACGGACGCGTGCCTCGCCGACCTGACGGGACAACTCGTTCACGACACCAATCTCTACTTGGCCAGCAGCGCTACGTCGCCGGCCCCCGGCATCCGCACGGTGACCGTCAAAGCGCGAAAACCGACAACCGTGACCCCAACTCGTTCCATCGTCCCGGTCACCGCAGTACCGGCCCCGTGAGCAAGGCTCATCGGGTCTAAGTCAAACCTCCATCTGGCCCATCCGGCTCCTTCAATGCTATAGTGCCTCTCCTCTACCAACGGAGAGACGCTTCATGGACATTGACGCTTTTCGCCTCATGGTCGCCAAGAATCCCAAAGGATTTCTCGGTCGTTACGGACTGGGGAACAAGATCCTCCAGGAAGGCGGCAGTGTCGAGGAAGCTGTGGAGCATCTTACGGTTGCCACGCAACTGGACCCGACCCATGTCGCCTCCCATCTGGCGCTGGGCCGTGCATTGATCGGATTGGGCAGGAACGCTGATGCCAAGCCGATCCTCGCCGCCGGCATCGAGGCCGCCCTCTCGGGACGATCCAACGGCGGCAAGGATCTGGTGCCGGAAATGCAACATTTGCTGCAGACCCTTGCATGAACCCGCTTACGCGACACAGGAGTCACTCATGAACCTCGACGATGCCAGAAAGCGAATTGAATCGGCCGTGACCCAATACGGACAACATGCCGCTCCGGCGATCGACCTCGTCATGGCCGAGGTTCGCTCCGATATGGGAGCCGGCGCATTCAACGACTTGATCGAAGAGTTCGATCTTGAGTTGCTGTACAACATCGCCCCGATGGAATCAGACCACTCCAGTAGTTGAGTAGCTATTCCCTGTAGCGTTTGTCACCCGGGGTTGTCACGCATTCCTGCCTATGCCGCTAATCTGGGCCGCTATTTCAGGTCATGGGTTCGGCCACGCCGCCCAAGTTGTGCCGGTCCTCAATGCATTGGGCCGTCTCGTTCCCAATCTCCGAGTGTTCCTCCGCACCACCGTCCCCTCGTTGTTTTTCAAGGATCGACTCACGATTCCATGGGAGACCAGTGCCGTCCAGCAGGATATCGGCTGCATTCAAAACGGCCCCATGACGATCGACGTCGAAGCAACCTGGCGTGAACATCACCGATTCCACAGTACCTGGAACGAGCGCCTTCAGGCTGAGGTCGCCGCCATGCAGGCTGCCGATCCGGATATTGTCCTGGCCGACACTCCATACCTGGCACTGGCAGCGGCAAAAGCGGCGGCCATTCCTTCCATCGCGCTCGTCAGCTTTACCTGGGATCTGATTCTGTCCGAGTATCAGGCCCCCCCATCGATCGATGGCCGGGCACTCATCCAGTCGATTCAACAGGCCTATGTCCACGCCGATCTTGCGCTCCGACTTGCCCCTTCGCCTAAAATGGAGTTGTTCCGGCGAACGATCGATATCCAGCCGATCATCGAACCGGCTGCGGCTGATCGTGAACAACTCGCCAAGCTTCTGGCACTGGTCCCAGGGGAGCGTACCGTGCTCATCGGATTCGGGGGCATTCCGCTCAGTTCGCTCCCTTTTCGGACATTGGAGCCACTGACAGGCTACCGATTCCTCTTCGACGGACCGGTGCCATCGGAAAGCATGCGATTCCTGTCGATCAAAACCCTCCCGCTTTCGTTCAAAACGCTGATGGCCTCGGTTGATATCATCCTGACCAAACCGGGCTACGGAACCTTAGTGGAAGCTGTAGCATTGCAAACTCCACTGGTCTACGTGCGGCGGTACAACTTTGCCGACGAACAGCCACTGGTCGACTATCTGCACCGATATGGGAAGGGTGTAGAACTCTCAGTGAGCGATTTTCTGCAGGGCCGGTGGCTTCCGGCGCTCCAAAAGGTCCTTGGTCTCCCAGTCCCCGTCACACCTCCGCCTTCGACCGGGGCGAATGAAGCCGCAGCTATCCTCGCCTCATACCTTTCGAGAACGGGACCATAACCCGTGCGCCTGCGCGTCACCGCCATCATATTGCTGACTCGCTTCGTTGAACGAACAGGCTCTCTACTCTCTCAGATCCAGTTTTTCCTCTATGGAGTGCTTCCCGTCCTCCTTCCTCCCGACGAGCTCATTGCGCTGACTCGCACCTATTACCGCAGGGGTTATGAAGGGCTTGAACAAAACTTTCACGCGGACCGATACAAATGGACTCTCGACAACTGGGAAGAAACCGTGGCCGCGAAACATATGGCTTCAAACGGGACCGTCGTCGTATTGGGAGCCGGCCTGGGTCGTGAATCCATCGCCTTAGCCGAGAGGGGCCATCGGGTGATCGGACTGGACAATAATTATGACGGGTTGCATATTGCTGCCGCGCGCGCATCCGAAATACGTCTTCCCGTTGTTTTTCTCCAGGGAGACTTTCGGCGACTCCCGATCGGCAAAGGACAGGCAGACTATCTGCTTCTATCCAGCGTCATGTACAGCGCCATCCCGGCCAGGCGGCAACGCCAGGAATGCATTCGTGTATTCCGCTCTGCGTTGAGACAGGAGGGGAAAATCGTATTGAGCTTCCTGCTGTCCCACGAATGGCAGACGAAGTCGCACCGCCTGATCGAAGCCGTCAACCGATGGCTGCTGAAACTGCCCGGATCGAATCAGGATTATCAGCTGGGCGATTTCTGCTCGCATAGTCACTTCATGCACGCGTTTCTGGACGAGACAGAACTCCGGTCCGAGCTTGCCGAAGCCGGTGCAACGATACTTGAACTCAACTGGAAGGAAGGATTCGCCGTGATCGCCTAACGACTACGGGAGGCGGACGGCGAAATATCCCTGGCGAGGGCACATGGGATTTGCTATTCTCCGGGCCTATGAACCCCGCCGCCATCTACACACACAATTCCGACTATGTGCAGCGAGATGTTGCCGGCGAATGCCTTCTCGTTCCCATACGCAGGAACCTCACCGAATCGAACAGCATCTACGTCCTGAACGAAACGGGAGCCGCCCTTTGGAGGCGGATCGACGGAACCCGATCCCTTCAAACGATCGCCGACGAGTTTGTTGAGGAATATGACGTCACCGCGGAACAGCTGCATCAGGATTTGCAGACTTTGCTGACCGACCTGCTTTCGATTCATGCCATTCACGAGGTGACTGTCACCGATGGTCCCACTGGATAAGATTCGGTCCTTGCCCGAACGATTCCCGCTTTCCTGCCAATGGGAGATTACCTGTCGCTGCAACCTCCGTTGCACCATGTGCTATACGGATTGCCTCAATCATCCGGAGTTTATCCGCCGAGAGCTCTCGACAGCCGAGATGTTGCGCATTCTGGACGAAATGGCCGAAGCCGGCACATTGGAATTGTGTCTGACCGGCGGCGAACCCCTCAGCAGACCTGATTTCTTCTTGATCTACGAACAGGCTGTTCGGCGTGGATTCCTAGTCACGGTCTTTACAAACGGGACACTGATCACGGACTCTGAAGCCGATCAATTTGCAGCCCTGCCGCCTCACCGTATTGAGGTCAGCCTTCATGGGTCTACTCCCCAGACCTTTGAACGGGTTACTCAACACCAAGGTTCGTATCACCGCTGCCTCAGGGCCATCCGCTTACTGCTCGACCGCCACATCCCGTTGACGCTCAAGACCACCGCACTGTCGCTGAACCAACATGAAATCCTATCGATCAAGCAGTATGCGGGTTCGCTAGGCTCCGTCCAATTCAAGCTCGGTCAGGAGCTGCGGTCCGAACTGGACGGAGGGGCCGGTCCTTTCCAGTATGCACTGTCCGAAAAAGAGTTGCAGGAGCTGACCCGGAAGGATCCTCTGTTGTGGGAAGAAGCCTGCCGGCGATCCCAAGCCGACCTTCCCCCCTGCACAAGCGGAATGCAGAGATTTCACATCGATGCATATGGTGGCATGCAACTCTGCTCAGGCAATCGTCGCCAAAGCTACGACCTGCGGAACGGATCATTCAGAGAAGGTTTTTTTGAGGCCTTGCCGACGTTCGCTTGTGAACACAAGAAGCCGGAATTCTCGACATTGCTCCAACTGATGACGCACCGTGGGTAAGGCACGAGCCATACCGACGGTCCCGTATGGCACCTTCAGCCGGAAAGTCCACGACTGGTCTACACAACACCATCAGGTGGTGAAAGCCCAGCTCGAACTCACCTATCGTTGCAATCTTCGTTGCCGTCACTGCTATACCGATCCCTACAATGACCCTCAGTTTTTTTCGCGAGAACTGACTCTCGACGAACTCTACCGTCTCGTGGAAGAATTGCGAGACCTCGGCGTCATCTGGCTGAACCTCTCCGGTGGCGACATCTTTATGCATCCGCGGTTTTTTGAGATCTATGAGCACGCGCACAGGAAAGGATTCCTGCTCCAGCTTTACACCAACGGGACTCTGTTTACTCGTGCAATGATCCAGCGTTTGGAAGCCATGCCCCCCTTCACCATCGATGTCTCTTGTCATACGCTGAATGAGGCACGCTTCGACTGGTTTACGCAGGTCCCGGGCTCCTATCAAGCATTCATGCGCGGCGTCGCGTTGCTCCGGGAGAGCAATCTGCCCTTCACGCTCAAGACCAAGCTGATGAACTGGAACAAGGATGAGCTGCACAATCTTCAGACGTTCACGGAGTCACTCGGCCAGCCGTTCGGATACACCACCTCGCTTTCTCCGAGGCTTAGTGGCGATTGCTCTTCGCTCGCTTACAGAATCTCGCCCGAAGACCTGCGAGCGATCGGTCGAAGCGAACTCGGCGCCGAAGATAGCCAGCCTTGTGATGGGGATCCACTCGGCGGGCCAGATCACGACCGGCTTTTTCGTTGCGGCTGCGGCACCAATACCGTCCATATCAATGCCTGGGGCGAGCTCAGTACCTGCACGTTCCAGTACGAAACTCGCCTTTCGCTCAGACAGTTTTCCCTGCGAGAAGCCGTTGACCGAGTCTTTTCCGAAGTACGAGGACTGCGCTATCAGCGTGATACGCCGTGCAGGTCCTGTGCGGTACATCACTTTTGCGACAAGCAGCCGACACATGCCCGATGGGAAACCGGCAGCCCGGATGCGCCGATCCCTTATGCATGCGATATTGCTTATGCAAGAGCACAGACGGCCGGACACCATGCCTTGCTGCATCCGTTACGCAGTGGGCAGACAGAGCGCGGCAGTGGCGAACGGAGGCCGGCGTCGCCGCCCAGTTCAGTCAATACTTAGGACGCGGGAACGGGAATTCCAATCCGCGAGGCTCCTGCAAGAAAGGGATCGGTATGAGCAACAAGAAACCTTACGAACCTCCACAGCTATTCGAAGTGGCACTCGATCATGAACAGGCAATCTTGTCGTCATGCAGCATTCTAACCTCTTCGGTCAGCGCCGGAGGAACGAACGGCTGCCGACCACCGGCCGGCTGCATGAATTACCCAAATGCAAGCGCCACAGGATGCAAACGATCGACCATCCCGGTGGTCTATATGGGTCAGACCTGCCACGATTCCGGTGTCCGAGCCTCATAGCCGGCGATGGATATTTCGATCTCTATCGGCGGTTTCATCATCAGGATGAGCGAGGCCGGGGACTATCCGACTTTGGCCTGGCCACTGCGCCCTTTCGAATCATTTGTCGCTCCGCCCGGCGCTCCTGCGGATATCCATGTCGACGTCTCGGTCGTCTCCCCCTTACCCGACTTTGACTCTCCACGACTTCGGTATGACGCCGGATCAGGACTCTGGAAATTGTTCGATACCGATGCCGGATTAGCCATCGAAAGCCTGCATACCTCCACACGTCAGCCACGAGTCCGTGCGGTGATCCTGGACGACTATCGGCGGATCCATGCGTGGATACTCCCGGAATATTTAGGAGGACAGGTCGGGTGGTGCCCAATGTACCTGTTCAATCCGGTCATCGAGGTGTGCTTTCTCGCACGCCTTGCGCGGGAAGGCGGAATCCTCCTCCATGCAGCCGGCCTGGTTTCTCAGCAGGAAGGGTTTATCTTTACCGGATCTTCAGGAACCGGTAAATCCACCATTGCCCGAATGTTTGCAGATCGCCAAGCCCACGTGCTCAGCGACGAACGCGTCGTCCTCCGATTTGAAAAAGGCAGCGTCAGCATCCACGGCTCCCCTTGGGTCGGCTCCGGTGAGTATGCGGCCAACTCATCGGCCCCTCTGACCGCTCTGTACGTCATCAGCCATGCGCAGGACCGCCACCGTATCGCCCGGATGCCTGCCTCAATCGCCGTCTCTCGGCTGCTGCAACAATCCTTTCTGCCTCACTGGGATCGCGATCGTATTGAGAGATCTCTAGACTTTCTGATTTCAGTCGTCTCATCAGTGCCATGTCGAAGCCTGGCCTTTCTTAAACAATCCGATCTGGTTGACCTCGTTCAACAGCAACCCCCTGTAAGCGCGACAGTACCGCTATGAAGCAGCTCAACGCAGACACGTTTCTCTCGACCGTCTCGCTTCAAGCACGCCACACGCGGCATCCCGACGGAGTGACGTTCGAGCTCACGTATGGCTGCAATCTCCGCTGTGTCCATTGTTTCAATCCGACCCACCGCGCGTTGCCTCGAGAACTCGTCACTTCGGAAGTCCTACGCCTCCTCGACGAACTGGCCGCGTTTGGCGTCCTAACCGTGACGTTCACCGGGGGGGAGCCGGTCGTTCGACCGGATATCCATACGATCCTGCTGCATGCTCGCAGCAAGGGGCTGTTGATACGCCTGCTCACGAATGCCACACGAGTCAACGCCGCCTTGGTTTCTGTCCTGCAAGAATGCGGCGTTGAACAAGTTTGTGTCTCCATCTACGGCGCCACGGCAGCGACATACGAGCGAATGACCGGCATCTCGGGTTCCTACACCGCATTTCTTCACGGGCTGACGATGCTGGCCAAGGCGGATCTCCCGGTCGTCGTCCGCATGCCCGTCACTAGCCTCAATGATCACGAAGTGGAAGCATGTCGCCGCCTGGTGGAAAATCTTGGCCGAAAGTTTCAGTATTCCCTTGACATAACCTCCACGGTGACCGGCGGCCTGAGTCCATTGGAATACCGGTTACCACCCTCTAGGAAAATGGCCATCGATCAGCGGATGCTTGCAGGCTGGGGATCCGCGCCGCTGGAAGACGGCGCGTGCTGTACATCCCGGTTCATCGAATGCGCCTGCGGCCAGACGCGCTTTGCGATCACACCCTACGGGGAGATGAACCTGTGCACGGCGTTTCCCATTCCCCGGTACGATCTTAGAACCGGCACGGTGCAGGAAGGCTGGGAAACACTCAAACGCACCGTTGATGAAGCCCGCCCAACCGCGCGATATGAATGTCCGACCTGTGAAGTCCGTTCATACTGCCGTCAGGGACGCAGTGATGCGTGGCTCGAAACCGGCGATATGAGTACCTGTCTTCCGCACTTCAAAGAATGGGCTGAACTGGAGCACCGCACCCATGCCCTCCTCGACCCTCGACGACCTGGTTGATGCCTACGCTCGGGTGAGCAGCCAAAACCGGCTGATGCTGAATGCGTTCGCATTGATCGCACAGCAATTTCGACAGCAAGGGATCGCGTTTATCGCCCTAAAGGGCGCGGATGTCATCTCCCGGCTTTACGGAGTGCGAGGTTCGCGGCCTATTGCGGATGTAGATCTGTTGGTCCATGAATCGGATTTGCCGGCCATCGACCGCCTGCTCGGCAATCTCGGCTTCACGCAACAGATCGACGGCAATCCTTCGTACGCGTCTTCTGAACAAGGTCTTTCGCTGGATCTGATCACCTCCTTCTGGTACCTCGACGATCGAGAGCTGGGTGATCTATGGACACGAGCACGCGTACGAACATTCGGTCACACAACCATCTCCTGCCTCGATACCGCGGACCTGTTGATCTATTTGACAGCCTACGCCGTCATCCACCGGGGACACTTGTCTGCAGCCTTTGCTCAGGACATGAAACTGCTCATCGTGAAGGAATCGCCTAATTGGTCTGCGGTGATTGCACGAACCAAGCACGCCAGACTGGAGATGCCCCTCTTGCACGGCCTCTCCTATGTGCGAAAGCTCTTTTCCTCGATCGTAATTCCTGATAGCGTGCTCCTGGCACTATCCCCGGAGAATAGAAAGCAACAGAGGCTGGCTTGGTTGCTCCGAAAGCTGGTGACCACCGAGCCGCTTCCGGAAGTCGGCCATCTTCTTTTGTTCCTCACGCAGCCCGGCAGAAACAAATTGGGCTGGCTCATGCAACGCCTCTATCCTTCAACTGCATTTCTTTCCTACCGGTACGGTTCGGATGGACTACGCATGCCGTGGAAGGCAAGAGTGTTGCGCGTGTATCACTTGACTGAAGCCGGACTCCTCCTCAGTGGACGGGTGCTTCAGCGACTCACCGCAGCATCGGCGGAGCCCCGACTATGATCGTTCGACTTCTCAACCCATCTGCCGAATCGGCTCTCTTCTCGACCGACGGATTACCGGACACTACGCATAGACTGGTCCTTCAGAAAATCCTGACGCCTATGGTGAATTCCGAGAGCATGACTCCTACGCTCCGGAAAGGTGACGAGCTCAGATTGCAGGATGCCGATGATCTTCAGGTCGGCGACGTCGTCGTATACCGGCATGGCCGGTGGTTCGTCTGTCATCGCATTCACCAAATCCAAGGCCATAGGCTGTTTCTGCGGGGAGACGCGAATACCGGTCCCTTCGAGGAAATCGATCTCCGACAGGTCGTCGGTCGAGTAAAGACGCTGCTCCGTCATGGGACACGAATCGCAGTTCCTCATCATCTCCCCAAGATCTCGCGTACACAGAGAGATTCCACATGGGTTCGAACTGCGACGTGGAGCTTACATCTGGGAAGAGTCCACGCCTTACGATTCGTGAATTGGGTCGCGGATCGGCCGGTTATGCGGAACATTCTTCGACTTATTCTGAAAAGACTCATGACCATCGATATTCTGACGCGAGGGTCGTTGCATTCACTCCAAGGATATATCGCTCGACACCATGTCCATCTCGATCAGTCCGATGATCTTCAGCGGCATCTGTCGACGTTAGATGGTGACATCGTGCTCATCATTCGTGTGGGTCCTATCTATTTCGGAACCTGTACGCTCGACCCTTGGGGTTTATACTTGAGGCCGCTTCTTCAAGATCTGACTACTGCAGTTGTATTCGAATCAATCAGTCCTTTCTTAGCACCTCATGCTTCGTCGCTCTCCGTACTGAATTCTATACCCAGCTGCGGAAAGCAATAACATTTCCCTTTTCCACCGAGCGAGGCAGTACGCATCCTTTGCGCGATTTCTTCGTGGAGTGCGTGGAGGGTGCTATAGTTGTGACCTGTTGCCGAATCAGTTTGAGCGCCACATATTTACTATGGACATCTCTTCTCCGCACGCGGCATCGACCATCGACCCAAAACTCATCACTCGTGTCGTCAAAGGCGAACAGCTTGCCTTCCATCAGCTTTACGATCAATCGAGTCCTATCCTATACAGCATGGCTCTACGAATTCTTAGCAGCCGTGAGGAGGCGGAGGAAGTACTTCAAGGGGTCTACCTTGACATCTGGAAAAAGGCGGTTCGCTACGATGTCGGCCGCGGGACACCGATTGCCTGGCTCATCATGTTAACCCGCGGTCGAGCCATCGACCGATTGCGGACACGTGGCCCTCGTGTTCGCCGTCAGAATGCTCCGATCGATGAGGCACAGACTGCACAGAGTGTGGAGCGGAATGCCGGACAGTTCGAGTCACCCGCCGACCAAGCGCTGCAGAATCTGATGCGAGAGGCATTCGCGACCTTGCCGCAGCCGCAACAGCAGGTGATCGAGTTGTCATATTATGAAGGATTATCTCCCCTGGAGATTGCGACGAGGCTCGATCAACAGGTCGATGCGGTCAAGACCCACATCGGGCGCGGCATGTTGAAACTGCGGGATTCGTTGCAACTGTATTGGCAGCAAGATGAATCGGCATGACGCATGAAGCATTAGAAAAAGCCGTTCCTTTGTACGTGGTGGGAGCGCTGGAGCGAGCTGAGCGGCAGACTCTCGAAGCCCATCTTCTTTCTGGATGTGCCCCCTGCCACACGGCATTCAAGGAATATCAATCGGTTGCAGTCTCGTTACCGTTCGGTCTTGTCATTACGCCTCCTCCACGAGCCTTGAAGGGAAAGATCCTAGCAGCCCGTATGCCGGTCTCCGCCATAGAACCGACAGCCCAATCGCCTGCCAAACCGAGCCTCGAACCAGGCGAATGGATGAAGCACCTCTTCCCTCCCTCTTCCCCCTCTGCGATATCGTTCGACTGGGTGTTGGGAATGGTCTTTCTCGCCGTCTTGATCATTTTGGCAGCTCTGAGTTGGAATGCCTCCACGCAAGGGAACGGAGACACCGAGAAGCTGGCTGAGCTGCAGGCTCAAGCGGAGACTGCCGGCACGAAGCTGACAACCCTCCAGAAACAGCTCAGCGAGCGTGAAGAATCACTCACACAGACCCGAGAGGAGCTGCAACGCCGCATGGCGGAGCTGGCAGAGGTAAGAGATCAATTGATTCAGCGAGAAGCCGAAGTAGATGATCTGAAAGCGCAACTTGCTCAACGAGGCGGCCGATCGGTACGAGTGCCCTAGGACAAACCGGCAACTCGCCCATGACGCGCCTGCCATTCAGAGCGCAACACACCTGATCTTCCCTGTCTCCGGTTCCCATGCTAGCATGCGTCGCAACCTTAGGCTTAGCGGCATTGTCTTCGATGCAGCAAGACGATCTTGATTCCTCCTACATGGAACTGGCCCTTCAGCAGGCTAGACTTGCCCCGCTGATCGGAGAAGTGCCAATCGGCGCCGTCCTCGTCTACAAAGACGGCGTGCTCGCCGTTGCCCACAACTACCGAGAGGTTTCGCAGGACCCCACGGCTCATGCGGAGATGCTCGCGATCCGAAAGGCCGCGGAGAAGTTGCGGAGCTGGCGGCTCATTGACACAACACTCTATGTGACGTTGGAGCCCTGCCCGATGTGTGCCGGAGCCATCGTACAATCCCGCATTGCACGCCTTGTATTTGGCGCCCGAGATCCCAAGGCGGGCGCGTGCGGATCGATTATTGACATCCCCGGCGAACACCGGTTCAACCATCAAGTCGACGTCGAGGGTGGCTTGCTCGAGGAGAAAAGCCAGGCACTCTTGCAGGAATTTTTTCAAAGTCTACGGTCCAGGGCACCGGGCAACAACACCGGTCATACACCTCGACAGAAGGACTGTTGACGGCTGTGTATACATTGTCTTGACTTTACTGCTGTAAGACCGTAAAAGAAACATATCGAAGGGGAAACTAGGGTTCCGGCTGCCTTTACTGGGAGCGTCTGGTCCGAGAGTTTCCGGTCTCGCATAACGAGGCTCCACGGAGGGATAAAAGCCCGGGAGATCATGTACTGCGGTACATGGCCTTCTCGGAACTTAACCCGCTCGGCAAGGAGGCTTCGTTATGCATCTCCACTCCATAGTTCTTTCCGTACCGGATCAGGCAGGCCTGCTGCCAAGCAGAGAGGTCTGTCGTGTCGATTAAAGACAATCCGGATATGCTGTTTCCCGCTACCGCTCCGAGTGCTCCCGAGACACTCAACCGCAGCCTCAGCCTCTGGAACAGCCTCACCATCGGATTCGCAACCGTTTCGCCGGTTGCAGGATTGTACGCCATCATCGGCGTGCAGACGGTGGTGACCGGAGGTGGTTGGTTTTCAGCGCTGGCGCTCTGTCTAGTGATGCAGCTGCTGGTGGCGACCGTGTATGCGGAGCTGTCCTCTCAGATTCCGATCGCGGGTGGAGCGTACAAATGGGCGAGGCAGCTCGGAGGCTCCACGACGGGGACATATGCCGGAGCCATCTATGTAAGCTCCACAATCGCGATGCTCACCACCACCGCCTACACCGGCGGCGTCTGGCTGGCGATTTTTTTCGGATCAGGAGGTGGAACGGGAGTCAGCCTCGTGATATGGGGCGCGGTGTTCATGCTGGTTTGCACCATCCTCAACATGGTCCACGTCTCAATATTTAAGTTCCTTATTTCCTTGGGTGTCTATGCGGAAATCGTCGGCTCGTTCGGTGTCGCGCTGCTGCTGTTTCTCTTTTTCCGGCAACATGAATTCTCCGAACTGTTCGCGCATCTCGGGACGGGAACCGCCCCCAGCCAGACGGCTGCGTTTCTGGCGGCGCTCGCCATTTCCGGATGGGCGTTCATCGGCTTCGATGCCTGCTCAACCATTGCCGAAGAAACTCATGATCCCAAGCGGATGGTACCGCGCGCGATCTTCTTGTCCCTTTGTATGGTGGGAAGCGTGGTGCTCTTCAACTCTGCCGCGCTCACCCTCAGCTTCAACCGTGACACGTTGGTCCACACGAGCGCCGCGTCAGACCCCGTCACCCCCGTGATCGTCGACAACTTCGGAGCCTGGGCAGAAACCCCTTTCCTGACAATTGTCATGATCGCGTTTCTGGCTTGCGGGTCATCTATGGTGCAATACACATCCCGTATTGTGTTTTCCATGGCACGCGAGGGGAGTATGCCGGCCGTCCTGAGTCGGGTCACCGCTGCCGGAGCCCCGCATAACGCGGTGATGTTCACGGTTCTCCTCGCCACGCTCGGATTGCTCTTCGGACTCAACGACGAAGCGGTCGCCACGGTACTGGCGTTCGGCACGGGCGGGTTGTACGCGATGTTCGCAATGACCACGGGCGTTGGACTCTTCACCCGTCTTACAGGCCGTTGGGACCCCTCGTTAGGGCAGCTGAAGCTAGGCGCCTGGGGATTGCTCATCAATACGATCGCCTTCCTCTGGTCAGTATTCGAATTCATCAATATCGCCTGGCCCCGCCCCTATGCAACCTCGCCCGATGCGCCTTGGTGGCAACTCTGGGCCGTCCCGCTGGTCCTCGGCGGCATCTTGGGAGTGACGACGCTGTACGTGCTGACCAACAGTCTCCGCAAGAATTAATCAATCGCCTTACGTTATGGAGGAGTTACACATGAATTACGCTCATTCCTTGCTCTGGGAAGAAAACGTCCCCGGAGGTTGTCATTGGTCCGGCATTGTGCGCCGTGGCACGACCCTGCGGCTGGAAGATGTCGAAGGCAGAGCCAACGCCGCAGTGCTGCTGTTCAACCACGAAGAGAAATTGGAACGGTACAACATGGCGGATACGTTGAAGTGTCAACATACCTTCCGATTGACCCAAGGACATGCCTGCTATTCCGATATGGGGCGCATTTTCTGTTTCATTACCGCAGACACGACCGGTTGGCATGACACTACATGCGGATTGAGTGATGCCGAGCTGATAGAGAAGCAATACGGTGTCGCCCGATATCAGGAGCATCGGAATCAGATGTATCGGAGCGGGCTGGACGGGATGCTCATCGAGCTAGGCAAATGGGGTTTAGGGATGCGGGATGTCGTCTCTAACATTAATTTTTTCAGTAAGATCACGGCCAACGCATCCGGCGAATTGTCCTTTCAGGCCGACAACAAAAGACCCGGCGACTCCGTCGATCTGAGCTTCGAAATGGATACGCTGGTTGTGCTGTCCGCCGCCCCGCACCCGCTCGACCCATCCAAAGTCTACCGTCCAGGTGCAGTCCGCTTAGCCCTGTTCCCTACACCGGCTGGATCCACCGCAGAATGTATGGGTTTGGCTGAGAATATGCGAGGTCTCCAACACACTCAACGATTGTATGCCTGTAAGGGAGGTGTCGAATGAGCGTGCACAACCTGATCGAAAGCCGGCTTGATCCAGAGCATGCCGTCGTCGATGAGATCTGCCCCGCAGGCGAACCGTGGGTCAAGCTGGTAAAAAAAGGAGCGACGTTTCGCATTGTCGATCTGGAAGGAAACCAGGCGGTCGATACCCTGTTCTTCAACCCGGCTCATACACCGGAACGCTATAGCGCCACCGACACGATCAGCCGGCAAAGAAGCCTGTATTTGACTACTGGCACCAACCTCTATTCCAATTTCGGCAACGTCATGCTCACGATCGTCGCCGACACGTGCGGGCGTCATGATACGCTGGGCGGGGCCTGCGCGTCGGAAAGCAACAGAGTTCGCTATGCACTGGACAAGTATGCGATGCATAGCTGCCGAGATAGTTTTCTCCATTCCTTGGCGCACGATCCGCTTTGTGAACAACTCGGCCTAACCAAACGCGATCTCCCCAGCAATATCAACTTTTTTATGAACGTTCCGGTGACGGACGCCGGCGGGCTTGAATTTGTCGACGGGGTATCGGCGCCCGGCAAGTATGTCGAAATGCGCGCTGAAATGGACGTCGTCGTGATGATCTCGAATTGCCCGCAGCTCAACAACCCCTGTAATGCCTTCAATCCCACGCCGATTCGCTTGTTGGTATGGGAGCCGGCAGAAAAAGGGATTGCGCATGTTTGAGAAGGTACTGATTGCCAACCGCGGCACCATTGCTTGCCGTATCATCCGTACGCTGCGCCGTATCGGGGTGGAAAGCGTGGCTGTGTATACAGACGCCGATCTCTTGTCTCGGCACGTGGTAGAGGCTGATGAAGCCCATTGGATCGGCAGCGGAGTCGCAGCGGACAGTTATCTCCGCGCCGACAAGATTTTGGATGTTGCCAGACGAACCGGCGCACAGGCCATTCATCCCGGCTATGGCTTTCTCAGCGAGCAGGCACATTTCGCCGAGCAGTGCGCGGCCCAAGGCATTTCCTTCATCGGCCCCAGCCCGGAGCAGATGCGCGCCTTCGGTCTCAAACACACGGCGCGCGCCCTGGCTATGCAGAATCAAGTTCCGCTGCTTCCGGGGACCGGTCTGCTGGATAGCATCGACCACGCCGTATTCGAGGCGGCAAAGATCGGTTATCCCGTCATGCTGAAAAGCACAGCCGGCGGCGGCGGGATCGGCATGCGTCTGTGCCGGAACAAAGAGGAACTGAACGAGGCGTACGAGTCGGTGAAATACCTGGCACAGAACAACTTTAAGGATGCCGGCTTGTTTCTCGAAAAATACGTCGAAAATGCCCGCCACATTGAGGTTCAGATTTTCGGCGACGGGAAGGGCGGGGTGATCGCGCTGGGCGAACGTGACTGCTCAGTCCAACGGCGCAACCAGAAGGTCATAGAAGAGACCCCCGCTCCTAATCTGACTCCGTCCGTGCGTCAGGCCCTGCTGGATGCGGCCGCGCGCTTGGGGAAAGCGGTCAATTATCAGTCGGCCGGCACGGTGGAATACATTGTCGATGCCTCCAGTGGCGAGTTCTATTTCCTCGAGGTCAACACGCGTCTGCAGGTCGAGCACGGTGTGACCGAAGAAGTGACCGGCATTGATCTGGTGGAATGGATGGTACGGCAGGCTGCCGGGAATCTCCCACCGCTGGATTCACTCAACATCCAACCGCGAGGAGTCGCCATTCAAGCACGGGTGTACGCCGAGAGTCCGGCGAAAGATTTTCAACCGTCCTGCGGCACACTCACGGCCGCAGACTTTCCATCGGAAGCACGTGTCGAGACCTGGGTGGAGCGTGGTGTCGAAGTCTCTCCGTACTATGACCCGATGCTGGCCAAGATTATTATCCGTGAGCCGGAGCGTGAACAAGCCATTGCAAGCCTGACGGCAGCCCTCCATAAGACCGCCCTGCACGGCATTGAAACGAATTTGAATTATCTCAAGCAAGTCCTACACGGTGCAGCGTTCCGTAGCGGTCGGTACACGACGGGTGTGCTCAAAGGATTTGGATACCACGCAGAGACCATCGAGGTGCTCACCCCTGGAATGCAGACGACGGTGCAGGACTATCCAGGACGTCTGGGGTATTGGCAAGTCGGCGTGCCGCCGTCAGGCCCCATGGATGATCTGGCATTCCGTCTGGCCAATCGCCTGGTCAACAACCGACAGGATGAGGCCGGACTCGAGATCACTGTTATCGGCCCGACCCTTCGTTTCAACTGCGACAGCGTCATTGCCACAACCGGCGCATCGATCGAGATGCATCTGGACGGCAAACCATTGGCGCAATGGCAATCGCATGTGGTCAAGGCAGGGGCATTGCTGCAGTTCGGGCGAATCGGCAGCCATGGCTGCCGGGCCTATCTGGCCGTGCAAGGCGGCTTTCAAGTACCCGCCTACCTTGGCAGTAAGGCCACCTTCACCCTCGGCCAGTTCGGCGGACATGCCGGACGCGTTCTGCGCAGTGGCGACCTACTGCACATTGCGGCAATGCACGACCACATCCCCCACACTGTGCCGCAGGAATTGATTCCGAACTATACCGATAACTGGCAAATCCGCGTGCTGTACGGCCCACACGGAGCGCCGGAGTTTTTCTCTGATGACGATATCCGCATGTTTTTTGAGACCGAGTGGGCAATCCACCACAACTCCAGCCGTACCGGCGTACGCCTGATCGGCCCAAAGCCTGAATGGTCGCGCCACGACGGAAGCGAAGCAGGTCTGCACCCGTCCAATATCCACGACAATGCCTATGCCCTTGGCGCAGTGATTTTCACCGGCGATATGCCGGTGATATTGGGACCTGATGGTCCCAGTCTCGGCGGTTTTGTCTGCCCCGCCTCGATCGTCCGCGCCGATCTCTGGAAGATAGGTCAGCTCAAACCGGGTGATCGCGTACGCTTCTGCCGGATTTCAGCAGAACACGCATTGGCGCTTGAGCACGCACAGGACCTAATCATCCAAGACCTTCGACCTCCCACAATCGTGCCGGAGCCATCGAAAGCCGACCTGCTGGACCAGTCTATTTTGCATCACATTCCTGAAGGCCCTCGGCACATGCAGGTCGTGTATCGCCAGGCGGGCGACGAAAATCTGTTGATCGAGTATGGGCCGCCGATACTCGACCTCAATCTTCGCTTTCATGCGCACGCCCTGATGGAATGGCTCCAGCAAACAATCGACCGGGATCATCTGAAAGGAATCGTGGACCTGACGCCCGGTATCCGGTCCCTGCAGATTCATTTTCAGCCCCAAGTGTTGCCGCGTGCCAGGCTGCTCGACATCCTGGTGGATGCAGAGATGAGCCTCCCCGCTATCGATGAAATGGAAGTGCCGACGCGCATCGTGCATCTTCCGCTTTCATGGGACGATGCGGCGACACAGGTCGCCATCGATAAATATATGCAGTCCGTGCGCAACGATGCGCCGTGGTGTCCAAGTAATATCGAGTTTATCCGTCGCATCAATGGTCTCGGTAGCATTGAGGAGGTGCATCGAATCGTATTTGAGGCGAGCTATCTGGTATTGGGATTGGGGGACGTGTATCTGGGTGCGCCGGTCGCGACTCCGCTGGATCCCCGCCACCGCCTTGTGACCACGAAATATAACCCGGCACGCACCTGGACTCCGGAGAACGCGGTGGGAATAGGTGGCGCGTACCTGTGCATCTACGGCATGGAAGGCCCCGGCGGATATCAGTTCGTCGGACGCACCGTACAAATGTGGAATCGCTATCGTCAAACCGGCGACTTCAAGCAGGGCAACCCTTGGCTGCTGCGCTTTTTCGATCAGATTCGCTTCTATCCCGTGAGCGGGAGCGAACTGCTGGAACTGCGCAAGGATTTCACAGCTGGACGATTTAAGTTGAAGGTAGAAGAAACGACCTTCAGCCTGAAACAGTACAATACGTTCCTGCAACAGAATGCCGCCTCGATCAGCGCGTTCAAAACCAAGCAGCAAGCTGCATTTGAAGCCGAGCGCGAGCGCTGGAGGAGCAGTGGTCAGGCGGAGTACATCAGTGACACCGAATCCGGCCCGGCAGAACCATCAGCTGAGATAGATCTTCCCGAAGGGGCCCACGCCATCACTGCGCACGTAACGGGCACTGTGTGGAAATTGCTCGTGGCGAGCGGACAGCGCGTCACTGCGGGAAGCCCGGTAGTTATTCTTGAATCGATGAAAATGGAGCTCACGGTCCAATCTCCGGTGAATGGGACTGTGCAACAGCTATATTGCCAGGAGCGAGAGCATGTTTCCGCCGGAAAGCTGTTACTCGTGATTCAGGAAGAGTGAGCTGCCGATACCGGCTCGCATTCCAGGAAAGCGAGCCGGTATGCGCATCACAACCGCATTAGGCAGAAGCGACTGGAGAAGACTGTAGAATAATCCGGTCGATTTCCGGCCCATCCAGCGACTCTTTTTCCAAGAGTGCTGCCGCCAGCGCCTTCAAGCTCACCATCTGTTCGGTGAGGACTTGCTTGGCCCGCTCGTAGCTTTCTGTGACAAGACGCTTGATCTCCAGATCGATTTCCAGCCCCATTTCACTGCTGACATCACGCCTGCCCCCAAAGGAGCGTCCCAGAAACATCGATTCCTCTTTCTGCCCGAACGTCAGCGGCCCCAGCTTTTCGCTCATGCCCCATTCGCAGACCATCTTGCGCGCGAGCTCGGTTGCACGCTCCAGGTCGTTGCCGGCTCCGGTTGTGACGTGCTTGAATACCAGTTCTTCCGCGACTCGACCACCCATGAGAATCGCCAGCCTATCGTGCAAAAACTCTTTTGAGTAATTGTGGCGATCGTCGGTTGGCAACTGCATGGTCACACCTAGTGCGCGGCCTCTTGGAATGATGGACACTTTGTGAACTGGATCGGTGCCCGGCAGAAGTTTGGCCATCAAGGCATGGCCCGCCTCGTGATAGGCGGTGACTCGTTTTCCCTCGTCCGTAAGTATCATGCTCTTACGCTCTGCGCCCATCATGATCTTGTCTTTCGCCATTTCGAAGTCTGCGGCCCCGACTTCGTTCTTGTTCTGACGAGCAGCCCAAAGCGCAGCCTCGTTGACCAAGTTTTCCAAGTCGGCGCCTGAGAAACCGGGAGTTCCTCGAGCGATCTTCTCCAGTTCTACATCAGCTGCAACCGGCACTTTCTTCGTATGCACGTTCAGGATCTGCGCACGGCCTCGGAGGTCAGGTTGATTCACCACTACTTGCCTGTCGAACCGACCCGGCCTCAGTAAGGCCGGGTCGAGCACATCCGGCCGATTGGTGGCTGCGACCAGGATGACACCCTCCGTCGTATCAAATCCGTCCATTTCGACCAGCAACTGATTGAGCGTCTGCTCACGTTCATCGTTTCCGCCGCCAAGCCCTGCCCCCCGTGACCGCCCGACGGCGTCGATCTCGTCGATAAAAATGATACAGGGGGCATGCTTTTTCGCTTGTTCGAACATGTCCCGAACGCGAGAGGCCCCGACCCCCACGAACATTTCCACAAAATCCGAACCGCTGATGCTGAAGAAGGGGACTCCCGCCTCACCGGCAATCGCTTTAGCCAACAATGTTTTCCCGGTTCCCGGCGGGCCTACGACCAACACACCCTTAGGAATGCGTCCGCCGAGTTTCTGGAATCTTCGAGGATCTTTCAGAAATTCAACCGTTTCCTGTACTTCTTCTTTCGCTTCATCAATTCCCGCCACATCGGAAAACGTCACCTTTTTCCGCGCATCCGTCTGCATGCGGGCTTTGCTTTTCCCGAGGGACAGAGCTTCCTTCCCAACCTGCATCCGGCGCATGAAGAACAACAACAGGCCCAGAAAGAGCACGAACGGTCCCCAGGTCATCAGAAATTGGACATACCACGGGCTTTCATCGAGTGGTTTGACCTCGATCTGAACGTGCTTCTCTCGCAGCACCTGGACGAGATCGGGATAGTCCGCCGCGTAGGTTCGGAGCCGGGAACTATCTTTTAATACGCCGCTGATATGATGTCCCTTGATGATGACCTTCTCGATGTCGCCCTGGTCGAGCTTCGCCATGAAATCGCTAAAAATAATCTCTTCCTCTGACACGCGCGTCGGCATGTTCCATAGGTTGAGAAGAAATACCATGGACAGGCCTACCACCATCCAAAACAGTACAGTTTGTGCTTTGCTTTTCACGAGTAGCCTCTCACAATAGATCTGTCTGAGCAGATAGCCTAGCTCTGTGAAGCTCTTATCACCGTTTAAAGGCGTGTTTGGCGTTCATGCTTTCCCTCCGACTTTGGCCTTGTCCTGG
>JAMPUU010000015.1 GCA_030144965.1 Nitrospira sp. BO4
GGAGCAGGAGCAGAAACTCTTAACTCACCTGTCCGTAGAAACGGGGTAGAACCCATCTCCCCCCTATCAACTAAGATAGCGCGATCACCGTAGGTGTTCTTTATAGATCTATAATAGAAACTCCGTAAATATGGGTCCTCAGGAATGTCCGTCATCTCTGCCATACAATGGCAGGCAATGATTGAATGGTATGGCACGCCAAGGCAGCTAGCAAACTCAACACGTATCTGCAAACTAACGCTGTATGAACACCTGCCTCTTCCAGCGAAGTTTTTGTTTCCGTAACCGCTTGAAAAATTGGTGCCCCCGATACGAATTGAACGTACGACCCGCGGTTTAGGAATCAGTTACAAGGGATTGCTCAAGTAATTGAAGACTTGGGCAATCTCTCCTTCCTTCAAGGGAATACACGGTTTAAGCTATAGTCTGACTTCGTACCCATTCACTTCATTTCAGTCAGTTTTGTCGCTCTCGCTAACACCATAGTAACACCTGCACCCCAAGGCATGGATCGGCGGACCCCCCACCTTGGATTCGCCTTGGTACCATATTGGGTTTGCAACACCAGGGCAAAGGGGAGCGTGGGGAAGTTGCAGCCTAACCAAAAATTATTAAGTTTCCGTCGGCAAGATACCCGTAGCACACTCCGGCTTGATTTATTTGTACTTATCGACCATCATTTCGCGGATTCAAAAAGAAATCATTATAAATGATTTGTGCGGATGGGAGGTGACTCATGAGGAAGCTATGGCATTTGCTGTTGATCGTAGCGTCTTCAGCAATGCTCCTTCAGTGCAGCCCCATTCTGCAAAACCCACCTAAGGATGCGATGAGTTAAGGGACATTAGCAGAAATAATAGGAAAGCAATTGTGTTCGTCCATGGATTTACTGATACAGGTAAGGAAGCGTGGGACAAGTTTCCAAATCTTCTTTATAAAGATGAAGAATTATCACCCTTGGACGTGTGCATCTGGATCTACCCTTCATACGGTGGGCTTCATGATGAAGTACACCTCAACGTCTCTGAGTCACTAATGAGATACATCCTTAGCTTTTTCATAGTAGGCGTACTCCTCTGTGCTCAACCAGCTTGGAGTGATGTGTCTTATGACACAGCTTCTTCCAGTACAGGGGTTAGTTGTACGTCCCACAGTCATACTTTTGCTTCACATGCTAACCTTGCCATCATTATTGCGAGTCTTCGTGATGGAGGTGGCCCTCCCTCCTCAGTCTCCAGTATTACCGTAGCAGAAAATAATGCCACGCTTATTGCGGGTTGTGCTGGGTCGTCCGGTAATGCTCGTATCGAGATGTGGTACCACTTGAAGCACCCTAGGGGTGCCCAAACAGTTGTAGTCACAGTCGGTGGCACTATTGATCAAATGGTGACGGGGGTCATTTTCCTGATTGGTGCTGCGACCAGTAGTACATTTGGCACCTGTGTGACTTCCCTTTCCTCAGGAACCAACGTCGATGTGTATAGTATTAGCTCAGCTCTTGGCGAGCTTGGTGTGATGGGTCTTGCGACTAATGCGGCTCCAACTTGTGCGCCTGATGCAACAGCGGTTGTCAGTGATGAACGATACGATACAGCCAATGGAGCCAATATAAAGGGTTGTGGATACACCGAACCTGGAGCAGCCGGAACTATCAATATACGAGCTGATCTTGGGGCATCCAATAGTTTTGCCGCCGCAGGGGTCTCTGTTCGGGCACTCCGCCGAGCTAGCGGTGGAGTCATCCTATTCCAATAATGATAATCTTTCTATTTTCCCTTACAATTTTATATCCATCTTTATGTTCATCATCTGCCTGGGCGACCACTCGTTATGTGGATGGTAGAGCAGGAGCTTGCACTGGGGATTATTCCATAGCTTCTCGTAACTGCACAGGATCAGATGGAAACAGTTATGCCACGCTTACAGCAGGCATGGCAGCTACAGCAGCGGCTGGGGACATTCTCTATGTGCGAGCTGGAACCTATACTACTACGCTTCAAACTCTCAGTATGCCGGGGGGTGGAGTTAATGGAACATCTTCGAATCGTATCGTAGTTTCTACCTACAACGGAGAGACTGTGACTGTTGCTCCGGGTGGGAGTGCCCGCTGGGCTGTCTATATTTCGACTAATTACTTTACTCTCAATGGCTTTATTCTTGATTGCACCTCCTCTGCTTTAGGTTCCAATTCAGCGTGCATCACTAATGACAATACAGCTAATTCCAATTCTATTATTACTAACAATGTTGTAAAGAATGGCCCAGGAAATGGCATGTTGTATGGGGGAATGAGCCATTTATTTGAAGGAAATGAAGTTTTTAATAACGGGTTGGCAAGTGATTACAGTAATTCCATTGGCATGTATCTGATGGCTATTAAGAGTTCCACAGTACGAAGGAATACGGTCTATAGTAATGAATGTGTCGGTATTCGTGTTGGCAACTCAGGAACAGTGGGTGGTGGACAAGCCAGTGACAATATTGTGGAACTAAATTATACTCATACAAATGGAACGGCAAAAGGTCTCAGTGGAACAGCAAGTTGCAGCAGTTCATCAGCAGGTATTCTGATTGGCGACCAACGAAATGTTGCACGATATAATGTTTCCTACAATAATGCTGGGCAAGGGCTCCGCATATTTCCCTTAACAGGAACTACGACGACTGCGAATAATGCTCTTTATAATAATACTTCCTATGCTAATGTTTCCCATGGTATTCAAATCTTTACCAATGCCCAAAGTAGCATTGTCCGCAACAACCATTCGATAGGAAACGGGGGAAGTCAATATACTGACAGCGGAACTGGTACTACAGCATCCAACAATCGTACAACTGGTTCTATTACTGACTGTACTGTTTCCACCTCTGTTTTTACCCAGAAAGCTGGTTCTTCTTGTATTGACCAGGGGTCTACATTAACGGGATATGCTTATAATGGGAGCGCCCCAGATCAGGGAGCGTTTGAAACTATTGTCTTTTCCACTTGTGAGGTACGTGCCGCTGCAACTTCCACAGTTCGTGTAACCTTTTCTGTCAATCTTGTTCCCCCGCTTCTTCCTGCGACTGGAGCAACAACTTTCACAGTACGAAAGAACGGAAGCAGCAATGCCGTCAGAGGTTCTGTTGATCGTGTTGGTGATGGCATCTACGACATTCCTGTGACAAATAGTTATGCAGGTGGGGATACGGTTGATATGAGTATTTCGACCAACAATATTACCTCGTCAGACTATATCGGAAACACCATGGTACAGCCCTATGTCGGAACACTCAGTAATCAAAGCTGTACCAATAATGCGGGTGGGGCCCCTGCCCATACCCGTAATCAATCCCGTTAAGGAATTTCATTATGACCGTGGCACTGAGGCTGCCCCCGTCATTCTCCTCACTGGATATGCATCTACAGGGGCAGCGGAGCACTACAACCGGGCGTTCTGGTGAGTCTCGGTGAGTTCCCGAATGGCCTGCGTATAACACCATCACCGCCTTCCCTCTCCCATTCATATCATATCCGATACAGTCGGAATCCATTCCGATACGAACGCAAGATGTCTGAACTTCGAATCAGAACTTGAAAGTGACATGTATACGGTACTTTGTGCGCGTCATTACACGTGGCCTAAGAAATGCTTTAGAACCTCGCATGATCAGAGGTTGAAGAAGCCTCGATGCAAAAGTCAGAAGAAAAGCGAATGGATGCGATCATGAGGCTACGCTGGTCCAATGTTCTCGGCTTTGTGATGTTGACTCCCGCCCTCTTTGTAGATAAAGCGGTTCTCCTGTACGTGCGGTACAACTCAATAGCGATCGCGATCGCATACGTGGTGGTGGGCCTTTGCCTCTCATCCTGGAGAGGTGCAGTTCGCCAGCACACCTGATCCATCCTTGTCAGCGAATGCTGACTCCCGGGCCCTGCTCCGGTAAAATCCTCCCCTATGCCGCTCTCCCCACTCATTCGCTTCGGGACCTCCACCTAGACTTATGAAGGCTGGCAGGGGCAGGTCTACAAGAAGCAGTACGCCAAGACGATGTTTGCCCGAGAATGTCTGGGTGAGTATTGCCAATACCTCTATAACGGTGAACCCCTTTTCCGGACCGTCGGAAATGACTCCACCTTCTACCGGCCACCGACTCCCAACCAACTTCGCAAGTACCTGACTCAGATCCCCGAAGATTTCGAGATGTGTTTCAAAGTCTGGGAGGAGATCACCGTTCCAACCTATGCGAATCACCCGCGCTATGGAGCGAAAGCTGGGCAACCGAATCCCAATTTTCTGAATCCCGAGCTATTCAATGACCTTGTGCTGACGCCCTTTCGCGATGCGAAGTTTGAACCGCACATGGGTCCCTTCCTGTTTGAGTTTCAACGACATGGGATGCCCATTCATGAGTTTCTTTTACGACTCAGTGTGTTTTTCCTGAGACTGCCTAGGGATTTCAAATATGCAGTCGAGATTCGGAACGCGGGATTCCTCGGCCCGCTCTATCGCTCGTCTTTGGAAAACTGGGGTGTCGCGCACGTCTATAATCACTGGTCTTACATGCCTTCCTTGGCGGAGCAGCATAAACGCATGGAGGAAAGCTTTACAGCACCCTTCACGGTTCTGCGTCTCCTCACACCCTTGCAGATGTCCTATGAAGCAGCAAAGAAACGAGCTGGGCCGTATAACAAGATCGTCGGTGAGTTACCGGAGATGCGGAAAGATACGATCGCTCTCATTCTGCAATCGATCAAGCAAGCAAAAGCGGCCTATGTGATCGTGAACAATCGAGCTGAGGGGAGTGCGCCGTTGACGATTCAGGCGCTCAGCCAAATGCTGTGAGGGTTTCTTAGCCGTACAGCACGTTGCATATTAGCAACCCCGGCCTATCTAGAAACGACCCCTGCGTGGCCTTCCAAAGCGAAATATCCGCCAATAGGGAACCCGTCGAAAAGGCAATTTAGGGACTCATCCCACGATCCATTTGGCGGTGGATCTGAATCAAACACGCGCTTGACTATGAGTCCTCATAAGATCTTTCGAAGCCTCAATTCCTGGCATCAGTCGAAGTGGGTGTTTCCTTCGGAGAATCCTGCCAGCCCTTTGGATGCCCGGAATTTCTATCACCGGGTGTGGATGCCTGCGATTACCAAAGCCGGAAATGAATGGGCCACCTGGCACGATCTCAGACATACCTTTGCCAGTCGATTGGCGATGTCTGGTCACAATGAGGGCACCATTGCAGCTCTATTGCGGCATTCCACCACGGTTTTGGTCAAACGCTATGCGCACCTGAGTCCGTCGCATTTGAAGGCTGCCGTGGAAGGGGTTGCAGGGTTTGAGAAGGCTTCCGGAGAGAAGCCAGCCCACCTGATCCAGGACGAAAAACCAGCGCCCATTTCCAATGGAACCGTGACCGGAACCGTGATAGTGGGTCTTGGGGGAGTCAAGGACGGGAAGCCTGAAGCGGCTGAAGTCGGCGTCAGCGAAGGAGAAAAAGATTGGTGCCCCCGATACGAATTGAACGTACGACCCGCGGTTTAGGAAACCGCTGCTCTATCCAACTGAGCTACGGGGGCGTGACTGTAGTTTCAATGGTTTGCGACTCCCTGTCAACCCCGATCGTACCCTCCATTCCGGTTCCGCCTCCTGCTACCATAAAATATAGCCTTCTATTTGTATTGCAGGCCTGCCGAGATGCATGCCGCCATTCGCCGTGATTGACTTGGCCCTCATGACCATGGTTTCGTACCGCCGCTGATCAGCGGATCAGCAACGCCAAAGAAACCGGGTGAATGCCGGTCAGGGCGCAGGTTCCCAACCGTGAGGGATGAGGAGGGCATGGCACATGGAAGATCGTACGTCGAGTGACTCGGTGGTCAGCAGGAGGCAGGTTCTGCAAACGATCGTGTCAGGCGTGGTGGTAGGCATTGCCACTCAGGCGGGAAGCGAGCTGGTTTTTCCTCGAAGAAGCTATGCCCAAAGCAGTTTGAGTCCGGACGAAGCTCTGGAGAAATTGCTTGTAGGGAATCAGCGCACAGTCGCGAATCAACTGACCTCGCTCGAACACGACCTCGCCATTCTGAGAGAGCATACGGTCGACAAACAAGAGCCATTCGCCGGGATCCTTGCCTGCGCCGATTCTCGTGTGCCTGTGGAACTCGTGTTCGATCAAACGATCGGCCGACTATTTGTCACTCGAGTGGCTGGAAATATGGTCACGCCAGAGGTGATTGCCGGACTCGAATATGGAGTTGCCGTCCTTGGGATCAAAGTGCTGCTGGTCCTCGGTCATAGTGGATGCGGAGCGGTCAAGGCGGCGATGAAAACTACAGCGGTACCCGGGCAAATCAGCGCTCTGTATCAACACCTTCAGCCGGGAGTGGCACGGTCCGGCGGCAACATCGATGCGGCAATTGAAGCCAATGCGCGGATTCAGGCAGAGTTGCTGCGCATGTCTTCTCCTGTGATCCGGGATGCGATCAAAGCCGGAAACCTCAGAGTAGAAGCTGCGGTGTACGATCTTGCCACCGGCAAAGTTTCGATGAGGTGACTGCCCGGCGCACAAAGTGACTGACGCGACTTGGCCATATCCCGAACGGGATGGAACGCTCCCATGTTCGACATCGTGTGCCGCTGGAGAAGCCCTCGTCTTGTTTAGGAAACCGCTGCTCCATCCAACTGAGCTATGGGGGCATGGCCGAACGGTAGGGCACTGGCAGTCGGATTGGAAGGGGAGAGGTGGTCTGCGCCGAGGCCCTCAAAATGCTCTGCATAAGCGGGCATGGGGTCAAACGAGAGTTCTTCCGTTATGATTTTCCCCTGCGCTTCATGTACACGGATGCAACGGTGGCTCATCACACGCAATGCGGTAAACAGCCGATGAGCCGGAGTCATCGGCCTTGGAATGGAAGGGCAGGGGCAGAGCAGTGAAACTCCCTGCCGCGTCAAGTGGCGCACCGATTCGATCATCCGGTCCGCCAGCCGGTCGGCCTCGTTGTCCGTCAAGCCGTTTACAGACAGAGTTTCAAGCAGGCCGGAGATCACCGCCGTGTTGGTTTGATAGCGCTCTAAGGCGCCGGCCAAACACTGGGACATCAGGCGTTCCAATTGCCGCGCGCTGAAGGCACGCGCCACATGGATCATCGCAAGGGCTTTCCGAGTCTGCTGCCGTCGGCCGCGAGCCAATTTCCCGATAAGCAGCGCATCGAATGTGTGGACTCCATCCAGGTACACGATTGGACGCCCGGATAGGGCATGATCGACGAGAACCTGTAAGGCGATTCTTGAGGCGACCGGATGACCATATAACACCGTTAGTCGATCGGATGGATTCAGTACAATCGCATGGCTGCCCTGATCTCTCGCTGCTTCTCTCACAGATTTTGGCCGTGAAGCGCGCCTGTCACGGAGATGCCCCACGCCAGTAGCCGGCAACCGTATCGCGCTATTTTTTGTTGCTTCTGCGCCGCTCATACCGAGGTGTTCTCCTATCCGCAGCACCCACCGGAAAAGACTTGTCGCTGCCGGTACGCATTCCAGCAGGAGGCGCACAGCTGAACCGTGGAGTGGGTCAGACTATCAATTGATTCCACCCGCTGCTCGACGACCAGGCCACAATCAGAACAGGGGCCTGTCGTCACCGATGATGATCTATGCTCTTGGACTATCATGAGGCACCACCTTCGTATTCGAACGCACACGTTGATTGCAGACTGCCGACATAAACTCGTTTCCCTGTCTGGATCTCATCATGCTCCGAAAACGCCCAATCAGTGAGCCGGTATGAGGTGGCTGCAGTCCCCACTGAATCGTTCGCAGTCGGGTATCCAACGCGGCCACAGTCCTCTCCAAATTCATCAACCGGTCTTTCGTGATGACTGTTTGTTCGATCATGTCCATCGCTCCCTCCTTTGAGTTGTCTAGACGGTACAATGGCGAATGACGCCGATGACAATCCCTTCGATGTGAAACTCATCCGATGGCCGGACGATGATCGGCTGCATTGTTTCATTGGCCGGGTGAAGTTCAATACGCGAGTCCTTCTTAAAATACGTCTTGATCGTGGCCTCGCGATTCACCAAGGCGACGACGGTTTGCCCGTTTTTAGCCGTGCTCTGTTTGCGCACGACCACCAGATCGCCGGGTAAAATCCCGTCATCTTTCATGGACTCGCCTTTCACCTTTAACGCGAAGGTCTCACCGCCTCGCAACATACTGGGCGGCACGTCCACGAGTTCCGATTGCGGCACCGGGTCGATGGGGAAACCGGCTGCAACTAGACCAGCCATCGGAATCGCCGTCTTCTGTCGTAATTGATCCAGCACAACTGACACGACACCGGGAATCTTCCGCATCCCGGCTTCATACCGCGCGACGGATACCCGTGTGGTGTGCAATGCATCAGCAAGTTGCTGCTGCGTGAGGCCTAGTTCTTCTCGAAGGCGTTTGAGGTCTTGTGCTCTCATGTGTAACCATTGGTAACATGCCTATTCCCCCCTGTCAAGGGAGGATATTTCGGGATATTCACGAGGGCTGCTGTGTATAACTTCTGGACTTGGGGAAAATTTCAACGTTACGAACTCTCTAACAATTTCGAAACATAGAATTAACCGACTTTTAGAGCTTTTTCTTTCCGCGTCCGCCGAAGACCACTAGATGTAGTGGCCCATTTCCATTTTCAATCAATGATTAAAAAATAGGCAAAAGGGTCTCTCCCCACGCATTCGGCTGATTCAGGCATCGCGAAGGCACTTGTTCACAGACTTATCCACAGAAATTGGGGAGAGTGGAATCCCTCGAGAAAGTGAAAAGGAATAAGTGTGCGAGCTAAATGTGGTGACCGTCAGTTGAATCAAGGAAGATTGCGTGATGAGAAGCTGAAGAAGAAATCGGCAGCGATGGCAACACACACAAACGCCGCTTACCCGCCTCAACGAGCGGGTAAGCTGAGCGTTATCCTGATCTCTATCGCGACGCGATAAGTAACGAGCCGTTACTTTCCGATCATCACTTCTGTGGCTTTGATGGCGACCAACACTGAGTCATTCACCTTCAACCCCATATTCTTGACGGAGCCTTCCGTGATGGCCGCAACAAACTCGAGTGTGCCGACCTTAACCGTTACTTCGGCCATTGCTTGTCCTTCTGTGATGCGACTGACGGTGCCTTGGAACTGATTGCGCGCGCTAAGTTTCATGATCTGTCCTCCTTTGATAAGTAAAGAATCGTCGTAGCTCCTCCTCGTACCGTATCAGCTGCTCATGAGAAAAGGATGTACGTTCGGTAAGAATATTTCGCTAGTTTGTGCGGGATCGATTGGTTTTTGTAAGTCAAGACAGTCTGGACGAGGTGGTTCGAATTGATCGGTTTAGTTTTTCACGATCATGACCTCGGTCGCTTTGACCAAAGCAATGGCGGTGTCTCCGATGCGAAGCCCGAGTTCGTCCAGCGCATCACGAGTGATCACGGCGGTGATCTTGTGGGAACCAATGTCGACGTCGATCTGTGCCATAATCGCGTCCCGCTTGATTCCAGTCACCCTGCCGACGAGCTTATTTCGTCCACTGACATCATCAGCGCCGGATGGCTTTTTGCCAAGCCACCGGTCCAGCAACGATTTTGTAAACCGATAGCGTCCCCCAATCTTCGGGGCCTCAATTTTGCCCTCCCAGATATATCGATAGAATGTCGGCAATGTCAGCCGAACATATCGTGCCGCTTCCTTGGCGGTTAGCACGTCACCCATCATTCTTTTCGCCATCGATGGTTCCTATCATTGAATCGACTACCCTGGAGTCTGTTTAGCCTAGACAGGGTCTTCCACTAAAGTGGCATCGACGTATCTTTGGCACTGCAGTCCTGCATCCACATTCGTCCGTATACCAACGCCTCGGGCTCCAGAGCAGCCACTCGCTGACTGGGAAATAGCTGGATTCTGCGGGGATCGACGATGATACTGACTGGATCCCATGTTCGAGCTGAACTCGTGGATCCCAAGACCGGGATCGTGCTGGCCAGAGCCCAGCTTTCGCCATGAATTTTTGCTGTGACGGTTTGCCCTTCCTTGAGCGGCTTTATCAGCACAATGCGACCGTACCAGCGGTTCAGTCGCTGTCTACTCCGACGAAATAAACCCGCCTCAAGCCGAACGGCCTCAGCCGGAATCTTGGCGATGACGGGCTGTCCGGGGAAAAAGCAATGGTCATCGCCGAGTGCCAGCCTGATGCGCATGTCGACTCGGCGTCCCGCACGGATGCGTACTGTGGGGTGAAGAAGACCCACGTACTGGGAATGAACGATTCCTTTCACAAGGGTGACCATGGAATCGGCGAGGAGCATGTTGCCCTCTGGATGATCAGGAACCCTCCCGCCAGAGATGGTGTCATGATTCATGACCGGACCTCCGATCGTAAATGATGCCATGCACTAGGCCATCAACTCTTCATTCAACGCCACGGTCTTGATGTGGGCGAATACCCGTTGTCTAGGTTTCAATCCCAGCGTGACGAGCGATTTTCGAGTGATGCTGGCTACGAGTGGAACTCCGATGTCCAACAGCACGTCGACCGAGGCCTGGTCCATCTCCCGGATCTCGACAATCGTGGCCTCCAGAATATTCAACACACTGGTCGGCGCGATGGTCTTCTCCAAGACGAGGCTGACATCGCTGGAAAGGATGTGGACGCGCACGACCTGTCCAACGGTGACCGACTGAAGCGGCACAAAGAGGCGCTGGCCGTTGAATTCCAGTTGAGTGAGGCCGTACTGCGCTTCATGAACAGCGACACGAGCCTCCAAGATGGCGCCGATTCGATGCGCTCCGAAATGTCCCCGGAATTGCAAAGAAGTGAACACCTCATTAAGCGCGCCGGACGCGATGACCTTCCCCTCTTTCAAAAGAACGACACGGTCTGCCAGTTGAAGGATTTCAGCGATCGCATGGCTGACGTACATCACCGGGATACGGAGTTCCTCATGCAGACGACGGATGAAGGGAAGGAGCTCTTGCTTGCGTTGAATATCCAGCGAGGCAAGTGGCTCATCCAGAAGGAGCAGTTTGGGACTTGTCAGCAGCGCACGGCCGATCGCCACTCGCTGTTGCTCCCCGCCGGATAGTTTGTGAATGCGGCGTTCAAGAAGATGGCCGATTCCCAGAATGTCGACGACTTGCTCGATCGTAATGCGGCGTTCTTCTGAAGAGATACGCTTGTACCCGTACAGCAGATTCGCGCGTACGTTGTAATGGGGGAACAAGCGGGGTTCTTGGAAGACATACCCGACCGGTCGTTTATGGAGCGGTAGGCACAGATCTTTTGTTTCATCCTGCCAGACATCGTCGCCGAACCGCATGACGCCGTTCGGAGCCCGTTCGAGCCCGGCCAGACACCTCAAGAGAGTGGTCTTTCCTGATCCGGACGGTCCGAAGATGGCAGTAATGCCCGACATTGGGACATCCACATCAACGTCCAAATGAAAGGCCGGAAATCGTACATCAAAGCGTGCCAGCAGACGGCTCATGACACATGGATGGGAAATCGTCGGTTTGTGATATAGACCGCCAACAGCACCAGAAACGAAAAGATCAGCATGAAGGCTGAGACGGCGTGCGCCTGAGCGTATTCCCCGACTTCGACATGCTCGAAGATGGTTGTGGAGAGGACACGTGTTTGCCCCGGAATGGATCCACCGACCATAAGCACCACTCCAAATTCTCCCATCGTATGTGCAAACCCCAGCACAATTGCACTGATATAGCCTCGCAGTGCGATCGGGGAGATAACCGTTAGAAACGCATCCCACTTTGAAGCACGGAGTGACCAGGCCGCTTCCATGGGTGCCTTGCCGACCGCTTCAAATGCGCTTTGCAACGGCTGAATGACGAATGGCATTGAATAAAACACTGAGGCGATCACCAGACCGATGAAGGTGAAGGCGAGGGAGAGATCTGCAAACCGGCCGAGCGGCCCGTAAGGACCCAGTGCGACGAGAATGTAGAATCCCAGGACGGTGGGCGGAAGCACGATCGGGAGCGCGACCACAGCTTCTATGATAGGTCTCAACCGGGATCGTGTATGTGCCAGCCACCAAGCGAGGGGCGTGCCTACGATCAGCAGAACGATCACTGTCATCGTGGCCAGTCGGACGCTGACCCACAGCGCGCTCAGATCCAGATCTGTCAAAGCTCCCATATGCACGTTCTACTTCAACTCATAACCATAGTGTTCGATGATCGCCTTTGCCTGCGGGCCACCCATGAACTCCATGAGCGCTTTGGCCGCCGGGTTGTCTTTTCCCTTCGTCAGCAAGATCACGTCTTGTTTGATCGGTTCATGCAGATTGGTAGGGACGTCCCATCGACTACCTTGACCCTTGATTTTCGGATCGAGGACCTGTGATAACGCCACAAAACCCAATTGAACATTGCCCGACTCGATGAATCCCATGGTCTGGCCGATATTTTCTCCCATGACAATTTGGGGTTGTAGACCCTCCCAGAGATCCAACTTTTGCATGGTCTGCATCGCCGCCAGGCCGTAAGGCGCGGTCTTGGGATTCGCGATGGCGAGGCGCTTGAAATTTTTTGAGCGTAACGTTTCCTCTCCTTTCACCAGGTCGGCATTCGGACTCCACAGCACGAGGCGGCCTATGGCATACGTCAAACGGGAACCCTTGACCCCCAACCCCTCGTCTTCCAACAGCTTTGGACGTTCCATATCGGCAGAGAAGAACACATCGAACGGCGCCCCGTTCTTGATTTGCGAATAGAAGTTTCCGGAGGAACCGGCGGCCACCCGGAGGTTGTGACCGGTTGCGGTTTCGAATTCAATCGCTATTTCACGAAATGGCGGAACAAAATTGGCGGCGACGGCCACCAAGACCTGCTCGGCGAAAGCCGGTGTCACCGCCGCACTCGCGATGACACACACATACCATGCTAGAAACCTCTGTTTCATGGTCAATCCTTTCTAGATCCTGACTCGCATCTGCGCGTAAAAGTAATCACTATCCTTGTTCCCGCCGGTCGGCATTTGAGCCAGGATGGCGGGGCTGTCGAAATAGGAGCCCTTGAACCAATGGATATAGCCGACATCAAAGTCCAGGTTCTTATTGACCGCCCACCGTGCGCGTAGTTGCATGTCATGTCCGAGCGAACCACCGGAGTTGCCGGTGGGGTCCCGCAACCCAGAACTCCCGAAGACATCCTTGTTCTGGGCGAGATACCAGACGCGATGTTTGACTTCCAGAATCCAGCTGGGGGAGGGGGCGAGGATCAGCCGCCACCCCGGCGTAATGAGGTTAGTTCGGTAAAATGGCCCCCACATACTGGTGATCATGTATTCAAAGTTACGCGCGCCAAATAACGTATCGAACCCTTCGTCTTGACTATCGCCCGGCTTGTGATCGCCGCTGACGTAGTCGAAGTGAAAGAGCAGCCGGGGTGTCCAAGGCAGATTGAACATATAGCCGATATCTAAGTGCTGAAAATGGGCGAAGTGTTTGGTCACGCCCCGGTGGCCGATCTGCCAGGCGGTCTCGATTTCATAATCCACTTCTCCCGGTTTAGCCTCTTTAAAGAGGCGACCGCCAAACGTGTTATAGGTGCGATGGCTAGTCACCGTCGCGACCCGCCGATCATTCAGGCCCAGGTAATAGGCGTCCAGGTTAAACCAGCGGAACTGCTGGCTCTCAAAATATGCCCCCCAAAAGAGCGACTTATTGTTCTCGGTATCGAGGCTCACATCGTCTCGCTGGACCGTCTCTGTGACGAAGGCCTTGAGCCGCCAGGCATTGGGCTGACTAAGTTGCCAAAGAAACCCATCGAAGGCATTGGTGGTATTGCGGAAGTCGTTGCGCGCGACCAGGCGCCGGTTGCCCAGGTCCAGGGTAAAGCGTCCAAAGAGAAGATCGGTCCGCAACCCGGTGCTCAGGACATTGTCCAATTTCACGGCTCCAAAGAGCTGAAGCACATCGAATTCATTGATCATCGTGAGGTCTCGGAAATCGCCGGGCTTTCCATTATCAAACGACCGCGAGTCCTGTCCCTCGAAGAGAAATCGCAGCGGCCCATTGCCGCCCAAGCCCACACGAAGCCGCGACCGCATGGGAATTTGGAAGTCTGTCGCTCCGTTTCCAATTTTTTGGGCAGCCCTCCATGGGTGGTCATACGACTCAAATCTGGTCCGGTTTTCGAGCCCCAGATCGATCCAGTCGGGCAGGTGCAGCGCGGTTTTCAGGTAGCGGTTCCATTCGATATCCCTCCGGCGATTGAGGATTGCATCGGCCGGCTCAATCCAGTTTTTGCCGGTCTGTTCCGAAATTTGAAAATATCGCTCATTCGAGATCCGGCCTGTGTCACGCATGTACTTAAAGACCGGATCTTCGGTATTCTTAAATACCCATTGCCCATCTTTCTGGACCAATTCTCCATACTCGACGGCGTTCGTTGTGCTTGCTCCCACAAGCAGGAGCGACACACTGAGCAAGGCCCACCACAACGATTTCTTCGACATTGATTCTCCTCTTTGTTCCGGCGGTTGATGTGAATGTGTGTCGTAACCCTTGGCGAGAAAGTACTTAAACGGCCCTCAGGACATGGACTTTCCCCGTGTCGCTCGTGTCGTATCCTCCCAAGGCTTCGACCTCATTTCGAAAAGCTTTGCTCACGATGGTTTCAAACAAGTGGGCTAGGGTCGGATGAGATTTTAAGTAGAGCTTGGGTACGACCAGATCGTAGCGCGCGGCTTGGAGTGGAACGAAGTCGAGTTCAAAAAGTTGTGCCGCCGAGCGAATGCCAAGCCCAACGTCGGCCTGGCGCCCATTGATGGCTCGAGCTACTTCAAAATGAGAGGATACGACTCGGTCGTATCCTTGAACGTGTGTCGGCTCTACTCCGGAAGCCCGCAATCGTTGATCAAGCAACAGCCTCGCCCCGGAGCCTTCTTCCCGATTGATCAAGGTGACCGTCGGTTGGCCAAGATCAGCAGCAGTCCGGATGGACAATGGATTCCCTTTTCGAACTAAGAAGCCCTCTTCCCACGTCGCAAAAGTGACGACCTCATAGGCCGATCCTTTGAGGTGTCGCCGAAGGAACGGCATATTCGATTCGCCGGTGGCTGGATCAAATAAGTGCAATCCGGCAACATGGACCTCGCCACGCTGCAATGCCCGCAGTGCCGCCATACTGCCCATCGGCCAACCGACGACCGTCGTCTGATCCTTGTGTCGCCGCAAATATTCGCCGGCCAGAAAAATTGCCGGGTCGCATCCGGCTACGGAGATTTCCTGTTGGATCGCTTCCCGGTCGCGTGAGAGTTTTACTCGAACGGTTGAGCCGGAGGGCTTGAGATGTGTGTGGGTGATATATCCATCGGCAGGAATTGCAAAGGAAAGTTGCCCGCCCAAGTCGGCGACAGGACGCACGATCATCCGTCTTCCTATAGTGGAAACCTTGACCCGAATGGGCGAGATAGTCGGCTCTTTTTCTACGCGCTGACCGATCAACTCACCTTCGATTATGTCTTCAGCTGGGATAAGAGCGAATAGATCCTCTACGCGGCATGTCAAAACAGAGGCCAACCGGAGCGCAACGGCCGTGGTCGGCAAATACAGATTTGATTCAATCGAAGAGACAGCCTGCCGCGTCATGCCTGCTCGCCTGGCGAGTTCACCTTGGGAGAACCCGTTCTTCGTTCGGACAGATTTGAGGTGATTGGAAAACTGAACGGCGTTTTCCTGTTGTTTGGTCTGAATTTTCATGGCGGCTGTATAGCAATCATAATTGTCATATGTCAATTATAATTTACTCAATCTTTTTGTATAGCTAAAAAATGAGTAAATCGCCTGGCAGGGAATATTGGTAATCGAGAGCATGTGAAACAATCATTTAAGAATATAAATATCTCCTAACAAGTTGATTGTATTACAAGGATTAGAAATTTTCACTTTATTATTTATTATGTTGACAAAGAAACTCTAGTTTAGATATAAGATGCATCGTTAATCACGATCGGTAATGTAAAGATTGACGTGGCGATCGAGAAAGTAGAGTCAAAAACATGTTTAAAGCAGATCAAGAGGTAACGAATCCAAGCTTAGATTCGGCGGTCGAGCAAGCAATCCTGCTTGCCCTGAAGGGGATTCGGTTCGGGTCTGTCGAAATCATCGTTCATGACTCAAAAGTGGTCCAGATCGAACGAAAAGAAAAGACACGCTTTGACGGCACACTTTCACGCTCGATTCGATGACGCGCTGATGACAGTACAAAAAGAGCCGTTGTACCTAGGAGTATTCAGATGATCAGGTAGGTAGTCCAGACGACTGGAAGTGCCAGAGTTGCTATTAATTCATTTAACTAAGAACTGACCGGACCACCGGAAGTTCACATGTCAGGGAGGAATGCGACATGAGAATTTCCGGTTCCATTCTTTTGCTTGTGATCATGGCGATTTCGCTTACACGTGTTTCACCGACTTTGGCCGTGGAAGAAGGTCAATTCGTGAGGAAGGACGGCAAGTGGGAATACTACTCGGGCGAAGATCCAGGCTTGAAGTATCTCTACTTGAAAGGACTGATTTCGGAAGAAGAGTACAGCAAAGGCCTGAAGGTCATCGAAACCAGAGAACGGCTCACCAAGCCGAACTTTAACGTCGATGTCAACAATGGCTTGAACTTCCGCGTCGGTGAAAAATTTCTGCTCAAACTGCGGCTTCTTACACAGGTTCGCTATACCCACAGCAATTACAATGAAGCCTGGGGGACCATCGGTGACTCGAGAAATCCGGAGATTCTCGGCGGGCAAGTCGAGTATCGGGCATATCGGTATGCGAGCGATTCGAATAAATTTTCAGTTTCCAATGTGCAGCTTCAATTCATGGGGCATGCCTTCGATCCTGACCTTCGGTACAATTTTTCTTTGGCCGCGACCCAACCGGCCTTTGACCAAGAAGGGGGGAGCGGGCGACTCAACCTGCTTGATGCCTATATTTCGTCATGGCACATCCCTTGGGCCACTGTTCAAGTCGGTCAGCAACGAGTCTGGTTCAATCGTGCGCTGATCACTTCCAATGCCACGACGACTTTTGCAGATAACATGGTGGTGCAGAGGGTCTTTGCGGCGAACCTCCAGAGCAGTCGGGACGTGGGTATCACCATTATGAGTGATGAAGAGAAGTATAAGTTTAACTATGCCATCGGTATTTGGGGAGGGGTTGGAGCAAATCTCACGCGAGAGGGTACGGCGGTCAGTCAGAATGTGTTGCCCCAAACCGGAACTCCGGGCGCACCAAATGCTGGAACGACCAGAACATACAACTACGATACTCGTTTTTTGACCGGCGAGATGATGTATACGGTCAGGTTGCTTTATAAGATCGCTGGCAATCCAGGGTACGGACAGGGAGATATTCTCAATTCACGTACCCCACAAACAGCCATTGCGTTCGCCTATGCGTATGATCCGGCTCAAAATTACCTGAGCTCGATCCGATCCGACATCGTCGAGCGGACGTTTCGTCAGCGAGTTACCCAGGCCTACAATGGGAGGCTACTCGGTGGCGGCATTTACGATTTTCACACGTTTAACCTGGATTATATCCTCAAATACAAGGGCTGGTCGCTTCAAGCGGAAGGGTTCTATCGCATTCAAGATGTACGGAATAGCGATGCTGGAACCAGACCGTTCGACTTGGGAACAATCCCCACCAGTCCCCTCGCCGTTGGGCCGCCGGTGTCACTTGGCGATGCATGGGGCTGGTATGTGCAAGTGGGGAAGTATGTGATCCCACGCAAGCTCGAAGTCGCAGTCCGATACGGCATCCTGGATCCTTCGATTAGACAGAAACAGGATTTGACCAAAGAACTGGGCGTTGCCATCAGCTATAGCTTCGACGGCACGTACAATAATCGCATTATTCTCGATTACTCGAATATTACGATGGGCAGCGGTGGACGAGCGCCGGATCGATTTCCCTTCGAAAATCTTCCGGGATTTGGTCGGGATCTCGTCGAAAACCGGTTCAATGTCCAATATCAGTTCTATTTCTAACGCAGATGAAACAGCACAGACATAAGGAGATTGTCATGACATTCGCGCCTCTTCTTGCTCGCGCACTGTTCTTCGTCAGTATCGTCGCGTTTACCGAATCAGTGGCTACACCCGCGTATGCACAATCCGAGGTCCTCACCATCGCGGCGGCTAATAACCTGAAAGACGTGCTTCGGAAGATATTGCCTCTTTTCGAAGCGCAAAACCGAGACATCGCCGTACGGGTCATTTATGCACAACCCAAGACACTCACCAAGCAAATCGAGGAAGGGGCACCAGTGGATGTCTTTCTTCCTGCGCTCATCGAGGACATCGATCAGCTGGAGAGCAAGGAGCTTATCCTTAAAGGCACCAAACATGTCTACGCTCGCACGGCCCTTGTGTTGATCACCAACAGCGCGTTCCCGGCGCAGCTCGACTCCATTCAAGATCTTGAAACCAAACCGGTGAGGCATATCGCTATCGGAGATCCCTCGACGTCAGCCGTCGGCAAAGACACCATCCAGTTCTTGAGAGATCGAAATCTCGAGTCCCGTCTGAAATCTCAATTCATCTACGGAGAACATTCTCGAGCCGTGCTGGATCTTGTCTCAAGAGGAGAGGCGGAGTTGGGTGTGGTACATCGAGCCGATGCCATCGGATCGAAGCGAGTGCGCATCATCGATTCGGCGCCATCCGACAGTCATAGAGCGATCGCATACGGAGTCGTCTCACCTTGGACAGCACGCAACATTTCGGGAGCCCGCGACTTCGTTTCGTTCCTACAGAGCGAAAAGGCGCAGGGAGAATTCAAGCAATACGGTTTTGAGTCGGTCGTTTCAGATATCAACCTCACACAGCGCGAGGAGGTCAAGCCATGAGGGAATGGACAAGCAGCGACAATCATAAGAGCTCATGGTTTGCCCGCACACTTCTCGTTCTAAGCATCGGCATCGTGACTGGTTGCGCAGGGACTTCAGTTGCGCCAGAGATGAGCATTTATCAATCTGGACTCAATCGTGTGTATTTGGAAAAAGATCCTGCTCCTCACGTGAACACCCATCCAACGGCATTAACTTCAAGCGAGGTCGGTTCGTTGTTGCGAGGGGTGCGCATTTGGAAACAACGCAACATTGTCCATCGACTCCTTTCCGGAGAAGCCGAGCGAACAAGGGCCTTTCGCAATGAAGAGGTAGCGGTGCTCGCACCGGCAATTTCCAGAGCCTTGGAGCTGGCCTCACCCGATCAGCGTGTCTATTTTCACCTCGGTCAGGTGACTGAGTACGGAGAAGAGGAAACGACGACCGGTTGGTTGTCCATTCAAGGCAATCTGCTATATCTCGCCTTGACCGAGGCCCATGACCGCCATAGTCCCGGGCCTGACATCAGCAAGTACGACCGTCAGATGCCGAATGTGCCCGAACAGGCTCCTGCCTTTCACGCGACATTTGAGCCGGAAGAGTATTTGCACACGGTCCATTCAGGATGGAGGTTGTTCACGATCGACCAGCGAGAGGAACTGCACATTCGATATCGCGATGCACTTGACGCTCTCACAAAAAGTCCCCGCTCGTGAACGAACAGTACGGTTCGACCGGTCTGAACGGGATTGCTGTCATGGAGGCGATTGGGTCATGAAGACTGAGAAGAGAAAGGAGTATGTTGTGCAGATAAAACGGTTAGCTTCCATATCTATAATGGCAGTGTTGTCTGGATTGTTTGTGCTGAGTTCATCGCTTCAGGCTGCCGAGTCCGTGGTCATCTTGAATGTGTCCTATGATCCGACGCGGGAGCTGTACCAGGAATTCAATGCGGCCTTTGCAAAGTATTGGCAGAAGGAAAAAGGCCAACCGGTCGTCGTCAAACAATCGCATGCTGGGTCCAGCAAGCAAGCGCGGGCCGTGATCGACGGCCTGGATGCCGACGTGGTGACGTTGGCCTTGGCCTATGACGTGGATGCCATCGCCAAAGCTCGCCTGTTGCCGGCAAATTGGCAGACACGGTTGCCACACAACAGTTCACCCTATACCTCGACTATTGTCTTCCTGGTGCGGAAGGGAAATCCCAAAGCCATTCGTGATTGGGACGACCTCGTGAAACCCGGAGTGGCGGTCATTCCTGCGAATCCGAAAACGTCGGGGGCCGCGCGTTGGGCCTATCTGTCCGCGTGGGGTTATGCACTAAAAAAGTATGACAATAGTGAAACGAAGGCCAAGGAGTTTATCGGAAAGTTTTACGCGAATGTGCCGGTGCTTGATTCCGGTGCGCGGGGTGCAACCACGACATTCGTTGAGCGCGGAATCGGGGACGTGTTGGTCGGATGGGAAAACGAGGCATATTTGGCGCTCAAGGAATTCGGCGCAGGGAAATTTGAGATTGTGACCCCATCGGTCAGCATCCTCGCGGAGCCGACCGTATCGCTCGTCGATTCGGTGGCGAAGAAAAAGGGCACCGAAACACAGGCGCAGGCCTACCTGCAGTATCTCTATTCAGATGAAGGGCAGGAGATCGCAGCCAAGCACTTTTACCGCCCCCGTTCGGAGGCGGCGTTGGCCAAGTATGCAAATCAGTTCTCCAAAGTGAGTTTATTTACGATTGATGACGTATTCGGAGGGTGGCAAAAGGCACAGCAGACACACTTTGCAGACGGTGGGGTCTTCGATGAGATCTACAAACTGAAATAGTTCGCTGAGCGTGAAGTTTCTGGCGGAGGCGGCAGGGAGCTGGCGGTGCTCCTTGCACGATGAGAAGGTGGTCGTCGAACAGCAAACGGTCAGGAGATACCATGAACATCCTTCTGGTCGGCGGTGATTCCGCCGAAGTGTTCCGGAAGCGCTCGGGCGGCAGAAAAAGTCGTGTGGAGCATTGGACGGGGCGCAAGCATCGTGATCTGGTGCGATCAATCCCGAAAGCCACTGAGGCAGTCGTCGTGGTGTTGGACCGGGTGAGTCACACATTGGCGAGAAAAGTGCGCGGTGAAGCGTCGCGACGCGGGTTGCCTGTGTATTTTTTGAAGCGAGGCCGACAGATGGATGTCGATGCGCGCTCGGAATCTGTTTGTTTTGATTCTCGTCGATATCGGGAGCTTTCTGTCAATGGGTAACCTCACTCCAAGAATTCCGCACATCGGGATTGTTGCCGGAACGGCTGAGGGGGCGGCCCTCTGTTACCGAACCATCTGTCTGGAAGCGGAGCATGTCATGGGGCGCCGATATGTGCATCCGGAGATCACGCTCCATTCGTCCCCGCTTCATCTATATCTCAACGCAATCGATCGGAACGACTGGAGAGGGGTGGCTGCTCTCATGTCTCACTCGGCCTCGAAACTGGCCCGGGTCGGCGCCGATTTCTTAATTTGTCCGAACAACACGTTGCACCAGGCTATTGACTTGGTTGAATCACCGCTCCCGTGGCTGCATATCGCCAAGCCGGTTCTGGAAGAAATCATACAGCACGGTTGGCGACGAGTCGGAATTCTCGGAACGCAGATCGTCATGGAAGGGTCGATCTATTCGCATGCGCTGAAGCAGCGAGATGTCGAGACGGTGATTCCAGCGGGGGCCGACAGGGTTCGAATTCAGCATATGATTCGGAGCGAACTGATTGCAGGCCGGTTTACAAGCGACTCTCGCCTTTTTTTGCAGAAGGTGATCTCGGAGATGGCTGATGAGGGAGTCGAGGCGGTCATTCTCGGATGCACGGAATTGCCTCTATTCCTCTCTGAAGAACAATCAATTCTTCCGATGCTGGATTCAACACGCTTGCTGGCGCGAGCCGCGCTGCGTTACGGGGTCCAGAGGGAATGGCACCCGGGAGAAGAGCGTGAGACGGGTCGTCGATGTGGGGCGAGTTTCACCGACAGAGTGTTGTGTGCGGACCAAAACTGACATGGCGATGAAGGCTTCGGTGATGAGACGAATGGGTTTTCGTATACACGGAATTTCCACGAATTGATCCGGACAAACAGCTCATGCGCTTGACGTTGAAACAGCCCAGCGTGCTCCCAGGATTCGGTCTGACATTGGGGTTCACCGTCTTTTATTTCAGCCTCATCGTGTTGATCCCTCTCAGCGGACTCTTCGTGAAGACCAGCACATTGTCCTGGGAACAGTTTTGGGAGATCGTCACCAATCCACGGGCCATTGCCTCCTATCAGCTGACGTTCGGGGCTTCGCTGGTCGGCGCGCTCATCAACGGATTGTTCGGGTCGATCATCGCGTGGGTGTTGGTCAGGTACCGTTTCCCAGGCCGGTCTCTCGTCGATGCGCTCGTCGATCTACCCTTTGCCCTGCCGACCGCAGTCGCCGGCATTACGCTGACGGCGATCTATGCGTCAAACGGATGGATCGGCCGGTATCTGGAACCGTTGGGCATCAAGGTCGCTTTCACTCCGTTGGGTGTGCTTGTTGCGCTGACGTTCATCGGATTGCCGTTCGTCGTCCGTACCGTTCAGCCGGTGCTGCAGGACTTGGACAAGGAAGTCGAAGAGGCCGCCACCACGCTGGGGGCCAATCGATGGCAAACATTTCGAGCCGTCATCGTGCCCGAGCTTTGGCCTGCGCTCCTGACCGGGATCGCGATGGCGTTTGCGCGCGCCGTCGGGGAGTATGGATCGGTCATTTTCATTGCGGGCAATATGCCGCTCAAATCGGAGATCACCCCGCTGCTGATCATGACCAAATTGGAACAGTACAATTATTCGGGAGCCACTGCGCTGGGCGTGGTGATGCTTGTGGCATCGTTTGTCCTGGCCTTGGCGATCAACCTCCTTCAGTGGTGGAGCAGCACTCGCCACATGAATCAATAGGAACCTATGAATTCTGTCACGACTGCCGCCGACAAGGATCTGGAGTGGAAAGATTCGCTCACGACCGAGAGCTCTCTCGTCCGTAGGCTGTTGATTGCCGCCGCGTTCCTCTATTTGACGCTCTTCCTATTCGTCCCGATTGTCGCCATCTTTAGCGAAGCGTTGAAACATGGACTCGCCAGTTACTTCGATTCGTTTCTCAATGAGGATGCCCTTGCAGCTATTCGTTTGACCCTCCTGGTCGCGGCTGTGGCTGTGCCGCTGAACGCCGTCTTCGGGGTGGCGGCGGCTTGGGCTATCGCCAAGTTCGAATTCATCGGCAAGCAGGCGCTTATTACCCTGATCGATATGCCGTTGGCCGTCTCGCCCGTAATCTCCGGATTGATCTATGTCCTGCTCTTTGGGGCTCAGGGCTGGCTGGGTCCGTGGTTGGCCGAGCATGATATCAAGATCATCTTTGCGTTGCCCGGTATCGTCCTCGCAACGATTTTTGTGACGGTTCCGTTTGTCGCCCGCGAGCTCATTCCCCTTATGCAATCGCAAGGGCGTGAGGAAGAGGAAGCGGCCATCACGCTGGGGGCCTCGGGCTGGCAAATGTTTACACGCGTGACGCTCCCGAATATCAAATGGAGTCTCCTCTATGGGGTGATTTTGTGCAATGCGCGTGCGATGGGTGAGTTCGGCGCGGTGTCGGTGGTCTCAGGCCATATTCGAGGGCTGACGAATACGATGCCGCTGCACGTCGAGATTTTATACAATGAGTACAACGCTGCGTCGGCGTTCGGCGTCGCCTCACTCCTGACCCTGTTGGCGATCGTAACCCTCTCAGCAAAGGCGCTGATCGAGCGGAAAACAGCCTCACCGCATCAGCGCATGCCCTAGCGGTAACTGGACACAGATGCCTATTTAGCCAGGAGTCCATCATGAGTATCCGGGTCGATCATGTCACGAAACGGTTTGGAACGTTCACCGTCTTGAACGACGTCAATCTGCAGGTTGAGGCGGGAGAACTTGTTGCGCTCCTCGGCCCGTCAGGTTGCGGCAAGACGACGCTGCTGAGAATTCTCGCTGGATTGGAACGTCCGGACCAGGGACGCATCTTTCTGCATGGCACGGAGGTGACCGATCAGCGAATCACCGAGCGCCGCGTGGGATTCGTCTTTCAGCATTACGCGCTGTTCCGTCATATGACCGTGGCGGAGAATGTCGCGTTTGGGCTGAGCGTACTGCCTCGGACACAACGGCCTTCCGCAGCCCGCATCCAGGACAAGGTCCATGAACTGCTCACGCTTGTGCAGCTGCAGGCAATGGCCGATCGGTATCCCAGCCAGTTGTCGGGCGGCCAACGACAGCGCGTTGCGCTGGCCAGAGCGCTGGCCGTGGAACCGAAGCTCCTTCTGCTGGATGAACCCTTTGGGGCATTGGATGCGAAGGTCCGTAAAGAACTCCGCCGCTGGCTCCGGCGGCTCCACGACGACTTGCATATTACGAGCATCTTAGTAACCCATGACCAAGAAGAAGCTCTTGAAGCGGCTCATCGTGTCGTCGTGATGCATCAGGGGAATATCGAGCAGGTGGGTACGCCGGATGAAGTCTATGAAAATCCGGCAACTCCCTTCGTGTATCAATTCCTCGGCGATGTCAATGTCTTTCACGGGCGCATGGCACATGACCGACTCCTGGACAGAGAAGCCGGTGAACGGGCGCAGGCCGATGGAGATGCTTCCGATCATAAGGAAGTGACGTTCGTGCGGCCTCATGATTTTGAGCTCAGCCCGACTCGGACGGCACCGACACAACTCGAGGCGACCGTCCAGTTTCTCATTACGGCCGGCGCCCGAGTTCACGTGGAACTGGTGTCGAAAGAATCGTCTGAAATTATCGCGGTCGAGTTGACGAAGGAACGGTATCGTGAGTTGAAATTACAGCAAGGTGATGTCGTCTTTGTGCACCCGAAGCAGTTGCAGGTGTTCAAAGTGCCTCATGCTTAATTCCGCTCTGCCAGATTGATTGTCGATATATGAAGGTCAAACCATGACACAGCAACCTCGTTTTGTCGTGTTTGCGCACAATGCGACCTATGACAAACTCCACCAGGTGGCAACGCTCGGCATGACCGCAGCTGCAATGGGGAAGGATGTCATCATCGTGCTACTCTTCTGGACGATCAAGAAACTTGCGGAAGGGAAAATCGATGAAGTGGATTTTCCTCCGGAGTATGCCTCTGTGTCCGGTGAGGTCTCACGTTTGTTGCAGGAGAAAAAAGTTCCAAAGATTTCTGAGATGTTTGCAGATGCCAAGCTGGTGGGCAAGCTCCGATTGATCGCCTGTAGCGCAGGGCTTGAGTACATGGGTGTGGAAGAAGAAGCGGTCACGACACGGGTGGATGCGGTGATGGGATTGCCGGCTATCCTGACATTGACCGCCGGCGCCGAAACCACATTGTTCATCTAGCGGTCCGGAGGCGGGAGTGAACACTCGGCATGGTGATCACGGTTAATGGAAAGCCTGAAGACATTCAGGCGTCGCTTCTCTTGGATCTTCTGAATGTCAAGCGGATTGAACCTCAAATGGTTGCCGTGGAATTGAACGATGTCATGATCGCACAGGACCAGTTGGCCGGCACGCCGCTCAAGGAGGGCGACCGTGTCGAGTTCTTGTTTTACATGGGAGGCGGTCGGTGACCGGTCGACGGCATAACAATGCGACGGAATTGATCGGGAATACTCCACTCGTTCGGCTGAATCGGCTTTCGCCCAAAGGCGGTGCAACGATCTATGCGAAGGTGGAATATGCGAACCCCGGCGGGAGTGTAAAGGACAGAATTTGCCTCAATATGATCGATGAGGCGGAGCGGAGCGGGCGGCTGAAGCCCGGCGCGACGATCGTCGAGCCAACCAGTGGGAACACCGGCATCGGCCTGGCGCTTATCGCAGCGGTACGAGGGTACAAATTGATCCTAGTCATGCCGGAAACCATGAGTCTGGAACGGGCCAGTCTCTTATCGTCGTATGGAGCGGAATTGGTGTGCACCGCCGGTTGGGAAGGGATGTTGGGTTCAATTAGAGAAGCCGACCGCATTGTGAGCCGTAACCCGTCATACTTCAAACCGGATCAATTCTCCAACCCCGCAAATCCGTCGATCCATCGGAGAACGACGGCTGAGGAGATTTGGAATGCGTTGGACGGGCGGATCGACGCGTTCGTTGCCGGCGTCGGCACCGGCGGCACGATCACGGGTTGCGGCGAAGTGTTCAAGGAGCGGAACCAAGCGGTTCGCATCATTGCCGTTGAACCAAGCGCCTCGCCGGTTCTTTCTGGAGGCGCTCCTGGACCGCACAAGATTCAGGGTATCGGTGCGGGATTTGTGCCGGACGTCTTGAATCAAAAGATCCTTGACCGGGTAATTGCCATCACGGACGACGAGGCGTATCGCACCTCTAAAATCCTGGCGAGCCAAGAAGGTTTGTTCGGAGGAATTTCTTCCGGCGCGAACGTGGCTGCAGCCCAGCGCGTAGCGGCCGAGTTGGGGCGCGATCAAACGGTCGTCACGATACTTTGTGATACCGGCGAACGATATCTCAGCATGGGAAAGTATTTCGCTGAACATTGATGCTGATCGGAATCAAATTTGCCGACGAACAGATCACGTGAGGCGATAAGTCTCCATACAGGCGGGTATCATGCCCGTCCATTTTAGAAAGGATAAGCCAATGAGTCCAAGCGATACCCGAACCAGCTTGAGCGCCCAAGCGGCGCGTAATCTCGCAACCGCCACGGTCACTGTTCCGCAGATGCTGGAGATCACTCCGCGCTGGCTGCACAAACTGCTGCCTTGGGTGGATGTCGATGGGGGCGTCTACCGCCTCAATCGTATGGCCAAAGCCAAAGGAAGACAGGCGAACGAATCCGGTGAAGTGAAAGTGGAACTGTTGACGGTCGATACCGGCGAGCCACAACTGCCGAACACGTTCGTCGATTACGAGTTGGATCCGCGTGAATATCATTTGAGTACCATCCAGACCATCGTGCACACGCATACACGCGTCACCGACTTGTACAGCAACCGCATCGATCAGCTCCGCGAACAGGTGCGCTTGACGGTTGAGGCGGTGAAGGAGCGCGAGGAGTGGGAACTCCTGAATCACCCGAAATTTGGTCTGCTGAACGAAGTGGTGCCTGGACAGCGCATCGATGCCCGTAAGGGGACCCCCACGCCGGACGATCTGGATGAACTCTTGACTCTGGTTTGGAAGAAACCGGCGTTCTTCTTGGCGCATCCCAAAGCGATTGCCGCCTTCGGGCGTGAAGCGACCAGGCGGGGCGTACCGCCTGCCACCGTGCAGCTGTTCGGGTCTCCGTTCATTACCTGGCGTGGCATTCCGCTGATTCCGAGCAACAAGCTGGAAGTTGATAAGGCGGGCAAGACCAGCATCCTGTTGTTACGTGTGGGTGAGCCGCAGCAGGGCGTCGTTGGCCTACAAAAAGCCGGTGTCGCCGGCGAACTCGAGCCCGGTCTCTCTGTCCGCTACATGGGGACCAACGATCACGGCATCGCCTCCCATCTCATTACACGGTATTTTTCAACCGCCGTGCTGACGGAGGACGCGATCGGCCGTCTCGACAATGTTTCGATCAAGTTCTATCACGAGTATGTCTATCCGAAGGGATGACACCATGACTACCGCGCACAACCCGATCAGTCATGACGACGATTCATTCGACACGGCGTTGATTACGCGACTCGCGAATGAGTTGTACAGGGATTCCGCCATCACGACCCAATCATCGTCACCGACTCCCGGAGGGCCACCTGTGTTGCCGGGTATTCCCACAGCGCTCGCTGGAATACCGGGAGGATTACCGGGTATCAGCGAAACACTCTCGGCATTCCCGACCTCGTTTGCCACGTTCCCGACCGACAAGCCGGACAATCCCGGTTTAGCAGGCGGGTATCCTTTGGCTACCACGACGACCCATCTGCCGGTGCATGCCGCGCAGACAGAATCCCCTGATGTGTCATCTCCCGAAAAAGCGTTCGGCTCCGGTGAGCATAAAGCTGACTCCGACGAGGTGTACCCATTCGGGGAGCCTCGTTGCAACGGCAGCTTCAGTGCGCGAGAAGTTTACACCGAGGCCATCGACGCGGCTCCGGCATACTACTTTCTACGTGAAGGCGGTTCACGCCCCGGTTCCATAGCCCGCGAGCCCGCAGCCGGTTCCACATTGTCGAGACTGGAGGTGGATGCCATCCGGCGGGATTTCCCTGTGCTTCACCAACGTGTGCACGGTCACCCGCTCATCTGGTTCGACAACGCCGCGACCACTCAGAAGCCTCGGAGCGTCATCGATGCCACGTCGCGCTTCTACAGCCGTGACAATTCCAACATCCATCGCGCCGCCCATGCCTTGGCGGCACGCGCAACGGATGTGTATGAAGGTGGGCGTGAAAAAGTTCGACAGTTCATCGGCGCAGCCGATACTAAGGAAATTGTCTTTGTGCGTGGCACCACAGAGGCCGTCAACTTAGTTGCTCAGACCTATGGACGCGCCCATATCGGCCGCGGCGACGAAATCCTCCTCACCGTAATGGAGCATCACGCGAACATTGTGCCCTGGCAAACCCTGGCAGAGGAGACGGGAGCTCAGATTCGAGTTGCGCCGATCAACGACGCCGGGGAATTGATTCTCGAGCAGTTCGCCCCGCTGCTGGGACCACGCACCAAACTGGTGGCAGTTACACAGGTCTCGAACGCCTTGGGTACGATCAACCCGGTTGAGACGATCATTGGTATGGCCCATGCTCAAGGGGTGCCAGTCCTAGTAGATGGCGCGCAATCCGCGCCGCATCTCCCGATCAATGTGCAGGCCATGGATTGCGACTTCTTCGTGTTTTCAGGACACAAAGTTTTCGGGCCGACCGGCATCGGAGTGTTGTACGGCAAAGCCGCTCTGTTGGAAAAGATGCCACCCTATCAAAGGGGTGGCAATATGATCAAAGACGTCACCTTTGAGAAAACGACTTATCAAGGAATTCCACAAAAGTTCGAAGCGGGCACTCCGGATATCGCCGGAGTCGTGGGCCTTGGCGCGGCGATCGACTACCTCACGCACATCGGCATGCCTGCCATTGCCGCGTATGAGCACGAGTTGCTGGAGTACGCGACTCAGGCGCTTTCGGCCGTTCGCGGGCTCCGTCCCATCGGGACGGCTTCCGCCAAGGCCAGTGTACTGTCGTTCGTCATGGACGGGCTTTCCAACGAGCAGGTCGCCAGGCACTTGGATCATCGTGGGATTGCCGTGCGAGCGGGACACCATTGTGCCCAACCCACAGTACGTCGGTTCGGCTTGGAAGGAACCGTGCGCCCGTCGCTGGCCTTCTACAATACACACGATGAAATCGGCGTACTGGTCAATGCATTGCATGAATTGCGGAGGACATGATCCATGGATGTCAACGCGCTGGATGGGAAAGAGACTGTGACGTCAACCTGGAATCTCGACGAGATTGTGACGGAACTCCGAGCGTCGCGCGAAATGGCGCACAATATCAGGCTGCACGGACGGAGTTGCGAATTGCCGTCTCGGCAGGCGTTGCGGAGCATTGTGGAGAACCTATGCGCCGCATTGTTCCCGACCCACTACGGCCGTGCGGATTTGAACGAGACGAACCTCGATTATTTTGTCGGGCACATCTTAAACCAAACCTTGTCTCTCTTGCAGGATCAAATCAGAAAAGGATTGCTGTTCGCCGCCGGCCCAGTCGAATTAGGACAAGCGCCGCTCGACCGTAGGGCTGCAGAAATGACCGGTGTCTTTGCAAGACAGCTCCCGGCAATCCGGGCTCTCCTGTTCACTGATTTGCAGGCTGCCTATCAAGGCGATCCGGCGGCCACCAGCGCCTCGGAAATTCTGCTCTGCTATCCAGGCATGACCGCCGTGATCTATTACCGCATCGCTCATGCCTTGTATGATTTGGGCACGCCCCTGGTTGCTCGTTTGATTTCGGACATCGCGCATTCGTCCACCGGCATTGATATTCATCCAGGCGCTGAGATCGGCAGTCATTTTTTCATCGATCACGGAACCGGTGTGGTCATCGGTGAAACAACTGTCATCGGCCGGCGCGTCCGTCTCTATCAGGCTGTTACGCTCGGCGCGAAGCGCTTCACGGAGGGTGAACACGGCGTGCTCGTCAAGGGAGAATCTCGCCATCCGATCGTCGAGGACGACGTCGTCATCTACGCCGGGGCTACGGTCCTGGGACGGATCACGATCGGGCGAGGCTCGGTCATTGGGGGCAATGTGTGGCTGACGCAGAGCGTTCCGGCCGGCAGCGAAGTCGTTCAGGCGCAAATGCGTACGTCGGCGATGATCCAGCCAAAGGCGCTCGAGCAACGCATCGGGCAATGGACCATTTAACCGTTCACTGTGTCAAGCATGCGCAGTTCTCCCACATTTCCGATTCAGATCGACATGGCCCCGAATTCGCATGCGCTGGATCTGTCCGCTCGTGCGAGTTGTTTGGTATTCGAGGACCAGGCTTCCAGGTCGCTTCTGGTTGAAGTTCAACATATCGCGCCTAGCGACGCGACGGTGCTCATCATCGGTGAGACCGGGACGGGCAAGGAGTTGATTGCCCGCCATATTCACGAATTGAGCAACCGCCGAGGTGGTCCATTCGTTGCGGTGAACTGTGCCGCCATCAGCGAGTCGCTCATGGAAAGTGAATTATTCGGTCATGAGCGCGGCGCCTTTACCGGCGCTGTCGGCGATAAAGCAGGATGGTTTGAAGCTGCTCAGGGGGGCTCATTATTCCTGGACGAGATCGGAGACCTTCCCTTCTTGTTGCAAGCCAAATTGCTGCGAGTGATCCAAGAACGGGAAGTCGTCCGTGTCGGTTCACGACGCCCTATTTCAATCGATACACGATTGATCGCTGCGACCAACGTGAAGCTCGACGAGGCCGCAAGTGCCGGCCGGTTTCGGAGCGATCTCTATTACCGGCTAAAAGTGGCATCGATTGATTTGCCTCCGCTCCGGAAACGTCCCGGAGATATCATGCCGCTGGTTCGGCATTTTTTGAATCTCTATGGGGCGAAACTCGGTTATGCCAAGGTTGAACTTACCCCTGAAACCGTGCAGACCCTCCTGTCGTATCCATGGCCTGGCAACATTCGTGAACTTGAAAACTCCATCCACCATGCGCTCCTCGTCTGCTCGGGGACGAGCATATGTCCAGAAGACCTGCGTCTGCCGGTTTCTCCTCCGCAGGAATCAGGGACGCTGGAGGCGGCGCTGCTGCCAGCGCTCGAATCGGTTCTGAACCATTTGTTCTCGAGCAAGAATGCCGTACCGGATCTGTATCGGTCGATTGATGAGACAGTCATTCGCACGGCGTATGGCTATTGTGAGGAAAATCAGCTTCGTACCGCGCGGCTTCTTGGCATCAGCAGAAATGTGGTTCGCGATCGCTTGATCCGGTACGGGATGCTCGGCTCTCAGGCCGTGAAATAATCATCGCGACGATGCCGCCTCTCTGCCGGACCATGAACGTGAGAACGGAGATGGGGGAGGAAACGAAACTGGTTCCAACGGCACCGGGGGCCCGAGGAGTACGATACGGCCAGTTCTCTACTATTGAATTGCCTCGCTGCTGATCGCTCAGCTGAGTTCCGGCTCCTAGAGGAGCCGGTGATTTGGCGGTAACACCCACAGGAGATACTCTCCCTTTTGAGGCGGACCTATCGCAATCTTCCCTGACCGGCTGAGTCGATCGATCGCGAACAGCAGTTGTGCGCTTCCAATGTGAAGCAGCTCGCTTTCGAGTTGACCCAACGTCCTCGCGCCTTGCCGATTCAAGATATCCAGAACGTGTGTTTCCACTGCAGTACTCTGAGTCTTTACGTGATTATGTTCGACGGTTTCCAACATCATGTTTCACCTCTTCGGTAGAGTAGCTATAGGGTATGGTCACATCTGCCTGATCAGTGTTGTCCTTCTTGCATCGGCTCTGCAGAATGTGTGCCGTTGTTTCGTGGGGGATTTCAGGTCTAGTCAGCGCACAATGCTGCCGGTTCAGCAATGATCGCAGGGGAGGAGTTTCCCCAGAAGCAGATCAGTACGTGTCTGCACACTAGCTGGAAGCCTGCAAGGGCGTTCCACACTCGTGCTGCGTGAGATCTCGCCCGCCATCGTGTATATGTGGCGGGCGAGAACACCGTAGGTAACGTCAGTGGTATGAGGACAGAGCCGACCCGTCGACGCCCTCATTCACATAGTTTGCTTCGCATAGCGTTCGGGGTCTAGTTGAAACGCGCTATGGCAAACTGCGTTGCAGAAGTAATATTGGTGGTTCTGATAATCTTCCCGCTCGACCGCCTCGTCAGGATCGATCTCCATTAGGCACACCGGGTCCTTAACCGTCTTGGAAGTGGGTGTCATGGTATGCTCCCTTTGTTCATATCCGAAGTACATTTCTACTGTTCTTAATTGTGGTGGAAGATCGACCTTTGTCCGAACTGGGCAGATCCCTAGTCCATCCATCGCACGCAGTCACATTCTATGAGTGTTTATAGGAGCATCATCGCAATCCTTTTTCCGACCTACAGCGCCATACAGAGTGAACCGCGCGAAGAATCAGGTATATCCCGATCGTAGGAAGCCAAATCCACTTGATCTCACTGGTGAGGATACGCAGGGCATCGATGCTGAAAAACTCGCTGAGACCGATCGGAGACACCGCAACCGGTCGAACAGTGAAGAAATATCGGTTTGTGTCGAACGGGGAGAGGAACGCCACACCTAATCCTCCATTGGTCATGGCGTCTAGCGCGCCATGGGAAGCGGCGCAGAGAAGGAAATAAGCACAAAGCCACGCCTTTGTCGATGCCGATCTGTCCCGGTAGAACAAACCTACGAGAGCGGCGCTTAGCAGCCCGGCGAAGAAGATTGAGTGTGTCATGCCTCGATGTCCCCAGAGATCGCCATATTGAATGCCAAAGGAAAAGCCTAAGACATCCACATCCGGAAGAATCGAGCAGATCGCGCCCAGCAGCAAAACAGGCGGAGTCATGATGGGATGTTGAGGAGCTTTACCCAAGGCAAGGGCGACGAACGCATGAGAGAAGGCAGAGGCCATGTGTCACTCTATGCTCATCCAAACCGACGACAGGTCACTTTTTATTATTAGGATGCCGGTAGAAATTCGAGAATGGCAACAACTTGTTCATTCTATGGAATCAGTCGACATCCGCACATCAAACCTTCTCATCCCTTGGAAACATGTTTCGCTGGGCTATAGTGTGCCATGCTCCATCATGTCCCTCCCACATCGACCGAACAGCTGCTCCTTTCGCTGGAGGACTGTATCGAGCGTTATATTGCCGAACGACGCAGCCGCATTGAGCCATTTGTCCACAGCCATTTTTCCCTTGAAGAAACAATCAGGCTTCAGAGACGCTCGCTCCTAAGCGACTTGGCATGCTATCCGATCAATACTTTATGGGCGATCCCCTATGTGTTCATGAAAAAATCAGGCGAATCTTTTGCCAAAATGGGATGGACCACCGCCCACAGTTTTCTGTCTATTGTGCCTTCTGGCATGAAGCGCCGTTACCAAAAAGACATTGAGACCGCTGTCCGAAACGAGATCTTGGAGTGGCCGATTGACTGGCCTTCTGATACGGACAACCGTCACGGTCTACTCCAAGTCCTGAAAAATGAGGAGCGCGTCGCCCCTCTTTTGGCCACGCCGCAATTTGCGAGCCAGCTTGACCTCGCAGTAGCTGATGTCAATCGCCTTATCGAATCTTATGGTGCCAATCGCACACTCGCTTCAGATCTTGTGGGATCGTTCCTAACGCTTGCTACGGGCTGGTTGATGTTCGGCGACCATTCTCTCGGTGTCGGAGGGATCGGAGAACAGCTGGCAAACAAGAGGGCAAAAGAAAGAGCCGCCTCGTCTTTCATTCTGGGATCCGGCTTGGGCTCGATGTTTTATTCCGTATTCCCGCCGAAGCCGTCCCTATGGGAAGTCGTGCTCGCGACGGCGGTAGTAGGCCTTCTACTCACGATCTGCGGGATGATCATCGGAGTTTTCGCTGATCCGGTCTTGAAACGACTCGGTCTCCATTGCCGCCAGTTGCATGCTCTGCTCGACGATATCGAGGATCGCCTCCATCTTCTGAGAAGACGGATCAAGCCGGCCGTCAAGCAACTCGCAGCTTAGCCCGTTCGAGAACGGCTTGGTCAATAGAACAAGGATAGGATCTAGATCAGAAGAACAATCTGCTGCTCTTCCGTCACCTGTTCGATCCGAATCCGATCTGCCGCCAAGCTTCGTACACCACGACCGCCACAGTATTGGAGAGATTCAAGCTTCTGCTGTCGGGCATCATTGGGAGACGAATCCGCTGTTGTTCAGTAACGGCTTCCAACAATTCGGCCGGCAAGCCTCGGCTTTCCGGTCCGAAGAGGAACACGTCGTTTGTAGCATACGCGATCAGATCGTAGCGTTGAGTGCCTCTGGTGGAAACGGCAAATAGCCGGCAGCCAGCAAACCGTGTTGCGCACGCAGCCCAGCTGTCGTAGACCTGAAGCGTGGCAAACTCGTGGTAATCCAGCCCGGCGCGTGTCAGTTGCTTATCATCCATCGAAAAACCCAGCGGCTTCACGAGATGCAATCTCGCGCCGGTGTTAGCGCACAGGCGGATGATGTTGCCTGTGTTGGGCGGGATCTCGGGTTGATAAAGGATCACGTCGAACATCGAGGGAGGGAGTGTATCACGGAGCGGGTGGTTTCACGATGCAGCCCGATGCGCTGGGAAGGACACACAAGCAGTCGACTCATTTCGCCGTCGCTGGCTTCTTGATATAGTGAGTCTTCTGAAGGAAAAACGGGATGATTCGAGTTCGATCCTTGCCCGCATGGGCGCAATGGTTCACCGTCCAGCCGATCGAGTGCTTGGTTGTCCGACTCGTTGGCATGCCGCTGATCCTGACGCTGAGTACAGGTTTCTCCGCGTTCGCTGGCGAGCACTCGCTTAGTTCAGACGAGCAAGTTGCTCAGCATGCCGAGGCCGCATGGGAGAGTGGCGCGATCGCGACGGCGCTAGAGATCCTTGACCACGGCGTGAGTACTCATCCGAAAGCGGGCTCTCTGTACAAACTCCGCGGCGATATTCTTTCCACGTTTCGAGATCCCCAAGAAGCCATTCAAGCGTACGACCGGGCTCTTGCCGTACAGCCCATGGCATTGGATATCCGCTGGGCCAAGTGGGGCCTGTTGGCGAGGTGGGGACAAGACGAGGGCGCGATTACGGAATTACGGGAGATCGCCCGGACCGAAGAGAGCAATCCGTTGATCCACTGGCGTCTGGCGCAAGAACTTCGAAAGCTCGACCGCTTGGAGGAATCTCTGGATGCGTACAAGCGGGCGGTAGCACTCATGCCGGGCCTATTAGGTTGGAGACTGGCGCTGGCTCGTGCGCGCTTCGACGTCCTTGACTATCAAGGAGCGGACACGGATTTGCATTATGTGCTGCAACATGTGCCCCCAGGTTCTCCTCTCGAGGTTCCGGCTAGGAATCAACTTGCGCAGCTGTATGAATCGATGGAACGGGGGCGGCGGTTCAAACCGACACCGACGCCTCAGGCCTCCGAGTCTCAACTGAAGGAATGGGCCGCCATTCGTTCGGATGCTTGGAAGCTGTTCGAAGCAGGTCGGTATCGGCAAGCCGAACCGATGTATCGCAAGTTGCTGAGCCTCAATCCCTATGATTCCCTTGCCACCCATCAGTTGGGCCTGACTCTCATGCAATTAGGCCGATGCGAAGATGCGCTCGCCGTGTTCGGTAACATGTCGAATCTGAACCCAAGTGAGGAAGACTTCGCAGACACGACCTATCGCATGGGCCAGTGCTATGTGGAGTTGGAACGATGGGATGAAGCCTTTGTCCACTTTCAGATGTTGTATGATGCCGCGGTTGAGTTTGAACAGGCCAACAAGGATGTCCCGATACCGGCCGGTACGCGAGTGCTGGCAAAGGAGAAGATTGGCCGTTGGCTCGATAAAGTGCGGCCTCATGTCCCGGAGTTGGTGAAGCTGAAAGAAGAGGAAGCGAAAAGGGCCGATCGCCTAAGAGAGTCTTCACCTCCGCTGCCGGAAGAAGCTGCCTACGCAGGAGCCCTCGAGAAGATAGAGCCGCAGAAAACGCTCGATACGGGAGTGGCGATTGCGGGTCGTGATGCTGATTTCAGCTGGTTTCGCTTCGTGATTCCAGCTGCCAAAGTTGTGCGGGACGACTTTCCGACCGGAGCCCACGAGTTCATCCCGCTGAATCCGGGAGACACGTTTCTTGCCACTCAACCCGAAATCTACTTGGTCTTTAAACTGGTGTCGGATTCATTCGACAGCGTGGCTCTGACGGCACGATGTTCACCGGAAGTGCCTGAGATGACCGAAGATCCGCAAGCGACAGTACAGGACCGAGTCATGACCACCATGAACGACCGCTCCGGTTATTTCCTCTTGAACCGCCCGAAAACCGGCTGGACGCCGGGTCTCTATCGCTGCGGGTTGTTTGCGGGTGAGCGAGCCTCCGCCTACACCTATGTGGATGAGGTCCGGTTCCGGATCGTCGAACGCACCAACGTGCGGGGTACTGAACCAGACAGAGCTGTTCACTAGCTTTTCTCTTTCTAATCGGATGTAAACTGGTAAAGAGATCCCTCTAAAAAACCCCTTCGACAAAAAATTGGCAGCTGAATGGCATTAAAGCGCGACCCGTTTCACCCCGCCTTTGGATACCCTGCCGTTTTTATCTGTGTGGTGTCAGGTAATGCTTGTACTTATGTTTATGCTCAGGCCTACACCCCACTGTTCGGATAGAATCTGACCCCTTGATTGCCTGTCGACTAAAAGTTTCTCCCGTAAGAAGGGCGGAAGTGTCTCCACACGCAATCCCCGTGTCTTGGGTGCGGAAGTGCAGCACCAGGTTCTTCTTGCCATCTCCGTTGACATTCTCTAATGACCTCGTTCGTGTTCTTCATGGTCTCGTCCCTGCTCCTCATGATGATCGCGTTCGTGCTCTTCATGATTACGCTTGCCGCTCTTCACAAACTTGATGCAGTTGCCCTGGTTTTTAAAACCGAAATTGATCCAGCCGCCGTTTTTGCATTGTCCTTTAGAAGGACTAAACGTCAAGTTCCCCGAAAAACCTCCGCTCACTGGAGACACGAAGGAATTGATGAACGCACCTGTCTTGCCGTTGTAGCGCAGAACAGAGCCGCCAAAAAAATTGAGAATGTACAGGTTGTGATCTGGACCAAAGACCATATCACCGGTATTACCGCCAGGAATGAAGGTCCCGAGAAAAACACCTGTCCGGCCATTGTAGCGCAGGACATCGAGTGTGGCGCCGCTCAAAACAAAAAGGTCTCCATCTGGACCAAATGCCACTCTCGTATTAAAAGGACCGGGTACACCAGATACAAAGCTTGCCCCATTCTTCCCCGGAGCGGGGAAAGGGAGCCCGGTATCGCCGTGGTAGCGTAGAACATCGCTTGTGGTGGCGTTTCCGACAAAAAGATTCTTATCTGGGCTGAAGATCAATCGATGTGGTTGTTGCATCCCGCCACCTGTCGCAAACACATCAAGAAAGTCGCCAGTTGTTCCATCGTAACGAAGTATACTGTTGGTGCCAAAAAATCCATCCGCGACGTATAGGTTGCCGTCAGGGCCAAATTTCACATCATTAGGCGCCCCTAAGCCCCCTCTGCCTGGGGGTACGAACTCATCGATGAAATCCCCGGTTTTGCCGTTATAGCGAAGAACGTTTCTGCTATTGAAGCTCGCAACATAGACATTTCCATCGGGACCGAAAGATATACCCGTTGCGTTAGTGAGTCCTCCGCTGCCTGGTGATACAAAGTTGTCAATAAAAGCCCCTGTGACCTGGTCGTACCGGAGCACTCTTGTATCTTGCAGGATCAATAAGTCCGCCCAAGAGTTCTGGATGGAGACTCCCATAAAAATTACTATCGCTAACACTAGGCTGGTTCCCCATCGCTGGAGTATAAACATGGCTTTTCCCCCCGATATTATTGACAACAATTTTTTATGCCCGGTCGCAAAGCATGAGCCTCCGTCCCAGATACCGAGACGGAGGCCGGTGATCAACGCATGTTGTCGCGAGCTAGCGGCCCCAGAGGGGGGGCGTGAAAGCTGTTGCGGATCTCGAACTGGGCGCGCACCGCAGACGCCGACGCGCCCTTCACCGTCACCGACGCGGCATACGCTTGCCCCCCCACTATGTATGGCTGCTCAGTGATGAAGACACAGGTGGTGGTCGGGGCGACGCTGGAGCCGCAGGTGTCGTAATTGATTGGTAGGTCGTTACCTTGCTCGTTAACGATGCGCTTATCCGAGATTGTGACTGGCTTCGAGCTTACATTTCGCACATAGACAAGTGCGCCGTCCTGTAACGGGCCGCCAAACATCGTTGACGACGCGAGTGTCTGCTGATCGGAATCTTTGGTATCGCCCTTGATCGCATCGAGGATTTTGTCGAGCTTGTGCAGAATCTGGTCAAATGGGTTCCCTCTATTATGATTGTCGTCCCGTTCCCCAGCCTGCGTCACCACGCTACTGGTTCCCAGGACCAGCCCACTCACCAGCACGACCGCACTGATCCTCCAGCCCCATTTGCTTTTCCGCCCGTCTTTCATCACACCCTCCTTGATGAGATAGTAATCGTCTCGACTGACGCTTAGCCCACGGCTCGTCATGTCGTCGCTCGTACACCATCGAACCTCTTGTTCTGTGTTATCTCTCTTCCACCTGCGCTCGGACCCAATCTTCCTCGATCAACGCCAGCGCCCGCGCTTGAACTCGTTCGTCTGGATCGGTCAATGCCAGCATAAGCGGATCAACTGAACCTGTGTGTTCTTGCTGCACCCAGCGATCAAGCGCCTGGAGTCGCACCTGAACATCCGGTGAGTCGAGTTCCTTGGCCATCCACGCGGGGACGACAAGCGGCTCATCTGGGCGTGCCTCGTCGTGATCGGCACGCGAGAGATCCGAATCCAGGGGCACGGGCTTCGTCCCCGGCAATACCACTTGCCTCGTGGTTGGTCCCAGAGGGGTCGTCCACATGGGAAGAGCCTCGCGTGCGGATTTGAGGGCAGCTGAGCTGACGTGTGCCGTATCGTCCGTGGAGGAGGAGACGACGGCCTCTCCCGCTCCGGTGATGTTCCCCGACACCTGACCATCCTGTGGCGGATTACCACAGCCCATGAGGGTCGCAAGGCCGACTACAGCACCGTAACAATGCCAATGGTCCATGGCGTGCCACCTGTCCCTCTCGCCGAGATGAAGCTGCCTCGGCGGGCCTGCTTTATTCCCGATGTACAGTGACCCTCTTCCCCTACCGCCTCACGCCGTGCCGTCGTTGAGTGCGATACACCATTCCACGGCCCAGGCGTAGGAGGGCAATTATTTGCGCTTCTCTCTGAGCCCGGCGTGTTGAGGGCGGAGCACCTGCGGGGCCAGAGGCGCAGCGCTCATTACCCACACACCTGTACTCCTCACGAACAGAGTTGCAGTACAGCACCCATTCGTTCTTCCCTTCCCACACTGTAAGACAGCAGGGATCATGCCCATTGGGGTGGTCGAAGTCGGATAAATGCGGCAGTCCTATATCAACGAGATATGCAGAGATACTTATGATGACTGTGGAGCGTGCAAGGCCGGCGGGGCAGTAGAGGGCATTTCGCGAGGGAGATCCTGGAGACAAGTGCGACAGTAAAAAGGTCGTGCCCTAGCAAATATCACTGTCAAGGCTACATGTTGAAGTCAGGCATGACTACGGACTTCGTTGCTTGCTTGGTGTTTCTTGCCGTTTCCACAAGACGATGAGAGGGTGGTCAGCAAATTATGCAAAGTCTTGAGTCTCGCGCCACTGAGCAGAACCGATCGCGTAATACCTATCCATCATGTGGGAAGAACTCTTGGCGTCTGGAGCTGTTGAGCCAGAAAGTGGCTGGTTCTTTGTCAAAGATGTCGAAGGAATCTCATGGCAAGACCACCCATATCCGCGAGAAAGATCTGGTAGGTGATAGGCCAGAAAGCTCAGGGCTTCTTCACCACCACTTTGCCGTTTCCCCAGACGTAGATGGGCGTCCCATACATCTTGGCGTTTTCTTCATGTGACTCTCTCCAGCGGGTGTGGTGCAGGCGAAAGGAATTCACTGGAGAAAGAGGTCTGCTCAAAGCCATTTGGCCAGGCAGTAATAAATGCAACGAGGATGTCGAACCGGTCAATCGTCCACTCTAACGATTAGCCGGCCACCGGTTGCTGATAATCCACTTCGATGGTGAAGCCGAGATCTTTGATCATGCCCCAGACTTCCGGAGCCGGAGCGCCCGGGGTCGTCAGATATCCGTTCACGAAGACGGAGTCAGCAGGATAGAGCGCGAGAGGTTGCAAGCTGCGAAGGTTGTGTTCGCGACCACCCGCGATGCGAATTTCAGTGCGGGGGTGAAGAAAGCGGAAGAGACAGAGCACTTTCAAACAGCGCTGGGGCGTGAGATGGTCGCAATTCTCCAATGGGGTGCCAGCTACGGGATGAAGTGTGTTGAGGGGGATCGAATCCGGCTTTACTTCGCGCAAGGCCGTCGCTAGTTCGATGATATCCTCGTCCTTCTCGCCCATGCCGACAATTCCACCCGAGCAGATCTCTAGCCCTGCTGCGCGGGCGTTTCTGATCGTCGCCAGCCGGTCTTGAAATGTATGGGTCGTGCAGATCGATGCGTGAAAAGCCTCGCTGGTGTTCAAGTTGTGATTCACCCGATCGACGCCGGCTGCTTTCAGTCGCTTAGCTTGCGATTCGTTCATCAGTCCAAGCGAACAACAGATCTGAATCGGAACTTCCTGCTTGATGGCGCGCACAGCTCCGGCGATTTCGTCGATTTCACGATCCAATGGACTGCGTCCGCTGATGACGATGCAGTAGCGCTGGGCTTTTGAGGCGGCCGCTTGCCGGGCGCCCGCGATCATTTGCTTCTGCGGAAGGAGATTGTAGCGCTCGATCGGTGCCGTCGAGATGGAAGATTGCGAACAGTAGTGGCAGTCTTCTTGACACGCTCCGCTCTTGGCATTCTGGAGCATCTGCAGGCGAACGGTGCGGCCGAAGTATTTGGATCGGACTTGAAAGGCCGCGTGCAACAATGAAAGCAATTCGTCGTCCGGCGCACTCAAGACGGAGTGGCATTCTCCTTCGGTAAGGAGTTCGTCATTGAGAGCTTTATCTGCCAAGGTCATATAGTTCATGGAATCCTCAAAAACAGTGACATGATGATGGGCTGCTTCATTTCCCATCCGTTGAATCGAGGAGCAAGACTTCTCCAACCTGTCAGGTCAAATCCGCAAATACCGGTGGGAAACCTACACGGTTTCAAACGGAGAAGCAATGCCTTGGTAAGGAACTGCGGGCACGGAGGAGGGCTCGGCATCCGAGTGTGCAGCGGCTTGGCCGGCTTCGAGCCAGGGGAGAGCAGTGAGCGTATTCCACTTGGCGCAGCGGCGGCAGCGGCCGGACCACTCGACGGACTCCTGCTGGCATTGAGTGCAGATATAGGGCACCACCACACGCTTCTTGAAGCTGAGGGCTTTCTTCAATTCGATGATGGCTTCCTCAAAATGCTGCTTGCGCAAGAAGAGATTGGCCATGATCTTGTGATAGTCCAAGAGGTGATCTTGAGGCCCCTCTATGGTCGAAAGCAGGTCGAACGCCTCATCCACCATTTCCAGCCGATAGTAAAGTTTGCCCAGGTAGAATTGGAGGATCGGATTCTGCGGGTTTTGCTGCAAGGCCTCCTGATAGATTCTGATGATCTCGCTGGGCTCGCCTTGATCCAAGAAGAGTTCTTCCAGCCGATGCAGAATGATCACGCTACGTGTTCGTGCATACACCTTCTTCAGGATTTCCACAGCGTCTTTGGTTTTGCCTTCGTGGAGCAGAATTTCACCCATCCCAATATAGGCGGGGAGGAAACTGCGGTCCTTCTTGATGGCGCCTCGGAAGTATCGCCGAGCTTTGTCGGGATGCCCGCGTTCGAGCAGTTGCCGCCCGACTTCGTACATGCATCCGACCAGCAACGCCGCTTCCGCCTGCTTTTCGGGAGCGGGGAGATTGGCTTTGAGTAAGCGGTGCTGAATCTCAAGCGCTTCGCTCCATCTCTCCATGCGGATGTTGAGGTCCCGTTTTCGGATGAGGGCCGTCAGGTTGTCGGGCTCAATCTTGAGAATTTTCTGGAGGGCTTGAAGCGCCTCTTCATACCGTTTGGCGTCTTCCAAATCCTTGCCCAACTCCAACAAGACCTCGATGTTCCGATCATCGACGCGATGCGCATGTTGATGGAGCCGGACGGCTTCGGGGAAATTCTGTTCCGCCCGGTAGATATTCCCCAGCCAAAGAAGCGAATCGACGCGATTGGGATCGATGGCCAGGGCTTTTTCAAAGAGCGTAATCGCTTCCAAGGTGCGTTTCGACATGAACGCATGGGTTCCGTCTCGATGGAGGGTGTCGACCTTCTCCTTCCGACGCACCAGTCGGTTGCTGCGCCAATTCAAGATCAAATGCGCCGTTTGTTGCAGCCCCACGACAAACGTGGCGAGCACCGCGCCGAATGCCATGGAGATCAAGACGAGTGTGACGGGACTGAGCTCAAACTCTGCGCCTGGGCCGGTGTGCACCACGACGGTCCCCGGGTTGAGCTCGCGGAAATAACTGTAGATGAATACCCCGGCGCTGATGACGAAAATGGTGATCAGCAGTTTGAACATGGCCTACACCGACTTCTGCGAATCCGTCTTCCGGGTCACGCGCCGCTTCGGGGCGATCGTTGGGGCCGGCGCTTCGTCAGGAATAGGAACATGCCGTGCATCGCTCCACAGACGCTCAATCGCATAGTGCGACCGAGAGTCCTGCCTGAATACATGGGCCACGACATCGCCAAAATCGAGGAGAACCCACTGGCCCGAGGTTGTCCCTTCAATACTCAGCGGCCGTTGGCCCACGCGAGAGAGTGCGTCGACAATGGAGTCAGCGACCGCGCGTGTTTGTCTGTCGGATTCCGCCGACCCGATGACCAGGTAATCAGCGATTGAGGTGAGCGGGGCGACGTGGAGGACTTGGACATCGAGGGCCTTCTTGTCAGACATAGCCCTAGCTACGGCAAGGGCGGTGGCCTTAGATGCGCGTACGATTACTGCCCTCCTGATAAAGATTATGGTGAAGTATATAAGATTCTACTGAGGGGGGCAACATATTTGCCAGCGGCAGCCCGGACCGAATCCTCTGTCTGATTTCCGATGCGGAGGTCGGATGGGGTGGGAGGGACAAGCAGGTGATCCCAGGAGAGGCGGGGACGGCGATATCCACTTTGCTCACCGCACCGGCGTCGAGCCGTGCAAGCATCTGTGGATCGAGATGGGGAAACAAGGAAATCTTGGCTAGAGCACTGAAAGATTGTCCCGGCCTGGGAACCACGACGAAACGGCAGATCTTCAAGATCTGCTCCGGTGTTTTCCACATAGGAAAGTCGAGAAACGCGTCCAGCCCAATGATAAAGAACAGCTCTGTGGAAGGGCCAACCTGTTCCTGTAGTTCAAGAACCGTATCAATGGAGTACGATTTCCCCTTTCGCCGCAGTTCGAGGTCGGTGACGTCAAAAGCCGGGATTCCGGCGGTCGCCAGACGCACCATTTCGAGCCGAGCGTACGCTGGTGCGAGTGATTGGTCCTGCTTATGCGGTGGGTCGCCGGTTGGAATGAAGAGGATTCGAGAGAGCTGCATCCGATCATGCACGTCATGCGCAATGGCCAGGTGGCCGTTGTGAATGGGGTTGAAACTGCCGCCGAATAAGCCCAGACGATGTGAAGCCGAGCGCTGAGTGCTGCGTACTGATGGTTGAGGAGCATTCATAACGCAGGATTCAGTACTGGAGACTCGGGACTAGAGGATCACAAGATTGTCTCGATGGATGACTTCCTCATATTCTTGAGGGCCGAACTGTTCTTGAATATCGGCTGTCTTGAGCCCTTTCATTCGGTTTAATGAGTCGGACGAACAGTTCACCAAGCCTTTGGCGAATTCCTTTCCGTCCGTATCAAGACAATTGACCGGATCCCCGGCTTCAAATGATCCCGTGACCTGGAGGACGCCCGAAGCCAATAGACTTTTCCCTCGCTTCGTCAGTGCATCGACTGCTCCTTGGTCGAGGTGTATCTGGCCGCGGGCGCGAAGCGTGAAGGCGATCCAATGTTTGCGACTGTTGAGGCGACGCTCCCTGGCAAGAAAGAGACTTCCGCCTGGCTCACCGGCGAGAACCTTCGGCAGGAGTCCGGCCCGTTCGCCGTTGAGAATCAGGGTAGAGATTCCATACTCTCCGACTTTTTTGGCGGCTCGTAGCTTGGTTGCCATTCCCCCGGTGCCTTCAAATGTGATGGACACTCCCGCCCGGCGCTCAATATCTTGGGTAATCTCCGGAATGAGTGGAATCAGAGTGGCGGACGGATTTTTGCGCGGATCTTCAGTATACAGACCGTCGACGTCCGAGAGAATCACCAGCAGGTCTGCATCCGCCAGGTGAGCCACTTCGCTTGCAAGGGTGTCGTTGTCGCCGACTCTGATCTCATCAACCGCGACGGTATCATTTTCGTTGATGATCGGCAGGATGCCGAACCCAATGAGCGCCGAAAGGGTATGGCGGGCATTGAGAAAACGGCGTCGATCAGCGAGATCCTGGTGGGTGAGGAGAATCTGCGCCACTTGAATCCCCAGGCGCTCGAAGGCCTTTTCATAGGCCCACATCAGTCGGCTTTGCCCCACAGCCGCCGCAGCCTGCTTGACTGGAAGGCTTTTGGGATAGTCTTTCAGCTGTAACTTTCGAATACCGGAGACGATGGCACCCGAGGAGACGATCAGGACTTCACGATCCTGAGTTCGGAGAGAAGCAATTTCATCGGCCAATCTCTCGATTTGGTGGGGGCGTAAACCCTCCGCACGCGAAGCGATCAGGCTGCTGCCGATCTTGATGACGATCCGTTTGGCCTGTGCTAAGAGCGTGTCTCGCATGGGATCGTTCGCAACGTCTCCATCTGCTTCCCGACGTAAATGATCAGGTTATCGAGCCCCTGATTGGTGGCGGCCGAAATCGCCAAGCAGGGATAGCCTTGCTGCCGGCAATAGGTCTGCAGCCGAGCCAGCCGCTCACTTTGGCCGATCACATCGATCTTTGTCGCAACGATGGCAAATGGGCGGTGGGTGAGTGTCGGGTCGTAGGCAGAAAGTTCCTGCCGCAGAGTTTCGAAACTGGCGACCGGATCTTCAGCGGCCCATTCTGAGACATCGATCAGGTGGAGTAAGAAAGCGGTGCGTTCGATATGACGGAGGAACTGTACCCCCAGACCTTTTCCTTCGTGGGCACCCTCGATCAAGCCGGGGATATCGGCCACGACAAAGCTGCGGTCGGATCCCCACCGAACAACGCCGAGATTCGGAACCAGCGTGGTAAAGGGATAATCAGCGATCTTGGGACGCGCCGCTGAAATAGCGGCAATGAGCGTTGATTTCCCGGCGTTCGGAAATCCCAGCAGCCCAACGTCGGCAAGCAGTTTGAGCTCAAGCCGCAATGTCCGCTCTTCTCCCGGAGTGCCGGGAGTGCATTTTGTCGGTACTCGATTGACGGAGGTGGCGAAGTTGCTGTTCCCTTTCCCGCCCCGCCCTCCTTGTGCAATCACGGCTGTTTGGCCATCCTCGATGAAATCGACGACTATTTCTTTCGTCTGGTCATCGTAGACGATGGTACCGACGGGAACGGTGATGGTGACGTCTTCTCCCGAGCGGCCTGTGCAATTGGACCCACCGCCGTGGCGCCCATCTTGGGCCTCATACTGCTTCTGGTAGCGGAGGTCGAGTAGAGTCGTCAATCGATGGGACGCGGTCATGATGATATCGCCGCCATCGCCGCCGTCGCCGCCGTCCGGACCTCCGCGTGGAACGAACATCTCCCTTCGGAAGCTGCAGATGCCGTTTCCGCCGCGGCCGGCTCGCACCATGATGTGTACTTCATCGACGAACATAGGCTGGTAAACCCTATAGACGGTTTGATTAAGAGATGAGAAAGTATACCTGACCCTGAGCCGAGGAGGGGAGGGAGAATTTACCCAACCATGATCGTTAGGGAAGCGAGCGGAAAACGAGAATCAGGACTTGGTTGGAACGGGGTACACGCTGACCTTTCGTCTGCCGCGTCCACCCTCAAACTTGACCACGCCGCTCATTTTGGCGAACAAGGTATGGTCCCTCCCAAGGTCCACATTGAACCCAGGAAAAAACTTGGTACCACGCTGGCGGACGATAATGCTGCCGGCGGTAACCGTTTGACCGCCATAGGCCTTCACACCTAAATATTGAGGATTGCTGTCGCGGCCGTTACGTGATGATCCGCCGCCTTTGTTTGTCGCCATGGTAGGTCCTTCTCGTCTTAATTAGGCCGTTGCAATGTTCGTGATCAACAGCTTGGTGAATCCTTGTCGGTGTCCACGGGTGCGGCGGTAGTTCTTACGGCGTTTCTTCTTAAACACGGTGATCGATCGAGTCCGTCCGTGCCGCACGATTTCGGCTGTGACTTTGGCACCGCTCAGTAGCGGTTGTCCGATCATGACACCGGCATCGCCGTGCACGAGATGAACCTGGTCGAGTTCGACCTGAGCCCCGACGTCTCCGGCCAGGCTTTGAACCTGAATCGTAGAACCTGTTTCGACCCGATATTGTTTACCACCCGTTTCAACGATTGCGTACATATCCATATCTCCACGCTTGAGGAACGGTTCATTTAACATGGGGGTATGAGGGGTGTCAAGCCGAGCGCCTCATAAATCAGCGATCGCCTGCAAGCCCCCTCTTTCGTGGGCTAGGACGTCGGCCCCGCCCGCACGTATGCTGAGCGCCACCAAGAGATAGCACCGATCCGGTGCTTCTACAGTACAGACAGGGAGATGACAACGAGATCATGCCTGCTACCAACAAATTTGTGATTCGTACGTATCACCGGATTCCGGTTCGCTGCGAGGTGTACTACCTGGGCGGAGATTTTCTCGGAAAGGGAACCGTGATGAACCTGTGTCGTAACGGATTCCGTGTGCTGGGCGATCATCAAGTGGTGCCCGGGATGGAGCTTGTCATTCGGCTCACCCTTCCTGACAGAGATGAGCCGGTCGAAATCCAGCGTGTTATTGTTCGATGGGTGCGTGGTCTGTTGTTTGGGGCCAAAGTGGTGACCATGAGCCCGGATGGGGAAGATCGAGTCGGAACGTTTCTGAGTTCCCGCCTTCGCGCCTATTGCGCCTCTTCGTAAGCGAGCGCGTCACCCGGCGAGCATGCTTCCAGGCTAAGTACCGGTCCGTTTGCTTGACCCCCGTACAGCCTCACGCTATAGTCGTTCTCGTTGATCGAGCCGGGATTGCACCATCCTGAACGGGAGATTGCCTCCAATGCTGGAACCAGTTGAAAAAATCTGGATGGACGGAAAGTTTGTGGCGTGGGAGGAGGCCAACGTCCATGTCCTGACTCATTCGTTACACTATGGTTTGGCAGCGTTTGAAGGACTCCGGTGTTACAAAGGCAAATCGGGATCCGCAATTTTCCGGCTGCAGGAGCATGTCGATCGACTATTTGATTCGGCCCATATCGCCATGATGGTCATGCCGTATGACAAGAAACAGATTGCCGACGCCATTGTGGAAACAGTTCGCATCAATCGTCTCGATGCCTGTTATATTCGCCCCTTGGTCTACATCGGGTACGGTGCGATGGGCGTGCACCCGGGCGACAATCCGATACGGATGGCCATTGCGGCTTGGAAATGGGGCGCTTACCTGGGTGACGATGCGCTGGCCAATGGGATGCGTGCGTGTGTTTCTTCCTTCACCAGGCACCATGTGAATGTGTCCATGACCAGAGGAAAAATATCCGGGTACTATGTGAACTCCATCATGGCCAAGCGACAGGCCAAGGCCGACGGATATGACGAAGCGATTCTTCTCGACCCCGAGGGCTACGTAGCCGAGGGAACCGGAGAGAATGTGTTTATCGTTCGCCGGGGCGTTCTCAAAACGACGCCGCTCACGTCGGTGCTGGAAGGGATCACGAGAAACTCCGTCATGCAATTGGCCCAAGAGCGAAAAATCACTGTGGCCGAAGAACGATTCACGCGCGATGAAATGTACATCGCCGACGAAGTGTTCGTAACCGGCACTGCCGCCGAATTGACCCCGGTTCGAGAAATCGACAATCGGCGAATCGGAAATGGCGCGCCCGGACCGATTACGCGTGCCCTCCAACATGCCTTCTTTTCGATTGTGCGTGGGGAAGATCCTGCCCACGAATCCTGGCTGACCCGGGTCTGACGATCGAAAGCACCGTAGAACGATCATTGACCGGGGAGCGGCCTCGCCGCGATATTCCCGTTTGAAGAAAAACGCGAAGCTGATTTCGTCCGGTTAGTGGCCGGCTGCCGGAGTGTCCCCTGACGGATGCGATTCCGAGGGTGGCTGGGAGGATGGCCCTGACGGAGGTGCCGCCGGTTCGCTTTTTTGCTGCAGGTCAATCACTGTCGAGGAAAAGTTCCGTTGCTTGGCCAAAATTGCCAGCGTGAGCGACGTGACCATGAATACGGCCGCGACGATGACGGTAAACTTGCTCAGGAAGTTGGCAGGTCCCCGGCTTCCAAACACCGTCTGACTGGAGCCGCCGAATGCGGCACCGATCTCCGCTCCCTTCCCTGATTGCAGAAGAATCGCCCCGATCATCAGAAAACATATCAGCACGTGGACTACGACAATCAGCGTATACAGCATGAGATTTCAGACTCCGATTGACTTCGTGACGGAAGCGATCTTGGCGATTGTAGCAAAGGAATCAACCTGGAGACAAGCTCCGCCGATGAGTGCGCCATCGATCTGGTCAGAGGATAACAACGATTCTGCATTTTGAGGCGTGACGCTCCCTCCATAGAGAATCCTCGTGGATTCGGCGATCGTGGGCGACCATGTGACGGCAAGGACTTGTCGAATCGTGCGGTGGGCGGCGACGGCTTGGTCCGCTGTCGCTGCTTTGCCGGTGCCGATCGCCCATACCGGCTCATAGGCGATGATGAAGTCGGCCATTGCGTCGGAGGGAATGCCGGACAGACTTTCCTGGAGTTGGTGGGTCAGCACGGTGTCGGTCGTCCCGCCGTCTCGTTGGGCCAGCGATTCCCCGATGCAGAGGATGGGGCGCAGCCCATGTTTGAGCGCTGCGCGAATCTTCTTGTGGATGCCGTCGTTCTGCTCGCCGAAAAGAGTTCGCCGCTCAGAATGGCCTAGGATGACATAGCGGCAGCCGAGGTCTTTGAGCATCGGCGCGGAGACTTCTCCCGTAAAGGCGCCGCTATCTTCCCAAAACATATTCTGGGCGCCGAGCTGAATCGGAGACGATGGGCCCAAGGCGTTGCGGACCGATTCCAGCGCAGTGAATGGGGGAGCAATGGCCAGTTCAACGGTTGTGGATGGAGCAGGAAGGCGCTCTTTCAGCTCACGCACGAAGGAGACCGCTTCGGACGCGGTCTTATTCAGCTTCCAGTTGCCGACGATCAGGACTCTGCGCACCGCGATTCCCGGTCTCTATTCTTTGAGGGTTATCGATCAGTTCGGGCGGTCAGGCAGCGCCGCAAGGCCGGGAAGTGTTTTGCCTTCGAGTAATTCCAGGGCCGCGCCACCTCCGGTGGAGATGAACGACATATTCTCCGAGACGCCGGCTCGATGAACGGCCAGACTCGTTTCGCCGCCGCCGACTATCGTGAGGGCGTATGCATCGGCGATCGCGTGAGCCATGGCAAACGTGCCCCTGGCATAGGCGTCGATTTCGAACACACCCATCGGGCCGTTCCACAGGATGGTTTTCGCATTTTGAACCGCTTCATTGAACAGCTTGACGGAGGCCGGACCGATGTCGAGGGCATACCATCCTTTGGGAATCTCCTGCACAGGAACAATCTTGGTTTCAGCGCCCACCTCTCGGCTGGCCGCAACCACACAATCGACGGGTAGGTAAAATTTGACTCCTCGTGAGAGCGCGTGGTCTTCGATTCCCCGGGCAAAATCCAACATGTCCATTTCGACGAGGGAATTACCGATCTCCATGCCCTTTGCCTTCAAGAACGTAAACGCCATCCCGCCGCCGATGATGACTTTATCGACTTTCTTCCCCAGGTTTTCGATGACGCCGATCTTTCCGGATACCTTCGCGCCTCCCAGAATGGCGGCAAACGGCCGAACGGGGTTGGCGACAGCGCCCTCGAGGTACTCGATTTCCTTCTTCAGCAGCGCGCCTGCGGCCGCGTCAGCAATGAACTTCGTGATCCCGACGGTCGACGCGTGAGCCCGATGCGCTGCTCCGAAGGCGTCGTTGATGAAGACGTCGCCGAGCGAAGCCAGGGCCTTGGCGAAGGCGTCGTCGTTCTTCTCCTCGCCTTCGTGAAAGCGGAGATTTTCCAGCAAGAGCACATCTCCGTCCTTCATCTTGGCGACCAGCTTCTCGACGGCCGGGCCAATACAGTCCGGCGCGAAGATCACTTCTTTACCGAGCAGCCGGCCCAGGCGTTTTGCGACAGGCGCCAGGCTATACTTGGGCTCAAAGGCACCCTTCGGCCGACCGAGGTGAGAGCAGAGAATAACTTTGGCGCCCTCGTCGACGACGCGATTGATGGTCGGCAAGGTCGAGCGAATGCGGGTGTCGTCGGTAATTTGCAGCGCTTCATCGAGCGGGACGTTGAAATCGGCGCGGATGATGACGCGCTTGCCACGAAGTTGCACATCGTCGATCGTTTTCTTGTGCAAGTTCATGGCGAGGCTCCTTCTGCTAGGTTCGGCCAAAACGGGTTAGATGAATTCGTTAGACGCCTATCCCACCTTCACGCTCGGGGCACTCAGTGCGTAGACTTTCCGGCCAAGACCTTGACCAGGTCGCGGACTCGGCATGAGTAGCCCCATTCGTTGTCGTACCAGGCTGTCACCTTCACCATGCGCTTGTCTACAACGTTGGTCAATGGAGCATCGACGGTGGCCGAGTGATCGTCACCCTTCTGATCGATGGAGACGATAGGCTCTTCAGAGTACTTGAGAATGCCCTTGAGCGGACCCTCCGCAGCCTTCTTGAAAGCGGCATTCACGGATGCGATATCGCAATCCTTCTCGGTTTCCACGGTGAGATCGACCAGGGACACATTCGGCGTCGGTACGCGAATGGCGAGGCCGTCCAATTTGCCCTTGAGTTCAGGAATGACGAGATGCAGGGCTTTGGCCGCGCCGGTGCTGGTCGGAATCATCGACATCCCGGCTGCACGGGCGCGCCGAAGGTCCTTGTGAGGAAGGTCGAGGAGCTGCTGATCGTTGGTATAAGAATGGATCGTGGTCATGGTCCCATGCTTGATGCCGAACGTTTCCAGCAAGACTTTGGCAACGGGCGCCAGGCAGTTGGTCGTGCAGGAGGCATTGGACACAATGTGGTGGGATTTCGGGTCGAGCTTGTCGTCGTTCACGCCGAGTACGATGGTCACATCGGGATCTTTCGCCGGTGCCGAGATGATCACGTGCTTGGCGCCGGCGGATAAGTGTTTACCCGCAGATTCCCGGTCGGTAAATCGGCCGGTCGATTCTATGACCACGTCGACGTTCAGCGCCTTCCAGGGCAGTTCTTTCGGATCTTTGACCGCGAGCACGGTGATGGGTTTCCCGTCCACGAGGATCTGGTCTTCCTTGGCTTCAACACTGGCGGAAAGGGTGCCGTGCACCGAGTCATACTTGAGCAGATACGCAAGCGTCTTCGCGTCCGTCAGATCGTTGATCGCAACGATGTGAAGGTCTTTGTCACCCATCGACGCACGCAGCACGTTGCGCCCGATACGTCCGAACCCATTGATTCCAACACGAATGGCCATGGCTAATCCTCTACATGCAAATATATTGGTTGAGTACACCTGGATGGCACAGCACGAACCGCGATAGTATCGACGCCCTCTGCTTCTTGTCAAGACACCGGGATAGCGTCAAAATGTCACAACTACGGGGGACGCTCGTGGGCACCGGACCCGTGGGCGCGCTTTTGGTTCCGGTACGTGGCTGTGGAGTCCAAAGTACAGGCAGGCAATTTTGGAGACACATGTGAGCGAGACATTATCTGAACAGGCGGCACAGGCATTGGAGTGGCCTCGGTTACTGGAACTCCTCGCGCAACATGCGCGGTCGGTGATCGGAATGGCTCAATGCCGGTCTCTTCCCCTGTCGGGTGACCTCGCGGAGGCATGCCTCCGGCAACAAGAGACGACGGAAATGGTGAGATTACTGGAAGGGAGTGATCCGGTGCCGACGCTGTCATTTCCCGATATTCGTGAGCAACTGACTCGATCGAGCAAGGGTGGAGAGCTTGAACCCGTTGAATTGCGAGATTGCGCGATGGTCCTGACACTGATGACTGAAGTGGAGCAATACGCAAAGTCCCATACAGTCGAGACGCGGACTCTGGCGAGGGTTCTGGAGCCGCTTCATGTCACGAAGAGTCTGCAGGGCCTCCTGAGGGCTATTGAGAGAGTCATCCAAACGGACGGGTCGATTAAGGATTCGGCGTCGCCGGAGCTCCAGCGTCTGACAAGTCAGGCACAGGAGCTCAAGCATGAAATGCGTCAGCATCTCGAGCGGATCTTGCATTCCAAAAGATATGAAGACGTGCTCCAAGAGTCGTATTTTGCACAACGAGAAGGCCGCTACGTCGTGCCCGTAAAGGCGGACATGCGGGGGAGAGTTCCCGGGATCGTCCACGACGTGTCGGCCAGCGGCGCAACCGTCTTTGTGGAGCCTCGCGAATTGGTCGAACTGAACAATTCTATTAAAGTGGCGGATTTGGAGATCGAGCGGGAGGTGCATCGCATCTTGCGAGAGCTCAGCGGGTTGGTGGCTTCCAAAGCGAACGATATCGGTCAGGGAATCGAAGCGTTGGCCGAATGCGATGTCATCAAAGCGAAAGCCGAGGTGAGTCGTCGGCTGAAATGTAATCCGGTCGCGTTGAATGAGCAGGGACGTGTGGTCCTGAAGCAGGCACGGCATCCGCTGCTGCTCATCGCGAAAGATCATGTTGTGGCCAATGACATTCACATGGAAGAAGCGATCCGGGTTCTGGTGATCTCCGGACCGAATACGGGAGGGAAGACCGTCACACTGAAGATCCTTGGGCTGTTCGCGCTCATGGTGCGGGCAGGACTGCATCTCCCTTGCGCTCCGGAATCCGAGATGGCGCTCTTCACGGATCTCTACGCCGACATCGGGGATGCACAGGACTTGAGCCGCGATCTGTCCAGTTTTTCGGCCCACATGACCCATATGATCCGATTGCTTTCCGAGAGCGCTGCCGGACCGACACCAGACGAATTCTCCATGCCGTGTTCGCTGGTGCTTCTTGATGAGCCGGTGACCTCGACCGATCCGCAAGAAGGGGCAGCCTTGGCAGAGGCGCTTCTGTGCCGCTTGTTCGAAATGAACATGAAGGTGGTGGCGACGACGCATTATGGCGCGCTCAAAGAGCTGGCACAGACGACTCCTGGTTTCGCCAACGCCAGCGTGGAATTCGACGTGGAGCGCTTTGCGCCGACCTATCGATTGTTCGCAGGGATCCCGGGTGGTTCATCTGCCTTGGAGATCGCCGGCCGACTTGGGATGGATGAACGTATCGTGAACGACGCGCGAACGCGGCTCCACCGCGATAATCAACGGCTCGACGAACTCATGGCCGATTTGCAACGGAAGCAGCGCCAACTGGCTGAAGATAGCGTCCGGATCCAGAGAGCCAGGCAAGAAGCCGAGCAAGCGGCTCGGGAAGCGCAAGCGCTCCGGGCGCAATTGGAAGCGGCCGAGCAGGAAGCTCGACGAGGGCTCAAGAAGAAACTTGGCGAGCAGTTTCAACGCGCACGAGCGGAGGTCCAGGCCACCGTCGATTCCCTGAAGCGCGAGCAGAAGCTGATCAAGGCGAAAGAAACCAAGGAGCGCTTGCGCGAATTGGAAACGCGAACCAGAGAGGAACTTGCTCCGACCGGCAAGCCGATTCCACTTGAGCAGCTTGGGATCGGCGATACGGTGGAAATCGTCGGGTTGGCCATGACCGGAAGTTTGCTGGAAACGCCTCAAGGGAAAAAACGCGTTCGTGTCAAAGTCGGCGAGGGGGAAATCCTGGCGACTGTCTCGAGCCTTGTCGGTCTCGCGCACGAAACAGGTGCAGAAGCGGCACCATCGACATCAACCGTTACAACTCCCCGACGAGTTTCGACGAGCAATGGATTGGGGCTGGATGAACAGACAGTGGTAGACGTACGAGGGCAGGCGGCAGATGACGCACTCGATCAGGTCGTCGCGGCGTTAGATCGGGCGGCTCTGAGCGGCGCCCCGTACCTCCGTATCATCCATGGGCATGGGACTGGTCGTCTCAAATCTGTCCTGCGCGAGTACCTGGAAGAGTCGCCCTATGTAGCGGAGTTTCGCCCTGGTGATCGCGCCGAAGGAGGGGATGGAGTGACGGTGGCGAAATTGTGCTGATTATTTTGGCGGAGGATACGTGCCGAGATAATTCTCAAGCCACTCGATGTGGCCAAGAAATTCCCTCCTACTCTTGGGCCTCGCCCCGATGACGCCCAATGCTGAGTCCATGATGACCGATCTGGCGTCATGGCTGTCGCCTGCGAGAGTGCCTAATCAAAACGTTTCATCCCCAGTCGGCTCATAGTGCGGCTCAGCGTTCATGTCGTGTCGCAACTTCGATAACTCGAAATACATTCGGCGCCGTGCCCGGCTTTGATTGCCGAGCGGGCGGTGCTCGGCGATGCAGTGCCACGGGTTGTAGGATAGGCGTCGCGCGAACGCGATCTGTGCCGGTGCGTCAAACTTCTGTTTTGGGATGCGCAAGGTGGCCACCGAGACCCGGGGCGACAGTCGCTCCGGCCACAGCACCGCATTGTTTTCGATCGGCATCAGATGAGGATCGGTCTGTAACTGCAAGCGAATATCCAGCTCGACATCGCCCTGATCGAGCGCGGCGACCATGGCCTTGCGCAGGTAGTCATCAGGCGGCCGCAGCGGCAGGCGTGGGATTGGGGTTTTCTTGTTTGATTTCGGCCACACCGAATACTGCATCGCCTGCCCTTCTCCCAGCAGATAGGGCACACAACTGAAGTACGGCGCCTCGAACGGGCTACTCTGCGTCTTGATCCACAATCCCTGCATGATGAAGTCCAACAGGTGGGGACGGCGAAGATTGAAAAAGTAGAACATCTGCGCATTCTTCAGGCTCTCAAGTTGCAACTGAGCATTCGCGCGCGTATCCGGCGTGACAAAGGTCGGCGTGGACACGCCAAACATATCCTGCGTGAATTTCTCCTCGTCCATTAATTTTGGACCGGGAACTCCCATCAGCTTGATGCTGATGCTCATGAACCCCACGTCGTCGATGTCCGGCGTCACGTAGGGCCCGGGCCCGGAAAAGCGGACCCATGCGCGATAGGTTTTGGGTTGCGCGTAGATACCGTGTCGGAACCGAGACGGCAGGCCGTCATGGACGATGAACTCCGCGCGCACGATGCCGTGGGTCTTGGTATTTCCGCCGCGTTCGAATCCGCCCGGCTTCCACAGCCCGCGCATCTGCTTCCGGAAGGTATCGATGATCGATTGGAGCGAACTTTCTTCGTCTGGTTGCACCCGTTCCTCGGCAATCTTCAGCCCTTCGTCCCGACGCTGCCAGTTGATCAGGGCGGTGGTCAGACTCGTGATCGGGTCTCGCAGCACCGCATCGAAGGCCGGACGCATCCAGGGATCGATGCGCCGCTGCAGTTGCACCAGTCGCAGGGACGTATCGCTGATCCAATTGAGAACTGCCGAACCCGTATTGGAAGGCGGCACCGGGCGGCTCGTGTTTGAACCCAACACGTTCCTTGTCATGGTGACCCCTTTCAGCGCGCCGTGGCGAGGTACCGCAATGCGCGAATACCGGGCAGGAAAAAGTAGGCGCCGCCTTGCACGGTGACGAACCGTGGCAGGCCGGTCAGCCGTCGATCCGGACCATCGGCTTGCGGAATCGAGAAGCCGTCGGTGGGAGAATCTCCGGGGTCCGGCAATCGATGGCCGAGCAGTGGGTCGCTTTCGCCGGTGAGCCCGGCAAACTTGCTCCCGATCAACCACGCGCTTTGCACGAACTCGAACTGGCGCTTGATATTGGCCACAAGGCAGATGAAATAGATCCCGGTCTCCGTGCAGGGCGAGGATTGCGTCGCAGACAGCTCAGGCGTTACGCCTGCACCGAATGTTCGTCCACGGCGAAGCAGGCGATGAAAGCGTGTCGATGCGACCAAATCCTGTTCCAGCGCCGCTGCGTTGAATCCCAACATGCGCCACAGACCCGAGAGGATTCCCCCCGGGCCGCCCGGCAAATCCGCATTGCGCGGATTGGTCCGGCGAATGTGAGCACCCAACGGGCAGCGCAGCCCTCGCGGATCAGCTCCGTAGGTGAAGTCGTTCAGTTTTGATTGCTGCGCGGCAGCGTCGCCGGCGACTGAGTCCTCGCTTGGCGCGACCAGAGGTTCGCCATTCTTCTTCCGGCCAACCATTGCGGCGGCTAGTCGCTCGCGCAAGTCCGTATTGCCTTCCGCTTGCCGGTCCAGTTCGCGCCAGAAGCCTTGCACGTCCTGGTGAAGTTGACGCAACACGAGATAGCAGCCGTTGCGTCCGAGGTCGGCTTGGTCCGGCGCGTCTTCGGCTCTCGGCAGGAGAGCATCGGGGTCACGCCGTGGAGTAAGCAGCGGACGCGGTGTGTAGAGCCCGTATTCGTTGGGATAGCCGAGCAGGAACTCGCCGAGGCAACTCACGTTGCTGTACTCGAGCTGGTCCTGGTCGCGCACCGGGCGCTTGCGCTCCCAATCGATTTGCGGTTGCGAAATGCCGTCGACGAATCCAAACGGTTCCACGCCATGTAAATCGGATGTCGACAGGCGTTCGATGCGCACGAATCCGGCCCCGCATTGCGCTTCGATCTCCTGTTCCCATGTCGCCAGTCGCCCGGAACGGGCATACAGAAGCACGGCGACGTGCGGCACCCGCTCCCCGGCGCCCCAATGCCAACCGCTTGGATCATTGGCGCCGATATCTCCCAGACGGCGCGCACGTGCGGCATCACTCGCCACGCCGGCGACAAATTCAGCTGAAAACTCCGCGAGCAGGTCGGGGGCGAACTCCAATGCACGCAGTCCCTCGCTCGTGAGGGCGACGTGGAGCGCAGTCTCGGGCAGTGGATCGGCCTTGACGGCGCTCGTGACCGGCGCCTGCGCCAGCCACGCGCGCGCAGCGGCCGGATCCTTGACGCGCAGTAGGAGAAAACAAGCTTCCGTCAGGTGCTTGTACCCGAACCGCACCAGGCCCTGAACGTCGTCCAGTTCCACAGACCGCCCCTGACTCAGGATTGTGCTCATAGCAGCTGTAACCAGGCTTGAGCCTGCGTATCAGTCACGTGCGCAAGCTCCAGCCCTTCCCTGATGCGCTGGTTGCGCTTGAGGTTGACCAGGGCCAGGCCCGGGTAGGCCTGGTACCAGACCTGTGTCGGCAACTGATGGCGCCGCTGGTAGTGCTTGAACTTGTTTTCAATGCGTGCGCCGCGCGCGACCAGCCAACGCGTGCGCGGCCAGCCCACGCCGTGGCTGAAAGCGAGATTCAGGCCCCACGCCACCTTGTTGATGAAGTCATCCATGTAGGCCTCGTGGCCTCCGTCATAGTTGCTGGTGAAGACGAGCCGACGATTGTCATCGAGAAAGGCCCAGAACGCGAAGTGAATCGTCTGCACGCGTGCGAGAAAACCGCGCGTGAAGACATGGCGACAGGTATAGTCGATCAGCACCAGCAGCACCGTCACGAGCCAGCGGCGAAATAGCCCCGGCTTGACCGAGCCGAACGCCGTGTATTGGTTGGTCACGTCGTAGTCTTCCAGATGTTGCAATTCCAGGAGCGCCGCGCGGTCCGGGGGCGGGCATATTTCGGCGTCGCTGTTCTCTTTCGTTCGCAAGACGAGGATCAAGAGCGGCGACAGGACAATCAGAAACGGCAGCAGGATCAGGCCCGCCAGCGGAATCGTAACGAGATGGAGGAACTTGGCGATGTGCCAGCGCAGTGGTGTCGGCTCCGGCGGCGTCAGGCCAAGCCTCCCGGCGCTGACTTCAGCATCGACGAAGTCGATCAACTCGCGCCGGAGTTGCTGAGCTTGCACGGCCGATGCGATCGCCGCGCGCGGCACTCTCGCGGCGAGAGCACGTTGCAGTGCGCTTTCCTCCTTGACTTGCCGTACCGTGCGACCGACCCAGTTGATGTAGTTGGCAGCGAGTCGATGTTGATGCGCTTGCATCCAGGGTAGTAGATCCTCATCCGCGTTGAAGCCGTCGCAGTGCATGAAGATTCGGCGCAACCCCGTGTCCGCGCGCCGAGCCAGATCCGCGATGCACTCGCCTGCTGATCCGTCACAGCTACCGATAAACGCAAGGTAGACGGGTAGGCTCGGGCGTGGGACACCGTGCGCTTCGATGTCGCCGAGCGTGGGATCGTCCAGCACCACCAGCCGCGCAAAATGAAGGCGTTCGAACTGCCCGAATGGCAAGACCGCGTTCGTTGGGTCGGCCATACCTGGCTTCGAATTCATCGTGTTCAGCAGTTCCCGCAGACCGCGTTCCCGACCTGGCGTGACCGGTGCCACCAGCATGAATTGGGACTGCGGAGTCACGGCATCACCCATCTCGTAGCAGTCTTGGCTGTTGGCCTATCCGTGGTGTGCTCCCGCTCCCGACGCCACGGTTGGTTCACGACGGGGTGCGAGGCAGGCCGGTAAGGTGTCGTAGTCCTGTCGCAGCAAATCTTCCGCGTCAAAGGTTGCACCCCGTGTTCGGTGGATCGCTGCCACTGTTTCTTTGCGAAGCATCTGCAGATCTGGATGACTCTTCCACTGGTCCAGGCTCACTCGGTGATGCAATAGATGCATGGCCGGCGGCATCGGCGCTTCCAGCTGTGCGGGACCGGCAAGATCCCACATGCCTAACCGCACGAAGATCCGATCGGCACATTGCGTTAAATTCGTCTCGACCTCGGCGGGAGACCCATGGAGAAAGTTCGGGGGGAAACTATCCTCTCCATGATGGCAGGCACCACAATACTGATGGAACGTCTTGTGTTCGCCGATCAGTGAAGCCTCGTGTGCCACGCCTGGTCTGGGATGAGAGGCAACTTCGTCGTCCACCGGCAGGGGCATGCCACGATCATCCAGACAGCAGCGAGCGACGACCGGAACGCCCAATTGCTGATCGAGTGCCGCCAAGAGTGTCACACGGCGGAACGGCTGGTTTGCGAACACATCAGTTCGGCTCATCAAGGTCTCTCGTGCCACGGCGCTTACCGCATGTTTGAACCGCTCAGGTTGCCGATGTGCCACGTGTTTCAGTCGATCGAGATCCACTGGAGTGAAAAACTGCGCGAACGTAGTCAGGACTCGTTCGAGTGTCTGTGGAGTATCGGGGACGGTCCACACTTCCAGTGGTTCTCGCGGCAGCGTCGGTTCGTGCGGTCCGCGAAACAAGGATCGTGGTTCTCCTCCCTCCAGGGCAGTGGCTTCTACCTCACTGAGCCCTGGAAACTCGCTTACCGCCACATACCGAAACGGATTGCGGTTGGGGATATCCGGATTGGGAATGGACAGCCCTCGCGGCCAGCGTGCTCGCCACGTGGCAAGGAAGGATGGTGGCTCCACGTGGGGATCTCCAGTTTGCCAATCCTGGACCGATCCTTTTGACATCGCATACCGGAGCACCCGCTCGATCAGTTCGGCTCGACACCTGATCGACTGTTCCGGTCGATCGGCCTGTTCGCATCCCTCGCGCCAGAGCAGGTGGGCCAGCGAAATCTCGTTGGCTCGGTCGGTGGCATCATCGAAGGCCTGTAGCACACCCACCCCTTGTCGAATGGGAAAGCCGTGATATTGGCGGCGTTGATGCGCAATGAGCGCGGCGATTTTGGGATTGACGTTGGTTTCATCCCACATGGGTCGGGAAAAGATGGGGCTCTGATTCTGGTGGCAGGCGGTGCAGAGTGCACGGTTGGCATACCGAACAGTCGGCGTGCCGCCGGCCAGATAGTTGCTGACAATTTGAAACTCGAACCGGCCCGCCGCCTCGTTATAGCTGATGATCTCCAATACAGCCGTCTTTTCGTGGTAGCCGATGAAGAGCCGATCTTTGAGATGTAGGCTCGACGCGCCTAAGGCCGAATCGGCTTCCGTATCGACAGCGAGCACAGCTCGCGGATAGGTAAAGTACTCGCCGTCGCCGGCCCGCCGCTGCAGCGAGCGATTGACGGGAATCAGCAATCGTTTCAGGGCCGGCTGTGCGTGTTCGGGATGGAGGTGCGATTCGATGCGAGCCAACAGAGCGGAAAACGGAAATGGAATGTCATAGATCTTCTTACCGTTCACGTTCTTTGTAATAAGGAAATCGAACAGAGATCGCCCAATCGGTGGAAGGTTCGTCCCTGGTTCGGTCGGATCGACAACCCATGGTGGTATCGTGGAGCTGGGAGGCGAAAGAGCAGTAGATTGTGCAACCTTGGCAGGCCGTTGGTCAGCAGACGTTCCTGCATCTCGGGGATCACATCCTGAAACCAATACCGTGATCATGACCATACATCCCAATCTCGTCGCCCACAGTCTGGCCATTCGTCGCATGGTTTGTCCGGTTGACATTCGCAATCACTGGGTTTCCGCTACCCGGGCATGTTGGTTGCCCGGCTTGTTGGTCATCGCCGTCATGCGTTGATTACCGATCCAACAGTCTTCATTGATGGACCCAGAGCCGACAAAGCCAGGTGCCTCCTTCTCCGCGACCGCCTTATTGTAGAGGGTGAAATTCAATGCGAAGACCTTTCTGATGTAGGCACGCCCAAGATAGAACCCGGGGCGAACCATGCGAATCTCGTCGCGTATCTCCAAGCCTTCCCGTCCGGCCAGCACGTCCGGCATCTCGCGGTAGCCAGGCAGGTCGTCCGTAAAGGCATAGTCGATGATGATGGATTCTCGACGCCCATCCAGCAGGCTCTGACCACAATAGAGTTTCGCGGGGAACAACAACCAGGCGTCCTTGCCGTCTACATCCAGTTTTTGGATCTGCTCGATGTCGGGACCCACAATCGGCTTCAGGATGCGCAGATCCTCAATGCGATTTCGAAGTACTCCTTCGCTGCGATAGAAGACCTTCCCTTTCCAGATAAATTCACCGACGTGCTCGAGTGTGGCGGCCTTGAGGTCGACGATGAATCCTTTGATGCCTCCTCCGACGATTTCGGCAAGGCGGGCCCGTTCGCTCGATCCCTTCGGGAAAAACATTTGCCCATCGTAAACCCCGTCCGGAACCCGGCCGGCTGTCAGGCGGGCATAGATCTGATCGATCTGTTCCTGAGTGGCCCCCTTGAGATTGTCCGGCGTGACCTTCATGAGATCGGCCGGCTTGAGGGGGGACTCGTGCTCCAGTCGGGCCAAGTCGATCTTGTCGGAATATCGTTCGCCGCCCTGGGCGAAGGGAATCGGCGGCGGATCTGGGTTACAGCCGAGGAGAACGGTTTGGCTTACCATCAAGCCGATTGCTATCAACCATCGTGTGCGTCTCATCGTGATTACCTCTTCCCAGGGTTCATGCCATCAGAGTGTCGCGAGGAACGCTGTCAGCGCATCCTTCTCCTGATCCGAAAGATCTTCGCCGAATCGGTGCCCATCGTTTTCGATGACCGCGAGACTGTTGCTGTAGATCTCGCGCAATTCCGCTCCGGCCTCGAGTATCGATCCCGGTTTCGCGAGCAACTCCGTTCCCTTGTCTTGGATCGTTTTGGCGATCCGTTCGCCTTTTTCTGCTCCATACCGGTCGGCGTACTTGGCTTTCAGTTTGTCGAAATTTACCCGTGCCATGACGAGGTCTCCCACCAGCTCCTTGTGACGGAAGTTCCCAATGCGCGCGGCCGGCGTGCCGACCGGAAAGCGAATGGCCGTGTCAATAAAACGTTCCAGCTTGCCGTCACCCAGCTTCGGGAACAGCCGAATGGTTACGTCGGAATTGAACCCGGTCACTTTTGGAATTCGTTGGGATGGGTTGAGGAGCTCTTTCATCGACGCTTTGTAGAGCGTGAATCGACCCTCTACGCTGGGATCGAAGACCCAACAGGGCGGCGGGCTGGCCAGCGGCTTCCCATCTTTATCGACATATGGCGGGTAGTAGTGTTCGTCCAATGGGCCACCGCAGACTTCAGGGCCCACTGCGTTATCGTGCATGAATGGCGCATAGGCCCATAGGCTGAGCAAGGATATGTTTCGGTAGTAGCCCCGTCCACCGTCGGAGGGTTCCTTGAGTTGAGGATCACCGGGTTTTGCCCGTAAGGTTTCCGAGGCGTACTCTTCCCAAACATGGCCTTTCATGTGATTGGAATGGAGGGAGCGAGAACGGTTTGTGCCTACCTCACTCACGGGGATGAGCTTGTCGTTCCCGAGCCAATCGACGCGAATGCCTTTGTCCTTTGGATCTGTGGAAACCGTTCGAAAGTCTCGATTCTCGAACGGTCCGCTCTGGCTGGAATGGCACGAAGCGCATTTGCTCGCGAAAATCGTGCGGCCCTTCTCGACTGCCCCTTTACCGAATTCCTTATTGAGTTGTTCGACAAGCGCGGCGTTGTTCTTCAACCCACGCGCTTGGTACAGATCGGCCGGGGCTCCAGTTAGCAAGAACTGAGCGATTTCGCCCAAGCGATCTTCAATCGCCCGGAATTGCGAACAGTCCCGGCGAACCTGTCCGATGTCGAACGGCGTCTGCCCAAAGCCGCGCATCGTGGGATCGAGTTGGCGCATATCCGTAAGATGGTTGACCCACCCTTCCTCGGAGCAGCTTCCGATATTGAAGTACACACGTTGAATTGCTTCGAGTGTCCCGATACTGTCTTCTCCACCTTTCAAAATATGGTGAACGAACTCTTTCTTTCGGCCCCGCTCCCAGCACTTGCCGTCCTTGCCCGGCTCGCACCAACAGGTCCGCTCGTCTCCTCCAGCCGGACATTGGTTGGTCTTGCGCCATTTGATGATATCTTCCTCAAAGGTCGGCCGCTTGGCCAGATTGATAATTGCGTTCATCGTGCCGGCATTGTTGACCTGATCGTTGGGAATCGCGGAGGTATCGACGGCACCCGGCCTAGAATGTCCATATATTTGGTATTCAATGGTGTTTGGCGCCATTCCCGACCCTAAGATCTGCGCAAATCGGCCGTATTGATTGCCGACCGTACCGGAGAGATTCTCCCATTTCGGATGGGCGGGATCTTTAGGAGGATGGAGTGGGTCAAAGGCGATGTGGCAGGCTCCGCAGGACATGCCGATGCGATAGGGCGGTTCAATGGAGCCATCGACTAAATGACTCTTCGCTGGCGCTTCGCGGTCCTTCCGCGGTGCCACTTTGGCCGTATAGCCGTCCCACGAGTCCAAGTGCCCGCCGTTAATCTTCAGCCATTTCACCTTGTCGAACTTTGGATTGGGAAATTTTCGCAACCCCAGTGCTCCGGTCGACGTACCGAATTCGAGGTCGCAGGCTGACTGACGCATATCTTTGGGACCGTGCGGATCATCTTTGGCGAGTGGAACATCCTTCAAATCGCAGGCGGGATCGCGATAGCCAGGCTTCCCGACATGCTTGAGCAATTCGTCATCGCCCGGGCAATAGTCAAACCCATAGGTCTCGTCATAACTCTTCGCCGGACACTGAGGATCGCCCGGTGTACAGCAGTCCGGATCGTTGATGAGACCCCACCGATGGAAGCGTTCCGCGCGCGTGTCGCTGCGCAAGACCCGATACCAGTCAATCATGACGCCGAGCCGTTGCTGATAGACGTAGGTAAAGAAACGCGCATTGCCGGCCGTGGCGTTGAACCAAATGTCCGCTCCGACTCGCTCGGCCTCCGTCAGATTCTTGCCATATTGGAACGGTGAAGTGATTGGGGTGTTGCTCGCGGCATTTACCGGTCCATCGTGTAGGGCGAATGAACCGACAAACAAAGCCAGGCCGAGCATGATGGTAAGCACTGCGTGTGTCCGTCGTATGACCATGTCTTCCTCCTGTCCTTACGTGCGGATTCCCCAAGGAGCCCGTTGCTCTTGGTGTACTACCTACGTGTGGTCAGCTCGTCGAGAGCTGCCGAAGAGGGTATAAGACCGGTATTCCTCCTCTCGCGATTCTGGTAATTGTGAGGATTAGTTGTCGTTCGACGGCTCACGGAGGTCTCCTTCCGACAGAAACCGTCCATAGTCAATGAACCTGGACGGCAAGATACCTAACGACTGTCCAAAGAGCAAATAGGCAAAGAGCTTGCCGAACCGCGGGCCGGCAATGACCATCAGATTTGTGGAGATAGTAGAAGGAGCTCAAGAGTTAAACTCTTAGACGAGTATCGAATCGGATACCGAAGAAGACAGAAAGATACGAGCGAAGAAGATTTTTCGACTTGTCGGGACGGACTCTAGTAAAAGTAACGAGTCCGTAAAACAGTGGCGCGCATGTTAGGCGGAGCGATCTCACGGTATGCAGCTTGAGAAGAATCTTCTATCGGAGCGTACGCTGTTGCGACAGTGTGTACATAGTAGGTTGGTTTTGATTATTTTGTGATGATGGAAGAAGAACTCGATGGTTGTGTATCTCCTCCGACACCGACCTGGGGCGAGAGATCAGCCGATTTCGCTCATACCATGATGTAGAGTTGCCATATCGTCACGGAGGGAACACACGGAAGTTCAAACGCCCCACCATACAGGCGTGATAAGCGAGATATCCTGAATCTTGCCGCCTCTCGAACTGCAAGCCATTGATCTAGAGGGCTTGTTCCTTGACAGGTGAAAAGCATTCTTGCTAGCTTGGCTAGTTATTTCTTAAAGTAAGCGTCTGATCATCTCTCCCGACCAGGCTATAGGTTCAGTGACTTTCCAAGAACTCATTCTTGCCCTTCATCGATTCTGGGCCGATCAAGGGTGTGTCATTCATCAACCCTATGACATGGAAATGGGTGCCGGCACCTTTCATCCGGCCACATTTCTGCGATCACTCGGACCGGAACCCTGGCGGTCGGCCTATGCGCAACCCTGCCGCCGCCCGACCGATGGCCGCTATGGTGAAAATCCAAACCGTCTTCAACACTATTACCAATACCAAGTCGTGCTGAAGCCCTCTCCGGACAACATCCAAGAGCTGTATCTGGACAGTCTGGCTCGGCTTGGGATCAATCCGAAACACCACGACATCCGCTTCATCCAAGACGATTGGGAATCGCCGACGCTGGGGGCCTGGGGATTGGGATGGGAAGTGAGACTGGACGGAATGGAGATCACTCAGTTTACGTACTTTCAGGAGATCGGCGGGATAGAACTGAGCCCGATCACCGGCGAAATCACCTATGGCACGGAACGCATCGCGATGTATCTCCAGGGAGTCGACAACGTCTTTGATCTCGCCTGGACCGACCGTGTCACATATCGAGACATTCATCACGAGACCGAAGTACAAGGGTCGCGCTATAACTTCGAGCAGGCGGACGTGGCCATGCTCATGCAAGCGTTCCAGGCGAATGAAGCGGAGTGCAAACGATTGCTTGCGCAGACCGATCAGCGTCTGACGCTGCCGGCCTACGATTACTGCATCAAATCATCCCACCTGTTCAACCTGCTGGATGCCCGAGGGGCGATCAGCGTCGCTGAACGGACGGGCTACATCGCTCGGGTGCGGACTCTCGCCAGGCAGTGCGCCGAGCGCTATCGCGATGAGCGGGCGGCGATGGGACATCCGTTGATGAAGGCGCAGGTTACGCATCGATGAGCCGCACACTGGTCAAGAAACGGCAACAACGGACTCTGCCGGCCAAGGTTCACGCCGAGTTATTGTTCGAGATCGGCACTGAGGAGCTGCCGTTCGAATTTATCGTTCCAGCCGTGGCATCTCTTCGAGAAATTGCCGACCGTCTCTTGCGTGACGCGCGATTGACCTTCGAATCGATCAACACCTATGCGACACCTCGACGGCTGGTGTTGACCGTCGATCGCTTGGCCACCCATCAAATAGCCGTCGTCAAGGAAACAATGGGGCCGTCGAGAATGGTGGCGTTCGACCAAGCCGGCCAGCCCACGAAGGCGGCGATGGGGTTTGCTGCGGGCCAGGGTGTTCCAGTCGAGAGCTTGGAGATTCGTGAAACGCCGAAAGGCGAGTATCTTTTCGCGGTCAAGCGTGACGCGGGGCGATCGACTGCGGCGCTTCTTCCCGAATTGCTGCCACAACTGATCGAAAAAATGTCGTTTCCAAAAGCCATGAAATGGAACGAAACGGGTCTACGGTTCGCGAGGCCCGTCCGATGGATCTTTGCCTTGTTTGGAGGGAAGGTGGTGCCGGTGCAGGTGGCCGGCATCAAAGCCGGCAATCGGACATACGGTCATCGCGTGATGGGCAACGGAAAGCCCATTACTGTGAAGGATTTCACGACCTACACCCAGGGGCTTGAGCGGCAGGGAGTGATCATAGATCCCGACCGCCGTCGCACAACGATTCGCGAGCAAATCGACCGTCTGTGCGCCAAAGCCGGTGTTGGGTTGAATGCCGATGACACCCTGCTTGATCAGGCGGTGTATACGACCGAATGGCCCTGTGCCGTCCTGGGCAACTTCAAACCGGAGTATTTGGCAGTTCCCCAAGAGGTCTTGATGACGTCGATGAAAGAACATCAAGGATTCTTCTCGGTCAGAGACAAGAAGTCCGGTAAGCTGGCGCCGCATTTCATCGCCGTCGTCAACAATGAGCTTAAGAATATGTCGCTGATTCGGACGGGAAACGAGCGAGTATTGGCGGCTCGCTTGGCGGACGCGAAGTTTTTCTTCGATGAAGACCGGAAAGTGAAGCTGGAGGAACGGGGGAAAAAACTCACCGGCGTCACGTTTCATCAGAAACTGGGCACGATGGCCCAGAAGCAAGAGCGAATAAAAAAACTGGCGGCATTCATCGCCGCTCAACTGGATCCTGGGCAAGATGCGCTACGACAGGTTTGTGATCGGGCAGCGGCTTTGTCAAAAGCCGATCTTCTGACCGGGATTGTGGGCGAGTTCCCTGAGCTGCAAGGCATCATGGGGGGTGAGTACGCCCTGCATGATGGAGAATCGACTGCGGTGGCCCAGGCCATTCGGGAGCAATATCTGCCCAAGGCGATCGAAGGAGAATTGCCCAAAACGTTGGCAGGGCAGATTCTTTCCCTGGCAGATCGGCTGGATTCTATCGCCGCATTTTTCCACGTGGGTATCGTCCCGACGGGATCGGAAGATCCCTTTGCATTGCGGCGTCACGCCACCGCGATCGTGAGGATCGTGCTTGAGGGGAACCTTCGAATCAATCTCCGAACATGTATCGATCATGCCATGGATATTGTGGCGAAGGACGGATTCAAAGGCGCTCCGGGAGCGGAACGGGAAGCACGCCTGCGCATCACAGAGTTTATCTTTGAGCGGATTCGCCACTACGGTCGGATCGTGTATGCCTTGCGCGATGACGTCATCGAGTCGGTTTTGAAGCCGGCGCATGACAACGCGATTGACCTCGTCGATCTCGTCCAGAAGATGAAGGCGCTTGAAGCCGTGACGAAAAAGCCAGAGTTCGATCCCTTGATCGTGGGCTTCAAGCGAGCCCATCGACTGGTGGAAAAAGAACAGTGGGAACAAGGGCCGGTCGAGGAGGCCAGGTTTCAGCATCCATCGGAATCGGCGCTTCACAAGGCGGTTGGGAAAGAACGAGATAAGATAGCCTCGGCCCTGGTGGTCGGTGAGTACAGCAAGGCGCTGGATTCCTTGGTAGGGCTCAAGCCCGGGATTGACGCCTTTTTCGAGGCTGTGATGGTGAATGCCGAGGACAAGGCCGTTCGCAGCAACCGGTTGTCGTTGCTCAAAGAGGTCGATGGGCTGTTCATGTCATTCGCCGACTTTTCCCAGATTGTGGTACAAGGACGGTAGGTCAAATCGGACCAAGAGACAGGCATCCGGCCGGCGAGGTGTAAGGCAAGACTGGAGGTGCCATGGATCAGCCGATGACGGACAGCCGCCGTCGGGCGGACAAGGTCCGGCGATTTTCCCTGGCAGTCTCGCTGGCCTTGATGGTGCTCTGCAATGCGATCCTTCTCGCCGGGCTCAGACTCAGCGGCATCAACTTGGATGATTTGGTGAAGACGCCCGATCTGTTCAACGCCAAACAGGATGTGTGTCTTCGGCTGACGTGGCAGTCATTGCCCGGCGCGAGTGAGCCTGTTCAGCTCTGTTCGGAATGGCTCAATCTCGCCGATCCTAGTGGAAAGACCCATTATCTTCAGTCTGACACAAAGCTCAAAAAGGGGTCGGATGGTCAATACCATGTCGATGAAGGTATTCAAGCGGATTACCGGTTATTGATGCTGATGCTGTTTGTCATCGTCATTATCGTCGGTGGCGTCAGGGCGAAATGGTTCCTCGTGAACCGTTATCGGCTCCGTCTGGAATCAACCGATAGTCGGGGCGCGTCGCCCGCTCATTGATACGCACTTGTTTCAGGAGGCTGCGGAGAACCTTGTTGCTATCGGTCGTATGGCCGAAGTTTCCGTAGGGTGTTAACGTCAGATAATTTCAGGATGCTCAAAAAGGCTGTCCAGCAAGGCCGCAGCGAGCGAAGTGGCGAGGCGTACGCTTCGGTACGTTGAGCCGCTGAACGATGCGAGAACGCCACTGGCAGGCTTTTTCAGCATCCTGCGAGAAGGAGAAGGCACGTGGCAAAGAAATACGTCTACTATTTCGGCGATGGCAAAGCCGAGGGCACTTCGAACATGAAGGAGCTGCTCGGCGGAAAAGGCGCAGGGCTGGCCGAGATGACCAATTTGGGTATCTCAGTTCCGCCGGGGTTTACGATTTCTACCGAAGCCTGCGTCGAGTATTACAGGATCGGCAAGCAATACCCTCAGGGAATGTGGGATGCCACGTTGAAGGCGCTCAAACGTGTCGAACGATCGATGGGCATGGGATTCGGGAATCCTGAACGGCCGTTGCTGGTCTCAGTCCGATCCGGGGCGCGAGCCTCGATGCCGGGCATGATGGACACCGTGCTGAACGTCGGCCTGACGACAAAAACCGTGGAAGGGTTGGCGGCAAAAACGCGGAACGATCGGTTCGCCCAGGACAGCTATCGGAGATTCGTGTCGATGTTTGGCAGTATCGTGATGGGCGTGCCCCGCGAACATTTCGAAGCCATCCTCAAACACAAGAAAGCCGAAGTCGGGGTCGCGCACGAGACGCATTTGGATGCCAGGCATCTCCGCGAATTGGTTGCAAGTTTCAAAGCCCTCATCAAGGAAGAAACGAAAAAAGATTTTCCGGATGAGCCGCTCGAGCAACTGGAGCTGGCGATCAACGCCGTCTTTTCGTCCTGGTTCGGCGCGCGCGCCATTACCTACCGCCGGTTGTACAGCATTCCCGATTCCTGGGGAACCGCGGTGAACGTCGTGGCGATGGTCTTTGGGAATATGGGGGAGACAAGCGGCACGGGGGTGGCCTTTACGCGGAGCCCGAGTTCCGGCGATCGGGCCTTCTTCGGTGAATGTTTGATGAATGCGCAAGGCGAGGATGTCGTGGCGGGGATTCGAACCCCTCTTCCGGTGAGTGCCCTCGCGAAAAATGTCCCTGACGCTTACAAGGACCTCGAACATACGTATAAGAAGCTCGAAAAGCACTACCGGGATATGCTTGACCTCGAATTTACCATCCAAGAGGGCAAGCTCTATATGCTGCAAACTCGTGTCGGCAAGCGGACGGGGATTGCGGCGGTGAAGATCGCTGTGGATATGGTGAAAGAAGGGGTCATTTCCAAGCAGGAAGCGGTGCAGCGTATCGGGGCCGATCAACTCGCGCAGTATCTCTATCCGATTTTCGACTCCAAAGAAGAATCGAAATCGAACCCGCTGGGGAAGGGGTTGCCGGCCGGACCGGGCGCAGCTGCGGGGAAGATTGCGCTGACCCCTGATCGCGCGGTTGAACTGAGAGCGGCGGGCAATCGCGTCGTACTCGTCAGGCAGGAGACCAGCCCGGATGATATTCACGGCATGAATGCGGCGGCCGGTTTCTTGACGGCGCGCGGCGGGATGACGTCTCATGCCGCTGTGGTCGCTCGGCAGATGGGCAAGGTCTGTGTCGCAGGGTGTGACGCGGTCGAGGTGTTGGACAGCCAAACGGTGAAGATCGGCGCCAAGACGTTCAGGGAGGGAGATTATCTCTCGATCAACGGATCGACCGGCAATGTGTATGAGGGCGATATCCCGGTCGTCGAATCAGAAATCATTCAAGTCATTCAGGGGAAGCTCGATCCAAAAAAGTCCGACAAATATCAACGGTTCGCGACGATTCTGTCCTGGGCCGACGGTTTCCGCAGGCTTCGCGTCCGTGCGAACGCCGACGTGCCGGACCAGGCGAAGATTGCCAGAGGGTTCGGCGCGGAGGGCATCGGCTTGTGCCGGACCGAACATATGTTCTTCGCCGAGGATCGCATTCTGATCATGCAGAAGATGATCCTGGCTCGAACGAAAGAAGAGCGTGAAAAATACCTGGATCAGCTGCTGCCTCTGCAGAAGCAAGATTTCGTCGGACTCTACCGAGAGATGAAGGGCTATCCCGTGACGATTCGCTTGCTCGATCCGCCGCTCCATGAGTTTTTGCCCAAGCGGGAAGAGCTGATGGTCGAGATCGCCCAGCTGGAATTGACGGGAAATGACGGGGCCAAGCTGGAAGAACAGCGTCGGCTTCTGGCCCGAGTCGAGGAACTGCACGAGTTTAATCCGATGCTCGGTCTTCGCGGATGCCGGTTGGGGATCACCATGCCGGAGATCACGCGCATGCAAGCCAGAGCGATCATGGAGGCCGCCTGCGAGCTGGCGAAAGAAGGCGTGAAGATCGTCCCCGAGATCATGATTCCGCTCGTGGGCATGGTCTCGGAGATGAAGTCGCAGAAAGATCTGATCCGTGAAGTGGCTCAAGAAACGACGAAGCGCTACGATGTGAAACTGTCGTACCTGATCGGGACGATGATCGAATTGCCCCGTGCAGCCGTCACCGCCGAACACATCGCCAAAGAAGCCGAATTCTTTTCGTTCGGGACGAACGATCTGACGCAAACCACGTTTGGCTTTTCGCGCGATGATGCGGCGAAATTCATCGACCATTATCGAACCATCAATATTATGGAATCGGATCCGTTCGCCGTGTTGGACCGGGAGGGGGTTGGATCGCTGATGCGCCAGGCCATCGCCGGAGGCCGGCAAACCAGGCCCGATATCAAATTGGGCATATGTGGCGAGCACGGAGGCGATCCGAGTTCTGTGGAGTTCTGCCATGAACTGGGCTTGGATTACGTGAGCTGTTCGCCGTATCGAGTGGCGATCGCCAGATTGGCCGCTGCGCATGCCGCTCTGGCGGAAGCAGATGCCAAGAAGTCCGCTCAACCCGCTACGTCGTCACGAGTGCGGTCGACTAGGACACGACCAAGTCGCCGTCGATCCCGCGTGGCCCGCAAGGCACGGTGACCAAGAGCGATCACGACCTTCGCTATATGACCCTGGCCCTTCGCCTGGCCGCGAAGGGCCGGGGAACGGCAAGCCCAAATCCGATGGTTGGAGCCTTGGTGGTTCGTCAAGGCCGCATCATCGGACAGGGCTTTCATCTTCGGCCTGGAACCCCCCACGCAGAAATTCTCGCGCTGCGACAAGCAGGGCATCGTGCCCGAGGGGCGACGCTCTATGTCACCCTTGAGCCTTGTTGCCACCTGAAAAAACGCACGCCTCCTTGTGTCCCTGAAATCGTCCGGTCCGGGGTCTGCCGCGTGGTCATCGCGATGCATGATCCCAATCCCTCGGTGAAAGGAAGAGGGATCAAACAGCTTCGGCAGAGCGGGATCTCCGTCACGATTGGAGTGGCACGGCCGGAAGCGGAAGAGCTGAACAAAGCCTACGGCCATTTCATGAAGACCGGCCGCCCCTATGTGATACTCAAGGCTGGTATGACCCTTGATGGAAAGCTGGCCACGGCGACAGGGGAGTCGCGGTGGATGACGGGTGTGCCGTCTCGCAGAGAGGCGCACCAGCTTCGCCGCGATGTCGATGCCGTGTTGGTTGGAGTCGGAACAGTTCTGGCCGATGATTCTTCGCTGACCGCGAGAACCGGGGCGCAGTTAGAGACGTTGGCGGCACGGCAGCCTATCCGGATCGTCGTGGACAGCCTGCTGCGCACTCCGCTCAAGGCACGGATCCTGACACAACAAGACAGAGCAAAAACCATTATTGCCACAACGGCCGCGGCTCCACGAGTGCGCCGCTCGGCTTTTGAAAAGAAGGGCATAGAGGTCCTCACCCTTCCCTCCGTGCGGGGCCGTGTGTCGTTGACTGTTCTGCTCAAGCTACTCGGTCGGCGCGGTATGATGTCTGTATTGGTGGAAGGCGGAGGTGAAGTGAACGCCGCGATGCTGAGAAGTAAGGTCGTCGATCATATTCGTCTCTACATGGCGCCGGTGCTTCTTGGCGGTCAAGATGCCAAAGGCATCATCGGTGGGAAAAGTCCGGCTCGGCTCGCAGGAACGATCAAGCTGCGTCATATGGTGACACGATCCGTTGGTGATGACATCGTGGTGGAAGGAGATCTGTGACGGCACGGATCAGCATGCTCATCCTGTCAGTGTTGCTTACGGTCGGCATGGGCTCCGGTTTCGCGGAGGTCTCGGAACCATCCACCAAGACACTTGCTTCGCTGATCGATAGATTTCTCGATACGGACAATAGTGATGAGGCGGAACGCTTACTCTTGAGCATTCTTTCCGATAAGAATGCGTCCATCGAGTCGGTATCTCAGATCTTAAAAGCGGGACGAACCTATCAGAGCCAACCTGTCGGCACGCTTCCCGACGAACAGATCGTGGTCCGGGGACGGACGTACCCGCTGTCGATGCTGATTCCGACGACGTATCAGGCGTCGAGAAGCTATGCCTTAGTCGTGTGTCTACATGGATACGGGTTTACTGGAGAAGAGTATTTGGAACGGTGGCGAGCACGGTTGAGCAATGACTATCTGTTGGCCTGTCCCACCTATCCCTCCGGCGCGTGGTTTACAAGGCAGGCCGAAGATTTAGTGCTGGAAACGATCCGGCAAGCTCGCCGACGGTATCATATCGACCCGGATCGGATCTTTCTCACCGGCATGTCGAACGGGGGGATCGGTGCCTGGCTGATCGGCATGCATCATGCGCCGCTGTTTGCAGGGCTCGCGCCTATGGCCAGCGGACTGGATAACGTGCTGATGCCTTTTCTGGCGAATCTCCGCAACACTCCGGTCTATATCATTCATGGAGCGAAGGATCAGGTCATGCCCGTAGACCTCAGCCGGTCGATCGCCCGAGAACTTGATGGGCTTGGCTATCCGTACGTGTACCGTGAGCATGAGCGCGAGCATCCCATGGCCGGAGGCCACTATTTCCCGAAAGAAGAACTGCCGGACCTTGTTGCCTGGTTCAATAGCCGGCGCCGTGAGCCGCTGCCGTCGAGACTGGCTCTCGTGCGCGACGCCAGCCACTTTCAGCCGTTCAACTGGGTGCGATTGGAATCGACCGACCCCATCGCTGAGTTTTCAGAAGCCTTGGTCGACAAACGTGATGAACGAATCAAGCGCCGTGAATATGCCAAGATCGATGCGGCGATTACCGGAAATAACCGTATCGAGGTGACTGCCGAGCGCGTCCAGCGGTACAGCTTGTTTTTGAACGATCAGCTGATCGATTTCTCCACACCACTGACAGTGATGACGAACGGCCGTCTCTCGTTCGAGGGAATGGTCTCGCCGTCGGTTGAAACCTTGCTGCGGCAAGCCAGATTACGGCAGGACCCTGAGCGGCTCTTTCCTGTCCATCTCACGATCGCTATAGAGAAGCCGGCTTCATGAGCTCCACGCGGCAATTCACACCGCGACACGTAGCGAGCATATTCGCCGTCGTGCTCGGAGCGGGGATTGTTTTGTCGGCTGGACATGGGCAGTCCGAATCCTGTTCATTATCGGCGGTTCATGCTGGACTGGCGTTTCCCGTTCAGCGAGTGGATCCGAGCTGGACGTGCAGGCTGCAAGCCATTATCCAGGACCATACAACTGAAAGCAGAGTAGGCCTGGTCCGAGCCGCTCTCTCTGAATCGATGTATCGGCATCTGCTGGACCACCCTCCATTTACCGCGGCGTTGATGAGGCGCCTCAAGCTTGGGTTATACCTGTCAGAGGGCCGAGGCCCAGGTCGCTTCTGGGGTGATGATGGTGAGGGGACCAAAGGCATCGTGGAGCTTGTGTATGAGGATGCCACGTCCCGTATTTATTATCTCGAAGGATCGCACGAGAGCCGGCTGCTCCCGCATGTCACAGGAAAGGCGGTCGTCTTTCTCCGGGCGGACGCCGTGAGCAATGCGAATCGCGAAGAAATGATGGACAGCACATTGGTCGCGTATACGAGGCTGGACAATCGTTTCCTCTCAGGGTTGGTTTCTCTGCTGCATCCGCTTGTCACCCGCATTGTCAAAAGCAGGTTGCAAAAAGGGGTGGAGACCGTCAATAGATTGGGTTTGGCGATGAGACGAGACCCCCAACGGGTATTGGTAGCGGCCATGGATCCGCCACCATTACAAGAGCACCACGTGGCCTTCTTGAAAACGGCGCTCATTCCCCTTCAAGATATCGACAAGGCGATTTCCCGCGACAGATCCATCCCATGACCACTGCTCGTAGTTTCGCGCTGCTCTGCACCGTCGGTGTATTCTGCTTTATCAGCTACAACATGGTGCGCATGCCGGTGTTGGCGTTGTTCGCGGAATCACTGGGCGCCGGACCCGAGCGAATCGGACTGATTGTCTCGGTTTCGACCTTGACCGGCGTCTTTCTGAAGCTTCCGTCCGGGGCATTGTCCGATATCTATGGGCGACGGTTGCTCCTGCAGATAGGGGTCATCGCGTTCGGTGTACCGCCATTTATCTACCCATTCGTGTCGGACTTGAACGTCCTGACGGCTCTCCGGATGTTTCATGGTTTGGCGACGGCCATCTTTGCCCCCAGCGCCTTGGCGACCGTGGCGGATTTGTACCGGGAACGGCGCGGTGCCGCGTTGGGCACGTACACCGCTTGCACACAATCCGGTGCGCTGCTCGGGCCGTTCATCGGCGGCTATCTTGTCTATCAAGCGGGCTTCCCTTCAGCATTCGTCACAGCCGGGGTGTTCGGCTGTGTAGCCGGCATCATTTTCTACAGCCTTCACCTCACGCCACCGCCTCCGAGACTCCAAGAAAAAGGGTTAGCCCCTGTGCTGGCCGAAATGTGGAGAGGTTTTGCCGTGGTCGTGCGGAACAAGAAGGTCTTGGTGACCAGTTCCACGGATGCGGCCAAGATGATTGCCAATGGCGCCCTGATGGCGTTCCTGCCGCTGTACGGTATCTCCGTTGGGCTCAACCCGGGAGAGGTGGGAACACTGTTCACGGTCCAGGCTTTCACGTCATTTTTTTCCAAGCCGATTATGGGCCGGATATCCGACCGAGTCGGCCGCCAACCGCTGATCGTTCTCGGCCTGCTGATTTGTGCCGGAACCTTTGTTCTCATCCCGCAGGTTTCGATGTTTCCTCTTATGCTCGTGTTGTCTGCCGGCTTTGGTTTCGGCGAGGCGGTCGTGTCTTCATCTTCATCAGCGCTTGTCGCAGACAGTTCCGAGTTCAAGACACTCGGGGCGGGTATGGGGATGCAGGGGACGATCATGGATATCGGGCACGCCAGTGGACCGTTATTGGCGGGCGTGCTGATTGCGAACCTGAGTTATGCCATGGCTTTCGCCATCATTGCCGGGATGCAACTGGTGGCAGCGGGCGTGTTCTGGGTGGCGATGAAGCGAATGTAAACGCTGCTATCTCGATGACGGCTGCGATATAATTGGCGCGTGATGAGAGAGATTGCGGTTGAAAATCTTGTGATCGGCACGCTGGCTGGTCTGGGGGTCGTTGTGTTACTTGTGCTGTTCGTCTATGTGGTGAAGCAGATCATTATGAGGAAAGACTGATGTTCTCCGGCATCGTCGAAGAAATGGGCGCAATCACCTCCCTGGGGAAAACGCTTGCGGGAACCAAGCTCACGATCCTCGCCTCGACTGTGATGAGCGATCTCAAGATCGGTGACAGTGTCAGCGTGAATGGAACCTGTCTCACAGTAGTATCGACAAACGAGCGCGACTTTTCCGTGGAAGTCTCGCCTGAAACACTCTCCGTGACGACGCTCGGTAGCTTTGCAGTGGGAATGCCTGTGAACCTTGAGCGAGCCATGAGGCTCAACGAACGCATCGGCGGGCATCTGGTGGCCGGCCATGTGGATGGGGTCGGCACTATCCGGGGACGACATCAGGACGCTAACGCGATTGTTTTCACGATCGAAGCCCCTCCGCACATCTTGAGGTACTGTGTCGTGAAAGGCTCGGTGACCGTCGACGGTATCAGCCTGACGGTGAACGAGGTGAGCGACAAAAGCTTTTCAGTGACGATCATTCCACATACGGCGAAAGTGACAACGCTCGGTCTCAAACAGGTCAACGATCTTGTGAATCTTGAATCAGATCTCATCGGGAAGTATGTCGAGCGCCTGCTCCAAGAGCGTGATCAGCTTCCTAAACCCACTATCAGCATCGATAAAGACTACCTGCAGAAACGCGGACTGATCTGATTTGTATCGATCAGGCTCCAGCCATCGGTACCTAGCCTAGTGCTGCTTCGCACACAGTTGAGTTAGAACCATCTCCAATTCCTTGTAATCAACCCTGCCGAAAATGGAATCAATTTTCAGGAACCCCGTCTATGCGAGACTTGACGAAGTCTATAGATCGGCCGAGAATATGCCGCTGTCCGTCATGCGTTTTGCGTCGGCGCGCATTGTGGGTCAGCGGGTGTCCGTAGTCCGGTGGATAGCACGTGAACCTATTCTTGAGGTGAATGTTATGAGGCTTGGTCGAACATAGCTAGCGTCCTGTCGCGCCTGCCCGGAAAAGGATGAACCCAAAATGCCCGCAAAGAGCGAGCATCAAAGAAGTTTCCAGATTGTCGCATATGTTGGCACTACTGGAGCCAAGTGATGCTACTTGATGAAATTATCGCGACACTCAGCGATGAGAATGGGTCACTCACCAGTGCCCTGCTCAAGACTAAAGTACTCTTGCACAGTATCGGTAAGAAAGATCTCGCCAGCTGGGTCACACACGAGCTGAAGGGGCATCCCGATGAGGGTAGTATCCCAGAGTACCGAAAAATTAGCTCAGAAGTGCACGGTCATGTAGCAAGCATCGCGTGGCAGATGGCGGATACTACGCTACCGATCATGCACTTGAAGGATGAGCAAAGAAATCGCTTTACCTCCTCACCTTGCATGATGTCCATCTCGAGCATTGAAGAATCAGTACGCTCATTTCGATCGAAAAGTGGCCACAAGCTGATTAGACCTCTCCCTCCGGAGTCTGGCGGCTTGTTTAGGAAGGGGCTTCAACCTGGGGTCAATGTCATCTCGGCTTGGTGCGAGATAAACATGATTGATATAGAAGGCATCTTGACCGAGGTGCGATCTCGCTTGCTCGATTTTGCGTTAGAGCTTCGTGATGTCGTAGGAGTAGATACACCGGAAAAAGAGCTGGCCGAGAAGGTCGCTAATGTAGATACCGAAAAGATGTTTGCGACGGCTGTCTATGGTTCTGGCAACACCATCATCGTTGGGAGTCATTCCTTCCAGTCGGTCAACAATCAGAAAAACGACATAGAGGGGCTAGTCGCTGCGATCGGCCAGCTTGGATTTCAGCAGCCAATGCTTCTGGAACTGCGAGAGGCGGTCCAGCAGGATCAGAAGGCAGGGAAGGAGCCGGGCGTCGCTGATGGACAGACAGGCGAGTGGTTCCGCAAGGCCCTTAAAGAAGCTGGAAAGGATATCGTCAAGACCGGGGTCGACATAGTGTCGACGGTAATCGTCAAGGCGCTAAGAGCGTATACCGGGACGCCGTAAGCGAGGTCTTTTGCTCTTTCCTTCCCGCCGGTACTCCGGCGGTTGCGAAGTCTGAGGTAATCGTCAGGTTAGACCGCAGCAGAGGCAGCTAAGTCTGTACGCATCGTTCCCAAAGCGCTTGTAAGTGATAGCGAGCTTGCCGTCGTTCCTAGCGGATTGCTGCCCCTGAGCACGCGGACGACAACGGCGCTTGCAAGAGCTGGAGCAACCCCAACGTCCTCAACTATCTCTACGTCATCTTGCTGGAGCGGCAGATGCACAAGTTCCTATCGGTGTTCTCTACGCAGACGGTCCCTCGTGGTGGCTTGACAGCCAGTACAGTGCAATGGTTTCGGCTCGCAAGAGATGGATGCCTTTGCGGAGGTACTCAAGGCACGCGGCGTCACTGGCCTCGATGCTATCCCAATAGACATCTTCGCTGGCAAGTACGACGAGCAGAGTTGCGATCTTGCAAGGCGAACGCGATGCCGCGGCGACAGAGCGACGCGCTTTGGCACAATGGAGAAACATATGAATCCTGACCATCTCGAGATTCTCAAGAAGGGCGTTGACGTGTGGAACCGCTGGCGCAAGCAGAACCCTACCGTGATTCCTGATTTGCAAGACGCCAATCTTGAGGATCCTGAATATCCGATCATGAACCGCATCAATTTATCACGAGCCAACATGACTCGCGCCTTTGCACAGTTTCGATATATCAGCGGTGCTGACCTGACGGGGGCGCAGTTGGTCGAAGCACAGCTTTGGGGCGCCAACCTCAGTTGCTCACGACTTACAGGTGCTGATTTGAGCCGTGCATGTTTACGGCAAGCGTTCCTCGACCATGCGGATCTGCAGCAAGCAAGACTCGTAGAGACCGACCTCTCCCAGGCGTGCGCAATGAATGCAAAACTGTGCCAGGCTCGACTTCGGAAGGCTGATTTGCTGTTTGCCAACTTGAATAGTGCCGACCTTACTAAGGCTGATCTGGTGAATGCGCGGATTGCCTGCGCTAACTTCGCATCATGCAATATCACGGGTGCATTGCTCGATGGCTGTCACGCCCACGGCGTGTGGGCAACTGACGTCGTTGGGGAGCCAAAGAGCCAAGCGCGCTTGAACATATCACCATACGGCGCCGAGCCTTTCTACATGGACGATCTCCGAACTGCTGGACTCGTTCATATGCTCCGGGAAGGCAGAAGCTGGAGCCGCGTCGTCCATACACTAACCAACCGGGCGGTGCTGATTCTTGGACGTTTTACAGAAAAACGGCGAGCTGTCCTCGATGCGATCGCTGAGGAACTTCGCCTTTTCAACGACCTGCCGATCATCTTCACTTTCGATAAGCCGCCAGACCGGAGCGTCTCGGAAACGGTAAGGATACTCGCAGGCCTTAGCCAATTTGTTATCGTCGATTTGACGGCGCCGAAGTCTAGTCCCTTTGAGTCTCATCTTGTGGTTCCCGATTTGGCGGTTCCGATATTTCCAATCAAACAAAGTGGCCATAAGCAGTTCTCCATGTTTGACGATCTGTATGACTATCCGTGGGTGCTCAGAGGCTTTGCGTACCAAGATCTTGACGCTGTGCGAGCCAGCGTGCCTCGATTGCGGAAGGCTGCTCTCGCCAAAAAGAAAGAGATAAACGCACGACGCGCGGCGCGCTGCTCCAAATTCCTCGATCATATTCCGCTCACCCGATGAATAGCGCGCACCAGAGATGGGGTCACAGAGATGGGGTCAGGTCTTGTATCTTGCCAATTGTCACTTCTGTGTGGTGAGTCCGTAAGCCATGGCTCGTCCTCTCAGAGTGCAATTTGACGGGTGCTCCACCATGCGACGTCCTGAGTAACGCCCGCAAAGACATCTTCGATGACGCCGCGGATCGTAATGCCTTCTTGGAGTGCCCAGGGAAGGTTCTGACCCGCTTTCACTGGCTCTGTCACGCCTAGCACTTTGTGGAAACAATGACTCGAAAGGCGTATGGGGTGCAAACTTTTGTCGCGTGCCATGCGGTTTAGCACTGCTGGATGCCGCACTTATGCGCGGTCGGCCTAAGCATGGTTGGACGCAGTTCGCCCAATCTCTCGCTTCAGCATGGCTACGATTAGAGCAACGATCCGAGTATTGAGCATCCTCGTTGCTACCATGAGTGTGATCAGTGCTGTGCAAAGCTTGCTTCATATCGGTCTCCTTCCCTCACTGGAAGCAATTGTTACGTTCTATCGAGGTTTAGCGGCCTTTGTCTTTGGCCTTCCTGCGGCTCTCTTCGGATTTAAACTGCCGCAGCCCATCGCGGACTTCTGGACCGTCTCCTTCATCGGTGCAGGCGCGTACGTTCGAACTCCTGGTATCGAGCGATGCCGCGCTTTCCGTACACTCCGTTGGAACCCAAAGCGATCCGGTGGAAAGTTGCAGTCTTCCTGGTCTTCGGATTTTCAGGCCTCGGCATTGTGATGGTTCTCAATACCGTTTCCCCGTTCACGTACGTCGATGGCTTCTACGAAGAATCAATGGATCTTGGTAGAGCTACAGCTAAGAATGTACTCTTGGTCTGTGCTGGAGCGATCGCGTTTGTGTTGCGAACGCCTATTCGCTGAGCAGGTAGAAACGTTGGGTCAGAGAACAATATCGTTGCGGTTGCGAGTAGGGCTCGTGAAGAATGGTTATACGGTTGCAACTTGTAGAAATCGTGACACAAGTGGCATCTGATGTGCGAACGTTGGTCGCGTGTTATGTGGATTAGGACTGTCAGCTGCTACGCCTATGCGGATCGGTTTAATCATAGTTAGGTTGAGGCCGCCACCATCATGATTGTTTATGGAAAACGACTCGCATAAGAGCTCTGGACTGCTTTACGGGGGTATCTCTGGCGTACGATTGCCGGTTGACTCCTTTGCAACTGGCGAAGGCGTCGTCCTTCGACAAACATACTGCCATCTGTTCTCTACAAATATGACTGCGTTTGCGCGCCCGGGACCTCAGGGATATCATCCTGCTCCTTGGAAAGCAGCAAAAGGCGGGTGGGGCTATGATATTGAGGTCGAAATCTGCGCTCCAGCGAACACACCGCTTGGAAGCTCATTCGATGCAAGGGAAACGATTTGGTGGATTGCTGCGCTATTACGGCTGATAAAATATCCCTATCTGTCCGTCCCCTTGATTTCGAACCAATCGTTTCGCCAAATCCCAGGATCTGTTGAAGAGCCGGTCCTTACACCCTTCGAGACTGAAGGACGGGTTTTGGGTCCTCCCACGGACGCGGAGTGTTTGCTAGACACAAATCATCTGGCATGGGTTGCCGACAGCTGGTTAACAGCTGGCCATCTGTTGAACAGCAATCCAAAATTCTACAGCGCACTCAAAGCATTTGATTCAGCGACGGTGCAGGGTCGCGCTTCTGCATCAATGCTTGCACTTTGGGGGGGGAATTGAACAGCTATTTGCTCCCTCGGCTGGCGAGCTTAGATTCCGAGTCTCAGCCCTACTCGCGTCGTTCTTGGAAGAGCCCGGTGCTTCTCGCCTGAAATTGTACAAGCAAGTAGTTAAACTCTACAACGAACGATCGGTTGCGGCGCATACTGTAAAAGATGTGGAAATAGGACCACTCGTGGAAACATACGTTCTTATGCGAAACGCACTTATTCGCGTGATCAATGAAGGTAAAGTCCCAACTCAGTCAGACTTAGAGTCTATGCTTTTTTGCGATGTTCCAGAAGCAAACGAATCAACTACAACCTGACACAGGTATGAACGCAGAGTTACTGCTGATTCTGAGCGGACGATCGGTAGGTGTAGTAGAGGATGATTCCGGCCAGAACCGAGACGAGAATTCCGAATGCGATCAGTGCCCCAAAGCTTACGGGGCCCACGTAGATCTTATATAGTTGCAATAGAACCACCGGCAGGCCCACCGCCAGGGCGAGCGCGACGAGGTGCCGCCTCAGATAGATCGGCTCACCTGGATTTCTTCCCCACTTCATGCCGAAAGACTCGCCGCGCGGTTCTGCTACTTGAGCAAGAATGCTTTGGAATCTTCGCCGGAAGCTGTTGTGACGGTCACAATCACAAGACCCTTACGACTGATGGTCGGGACGGTGGCCACGATCGTGGACTCGTTGCGCATCGTGAACACGGCGGCTTGACCCGGGCCGAATGACACGCCACGCAAACATTCGGGCGAGCCGAACTGCATGCCCTTGATGGTCACTTTGGCGCCAGGCTTTCCTTCATCAGGAACCAGCTTGGCGATCTGCGGAGCCATGCCGAAGCAGGCTTTCGCCTTTGCGGCGGTTTCGGCCGAGTGAAATTTTGGATCCGCCTTAGGTTTGACGCTCTTGGATTGTGGTGTGGCTTTTGGTTTCTGGTCTTCGGCAAGCGTGAGGTCTGGGGCGATGACTTGCCACGGTAGGGTGAGGGCACCGAACAAGAGTGCTGCTATAAAAATGGTTGGTTGCGCCATTGTGATTCCCTTCAATCAGTTCAGGATAGATCGTGTGTAACTGGTCTGTACGTTACTCCTCGATAGTCGAAATATCTCCCGGGTCTTGTCCCAGCTCTTTTGCTTTGAGCACTCGCCGCATGATTTTCCCGGACCGCGTTTTCGGGAGCGAAGCCACGATGTCGATTTCAGACGGGACACCGATCTTGCCCAATTCCTTCAGGACCTGATCCTTGATTGACTTAATCAAAGCCGGGCTTTCGCTTTCTCCTTGTTTCAGGATGATGAAGGCTTTGATCGACTCGCCGACTGTCTTGTGGGGTTTGCCGATCACGGCAGCTTCCGCGACGGCGGGATGGCTGACTAACGCGCTTTCGACTTCGGCGGTGCCAAGCCGGTTTCCGGCTACCTTAATCACGTCATCCGCGCGACCCATGAACCACAGATAGCCGTCTGCGTCCTTGTGGCAGACATCGCCGGCGGTATAGCAATTGGGGATGGTGGTCCAGTAAGTTTTGTAGCGTTCAGGATCTTTATAAATCGTGCGCATCATGGCGGGCCAGGGTTTCTTGATGACGGCGAAACCACCGGCATTGACAGGGAGGGAATTCCCCTCACGATCGACGACATCGGCTTCAATCCCGAAAAACGGTCGCGTGGCCGAGCCGGGTTTCAGCGGCACGGTGGGGAGAGGGGTGATCAAGATCGAGCCTGTTTCGGTCTGCCACCAGGTGTCCATGATGGGTTTGTCCTCGCCCGTGACACGATGAAACCATTCCCAGGCTTCCGGGTTGATCGGTTCTCCCACGCTCCCAAGGATGCGGAGCGTCGAGAGGTCGAATTTCTTCGGCCAGTCTTCGCCGTAGCGCATGAGCAGGCGGATGGCAGTCGGGGTCGTATAGAAAATCGATACGCCATACCGTTCAATGAGATCCCACCATCGGCCGGGATTCGGATAGTCCGGCTTGCCTTCCGCGGTCAAAATCGTTGCGCCGTTGAGCAGCGGGCCATAGACGATATAGCTGTGGCCTGTAACCCAGCCTGGGTCGGCCACGCAGAAGTATACGTCGTCGTCTTTCAGATCGAACACATACTTCGTCGTCACATAGGTGCCGACCATATATCCACCATGCACATGGACGACGCCCTTTGGCCTCCCGGTGGTGCCGGACGTATAGAGAATATAGAGCGGGGTTTCGGCGTCCAACGGCTCTGCTTCACAAACGGGTCGCTCAGAAGCTAGCCATTCGTTCCAGTCAATTTCCTTTGGGGCAGAAAGGGGCGGATTTTGAGTTTGGCGCTGGACGACAACGACGTGGTTGACCGTCGGGCAGGTCTTGAGTGCCTCGTCCACGACGGGTTTCAAGTGGATGGCCTTGCCGCGATCGAACCCGACATCGGCCGTAATCACAACCTTGGTTTCCGCGTCGTTGATACGGCTGGCAAGGGCCGGAGCGCTGAAACCCGAATAGACGACGCTGTGGATCAGACCGATCCTGGCGCAGGCCAGCATGGCGACGACCTGTTCGGGGATTTTGGGCAGGTAGATGGTGACGCGGTCACCTTTCTGGAGACCCAGCTTTTTGAGGGCGTTTGCGCAGCGGTTGACCTGCCGATAGAGTTCGCTATATGTGAAAATTCGTTCCTGATCGTTTTCGCCCACCCAGATCAGTGCGACTTTATTCCTACGCCAGGTCTTCACGTGACGGTCCAGGCAGTTATAGGCAATGTTACATCGTGCCCCGACAAACCATTTGGCCCATGGATAGTCCCATTCGAGGACCTTGTCCCAAGGAGAGAACCACTCGAGCTCCCTTGCGGCCTCACTCCAAAACCCTTCCGGGTCGGCGATGGATTTCTTGTATTCGGTTTCGTAGTCTTTGATGTAGGCTGCGGCTATTGTCTTGGGTGTCGGCCGGTACGTCCGACTTTCCTTCAAAAGGGTTTCGATCTTGTCGCTCATGGCAGAAGGGTCTCCTTCTTCAAGGCCGTCAATCGCAAAGCCATAATTATGGACAAACCTGAGAGCTCCTGCAACCATCCATTTTCTCAAGGACTCTATTCGTTCGGGCCGCGCCCGGCCTCCCTCTGGCGTTTCTTGACACATGTCGAAGCCGGGGATAGGCTGATTTGACCGACGATGCAAGGCATTGTATGAAACCCCGCGGGATCAACGTGTTGGGCCTTTTTCTGCTGATTGCTCACGTGTTCTGTATTTTCTCGGTCGGCGCCCCCTCCACCGCTGAAGCTCAGTTGGGAAAACCGGAGGGTCTCTACTACAAATCCTGGGCGATCATTATCGGAATCGAGAACTATGTTCTCGCGCCGTCCATTCCGGGAGCGATCAACGACGCCAAGAAAGTCGCCGAGGCATTTCGGCGATTGGGGTTCGACGAGGTGGTCGAACTGTACGACAAAGATGCAAGCGGCCGACGTCTGCATCAGCTGTTGAACGACATGTTGCCGAGAAAAGTAGGGCGCATGGACCGGCTCGTTCTTTTCTATGTGGGTCATGCCGGGTCGATACAAGATGCTGACGGGCAAGATCGCGGATACCTGGTTCCATTGGACGCACAACTCAATAACGCAGCCAAGTCGATCACAGTCGAGCATCTCAAGGAGTTTACAAGGAGGTCAGCTTCGAAACACACGCTCCTCATTTTGGATGCGCCGGTCTACGGGTGGGAAACAACCGAACCACAGGGACTCTCCTTGGAAGGACGAGTTGGCCCGGAGTCGGACACCGAGCGCCGGGCGGTTCAGGTCATCAGCGCGGCTAGTAGAGGAGAAGCCTCCGTCCGCCTCTATCACAGTAGCCGCTTTGTTCAGACGCTGTTGGCCGGACTTTCAGGGTCTGCAGATCTGGATGGAAACGGCTGGCTCATGGCCTCCGAGCTCGGTACCTATATTGTGCAACAGGTCGGTGCGGTCTCCAATGGATCACAACATCCGACAAGTCTACGAATCGATGGTGATGGCGACACCGTATTGATCGAAGGAAAAAAGTCGGCATTTACACTTGGAGCCGGACCCCGGACTCCTTCCGAACGGCAACAGGAGGCAAAGGCTCAATACGAACGTGCCTTTGCGCTGCTGCAGGAAGGAAAGTCGACGGAAGAAGCGGTCGAGCGGTTGGACCGGGCGATTGGGTATGATCCGACCTACGGTGATGCCTACGTGCTGAAGAGTTATGTCCTGTTAGAGGTGATGCCGAACCTTGATGAGGCCCTGAAAGCGGGTCTTCTTGCGGTCAAATACGCACCGGACAACCCGGATTCTTTCTATACGCTGGGATTGATTCACGAAAAACGGAGGGAGTTTGCTGATGCTGAGGCGGCCCTTCAGCAAGCAGTGCGCGTGAACAATGGGTATCAAGACGTCTACTTTGCGTTGGGGACGCTGTACGCTGATCATCTCAATGACCAGCCCAAGTCCGTGGAGGCGTTTCGTCGGTACGTGGAGCTAGGCGGCACACATGCTCGGGCTCATGCCGCCGTCAATCAGGCCGATCACGGTCCGAGGCCCTAGTCGGTCTCACCACCCTTGAGATATCCGAGGCCGATCTTAACGGCTCGCCGTGTGATCTCCGCCCAGCGCTCTTGAGGATAGGCCGAAAGTACTGCGGCGGTTCTTGGATCTTGGATATCAAGGTTAAGAATTCTAATGATGCCGTCCTCAATCTGGATCTCTGCCACAGAGTCTTCTCCTTGTCGATAGCGAGGCCGCACGAAGCGCGCGTTGCGTTGACTGCCCAAAAAACGCATGCTAGCATGATTCGAACGTTTTTGCGCGGGATGTTATACGTACAGCAATTATACTTATTCACCCTAAGGAGGATTGTATGATCAGGTCACAAGCGATTCGTTCAAGACTGGTCGGATCCGGTCTTGCTGTCCTTCTCATCATGGGACTTGTGGCTTGTGGTGGTCCTCCCAAATGGGTTCAGCAGGGGTCAGGGGCATTTAACGAGAAAGATACGAAGGCATTCTATGGCGTGGGCGCGGTAGCCGGGGTACGGAATGCGCCGCTCGCCTGGGACACGGCGGAAAACCGCGGCAGGGCGGAAATTGCCAGGACGTTTGAGACCTATACCGGATATCTGATGAGAGACTACGCCGCTTCGACCACCGCGGGGGATTTCACCAGAAATACTGAAGAGCAGAATGTCGAGAGAGCCATCAAGACCATCACGACCACGACACTCAGCGGAGTCCGTAAGATCGATCAGTATATGGATCCCAAGACCAATACCTATTACGTCTTGACCAAGTTGAGCTTGGAGGACATGAAGAATAATTTGGAGCAGGCCAAAGAACTCAATTCCCAAGTCCGGGATTTCGTGCGGAAGAACGCCGATCGTCTGTTTGAACGGTTGGAGAAGGAAGAAGAAAAGCGCGGTGTACACTAATCTCGACGCATGAGACATCTATTCCTTCCCGGAGGTCTATAGTGATGCGAACGTGTCGTCCTTCTCTCGTCGTCATGCTGAGTGCGGCTCTCGCTTTGTTCGGATGCGGACAGGCAACGAAGGTGACTCGTGTCGACGCAGGGATCGTGACTGATTTGAGCGGCAGGTGGAACGATACGGATTCCAGGATGGTGGCGGAGGCGATGGTCAAAGAGGCGTTGCAATACCCCTGGCTCGGGAATTTTGAAAAGGCGAACCAGCGGCAGCCTGTCGTCGTCGTGGGGACGGTGTTGAACAGCAGCCATGAACATATCAGCGTGCAGACGTTTATTACGGATCTGGAACGGGAGCTCACCAATTCTCAAAAAGTCACCTTCGTGGCAGGCAAGAGTGAGCGCGACGAAGTTCGAACCGAGCGGAAAGAGCAAGCCATGTATGCTCGCGAAGAAACGCAGAAAGCCCCCGGAAAAGAGATCGGGGCGGATTTCATGATGAAGGGTACGATCGCCACCATTCTTGACGAAGTCGACGGAACCAAAGCGGTGTTTTACCAGGTGGATCTTCAGATGATCGACCTGGAGAACAATGCCAAGGTTTGGTACGGACAGAAGAAGATCAAGAAAGTGGTGGAGAAGAAACGCACGGTCTTTTAGGTTCCACGGACGCTGTTGAGCCCACTCTTCCCACGCTTCGTCCACAGTGGTTCGGTGCGGGTGCGCATTACCCTCCCAATCTCCCTGGCCCTATTCCTTGCCGTCCTTGTGCTCTCCACCGGGTGCGGTCCTTCCGTCAATCGCTACCTTCTTATCGAACAAAGCCTCGTTGCCGGTGATCCCCAGCGGGCGGCGGCGATTGTCGAGCAGACCCAGAAGGAATATGGGGCCAAAGGGCGGCTGCTGTACCAGATGGATCGTGGCATGGTTCTGCAGTTAGCGGGCCAGTATCAGCAAAGTTGTGACGTGTTCGAGCGCGCCGAGGAGGAAGTTGAGCGTCTCTACACCAGGAGTATCCGTTCGGAAACCGCCGCTTTTTTAACCAATGACAACGCCTTGCCATATGAGGGAGATGCCTACGAGCACGTGATGATCAACGTGGTCAACGCCCTCAACTATGCGGCACAGGGACAACTTCAGGAAGCACTGGTAGAGGCGCGTCGCGTCGATCATCGCCTCAACATGCTGGGTGACAGAGTCACGGATACCGGCAAATACCGAAACGACGGGTTTGCTCGGTACCTCAGCGGCATCTTGTACGAAGCGGCCGGCGACCTCAATAACGCATTTATCGCGTATCGCAACGCGTATGAAGCCTATGGCGCCATGCGGGGATGGTTGAGAATGTCGTCTCCACCTTCTTTGCGCGGAGATCTCTTGCGCACGGCGGAGGCGCTTAATCTGACGACCGAGTTCGAGTCCTACCGGCAAGCATTCCCTGATGCGGCGTGGCAGCCGCTCTCATCCCTGGAGCAACTCGCTCAAGTCGTGATGATCAGTTATAATGGGCGCGCTCCACGAAAAGAGGATCTGTACTTGGATCTACCTATCAGTCTGGATGCGCTGCAGTTGGTCTTGATCAATCGTGGGGTTTTCCAGTCCCCCTATCCGCGAAATCGCGCAATGGACGGCGTGCTCTATGGACTCAACGGACGGGTCGTCCGCGTTGCGCTCCCCAGGTTGGTTCCGCAAAAAACGCGGGTGGCGTTTGAAAATATGACACTGACCGATTCGGCCGGCCACTCGGTCACCGTGCGATCGGAACTTGCGCATAATGTGACGGCCCTCGCCGAGAAGAGCCTGTCGGAACGTTTGCCGGTGATCACCGCGAAGGCTCTCGCTCGAGCGGCCACGAAATTCGCGATGGCGGAGGGAGTGACTAGAGGAGCTCAGCATGCCGCAGGCAAGGATGCCGCTCCATGGGTCGGACTACTTGTTGAGTTGTTGGCCAAGGGGTTGGCGGTGGCGTCTGAGGAAGCCGACAAGCGAAGTTGGCAGACCTTACCGGACGAAATTCATGTCGCCAGGACATGGGTGCCGCCGGGTCAGTACCGAGTGTCCATTCAGCCGTCGGGATCGGGAGTGGCCATGGAGCAGAACGGGCAACCGCTCTCGCTTACCGCCGGGCAGACGACGTTCATCATCCAGCGTGTGATGCAATGACGCCCAGTCGCGGATCGGCCTTCAGGCAAACCCTGGCGGTCTTCATCAGTCTGTGCTGCCTCATATCCATATCGGCTGGGTGTGCGTGGTTCGCCGGAAAGGGAAAGCCGGAGTGGGTCGAGGGCCGGAGTTCGGAGTATCCATCTACCCAGTACCTGACCGGCGTCGGCCAAGCCGACAGTCGAAACAGCGCAACGGACCAGGCCTATGCGGCCGTCGCCCGCATCTTCAAAGCGGAAGTCGCGGCGCAGGCGAAAGACTGGGAATCCTATTTAGTCGTTGAGAATCGCGGTGTCTCCAACGCCGAACGACGGTTGGCGATCGACAACGTGACGAAAGTCTCGACCGACAAAGTGCTCGAAAACGTGAGCATCATTGATGCGTGGTACGACACGAACGAAGGAATACACTATGCCCTGGCGGTGATGAGCCGTTCCCAGGCTGAGTCATCGTTAATGGACAAGGTCTCGACGCTGGATCGCGCGATCGACGCCGATGTCGCTGAGGCCCGGCAGACAACCGACAAGCTTGCCAAGGTTCACGCCCTTCGGCGGGCCGGTCGCAATTTGGTGCTGCGCGAGGTCTACAACACAGATTTGCGTGTGATTCGCGTGAGTGGACGAGGAATCCCGTCCGCCTATCGGGTCAACGAATTGTCCGGCGAGCTGGAGCAATTTCTTGCCACGAATCTGGTGCTTGCGGTACAAGTGTCGGGTGATCATGCAGAGCCAGTGGGACGGGCACTTGCAGAAGGGCTTGTCCGTGAAGGATTTCACGTGACGACCAAGACGGCAAGCACGGAAACTGGTTCTGCGGAATTGGTCGTTCGAGGCACGGTCCGGCTGTTTCCCATCGATGTCCATGATCCCTACTTCAAGTATGTCCGATGGTGCAGTGATTTCGAGATTATGGATCCGGTGGCGCAGCGGGTCGTCGGGGCAGTGGCACGAGGTGGAAAGGAAGGGCACCTAACGGAGCGCGAAGCGACCGCAAAGACACTCCGTGTTATTCAACAGGAATTGTCGTCGGATGTGGCCAGGGCGATCGCCTCGCATATCTTCGGCGAGGGCGCGTTGCCCGAGACGGCAGTGATGCCGGCCGGTTGCCCACGAGAAGAATCATCGGTGAGGCGGTAAACGAACATTCTTTCATGAGGAGGCGGCGATTGTGAAAAAGTCGGATGAACTATCAGCAAGTCGAGCTCCACGGAGCAGGGGACGGGGATTGACCAAGTCCGGGCAAAAAGTTTCGAGCCGGCTGGCGAAGCGTCGATTGAATGATCGCCTGAAGGAAGACACCGTGTCTTTCAATAACGGCAATCTAGCCGATACCTTGCGAAAAGAAGGGTATGAAGAGGTGCCGCTCGATGAGCTGCAAGATCGGCTCTCCAAGCTCCAAGGGCCGCTCGCCGAAATCATTCTGAAAGGGAGGGTGTAACGGGATGCCATACTACTATTTTGACTCAACCGCGCTCATCAAGCGGTACAGCATGGAGCGGGGTACCCGCATCGTGAACAAGCTGATGGTGAAACGAGGAAAAGTGGCGATCGTTCCGACGTGGTCAGTGACGGACTTCTATTCGATCCTGTGTGCGCGGGCGCAGGAGGGGCAGATTACGCGGGATGATTGCTATTCCGTTCTCTACAAGTTCGAGATTGAATCCAAGCAAGGGCTCTACCAGTTCATTGCGCCGAAGATGGAGACCTACTTGGCCACCAAGGAATTGGCCTTGGAGTATCCGTTCCTACGATCGCCTCAGGTCATGCACCTTGCGCTGGCGTTGGAACTGAAACCGTTGAGGTTGACCGTCGTCAGCGCGGATATACAACTGTTGGCCGCGTCCAAGACCGCAGGGTTGCACATTATCAATCCGGCGGAAGACTAGCACGTTCGTGCGCGTGGGGACGCCGCGATCAGGAGGCTCTGATATTGGCCGATCGGCCGCGGGTTGTCTCGTCGGAGGCTTGGCGTAGAAGTTCCAGCACGGCATGGTTCCATCCGGCAGGACCGATTCCCGGCGCGCGAATGAGGTTCGGCAGATTGATGTCCGGGTCATACGAACCGTCTGGTTTTTGCACCAATACCGGGCGATCAACCGTCAGCAGGAGCGGAAGATCGTTCAAGCTATCGCCGATACCGATGGTTTCCACCTCGTCCGGCAGCTTGTGCAACCGTCCTTGCCGCTTATAACAGCGGAGAAGAATTTCCGCGGCTCGCCCTTTATCGTTGTTTCCGGTCAAGTGAAAGAAGCGCCCGCCTCTCGTCCAACAGAGACCGCGTGTCACGATCTGGCGACAGATTTCCTCGATCAGCTTGGGAGGCCCGTTGACTAAAAAGGGCTCATCAAACTCCCGAAGCATGGCTCGCAGCGCATCTTCACGAGCAAGCCCCGTCTGCGCCATGACTTCGTCGACCGACAGGTCGCCGAATCCTCGCAGCGGCGTCCCGACGGCCTCTTCGATTTGCCTCAGCACATCACGCAGGAGAGCGTAGGGCGTGCCCAGTTCGATGACATGATACGAAGAGCGGCGTCGAGACCGTTCCAATGGGAAGTCAAACGTGCCTTGAGGGACGAAAACCGCCGCTCCATTTTCGGCGATAAAGGGGTCATGGTGATCGAGGCGTTCCCGAAGCGGTTCGATTTCCGCGCGGGTTTTTCCCGAAACGAGAATGACCGGAATGTTCTGGGAGCGGAGAGCGGCAAGCGCCGGGCGTGCTTCGTCGAAAGAGTAGGTGTTGCCGTCTAGGAGACAGCCGTCCAGGTCTGTGAAGAGCAGGTAGCGTGACATAGTGATTAGAGATGGCGTAAGTCTTCGTTGATCTGCGATCTAGAATGTCCGGCCAAGCGTCGCTCCAGAAAATCCTTCGCCAGATCCTTTCCGCCCAACCCCAGGGCGAGCGCCGCAGCCAGGACGAGGCCTCCCCAGGTAATGCCGAACCCGACGACCACGATGTGCTGCGCAATCCCCAACTGTTCAAGCGCCATCGCCACCGTCAATAATTGAATGCCCCAGCGTGTTCCCGCCGCGATCCAGCGGGCCGGCGGTAATCCGGCATTCACGGCGGCGATAAGGACGGCTTGAGAGACAAAGTTTGAAACGAGATAGCCGATGATCCCGATGACCGCCGCAGTGACCAAATGAGGGATATAGGACAACAGCGAGTGAGCCGCTTCATTGATCGGGGCGACGTCGAGCGCGCCCAGCGAAGCCGTGGTGGCGAAGATCACGATCAGCCAGTACGTGATGCGACCGATGATATACGATGGATCGGATTTGATGCCTCCTCTCAGGAGGGCGCCGGCAATCCCGATTCGGTCGCAGAGCCGGTCCAAGCCGATGACACGAAGCAGTCGTTCCATCAAGTGTCCGGTTCCGTAAGCCACTGCCAGGCCGACTAATAGGAGGACCATCATGGCCATGATATTAGGAAGGATGGCGAGCACGCGTTCCCCGAGGGTGGTGACGGGTCCGAGTAAGGTATGTTCCCAGGTTGAAGTCATGGCTGACTCCTTTCAGGCCTTGCGCGAGCGGCACCGATGACTTCCCGCGCGTCATGAGACTGAAGCCAACGGGTGACAAGGTATTCTTTCTGTTTCTCGAACGTTCGGCAGAGACCTTCGATGAGATGCTCGGCTTCTGCCGTTGTTAGTCCCTGGGTATCGAGCACGAATGATGCGGTTTTCCCCAGATAGAGAGGGGTCAGCGCTTTCAGGAGATGTTCCTGCGGAAGCACGTGTCGATGGTGCGCCAGAGCGGCGTCATAAATGATCTGGGCCCACAGCGCATCGGGAATGCGAAAGTCCCGCATGGGCACGCCTCGGAGACGAGACAGCTGATCCAGTGAATCTTCCGAGAGAATGCGCGACCAAATATCGTGGAGATCTGTGAGCCCGAGGTGAAAGAAGTCCACCATCCGCTCGACATTGACATTGACCGGCTCGACTCCCACTTCATATTGGAAGCCGAATAGGGGAACCTTTCGAGAGCCGGTGATCGGTAGCCAACCGGAAGCATGGGACTCCATCAAGGCAAACAAGGCGCCGACGACCTGTCGCAACATGGATGAGAGGTCGGCGGCAGGATCCTTGGGGTCATGAATCTTGGCACCGAGAAAACTTTGACAGACCTTGGCGCCGCTCGTGATCGCTTCGGTCGTCATCCAGATATCGATGCCGAAACGTGCCACGTCAGATTCCCAGACATGTTTTTCAAGATAGTGTTGGGCCAGTTCTCCGGTGAAGCCGAAATCCCCGCCGATCGGTTGGCGAACTTCCTGCCCATACAGCGCGCGGGTGAGCGGGTAGGCGATGCTGTTGGTGATGGTCCCGTCGTACTTGTGACGTCGATAATATGGCGCCACATAGTCGTAACCTTCTTTGAGGATGGGGTGCAGGAGCAGTTCCATCCACTCAGGTGTGATGCTGCGCACGTCCGAATCGACGACCGCGCAGGCCGTGACTTTCAATCGCCGAGCGATCTCAAAAATCGTGCGGAACGCGCTGCCCTTGCCGGGAATGCCGTGATAGGGCGTGACGATGCGCTGCAGCGTGCTTTGTCGATCGCTGATAAAGAGCGGCTCCAAATCGACCATGGTATGGGCCACGATCGCGGCGGTTCCATCGGTGGAGCCCCCGTCGGAGTTCACCAGAACGGCGCGATGGCCGCTAAAATATTTGGCCAAGCCCGCGCCGACCGCGCGGACGACATGGCCGACGGTCCCCGCATTGTTGAAGCTGGGAATACCGACCAGGATATCGGCGCTGCGCACCGTTTCCAGGAGAGATTCGGTCTCGGCTGTGAGTGGGATCAGACCGTTATTCATGGGATCGGTTGCCGTGTTTCCGCTGTTGGGTCCCAGGCGTGATCTTGTTCGACGGCGTCCATGAGCCGATGAAAGATATCGGGTACGGCATGGGTGACCCGGCTCCAGTTAGAGATCATAGGTACGCCCAATGGGTCCCCGAGAAAGCTGTCGGTGGCCAACATCATCCCGCGGAGGAACACCTCAACCGCGCGCCGCTCTTCATGGCGGTCAAAGCGCAGACTGTTGATCGCGGCATCATTCTCGTACCGGCTGATGGCTTCTTGGGCTGCCTGGAGGTAGGTGGCCCGCAAGGTCTTGAGCGTGCTTTCCGACAGGACCAACCCTTCGCTGGCCAAGTTGCGAAAGAGAGATTTCGTGATGTCGACGCACATTTTCAACAAGCCCGCATCCGGATTGTGCGTCGACAGCGTTTGATGCTTGTGCTCATACGCATCGGCGATATCCGCCTGGCAGATCCGCCGAAGCGCGCAATTGCGGTACACCTCGGCCAGCATGCCGATTTCCAGCCCCCAGTCACCGGGAATGCGATTGATCCACGCCAGATCACGCACCATCGCGAACTCGCCGGCAAGCGGATACCGAAAACTGTCGAGAAACGACAGGAGAGGATGCGGGCCGACCAGCAACTGCAGGCTGCGGATCAGCGGGGTAATGAAGAGGCGAGTGACACGGCCATGCATGCGGTCCGTCACCCGGCTGTAATACCCCTTGCAGAACTCGTACGCGAGGTTCGGATTGGCCACGGGGTAGCAAAGGCGAGCGAGATACTGACGGTCATAGCTCACAATGTCGCAGTCATGAAGCGCCATCACCTGGCTTTCCCCTCGCGCCAGTACATAGCCATAGGCAGTCCAACATCCTCGCCCCTTGCCCTGTAGACCGACGTCGATCTCATGCGAAACCAATATATTTAGAAGAGCTTGAATTCGAGTTCCGTCATTCCAGATGACACGGACGCGTTGGGGTAGTTGGGAAAAGAATTGCTTGGCCAGTCTGAATTCCAACGCAGAGGCCTGATCCAGGGAAATGACGATTTCATTGATGTAACGGACCTCGCTCAGGGTCTCGACGATTCGCTTGAGAGCAGGACGTTCCAGCTCTGCATAGAGCGATGGAAGGACCAGTGCGATTGGAGTCGTCTTCGCATATCGTTCAAGCTCTTCCTCAAGTTGTTCAGTATTGGACTGCCCAAGACGATGCAGAACGGTCACAACGCCATTTTGATAAAAATCAGACACGGTGTCCTCTCTAGAGATCCCTAGTTCCGTGATTATTGCTGAACGCCGGTCGTAAAGCCAGCGGGACGAAATGGAAGTGGATACCTAGGGATTATGCTAGTACAAACTTGTTAAAGAGTGCAGGGGGTATGCCATCGTCGGCTGTGGCTAGACCCTTGGATTCACGTCGTTTCTCGCAGTGATTCGCGTGATTTCAAGGAGAAAGCCATCGGAGATGTAGGGAAAAGGAGGCAGGGGTGAATGGTTTTCCCTATGGTTTATCAGTTGAAAGCTTCTTTCCCAAGCGCCGCGCCAAGCGTACCATCCCCGGGGAACGATCGCGTGGGCTCAAGAGGACGTTGAGGACATGAAGCTGGCTTTGGTCTGCAAAGGCGGCGGCGAGGGTCTGTTCAAACTCTCTTTGTGTGCTCACGCGTGATCCCCTTCCGCCCCCGATGAGATCACAGACTTTTTCATATTGCCATTCATGCACGTCGTTAAATGGCCCTTCCAAGATCTCCCGCTCCGTCGAATAACCGCGGTTGTTCAGAAGGATGACAATCGGAGTCTGCTGGTAGCGCACGCAGCTTGCCAGTTCGGTTCCAGTCATCTGAAAGGCACCGTCTCCCACCAGGACGATCGGCCGCAGACTGGGATCGGCGAACGAGGCCCCTAACGCAGCAGGAACAGCGAATCCCATCGATGTGTAATATGCCGGCGACAGAAACTCGAAGCGGTGGCGGACGTGCAGGTCAGCCGCGGCAAAGAGCGATTCCCCCACGTCGGCAATCACGACGGTCTTTTCGGTCAACACCGTATCCAGATGCCGAAAGAGTCCTTCCAACGTGATCGGCGCGTCCAAGGTCGGAGCCGACGATGCGGCCTCAGCTCGGGCCGGGAGTGACCGCTGGGAACGAGAAAAGGACGGAAGCGGAGATTTCACCAGGCCCTGGACGAAGTCCTGGAACTTGATGGACTCATACCGGTGATGCTTGATCGCGACACGGTCGGCTGTCGCATGGATGGTTCGCCCCTCTGAAAGTAAGGGCGATGTGGCATCCAGATCTTCCACATCGGACAGAATGGATCCCAGGATCAACAGGCAGTCGGAATCATTGATGAACTGCTGAACTTCCTCCCGGCCGATGAGCCCACCGTACACGCCCACATAGAGCGGATGATCTTCCCGAATGATTGATTTCCCGAGCAGGGTGGAGGCGATCGGAATATTGAGTTGCTCCACCAACCGAGCCAGATCGTCTTGCAGTCCGAACCGACCGACTTCCGCGCCGACAAGCATAGCGGGCCTTTTCGCAGAAGCGAGCATGATCCGCACTTCACCGATCGCCTCTTCCAGGGCAGCCGGGTCACTCGGCGTATCCTCGATGCAGATCGGCTTCATCCCGCCGGTCAGGGGACAATGAACCATATCTCTGGGGATCTCGATATAAATGGGGCGACGGTAGCGAAGCAGAGCGGCAAAGGCTCGATCCATCTCTCGTTCAGCGGTTAGAGGATCATCCAGGGTCACTGCGGCGACGGTCATCCGTTCGAAGACTTCCCGTTGCGTGGCAAAATCCCGGACCATATGATGCAAATAGGGTGTGCGAGTTCGTTCAGAAAGGCCCGGCGAACCGGTCAGGAGGACGACCGGCGACCGTTCGGCATACGCGCAGGCAATGGCGTTGACAGTATTCAACCCACCGACGCAATAGGTCACACAGACCGCCCCGATGCCGTTGATCCGGGCATACGCGTCAGCCGCAAAGCCGGCGCAATCTTCCCGCGTCGTCCCGATGTGTGTGATCGGCGACGCTTCGATCAGTTGATAGAGAGACAGCACGTAGTCGCCCGGGATACCGAAAATATGGCGGACGCCCAGGCGATGCAGGCGATCCAACACGGCGGTTCCAATGGTAGCTTTGTCGCTCATGCGTGTGCGTTCAACGGTTGGTAGAACGTGTTGACATCAGGAAAACATACTGACCGCGGTTCGTCAAGAACAACCGGTTGATCAATGGATTGGGACGATCGACCGTACTGAATTTTAGACCTGGTAGAGTCGGATAAAACCTGTCACGATTAGAAAGCATGATCTCAACCGCCCAGGTCCGACTCAATTCACCGCACATCCCAGAGGGCCGCCATCTTTGGCTCTATGCCGGTCATCTGAGTCCGGTCACCGGGCAACCGGAGGCGGGTGGCCTGATCGATGTGCTGACAGCTGACGGCCGATTTTATGGACGCGGTCTCTATAGCCCTTCCTCGAAAATTCGAGTCCGCCTCTTGACGTTTCAGGATGAACCCATCGACGAGCGGTTCTGGAAGGGGAGAATTCAACAAGCGATTCGTCTACGAGAACGGGTGGTCACCCATTCTGATGCCTATCGCGTGATTTTTGGTGAAGGAGATCGACTACCGGGCTTGATCGTCGATCGGTACGATCAGTTGCTGGTCATGCAGACTTTATCCGTGGGGATGGAGAGTCGGAAAGACCTTGTGGCGGACTTGCTGATTCAGGAATTGAAGGTCTCGAGCGTCTACTTGCGGAATGATGCTAAGAGCCGGCAACTCGAAGGACTGCCCCTCGAACGTGGCTTGCTTCGCGGCAACGGCCCCACACAAGTTCACATCCATGAAGGCGCCGCCCAGTTTGTGGTTGATGTGGAACGGGGACAAAAGACCGGGTGGTTTTGCGATCAACGGGAGAATCGGCTGGCGGCTGCCAAATTGGCGGCAGCAGCAGAGGTGTTGGAGGTGTTCTGCCATACCGGTGCCTTCGGCATTCATGCCGCCCTCGCCGGGGCCGCGTCGGTGGAGGGTTTGGATGCCAGCCAAGATACTCTCGCCATGGCACGAAAGCATGCCGCGATGAACCAGGTGGAGGATCGGTGCACGTATCGTCAAGCAGATGCGTTCGAAGACATGCGCCGTTTGGTCAAAGCCGGGCGGCGCTATGATCTTGTCATTCTTGATCCTCCGGCCTTTGCTCGCAGCAAGCAAGCCCTGGCCGGTGCGTTAGCGGGATACAAAGATATCAATCTTCTGGGATTGAAACTGTTGAAACCGGATGGGTTTCTCGTGACATGTAGTTGTTCTCATCCAGTCTCAGAGGTGGATCTCTGGAACAGCATTCGCCTCGCCGCGCGCGACGCCAAGCGAGACATCCGGCTCATCGAACAACGGGGCCAGAGTCCCGATCATCCGATCCTCGCCAGCATGCCGGAGACGCGGTATCTGAAGTGTTTCATTGTCCAAGTGTATTAGCAGGTCGCCTCACCAGTGCTGAGCGCCCGGTGTTCTAATAATACTCATTGGGGGTGGATTTGAAGGGTGAATGCGTGAAAGGATGGACAATAGGTCTCCACATGCCGTCCAGGGTTTCGCCTGGTTGTTGAGACGCTGAATTCAAGGGTATGAGACGTTGAGCCTGTTCAGTAGGGGGAAGCAAATTGTGTGAAGGGGTCGGAATGTCAGTACAGCAGCGGCGGTTGGTGATATGAGGCACGTGTCACGGTTCAATGAAAGCACACTCGAAGAGTCGAATGACCGATGTGTCAGAATACTCTGGACGGGCGGATGGGATTCGACATTCAGAGTCTTGTACGCAGCATTGGTCGATGGAAAGAGAGTAGAACCGCACTACATCATTGATATTACCAGACCATCAAGCATCCGCGAACTCCAAGCGATATCCGACATAAAGGCCATGCTGAGGACTTCTCACAAAGAAGCCTATGAGAGAATCGCTCCTCTTCAAATCACTCCGGGAAATGAGATTCCTGAAGATCCTGAAATTTCGAGCGCATGGAAACGGCTGAAGGAAAGAGCCTTCTTGGGGTATCAGTATGATTGGTTGGCCCGCTATGCCAAATCGAAAAACGTAACAGACCTAGAACTCAGTGTGCACATAGATGACAAACTCTATTCGTTCTTGAAAGGGCATATTGAGCAGACTTCGGAAGGAGGATACCGGTTGCAGCGCCGTGTAACCGGAGACGAAAGCATATTCCTCCGATTTGAATTCCCTATCCTCGACTACTCCAAAACGCACATGAGAGAGATGGCGCGACAACATGGGTTTCTTGAGATTCTGGAAAAAACATGGTTTTGTCACAAACCGATAAACGGAATGCCCTGCGGCATGTGCAGTCCTTGCGTCTACGCAGTTGAGGAAGGGATGCGGTATAGACTTCCAAGAGAAGCCATGTTCCGATATCACACGCGCCGCTATAGAAGGGCCATCCGGGCCCCGTTTGTATCGATGAGAAAGTCGCTCTCAGAAGTGAAGGTGCTGCGACGAGTCTACGACTTGTTGCGCTATGGGTCGTCGAACTGACTGATCTCTCCCCCCAAACAACGGCAAGCGAAAAGTAGAACAACCCCTTTTAAAGCACCACCCGACGTAGTTGGGGTCAAAAGATGGTCCCCATGCCCATGTAGCGCCGTTTGGCGTGTTCCAGTGCCCAAGGGAAGAGGTTGAAAAAGTAATTCGGAAAGTGTCGCCTGCCCTTCAGATATAACATCAAGCTGTGCGCGTGAGCTCTCCAGCTGAGTGGAAGCATTCGACCTCGCTCCCACCCGGGCACACCATGGTGCCGTAGCCATCGTGTGTAGTCTTGCATGGACTCATCGGGAAGAAACCCCTCGTCGGAATTCCAAAGCACAACAGCGGTGGCATTCTTTTCTCGACCGAAGAGGTCGCGCTCGACGCCGGCCTCCTCGACGATCCGTCGACAAATCGGACGGTCGTAATCGCCGCCCACACTCCAGGGTTTCATCTCCTCGCCGAGGGACACTCGATGGATGTGCTCGATATTTCGCACACCAAGGAACGTCGCCGGGCAATGGATGAATCCTACCCATAACCGCCACTCACTAAGCGCGAGCCCGGAGGGCGCTCCGTTCCGAACGATGTTCGGTGTCAGATCGAAATCGCCGATGCCCCACACGGTGTCTCCATGGTGCCCGGTCAGTAAGACTCGTCCTTGCAAACAGGATCGCGCCGCAACGAAGTGCACATCCATCCCATACGCGTCGGCGGCAAGAAACGGAACCTCCGCGAATGGCTCCCGTCGCCAGCTTGTCCGGTCGAGCACGATGGCATTCAGACCGAGCCGGGTCGCGATGGTCTCACCGCTATCCGCCAGTCCTTCGCGTCCCTGTGGGAACGTCAGCACCTGCGTATTCCCCATTGCTCGGGCCAGGACGGCGATCGTGGGGGAGTCATACCCTGCGGAAAGGGTCCCCAGAGGGCTATATGGCCACTTGCGCAGGGGATCTGCCATGTTCCGACCGATGGCGCTGAGCGATGTTTCTAGAAAGTTCTTGTACGCTTCGAACGTGTCAAAGCGCCTGTCGCCGAACGGTTTCTCAACTACGTTGAGCGATCGGCCATCCCATCGAAGATTGTGAAAATACGTGAGGCGTAACGGTCCTTGGTTCGTCTGCAGGAGAGGTTGGTACTTGTGAATGCCGTGCTGAATCGAGCGGAAAGTCGAATAGTAGTGATCCGAGAAGGGATCGACCGAAAGATTCAGCGCGGCGCACAGCGCGACCAGAGAATTTGAAACGTAAACGTATTTCCCAACCTGGATGGAAAGCAAACGATCGACCGTGGAGCCGGAGGACACAAAGGTGATGGTTCTACCGGACACTCGACCTCCGGACCCGAATACGAGGTCCGTTTGATCCAACCGGCCTTCGCCGAACGAACCGTCCCATACCGCTTCCGCAAACCACTCCGGCCTGGTTTCCACCCGGCTACCGTGCGCGAGCACCACGTCGGTTTCGGAACATCGCGCCATCCACGCCAGTGAGGGCCATCCTAGAATATGCCTGAACTGCAACTGGATGCCCATAGATCCCGATATCCTGCAATAAGACTGCGCGTTCAAGCGTATGATGGCAGGACGGGAGTGGCGGTAGACGCGTGCGCTCCCTTGCCAAACCGGCCTTTCAGACCATCATTTGGAGTGTACGTTTCGGCCACCTCTACGGGCAAGCTTCTTTTTGGCATAACCAAGACAGCAGCCGGATTCTCCGTCGTGACCTAGGGGGACGGCTAGTACCTTCGTCTTCGGCTCCGACGCTAGAATCGCCCTCGCATATCGCTGAGCGGGCTGTTGCTGTCATCGACGGTAGGCGAAGTCTGAGTGCCATACGAACACGTGAGACGAATAGGGTTATTCCATTGGACTGAGCGGAAGGAGATGAAATTATGGTCGAAGTAAATTCCATGTATCATTCGCAATCCCGGAGCGATGCGCTGAAGGTGCAGATCGAAAAGCTCGAAGGCCTTGCTCACCACACGGCCGTCCATCCTACCTTCGATCAGTTTGACACGGATACGGAAGAGATGCTGATCAAAATCTATGGGGCCGATCATCGATATGTGGAATCGTACAAATATGCCACCGTGGGCGAGGCCGAAGCGCTGGTCAATTTGCCCGAATCAGCTCAGGAACCATTGACGCGAGACATCCCCAAGAAGGGACTCCAGCAACGCCGGCAGATTCTCCAGACCATTGTGACGGAGCTGGAAGCACTCGAAGCGGAGGAAGCCGAGGTGCTCATCGGAGAAGATCGCGAAGATCCTCCGGGTCCCAGCTAAAGAGCCAGGTTCTCCCTTCGAGGCATACTCGCGCTACGGAAGAAGCCCCTGCGCCAGTCATCTATAACAATGAGGGAGCTGCCATGCCTTCAATTTCACGTGGCGTGAAATTTCACATCCTTCTGGCCCTGGCCTATGCCTTCGCAGCCTGCGCAGGGAACAACACTGCGCCAATCGTGGGAGTTCCAGGCAAAAAGGTGGTATCGCCACAGGCTACGCTGATGGAGACTGGAGGGGGTCTGTTTCAAGGGAAGTCTCCCATTGACGCCTTGAATATGTATTTGGATGGATTCCACTTTTACAACGGCCAGATACAGTCACAAGTGGAAGCTCACCATTTCTGCTCCACCATCAACGAAGAGGTGAATCAGTGCGTCATTTTCGACACGAATACAAAGGACGGTAAGATCCTCGGGGTGGAGTACATCATCAGCAAACGGCTCTTTCAGATGCTGCCGCCTGAGGAGAAGAAATTATGGCACAGCCACGTGCATGAGGTGAAAAGCGGGCAACTCGTCGCTCCCGGTATTCCACAGCAGGCAGAGCACGAGTTCATGCAGAAGCTCATCGGCACCTATGGGAAGACGTGGCACACCTGGCATACCGATCAAAGTCTGGTGCTGCCGTTGGGCCATCCGTTGTTGATGATGGGCTTTACCGCCGATGGCCAAGCGCAGGCCGGTCTGGTCGCGTCGCGGGATCGACGCCTCCAGATTCAGAGCAAGGACAAGCGCAAAGACCGAAAAGGCATCGTGGCCCCGCCGATCGCGCCGGGTGCCGATGCCTGGCAGCAGGGACATGTCCTGCAGCTTACACTGAAGTCCCTCAAACAAGATGCCGTCGTGTCCCACCCGGACGATCCAACGAAACGCGCGCCGGTCCCCACACCACGCTAGGGACTACTCTTCCACCGTATGCGCGGACCATCACACCAAGAAGGATCAATTCGAGTCAGGCATCTGGGAAATAAGGAATACTCCCATCAGATTGGACGTATTCATTGTCGGCGGGATAACTTGACCAGTTCATCTGCATAATAATGGATCATCTGTAGCTCGTCGTCCGTGAACGACTCTCCGCCACGCAGTGCAGCCGCAGCAAAAAGGCGCTCAACGCCTAGGTCGATGGCTGCTCGCGCACCAATATCGTACAGGGATGAGCCAGTTTGCCTTCACGCATGGTTTCCTCGCCGAACAATTACGCGTCCAGCGCGCAACGGTCACAGAATCGCTGGCAGGTCTGCAAAAACAGAAGATCATAAAATATGGATATGGCTCTGTAGAATTGCTCCATGCCAAAGCGTTGGAGAAGAAAGCCTGTGAATGCTTCCAGCAGGCGAAGGCCGCCGTAGAAAACTTTCTCGCCGATATTCGAAGCTACACGGGAAATGAGTTGTCCTGGTAATCCCGGGAAGCACTGGAGGTATTTGTCCGCAGGCATCAATGGGAGCATTTGAAGCCGGGTACTCAATGCCGACCTCAATGCCGCATTCCGTGATTGGTATCCGCAGTTCCAAGGCAGCGGCATGCCTCACGAGTCTATGATGCTTTCCCTGACATACGACGGTTGTCGCGGCCAAGCGTGGCGAGGGAGTTCTTCTGTTAAGAAAATTCCTCCCGGGCTTTGCTAATCTCCCTCTGGTTCCTTTTCTACGTCCATATGCCGTTCCACAATCGTGGCCGCTTTTGCTCGGACTGCTGGATCCTCGTCTTCCATGGCCTCGAATACTGGTGTAAGTGGAGGCTGCTGCTGTTGCGTTTCCCAATAATCCAGTGCGCGATACCGGATTAGGGCATGTGGGGAACTGAGATCCTTGGCGATGGCCTCCGGGATGTCGGGAGACAGTGCCGCATTCCGTTCCTCCATTGACTCATCGGACTTCTTCGCGATCGCCGGTTGACTGGCTGACACGCGGTCATTCGGGTCGGCGCGGTCCCCTCTCCCACTCACACGTGCATCCGACATCTGTCCTGTTCCCTGCGCCCCAAGCTCTGTGCTACCGGTCGGCGACACCTTCGCAGTGTTCACCGTCGCTGCACGTGAGTCGAGACCTGAAGCCGGATCGGCGGCAGGAGATCCGCAACCAGCCAAGATTCCTCCGAGGACACAAGCGGCCATGCCGACACACCCCTGCCGTTTACTCTCACGTGATACTCGTCGACCAGAACTTGTCTTCATCATCGTGTCATTCCGTATCTCGAAATAGCGAGACGCCGACTAGCGGCTGAATCCAAACGCTGCCACAGCGGAACTAAGGCGCCCAATGAGATTCACCAGACAGCTCCGCAGCCATCGCTTTGACCCATTACAGCGCGCTCAAGAACGCGGCCAAATCAGCTTTTTCTGTCGCTGTCAGGCCCATGGTAAAACGTCTGTCATAGAACTCGATCGTATCCTTCAGAGTCTTGGCGGAACCGTTATGAAAGTATGGGGCCCGCGCGGCGAGGCCACGCAAAATCGGCCCTTTAAACTTTCCAATGTCCGCCCACTTTCCCGTAACCATTGCCCGGCCAGGATCCGTCGTCGAAAGCTCTTGGCTCGTCGACTTGTTACGCAAGGTGATCACCGGGAGATATCGGGTATCAAGGATACCCTTCACATCGGCCACTCCAATATTCAACGGGCCCACGATATTGCCGTTGGGCAGGGCCTTCACGATGGAGTGATGGCCGACATTGGGCGTATCGTGGCAGGTGCCGCACGTCCCAGGAATAAGTGGGATCCCCGCAGCATCGTTGAGCCCACCTACACCCACAATGTTGATCGGTTTGGAGTTAAACAGAGCTTGCCCTCGCAGAATGCTGGCTCGGCGCCTGGCTTGTTGCGCCGTGTCGGGAGTATGGGTCCAACGGTCGTTAAAGAGAGTAAAGATGACCGGTGTGAATGGGGTACCAAACGGGTTGAGCCCCAGCGGATCGTTGATACCGAGAAAGAACTCCTGAGTCGAAAGGGGTTCGGGACCACCGGTTGCGCCGCCGCGCGACAACGGACCGGCACCAGCATCGATGGCCTGTGCTGTCGACAGCGCCATTTCAAAGTCGACAATCTGCTGCACCTGTTGGGCCGTCGGAGGCGCGGCGGCCTGTGCATGACCCATGGTGGCATCGACGGCCTGGTGGGTCAGGTCAGACAAAAGATCATGCGGGAATGCAATGGGTGTCGTTCCCGTCTGAGTTGAGGATTCCCGCGAATCCCACATCAGGGCGCTGAGGAATCGAAGATTGGTCGATGGCAACGGCCGGCGATACAGCGACAAGGTCGTGGTCTCGTTACAGCTGTAGGGATTCTTGACGCTCACGACTTCGAATTCGGCCCCTGCCGGAACATTGAGCGCGACGCGGATCAACCCACGGGTTCGGAGAAGGCTATAGGCCTCACGGCGACCGCCTTCCGTTGACGTGTTGATGTCATGATTGCAGTTCGATCCGTCGTTGGTTCGGAACAGCGGGTCACGACCATGAGATTCTTGAAACCGCTTCTCGACGTTAGCTGCTGATAAGGACCAGGCTTCGCCTGGCTGATGGCAGGTGACGCATGTGCGCCCATTGGTCCCAAGGTCTTGAAAGAAGGGCCCGGTCATGTCCAACTTGCCGGTCGTGCTGAATGTTCTCAGGATACCGGATGGATTGGGGAAGGGAAACAGATTGGGGAGCACTTTGCGATCTTCTGGTGCCGCCGCCACCGCCGTGGCGCATCCCAAAACAATCATGACAGAAACTAACAAACGAGCTTTCATAATTGTTCCACTCCCTCCTGTGGTTGACGAAACAAATTGCCCGTCATCTTATCCGGCTTACCCCGCATTGCCGGGCAACTTGGTGATAATGCCGAAAGTAATACGACACACCTTTGTAGCGCCGTTGAGGCACGAGCAACCCCCGGGGCTGATGTGAACGGTGTAGATCGCAGGAAAGACACGTCAGTGGAGACATCTACTTCCAAAGAGGCTGTACAAACGCAGTCACAGGCATACATTTTCGGACCACTCGAGCGGTATCTCTCGCGGGGATATGTGACCGGAACGGATAATCAGAACTAAGCTGGTCTGTCCACAAATCGGAATCAATGGATAGGGAAGGGAGAACGCAACGACTCCTGCATCAGACGGGCTCAACGTGGCTGACACCAGGTGGTAGTTCAACATAAATTGTCCTTAATGGCGGTGCTGGAACCAACCTTTGACCACTCCGATTTTTACGGAGGTCAAGACTGTAGAATTCTTGATCCGAGATATACAATTGGCAGAAATACATACATATGGCCTGTCCCTGAAACTACGCCTCCGCTTCGTCCTAGTAATGCGGATGAAATCAGCAGCTCTGTGAAGCCGTGACCCACCGCCACATTGTTTTGGGATTACAGGCCATCCACGCCGCTTGAGCAGGGCATAGATTGGTCGAGAGCCATAGGAGGTGGAACTGGCTCCCAGGAGTTGGACAGCTTCCTGTCCTCGCCCTTCGTCTTCCCAGGGCTTCGAGGAAAGGACCTTCCCTTGGACGCCAGGGCATTTGAACGACGCGCCTAAGAGCAATCGCTTCGGAAAGCGGGGTTACAAGGCGCGTGCTGGTACACACTCCGCCATTCGGCTGCATGCCGCTGCGTCATGGCAGGGGTGGATCTCGTGACGGTTGCAACCTACTGCTACTGTGGTGCGCCCGACAGGACTGAATGTGATGGACCCAGATCCGTCAGCAAGGGAGCGGGGAAGGAAACACTGTAGGTGTCTATCCGTCGGCGCAATGAAGAGAGGGTTCGCCTGATGAGCCGCCGGCACGAGCACGCTTGGTTTGGTGCGCCCGACAGGACTTGAACCTGTAACCCCCAGATCCGTAGTCTGGTGCTCTATCCATTGAGCTACGGGCGCATGCCTACCCACTGCTGCGGTATGAGTCCTGAGGTACAGGGCCAGCTTGAGGACGATGGTGACGGATGGATTCTCGTCTCAGCACTCAGCGCTTCTGTCTCAGCACGTACCAGAGGGAGTGGTTATACAGTTCCGGGAGAGAAGGGGTCAAGTGAGGATCGGTCCAAATCCGGATCATCGGCAGATGGCAGGTACTGAAACAACTTGGGGGCTCCCTACTGAGTAGGGAGCCCCCAAGCATACTAGGAACCAAGAAGCAGGTGCTTACTTGCCGCCCTTCTTGTCCTTTTCCTCACCGTAGGTGTCGGCATGGCCGCCCTTCTTCTCTTCCTTCTTGTCGCCGAAGGTCTCGTCAAGCTTGCCGCCCTTCTTGTCCTTCTCTTCACCGTAGACCACCACGTGGCCGCTCTTCTTCTCTTCCTTCTTCTCGCCGGCGAACGCAGGCGCGCTGAAGGTGACCGCCACTGCCACTGCCATGACTGCCATCAACATGCTCTTCATTATGAGATACCCCCTGTAAGATAGTTGTAAAAATGTGTGCCATTCGTCGGCACTTGGATAAACACTTCAGCAAGGGTAGTGCCGTTCCGATCTATTCACAACATGAAACATAGTCTCCTGAGGAATCAGTGGGTTACAAAATTCTTCTCATAAAAGCGCGAATGGATTTCCCTACAGAATGCTGTAGCAGAATGGCAGTCGCTTGACTAAACCGCCTCATTGAGAGTGTTGAGCTAGGTGATGCCTAGGCCGTGAAGCTGTTCAGATTTGTCCAAAGTACGGCTTGAGGATGAAATGGAAAATGGAGAGATGGAATGTCGTTGTAATGCGACCAGGCTGTGAGGGGTAAGCAGCGCCCGGTCTCATCCGCCCGAAATCACCGGTCGGATTTCGATCTGATCCTTGTCGGAAAGCATCTCGTCCTCGGTCACCAGTTCATCGCCACGAATGACTAAGTGCGCTTCGACGACGAGATTCAAGTCGCGCAGGAGCTCCTTGACTCGTTTGGGACCCTTGATTTCGATCGACCGGGAAGGGTGATTCAGGTGTACCTGCATGGGAGGATGATAATCGGTACAGAGATCAAGGGGCAAGGGTGAAATTCAAACCATCAGGAAGAACGAGGCGTGCTAGCGCGAAGGTGAAAGTTTGATCTTTGCGTAGATGAGGCCTTCTTCCAACGTGGCGAATGTCCCGTCCAGTTGGGCTTCGTAGCAGTCATCGAGCAGCCGGCCCATGTCGGGACCCGGTTGGACTCCCAATTCCAACAGGTGTCGGCCCATCACAAGAGGAGTAGGAGTCCGACAGTCGACCTCCAACTGTTTTGCTCTGGTCATCAACCACTCGCCCGCGGGAAACCCGTCAAACGGTTTTGGCGGACGGCCTGCGTGGTCGGCCCGTGCGACCCGCACCAAACGATCGATACGTTTGACCTGTCTGGCGAGTCGGCGAACCGCGCTGTCCGATGCCTTCGCATCAAAAAGCGCGCTGGGGCGGAGATGGTAACTTACCAGAGGGAGCACCTCGTCGATCACGTCCTGCCGGTTGGTCAGCCGCTCCAGAAAGCGTCGCGTCGGAACTTCTCCTTCCGATTCATGTCCGCGTGAGCTTACGCGCCCATACTCCTCAATGGTCGTGTGTGGTTTGCCGAAGTCATGACAGACCACGCCTAACCCGACGATCAGGTCGTCCTGTTCATCGCCGGTACGCTCTGCAGCGAACCAATCCAAACAGTGCAGAGTGTGAATCCAGACGTCGCCTTCCGGGTGCCATGCGGGATCTTGTGGACAGTCCTGAAGCGCCGCGAGCTCCGGATAGAAGCGGAGCCACCCGCAGTGCCGCAAGAAATGCAGGCCTATCGACGGCTTGACGCCTTGGAGCAAGAGTTTCTTCCATTCCGCCCAGAGCCGTTCGCTCGGTTGTCCGTCTTGAGACAGAGTTTGGCACAGGGTCACAGTCTCCGGTGCAACGGTCAATTCAAAGCGTGCGGATAGCTGCATCCCGCGTAGGACTCGCAGTGGATCCTCGACAAACCGGGGTCCCACGTGGCGCAGGATGTGCGCGCCAAGGTCACTGCGACCGTTGAACGGATCGCGAAGCTCCGTAGTGTCCGGGTCCCAGGCCATGGCATTGATGGTGAAGTCGCGTCGCGCAAGCGCTTCGTCGATCGGCATGCTGGGATCGGCCTGTCGTGCGAGGCCAGGGCCGGTTGTGCCGTCGACGAGTGGACGGGAGGGAATGGAAATGTCTATCGGCAGACCCTGCAGCTTGAACACCTCGAAGGCTTTTCCGACGAACTGGACGGAGAAGTGTTCCGCGAGTACCGCGTGGACTTGACCGGGGGGGAGGCCGGTAATTTCGATGTCCAGATCGCGGGGACGTCGGCCGAGGACGAGATCGCGTAGACAACCGCCGACCAACCATGTTCTCCCGCCCCCGCGACGGACCGCTTGTTCGATACGGCGAAGAGTCCCCGCCAGCGCGGGGTCTTCAAGACGAAAACGCGTCGGCACCTAAATCCCTGCTTCGCGGAGAAACTTTGCGGCTTCTTCCGGCGACACCGGATTGATGTAAAAGCCCGTGCCCCATTCGAAGCCGGCAACCTGCGTCAGCTTGGGGATGATCTCCAGATGCCAGTGGTAGTACTCGCCGGTCTTTTCATGGAGTGGGGAGCTATGAAGGATGAAGTTATAGGAGGGACGTGCCAGGACCTTGTCCATGCGCCGGAGCGATTCCGACAGGATGGGGGCAAGAAATTCGAACTGCGACTTTTGGCTCTCCTCAAAATAGGCGGCATGGCGTTTGGGAAGAATCCACATTTCGAACGGGAAGCGTGGCGCGAACGGGGTCATGCAGATGAACTCAGGATTCTCGGCAACAATACGATCTCCATCGGAGAGGTCTTGCCGGAGGATGTCGCAGTAGATGCAGCGCTCCTTCTGCTGGTAGTGGGTGCGACATCCATCGAGCTCTTCCTGTACGTTGGTCGGGACGATCGGCAAGGCGATCAGCTGGGAATGGCTATGTTCCAGGGTGGCGCCGGCGGAGGCGCCGTGGTTCTTGAAAATAAGAATGTAGCGGAAGCGCAGGTCCTTTCTGAGGTCGAGGATCCGGTCGCGATAAGCCCACAGCATGTCCTCGATCTTCTTGGCCGGAAGATCGGCGAGGCCTTCGACGTGGTTGGGCGTTTCAATGATGACTTCATGGGCGCCGACCCCGTTCATGCGGTCATACAAGCCGACACCTTCCCGCCCCATGTCCCCTTCGACCTGCAGCGCGGGAAATTTGTTCGGGACGACGCGCACCGTCCAGTTCGGAGAGTTGGGAGCGGCCGGTTGCGGCCGATAGGCCATGATTTCCTTCGGCGTGAGCCGCTCCTGTCCGGGGCAAAAGGGACAGAGGGCCATGGAAATCGGTCGGGCCGGCTGGAGCTTGATAAAGTCGTGCGGGCGGCCGTTCCGTTCGGTGGAAATGATCACCCAGCGACCGACAATGGGATCACGTCTCAGATCTGGCATGATGGCTCCATAAGATTCACAGAGTCCGAGTGGTCAGTGTCGAGCACGATTCCGCTTAGACTCTCCACAGTTCCGCTTCAAATTCTGGACCCGGCACCGTGAGGGCGGCGGGGCGGAGGCCAGGATAGCGGGCCACTTCGAGCCCATGCTCCCGGACGACAATCGACATCTGAACCGTATGCCCTTGCTCCAGATGAAGCTCTTTCCAGGGGACGGCCAGCTCGAGAATCGAGCGGGAGGCGATCGATCGATAGGAACCGATTTCCTCCCAGGTTTCCGGCCTGGTCTGGTGAGACAGAAGAAATTCCCCTGGCGAAGCGAGAGAAAAGGTAACCCGAAACGTCGATTGAGGTCCCTGCAACGTGATGTCGACTTCCAGACCTTGCTTCTTGGTGCTGGTCTCGTCCGGATCGAATCGCACCACAAATTGGTCTAAGTTCCACCCGAAGTGAATTGCGGTGAACAGTCCGTCGGCTTTCCACATGGCTCCAAGCGGAGGCTGGGTGTTGATGCGGCCCGCTCCACGCCACTCAAAAAAGTCGGTCACCATGCCATCAATCGTAGGGTTAAGCAGCGCGACCGGATGTTGGACCACATCGGATTCGGAGACCGCCGAGAGGTTACAGATTGGCTGGTTCAATTGAGCGGGAGGCGGCAGACCCATGTGCGTCCAGACATTGCGGAGATGAGTTCGAAAGAGCCGGTCGAACTCCGGTTTGAAATCGGTATCGAAATCGTCCCCGTACCACCAAAACCAGTCGCTGCCTTCCGCGGCGTACAGCTCTCGCCACGCCGCCTGGGCGCGATCAGGGGAAAGATTCGGAGCAAGTTCCATCAACCGTGTGCGGGTGTGACCGAGAAGATCCCACCCGCGATTGTCTTCGTGGTGCCCGATCCAGATCTTATAGTCTGAGTTGATCCAAGAGCCGGAATGGAGGCCGGATAAATGCTGGCTGGGCGGAACGGCCGCGATTGCGTCGGAAATAGTCGAGGCCTGGAGGGCGATCTGCCCGGGCTTCTCCAAAGGCTGGCTGGTCAAGCTTTCGTACAGAAGCGAAAGAAATCGCTCACCGCCGTCGTGATAATGTTCCCACGGGTTTTCGCCGTCCAAAATAATGGCGATGACGATCCGATCCTGCGGCGCATCATGGATGATGCCCCGGAGCCGCCGCGTGACATCCTCAGCAGCGGACTCGGGTGTCGTCTTATGGTAGACGAATCCGAACGCGTCGGAGATCTCCCGGTCGCGGAAGAGGATGGTCAAGGATTGTTCGGCTTCGCCGATATGGTACGGTTGGTAGAGGGCTGACTGTCGGTGCCACGGCCGACCACCCATCGCTAGGGTGCGAGCGAGGATGCCTTCATCGGTCGCCAGCCAGCGCAGGCCGGCTTGATGAACAAGGGGAAGCATTTCTGGACAGACCGATCCCTCGGAAGGCCATAGGCCGACCGGGGGGCGGCCGAAGGTCTGTTGGTGGAAACCGACGGCCTCCCGAAGTTGGACCGACGCGTCTTCAGGCGCACGGAAGCGCGCCGGGAGGGGAAGGTCCGGTCTGGCGCGCCGGTTGATGTCCGTATCGATGACCAGCGGCAGAATAGGATGAAAAAAGGGAGTCGTGGTGAGTTCGATTTGTCCCCGCTCCATGAGCGCTCGATACCGAGGCACGATTTCTTGCACGGCAGTGCGTTGGAGCGCCAACATTTCCTGTTTCTCGTCCTCTGTGAAGCCGCGATTTTTCTGGCGCAGCGCGGCCAGTCGGGGATATTGTCGGACAGTGCCGTACCCGAACCAGGCAAGGTTGTGCCATACCTGCAGGTCCAACAGCTCTTGCGTGGAAAATTGACGGGCGACGCGGCGCAAATCGTCCCCATGGACTTCCAGTCCGCGTTTGACCAGTAATTCATGGTACCGTGGGTAGGGGCGTACCATCGTCGCCCAATTGGCCGAAAAGAAATGCCGGATCAGAAAAGCTTTTTCCTCAAGGGTCAGGCCGGCCGCCGGTCGTTGCGCGTGTTCAAGAAACAGATCGAGCACCGTACCGGTCGAGATTTCCTGAAGTTGTAAGAGGAGCGATGGGGTAAAATTGAACGTCGATCTGACGTCCGGAAATTGCTCCAGAAGATAAGCCATATCATAATAGGCTTTGGTCGCATGGAGGCGCACCCACGGCATGCTGGCCGATCCCGCCAAAGGGTCGGTGTAGTACGGCTGGTGCATATGCCAGAAGAGGCAGACGTGGACGTGCTTCATCGAGAACGATTTCCCTTCATTTTTTGGCAGTATGTCATAGGGAGTATAGGCCTGCAATCAATGAGCCTGATTTTCCATGAACCGCGATTGAAGGAATAGACGATGATCTTCTTGCGTTACTGGGGACCGGTGTGTGCGTATGCGGCGTTCATTTTTTATATGTCATCTCAGTCTCATCCCGAAGAACATCTGCCTTCCTTCATCAAACTGTTCAGTGACAAGGTGATCCATGTCGCGGCCTACGCAGTATTGGGTGCGTTGTGCTATCGGGCTCTTCGTAGCAACCGAAGGGACTGGTGGAGGCAGCAGGCGATTCCGGCGGCCATCTTGCTCGCCTCGTTGTATGGGATCACCGACGAAATCCATCAATCGTTCGTTCCTTTTCGGGACTCGAGTTGGCTCGATTGGCTGGCAGATACGATCGGAGGGACGATCGGAGCGATCGCCATGCATTGGGTGTTCAATCTCAAGCCCGTGAACTCCCTTCCGGAAGCCCAATCCTAGCCAACATAACGTCGGCTCGCATTGATCGAATCCGACGTCTTCGTGACAAGTCACAGGACGCTCGCTATAATTTGCCGACTATGCCGACAGCCGACACGACTCCTTCCAAGGCTCCACTGTCTCCACCGGATCACAGACATATCGCAAAGGGTGTCGAGGCTCACCTCCCTCCGGGTCTCGCCTTGAAGACCGTGACGCCGTTGGCGGGCGACGCCTCCAACCGGCGCTACTATCGAGCGACCCTTACAGGCGGACCGCCGCATTCCGTCATCGTCATGCAGTTGGCTGAACCGGAAGGATTCAAGCAATCTGAAGAGGCAGTGAGCGGCTCGATGCATCTGATCTCGGAGCTGCCGTTCGTCAACATCATGTCGCATTTGGCTAAAATAAATGTCCCCGTGCCCGCGCTCCACTACTATGATCAATCCGGCGGACTCCTCTATCTGGAAGATTTCGGAGATGTGACCTTAGCGGAGGCCGTCGGCCGCGCGGATGCGCCAGGCCTGGAGTCCCGCTATAAGCAGGCCATCAATGTACTGGTGCAGATGCAGATCAAGGCGACGACGCCGGCGGATCCCAAGTGTTTGGCGTTTCACCGGGGTTTCGACGTGCCGTTGCTGATGTGGGAGTTCGAGCACTTTCTTGAGTATGGGGTTGCGGCGCGCAACGGAACACCGTTGCCCGACGCGGATGCGTCGGCCATTCGCCGCGGGTTCGAGAACATTGCGGAACAATTGGCCGCCCAGCCGCGCGTGTTCACGCATCGCGACTATCACTCACGCAATTTGATGGTGGATGGACTGCGGCTTGGGGTGATCGACTTCCAGGACGCCTTGATGGGGCCGGCCACCTATGATCTGGCGTCGCTCCTGCGGGATGCTTACATTCAGCTCGACGAAACCCTTGTCGACGATTTGGTGAACTACTATCTCGATCAACTGGCCGCGCGGCGTTTCGTTTGGACCAATCGCGCCGCATTCCGGCGCCTGTTCGATCTCACGAGCATTCAGCGGAATCTGAAGGCTGCCGGTCGGTTCGTCTACATCGATCGGGTCAAAGGGAACCCGAAATTCTTGGCCGATATTCCCCGCGTCTTGAGCTATGTCAAACGCAATCTTCACAAATATCCGGAGTTGGAGACGCTCCGGAGACACCTCACCCCCTATGTGCCGGAACTGCAATGACCAGTGAAGAGTAAGGCGTGAGGGTGAGGACGCCTCAGAGGGTCTTATGAAGGCCATGATCCTTGCGGCTGGTCTTGGAACCCGCCTCAGGCCGCTGACCAACACCATTCCTAAACCGTTGTTGCCCGTCGGCGGCACTCCGCTTATCGTCTGGAACGTCCTGCTGCTGAAAAGACATGGTTTTGATCAGATCGTCGTCAACCTTCATTATTTGGGTCCGATGATCGAACAGGCCCTAGGCAACGGCTCAAAATACGGGGTTCGGATCGTGTATTCACATGAACCAGTCATACTGGGAACGGGCGGCGGGATCAAACAAGCCGAGCCTCATTTTTCAGGGGAACCGGTGTTGGTCCTCAACGGGGATACGCTCGTGGAATTGGATCTCGGAGCGCTCCGCGATTTTCACCTCAGACGACAAGCGGCGGCGACGTTGGTGCTGCGTGAGGATGCGGACGCTGTCCACTGGGGGTTGGTGGAGGTGGGAGACAAGGATCAGATCCTGCGCATCACGGGAAAAGGCCGCGTTGGTTCCTTCCCAACAGTGCCACGCATGTTCGCCGGGATTCACATCTTGGATCCCCGGCTCCTCCGGCAGGTTCCCAAGGGGGAGGCTTCTTCGATTATCGATCCCTATGTTGCTGCCATCGAGCGCGGAGAAACAGTCCTCGGCTATGATCTGCATGGCTACTGGTCGGATGTCGGAACAGTCGGACGCTACGCGCAGGCCGAGAAGGATGCCCGAGCAGGACTGATCCGCTTGGAAGACCGCTCTCCTCTCGAACCGCACCTTCCTCGCAGCTGAGCTGGGTCTCGGTCGGGCCATGTCGCTCGGCTGATATCCGATGGCTCGGTGGGTACTCTAATCTTTTTGCTGTTTGAGCAGTCGGGCGAGATAGGTTCGCTGGAGCTTCAGTGATTCGGCCGCCTTCGTCTGATTACCGTCCGCCCGTTCCATCGCACGCGTGATGATGTAGCGGCTGTGTTGTTCCATCGATTCGTGGTAGGGCAGGTCCAGATATGGCAATGCGGGATCATTGTTCCCCCGGAGATTGGCATCATCCGCCAGCAGAGCCAGCATATCCGGCTCAATCGTGTCCTTTGGACTCAAGACGACGGCGCGCGCGATGACATTGTCCAACTCGCGAATGTTTCCCGGCCACGGATAACGAGTCAACGTATCCAGCGTCGCCGCACTGAGCGTCATGCCCGGTCGTTTCGCATCTCTCGCATGGCGCTCCAGGAAGAACTGCGCGAGGGCTGTCACATCTCCCTGCCGCTCACGAAGCGGCGGCAACGTCAGGGTCACGACGTTGAGCCGGAAATACAGATCTTCGCGGAACTGGCCCGCCCTCACGGCCTGCCGGAGATCCTTGTTGGTTGCGGCGATAATGCGGATATTCACCGAGACCGTCTTGGATCCGCCCACTCGTTGGAACTCCCGGTCTTGAAGGACCCGAAGAAGCTTGGCTTGCAGGGGCAGCGACATGTCCCCGATCTCGTCGAGGAACACGGTTCCTCCGTCGGCCATTTCCAGCTTTCCCTTTTGCTGGCGGTCCGCCCCTGTGAACGCGCCGCGTTCGTGGCCGAACAGTTCGTTCTCGAGCAACGTCTCCGTCAATGCGACGCAGTTGATGACGATGAGCGGCATGGCGCTCCGAGGGCTCCATTGATGGATCGATCGCGCAAACAGTTCCTTTCCGGTCCCGCTTTGGCCGAGGAGCAAGACGCTCGCATCGGACTTCGCGGCTCGTTGCGCTGCGTCCACGACAGACCGTACGGAGGGGCTGTTCCCGACGATGGCGGCATAACGGCCGTCGACCTCGGAGCGAAGATACGCGACTTGCCGTTGCAGCGAGTCCCGCTCCAGGGCTTTGCGGATCACGATCAGGAGATGGTCCTTGTCGAGGGGTTTGGTCAGGAAGTCGTACGCCCCTTCTTTCATGGCTTCCACGGCCGCTTCGATGGACCCATGCGCCGTCATGACGATGACGGGAAGGTTCTCCGCCGGTTTCATCTGCGAAAGACGCCTGAGCACGTCGAGACCCGAGAGCCTGGGCAGCGACAGATCCAGCAGGACGAGCTGGGGAGACTCGTGAACGATCTGGTCCAGTGCTTGCTGCCCCTCCGATGCCATGACGGTTTCGTACCCGGACGCCTGTAACCGATCCTCGAGCATCATGACGATGTCGGGGTCATCGTCGACGATAAGAATCTTCGCGTTCATACTCCAGCTCGTGAGGCGTGAGGGGTTAACTGTGAGGCGAGGGTCTCAATGCATTGTTCAGGCGACATCCTATTCCATCTTCCATTATCTGATGCTCCACCCCTTACCCCTCACGCATTCTCCATGACATTGATGACGAGTCCCGTCAACGGCTTGGGGTAAAAGTATGTGGATTTGTGCGGCATCCGTTCGCCGGCCGCCGCGACGGCTTGCACTTCACTGACCTTGGTGGCGTTAAGAAGGAACGCGCCTGTCCCTGTTCCTCGAGCCACCCAATCGAGCGCTTCGTGATCATCTTTCGTGTACAGAATGGCTTCCTGCTCCTGTTGAGTCGGGCAGAGCTTGGTCACGATGAGCTGTTGGAGTAGAGAGACGTCGAGTTTGGTCCGAGGTGATGCCTGCGCAGAGGGCCGATGCGCCGGTTTCAGCGTCAGGGTGACGTATCGTTCATCGCCTTGCCGGGTCAGGCCGAACACCGGCGCGCTCTTTCCTTGTGTCCTCAATGCGGTCAGAAACTGGTGGCGCGCCTGACTCTGTGTGGATGGAGTATAGGGATACTCTCGGAACTCGAACATCTCGCCGAGCGACTGCTTGATCTGGTCCAGGGAAGGCAGTGGAGTGGTTGCAACCCGGTGCGTCGGCAACACCGTCAACCCCGGATCTTCAAGCTGGGAGAGCAGCATCAATACTGAGTCGTAAGGCTGGAGCCCGGCCGGAGCGCTGTCCTGTTGTCGACGGAGTTTTTGATAGTTCAACGCGGTCTCATAGCGGTGATGACCGTCTGCAATGAACAGCGGCTTACTCCGCATCGTATCGGTCATCTGTCCGAGGATGGCCTCATCGGTCACGGCCCACAGGCGTTCGCGGCAGCCGGCATCGTCTTGAAAATCGTAGAGGGCGGGTTTGCCTTTTACCTCGGCTTCCAAGAGTCCCATGATGACACCGAGCGGATCGGAGTAGAGAGACCAGATCGGACTGAAGTTCGTCCGGCAGGCTTCGATGAGGTTCAGGCGATCGGTTTTCGCCGCGGCGCGCGTGTTCTCATGCGGATAGATATGCCCGGAGTCCAGGGCCTCCAGCTTTGCCAAGGCCAGGAACCCTCGTAACACCTTCTTGGGCGCATCCGGCGCTGAGTAGGGAGGGCTATATTCAATAGTGTGGTAATAAACGGCCGGCCGCTCATCGCGTTTGAGGATGCCGTCCTTGATCCAGGCCTGAAGCGCAGCGGCTGCTCGGGTGTATCGGTTATGAGCAGGGCTATCACCGGTCTGGTCCAGCCCCAATTCCATGCGGATGATATTGTGGGGATGCCGGTCGTGGAGCCGCTTCTGCCCTTCCGCATCGATGATATCGTACGGTGGAGCGATCACATCCTTGATGGCGCCCACAATCGTCTGGTCGAACAATGTACCCTGAAATGGAAAGATCTGTGACATGAACAGCCCCTTTGCAGTGTCGCAACAGCGACGATGGTTTGATGGTTACAAGAGCGAGCGGGGTTCTTTCGCCTACGCCGTGCCGCTCCCACGGCCCAGCGTACGTCCGGCTGGCGGAAAGGCAATTACCGATCGCGGGTAATCATGTAATCAGCGGCGACCGACAGCGCACGCCGCGCGGTACTATCGTCGGAGCGATCGAGTTCATGCTTGGCGGCGGCGATATACGCTCGGGCGCGATCCATCGCGTAGGTGATCGACCCGAAATCGGCCATCAGCAAAAGAATGCGCTCTAGATCGGACGTGCTGAGCGTCCGAGTTTCCATTCGATCTTTGATCATCTGTCTGTCCTGCTCCGAACAGTGCTGCAGCAGGTGCAGGAGCGGCAGCGTAGCTTTTCCCTGGCGAAGGTCCTGTCCGATCGTTTTCCCGAGTGACTCGCCGTTCGCGGTATAATCCAACGTATCGTCGGCGACCTGGAACGCAATGCCGAGGTATTGACCGAAGCGGAACAACGCATTCTGCTGTGTCTCCGAGGCTTCGGCCAGGATGGCGCCCATTCGGCAGGAGGCGGCGATCAATCCGGCAGTTTTGTGCTCGACGATCTTGATGTAGTCAATCTCCGGCATCGAGGGGTTTCCGTTGTAATACAGCTGAAGGACCTCACCTTCGGCCATTTTTTTACAGGCATCGGCGAGGACCTCATTGATTCCCTGACTCTGGAACTCAACGACTTTGCACATCGCCTTGGTATAGAGATAGTCGCCGACTAGAATGCTGATCTGGTTTCCCCATACCTTTCGAGCGGTTCGCCTGCCCCTTCGAATATCCGCGTCATCCACGACATCGTCGTGTAACAGGGTCGCGGTGTGAATGTATTCCACAATGCTGCCCAGCTGATGGTGCTCGGACCCCGGATACCCGCAGAGGCGGGCCGACAGGAGTAAAAGCAGGGGTCTGATGCGCTTGCCGCCGCCGCTCAAAATATGGGCGGCAACGGTGTTGACCAGGGTGACGCTGGAGTCCAGGTTCTTTCGGACCCGATCTTCAACTCCATCCAGCTCGCCGCGATAGGCTTCCCACACATCGGCCATGCTGTGCAGGGTGGCAATTACAGGACCTTGTGTCATGCCGCGGATGGTATGGCAGCCGAGGAAATAAAGTCAAGCAAATGACGGCGATAAGAACACGCAATCTTGACAGAAGAATGACCCATCCAGTAAGGTCTGTCCCACCGTGACATTCGCCTGAGAATCAGCCTGAGGACTATGGGGTTCAATTCACCCGAAGTTTCTCTCGCGCGCCATTCTCCATTCAATAGGAAAACGCGTGATCTTTGAACGAGATAGACACATGAATCTTCCCGGTTTCCCCCGTCAGCAAGGGCTCTATGATCCCCGGCATGAGAAGGATTCCTGTGGGATCGGCTTCGTCGTCAACATCAAAGGGAAGAAGTCCCACGACATTGTGCGGCAAGGGCTTCAAGTATTGGAGAATCTGACTCACCGCGGAGCGCAGGGATGCGATCCGTGCACCGGGGATGGAGCCGGTATTCTGCTGCAAGTCCCGCACACCTTCTTGAAACGGGTAGCTGGCGATGCCGGCGTGTCATTGCCCGGGGAGGGTGAGTATGGGGTGGGGCAGTTGTTTCTGCCGCCGAATGCGGAATCCCGCCGGTTATGCGAGCGGCTGTTCACTGAAATCATCGCTGAAGAAGGCTTGCGCCTGCTTGGCTGGCGCGATGTGCCGGTCAAGAGCGATCAGATTGGCGAACAAGCGCGAACCACAGAGCCGTTCATGCGGCAAATTTTCATCGCGCGCGACGCGTTGAACGAGGCCCAGTTCGAACGAAAGCTCTATGTGGTCCGCAAGCGGGTTGAACAAGCGGTGGAGGGGTCGGCGATTCAAGGACGAGAACACTTCTACGTGTCGAGCTTGTCGGCCAATACCATCGTCTACAAGGGGCTTTTACTCCCGCACCAAATGGCGGCGTACTACCAGGATCTCACCGACGAACGGATGGTGAGCGCACTGGCACTGGTGCACTCGCGATTCAGCACGAATACCTTCCCCACGTGGCCGCGGGCGCATCCCTATCGGTATGTGTGCCACAACGGCGAGATCAATACGCTGAAGGGCAACGTCAATTGGATGAAGGCGCGTCAGGGCCGTCTCCACTCCGAACTGTTCGGCAAGGACATGGAGAAACTGTTCCCGATCGTCTCCGAGAATCAAAGCGATTCGGCCTGTCTGGACAACACGCTTGAATTTCTGCTGCTCGGCGGACGCTCCCTGCCGCACGCCATGATGATGTTGATTCCCGAACCGTGGGTGGCGAATTCACAAATGGATTTGGATCGCCGGGGCTTCTATCAGTATCACGCGGCGATGATGGAGCCGTGGGACGGGCCGGCAGCCGTGTGCTTTACCGACGGCAAGATGATCGGTGCAACGCTGGACCGCAATGGACTCCGCCCGTGCCGCTACCAAGTGATGACGGATGGAACGGTCGTGCTGGCATCGGAAGCCGGAGTGCTTCCGGCCCCGGCGAAAGACATTCGGATGAAGGGCCGGCTCATGCCCGGACGCATGTTCTTGGTCGATACGGTACAGGGCCGGATTATCGATGATGAAGAGATCAAGGCCGATATCGTCAAACGGAAGCCATACCGCAGCTGGGTGACGCAATACGGTGTCTCGCTTGACGAACTGCCGGAACCGTTGAACGTGCCGCAGCCGGATCACCCCACGATCAGGCAACGGCAGCAAGCTTTCGGCTATACGGTGGAAGAGTTGAAGATGGTCATCACGCCCATGATCGTCAACGGCGAGGAACCGGTGTCGTCGATGGGGACTGACACGCCTCTGGCGGTGCTGTCGAATCGGCCGCAGCTGTTGTTCAAGTATTTCAAGCAACTCTTCGCCCAGGTCACGAATCCGCCCATCGACCCGATTCGTGAGCAGCTGGTGATGTCGCTGGTCACGAACATCGGGCCGAAGCCCAATCTGATGGATGAGTCGCCCGAATCGTGCCGGCGGATCAAGGTGCAACAACCGATTTTGACGAACGCCGATCTCCAAAAGATCCGCGGAATTTCGGACCCGAACTTCAAGAGCAAGACGCTCCGCATGTTGTTCCGCGTAGCCGAAGGGGCGGACGGTCTTGGCGCGGCGGTCGACGAGCTATGCCGGGAAGCGTCGCAGGCGATCAAGGAAGGGTACAAATTCTTGATCCTCAGCGATCGCGGAGTCGACGAGGCCTGGGCACCGATTCCCAGCCTCCTCGGTATTTCGGCTGTCCACCACCACTTGGTGCGGGAATGCTCGAGAACTGAAGTCGGACTCATTCTGGAAACCGGGGAACCGCGTGATGTGCACCAATTCGCCTGCTTGATCGGCTACGGCGCCGGAACGATCAACCCCTATCTCGTCTTTGAAACGCTCGTCGATATGGAACGCGACGAGTATTTGCCGGAAGGGCTCGACGCCCAAACAGCTGAAGGCAAGTTCATCAAGGCCATCAATAAGGGCCTGCTCAAAATCTTCTCCAAGATGGGCATCTCGACCGTGCAATCCTACTGCGGGGCGCAGATTTTCGAGGCCATTGGGTTGAATCACGAACTGATCGATCGGTACTTTACGGGAACGGCGTCGCGCATCGAAGGGGTCGGCATCGGCGAGATCGGCGAGGAAACGTTACGCCGGCATCGGACGGCCTACGAACCGGCGGCGATCCGCCAACTGGATTTCGGCGGAGAAGTTCATTACCGCATTCAGAGCGAGCATCACAATTGGAATCCTGACACGATCTACAAACTGCAGCATGCCAGCCGCGCGAACGACGCGAAGACCTACGCGGAATTCGCCCAACTCGTCAACGATGAGAGTCAGCGGCGGTCGAACTTGCGCGGTCTGTTCGATTTCAAATTCGCGGGCCAGCCGATTTCCATCGACGAGGTGGAGCCTGCCAAAGACATTGTTAAGCGCTTCAATACCGGCGCGATGTCGTTCGGGTCGATCAGCAAGGAAGCGCATGAAACGCTCGCGATCGCCATGAACCGGCTCGGCGGCAAGAGCAACACCGGGGAAGGCGGTGAAGATCCCGAGCGGTTCAAACCGCTGCCGAACGGTGATTCGAAGAACAGTTATATCAAGCAAGTGGCCTCGGCCCGGTTCGGTGTGACGGCGCATTACCTGGTCAATGCGCGTGAATTGCAGATCAAGATGGCGCAGGGCGCGAAACCGGGTGAGGGAGGACAGTTACCCGGACACAAGGTCGATGAGAATATTGCGCGGTTCCGCTATGCCACGCCGGGCGTACAGCTGATCTCGCCTCCGCCGCATCATGATATCTACTCGATTGAGGATTTGGCTCAGCTGATCTTCGACTTGAAGAACTCGAATCCGGAGGCTGGTGTCTCGGTCAAGCTCGTCGCCGAAGTCGGAGTCGGGACCGTGGCGGCTGGTGTCGCCAAAGCCCATGCCGACAAAGTCCTGATCAGCGGTGATTCCGGCGGCACGGGCGCGTCGCCGTTGTCGTCGATCAAGTATGCCGGTATTCCGTGGGAGCTGGGGCTGGCGGAAACTCACCAAACACTGGTGCTCAACGATCTCCGCGGACGTATTCGCGTTGAAACGGACGGACAGATGAAAACGGGCCGCGACGTGGTGATCGCCACGCTGCTTGGCGCCGAGGAGTATGGATTCGCGACGGCGCCTCTCATCGTCGAAGGCTGCATCATGATGCGCAAGTGCCACCTGAACACCTGTCCCGTCGGCATCGCGACGCAAGATCCGGAACTGCGGAAGAAATTCAACGGCAAGCCGGAACATATCGTGAATTACCTGTTCTTCGTCGCCGAAGAAGCGCGGCAACTCATGGCGAAGCTCGGGTTCAGGACGATCAATGAGATGGTCGGCCGGGTCGATAAGCTCAAAATCACCAAGGCGGTCGATCACTGGAAAGCCAAAGGGTTGGATCTTTCGCCCTTGCTGGTCATGCCCGACGTGGGGCCGAACGTGGCTCGCTATTGTGTGCAAAAGCAGGATCACGGCCTTGATCATATTCTCGATAACGAGCTGGTGGAGCTGTGCCGGCCGGCGATCGACAAGGGCGAAAAGGTGAATGTTCAACTGCCGATCCGCAACGTGAATCGGACGACCGGCACAGTTCTGTCCAGTAAGATCGCCAAGAAATACGGCCTGGAAGGTCTCCCGGAAGATACGATCTCGATCAAGTTCAACGGGTCGGCCGGCCAATCCTTTGGGGCGTTCCTTGCGCGAGGCATTACGCTGACCCTGGAAGGGGAGTCGAACGATTATATCGGGAAGGGATTGTCCGGCGGCAAGATCATCGTGTACCCGCCGAAGGACGCGCTCTACGATCCTGAAGAAACCATTCTGATCGGGAATACCTCATTATATGGCGCGACGCAGGGCGAAGCGTATTTCTATGGACGGGCGGGCGAGCGGTTTGCCGTTCGAAACAGCGGGGCGCATGCCGTCGTCGAAGGGACGGGCGATCACGGGTGTGAGTATATGACCGGTGGCGTGGTCGTGGTGCTCGGCGGAACAGGGCGCAACTTCGCGGCCGGGATGTCCGGGGGCGTCGCCTTCGTGCTGGATGACGGCGGGACATTCCAAAGCCGCTGCAATACCGGCATGGTTGAGTTGGAGCCGGTCACGACCAAGGAAGACAAACAGCTGCTCCACGGATTGATCACGAAACACTTCATGTACACCGGCAGCCGGAAGGCCAAGCAGGTCCTCGATGCATTCGATGCCACGGTTCCAAAATTCGTGAAGGTGATGCCGGTCGATTACAAACGCGTCATGGAAGAACGGAAGCGTAAAGCGAGCGCCGTGCATTGAACCGGGTGGTCAATCGCGCGTACGAGCGACCAGATACGAAAGGCGAACGACGAGTAAGACATGGGTGATCCAAGTAGGGTAAAGCGCACGTCCATGTGGAAAGGCCTGCATCGGCAGGCTGGGAAGGGTGGGTGTGAAAGCGCGCAGGGTTGGGCGGGTGAAATTGAGGGTTTCCCAGTCAATCGCCAATATATGATTCGAGGGGGACAAAGTTAAGTAGCCATGGGTGACCCAAAAGGCTTCATGAAATATGCCCGTGAGGGCCCGAAGCGAAAGCCGGTCGAGTTGCGTGTGCTCGATTGGAAGGAAATGTACGAGCCGATCGCCGAAGAGAAGCTGAAGACTCAAGGCGCGCGCTGTATGGATTGCGGTGTGCCGTTTTGCCAGGGTAACACCGGCTGTCCCGTGGTCAATCTGATCCCGGAGTGGAACGATCTCGTCTATCGCGGCCGCTGGAAAGACGCGCTCAAGGCCCTGCATACGACGAATAACTTTCCAGAGTTTACCGGCCGTCTCTGTCCCGCGCCCTGCGAAGGGGCTTGTGTGTTGGGTATCAACGAAGATCCGGTTTCCATTCGCATCATCGAATGGAACATCGTCGATCGCGGCTTCAACGATGGACTTGTCACTCCGATATTGCCGGTCGTCAAAACCGGGAAAACGGTGGCGATCGTCGGCTCCGGTCCGGCGGGGCTCGCTGCCGCGCAGCAACTGGCTCGGGCCGGCCATGACGTGACCCTTTTCGAGAAAGCCGATCGGATCGGCGGCCTGCTTCGCTACGGCATTCCCGACTTCAAAATGGAAAAGTGGGTTATCGACAGGCGATTGGAGCAGATGAAGGTCGAGGGAGTGAAGTTTCAAACCGGCGTCGCGGTCGGAAAGGACATCACCGGCGAGCAGTTGCGCAAACAGTTCGACGCCGTGGGTTTGACGCTCGGCGCCGAACAGGCCCGCGAGCTGCCGATTCCAGGAAGAGAACTCAAGGGCGTGCATCTCGCGATGGAATACCTCACCCAGCAAAACAAGCGCACGGCAGGCATTCCTCTCAGCGATGAGCCGATCACCGCGAAAGGCAAACGAGTGGTCATCATCGGCGGGGGTGATACGGGATCCGACTGTCTCGGGACCACGCATCGCCAAGGCTGCGTCGAAGCGCATCAATTTGAGTTGCTATCGGAGCCCCCGCCGCAGCGTGCCGAGTCAACCCCTTGGCCGCTCTGGCCGATGCAACTGCGCACGTCGCATGCTCATGAAGAAGGCTGTGATCGGCAATGGAGCGTGTCCACGACGAAGTTTACCGGCCACAATGGCCATGTCACCAAGCTGCACGGGCATCGCGTGCAGTTCAGCAACGGCAAGTTCACGCCTGTTCCCAACACCGAGTTCGAGATGAACGCCGATCTGGTGCTGCTGGCCATGGGGTTCACCGGTCCGATCAAGAACGGCCTGCTCGATGACCTGGGTGTGAAGTATGACGCGCGTGGGGCTGTGACGGTCGACGGGAACTTCATGACCAACCTTGACGGCGTCTTCGCCGGCGGCGACACGAAACGCGGCGCCTCACTCATCGTCTGGGCCATCGCCGAAGGGCGAAAAATGGCGGCGGGTATCGATCAGTATCTGCATGCCGGAAAATCCGCGAAGGTGTCTGTGAAATGAAAAGAAAGACGAAGACCACGTCGAAGCCAAGAAGAAAAGCCTCCAACAATATGTCGATCGAGGAAAAGCTGCATCTGATAGACGAGCTCTATTTGAGAGCGGCTCAGGATGGATCTCTAGAACGATACCGACGAGAAAGAGAGAAAGGAGTCGAAGAAGTCAGGCGCAGATGGCAACTCCTCAAAGAACGGTTACTCCCAAATCCTTCCCTTAGTTGTTAAGCTATCTCATTCACTTTCTAGAGTTTTCCGGTCCATGTTTTTGGTCGCCTGTCCTGCTCTCCTCGCGGTCCCGAGCGTCCCTTGTCGGTTGATTTGAACGGAAACCGCTAGCGGGCTGCTATATTCGTAAGCATCCGCTAAAATAGCCTCGTGTCGGTCTTCGAACCCATATTCCAAATACTCAATGCGGCAGAAGTTCGTTATGTCGTAGTCGGCGGCCTTGCGACCGTCATGCACGGATATGCCCGAGCAACAGCCGATGTGGATTTGGCCGTAGATCTAGCGCCAGGAGAAGCTACGAAGATGATTCAAGCGCTAGTGGCGAGAGGATTTCGCCCGCAGGTGCCGGTAGCTCCTGAGCAATTTGCGGATTCTACAGTTCGAGAAGTATGGCATCGAGAGAAACATATGCGAGCTTTTTCACTTGTTGATCCAGCAAATCCGATGCGAGTGGTAGACTTGTTGCTCAAGCCGGAGGTGCCATTCGAAGAGCTCTTGGCCCGTTCTCAAGAAGTCATGTTGAATAAGATAAAGATCAGAATTGCTTCGCTCGATGATCTAATCCTTTTAAAACGACGGGCCGGAAGACCGCAGGATCTGGCGGACGTTGTGCAGCTGGAAGCTATCCAACAGCAAAAGGGAAGCCGTTAATATGGTTGAAAAGTCCGTGGTGTCCTCACAGGAGACGCAGCCAGCAGACTGGAATGCCGATGATCAGAATCTGCTTGCTGCGACACTGTTGGCGACTCCAGTTCAACGCCTGGCCTGGCTGGAGGAAATTCTTCATTTGGCGTACGCGAGCGGCGCGTTGAAGCCGAGACGATTCATCAGCAAAGGAGAATGGGACGCGATGGGATCATCGTCGGAATGATCGTCTGAGCCATAGCCGAAGGCCGAAAAATGGCGGTAGGAATCGCTACCTCGGTTTGAAAGTCATCGAGCAATTAGTGAAGTAAAGCCGGGAGTTCTGTCACGCTACATGATTGGTTTGAACAGCTAAGAAGCTTTCAAGAACGATTGAAAGGAAAATGTGCTTACGCGGCGACGGTACTGAGGGGCACTTCTTCATGCTCAGTGTGATCGGAGGTGACAGAAGCTTCACGACCTTCGATCAGATCCAAGACTCGCTGACGGTCGCCTTGGGCGTAGCGAAGGAACTCGATGCCGACCTGATTGTCTTTGGTCCAACGAACGATTGAGACTTCGACGGCCAGAGGAGATTCCGCGTCTGGGGTTTCGATGTGCAGCGCGAGGTAGCTCCCCGGAGTCAGGGCGACACTGCTTTGCATCCTGCATCCCGTTAGTGAGAGATTGAACAGAATTCCCTCACCTGCGCCGTCGTCGGTCTGGACGCTGGCGGGATACCGCACATGCATTCTCGGGCTACTCCGTAGCCGCATACGTGCCTCCGTGCTATTGTCCATATCGGTAACGCCAAGGAAAACTTGAAAGCGGCTTGGCTTATTTGGCTATTAACGTGGCTCTGACGGAGCGACTGTGAATACGAGTCTGGTGCGTGGCGCCCGTCTGTTGCGTTTGACATGCTTCTCCGCCCTCATCGCTTCACACACGGAGTTTTTCTCCACTTGTTGTGCTTAAGGCGAGTGTGTATTATGATGGAAATCATACACATTATGATGCGGAGGGCCTATGCGTACCAATATCGTGATCGACAATAGTCTTATGCGACAGGCGATGAAGGCGACGGGTCTTTCAACCAAGAAGGCCGTCGTAGAAGAAGGCCTCCGATTACTGATCAAGGTAAAGGGACAGGAAGGCATTCGCCGCCTACGTGGAAAGATCACATGGGAGGGTGATCTCGATACGATGCGCGAAGGCCGGAGCAAGGTAGCTTCATGATCATAGTCGATACGACGGTCTGGGTCGATTACATCCGGGGTACGACGACACCTCACACCGTATGGCTCGAATCCCACTTGATCAGCGAACGACTAGGGCTTACCGATCTGATTCTTTGTGAGGTGTTGCAAGGAGTAACCAACGATGACCAATTCAAGGCAGTGCGGGGAGAACTTCTGAGGCTCGCCATCTTTGAAACAGGAACTGTTGAATTAGCCATTCAAGCGGCTGCGAACTATCGGAAGCTTCGCGCCTCCGGTAGAACCGTTCGAAGGACAATCGATTGTCTTATCGCTACCTTTTGCCTGATTGAGGGCCACACATTACTTCACAATGATCGCGACTTTGACCCATTCGAAGATGGGCTTGGATTGAAAGTTGTGCATCCAGAGAAAGGGAACGGCAATTGATCATTGATCAGCATTATCCCGCGCAGCCCAAAAGCTCTTTATGGTGACATTGCCCACTTGAGAGAAAATAAAATGGTAGGGAGTCTTTTCTAGCCCTGGAACAGTATTCGCTTCGCGGCGAGTGCCGCGAAGCGAGACATCAGACTTATCGAGCAACGTGGCCAGAGCCCCGACCATTCGATCCTCGCCGGCATGTCGGACATGCGGTATGTGAAGTGTTTTATAATCCAGATGCCTTAGCGGATCAGCCTTACGGTGACTCAGCGTCAGACGCTGTGCATGAGCATCAGGTATCTATGGCCTTTTTAAAAGGCAACATCTGACGCAATTTGGGTCAAAAGATGGTTCCCATACCCATATAGCGGCGTTTGGCGTGCTCCAGAGCCCAGGGAAAGAGGTGGTCAAAGTATCTGGGACCACTGATAACGCGCCACCCCCCAGGCAGGCGCGATGCCATCCCATGCGCTTGTCCCCGCCAACTCGGCGGGATCATTCGCCGTCGTAACCAGCCTGTCGCATGGTGCTGTAACCATCGCCTGTAGTCTCGCATGGACTCGTCGGGAAGGAATCCCTCGTTGGGGTTCCAGAGCACGACCGCGGTTGCGTTCTTCTCGCGAGCGAAGAGTTCTCGGTCCACACCGGCCTCCTCGATGATCCGTCGACAGAACGGACGGTCATAATCGCCGCCCACGCTCCAAGGTTTCATGTCCTCGCTGGTTGAAATGCGATAGACCTGCTCGCTATTTCTCACCCCGAAGAACAACACGGGACAATGGATAAATCCCACCCATAGCCGCCATTCGCTAAGGGCCAGTCCGGTCGGATCTCCCCGAACGATATCTGGTGATCGATCGTGCGGGTCGATGCCCCATACGATGTCGCCATAATACCCGGTCAACAATACTCTTTCCTGCAAATGGCACCGTGCCGCCGCGAAGTGTACCTCTTCCCCATAGGCATCGGCGGCAAGAAACGGCACTTCCGCGAACGGCTCCTGTCGCCACGCGGTCCGGTCGAGCACGATGGCGTGAAGACCGAGTCGTTTCGCGATGGGCTCACCGCTATCGGCACGGCCTTCTCTTCCCTGCTGAAACGTCAGCACGTCTGTATTGCCCATTTCGCGGGCCAGCACGGCGATCGTTGGAGAGTCATACCCTGCGGAGAGAGTCCCCAGCGAGCGATAGGGCCACTTGCGAAGTGGGTCCATCATGTTTCGACCGATGGCTCTCAGCGAGGCTTCCAGAAAATATCTGTATTCTTTGAAGGTATTGAAGATTCGGTCACAGAGCGGCTTCTCTGTCACGTCGAGCGATCGGCCGTTCCATCGAAGATTATGAAAGTACGTGAGACGTAGAGGGCCTTGCGTAGTGTGAAGGAGACCTTTGTATTTCTGAAGGCCGTCGACAATCGACCGGAAGTTCGAATAGTAATCGTCCGCGAGGGGGTCGACGGAAAGATTCAGTGTGGCGCACAGCGCGACCAGAGAATTGGAGATATAGACATGGTTGCGTACCTGGATGGACACCAAGCGATCTACGGTGGAGCCGGATGACACAAACGTCACAGTGCCATCGGACACTCGCCCGCCAGACCCAAATACCAGGTCCGTTTGATCGAACCGGCCTTCTGCGAATGGACCGTCCCAGACGGCTTCAGCAAACCACTCCGGCCCTGTTTCAACCCGGCTGCCGTGCGCGAGAATCACCTCGGTGTCGGAACATTGTGCCACCCAGGCCAGTGACGGCCAGCCTAAGACATGTCTGAACTGCAACTGGATACCCATATGTCCTGTGATAGGACCCTGCTCCTATTGTGTAGCGCACTTTTCGCGGATGGATGTGTACTGGATCTCGCCTGTCGGAAAATGAGCAGGAGCGCTGCACCCCTTGGCAAACAAGCACGTCAAGCTTGGAGTGTACGTTTCCTCCGCCTCGACGGGCAAGCCTCCATATTGGCAACGCGACCAAAATTGCGACCATCCGATCCTCGCCAGGATGCCGGAAACGCGGTATCTGAAGTGTTTTATCGTGCAGGTGTTGTAACCTCTCGCTATGAGTGAGCCTGACGGCGTCTTTCTCGATTGCTCATGCAATCGAGAAACCGCTTCTTCTCCTTGCGACACTGCCTCCTTGACTCCACCCTGCGAACCGCCTAGCATGCCGCCGCTCACTTCTATGAACGCAAAGGAGTTCGTCATGAAATCATATCGTCTCGTTGTCAGGATGTCCGTATTGTCTGTAAGCATGCTCAGTCTTTTGTCTGCCGGCTGTGTCAAACCGGTGCCGATGGTCGCCATTCCTGGTTCCGATGCTTCTCCACCGACCCTCGCCTGGCAGACCTACAACGTGGTGACCAAAGAGCGAAAAGATATTGTGCAGGACGGGCAGACAGTCGAGGTGGCGGCGAGCGATCAGTATGTGGTGACGTTTGCCGTAGAAGATCAGGAGAGCGGCGTGAAAGATGCAACTCTGACCGGACATGTCCAATTTAAGTGCGAGTTGGGCGGGAAGGTCGTCGAGGAGAAGAATTTCGATCTGGAGCCGCAGGAAACCAAGACGCTTCCGAACCATGAGAACCAGGTCGCTGTGAGTGCGGCGTTGACCTATGTCGTCGAGTTCAACAAGCGGGGGTGCAAGGAACTGGAGACGTTCGGGGGAGGCACGCTGTCTCTGACGGGGAAGGGCCACAACTCCGTGAACGGTGGGGGAATGAAGACGCTGCGTATGAATTTGAAGCGGCAAACAGCGCAGTAGCGCCGGGAAGAACTAGTTGCCGGACATGTCTGATGGCTTAAACTCCATCGCTTTCTTTTCGGCTGAAGCCCGCGGGAGGTTCTACGAGGACCTAGAAATGGATCGGCGGCTGACGTGGTGAGTCAGCCGCCTTCCCTTGAAGATTATTGCTGAATAGCCGACAGGAGCCACCGTCCATCCCGCACGCGCATGAAGGTCCAGACTTCGCGAGATTCACTCGACGTTTCCTCATTGCCCTCAACCAGATAGCCTGGTTCTCCGCGTGGGATCGTCGTGGAGACGGTATAGTCGCGGGCGTTCCAGCATAGATCCACGGTCGCGTAGTCCGTGGTGTCTTCGGACCAGGCTTCACGCACGTCTCCCTTGAGCAGCTCTACTCCTTCGACGTGATTGTGCACTCCTCGACTGTTGTCTTCGGCCAAGGCAGTGCTGAAATAGCTGAGCATTTCCGGCGTCAAAGAACGTCGCAATGCCGCCACATCTTGCGCACTCCAGGCGGATTGAATGTCGGTCAGCAGTTGCTGAAAGACTGCCTTATCCTCGGTGGTCACAGTGAGGGCATCGGTTGTCGGCCTATGGGTGGTGGCGTTGGATGAAATGTCGATGAGACTTCCCCTCATGGCCGAGTTGCCTGAGAGTCCGGTGAACACCGGCGCGGGTGTGCGGCGGACTTTTTTGAAATAATAGAGCACACCGGCTCCGACCATCATCAGCAGCAAGAGCAGTCCGAAGGAGTTAGATGATGATGCTGGCTCCGCATCCGTGGTCTGGGCGATGCTCTCCGTCGCGCCAAAGAGCATATGACCGATCCAGGTTCCGGCTAACCCACCGGCGATTCCAGCGAGCAGCGGATTGCGTTGCCACCATGAAGGAGAAGTGGCCGGGGCGGACTGACCGGTTGGGCTGTTTGCTGCGTGAGGCGGTGGAGCGGTTGACGGCTTGGGAGTGGTGGATTGTTCAATGGGCTTCGCGCCATTGTCTTGATAGGTGCGGGATCCACGGCTGCCCATCCCCATTGGCGAGGTTCCGCCGCGAGAGGCGCCCGAAAAACCTCCGCCCGATCCCCGCGCCTTCGCGAACGAGAAAGTCGGCATGCCGACGAGCGAGGCGATAAGACAGATCGCAATGAGGTGTGAGCTTTTCACCATGGGGTTTCCTTTCACGACAGGCTAGGACGCGTTGATCGATATCGGCTCATCCTAGCAGCTTTGAGCCAAGAAAACCTGAAATTTGCTGCCGGGATGACCACATCGAGCGACGACCGAGCTGCACCGCTTTTCAGACTGGGTGCGCTAGGAAGGAACGCCCAAGCCGGATCAACACGTCGCCATAGGCGCGCGGTGAAATTCCGCCACGGTGGGAAACACCAGCGCGGCAAAATCCCAGTATCGCATGCGGATTGCCTCCGAGTGAGTGCCCCCTTCAAAGACGATTTCCTCGTCATGTGTGAGGGACCGATCGACATAGACCGGAAGGCCATACAGAGTTCCGAGAGGGGGCATCGCGCCAACTTCACAATCCGGGAAGAGCTGGGTGATTTCTTCTTCGGTCGCGAGACGGACGCGGTGGGTCCCGAACATCTTCCGCAGGCACGGCACATCCACCTTCCAGGTGGCCGGCAGCACCGTTGTGACGAACCGCTCTTTTACCTTCACGATGACTACCTTGGCCATCTCCTGTTCCGGTACACGGAGCGTCTGTGCGACGGCAAGAGCCCGGAACGTCTGTGAGTGCGGCAACACATCATAATGAACGTGTTCACGATCGAGATGCGTCTTCAGCGAGTATGGAATGGGCATAATCGTACCTCCTGTGGCGCCTGACCTCCAGACGGAGGTCGCTGGTGAGTAATACATGTAGGGCAGTGCCTGAAGAGGACGGGATGATCGTCGGGATGGGGCTCATAACTACGCCTCCATCTAGATCATGATGACCGGCAACACACGATGACTATATTTCGCTGATTATATTCCGTTTGAAGGAGCGTGCACAACGATTATTGAAAATCCGGCCGTTCTTTTTTACTGATGATCGGATCGCAAAGGGGTGTGGTGGGAACAGCGCCCCGAGACCGGCTTATCTTGGCTGAGGATGATGGTGTAGCCGATTCAGACCGTCGAGGGCCGCGGTGCGGTAGCACTCGGCCATCGTGGGATAGTTGAAGACATTGCGCACGAAATACTCAACCGTGCCTTCATAGGTCAGGACCGATTGTCCGATATGAATCAATTCAGTGGCTCCCTGGCCGATGATATGAACGCCCAGCAGTTTATGTGTGTCGCGGTGAAAGATCACTTTCAAGAGACCGTGGAGTTCACCGCTGATGTGGCCCCGCGCCATTTCTCGAAAAAAGGCTCTTCCTGAGGCGTGCGGGACGCCTGAGGCGGTGAGTTCCTCCTCCGTCTTTCCGACCATCGAAACCTCGGGAATACTATAAATGCCGTATGGAATCACTTTTATTTCATGCTCGTCGGATACTTGAAGGGCGTGGCAGGCGGCGAGGCGGCCTTGCTCCATCGCCGTCGCGGCAAGGGCTGGAAAGCCGATGACATCGCCGGCTGCGTATATATGGGGAATCGTGGTCTGGTAATGGGCATTGACTTGGAGTTGTCCTTGCCGGTCGGTGACGAGGCCGATCGCGGCGAGGTTCAAGGCTTCCGTATTGCCGACCCGCCCCATGGTGTACAGCAGCATGTCAGCCGTCACCGTTTCACCGGGGTGGAGTTGAACCGTGGGGCGCCCGGCTTCGTTGAAGGCGATGTCCAGGTGTTCTTGTCCGAGCCGGATAGCGACGCCGTTGTGTTGCATCTGAGTGTCGAGCGCGCTCGCGATTTCCAGGTCGAGGAACCGCAACATCTGCGTTCTTCGATCGATGAGAGTGACCTCGATGCCGAAGGCGGCCAGCATCGACGCATATTCAGTTCCGATGACACCACCTCCGACGACGATGATGCTCGCCGGATGCTTTGTCGTGCGCAGAAACGTGTCGGAGTCGAAGATCGTCACGTCGTCGAAGGGAATCTCGGAGGGGCGTCGCGGCCGCGATCCGGTGGCCAGGACGATGACCGGGGCATGGACATAATCGATCTGCCGATCCGATCGTGCCACGCTCAACGTATGCGGATCGACAAAGCCGGCGGTGCCCTGGATGATCTCGATGCCGTTACGCTGCAATTGATCGGTGATCACGGCGATTTCGGTCTCGATGACCTGATCTTTGCGCGCCATGAGGTCGGGGAGCGTCAGCCGTCTGGTCAGTTCCGCGCCCAGCTGGGGTAATCCTCGCCGAACCAATCCATGAATGTATTCGATCGTGTCTTTGAGGGTCTTGCTCGGTAAGGTGCCTGTATTGAGAGACGTTCCGCCCAGTTGCGAGGATTTCTCGATCAGGGCAACGCGCTTCGACAGCTTCGCTGCTTGGACTGCCGCTTTTTGACCGGCTGGTCCGCTTCCGACCACCAGCATGTCATACGATTTCATAGAAGATCTTGGAACGTACCTTTCGTCGGTGCTTACGATATCCTGACGACTGCTGCTCGCCAAGAAAATTGCGGATTGTTTGAAGCCAGTTGGGAGGGGCGGAGACTGTTCAATCCGATGCCATGGGTCTGCGAGTCGGTGGACTGCTTGAATCGTCGCAGGGCAGGTTGTATGGTAAAAGCATGCCTCGGTTTCGCATGATGATATGGTCTCTGGGGATAGCCACTCTGATCGGTGTAAGCATGGGTCTACCCTTTTCCCATGCGGGTACAGGCGGAGACGGAGGCGCGATCGGGCCGGCAACGTCCAGTGTGACGGCGCCTGTGCCTCTGTCTACAACAGCGGAGACCGGAAAATTACAGGAACCATCGGCGTCCATGCCGATGGAGGGCACGTTGATCCTGCGTACTCTTCCGACTGTGTCGAGACAGCTCTCGGTGGGGGGAGCGACGCTTATGCCGTATGTCGGCGCTGGGTTCGGAGGGGGCTATGCCACCGAAATTGATCGCTCGCTTACGACTTCCCTGTCCGCTCCATCTTCCTCCTCCAACCTCTCCGATACCGGAATGAAAGGCCTGGCCGGGCAGATGATCCCGAATGAAGTCCAGTTAGGCATCCGGTTTCCGTTTTAATTTAGGTTGAGACTTGCCCGGGCTACCGGTCTGTGAGACTCATCAACGCGCGTGTGTTCAGAACATAGGAGAAAAGAGGAACTGCTGTGAAAGAAGGGTATCGGTTGGTCGTTGTCGACAAAGACGGGGTGTTGGTCAGCGAATTCCAATTGACGAAGAACGCACTGGATCAGCCGGCGGCGTTTGTCGCCGCGCTGAAAGCATCGATCGAGTCCGTGGAAGAAGAGGAGCCCTGAAGATAAATCAGGCTAGTACCGCCGTACCGACATGGGCGGGGAAGATCCCTGCCCACATCGTCTCGCTCACAGTTACTTGCCTACTTTCAACAGCCAGCCATCGGCTTTGTCACAATCGTTGGGTCCTTTGGCGAAAACTTCGACCCGGATGTAGCTGCCTGTCACGGTGGCGGGCAGTTTACCCTTGACCAGATACCCGTTCGTGATTGTGGTGACAGTCACCGGGACCTTTTCCTCCTTGATTTTCACAGTGATGCTTGGCCAGTTGGTGGTTTTGGATGCAAGAAATGAAAATTCTGATTTTGGCGCCACCTCTACATTATTCTTCTCCGCAGAAAATGGAGTGGGCGTGAAAGCAGAAAAATACACTTGAGTACACGGGTCTATGCTGCCGGGGGAGTACGGACTGGTGTCATATGCCCAGGCTTGACCGACGGTACCAGAGACCCCTATTGCCACAACGAGCCGTAGAATAGTTCGCAGACTCACGGTATGCCTCTCTATAAAAGTGTGGTGGATGAGTAAATCGGTCTCGATAAACGGGCCGTATTGTAACTCCTGCGCTAGAAAAAACAACCCCCCTCCGCGCCTCTCACCGGCGATCTTCCTGCGGTGACCCCGCTTCAATTACTTGGTCGTGCAGTTATTGTGTGCAGTCTTGGAGTTGCTGCCTGCCGGGGAACCCCATTTGGGACGGTGGACGGCCCGTACCGTGCCGCTCCTTCCTCTAGGTTTCCCACTCGGATCGTCATGTCCGAAAATGGCGAGCAGGGTGTCACTCGCCGCCGATATATTCACACCTATGCTGCTCGATGCTGTCACCTGTTACCGCGCGCTGCTGGCGCGTGATGCGCGCTTCGACGGACGCTTTTTCATCGCTGTCTCATCCACGCATATCTATTGCCGGCCGATCTGTCCGGTCAAGCCGCCCAGGCTCGAGAACTGCCGATTCTACCTGAGTGCCGCTGCAGCCGAGGTCGACGGCTACCGGCCTTGTCTGCGTTGTCGTCCAGAACTCGCACCGGGCAATGCGAGCGTGGATGCGACCACACGCGTGGCACAGGCCGCGGCGAGCCTGATTGAGGATCGTGCGCTCGACTCCGACGGATTAGTAGGGATCGCATCCAGTCTCGGCATCACCGACCGGCATTTGCGACGAGTATTCAGCGCCGAGTTTGGCGTTTCGCCCGTTGAGTTTGCCCAGACACAGCGTCTGCTGCTTGCCAAGCGTTTGCTGACCGATACCGGTTTGCCGGTCACCGAAGTCGCGTTCGCGAGTGGATTTGGGAGCTTGCGGCGATTCAACGCGCTCTTCAGACAACGATATCGCCTCCAACCTGGACAGTTGCGCCGGCGCGTGAATGGTCGGGCAATGCCGGTTACCGATGCTCTGAGTTTCGAACTCAGTTATCGCCCGCCCTATGATTGGCCGGCCATGACGGCGTTTCTCGGTGCACGGGCGATTGACGGTGCTGAAATGCTTGACGGGCCCCGTTACCGGCGCACCGTGCGTGTGACATCGGAGGGCAAAGACCATGTCGGATGGATCGAGATCGGACCATCACCGAATAAGCCGGCACTCCACGTCGCGGTCTCTTCATCGCTCGCCCGGGTTCTGCCGCCATTGCTTGCGCGCATCAAGACGCTCATGGATCTGTCCTGCAATCCGACGGAGGTTGCAGGCCTGTTGGGAAAGTTGGCGCAGCGTCCCGGTATCCGCGTCCCGGGTGCATTCGACGGATTTGAAATCGCGGTGCGTGCGATTATTGGACAACAAGTGACCGTTGCCGCGGCGCGGACCATCGTAGGTCGGTTCGCTGACGCGTTCGGGGATCCGCTCGAGACGCCGTTTGAGGCATTGACTGTGGTGTTTCCATCTGCGGCACGTGTGGCTGACGTGGCGGTCGGCCTCATCGCGCGTCTGGGGATGCCGGCGGCACGCGCACGCACGGTGATCACGCTCGCGCGTGCGGTCGCGGACGGTGGCCTCGTCCTGACGCCTCACGCAGATCTCGACGAAACGCTGGAGCATTTGCGCGCGCTGCCCGGCGTGGGGGAGTGGACGGCGCAGTACATCGCTATGCGGGCGCTTGCCTGGCCGGATACATTTCCTCATACCGATCTCGGCGTCATGAAGGCGCTGAAGGAGAAAGATGTGCGCCGCGTGCTCGAAGCCGGTGAAGCCTGGCGGCCATGGCGCGCGTATGCCGTGATGCAGCTCTGGCATTCACTGACCAAGGAGTAATCATGCCGTACTACGACTACTATCAGAGTCCCCGTGGACGCATGTTGCTGGTTGCCGATGACCACGCGCTGACGGGTGTCTATTTCACCGGACAGAAGTATCACCCTCGTGTCGACAAGGAGTGGAAACGAGCGGGGCGGCATGCGCCGTTACGCCAGGCGAAGCGCGAATTGGCCGAGTATTTCGACGGCAGGCGGGCGCGCTTTACGGTCAAAGTCGCTCCGTACGGTACACCGTTCCAGCGCGCAGTGTGGAAGGCGATTGCAAGTATCAGATTCGGCCACACCATCGCGTATGCCGAATTGGCGCAGCGCGCAGGGTACCCCGGGAGTGCACGAGCAGCCGGTGCCGCCACCGGCCGCAATCCAATCAGCATCATCGTGCCCTGCCATCGCATCGTCGGCTCGAACGGTTCGCTCACCGGTTATGCCGGCGGTTTGACGAAAAAGCGCGCGCTCCTGGCCTTGGAAGCGGGGTCGAAGCTCACGTGCCATACGTGCGAGACACCCTCTCTGTGAGGAGGCCTGGCGTCAATCGGCATACTTGTTGAAGCGTCCCCAACCCAGCGATGAAGGAGGTTGTCCATGGCAGCGAAGGTGAACGCAATTCCAGCGGGCTATGAAGGCGCAACGCCGTATCTCATCATCAACGATGCAGCTCGGGCGCTTGAGTTTTATGGGAAAGCCTTCGGAGCTTCGGAAATCATGCGCATCCCGACCCCGGATGGAAAGGTCGGACATGCGGAGATCAAGATCGAGACTGCGATCGTCATGCTGGCCGACGAATTTCCGGACATGAATTGCAAGAGCCCTCACTCGCTTGGTGGCTCGCCGGTGAGCATCATGGTGTACGTGCAAGACGTGGATGCATTCGTGAAACGAGCCGTGGCGGCCGGCGCGAAAGTGATCAACCCGGTTGAGGATAAATTCTACGGTGACCGTTCCGGCAGCTTGGAAGATTCATTCGAACTCTTCTACTGGAGGTGAGCGCTTAAGCCGGTCGACTCCCAAAGCGAGTTCGAGCGCCTCGCATATGGTGGATTTCCCAACGTTGTTCATTCCAACAAGAAGGGTATGACCTTCGAAGTGCAAGCTTGCACTCTTGAGTCCACGAAAGTTTGAAACCGTGAGTCGCACGATATTCATAGGCTCATCTCCTTCAGTAGGAGCAGATTAGACTTAGCCGAGTCTGTAGTTGATATAAGCCAATTGGATACAAACACTCCTAACCGAACGGCGCACGAGTGAATTGCAATAGTTCCAAGAATAAGTGCTGGCTTATCTCGTGGGATGATGGAGTTCGTCTCATGTTCAGCGAAGCAGGCGAGGACAAATATCGAAAGGGCGGCAGGAGAGTCTCGTGGCACACATCTCCTGGTTTCAAATGCACATTGCCCTGGACCTTCCAACCGCGAGGGAGAGATTGGTGATACTTACACAGCCATCGCGGAGTTCTACTTCATACTCTCACAGGGTTGAAGGTCGGGAAACGACGGTAAGGTCTTAGGATATAGGTCATAGTGAAGACCTAGTTGTGAGAGTGGGGGCGTATTGTAAGAGAGGATATATTCTAGGCGCAAGAGTTGGCCCCGCCCCTGAGGGGCTCTTCAGACGACGAACCAAGAGTGATCTTCAGACTGACAAATGGGTTCTAGTCCTGCGCTCAGATAGCTGATTTAGTCGCTGGGGGGTTCGAAGTGGCCTGAGGGACGTTGCTGCCAGGGGACGGTTGCCTGCCGAGATTGTTTCACCAAACTACGCAAACTCATTTCAGCGGCTCGTAGGAGTTTTGGATCGCCGGCTTGCATGAGCGTCGTCAGGAGAACATAGAGGGATCGATCTGTACGCGATCCGGCCAAGATACGATTGGTCACCGGATCGGTCTGCGAAGTGTCCGGTTGTTCACCCTCGTCCACGTCTGTGAACAGCTGTGTAAAGGACCGAGGGTCGTCGAACAGCCAAGCTGGAGGGATGCCAAGCACACCAGCGAGCGCTTCGAGTGTACTGATGGTCGGATCCATTTGGCCCGATTCAATTTGTTCGAGGAGCGCTGAGGAAATGCCGGCTGCGTCTGATAACGATGTGAGAGAGTAATTTTTCGAGAGTCTCCACGCTTGGAGAGATGGTCCGATCGACATCGCGCGATGATACACAATGGTGTGTCCAGCTTCAATAAATCAGTCTCCAGTTTCAATATTATCGTTATTTGTCAATTACTTAAGAGGCGTTTCGATCGGACGTCAAATCGGGTATAATGCGCACGCGAGATTTATGTGTGGAGTTGAAGGAGGTGGAGATCCATGTTGGGGACGGATATTCGCGGTATCATGGCTGAGGAGGAAGAGGTCCAGCGCCGGCAAGATGCCCTTAAGTCTCTGATGACGATGCGGGCAAGGCAGCTTCGAGAATCGTTGGACGAGCGAATCAAACGGGCGAGGAACTGTGGAGATTGGACCCAGCTTTCCAAGGCGGAGTGCGCAAGTCTTCACAAGCAAGAGAAGGCCCACTTACAGTCTCAGCTTGAACAACTCCAGTTCGAGCAAACACGGACTCGAGGAAAGCTGACCGCGCTGAAGCGAGCCAAGGCGAGGGCTCAGCGTATTCGCGCTGCAGAAGCGGCCTCCGAACGAAGGCGCCGGTAGTTGACTGACTCATCCTTCTTGACGATATTTCCTGCAGCGTGATGTCAAGGGGTATGGTGGATGCAGTGTCGCATCTGCTGGCTCTGACCCGTGCGCAGAGCTCTCTGATCCGGCAACTTCTTCGGGACAAGAAAACCAGGTCGAGGGAAGGAGCTTTCGTCGTCGAAGGCGTCAAGTCTTGCCTCGATCTGATTTCTCGGCACCCACAATCTATTCGTAGCCTGATTGTATCTCCGCGTTACCTCTGTGTGGAAACTGACGCAGACCGGCAAACACGAGCCAAGTTGCTTGGTCGTCAGTATATGTGTCCGGACGCCATCTTTGAAAAGCTGACCGAGGTTGATGTACCACAAGGCATGCTGGCTGTTATCCAACAGCCTCGGTGGGATGAGGCACAGGTGTTCACCCAATCAAGAGTATTGGGAGTTTATGCGGACCGCCTACAAGATCCGGCGAATGTGGGAGCCATCATTAGGACAGCCGCGGCACTAAATCTGTCCGGGGTATGGTTGAGTGCTGATTCCGCCGATCACTTGAGCCCCAAAGTCGTCCGTGCCACGGCCGGCACGATTCTCAGTCTCCCCGTTTTTTATACCAAGGACATTCGGACCTTCTCTTCGAACGGATGCGACATCTATTCGGCACTTTTGCCTTCGGCTGACAGAGTCTCGATCAGGACGATTCGGAGGGTTCCCCGCCGTCTCGTGATTGCCGTCGGAAACGAGGGAGCGGGGCTGGCACCGGACGTGGTGAAGGCCTCTCGGGTTACATTTTCTATCCCGCTGGCTCAAGGAGTGGAGTCGCTGAATGTTGCCGCAACGGCGGCGATCTCGGCGTTCTACTTCAGCGGGTTACCGCTCGACTCCAAGATCACATCCGAGAAACCGCAACGGTTGGTGTAGATATTTGAAAATAAACCGCATTCAGCCTACTATGTGTTGATGTCTCAGATCTTATGGGTGAAAGTCTCAGATATTACCGGCTGAAGTCTCAAATGTTATGGGTGGAAGTCTCAGATGTTTAGGCAGGAGAGGATGATGAGGCTGGTTCTCATGCTAATTTGCGGGATGAGCCTAGGACTTGGTGTGGCAACGGCTTCCGCCGAAGCTGTGGGACAGGTGTATAGCCTCGATATGATTGTCGACTTGGTCTTGGCAAGGAATCCCATCGTCTCGTCGGCAGAAGGCAATATTGAACAGCAGAAAGGGCATCAGACGTCGGCAGGCGCGTACCCCAACCCGACAGTGTCCAGCAGCGGCGGCCACGGGAAGCTTAAAGACACGACCGTGGGCCCACCGGAAAATATTCAGTCACTCACCGAATACAACGTGACGATCGGACAGCCCGTCGAATGGCCGGCCATGCGAGCCGCCCGGCAACGAGTCGCGGATCTCGGATTGGCGACGGCCAACGTCGGCATGTCGGAGACTCGGCTGAATCTGGCCTCGCAGGTCAAGGTCGCATTCTACGATCTGCTGCTGTCCCAGCAGGATTCCGATCTGGCGCGTCTGAACCTCGACATCGTCGAGGGTGTGGCGCGGATCGTCAAGGCGCGGGTCAAATCAGGCGAGGCCCCGCAATTCGAAGCGATCAAGGCGGAGGTCGAGGTCCTGAAAGCTCGGCAGCTACTCGCGCGGGCCGACAATCATGTTCGCATCAGCCGCGTCGTCGTCGACACCTTGACCGGGGGTGCACTCGGACCGACCTATACGGTCCATGGCGAGTTCAGGACGATTCCTCGGGATTTACAGATTGAAGGTTTAATGGCTCGCATGATGGAGCAGCATCCGACGATCCAGCGCCTGCTGAAATCCGTGGAGCAATCGGACTGGAAGATCGAATTCGAACGGCAGGCACGGGTGCCGACGGTCACCGTGAACGGGGGCTATTGGCGAGAGATGGGGCGAGAAGCGTTTCAAGGCGGTCTCTCTGTTCCGGTGCCGCTCTGGTACCGGCGTCAGGGAGAAATTGCGTCGTCGCTGGGAGCCAAACGGCGTGAAGAAGCGGAATTGCTCCGGACACGCAATGAATTGGGACGAGCCGTCTATCAGCATTATCAGGATGTCCGCACGACGGCGGAATTGATCGAGGTATTCGATAAAGGGTTGTTGAAACAGGCTCAGGAGGCTCTGAGGCTCGCGCAGTTCAGTTTTCAACAGGGCGCATCCAGTCTGTTGGAAGTGCTCGACGCGCAGCGCGTACAGCGGCAGACGTTACTGGATTATGCGCTGGCGCGGCGCGACCTCTCCGTCTCGCTGGCCAGACTTGAGCAAGCTGTAGGGGGAGCGCTGTGAACGTCTTGTTCGATTCGATACGAACTTCTTCGCCATCCGTCAGTCGTGGTGTTCGGGGGCTTTTGCTCGGTTTGATGGTGATGGAGGCGGGTTGTGATGGAACGCCCAGCGATGTGGCGGCCAGTAGGTCGCCCGTCGCAGTGTCCACGCCGGGTGTCATCACATTGTCGACGGAAGAATCGTCACGTGTAGGGCTGATGGTCCAGCCGGTCGCACGCAGCGACTTTCGAACCCACCGGGATTTCCCCGCGATCGTTCAGCCCAATCAACGGAACATGGCGGAAATTACAACCTTGGTTCGCGGTCGAGTGGTCGAGGTGTACGCGGACCTTGGCCAAGAAGTCAAAGCGAACGCACCATTGGCGATTCTATACAGTAGTGAATTGGGCCTGGCTCAATCGGGTCATCTGAAGGCGCAAGCCAAACTTCATGTAGCGGAGCAAGCCTATAGCCGCGCCCAATTCCTTCTGGAGGAAAAAGTGATCGGCGAAGCGGAAGCGCAACGGCGGCATGCAGAACTGCTGAGCACTCAGGCCGAGGCCAATGAGTCGCGCGATCGACTGAAGCTGCTGGGAATGAGCAATGAAGAACTTCGCCGTCTCGACCGCAGCCGGGAGATCCGATCCGTCGTGCCGATTGTGGCACCCTTCGCCGGCCGTATCATCGGGCGCAACCTGACACGCGGAGAAGTCGTCGAGACTACCGAAAAGCTGTTCGTGATCGCGGATCTATCGGAGGTCTGGGTTCAAGCCAACATCCCGGAGAAAGACATTCCTTTCGCCCATTCTATTCATGCGTCAGGCGGCACGCAGGTCGAGGTCCGTATCAATGCCTATCCCAACGAAGTGTTTAAGGGGACGATCACCTATGTGGGAGACGTTCTGGATCCTGTGACGCGGACCATGCAGCTCAGGCTTGAACTGCCGAACCTGGATGGACGGCTCAAACCAGAAATGTTCGCGACCATTCGCCTCTTTTCCGAAGCGCAGCCGGACCGATTGGCGGTGCCGGAGGCGGCGCTGCAACGCGATCAAGGTCGAACGTTCGTCTTCGTGCAACGCAGCGCGAACGAGTACGAATTGCGCGAGGTCCACGTGGGCGAATCCAACGGCACGCTCACCTCAATCCTCGGCGGCCTGAACGAAGGGGAGCCGGTCGTGACGAACGGTGCCTTTGTCTTGAAGTCCGAGTTGTTGAAGAAACCCGTCTGATGGTCTCCCGCCTCCTCGACATCTCCCTGCGTCAGCGGATGCTCATCATCATCTGCGCGCTCATGATCGGAGCCGGAGGTATCTATGCCTTCCGGACCATTCCGATCGATGCGTTTCCCGACGTGACCAGCGTGTTGGTGCAGGTCGTCACGAAGGCACCCGGCCTTTCGCCGGCCGAGGTCGAGCGCTTAGTGACGTATCCGATCGAGCTGCAACTCACGGGTGTGCCCTCCCTCACGGAGATGCGCTCCCTCACCAAAGTCGGTCTGTCGCTCATTACGATCGTGTTCGATGACTCCATGGACATCAACCTGGCCCGCCAGCTGGTGCTCGAGCGACTGCTCGAAGTCGAGGAACAACTTCCATCCGGAGCGAAGCCGATGCTCGTGCCGAACAGTACGGGATTGGGCGAAGTATTCCAATATTACTTGGAGGCGCCTTCTGGATTCACTGCCGGTATCGACTCCGAACACCAAAATTTGATCGAGCAACGGACGATTCAAGATTGGGTGATCCGGCCTCTCTTGAAGAGCACGCCGGAGGTCATCGATGTCAATTCAATGGGAGGGTACGTCAAGCAGTATCAAGTGCTGGTTGAACCGGGCATGTTGCGAAAGTTCAACCTTACGCTTCGTGACGTGTTCGACGCGGTGGCCAGAAACAACGCCAATGCCGGCGGCAATATCCTGGAAAAACACGCGGAAAAATACATCGTGCGAGGGATCGGACTGATCCGCTCCCTTGAAGACATCGAACGGATCGTGGTCAAGGAAACCGGTGGAACTCCGGTCTATGTCTCGGACGTCGCTCGGGTGCGCGTCGACCATGCGGTGAGGCACGGCGCAACGGTTTTGGATGGAAAACGTGAGGTGGTCAGTGGAATCGTGCTGATGTTGCGGGGCGGGAACGCGCGGGATGTCGTGGAGGGTATCAAGGCCCGCATCGAAGACATCCATGCCAAGCACTTGTTGCCGAACGGGTTGCGCATCGTGCCGTTTTACGACCGTATCGAACTGATCACCGAGGCATTGAACACTGTGTACAAGTCGCTGGCGGAAGGTGTCGTGCTGGTGGTCGTCGTATTGTTCCTGTTTCTGGGGAACATTCGCAGCGCGCTGATCGTCGTTGGCACCTTGGTCTTGGCGCCGCTTGCCACGTTCATCGTGATGGGGCAAATCGGGTTGACGGCCAATCTGATGTCTCTGGGGGGGTTGGCCATCGCGATCGGGATGATCGTGGATGGGTCGGTCGTCGTCGTCGAAAACGTCTACCGTCATCTGTCGCACCATTCAGCCGCGGCCACACCCAGGCTGCAACTCATCATGAGTGCAGTGAAGGAAGTCGGACAACCGGTTGTGTTCGGCATTCTCATCATTATCCTGGTTTTCTTGCCCCTTCTGTCTCTCCACGGGATGGAAGGCAAGATGTTCAAACCGCTCGCCTATACCATCATGATCGCCCTGTTGGTGTCGCTCCTGTTATCGCTCACGCTCTCTCCGGTCCTCTGCTCATTGGCTCTGACGCAAGGCAGTGAGGAAGATCCGTGGATCGTCTGGCAAGCCAAGCGTCTCTATGCCCCTGTGCTTCGCTGGGCTCTTGGGCACCGGACCGCGGTGGTGGTGATGGCTGTGAGCGCCTTGATCGGCGCGCTGGCATTGGTGCCGTCATTAGGGACTGAATTCATCCCGATTCTGAACGAAGGATCGATAGCCCCACAAACCATTCGGCTTCCCAGCGTGTCGCTTCCCGAGTCCATCGAAATCGAAAAGCGCATGCAGCAGGCGATCATGGAGTTTCCGGAAGTGGAGATGGTCGTGTCGAAAATCGGCCGCACGGAATTGGGGAACGATCCCCAGGAGCCGAACGAGAGCGATCCCGTCGTGCGGCTCCGGCCGTTGGATCAATGGACAACGGCGCGGACCATGCCTGAGCTCATGCAGAAGTTTCGTGAACGTTTGACCAGCGTCTCAGGAGCGACGTTCCTGATCAGCCAGCCGATCCAGCAGCGGGTCGATGAGTTGATCTCCGGCGTCCGTACGGAAGCCACCGTCAAGCTGTTCGGCGATGATTTGGAGATGTTGCGGAACAAAGCCCAGGAAATTGCCGAGGTGTTGGAAACCGTCCGCGGTGTTCGAGACATCAAGGTGGAGCAATTGTTCGGACAACCCTACCTCACCATCGATATCGATCGCAGCAAGATTGCCCGCTATGGGATCAATGTCGCCGATGTGCGGGAAATCATTACGACCGCCATTGGAGGAGAGGTTGCGACTCGCGTGTATGAGGGGCAGCAACGGTTCGATTTGGTGGTCCGGTTCCCCAAACAGTACAGAGACAGCGTCGAGACCATCAGCAACATTATGCTCAATGATCCAGGCGGTGGCCTTATTCCTCTGGCAGACCTGGGGACCGTGCAGCTGGAAGAGGGGCCCGGCCGTATCAGCCGCGATCAGCTTCAACGTTATGTCTCGATCGGATTTAACACGCTGGGGCGTGACATCGGCAGTCTGGTCGCCGAAGCGCAGCAGAAAATCGAGCAACGCGTGGATCTCCCTACCGGCTACAAAGTCACGTGGGGCGGGTCGTTCGAGAATATGGAACGGGCCATGGCGAAGTTGCGGATCATCGTTCCAATTACGATCGGATTGATCTTTTTTCTGCTGTATTCGACGTTCAACTCGCTTCGGCAGGCGGCTCTGATCATTTTGAATCTGCCATTTGCGTTGATCGGTGGCGTGGTGGCGCTGTGGTTGACGAAAGAGTATCTCAGCGTGCCGGCGTCCATCGGGTTCATCAACCTCTTCGGTGTGGCGGTGCTGAACGGCATCGTGCTCGTGTCCTACATGAATAAGTTGCGCGAAGACGGCCACAGCCTGGATGAAGCAGTCACGTCAGGAGCGCTGCTTCGGTTGCGTCCCGTCTTGATGACTGCGCTGGTCGCACTGTTGGGTCTCGTCCCGCTCGCATTCGCACAAGGTATCGGGTCGGAGGTGCAGCGTCCATTGGCGATCGTCGTCATCGGTGGCCTCGTGAGTTCGACGCTGCTGACCTTAATCATGCTGCCGGTCCTCTATCGATGGCTGGAAGGGCAATCGGTTGGAACCATGCATCGCGGCGACCCGCGAGGAGGAGCGATGCTTGACCTCCATGACTCTGGAACTCCTCATGGAAACGGTGAGCCGAAACTTTCTCGCTATCCCGGCGAAATACCATCGACGTGATGCGTCAGTCCTGAAGTGTGTGGAGACACAACTGTCGGCAATCGCCCACAAATATATCGAGATGGCAGCAGATGATGGCAAATCTACAATTCCTCGCTGATCAAGGAACTGAGGAATGGAATGTCGCAGGGATGCGATTGAAGGGCAATTTTCTCTTACATATTGAGAGGTTCCTTCACCACAGGCATGGGTTATTGAAAAATAATACCCCTCTTTTGGGGGATGGATGTTTCAGTCACTAAACATTAAAAATGTGATGCAATAGATAGGAAAATTGAGCAATAAAACGCATTGATCAATCTACCCGAGATCACCCGTCTCTGGGTGCAAGATGAATCTCTTGGCTATGCAATTTCTACAGAGAGGCTGACAAGGCTCGTTGGGTATCACTACTGCCGCGCTTATGTCGCCGGCTCCCACACAGAACACATTTCGGATTGAGAGACTGGCTGGAAATTTGGAGGAAAAGGATCATGCCGGACTATAAGCATCGCTGGATTGAGTTGACTCCTAGACGGGATAGTAACGATGGGACGTGGCGCTGTCAGTATATGGTTATTGAATTCAGACAAACGTCCTGGGGGTACCGCCAAGGATACCCTGACGGAATCTTCGCGTCCCGTGATGCTGCCATATCGGCCGCACTGGAAGAGGCGAAACGTATCGTCGATACACTTGAACGCCCTGCCCAAGATCCACGGCCAGAATCTGGCTCGGTTCTCGAAACCTACGCCAATAGGATGGGAAGACTCTTTGCTTGGGCTCGCTGATCGCTGGTGAGTGTTCGCTCGTCATCTCGCGGACGATTTCCTGCCACGACATATCTATCCGGTTCACCGATTCCACAGCTACATACGGAATACGACGGTGTCAGCCGATCATGCTCGGACATCAGTGGCTAGTGCGAGCAGTCACGAAACGACTCCCATCCAAACCAGCCCAGCGCGACAATGAGAAGCAGAATGAGAAAATCCATGAGGCACCCCTGTTATGATTCGAACAGGTTTGAGTTATTGGTTCGGTTTATTCTGGGGCACACTATTGAGTGTCAAATCGGACCGATCATGAGAACAAATTTCCTTTCTTGTGCGTGTCGACTCTGCTGATCCGATTCGATGCAGTATACTCACAGACCTGAATCTCATCTTCTGACTTATCAACTCTCACGCCCAACTAGTACTCGACGAGTCAATTCGTTCTTCCCAGATACCCATCTCGTCGGGCATCTGCCACAAACTGAGCGGTGGTCGATCGCACCGCATCTTCGAGATTATAGGTGAGGACATTCATCCAGGAAAATGGGATCAACGCAGCCCAGTAGAATTGTCGCGCGGTGATGTCGTATGTGTATGTCTTTGTACGCAGATCTCGTTGACTGACTCGGTAAGAGAATTCCCACCCGCCTTCATCAATGTAAAAGGGAAAGACGAAAGAAGTATTGGATGAGAGCCGCCCGAGCACCTCGCCATACCAATGCCACGGATACGGTTTCTCTTGAACATGGACCACGATTTCCGTCCTGGGCCATGTCGTGTAGACGACATCGCTGCTACAGCCTGCGGCATGTTGCAGTGCGTCTTCCATGGCACGAGCCACATTCGGCGGTGACAAGGCACCGTTAGAGGTCCATTGATATATCCCTCCCCATGTCGACATTGCACGGCCTTCGGTCAGACCATATGAAAACTCAATGGTCTGATGACACGGAACGGATGCAGCTGTCTCAGGCATGCTGGGGATCGAATGCATGGGGAAATCACGATAGGTCACGATACAACCGGAGAGGCAGACCAGCGGTACGAGAAGAAGGCGACTGCGCATTCTCATGGATGATTCAGTGTTGCTTCCGCACTCCCGTTTGACCAACCAACACGGGGCTCTAGCCGTGGAAACTTCGTCTTGATGCGGAGAGCTTATCATCATTCTAGGCAAGGAGGTACTCGTATGACCCTAGTCAATCCCCCAGGGACACCTAACGGGATTTGGTAACAGATGGCATTCACGGTTGCTGACTCTTCTTGTAGATGAACACCACCGCACCCACCAATGCAAGGATTCCTACACCGAGTGTCCAACAGTTTGCGGCATCCATAGAATTCCAACATACAACCGGGAGATGAAGGGTGAGTTAGAAGGACATGAGGATCTCCTCATGAAGGTGGAGTGTAAACGAGAGTGGCAACCGTATCGCTGGGTCAGTCGGTTAGAGAGCAATGGACCCTTGACGATTCAGGCCCTAGTCGAGAGATGGGATGCTCCCAGTACCGGTGGTGACATGAAATCGGTAGCATGTCAGTAGAGGAGAGCAAGGGAAACATTGTGAAACGGTAACGGAAACGTATCGATAACATGATGTAAACATTGCGCTGTTCGATGAGGGCTCCGTCCTTGATAAAGGACGGAGCTTGCTTTTTGGCGTTGCCGGAACAATCACGTCGTTTTCATCATTCCCCCTGTGTCCTCTAGTAGTTTTCCTAGCTGTTCGTATTTCTCCATATGAACTATGGTGTGACTCATTTAACAAACATATTGATGTGTGTAAGAGAGAGTACGGAAGGAGGATCCTATGATGAGAGCCAAGAGCCCACTCGTTCAGCAGACGTTGGCGGGGATTACGCTCATCCTCGTTCTCGGTGCTCTAGCGATGGTCTGGCCCGTCATGATAACCCTATTTCTTGGTGTACTCCTGCTGATCCAATCTTGCGGCGCCGAACAAGAGATTGCGGCGCTGGTCTGGACCGAGGTTGGTGAGTGGTCGATCTTCATCGACTCTCTTCGGCGACCCGGGCTCTTGGCGATTGTCTAGTGAGAAGTTCGGGCAGGGCCTTCGATGCCGAAAGCATTCTGCCGGGAGGGTAGGAACTCCGGGAAGATCTGAGCGCGAACACGGACGCCAAGCCAGGGCCGATATACCGAGCTGCGCCGGCAAGTTGAAGTGCGCTTAATACAGCCTTTGTAATTCTCTCACCAAATTTCGGGCAGATCGAGTCTTGTTTTGACTAGCTACTCGGCATAGCGCTTGACCGGGGAGCTGCATGTCCAACGAGTTGTGGGGACTACAGGCTTCCAGGTTCTGCAATCTGTCAGATCATTTCACGTTCATCAACCTCACTGCACTCGTTTCGTCACATATCCCGGCACTCAGGCTGCGCGAGGTCATGCCGCCGGACTAGGCATTGATTTCTCCCTCAGTCTGGCGCCACTTGACCCGTTCATTGAGAGAGGATTCTGAGCAGTATTCGTTGCGAGAATTCCTGATCCTGCGCTGGTGGCAAGATGGGCGGTTTGTGGAAGGTGGGTCGGAACGGGAAAAACGGCGTATCGCGCTCTTCTTTGGCGACGGTGGCTCGTATTATGTTGAAGACCTCCGAGCCCGAGCCGCCATGCTGGACCTCCTCGAGTCGGATATCAATCTCATGAGTCAAGATCTCGAACGGCTCCTGGGGGAAATTCTGTTACAAGATGCCTCGTGAGGAGATCGCTTCTACTGAAGCTCGACGATCATATAGGATACTTCCTAGATTTTCTTGGTCCAGAGTGTGTGTTCCCTGGTTGTTTGCTGCTAGTCAAAAAACCGATGGGAGGAATGACGGTTGTTGGGAGGAGGGGAGTTAACCACGACCGATTGCAACTCGTCGATCAGGACGATAAGCCATTCAAAACCAGTTCGCTGACCGCACGCGCAGCACTCGACTTTCCTGCCAGTTTTATTGCACCACTTCGGCCTTCTCGGACTTGCTCAGCGGATACAGCATTTCGTTCTTAATAAAGAATCGAAACGGTTGCTCACCCATATAGTTGCCCCACAAGTTCTTCGCATTGATCTCCACCTGCACAAGATAGCCAAACACTGGGGGCTTTCTCGTTCCGGAGAGATACACGTAGCTTTTCTGTGGCTCTCCCACGAATCGATAGCGCGCGGTGTATGGATCGAACAGAACACCTTCCATGTAGTCCTTCACGGCATTTTGGTAGATCTGCGGATCTGGGACCGTTCCGTAGTCGGCACTCGCAATCTGCTCTGGAGTGACAGGTGTGACGCACCCTAGCGTGCAGAGGAGAAACAGTGCCGCGAGACTTGCCGGACAGATCTTCAACGGGGAACCCTCGCCGAATGAATAAGGCGCGATTGGTGAGCTAGCCGGCTTTATTCTACGAGGCTCTGGGTTGACCTACAATAAGCGCCATCGCCTCGACCGATTCGACTATTTGCTGCTTTGATCATTGCGCGACGCATCATGTAAATCGTCAGCGGGTGTCGCGGGATCGGTGATCGATGACCAAAACGGTATAACGAACAAACATAAGCAGGCGCTATGTGCACCGCCGCAATATTTGCTCCCAGTATCGCGAAAAGCCAGATCTGCATCCGGCTCACACTCCCCCGTGCCCCTCTCGCTTCATGAATGCAACCGCTCAGGCAGCTTTCGGGATGTCCCTGCTTCGTTCGGTCGATAACCCCTGGATGAATTTCGCACTGAGCCTGATCGGGAGAGGCAACGCGGCTAGGCATCCGTACCGGTCTTGGGAATGATTGGAAACCACGGTATCCGACTGGTGTCTATAAGCAGATTACTTGCGGACTTTGAGTCAAACTTCTTGCGGCGCTTCCATTTGTTTTTGACAGTGTGGCGGGGCTTAGGGTGCTTCTTGGAAGGCATACTTCATTATACCACGGAGCCGCCTGTGCCTCTCGAACATGAATCTTCCATGATGAGTTCGTGAACACTTCTTCATGGATCACTCATGTCCTGATAGCCGGGCGCTCTGAACTGTAGTCTTTCTAAGATGTGGAGAAGGTGGGAAAGGAGCCACAGATAGACAGTAAGTATAATGCACTGGTCACCAGGCAAGAAGCCTAAGGAGTCCGTCCGGTGGGTGATCCAAACGACTTTCCTTAGGCCGCCAACAGGCGAGATGTCGGGGTAGACTGCTTCGTCTGTTGACCTTTCTTGTGCCTGACGATAGCTGCGATCACTATACATCCTAGAGATGAAGAGAGTATGAATTGCCCATGAAAAAATCTTCATCAAACAAGGCGCGGTCTGGAAGAATGACTTAGATCAAAGTGCTCACCCAAACGCCCTAGCCCACAAAAAGAACCTATGAAACCGTCCCGGGGTACAACCGCGAGACGGCCCATAGGCTACCCGTCGAGAAACTTAAACAGGCCGAGGAGGTTGCTGAAGTCATTGATAGGCTGGGCGATTCTTTCATTACCCCTTCTCTGAACGGATTAACCTCTCCAGCCTTGCGCCGGAGGGGATTTTTAGAGGGGTCGGTGCAGGAATGGGAAGCTTGACAGGATGATATTATGTCTATTACTCTAGACATATGGACATTCATCAAGCTCTGGTTGCTTTCGATGCCCTCTCACAAGAAACTCGGTTGCAGGTGTTTCGTCTGCTCGTGAAACACGGGCCGGAAGGAACGCCGGCAGGAACGATTAGTGGGGCGTTGAATGTCCCGCACAATACGCTGTCCTTCCATCTCAATCATCTGCACAACGCTAAACTGATCTCCTCCAGACGCGAAGGGCGGTCGATTATCTACGCGGCCAACTTCGACTTCTTCAACACGCTCATTCAGTACATGGTCAAAGATTGCTGCAGTACCCAGTTTGCGAGCATCCGCTCTGACAAGAAGCGTGGCTGCTCGATCATTGAACTCTCAGATTGTTGTACATCTCAACCGAAGGGGGCACGATCATGAAACGCTTTCATGTGCATGTCGGCGTGGACAATATCGATGAGGGCATTAAGTTCTACAGTGCTTTATTGGGCACCGCACCCATCAAAATCAAGGCGGATTACGCGAAGTGGTTGCTCGATGATCCTCGGGTGAACTTTGCCATTTCCACCCGCGCGCTTACGAAAGGGGTTGACCATCTCGGCATTCAGGTTGAGGAAGATGGGGAACTCGCGGAAATTCGGGAACGATTGAAGAGTGCTGCTCTCTCGTTGTTCGACGAGGGCGAAACGGTATGCTGCTATGCCAAGTCCGACAAGTCTTGGGTACACGACCCGTCTGGCATCCCATGGGAAACCTACAAGACAATGGAAGACGTACAGGTATTCGGGGAGTCACCTGAAGTGCAGGGAGCCTGTTGTACTCCCGACACAACGGAACAACCTGCGTGCTGTGAACCATCTGAAAAGACTGCCGGGTGTTGCGGTTGATGAAGAGAGTCCTTGGTGATCTGCATTGGTAGCTTATGGCCGCTCGATCATGGCAGAAGCCTTGATGCGCACTGGTTTGGAATGGCATGAAGCAGCGAGTACTCTTTCTCTGTACGGGGAACTCAGCGCGTAGCCAAATGGCAGAGGCGCTTCTCCGTCACTTGGCGGAAGACCGTTTCGAGGTTGCAAGCGCAGGGACGAATCCAGCCGGGCTCAATCCCATGACGGTCGTCACCATGCAGGAAATTGGCGTCGATGTACGTCAGTATCGTTCGAAGCATGTCGAAGAGTTTGTCGGGCAGTCGTTTACCTACGTCATTACCGTCTGTGATCGAGCCAAGGAGTCGTGTCCAGTCCTTCCCGCGGTCTATAAAGCGCTGCATTGGCCAGTTGATGATCCCGCTGCGGCCTCGGAAGAAAGCCGACCAAGGCACTTTTCCCGAGTGAGAGACGAAATCGCGGCTCAGATCGGCCGATTTCTAGCAGAAGTTGGGTGATCCAATCAGCTGAGAACGAGTGCTCTCCAAGCGCCACATTAGATTGAGTACTCAGAGGTCATAGCCAACCGGGCTGGCTATCCAACCGATGAACCGGGAATCTTGCCATCAATGATGAGTTTGCCATAGGCAATGCTGAGGGTCGCAGCTTCGTCCTCTGTCGCATACACATCAGCCGTGAAAAATGGACACACGATCTGCTCGTTGTGTTTAGTGGTCCACGAAATGCGAAGGCTCAATCCCCACATGCCAATCTCCGCGAGATGTCGAGGTGCGGGCTGAATGGTGAATCCTCTGTAGGTCACCGCTTTGGTCATTTGCTCTTGGCTGTCTCCTTTCTCGGTAGGTCTTTGATCGAGGCCTCGACCTCAGTGGCTATCGTGGGCCCGCGCCAGAGTGAGGCATCTCCAAGGCCATGTCCCGGGACTTTCCGCTGAACTCATTTCGGTCGCTGTTCGACCGTCTCACCATCGAACTCTTTAACCATACTGAAGAACTTTATGGAGCCACGAGTATCGCGATGCCCCAAACCAGGAGCAAGATTGCGACAATGATCATGAAGAGTTGCACATCGCTCAATCGCTCCATGGAGGCCCTTATCTCAGGGGATGAATCGAATAGAAAGGAATGCCCCAGCAAGGAGCGCGCCTGGGGGAATCTCATGGAAATCCAAAGGTTTCCAAAAGCGACCGCATCTACGAAGTGAATCAATCTGATTCGTATAGAATAAAAATGGATTCAGGGCGCCTGCATCAGCGGAGCGCCATCTGGAGTGTTAAGGATACTGCTTGGCCGGGAACGGAAGGGGATTACTTAGCCGTGAATCTGGGTCAGCCTGGAATCCGATAATAGGTAAGACTTTCGGTCCGCCCACATTTATCGCACATTCCATCTTGAGTGACCGCGCCATGCCGGCGAAGACTCGCCCAGCTAAACCGTATTTCATTTTCGGTCCTGGGTCTTAACACCGACAACATACCGGAACATCTGGAACAGTATTTGTCCGTTGTAGTCATCATTGACTCTCCTTTCCAAGGCCGTTGCCTTGGCCCCTTTAGAGAGGATCCCCAGACTAATAGGCCTTGATCGGCCGTAGTACTAGGAAAAAGACTAGTGACAACATCTCCCTCATGGCCCTGAAAAGACCGCGTCACTGGAACACTCAGAATTGTTTACAAAACAGACCAATTGAGGAAAGCTTTCCTGTGTCTTGGAGGACACAGGGATGCAGGACAATCCCTCAAATTTCCGCACGATCAGGCTGACTCCCGGTCAAGAAGCCGATGGAAGCTGGCGTTGCCAGTATGCGATTCTTGAAGACGGGAGCACACCGTCAGACCAACGAGTAGGGTATCCCGAGGGAACCTTTGCGACACTCGCCGAAGCGGTGGCTGCTGCAAGGAACGTCGCGCAACGCATCATCGATTCATTCAAACCCACTACCTAATGTTCAAGTGGCTTGGTGGGAACCCGTCGATACAAGAAACCTCAGCGTCCACTAACAAATATCCATTTGCCCTCACCTGCTTCTACGCACCCGTGCTGAGACCCAGACCACCGGCGTTACTTGGTGGTCCGACAGCCCGGATGGTTGCAGGGGCAAGCGGTTCCCTCGGTACGGGCGGAACGGCATTCGTCAGAGCAGAATTCTTTTCCCGCTTCAGCGAAACATTTACATCGAGGATGGGCGCATGTCTTCTCGGTCATGGCTGTCTCCTCAATTCGCACGCTGCAACGTCGTCGTATGGCCTTGGTCCGTCACATAGGCTTTGACCAGGTCGCCCGGCAGCACTTTGTCGAGCTTCGTTCTCTTGTCGACATGAATCTTTCGGTCTATGCCGTCCTCATCTTTTATGTAGTAATGCTCTCCCACGATATTCATCAAAACCCCCGTGATCGAATCTTTCGTGAGGCGCTCTTTGATGGTGGGACTGGCTTCTTTTTCCGCCATGGGATCTGCTGCGTGTGTCATGCCGATTCCGGAGCCCAATAGTCCGACCACAAGCATGGATAGTATTCCTGTCTTCATATGACCTCCGTGTAGGTTTCACATAGCCTTGCATAGGCTACGTGTATCCGAAGCTGGGAATACACCTTGGACAGACCATTGGTTAAAAACGAGATAGTGTGGTGGTGTAACGAAATTATCAAACCCTTCGCCCCTCGAGCACGCATGACAATGAGACACCCTCAGAACCCTTGAGGCAGTGAGCGCGTAGTCCGACCCGTCTGAGGTTTCCCATCCAATCAGGGGTAAACCGCACGAGCATGCTGTGCGGAAAGTGAGTATCACAGGCGGAAGGACCAAACTGCCATCTATGTTCCAAGTGTGCGACGAAGCTGAATGTCTCCCTGCTCTCAGCGTTGTTGATGGCGGTCCTGCTCCCTCGGTCCGCCTCTTGCAGAAGCCCGAACGGATTGAAACGTTGTCGAGGCTATTCGGCAGGGGTTCCTGCTAGTCGACCGCTTGTCATCCAGCGAGTCGCGATCTCAACGAAGGGGGCGACCATGAATCTGCGCTGGTTCAATGTTCTAGGATTTGTGATGTTGTTCCTCGCGCTCTTTCTGAATGAAATCGTGTTCTTGAATGTGTGGCACGGGTCCAATTTCTCCTTGGTTGCTGTCGCGGTCGCATATTATGTCGTCGCAATTGGGCTCTCACTCTGGGGAGGCTCACATCGCCCGCAGAGAGGCTGACCCCAAAGAGATAAATGTCCAGCAGATCTTGCGAGGAACACAATGAAACCTATGGCACCGCCATCGTGAAAGTCCGCTTCTACGAACTCGCGCTCGACGGATCTGGTGATCAAGAAGTTGGGAGCATTAGCCTCGAGGGAGGACTCCTCGTCGTGAATCCGGAGAGCCGGCTGATTCTGACACGCTTCATCGAGAAGCCTCTCATGGTCCATGAGAAAGGGAAGTCTGTCCGTCTCCATCCGCTGAAAGAACCCGAGGCCTTTCTGCGTGCCTTGTCACGTGCAATCCACGACTCATACCTCTGGGCCGGTCCTCTGGAGGAATGAGCCATGCGCCTTCGCCGGCGAAATGTCCCGTTCCTTCTGTTCGTGGCTCTGATCATTGTCTTCATCGTGTATTTCTTAAAAGTTGTCGCCTGACATCATGAGATGAGGACGTTCGAACCGATTTCGCGTGCCCGTATGCTCAGGGAGGCTTTGTTATGGGAATAGTCAGATTGCCGCAGTGTGTGACGTTCCTTTGCAGGACATGTTGGGCCGTTGAAAACCAGAATAAATCACCTCGATCTAAAAGGGTGGCGCTCGGAATTTGCCATGAATGTGAAACCATAAATTGGCTGTATTCTCATCGAGCAAAGCCTGCGATCAGGCCGAAGACGTAACCCCGGACCATTGCGGTCAGGGAGACTGCCATGCTACCACCGAATCCGAAACTCCTCTGCCAAACGTGCTTTTTGGATATCAAGCCCATCACCGCACTCCCGAAGGTCTCGTTTTCCATCGGTCGATGCCAACAATGCGGCATTAAACCGGCTCGCCTCTTCTTGGCAGAGAGCGGTCGCCCAAGGTCCCAATAAGCCTCACCCTGGCCTTCCCACGTCCACAGTTCGAAAATGTTATTGATGGATACTCAACAGGAGTTGCAAGCCATGATCCCAAACAATCAAGTAACCTATAATGAGGCTGAAAAACGCTATGAAATGACGTTCGGCAACCTGGTGGTTTACGCCAATGTCCACAAGGATAAGAATACGCTCTATATAAATTACGTTTTTGCGCCGCAGGAATTGCGCGGGAAGGGTGCGGCCGGGGAATTCATGGGTAAATTAATGGAAGTGGTGCGCGAAGAAAAACTGAACGCAGTGCCCATATGTGGCTATGCCGCCAGTTGGCTCCGGCGACATAGTGAGTATCAGGATTTGATTTCTGATTAGTAAGATCATCGTCTTGCTGAATCGGTCGGCAAGGTGCCGATATATGCGCTTTCCCCTTCGCCGGCAGACCCTTCTATTCAAGATCTGCAACGTGATCTTCCAGAATCTTCGGGACGTATTCCGCCAATAATGCGTGTTCCAGTGCTGCCGCACCGTGAGGTTGTTTATGTGTCATTACTGTACCGGTCGGCAATCTCCTTCGGCTGACGCCGCAGCCAGCGCCTCCACGGGTTTTTTTCGAACCGCTCGCGAAGCCATTCCTCATCCCAGTATTGGGCCACGATCGGATCAAAGTCGAAACGCTCGGGCAGCAGTCGCCAGTGACTGATCTTCCGGCGGACAAAGGTGCGCGGAGCCCGCTTCCTGCGGCACCAGGTATAGATCACTTCATCCTCGCTTGGGCGATAGATCTCGACGACCCGTCCCGTAACCACGCCGGATTTATCTTCGTAACGGATCCAGATCGGCTGGCCGGCCTCGAACGCATGGCGTTCGTCCTCGGCTGTGAATAGCCGACTGTGCGTCTCCGGCATGTCGACCAGCTCAGCAGGTTCCACGGTGAGATTGGACCCCTTTTGCGATGGCGTGTCGTGGTGATGCGGGCTGGCGCTGCCTTGGCGCTGACGTGACGAGCGGCGAAATCCCATCCACGCACCCCAGCCCATCACGACAATGAGACAAAGAATGAGAAGGTCCACGCATCCTCTCCAACGGATATTTGCCCGCCTAAATACGGGCAGCTTCAGGTTCAAGATCTAGATGACGACGGATCGATGACCAGTCACGCGGCTCTTCCTCGCGAGCCTTCGTACACGAGGCTTGACAGGATCTTCCCGGTCAGAACCCGGTGGCCGATGCATATATGTAGAAAGGGGAGAGGTTAGGTCAAAGGCGGATGAAAGACCGAAGTGGCCAACACCGGTAAGTAGGGGATTGGATGCCCGACGATGCAAAGACGCAGCGCGTTCGAGGGACGTAATTCAGGTGCGAGAGGCAGGACCAAGGGATCTCCGCAGATTGATCCCGTGAGCATGTCGGAAGTGGTGAAGAGGCTCAACATGGTCACCGGCAGGCCGAACATCTGCACCAGTACACAGACGCACAGCATGACGACGAGCCACAGGGTTCCCCATGGAAGAGTAACAAGATGGGTGGTGCCGAGGGACAGACTATGGAAGGAGGAATCGTTGAAGGCCATGATAGGAGCTACGATTCCTCTTTCTATTGCTCTAGATCAACCATTGCTCACTCGTTTCTCTTTGTCTCTCTTTGTCGGTCTAACCCTTACTTTGGCACGCAGTTTAACACTGTAATAACACCTGGCGGAAGACCTACCGGCCCTTTGTCGGCAGGCGGGGGTGCCACATGGAGTCCTCTTCGACGAGCCATGTACATCCGGCGTTCCCCTGGAAAAGGGAACCTAAGGCGCCATTATTTGGACTGCCAAGGGGAAATTTCTGCCTTTCTTGTGTACTCAATCAGCTCTCTGTTCCGCTTCTTGAGATGTGAAAACAATAGTCGGTCATTTGAATTGGTCATGGATTCCTCATTGGCAAGGCAATTTTGTATGTGGAGAGTCTCTATTGGGACAAACCGCAGAACGTCTTCGAATTTATACTTTTTCTTCGGCAGCCATTGAGTGGATCCTTCATAAAAAAGAATTGAGCGTTCTCTCTGAAGAATGATTTTTCCGATTCCACCTGAATGAGACATGCTGTGGCGTCTGACGTATTCTGTATCGTAGACGCTACCGAAACTATCACTACCTGCTGGACTCAGTGAATGGCTGAATATCGGCTGAAAGATCTCTGTTCCACCGGGATGATAGGGCATGCGGATGAGGGGGAAGAGATACCGCTCCGTTCCAGGTGCCATTTCAGCCACTGCAGATCCATCTGCATTTAGTAACATTTTTGTAGGATAGGGAAAGCCTAGTCGCCTCGAAATCAAAAAATCGGTGGATGCATTGATGAATGTGAAGTGGTTTATCATCAGACTGAAACAAACTGGGCTATGCCAGAACATAGGTAGAGTGGTACCAAAAACCCCGAGCCCAATAGGTCCTTCCTCACACCTATGCATTACAAGCATTCTGTCTTTTGCAGCTACTCGTGAGGCAATGTGAAACTTCGGTTTAATTCCAGCTGGATTCCCAATGAGAGACAAGGTTCCTAGCCATAAACCAATTCTGATCTTATCCAACCAATTAAGAAACGTGTTTATTGAATGGCTATCTACTTCTTCGTACCGAAGCATCTTTGAAATGATCTCTTTAGCTTGATCTTCAAGATCGGAAAAACCAGAGTTGCAGCGCGTGCAGGCTGGGAAGGTCAGCGAATTAAAAGCGAAAGAATTCGGTAAGGTTTTACGGATACTAGCGAAATAAGGGATTTTTAACTGGCGTTTGGGGTCTCCTGTCATTTCGATTAACCATAGCGGTATTACGTGTTCCTTGTTCTTATCGACGGGGCGTTTGCCACAGAAAATACAATCGGCTGGCATACTTTAGATGTCAGAGTGCAATGCGCTGGATCTATTTTTTACTGCACTTTTAACCTTAAAGGTAGTCGGGACATCTGCATATAGTTAAGAGCCCATACCAGAAGATCCACCACCCTCGGCGGCAGCTAGTGTCGACGCATGTTTTTCATGCCAGCCATGTAAACCCAGCGCGCGTTTAGACCTGCCGCTTTCCAATATGAAACATCTATCCAAAGGAACCCCTCGGAAGGGAAAAGCCCATCACGATCCTTCACAATAAGAGATGCCGGATGCCGGTCGTGCCGATTTCTGTTAGGTTTGTCGAACTTAGACAACCGATGTGCGCCGGGTTTACGTACACTTTTCAAGAATCGGCTCGGCAATTACCTTTAAAAGCCCAATCGACTGCGTCAAATAGACGCGTGATCATATCCAGTGCCATAGAGTAAGACACTTTGGGACCTGAACCATAGTCCCAGTTACGGTGTCTTATTGCATCCAGTTCATCTTTACAGTCTTTCCAATTCGGCGCGAACTCACTTATGTTAAATCCATGTTCGCTCTCCGCAGCCTTGATAAGAGGCGCAAATTTCTGGTGTTTTCGCATGCCTGTGCGGTAACGCAGAAGATGCTCTAAGCACACTGCCATACGGATCAATGCATCATTGAAATAAAAGCCTCCGCTCCATTCATAATCTTGTTCCGACAAGTGACCATGCTCCGCCAACTTAGCTGCCATGAGGCGAACTTCATCCTTCCTCTGTGCACTCTTACTGGGATTCTCCATCTGAAGTGGGTAATGCAATCTTTCCGCCTGGATAAGCGCATAGAGTGCGCCGAATAGAAAGTTATAGATAATTTCCTGCTCAATTCCTACAGGACTCAAGGCTGCCATACGTTTAGCGAGGTCACGGAAAAGCGTATTCATATAGTAGGCAGGGCCGCACTTAGTGCAAACCATTCGCTAAAGCTATTTTCGGCCCGTGTTAGGGGCTAGGAGATTTCGTGTACTTCTCCGAAGGAGCTCTAAATGGAGCGGAGCTAACATGACGCTGGGCTGGTCTCACCACAACTGTACTTTCCCGTCCATCTCGTTCAACTGTAATTGAGACTAATTTCCGAGAAGTGAATTCAATGTCTCTAAGTGCAGGATCAGCTGTACTATGAACAGGCACACCATCCACCATCGTTATCCAATCACCGCTTCTGATACCAGCCTGATGGCCCGGACCATTCACAAACACCGTAGCGACTTTCACTTTGGTTGACGCTTGTGCATTTTCCCATGAAATTCCTATCGGACTAGGGAGAAGCGCTACGCCCATTGACTCAATAACAGCCCTCAGAGCCATATGTGCTGCCCATTCTTTGTTCTTAATAAGCGGATGAGGGGTCCAAGCATTATTGGAGTCTGGCTTACGAACAAAAAGATTTTGTTTTGCCGTCTGTTGAAAAACCACAACTCCTGTTCCAACATCAATTAGCTTTCCCGAAGCGGTTCCTGAAATCAAGCCGCCATATCGACGCATTGTTTCCAGGTCGCCGTCCCAATTACCACTGGCTTGATAAACGAAAAGGTGATCAGCTCCTAGCATTCGCCCAATTTCAACGTGATTATCTTCTCTCACATGCCCTCGTGCTTGAAATACCAACTCACGCAGTGCTAGTTCGATCTGACTGCGTTCAATTACATGTAATTCAGGAAAGCTATTTCTTAAGCTGTGTATATACCCTTCAACCCTCGTGTTCGCCTCAGAGTAAAAATCCGATGGCAAGCCATGAGAATCATTGACAGGCTGAAGAGGGATGATAGCCAATCGGAGAGAAGGCTTCTCGATTAACACAGGCATCATGACAGATATTGGATAACGACATTGCGCAACTTCGAAACCCTTCGGTGTATCCGGGGGATAGATCTCACAGCCTTGCGGGAAAAGAGACTGATAGTTTGTTGCACAGGAGGCAAGCGCAAAGGCAAGAACTAGAGAAAGTGAGACAATGGAACTTGCTATTCTTGCCCTGGAGCAGTAGCGCATACTTTACCTGAGGAAAATGGGCTGTCAGGATAGGCTTCCTATCTGAATGGGTCAAGTTCAAGAACCTCGCCATTGAGTTCAATTCATACAGGGTTTGACAAAATCACTATCTTCTTTTATATAGAGTAGCTAAATAAACGTTCTAAACAGTAAGGGGATGACATCCCCGGAGGCCTACAGCCTTCCACTGCTGAACGCAAGGTTAGCTTACAGCTTAGCCGAGCGAGACGTGAGCCAAGTTACTAACTGGCCACCTCACTCGGCATTTCTTTTTGTCCGACAGGTGGCCCCAACCAGGAGGCCATGTTGTCATGTCGGACAAGCTTTCTTCCTCCCCCGTAATTCTTCGTCTCAAAGAACTTAAACGCCATCTTGCGCTCTCGCGAAGCGCGATTTACTCACGCATAGCCGCGGGAGATTTTCCCCCACCGCTTCAGTTAGGCCCTCGTGCCATTGGATGGCGACAAGCTGACATTGATGCCTGGCTTGAGAGTCGAACGCGTCATGGTCACACAAAGGCGGTGGCGCCATGACCATTACCGACCTTCTCAGCCGACTCGATCGTGTTCGCGCTCGCGGTCTTGGCAGGTGGTCAGCGTGCTGTCCTTCACATGCGGATAAGTCGCCGTCGCTGTCGATTCGAGAAGCCGAGGGTAAAATTTTATTGTACTGCTTCAGCTTATGCAGGACTGAGCAAATCGTTGAGGCAATTGGTCTTGAGCTGAAAGATCTCTTCACAAACACATCTTCCCATTGTGGACAAAGACCTACCCCAAAACCTCAGAAGCTCGATCTTCTAGCCGAAGCCCATCGCTTCGAGCTTGCAGCCTTAGACCGACGGCTCAGAGCGGATGCGATCCTGCAAGCTGTCGCAAAGACATCGAATGTGCAGATAACGGAAGTGCAACGCGACCGGCTCATGAACGTGGTTGCTGATGCCTACGTTGACAGAGACCGAGCGGAGTTCCTTGAAACAGTGGCCGATAGCTACAGGGTGAAAGCATTTCACGAAAGGACTCAACACCATGCAACCTAGCGTTGAGGAAGCAGTTAATGAGGCAGAAGAACTGACAATAGCCCCCTTATTGAGCTGTGAAGCGGCTTCGCCATTAGTTCGCTACGCACACTTACTTGATGGGCCTGACACAGTACCGGCCCCCCGACTGCCTCAAGACTTTCGTGATGGAGTCCTGAGTGTTGGTGTGGTGCTTGATGGACAGCCCTACGTTGTATGCGGGGACCGCCAAATTGTCCCCGTAAAGGACTTTGGCGCTGAGAATTATGGGCTGACCAATGTGCGCTTTTCGAAAGAGGGCATCAAACGATTCTTACGCGGCGATGTCATCACTGGTCCAGAACTCCTGGAGCGACTGGAAGTGTTCCTTCGACGTTTTGTGGTCATGGGAAAGGACTTTCCGTCCCTCCTCGCCCTCTGGCTGACAGGGACCTACTGCTACACGGTCTTTGAATACTTCCCCTACTTGGTCCTGCGATCACCCGAAAAGCGATGCGGCAAGTCGCGAACCCTTGACCTAATCTCCCTTCTCGGCTTCAACGCGCACCAACCGACCGCCTCTCCGACCGAAGCTCAGATCTTTCGTGAGCCTCGGGAGGACGGCGGCGTCCAGATTTACGACGAATTGGAAGGGATGACTGGAGATAAGGAACGCTGGAGTGCCGTCACCAGCGTCTTCAATGCTGGATTTCATAAGGGCCAAGTAGTCACCCGATATCGAAAAACCGGCCAAGGCCAGCAAAAGGAAGCTTTTGAGACGTTCGTCCCTCGTGCTATTGCGTCGATATCCTCGCTCGAAACAACCCTGGAGGATCGATCCATCATGGTCATGATGCAACGCTTACTCCCTGGGCAGCAGACCGAACGCTTTAGTCTTCGCCGACTTGACGCCCAGGCACAGAGTCTTCGCGACGATCTCTATATTTTTGCCTTAACAACCGCGCCGACAATTGCCGACCTGTACGACGTAGGAGAATTCCCCGGCTTGTCCGGCCTAGATCATCGGGCAGTCGATCTGTGGGAGCCTCTCCTCTCCATTGCAGCAGTGATTGATGCATGCGGTGAAACAGGAACATTGACAGAGAGAATGACTCAACTTGCGGAACGTCTTGGTGGGGAACGTGCCTCACGTTCAGCCGATGACCCGAATCCGATCATCATTGAAGTCCTGGACGAATGCCTCGGCCTGGGAAAGGAAGCCAGAGTCAGAGCTGAGGACCTCGCAGAAAAAGTCCGGCATCGCTTAGGGTGGGATTGCCTCACTCCGAAGGCTCTGGCAAATCGCCTTCACCCTCTTGGACTCAAATCAAGCCGTTGGCGGGAAGCCCAAGAAAATCGACGGGGGTATGTGTACACGCGGACACAGATCGATGACCTTGCCCGTCGTTATACCTCCGAAACATCTGGAACAACCGGAACATGACCCACAAAAAGCTTATTTACTCACTATTGCAGAGATTTCTATTGTGTTCCAGATGTTCCACTTGTTCCAGTTATGGGGAGTATAGGCAATGACTAATTCGCTCTTGGATAAAGCACGGGCAATTCTGGCTAATCCAAAACAAGGATTTCCAGAGAGAAGAAACTTAGAAGTCAAGAAAAACAAGGCCTGCAGGACCGATCCAACAGTCCCAGTCTTCACACCTGGCGATAATACTCTTTCGCATACAGGGTCAATTATCAATACCATCGAAATCCAACCGGCGGAGGTGAATGCCAAGGCTGCTTATTGGGAAACGGGAGATGGTCGGATCTTGGGACCAGCGGTACCAGAATTCTTTTTACGGGATGGTGAAGAGTATTGGATTTCGGTGACCTTCGAAGGGAACATCCGATTTATTCGCGACGATCTGCTGCGTTCACGAAAGGCGTTCGAGCAACAACCCATGGTCCATGCGATAGAACTTATTCCTAGGAATGGATTCTAAAAAAGAGAGAAACAGAATGCCTTTCCAAGCAGGAAAAACCAAAACCGGGGGTAGGAGAGTCGGCGTTAGCAATCGGTTGACAGGCGCTTTTAGGGAAGCAGTGCTCCATGTGTACAGCGGCCTTGGGGGACACGCTGCGTTTCTTGAATGGGCACGTCAGAACCCCTCCGAGTATTACAAGATTGCTGCTCGGCTCATCCCTGTCGAATTGCGCCACGAAGAGGACCGAACCATCAACGTCATTATTAATAGGGAGCCCTGTGACGATCGCCCGCGAGGCATCCCGCTGATGGTTGAGGACCGCACAATAGTTAAGGCCGAACCCTTGGATAGGTAGCTACGATGCCGCCTGAATCTTCAGCGACGATCCGTCGCCTGCTTACGGTCAAGGAAGTGGCCTCCTATACCGGCCTTTCTACGCATACTCTCTACACAATGGTCTCGCAACGTCGGATCCCATATGTGAAGCTGGGCAGGCTCACCAAGTTTGACCGGCTGGAACTCGATCGATGGATTGCTTCGAAGTCCGTTAAAGTCCAGAAGGCGTTCTCGGTCCATACTCCCTTGACTGGTGATAGCTAAAAGACTACCATGCTAATCATGCAGACACGACTGAAGGAATGGCGAGAGAAGCGAGGTTTCAGTTTACGGAAGCTCGGGGCCTTGTCCGGCGTCCATTACATCAGCCTGATCAAGCTGGAGGCTGGACGACTGGATCCGCAAATCTCGACCTGCCTCAAGGTGTGTCGAGCGCTTCACATCACTATTAACCAACTTATTGGCGTGGCCAAGCAGCCACGGAAAGGCAGGTAGTCCAATGGGACTGACCAAACGGAAGGACAGTTACTATGTCGAGTTTCACGTCATCGATGATGGCAAAACCCTAACACTTGCGTCCAGCATGGCCGGTGCAAAGCTGAAGCGCTGGAAAGTCGGTTGCACCAGCAAGGCGATCGCCAAACAACAGGAGGCGGTAATTCGAACTCAGCTGTTGGCGAAGACCATGCCGAGCCAACAGGTCCAACACACCGTCACCACGTTTGCCCAATGGGCTGAGCAATACATGCAGATCGAAGAGGTCAAGCGGATACGGTCCTATCGAGAGCGGTGCCAACGGATCACGAAACGGCTCGTGCCTGCCTTTGGCCAGAAGCTGCTCCGTGACCTCACGGTGCAGGACGTGGAGCAGTACCGGCGGGAGCGTGCAGCATATCGAGCATTGGCCACGGTCAACGTGGACCATCAAATCCTCAGGCACATGCTCAAACATGCCATGAGGCGCGATCTGATAGTGAGGAATGTGGCTTCGCTCGTGGTGGAGCCCAAGCCCGACAATGCCAGAGACCGCGTGTTGGAACCAGAGGAGTGGACTCGCCTTTATACTGGTGCGCCTGAATGGTTCAAGCCTATTCTGTTGACTGGATACCATACAGGAATGCGTCTAGAGGAAATCCTCACACTGGAATGGGATCGCGTGGATCTGGAGAAGAATCGGCTGTTTCTTCCCAAACAGCTGACGAAGACCAACAGGGAGCGCTATGTGCCGCTTACGCCGACGTTACGGCGGGAATTACAGCGGCTTCGCATTCAGGATGGCGTCATCCGAATTCAGGGGTTGGTGTACCAAAAAGGTGGAAAGAAGATCAATCACACCTATCGCGAGGTTCAGCGGATATGCCAGGAACAACAGATCGACAACTTCGTCTTTCATGATCTTCGGCACTGTGCCGCCACAAACCTCGCAGATGCCGGTGTCGAGGCTGAAACGATCATGGCGATCACGGGGCACCGCTCTGTGGAAATGTACTTGCGTTATCGAAGCGTCAAGCCAGAACGGTTGGATGACGCGATGACCCGCCTGGATGCAGCCGTTAACACCGTAATAACACCTGCCTCTCGACAAGCATCTAAGTCTATATAGGATTGCAGAAAAATAGGAGTGGTGCCGAGGGACAGAATCGAACTGTCGACACCAGCCTTTTCAGGGCTGTGCTCTGCCAACTGAGCTACCTCGGCACGGGAGAGTTGCGATCGTACAGCGATTGATCGTTCCAACATGTGGAATCAGCAAAATCGCCGGACGCATCTTACCAAGGTGGATGATCAGAGTTCCACATGTTTTGCACACAGCGGAGACATCGGTTCAGTCGGCGAGAGAGAGTGAAAAAGTCTATTCAGTGAGCATGGTGTCGGGTATGATCGGGTGGTCGGTTCGGTTGAGTTATCTTTTTGCAGAGGAAATACGTCATGGCATCCGTTCATCTCGTGAAGGGAGAAGAGGCAGTTCCTGTTGTCATCCCGAACAGCTCCACATCTCCTTGGACGGCTTGGAGCTATATCGCGGCGAGTGCCGTGTTGCTTGCAATCATCGGCACATGGCTGGTCTGGTTCTCCGCATTCATTCAACGGAATCTGCAGGAGCAGGATATTAAAGCCGCCTGTGGACGAGCCATGCCGGACCAGACTGAACGATGCTTCGATACGGTCGTCATCCAGCGTGGAGGCGTCCGGCGGTGATCCGAACACGTGAGGTGCCAGGATGGGTCTGCTCGGCGGTTGCCTTCATGGTGTTGGTGATTCCGGCTGTCTCCGCCTGGGGGCAAGATCCTGAACCGCAAGCGCGGCCGCGATTGGAGTTATCCGTCGGATCATGGCTGTATACGACAGGCGAAACCATGTGGAGCCATGATGCGTCGGGGCTGAATCCCGTGCTCGGTGATCCAACATCCAAGCTGACGTTTAAGGACAGCGATACTCATATTCTTGACGTTGGAGCCAAATTCAATCTCGCGCGTCGCTTTTACCTGCAAGGGCATTTCGGCTTCTCGGTGGATTTTGATCGAGGGTCGCTGACCGATGATGATTATTTGGTAGGGCAGCGACTATTTTCTCGCACGAGTAGCGACACCACGGGCAAAGGAACATGGTATGTCAGCGGGAATGCCGGATATCGGGCCGTCGAATTTTCAAATGGCCGCGGACATCTGGATCTCCTGGGCGGCTTTCAGTATTGGAGAACCACGTACGAAGCGACCGGGATTAGCCGGCTCAGCTGCGACTCGACTGTGCTCACCTGTGGCCCGACTTCCCCAACATTACCCGCGATCAAGAACACGACCCATTGGATCACTCCTCTACAAATCGGCGGACAGTTCGAATATGAAATCGTGCAACGAGTCAGTGCCAATGTGAAGATGCTCTTTTCTCCCGCCAGTGTCGTGTTCAATGAGGACATCCATTTTCAGCGGGATGATTTGCAGCAGGATCCAAGCTTCTCGATGTGGGGGGTGGGAGTAGGCGCGAGTATTGAGCCGTCCATAAAGATTATGCTGACTCGTCGACTTGCGCTGACGGCGGGCTATCGCGTCATGTGGAACCGGACGTACTACGGGAGATGGAAAGTCCATGCCCTTGGAGGCGATACTGAAACGGCTCCCCTCACTGAATTGCAAACCTTCCGCCACGGTGCCACGGTCGGCCTCACCGCATCCTTTTGATCAATTCGGATCGTAACCTGGCTAGCGTCTTGTGCGTCCGGACGGCAGGGTTTCATCTTCGTATTCAAGAAAGAGGCGCTTGGCCTCCGGATGAAGCTGATTGGGGTGCCCGTATGGAATTCCCAGCGTCCGGAAGAGCGGAGTCAGTTTCCCATTTGGGTGTAAGTAACCGGCTCTGAGGGGGACCGTGCGTTTGCCGTGGCGCACCAGCCGGCAGGTGGTAGTCCGGATTGAGGTCAGCCAATCGGCAATATCCTGAGGATTGCCGATCGAGGCGGAGAGCAACAGCAGTCTGGCCTGCGATGGACAAAAGATGATGGTTTCTTCCCACACGACTCCTCGCTCCGGATCGGCGATATATTGCGACTCATCCAGGATCACAAGTCCCAACGTATCCAATCGAACATCGATTTCTCCGCTCGCGGCATCATAGAGCAGGTTGCGCAAAATCTCCGTCGTCATGATGAGCAGCGGCGCTTGACCGTTTTCTTGGCGGTCTCCGGTGAGAATGCCCACTTTGTCCGGGCCGAAGATCCGGGAAAACTCCGTGTACTTGGTGTTGGATAAGGCCTTGAGGGGCGATGTGTAAATGACAGTGCGATTGTCTTCCATGGCCCGACGGGCTGCCTCGACCGCGACATAGGTTTTCCCGCTTCCAGTCGGGACACTGATCACGACGTCGGTTTCATTTAGAGCGGACAAGGCCTCGCTTTGCCAGGGATCCGGCACGAATGGTTGCGGAGGAGGAACCCCGATGCCTTCCAGCCAGCCCGACAGTGAGACGGACGACTCGGAGGATTCCGGCTCCGCCCCCTGTATGGACCTCTTCTTGTGAGCGATCGCTGGAGGGCGATGGATGGGCGGCGACGTTGGTTCTGGGCGAGATTGCCGTTCTCCGATCAGTGCCTGCAGGTCGGATTCGAAGCCTGCACGATTGTGGCTCGAGTGTTGAAGAAGCAGCTCGATGATGCGCCGCTTGCCGGCACGGAAGTGCCGATGGATGCGGCCGCGCGCAAGGCGATGCAAGAGGCCCACGGGCTGCTGTGCGAGAAGTTGTTCAAGTTCGTCGGTCGTCATATTTTTCTCGACAGAGGTGAAGTGGAAAGTGTGAAGCGCACGCGGATCGGAGAAGGAAAGCATGTGCTTGCGAACGACCCTTCACGAGCGATGAGCAACGTTTTCATTATGGCAATTCTTCCAAGACGCCACGGCGGATCAGCGTAATCGCGTTCGCGGCACAATCAGCCAGGCCGGGATGAGTGTGTTTCAGCGTCTGAATCTGCGACAGAAACTCCAGGGTTCGGGCAAGCAGACGGTAGATGTCGCCTTCTGCCATGGTGGTCAATCGGCAAAGCCCGATCCACGTGAGGGTAGGATCGGCGACCCAACGTTCGGCCAAGGCTGCGACGTCCGCGCGCAGCAGGGGAGGGTCTTCATACGGAGATAAACTCTCCGCCAATTTGCGAACCTGCCCCAACAGCGAGCTCAGTCCGGGGCTGATGCGCGGAAAGGCGCCGGGACGGTCGTCATCGTGGGCCAAACTGGCCATGATGCCCGTGAGGAGGGACGGCTCTGCGCCTGTGAAGGCTTCGGCACGGATCAGTTCCGTAATCAACAGCGAGTGATCGATACGGATGAGCCTGGCCCATTCGCCTTCAGTCGTGAGTTGGGCCGCCAACGTGAGATACCCAAAGTTCTGGAGCACTTCCACGCGCTCTTGGAAACGATGCCATAAACTGGTCCGCAGCGCTTGAATGGATTTGATGTGGCGCTGCTGTTCCTGGCGAAGCCGCGAGGCCGTGTGGAAGTCTTTCTGGCAGGCTGCGCGTGAAGAACACGTCGGGCAGGGAAAATCACCCAGCGATTGCACGATCGCATCGGGCAGCGGCTCGCTGTGGGTCGGTACGAGAATGGGAAGGACGGGCAATCGCGTCGGAAGTTCTTCCAGCTGATAACTGAGCCGATCAAATGCTTCGGCCGAACACCAAGGGTACGTCGGAATCTCTTCGCATTCGTACACGCGGTCATAGACTTCTTTAATGCTTGTGGCCGGGCATTCGGTGACGGCGTTGTCCGGTCGCAGGACGGTGAGCATGGAGTTCTTTTGGCCTTTGCTCCGATATTGCCGGAGCACAATTCCGCGTCCTTTGGTGAGCCCCACCACGCGCCCCGGCGTCAAAAACGGCAAGCGAGCCGAGATTTCCGGAGACTCCGACCGGTGAATCTGATGCCGCGTGGGGCGGTGTCTGCGCGCATGATCGAAGGTTTGCCACTGGGTGATCCAATCGGTGCAGACGCGGGGGCCGAACGGTTCCAGTTGCACATGGAGCACGTCCAGTTTTTGTTCGAGGAGTTCGGCGCGCTGGTTGAGCTGGAATTGCGCGAAGCTCTTGGCCAGAATCCCTTGAATGTGCTCATGAGGATGGGCTTTCAAGAGGTTCAAGACCATCGGGTAGCTGATCGTGAATTGGCTGTCGATCGCCTCGGGCTGTCCGGTCAAGCCTTTGGTCAGCACCGCCAAGTCGATATAAGGAGACGGCGTCACGACCGCAAACCCGACGAGATCCTTCCCGCGGCGGCCGGCCCGTCCGGCGATCTGCTGAACTTCCCCGATCGTCAGGTCGGTGAAATCGCGCGACTTGCGGATGCTCGATTGTGTGATCACGACCGTGCGAGCCGGGAAATCCACACCTGCGGCCAGAGTCGTGGTCGCAAACACCGCATCGAGATGGCCCTGCCGCATCAACTCTTCGATCGCGATTTTCCAGGAAGGCAAGTGCCCGGCGTGATGGGCGGCGACGCCGATCCGCCGTACGATGGGAAGAAGCGGGTGTTCCGCAATGCTGGGATGCTGAGCCGTGACCCGTTCGAGCGTTCCGGCAATGGCCTCTTGCCGGATCGGCGGAAGGACGATGTCGGCATGATCGAAGGCCTCCATGGCTTCGTCGCAGGCCCGGCGTGAAGTGAGGAACACGATTGCAGGTGTGAGGTGCTTCTGGCGGAGGGCGGTGACGAGATCAACCGGATGAATCGACGGCGGCATGCAGCTTCATTCCCTTTGAGATCACGACGAGACCCGATTCGGTGACGGTGAACCGTTGAGCATCGGCTTCGCGATTGTACCCGATTTCCGTGTTGGGGGGAATCGTGACACCCTTGTCGATGATGGCGCGCTTGATACGGCTATGCTCGCCGATCATCACGTTCTCCATGACGATGGATTCGCGAACATCGGCATGGTCTTGCACGCGGACATTGGGAGACAAGATTGAATTCTGCACCCGTCCGCCTGAGATGATACACCCGCCGCAGACGATCGAATCAAGGGCGACGCCCATCCGGCCTCCCTGATAATCCTGCGCGAAGACAAACTTGGCCGGCGGAAATTGCCCTTGGTAGGTTCTGATCGGCCATTCAGGGTCGTACAGGTTGAATTGCGGATCGACGGCGACCAGATCCATATTCGCTTCCCAGTAGGCATCGAGTGTGCCGATATCGCGCCAGTATTTGATGGCCTTCTTATTGGCGTCGTGAAACTTGAACGCGTACACCCGCCGTTGCTCGATCATCCGGGGAATGATGTTTTTCCCGAAGTCGTGCGCGCCGCCCCCTTGCGCGTCGGCGATCAGGTGTTCGCGGAGCGCCTTCGTGCGGAACAGATAGATGCCCATCGATGCAAAGGCGTGGGCAGGATCGTTGGGAAGCGGAATGGGGTTCGCCGGCTTTTCATCGAAGCGGGTAATCCGATAATCCTCGTCCACTGCGATGACGCCGAAGCGAGTGGCCTCCTGGACCGGGATATCGATGGCGCCGACCACCGCATCCGCGCTCTTCGCGATGAGCCAGTGGTACATTTCCGCATAGTTCATCTTATACACGTGGTCGCCGGCGAGGATGAACAGGAACTCGGGATGCTCTCCGTCGATCAAAAACATGTTCTGATAGACGGCATCGGCGGTGCCCCGATACCAATCTTCGCTGATACGCTGCTGAGGGGGAACGGAGGCGATATACTCTCCCAGTTCAGCGTTGAGAATATCCCAGCCGACTCGGATATGACGATCGAGAGAATGCGACTTGTACTGAATGAGAACGGCGATCTTACGGAGACCGGAATTGAGGCAATTGCTCAGAGTAAAGTCGATGATTCGGTATTTGCCCCCAAATGGGACCGCCGGCTTCGCGCGTTGGTCTGTGAGTGGGAAGAGTCGCTCGCCTTTGCCGCCGGCCAAGACCATTGTAAAAATGTTTTTCACTGGTAAATTCTAGCAGGACCGGCATGAAATAGAAAGGAAGCTGAATCGTTGACTTCCCGATCCATGCGGATAATACTAGACCAGATCCGGTTCTACTCGTCGGTGTCCACAGCGTGCGAAGTATCTGAAGCAAAGGAGTCAGCATGAAGCGAGATGTCGTGGTCGCCGCACTACCTCGGAGCACCAACAGTCGCGTGACAAAGCTTTCGGCGAAGCCCTCCTCCGGCCAGTTGGACGATGTGGCGTGGCGTCTGGAGCGGTTGGAAGGGCAGATGCAAAAACTGTCCGAACTCGTTCGGGATCATGCTGAAGATATGGATCGTCTGGTCAGGATTGTCGCAGAAAACAGTGAAATCCTCCGTCGACAGTTGCTTCGCAAGCATCATGAAAAAGTTCGAGTCAGAAAGCATCTTCGCGCGGCCGACTCCAAGTTTGAGTAGTCGTGTATCCTCTGGTTCATGTCCTGCCGTCTTCATCCCAATGCGGTCCCTATCGGAGCTCGTGGTGATCGGATAGCCGTCATCCTTCACAAGTTGGTTGGAACGGACGGCTGTCGATGCGTGTGATGCGTGGGTACAGACTCGCGCTGAGTTCTCCAGTCTGGCGCGATATTTGTTGCCCACGAGAGAGCGAAGAAGCGTAGGATACGCTATGGCTCGATGTCCGGCGATTTCCTTCTCCTGCCTTATTCTGATGCTGTGTAGCCTTGCCCTCAATCAAGAGGTGGTCATTGCCGGGCCGCCGATGGGTGGCGATTCCGGCAGCGCCTTCAAGGCCGTGTCTTCACCGCCGCCGATGTTGCGGTTGAGCCTGGAAGAAGCCATCAGTTTATTCCTTCGGCAGAACTTCGATCTCCTGATGGCCAAGTATGGGATCGAGTCGAGTAAGGGACGGGAAATTACGGCAAGACTGTTTCCGAACCCGTATGCATCTCTCGGCCTGGAAACCTCGCCGGTTCAAGGTCGATCGCTGGCAAACAGCGGGCAAGTCTATCCTCAAATTCAGCAGTTGTTCGAACTGGCCGGAAAGCGGGGCTATCGGATCGAGAGTGCCGCATTCGGGACCCAGTCGGCAGAAGCGGCCTTTGAAGACGCTGTTCGGCAGCTCAGTTTCTCGGTGAAAGACGGGTACTATCGCATACAACTGGCGCGGCGCCGGCTGACATTGGCGGAGGAAAACAGAGACCGGTTTTCCCGAATCCTGGAGGTCAATACGGTCCGATTCAAGAAAGGGTACATCGCCGAGGTGGACCTGATCCGTATCCGACTGCAGTTCATCGATTTTCAGTCGCAAGTGATTCAGGCGATTCAAGAAGTCGAATCGGTCCGTTCCGATCTGCGCCAGTTGCTGCGAATCTCCCCCGCAACCCTCATGGAGCTCACGACGGATCTGGAGTACAAGCGGGTGGATCCGAACATCGTCAAGCTCCGCAGCATGGCCTTGGACACTCGTCCCGATGTCCGAGCCAAGCGGCTCACCTTTTCACAGCGCGAGGCAGAGCTGAGGCTTGCGAGGGCCTACCGCATTCCGGACGTCACGGTCGGAGCAGGTTATGCCGTTCAAGGGTCGAAGGGACCGGACAACTCCAACCAGATGGCTTTCAGTCTGGGTTTGCCTTTGCCATTGTTCAATCGCAACCAGGGCGGTATCATGCAAGCAGAGGCGGCCCTAGAGGTTGCGGAAGCCGATCTGGGTAAGACGTTCAACCAAGTCGAGAACCAGGTGGACACCGCGTATCACAATCTTATTCAAAGTCGCCGGCTCGTCGAAGCGTTTCTCAGCGAAGTCCTCAACGACGCACGGTCGACGTTTACAATCGTGGAGCATGCCTATGAGCGAGGTGGGGCGACCCTGCTGGATTTGCTGGATGCGGCGCGGACGTCGAGGGCCATTCAGCAAAGCTATTTTGAAGCGTTGTTCAATTACCAACGGAATGTGATTCAATTGGAAAATGCCGTTGGGCAGGAAATCACGTCATAATTTAGCGACCCACACCCAAGGCCAACAGTCAGATCCAAAGATGAAAAACTTTTCGGGGTGTTTCCCCAAGTCTTCTCTCGGCCTTCTCTCGGCTTTAACCCTCAGCGCCATCATCCTGTTACTTTCAGCCTGTGGCCAGCGCGATCAACCTCCCAAACTGGATGTGGACGCACATCCGTCAGCCAAGACCGGAGTGTCGGCCGGTATGGGCTCTCATGTCGAGACGATGGTTGTCGAGTTCAATACGTCTCGGCAAGGGTTGTTCCTCTCGGGCAAGATCGCCTATGGCGAGGATAAGTATTCACGGATTTCTTCTCCGTTACAGGGACGAGTCGTAGAAGTCAGGGCTCATCTGGGAGACCAAGTAAAGGCAGGGAAAGTCCTGCTTATCGTTGACAGTCCGGACATTGCACAGGCGTACTCGGAATATGTCAAGGAAGACGCGGACTTGCAATATGCGACTCGAGCACAGGAATTGGCGAAGGATTTGTACGAAAACAAAGCGCTGCCTCTCAAAGATCTGAAACAGGCTGAGAGCGAGTTGATCAAGGCCAGGGCGGAGTTTCGCCGGGCAAAAGAGCGATTGCTTTCGCTCAAGGTCGCACCGGACGAATTGAATAAGCCCCTCGATAAACAACAAGTCACCTCTCTCTTTGAGCTAAGAAGTCCGCTTTCCGGAATCGTCGTGGAGCGCTCCGTGACACCGGGCCAGTCGGTGACCGGAGATCCAGATCATGTGCTCTTTACCATCGCCGACCTGGACATTCTGCAAGTCGTGGCCGATGTCTATGAACGGGATCTCGCGCTTGTGCGGGAAGGCCAAGCAGCCGTGGTGAAGGTTGAAGCCTACCCGGACGTTGACTTTCCGGCCAAGGTGACGGCCATCGGGGATGTGGTTGATCCCGCCTCCAGGACGATCAAAGTTCGGGCTCACGTGAAGAACGAAGCCCACAAATTGAAACCAGAGATGTTCGCCCGGCTGCAGCTCAATGTGAGCGACACTGGGCAATTTCTCACCGTGTCACGGGAAGCGGTGCTGGAAGCGGACGGCAAGCAGTTCGTCTACGTGGTCGAAGATGGACCTCGGTACGTCAAGCGGGAAGTGAAGACCGCGAATATCTCTCCGGACCAGGTCCGCATCGTGGAGGGGCTGACGCAAGGAGAACGGATTGTGACTAAAGGAGCCGTCTTGATCAAGGAACAACAGGTCAGAGGTACGTAACAAGGTCTCTGTCCTTTCGTTGCTCGACGAGGTCCCGTGAATCCATGATTGCCAGAATTGTTGAGGTGGCGCTCGTTCAACGGTTCCTGGTCTGTGCGTTTGGGTTTCTGCTTTTATTCGGTGGTCTCTACGCATTCCATCTCCTGGACATCGAGGCCTATCCGGACCCATCCGCTCCAATGGTGGAGTTGATCACCCAATTCCCCGGATACTCGCCGGAGGAAATTGAACGGCAGATTACGATCCCCCTTGAAGTCGCATTGAATGGAACCCCCAAACTCACCGATATCCGGTCGCTCTCGATTTTCGGCCTCAGTGACGTCAAAGTGTATTTCGATTTCGACGGCGACATCTTTCGAGACCGTCAGGAAGTGTTGAATCGTCTGAACTCGGTTCAACTGCCTCAAGGAGTGCAGCCCATGGTTTCTCCTTGGTGGGCGATAGCCGAGATCTACCGGTATGAGTTGACGGGCTCACAGACAACCCTGACGGACTTGAAAACGATTCAGGACTGGCAGCTCCGCCGCGAGTTCAAGCATCTGCCGGGTGTCATCGACGTGACGACGTTTGGCGGCACGACGAAGGAATATCATGTCGATATCGATCCAGGAAAACTCATCAGCTACGGTGTGAGTCTTTCTCAAGTCCTGACGGCGCTGGCGAACAGCAATGCCAATGTCGGCGGCAACTATTTGACGATTGGCGCGCAGAGCTACAACATTCGCGGGTTGGGACTGATCACCGATCTCAACGACATTGAAGACGTGATGGTCGCGGAAAAGGAAGGAACTCCCGTCTTCATCAAGACACTGGGAACAGTGACGGTTGGGCATCGCGTGCGCCTTGGCAAAGTGGGCATTGACGACCGTGACGATGTGGTGGAAGGTGTCGTGCTGCTTCAGCGCGGGTATAAGGCGTTACAGGTCTTGGATAAAGTCAGAACCAAGGTCGAGGAACTGAATGCATCGAAATTGCCCGCTGGAGTCAAGATCAAGACCTTCTATGATCGGACCACTCTGATCCATACCACGGTGGAAACGGTCACCGACATCCTCATCAGTGGAATGGTGCTCGTGTTCATCGTCCTGTTTGTTTTTCTGGGGCATCTCCGCGCGGCCGTCATCGTCGCACTGACGATTCCTCTGTCCCTATTGTTTACTTTCACGATGATGGTGTTTGTCGGACAGTCGGCCAATTTGATGTCATTGGGGGCGATCGATTTCGGGATCATTGTGGACGCGACGTTGGTGATGGTTGAATGTATCTTCTTCCAGTTGGCGCACAGGAAAACACCCGGGATCACGATTCATCAGCTCATCATCCGAGCGGCTCGCCAGGTCGGAAGACCCATTTTCTTTTCGACGGCGATCATCGTGGTGGCGTTTGTGCCCCTGTTTACGATGACCGGAGTGCCTGGGAAGATCTTTGCGCCCATGTCCATTACATACGGATTTGCTCTGGTCGGCGCGCTGTTGATGGCGTTTACGCTTGCACCCGTGCTGTGTTCGTTTCTCTTGAGATCGCCGATCAAAGAAACCGATACGGCGGTGATCGGCGTCATACGCAGGAGCTACATGACGGCTGTTGCATGGGCGCTGGAGCATAAGATAGGTGTGATTGGTTTTGCGACAAGCCTCGTCGTGCTCGGGTTTCTTGGGCTGCACTTGTTGGGCGGTGAATTCATGCCGACTTTGGAAGAAGGAAACTTATGGGTTCGAGCCACGATGCCGGTCGACATTTCGTTCGATCAGGCCGATCAACTGACCAACGAGATCCGCCGCATATTCCGAGAATCACCCGAGGTGGAAACGGTCATGTCTCAACTGGGCCGTCCGGACGATGGCACCGACCCTACCAGCTTTTTCAACGGAGAGTTCTTGGCAAGCCTCAAACCCATGTCTGAGTGGCGTCCACGAATGACCAAAGACAGGCTTATCGAAGAAATCGAGCATCGGTTGAAGACCATACCGGGTGTGGTTTTCAATTTCTCTCAGGTCATCGAAGACAATGTGGAGGAGGCGATGTCCGGTGTGAAGGGTGAGAACTCGATCAAGTTGTTCGGCACCGATTTGAAGACCATGGAAGCCAAGGCGGTCGAGATTGAATCGGTGATGAAGGAGGTTCCCGGAGTAAAGGATCTGGGCGTGTTTCGGCTGATCGGTCAGCCGAATCTGCTGATTCAAGTGGCCCGCGAAGCCAGCGCTCGGTATGGGTTACGGGTCTCGGATGTGAACGCGGTGGTTCAAGCCGCCATCGGCGGTCAAGCGGTAACTCAGGTGTATGAGGGAGAGAAGCTCTTCGATCTGGTCGTCAGGTTTCTTCCCGAGTATCGTCAGGATGTCGACTCCATCGGCAATATTTTGGTGAGCACCCCGGATGGAGCGCGCATTCCGCTCAAACAGGTGGCGACCATTACGATGCAGACCGGAGCCTTTATCATCAATCGCGAGAACAACGAGCGGTATATTCCGATCAAATTCAGTGTGCGCGACCGCGATCTTCAGGGGACGGTAGAAGACGCTCAGGAGAGATTGGCACAGCGGGTCACGTTGCCCGAGGGCTACCGTATGGAGTGGGCCGGGCAGTACGATCAACTCAAGGCGGAGCAGAAGCGGCTGGCAAAGATCGTTCCCGTGAGCCTTGTCATTATTATTTTCTTGCTCTATGTGACCTTCGATTCACTCAAGAATGCCTTGCTGGTGCTGGCCGCTGTCCCCTTTGCACTGGTGGGAGGCGCACTGTCGCTGGTGATCACCCATACCCATTTCAGTATTTCCGCCGCGGTGGGCATGATTTCGACGTTGGGAGTCGCAATATTGGGTGGCGTGTTGCTGGTCTCCCGTATCGAAGAGTTCAGGAAGTCAGGGCTTGACTTGCGACAGGCCGTGCTGCGCGGCGCCGATGTACAGATGCGTCCCATTTTGATGGCGACCTTGAGTGCGGGTATCGGACTGCTGCCCGCCTCCTTTGCGACCGGCATCGGTGCCCAGGCGCAGAAGCCCTTGGCGCGCGTGGTTGTCGGCGGAATGCTGACGGCGGCGTTCTTGATTCTCGTGGTGTTGCCGGTCCTCTACGAAATTGTGCATCAGCGCGATCGTCTTGAAGAAGTCGAATAGAGAGCGCCAGTCGCCCCCTGTGAGGGTGAAAGGAGTTTCGTCATCGTGAATCAATCATACCTATTCCGGTTTGGAATCGCTGTGGTGATCGGTCTGATTGGAGGGGTCACACCGCCGTATGGATCTGCAGATACAACGTCCCTGGTATGGCGGGTCCAAATGCCCTATGAGGCTCCGCCGAAGAATCCGGAGATACCGGATATCTCGATCCCGCCGAACAAGAGCCCGCTGAGTCCCGAAGAACTGCAGCGTGCCGAGGCCTTGCTGCCGTTACTGGAAGGCAAACAGGAGTTTTGGGCCATGGGAGAATTCGTCCATCTGGGAGAGCCCTCCGTCCCGGTCTTGGTCAAGGCACTCACTATGTCCAGTCCGAGAATCCGGTACAATGCGATCGAGACCCTGTTGATGATGAAAGGGGTAGCAGGGGTTTCAGCGCTCATCTCCACGGCAAAGGAGCAGGGTGAAATTCCTCGCGTGAGGGAACATGCATTGCGGGTTGCGGTCCGTCTGGATCCGGCCAAAGCGCCCGAAGCCATCGAGGTGATGGCGAAAGACCCCAATCCGTCGGTCAGAAAGGCTGCCGCGTTTGAAGCGCGGTATGTCCGGCAAAAGGCCGTGATTCCACTCTTGATCCCGATCGTAAGCGATGACGAACGCTTCGTGGCCCTGTCGGCGCTGCAATCGCTGTGGATCCTTACGCGCCATGAGACCGAATTCCACGATTGGGATACCTCGACCAAGCAGGATCGTGCGCTGTGGTCGAACGAATGGGTCGAGTGGTGGGACACCAACAAGGACGTCTTTGAGATTCCGGAACCTCGTCGGTCGAAGCGGAGCTCCTAGCGAAGGGGGAGGTTGCGGGCCAAGAGATTCCTATGTTACGAATATAATGATATGAAAACGAAGACGGGAACCATGCTGAATATCGCCAAACTGGGGAATCCGATCCTTCGCAAAATCGCCGCTCCGGTCGATCCCCGAGACATCAAATCGTCAGAACTGCAACGGTTGATCGACGACATGTTTGAAACCATGTATGACGAGCCGGGCATTGGGCTGGCCGCGCCTCAGGTATCACGCTCGATTCAACTGGTCGTAATGGCCTGCAAGGGCGAAGGGGGGTTCCCCGAGACAGTCCTCATCAATCCGTCGATCGTGTATTACGGTCCGCAGCAGGTGGAGAGTTGGGAAGGCTGCCTGAGCGTCGACGGACTGCGAGGGAAAGTCACGAGGCCCTCCTTGGTGCGCGTCAAAGGACTCGATCGGAAAGGGAAGGCCCTGGATTTTGAGGCGACCGGCCTCTATGCGGTATGCATTCAACACGAGCTTGATCACTTGATCGGCAAAGTCTTTCTCGATCGTATGACGGACATGTCCACCCTGACGCAACTTCAAGAGTTCTCGCAGTATTGGCAACAAGAGCCCACAAACGTGATTTAATGCCTTCCGTGCCTGGCCGATCGTGAAATCTCTTTTTCGCGTTCTTCTCTATCTTCGGCCCCATCGGACACTCGCGATCGCGACGTTGGTCTGCGCCGGTTGCGCCACGGCGATGGAGCTGGTTCCTCCTTGGGTCATCAAAATCATCATCGACGACGTGATCCAGGCCAAACAAGCGTCGCTCTTGCCATGGGCGATCGGCCTCCTGGTCGGCGCCTATGTGTTCAAAAATCTGTTCGCCTCGCTGCGGATCAGGCTCAACAATCAACTTGAGCAGACCGTCGTCCATGATCTTCGCCGGCACATCTTTTCCGCCCTCCAACGCCTCTCGATTACCTATTTTGAGAATCGGTCCACGGGCGAGATCATGTCCCGAGTGACAAACGACACGGAGCATGTCGAGCGGATCTTTATCGATGGGCTCGAAGGGATGCTGACGGCATCGTTGACGCTTATCGGGATCACGGGGCTGTTATTCATGCTCAACTGGAAGCTGGCGGCACTTTCGCTCTTGCCGATTCCACTGCTGGCCCTGTCCGCGAGTTGGTTTACGTCCAAGGTTCACGGGTACTATCAGCAGACCAGACAAAGCGCCGCCGAGCTGAACGGCTATCTGCAAGATTCGTTGTCCGGCATCAGGGAGACGATGGGGTTCGGCCGACAAGAGCATGAACAGGCCAGGTTCGACCGGCTGAGCCACGCGTATAGTGAGAAGAACCTCAAAGCGATGGTGCTGTGGTCGGTCTATTCGCCGGGAATGATTCTCGTCGCGGCCTTCGGGACCGTCTTGATCCTGTGGTATGGCGCGGGAGAGGTCATGGAAGGCCGCCTCACACTGGGCGAGATGGTGTTGTTTCTGTCCTATCTGGCGATGTTCTACGTCCCGATCAATCAGATTCATTCAGTCAATCATATGTTGCAACATGCGTTGGCGGCGAGCGAGCGGGTGTTCGATGTGCTGGATACGGTTCCTGAAGTCGCCGATCGTCCCGGTGCGGTCGCGCCGAGCCGGCGCGCCCATGGGGAGGTTCGATTCACCCACGTGAGGTTCCACTACCGTCCCGATGTCCCCGTGCTGAAAGAGTTCGCAGCGACGGTGCCAGCAGGAGAACGCGTGGCACTGGTTGGGATGAGCGGTGCCGGGAAGAGCACGTTGCTCAAGTTGTTGATGCGGTTTTACGATGTGACAGACGGGGCGATCCTCATTGATGGAACAGATATTCGGGACCTTCCAATTGCGTATCTGCGAGAGCAGATCGGGTTTGTGCAACAGGAACCGTTTTTATTCAACGGGACGGTGAAAGACAATCTCCTGTACGGCGACTTGAACGCGGATCAGGATCGGCTGGAAGCGGCGGCGCGCGTTGCGAGAGCGCACGAGTTCATTGCGGCATTGCCGGAAGGATATGACACCTGGATCGGTGAACGAGGGGTCAAGTTGTCGGTCGGCCAAAAGCAGCGGGTTTCGATCGCGCGGGTGTTGTTGAAGGATCCACCCATCGTTATTTTTGACGAAGCGACGTCCAATATCGACACGGAGACCGAAGTGAAAATCCGCGAAGCCTTGACCGACCTGACTGTTGGTCGAACCACGTTCATCATTGCCCACCGTTTGTCTACCCTCCATGATGTGGATCGGATTTTGGTGCTCGATAAAGGTCGGCTGGTGGAAGATGGCCGGCATGATGCTCTGCTCAGTCGTGGAGGGGTCTATGCGGGCCTCTACGAGGCTCAGTTCCAGGTATGAGCGTCTACCGGGAAGACGGCAAGAGTGGCCGGTCTTGACATTGCTTTCTTCCGAGGCTCACATTTAGCCGTACATTCGTGAATTGAGAGGGCACTGCGTGATGGACCGATGGGTCACACAGTGGGTGGACCGGCTTCGCATTCAACACAAGGTATGGGCGGCGCTTCTCTTGCTTTGTGTGCCGCTTAGTGTCGGCATTGCTCTTCATCTCTATTTCGTCCAACAGCTGCTCGTGCTTCAACAACAGCGGCAGGAAGTCATGCTGGCAGAAGAGGAAGTACATCTGCTGGGGAGACTGGCCATCGACATCGAAGACGGATTTCGCGGCTATGTCTTGACTCAGAGCCCGGCTTTTCTTGCTCCCCTGGCCGACGCGGAAGCGAGACTCGATCAAGCGTTGTCCAATGCCACCACGTCGCTCGCCAGGCTACCGGGTGCTTCGAACGGTCTCGAGAAGATCGAGCAGCACCTAAAAGTGTTGTTGCGATCGAAGCTCGATTTGATCGCCGACATTCGAAACGGACTGGCGGAGAAAGCGCTCGCCTATGTACGGTCTGGTGAAGGACTTCGACTATCCGATCTCCTACTCCAAGACCTCCGCACCCTCGAAGACCGCTTGGAACGAGAACGCAACTCACTTCAGAAACAGGCCGATGGGCTGTCACAGCGAACATTTATCGGACTGTGGGTGACCTTGGCCGGTGTGGTTGCGCTGGGATGGATTGTCTCACGAGTGTTGGCTCAAGCGCTCACCGAGCCTATCACGCGGCTTCAATCCGCCACGGCAAGGATCGGAGCGCAAGTCGATGTGGCGGGAATTACTCAACTGTTGGCCGACGGTGGAAAGACAAAGGACGAACTCGGTCAGTTGGCAGACGCCTACCTCGCCATGGCCCGCCGCATCGAGACGAATCTCAAGGAGATCGAGGCGCTCAATGCCATCGGGCAAGAGATCAATGCCAGCGGTCCGGACGAGCTCGACCAGGCGCTCTATCGAATCACAGACCGAGCGGTTGGATTGGTGCGCGCAGATATCTGTCTGCTGCTGCTGTGCGATGAACGGGAGATTTCTTGGATTGTTGAAGCCGCCTCCGGCGACTGGAACGACCGACTGAAGAAATCGGTTGTGCCTTGGAAAGAACTTCCGATTTGTGTCCAGGCGTTTGCGACGCGCGGGACGGCCGCCGGGGAACGGTCTCGTTCGGACGAGTGGCTCTGGACGAAGGGCAGCAACCTGATAGAAGGCAGCGTACTGGCGGTCCCGCTGTTGGCGGACGGAATTCCGTTCGGTGTCCTGTCGTTTATGAGCGAGCGACCACGGGCGGGACATGAGTGGAATCAGCGTTTGGCGGAAGGCTTGGGTCAGGAAATCTCGCTGGCCATTTTTAACGCGCGACTGCAGAGGGCGGCCCAACAAAAACAACGTGGATTGATGACACGCCTCCGGCAACTCGAGCATTTGGCGGAAGCGTTGGCTCATGATCTCAAGGGACCCGGAGCCCGCATGGAAGAACTTGCCCGGTTACTCATTCAACAGGATGTCGGGAAGCTCGATGCAAGGACAAAGCGCTGGTTATCGCTTATTGAAGAAAATGGAAAGGACCTGGTGCAGCGGGTGGAAGGTATCCTGACGGTGGCTCGTGTGGGTGCGGAACCGGGGATCGCCGTAGCCGTCGATCCGGCCGCGGTGATCCGTGAGGTGATGAAGGTCCATGCCGAAGAGATCGAACGGCTCCGGGCGGTCGTGTCTGTCGAACCAGGACTACCGCTCGTCGCCTGCCATGATGCGCATCTTCGACAGGTCTTTGACAATCTGATCTCGAATGCGCTGAAATTCGCTCGGGAGGGGGAGTCGCCTGCAGTGAAGATCCGCGCTCGTGTCCATGGTCCTTTGGTCACGTTCGATGTGGAAGACAACGGCATCGGAATTCCCCCGCATCAACGCACTCGAGTGTTTCAACCGTTTGTCCGTTTGTTGATGTCCGACACGACCGGAAGCGGGATCGGGTTGACCATCACCCAGCGCATCGTGGAGCTATACGGCGGCAAGGTGTGGATTGAAGACTCCGAAGGACCCGGCTGTACGGTACGGTTCACAGTCCCGGGTGTGCAGGAGTCCGTGGGGATGTTCAACGAGCGGGCGCAGTTGTCCACACGACTCGATGCGGCCGGTGTCATTCGACGGGAGGTCCCGTGAGGAAGGATGAGATGATGACCTACGGTGGAGTATCAGCCTTGCGATCAACCAGAGCCAGATCAACGGCGCCATTCACGATTTTGGTCGTCGAGGATAACGCAACGGACGTGGAGTTGATGCTGCATGCCCTCGAAGCGGCGGATCTGAAGCCGCTGGGGGGAGACTTCGACATGGAAGTGCGTCCCACGGCCGAAGGGGCCTTGCAATTGATCAGTGAACGGGCCGTCGATGTGGTGCTCACCGACCTCGTGTTGCCAGGGATGGACGGGCTGGATCTTGTCAGTCGCCTCCAGACGATCGATCCGGAATTGCCGGTGTTGGTGGTGACGCGGATGAACGCGGTCCCCATGGCCGTAGATGCGATGCGGCGAGGCGCGTTCGACTATGTGCTCAAACCCGTCAATGCCCAGGATTTAGGGATCCGTCTCCATCGGGCGATCCGAATCTCCGAAATACTGCGGCGGCATGCGATCTACGAACAGCAGGATCGCCGGCAATTCGAAGTCAATGGCTTCGTGGGGGGCAGCATTGCCTTCGAGCAAGTCAGGCGAAGTATCAGTGAGGCGGCCCAAGTCCAGTCCACAGTCTTGATCACCGGGGAAACGGGAACGGGAAAGGGGATGATCGCCCGAGCCATTCACCAGCAGAGCTCAAAGGCCGATCAACCGTTTCAGGTGATCGATTGTACGACGGTCCCTGATGGAATGATGGAGTCCGAGCTGTTTGGGCATGTGCGGGGTGCCTTTACGGGGGCTATCGCCGACAAGCCGGGGCTCATTGAACTGGCGAACGGCGGCACCGTATTCCTGGACGAAATCGGGGAACTGCCTCTTCTCCTTCAAGCAAAACTCTTGCGTGTTTTGGAGGAAAACGAAGTACGTCCGGTGGGCGGAACCAGAGTTCGCCGAGTAGATATGCGCGTTATTGCAGCGACCAACCGAGATCTCGAGGCACGGGTGCGGGCGGGGACCTTCAGGAAGGATTTGTATTATCGGCTCGCCGTCGTCTCGATTCGAGTGCCCCCGCTTCGGGAGCGCCGTGAAGACGTTCCCCTTATCGCGCGCCATATGCTCAGCCGCCTCGTTCAAGCGATGGGCAAGGCTCCGTGCCATCTTGATGAAGAGGCGGTGCGCGTGCTGATGTCTTATGCTTGGCCCGGGAACGGGCGAGAGCTTCGCAATGTCATGGAGCGGCTGGTCATGTTTTTGACCAGCGATACCATTTCAGCTCGAGATGTCCAACGGGTGCTTCAGCAGGATGATACGGACAGTCTTGTGCCAGTGGACCCTGGTTTGGCCGCCCTTCCGTATATGGAGGCGAAGGAGCGAGCGCTCGAAGAGTTTACGAAGTCCTACCTGCGGGTCAAACTCGCGCAGCACGGCGGTGTCATCACGAAAGCTGCCGCAGACAGCGGAATTCCTCGTCAACATTTCTCACTGCTCATGAAACGATTTTTAGGGAGCGACGATGGTCTGGAGAGTCAGTAAGAGTTGTCGCCCGTAAGTAACAGTCCGTCTATAGCCGATCCTTCTTCAGGAATTCTCGTCTTTAACCTTCTACAGTCACGTTTATTTTTCGTAGCAAAATGATCGCCTAATCGAACTCATAATCCATTTCCCTAGGTCATTGCGACATCTTCTGGTCGGCGAATATATAAATATGCCGATATAAGATATTGATAGATCGAATAAAAAATAAAATTTATCATATGACGCATACCATCATATTCGATCGGCACGAGACGAGTCTTCCTCTTTTCTTCGGCGCCTTCCAATAGTTCAATTGTTTCCATTCAATTTCATGTAGTTAGCACCATCGATTCTATCTGGGTGTAGTTCTTTTCATCTTGGCAACGCTTTTGCTCTCAACCCCTAACGGTATTCGTAGTCTTCATACACCTACGATTTTGCTTGGAACTAAAAGAGCTCGGATGACGACCGAAAAGTACGAAAAAATTGCAGTCCCCAACTTGAGGAGGTAGCTACAATGTTCTTGTCACGTCGCCAATTTCTGAAGGTCTCCGCCGGCACGGTCGCCGCTGCCGCCGTGGCGGACAAGGTCCTGGCGTTGACCGCGCTCCAGCCGGTGATCGAGGTGGGCAATCCCCTGGGGGACTACCCGGACCGCTCCTGGGAGCGCGTCTATCATGACCAGTATCGGTACGATTCCTCCTTCACCTGGGTTTGCTCGCCCAACGACACGCACGCCTGCCGGATTCGGGCCTTTGTGCGCAACGGCGTGGTCATGCGCGTGGAGCAGAACTACGACCACCAAACCTATGAAGACTTGTACGGCAACCGGGGAACGTTCGCCCACAACCCCCGCATGTGTCTGAAAGGGTTTACCTTCCACCGGCGGGTCTATGGACCCTATCGGCTGAAAGGCCCCTTGATGCGGAAGGGCTGGAAACAGTGGATGGATGATGGCTCACCGGAGCTCACTCCTGAATCCAAGCGGAAGTACAAGTTTGACAGTCGGTTCTTGGACGACATGCTGCGCGTCTCGTGGGATACCGCGTTTACCTATGCGGCCAAGGCCATGATTGTGATCGCCACCCGTTACAGTGGCGAAGCCGGGGCGCGGCGGCTGCGGGAGCAGGGCTATGCGCCGGAGATGATCGAAATGATGAAGGGCGCCGGCGTGCGCTGCTTCAAACACAGGGCCGGCATGCCCATTCTCGGACTCATCGGCAAGCACGGGAATACCCGTTTCAACAACAGCGTCCTGCCGTTGTTGGACAGTTGGATTCGCAAGGTCGGACCTGACCAAGCTCAAGGAGGCCGATACTGGAACAATTACACCTGGCACGGCGATCAGGATCCATCCCAGCCGTTTTGGAACGGCACGCAAAACTGCGATGTCGATTTGAGCGATATGCGGTTCACCAAAATGAACACGAGCTGGGGCAAGAACTTCGTTGAGAATAAAATGCCGGAAGCGCACTGGAAGCTCGAATCGATCGAGCGCGGCGCTCGTATCTGCGTCATCACTCCGGAATATAATCCGACGGCCCAACGAGCCGACTACTGGATTCCTGTTCGGCCGAATGCGGATGCCGCACTGTTCCTCGGCGCATGCAAGATCATTCTCGATGAGAACATGCAGGACATCGACTATATCAAGCAGTTCACGGATTTGCCTCTGTTGGTCCGGACGGACACCTTGCAGTATTTGGATCCCCGGGAAGTGATTGCGGACTACAAGTTCCCCGACTTTTCACACAGCTATTCGGGCCGTGTCCAATCGTTGAAACCAAATCAGATCGAACGATTAGGCGGGTTCATGGTCTGGGACTCGGACAAAAAACAGGCTGTCCCGCTGCATCGCGAACAGGTCGGCTGGCATTTGGACAAAAGCGGGGTTGATCCGGCTTTGACCGGCACCTATCGTGTCAAACTCCTCAACGGTCGTGAAATCGACGCGATGCCGATTTACCAGATGTACTTGGTACACTTCCAAGATTACGATTTGGACACTGTGCACCAGATCACGCGGGCGCCTAAGGATTTGATCGTGCGTTGGGCTCGCGACAACGGCACGATTAAACCCGCGGCGATTCACAATGGCGAAGGGGTTTGCCACTATTTCCATATGACGGAGATGGGGCGGGCTGCGGCGCTCGTCATGACCTTGACCGGGAATATCGGCAAGTTCGGCACCGGTTGCCATACCTGGTCCGGGAACTACAAAGTGGGGATTTGGAATGCCACTCCCTGGTCAGGCGTCGGCTGCGGCGTCCACCTATCGGAAGATCCTTGGAATATCAATCTGGATCCCAACGCCCATGGAAAGGAAATCAAATACAGGAACTACTATTACGGTGAAGAGCCCGGCTACTGGAACCATGGCGATACCGCGTTGATCGTCAATACACCCAAGTATGGCCGCAAGGTATTCACCGGCAAAACCCACATGCCGAGTCCTAGTAAGCTACGTTGGGTGGTGAACGTCAACATCTTGAATAACTCAAAACACCATTACGACATGGTGCGCAACGTCGATCCGAACATCGAATGTCTCATCACGCAGGATATCGAGATGACGTCCGACGTCAATCACAACGATATCGCCTTCGCCTGCAATTCCTGGATGGAATTCACCTATCCGGAAATGACGGCCACCGTATCGAATCCCTGGGTGCAGCTTTGGAAAGGTGGCATTCGCCCTTTGTACGATACCCGCAACGATCTCGACACCTTCACCGGGGTGGCGGCCAAACTGGCCGACATGACGGGCGACCAGCGCATGCGCGACATCTTTCAGTTCGTCTTTCAGAATCGGGTTGACGTCTATGCACAGCGGATACTCGACGCCTCCAGCACCTTCTATGGCTACAGTGCCGACGTGCTGTTGAAGTCGGAAAAAGGGTGGATGGTCATGGTGCGCACCTACCCGCGGCATCCACTCTGGGAAGAGACCAACGAGTCGAAGCCGATGTGGACGAGATCCGGGAGAATCGAGACCTATCGCATCGAGCCGGAAGCCATTGAGTACGGAGAAAACTTCGTCGTGCATCGAGAGGGACCTGAAGCGACTCCTTACTTGCCGAACGCCATCTTCACGACGAATCCCTACGTCCGGCCCGACGACTACGGCATTCCGATTACGGCGCAACACCATGACGACAAAACAGTTCGGAACATCAAGTTGTCGTGGCATGAAATTATGCGTCACTCGAATCCTCTTTGGGAGAAGGGCTATCAGTTCTACTGCGTGACACCTAAGACGCGCCACCGGGTGCATAGTCAATGGTCGGTGAACGATTGGGTACAGATCTACGAATCCAACTTCGGGGATCCGTACCGCATGGATAAGCGGACGCCGGGGGTGGGAGAGCACCAGATTCACATCAACCCGCAAGCGGCGAAAGATCGCGGCATCAACGACGGCGACTATGTGTATGTCGACGGGAACCCCGTCGACCGTCCGTACCGCGGCTGGAAGCCCAGCGATCCCTACTACAAAGTCGCGCGGCTCATGATCCGCGCGAAGTACAATCCATCCTATCCATACCATGTCACGATGGCGAAGCATGCGCCCTATGTGTCGACCCCGAAATCAGTGAAGGGTCATGAAACCCGCCCGGACGGTCGTGCTATCGCGATCGACACGGGGTATCAATCGAACTTCCGGTACGGCGCGCAACAGTCCTTTACAAGGAACTGGCTGATGCCTATACACCAGACCGACTCCCTCCCGGGCAAACATGCAATTGCCTGGAAGTTCAAATGGGGGTATCAGGTCGACCACCATGCTATTAATACGGTTCCGAAGGAGTGTCTGATCCGCATCACCAAGGCGGAAGACGGCGGGATCGGGGCCCGGGGGCCGTGGGAGCCGGTGCGCACCGGCTTTACGCCCGGGCAAGAGAACGAGTTCATGATCAAGTGGCTCAAAGGCGAACACATCAAAATCAAGGTCTAGCGGCGGCCTCGTGAAGCGTGAAGCGTCGCTCGTGAGATACGAGGGGCGCTTCACGAACAACGAGCAAGACGCGAGGCGGGATGCGAACCACTGACGACTTGCGTATAAGAAGGAGAATGTCCAATGCCTGAAGTCTATAACTGGCAACTGGGGCGGAAGATGTTGTACCCGTACGA
>JAMPUU010000016.1 GCA_030144965.1 Nitrospira sp. BO4
CCGATCCCCAGGATCGCCAGCCAGCCCAACTTCACCGGCTTCGAGTCATACCACTGTGAAATGTCATACCCTCGCCCCGAACTGTCAGCTGCCATGTCCCCTACCTCCTTGTGTTAAATGAAAGTGTGCAGCTACCGAATGCTAGATTCCAGAGAAAAGATCCCGCCACACGTTATGAATTTATTCCAGTGGAAGGACCCGCGAAAAGGTGAACAAGTATCCGACAAAGCTTCAAGACGAGTCAAGCAAAATATCATGGGTGAGGCCAGCTAAACCCTTTGCAGACAGCGTAAATGGAAGGTCTGGCTTGTGCGCCCGCAGGTATACTCTTGTAGGTGTTGGAAGTCAAGGTGAGCCGGTGTGGTTTCTTGCCCCAGTTCTGCCTGCGGACCAGTCTTATGTAGGGTGTTCTGTTTAAACGGAAATGGTCCGGTCGACTACACAAGAACATTCTTCAATGAACGTGATCGCCGGGAGGAGGCAAGATCTCTCGCTCTTGATTGAGTTGGGTGATCTGCTGTGCCAGGAAAGCAATATCCGTCCATCCCGACCCGTCGCCATCAGGGATCCATCGCGCCCGCAAATACCCGTAGCGGTCAAAGAGAAATTCCATGTGCTTCGGGCGTGTCCCTTCACCGAACAGGTCCGGAATGGAGAGGGTTCGACGGAAGAGGGCATAGCTGCGGGCGATCTCTCGTGCGCCCTGCGTGACGACAGGAAAGGGCATATCGTGCATGGCCGCGGCAAGTTCATCCGGAGGCAGGTCGGTCATGGGAACTGCCAAGATGGCCGTATTCTTTCCGGTGATCGTGGCGGCAGCCGTGCGTAATTGGTCAAGCCGCCCGCGCGACTCCGGCCAGGAGAAGAGAACGAGCAGCACGGCTTGTTTCCCGCGAAAATCCTTCAAGGTGCCGCTCGACCCGTCGTGCCCCGTGTACGAGAAGTTGGGCGTAGCCATGAACGGTTGCTCAGGGAGAATGCGGGGGGTAATGATTCTCGATTGATACCCTCGGGAATTGGCATGAAGAAAGTTCAGCACATCCCAGCGCTCCTCCTCGGAGAATTTTTCGCCGAAGGGCGGCATGATCCCGTTGAATCGCCCGTAGGTCAGCCAATGGAAGAAATCGCCCGCCGTGTGCATGGCGGTATGAGGCTCCGTGAGAAGGTCTACCGGTTGTTTCGGTAACGTCTTGGCCAGCACACCGTTCCCTTTTGCTTGGGGTCCATGACAAGGAATGCAATTTCCGGTAAAGAGCTCGACACCGTTTGCGATGGAAATGGCATCGAACGGTACCGGGGTTTTCCTATACGTTTCCGGGTACGATTGCACGGCGATGGGATAGAAGGTTGCGGCGAGTCCGAAGATCCCCAGGACTGTCGGCACCGCGATCCGCCACGAGGCCTTCCAGCTTTTCCGACGACCGAGAATGATCGTCGCGGCGGTTAGCATGAGGAACACGATTCCAACCCCTACGAGAGTCCGTACAAGCCAGTCGCCCCACGTGGCGTCGATCGAGAAACGGAATGGATAGGGCCAGTTATCAATGATGTCATGCTTGGCGGGGACAGCATTGGCCAGTAAGGTCGCAACGATCACCAAGAGGATGGCGAGGAGAAACTCGATTTTGACCCATGTCGTGAGCTTTTGTCCGGCCGCTACGGCTGTTTCAGAACTCTGCTTGAGTGATGGTACCCAAACAGACTTTGCTCGCGAGGCGATGGAAAGAATGACGGCAAGTAACGTCACCTTTGTGATGAGGAGCCAGCCATAAGTGGTTGCGACCAGTCCGGCATAATTGGTGTCAATCATACGATTGGCCACGACGACGCCTGACGCGACGACGGCGATCATCGTGGGGAGAGCTATCGCTGAAAACCGGTTCAACACGTCGCTGGCGCGCGTTCTTTGTTCGGTCGAGCCTGTCGTGGCGCCGGCGGATGAAGAGGCGACCAGGATGACTCCCGGGAGGCCGCCGAACCAGGCGCTGGCCACGATAAGATGCACGGCATAGGACAACGTAGCGAGCAGCGCTTGTTCTTCGGCTGCCGAATGGCTGGCGAGTGAGCCGAGGGCCAAGGTCAGCGCAGCGGCTGATGCACACAGGACGTAGCGCCATCGTGCCGCGGACGCATTCAGAACGTACAGGACAATCGCAAGAACCGCGAGAGCGCTGGTCGCACGTAGGACCCAAATAAGGCCGATTCTGGTCTTTTGCAAGAAATCCAACCAGGCTTGTGGATTCCAGGCATTTTCAGGGACTCCGGTCGCTTGCGCAGTGGTGGTCGCCAAAAGACCGAATAGCCCAATCAGAATTGCAAGTGCCAGCCAGGGAAAGGTCTTTTTTAGGTGGGTCGGCCACGGATGTCCGGAGCCGGCGAATGTCTGCTCGGCGATTGCTAAAAAGATGCAACCACCGATCAATATCATGTTGGACGCTAGTTGCAGAAAGCGGAACAGCGCACCGGCAGCCTCGATCATTTCCTTTGAACTTCGCCCTTTACGGTAAAGTCGAAGGCAGATTCGACTACGTGACCATCGACGGAGAGGACACGAAATTTTACAGAATACTTGCCGGGTGCCAACTCCGGTAATGGCAGTAGAATCGATTTTTGGTCATCCGGGGCGAGGGTGGGTTTCAAGTCGGTGATCGGCTGCTTCTTGGCATCGAGGACCACGAGCGAGGCGTAATCACCTTCAATTTTCTCGTTGAACCACAACCGCACTTGAGTCGGCGACTTGGTGAGGACGGCTCGTCGTGGAGGCTCCGCCTTGACCAGCATAGAATGCGCAAAGGCCGAGGTGATGGGCATTCCCAGGGCGAATGTCACGATCAAAATGAAGCGCACAAACGTACGCCTGCGTGGTGAGCCGATCATTATTCCTCCTCGTGCCCGATTGCTGCACCCGAGAAAACGTGACGCGTCTGGCTGTTTAGAATATCGCTTCAGCGATGGGTCAGCCGCCTACGGCACGGGTGATTTCCGAAGGTTTACGACGATCGCGAAAGGCGAAGAATACAACGACAGCGATACCGACCAAGACAGGCAGAATAAGCATCATATAGTGTTGCAGGTGTGAAACGGCTCCTGTTTCACCGACTGAGAAAGGAAAGCGTGAGACGTGCTCGCGCTTTTCGCCGATTGATACCAGCCCGACGAACTTACCGGGCTTGTCAAAGTTGTATTTCACGTCGATGGATCCGGTTGGGTAAACCTTGGCAGGGAGGTGTGTGACGGTGATGGCTTCGAGATTGTCCTCCGAGCCGGTATCTCTGATGATACGCACTTCCACCGGGATCGAGCGAAGCTCCTGTTCCACATAATCAAGAACCAGGACCGTGTTTCCCAGCCCCGGTAGTTCCTGGCAGAATTGCTTATCGTAATAGCTGTCAGGCTGGTAGCTGTTGAAGTACATCTTGTAGGGTCCGATATGCAGGACACAGGTGTCTGTCGCCAATTCGTGTCCATGCTGGGCCAGCGCCGAGAACGGAGCTGCGACCAGAATCAACAAACAACACACCCATACACGAATCAGAAAGTGACGGGACATTTTCAAACCTCTTCTTTCTCCGGTCCCTATCATTCGTAGCGACTCTGTCGCAGTTGCTACCTTAGGAAACCGCTATCTGCGACGGTTTGCGGCGATCACGCATGAAAAACACAATCCCCACTACGATGATCACGGCCGCTACGGGAACCATATAGATGTTAAGGAATTTTGAAAAAAACTTCGGCTCTCCTACCGAGAATGGAAACCGGGAGATATGCTGCTGCTTGTCGCCCACGGTGACCATGCCGACGAATTTCCCCGGCTTGTCAAAAGTGTACGTAAAATCGATGGAACCATTGGGATACACCTTTGCTGGAAGGTGGAAGACCGTATTCGCCTCAAGATTGTCCTCCGAGCCGGTGTCCTTGATAATGCGAACTTCGGCGGGTAGCGTGCGAAGTTCTTGTTCGATGTAATCTAGGACGACAATCGTTTGGCCAGTCGCCGGGATATCTTCACAAAATTGCTTTTCCTGTGTGTTCTCAGGTTGGTAGCCGCTGAAGTGCATCATAAAGGGCCCAACCGTGAGTTTGCACATGTCCTCGGCCATGGATAGCCCACCGTGAGCATGGACTTGTGAAGACAAGAGAGCACCCATAACAAATACTGCACATCCAACCGTCAGCTTTAGGTTTACGAAAGGCCTCATGACGATCCCTCTCTGGAATGGTAAAGTGAATGCTTAGATATTGACATGTCATGCCCGGCTGCTCATGCGCGACGTCGTGCAAACCAACCCCGCACTTTGACCGACTTCGAGAGCTCATACCCGACTATCCCGAGTACCAGAAGCAGTGCCAAAGGCCCCAGTGCTGCGCGTCCGAGCTTTGAATAGTCGACCTGTTGCACTCGCAGCAAATACGATGAAGGGCTCAGCCCTTCTGCAGTGATGATGACCTTATACAGACCCTTGTCCAATTTGGCTTCGCCCCTCACGACACCGTCCGGGTGAGAAGCCGGCTTCCAAAACGCCACTGTCTTGGCCTCGTCTTGCTCGTTTTCATTGACCCCTTGGACGATTTTGACCCCAACCTGCAGTGTCCGAAGGCTTGGGTCGACCAGGTCTACGACCAGGAAGGTATCGCCAACATCGGGGATGTCCGTGCAGTATTGAGCTTTCGGCTCAATTTGAGGTTGGTATGCGCTGAAGTGCACCAGGTTGCCACCGATTCTGCGCACACAGGTGTCCTCTTCGATCGACACGTTTCCGTGCGCCATGATGGTGCCGGGGTTCAATGTCGCCGCGAGAACGAATAGATAAAGAAGCGGGCCGATACGTCTTGCCTGCTTGATCATGAGGTCATCTGTCGTGTCAAATTTCAGACGGTCGATATTCGACGGAATTTACCATCCTGCAGACCGCTCTTTCAAGTAGTCGAACCACGCGTCTTGGTGCGCACTAGAAGACGGCCTCACTTTAGCTATGGTCGCAGCCCATGAGACTGAGAATTCATGTCATCTGAAACTGAGAAGTAAACTCGAAATGGAACTATTTCTCGAGTTGACGATATCGATCAGACGTGGTGATAATGGCAATAAGACAGAGGCGTAGCAAGAAAGGAGAACGTATCATGAAAGCAAAAGAAGGGGTCGTCAACATCCTCAACAAAATCCTGACGGCGGATTTGACCGCCATCAATCAGTATTTCGTCCATGCCAAAATGTGCGAAAACTGGGGGTATGAACGCCTCCAGCATAAAGTGCGCGAACGGAGCATCGATGAGATGAAGGATGCCGATGAACTCATCGGTCATATTCTGTACCTGGAAGGTGTGCCCAATATGCAGCGAATGAACGCTGTCCAGGTCGGTGAGACCGTTCCTGAACAGCTTAAATTGGACTTGAAGGCAGAGCAGGAGATGCTGAGCTTACTGAATGAAGGCATCGTGCATTGCACCAAGGTCACCGATTTCACGACGCGGCACATGCTCGAAGACATGGCGAAAGATGTCGACGCCCATATCGATTGGATCGAAACCCAATTTGATACCATCAAACAAGTCGGTCTGGAGAATTACCTCGCCGAACAAATCAAGAAAGAATCCTGAGGCAGCATGAAAGCCAAAGAAGGGGTCGTTGAACGTCTCAACCAGGTATTACAAGCCGAATTAACGGCTGTGCACCAGTATCTGCTGCATGCCGCTATGTGCAAGAATTGGGGATATGAACGGCTGCATGAGCACTTCAGCCATCTGGCAACTGAAGAAGTGCAACATTCAGCCGGGCTGATGGACCATATCTTGTACCTAGACGGGACGCCGGATGTGGAACAGCTCGATACGGTCGCACAGGGGCGGGATGCAGTGGCCCTGTTTCGAGCTGACCTGGAGTTCGAACGTGAAGATGTTGAATTGCTCCGAAAGGCGATCGCACATTGCGCCAAGGTGAATGATTTCACAACGCGTCACCTGCTGGAGCATATGATTGAGGATTCGGAAGAGCACGTTGACTGGTTCGAAACGCAACTGCGGACGATCGAGCAGGTCGGTCTCGATCGATTTCTTTCGGAGCACATCAAGAAGTAGTGACTCGTCCATCCTGTTCGGTACGTGCGGTTCACAAAAGCCCTAAGGGCGAGAGCCCCATCGCTTACAACATCGGCTGCTTACGGGCGCCATGAAGTCAAACATGCCTGATGCTCAAGTCGGCATGATCGCGGAGCTCTCGCGATCACGCGCCCAGTGTTTTCAGCCATGCTTTGAGTCGTCGCGTTCGAACCGACCTGGCAAGTCCCCGCGCCTGTCCTCGTTGACGCTGGAATGAGCGGCACTTGAGGCACCACAGCGAGGGGATCTGATGCCCGGTCGGTTGGTTGCATCGCTGGCAGATCATGATAAGCGTTTCTGCATTGAAAGTGTGATTCACCGGCTCCACTCTCTCAACGGAGAGCACGGTCCGCTGTCGAATGCGTGTGCGGTGCCTCTCGGGAGTCCTTCTTCAACATTCCGCCGGTTGAGTGAGGGGGGCAAGGGTCCTCGGGAGGTGAGGCCCCTTGCCTGTAAAGTGGGAGGGATGGGGGCTCCCACTTCGGGACCGGTGTATACGGTAGGCCGCCTGTGTTAGAGGTGAAGAGTTTCATTCAAACCTGTAGTCTCGATCTTTCCTAAGAGTTCACCCAAAAGACTGACGACAAAAGGGTCAAATTGCGTTGCTGAGGCTACTCGGAGGATTCGAAGCGCGATGTGATCCCGGAGACCTTGATCAGCGACACCGGGAATATCAATGGCGTCGAATGCATCCGCAACGGCCAGGATTCTCGCTCCCAAGGGAATAAACTCTCCTCTTAGACCATACGGGTAACCGGACCCATCCCAACGCTCATGGTGGTGTGCAATCATCATGGTTGCATCGCGGAGGAAGGAAAAGGGTTCAAGTAACGTGGCACCGAGCCGCGGGTGGTTTTGAATCGCCACGTAGGATTCCGGATCGAGCGACCCTTGCTCGGATTGTAAGTGGAGCGGCAACATGAGAAGGCCGACATCGTGAAGCAGGGCGGCCAGTTTCAGCTGGTGTAAAGTCACGGCATCGAGATGCGCGGCTTCCCCGATCAAAAGCGCGATGGCGGCCGTCTTTTGCCCATGTCCTGCTTGCCAAGGGAGCAGTAGATCGAGCTCCTTGCTTACCTGCCGGACGAGGATGCTTTCGAGGTCGCGGCGGGATGTATGTGGCAGATAAAGATGATCGATCTTTCTGAGCATGCCTTGAATACTCAGAACGGCTGGCTCAACTTTATCTGGCGTGTACACGCGCATGACTCGCCTCCGTAAGAACGAAGAGCCCAGGACCACCCGCGTGATCCTGGGCTCTGGGTGAATAACCGCTGGCCGCACAAAACGTCTATGACTTGCGCTGGTGCCTATTATTCTTGAGGTCGTGTATCTCTCATCGGAAGACCTTCCGGGCGCCCACATGCACGCAAGGGAATGATCATGATCAGGAAGCTCAAGGGCATTGGGATAGCACCAGCCCGGCCACTCCTTCTTCCAAGATAAGTCATGGTGTTCCGGTCCCCCAGCCTTCAATTGCTGAAAATGGGATCACGATAATGCGCTTGCACCGCTTACATTTCAGCTCCAGCCCTTGTCCACATACCTTAGCGATCAATTGTCCGCACTCGCAACGAGTCTCAAGGGCCTGAGAGCGGTCCAACGAAGCAGTTCTTGCAATAGCCATAGTTCTGATGGAGTATGAAATGATAATGAGAACGATTATTAATATCTTAATAGGTATTTGGTTGTCAAGCGGAAAACTCTTGGGAGTGGAACGAGTCGGATCGTCCGGAAATATCACAGTGGATGACGTGGGAGGATGGTTCCACCATCAGAAATTCGTCATCGACTGCGTGCACTGCCAGAGATCTATGTTCGTATCTGATTGTGGGTATAAGGGCAGTTCCAAGGTGCCGATTCCTACATGGCTGCCCTTGTATTCAGTACGGTCCGTGTTCGGTGAATCACCGCCGGCTATTGATAGTCTTCATTCAATGCCTTGAGGAAAGCGGCGAGCGAACTGACATCTTGGCTGGTCACGGCTATTCCACCAAGCTCCGGATCTCCATTCCGAAGACTATTTGCGCGTTGGAGATCAGATACCTCTCGGTAGAACTCCACGATCTGCTCAAGCGTATCGAATTGCCCGTTGTGCATGTAGGGCGCGGAATGGCTCAAATCGCGAAGGCCTGGTGTCTTGAATCTGGCTATGGCTCGATCCAGCAACGTTGAATCGGATAGAGGGCACGGCACCTGGTCATCGCACAGAATGACTTTGATTTTTGTCTGCGTACTTGGCATATCGGGGTTGGCGAAAATGTTCCATACGCCCAGATCGGTTAAGGCAGGATTGCTCAGCACAGGAATCGCTCGGAAACGTTCTGAGGCGGCGGGATGGTTCTCCGTGCCGGGAAGGAAGGCATCGTAGTTTCCATTACGAGTGGCAAGATCGGGGATCACGAGAGCGGAAAATGTGTTGGCACCGTGAATGCCGTCGTACTCTTTTTGTGTCGTGCCCGTGTTGTGCAGCTTGAAATCGGTAAAGTTAGGTGCGGCATGGCACGCGAGACAGTTCCCGATCTTGCCTGCGGTTAACTCGCCCGGTGAAGCGGGTAACGTCGCCGGCTCCGCTAGGAACATCTTCAAACCGGCCAACTCTGTCGCGCCGAACTCGAACACTTGAGTATGAAACTGGAACTGTCCATTCGATCGGTTAGGATTGGACGTCACGAATCGAGCGGAGAAGCCCGGTGCGTTGATGAGCGCCCGGAGCCGTCGGCTATAGGCTAGCGGAGATTCATTTGGATCAGGCCGCTGAGGTAAGCCGTTGATCGCCAAGAAGACATCGAATGGTGACCGAATCAACGCCCCGCTGTCCTCGGTCTGTGAAAAGAGAAGACCTTTCACATAAGCTGAGACCACTCTCACGACCGCGTCGAAGATTTCTTGGTCGCTGGCCGATCCGACGAACGCGCGAAATTGGGGAGGCAGACGCAGCTCCTCAGGAATGTTCGGGTCGGTGCCGGTGAACAAGACTCGGTAAGGCAGGCCGGTGTCGGTTAGGTCAAAGGAACCATCGTCTCCTCGGACCACCTTTGCGACATGCGCGATCGCTTGAGCTTTTTCGCCGTGAAGCCAGCCGAAGTTGCGGCCGGTAAATGTCGCCGTGATCAGTTCCTCCATAGAATTGAATTCCGCGTCGAAATGGAACAAAACGCCTCCGGGCCGATTCAGACTTGCATTAACCAGAGGAGGAGAGTTTCTCGGCGCGTGCGTCTTACCGTCGGCTCGTGCAGGGATAGGACTTCGGCGCGCAAAGTCGGCATAGGTTCGCATGCCGCCGCCGGGAGACGACAGGACATCGTCCACCAAATGGCAGGCCCGACAATTCATCGACAGCCCTTTGAACGGTCCAGGATTGATCGGTGCTCCTAAGGTTTCAACCGTATCGACCACGCCATCACCGGCTTTGGAATTATTGACGTCGCCCCCATTGTCCATGAAGACTTTGAACGCCTGGGCAAATCGCGTTTCAAGAAACAGCCGCTCGCCGATTGCTTCTTCGGCACCTGCCGTACCAGTGATGGTGGAGGGTGTAGGCGAGCTTTCACCGCCTGAGCAGGCAGCCACACCGATGAGGATAAGAATGGAAGAGAGAAAACTGAGAGAGGTTCGCGTGTGGCTCAGGATGTGGGTATGACTCATGGTGCATCACTTTCTGTTGATGGAACGTCAATAGGCAGCGAGGGTCTTCGGGAGGTGAAGGCCCTCGCCGATAAAGTGGGAGAGGCGAACCTCCCGTTTCGATTCCGGCGTTGGTCGCACGCTGGAGTTGTTGCCAGTGAAATACTCATCGCAAGGTTACAGTTTTCGTCCTTTCCTGGGGGCAACGCGGGAACATGAAGCCAGGCAATCTTGAGGAGCATGGTCTGGAGTGCCAAGCTCGCCGGCTCAACATGATCTGTAGCATCGATACGCACGACTTGCCTCCGTAAAAAAACGGCAGAGCCCAGGACCTTCTGTGTGATCCTGGGCTCTGGGTGTACACAACCTCTGGCCGCTGAAAACGTGTGCGTGACTTCGGTGGTTACAATTCTTGCGGTGGTTTGCCTCCCATGAGCGGCTGCCCAAGTACCCACATTTCATACAATGGAACGACCATCATGACCAGAAAGCTGATGGTCATCAGCGTATCCCCTATCAGCATCGAAACGACGAATATGGGTGAGACATAGCTGATCAGCCATGGCGACAGGAGATCGAGAATCACGCCGCCGAACCCTGCCCAAGTAATTGCCGCTTTCAACGTATGGCTTGCACCGGTCAGATACATGACGTGGATCAAGATCATGAACACGACCGGCATCGTAAAGAGATGGAAGTGGGTGATTTCCGCGAGTTCTCGAAACGACATGGGTTCTCCAAATGTCGTATCGGACCCTCGATAGTGCTCAGCGATGCCTTGAGGTGACAATCCCGTCATGCTATGGGCCCAAAAAAAGGAAAAGCAAAACCCGACGAACATCAAGAGCAAGAACAATGTGTACAGCAACCGAATATGGCGATCGGAATCGCGCAGCTTAAATTTCTGGTTGAAGTTTCGCATGCAGGGACGCGGGGTCCGCTCGATCTAGTTCCCAAATATGGACGGCAACAAACCCCTGTCTTTTTTGGCGGCCAGTGTGTCGCTGCCGATCCCGGCCGGCTTCAAGTAGAACTCATCGATCAACACAAGGACGCGTTTAATGCCTGCACTCATTGAACGCACGGACATTGTGGCGCCGCTGATATTGATGATGTCTTTGTTGATCCGAACCGGATCGAGAACGGATTTGCCCTCATACTGGGCGTTGAATCGCTTCTGACGAACTTCGCTCCCACGCGCTTCCCGAAACACAAGGAGCTCAATATCGGATACCAAACCCTTGTTATCGACACCGACCATATACGTCATCGGTTTATGTTTGCCGATGGTATTTTGGACGACCGCATAGCCGTCGACCTGATCTCCGGTTTCACCGATGTAGATCTCGAAAGACTCTTCCGGAAACTTCCAGCCGATCCGGTCCTGGATAAGAGACTTTTTCTCGGAGCCGAGCCTGATGACATCCTTCCGAATCCGTTCGGAGTTCGGCAGCATGAGCTTGATGCCTTCTTCCTCCCTTAAGTAGACCTCAGCCATGTTCATTTCTTGGTCGGTCAAATAGCGCTTAAGATCGCTGTCCCAAATCCGTTCGGCACCGATCGATGGAGTCGGCATCAGGGACAAGGTGATGAACAAGCAGACGAAGCCGATAATCATGGTGACACCGCGCAACCTTTTTCTTTGAGACGCACATTGAGTTTTTCAGTGACCTCTTCCATCACTTCTTCCGATGGCTCGACCGGCCACCATCGTGTTGCCTGCTGAGATACCCCGCCCCTGGCATGCCATCGTTGACGGGTTTCCAGCACATTCACCGAAGACACGTCATGATCTTGCTTGACGGCGATCGTCAGCCGCGCCCGTTCGCGGTTGCCGAATCCCTCCCGTCCAAAAATTCCATAGGGTCGTCTTTTCCCTTCCATTTCGACCCAGGCGGTCTCAATCGTTCCATTGCTTTTATTTTCAGACGTGACCGAATAGCCCTTCATCGTTTCCGCAGTCGCTTCCCAGACGGTGTCGTATGGGCAGACAAAATACTGATCCCGCCCACCGCTTAAGGATGCACAGGCTGCGAACGTTAAACACAGAAGGAGAACAATCACTCGCATGGATCAATTCTCATGATTTCGGGTTAGGGGAGGCCGGTACGGGCCGGCCTCCCTGAGTTCTTAAAAATATGTTGCTGCCGAAATGACAAGTGCACTGTCATGAACGCGTTGCCCGTTGTTTGGATTAAACGATTTGGGCAGGTATTGATAACTTATCTTGAACACCGCATCTTCGACCGGTCGGTAGTTCAAGCCGAACGAAATTTGCTCGAGCTCACCCATGTTCTCTCCCTTGTTCCCTAAGTTCAAATTGACTCTGTCGTATCGGATCACACCGGTGAATGTCGAACCTTCCCCGAAACGCTTTGGCGAGAGTTTTGTCAAAAACGAAGGCATGAAGTGGTAGTTGCCTTGGACATAAAATCCCTGCAGCCTTTCAGGGGGGGTGCCCAGTGGGTTCAGTGTGCCCACGCCAGTCAGTAAGCTTCCTGGAGAAATACCCTGGAACGTACTTCCCGGAATAGCTCGAGTGTTATTTCTCGCATACGCCCAGGCTGCTTCACCGATGAGTTCAAACGGTCCCTTTTGAAGAGTCCAGTCTATGGCAAAAATACTCAGCGGGTTGTAGCTGGTGGGCGATCGATTTCCAAAATAACCGGACCCAGCGATTTCGACCCCTAGCACAGGGCTAAAAGCCAGACGACCGGAAACCGTTTTCCCGTTATTAATGTCCAGTCCATCGGCGGAGCCACATTTTCGCTGGCGGGCTTCTTTTGTGCCGGTTTCTTCGTTTACTCTCGGCTCCCCATCATTGCCATAGCCGCAGGGACCGGTCGTAACATAGACCTCATAATCCAGTTTGCCGGTTCGACCGGGATAGAACGTTCCGTAGAGACCGGCGCCCGTCTCTGACAGAGTTGATGGGATGATGAATTGGCTGACCATCGGCCGATCGGTCAAGTCGTTTAGCGGTGAATCGTGCAGCAAGTTAAACTTGCCGAGGGGAATCAGGATGATCCCGCCTCGCAGGTTGACCTTTTCATGGATCAAGTAGTCGATGTGGGCGAACTCTAAGCTGATTTCAACGTCATTCGTCGCTCTGATCCCGTGTTCAATCTCAATTTCAGAAGCAAATTTCACATGTTCGGTGATGTCCGCATAGATGAATGGAACGAATCGTTGCTGATCGAAGCCATTCGTTGTCCCCTGACTATTTCGTATGTCTTCAAATCCTGATTCAAGCACCGGTTTACGGTGGGCACGATATTGAATGTCAAAATAGCCGCCGACGATGGCCTTCGGGAACGACACGAATGGTTTGGCGTAGATGAGCCGTCCAGATCCGCTTGTTCCAAACGATAAGGGCTGTGGCTGATCTGCCCGGCGTTCTCTGCCAACCTCTGGAAGGGCACCGATTCCGGGTTCAGCGGTTGGTGCGGCCGGCCCTTCTCGGCGTTCCATAGATCCTTCCCGCCGTTCATGTTCTTGCAAACGTTTTTCCACTGCTTCGTCGACCATTTTTTTGATTTCCTCAGGGGTCAAGTTTTCCGCTAGTGCCGGCATAGCCGGTAAGCAGATGATCACGAGAGTCCCGAGGATTGACCGCATCTTCATCGGTATCCTCCAGCGTGTTTAAAGTTGTGGTGTGACTCGGGACTCGGTGGTCTCTGGTCTTGTGCAATAGCGGAATGAAATGATTGGAGCAGCTACATAGGCCTCCTTGAACAACTTGGGACTAGGCTGAAAAAGCCTCCCATCCTTCGATGGATGAAAAGGGGATCATGACCATACGCTTGCAACGTTTACATTTCAGTTCCAGCCCTTGCCCGCAAACCTTGGCGATCAATTGTCCACACTCACAGCGTGTTTCCAAAGCGTGATTGCATTCCAGTGAGGGAGTTTTTGTGATAGCCATCGTGCGCGGTGACTGACGCCCCTAAATTGAGAACGATTATTAATATCTCCATCAGTATTCGTCTGTCAAGTGATTAATTTTCATTGAGCGACCTGCCATTCCCTGGCAGCTTGTCTTATAATTTTCGTATGAAGACGATCCCGATGTTGCAAAGAGGTTTACTCGCGGGCTTAATTCTGAGTGTGGCAGGCTGCGCGACGGAATTGCCTTCACTGGTCCATCAAGATCAGGTCACGGGCAACTTGGTTGTGGGGAGGGTCTTTACTGTCCTAACAGGGGAACGGTCTCGTCGGTATATGCCTCAAGTTCGGTTTCTTGAATTGGAAAACCAGGATTCTTTAAAGCGCTTTCAGGTGGAGATCGAGTCTCCAGATCAACGCTTTGCGGTCAGTTTGCCTCCCGGAAGGTATCAACTCACCCGAGTCCAGATTAGGGAAGGCCCGTTCATGTCCATGGCCGATTTGTCTATGGCACTTTCCGTTGACGCCGGTGCTATTACGTATGTTGGGACCTGGCGATTCGGAGTCGATTCGCCACGCTACGGGCGGATGGTTACGGTCTCTGTGGTTGCTGATCAAGCAGAAACGGCAGGGGTGCGGGATTTTCTCGATGATCAGTATCCGATCTTCGATAAGCGTTCCATGGTCGAAACGCTTCCGCAGCCGTCACAGATGGAAGCGCGGCTTTACGAGGTCATGCCGTATCCTCGGTATTCGAGATATTTCCGCCGGCACTGGTGGTAAGGACGAGGTCACAATGAAAATGCCTCATCTTCATACCATTTCCGTAAGCATGCTCTGTTTCATCATTCCTATGGTGGCCAGCTGTGTAGAAATACGACCCGCGTCCCCGCCCATTGTCTCGAAACGTATCCAGATGCACATGGGCACTCTCGTTACAGTCACGGCTGTCGCTTCCGACAAAAACGTGGGCGATCGGGCCGTACAGGCCGCATTCGATGAAATCAAGCGGCTTGAACAGTTACTGAGCACCTGGCGTTCTGACAGTGAACTCTCGCAGGTGAATGCACAGGCGGGCCATCGGCCGGTGCAGGTGAGCCCTGATACATTCCAATTGGTGCTCAAAGCTCTGGATATCGCAGCGCTCACACATGGTGGGTTCAATATTGCTCTTGGCCCTGCGGTTGAAGCCTGGAGTGTGACCGAGGAGCAACGCATTCCTGGTGATAAGGAGTTGCAACAGCTGAAGCTGCTCGTCGATTGGACTAGTATTCAATTTGATAGAGAGCGAAGAACGATTTATCTGCCGCTTAAGGGGATGCGCATCGATGTCGGCGGGATTGGCAAGGGGTATGCGGCCGATCGGGCAGTGGAGGAGATGAAGCGGGTAGGGGCCAGGGGCGGCGTGGTTGCCTTATCAGGAGATATCAAAACCTTCGGCAGCTTGCCAGACGGAGGCGGGTTTTCGGTAGGGATCAGGCACCCACGTGAAGAAGGTACATTGATCGCCGTCATCGACTTAAAGGATGAAGCGATTTCAACGGCAGGTGATTACGAACGGTTCTTCGAACGGGATGGAGTCCGCTATCATCACATCTTGGATCCACACACGTTGCAACCGGCACGTGCTTGTCAGAGCGTCACGGTCATTGCCAAGGAAGGCGTGATGGCCGATGGACTGGATACGGGGATCTTTGTGTTGGGCCCTGAGCGAGGAATGGCTTTGGTGGAGCACTTACCGGACGTTGAAGCTATCATTATCGATGGTGAAGGAAGGGTGACCGTATCGTCTGGGCTTCAAGACAGGCTGCGTGCCCCATGAAAAATGGGTCTATGTCCGCATAGGACAATAAAAGCATCCAACCGGTTGCTTGCAGAGACCGTAAACCTCCCCGAAGGCATGAGCCCCATCCATGATGGAAAGTGATTGAAATTTTATAGCGGCGCAGGTTCGTACCGGGCAGCCACATGCTTGCGGCTGCCCGACGGTCCATCCATTAGAATGTCCAACGTGCTCCGGCTTGCCAGAGCGCCGGGAGGCCGGGGTAAATACCTCGGGTACGGTCCATGATGACGTCCTGTCCGAGCATATTCTTCCCCGTGAAGAAAAAGGTCGTATTGATCCTCTTGACGTGTTGATTGACGGAGGCGTTGAGCATGCACCAACCCCGCACAATACCACGTTGTCCGTTTGGGGTCGGAATGACGGTATTGCGGTCGTCGGCGAATTGATCGCTGACGCATTGGGTTTCTACCCTGGCGTTAAACGCCCCGAGGCTGAAGGCTCGGTTGGCATAACCGATCCCGGCTGAGATCAAGTGTTCCGGAGAGTAGGGCAGGCGGTTTCCACTGGTATTGAAGATTGCCGATTCACCGGGCAGCAGGGCGGAAGCCGCGAGGGAGCTATTACGTATTCCTCTAAAGTCGGCTTGAGCGACCCAGGTGTAGTTGAGATCGAGGGTGATATCTTGATCGTCATTCCGTCCGGTCACGGCGTCCAATATATCCAGCTGCGCGGCAACTTCGGCTCCACGATGTTGCGTTTTCCCGGCGCTGGTCAAGGTCGCGCCGGTGCCACCGGCAACGGATTGAGAAATAATTTGATTGTCGAAGTCCATCTGATACCCGGTAATTGAATATCCGAACCACGGCGTCAGGTTACCCCGCACCCCCAATTCATAGGTCCAGTTCAGTTCCGGTCCGAGGTCGACTACTTGTCCAGTGCCGGTAATGGCGTCTGAAATGAGTGGAGGTGACATGCCGCGATGGGCACCGAAAAAGATCGTGTTGTTCGTGAAGGGAGAGTAAGTCACGCCGACTCCCGGCAAAACTTCGGTGAAGTTGGTTTTTCCGTATGTTCCCTGGCCGCTGTTCGCCAGGCGATTTGTTTGATCATAGCTGATGTGTTCGACGCGGAATCCCGGTGTCACCGTGAATGGGCCGAAGAACAACCGCTCTTGAGCAAAAAAAGCATAGGCGTTCGTCGTGCGGAAGTTATTTTCTCCCAAACAAGTGGTCCCAGGGGCAGGGACGACGCAGCTTGAAGGTAATCCTGTACCCGATAGGTTATTGAGCAGCTGCTTGCGGTCGGATTGCTCGAAGGTATACCGAGCTCCAAAATCTGCCTCGCCTTTTATTCCCAACAATGAGTGCAGATAGTGGAATCGGGGTTCGATGCCCCAGACCCAATATTCCCGCTCATTCGTAAAACGCCGGTTTGCCGGTACAACACTGAAGGAGTCTGCCGGGAGAGAGTTACCGTTTTGTATGCCGCCGACCGCAGCGCCGTTGGCGTTCACACCTTGCTGAGACTGCCGAGACCAGTCCCGTTGAATGTAATGCCCGAAAAAGTTGGTGGTCGAGGTCAAATTTGCCGAGAACATGTGGTTCACCGCTACATGATAGCCGAGTCGCAGAAAGTCGAAGTGATCGTTCGTGAAGGGGGTCTGCCGCTCTCCGCCTCGGGTGGCCCAATCCGCCTGCGTGAGCCCCTGGTAGCCGATCCCCGAGTTCTCGCGATAGTAGTTAAACTTGGCTAGAATTTGTGTCCGATCACTCAATTCCTGGACTGTCTTAAGAGTCAAGTCATCCACCCTGGCGCGGATGTTGGTAAATCGTGGCGTGTCGGTTTGATAGTGGGTGTAATCGACCAGGTAGCCGCCTCTTCCCCAGGTTCCTCCGTAATCGAAGTGCGTGTTCAAGTAGTTCAGATTGCCGCCCCAGACCTGAAAATGACCTTCTGGAGTCTTCGGAGGCATACGGGTAATGAGGTTAATGACACCTCCGATCGTTTGGGGGCCATAGAGCAATTGGCCGCTGCCTTTCAGGACTTCGATTCGGTCAAACCGGAAAATCGGCGGGAAATAATATGACGACGGATCGGCGTACGGCATGAGCATGATTGGGACGCCGTCCTCCATGATGTGGACCTTTCGGCTACGGGTCGGATCTAGGCCACGGATACCGATGTTGGGCCTGATGCCTAAGCCGTCCTCGTCGCGCACATGAACGCCCGGCACCTCTCTCAAGGTTTCGTTGATCGTAAATCGGTGGTTGTTCTGGATGGACTCTGCCGTGATCACCTTCCCCGAACCGGGGATATGGTCCAGGGCTGTCGGTGCAGTCCCGATAATTTCAGTCAATGGAATCTTCAGCGGCTTTTGATCCTCTATGGGTGGCTGTGGAAGCACTTCTTCAGCGAGAGCTTGGGCTGCTGGCGCACTTTCAATGGTAACGGAATCCGGTCCAACAACACGATAAGTCAGGCCTGTTCCAACAAGGAGTAGTCTCAGCGCGACTTCCGGGGAGTATTGGCCAACCACAGCAGCGGATTGTTGATCTTGAATAAGGTCCGTTCTCGCCAAATAACGGACGGCACTTTGGCTTCGAAATGATTCGAGCGCCTGTGGAAGCGGTTGACGCGGTATATCGAAGGTCACAGCCTCAGGAGGCAACTCGACCGGGATCTCAGCAGCCGCCTTTGGGAGATTCCCCAATCCCAGAAATAATAATCCAACGAGAACGAAACATGACGCCTTGATTCGACCCATGTGTATCTCCTTTTCCATCGTCGGCAATAGTGCAGGAGTGAGTTCTGTGAAGAAGGACGAAACGAAGGAGAGGAATTCCCTATTAGTTATGAATAATTTTTACAATCAATCTCAAAATGGACGGATCTCATATTGAGACCTGGACCTGCCGGTTCGATAGAAAATCTATATTATCAATGCGTTATTAGGAAACTACGGTGAGGTATGAGGTAACTGGTGTCACTCGAAACGGATGGACACTTTTGAGCATTTTGAGAGACTGGTCGGGGTCGTTTAGGGAAACGCTGCCAGATAAGCGAAGGTCTCGTAATGAGGTAGTGGCGATCACAATCCGGCCGGGTCGATAGCGATTCAATTCCTCGACAATCATGCTCAGGGGCATGTCCGTGAATGAAAATTCACCTTTGCGCCAGGACGTAATCTTGAGCACATCCGCTGGTTCCGGTTCGTTCAGGATCTGATGCTCGTCATAGGTCATCCGGTAGCCCGCCGGTATGTCCCACGCATGATCATCGTGAAGCAGTCGAACGGCGCCCTCGATCACCGTGACCGTCATGTTGTCCGCATGATGGTCAATGTTGAATGTCGTGCCGACCGCCCGTACAACCCATCCATCCACCGTGACTTCGAATGGTCGCGCGGCGTCAGGGGCGACCTCAAAAAGCGCTTCTCCTTGTGTGAGAGTCAAGGATCGACGGCGTTCAGATAGGTTCACTGAGAATGCCGAATGTGTATTCAAAAAGACGGTCGATCCGTCCGCGAGGGCGACGGATTTCTGCTCGCCGGTCGCAGTCTTATAGTCGCTCAACCAGACAGTGAGCGTGGACCAAAGTAACATAGTGGTGATAATGACGACAAACGTAGCGGCTATAGCGGGCCAGCGCAATCGAGTGGCCGATCCAAAGATCAGAGAGGACACACGGCGTGTAGCGAACCCGACTAGTGTCGATTCATGTTTCTCGCGTGTGACTTGGCCGGTCAATCCATCAAGGGCGTGCCAAAACCGCTCGGCATCCCGGAACTGTGCTTGGTGCATAGGACTTCGCGCATGCCAGGCTTCAAACTCTCGCTGTTCCTCGGCAGACATGAGGCCTGAATGGACGCGCAGAATCCATGTATTGGCTTCGTCCGATACGCACGAGTGCTTGTTGTGGTCTGAAGAGGTATGTTGCGTCGACATATCCGCTTGATCGTGTGACAACCAACCCGGTACATGGAAGGAACCCACACTATGATAGTCAGGAGTGTTGCGCCGACTCAATGGAAATCTTTCTGCTTCTTCACAACCGGCCATCGAAGGCTTCAAAACGGGCCCGGCAATAAGCGATGGCCTTGCTGAGATGGTGCTCTACCGTCTTCACGGATATTTGTAATTCCCTGGCGATTTCCTCGTAGGTTTTATGCTCAAACTTGAACATGACGAATGCGGCGCGACGCCGAGCGGGTAGTTCGTCGATCGCCTTGAGCACGACAGCCAGGCGCCTTTTTGCGTCGACGGCCGCTTCGGCATCAGGAGTGGCGATCGGCACGGTCAGCGCTTTTTCCAGCGGTTCTGAACGAGGCATCGCGCGATCTTTCTTCCGCAGATAATCAATCGCGAGGTTTTTGGCAGTGGTGTAAAGAAAGCCTCGTGGGTCGCGGATCGTCTCCGGCCTGGTCAGGGTAACGATACGCAAATAGAGTTCTTGAACCAAATCAGCCGCAGCCGAAGGACAACGTACTCTTCGCGTGAGAAAGTGCAGCAGCTCGGTGTGTTCGGTCTTGGCAAATTCCACAAGTGAGTCGAGACGGGATGCGCCCGTTGACGGGGTACCGGTGACAGCCGGGCAGGACAGGGGGAAATGAGTCACCCCGATCTCATCACATGAATCAGACATCGATCTCGCCTATCAAAGGGGGCCGCGATCTCAAAGGAACGCGTCGGTTGCACGTTACCGAAGGGAATAGCTGATCGGCATCAAGATCGCTACTTGCGGTTTCCCCAAGGGATGGTCCAGTTTTAGCGGAGAGGCCTTTTTCAGAGTTTCAATCGCGTCATTATCCAGAATCAACCGCCCGGAGCTTTCTTGCACGTTGACCATTAACACTTGACCATCGTCTCTGATGACGGCGCGGAGGACCACTCTGCCTTCCCAGCGATTCATTCGAGCCATGACGGGGTAGTTCTTGAGCTCATTGATTCGCCCTTGCAATGCCCTCATCAGCCACCCATAGTCCGCCTTGGCTGCGGGCGCCGCCGTTAGGGGAGCTGCGGAAGTCACGATCTGTTCGGTCGCAGGCTGCTGGAGCTGCGCCGATGTCTCGCTTGCCGTCTCGATGGTGGGTCGTTGGACGACTGAATCGGTGATCAATTGGCTGGGGACCGGTGTCGCGGCCGGCGTCACGGGTTCATTGAAGGCTTCCTCGTTTACGGGAGCCGGTTCTTCGACGACCCTTTCCTGAGGTGTTACCGGCGTCTCAATTCGGCTGACTTCATGATATTCGACGGTGTTCGCAATAGCAGTAGAGGCGGTTTGATTGACCGGGGTAACCTCCTGGATGGTTTGAGTGGGCCCATGCTGAGCCGTCTGTGGCTGAATCTGCTTCGTTGTTGCCCCCACCGGTGTCGATCGGGATTTCATCGACTGTGGCTTCGGTGGAAGAGTCGGAATTGCCGGGGCGGGAGGATCCGCTGTTGGTTGGAAGCTCGGAGATTCTAACAGTGCCACGTTCCACTTGAATGAGTCGGGTTCAAGCGACGATGTGAATACGGGCATCAGCGCGAGAGCGGCAGCGCCCATCAGCGCATGGAAAACTACAGAATACACCCAACCCTGACGTTGCAGGTGAGTCTGGTCCGGATAGTGAGAGGAGAGCGAAGTCACGATTTCACTACTTCAAGACTGACTTGTCCAAAGCCGAGGCCTTTTAGTTCATCGACCACCTGGACGAACCGTTCCAGGATCGTCACTTTGTCGGCACGGACGACCACCAGCGACTCCCTCGGTTGCCGCTCAAGCACCATTCGCAATCCATTTTCAGGAACGGCGGAATCGTTCAGATACATCTCTCCGCGCGAGGTTAACGTGATGACGAGCGGGACGTCTTTCCTATCGGAAGCTTCAGTCGCTTTGGCTAAATCGACAGGAATTTGGCCGGTACTGATGAACGTGGCCGTCGTCAACACGATCACCAGCAAGACCAGCATGACGTCAACCAAGGGGATGACGTTGATTTGGTTCAACTCCTCATCCATGCTGCTGGGTTTTATAGAGGGTGATCAGTTCAGCGACGCGTCTCCGGAGGGCGTTGTTCATCACCACGCAGGGAATAGCCACTAGAAGCCCGACAGCCGTGGCCTTGAGTGCAAGGCTCAACCCGACCATGACGGAGCTGACGGCAATGGTTTTTGAAGTTCCCATGGTGTGGAAGGTCAGCATGATTCCGAGGACTGTTCCCAAAAGCCCGATATATGGCGCATTAGCTGCCACTGTTCCGATAATGACCAATCGCTTCGTCAGGGCCATTTCGAAAAGCTGCTGATTGGGGTAGAGAGAAGGGTCAATTCGCCGGTAAAACTGCCACCGTTCGACAGCCACGGCTACTGCCCATACACTGAGGATCAGCAGCAGGCCGATAACTCCGTAATCCACGATTTCTTTCAGCGCGTCCAAGACGACATGCCTCCCCTTCTTATCTTCTTGATAATGCTTCTCAATACCACTCGTTCTTCGACTCTGTCAATGGAAAAATTCAGTCTGGTTCGGAATCCCCCGGGTGACTGATGTTGGGCGAGTGCGGGAGAGCGGCGGCATCAAACAGGACGGTATGCGTCGCCGACACCCGCACCTCAACCGGTGTCCCTTCCTGGTAGACACTGGTCGAGTCTTCGCTACTGTGGATAACTTGGCCGGAGGGGAGTCGGACGGTGTATAAATTTTCAGAGCCTCGGAACTGGCGACCCACGATCCGGGGACCCGCCGATTGGTCGGGGATCAGGTGAATGTCGTCCGGGCGAATCATGACCGCGACGGAGGTTCCTTCCGTCCGGTTGAGGGGATTAGGGAACTCTCCGAGTTCGGTATGGACCATGCCTTGTCGGATTTGCCCAGGAATAAAGTCGGCTTGTCCCACAAAGTCCGCGACGAATGGGGTAGCCGGCATGTGATAGACAAGTTCGGGTGAATCGAGTTGTTCGAGGTATCCGTGATTCAGCACAGCGATGCGATCGGCCATTGCAAAGGCTTCCTCGTGATCGTGGGTCACTAATATCGTTGTGGTCTTCGTCCGATGGAGAAGCGCGTGAACCTCCTGCCGCATTCGGTCGGCCATGTCGGGATCCAAATTGCTGAATGGCTCGTCCAGGAGGAGTAAGACCGGGTTCTGTACCAATGCTCGCGAGAGGGCCACTCGTTGCTGTTGTCCTCCTGACAATTCATGCGGATAGCGACGTTCGAGCCCTTCGAGCCCCGTCAAACGAAGCATCTCTTGGATGCGCCCCGTCCGTTCGGCCCGCGAGAGGTGATGGAGTCCAAAGGCGATGTTGTCAGCCACACGCAGGTGAGGAAACAGCGCATATTCTTGGAAGACCATGCCGACTCGGCGTTCTTCGGTTGGAACGGTTTCGGAGGGAGATGAAACTGACCGGCCCGACAAAAAGATTTCTCCGGATCGCACCGGCTCAAATCCGGCGATGGCGCGCAATACGGTCGTCTTACCGCAACCTGACGGACCGAGCAAACAGAGGATTTCACCTTCTCGCGCCGAAAACGAGATACCCTGGATTGCTGGCCGGCGTGGGTCGTACGCGCAGGACACGGAACGGAGCTCCAAAATAGAAGACGTCGGTTGGTACAGATCGGCTTGCCCGTCACGCTGACCAGTCTCTTTCTGAGTCATGTGTGATGGTGAGTTCATCGTGTTCTACGCGGCCCGCCAATCGCGCGATAGCAGGAGGGACAGTGCCGGAAGGCCAACGAGCACAATCAACAGCGCGGATGGAGCCGCCAGTTGATAATACTCCTCGCTTGCTTCCAGCCAGACACGGATGGCCAATGTGTCGAACCCCACAGGCCTCAGCAGCAACGTCGCAGGAAGCTCCTTCATCGTCTGCAGAAAAATGAGGACCCATGCCACAATCATCCCGTTACGGATCAGCGGCAGCGTGACACGTCGCCAAGTTTCCCGGACTCCGAGTCCTAAAGTACGGGCGGCCTCCTCGAGATTGGGGGTGATCTGTTGGATCGACGGCTCGAGCGATTGGAGGCCGGCGGGCAGGAAATGCAGCACATACGCGACGATCAACACGATCACAGTGCCATACAAGAACGGCATGACGTTTAAAAACAGGACCAGTACCGCAAGCGCCGCGACGGGTCCCGGCAGAACATAGCCGGCATAGGCCGCCTGCAAACAACCGAGATTGAGCCAGGTCGGTTTCCGGCTGGCGAGATACGCGAGCGGCAGTCCACCCAACACGGCAGCCGTCGCGGCCAGACTGGACAGTAGAGCGCTGTTCCAAATAAAACCGAAGAAACGAGCATCGAGAATCGCCTGGGCTTCCGAGGACAGACTCCACATCGCCAGCAGATAGACAGGGATCCCAAAGGCCAGGCCGGTGACGGTCGCCAGACAGGCCGTCAGTGCCGTCGCGTGCCACCATTCACACTGGATTCGTTGAGGCGCTCGATAGCGCCCTGTTGTCTGGTAAAACCGACTCTTACGGCGAAACCAGCGTTCGGTCAACAAAAACAGCAGCGCAAGCACGACCAGCAAGATGCTCAGGATGCTCGCCGCTTGATTGTCCGAGCGTCCGGTCATTTGCTGGAAGACGGCGTAGGTCAATGTTTGATAGCGCAGTAGGGAGACGGCGCCGAAGTCCGAAACGACATAGAGTACGACGAGTGCGACGCCGGCCACAATCGAGGGGCGTAACAACGGCAGAGTCACATGCAGCATGGTGCGCAGCTGGGATGCGCCGCACGTCCGAGCCACTTCTTCAAACGAGACGTTGAAGCTCAAAAGCGCGCTGCGTGTGAGCAGGTAGACGAATGGAAACGTATCGAGCGTCATGACAATGGTGACTCCCCAAAAACTTTGGGGAGAGAGGATTCTCGATTGCGGACCTGTGACCATTTGCCAGAGATGTTCCACAGGACCGCCGTAACCCAAGAGGTAGTTGTACACATAGGCCAAGACATAGGTCGGCATCGCCAGAGGAAGCACGAGGGCGACTTCCCAGAGACGTCGGCCTGGGAACTCGAATCGTGTGACCATCCAGGCGGTCGATACGCCGAGCACGAGCGCGAGCAAGGCCACGGCGCCCGCCAGGGAGACCGTATTGAGCAGGAGTTCGGGGACACGAGTTGTCCAGAGACGGTGCCAGATTGTGGAGTCGGCCGATAAGGCCAGGGCGGTGACATAGCCCAACGGTAAAAGAATCAGCGCGGTACTCGCCAGTACTGCGAGTTGCAGAGATGAGACAGATAATCGGCGTACGGCAATCACAAATCTACGCGGCGATCTACCGCATCCCCACTTGCTCGATGAGTAGAAGCGTAGGCTCTCGAAGTTCGGCGAGTTTGGTCAACGGCACCGAGGCCGTCCGGAAGCTCTTCCGTTCGACAAGCGACGAATCGGCCTTGACCTCAGGATGGAGCGGGTATTCTTTGTCGAGGTCAGCGAACATCTTTTGACCAACCTCCGCGACAAGAAACTCCACCAGCAGCTTGGCGGCGTCAAAGCGGGACGTGTGTTTTAAGATGCCGATCCCTGCCACGTTCATGATGGCCCCCATCCCGCCTGCCTGTTGATCGGGCATCATCACACCAAGTGGTGCGGTCGGTTGAACGGCGAGATGTCGATAGACATAGTAATGGTTCACCACGCCCACCGAGACCTGACCTTTCGCAACCGCCTCGACGATTTGCGAGCTCTTCTGGTAGACGTGAGTTCCGGCATTATTCCGGAGACCCTCGAGAAACCTCTTAGTTTGATCGTCGCCCAAACTGGCGCGTATGACCGAGACGCCCGCTTGCAAGTATTCGCTGCCGGCGTTCGGAATGGCAATTTTGTCCTTCCACCTAGGATCGGCCAAGTCCAGCAATGATGTGATCTGGTCAGGCGTCACCATCGTGGTGTTGCACACGATGATCCAAAACCGACCCGACAAGCCGATCCAGCTGTTGTCCGCCGCGCGAAATTGAGGGGGAATCGCCTGTTCAACCTCCGGCATGCTCGAGGGACGAAGGAGTCCGGCGGTGCGTGCCATCTCCAGACTTCCGGCATCATTACTGATAAACACATCGGCTGGACTCCGGCCGCCTTCCGCCTTTAACCGATTCACCAACTCGGTCGTGCCGGATGACAGCAAGTCGACCTGAATGCCGGTTTTTGCCGTGAACGCATCCAGGACCGGCTTGATCAAGCGTTCCGATCGTCCGGAATAGACGATCAGCTTATCGGCGGCGGAGACTTCAGGGGGAGTTGGAAGCCATAAGACCGCCAGCAGACATGCCGCAAACACGCCGGCAAAGTTGAGGCGTACAGGAACGCCGATCGTGCGAGAGCATTGTCTGGGCCATCGATACATGAAGGATCCTTATTTCAGAGGGAGGCAAGTTGAAATGAATAAGCTGCCTCAAAAAAATACCAGAAAAAAGAGGTGGGGATCAATGACGGCAGCGGGAACAGAGACCATAGAGTTCCAGGCGGTGAGTTTGGATGGTAAAGCCGTTCCGTGATGCAACCTCTTCCTGCAGACGCTCAATGTCGCAGTTCTCGAATTCGACGATCTTCCCGCAGCCGGTGCATATGAGATGGTCGTGATGGCCTTTGTGTGAGATGTTGTCGTACTGAGTCTGCGTGCCGAAGTGCCGGGCCTGGGCCAGACCGGCCTCACAAAACAGGTTGAGCGTGCGGTAAATCGTTGCCAAACCCAGGTGCGGATCTTTTCGTGCCAGCTGGTGGTACATCTCCTCGGCCGTGATGTGCTCCTGCTTGAGAAACGCATCCAGGATCAGTTCACGCTGCCGAGTAAACTTGAGTTGGTGTTTCCCCAGATGGTCCTTCAGTACTCCCATTTCTTTGGTATGTTTGGACATCGCCATGAGACTCCGCCTCCTAGACCGGGATTAAAGACGAAATGGAGCAGCCGGTCAAGAGTGTTTCATACGAACTTATCCAGGAGTTCAGCTGCCTTTGACGGCTGCTCTCCGGCTGTCTATAGTAAAGCCGTCAAACTCATTGGTGGAGCGACGTTGCGAACACCCAATCAGATTACCGTCGACCGGGCGCTGTTGCTGTATGTCCTGCAGCTTGCGGAACGCCACGGCCAACTGAGCGATGTCAAGTTGCAGCAACTCTGCTTTCTCTGCGAGCTCCAAACCTTTGCCAAGGGCGTGCGCGCATTCCACTTTGAATTCTTTCGGTTTGCCTATGGCGCCTTCAGTAAAGATCTCGATAACGACCTGACGTCCCTTCGCAGGAAAGGAAGGGTCGAAAACTTCATCGTGTCGGATCAAGCCAAGGACGAGGCGATTCCCTTGTTGTTAAAGGGGATCGAAGGGGTAGAGGCCAACGAGAAGGTGAAAGATATTATCGATGCTGTTGTGACCACATATGGCCCTCAAGATAGCAGCACGATTACGAACTCGGTGGAATTAGTCCAGCTCAGTACGCCGCAGGATCCGGAATTCAAGATCCCCATTCGAGACATTGTCTTCCATACGACTCTGCTGGTACCCCATCGGATCGACGTGCAGGCTGAATTTACCTTGACCACGGCAAGCTTGTCGAAGCTGAATGCCGCGCTGGGATACGATAGCCGGCCGGCGGTGGACATTCACAGTTGGTAGAGTTCGCCGTACTTCTGTTCCACATACTTCAGGAAAGGCCCAGGACTTACCGTGGAACCGGTCACCCGTTCGGCAAGATGCTCCGGTGTGAACATGCGGCCCCAACGGTGGATTTTTTGCTCGAGCCACCGGCGCAACATCATCAATCGCCCCGCCGCAATCTCATCCTCCAAATGGGGCATCTCCAGCTTGGCCTGCTCAAAGAACTGTACGGCATAGAGATTCCCGAGGGTATAGGTCGGAAAATACCCGAAGGCGCCGAACGACCAGTGCACGTCTTGCAACACCCCTTCGGCCTCGGAAGGCGGAACGAGGCCCAAGTATTCTTTCATCTTGTCGTTCCAGATCTCCGGTAAATCGTCCGGTTGAGTCTTGTCTTCCACGAGGTCTCGCTCGATCTCGAACCGCAGCATGATATGCAGATTGTAGGTTAGCTCATCGGCTTCCACGCGAATCAACGACGGTTTCACACGATTGATCGCGGCATAGAACCGGTCGACATCGATTCCCTGCAGCTGCTGGTGAAAGGTTTGCTGCAGAATTGGATAAAAAAATCGCCAGAAGGGGCGGGATCGCCCCACGCAATTTTCCCAGAGACGGGATTGGCTCTCATGGATGCCGAGGGAAACCGAATCGCCCAGCGGCGTGCCGAAGTACTGTTGATCCAGGCCCTGATCGTATAGCCCGTGGCCACCCTCGTGGATACAACTGAAAAGGCAGGACTGCAATTCATGTTCATGCACGCGGGTTGTCACACGTACGTCGGTCGGATGGAACGAGGTGGTGAAGGGATGTGCCGAGAGATCCAATCGACCCCGCTTGAAGTCATACCCCATTGCGATCAGGACCAGTCGGCCGAACTCCAGCTGCCGATCCTGATCGTAGGAGTGATTCAGGATATTATCATCGATGTGAACCCGGCTCTGAGTGATTTGTTTCAGCAACGGCACCAGACGGGATTTGAGCGCAGCAAATACCGGCTGGAGGCCGGCAATGGTCGCACCCGGTTCATAGACGTCCAAGAGCGCGTCATAGGGTGACTCCTGATAGCCGAGATAGTGCGCTTCTTCGCGTTTGAGCTGGAGCACGGTCCGGAGATTCCGGAGGAACAGGGAAAATTTGTTTTGTTCTTTCGCCTCGACCCATACTTGCTGCGCGAGGGAACATTCGCGGCTCAGTGTCACGACGAAATCAGACGGCAGTTTCTTCGCACGGCTGAAATCCCGCCATATCTCCCGCAACAGCGACCGCGACGGCCCATCCCAGATTTCACCGGCCTGGTCGGCTGCCTGGCCGGTCGCAGGATCCACCCATTGTGACAGGAGGTCCTGAACCTCCGAGGAGACGAGCTTCTGATGGGCCAAACCCTGAAGCACCGCGATCTGCTCAGCCCTCGCTTCGCCTCCACCGGCAGGCATGTACGTTTCCTGATCCCATGAAAGGACCGACGCAGCGCTGTTGATACGCTGAATTTCCAGGAGTCTGGTCGTGAGAGGTTCTAGCGTGGCGAGGGTCTTCAATCCGGCCTCCTTCTCGTTTCACGTATGTTAATATCCGAATCCGCTGGCGCGGACCTTCGCAGTGTACGCAGCACAGCAATCTTTTTCAAACGATCGAAAGGCATTCTGATGAACAAACTTGTTCCGTCCGAGATCGAAGCGTACGCCGAAGCGCATTCCATCCCGGAGTCTTCTGTTTGTCGGGCCCTCCGTGAAGAAACCCATCGAACGATGGCGTATCCCCAGATGCTGGTCGGCCCGCTGGAAGGGGCATTTCTGAAAATCATGACGCAGCTGGTAGGCGCAAAACAGGTACTCGAGATCGGGATGTTCACGGGCTACAGCGCGTTGTGTTTTGCGGAAGCCCTACCCCCTGATGGAGCTGTTCTTACGTGCGAGATCGACGAAAAGTCCGCGGCATTGGCCCGGCGCCATATTGCAAACGCTCCGTTTGGAAGCAAGATCAACATTCGAATGGGCCCGGCCCTTGATACCATGAGAACACTGACCGGCCCGTTCGACGTGATCTTCATCGATGCGGACAAAGCGAATTACCTCAATTACTACTGGCGTTCGCTCGAGCTGCTTGCTCCAAACGGTGTCATCTTGATCGATAACGTGCTGTGGAGCGGAGAGGTCTTGAAGCAGCCGCCGCCGGATGAGTCTACCGCCGCCATTCAGGAGCTGAACCGGACGGTCTCGGCGGATCCACGTGTGAGCGCGGTACTGGTCACGATTCGGGACGGAATCCTGATGGTGAGACGGGCTCGGAACTAGGTTATCCTTCCTGTCCAAACGCGTTGATCATTCCATTTGCTAGGTATAGAGTTCAAACCGCTGCGTTCAGCGTCTGAACTCTTTGCTGTGAGGTACCCATGCTCAAAAAGCCGCAAGACCATGAGCACATGCGGGCCGAGATGAACAAGCTCATTGCGGCGCTGGAGTTGCCGGACCTGAACAAACAATTCCTTCGAGCGCGGTGGCTGGAACAGGTCATTTGGATGGAAGACAAGGCGTGGGATTCTGTCCGGTGGTATTACACTCTGCGGCTCACGACGATTATCGGGGGCGTCATCGTACCGGCGCTGGTCAGTCTGAACTTGGGCAACGGTGCCGACGGTGCGATCAAAATGATCACGTTCGCGGTCAGTTTGGTGGTGGCGCTGAGTGCCGCCGTGGAAGAGTTCTTTCACTATGGCGAACGCTGGCGCCACTATCGGCGCACGGTCGAATCGCTCAAGAGCGAAGGCTGGCAGTTCTTCCAGCTCAGTGGACCCTACGTGAACCTGAGCCATGTTCAGGCCTATCCGGGATTTGCCGCGCGAGTCGAGGAGCTCAGCCGTGAGGAGGTCGAGACTTACACGACGCAGGTGGTGAAAGAAAAAAAGGAGAAGGACGAGAGTGCCTCCTCCGTGGCAGGACGAAGTAAGACGGATTGATCAGAAGAGGAACGTGTATGAAACCCCATGCATTTGTCGCGATGCCGTTTGGTGTGAAGAAGGACAGCCAAGGCAACGACATTGATTTCAATCGCGTATATACGGAGCTGATCAAGCCGGCGTTGGAGTCGGCGGGGCTGGAGGTGTTCCGGGCAGATGAAGAGCAGCGCGCCGGAGGGATTTTGCCCGATATGTTCCAGGAGCTGCTCATTGCCGACCTCGTTGTTGCTGATCTGACGATTGACAATCCCAATGTCTGGTACGAGCTCGGTGTGAGACATGCGCTGCGGGCACGCGGTGTCGTGCTGATCAGCGGCGGACAGGTGCCGACGGCATTTGACCTTTATACCGATCGCAAACTGCGCTACTCCATCAAGGATCGTGGACCGGACCCGGCGGCCTTGGAGTTAGAGAGATCGAAATTGGCCAATATGGTAAAGGCCACAATGGAATCGTGGCAGGGACGCAAGGTCAGCCCGGTGTATTCCCTGCTCGATCACTTGCAAGAGCCTCAGTGGCGAGATCTCCTGCTCGCCAAGCGCAACGAGTTCAGCATGGCCTATGAGGCGTGGAAGAGCCGGATGGAAGTGGCGCGTCAGAGAAACCACGTCGGCGACATCCTGGTGCTTGCCGACGAAACGCCGACGCAGGCGCTGTGGATAGAATCGCGCCGCGCTGCCGGGAATAGCCTGATCAAACTACGGCAGTTCGATTTCGCGCTGGAGCAGTTCGAGTCGGCGCTAAAGCTCGATGCCGAGGACAAGCCAAGCCGCGAGAAGAAAGCCGTGTGCCTGGGGCGACTCGGCCGCTACGAAGAGGCACGGGAGTACACGCGTCAGCTCACGGAGAATTACCCCTCTGATTCAGAAGTCTGGGCGTTGGCGGGGCGAGTGGAGAAGGACAACTGGGTCCAGCGTTGGCGCAGGCCCGACAGCACTCCCGCACAGATGCGTGCCGCGGCGGCGGCTGAGCAGGCGAGCCTCGAACAAGCCATCGAGCCGTACCACAAAGCGTTCATTGCCGATCCTTCCCACTTTTACTCGGGCATCAATTCGCTGACGCTGCATCTGCTGCTTGAGCATCTCGGCGGACAACCGAACCGAACCGTGATCGACAACCTGATTGGCGGCGTACTATGGGCGAGCCTTACGGCGCAAGAACGAGACAAGAAAGATTATTGGGCGCGGGCGAGCTACGCCGAGGTGTGCCTCCTGGTCAACCCGAGGGACACAGTGATTCGTGAGTACCGCGCCGCGATGGCCGCTGCCGACCGAGACTGGTTTGCGCTCGATTCATCCCGGCAGACGTTGGAACTGCTGCGCGATCTCGAATTCAGGTCTGAGGAGACCGCCGCCGCACTGGCAATCGTCGAGGCCGAGATCCGGCGAGCGACCCCGCCGTTTTCGCCGCGACGGGTTTTCCTCTTCAGCGGACACATGATCGATAAACCGGGACGGCAACCGCCTCGGTTTCCTGCCTCCAAAGAACCGGTTGCGGCTCAGAAGATTGCCGAGGCCTTGCAGAACCTCGACGCCGGTCCGGAAGACCTGGCTCTGACGCAAGGTGCGTGTGGCGGCGATCTGCTCTTTACCGAGGCTTGTCAGCAGCGAGGGGTCAAGGTTCAGTGGCTCCAGCCATTCGACGAACCAACTTTTATCCAGAAGTCGGTGGTCTGTCACGGCGAATCGTGGCGCGAGCGATATTACAAGGCCAAAGCCAAGCTCATGGCGACTGTTCGCTCAACTCCGGAAAGTCTTGGCCCTCCTCCGAAAGATGCTGATCCCTATGAACGCTGTAACCTCTGGCTCCTCTATACTGCCCTGTCCTATGGCATCGACAAGGTTCAGTTTGTCTGTCTCTGGGACGGTGGTGGAGGTGATGGCCGTGGTGGCACAGCGCATATGTATCAGGAAGTGAACCGTCGGACTGGTCAGGTGACCTGGATCGATAGCCGGACTCTGTAGCTTGGGAGCACACCGACCCTAGCCTATTTCGATACAGTGCTGTATCGGTTTAGATTCTCCATCGGTTTTGATCAAGCACTCATATAGCCCTCCGCTGACTCATCCGATCTATCCGGAAACATGAAAATACTGTATTCTCCCTGCCGGAATACGCCCTAGCAATGACATCGTGCCGTGGAAGCATCCAAATCCTGAGTGGCAAGATGTTTGCTCAGCGCATTGTCAACACGTCTTTCGGGCATTGCCCGTATCTGTTGCGCGCATTGCACGCAGATAGGAGGGCCAAGGCAACAAGATTGGTGGGCACGTTTGTAGCCATGGCCTGATTAGTCGACACCACCACAGAAAGGAGTTGTTATGGCAAAGCGAGCGGTGCTGATCGGGATCAACAAATACCAAATCCCCGGGGCGGATCTTAGTGGGTGTGTCAATGACGTGACAAATTTGAGTGAGGCGCTGAAAACCTACTATGGATTTACCGACAAGGACATGACGACGCTCACCGATCTGAAGGCGACGAAGAAGGCGATGCAAGCCGCCATTAAAAAGCTGATTGGAGGCGGGAAGAATGGCGATGTTCTGCTGCTCCATTATTCGGGGCATGGGTCGAACGTGCCGGATGATAACGGTGACGAAGCGGATAAGCGCGACGAGATCTTATGTCCCACTGATCTAGATTGGAACGATCCATTCAGGGATGATTGGCTCCGAAAGACCTTGAACAAGCTTCGCAAGGGCGTGAGTCTGACTGTTATTATGGACTGCTGCCATTCCGGCACTATCACGCGTGTCATGAACCCGCCGGACTCCCCGCGAAAACCACGATTTCTTCCCTGTCCATTGGATCTGATGGCGACAGAGTCTGGACGGAATTTGCGGGGAGCGCTTCGTGGGAAACTGGGAAAGGCGCCTCGCGGGCGTAAGCGGAAGAGCGATATCGTCAATGCCGATATCCAAGAGCTGCTCATCACCGGGTGTCGGGATACGCAAACGTCCGCCGATGCTCACATCGGTGGTTCGTATAACGGGGCCTTGACCTATTATCTGGTCGAGTCGATCAAAGAGGCCGACGGCAAGCTGACCTACCGAGAGCTGCATCAACGTACCGTCGCGAAACTGAAGAAGAACGACTTCGATCAAGTACCCCAGCTCGAAGGGCAACGCACGTCGTTCGATCGATTCTTTCTGAGTTAGTGAGACCAGGACGGTGAGGGCGGCCTTCGGGCCGCCGTCACTTTCAAACATGGTGTTGGGCTACCCGACCGGTTCTCTCTAAGGAAGGATTCGGCGATGAGCATAAGACAGAAACGGATCATGCAGCGCAAGCCGGACCGTCGGATCCATGACATGGATTGGGAGGAGTTTGAAACTCAGCTCTCCGGTTCCGCGCGCCGAAGCAAGTCTAGAACAGTATCGGACCAGGCATTGAGGGAGCACTTCGGGTCCGAGAAGCTTGAACGGCTGCAACGTCTAGCCGATCGTGCGAGATCGGCTCGACAAAAGCGCGACGTACTGCGAGGCAATATCATCTTTATCCCCGGCATCATGGGGTCCGAGTTGACCGTCACGGAAGATGGCGATGATGACACCGTGTGGGTCAGTTTCTTGCGGCTCATGGGAGGGGGAATCAAAAAGCTACAACTAGCTCCGGACGGTTCGCGGGAAGCCGATTCAACCTTGCGTGTCTATCCCAGTGGGCTCGACAAAGATAGCTATGCAGAGGCGATCTTGTGGCTGAAAGCGAACTGGAACGTTGAGCCCTTTGCCTACGACTGGCGAAAAGATCTGGATCAGGCGGCGGAAGGCTTGAAAGGTCTCGTGGAATCGAAGTTCAAAGACCAACCGGTCCACCTTGTCGCCCATTCCATGGGAGGTCTCGTGTCCCGGAATTTTATTCGGCTGTATCCCAAGACGTGGAAAGCCATGTCGGAGCCGAAGAAGGTACAGGGCGGTCGCCTCATTATGCTGGGCACGCCGAACTACGGTTCGTATGCCATTGCGCAAGCGATGGTGGCGAAAGACAAGCTGGTGAAGTGGTTGGCTGCGGCAGATCTACGACACGACTTGGACGAAGTGCTAGACGTCCTGAATGGATTCGTGGGGAGTTACCAGCTACTCCCTGCATACGCAAAGCTCTCTGTCCCAGAACAAAGTCTCTACGATCGAGGCACTTGGGGCCGGTATCCCATCCTGACCTCCCACCTCAATCGGGCGCGCAAGTTCCACACGGACCTCGATGTGTCGGCGACGACCGATCCGGAGCGGATGACCTATATCGCCGGTTGCAATCAGGAAACGGTGTGCGGGGTAAGGATCGATGCGCCCGGCATGTTCGAGTTTGACATCACCTTGAAAGGCGATGGTCGCGTCACGCACGCACTGGGGCTGCTTCCCGGTGTGCCGACATATTATGTCGACGAGATCCATGGTGACCTGCAGAAGCATGAACAGGTGCTTGAGGCCATCGATGAGATCCTGCGAACCGGCAAGACCGGCGCATTGGCGACGGAACCAGTCACCGCCCGCGCAGTCCGCTCGGTGCCGTCCTCGCGTGTTCGTGCCGTGCAAGATCGACAGGATGCCGAGGAGATTCGCCAAATCGCGGAAGCGACGAATGCCAACCAAAGCAGCGCCGCAGAGCGCCGTCGGGCAGAGCGATTGCTCAGGCAAGCTGTCATGGTGCAGGCCTCTTCAAAGGTCCGGGCGGTGACGGATTCAGTCCCGGCCGAAACCTACGCAGTGCGGAAAAAGAAGACACAAAGAGAGAAGCCTATCTCCCTAAACGTTGAAATCGTTCAGGGTGACATTCGCGATATCAAGACGACGGCGGTCGTGGTCGGGCACTACAGAGGGGTACCACCCGTGCGTGCGGTTGGAGCGCTGGACCAGGCGCTGGAGTTCTGGATTTCCAAGGCCGTCAAACGCGGCATCATCGGTGGCGGGCTCGGCGAAGTATTTCTCATCCCCAATGTGCGCAAATCTCTTGCTGCCAATGCCGTGATCCTCGCCGGCATGGGCGAATACGGGCGTTTCAATCGGGAGGACCTGGATCTCCTCTTCGCCAATGTCACCTATGGCGTCACTGCGCTCGGATGGCGTGAATTCGCCACGGTTGTAGTCGGCTCGGGGGAAGGTAATTTGTCCTTGGAGCAGGCGATCGAAGGCATGCTGCAAGGCGTAGGGTCAGCGCTCAGACAACTGAAGGACCAAGGGCATCTCGAGACCCTGCGTATCGTGGAGTACGATACAAATCGCTTGAAGGTGATCAAGGAGCTGTTGAATAGAATCTCACAGAACCAGAACGATGGCTTGAAATTGCGCGTGATGGAGCGGCAGCTGCCGAAGCGTACGCATCGCAGACAACAATCGAAGCCGGCCAACCAGGATACGATGAAGGGGAGCCGGATTACGATCGAACGCGACCATGACGTGTTCCGGTTCTCAGCCATCAGGGAACAGGCGGTTATTCCAGTCCGAGAAATCACGATTCAATCCTCGTATGCAGAAGGAGCGGCCGAACTCCTGAAGGAGTCTCGAAGTTTGGAGGATCAGCAGAAATACGGAAAGCTCTTACACAGCTACCTCATGCCGGAAGACTTCCAGGATATGGTCGATATCACGCCGCTCACCCTCATGGTTGACCGTTCCACAGCGGCATTCCCGTGGGAGATGGCTGCATTCGAACAACACGGGAAAGCCATTTTTTATGGGCCTGGCCGGCAACTGACGCGGCAATTCCGCACCACCTTGTCTGGCCCGCCGGGACTGGTTGCGACGACGACTGCCGACAGCCTGCGCGTGCTGGTCATCGCTGACCCGGCTCCGGAGGTCGACCTGCAATTGCCGGGAGCGCGGGAGGAAGGTCGCACTGTGGTGAAAGTTCTGCAAAGCATGAAGGAGAGACAGGGCCTGAATATCTCAATCGAGCAACGGATCGGGGCGAATGAATGTGATCCGGTCGAACTGCTTGCGCTGATCCTGAGCGAGGAGTTCGATTTGATTCATTACTCGGGGCATGGCGACTTCGACGAAAAAAATCCTTCCAAGAGCGGATGGATTTTCGGCAAAGAGAACGTGCTGTCCGCGAGGGATGTGTTTCGAGCGCGGCACGTGCCGCGCCTGATTTTTGCCAACGCCTGCTTCTCCGGCGTCGTTCGATCCGGGAAGCCCTTTACGCTGCAGGAATCGAATCGAAGCCTTGCGGGGTTGGCCCAAGCTTTTTTTGAGCGAGGCGTCCAGAACTACATTGGGACCGGCTGGCCTGTGGATGACGCAGCGGCATTAGAGTTTGCGAAGGTCTTTTATACGGAAGCGCTGTCCGGCAATGATCTTGGGAGCTCTCTATCGAAGGCCAGAGCAGCTATCCTTATGAGTGGGTCGACATGGGGCGCCTATCAACACTACGGTCAAGCCACCGCGAAACTGATCGCCCTGTCAAAGAAGAACGGCACAAGCGCCTCGTAGTCTCGTGGACATGTGGAGGAGATTCTTGGGTGGTGAAGCCGGATGAACGGCTTGAAATCGCTACCGCCGCCAAAGCTATGGCTGGGGTCGATCGTGCGGGGCGTGTGACCACCCCGCACGCGAGGAGTATCACTCTGATATCGGTGCCATCGCGACGTCCAGGACCTTGATGTCGAGATAGAGTGTCTTGCCGGCGAGGGGATGGTTGAAGTCGAGCACGACGGTATCGTTCTTTACCTCAGAAATACGCGGAAAAACCTTTCGTCCATCGGCGGTTTTCCCCTCCAACTGTGTCCCCACTTTCCGGGAATCAGCCGGTACCATCTTCTTGTCCACTTCTTGAAACGCTTTGGGGTCGATGGTGCCATAGCCCTCGGTGGGGGGGACCGTAAACTTCTTTTTCTCTCCGGACGCCATGCCCTCGATCGCCTTTTCGACACCCGGAATGAGTTGATGACTGCCCTGTGTGACCTTCAACGGTTCCCCACCCACGTTCGTATCCACGATCGATTGATCGTCCAGCTTGAGCGTGTACTCCAAGGTGACTTGCTTACCATGTGAGACAGTCATTGCGTATGCCCCTTTCTTGGACTCTCCTGCCGAAGCAAAAACGGCCGAGAGCAATAGAACCGCGCACCAACCGCACACCGCTTGAAACAATAGATATGGATGTCTCATAGGCTAACCTCCTGTGAGAAGTGGTTCGTATATAGACTGGAAAGGTCGCGGGACGAACGTGTGAGGACGAGCGATCGGTTCCAGGCTAGGTGATTTGGATATTGTTCACGCTACTGCATTCACTCGTGTGGGGCCACTCGGCAAGTTACTAGCTGTTCAATTGTGATACAGAACGATCAAAACACGAGCGAAAATTAACGATGACGATCGGGGTGTGCATGTTCTCCGTCCAGTAGGTGAGATGTTGCTGGAATAATGTGCGTTAGGTGTCGACTAGAACCTTAAATCCACCGTAGACCATGCGCTTGCAGTCGAACGGCATGTCTTTGGAGTCGCACATGTCTGCCAGGCGCGGGTCTTTCATGACCTTGGCATTGACGCGGTCTCGATGCGCCCGCGACTTGTAGAGAATATAGGCGAACACGATCGTCTCGCCGGACTTGACCTTCATTTGACGCGGGAATGGAACGCCCATCTTAATGTTGAGATCGTCACCGACGCACTCCTTATAGTCGAGCGCGCCATGTTCGCGCCAAATTTCCCCCGCCTTCTGTGCCAGACGGCGGTAGGCGTTCAATTTCTTCTTCGGAACGGGCAAGACAAATCCATCGACATAGCGGGCCATACGGACCTCCTTTGATTGCGTGTAACTGGCTGGGAGCGAATAGATATTCGCTCCCGCACCGTTTGTGTGTTGAATGCCATCGGCTAGCCGCAAGCCTTCCGCGCCTGCTCCTGAAGCTCGGTCGGATTCACATCGCGAACGTGCGTGGCGATCGACCAGTGGTGTCCGAAGGGGTCTTCGAGCAGGCCGTACCGGTCTCCCCAGAACATATCGGCGACCGGCATCGTGATTTTCGCGCCGGCAGCGACGGCTTGGTTGAAGACCGCCTCCACATCGTGGACATAGAGGTGGATGGTAACGGGCGAACCTTTGAGCGACTTGGGCCCGAACGAGTTATGACCGGGAAATTCATCGACGAGCATGACGGGAGAGTCCCCGATTCGGATCAGGGCATGCAGGAGCTTTCCCTCTGGTCCGGGGACCTTTCCCAGCTCCACCGCATTGAAGGCCTTCTTGTAAAATTCAATCGCATCCGCGGCACCGGCGCACACCAAGTGCGGGGTTACCGTACGCATCCCATCGGGAATCGGCTTGACCTGCTTGTTCATGGCTTTCTCCTTTCGGTTGAAACGGCTCGTCTTACCTTTTCTTGGCTCTCAATGTTAGGGCGACGCTCAATTGGACGGGAGGCCTACCGCCTCGAAGCGCGGCACAGCGATGCGCTTCTCGCTGTGCCACGGCGATAGCCGGAGCGTTACTTGGCGCGGTCGTTCGGTTCCCACAGCGCGAATTCATTGTCTTCCGTGTCTCGACATATTACGAAATAGCCCATCTTCGGTACCGCCGTTTTGGGCTTGCAGATCGTGCCGCCAAGCTTCTCGACCTTCGCCGCTGATTTGTCCACTGAGGACACCGCCATATAGTTGGTGATGGAATGCTTGGGGTACTTGCGCACGATCAATCCACCATCCGGTGTCCCGTCGAGGCCACCTGTGTCGATGTGCCAGTAATCCTCCGCTCCGGGAAACTGCTCGATCTTCCACCCGAACAACGAGCTGTAAAACTTCTTGGCACGCTGGGGATCGTCCGCCGGGACGTCGAACCAGCAGATGCTCGCTGAGGCGCGGATGCTTTTCGTACCTTTCCGCTTTGTTGTCGACTTGGCTTTGGATTGCGTACTCATGTGTTTCTCCTTTGACGTTAGTAAGGGCGCTTCGTTTTCGGATTCTTGCAATCAGCTGTAGGCCATGCGCCTCAACTCGCCGCTATCCGCCGGCCATTGCCCCCACAATCAGGAACGGCTCGTTTCCCGTCACGACGGCTTCGGGCAGCGGGGTATCGGGCGATTCGTGAGAGAGGTCTTGCTCGCAGGCAAAGAAGCGCACGAACGCCCGGCGCTTGCGCGTCACATGATCGCGCACCGTCCCGCGCAACATCGGATAGCGGGCTTCAAGCGCGTCGAGGATTGCACGTTGCGTCACCGGACCGTTGACCTCAAGGGTCACTTCACCGTTGACGTGCGCCAGGGTTCGCAGATGTTGCGGAAGAATCACACGAACCATCTCTTCTCCGTCGTTCGTATCTCGTTTCAGACGACCGCGGTCTCCTACGAAATACGCTTCACGTCTCACTGGAGTGTCTGCACCTCGACTGACAAGACCGCCGGTAGGTCGTGGACAATTGGCGCCCAGCTGTCGCCGCCATCGGCCGAGCCATAGACTTGTCCGCCGGTCGTTCCAAAATAAATGCCACAGGGATCGAGCCGATCGACGGTCATCGCGTCCCGCAGAATATTGACATAGCAATTCTCCTGCGGCAGGCCCTTTGTCAGCGCCTCCCATTCGTCGCCTCCCGTGCGGCTGCGATATACGCGCAGCTTGCCTTCCGGAGGATAGTGTTCGGAGTCGCTCTTGATCGGCACGACGTAGACTGTGTTCGGTTCATGGGCATGGACGGCGATCGGGAATCCGAAATCGCTCGGCAAGTTGCCGCTGATCTCGTGCCAGGACTCGCCGGCGTCGTCGCTCCGCAACACGTCCCAGTGCTTCTGCATGAACAACACATTCGGGCGTGATGGATGCATGGCGATGTTGTGCACGCAGTGCCCGACATCTGCATCCGGATCGGGCAACTCATACTGCGATTTCAAACCGCGGTTGATCGCCCGCCATGTCTGGCCACCATCATCTGTGCGGAACGCGCCGGCCGCGGAGATGGCAATATACATACGTTGAGGATTCGTCCGATCCAACATAACCGTATGCAGGCACATCCCACCGGCACCCGGTTGCCACAGATTTCCTTTCACATCGCGTAGTCCGGCAAGCTCGTGCCACGTCTGCCCACCGTTGGTCGACCGGAACAAGGCCGCGTCCTCGACTCCGGCGTACACCGTATCGGGATCGGTCAATGACGGTTCGAGATGCCACACTCGTTTGAATTCCCACGGGCGCTGCGAGCCGTCATAATGTTGGTGTGTCGTGAGCGGTTTCCCTGTTTCCGCGGACGTGTCGTAGCGAAACATGTTGCTCTCACCCTTCGGCATGCCGTCGGACCCCATCAGATCTTCGGGTTTGGTGCCGGGGGCGTTCCAGGTTTTCCCGCCGTCATCCGAGCGTTGAATGACTTGCCCGAACCAACTGCTGGTCTGCGAGGCATACAATCGATTCGGATCGACCGCCGAACCCGTGATGTGGTAGAGCTCCCATCCTCCGAAGTGTGGCCCTTGCACGTCCCACTGTTTGCGTGAGCCGTCCGATGTCAGAATGAACGCTCCCTTTCTGGTGCCGACCAGCAGCCGTACCCTGCTCATGTAGGACTCCTTTCTCGCTACGCCCCGGTTTTTAGCGGCCGGCCACCAGCCGCTTTGTCCACTCGTCGTCCGACTACTGCTTCCGCGTATAGGTGATTTCCATTCCCTTCATTTCTTTCTCGCCCTTGTGGGCCCCATACATCTCAAAGATCTGGGTGTTCTGATCGACGAGCTTCCACACTGCGCGATGGGTCATGTGCCCGCCACCCGGTTCGTCATGCCCTCCCTTGAGCGTGATCGTCTTACCGTCCGCGGTGGCCGTACCTTCCATCAAGAAAATTCCCGTGCCCATCGAATCGATCCAGGTCGACACATACTTCTTGCGCAGATTGTCATACCCGGTCGTCCCGACACCCGAATACGGCTGGCCCATCATGCTGCCGGTATATTCCTGTTGAAGAAACCGCCCGCCTAAGATGGCCTTCATTTCGACGGTGCCACTTGATTCCATCGGCGGTTTACCGGGCTCCATCCATTCCTTGGTCTGTGTCGTCCAGCTTCCGGCCAGGTTTTCCAATTGCTTGTGCGGTTCTCCGGGCGTGGCTAGTTTTTGCCACATCTCCATCATGGCTTTTTCATCCATAGGCGCGGCGTGTTTTTTCTCTTTAGCCAGAACTGGCAAGCCCAGTAACGTGATGCACAACGTCGTAACGGTAAGAGACATGAAACGCATAGTGGCCTCCTTGTAAGGTATCAAGCCTTGATTTCTGGTTCGGCTGTTGACTGTCATACGATAGTCGCTCCGTGATTGGAAAATCGACATTCGGCTTTCATGAGCTTCGCCGTGTACCAGCCCCCTCATTCTCTTCAGCTGATGGCTAATTCCAGTTGTCCACCTTGAGATCATCGGGTGAGGGCATACCTTTACCGGTTTCGGCAAGACCTTTAAGACTCAATAGAAACGTGGCCCATTTCGTACTGCAATGAGCGGTGAACTCGCTCGCCTCCTGCCAGTTTTTGTGACCAAAGAGTATGATCGTGTAATCACCTTCCTGGGATAAAAGGAATACCGCGTCCGTTCCTATCCATTCCTCCGGCCCCGCATTGAAGCGCCAATGCACCTTCCTGTTGGGATCGAGCGCAATGACTTCCATGTTCATGCAGCCGATTTCTTTCCCACCCACAGAAAGGAACCGAACCCCGATCGTACCCCCAACCTTGGATGATCCGGATGTTTTCTTGGTCCACCAACCGGCGATGCCCTCGACCGTCGATAGCGCGGCGTACACCTTCGATATCGGTGCCTTGATTCCAATTCTATGAATAATGTCCACCATGTTCCCTCTGCTCAGTTCCTCTTATTCGAAATATAGTGGCCTTATTTGCAGCAAGCCTAGGAGGTGCTGATCAGCACGCGATGCTTCCGGCAATGAACGACAGCCTCCTGCTCCTGTGGCTACCGGGCGTTCGCCTTCGCTTGTTCGAATACGCGCTGTTCCTGTTTTCTCAACTCTGGCGTGAACTCGGTCCCGAAATCCTCGGCGTCGAAGACCTGACGAATTTCAATTTCGCTGTCTTCGTTGTGGGGATTCGGACAGCGCTTGACCCATTCGATCGCTTCTTCCTTCGATTTGCACTGCCAGAGCCAGCAGCCGGCGATGAGTTCCTTGGTTTCGGCAAAAGGGCCGTCGATCACCGTACGCTTGGTGCCCGAGAACCTTACGCGCGCCCCTTTGGAACTGGGATGCAGCCCATCGCCGGCGAGGAGCACGCCGGCGTTCACGAGGACTTCATTAAACTTTCCCATATCAGTCAAGAGTTGCGTGCTCGGCATCACACCGGCTTCCGACTCCTTGGTAGCTTTCACAATGACCATGAACCGCATGACGAACCTCCTTTGGGTTACCGCATTGTCGCCGGTTATCCTGCATACGCTCGTTGAATCGCTTCGAGATCGGGCTTGGTCATTTGGAGAATGGCCTCCATCACCCGTTCGGACCTCTTGGTATCCTGATCCTGCAACATCTTGTCCCACTCGGGGGACACGATTTGCCAGGAGAGCCCGTATTTGTCCTTCAGCCAGCCGCACGGCCCCGGTTCTCCACCTTCCGACAGCTTGGCCCACATCTCGTCGATTTCTTCCTGGGAATGACACTTCACCATGAAGGAGACCGCTTCGGTAAACTTGAAGAGCGGTCCGCCGTTCAGCGCCACGAATTCTTGGCCATTAAGCATAAACGTCACGGTCATGACAGACCCTTTCGGCCTTCCCGAGGTCTTGGCGCCCGTCTCACCGTAGTGCGTGATTGGTCCTAACTGGGAATTCTTGAAGATGGACACGTAAAACTGTGCCGCCTCTTCGGCCCGATCATCGAACCACAAGCAGGGCGTGAGTTGTTGCATGATGAGCTCCTTGTTTCTGTTACCTGTGCCTACCTAGTAGTCGAACAGGTGGGCCATCAATCGACAGCGAGTCACAATTTTCCGATTCACAAAAAAGCTTTGTCTTTTCGTCACATCCCTGGGGAGATCACGAGAGTCCGAACCCGCGGGCCATGGCCGCGACAAGAAACGGTCATCATCTCTTCTCTTGGTGTGAAAACCACGACAGGCTGGGTGTGTTGATCGCCGACTTGGATTTCTGCCTAACCATGGCAACAAACGGATCTCATTTCTAACGAGGGGTAGTCTGTATATCCCCGCTCATCACCTCCATAAAACGTAGCAGGATTCGGCACGTTTAATGGGGCGCTTTGAGCAAAACGTTCCGGTAAGTCCGGGTTGGCTAAAAACAGCCGTCCGAAAGAAATCAGGTCGGCGTGTCCCTGAGCGAGATATGCACTTGCCCGCTCGTGGTCAAAGCCTCCGTTGGCGATATAGGTCCCTTCGAATGCATCACGGATTCGGCGAAAATTGACCGTTGGATGTGTTGTTTCTCCGTGTTCGTCAGCCTCGACAACGTGGAGGTACGCGAGTCCGACGGGGCTCAGCTGTTCGGCCGCATATTCGAACGTCGTTTGGGGGTCCGAATCGTACATATTGTTAAAGGGATTGACCGGCGACAGCCGCACCCCGACCCGGTTGGCTCCCCAAACTTGTGCAACCGCTTCGACGACTTCCATGAGGAAACGAGCGCGGTTGGCTACCGATCCGCCATAGGCGTCAGTGCGCCGATTCGTGCCGTCGCGAAGGAATTGATCGATCAGATACCCGTTGGCTGCATGAATCTCCACCCCGTCAAAATCGGCGTCGAGTGCATGGATGGCCCCATTCCGAAATTGTGCGATGATTTCTGGAATTTCTTCCAGGTCAAGGGCTCGTGGCGTGACGAACGGCATTCGGCCCTCATAGGTATGAGCCTCACCTTCGGGTTTTATGGCGGAGGGCGCCACCGGTAATGCGCCATTCGGTTGCAATGAGGGATGTGAGATTCGTCCGACGTGCCACAGTTGCAGAAAGATGCGGCCGCCGTTTCGATGTACTTCCTCTGTGATTGACCGCCAGCCTCGTACCTGTTCCGCGTTGTGAATGCCGGGGGTGTAAGGATAGCCCGCACCTTGCGGAGATACCTGCGCTCCTTCGGTCACAATGAGACCAGCCGAGGCGCGTTGAGCATAATACGACGCGTTCATCGGCTGCGGAACGGTGGCGCGGCTGGAGCGATTGCGCGTCATCGGCGCCATGACCAACCGATTGTGCAACGTATAAGGGCCGACACGCACTGAGGAAAGCAGACCGTCGCGAGTCTTCATGCGAGATCCTCTCTTTATGTGGTCCAGAAAATAGAGAACTGTTTAGCTTGTTCGGCCTTTGTGACTCCTTAACCCTTGCTTACTTCTGCGACTGTTGCCGTCGGCATCTGCTGGGCTGGGTCCAACGGCGACCAGCCGCCGCCCAAGGCTTTGTACAGTTGCACAACCGAGACGAGATGGAGACGATGAGTGCTCATCAACGACAGTTCGGCCTCGAACAGATTGCGTTGGGCGATCAGGACGTCCAGATAATTGGCGAGCCCGCTCTTGTAGCGGAGCGTCGCTTGGCGAAAGGCAGACTGGAGCGACTCGACCTGCTCGGCCTGGGCATTCCGTTGCTCTTGGGTAGTCCGCACTGCGACTAACGCGTTGTCAACCTCTCTAAACGCGACAAGAACCGACTGTTCATACTGGGCAAGCGCTTGCCTCGCCTGCGCCTCGACGGCTTTCTGTTGGAACCCGAGGGCTTGTGCATTGAGCAACGGGCCGGCGATGCTGGGACCGGCGACGCCGAATGCCGTTTCGTTTGCAATGAGCCGGGAAAACTGGGGACTGGCGACGCCCAAAATGCCGGTGATGGTGAGTTTCGGAAATCGGTCTGCCTTGGCCGCACCGATTCTCGCCGTCACCGCCGCCAGCTCCTGTTCGGCCTGCACGAGGTCCGGTCTCCGTTGCAAGAGTTCAGAGGGGAGGCCGGCGGGGATCGCAGGCGGTAGGACTTGATCCGTCAACGACCGTCCCCGCGCGATGGGTCCCGGGTCTCGCCCCAGCAGCACGGCCAGCTGATTTTCTTTCTGGACCATCTGCCGTTCCAACTCGGCGACCCGCGCCAGCGCGTTGGCCCGCTCCGACGTGAATTGATCCAGATCGAGCTTGGCAATGACCCCTTCCCGCAAACGTGCCTGCGCAATCCTCACCGATTCTTGCCATGATTGAAGCGTGCGTCTGGCGATCTCCAGTTGTCGATCGAACTGCAACAGGTCGAAATAGGATTCAGCGACGCCGCTGACGAGCTGCAAGACCACGGCGCGCCTGGCTTCCTCGCGTGCCAGGAGATCGCCGCGTGCCGCTTCATTGGACCGCCGGATGCGGCCCCAGATGTCGAGCTCCCAGGCGAGATTGCCTTGGAGGTAATAGTTGAACGCGTTCGGAAAGCCAGGAAACAGAAATTGCGCTTTCCGTCCCATGAGGGGGGCGCTGCCCGTAATGTCGGCCTTCGGGGCAAAGTCCATCTTGGCGACCAAAAGACGAGCTTGGAATTCTTCGACAGAGGCGGCCGCGCGTTTGAGATCCTTGTTCTCCCTGAGCGCCGTCTGAATCAGTGTTTGAAGCGCCGGGTCTTGGAGCAGGTCCCACCATGGCAAGTTCGCGAACGATTCGGCTTCTGCCTGGGCAGCAGCCGACCTGAACGACGCCGGTGATGACAGGTCGGGCCGGGAATAGTCCGGTCCAACGGCGCAGGCGGCCAGGAAGATGGCCCCGATAAATAGACTCACTGTGCGCATGATGCTTCCTCTCATTTCGTCCCGTATCGGATGCTGGACGTGTCAGATTCTGATGCGGCAATTTCCTTGACAAGATGACCGATGCAGCAGCCTGTTGCGATCAATTGAGCACCCTCTCGCCACAGCTGCTTCAATAAAACCTTGCCGTCCTCTCCGACAAAGGTCACGCCCGTGAGATCCACGACGAGAGGAACCGCTCCTGCCGATTGGGTGGTTCGCCACTCATGCTCGAGTTCACCGACCCAAGGTCCGGTCAGGCTGCCCTCCAGTCTGAGTCGGATCGAATTGCGATGGTTCTCCGAAGTAATCTTCAGCATGGTAAGTATCCGTGGAATTTTCCTTCAGTTGTGAGCTCCCGCTACGAGCAGCGCCTCATCCTGCGCATCGATCGCGATCGCTTCAGGTTCCAGATCCGGCTGGTGTTGCGCAGCGATCAACGAGTAGAACACAGGGACAACGAACAGCGTGAAGAGTGTGCCGACCGTCATTCCCGTGACCAAAACCATGCCGATGCTGTTGCGGGCGGCGGCACCGGGTCCCGTCGCCAGCACCAGAGGGAGATGGCCGAAGACCGTGGCAGCAGAAGTCATCAGTACCGGCCGCAGCCGGGTCAACGTGGCTTCGCGTATCGCCAGTGTCTTGGTGAGCCCGCGGGTCTGTAACTGATTTGCAAACTCCACGATGAGAATACCGTTTTTCGCGATCAACCCGACCAATGTGATCAATCCCACTTGTGAATAGATATTGATCGTCGTCAGGTCCAAGAAGCTGAAGACCAGAGCGCCGGAGATGGCCAGCGGCACGGACCCCAACAGAACGATCAATGGATCGCGAAAACTTTTGAATTGGGCGGCCAGCACCAGATAGATTAGGACTACCGCAAAACCCAGCGTGACCGTGAGAGCGGCTCCTTCCTGGCGGAGTTGTCGCGATTCGCCGGCGTAGTCGAGGGTGATGCGGGACCCACCTGTCGCCGCCGCAGTTTCCAGTACACGTAAGCCTTCTTCTTTCGTGACACCCGGTTTCACGCCGCCGAAAATCCGGACGGCGTTGCGCTGCTGGAACCGGTTCAAGGTGCGCGGGGCGGTACTCGTTTCGATGTGCGTGAACGTCGATACCGGCACCAGCTGGCCTCCCGGTGTCTTGATCTTCAAGTCGAGCAGGGGACCGACCGTTGCACGATCACTGTCCCCGAGTTGTGGGATGACCTTATAACTGCGGTCAAAGTAGTTGAACCGGTTGACGTAAGCCCCGCCAAGCATCGTGCCGAGCTCCCGGCCGACCCCTGCCAGATCAAACCCCAAGTCGGCCAGACGTTCGCGATCGAGGATGACGCGCGCCTCAGGGAGATCGATCTTGAGGTCGGTGTCCACATACATGAACTTGCCGCTTTGCCAGCCGGCGCCGAGCACGGCGCCGACCGTGTTGAGCAGCTGCTCGGCCGGCAAGTCACTTTCCAATACCAGCTCGACATCGTATTGGCCGGGGGTAGGCAGCGGCGGATCCAATCGAGGAAATACGCGCAGGCCCGGCACCTGCGATACGGCGCCATAGACTTGGCCGTACATTTGCTCGGTCGAGCGTGTCCGAGCGTGCCAGTCTTTTGCGACCAACCCGCCGAATCCGCCCCATGCAGTGGTAAGCCCCCACGTGAATTCCGTTTCGGGAAATGCCGTGATCGCTCGTACGATCTGCAGGTGCTCACGGTTTGTGGCAGCCAATGTGGAGTCAGGTGAAGCTTCGAAGAAGAGGCTGATGTGGCTCTGATCTTCCACAGGGGCGAGTTCTTGGCGCGAAAACAGATACAGCGGCCAAGCTGCAACCATGATTAAGAGCGCCGCCGCCACGATGCCCCAGCGCATCGTCAGCGCCCCGTCGAGCAGCCGGGCATAGATACGGCGCACCTCGTCGAAGCGTCGATTGACAAAGGCGGTCAACCGACCTTCCTTGCCCTGTGGATGCACGAACCGTGAACTCATGACCGGTGAGAGCGTGATCGCGACGACACCAGACAGGACCACGGCGACCGCCAGAGTAATGGCAAATTCCAGGAACAGTGAGCCGGTGAGGCCACCCTGAAAGGCAATGGGTGTATAGACTGTGGCGAGCGTGATCGTCATTGCAATGATCGGGCCGACGAGCTCGCGCGCGCCGGCCAACGCCGCCTCAATCCGCGATTGCCCCAGACGGACATGCCGTTCGACGTTCTCGACGACGACGATCGCATCGTCCACGACCAGCCCGACCGAGAGGACGATCGCGAGCAATGTCAACAAATTGAGGCTAAAGCCGAACGCAAACATGAAAATAGCCGCCCCGACCAGCGAAACGGGCATGGCGACGAGCGGCACGAGCGCCGTGCGCACCGAACCCATGAAGAGAAACACCACCACCGCTACGATGAGAATCGTCTCCGACAACGTCTTGGTAATCTCGGCCAGTGCGTTTCGCATGAACATCGTGCCGTCCCACACGAGTTTCATGTCGATGTCCGTTGGCAGAGTCGGCCGGATGCGGTCCATCTCGTCGCGGAGCCGATGAGCGACGTCAATCTCGTTCGTCCCCGGTACCGGCCAGATCCCGAGATACACACCTTGCGCCTCGTTGTACTTTGCCACCATGTCCGCTTCTTCAGCCTCACGCTCGACCTTCGCGACGTCCTTCAGCCGGACGATGGCCCCACCCCGGTCGGCGACGATGAGCTCCTCGAATTCCTGTGCCGAACGAAGATCGGTATTTGCGAGCAGGTTGATCTGGGCGGAGTTGCCCTTCGTCCGTCCTACCGCAGCCAGGTAGTTGTTACGGAGAAGCGCACCTTGCACATCACCGGGGGAAAGGTTGAATGAGGCGAGGCGATCAGGATCGATCCAGATGCGCATGGCGATCTGACGGCCGCCCTCAATGGTCACCTTCTGAACACCGGACAGCGTCGAGAATTGCGGTTGCAGTGTACGCAAGAGCCAATCAGTGAGAGCCGGGACAGTGCGGTCCGTGGAAGTGAAGCTGAGGTAGAACGAGGCGTACGGCCGATCGGCCCGCTGCACTTCGATCGCCGGCGGTTCGGCCTGAGTCGGCAGTTCGGACCGGACTTGCTGGAGTCGCGCAGTCACTTCGGCCAGGGCTGCCGTGCTGCTGTGGTTCAACTTCAAATGCACAGTCACGGTGCTGACACCGGCCCGGCTGGTCGACTCCACGTAATCGACGCCGCTGATCGCGGAGACCACCCGTTCGATCGGCGTGCTGAGGAATCCGCGCACAGTCTCGGCGCTCGCGCCGTAATAGACAGTCGTGATGATGACCGAGGAGCTTTCGATCTTCGGGTATTGCTGCACCGGCAGGGTCATCAGTGCCCTCCAGCCTGCCAGCACGATCACGAGATTGACGACGACCGCCAGCACCGGGTGTTTGATGAAGATGTCGGTGAATGAACGCATGATATGTCCTTGATCCTTCTTCGACGAGTGATCGGTTCAGTCTTTGCTGACAGTTTGTGCTCGGGCCTGTTTCTCTGAGGCGTCATCCTGGGTAGCGACAAGCACGCCTTCACGCAACTTGAACGACCCTGACGCGGCAATGGTCTCACCGGCATCAAGCCCGGCTTGAATCACGACCTGATCACCGATCATCGTCCCGCTTTCCACTTGCCGCACGTGTGCCCGATTCTTGTGATCCTGGTCCGGCGCGATCACGAATACCTGATCGCCGCCGGGTCCTTTGCGCAACGCGCTGACCGGGATGGCGACTGCCTTGCGCGAGGGACCAACGGGAACTCGAACCCGAACCGACGCACCGGGGGAAGGAGCATGGCGGGAGCCGTCAATCCGTGCCCGCACCATGGCATTCCGAGTCGTCGGATCGACGCGCGCATCGAGCGCAACGATGTTGGCCTTGATGACGGAAGCATCGCCGGCCGCGAACACCTCGACTGTCTCGCCGTCCCGTAAGCCGGCCGAGACTTGCTGGGGCACCGTGAAATCCACATGTACCGCTTCGGCGACGCCTTGCAGCGTCGTAAGCAAGGTTCCTTCGTCCAAGTATTGGCCGGGGTGAACATCGGCGATACCGACGCGCGCCCGGAACGGCGCACGGATGGTCTTCTTGGCAATGATCGCCCTGGTGCGGGCAATCTGAGCTTGGGCAATATCCAGGTCGGCACGAGCCCGGTCGACTTCCTCCTGAGTGGTCGCCAGCTCCTGACTGAGGTTCTGCCGGCGATTGAGCACCGTTTTGGTAAGAGCGGCTTGGGCCTCCTGTGCCTTCAATTCGGCTTCTTCGACGGACACGTCGAGCGCGACCAGCATGGTACCGGCTTCCACGATCTGTCCCGGCGTGAGACGCACTTCACGGACAGTCCCGGCGAGCTCGTTCTTCAGCATGACCGAACGTAAGGCCAAAACCGTGCCGATTGATGTGGTGGTCTGGCGATGATCCATCTCGCGTGCAACGGTAACAGTGACGGACTCCATCGGTTCAGGTTGGTTTGCGGAGGCTGCGCTGGAATCTTGAATGGATTCATATTTCCATGCGACCAGCCCGATGCCCGTCAGCAACACCGATGCGAGAAGTAGAATTGTTCCGATCCAATTACGGCGATTCATGAGAGCTGCCCTCCAAATTCCCTATATCGAACACCATGCCGAATCTTTGCAATCGCATTTGCTTCGACGGTAACAGCAATGACCGTTCCAGTCAGGTTGGAATCCAATAATTTCACTTAACTATTTGATATAATTATGAATTGTCGAAGAGTAGGTATTGAAGACCAACGCAGAGTCATTGACGTGACGAAGTCGTTCACTCGTCAGATGACGAAATATCGACAGAGGATGGTCTGGGAACGCCGGACGGGAAGTACGGCTATGATGGACGAACGATACCGAGCTTTCGCATCTTGGAATGGAGGGTTGTCCGTTTCATCCCCAGCTTGACTGCGGCACCCGCAGAGCCGCTGAGGATCCACCTCGAGTCTCGCAGGACTTTCAGAATGTGCTCGCGCTCCGCCGCTTCAAGCGTCACAGCCGATTCAGCAGATCCCGTGGATGCTGACTTGAGCTCAGACAGTGCGACGACAAGGTCAGGGCCCGTCGACAGGATGACCGCCCGCTCGATGAAGTTTTCCAGCTCTCGCACATTCCCCGGCCAAGCGTAGGCCTGCATGGCTTGCATCGCCTGGGCAGGAACCGTTTGGATGCGTTTCTTCATCCGCATCCCGAATTTCTGAGCGAAGTGTCGCACCAACAGCGCGATGTCCTCCGGCCGTTCGCGCAACGGTGGGACGGTCATCGGGAAGACCTTGAGCCGGTAATACAGATCGCTCCGGAATTCGTGTTCTTCTACCATCTGACTGAGATCGCGGTTGGTTGCCGCAATGACCCGCACGTTGACGCGAATCGTGCGTGTACTGCCGAGCCGTTCGAATTCTTGTTCTTGGAGAACCCGCAGGAGCTTGACCTGCAGTTCCAATGGGATCTCGCCGACCTCGTCAAGAAAGAGCGTACCGCAGTCGGCCAGTTCGAATCGGCCCATTTTTGTGGCGATGGCCCCGGTGAATGCCCCTTTCTCGTGTCCGAACAACTCGCTCTCAAGCAGGCCTGTCGGTATGGCCGCACAATTGAGCTTCACGAATGTTCGGTCTCGACGATCGCTGTGATTGTGAAGAGCCCGCGCGATCAGCTCTTTCCCGGTGCCCGTTTCCCCGAGGATCAGCACGGTGGAGTCGGTCGCGGCGACCGTTTGAACTTCCTTGAGAACCTGTTTGAGCGATCGGCTATCACCGATGATTTCCTCAAAGTTGTACTTCGTCTGGATTTCTTCCTCGAGATACACTTTTTCCTTCGTCAGTTTATCCTTCAACGCGGCGATTTCCCGGTAGGCTATGGCGTTCTCGACGGCGATCGAGACTTGCTGCGCGACTTGGCTGAGCAGCTCGACGTCTTCCGGCGCAAAACCATCATCCTGTCGACGGCCGACGTTCAGCGCGCCCAGCATGCGTTTATGAGCAAGGAGTGGAAAGGAACAGAAGGACTTGACGCCACGATTGAGCAGGTCCTGCGCGCAGGGTGAGGAGCTCGCCATTTCTTTCAAGTCCGATTCCCTGAACAATGCGACCGTACCCGATGAGATTGCGCGACATGATGGGGAGTCGGCGCCTTCCTCGGCTTCTCCTTCCTCAACGAAGCTTTCATTTCGTTCGAAGTCCAAGACATGAATGCGCCACTGGCCGGTCTCGCCGTTGTAGAGCAGGAGGCTGGAGCCGTCATGCTGGATAATTTTCCGCAAGCAGGTGCTTACGGCGGTGAAGAGCGCATCCAGATCTAGATGGGACACCACGGCATTGTTCACGTCCAACAGGAGCTGCTGCCGGTCGCGTTCACGAGTGAGCTGTGCCTGATAGTCGAGGGCAGTCTTGGAATTCAGTGTATTGTCGATGGCCACGGCCACCTGCTTGGCCACCTGTTGCATGAACTGGATTTCCCGGTCCTGATAAGCCCTACGCTGCAGGCTCCCGAATCCCATGGCGCCGAGACGGCGTTGTGCCGTGGTGAGCGGTACCACGCAGAAGGATCGCACGTCATTCTCCCGCAATAATGTCATCAACTTGGGGAAGCGGCTCTCCTCCATGACGTCATCGACGGTCATCGGTTGCTGCGTCTTCCACACCAATCCTCCGGGAGATTCATCGACCGGCAATTCCAGACCTGTTTGAATCGTGCAGGGCTCCGAGGAGACCAACAGCCACAAGCGCATGACATCGCGCGCCGGTTCATGCAGCACCGCATTGATGAAGTCGAACGGAACCACGTGGGGGAGTCGTCGAGCGAGATCCTGGAACAGCTCGGCCAGATCGCGGTGTGACGCGATGGATTCGGATACCTCGAGTAAGAGCCGTAGGCGCTCCCGGTCAAGCGTGAGGTCTTGGTGATGCAACACATTGTCCACCGCGACGGCGACCAATTGACCGACTTGCTGGAGAAATTCCAGATCTGCTTCATCGTAGGCCGCCTTCTGCAGACTCGAGAATCCCATGGCTCCCAAGCGTCGTACGGCGGTGGTGAGAGGAACGAAGCAAAACGAATTCGTTCCGTCTTCTTTCATGCACTCGGTGACGGTGGGCCAGCGACGTTCCTCGGCAAGATCGGACACCAGGATCGACTGCTGCGTCAGCCACACCGATCCGGCAGGGCTCTCGTTGACCGGTCCTTCATGCCCGCCCACAAGATCGGCCGGCACGTTTGCCTGAATGGTATGCAATCGCATCGTATGACGCACAGGGTCGTATAAAGACAGGCCGACGAAATTGACATGTACGACGCGGGGCAGTCGCTGGGCGAGATCTCGAAAAAGCTCGTGCAAATCGCGATGCGCGGAAATCGCTTCCGCCACCTCCAACAAGGTGCGGTACCGATCTTCCATCGTTTCATACAACCGAACGGCCGCCGAATTCATAGTCTTTCAGTATGGCGCAACGGATGTTACGGCTCAAGGGGGGTACAGGTTACAGACTCGTTTCATGGGATGATTACGTTGCGTGGTGTTCCTTCATCAGGCCAACGGGGCATGAATGCCCGGCGCGACGCCCCTCGGACTCTGCATTAAATCCGCGATCCCCCTTCATTTGGCAACAGCGCGCCGCCGTTCACTTTCGCGAATCATCTCGGTCAGATCCTGCGCCGGACGAATTTCCCATGGGCCCATTTTCACACCCGGATGATTCGACATCAGCTGAATGGCATGATTGAGATCTCTGGCCTCGATGATCAAAAGTCCTCCCAATATTTCCTTGGTCTCGGCAAAGGGGCCATCGGTGACGGCCACCTTCCCACGTTGGTATCGGAGGGTCGTGGAGGTATCGGGGCTCTGAAGCCCCTCTCCCCACACCCAGTGCCCGTCCTTCTTAAGCTTATCATCATAGGCGAAACACGTATCGATCAGGCTGTTCTGTACATCAACGGACAACGTAGTCCATTGCGTGACGTCCAGGTATCCTAAACAGATGTATTTCATCGGCCTCTCCTCCTACATTCGTTCGACTGCTTTACCATGTAGTCGTTGGAACGGGCAAAAATCGACAGGGCAGTCCGAACCCATGATCTAGAGGCTGTTCGACAACAGATTTCCAATGGTTGCCGATGGGATCCACGTTACGGCCCTTGCTCTCATCACGGATGTTTTGCCGTCAGCGTTTCTTTTCTGCCGTTACGCCAAACGATAACCGTGATCGTGTCGCCCGAACGGAGGCTGCTCAATCGGTCTCTGATGACCAGGTATCCTGCACCGTCACTGGTAACCGGGATCCCTTGGACTTCGAGAATGATGTCTCCACCGACGAGCATCTGTTCCCCTTCGATCACGGCCATCATGGTTCCAGCCTTCAGGCCTATCTGTGCGGCAGGGGAGTTCGATGCAACTCGCTGGACCAGCATCCCTGCGCTCTGCGGGAGGTAGAATACCTTTGCCAGATCGCCGGACAGCATGTAGCTCTCGGCGCCGCTCCAGAATCGATGCTGATCGAGAAGGAGCCGGCGCGCAAGGTTTGACGTGACGACGAATCCCAATCCCTCGGAAGCGCCCGATTTGGATATGATATGGCTGACGACGCCGACCACTTCCCCCGCCATATTGAACATGGGCCCGCCTGAATTTCCCTGGTTGATGGCTGCATCAGTCTGAAAGAATTCCGCTCTGGACATGTCGCCGAACATCGTACGGGGTTTTCGCCTGGCACTGATATGACCGACGGTCAATGAATGACTCATACCGAGTGGGGCGCCGACGACGAAGATTTCGTCACCGACCTCCGTCTCCTCTGAATTGCCAAGTTTGACCGCTGTGACGCCTGCTGGGACCTCTTTGAGTTGCAGCAGCGCGATATCCGCCGCCGGATCCGATGCGAGTACAGTGGCGGGTGACTCGGCTCCATTGAGAAACTGAACCTTGATTTCATCGGCCGTCTGTACGACGTGCGCGGCAGTCAGGATCTTTCCGTCAGACGAGATGAGCACGCCTGAGCCGAGGCCCGGTAGGGTGGCCAACTGCATCTTCGGTCCTGTCACAACGTGTCGGTTGTTGGTTTCGACCACGACAACCGATGGATCCACTTGTCTGAACACCTCACGAAGCGACTTCGGACTCTCGGCCATGGAAAACGAAGGCCAGCCTGCCAGAACTACCATGAGGATGACGATACTGTACTTTGCCATAACGACCTCCAAACTAAACCGTAGCTTTGAACGACGCCTATCCTGGTTGTTGTGTCGTCGAAGAGGAATTGTTTTCTCCCGCGCCGCTCGGAGACCAGCCGCCTCCCAGAGCCTTGTAGAGCTTGACGACCGAGACGAGCTGATTACGACGCGTCTTTGCCAGCGCCAATTCCGCATCGAACAGCGAGCGCTGAACCGTCAGAAGATCGAGATAACTGGCTCGCCCTCCTTGGTAGCGGAGTTCAGCCAGCCGTAAAGACGATTCCAACGCTTGGACTTGCAGTTCCTGCGCGTCCCGCTGCTCCCGGGTTTTCTGAACCGAGATCAACGCGTCCTCCACCTCCTGAAACGCTTGAAGAATCGCCTTTCGATAGTGTGCAATGGCTTGGTTTCCCCGCGCTTCTGCGACTTTAACGTGATATCCGAGTGCGCTTGCGTTGTACAGGGGAGCGGTTAAGGCAGCCGCTCCTACAAATGTGGCGTAGGGGTTGAAGGACATGTCGGAGATGTTGACCTGTGCGCCTCCAGTCTGCCCGGTGAGCGCCAATTGGGGAAAGCGCATGGCTTGGGCCACGCCGATGTTGGCTGTCGTCGCCACCAGCTCCTGTTCGGCTTGGATGATGTCCGGTCGCCGCTGGAGCAGCTCGGAGGGCAGACCCGGCGGAACTTCCGGAGGGATAGGTTGTTCAGTGAGGACCCGTCCCCTGGAAATCGCCGAGGGTCTGTGCCCCAGCAGCACGCTAATCTGGTTCTCTCGCTGAACGACCTGCCGTTCGAGATCGGCTAATTGTGCCGCTGTGCCTTCCCGTTCCGCCACGAACCGGTCAAGGTCAAGCTTGGGGATGTCCCCTTTCTGATAGCGGAGCCGTGAAAGCCGAACAGAATCGTCCCAGGCTTTGAGTGTTCGTTTGGTGATGTCCACCTGGAAATCCAACGCGCGGAGATCGAAATAGCTCTCTGCCACGTTACCGACCAGGCTGAGTATCACGACTCGCTGATTCTCCTGTTTCGACAGCAGCTGCGCTCTGGCTGCTTCGACCGAGCGGCGGATGCGGCCCCAGAGATCCACTTCCCACTTGAGACCAACGACACCCGAAAATTGGGACAGCGTGGTGCCGTCACGCCCCGATGAGATGGGAACGGCGCCGGCGCCCGGAATCGGCAGGACATTGTTATTCGTGTTCCGGTATCCGAACGCGGTGCCCGAGGCGGAAAGGGATGGAATCAAGTCGTATTGGGAGATGGTCAGTTGAGCTTGATACTCATCGATGTTTGCGGCCGCCATCTGAAGATCTAGGTTTTCCTGTAATGCCGTGCGGATCAATTGCTGCAGCGATTCATCCTTGAGCAACTCCCACCAGGGCAAGTTCGCAATCGAACCGGATGATGCTTCTGTCATGCGCCAGGATTCGGCTTGAGGGGTGTCCGGTCGTTTGTAATCCGGCCCCATCAGGCAACCGGACAGCGAGACCATGAATAGCGCGGCGATCAGCAGTCTTGTCATGTCAGGACCCTCCCTCTATGCGACTGTGAACCGTCGCCACTGATGTTTGATGCATGTCCGGTTGGGGGCCAAGTTCCAGAGGTTCATACTCTTGCCGTGCGGGCCGGAGCAGAGATGTCTTTCGTCGAGTGAGCGTTTCCACGACATAGAATGATACCGGAATGAGAAAGATACCAATCAGACTCGCAGCCGTCATACCGCCGAATACGGTAAGGCCGAGGAGGACGCGAGCGTGAGCGCCGGCACCGGACGAGAGAATCAGCGGCACCACCCCGAGAATGAAGGCGAACGCCGTCATGAGAATTGGCCGGAGGCGCAGACGGGCTGCGGTCAGCGCAGCCTCCATGACCGTCTTGCCTTGTTCCAGCTCCGCCTTTGCAAACTCCACGATGAGAATCGCGTTCTTCGCGGAGAGGCCGATCAGCATGACGAGGCCGATCTGGACGAATACGTCGTTCTCACTGGCCTGCGGCGCGATCAGCTTAAGCAGCCACAAGATTCCCAATGCCCCGAAAACGGCGACCGGTGTCACCAACAAGACGCTGAAGGGAAGCGTCCAGCTTTCGTACTGCGCCGCAAGAATCAGAAACACGAACAGGAGTGAAAAGCCGAAGATCACACCGGCCGACACGCCTTCCGCCGCGACTTTCTCCTGGAACGACATGCCGATGTAGTCGTAGCCCATCTCGCCGGGCATCGTCTCCTTGAACACCGATTCCAGCGCCTGCATCACCTGGCCCGAACTGTAGCCGGGTGCTGCGCCAACGAAGAGCTGGGCGCTGCGGTATCCGTTGTAGCGCATCGTGAACTCCGGTCCGTCCACCGGTTCCATGGACACGAGGGTGGAAAGGGGCACCGCGTCACCGGCCGCGTTCCTCACGTAAAACTGGCCGACGTTTTCGGAGCGGGTTCGGAACTCCCCATCGGCTTGCACGTAAACCTGCCAGACGCGACCGAATCGATTGAAGTAGTTGATCATCACACCGCCCATAAAGGCCTGCACGGTTTGGTAGACATCGCCGAGGTTGACATCCTGTTTCAACGCTTTCTCGCGATCCACCTTTGCGAAGAGCTGCGGAGCGTTGGGAATAAAGGTGGTATTGATTCTTTCGATTTCCGGACGCTTGCGTGCCCCTTCCATGAAGGTTTGTGTCTGTTGCGCGAGAAACGCAACATCCTTTCCGGCACGATCCTCAAGGATGAACGAGACACCGCCTGAGGTGCCGATCCCTGGAATGGCGGGCGGTGGAAATGCAAAGGCCTGCGCCTCTGATAGTCCGTCCAATTTGCCCTTAATGTGTTGATAGATCCCGAGCAGCTTCTCTTCCGGCTGATGCCGTTCCTCCCATGGGGCGAGTGTGACAAAGAAGAATGCGTTGTAGGTCGTGCTGACGGTGCTCAGCAGACTGAACCCGACCACGGACGTGGCGTACTGAACGCCGGGCGTTTCCTTCAGGATGGCCTGAATCTTCTCGCAGACCGCATCTGTACGCTGCAGGGATGCCGCCGTCGGTAATTGGACGTTCAAGAACAGGTAGCCCTGGTCCTCCATCGGCAGGAACCCGCTGGGCAGTTTCGACCCGAACCAACCTGACGCCACAGCCACCAGCACCAGGAAGAGCATCGAGAAGGCCGCTTTGCGTATGAGTCCGCCGCAGACGCGCACGTACCAATCAGTTGCACGGCCAAAGACGCGATTGAACCACCCAAAAAACCACCCCAATGGGCCTCGGCGCTGCGTCTTTCTCCGAAGGAGCAGCGCGGAAAGGGCCGGGCTTAGCGTGAGGGCGTTGAACGCGGAGATGATCACCGACACCGCGATGGTGATCGCAAACTGCTGGTACAGCCGGCCGGTAATGCCGGGGATGAATGCCGTCGGCACGAATACGGCTACCAAGATGAGTGCAATGGCCATGACCGGCCCCGAAACCTGTTGCATGGCTTTGAGAGTCGCTTCCTTGGGAGAGAGGCCGTGCTCGATATGATGCTCGACCGCCTCCACGACCACGATTGCATCGTCCACGACCAAACCGATGGCCAGCACGAGCCCGAAGAGCGAGAGCGTGTTAATCGAGAATCCCAACAGCGGAAACAGCATGAAGGTGCCGACGAGCGAGACGGGAACGGCCAGAAGCGGGATTAACGTCGCGCGCCAGCCTTGAAGAAAAATGAATACCACGATGATGACCAGCAGCAGCGCCTCCCACAGCGTATCGACGATCTCTTTGATGCCTTCCCGAACCGAGAGCGTCGTGTCCAGGGAGATGACGTAGTCCAAATCCGTCGGGAACCGCTTTTTCAGTGTTTCCATCAGCTGTTTGGCTTGGTCCATGGTCTGAATGGCGTTCGAACCCGGCAGCTGATAGATGGCCACGATGGCTGCGGGCTTGCCGTTCATGCGACCGATCATGTTGTAAGACTGCGCTCCCAACTCGACCCGAGCCACATCTTTCAGCCGCACCAAGGAACCATCGTTGTTCGCCCGCACGACGATGGACTCGAATTCTTCCTGCGTGAGCAGGCGTCCCTGCGCCCGCACGCTGTAGGTGAATTCCTGGCCGGCTGGAATCGGCTCAGCCCCCACCTGGCCGGCTGGATTGACGGTGTTCTGTTTCTTCACCGCATCCAGAATTTCGGGAACCGTGATCCCCAGCTTAGCCAGCACATCGGGCCTTACCCAGAACCGCATCGCATACTGTCCGGCGCCGAAGATGGTGACTTGCCCGATGCCCGGTACACGCGACATCGGATCGTTGATGTTAATGAACGCATAGTTGGCCAGCCAGATGTTGTCGTAGGTTTCGTTGGGAGAATAGAGGGAAAAGAGGGCCAGCGGGCTGGTGGTCGCTTTCTTCACGGTGACGCCGTAGTTCCGCACTTCTTGGGGCAACTGAGATTCGGCCTGCGAGTAGCGCATCTGCGTCAGAATTTGATCGTCGTTCGCTTTCGTCGCCACATCGAAGTTCACACGGAGTGTCGTCTGTCCAGTGCCCGCGTTGACCGAATACATGTAGATCATGTTGTCGACACCGTTCATCTGCTGTTCGATCGGCGTGGCCACCGACTGTTCGAGCGTGACGGCGTCCGCTCCCGGATAGGTCGCCTGCAGCTGGATTTCAGGCGGCGCGATATTCGGGAACTGGGCGATGGGAAGCTGGACCATGGCGACAACGCCGATGAGCGTCATCAGAATCGAGACGACCATGGCGACGATCGGACGATTGATGAAAAATCTGGCCATCATTTACTCCTCGGGAGGGACTGTAGATTGGCAATGGATGAGTTGTCGGAAAATGGGACAGGGTGAACCGGCACTCCGGGCTTCAGTTTCTGCAGCCCGTCGACGATGACCTGCTCGCCCGGTGCAAGTCCCTGTGCGATGATCCACTGGGATCCCACCCGCTCACCGACAGTGACTGAGCGAATTTCAACGTTGTTCTCCGGCGTGACGACCGCGACCTGGTAGCGCCCCTGTGTTTCGCTTACCGCGCGTTGAGCGACCAAAAGGGCGCCTTTGCGCACTGCAAGTGCGGTACGAACCTTGGCGTACAGGCCGGGGCGCAATACGTTTTCGCTGTTCGGGAACAGAGCTGCTATGCGGATTGTGCCGGTCTTGGCATCGACTTGACGGTCTGCGAGGAAGAACCATCCTTTGTGCTGGTAGACCTCACCGTTGCTCAGGACCATTTCAATGCGGCCGTCGTCCCGTATTATTCTCGGATCCTCTTTTGCACGATATCGTTCCTGCACGAGTGAGGAAAATCTGAGATATTCCTGCTCGCTGACGGGGAAATAGACCCGGATCGGATCGAGTTGGGACATGGACGTCAGCTCGTCGCTGGAATTCACCAAGTCACCGATCTGCGCCTTGGCCACTCCCACGACACCATCGATCGGCGCGACGACTTTCGTCCATTCGAGATTGAGTTTCGCCTGATCCAGCGAGGCTGCGGCGGACTCTACCGAAGCGGTCGCAGCCCGACTCGTCTGGACGGAGTCTTGAAACTCCTTCTGGCTGATGGCGCCTTCCTGGGCCAGCGGTTCGTTGCGGACCACATCATATTCGGCCTTGATGCGCTGGGCCTGTGCCCGATCGAGCTCACCCGCTGCCTGCTTGAGCGCAGCCTGAAACTTGCGCGGATCGATCTCGAAGAGGAGGTCGCCCTTTTTAACGGTGGCCCCCTCCCGGTAGTGCTGCTTGAGAAGGTATCCGGTGACCTGTGCCCGGATTTTTGCGTTCACGAGTCCGTCCGTTGTCCCGATCCATTCGAAAAAGATCGGTACATCCTCCTGTTCGACCTTCTGTACCTGGACTTCAAGCGGTGGCAGTTCGACGGGTTCCACCGCCTCTTTGCAGCCGGCTAAGCCCGCCAGCCCCGTACCAAACAAAACACAGAACGCCAGTTGTCGAATATGTGAGAGCGTCATCACGGCTCCTACTCCATCAGTCGTCTTGTCGGTTTCACTATTTGGTTGTGGTCGGGCCTGACGAATCGGCCCGGCCTGTAATCTCTTCCACGATCGAAGTGTTGAGGCATCCCGCTGAGCGAAACGTCGCCCCTTGTTCCCACATCTCAGTCAGAAGCGCTTTCCCGTCGGAATCGATGAAGGTCACCCCAGTGAGATCAACAAGAACCTGTTTCCTCTGTGATCCCGGGACGTCTCGCCAGTACCGGTTCAATTCATCCGTCCATGGGTTCGTCAGTTTTCCTTCGAGATGCAAGGCTGTCGTTCCATCAGTTGTCTGTGCCGTAACCTTCAGCATACAGATCAGTCTCCTCTAGCTTGTGTTCCCTGACTTGTTTGCGCGAAAGCAGCCGGCCCTGCATCACGCCCTATCGACTAGGCCGCGCTCCCGACCATCTGTTGCTTGGCCGGCATGAACGCTTCAATCGGCAGAATGTTATATCGTCGGCGAAGCTCTTCGACCTGTTCACCCATCACGGGCCAGTAATCCCAGCCGTTATTGAGATCGATATTCATCGCTGCCCCACGGCGGATGGCGACCATGGCCTTCAACGGATCGAACATGCCTGTCCGTGCCGTGGTAATGGGCGTCATGCGGATGCCGACGTGAAATTGCAGCAAAACGAAGAAGACGAATAGCCAGGGCTCACGCCGTTGAAAACCTGCGCTGAAGCAGGCGACCTGGACCTCTTCTTCCGGAGCCGTTCCATAATCGGACAAGACATGAGCGCAGTCATGAAAGAGGATCTGTTCAGGCGAGCCACCCTTTTCCCCCGGTAAGGGGAAACCGTTCGTCCGGCAATACTCATAGTACGAACGTCCCAGGGAACCGGTTGGATAGTGTTCCAGGGCTTGGTAGCGGGCAGCCAACTCCTTGTTCTCATACTTTCCCATCATCCCGCGGACGAACTTGTAGAGCCCCTTGATCCCCTCCTTGTTCCAGAGCTCAATGATTTTTGGCCGCAACCAGAACCGGCGCACCAGATCGAGGCGCAATTGAACAATCTCTCGGTTCAGGACATGCCGAAGGTTCTTGATCTCGAGAGCGCTGACCTCCAGTTCCTGCGCAAATTGTTCGACCAGATTGACCTCCGCCTCATCCGGCTTTCCGTCGATCAGAGACACCACGATCAATCCCTGCACCAGTTGCTTTCTCAGTTGGGGATCGGGAAGCGCTTGGGCCAGTTCCAGCGGTGTAATGGGAGTCAATTCCCCGATGTCATAGGTCGTACCGATGACCTGCTGGACTGATGACAGCATGTGTCGCTCGGATTCATTCAGCACTCCGTCCGCCATGGCAATCGTTTTCATGGCACGTAAACCCCAGTACGCTTGTTCATGATCCGGCATTTTCAGTTCCATTGTGACCTCCTTGATCGCGATCATCGATCGCGTTGGGTTGTTTGGTTTCAGAAATGAAGTATGTCCATCCAGCCGGCCTTTGGCTCCACACAGTTCGCGTCACCACGGGTGCCGCAGAGCCGATAAGCGGAGGAGTCAGCCCAATAATTTAGGCTGTTTTTTACATCGCCCCATGAATTGAACACTTCTCTATCGAGCAGGTTTTGCCCGCCGACTCGCCGGTCCACTCCCACTTCGAGTAATTCTCCCGTGACGGCGTCGGTGATTGTGAACTCGGCCGTGACTTCTCCTGCGAATGCAGGTTTCCCCCGTGTCACCGCCCATAAGGTATTCGCTGCTTGGAGTTGCCAGACGGCTTTGGTGAGTACGGCTAGCGTCATCCAAGATTGCTCGGCGTGCGTAATCGACACACGATATCGCATGGTGCCGGCGGTAGGCGTGTCGGTTATTTGATATTGCTTCGACAGATTCTCTCGGAGTTTGGCGTAAAAACTCTCTGTTAATTTCTTGAGGTCGTCGCGTTGTTCGGCGTTGAGTGTCGACACGAAGTCGTCACTGATCACGACCGGCTCAATGAGAATCTTGTCGTATGCGCGCCAGTTGGCCACCGGGTTGCGGTATCCCTTGAGTGCGGCACGATCGTCCTTCACATCGGTAAGCAGCGCCTGATGTTCAGTGATGGGACCGTGTTGTTGAACGTCGCGCGCATGCATGGTGGAGACACAACCTGTCGTGAGTACCGCCAAAGCACCGAAGAGCATCATCTGTGTGGGAACCATGATCTGTCCTTTCTATGAGTTCGAATGTTGAGTGCCGATGTCGCTGTTGTCTTCGGTGGAGGGTCATAGCAGGAGGCATTCCAGTATGGCGGCGCGTACCAGACTCATTCATAAATGATTGAAAGTATGACTGAATATGTGAGTATTTAGGAGATTTGATGGACTGAAGCCGTCGCGGTGCCGAAAGCCGAAGTGCCGAAATATCGGTAATTACCGAAATGTCGGTACTAGGGCCGGCGAGAGATTCCGAGCTTGATCATCTTCGATTGGAGAGTGGATCGCTTCATGCCGAGCAGGGTCGCTGCACCGGATGGACCGGCTATCACCCAATTGGATTCCTGGAGGGCACGCAGAATATGATCGCGTTCCGCCTCGTGCAGCGTCGCAACCGCTGACGGACTCTCGCGTGCTGCAATCTTGAGTTCACCAAGCGGGACGGTCAACTCGGTGCCTTGGGAGAGAATCACGGCGCGCTCGATGAGATTTTCCAGTTCACGAACGTTGCCTGGCCAACGATACCGACAGAGGGCATCCATCGTATCGGAGGGAATCCGTTCGACGCGCTTTTCCATTTGGCGTGAGAGCCGCTGCGTAAAGTAGCGGACGAGGAGTGGAATATCTCCGGCTCGCTCACGAAGCGAAGGACTCACGATAGGAAACACATTCAGGCGGTAATAGAGATCGCTGCGAAACTGCTTCTGCTCCACCATCTCCAGAAGATCGCGGTTGGTGGCTGCAAGCAACCGGACCTTGACTTTAATGGTTCTCGTGCTGCCGAGTCGTTCAAATTCCTGTTCCTGCAGGACGCGAAGCAGCTTCGACTGCAGTTCCAGGGGAATGTCTCCCACCTCATCGAGAAATAAGGTTCCACCGTCCGCGAGTTCGAATCGCCCGACTTTCGTGGCAATTGCTCCGGTAAAGGCGCCTTTCTCGTGACCGAATAACTCACTTTCGAGTAATCCCGTGGGAATTGCCGCGCAGTTCAGCTTGACGAAGGTTCCTTCCCGCCGCTTGCTCCGATCATGGATGGCTCGGGCGAGCAATTCCTTGCCTGTGCCGGTCTCGCCCAGAATCAGGACCGTGGAATCGGTGGGCGCCACAATTCCCACCTGCTTCAGTACCTGCTTGATTGGAGCGCTCTCGCCGACGATCTCTTCAAAATCGCTTCGAATCTCATCTTCGAGATAAAGCTTCTCCTGCGCAAGCTTATCCTTTAAGTCGGCAATCTGGCCATATGCGACGGCATTTTCAATTGCGATGGCCACTTGCGTGCCGAACTGCATCAAGAAATCGACCTCCTCCGCCGTGTAGGCGATCTCCTCCTTTCTCCCCAATCCCATATTTCCGAGGACTTGCCCACGGTGGAGCAGAGGTACGATACAGCCGCCGACGATCCCCAGGTCCTGCAGAACTTTTGCCTCCCTCGGAAACTCGCTTGAGTCAAGCCGGGCAGCGACTATAGGTGTCCCTGACCGAAACACCTTGCCTTCAAGTGTCCCCTCCACGGGTTGCCACTGGTTGTCCGGCAGGGTCCAGCGGCTGTCGAAAAAATCCATGACGTACGTTTGAAGCTGAGTCCGTTCCGGATTAGGCAGATGAACTGTCACGAGATCGCATTGCATGACCCGGCGGACACCGGCCACGGTCGCTTGAAGGAGATCGCGAAGTTCCAAGTTGGACGTCAAATTGTTCGCCACGTCGATGAGCAACCGCAGCCGATCGCGTTCTTTCATGAATTGCCGTTTCGCAGCCTGTGCGCTCTCGAAATTCAACGTGTTCTCGACCGCGATCGCGACCTGCGTCCCGATATTGCCGAGCAACTCTGCATCTTGCTCGCTGAACGCATTCTCGCTAAGACTCACCACGCTGAGCGTACCCAATGCTCGCCCGTGCGCAAGGAGGGGAACCGCACAGCCGGATTTTAATCCTGCCGCTGCCCCCCGTTTGACGACCTCCGCAGAAAACTCTACAAGGCTCAATTTCTTGATAAGAACCGGCTTTTGAGAAGTGAATGCCATCCCTTCCGGGGTTCCTTCTAGCGGAATAGGATCGCCGATCCCACCAAACCCTTGATTGCTCGGGAAATCCAATGAATGGCCTCGCAGCTGGTTGGTGGCGGCATCATAAATACAAAATGCTGCGAGATCGTGAGGGATGACGCGATGGAGGCACGCTGAGATCGACTTGAGAAGTTCTCCCAAATCGAGTTGCGAGACCACAGCGTTGTTTATTTCCAACATGAGCCGCTCACGCTCAAATCGGCGTTGTGCCTCCTCCTCTGCCTGGCGTGCACGTTCGAAGTTCAGCGCATTTTCCGTCGCAATGGCAATCTGGTCTGCGATCTGACAGAGCAACTGCTGACTTTCTTTAGGGAACGCGTCCTCCCGAAAACTGAGAAGACCCAGCACGCCGAGTTTGCGGCCCTGCATGATCAGCGGCACACAGCCGCCGGCATTGAACCCGTGATCATAAAAACGTCGTTTGGATTCAGGGAAGGCCTCTGCCTCACTAGCGCGATTGATGAGGATGGGTCGGCCCGAAGTGAGAGCCAGGCCGCCGATGCTGCCTTCGGCCGGAATCGTCGCCCCTGCTTCCATCGGCGGTATCGTATCCGGCAAGTCGTAATAATAGACTCGAAAACACGCCGACTCTGGCTCATAAAGCGAGAGGCCCACGGCATTGATTTCTAAAGCTTCGCAGAGGGAAGAAGAAATGACCCGTACCAGTTCTCGCAAATCGAGTTGCGAGACGACAGCGTTATTGATTTCCAACATCAGCCGCTCACGCTCGAACCTGCGTCTCGCGTCCTCCTCTGCCTGGTGCGCACGCTCGAAGTTCAGAGTGTTTTCAACCGCAACGGCGACTTGCTTGGCGACCTGTTGCAGGAAGTCGAGCTCCGCTCCTTCATAGTGATGTTCCTCCTTGCTCCCAACTCCCATCGCGCCTAGCCGTCGGCGTGCGGTTGTGAGCGGAACCACGCAGAACGATTTGATGCCAGCCAGCCGAACCATCGGCATCACTTTGGGAAATCGAGTTTCTTGGTCGACGTTCGTGCAGACAAGAGGCTCCTGATGTTGCAAGACCCACCCACCTGGAACATCCTCGACGGGTTGTTCCATTCCTGGAGCGAGCGGGCCTGGTCCCACGTGCTCAAGGATATGCATCTGCAGCGTATTACGATCAGGGTTATGCAACGCCATGGAAATGGATGAGCAAGTGATGATTCGAGGCAGGCGTTGGAGAAGATCGCGGAACAGCCCGGCCAAGTCGTGGTGTACCGCGATGGACTCTGTAACTTCGAGGAGGGCGCGATACTGAGCCGGCTCAGATCCGATGATGGCCCCTGGTAATCGCTCATTCATAGCGACGACGTGGTTGCCTGTTCGGAGCGTTGAGAAGCAGGCGGTGTAGCCTTACCGGGATACTCAAAATAGCCGCCGGTATGGTAAGGAAGACCTGGCTCCAGGTCAACTCCGGACAGAGCGCCGGTAGGTCGTTGATCGTCAACCCGCGGCCACCGTTCGTTTACATCCGCTTTTCTTCCAAGTCGTATACATCGAACCAGACATAGACAGGGCGATGGCTGGGGACAAACTTGGGGATGTAGTCCTCCAAATACTCTTGCGCCTGGAGCGTCATCTCGCTGAGCCGCATGTCGCGCATCTTGTTGTTCCATTTCAGAACGTCATCGGGATTCTGCACTTTGGAGTGCTTGCCGATCCAGTCGGCCAGTTCGCTATCTGCGGCTCCTGTCGCGACGACGTCTTTGAGCTGCTCCGGCGTGATGCCGGTGAACGCAAACCACTGTCCGGCCAATGAGCAGGGCCAATAGTTGTATTCGCCGTTCATGCCCAGCAAGAACGCCCGGCACTTGTCGACGGAACGGGCCGCGATCACGTAGCCGCCGAGCTTTTCGCGCGGACTGCGGGGATAGCCTTTGCGAAGATCTTTGGCCAGCGCCTTTACTTTCTCAAGATCGGTCCTCATCAACATTCTCCTTTCTCTGTTCCTGGCAGCCGGGTAACATTCTCATTTCGGCGTGAGACAGCCTCATGTCAAACCCAAGGGTTCCGGCGCATCAGCCGGCAAAGCGCCGATCTCCCAAGCCCAGGCGGACCGATTCTACATCGAGCTCATGTTCCAATCGGTGCAGCAGCTCGTCGCTGATGGTGCCATCATTGCGCAGCTTGATCAACGCGAGTCGTTCGGCGCTTATGGTTTCATGCCGGAGCAGTCGAAACGCCTCAGCCACTTCGTTTGTGCAATCGGAATCAACCGGACCGGTCGGCTCATAGCGTTGAAGCCGTTGCTGATAATGTGTGTGCAACCGGTCAAGGTGATCCGGCATGACTCGATCATCATCGGCGAATGTCTCCAAACGAGTCAATGCGGCTTTAGCGGCGTGCGCGCGTGCCCCCATTTCCTCATGTTCGAGACTCCGGTCTTCTTCCAGTTTCAAGGCGCGGATCAAGGGGGCAAGGGAGAGACCTTGCAGAACGAGCGTGGCAAGAATCACCGAGAAGCTGAGTAAGATGATTTCCGCTCGGAACGGGAAGGAAGTTCCGGCGGTTGTGGTCACGGGCAATGCAAGAGCGGCCGCCAACGTAACGATTCCACGCATCCCGGTCCATCCTACGATCAGCAGATGTGGCCATGGCGGCATGGGATCGCGACGGCGAAGCGACGGGCTGACGAGTCGCGGCACGATGGCTCCCAAGGGAACCCAGAGCAGACGAACCACGATCACGGTGACGCTGATCACCACCCCGGTAAAGGCGAGGGGTGCAAACTGATCGGCTGGGATTGTCTCGCTCAGCGTTCTCAGTTGAAGCCCGATAAGAATAAAGATGACGCCGTTCAAGATGAACACCAGCAGTTCCCAAACGGCCCGTCCTTGAATGCGGGTGATTGGCGCTACGTCCGCGCTAAAATGCTGCCGCAGATACAGCCCGCCAGCGACGCAGGCCAATACAGCGGAGGAGTGCACTTGTTCGGCCATCACCCAAGCTATGTAGGGGGCCAACAGTGTGACGGCAATTTCGGTGAGGCTGTCGGTCGTCAATTGTCTAAGGACCAATCGCGCCATTAGACCGACCGCCAGACCGACGAGAATGCCACCGAGTCCGGCCAACACGAACTGGAGAAGCGTGTCGCGAAGGATGAATGTTCCGCTTGCCGCTGCCGCAACGGCGGTCCGGTAGAGGATCAGCGCGGTTGCATCATTCACCAGGCTTTCGCCTTCCAAAATCGTCACGAGGCGGTTGGGGATGCCCAAACGCTTGGCGATGGCCGTTGCCGAGACTGCATCCGGGGGCGAAACAATGGCTCCCAGGGCTATAGCTTCCGCCCAGCCTATTCCCGGCAACGCGACGTGAGCCACGGCGGCGACCGCCGCTGTCGTCGCCAACACCAAGCCGACCGCAAGCATTGAGATCGGGCGGATATTGTTTCGAAATTCACGAAGGGACGTAAAATAAGCGGCCGCCCAGAGGATTGGCGGCAGGAAGACCAAGAATACAAGATCGGGATCCAGGTGGACGGCCGGAAGACCCGGTATCAAACCCAGTATCAAACCGCCGATGACGAGCAGAATCGGATACGGAATCAGGAGCTTATGCGCAGCCGTCGTCAGCGCTAGGACCGCCGTCAGTAGGAGAATGATAGTCTCAATTTGATGCAACCCTCCCATCGTGGTGCTCCTTAAAGACAGCGGCCTGCGTTCCCGTCTCCGGCATAGTGCCTTGGGCACACACAGTCAGTGCAACCGCCGTAGCCCTCATTCGAGAGTCCTGTGGTCACACCTCTAGCGCCCGATCAGTCTCCCAGATCAAGATTTCCGCTCCATGAGTCTTCCCGGCTGTCAGCCGTCTGACTCCGGCTGCGGTGAGCCGCGCTTCATCGCCGGCTTCCAAATGCCCTGCGCCTTCCAGTTCCGCAGAGTCCTTTGTCACAAACAGATGAATGTACGGGGCATCGGGAACCTGCGCTGCCTCTCCGGGCCTAAGCTTTCCGCCCCACAGCACGGCTCCTTTCTGTCTGATCGAAATGGCGGCTTGGTGCCCTCGTCCGGAGGCGATTGGAACGAGCCCTCCTTTGTTCAACTGTCCGTTGATGTCGAGCTGCTCATAGCCAGGCTTTATACTCTCCTGATCAGGTGGCACCCACATTTGGATGAAGTGGACGTCCTTCTCGCCTTGCGGATTCATCTCGGAGTGCCAAATTCCGGTTCCGGCGCTCATCCGCTGGGCCAACCCCGGATAGATGATCCCGCTGTGACCTTCCGAGTCCTTATGCTCCAGTTCTCCGTCCAGAACCCAGGTCACGATCTCCATGTCTCGATGGGGATGAGTACGGAACCCGGTGTTCGGCTTGACCACATCATCGTTGTGCACCAACAGCAAGCCATGGTGCGTGTTGGTCGGATCGTAATGATGCGAGAAACTAAAGCTGTGCCGAGAATCCAACCAGCCTGCTTGAGTATGGAAGCGTTCCTGTCCGCGACGGATTTTCACCGCTGTCTTCGTCGCCTGCGTATCTCTGATCATGGCCCCGCTCCTTTCCGGCGATCCCTGCATCGCCACTTTGATCTTGGTTCGTCACACCCGATTCTGTATAAGACGGATCGCGACCAAAACAAGACGGCACCATTCGGTGCGGCAGGCACCAACTGGATACCGAGCGGTGTAATGGAGAGCCGATGGCCAAGAAACGGACATGCCCGGCGGAATCGACGGTCGAACTCATCGGCGGCCGGTGGAAGATCGTCATTCTGTGGTACCTCTTCCGGGGCGTCAAACGCTTTTCCGAGCTGCAACGGGCGCTCACCGGAATTACGCAGAAGGTATTGACGCAACAGCTCAGGGACATGGAGCGGGATGGCATCGTAACACGGACCGTCTACGCCCAAGTTCCTCCCAAAGTCGAGTACTCGGTCACGCCCATGGGTTTAAGTCTCAAACCCGTCGTAGAGGCCATGCACCAATGGGGAGTTGATCACAGACCTCCCGAATAAGCCGACGGCGGGACGGTCATCTTGTACTGCATCATGATCGTGGTATTGAGCAGTCTATAAATCGGGCGCGCGTCTGGCCGAAGCGGAACGCTTCGGCCAGACATCCTGCAAGCGTTACGCATTCATAGTGAGGACAGCACGGAACCGCACCTCGCTCCTCATCATCTGCTGATAGGCCTCACCTGCCCGGGCCAGTGGGTAGCATTGGATCATGGGGCGCACTCCAGCGTGTGTGCTGAAGCGCAACGTATCCTCGGAATCTTTGGCCGTGCCGGAGGGCCAACCTTGGATGGAGGTGCGCTTCAGGATCAGCGTGGCGGCGTTGACCGTAATGGGGTCGCCTGGGGCTGCCACGACCAACAACGTGCCGCTGGGGCTCAACCCCTCCAATAGTGCCGAGATCCCTTTGCCGTCAGGAGCTGTGGCCAGGATGACCCTTGCTCCACCCAGTTGTTGCAGTGCTTCGGCTGGATTGGCCGAGGCCGCATCGATGTAATGCCCGGCCCCCAGTCTTTTCGCCAGAGGTTCCTTGTCTTTCCCTCGGCCGATGGCGACTGTCATAAATCCCATCTTGGCTGCATACTGCACTCCCAAGTGTCCCAGTCCTCCGATCCCCTGCACAGCGACGAGGTCACCGGCTCGCGCTCCACTGTTCCGGAGGCTGTTAAACGTGGTAATGCCGGCGCAGAGCAGTGGGGCGGCCTCCTCCGCCGCCAGTTCATCCGGCAAGAGCGCCACAGCTTCCACCGGCACGACGAGGTAGTCGGCCCATCCTCCGTCGTAGCTGATGCCACAGATCTGCCCGAAACGGCAGAGAATGAAATCGCCGCGGCGGCATGATTCGCAACGGCCGCAGTGCCCGCCATGCCATCCGACTCCGACCCGTCGCCCTTGTTTCCACCCCGTGACGTTTGGTCCGGCCTTGTCGATCCGTCCCGCGACCTCATGGCCGGGAATGCGGGGATATTGAAGTCCCGGCCAGTAGCCTTCTTTTACAAACATGTCGCTATGGCAAACCCCGCAAGCCTCAACCTTGATTCGAACCTGCCCTGGACCGGGTTCCGGAACCTCGCGCTCGACGACCTCCCACTCACCGCCGGGTTTACTCGCTTGTACCGCTTGCATCCGAGCCATGATGTACCTCCTATCTCAACGTTCAAATGGGAGCGAGCTCCGATCGAGTCGGAGCATTGCAAGAGATCGCCTGAATCTGGGTAGAGACGTCTGCATGCCGACCCGTATGCGTGTTAAGTGAGTATGACCGATCGATGATCGTGGCTCAAGATTGGATGCCAGCCGTGCCACTATCAATAGGCTCTATTGTGTGGCTATTCATTCGGCAGACCCGAGATCTCTCTGACCGGCCGCACCTCGACCGTACCGATACGCGCTCCGGGTATTTGCGTGGCGATACGAACGGCCGAATCCAAGTCGTCAGCCGGAATGAGAAAATATCCGGCGAGCTGCTCTTTCGTTTCCATGAACGGCCCGTCAGTCACCATCTGTATGCCGTCGCGCACCTGCACGACCGCTGCGGTGGCCTCTGGTTGTAACGGTGAGGCATGGACGTACTGCGCCTTGTCGTGGAGTTGGTGGCAGAGCTGGATTGATTCCGCGAGCATGTCCTTCCGTGTGTCTTCGGGGATCCTGTTGAACATGGTTTCATTGTGGTGAACCAGGAGCAGAAATTTCATGGGATACCTCCGGTGACAGAAATGGCCGTCTCGACAGTTTCGTGTATTGCCTGGATCGCTCTATGATTCTTCCGGACTTCGCGCAAGGACGGCCGCGATGGTGTGCGGCATGCGGGCGGAGGGCCACAAGTCGCCTGTCGACTCCGCGTCCCAGGCAGCGGCAATGGCCTGCTTGATGGTGTTCGACGGAACGTTGATCGTCCGAAGGAATGTGCCATGGGATCGATCCGAACGGTAGTCCGGTTGTCGCAGCGGCTGCTTTAGATATCGTGCGATGAGATCCGCGTGCATGTCATACAGGATGGTGCCATGAAAGAGCAGCGCTTTCCTCGTTCGCCGTTGCGCGTTGCCGGAAATTTTCATCCCGCCGATGGCGAGGTCGCTGATGCCTCGGAATGTCGTGGCAGGCTCCCATCGACGCAGTACGGTGGCGATCCGTTCCAGAATGAATCGATTCGTGGTGCGAATAGTCGCGAGCTCAGGATGCAGATCGAGCGGCAGCACGAAGGCATACGAGAGGCATCCCGGTCCCTGCAAAACAGTCCCCCCGCCGCTCGCGCGCCGCAAGATAGGGATGCCGTCCCCTTGGCAGGCGGCTAGGTCAACCTCGTCGATTAATCGAGAGGCGCGACCCAGCACAACAAAGTGACGGCTGCTCTCCCAAAACCGGAGCACGGGATCTCCGCCCCGCTCATCCAGTTCATCCAGTAAGGCCTCATCGAGCGCAAGATTCTCAACGGGAAAGGGGAGGGTTAGATCGAGCAAACGGAGCGCACGCATGCTAGGACCGTTTGGGAATGAAGAGATGTGTCGGCGATCCGTGGAACGATTCAGCCGCCTCCATGACCGTCTCGCTCAACGTCGGATGCGGATGAATCGAGGCGGCGAGATCTTCGGCGAGCGCCCCCATCTCAATGGCCAGGACGCCCTCTGAAATGAGCTCTCCCGCGCCGACACCGCAGAGCCCAACTCCGAGCACACGGCCGGATTCAGGATCGAGGATAAGCTTCGTGAGTCCTTCCGTCCTGCCCAGCGTCGCGGCGCGGCCGCTTGCCGCCCAGGGAAACCGCGCGATCTTCACCGCTTGCCCGGCCGCTTTCGCCCCTTCTTCCGTAAGCCCGCACCAAGCGATTTCTGGATCGGTGAAGACGACGGCCGGAATCGCGGCGGCATCAAAGGCTGCCTGGCGGCCGGCAATCACTCTGGCGGCGATCAGCCCTTCATGCGTCGCTTTGTGGGCGAGCATCGGCTCTCCCGCCACGTCGCCGATCGCGAAGATGGTCGGCTCGGCCGTGCGCATCTGCCGATCGACCTGCACGAAACCCTTCGGTGAGATCTCGATCCTTGTCCGTTCGAGCCCAAGTTGTTGCGTATTCGGTTTTCGTCCCACGGCAATGAGCACGCGATCGAAGATCTCGGTGCTCATTCCCTCGGAACCCGTCAAGGTCGCAGCCACTCCCTCATCTCGCGTCTCCAGCTTCTCGACCGTGGTGTTCAGCCTGATCGCTTTGAAGCGGCGATGCATACGTTGTTGCAGCGGCCGCACGAGATCCGGATCGGTGCCGGCCAAGAGACGCGGCAGCGTTTCGACGATCGTCACGGCCGATCCGAGCGCTTGGTAGAAGGTTCCCAACTCTAACCCGATGTAGCCTCCTCCGACGACCAGCAGACGGGCGGGGACATCCGGCACGCCGAGCATGCCGGTGGAATCCATTACACGCGGATCGTCGAGCCTTAGGGATGTGGGAATAGCCGGCTGCGAGCCGGTGGCGAGGATGGCATGGGCGAACGACAGATCGCGCGTCCCATCCGGGCCGGACAGCAGTAGTGTCTTCGAGTTTTTGAACGAAGCTTTGCCTTGAATGACGTCTGCCTTGCGAGTGTTTGCCAAGGTCTGCACGCCTTTGCTGAGTTTGCCGACGATCGACTGCAAACGTCCGCGTAACGCTGCGAGGTCCAGGCGCGGCTTGTCGAAGTGGATGCCCCACGCGTCCGCTTCCTCCGCATCGGTGAGGAGACGGGCAGCGTGCAGCAACGCTTTCGACGGAATACATCCCCGCAACAGACAGGTGCCGCCCAACTGCGGGTCCTGCTCAATCAATGCCGTGCGCAATCCGAGATCAGATGCTTGAAAGGCCGCCGCGTAGCCGCCGGGCCCTGCGCCGATCACTGCAACGTCATAGTTGGATTCTGCCATCGATTCCTCCCAGCTATCTTGTCGATTGTATCTCGCTGGATTCCGATGTGCGCGAGCGACGCTTCACGAGATATGGTTCAGCCACTAAAGCCCGAGGAACATCGCTTGAAAGTCTTCCAGCACTTTGACGATCTCGTTGGTAAAGCGCGCACCGACGGTTCCATCCACCAGCCGGTGGTCGTAGGCCACGCACAGTTGCAGGACCCGGCGCGGTACGAATTGGCCGTCACGATACACGGGCGTCATGCGGGCCCGGCCCAGGCCTAAAATACCGACCTGAGGCGGATAAATGATGGGCGTGAACGGACCGGCGCCGATCCCGCCCATGTTGCTCACTGTGAAGGTTGCGCCGCGCAGCTCTTCCAGTTTCACTTCACGTTTGCGGGTGCGCTCGGCAAGATCGGCAAGTTCAAGGGAGAGTTGCAGAAGATCTTTCTGATCCGCGTGGTGTATCACCGGTACAATCAACCCTGCCGGTGTATCCACTGCTACGCCGATATTGTAGTAATCCTTGAAAATCACTTCACCATTCGTGAGGTCGAGCGACGCATTCAATTGCGGATATTGCTTGAGCGCATGGACCACCGCTTTGAGGACGAGGCTGGTCAGCGTGAGTGTGGCGCCCTTCTTCTTGAATTCGGGCGCGTATCGTTTATGGAGCGTCATCAGATCCGTAATGTCGGCATCCTGAAATTGATGGACATGTGGGATGGTCGTCCAGGCTTGTGTCATGTTGGCCGCAATCGTACGCCGGATTGACGGCAGTGTTTCTCGGCGCTCATGTCCGTACATCGTCATGAGGACACGGTCTTTTTCAGCTTGTGCGCTGCCACGGCTGTTTCGTTGCCGTACGAACAATTTGATGTCTTCGGCGGTGATCCGGCCTCCGCTTTCGGAGCCTTTTACCTGTACGAGATCCACTCCCAATTCGCGTGCGAGCCGGCGTACTGACGGGGATGCAGGAACTGCGGAGCCGCTGGACGACGAACCCGCCGATGGTGGTGCGGATGGAGCCTGCACTGCGGTCGGCTGCTCCATGTCCACCGGCGCTTCGGACGGCGAGGCGTTCGGCTCTTTCGGTCGCTCGACGGGTCTCGCATCCGACGCTTCGACGGCTGGCGGCGGGTGGGAAATAGGGGGGACGGCCGGTCTTTCCGGCTCCTGATTCTCGGCCGGTTTCGCTACGTGATCTGCACCGTCGAGTTCAAGAAGCGCTTGTCCGACCTTCACGTGATCACCCTGCCGGACAAGCAGACGAACCACTTTCCCGGCTGCCGGTGCCGGCACCGGCACTGTCGCTTTTTCGGTCTCGAGCTCGATCAGCGCTTGTCCTTCGGTCACTTGATCGCCCTCGTGCACCAAGAGCTGGACGACGTCACCGCCTTCGACGCCTTCCGCAAGAAACGGTAGTTCCACATTCATGGCATATCCTTCACAGGTGGGCGCGGGTCTGGTTACCGGCGCCAGGGAGCTTCTTCATCAGCTGAGACTCCAAGATCCCGCGCTGCCTGCGTGACTAGGTGCGCATCGATGATTTTCCGACGAAACAAGGCATAGAGCGTCGCCACGGTCACATGCTCGGCGTCGATTTCGAAGAACCGGCGCAACGCTTTGCGGCTGTCGCTCCGGCCAAAGCCGTCTGTACCCAAGACGAGCAGGCCTCCGGGAATCCAGGGTGCAATTTGTTGGGGTACCATGCGCACATAGTCGCTCACGGCCACACAAGGGCCGTCGAGTGCCTGCGCCGTCTTGTGGAGATAACTCATGCGCGGTGACTCTTGCGGATGCAGCATGTTCCAGCGCTCAGCCTCCATCGCACGAGTGCGCAACGTGTTGTAACTCGTTACGCTCCACAGATCAGCGGCTACACCGTATCGCAGAAGAAGATCTTGCGCCCGTGACGTTTCGTTGACCAGCGCGCCGCTGGCCAACAAATGCGTCCGGTGTTTCGCTCGCTCGGGTGCCGGACGGAAGCGGTACATGCCTTCGCGAATCCCTTCTTCTGCGCCAGCCGGCATGGCGGGCATCTTATAGGATTCGTTATAGAGAGTGATGTAGTAGGAGCATTCCTCCTGGTCCCGGTACATGCGCTTCATGCCGTCTTGGAGAATGACCGCAAGCTCAAACATAAAGGCCGGGTCGTAGGAAGCGATCGTCGGATAGGCGCCGGCGAAGAGGTGGCTGTGCCCGTCCTGATGTTGCAGGCCCTCGCCCTCCAATGTCGTGCGGCCCGCCGTGGCACCCAGCAGAAAGCCGCGGGTGCGCATGTCGGAGGCGGCCCATATTAAATCGCCGACCCGTTGAAAGCCGAACATCGAATAGAAAATGTAGAAGGGAATCGTGTTCACCCCATGCGTCGCGTAGGAAGTTCCCGCGGCGATGTAGGAGGACATCGCGCCCGCTTCGGTGATGCCTTCCTCAAGTATTTGCCCGTCGGTCGCCTCGAGGTAATAGAGGAGGGAGCTCTTGTCGACCGGCTCATAGAGTTGCCCGATGTGTGAATAGATACCGTATTGTCTGAAGAGCGCTTCGAGTCCGAACGTGCGCGCCTCATCGGGAATGATCGGTACGAGGTGTTGTCCGAACCCCTTGATGCCGAGTAAACGGCCCAGCATGCGGGCGAACCCCATCGTGGTGGAGACTGAACGCTCACCCGATCCTTCGAGGAACTCCTTGAACTGCTCGAGTTCGGGTGTGTCGAGGGACTCGACCTTCACCCTCCGCTCAGGGATGGAACCACCCATCGCCTTGATCCGCTCGACGAGATAGGCCGCCTCGGGACTTCCGGCCGGAGGCCGGTAGAACGGCATCGCAGTCAGTTGCTCGTCGGGAACCGGGACGCTGAACCTTGTTCGGAACTCGCGCAGTTCCCGCTCGTTCATCTTCTTCTGTTGATGAGTGATGTTGCGCCCTTCGCCCGCTTCACCCAGGCCGTAGCCCTTAATCGTCTTGGCCAGGATGACTGTCGGTTGGTCGCGGTGCTCCACCGCGGCCTTGTAGGCCGCGTAGAGTTTCCGCGGATCGTGACCGCCCCGCAGCATCTTATGAATTTGTTCGTCAGAATAGCTCTCCACCATCTTAAGCAGCCGAGGGTCCTGGCCGAAAAAATGCTTGCGTGCGAAGGCGCCGCCTTCGACGGTGTATTTTTGGTACCATCCGTCTACGACTTCTCCCATGCGCTTCACCAGGAGGCCTTCATCATCCTGCGCCAACAACGGGTCCCAGCTGCTGCCCCAGATGACTTTGATCACATGCCAGCCCGCGCCGCGGAAGATCGCTTCCAGTTCTTGAATGATCTTGCCGTTGCCGCGCACCGGGCCGTCGAGACGCTGGAGATTGCAGTTCACCACCCAAATAAGATTGTCGAGACGCTCGCGTGACGCAAGGGTGAGGGCACCGAGACTTTCCGGTTCGTCGGTCTCGCCGTCACCGATGAAGGCCCACACACGCTTCAGGCTTGTGTCCTTCAGGCCGCGGTCTTGCAGGTAGCGGTTGAAGCGCGCTTGGTAGATCGACATGATCGGCGCCAAGCCCATCGACACGGTTGGAATTTCCCAGTAGTCCGGCATGAGCCAGGGATGCGGATACGAGGATAAGCCTCGTCCCCCTGCGGTCACTTCGGTTCGGAAGCGGAGCAGTGCTTCCTCAGAGAGGCGGCCCTCGACGAAGCTGCGCGCGTAGATGCCGGGCACGGCGTGGCCTTGGAAGTAGACGATGTCCCCACCCTGGGGCGCGTCTTTGCCGTGCAGAAAATGATGAAAGGCGACCTCGTATAGGGTCGCGGCCGACGCATAAGTGGAAATGTGTCCGCCGATCCCCGGTCGCTCCTTGTTGGCCTTCACGACCATGGCCATCGCATTCCAACGAATCACACTGCGGAGGCGGCGTTCGAGTTCGAGCTTGCCCGGGTAGGGTGGCTCCTGCGATGCGGGGATCGTATTGATGTACGGCGTGTTGACCGCGGCGGAAACCTGCGCACCCCGTTCGCCCAGCCGGTCACGGAGTCGTTCGAAGAGATATGTTGCCCGCTCGACGCCGTGCTGCTCGAGCACGCAGTCGAGGGAGTCCAGCCACTCTCGCGTTTCCTGGGGATCGGTGTCGACTTGCGGTCGAGGTATGCGGTCGTCGTCGCTCATGCGCGCCTTCAGTAAGTCATGTGGTGCATTACATCCTACCTTATCGTCGGCTTTCGAGTCGCTTCCAATCTCAGGGTCATCGGATTTTTCATATTACCAGCGGTCCCTCTCCAAGTGGCCGGTTCCGCCGACATCTCCTTTTCGTTTGTCTTTGGGATTCTATTGAACAGGTCTTCGTGGTGGTGAGCCAGCAGTAGATATTTTATGGCATGCTTCCCGTGGCATAAGGATAGCTGTATTGATAAGTCGAAATCGACGAGCAGAGCGTCTTCGTACTTACGGCAAGGGTGTAGCTTGGAAGAATGTAATCTAAGCGGACTCTTTACGGCCGATATTGCGTGCCTCAAGAAGGTATGACAGACTGAACCTCTACTGGGTTGCTTTTTCTTGGCGAACTTACGAAAGGGTGTTGGTCAGTCCAAGAAGCCTTACTGCATCGCTGTTTTTTGATGAGGAGCCAAGTCTACCCTTTCGCGCAAAAAACCAGAGGTGAACGATGGATACAAATATTACCGCGGAGCTTAAGAGTTTTCTCGAGATCCCGTATGACGAGCTCGAAGAAATGAATCTCAAGGCGGCCGATCGCGCCAAGAAGGCCAGCGCAAGAGAGCTCGAGCGGGAATATACGGCCTGGCTCAAAAAGGAGAAGCACATCAAGGCCGTGACGTTGTGTTTCTCAGACATCGAGGGGCGTCTCCACATGCTCGACTACGACAAGAAGTTCTTACTGGAGTCGTTGGGCAATCTTACCTTTGACGGGTCGTCCATTCGCGGGTTTACGCCACAACATGAGTCGGACCTCCGTCTTGGCGTCGACTGGTCATCCATCCGCTACCTTCCGGCCGATGTGATTGGAGCCGGGAAGGTGATCTTCTTTGCGTCTGTATTGAACAGCGATCGGACGCCGTATCGCAGTGACTTCCGCGGTATGCTGAAATCGTACACGGAGAATCTCAAGAAGAAGGGCATTACGGCATATGCTGCCAGTGAAATAGAAGGCTTTCTTGTGGAAGGGCAGAACGCCGAACAACGGTACCGCGAGAATGGGTTCAAACTTATCTCAGCGGGTGGGTACTATCACTCGCTCCCGATGGACACGCTCCGCCAGTTTATTGATAAGTCGGCGGAGGCGCAGCGCGCACTGGGCTTCAAGAACGAAAAAGATCATCCGGAGGTCGCGCCGTCACAGTTTGAGATGAACTTTTCCTATGCCGACGTTGTTCGCGCGGCAGATCACGTGCAGCTCTACAAGTTGATCTGCCGCCAAGTGGCTCGATCCATGGGGCACACAGCCACGTTCCTTCCGAAACCATTCGTCGGGATCAATGGGTCCGGCATGCACACCAACTTTTCCTTGAGCAAGAACGGCAAGAATATCTTCTACGACGCGAAGGGGAAGGATGGGCTGTCCGATGTGGCATGGGACTTCATTCTCAAACTCTTGAACCATGCACCGGAGATCTGCCTCGTGTTTAACTCGTCGGTCAATGCGTATCGCCGTCTCGATCCGCACTTTGAAGCACCGAACCAGGTCAAGGTCTCAGCGATCGACCGTGGCTCCATGATCCGCATTCCAATGGCCAATGAAAAAACGGCGCGCATCGAACTGCGTTCGGTCGCTCCCGATGCGAACCCCTACCTTGTACTGTACACGATGCTTAAGACCGGTTTCGAAGGAGAGCGCTTGGAAAAGGAACAGACAGCCGGCGACCGCGCTCGATTCCTTCCGAGTAATATCAATGACGCGATCGCGCTCTTTAATGAGTCGAAATTTATCACCGATATCCTCGGCGAGGATAGCAAGCAGAAATATTCTAGCTTCAAGCAGCTAGTGGCGGATCGTTCTCCGAAAGAACTTGGCACAATTGTGAAGGCTTCGGAAGTTCTCTTTCACCACGAAGTCACAAATCAAATGCTCTGGAATCAGTTCTAGCTGACGTCGAGGCATCATGGGCTCTCCCGTCTCGCTTTCCCGCAGAGGTCCGCACGCGCCGTGAAACGACACAAGCTCGATCGGCTTGCTTCGCAGATTCCGATGGAGGTATGATCCCCTCCCCCATCTTATTAGTAGCGGAGGTGCCATGACCACACGCACCGCTTCCACAAAACAACGGATCTCGCTTGATCGCAGTATCGAACGCATGCGCAAACAGCTGGCTGAACTGGCCACGTTTCTGGGCAGGGGCACACCGACCCGTAATTTGGAAGAGTTCGATCTGGACACGGAGCGATTGATCGGCGATCTCCTTGGCCAGACCTCCGATCTCCTCAATGCCTATGAATATGCTGAACTGGGTGAGGCGGCTGGCCTTGTGAACATGACGGACGAAGCACCGGAAAGCGCCGGTATGGACGGTCAACGATACAGCATGCTCCAGCGGAGCCGGGTGTTGGAAAGCTGCGTCTCGGAATTGGAAGCCCGCCGCGTGACCGAACCGAAAGGAGTGAAGGCCAGTCGGCGGACCCTGATCGGACCCCAAGTGGTGGAGCACATGACTCCCGAGATCCAGAGTCTCTCGCAAGAAGCCAGCCTGCGGGAGGCGGGACAGATGATGCAGAAATGGAAAGTGGGCTCGCTGCTTCTGACCGACGACCAATCGTACGTGGGGTTCATCACGGATTCGATTCTTGCGCGTGAAGTGGTCGCCAACGGCGTCAACGCGAATACCGCACAGGCCAAAGCGTGCATGCGCAAACCGGTGGTGGCCATTGCAGGCGATCGTCCGATCATCGATGCCGTGCGGCTTATGAAGGAGCATGCCACCCGGCACCTCGCCGTCACGCAAGACGGACAGATTATCGGCATCATCTCGGTCTCCAATATTCTGCGATACTACTCCGGTGTCGTCTAACAAAATGGGACTCGCTGTATCTGAAGTGCAACGAGATCGAGGGCACAGGTTTTTGGGGTGCCTCTACACTCACTATGATTTTTGCCGGGAGGTGGACTGATGGGACCGACCAAAGTGATCGTAAAAGACGGAGGGCTGTACGGTGCAGTGTCCGGCAAACTGATCAAAGACGGCTTCGCGAGTCGCCGCGAGATGGAGGACTACGTGAACCATCATTACCTCGTCTTACCGGTCATCGACAATGCCGGCCGGTCATGGCAGCTTGACGGAAAACCGGTGTATTGCCTTCGTGGCGTGCAATACGAGATGGTGGACGATCAGAGAGTTCACCTCGCCCGCTGCCCAGATTGCGGCGGCATGGGGATTCGTTCCGACGAATTTACGGTTGAGTCGGATTGCATCCGGTGCATGGCTTGCGGACATGAGTTTGATGCTCGGTTGGAAATGATGGAAACGTAGGAAGGTTTGCTCAGACAAAACCTCTGTCCCTGCCGCCCACCGAGAGTAACCGGATCTCACCCTTCGTGCTTCGCGAACACCTGGAAATGCTGCTGCTCCAGTAGGTTGTAGTCGTTCAAGAGCCGGTAGCCGGCTGCTTCCATTTCGAGTCGAACATCTTCTTTTGCGGTTCTGTGGCCGAACAGACCGGCGACGAGTCCGCGGGGATGAAAGTCGAGAATTGCCACTCGCCCCCCGGGCTTCAGCGACGACCCAAGGGAACGAAAATAGGCCACTCGATCTTTCATCTGATGGTACGTATCGCAACTGAATACCAGGTCGACAGGCTCGGGAAGTCTGGGATCGTGGGGTTCGGCTCGGACCGGCCGCACGTTTGGAGTCCCTCGGGCGACCATTTCCTTGAAGATCATGTTCAGTGCCGTCTCGTTGACTTCAACGGCGTAAACGGTTCCTCGTGCGCCGACCGCTTTGGCTAGATGCCACGTGAAATAGCCTCCGCCGGCGCCTAAGTCTGCAACCCGTGACCCGGGGGCGATTGACAGTTTTTCAACCACTCCTTGCGGCTTCTGCCACGCGTCCCGAGAGGGATCATTCAGACGCTGATACGTTGACTCGGCGCAACCGGCCAGACAGAGAACAGCGACCAGCAGTACTCCAAATCGTTTGTAGGGGACTATTTGGTTCATGTCATTATCCTTTCCTGGAATTGTTTTCGACATCGACTGACGCCGATACTTCATGAAAGAAGATGTTCATACGACGTTTGACGGCATAGGATGCTTGATAAACAGGTCCGTGAACAATGGCCTGGTTGTGTCCTAGCGCATCGTGATCCGTTTACGGTTTCTCCGCCTCGCGATGCTCTTGGGGCGGATTCGCAGCGGTGTCCGCGATCGCAACCAGGATCCCATCGCGGAGCTTAAAGGAGCCCAAAGCGGCGACCCGCTCGCCGGGAGTCACGCCGGTATAGATGACGATCTCGTCGCCGATCATCGGTCCGCTTTCGACGTGGCGGGCATGGACTCTTGTCCGGCCATCTTTATCTGGTGCGATGATGAACACCTGGTCTCCTCCCGGCCCCTTGCGGAGCGCGCTGACCGGGATGGCCACGAGGTTCCGTGCGGGGCCGACCGGGATTTGAACGCGTACCGAGGCTCCGGGCGCGGGGATACTTCGGATCCCCTCAATTCTGGCGCGCACCATCGCGTTCCGAGTCGTCGGATCGACTCGTGAGTCGAGGGCGACGATCTTCGCCTGGATGACGGGGGAATCACCGGCCGCGAATACTTCGACGGTCTCGCCGACGCGTAAACCCGTTGCCACCTGTTGCGCAACCGTGAAGTCGACGTGCACCGCTTCACCAACGCCCTGAAGGGTTGTCAGAAGTGTTCCTTCATCCAGGTATTGACCGGGATGCACATCCGCCATGCCGACACGCGCCCGGAATGGGGCACGGATAGTCTTGCGGGCGATGATCGCCTTAGTGCGCGCGATCTGGGCCTGTGCGATATCCAGGTCTGCGCGCGCGCGATCTACTTCTTCTTGGGTCGTGGCGAGTTCATGGCTGAGGTTTTGCCTGCGATTGAGGACCGTCTTCGTGAGTGCGGCTTGGGCCTCTTGCGCCCGAAGTTCAGCCTCCTCGACCGAGACATCCAGCGCGACCAACAGTGTGCCCGCTTCGACGATCTGCCCGGGCGTCAGTCGGACTTCCCGAACCGTTCCGGCCAATTCGTTCTTCAGCGTGATCGAACGCAATGCGAGGACCGTTCCGATCGACGTGGTGGCCTGGCGGTGGTCGATGGCGTGTGCCACAGCGATCGTCACCGCCTCCATTGGCTCAGGCTGATTGGCCGAACCGGCCTGCTCGCTCTGGAATGATTCGTACTTCCAGGCTGCTAGACCGACCCCGATGAGGATCACCACGGTGACGAGGAGAACTGATCCGATCCAATTGTTTTTATTCACGATAAATCGCTAAAAGCCTCCCAACCAAAACGTTCTCTAGTTTAATGAGCGTGGGCAGGTCCGATGATGTTACCAGATTTATAGCGTTCCTGGCGCTTCTTTCTCTCTGACCCCTGACTTCCAGTCTGGCATGATGAAGGCTGATTGAAGATTGAATCGAGTATATATCGACCTAGGGGATTAACCAGGTATCGCACAATGGTGACAGTGCTTAGATAGAGTATGAAATAGACTCATGAAAATTTTCGGCGAGGTCCGCCGATGCCTCAGCTGTTGACGGTACTCATTGTTGTAAGTGTTGTCGGTATGTTGAGCGGATGGTCGACGGGATTCGCCCAGGTTGATTCCACCACCCCTTCCGTTCAGCCACAGACCCCAGCCGTGATTTCCCAACTCCAACCACTCGTCGCGCCAACAAGTGGCGTTTCGGCGAAACTCATTACGCCATCGACCAACAACCGCTCGGCAAGTTCAGAGTTGCGCAGCAGTTCGAACGTTGTTCGTGGCAGAAGCGGAGGAGTTGCATCGGGCATGCGTGATCCGACGACTCCATTCATGCGACCCCCGACGGTCGGCCCTCTCTTCTGTGATCCGGTGATTGATATCCCCTGTTAACGCTATTTCTGCTCTGTACTCTTCACGCCCAACTCGGCCAAGCGCTTCTCCAAGAACCGTCGTTCCGGTTCCTGTTTGGTGAGAGCGAGAGCCTTTTCGTATGAGGCACGGGACTCCGCGTTCTTTCCCAGTCGTCGGCAGAGATCGGCCCGTGCAGCGTGTGCCAGGTGATAGTTCGCCAACTCGCCACGGGCCAGGAGTTCATCGACCAACTCCAAGCCGTTCTCCGGCCCATCACGCATAGCGACCGCCACTGCTCGATTGAGCTCGACGATCGGCGACGGCTCCACTCTCAGCAAGAGATCGTAGAGCGCGACGATTTGAGCCCAATCCGTTTCAATGGTGCCGGGTGCCTCGGCATGGACCGCGGCAATCGCTGCCTGCAGCGTATATGGCCCAAAGCGCCGTGAGACCAGCGCTCGTTCGATCAGTGTCACACCTTCTTGAATGTGACCACGATTCCATAATGACCGATCCTGTTGTTCCAGCAGCACGAGATCTCCTGTTGCCGATGTGCGTGCGGTGCGTCGCGATTCGTGCAACAGCATCAGAGCCAGGAGGCCCATGACTTCCGGTTCAGGTAACAGTTGCAAAAGGAGCCGGCCAAGGCGAATCGCTTCACCGGAGAGATCGGCCCTTGTCAGTGAGGGACCGAACGAAGCCGAGTACCCCTCGTTGAAGACGAGATAGACGACATGCAGCACCATATCCAGTCGGTCAGGAAAATCTGACGGTGGCGGCACTTCATAGGGGATGCGCGCATCGCGGATCTTCGCCTTGGCGCGGACGATCCGCTGGGCCAGGGTGGACGGGGTAGAGAGAAAGGCCCGCGCGATTTCTTCGGTCGTGAGGCCGCAGACCTCGCGGAGCGTCAACGCCATCTGTGCTTCCGGTTTGAGAGCAGGGTGGCAGCAGGTGAAGATCAGCCGGAGACGGTCGTCTTCGATATGTTCGTCCTCCTGCTCCAGTGGATCGCCGGTCGCGGTCTCGATCTGTTTGGCCATTTCATTCAGAGATGCGTCGTAACGGGCGCGCCGTCGCATGCCATCGATCGCCTTGAAGCGGCCGGTGGAGACAAGCCAGGCTCGGGGGTTGCCCGGGACCCCGTCACGCGGCCATTGTTCCATCGCCGCGGCAAAGGCTTCATGGAGCGCCTCCTCCGCTGCGTCAAAATCGCCTAGCAAGCGGATCAAAGTTGCCAGGACTTGGCGGGAGTCAGATCGATACACTTCATCGACCCTCGCCTGTGCCCGCTTGCTACGATCGTCACTCATGGCGATTTCAGTCGGCGCAGCCGTGTTCCAGCTCGCGCATTGGTCGCACTTCAATGCTGCCGATGCGGGCGGCCGGGATTTTCGAGGCGGCGCGGAGGGCATCGTTCAGATCCTTCACGTCGATCATGAAGAACCCACCCAGCTGCTCCTTGGTTTCGGCAAATGGTCCATCGGTGGTCGAGGTCTTTCCCTCGCGGACTCGGATCGTCGTCGCAGTTTCCACCGGATGGAGTGGGGAGGCGGCGATAAACCGGCCGAGCTTCTGCAATTCCCCACAATAGGCGATCGATTCGTCCGAGAGCGCTTGCCGTTCGGGCTTCGGCAGGGCGTTGAGGATCTTCTCTTCAACGTAGACGAGACAGAGGTATTTCATAGGAGGCTCCTCATGATGGTTAGAAATGGTGGAATGACCACTTATCTGATAGTCGTCGAAGCAACAAGAAATCGACAAGGCACTCGCCGTAGACCCAATAGTCCCTCCATCGAGAGAAGGTCTACGATAACTCGTCTTGAGCGGGAGAGATAGACGGAGAGTATGCAGGTTCGAATTCGGTGGTGAAGGGCGTACCGCGGTGGAAACGGCGGTACGCCTCTTCGTTCACGAAGCCTTTACATCTGCTCCCCACGACACATTGGCCGGACACCATTGCCAGATACCGAGGGTGATGATGCGCGTCAATCCCGCCGGGATGCAAGCTGTGCGGTTGACCTCTACCTTGCGGTTGATCAACTTGGTCGGGTCTCCACAGCGCTTCAGGTAATCATCGGCCTTGATCTCATGAAGGTTCGCGTGAGGAACAAAAAAGGCGACCAGGGGGACGGGCAACACGGCGATGGAAGAGTCGTCGACACCCTCAGAGCCTGAGCAATGGACACCGGTTTGCGGGTATTTGACGTCATCATGGACAAGAGCTGTCGTGCAGCCTGCAAAGAGGAGAGATGCGCTTGCTGCTATTGCCAAACATCCGCGGAGAGCCTGCTTCCGGATCATGAAATACCTCCTTTGTAACCGGCCTTATGTGTAGGACGAAGGCTACGCAGAATTGTAAACGCCGTCAAGAAAATGTCTTGAGCGAGGAATACTGCTTGACGGCGAGCGGGAACGACGGTATCCCAGAGGCCATGAGTCAGCCATCCACCTCCATGGCCTATGGGTCCGTTGTCCTTGCGGCGGTTCTGTGGGGCGGTTCGATCGTGGCGCAGAAGATGGCTTTGGGGTCGTTTTCGGCGGTCGAAGCCTCGGTTCTACGCGATATCGGAGGATTGGCCATTCTGCTGGCAACGTGGTGGGCGAAAGAAGGCGGCGCGATCAAGATAAGCCGCGGCGACATCGGCTTACTCGGCCTTTTAGGTCTTGGCGTGTTGGGAAATCATCTGCTCATTCTCATGGGGTTGAACTACGTCAGTGGCGCGGTCGGTGGAGTGATCATCGGGTCGAGCCCGGTCGTCACCGCTCTGCTCTCGGCTATGTTGATTCGGGATGTACCGTTGCGGGCGCTCTGGGCCGGCGCACTGTTCTCCTTCGCGGGTGTCGGATTGGTTTCCGTGGCAGGTTTCCAAGCGGCCGGCGAGCGACCGCTACTGGGGAGTACGTTGGTCTTTCTTGGGGTCGTGAGTTGGGCGCTCTATAGTATCGGCAGCCGCACTATCATGGAACGGATTTCGGCGTTGACCGTGAATTGGACCACGTTGATGGTCGCGACAGTCTTGCAGATCCCACTGCTATGGGCAGATCAAAAAATGATGACTGCCGGTCTCGGTTCGGTGACGACGTCCGACTGGCTCGCATTGGGGTATCTTATTGTCTTTGCCACGGCCGTGGCGCAGCAGGCCTGGCTGTTCGGTGTCAAGGGTATCGGTCCCTCTCGAGCCTCGGTTCTGGGCAATCTGACCCCCGTCGCGGCAGTGGGGCTGTCCGCGCTAATCTTAAAAGAATCAGTGGGTTTGATTGAATTTATCGGTATTGGCCTCATCCTGGCCGGTGTTTATGTCGTCAATCGTCAAACAGCCGAGCTAAACAGCTAAAACCCTTACATTGATCTCATCACTCTCGGTCTCGATCCTGGTCCATCAATTAAGGTATGATACGGTTCCTGGCGACGCTGGATCTTCTGTTGCTTCGTGGTCTAGTAGTCGTCGAATGGCAGATGGTCGTGTTTCTTCACGTCACGGACGGTGATGAGCACTAACTACGCCCGAGTCCTGATTCCGCTAATCCTCGTCGGGACCTTCCTTGTCGACATGTTCATGCCATGGGGGTATGCGGCGTGGGTTGTTGGGGATGCTTTCGCTGTGCTGTTGGCGCTCTGGATCGAATGGCCGAGTGCTCCCTACATTGTCGCGGGCATCGGGACCGTACTCCTGCAAATTGGATACACGTTGTCTCCTCCGGGGATCCCGCAGGACATCGCGACCTTCAATCGTGTTTTGGGCATGGCTCTCCTCTGGATTACGGCGGGGCTGGTGGCGCGAGCGAGAAGGGCAAAACTCGACGACGCAACCAGGCGGCTGGGGGCTATCGTGGAGAGCAGCAGTGATGCCATCCTCAGTGTCACACCCGATGGATTCGTGACCACATGGAATGCAGGTGCCGAGGGTATCTTCGGATATACCGCCAGCGAGATGATCGGTCGTTCGATTCTGACACTTGTTCCAGCCGATCTTCATCAGGACAAAGTCCGGTTGCTGGCCTCAGTGCGGGGAGCCCAGAATATTCATACCTATGATGCAGTCCGGTTGACCAAGGATGGCCGCCGTATCGATGTGTCGGTGACATTATCGCCGCTCAAGGACACAGTCGGTCAGTTTGTGGGTGTGTCGAAAGTCATTCGGGATATCAGCGAGCGGAAGCGGGCGGAGACACTCCTCCAACAAGCGCATGCCTCAATGGAGATACGAGTTCATGAGCGAACCTTCGAATTGAGCAATGCCAACCATTCCCTGCGGGAACTTTCCAGCCGGCTTATGCAGGTGCAGGAGGAGGAGCGAAGCCGGCTCGCACGTGATCTGCACGACGAAATCGGACAGTTGCTCACTGCACTGAAAATCGATCTGCAGGAAATCCAGAGTCGTGGGCCCGGAGAGGTCCGTTCAGGTTCTCTCACGGATAGTCTTCAGTTGCTGGACCGGCTGTTGACTCAAGTGCGGACCTTGGCGCTGGATCTACGACCGTCACTCCTCGATGATTTGGGCTTGGTTCCCGCGCTTCGATGGTATGCGAACCGGCAGGCAGAGCGTAATGGATGGGTTCTTGCTTTCTCCGTTGAAGGAATGGTCGGGCGGGTCCCGGTTCCCCTGGAAGTCGCCTGTTTTCGAGTCGTGCAGGAGGCGATGACCAATATCTCGAAGTATGCGAGAGCGAGGACCATCGACCTTACGCTGCGTCGGCAAGATCAAGAAGTCATCCTCATTATCCAAGACGACGGGGTAGGATTTGACGTGATGTTGGCGCGGCAACGTGCCCGTGGAGGGGAAAGCATGGGGTTGCTCGGCATGGAAGAGCGTGTGCGATTGGCGGGTGGCACCTTGGCGATTTCGTCAACGCCCGATCATGGGACCAGACTCCAACTCTGTTTCCCGCTCGCCCAGCACGATCAGGCTAATCAGCATGGACAGGTTGAGGTGATGTCACCATGAGTTGCCTCCGGGTGCTTCTGGTGGAAGATCATGCGTTGGTGAGAGCCGGGATGCGGGCTCTCCTGCAAAAAATCAACGGCCTCGAAGTCATCTCGGATGTGGGAGATGGATGGGAAGCTGTCAAATCCGTGCAAACGGATGCTCCCGATCTCGTACTCATGGACATTGCGATGCCGGGATTAAACGGGCTTGATGCCACATCGAGGATCGTCAAGGAATCCCCGAACACGCGGGTGATTCTACTGTCGATGCATGCCAACGAAGAGTACCTCCAGCAAGCCTTGCAGGTGGGTGCGTCCGGTTATCTATTGAAAGGTGCGGAACTGGCTGAACTCGAGTTGGCCATCAGGACGGTGGGTAAAGGTGAGAGATACCTGACTCCAGCGGTTGCCAAGTATGCGATCGAAGCGTATCGAGGAAAGTCCGAAGGGCCATCCGGTCCGCTGGCCAAGCTCAGTATGCGCCAGCGCGAAATTCTGCAACTCATTGCGGAAGGCCGCACGACAAAAGAAATCGCCAACTATCTCAATTTGAGCGTCAAAACGGTCGAAACCCATCGATCGCAGTTGATGGAGCGGCTCGAAATTCACGATGTGCCGGGGCTCGTCCGTTTTGCTATCCGTGTCGGGCTCATCCAGCCATATTCTTAGTCCTCATCCCAGGTCCTCCACATTTCCAAGATCGTTCCGTGAACTTGCTAGGGTTTCTCAGGAGGCATTTCACCTCTCTCTAAGGGTTTCCCCGATAGGCCGATCCTCTCTCTTCTGACAGTCTGTAGCCCGATGATTGGGTACATCGCTTTGCACATTGATGAGTAGGTAGCTGCGGAAGCAGTCAGCTACTCAGCATCCTTAAGTGCCGACAGCGAGATCTCCGAAAAAGGAAGGTGGCATAAATATGAATGTAAAGGGATTTATCATTGAAGATGACCAGGGGAGAGAGCTCGTGATGGTGTGTCAACAGCCCTATGAAGAATCGGGGAAGACCTTTGTTCTGAGGGGCTGGCAGCGGCGGCGACTGGTTCCTCTACGGTATACGGAACCGGAGCTTCGAAGGATGGTTGGCGGAGTGCTGACCACGCTTCATGACTTGTTTATTAGTCTCCCAAGACCAATCGAGCATAGATGCCGCTTCTTCCTGTGTGGCGCCTGCGACACATGCTTAGGGATTGTGGAAGAGAGTTCCATTGAGCCAGATCACTGAAACTGTGGTAACGAGGGTGAAGAAGGGTGTCTAACGATTGGATGGCCCGATGGATGAGTCGGGCGGTCATTGCACGCTGGCGATAAAGAGCTGATTGCCCACTGCGAGATCGTTGAGGTGCCGCAGGGATTTCATGCCTATGAACCGATTTATCCATGGTATACCCTTCGCGTGACTTGACGGGCGTCGCCGGAGTGTTTTTGCCTGAGCCATGCCATATCGGTTGAGAGAGGCGACCTGAGCGATGACCGGACTATGAGTAAAGCTGTGCCAAACCTGAAAGTCTGAAGCTGATCCACCCCACCCTAACCTTCCGCAACGTCTCCCTTGGAACCGGGGGGTTGCGGCATCGTTCCTTTCCCATGGAAAGTTCTGTCAGTCCATCAGTACCGTACCGACTTGGCCAGACGGTAGCGCACAACCCGTACTGTAGCTCCATCCGTCGATGCGGTTCGATTTTTCGTCATTTTCCCGCTCGCAGTCGCGTTGATGCCTGTGAGAAATGTCCTCGCCGTGCTCCATCCGGTTGCAGTATGATACGACTTCGCTGACTGAGAGGCGTTCTGTGTTGAAACAACGCATCGAAGACGTCACTAAAGCCAACCAGAAATTCTACGAAGCCTTTGAGAGTCTTGACATTGGGAAGATGGACGAGGTCTGGACGCATCAAGAATATGTCACCTGTATTCACCCGGGCTGGACCATTCGTTCCGGGTGGCCTGCCGTGCGTGATTCCTGGGTGCTGATCTTCAACAATACCTTCTCGATGAAGTTCGAACTCACCGATGTCATGGTTCAGGTGGCAGGTGATATGGCATGGGTTATCTGTGTCGAGAATCTCACGACGCAACAGTCCGATGAACCGCAACAAGCCAAGGTGCTAGCCACGAACCTCTACGAGCTCATCGGTAACGAGTGGCTGATGATTCATCATCACGGGTCGCCGGTGATGGGGTGAAGGGAGGGTGGGCCTGGCAGAGCGCAGTCGCACCAGCGCCTTTCGGAGCGATCCGTTCGGACTCCGCCAGGCGGAAGCCTTCGGAAATTCCCTCGCGGACTCGGTCAGTTTCCGCTTTCCTTCTTGGCTGAGTCTCGACGGGTCCCCGCTCCTTCGGCGACGGTACTCTGCACTCTGCCAGGCCACAGTGGAAAGCGGAAGGAAGAGGAATGACGGTGCTGGCTCAATGCGCGCAGTTAGGAAACCACTAGGCCGTTCGCTGAAGAAAAAGGGAGAGAAAGAAACGAGTCGGCGTCGCAAAAACGAGGCGACAATTCTATCGCAACGTGCTCATGACCCATACCATTCGCCGAGCCACGCTTCACGAACTTGACCAACTCATTCCACTATTTGACGCCTACTGTCAGTTCTACGGGCAGCAGTCGGATATCATGGTCGCCCGTGAATATTTGAGTAATCGTCTCGTTCGCGATGAATCGGTAGTCCTCATAGCCGAAGACCGCGCTGGGAGTGCAGTTGGCTTTGTCCAGCTCTACCCGACCTTTTCATCGATCCTCGCAGCCAGGATGTATCTGCTCAGCGACATGTTCGTTGCATCTCATGTACGGCGAAGAGGCATCGGGACTTTGTTGTTCAAATCAGCTGTCGATACTGTTCGTGCTGCTGGAGCGGTTCGTGTGGAACTGGCGACAGCCATCACGAATACTTCAGCGCGACGGCTCTATGAGGCGTTAGGGTGGCAGCGGGACAAATTCTATCAGTACGGCCTATCGCTGTAGCCCAGGACAATGATGGTCAAAGTTTTGGAGCAGCGACGGGTACTTCGTCCATGCGGATGGTCTTCATCCATTCGGTGGCAATGGTGTCTCGTTCCTCCATTGCCATGCCTGCATAGGTGTGGAACATCTGCGGCCCGCGGCGGCGTCGCCACGTGAGAAAGTTGAGGAAATGGTCTTTGCAGACGGATCGGGTCCCGGCCGGGGCATAGGGTTTCGCTAGGCAGTTTGGCACGCAGCAGTTTATGTCTTGCACCTGATCCTCGTTCGACTCTGCCCAGTATGCCGTTCGGATCTGTCGATTATCAAGCCCGATGCCGGTCTCTTGCTTGACCTTCTTCATCAGCATAGGGTAGGAGTGCCCGATGTGCAGGTTCTTCCTATTGGGTAGTTTTCTCGCTCTTGTCGCTCTGTCCGTCGGCTGTGCTGCCTTCTCCAGGGAGACTATTCGGTCGAGTAGCTCATTTGAGGAGAAATCCTTCCTAGCATCGGATCTCTTGCCCCAAGGTCTGGCTGTTGGTGATGTCAGCTCACACGGGGCTTTACTCTGGCTGCGTACTGATGGGCCGGCATCGATTCAGGTTGAGTGGGCACCAGTCTCCATGTGGGAACGGGCTTCGAAACTGGCGTCGGTAGTGGCTCTCGCATCGAGGACGACATACGTGACGACGACCGCGGAAGCGGATTACACGCTGACCATCCCTCTTGACGGTCTAAGCCCTTCGACACGCTATCGTTATCATATTTTGAGCGGTTCAGCCGACCAGACCGGAAAGCAGCTGGCGGGGAAGCTTGCAGCAAGGGGAGAATTTCTCACCCTGCCGGATGAGAAGACCTCCGCGCCCGTGACGTTTGCCTGGAGCGGAGACCTTGGTGGCCAAGGACGATGCCGCCAAGGAGCAGGTGGCTATCCTATCTTTGACGTCATCCAGCGACAGGAGATCGACTTCTTTCTATTCCTCGGTGATACCGTCTATGGCGATAATCCTTGCCCCTCGCCGCCAAACGAGCCCGGAGCCGATTTCAAAGCCACGACGCTGCAGACCTATCGAGTGCGCCATCGCTATCAACGCGGCGCTGCGGCGCTCCAGCGATTTTTGAGGACGGTGCCTGTTTATGTGGTCTGGGATGACCATGAGGTTCGTGACAATTTCTCAGGCCCGTTTGATGAGCAAATGCCCGGTGGTCGGCAGGCGCTTCGGGAATACTGGCCGATCGCTTCTCCCGATGATGATCCGAATCGGATGTATCGCAGCATTCGCTACGGGGCCGATCTTGAGCTCTTTATTCTGGACACGCGACAGTATCGGAGCCGGAACGAGGATCAAGACGGTCCTTCTAAAACAATGCTCGGGACTGCGCAATTGCGATGGCTGCTCGACGGATTCCGTGCGTCCACGGCAACTTGGAAAGTCATTGTGACCTCTGTTCCGCTGTCGGTGGTGAAAGGTGGTGTGGGCAACGATGGGTGGGGCGGTGAACCGAACGGCACCGGCTTTGAGCGCGAACGGCAGGTGATTGTCGACGCAATTCTTGGACACAAGATCAAGAACGTTGTGTTCCTTGCGGGGGATGTGCATTGGGTACAGGCCAATGCCTATGATCCTGATCAGGACGGTATCATTGATTTTCACGAGTATATGGTTGGACCTCTCTCGGCCCGGCCTGGAAGGATGACTGCGGCCAGTGAGACGCTGCATCCAAGGCGGCTGATCAACGAATCGGGATACCAGAACTTCGGCCTGATCCGTGTCACGAAGAACACGTTCGAAGTGACGGTGGTGGACGAGGCAGGCGAGAAGCGATTTTTTCACGTCGTGGAGGCTCGTCCGTAGGTTTGCCACCGCTCAGCCCTCTTGCAATTGCTACAGATGGCCGGGTACCGTACGACTCCCAAAGGCATTGGTCAAATCTACGCCAACGACAAAGAAGGGGAGAATGTTATGTCAAGAATGATGTCCGCCGATGAGATCTTTGACAAAGCAGAAGCGGCGGCTGTAGCAGCAACCGGGCCTGATGAAAAAGCTCTGCAGATCGACTATGACGCACTGAGGGAGAAATTTCGCAAGGCGTTGGGCGACCGTAAAGTTGCGCTCTGCCACGTCAATAGGTTTCTGCCGGAAGGGTACGAAGATCAAGGTCGGTTCAATCTGGCGCTGTTGACGGCCGGCAACGTCTTGTTCGATATCGTTATCGGGGATACCTACTTCCGCTACGATGTTGTGTCGGTCGGGCAATTGGATAAAGTACAGCTGATCGATGCGATGTGGGACAATAAAGAAAAACGCCGGGAAGAGCCTTTTTTGAGTTTGCGCCTCATGCACGGGGATGAAGCGCATCTTCTGTTGGCCTTGGACGACGACGAGCGTGCGAGCCTCCTGAGGTTTGCATCGGCTGTGACGGCAGCACGAAACCCAGAACGGTAACTCTGTAATCGTGTGGTTGGTCCTTTCTGGTTAGGTCAGGTCTCGCTGAATAGCTAGTATTCAGGGAGGAACGCTTCGATACCTCCACGATAGTCGCAATTCCCTCAATGGTAGAAAACGTCGGATGCCGTGTTTCGGGCGGTCGCCGCCCATCGTTTTGTCACACAAGATTCAATGCATTCGCCGAGAAACCCCTGCATTAGTCGGCGTTGTTCCATTTCTCGCAGGGACTCAGACGCTCGATGGAGGTATCTCGCCAGATCAGGCACAGCTTGGTTTCACGGCGGTTGCCAAATGTATCCACGTATGAGACGACTCCCAGCGTCACAATGAACCAGTCTTTGCGCTCTAGATACATACCCTGTTCGTCGGTCAGTGGAGCCAGCAAGGAAACAGTTCGAGACACGATAGAGCCTGGATCAATTTCACCGATGCTTTCACTATCAGTTGCCAACTTCAACGGCATCTCCCAGTCAGGGAGCTTGTTCGAAGGCCAGACCGTCATCACCAGACGAATCTTAGTCTTCAGTGCGGGGGAGGAGCCGGTATTGTTAAAGAACACTGTTGCTTGTGGGACGTTATGTTGGACGAGAGGGCCGACAATGGTCGCCTCCTGCACCTTCACCCACGCACGCTCATCAGCAGGATGCGTTGTGTTCCTCATCAGCAGGATCAGAGAAACCGTCATCAGGACGACTGCGAGGAGAGTGACCAAGCTGACCACAACGTACTTGGGATTGTTTAGGATGCTCTTCCGATTGTCATGATCGAATTGCTCTTGTTGGTGCTCGCTGTTGGAACTGGGCTGGCTAGGATCCGTCATTTGTGGTTCGGGATGGAGGCCATCATCACAGTCACCGATTTGTAGAGCCCCTTGTCTCCCCGCCGGGCAATGTTGCGATCAATCTGCTCCGTTCGCAAGGGAAAAGTTAGCGAGCCTGGTTGTGAGGCTGATTGCCTCATGACCTTGCCTAAGAGGGTTCATCCACCAGCAACTTATCATTAAGTGTTTGTGACCTGGTGTTTGGAGCTGAATTCATCTTTCCCCAAGGATTTCCCTTTCTGCCGAACCAGTTGTCGATTTGGCTCACATCACTTTCTCTTTGTAACGACGGTCCCTTGCAGGGGCATCTCCGCTGCTTCAACGGAACAATTCATTGGTCTTTCCCGCCTGACGGAGCCATCCTGGATGCTGAGAACGTTCAAAAGTGTGCAGTATGCGGACCTTACTGCCCCTCCAAAAGCAGCATATTTGGTTCGTCAAAACTGATGTATTTTTGAATCCAACGCAGGGGAGATCAGCCTCTTCCGTCCAGGCCGAATATCATATTCTGCTATCGACGAGATCACGGTAGTTACAGCCGCCTAAGGAGGGAGTCACCATGTCAGACGCCTCACATGCGCCCGCACTTCCTATCGCGCCCAATCACCTCGGCAGTCAGGAAATGCTTAATCGAATCATTCTCCGGCCCAGCAGCGATGTGCAAGGTACGAACATGGACGACGAGACAGTGCTGTTGGATCTGAGTACCGGCCGGTACTACACGTTAAACCGGCTAGGTAGCGTCATTTGGGAGCAATGTACTGGCGGCAACACAATCGGCAACATCCATGCGGTCCTTTGTGACCGTTTTGATGTCGCTCCAGATCGGGCCCTTGATGATCTCGTCACTCTGGTAACCCAGATGATCGAGGAAGGGCTACTTCAACAAGATAGGAGGTGAAACAGCATGAAGGCACAACAGAAAGAATCGTATGCCCAACCAGTTCTTGCCAAGCACGAACTATTGCGGGATATCACCGCAACACGTTCGGGCAATGGACATAAGAACAAGTTCGGGAATTGGGGCAATTTTGGAAATTTTGGAAATTTTGGTCATCGGGGTGGCCGTCACTAAAGTTTGATGGGCCGGGAGCTGGCTGTTTCGCAAGAAGCAGCCAGTCTACCTTTCAATCCACGTCGAGTAAGTGAGTATAGACGTCGACTTGAGGAGAAGCATGTCGAGTTGTGTAGTCAATCAGCCCATGACCGAGTATCTATTTTCTCTCTATGGGAAGTCAGTGCGCTATGTCACGATGTCTCCCTTCCTTGCTGCCCCAGTGAATGAATTGCTGAAACACTTTCAGCGAACCTCGCTTGACGAATCCGCTCCGCTCACTCTGTGGTTCCAGGCTGCTAAGAACCGAGCTGATATTCCTCTGATCATGTCGCCGCTGGCGCGTCGACTATATTCTGGAACCGGCGAAGAGCTCGGGGATCAACGGCCGACAGGGTTGCCGTACGAGGTATTTTATGACGAAGGACGTCTAATAGCGGACTTTTCCGATGTTGGAGTGCTGGTGATTGATGCCAAGCAACAGAAAGCCGATGGCTACTTGATCAATCCCGAGACTATTCACGAAGGTCTGATTGAGTACTTGTTTCACCTCGCCTTGATCGAACTCCTGCGATACGAGGAGCTCTATACTGTTCATGCAACCGCGCTGGAGAAATATGGCCGGGCGGTCTTGATTCCAGGGAATAGCGGACGCGGTAAGACGACATCATTTATCTCGCTGCTTCGATCAGGCTATCGCTATCTTTCCGACGATCATCCGTTGATCAGAGATGCCGGCACACATGTCGATATTCTGCCCTTCCCAATCAAGATCAACGTGACCGAAGAAACAATCGCGTTTTTCCCAGAACTGAGAAATGCGCCTGATCACATACTGCATCCAGGTTTCCCCAAGCGGGGGTTTTACGCGGAGGAGCTCTACCCGACCTCAGTGGGTGAGTGTTGCCACCCAGCCATCATGCTGTTCCCCCATGTCGTCCACTCCACTCACAGCCATTTGGAACCCCTTCCAAAGAGCCGTGCAATGGAACTCCTCCTTCCCCAGGCCTTGCTGGTCTATGATTCTGAGGTCGCGAGACGAGAATTCCGGGTCTTGGCGAAACTCGTTCAGCAGGTGGATTGCTACCGGTTGCACTTTGGACGAGATATCCTTGACCTCCCGCAATTAATCACCCCGCTTCTTGAGCAGGCGAGATGATGATGGAACGGCCCATCGACCGTCAGTTCCCGCTGTCACCAGAATCCGAACTCCTGGTCTGGTGTGCCCGTACGGTTATGACCGATGATCTAAAGACACGTATCAGGCAAAGAGTGCAAGAATTGCTGGACTGGTCGATCCTCGGTGAGATGGCGGAATATCATGGCGTCATCCCACTATTGTACAGGAATCTCTCCGCAGTCGCGCCCGACCTCGTGCCGGCCGAATCATTAAGCCGGTTACGGCACAAAACCAAGGTCGGCGCACTACTTAATTGGTCGCTCGCCCAAGAACTCATCACGCTATGTGAAACGTTCAACGCGCGTGGAGTCCCGATCATTCCGATCAAGGGGGCCACTCTAGCCGTATTGGCGTATGGCGATCTGGCTCTTCGCGATTTTACCGACCTCGACCTGCTTGTTGCCGAAGGCTCCATTGCGGAGGCACAGGCTATCCTATCGACGCTGGGCTACGAGCGAAGAATGGCAAAGGCGGAGCTGGGTAATGCGCATCATGATGACGGGCCGCATCATGTGTTCGTGAAGCCTCGGACGCTGTGTCGAGTGGATCTGCAATGGCAGATGGCCCATCAACACTTTGTCTTTCGATTAGATCGCCCGGAATTCTGGAAGCGGTGGACCTCTGTGGTGTTCGAGAATCACACGGTTTCAGGATTGGCACCAGAAGATTTGCTGATTGTACTGTGTGTTCATGGATCGAAGCATGCCTGGGAACATCTCAAATGGGTATGTGATGTGGCCGAACTCCTTCGCGCCCAGCCCGATCTCGACTGGGAGAGGATTGTCCGAGATGCGTCGGATTGGCACTGCCGACGCCTGGTTTATATGGGATTGTCGCTTGCACACCTGATGCTTGATGCTCCTCTCCCTGAGGGGGTGCTTGCGAGGCTCAGGATTGATACAGATGTACAAGCACTTGCCCACCGAATGCCGGCTTCCTTACTGACGAACGGCTGTGATGGAGTCTGGGAAGAACAGACGGCTGCACTCTATTTTTCCCTAAAAGATTCATGGTGGGAGCGGTGGCGATTTGGCTTACTGCTGTGTCGTGCTCATAGCCCTGTGGCGGCAACTCCTCCTCGGTGGTTTCGCTGGCGCACTGCCCTCTCTTGTCTCTCTTGCTTGATTGTTCCCCTTCATCGAACGATCAAGCGGCTTCTTTCACCTGAAATTCGTGGAGCGATCAATCGTTGGGTCGCACAAGGTGGTTAGATAGCATCCTTTATGAGTCTACTCGTGAAAAAGTACTGGACTGTGCTTCGAGTAGGTCTGATCGTAGGGTGGGTTCGTATCTTGTTGCGATTCAACAGTTTGCCGCTGGTGCTGGAGCGTTTAAGCCTGCGTTCACGGGCCGGACGGTCTGATGATGCTACGATGAGGAGTCTCATCTACTATGTGGATCGTTGGCTCCAACTGTTTCCCTATAACGAAAGGGGAAACTGCTTTCCGCGGGCATTGGCGCTATATCGACTTGCTCGGCAACTGGGATACCCGGTTCGTTTTCACTGTGGAGTCAGGAAAGAATCGTCGAATCTCGACGGCCATGCATGGCTCACGTTGGATTCCGAGGCATTCTACGAGCCGGGGAAGCAGTGGCGATGCTTCACCATAACTTTTTCGTATCCTTCCGATTCAATATCGGGCGTGAGCCGGGTGTCTGCCAGTCACGGTCCACAACTCAGAACCATGAAGTCCTGAAGACTTTTGCTCCGCGGTTCCGTTGCCCATGACTATCATGATGAATCGCATAGCTCCATTTCTGATTACGGTCCGCCGTGCGCTTTCATTCGTATGGCAGAGCAGTCCAACATTAGCTATCAGCAGCATCGTGCTGCGCGTCATCCAGGGACTTCTTCCGTTGATGATGCTGTATCTCACGAAATTGTTGATCGATACCGTGACCGAAGGACTGAAGACTCCCTCGGACGAATCTTTCTTGACTCGCATCATCATGATCCTTGCGGGGTTAGCGGGTGTTGCGGGCGTTAGTGCCATGCTGAATGTGGCAGCAGGCCTGATTTCCAAGATACAAGCTCAAACCGTCACGGATCACATGTACGGGCTCCTTCAGGCAAAGTCGATTGAGGTCGATCTTGAATACTACGAAAATGCGCAGTATCAAGATACATTGCATCACGCACAACAAGAGGCTCCCTACCGACCGATTGCCATTCTCAACGCCTTGCTTCAATCGGGGCAAAACAGCATTTCATTGCTCTCAATGGTGGTCATACTGTGGTGGCTGCATTGGGGGATAATTCCAGTCTTAGTACTGACGGCGATTCCCTACCTCTTGGTGAGGGTGCAGCAATCCAACCTGCTCTATGCTTGGGAGCGCGAACGCATCCCACTCGAGCGCAAGGCCTGGTACGTCAATACACTGTTGACGCAGGCCACGGCAGCGAAAGAAATCAGGCTGTTCAACCTGGGGCCTAGGTTGCGAGAATGGTTCCAAGAGACCCGATCGGTGTTACGTCGGGAATTCATTGCTTTAGAGCAACGTTGGGCGGTCAAAACTCTTATCGCCCAAATCATTGGTGTCGCAGGTGTATTCGGAATCTGCAGCTTTGTAGCGGTCCGAACATTCCATGGGTTACTCACTGTGGGCGACCTGGTCATTTGTTTTCAGGCCGTGCAGCGGGCTTCGGGGTTTCTGGAGGGGTTGGGGCAGAGTGTGGCAAGCCTCTATGAGAGCAATCTGTTTCTCACCACATTGGATGAGTTCTTGAGTATTCAGTCTCGTTTGCCGACGGCAATACCTCCGAAACCGCTGCCTCGCTCAATCACGCAGGGTATTGTGTTCGATCATGTGTCATTCCAATACCCACATGAAGAACGTGTGGCGATTCGAGACTTCACGTTCTCAATCGAGCCCGGCGAGCATGTGGCGTTTGTCGGGGCCAACGGCGCCGGAAAGACGACATTGGTGAAGCTGTTGTGTCGTCTGTACGATCCATCAGGTGGGCGCATCACAATCGATGGAACGGATCTGCGGGACTACCCTATCACTGATGTTCGAGGTATGGTCAGCGGTATTTTTCAAGATTTTGTGAAGTTTCAGCTATCGGCAAAAGAGAACATCGTCATGGGTGTGAGATCTTCCGGAGTTGACGATTCCGCAGTCATCCACGCAGCCAAGCAAGCCGGAGTCCATGAGGTCATCCAACGCTTGCCGCAAGGGTATGACTCATTGCTCGGTAAGCTGTTCGATGGTGGGTCTGAACTGAGCATCGGGGAATGGCAGAAAGTGGCGCTGGCTAGAGCGTTACTGCGAGATTCGCAAATTCTCGTGCTCGACGAGCCCACCAGTGCGATGGACGCCAAAGCGGAGGCAGAGCTGTTCGAGCGGTTTCATGAGCTGGCCCAAGGTCGCATTGCCATTTTGATCAGTCACCGGCTGTCGACAGTGAAAATGGCGGATCGGATCTTTGTTGTCGATGAGGGCCAAATCGTGGAACAAGGGACGCATGATGAACTGATGCGACGGCAAGGACTGTACGCCAGCCTCTTTCTGACCCAAGCCCAGCATTATCAATAACCGTGGTGTTTCGTAAATCCAGCGGGCCATAGTCTAATGCGCCTTTCCCGGCACACGTCTCGGACAATGCCCAAGAAACGTCGTTGGCACCGTCAGCGCCAAGATGAGATCAAGAGACACTTGGGGGCCGGCTCGCTACAGCGTTTCTTCCACCACGACATAAGGAACAGTGGCGTCGATATCAATCGTAACGAAACGCTGTTCATTCTTTTGCTGCTGCGGTCCCGCACTCGTCTCGAGATATGCATACACATAAATCGCGTATTTGCGCTGACTGACGGCGAGAATGTCGGTGGCTAACCCATCGCCGATAGTGGCAGCACCTCCCGCCGTCAGGTTTGTCACGTAACTCTGCGTGTTCTGTGACCAGACCGGAATCCAGTAGTCACGATCGACATAGTGCATGCCGCCGCTTCGCGCCCAACTCTCGACATAAATGCCAAGATAAGCGGCAGCCGAAGCTGGCGCGCTCTCGGTGCCCGTAAAGCTGGCGCTTGTCAGCCATTGCACATAGGGCCGGATGCTGACTTGCGCATCGCCAAACTCAGGCAGGAAGAACATGCCGGCGCCGACGATCGCGTAAGAGCTCTGGCCGGAGTATGAATAAGAGTTGCACGAAAGTTTTCCCTCCTGGACGATTTGCGAATCCTTCGAATAAATAATTGCGTGCGGTCCTGGTTGCTTCCAGGCGTAACGATAATACCGTGTCCAATCCTTAGTGTTGTTACGGTCAGGCCCGTAAACATGGAATAAATCCCGCGCGGTTGGGATAACCGGCTTGAATAAATTGTGATGTGCGATCGTCAGTATCGTCGAGGAATTGACTTTGTGGAAGACACCCCCGTGTAAGCGTTGACCACGAACGGGAAGCACATCTTTTCGAAACCCATTCATTTGATTGCGAACATATTTTTGAATTGATTGGCCGTTGGGCAATTTCCATTTTGGATCGGCAGCGTTGCAGCCGGTCCGGATGAATCGTGAGTTGAATGATGCGACCTTCAAGGATTGGACGGCGGTCATCACATCCCGTTCGCCGATTTGTTCTCTGCTGGGTGGTGTCTTCATCGCAACTCCTTTCTGATCAGCCGGTCAGGGTGTTATCGTGCCAACACATGGTCTATAGCTGAGCCGCCCTTCTCGCCGCGAACTCTACGTTGAATGCTGAAATATAGAGCGAAGTTGCATCCTGAGAGTTGAGTCCTCAACAAAGCATCATCGACGGTGGAACAAAGTCTTCGGCACTATCCGCACTTCTCGAAACGTTGTCAAGTTGCGTCTGTGCAAGGTGTGGAACTGCGAGGAGATATGGAGAGCGGTTGTTTCGGCTCAGTCAAGGGCGACATTGCGGTGGGTTCGTCAACCAGAGTCGTGGAGTGATGAATGCAGAAAAAGAGGTTCTCGATCTGAGGTTTAGTCTTGGTTCTCGGAGGAATTGCGACGTAGCCGTTTACGCAGGAGGGCGAATGACTTTGTCAGGGAACTATGAGAAGCAGTTGAACGTGAGGGGGCTCCAGAGTGCTTAGCATCGCCGGTGGTCTGGTACGAGGGCGTGTCTCTGGCATAAAACCGGCTTACGTCTATCCAGGCCTCGCATCCCATCGAATTCTGTTCTGCATGAATCGGAGGGGTTCGCTCTCGGTGAGAAGAATTGGATGAGAAGATCACGGTGACGTCGTCTCCCTAGTATGCCGTAGCGCGACTACCCCGAAATGATCTTTTTACGATTCCCAGCTTACAACACCGCACTTCTTGCAACCTATACCTCACTCGTAGGCCTGCGCTGTTTTAGTGATTCTGGAGGACTCGCTTAAACCTGATCGAGGAGGCTCTGTCCGGGACCTTGCTTTGACTCTCTCTTTACAACAGCAAGGAGGATGCCACGAGAAGATTGTGTCTATGGAGCTAGAGCTGTCTGTTCATCGCGGTGATTTTGAAAGAGAATGTGGAGTTCACATCTTGATGCAGATCCGAGCTCTGTATCTGGAAAGATCCAGCTCTGTATCTCAACGTGAACATCGGAGGCTCAAGAAGGTGCGTCCCGTCCTAATACTCTCCCGCGTTGACTTCTCTGACTCGTTCTGCCGGGATACTGAGGGCGGCCAAGAGGTAATCCTTAAATTGGTCGTTGTATGGCTGGACGGCGAGCGCTCGTTCCATACAGTAGAGCCATGCATCACGCTCTGCATATCCAATCGCGAACTGTTTGTGGAACGCCGGAATGCTGATTGGGCCATAGTGTTGTTGAAAGAGCTTGGGGCCTCCAAGCCAGCCACACAGGAAATAGGTCAATTTTTTGCGCGACTCTGAGAGGTCAGGCGGGTGCATGTTTCTGATGGTTTCGGCTTCCGGCAGTGTATCCATATTCATGTAAAATGCATCAACTAATCGGGTTATCCCCGCCAGTTCTCCGGCCTCCTGGTATGGGGTCGTACGGACGTCATCTTCCTGCTCATGAGGTGGCATAAATATTCGCGGGATATGGTGTTACGGCTTGGTATAGATGGGTAAGGTGTGAACGATGGCCTCGTGCGGTACCCCGTCGATCTCGACCGAGAGGACAGTGTCGGGTTTGCTGAAGTCACGCAGAGGAAATCCGAGCGCAATGACTTTATTGAGCTGAGGGGAGCGAGCGGCACTACTGATCCAGCCCACCTCACGATCGCCGCTATGGAGTTTAGCCCCATGCGGCGGGACGAGGGAGTCCTTGAGCACCAGGCCCACGAGCTTACGGCGGACGTTGCCGTATGTATCCATACGCGCGACAACTTCTTGTCCTGGATAGCACCCTTTATTCAGGCTGAAGGCTTTGCCTTCGAGGTTGGCCTCAGGCGGGACAATCTCTTCATTCAAATCGGGTCCGGCCTTGGGAATGCCGGCCTCCAGGCGCAGGGCTTCCCGTGCCTGACTTCCGATGGCTTTGATCTCAAATTTCGCTCCGGCCTGCATGGCATTGGTCCATGCAGTCGACAGGCCATCTATGGGGAGCAGCACTTCGACATCCGTTTCTCCCGTTTCTTCCGTGCGCAACACGAGGGCCTGATGCCCTCCGATCTGTGCGGTGACGAAATCAACCGGTTTTAAGTCCGAGACTTCGACGCCGAAGGCTGATTGCACCACCTGAGCGGCTTTCGGTCCACTGATCAGCAGCAGTCCCCAACTTTCGGCGCAGTTTTCAATCTTGGCTTTGGTGCCGTAGAGCAGGAATTTTCGGAGAGCATGAAATGTCGTGTCTCCGATTTCACCAACGTCTTCCAGCATGACCGCTTCGGTCTGCAGATACAGGCGGAAGTACGTGAGCATCTTGCCCTTGTGGGTTAACAGGCTGGAATAGCGACCCTGGCCTGGTTGAAGCGGGAGAATGTCATTGCTGATGACGCTCTGCAGCCACTTCACGCGATCCTCGCCCGTTACTCTGATCTTGCCACGATGGGAAAGATCAGCCAGCCCCACGGCCTGACGGACGGCGCGATGCTCTGCAGTGGCATCGCCATAATGGGAGGGCACTTCCCAGCCGGTGAGTTCCTCAAAGGTTGCCCCGAGTTGGGTATGTTGTGTGTAAAGCCGGGATCGTTTCATCGATTACTCCTTCGACTTTCCGTCCGACACTGGTTACCGTGAGGTGGCGGCAAGAACTTCGTCTACGAGGTCTTTGGTTCGAGCAGAAAATTCATTGCGGGAGACGATCTTTGTCACGCCAAGCGCCTTGGCCCGGTTCCAAGTCTCAACTTCTTCGTGATTGGCAAATGCCAGCGTCGGAATGCCCTTCAGCAGAGGATCGGCCTTCAGTTTTTCCAGCGCCTGAAAGGCATCGAGGGTCAGGTCGTTCATGTTGAAAATGACCATGCCTGGGTCGGTAGAAACGGATTTGTCGATGATATCCTGCTGCACGCGGGCCTTCTCAATGTGGTAATTGGTCTGCCGTAACGCGTCCCGGACTTTGGTATAGAAGAAAAGGTCGGTGATGGCGACGAGAATAGTTGTTGGCATGGAGGTGTAATTTCAGTTCAGTGAGCTGATCAGCCGTCCCAGCGCCTTTCTGGCAAGCGCATAATTGGGGTCCAGAGTGAGGGCTTTTTTGTACGAATCGATGGCCTCCGTCCAGTTCCCCTTGCGTTCGTACACGCGTCCAAGATTGAGGTGCGGATACGCCGGGCTTTCATAACGCTTGGCTTGCATCGCCTTCTGGAACCAGGTGATGGCCTCGTCGAATTCGCCCTTCTCGATCAGATAGGCGCCGATGTCATTGTAGGGGTTGCCGAAGTCAGGATCTTGCGCGATGGCCTTGTGACATTCCTCAATGGCGTCATCGAGGCGTCCCATGAAGCTGTACGTCCAGCCCAGGAACGTGTAGGCCTCGGCCGTCGGATGAGAGGCGATCGACTTCTTATAGAGATTGACCGCCTCTTCGAGATCCCCCTTCATTTGCCGCTCAAAGGCCTGTTGAAATAGATTCCAGGCCTCGCGCTTATCTTCCTCGCGGCCTTCACCTTGTAACAAAAAATCCTGCATGTCCATGATCAGGTTGCTGAAAAAAGTTACCAGCGTCGTGCTCGTTGCCGGATGATCTTTGTCGTCAGACTGCCGGCCGCTTGGGGTTACTTGGACTCGTTACTCCTGTTTGAGCTTCTTTTTAATCAATTCCGCGCCGTACCTGCCGGATAATAGCATCGAGCCGAAGGCGGGCCCCATTCTCGGTGTGCCGTACACGGCGGCGACGGCTAAGCCGATGACAAAGCAATTTGGATACACCTCTCCAGTCCGGTCCATGACTTCTTCTTCAGATCGTGCAACCCACATGGCACCGTTTCCCGGAACCTTGTTGTAGAGGTTCCGCTTGTGCAAGAGCTCGACCACGACGGCATCATGGCCGGTTGCATCAACCACAATCTTGCTCTCAAGGGCGATGGGATCCACATGGATGATGTCATGACCAGCCATTTCGACGGTGGTGCTGTTGACGACGACCCCTTCCAACGAGCCGTCGTTGCGGAGGATCAGGTCCACCACTCTCGTCAGGTTCATTAACTTGGCGCCGGCATTGTATGCAGCAGCGATCAGGGCACCGGTGGCATGCGGAGGATCGACCATGTACATCCCTTCGCATTCTTTGATCTTCTTGCAGGGCACGCTGATCTCTTCGAGGATTTCATTGGCCGGTTCACAGATGGTGGCCTTGTTCATGAGATACCCGCCTGACCAGAATCCACCCCCCAGAGCCAGGCTTTGCTCGACAATCAGCGTTCGAAATCCCATTTTCGCCAGGTCATGCGCGCAGATAAGCCCGGATGGACCTGCGCCGACGATGATCACGTCGCTCTCGATCAGCTGATCGAACTCTTTATAGTATTCACGGGCGATCTGCCGGGTGATGTCCCGTTCACGCAAGGGGGCTGGTCGTGGTTTGGCCATAGGGCGCTCCTTCAGCATCCGTCTTCTGTATCCATAGCTAACGATAAATCTCAGAACCAGTCTTCTTAAATTCCTCGGCTTTCTCCTTCATGCCGATTTGAATCGCCTGTTGTTCGTCTATCTGCAATTGTGCGGCATAGTCGCGGACGTCTTGGGTGATTTTCATCGAGCAGAAGTGTGGGCCGCACATCGAACAGAAATGCGAAACCTTGGCGGCGTTGTCCGGGAGTGTTTCATCGTGGAATTGCTGCGCGGTCTCCGGATCAAGGGAAAGATTGAACTGATCTTCCCAGCGGAACTCGAATCGTGCTTTCGACAGGGCGTTGTCCCGCGCTTGGGCGCCAGGATGGCCTTTGGCCAAGTCGGCCGCGTGCGCGGCAATTTTATAGGTGATGACGCCTGTCTTCACGTCTTCTCGTGTCGGTAAGCCCAAATGTTCCTTGGGGGTCACATAACACAGCATGGCGCAGCCGTACCACCCGATCATGGCGGCCCCGATGCCGGAGGTGATGTGATCGTAGCCGGGAGCGATATCGGTCGTCAGCGGCCCCAGTGTGTAGAACGGCGCCTCATGGCAGGCCTCGAGCTGCTTTTCCATATTGGCCTGGATCATGTGCATGGGAACGTGGCCGGGGCCTTCGATCATGACCTGCACATCGTGCCTCCACGCAATCTTGGTCAGCTCGCCCAATGTATCGAGTTCGGCGAACTGCGCGTCGTCGTTGGCGTCGGCAATCGATCCCGGCCGGAGCCCGTCGCCTAAACTGAAGGCGACGTCGTAGGCCTTCATGATCTCGCAGATCTCTTCGAAGTGCGTATAGGCGAAGTTCTCCTGATGGTGGGCCAGGCACCATTTCGCGTGGATCGATCCGCCGCGTGACACGATTCCGGTCGTTCGTTTTGCGGTCAGAGGCACATAGGCTAAGCGCACGCCGGCGTGAATCGTGAAGTAATCGACGCCCTGTTCAGCCTGTTCGATCAGCGTGTCGCGGAACATTTCCCATGTCAGGTCTTCTGCCTTGCCGTTCACTTTTTCGAGTGCCTGATAGATCGGCACCGTTCCGATCGGCACCGGCGAATTGCGGATGATCCATTCCCGTGTTTCGTGAATGTTCTTGCCCGTCGACAAATCCATGACGGTATCGGCGCCCCAGCGTGTGGACCAAATCATCTTCTCGACTTCCTCTTCGATAGAGGAGGCAACGGCAGAATTGCCGATGTTCGAGTTGATCTTCACCAGGAAGTTGCGGCCGATGATCATCGGCTCGCTTTCCGGATGATTGATGTTGGACGGGATAATCGCGCGGCCGCGGGCGACCTCATCACGCACAAACTCCGGTGTAATGACCCGGGGAATGTTGGCGCCCCAAGAGAACCCTGGATGTTGTGTCACACCACCGCCATGACCGTTTGGCGACGCCGTCTCGAATGCCGCTTGGCGAGATTGGTTCTCGCGGATGGCGATAAATTCCATCTCCGGAGTCACGATGCCTTTTCGGGCATAGTGCAACTGCGTGACGTTCATCCCCGGCTTTGCCCTCAAGGGCTTGCGGATGTGTTGAAACCGGAGTTCGGCCAGCTTCGGGTCGGTCGCGCGCATGCGGCCGTAGGTCGAACTCACTTCAGAGAGCTCTTCAACATCCCGACGGCTCAGCACCCAGGTCCGCCGCAACGGCGTGAGACCCTGACGAACATCGATCGCCATAGAGGGATCGGTATAGGGACCTGAGGTGTCGTACACGATGACAGAGGTATTAGGAGACTTCGTCCCATCCGGTCCTTTGGTGGGAGTGAGGGTGATTTCTCGCATCGGTACGCGCACACCGGGCTGTGCGCCATCCACATGGACTTTGCGCGATGCCGGAAAGGGCGTCGTGGTCAATGGAGAAGACGGGATAGTCGTCTCAGTCCCGTTGACGGATCCGTTCGTATCAGTATGGATGCTCATATGTGAGATCCTTTCGTAAGTGGCCGAATCTGTGAGGCCAAATGCTTGCAGCATCTGCCGCCAATAAAAAAAGCCGCTTTCCCGGGAGTAGGGAACGCGGCTGAATCCTCACAAGATCCGCTGTCGTCCGGCTTCCCTACGCTGGTATTACCCAGGTCAGGTTGTGAGGGTCGTCCGATTCGTTCGGACTCTCAGCCTCAAGGCACCCCTAGCTCTAACTACTGCTCCTGATCGTAGTACTCGGAGATGAGCGAAGTCAATCGGCTATTAGCCCCATTCCGTCTACTATCCTTTGGGGCAGCTGACTAGGACTTTTCCTCGTAGGGCTCTTCGTTGATTGTGCGGGGAGCCTATCGTAGAATGACATTCCTTTTCATTCGGAGGAAGGTGTGACAGCTACTGCGACGTTACCCAGACCGATCATCGAATACCAAGCGCTATCGACGGAAGAATTATACCGTCGGACACTGGCGGCGAAGCGAGTGCTCGGTGAACGGGTGATGGTCCTGGGCCACAATTACCAGCGGGACGAAGTGATTCAGCATGCTGATTTCCGCGGTGATTCGCTCTTGCTCGCCAAGCTGGCCGCTGCACGGTCCGAGCGACCCTACATCGTCTTTTGCGGTGTGCATTTTATGGCCGAGACAGCGGACATCCTTAGCCGCTCTCAGCAAACGGTGATTTTGCCCGATATGGCCGCCGGTTGCTCGATGGCCGATATGGCGGCGATTGAACAGGTCGACCAGTGCTGGGAAGCGTTGGGGCGCGTAGTTCCCGTGGAAGACACCGTGATACCGGCGGTCTATGTGAACTCGGCAGCGGTGCTGAAAGCGTTTTGTGGCGAACATGGCGGGATCACCTGCACGTCCTCCAATGCCAAAGCCGTGATTGAGTGGTGTTGGGCCAGGCGAGAGAAGATTCTCTTCTTTCCCGATGAGCACTTGGGTCGCAACACGGCAAACAAGATGGGCATCCCGCGAGACCAGATGATCGTGTGGGACCCCTACCAGCCGAACGGCGGGAACACCAAAGACGCCATCAAGCGAGCCAAATTGATTCTCTGGAAAGGCCATTGCAGCGTCCACCAGATGTTTCAACCGGTTCATGTGGATCACTTCCGTAAACAGTACCCGAACGGCACGGTTATCGTTCACCCTGAGTGCCATGAAGACGTCGTGAATAAAGCGGATCTTATCGGATCAACCGAGTTCATCATTCGTACGGTGACTGCCGCACCGGCCGGCACGACGTGGGCGGTCGGTACAGAACTGAATCTTGTCAATCGATTGAAGCATGAACTCACCGATAAAAAGGTATTCTTCCTGTCCTCCACGGTCTGTCAGTGCGCCACCATGTTCCGGATCGATGCGGCACACCTCTGCTGGGCCATGGAGAATCTGGCCGAAGGTCAGGTTGTGAACCATATCGTGGTAGCGGAGGACGACAAGCGTTGGGCGAAGGTCGCGCTCGATCGCATGATGGCCGTCAGTTAAGACTGGTGCCTCCCCCCTCCGTTCCGGTATATTCCCTCAATTCTGTATGATTACCTGGTGAGAGCGTGGATCCCAGTGTCTATGGACTATAAGTCAACACTTAACCTTCCCAAAACCGATTTCCCGATGAAGGCCAACTTGCCGCAGCGGGAACCGGAGATGCTGGTCTGGTGGGAGCAACAGAAGCTCTATGACCGAATCCAAGCGACGGGTGCGGGACGGCCTCGGTATGTACTTCACGATGGCCCTCCGTATGCCAACGGCCGAATTCATATCGGACATGCCCTCAACAAAATTCTGAAAGATATCATCGTCAAGTCCAAAACCATGGCAGGCTTCCACGCGCCGTATGTGCCCGGATGGGACTGCCACGGGTTGCCGATCGAACATCAAGTCATGAAGGAACTGGGCGACAAGAAGAAGGACTTTGATGTGTCGGCGATTCGTCGGCTCTGCCGTGAGTATGCCGAACGATACGTCAACATCCAGCGAGATGAGTTCAAGCGACTCGGAGTGCTGGGAGAATGGGACCACCCGTACCTCACCATGACCCCTGGCTATGAAGCGACGATTATTCGCGAGTTCGGGAAATTTGTCGAGCATGGAGGGGTGTACAAGGGCCTCAAGCCCGTACTCTGGTGCACCCACGATCAAACGGCACTGGCGGAAGCGGAAGTCGAGTATGATGACCACACCTCGCCATCGATCTATGTGAAGTTTCCGGTCGTCACCTCGCCCCTTGTTTTGGCAAAGGCCTTTCCCGGGATCTCCTTTCCGGAAGGAATGAAGCTGGTCTCCGTCGTCATCTGGACGACAACACCCTGGACCTTACCGGCCAATCAAGCGGTCTGTCTCCATCGTGATTTCGATTATGTCTTCGTCCAAGTCGGTGATGAACTGCTGATTGTGGCGGAGAAACTTCTGGAGAGCGTTGCCAAGTCTTGTGGGCTCACTGATTATCGCGCGGTGGGGGTGAAGAAAGGCGGAGAAGGATTCGAGGGGTTGGAGACACAACGCCCCCTTTCCACCGGCTTGTCACCTATCCTACTCGGAGACTTTGTAACCCTCGAGCAGGGAACCGGCTGCGTACACATCGCCCCTGGCCACGGGATGGAGGACTATCTCCTCGTCCTGGAACACAACGCCAAGGCGTCACCAGGTGAACGACTCGAAATCCTGGCGCCGGTCGACAATGGCGGGCGATTCACGCCGGTCGTGAAGGAATTCGCCGGACAGCATGTCTTGAAGGCGAATCCAAAGATTGTCGAATACCTCAAGGCGAATGGACGTTTGCTCGGTCATGGCTTGTTGAACCATTCCTATCCGCACTGTTGGCGGTGCAAGAATCCGGTGATCTTTCGTGCGACCGAGCAGTGGTTCGTCTCTATGGAGACGAATGATTTGCGAAGAGAAACACTGGTGGAAATCGAACGGGTCCGATGGATCCCAAGCTATGGCCGCGATCGGATCTTCGGCATGATTGAAAACCGTCCGGACTGGTGTCTTTCGCGTCAGCGGGTGTGGGGCGTGCCGATTCCTGGGTTTACGTGTCATACCTGTCATCATGTCCTTGCCGACCCTGTCGTGATCGAGCATGTCGCCGCGTTGATGGAATCGAAGGGGGCGGATGTCTGGTTCGAACGATCTGCGCTTGATTTATTGCCCGCAGGAACGGCATGTCCGAAGTGCGGAGGTACCAAGTTTGAGAAGGAACGTGACATTCTCGATGTGTGGTTTGAATCCGGCGTCAGTTACGCGGCAGTCTTGAAATCGAGGAAGTGGTGGCCGGCTGATTTGTATCTTGAAGGTTCTGACCAACATCGCGGTTGGTTTCATAGCGCCCTGCTGGCCGGAATCACAACCGATCATCGGGCGCCGTATCAAGCGGTATTGACCCATGGCTTCGTCGTGGACGGGCAGGGCAAGAAGATGTCCAAGTCGGCCGGCAATGTCGTCGCGCCCCAGGACGTCATCAAGCAGTCGGGCGCGGAAATCCTCCGCTTGTGGGTGGCGGCTCAAGACTATCGTGAGGATCTCCGCATCTCGCAGGAGATCTTGAATCATCTGATCGAGGCCTATCGGAAGATCCGCAACACGTCCCGCTTCTTACTGAGCAATCTGTACGATTTTGATCCGGCGGCGCATCGTGTTCCCTACGAGCAGTTACCCGAGTTGGACCGTTGGGCACTACTGCGTCTTGGTGGACTGATTACGAAGGTGCGACGAGCGTATGAAGATTTCGAGTTCCACACGATCTTCCATGCCCTGAACAATTTTTGCGCGGTCGACCTCAGCGCCGTGTATCTCGACATTCTCAAGGATCGACTCTATACCTTCCGCGCCGACTCACCTTTGAGGCGAGGGTCACAGACCGTCCTGTTTGAAGTCGCGGTGACGCTGTCAAAACTCATGGCGCCGGTATTGAGTTTCACGGCGGAAGAAATCTGGCGGACGCTGGCCGCGCAGGTACCCGGAGGGATGGAAACCACGAGCGTGCATCTCGCCTCGTTTCCCGAGCCGGATCCGGCTTGGGCCGATGCGAGGCTGGCGGAACGGTGGGAGCGACTGCTGAAATATCGTGCGCAGGTCCAAGGAGTTTTGGAGGAACGGCGCCGCGAGAAAGTCATTGGCTCTTCGCTCGAAGCGCATGTTCATCTCACCACCGATGTGCCGACCGGTCAGTGGCTGGATATCTCGCCCGAGGATTTGGGCGCTTTGTTTATCGTCTCGCAGGTGAGCGTTGATCAACGGCCCGATGCGACGTCCGATCTCGCCGTCTCCGTAACCAAGTCGGCGCATGGCAAATGCGAGCGCTGCTGGAACTACCGGCCGGCTGTCGGAACCTTCCCCGACCATCCTACCCTCTGTGACCGGTGCCTGGAGGCAATCCGTTGAGTGGACTTACCTTGCGGAATCTGGCCTTGGCGTCGGTGACCGGCAGCATCATTTTCCTGGATCAACTGACGAAACAGCAGATCATGAAAACCATGCGGCTCCATGAATCGATCCCCATCATTCCCAACCTCTTCAGTTTGACGTACATTCGAAATCCCGGTGCGGCATTCGGTTTGCTGGCCGGGAGCAGCAACGCGTTTCGGATGGTCTTCTTTGGGTTGACGTCGATTTTTGCCCTTGGCCTGCTGGGCACGATTCTGCTACGGATGCCGGAAGAGGATTGGATGGGGCGTGTCAGTGTTGCAGGAATTCTCGGTGGCGCGATCGGGAACCTCATCGACCGGCTGCGTTTTGGAGAAGTGATCGACTTTCTGGATGTCTATATCGACAACTACCACTGGCCTGCATTCAATGTGGCGGATTCTGCGATTACCGTCGGGGTGATCGTCCTCATCATTCACTTCGCCTTTGAGAAACGAGCCGATCCCCCTACTGCTTCGGAGACCTCCTCAGTTCCCTAACACGTGAAGCGCGTGTCCCTTTCACCGACATACGAGATCCAAACGACCACCCGTGGTTGCGATACTCGCTAGGCTGGCATTCTTACGATAAATCCGCCTTTTTCTTTGGCTTGTTTCTGCTGCTCTGCCGAGAACATGAACAGCGGTTCGCTGTGACAGAATTGGCACTCTCTCGTGGTCACCGTCGCACTCGGTTCCCCGATGCTGATGAGGTACTCCTGAGCGAGCTTGAGGGCGGTGGCTTCATCCGTCGTCATCACATCGAAGTGAATGCGACCGCTCTTGCCGTTGACCCACGTATCGTAAACATGAATCGTATCCGAGGACATGAACAACTCCTTTCAGCGGACGACCAACAGGACCACAATTCCGAGGATAATACGATAGTACGCAAAGACGCGCAAGGTATGCCGTTGGACATAGGTCAAAAAGGCGGCGATGACCGCCCAGGCCACCAGAAAGGAGATGACCATGCCGAGGCCGAGCGCCAGAAAATCCTGCTCGGTAAACGAGCCCCGTGCCTTCCACGTTTCGTAGACCGTTGCCGCGATGATGGTTGGAAGGGCCAGAAAAAAGGAGTACTCCGTGGCAACTTTGCGATCCAACCCGGCGAGCAGGCCTCCGATGATGGTTGAGCCGGATCGAGACATTCCGGGAATCAGGGAGGCGCACTGTGCGAGACCGATCCAGAATGCATGGACTGCCGACACCTGCTCCAGACGCATCGCACGGCTGGTTCGTTTCGTGGCTTCAACGATGAGGATGATGATGCCACCGAGGATCGATGTCAACGCCACCGTCAGGGGAGTGAACAAATAAGATTTGATCCATCCGTGAGCCAACAGACCGAGTATGGCAGCGGGCAGGAAGGCGATCCCTAGTCCGAGCAGAAACCATAGGTTGGGATGACTTTGCATCGAGATCTTGAGGCGGTTGGTCCACGCGGCAGCCGGCTGGTTTTGTGAGAACGATCGCAACGTTTTTTGTTCCTCCCAAGCGCCGGTGAGAAGCCGTCCGATTTTTTCCCGTTCGAATACGATGACGGCCAGAATCGCCCCCAACTGGATGGAGATCTCCGCGTTTGCGGCCACGTCGCCGGTGAAACCGAGGGCATGGCCGACCAGAATAAGGTGTCCGGTAGATGAAACGGGCAGAAACTCCGTCAGTCCTTCGACGACCCCAAGAATCACCGCGAGCGCCGGACCCCATTCGTTCATGCGTACACCACTCCTGGAATAGTAGGGCGGAGGTATCAATCCCCATGGCCATGTCTGATAGAATGTGAGCGATAATCACAGAGCGACGCTGATCCGTCAAGCGCCGGATAGTTTGTCCTCATATGTGTTTCGGCGGGACGGCCTCGCACAAAAGCAATTATGTTGACAACGTCCGGGTGTTGGCATACACACAGAGAAGGTAAACGGAAAAACGACTCTCACAGTCGGATGGAAGTGAAGATCCACATGAAGCGCAGTCAAGTCGTAGGATTTGATGGAGGGAGGATCGCATGAGACGCGAGTGGACGGCGATAGTGTTGATTGGAGCGGTATTAACCACGGGTTGCGTATCCAACAAGAAATACCAAGAGGCGTTGGCCGAGTCGGACAATGCCAAGATGGAGCTGGAGAAAGCTCGCCAACAGAAAAATGCCATGGAGCAACAGGTTCGAACGCTCAAAGAAATGAATGTAAAGTTTGGCAATGAAGCGCAGGCGGCTCGGGACGAACTCCAGCGCATTGAGCATGGGCGTGACACAGAGCGTGGCACGGTCGAAGGAAGGACGAAGGAGCTGGAAGACAAGGTCAAGGCGTTATCGGCGCAAAATCGAAATGTACGGCAGGAATATCAGGACGTGAAGCGTCATAACGATACGCTGAAATCGTTGGTCGCTCGCTATCAAAAAGAGCTCAAGGACCGCTCTCAGTCGGGATCGTCGGCACAGACAGCAACGCTGACCCCAAGCCAGGCGCCATCTGGAACCGCTCCTGCAGCGGCTCCAGCCACTCCGGTCGCTTCCGCGGCGATGAACATCAATAAGGTGTCAGCGAGCGACATGATTCTCTTCTTGGGACTGAAACAAGACGAAGCCGATCGAATCGTGAACAATCGTCCCTATCGCGTGAAGGGCGAATTGGTGGCGAAGAATGTCGTCCCCAAAGAGACCTTCGACTTGATCAAGGATCGAATCTCGGTTAATCCATAGATCGCGCGATAGATTCCACGGACATGGAAAAGGCCGTTCTCCTCGCGGAGAACGGCCTTTTTGTTTGGAGAGACAGCACGCGCATCCCGGTTCCGCATCGTCAACTATTCGAACTCCGGCCCGAAACAAGGTCGCCGAAGGATTGAAAATTCAGGTTCAAACCTGTGCAGACCTCCACCTGGCGGTCGAAGCGGTTCTTCGTGCGGATCATTTGCCCAAGCGTCCGGAACCCGACTCGGCCCCAGGCGGGCAAGTGGAAGACCGACAGCGGGTAGTCTGTTCCAAAGAGCAACCGAGCTTGAATCTCAGGGTGGTGCCTGAGGTGCAGCAGCATTTTCAAGCGATGGGGTTGGGTGAGGGCGGAAATGTCGGCATAGAAATTTGGATAACGCCCGCACAATTCTCGTAGGGTCGGAATGAATTTTTCGTAAAACATGAGGCCGTAACTGCAGGCATGAGCGGCGATGACGGTCACGCCTTCTTCCAGGGCCAGGCGGAGCCGAGAGGGATCTCCGAGTGATTGGTCCTTGCCGATCAAGCTGAATTCGTAGCCGACATGGCTCAAGAAGGGTAAGCGCCGTTGCGCCAGCGCCCGATAAAAAGGTTTGTATCGCTCGTCAGCCGGGTTGAAGTGCTGGGCATTCGGTAGGACTTTGATCAGAACGGCACCGGCATCGGCGCAACGATGAACTTCGTCGATCGCGTCCTCCCGCTGCGGATTGATCGAAGGGCCGGCCAAAAAGACATCGGGGTAGGTCTGCACTACCTTGAACACGTAATCGTTGTTGACGAGAAAGTCGGTGTGCTGGCGATTGAGCGATCCCGCTTGATCGTAGAACCCGTCCATGCCGAGTAGGACTGCCTTCGAGACATGCCGTGAAGCGCGTAACTCCGTCAGAAGGTGATCGAGGTAGTGCTGATTTGCCGCCCGTGGATGGGCACGGGAGAGGTCGTGCTTCCACAAGAGAAATCGAAAGAGCGGGCTGCGGAGCAGCTTCGGCGAGATGAAACAGCCGTTGTCGCCATCCGGCAATGCCGCAAGATGGACATGACAGTCAATGAGTGATTTCTGAGCCGTATGTCGTGAAGTGCCGCGCGTGGAGTCGTGTTTGGAAAGAGCCATCAGTTCGCCGCGCGATCTCATCGCTGCGATCTTATCTTGCGAGATACACTTCACGAAATATGCTTCATGCGTCCTGTCCTCGAAGTCGTTCCGTCGCGATGCGCTTCACGCCCCGCAGATCCAGCTTGCCGGTGCCGAGCACCGGCAAGGCATCGACCTTGACGAACTGGCTCCGAGAGGGGATGAACAGATTCGGAAGGCCGCTGGCCGACACCTTTGCCAGAATTCCCGGAATCAGGTCGTCGTCAAGGGTATGAAGCACGGCCAGCCGCTCCCCCTTTTTCTCGTCCGGAAGACCGGTCACGGCGAAGACTTGGGTATCTGCTCCGGCTGCATGTTGCAAGGCCTCTTCGACTTTTCCATGCGGGACCATCTCACCTCCGATTTTTGAGAAACGCGAAAGCCGGTCGGTGATCGTCAAAAATCCATCTTCATCCAAGGAAGCGATATCCCCGGTGATGTACCATCCGTCCCGCATCGCCTGGGTCGTGAGATCTTCTCGCCCGAGGTAGCCTTTCATCACATTGGGGCCTTTCACGAGCAACATACCGGGACTGCCGTGTGGCAGTGGAGTGTAGCTGTCAGGATCGACGATCCTGAGTGATACACCGGGGAGCGGCTGGCCGACCGTGCCGCGGCGCGATGCCGGTTGATAGTAGCCGGCGGCTCGGAAGTCCGGGCAGTTGACGGCGATGACGGGAGCACACTCCGTGACGCCATAGCCTTCGATTGGGCCGATGCCGAACCTATCCTCCACGGCCTCGGCGAGCCGAGCCGACAGTTTTTCCGCCCCGGTGAGGATGACGCGCACCGAGCTGAACTGTTCCGGCGTGCAGCGGCGGGAGTAGAGTTGCAGGAACGTCGGTGTAGTGACGATAAACGTGATCCGATGCCTTCGAATGATCTCACCGATTGCCGCCACGTCGAGGGGCGAAGGGTGAAAGATCATCGCGGCATTATTGGACATCACGAACCAGAACACCATGTATCCGAATGAATGGAAGAACGGCAGGATGCCGAGGACCCGTTCGCCCTGATAGAAATGGAGTACCTGCGTGGCCCCTTGACTGTTGGCATCGATGTTGAAGTGCGACAGCATGACCCCTTTCGGTTCACCGGTGCTGCCGCTGCTGAAGATGATCGTGGCCATGCTGTCGGGGGTGAGCGGAGTTGTCTGTCCGCAGGCGCGTTCGATGAGACGGCAGGGCGCGAACAAAGCCAGCAGGGCAGCCAGCGCTTTCTGGCAGGCTCCGATCGTCTTAGCCAGGTCTTCCAGCCAGATCACCGACGGGCCATCCGGCAGTTCGAGTTTGGCCTTTTCAACGAAGGTGCGGCTCGTGACGAGAGTGCGCAGACCCGCAAGTTCCACGGCAGCCTCTAGACCGGATTTCCCGACCGTGTAGTTCAGGTTCACGACGGTCTTGCCGCAGAGGGGCGCGGCGACATTTACCAGCGCCGTGGCGACCGTGGGTGGCAGCAGGACACCCACCCGTTGTTGGTCCTTCCAATACGGCCGCAGCGTCCGCGCAAGAACGATTGATCCGATAAGCGCTTGTAAGGATGAGACGTGGGGGCGATTGTGATCGGCCATGGCCAGGCGGAAAGGATAGCGACGCATCGAACGGATAAATTCGCGATGCAGCGGCCGCCGGCTCGGTTTCCTGAGCTGCCAGGCTGCTTCGCCGAGTTCGCGGATCTTCTCGCGTAACTCGTGCGCCGATGTACTCGGCGGCAGCGGTGAGCCGAACGAAACGGTGACGGGATACGGAAGTTGTTCGGGCACTTTCCAGAGAAAGCGGCCGTGATTGAAGCTGAAGATGCTGCCCCACACGCGATCCAGATGAACGGGAATGATTGGAACCGTTTGGCCCTTCATGATTCGTTCAAATCCCCGTCGAAACGGCAGGAGCGTTCCCGTACGGGTGATCTGACCTTCAGGGAAGATACAGACAAGTTCGCCGTCATCGAGCGCCCGTCCGGCATCACGCAGGGTACGAAGAATCAGGCGGGGGTTGCCTGATGAGGAAATCGGGATGACCCTCAGCCTGTTCATAAAGGGCTTGAACAGCGGATGCCCGGCATATCGTTCATCAACCACGAATCGCACTGGACGATCGAGGCTGGCAATCAGCAGGAAGCCGTCGATAAAGGAGACGTGATTGGGAACGAGCAACGCTCCGCCTTGGCGGGGGACGTGGTCCAGTCCGATCACGGTGAGGCGGTACACTATTCGGGGCAGGAGGGCCACGACGAATCGAACCACGCTGTCCGGCAACAACCATATGACGAGCAGGGCTCCGATCAGTGCAAAGATGCTGCAGGCGAGCAGGATCTCACTGGCTGACAAGCCGAGCTGCGACAGAAGACCGGCGCCCAGAGAGCCGGCGAGGATGCCTCCGAATACAAAGGTGTTGCCGAGAGCGATGACCGCACCCCGGCGGTCGGCCGGGGCTCGCCACTGAATCAGCGCATTGATCGGCACGTTGATGAACCCGCTGGCGATGCCGAGCATGCCCATGAGCACTAGCGTCCAGGTCAGGCTCGGTGGGATGAGTCCTAAGACGAACAGCCCCAAGGCCAGCCCGATCGCACCTGGTGGAATCAGGCCTGTTTCAATTTTTGAACCCGAAAGTCGTCCGGCAAGCACCGCGCCGAGCCCGATTCCAATTGCAAGCACCGCCATTGGGAGACCCGAGAGCGCGTCCGAAAGCGCCAGTCGGCTCTTGGCGTAGATCAGCATGTCTTGTCCAAACAGGCTTGCAATAGTCCAGAAGATAACGTTGATTCCGATCGCAAGGCTGAGCAGGCGGTCTGCTCGCATGGTCGACCAGGCTACGGCCAGCGTCATACGCACGCCGCCCTCGGTTCTGGCAGGGGGAACAGGAGGTATTGCATAGGCAGCTGCCGCTCCGATGGCGGCGACAACGGTTAAGATGAGACCGGCTTGCCAAGGAGCAGTTTGGGAGTACTGAAGCAGAACACCGCCGGATGATGTGCCCGCAATGATGGCCACAAACGTCCAGAGCTTCAGCAGCCCGTTCCCGATCGAGAGCCGTTCGTACGGGACCAGTTCCGGCAGGATTCCGTACTTTGCAGGACTGAGAATTGCGCTGTGAACACCCATGGCTCCGAGCACGACCAGGAGAGCCGTGCCGCCGGTGGGGTTGTTCCAGAGCACAACAGCTCCGGCTCCCATCAACAGCACTTCAACGACCTTCATCGCGATGATGACGGTGCGCTTGCTCAACCGGTCCGAGAATACGCCCGCAACCAGAGAGAACAGCATGAGCGGCAGGGTGAAGACCACGAAGGCGATAGTCGCCTGGGTTTGAGACGCCGCTTCGAATGCGGGCCCGGTCTGCCCGACAGTGACCGCGATTTGACGGATTGCGAGGAGGGCGACCATCAACTTCCAGGCATTGTCATTGAACGCACTGCAAAACTGGGCAAGGAGCAAGGCGCGGAGTGGATGTGAACGAGGTTGAGCTTCAGAACCAGCCGAGGTGGTCATCCGTGAAGTCTATTTTGCCCGATTATTGATGTTTGGGGAAATAGGTAGCCCTTCCAGCTCCATGATGCGCAGCGCATTCGTGGTGGGGCAAGGACCCGGTCGGAGCCGATAATCGAACTCCAGTGTGCCGGCCGACACGGTTTCCTGGAAGTGTGCATTAATGAGCCGGGGCACCACTGGTTCCAACTCCGCCAACTCGAGATCATGGGTGCTCACGAGGCCGAAGCCGTTTCCTTGCGACAGTTCGGTGATGTAGGCCTGGCTGCCGATGAGCCGCTCCCGGTTGTTGGTGCCTTTGAATATTTCATCAATCAAGAACAGCACAGGTGGCGCGTGTCTTTCTTTGGTGGCATCGAGGATCGTTTTCAGTCGTTTGACCTCGGCATAAAAGAACGACAGACCGGCATCGAGCGAATCATCAACGCGGATGCAACAGGCCAAGCGGCTCCAGGTCCACTCAAACGAGCGCGCACAAACAGGACCTCCGGCCTGCGCCAGACAAAGGTTGATGCCGATCGTTCGCAGGAAGGTGCTCTTGCCGGACATGTTTGAGCCCGTGATCAAGTGGATCGAGCCGAGCTCTGTCAGATGAACGTCGTTTGCCACTCGCGTCTTGGCGGGGAGAAGCGGGTGTCCGAGCTGGTTTGCATGGAGAGCCGGAGGCGTGCCGTTCAGTTCGGCGGTTGCGACGAGCGGGGTGGGCCATGCATAGTCGGAATGCAGATGGGCAAACGTTGCTAATGCCGACGCGGCTTCGACTTCAGCCAAACAGTCGAGCCAGTGCGGGAGCGCATCCTTGATCTCGTGCTGAACGTGAATCAGTTGCCGGGTGAACCACAGATCCCACGGACACAGCGCGTTAACCGCCAGATGAACGAGCGGGTGGGCCTTGATGCTGATCGCATGGAGCGTGCGTGCCGCGCGGTTGAGGTGCCGTGTGGGACTGGCCGCACCGATCAGGTTTGTCCAGGCTGAAGCGAGTGCCGTGTCCCGCCGTTTTGCATGGCGTTCGATGTAGCCGAGAACCGTGGCCAGCCGCTCGGTTTCATGGTGAAGTCCGACGGCATGCTCCAGCAACTCTTCCCCTTGATCGGTCATAAAGTAGATCAGCACATAGGCTGCGAACGAAAACATCCAATAACCGGGCAGCTGGCCGAACATTGTGGCGAAGGCAAGACCTATAGTTGTCAGGGCAAGCAGGCTTTGGACGGCAAGAAAGGTATTCAAGTGAGGCAAGCCGACCGGATGCTCAAGCACCGCGGCCAAGCGTCTGCCATTGATTTCTTGGTCTCCGGTCAGTTTGGCTTCGAGCGCCAGACGGTCACGAAACAAGGAGCGGGACGCCAGTTCTCTCACCAACGACTGCCGCGTGTGCCACTGTGATGGAGTGGGAGGTTGTTCCAACAGCCAATGATGCAGGCGCTCTCTGCCATGGTCCGAGACGGTCGTGTCGAGAAGATGCGTCAGGGAGTGCGCGCCGAACAGATCCAGGTCGGCGGCGTACGGGTGAGCCTTTGGAGTTTCGCCTGGCCTTGGAGGAATTGCAGACCAGTCCAGTGTCATCCGCGCCAAATGAATCAGCTTGATCTGTTTCCATTGACGAAGCCGGTGAATCCGGGTTTCCACCTTGTTATGATACGCGGCGACGGTGACGAAGATGGCCAGGAATACTCCAAGGGCAAGGTTGCCGCTGTGATACCAATCGAGCTTGTAGAGGGTGATCGTGACGACTAGGCCGATGAGGAAAATGGCCAGCCGCCATCGCGTGAAGGTGGCGCTGGTCCTGGTTCCTCGAGCAATGAGCCGGTCGGCCAACCGAACCATTGTCTCGATCTGGGTGATACGAGAGTGAGCCATGACAGCGACCTTACTGGGAACGGGTCGGGGACGTCAAATACCAACGTGAATTTCATGAAGCGGATCTTGTAGGCTCGCGTTGGAAGGACGACCTGTCACGTTTCATCAACCACGAAATGGCCATGCCCAACGATTGGATTGACGTCTGTATCCACGGGTGCGTCGACGCGGGAGAGCTGCTTAGTCGACTCGATGATCCGAGCCTCCAAGGCGCATGGGAGGATGAGGGGACGGTCCATCTCTATTGGCCGGAGGACCAGTGGAACGAGGATCGGCTTGCTTCGGTTCGCCTAATTCTTGCCGACCTTGCACCATCGATCGAGGATACTCCGCTCTCGGTACTACAGGTGCCGGCTCAGGATTGGAACGAGGCTTGGGCTCGCTCCGTGAGGCCGCTTCACATCGGGCGGCTGGTCATTCGTCCGAGTTGGGAGCCAGTCGTATTGGGGGCGAACGATATCGACATCGTGCTTGATCCGAAGCAGGCGTTCGGCACCGGCCACCATGCGACCACTCGGATGTTGCTCGAATGGTTGCAGAGGGAAATACATGGCGGAGAGCGGGTTTTGGATGTGGGCGCCGGCAGCGCCATCTTGGCCATGGCGGCGGTTAAGCTTGGCGCCGCATCGGCCATCGGTATTGAACATGATGCGGTTGCGGTGGAATGTGCAAGAGAGTATCTCGGGGTGAATCATGTGGACGATCGGATCGACATCATGACAGGCACGTTGGACGATCTGCCGGAGGAGAAGCGACGGATTGCCGATCTGGTGCTGGCTAATCTCGACCGGCGAACGATCTTGGATCTCGCCGGCGATGTGGTAAGCTCGGCGTCGGAACGCGCACGCATACTGGTCTCCGGTATTCTCATCGAGCAGCAGGCCGAGATCGTCGATCGATTTGCCAATCTTGGCTTGGCGTGCTCGGAACGGCGCCAGGAGGAGGGGTGGGTGGCGATGAAATTTCTCAGGCCCGAATCCTGCGACGGAGAGGCCTGATGGCGACCAGGCCGCCGTATCCACATGTCCACCAGATCAATGTCTCCGACGGAGGGGTTCCGAAGCTTCCCGTTTGGGAAGCAAAAGTGGGCGAACACGGGTTAGATGGCGATCGGCAGCGGAATCTCAAGGTTCACGGCGGACCCGACCGGGCCGTCTGTCTATTTTCGCTGGAGCTTATCGAACAACTTCAAGAAGAAGGTCATCCGATCGACCCCGGATCGTCCGGCGAAAACCTGACTTTGTCCGGCCTGGATTGGGAGCTGGTACGGCCGGGTGTGCGATTGATGATCGGTCCCGAGATTCAACTCGAGGTCACGAGCTATACGACTCCCTGCAGTCACAATCGGCGGTGGTTTAGGGACGAGGATTTCTCGCGCATTTCGCAGAAGTTAAACCCTGGCTGGAGTCGTGTCTATGCGAGAGTGTTGCAAGGAGGGATTGTCCGACCGGGAGATGCGGTGACCGTGGAATCATGAAGTGACGGGGAGTTCGTAGGATTTTTGCGAACATGCTTTACGGATGACGGGGGTGCGGATGATGAATCGAATACTCGAACCGGAATTGATGGACGATCCCAAGCAGGCGGAAGTCTATGCGCGTGCCGACTTTGCCGAAGAGAATCAAGGATTCGTCGATCGATTCAAGGAATACTTCCCGGAGTTTTCGCAAGGCCGTGTTTTGGATCTCGGCTGCGGCCCTGCCGACATCCCGATCCGGTTTGCTAGACTGTATCCGGCCTGCCAGATCATCGGGGTTGATGCCTCGGCTCCGATGATCCAGTTGGGCGAACAGGCACTGAAGCAAGTTGACTTGACTGATCGCATTACGCTGCGTTGCGAACGACTCGATGCCGTAGCCGGAGCCAATATTGCCGATGCAGCGATCTCCAATAGCCTGCTTCACCATCTGCCCAACCCCCTGCAGTTTTGGCAAAAACTTCGGCAACTCGTGAAGCCGGGCTCCCCGGTGCTCGTGATGGATCTGCTCCGCCCGGAATCGCCGGAAGCCGCGCAAGCCATTGTGGACCAGTACGCCGCCAATGAACCGGATATTTTACGCCGCGATTTCTACAACTCGCTGCTCGCTGCTTTTACGGAGGATGAGATCGGCTCCCAGCTGGCGCGCATGAATCTCACACGATTGCTGATCGATATCCCGGACGACCGCCACTGGGTGGTCGGCGGCATCATTTATTGACCAAAACCATTTATGGGATTTGCATAAACATAGCTGGCCGATGCGAGGTAGCGATTCGCTGGCAGGGAAGGAGCTGTGGCGGTGTCAAGTGTTGGGCAATGAAATTATATTTTCTACCCTTACGGCGTGATTGTGAAAACTTTCGAGCGGGTACTTTTCTCTCACTGCTTCTCCTTCTCGCTCTCCTAAATCTTGCCTCCTGTTCGGTGATCGACGCGACCTTCTCAACGATCAAAACAGGTTATCGTGTCATTAAGGGAGCCGTGAAAGGGACCGTATGGGTCGTGCGAGGAACCTATCAATTTACAAAAGAGACGACCAAACTCGTTTACCACATCGGCAAGTTTACCTTTGAAGTCGTCCGTGCTCCGTTGGAGTATCCCTTGGTGAGGGACGACGTTCAGACCATCGATGGACTCCCGGTCAAGGAGGCGATTCGCCTTGGGCGCGTAAAAAATGCTCCCTATACCGTCAATGGCCGGTATTATGTGCCGATGAGCGTCTCGAGTGCACAGACGTATGGAGAGACAGGCATGGCATCTTGGTATGGGGAAGAAACAGTGCGTCAGAACAGTGGATCCATGACGGCCAACGGCGAACTGTTTAACCCACGAGGATTGACGGCAGCCCATAAGTATCTGCCGCTTCCCATCCATGTGCAGGTGACGAACCTTGAAAATGGGAGGTCGATCGTTGTGAGAGTGAATGACCGCGGTCCCTTTCCCAGTCAGCACAATCCTGATTCCGGAAAGAGGATCATCGACTTGAGCGAAGGAGCCGCCGAACAGCTTGGGTTTGTCGACAAAGGAGTCGCCCTGGTCCGTGTCGAGACGATTCAACTGGAAGAGTCATAAGCGGAGGCCCGCAAGGGGGGAAAGGGTTTCCGTGTCCGGCGCGTCCAGCGCACGGTTGCTCTGCATCCTTGGAGCTCTTCGCCATCACTAATGAATAGGCGCCGCCTAACTGGTATATTCACCTTTCCAGTTGATGCTTGGTGAAAGTGAAGTTTGAAACCGAATGTGATTGAACACTGTTGTGAGACGATTCCGCGACTATATCTCCGTCGTCACTCTTTGTGCTCTCAGCGCAGTAATTCCCGTTGGATGCGACAATCGTGAAACGATCCTCGTGATCGAAAAACCAACAGAGGTGCACAGCATAGAGCAGACGGCGCCTGCTCCTGAATCCTCGAGTGCGGGGCCTCAGCCAGGGAAAGTGATTGCGATCCTGAAGGCAAGTGAGACGGCACGAGCCATTGGCGTGTATCACGGCAAAGATTTTGACGCCTTCCAAGTCAAGCTTGCAGACGGCACCGAGGGGCTCATTATCGCTGGTGATACCTTCAAAGTCGTGTCCCGATGAGATGCAATAGAGCAAAAGCCGGTGCAGCAAGATGTTGACGAGAAGTTGAACATCCGGATGCGTCACTCAATAGTAGAAGTGTCCAATGAGCACGCCTTCACAAGTTCAGGAGCTGATCGATAGTAGCGGCAACACCTTTCATGCGAAGGTTACCCGTTGGTTTGCGTCCAACGGGTGGAGTACTATTGTCAGTCCATACTATATGGACCAGTCACAACAGAAGGCACGAGAGCTTGACATCATTGTTGAGAAGGTATGGTCTATCAAGGGAAATTACGACGAGTGGTTCGGTGAGGTTGCTGTTCGACTCTTCGTCGAATGCAAGTTTTTGCTCGGGTACTCTGCGTTCTGGTTTGCCGACAAAGACCGATCTGCAATTGTAGAAATGCTTTGTGCTTCTGGGAAGTTTCGGGGGCGCAACGACCACATATCAAAGCACCATTACCTTTCATCCGGTAATCGGGTCGCAAAGCTTTTTGCCTCTTCGAACGCTCGAGGGCAAGAGTCTGAGCCGTTCTATAAAGCACTGAATCAGGCGCTCAATGGTCTTGTTTCAATGCGAATGCAGTTGCCTCGAGCGTTCTCATCTGACCGGAGACGCGGAGGTTTTCACGTTGTACTTGATTTCCCAGTTGTTGTCTGCAGTTCCTTCTCCCAGCTGTATGCCGCTGACTTCGTCGGGACACAAGAGACTAGTTTGATCCGTGACAACTTTCAGCTTGAGGTGCAGTACGCCTACGTTGAAGCATCAGGCAAGAGTCGCGACGAACTATTTCTGCTCGATATCGTTGAGTATGAGCAGCTCCCACAGTTCTCAAATGCGATCGACGAGGACGCTCATGTTGCAGGTTTCTTTGCTCGACGCGATTAGAAGTCCTGACCGTCCCTTCGAGACGACCCCACTCCAGCATGGTTTACCAATGCCCTCGCTGTTTTTCGCTTTGGCGGCCTCCAGACGGAGGCGCTCAAAGCCTAAAAAAGACATATGATAGAGACCAAGAAAAAGTTTGTTTTAGCAGTGGATCTTGATGGAGTTGTTGTTGATTTCTATGAGGGGTTACGTCCCATCGCAGCAGAGTGGCTTGGGGTTGTGCAGGATTCACTTACAGCAGATGTGACTTACGGATTACCTGAATGGGGACTTAACAGAGTCGGTAATTATGAAGATCTTCACAGATTTGCCGTCACTCAGCGAGATTTATTCAAGATACTGAGGCCAATTGAAGGTGCACCAGTCGGACTTCGACAACTATCCAGCGCTGGCATCCGTATTCGTATCATTACCCATCGGCTGTTCATCAAGTATTTTCATGAAGAAGCAGTGAGCCAGACAACTGCGTGGCTCGAGCATCATGGCGTTCCCTATTGGGACCTTTGCTTTATGAAAGATAAGGCAGCGGTTGGTGCCGATCTTTATCTAGAAGATAGCCCTTCCAATATCGAACAACTTCGAAAATATGGTCATAAAACCATCGTATTTACGAATTCGACAAACCGTGATGTTGCACCACCACGTGCAAATACATGGCCAGAGCTTATAGAAATGGTGCTGGAACGCTACCTAGAATGGCAGGAGATAAATAGAACAAAAGAACTTCCTGGGCAGTAGATCGACACCGGACAAAAAAGGTATCGGGAGGCTTTTTCATCAACCAAACTCTATTCGTTCCGCCGCCGTTGGTTCGTGGGGGCCGTTCGGCAGGATAAAGTGACAGAAACAGATTTCCAGAACGAACAAGATTCTCTACTAGTGAGAATGGCCACCAACCCGATACCTGATGGGGGATGGCCCGATGGATGCTACGGATCTCGTCTCGCATGGCTGACATTTGTCGGCCCTAGCCCCGGAGGTGGCGATGGAACTGCCCCAGAGATTCCACGTCACGAGCAGGGAGAGGTCCCCCTTTGGAATCAAGACTATACAGAGCCATGCACTTCCTGGAGCATCGGTTTCCGAATCAGCACCAATCTCCTTGTCGAAACGGTGCTTGGCCGATCCGAAGAGCAAGGCGCACTTAAATTGTATAGCTTCGCGAATTTCGACTGGATTCAGAATCCAAATGCGCACAATGTTCCAACAGACCGGATGCGTCGAGGCGCAGAAGTCGTACTCAATCACCTGACAGAAGTTCAGCCGCGAGTTATCATCACCATGGAAAGCAAGGCCCATCAACTCCTATCGGAGGTGCTAGGGCGACAGTATACAATCCGACGGCAACAATTTCGCGCGGTAGAGATTTTCATCGGGGATACTCGCCGCGGGCGTCGCTATCACCGTCAACTGGATGCATATGAAATCAGCGGCAACGGCCCTTTGGCTGGCAGATTTATTTTGCGCTGTCCACAACACCCAGCACGCATATTCAACAGAGACTACGCAAACAGGATTGCTCGTGCTTTGCACCGGGTGCTAATTGGGCTGGCAAGCAATGAGGGTGCAATCGCAATTGAGGAACGGTGAGACTGAGAACAGAACCATCGGCTGGTGTGTATGCGCTACCGCGCCTAGCCTCTTGTGCAGACCCCTCACCTTCGATTACTGTCACTGCCCATGGAAGAAGAACCCATCACATCTGCTACCACGGGGGAAGACGCCGATAAGATTGTCATCTATTGGGAACGGGAATATTCGACTGCGTTTCCACCGGAGCGGCTCAAGCTGGACTTTCATCCGCACCGGCCGATGTTGAACCAGATGACGCTGGATGAACAGCGGGCACTGGCTGCCGGCGGATATAAGGTGCTGCCTGACGACTGCGGGCCGGTTCGCACGGCGGGCAACTACGGCTGGCTCATCCGCTGCCCGGCCGATGTGAAGTTGCGCCGTACTGCTGAGGGCATCAAGTGGCAATCGCCTCCGATTCTACCGGAAGAGCGACTGCTGGGTTACAAGACGTTTTCCGGCATGTACGTCGACCTGATTTTGAACAGCGGCTATCCTAAGCTCTGCTGCGGGATCCGCTTGTACTATCCCAAACATGTCGGATTGATGATGAAGGATGTGCCCAACCACTTCTATCACCACCCGGAGCGAACATTTACCGTCTGGGAGGGTATCAAGACACAGGAGTACAAGCGTACGCCGAATCAGTATGACTGGTTGCCCGACTACGAAGCGTTTACAGCCAACTTCCTTCTGCAATTACACAAGCCCAGTACCATCAAGCGCGGTGATCCTATCGGTGTGATCTTGCCGGTTCTGCTCCCGAAACAATTCACGCTCCAAGAAATCCAGCGCCCTTGATGACGCGGCTCGTTCAACTGCTCATCATTTCCTGTCTTCTTGTTCAATCCCTGTTCGCCTCCGCCCAAATAGACCGTCTGAGAAAATCCAAGAGCGGCTCCGGTTCGACTGTTGTGCCCGACACACCGATGGTCGAGATTCCCGCCGGAGAGTTCATTATGGGGTTTGACGGAACGCAGGCGCTGGAGGATGAACGCCCGGCGCATCGGGTTTGGCTCGATGCTTTCGCCATCGATCGATACGAGGTGACGACGGCGTACTATGCGGAATTTCTCGCCTCGGAGAAACGCGTTCCTCCCTGGCAATGGGAAACGGTGGATCTCTTTCAACACGGGGATCGACCGGTCATCGGGGTAAGTTGGCACGATGCGGAAGCCTATTGCAGATGGAAAGGGAAACGATTGCCGACGGAAGCGGAATGGGAAAAGGCGGCGCGTGGTGCCGATAGCCGGGCTTATCCCTGGGGCAATCAGGCGCCGACAAATAAAGTGGCCAACTTTGCGATTGGCGCGCGATTCAATTATGGCCTCGTGCTCTTGCCCGTGCAGTCGCACGAAGAAGGCAAGAGCCCATATGGGCTCCACCATATGGCCGGCAACGCGTACGAGTGGGTCAACGACTGGTATGCCATCAGCTATTACGAGTCTTCGCCCGATCGCAATCCGCAAGGGCCGGTAGAAGGTCAGTTGAAAGTGTTGCGTGGCGGTTCCTGGTCGGATCTACCTAAATATCTCCTTACCTATGCGCGGTTCAAACTCCCACCGGAAACCAGCAACAGCTACACGGGCTTCCGCTGCGCAAAGTCATGACTGCTGTGGAAAACTATCCGTGGTGGCAGGGAGGTGTTCAATCAGCCAATCGGCGATGACCTGTGTCATCCGCATGAAGTCCGCCCCCTTCGTAAACTGATGGTCGGCTCCCTGCAGCATCTCAAGGTGCTTCTTGACCCGGAGCGCCTCATAGAGTCGGCGGCTTTGGTGCAGGGGGACATGTTCATCGTGGTCACCCTGCACGATGACGGTCGGAGCGGTAATGGATTGCGCGGGATCGTAGGCAATCTGCCGGAGGCAGTCTTCATAAAAGGCATAGCGAAGCTTAATCGCATCAGGCCCCCCCATGATGTTGGGGATGGTGTCGGTCGTCTTCCATTGCGCCATGCCTTCCTCTCCGAACTCCAGCCGTAGCTCTTCCGCAAAATCGACGACCGGACATTTGAGGGCAAGGCAAGCCAGGTCTGTCCGTTGTGAAGCCGCCAGAATCGAGACAAGACCGCCGAAGCTGGATCCCATCAGGCCGATGCGGCGATATCCCCTCTGTTTCATGAGATCCACGGCTGCGTGTGCTTGTTCGACCGCTAGGGTAACGGTGATCTGATCGAATGAACCCTCGCTTTCCGCTTGTCCAAAAAAGTCAAAGCGGAAGGTGGCGATACCGTGGCCGATGAGCAGTCGGGTCAGTGCGTTGTTTGTCGAGCTGGTTTTCGATGACAAAAATCCGTGACACAGGATGGCGATTTTATCGGTCCCGCCGCTCGGCTCGGTCAAAATGGACGCTATTCGATGTCCGTGAGGACCGGGAAATGACATTCGTTCTTCCACGGGAGCGATTGTATCAGAGTCGGCTTGAGCGGTCAGCGTGAAGGTCGGCGAATCTGAATGGTTAGGCCGTGAGCTTCAACTCCTCGGGAGAAACGTGCGGGGTGACGAGAGCCTCTGGTTGTTTGGCCACGACCGCGGTCAATTTGGCCGAGAAGATCACGAAACTGGTCAAGATGAGGCCAAGACAAGACCAAATTGCCACTCGAATGTAGATGGAGCTCAGCGGCACATTCCAGGCGAGCGCCGCCAGGATGCCGAGCCCCATGGTTCCTAGAGAAAGTGCGGCGATTTGGACGGTTCTCCATCGATCCATGATGGCGGTGAGGTGCTCAAGATAGGGGCCGCGTTTTTTGCTGTTCGAGACGCGATGGGCTGCCAAGGTACCGGGAACGAGGTAAGAGAAGGCGCCCATGATGGCGTTCACGACGAAGCCGACGAATGTCATATGTGTATAGGCGACCAAGTGCAGTTTGCCATAAGGCAACGTCTGGGGGCTGGATAGGTTATTGGCTCCGACAAGTACACCCAAAATGATGGTGAACAGGAGAAAGAACCCGCTGATCAAAAGATGGTCCGATGCGGCGCCGCCGGCATGAGTTGAAGAACGCCATGCATTGAACAAGTCACCGATTAGAAGTGCTCCTCCTATGAAGAGGATGCCGCCGCCGGCCATTTCAACAAAAACGGACGAGTTCAGAAATCCGCCGATCAAAACAGTCACACCGATCGACATCGTGATCATCACTGGCTGTGCAAGCCTGGGTCTCACGAGCGGAGTATTCCAGACCGTCGACAGGATGCGGTGCATCATCCCGACGATGGCCAAGACCACAAAGCCGAGCACAACAAGGTGAATATGCGCAAGCCGCACATAACCGTAGGATTCCGGCATGAGCCCAAATGCTGCGATTTCCCCAAAGGCCGATCCACCGATTAGGGCGAGGAGGGAGAGCGTGAAGTACCATGAATATCCGAACGAAGCGGTCCACGTCTCGCGCACCCGACCCCAGATCGTGTGTATGACGGACAAGAATGCGGCGATGACCACGAATCCGGCGCCGCCCACGACCATGTCTTGATGCAGCCAGAAACCGACGAGCATTCCGATTACACCGCCGTTCATGGCCCAGAGCGTGAGGGGATGGGATGCCGATTCTCTTCGATCGACTGAGTGTAGTGGTGAAACAAGCAAGAGAAATCCGCCAAGCATGATCTGGGTTACCCCGCCGACCAGCACTGCGTGGACGTGGAGCGCCCGCACCCATGGCGGCAGTGGAGTGCCTCCGACCAGTCCGACCAGCATCGCCAACCCGAGGATCGAAGCGAGCGCCAGCCAGCCAAAACCGATGAAGCAAAACGTAAGGGGATGATAGCTTCGTGCGAACATTGTCCTGAACCTATCGCTCCAGGAAATAAAAATGATCGGTCGGGCCTTGGCCATGGCCGATCGCTAATCCATGCCGGATCGCCTCGGTGACGTAGGACTTCGCGGCCTGCGCCGCGTCTAAGACGGACCGCCCTTGGGCAAGATGAGCGGCCAATGCGGAGGCGAACGTACACCCTGTGCCATGGGTATGTCGGGTCTCAATGAACTCCCCCTTCAGGACGTTGAAAAATCTCCCGTCATAGAGCAGATCGGTTGCCCGTTCATTGAGGAGATGACCGCCTTTGATCAGCACATGCTTGCAGCCGAAGCCATGAATCACCTTGGCCGCTCGCCGGGCGTCCGCCAAAGATGTAATTTCGATCCCGGAAAGTTGTTGTGCCTCATGCACGTTCGGGGTCACGACCAAGGCGAGCGGAAGCAGTGTCGTCTTGACGGCCTCGACTGCATCCGGTCTCAAAAGAGGATGGCCGCTCTTGGAAATCATCACCGGATCGACAACCAGATTGGCCACGTGTTGGGGGGTCAGCATTTTCACGATGACGTCGACGACGGCAGCAGAAGACAACATCCCGGTCTTCACGGCGGCGACCTCGAAATCATCGAAGATCGCGTCGATTTGAGCCGCGATGATTGCGGACGGCAGTTCGAAGATATCCGTCACTTCTTCGGTGTTCTGAGCCGTGATGGCTGTAATCACCGACATGGCGAAGACGCCGTTGGCGGACATGGCTTTGATGTCGGCTTGGATTCCCGCTCCTCCTCCGGAGTCTGAACCAGCAATGGTCAGCACTTGTTTTAACGTATTCGACATATACCCTCTACGGTACAGCTTGCGCTGGTTCTGACGATGATCCGACTTTTAGCCCATCGATCACGAAGGAAGCGTCCCGTCTCGGCAATTTCTCGTGGAAGTGCAACGTGAACTGAGCGACCGAGACATGCGGAGAGCCGGTGAACGTGAGCACAGTCCGTTCCTTTCGGCGAGAGAAGAGTTCAAGCCCGCGCGTACAGAGTCCTTCCCGATTCTCCTCGACGCCTTGATGCCAGGCGGTTCCATGATCGTCCTTCAGCAGTGTGTCCTGCAAGTGACACAGGAGTTTTAGATCGCGAGGAGAATGATTTTCTATGGTCACGTCCACCTTCGTTCGCCCGTCCTGCTTTTCGATCGAAGTCACGACCAACTCGTAGTGTTCGTTCCGGTGCGTTCCGAGCCCAGCCGGCGGCGCCGACTCTTTCGGACTCTCGATGATCACGAGTGGTTGTGGCGCCGGCTCCTCCTTCTTGAAGAAGGCACTCAGGGGACCGGCTTTTGGAATGGTTCCGCGCTCAGCGCCGACCGGGTGGGCGTTCGACGGGCTGATGAGCTTCACGGAGACCTGCAGGCCCTCGGGAGTCTCGATTGCCATACCCTTCACAAATACGTCGGCGCGTATCGCTTTGGCTGCGCGCCGTAGGACTTTCGTATCAGCCGAGTCGAAGTGATCCACGTTCTGCTTTTTCAGTGTCGAGTATGTGAGCGTGCGGTCAACCACCGTTAGTTCCCCGCCCACCATGATCTGTGTCCCGAGCTCCTCGGCAATGAACCGTCCTATCGGAGTGGGCTCTCCGGTGGAATCGGTAAAGTCGAGAATCGCGAGCCGCTGCTTTTTGGCTTTGGCGGCTTTTTCTGTCACCCCTTCCGCCAACTGTTTGAGGCTCTCCTCATAACCCGCTTCAGCCCACGAGGAAGTTGGATATGGGAACGGCAATATGAGGCTGAGGAGCAGGGCCAGAAGTCTGATCATACACATGAACTGTTGTCATTATACTCGGGACAGCACTGCTGTCTAGCGGGCCGTAAAAAGCGGTGTGTCATCGCCTCGATGGTTGAAAAAAGCGCGGGAGGTCTATCGGCGGGAGACCGTGATGATGGTCCGCTGGATGGGACATCATCTCCGTCAAGCGATGAATGGTCCTCACGTTGGGCACGCGCAATTCGTTGCTGATTTCCACCATGTAAATGGGTATTCTGTCCATTCTGTTTGTGTGAAACATCTCAGCAAGGAGGTATCTTCATGGCGAAGGAGCGAAAGTATCGCGGCGAAGTTCCCCTTCATGATCGATATGGTCCTGAGGCAAAGTATGCCGTCGAGGCGGAAGCACTGCTTCCGACCACCAAACACGAAGAGGAAATAGCGCGCGGCCTTCAATTGGGTCTTCCCGCTGCTGATTCGATCGTCGATCGCCGGATTCCCACGTTCAGCCGTGGCGAGCTTCCGCATTTCGCCGGAATCAACACGTTCGTGAAGTCGCCCTATGTGGAAGACGTTCGGAAGTGCGGCGAGTACGACGTCGCCATTCTCGGTGCGCCGTTCGACGGCGGCACGACCTACCGCTCCGGCACCCGGTTCGGACCTCAGGGTATTCGCAAGATCTCGGCGTTGTACGGGACCTATAGCTTCGAACTCGGCGTGGATCTGCGAGAATCGATGTCCATGTGCGATCTCGGCGACGTCTTTACCATCCCCGCCAACATCGAAAAGACATTCGACCAAGTCAGCAAAGGGGTCGGCCATGTCTATTCCAGCGGCGCGTTTCCCGTGGTGTTGGGAGGAGACCATTCGTTGGGCTTCGCGACGGTGAGGGGAGTGGCTCAGCATCTGAACGGTAAGAAGCTCGGCATCATCCATTTCGACCGGCATGTGGACACGCAGGATACCGATCTCGATGAGCGCATGCACACGACGCCTTGGTTTCACGCGACGAATATCCCCAACGTTCCCGCCAAGAATCTGGTGCAAATCGGGATCGGTGGCTGGCAGTCGCCGAGGCCGGGCGTGAAGAGCGGCCGTGATCGCCAAACGAGCATTATGACCGTCACGGATTGCGTGGAGATGGGAATCGAGAACGCCGCCAAACAGGCGCTGGAGGTGGCATGGGATGGGGTCGATGCCGTCTGGCTCAGTTTCGACGTGGATTGCTTGGATGCGGCCTTTGTCCCCGGAACAGGCTGGCCGGAGCCGGGGGGATTTTTACCTCGCGAAGTCTTGAAGTTCCTCCAAATTATCGCGGACGCGAAGCCGCTGGCAGGGATGGAGATCGTGGAATGTTCACCGCCCTACGACGCTGCTGAGATCACGAGTCTCATGGCCACGCGGGTGATCTGCGATGTCTTGGCATGTCAGGTGCGATCCGGACACCTGGCAGCGAGAAAGAAACGGTGAGGAACGAGACAAGCCGGCCCAAGCAAATCAATTGCTTATGGGCCGGCGTCGATAACGATCAGGACGTGTCGAGAGAGTTCTTCCGCTTCTACTGGTATAGTCAATCAACTGCAGGAGTTTCTTCCAGATCCCCATCCGCAAAGCCCTCTCCTCACTGATTGATACCGTTGCTCGGATGATGGAGCCCCTAGAACAAACCTTTGGTGGGGTTTGACAAGGGCGCTTGCAAGTGGGGTACACTGCGACCCCAATAGCCCCCATTACTCCTATTGTCCAAGGAGGACTCAATGCAGAACAGCTTCTGTTTGAAGGTGCTGAGCGCAGCAAGCCTGTTTCTCTTGTGTCTCACCGGCTGGGTCAGCGCCGAAGAGCCCGCGGGCGGAATCAATGAAGCGCGTCTGGTCGCACAGTACAATTACTCGATCCACATCCTGGCCATGTTGGTGGTCGGATTCGGATTTCTCATGGTGTTCGTCCGGAGGTATGGATTCGGGGCAACAACGGGCACCTATCTGGTCGTGGCGACCGGATTGCCGCTGTATATGTTTCTACGGGCCAACGGTCTGGTCGGGCATGGGTTGAAGGCGCATTCGGTGGAAACGCTGATGCTGGCCGAATTTTCCGTGGCGACCGCCCTGATCGCGATGGGGGCCGTGCTTGGAAGGCTACGCGTGTTTCAGTATGCGATACTCGCGCTGCTCCTGGTGCCCATTTATGCGCTGAACGAATACCTGGTGTTGGACAATGGCTCGGGGCTTACGAAGGGGTTTCAAGATTCCGCGGGATCGATCGTCATTCATGCATTCGGCGCATATTTCGGGTTAGCTGCCTCTCTGGTCATTACGACCGCCCAACAGCGGAGCCAGCCGATCGAGTCCGATCCCACGTCTGATCGTTTTGGCATGCTTGGGTCAATGGTGCTGTGGTTATTCTGGCCGAGTTTTGCGACGGCGATCGTGCCGTTCGAGCAAATGCCGCAAACCATCGTGAATACGATCCTGGCCCTGAGCGGCGCGACGCTCGCCACGTATTTTCTGAGCACCTATTTCCATAAAGGAAAAACTTCGATGGTGGATATGGCCAATGCGGCACTGGCCGGTGGGGTGTCCATCGGCTCGACCTGCAATCTCGTCGGGGCCGGAGGCGCGTTCACCATCGGTGTCTGCGCAGGTACCCTGTCGGTCATCGGCTACGTGTTCATTCAGCCCATGCTGGAATCTAAGATCAAGCTTGTGGATACCTGCGGCGTGCACAATCTACACGGGATGCCCGGGCTTCTGGGTGGACTCACGGCGATCTTCGTTGTTCCCGGCGTCGCCGGTGTACAACTGACCGGAATCGCTCTTACTCTGATGATCGCATTGATCGGAGGGTTCATTACCGGTGCACTGATCAGAGCGACCGGCACGACGGAACAGGCTTATGAAGACAGCCATGAGTTTTCCCATGTGCCGGGTCCGGAAAGTGAACGAAAGGTTGAAGAGCTGGCGCTGGGAGCAAAGGCCGATATCGAGGCACTGCAGAAGGCACTGCTCACTCGGACGGCGGCACAAATACATTCCGGAAGGGAAGAACCAAGACCGATTGCCTAACTCAGCTTCATCTCATTTGGCAGCTTGTCACGAGACTGCCGGTAGGTGAAGCGGGAGAGGCCGTTACCCTGTGTTTTCCAAGTGAGGCAACGGCTTTTATTCATCCGTTGCCTCATTGGAGCACACACTGCGTCAATGGAACCCATTGCAAGGCCGAGAGCCGAACGCCTCGGCTAGTGATTTCTCGCCAGATTAGTGCCCTCTCGTTGCGCCAGCCTCTTTAACAACGCTTGTCCTCTCCTCGTCCCGCTGCCGAGCAGGCCGGCCTGCCGGTTCTTACGCCGTGGGCGCCACCCGTCAAACAACTTCCAGCTCGGGGAGCGATGTGTCGCGCGAAGGGCCTGTGTCACAGGAAGATCGGCCGGATAAATAGGCCGCCCATTATCTTCTGACAACATCATGGTGTGACCTCCTTGTTCAGGCGTCACTATGACACTATGGCGTTAAACTCGAATTACGCCGATGTTACAGGGGCATGACAAAAGGTGAACGCGCATTGAGGTTATCGATGAACTCGTGATCCAGGAGAAGTGCGGTGAGAGTCCGATAAGGAAGAGCATCGCGAGTGACGGAACGTGGACGTTACAGCGATGAGACAAAATCACTGAGGGAGCAATCTGATCAGGTTCGTATTTCCGTAGTCACCACAACACCGACTTTGGAATCGTCTATCTCAAGCGGATAGGCCAACTCACGCCAGGCGTCGATGCCGCCCACGAGCGGCCGGACACGGGTCACCCCTTTTCGTCTCAGCATCAATGCCATCCTCGCGGACGTCGCTTCGTTTGGACAGGCGCAGAACAAAATGACGTCCCGGTCCCGTGGGATGTCGTCATGGCGTTGCTCGAGCTCTTCGGCGGAGATTCGCAAGGCGCCCGGGATGGTATAGGGATCGGCCACATGGTCCTCGATGCCCCGCAAATCCACGATGGACAACGAATGACCATCGTCCATGAGTTGCTTGAGCTCCGATGGGCTGATGCGAGCCACTCGCAGGTCCCGCAGCAGTTTTTGCCGGTGGAGATACTTATAGAGCACGTATCCGCCAAGGATGACAGCAAGCAGAATTCCAGCCGTTTTCCCGAGCCGCATGACCTGTTCGGCTAGATAGCTGATCTGTTCGCTTAAGATATAGCCGAGAAAAAGAAACAGAAAGCTCCAGAGCAGCGATCCGGCGCCGTTAAAGAGCAAGAACCGCCCTATCGAGACTTTGAAGAGGCCTGCCAACGCGGGCGCCAGCGTGCTCAACCCCGGGATGAACTTGGCCAGGATCAGCGCACGGATCCCATGCCTGACAAAAAGATTCTCTGTGCGTCTGACGCAGGCGTCGGGCTCAAGCGCAATCCGGCACAACAGGCTGAGGGTCTGCCGTCCGCGATGGAGGCCGAGTTCGAACCAGACCATATCACCCAGCAGGCATGCGGCAACGGAGAGGCCGGTCAGCACGGCGAGATGTGCTTCCCCTTCCGCTGCGACGGCTCCGGCGGCGAGCAAGACCGGGACGGCGGGGATTGGAAGGCCGATCTGCTCGGCGAGGACGGTCAGGAACACCACGATCTCGATGTGAGAAAGCAGAAATTCGAGCGCCTGCTGCATGGCGTTAGGCTGATGCGCCGAGCGTTTTGCGGATGGCGACCGACAACGCATGCACGTCGTCCGCTCCATCCTGCCGATGGCCATTGACAAAAAACGTCGGCGTTCCCGTCACTCCGTACTGATGACCCGAGGCCGCGTCCGCGCGGACGCGATCGAGATAGCGATGTTGCTTTAGGCCCTCGCCGAATAGAACTCTATCGAGTTCGAGCTGGCCCGCATAGTCCATGAGATCACGATATTCAAGTTCCCATTGGTGGGCAAACAACATGGCATACATCGGCCAAAACTTCCCTTGTGCGGCGGCTGCTTCCGCGGCCTCGGCGGCCTGTACGGCATGAGGATGCTTGTGCGCCAGCGGAAAATGCCGGAACACGAATCGGAAGTCATGGCCGAAGTCGCGCTGTAGAATCTTAACGGTCTTGACCGCTTCTCGACTATATGGGCATTCGAAGTCGCCATATTCCACGAGCGTGATTCGAGCCGCCCCATCCCCCTCCGAGTGATCATGTTCCGTGATGACGAATGCCGGCGCATGAACAGGGTCCTTGGCCATGGCGCCCCCTCCTAAACTTCATCCAGATAGCGCTCGATCATCTTTTCTGCGATGGTGCCCTCGCCGACTCCGGATGCGACCCGCTTGATCGAGCCATGGCGCGCATCGCCTGCCACAAAAATTCCCGGCACACTGGTTTCGAATAGGTACGGCGCTCGCTCGAGCGGCCAGGTCGGGGGCAAACAGCCGTCCCGCACTAAATCCGGACCGGATAAGATAAACCCGTGTTCATCACGGAGGACGCTTTCTCCTAGCCAGTCGGTATGCGGTTGGGCGCCGATGAGAATGAATAGGGACTGCGCAGGCACCGTGCGGCAGTCTTTGGTCTTGGCATGTTGGAGAACCAGCGACTCGAGCCGGGACGTGCCTTGGACCTCGGTCACCTCCACGCTGGTTTCGACGACGATGTTCGGCGTTTCCTTGAGGCGCTCGATCAGGTAATAGGACATTGTGGCGGTCAGTGAGTCGCCACGGACCAGCATCGTTACCTGACGGGCATGGCGCGCAAAGTAGACAGCCGCCTGGCCGGCTGAATTCGCGCCGCCGATGATATAGACATCCTCCCCCTTTGACGAAAACGCTTCCGTCATCCCGGCACCATAATAGATCCCCGCACCGGTCAGCTGAGCCATTCCCGGTACGTTCAGCGTGCGATAGGAAACACCGGTTGTAATGAGGACGGTTTTTCCGTTGAGCTCGCTGCCATCGGCAAGCGCGACGATCCGCGCTGGGCCGGCCACACGCACACTGACGGCTTCCTGCGGATTCAGCAATTCGACGCCGAAGCGTTGCGCTTGCGTCAAGGCGCGTCGCGCGAGATCCTGGCCGCTGAGACCGGCTGGGAAGCCCAGGTAATTCTCAATCCGAGAGCTCATGCCGGCCTGCCCACCCGGTGCTTCACGTTCGATCAGTACCGTCTTGAGCCCTTCGGATCCGCCATAGACGGCGGCGGCTAATCCGGCTGGTCCGGCTCCAATGACGATGAGGTCATAGAGGGGTTGTTCGGCTTTCATCCGAAAGCCGACTTTCTCCGCCACCTGGAGCGTGGTCGGATGAATCAGGAACGATCCGTCGGGGAACACGACCACCGGGAGTTGATCGTGGCCGGCATGGACGGACTGAAGCAGAGACTCCGCTTCGGTCTCCTTCTCGACATCCAGCCACTGATAGGGAACCTGATTTCTCGCCAGGAATTCCTTGATCTGATGCGTGTGAGGCGACCAGCGGTGGCCCAACACCCGGATTCCTTGGAACGGGGCCTTGAACGAGGCATGCCAGTCGTCCAAGAGGTCGTCGATGACCGGATACAAGCGTTCCTCCGGAGGGTGCCATGGCTTCAGCAAATAGTAATCGACTTGCGCGTCATTAATCGCTCGAATGGCCGCATCTGTATCGGCATAGGCGGTCAGTAAGGCTCGCTTCGCGTTGGGGTAGAGCGGGATGGCCTGTGCGAGAAATTCAACTCCCGTCATCTGAGGCATCCGCTGATCCACCAAAAACAAGGCAACCGCCTCATTTCGGAGTTTGAGCTGTTTCAGTGAGGCGAGCGCGTCGGCTCCCGATTCAGCACGGAGGACTCGGTACTGTTCACCATAGTTGCGGCGGAGGTCGCGCTCGACCGCACGTGAAACTTCGGGATCGTCATCTACCGTGACAAGAAACGGTTTCATGCTCAGGCCTTTCCCCTGGACGGATCGCTCTGTCCGGGGCCGGCCGCCGGCGGTTTGCGCGTCATCGGCAAGCGGACGAGGAATACCGTGTGTCCCGGCTTCGATTCAAATTCGATCTCTCCGCCATGGCGGTCCGCCACGATGCGATAGCTGATGATCAGTCCGAGGCCGGTCCCCTTCCCGACGCCTTTCGTCGTGAAGAACGGTTCAAAGAGGTGAGGCCGAACATCTTCGGGGATGCCCGATCCGTTGTCGTGGATCTCCACAAGCACTTGATGATCCTCGCGACGCGTGCGGATTCTCACGTTCCCTTTTCCGTTCACCGCATCGGTCGCGTTATCGATGAGATTCGTCCACACCTGATTCAGCTCGTTTCCATACGCGGGAATCGGGGGAAGCGAACGATCGTACTCCCGTTCCAGTGTGACGCCTTTCAGCTTATGGGACAGCATAGTCAGCGTGCTCTCGAGCCCTTCGTGGATGTCGATCTCCTGCAGCGGGGCGCGGCCTTCGTACGAATAAGCCTTCACCGCGTTCACCAATTCCGCGATGCGGCTGGTGCTACGTTCGACCTGTTGAGTCAACTCCTGTAGCGACAGGGTTCCCGTCATCCATCTCAGCACATCGCCCATCGCCTCCTCGGGAAACTGCTTGCTGATCCCTTCGAGCCACGCTCGATCCAGTCCCGTACCGACCAAGATACTGGCCAGTTTCCATGCGTCGGCGATGTGGTGCCGTTCAAGCCACGTCAGCACCTCCTCCTCTCGATCGTTCCGGGTCAGGGGATCCAACGGCGTTGTGGGTTGAGGACGTGTGGCGATGTCGCGCTGAATCTGCGCGACCGCCTCGGACTGTCCCGTTGAGAGCTGCCGCTGATTCAGGCGGCAGGCGAGGGCTGGAAAGCCGCCTGCGACGCTGAGCAGGTCGGCAGCGGCGCGACGTGCCGCCGCAGCCGGATTGTTGAGTTCATGGGCGAGGCCGGCCGCCATGGTCCCAAGCGAGACGAGCTTTTCCCGTTGTTGGGAAAACCCCTCCAGCCCTCGAAGCCGCGCCGCCATGGTCCGCAAGATTTCCTTCGCTACCGATGGGCACAGGCGCATCAATAACCAGAACTGTTCTTTTGAATATCGCAAGAGCCGGCAGGGAATTCGCGTCTGGGCATCGACGAAGTACGGGATGTCCAACAGCAATGACACTTCACCGAAAAACTTTCCGGCCGTATGGACCGCCATCACCACTTCTTGACCGCTATAGGTCTTGCTGACGCGAATCTCTCCTTCGAGAATCACGTAAAACGCGGTCGCGGAATCCCCCTCTCTGGCGATGATCTCACCGACCGGCACCTGTAGCTCCTCGCCTTGTTCGAGACAGCTAGTCTCTTCTGGGGTAAGGCCCGCGAACAACGGGAGTTTTTGTAGGTCAGCTGGATTCATATGGTTCTCACGAACTTTCCCGCAAGGTGTATCGGAAGATTGAGACTCCGGTAAGGTATGCCGTTACGATTATCACGTCAATGGACTTCGGCAAGACACAGGAAGTGTCAAGGGGAGGGGCAATCTGACTAGACTTTACGGGTTTTATATTTGTATCGTGCTGCAATCATTCAAATCGGAGAACTAATCGATGCCCCATGAAATGTATCCCCGCAGCCCGACAGCTCTTCTCGGCGGCATCGCCCACTTGGGGCGATTTATCGACAAGATTCGTCTACGCAACGCCGGGCATATTCAGGATTACAACTACATCACGGTTGGGTTCGATAAATATTTGACCGATTTTCTGGGCATCGATGCGAAGGTATTTGAGCAGCGGGTTTTAGCCGGTGGAACGGATGAAGACTTGCTCACCTGGGTAAAGGCCAACGGCCGCAAGGTCTCCGACCAGGAGGTTGCGCAATGGTCCCAAGGACTGCTGGCCTCCTGCCCGAAGGATGAGGCAGCCCGCCGGCGACTTGAAGGCCGATTGAGAGATATTGCGACCAAGCGTAGTGTGCCGGTTGAAGCCCTTCCACCTGTTACAACGTGGGCTGAGGTCATCGAACTTGATGAAGACCGCTTGTGATGTGGAGAACATTCGTCATGAGCGAGGGAATACACGGGTCTTTACCTCATCTCCACCCATCCGCCTGTTTGGGAACGAAATGTCAGGTGCCGGGCCGAGGTGCGAACCATCGCGGCGTCATTTGTCTGATCCACCGCTTGCACCTGTTCATTCGCCGTCCAACGCACGGTGAAAAATCCTCCCGTGAAAGCGGAAAATGCCAGCGCTCGCTCGGAGGTAATCGCGATGACCACATGGCCTCGACCCTGGACTTGCTTCACGAGTTCGTTCGGTCCCAGCGCCTCGCTGAACCAATGACCTCGGCTTTCTTGAAACCCATGAACTCGCCGGTTGGTTTGAACGAAAAGCAGACGCGGCAGCACATGATGCCGCTCGACCTGCTCCTCGACACCCAACTGCACCTCAGTCCATCGGCGTAAACCAGAAGAAAATCCCAAGAGCCTGCGGGACGTCTGCGCAAAACCGGCTGGCCCTCGTGCCGCCGTTGCGACGACAGTTTCATTGACTCCTAATGCTTCCTCAACAGGACTTCCTCCTCCCGGCAGGGCGACGACTCTGTCTTTTATGACCGTGACGAGGACGTCGACAGAACGAACTTCGGCGAAAGCCGAATGAGGGGAGAGAAGAAGAACAAGCGCTAGAGCAAGCATCGGTCGGGGTATGATGAACGTCATCTTCTTTCTTATTGAGTGAGCTGTGCTCATGCTCCTTATCAGGCAAGGGGCAAACCTATGTATCTCTCTGGAAAGTCGATCGCATGGATGAGGCATCTTTGCCAGATTGTAGCAATCTTGCTCAATAGCTTTATCAGAGAATTGTGAGGTGGGGAACAAGATGGCTCAGTGCCGGCAGGGTGAAAGCGACAACAAGAAGGGCGACCTGCTCAGGGTAACAGGACGCCCCTTATGAGCCGGCCGCCCTCATTTTTCACGGCTTGGAGTGGTGATGGGTTCTACAGCGATGGCAGTGTCAGCAACTTCTTCATCTCGCAGTGAGCGAGGACGACGTCGGGGGCGCGCTGCAACGCTTCATAGTAACTCCGCTCGTACCCATCGCCCATTTCCGAGGGGCGAATCAACGCGCGCACCTCGGTCAACAGCATGGCGACATCGTCGACCGTCAGCCGCTCGCCTCCATCCAGCAACTCGTCGATGCGAACGACCATGTTGGAAAGCGGATGCAGCCAAGTAAACCACGGATCGTTCATCACCAGTTGTAGGAGTTGGCCCGTGGAGTCCACGCGCCCATAGATCCGCTCATAGGTCAGCTGCTCCGCTACGATCAAAGCCTTATGCAGGCCCAGCAGACCATGCCGAACATCCGTGAGAGTTCGACGGAGCGGGTTAGTTTCTCGGACATGTGTTTGTTTAGATGAGGTAGCCATAGAATAATCTTACCAGGTCAATGGAAGAATTGGGACTCAGTGCCGGTCCTCATATGATTGACGCCTTGATATGTCCCTTATCGGATACCATGCGCTTGTTCTGTAGTGGTGAGCCAGATCATCGTGCTGTTTCTCTTCGGCTGGCAAATCCTGGCCTTTTCCGTGGAGTTGGATTGTCATAAGATGGTCCGGCGATTGGCGTCATCGTTCGGGTACCGCCGAGACGGAAGCCCGCTGCCTGCTCTGATTCCCAGTGAAGGTGTCGGCCAAGGAGGTGCTTCGCTGAGGATCTAAGAGGCTTCCGTAGAAGGAGAAGAGCTCACCGGTCAATCGAGCCGCATTGTCGGGGTCGGTCGGGTGCTTCCGCCGTATATAGTCGTTCAATACGTGGCCGTCAGCGGTCTTGTGAATGTGAGGTTGCCTCAGATTCATTCGGTAGCGCGCGATCGCGTCGGCGACTCGACTGATGAAGACCACGGTGCCGTCGCGGTCCGAGTGCTCGACGACGCCTACATGGGTGAGCGGATCGTTCAGCTTACCGTCGCCATTGAAATCCCATGTGTTATCGAAAAATACGAGGTCGCCCGGGTGGACATCCGACCCTTGATGCACAACACCATGTTGACGCACATGATTGTAGATAAGCCGGACGCCATTCCCTTTCTGATCATCGATAGGTCCACGATATAGATCGATGCCATGTTCCAGGAAGATCGCGCGCGCTACTCCGGCGCAGTCGTAAGCGATGCGCCTGCCTTGGCTTGTGATCGTTCGTGCGCCGACCAGTCTTGCAGCGGACTGAACGATGGCGGATCGGCTGGGAAGCGATGTCCTCAGGAGCAAGGGGGGATGCTCCGGGGCCGGCATGGCTGGTGCTGTGCGCTGGACCGATATAGAGGATTCCGGCGGCGCAGTGCTATCCGCCGGTGTCGGTGGTTCAAAGGCGTTCCGGTCCGGCTTCTGGGCCGGCCTGGTGCAGCCCACGAGGGTGGCAATCGCGATTGTGGCCATGATGAACAGGAATCGCATTTGCGGTTACCGCACGTTCACGAATCGGTCTTTGGCCGTCTGTCGAAGCGCATCGATGTCTTCGCGCCTGGTGACGGAGAGCGGGATGGTGTGGGTCAATTCTTCGACCAGTAGGTCGGTTGTGAGCGGCGTTTTCTGATGGAGAGCCCGATAGAGAGCCGCCACCACTGCTTGTTCGATTTCCGAGCCGCTAAACCCGTCGCTGGCACTGACAATCTTGCCGAGGTCGAACTTCTTGCTGTCTTGCCTGCGCAGCCCGAGGTGAATTTTCCAGATGGCTTCGCGTTCGGCGTCGTCCGGCAGGTCGACGAAAAAGATTTCATCGAACCGGCCCTTGCGAAGGAGTTCGGGTGGCAGCGAGGACAGATCATTGGCCGTGGCGACGACAAACACGTCCTGCTTCTTTTCCTGCAGCCAGGTGAGGAAGGCGCCGAAGAGTCGGCGGCTCAAGCCCGCGTCGGCTTCGCCGCTTCCTCCGCCGGCCACCATGGCTTTCTCGATTTCATCGATCCACAGGACGATCGGGGACAAGGACTCCGCCATCTCAATCGCCTTACGGAAATTCTTTTCCGATTCGCCGACGAACTTGTCGAACAACCGACCTGCATCGAGTTTCAGGAGCGGAAGCTTCCACTCGCGTGCGATCGCCTTCGCGGCAAGCGACTTGCCGCAGCCCGGCACACCGACCAGCATAATGCCGCGAGGGGGTGTGAGGTTGAGCGATTTGGCTTCGGCGGTAAATCCGACTTGGGCGCGTTCCAGCCAGGACTTCAGACTGGTGAATCCCCCCAACTCAAACCGATTGTCCTCCAAAGGATAATATTCCAACAAGCCGCCATCCTTGATTGCCTGAACCTTACGCTTGAGGATGGTCTGTACATCTTCGGCAGAGAGGGTGCCGCGCTCGACGATGCATTGAGCGATGACTTGGCGCGCTTGATGGAGGGTCAAGCCCTGTAGGGCACGGAGAATTGCGTCAGACTCCTGGGTGGTGGGTCCCTTGTCTGCCGCCCTGGCCTTGCTGATTGAACTAAGGATGCTTTGCGCAAGGGTCGTCGAACGGGCGCGAGGTGTGGTTCGAGGGCCGAGCGATTGGAGGAGACCGCGCAACATGGACTGGAGTTCTGCTCGATCCGGCAACTTCAGATCGAGCCGCACGGCAAGTTTTTCAAGGTCCAACGGCAGCGCGATGGGTTGGCCGGTGAGCACACAGGTCGCACGAGATCGGCTGTACGCTGCTGCAACCTCTCGAAGCTGACGGCATACGGCTGGGTCTTGAAGGTGCGGCGCGAGATCCTTGAGCCAGAATACCGCCTCCACGGTGAGGCCATGAAGATGTTGAAGAACCGCCAATGGAGTGGCGGTCAACTTGCTGAGGGTCGGGGCTTCGTCGGCGCGGGTGAGCCCTCTCGTTACGGACCACTCAAAGAGCGGCATGCGCTCTTGTGCCGTGACCGATTGGAGCAAAGCCAGTACCCGTTCTTCTTCCACCGTTTCGATGACGACAAGAGGGTGGGAGGAACGGATCAGGGTGCGGAGATCGTGCACGCTGGTCGACAAGGCCATGGCGTGGAAATGCTAGCACGAGGTATCGGCCGGGCCAAGAAAACCGGTGAATGTCACCGGATGTTGGGCGGACGAAGGTACAAGTAGATCTTGCCTGATGAACCCATCGTTGAAGTGGAGCTCTTGCGGGGTATCAACCTAGAAGACGGAACCCTATGTTTTGCTTGGCGCTTCGAGCGCCTTGTTGATTTCCCCGATCAGACGGCGCTCGATTTCACTGGTTTCCTCAGCACTGACAGTCAAGATACGCCCGCCCTGCGCGAGTTTTTCAAATTCCGCTTTCACGCTGAGTTTGGTGACATTGGCGGGAAGAGCCTGGAGGGAGATGACATATTGATTCCGAAAGCCGGCCACTTCGAGTGAAGTCGGGGTCGACACCTTGCGTGCCGTAACATAGGCCGTCCGTTGATCGGTCTTGGCGCTCAGCTTGAGTTGATAGCCGTTCCGCGTGAGTGTCTCCTCAATAGCCTTTGCAACGGTCGTCATGGGTCGAGGTAAGGTATCGACTTGTGCCCCCTTCTCATCGATATTGAGCGATTGAGCGGCTTGGGCCGCCGTGGTGCGTTGGACTTCCGCGCTCATGCGTTTGGTTTGCGCCAGTTGCAGTTCCAGTTGCTCGGTGAGCTGTTTGGTCTCGGTCTTGGCGCTCTCGGTCGTGTGACGCGCGTCACGGAGTTCCTGATTGAGCAGGTCGATTTGCTGTTGCATCACCTTATTCCCGTCCTGCAGTGAGCCGAGAAGGGATTCTTGTTTGGTGATTTGCTTCTTGAGGGCGTCGTTCTCGGCGCGAAAGGGACTGTCGTCCGGGGCGCATCCCGAGATGGCCAAGACCAATATGGATCCGATCCGCAATGACCACTGGGTCACAGACATGTCGTCTTTCACGCGAGTGTCCTCCGAATAAAGTGCGGGGATTATCCACGCTTTAGCCCGACTTGTCCACGTGGGATTCGAGTGTTTGATCCTTCCGCCTCCTCAGCGGTATGTTCTTTACGATGAGAACTGCGGCAGCATCATGAATGTCCCTAGCTTGCACCGCAGTGCCGTCCAGCTGTAGCATGCCTCAGTGATGCCTTCACTGCTTCGGAAAACCTTCTCCGTCCCTCCGCTTGGCTGTAACTGTTCGATCATCGGCGATCCGATCACGAAGCAAGCCGTTGTCATCGATCCCGGTGGGGCGCCGGAGCGAATTCTCCATGAGGTGCAGAAACTGGGTTTCACCGTCAGTCACATCCTCCATACGCACGCCCATCTCGACCACTTTTTAGCGTCCAGCGAAATCAAGAAGGCGACCGGCGCGACGATTTGCCTGCACCAGGGTGATCTCGATCTGTGGAAAAATCTGGAATTACAATGTCGCGTGTTCGGGGTTTCTTATGTCCCGGCGCTGCCTCCGGACCATTGGCTTCAAGATGAGGAACAGGTCATGCTGGGTCAGATCCCGATCGTGGCGATTCACACGCCGGGCCATACGCCCGGGTCGATGAGTTTTCATGTGCCGAATGAACAACTCGTGCTGGCCGGCGATACGCTCTTTCGGGGAAGTATCGGCCGGACCGATTTATGGGGCGGCAACTTTGAGGCCATCGAGGAATCGATTCGCGAGCGACTCTATACGCTCGACGAAGCCACAACCGTGGTGACCGGACACGGGCCGGAAACTGAAATCGGCGTCGAAAAGGAGACGAATCAGTTTGTCCGTGCATGACAGGACGGGGAGGGACCATGGCTCCATACAGGCTGCTGGTACTTGTTACGCTGCTCTGTCTCGTGCCGGTTCATGCGCTTGCCCTGACGGATGAGCCACCAACCGCTCGTCCTGATCCAATCACGATTACCGAGGTCAAGGTTCGTGTCTCGGATCACGGTCCGGTCGTGTTGCTGCAGGCCGAAGGCCGCACCATTCCAATTTTCGTTGATGTGACGGTGGCTCTCTCGATTCAAGGTGTGTTGAATGGGGAACAATTGCCTCGTCCGATGTCGCACGATCTGATGCGCGCGATCCTGGAGGCCTATGGTGGGAAGGTGACCCAGACGGTCATCACGTTGCGAGGCGGTGTGTACTTTGGAGCACTCACTGTCTCGCTCAACGATCAGGTCAAAGTGTTCGACAGCCGGTCATCCGACTCAATCGCCCTGGCGATACATTTCAATGCGCCGATTCTCGTCGGGCGTGATCTGCTCGAATCAGCCGGGAAGGTTCCGGAAAAAGAAAAAGAAACGGAGCTGTAATGTCTCAGGTTGTTGCAAGATGCGCAGCGATTGAAAAAGGTCGTCCTCCTAGGCCGCAGCGAACGAAGCGGCGAATTGTACGTTGGGCTGTACGGTAAGCCCTCTAAGTGATACGAGAACAACGCAAGCGGCATTTTCAATCGCTGCGCTATTCTTTGGCGAGGCGTTCCTTGAGTCGCTCAAGCCGCTTTTCAGTGGATTGTTTGATGAAGATCATGTTCTCGGCGAGATGTTGCTGGGCGGTGATCTTTCCTTCGTCGCGCCGCTTTTGCTGATCGAGTCCGAACTGCGCGATGATCGGTCCGTCTTCTTTGTTGAGCTCTTTCCAGATTTCGGCACAGCGTGGCTGTTTGGCCGGCGGGTACTTGTCGCAGGGTGGATCGGCGGCAGAAGAAATCGAAGGTAGAACGGCCAGGTTGATGATCAGAACCGACCAGTATCGCCACGAGTGAATCATTCGTTTCTCCATCGGAATGTCTGTCCGTCGGCCGCAGCACCATACCACAAGTTCTGAAATCTCGCAGACCCTTCAGACTTATGAGAAGGATGCCGAGCGTTTCCTGAAACATTGGGGAAAGAGGAGATACAAGCGGCCACCCCTGTTGACTGAGTGGTTAACATTCCTTCCTAGACAAGGTGTGCTCCTCGACCTGGGTTGCGGTGCTGGTCAAGACGCCCGGTATCTCACGAAGCAAGGGCACCGAGTCATCGGTCTGGATCGAACCATGCCCTTGTTGCAGTTTGCGACAAGGCAATCCCCGTTCGTGCCGCTTGTCCTCGCGGACATCAGAGCGCTTCCCATTCGAGCCGACAGCATTGACGGAATTTGGGCGGCGGCCTCATTGATTCACCTACCGAAGAGAAGCATGACGGATGTGTTGGTTACGCTTCACCGTCTTGTGAGACCAGAGGGTTTCTTTGCCGCGACGCTGACATATGGACGCCTCAGCCGCGTCAAACGGACAGGTTGGATGCCGGGCCGGTATTTTGCGCGCTGGAGAAAAGACGAACTCGCAAGGACACTCTGTCGAGCTGGATGGACGGTGCTATCGATGCGAGTCGTGAACAATCAAGAACGCAAGGGAAGATGGCTCAATGTGATTGCTACGAGGGCGAGAGGCTGAATCTCTGGCTGACTAAGGTTTTACGAGCGAGTAACGTCCCGATGGCTCAGTGCCGTCTCATTGATTAGAAGGGAGTGCCGCGGCCGATTTCGGCTCCAACGTGACGTAAACCTTGTCGGCGAAGATGTAATACCCGCCGTTGTCTTTGTCGGTTGAAATGCACGAAGGTGAGAAGATGATGACGCAGCCGAAGATATCGCCAAGAACCCACCACGACCAGGTTCTCGTGAGGGCCATGGTCTTCGGCTCGTACCCCTCTTTGGTGATGACGGCCTGATGGTCGCCTTTTCGGCTCAAAGAGACGGTTCCCGGTGCGAGCAAGTGGACGCGGTCATCGACGACAACCTCTGCATCCAGCGGCGTCGTGAAAATGGTGACGGACTGATGGTCGCCGTGCCACCAGGAGCCGCACCCTGTGAGCGAGACCAATCCCACAAGCAGTGCACTCTTTATGATTTTGACCTCAATCGTCCTGCGAGCCATAGCGATTTCTCCCGCTGATAGATGCCCTGCGAGGCATTTTTCCACTGTCTCGGGTGTTCTTCTAGTGGATTCGCAAATCTTGCAGGAGGAGGTTCGAGACGAGAAAGACTTGGCTAGATCTTCATAGACTCGTTCACTTCGCGCAAAGTCGCCTGGGCGACCGCGGAAGCCCGCTTGCTGCCGGCTTCGACAATCTCGTCAACGCGGGATGGATGCTGAGTCAGCTTGGCGCGAGCGTCCCAGATCGGCATCAACTGTTCCACCATACGGTCCGCCACGAGTTTCTTGCAGTCGATGCAGCCGATCGCGGCGGTCCGGCATTCTCGGTTCACCTGGTCTTTGACCGCCTGTGAAGAATAGATATTGTGGAATTCATAAACAGGACAGAGGTCTGGATTGCCGGGATCGGTGCGTCTTACGCGGGCGGGATCAGTCACCATGGTCTTGAGCTTTTGCCGGACAACCGGCTCCGGGTCCGACAGGTTGATTGTATTGTGGTAACTCTTGCTCATTTTTCGGCCATCGGTGCCGACTACTTTGGGGAACTTGGTCAGATGTTCCTTCGGTTCGGGGAACACGGGTGCTTTGTAGATGTCGTTGAACCGCCGAGCGATCTCCCTTGTCAATTCGAGATGAGGGAGTTGATCTTTCCCTACCGGCACAAAATCCGGTTTGTACAAGAGGATATCGGCAGCCTGCAGGACTGGGTAACCGAGAAAGCCGTAGGTGGTGAGATCTTTCTCTTTGATCTCGTCCTGCTTCTCTTTATAGGTCGGATTACGTTCGAGCCATGAGATTGGAGTCATCATGGAGAGCAGCAGGTGCAAGATGGCATGTTCGGGAATACGCGACTGGATAAAGATCGTAGACCGTTCCGGGTCGATGCCGCCGGCCAGCCAATCGATCAACATTTCCCGAACAAACATGCGAATGCGGCTTGTGTCGGCATAGTTGGTCGACAGGGCGTGCCAATCGGCGACAAAAAAGTAGCAGTCGTATTGTGCCTGTAGAGCCTTCCAATTCTCCAAGGCTCCGAGGTAATTCCCGAGATGCATGAGGCCGCTGGGCTGCATGCCGCTGAGCACGCGGCTCCGTGGCGCCGTCATTCCGCACCTCCTGGGCGGAGGCCGAGCGCGGTCGACAGGATCGTCCCGGACACACCTGAGGCGAAGGTGCCGGTAATCGTATGGATGACGTGTAATTCCTTATCAAATACGATTAGGCCCACCAAGATGAGCATCCCATAGGGCTCCAATCGTGCCAATGCCATGGCCGGTTTGGCAGGGAGCAGCGCCGTCAAGATCCGGCCACCGTCGAGCGGCGGGATGGGAAGCAGGTTGAACAGCGCGAGAAAGACGTTGATCAACACAGAATACAGAGCCATGACGGCAATCGGACGCAAGATCATGGTGGCGAAGAGGCCCGATGACGCATCAGCCTCAGATGCATTTCTAAGGGATAAGGTTGGTTCGATGGTCAGCAGTAAGGCCAACAGCAAGGCACTTGCGACCGCCAGCAGCAGATTCATCCCCGGACCTGCCGCGGCGACAAGTGCCATATCCCGCCGAGGCTGATGCATATTCCGAGGGTCGATCGGAACCGGTTTTGCCCAGCCCAGCAGAAAGCTTCCGGGTAACACCAAACAGATCAAGGGCAGAATGACGGTCCCGAAGGGATCAATGTGAGCCAGGGGGTTGATGGTGAGTCGACCCTCATTTTTCGCGGTCGAATCGCCGCATTTCTCTGCCATCCATCCGTGTGCGTATTCATGGAGCACCATCGCGAACAGCAGAGGGAGCGCCATATACGAGATCGTGTGGATGATGTGTGAGAGGGAGTTCATGGAAGTTCGTCAGTCCAATTGTACAAACTTACCCTGTTTGACCTGCAGAAGAAAGAGCGGTCGGTGCAGGGTGCCGTCCGGTCCGAAACTGGCGGGACCGGCAAGTGTCGGCAGGTTGTGCTGCGTCATCAAGAATTCTTGGAGGGCTTCGCCGGAGGTTGCACCGTGACGGATTCCTTCGATCACGATTCGAGCCGCATCATATCCCTGCATCGTAAAGAGGGAAGGGGTGGTTTGGAAACGCTTCTGGTATCGCTGGACGAACTCCTGCACGGCAGGGGTCGGACTGTCGACGAAGAAGCCGTCGACGAATGTGGCGCCGTCGACCGTTCGATCGGCGGTGCGGGCGAAATCCTGCGAGTTCCAGCCGTTCGTGCCCAATAGAGGAGCTTTAATGTCGTGATAGGCCAGCTGGGCGGCGATGAGGCCGATCTCATGCGATCGACTCGGGATGAAAATGGCGTCGAATCCCGGAGTATAAAGGACGCGCTTTTCTGTTCGGCTGATCGGTTTGCCGGGTAGACGCGGCACATCCACCGGAATGGCCAGCCCGTACTTTTTCAGGTCCTCGGCCTTGAGCCGCTGGATTTGAGGTCCGAAATCGGTTTCCCCTTCCTTGAAAGTTTCGATCGCGATGATTTCGCCGTCGCGCTGACGCACTTCCTGAATGAAGAGGCGGGCCAGTTCCCGCCCATAGACTGTGTCAGGGTGGAGAATGCAGAACCGTCGATAGTCCCGTTCTTTCGCGGCATACGCGGCGATACGCTGGGCTTGCATCGCGTAGGTCAGCGACGTGCTGAACAGATAGGTGCCCAATCGGCGGACGTTCGGGAGCGTTGCCGCCGGTGTGATCAAGGGCACTCTCGTCCTTTGCGCCATTTCTGCCATGACCGGCAGATTCTTTGACAACATGGGCCCGATGACGGCGAGCGGACGATCGTCGTTCAGCAGCTCTGAGAGATCATCTAAAAATCCCTGCCGGTCGGCATCATGATCTTTCACGAGCAACCCAACGGTTGGAGTACCGGGCTGCTCGCGGGCCCGTTCCACTGCGAGCTGAATACCTTCCAAGACGTCGTTCGCAAACACGGACAGGTTTCCAGACAGTGGGAGGACCGCCGCGAGGAAATACTGATTGGCTTTCAATCTGGCCCTCAAGAGGTCCAGGGTCTCGCTGGCCTTTGGGCTATAAGGATGGCCTGGAAATGAGGCCAGGAATTGTCGAATCTCCCGTTCCGCTAAATGGTCTTCGCCGCGTCCGGTGTAATACTCAATGAGACGGATCGACGCGAGGTCACCCGGATAAGAGCGCGGGTATCCGTCCCGTACTCGGGCCAGCCCTTTCTTGTCCAACTTCTCGGAGATAAATTGACGAATCTGCTCCCGCGTTTCCTTGACCTGTTCCCCCGAACTGCCTGCTATTCCCTCCAGTAATGTGTGGATGGCCCGGACATATTCTTTCTTTTGAGCGAATGCCTCCGCAGTCAGTTGCTGAGCCTCATGCCTGGTGGTTTCGTCCAGCGTCGTCGTCCGTACCTGGGCCAGTAATGGCAGGGCCAAGTCGATATTGCCCATTGCCACGTGGGTCCGGGCCAGCAGCAGCTTGCCTCGATCTACAAGCTCGGATTCAGGGAACTCTGTCTGGAGCTGGTTGAGATAGCGGAGCGCCTCGCCGTAGTCCTTCATGCCGTAGAGGGCTGCGCCGAGCAGCAGGTAGGTGTCATCGAGGTGTTCAGGCGGTGGAGTCGTGGTCAAGAATCGACGCAAGGTGGAGGCGGCGGACTCGGGATCGCCTTTTTCAATCAGTTGTTTGGCCTGATTCAAGATCGGCGGAATAGGAGAAAGATTCTTAGCGGGATCCGCCGCTTCACTCCATCCAGCTGATAGCAGAGTAATACCGAGCATCGCCGCAAGCGCGATGATGACCATCAGCGGCGGCTTGGCTGAAACGGGGAAAGGGTTATACGAGTAGGCGAGCATTACGTTCGGCCCGTGGTAGGCCGTACGTGACTAGTATCGGAAAGGGTGCGACCTGTCAAGGAGAACTACCGTGGCGTCATTGTTCCGAGCAAGTGACTTGGCTATAGTCCATTATCCGATGGCTATGGCTCACTCTTCACCACCATTATTGGATCCTCTGGTCGAACGATATCTCTGCCAGCTGAGGGTTGAAGGAGGGTTGGCAACCAATACGCTGGAGGCTTACCGGCGGGACCTCCTCCGATTGCAGGAGTATCTGCGGGAGCATCAATTCAGCATGAAGGATTCCATTCCACCGCATACTGTGCGGTCGTTCCTGGCGGTCCTCAAACAGGACGCGCTTGCGGCATCATCGGTTGCCCGCATACTCTCGGCGATTCGAGGATGGTATCGGTTTCTGGTTCGAGAAAAAATCGTGGACGCAAGCCCAGTTCGTGATGTGACGGCGGCGCGTCGCCCGGTCCGATTGCCGAGGACGCTGACGCATCAGGAAGTGACGGCGTTGCTGGAGTTGCCCGCGCGGGATCGCCTTGAGGACCAACGTGACCGTGCCATGCTGGAATTGCTGTATGCATCGGGTCTGCGCGTTTCAGAACTCGTGGGGCTGCATCTCTCCCAGATCGATATGACTCTCGGCTGCCTCAGGGTGATGGGGAAAGGCGCTAAGGAACGAGTCGTGCCGGTGGGACAGACAGCGCGGGAGCTATTAGTTGAGTACCTCGAGCAGGTACGACCAGCCCTGCTCAAACGGCGATCGTCCCGTGCCCTCTTCGTCAGCAGGCGTGGGCAGGGACTCACGAGGCAGGCGTGTTGGAAGCTTCTTCTACACCGCGCGCGACGCGCGGGTATTTCCAAGCCGATTTCGCCGCATATGCTCCGGCATTCGTTTGCGACGCATCTCCTGGAAGGCGGGGCCGACCTCCGAGCCGTTCAATCGATGCTGGGACATGCGGATATCGAGACGACCCAAATCTATACGCATGTGGAGCGTAGCCGGCTTAAGCAAGTCCATCGGCAATTTTTCCCGCGGCAGATCAGTCGCCGACGAACTGACTCAGAGAAGGTGAGGAAACCATAGGAATGAAATGGTGTCGTCTATGGCAAAGAAAGCAGCACGAGCTATGCGCATCCTGGTTGACAAGGAGATGCGGACTTGGTACGCTCCGCGGACGTTGCCAAGAAAATCGGGCGGATAGCTCAGTTGGGAGAGCGCTGCCCTTACAAGGCAGAGGTCACAGGTTCAATCCCTGTTCCGCCTACCATTGGAAGACTCTGGTAAGCAGCGACAGGAAGAGCACTTCCGTAACGAAGGATCCGATTCCTACACTCGGGAGTTGAGCGGCGACCAACGATATCCACTTGTCCTGCTGTTGTTCCGCTATTGAGAGACTTTACGGGGCCGTCGTTCAGCCTGGTTAGGACGCCAGATTGTCAATCTGGAGGTCGCGGGTTCAAATCCCGTCGGCCCCGCCATTTTCCCCAGTGTTTGGTACAATCCACTTTACCAAGAAGCGTTGAGCGCTGAGGAGGGAGAGTCTAGACTCGTATGTTTCAAGCCGGTCCACTGGGAATTATTGCGTCGCTCGGGATTGTCTCGAAGGTGGTTCTGCTGATTCTGGTCTGCTTTTCCATCATTTCATGGGCGATCATTTTCTATAAATGGGCGACGTTTCGTGCGGCCGAGGCAAAGGACCGCCGTTTCATGGCCGTATTGCTTCGGGCAAGAGATGTCGAGGAAGTCACACGGCACGCGCAACAAACGGCCGGAAGCCCCTGTGCGAAAATTTTTCATACCGTCGTCCAGCGATTGGGCCATATCCCCACCGAACTGAATGACACCGGCTCCATGGCTTTTGATCGGCATGTGATGGAACGGACGGCGGCACATCTGGCCCAAGGTCAGATTTCCAAACTGGAGTCGTATCTGCCGTTTCTGGCGACCACCGGGAACATAAGCCCATTCGTGGGCCTCTTGGGAACCGTCATGGGCATTATCGACTCATTCCGGGAAATCGGCACACAAGGCACGGCCAGTATTGCGGCCGTTGCGCCGGGGGTTTCGGAAGCGTTGATTGCGACCGCCGCCGGATTGTTCGCCGCGATTCCTGCCGTCATCGCCTATAATTATTTTCTCACCCGCATCAGGCGAACCGCATTGCACATGGATTCCGTCGTGGTGGAACTCCTGGCCTTGGTCCCAGCCCAAACCAGACCTGTCGCTCAGGTTCCCGTTGGGGCGAAGGGATGATTTTCGAGACGCGACAACGTCGATTCTTGGCGGAGATCAACGTGATTCCGCTCGTGGATGTCGTGCTCGTGCTGCTGGTGATCTTCATGGTCACCGCGCCGATGCTCTATCGGGGAATGGACATCAAGCTGCCGACTTCAGCGTCGAACACCATCAAGCCGGAGATCCGGGCGGTGCTGACGATCGAGAAGGACCAGCGCCTCTACCTCGACAAAGATCAAGTGAGTGTGGCTCAACTCGAGCGAAAGCTGCGTGTGTTGAAAGAAGAGCATGCGGATGTCTCACTGTATCTGCGCGCCGATCGCGACGTGCCGTATGGCATTGTGGTTCAGGTGATGGATGGCGTCAAGAAAGCCGGTATCGAGAAACTCGGTATGGTAACTGACCCGACGGGACCTGAACGAGTTGAGGGTCCATCGTCCCCTCCACATAACCAGTAGGATAAGGTTTACGGTGCAGGCTTGGACATCAGCCGGCATGTTAGCGGATGATGAATGGCAGGCGACGCTGACTCGTCGCTTGGCCGGTGCCGTCGTCGTTTCTCTGGTGCTCCATGTGGGAATACTGGCCGTTGTCGGGTGGATACGACTGCCTCAACATGGTGAGCGGCCTCTGGCTTCCATTGAAATATCCCTCGCGAATCTCCAGACGCCTCCGGTAAAGACCGTTGAACCCGAGAAGAGTCCGCCGAGTAAAAAAGAGGTAGAGCGACCCAAACCGGTTGAGCAGCCCAAGCCCATTGAGCGCTCCAAGCCTGCACCACCAGTCAAAGCAGCGCCGTCGCCGGCATCGCCTGTGAAAGCAGCGCCGATTCCTCCTCCGGTGGCTCCCGCAAAGCCGTCAAATGACATCATGCGCGATGTCATGAAAGACATTGAATTGCCGCCCGACGCTCCGAGGTTGGGGGACATCAGTCCAGAGGACAAACCTAAGAAGCTGCCGGCCATGAAACTGCCCGATGTGCCGGTCGTTGCGGAGACAAGGGAAGCGACGGAGAGAAAACCGGTCGTTCCCGCGCCGTCTTCATCCTTGACGGAAGATGTCGCGAAAGAATTGGACGAAGAACTCAAGAAGATCAGGAAGCTCGAACCTCCCAAGGCAACAGCTCCCGCTGACGTGCCGCCGAAGCCCGCGCCCCAAGTGGAGGCGAAAGCGGTGAGTATTAAAACTGTCGACACCACGCTCAAGGTTCCGGGGATGGCTCCGGGGTCCAACGCGTATCTGGGGCTGGTCCGTCAACGCATCAGTGGCTTCTGGAGCGCCCCTCCGGTGGATGTGACCGGGCAGGCCTATGTCGTCATTGTGCAATTCCGACTGCATCGAAATGGGTCGGTGACCGGGGTATCGATCGAACGGTCCTCTGGAAATGAATATTATGACTTGGCCGGAAAACGGGCTGTGCTCAACGCGGTTCCCTTACCTGTATTCCCGCCGGACATCACGGATGCCTATTTCGACGCGCATTTCACTTTTACCGTCGGTGAACCTCAAGGATAACCTATGACGTTTCGAGCTCTCGTGATCGTCGGTTTTTGTGCATTGGCCGGTCTGGTATGGATCATCGAATCCGGTGCCGCGGACGTATTTCTTGAAGCCACAAGACCGGATTTTCAGAAGATTCCGTTGGGAGTCGCCGGGATCGATAATATCGGCGGATCGGAGTCGCCTGAAGGGCGTGTCAAACTGGGCACACGCATCGAAGAGGTACTCAAGGCGGATGTGCGACGCTCACTCGTGTTTTCTCTTGTCGATTTGTCGAGCCTGGGCATTAAAGTCAGTCAATCGGGAGCAGAGCCTGATCCGTCCTTCAAGCAAGCTGCGGAGAACGGGGTGTCCGTCATCGTGTGGGGCAAGGCGGGGATGAAGAACGGAAACAAGGACCCGGATGTCAACATGGATGGGTACGTGTATGATGCCGGCACCGATGAAGTGGTGGGTGGCAAACGATACGTCGGCTCCACGTCGGTCGTCCGGCTTATGGCGCATCGATTTGCGGATGAGTTGGTCTTCCGGTATACGGGTGAGCCCGGAATTGCCAGGACGAAGATCGCCTACGTCTCGGAGCAAGGATCGGCCCGCGAATTATTCGTGATGGATTACGATGGGTATGAGCCGCGTCAGCTGACGGCGGACGGCTTCTTGAACCTGATGCCACGCTGGTCGCCGGATCGCCGATTCTTGGTCTTCACCGCGTACCGCAATCGAAACGCTCAAAATATCGACATGATTGAGCTTGCCACTGGAAAGCGCTGGACGCTGGTTGCGCAGGGAGGGTTGAACATCACGCCGGCTCTCTCTCCGGATGGAAATGCGCTGGCCTATTCTTCAAGCCATGAAGGAAACGCTGAGCTGTACCGCTTGGATCCCCGCACAAAAGCCGTTCAACGACTGACGACGAACGCCGCCGGAGATCTCTCTCCTTCCTGGTCTCCTTCCGGTCGTGAGCTCGCCTTTACATCGGATCGGAGCGGAGGCCCGCAAATTTTTCTCATGAGTGCGGATGGATCCAACGTGCGTCGATTGACGTTTGATGGTGACTATAATGCCGCGCCGGCGTGGTCGCCTCGAGGGAATTGGATCGCCTATGTGTGCCGGACCTCCAAGAAAGAATACAAACTGTGTTTGATCACACCGGACGGCCAGAAGCATGTACAGCTCACGACGGGACCGGGCGTGGACGATTCTCCCTCCTGGTCTCCGGATGGGCGCCATCTCGTGTTCAGTTCGACGGCGGACGGAAAGAGCCAGATCTACATGATCAATGCGGATGGCAAGGATTTCGAGCGCATTACGTTCACGGGCACTCACAACAGCGCGCCGACATGGTCGCCGGCTTCGTGATTTTTTGATGAGGCATTGACGATAATCGTCCTCCGCTGTATGAAGGAGAGGACATCTTATGAGGAGGGAATGAATCCAATGAAAAAGTTATCAGCCAGCTACTTGCCGTTGATTCTTGGGGTCCTTGTACTAGGTACCCCTGCGTGTTCGAAAAAGGCGGTTCAATCGGGAGGAGGGACCCAGTCGTTACAGGAAGACATGGCCAAAGGAGGCATGGCCAAGGAAGGAACCGGCTCGAGCTTTCCCGATACGTCCCTTTCCGGCCGTGAGGATTCGAGCAGTCTACGCGGATTGGATCGCAATCCTTCCGAGGAACGGCTCGGCGGCAATAACGGGAATACCGGCAGCTCCGGGAATACCTTGGTGGCGAAATCCGATCCCGGGACCGCCGCTCGCCAGTTGGACGAAATGCGTGCCGAGCAGGCGGCATCGGCGGCAGCCGGACTGCGGGATGTCTTTTTCGCTTACGATAGTTTTTCAATAACGGATGAAGGACGCCAAGCGTTGTCCGGTGATGCGGAATGGGCCAAATCGAATCCGAGCGTGCAACTGAAAATCGAAGGACATTGTGACGAACGGGGCACCTCAGCCTATAATTTGGTATTGGGTGAGAAACGCGCAAAAGCAGTTCGGAACTATCTGGTTGAGCTGGGTGTGGCCTCCAATCACTTATCGGTCATCTCCTACGGGAAGGAACGGCCATTCTGTAATGAGCATGCCGAATCCTGTTATTCGCAGAATCGCCGCGGTCATCTCGTCGTCAAGACGGGGAAGTAGGAAGGGTGTCGCCGCATAGGCGGCTTCGCCTCTCGTGAATCGGTCGGAGAAAAGAAATTGGATATGAAACCTCAACGGCGAGCCACGCACGGTGTGATCCTCAGCATCGCAACGGTAGGGGCCGTCTTGTCGGGCTGTGTCGCACAGCAGGCTGACCTGAAACAGACCGAAAAAGTTCTTCAGCAGCAGCTCTCACAGACCAGAGCTCGGCAAGGTCAGGAGATTACGACTCTCCGAGAATACGAGCTGCCGCAACTGCGGGGAGAGCTGGAAAAGGTTCTGCACCAAACACAAGAGCTTCAGGCCAGACAGGAGGACCTCAAGCATCGGTCGGCGCAGCTGGAGCAGCAGACGAAGAAGTTGGAGCAACTGGCGGCCAAGCTTGAAACCGACGGCAGCACGCGCCATCTGTGGGTGCAAAAGAGTTTCGAGACTCAGGATACCAAGGTTTCGGCCAGACTGGATGAAATGTCCAAGACCATGGAAGCCATGAAGAAGGACATCATCGAAGTCGTCCAGCGTACCAATGAAGGTCTCGCCAAGCGGGTAGACGTGAAACTTGATGAACAACGAAAAGAAGCGACGGAAAATCACAATAGGATCGAGCAGGTCTCACAAAAGTTTGCCCAATTTAATCAGGCGCTGACCGGATTTCGAGAAGCATTGACCGGCCTCAATGATCGTGTGGGTGAGGAAGAACAGGCCACGAAGAACGTCGCGGCGAAGCTCGACGGCGATTCAAAGACCACGGCCATTCATGCGGAGGAAGTCAACAGAAGCGTGCTCTCTGTGACGAAGGCGCTGGAAGCCGTCGGGCAAAAAATGACCGCCCGTCTTGACGAGCAAGACAGCCGGATCGACTCGCTTCTGAAGGCCGTGGAGCAGATTTCGAATAAGCCCGCTCCTCGGCAACAAGGCGCCAAGCCGGCTCAGCGATCGACGCCGGGCCCGAATGAGACCACACCGGAAGGCGGCCAGGCGTCGGCTTCATCCGGTGGACCGGAGGCCACCGCAGGCGTGACGACGATTGTGCCGCCTCAAGAATCACCGACGTTCGAAACCACGCAGGCCAGCGCCGATCCTCCTGATCGGGTGCGCTATGAACGACTGCTGACTTTGTTTAGAGAGGGAGATCTGGAAGGAGCCCGTCAAGGATTCACCGGCTTTCTCTCCGAGTATCCGAACTCCACCCTCGCCCCGAATGCCCGCTTTTGGCTGGGCGAATCGTACTTCGGGAAGAAGGATTTTCAGAAAGCAATCGATGCGTACGACAAGGTGGAGATCGACTATCCCAGCAGTGAGAAGGTACCCGCCGCGATCCTGAAAAAGGGGTTTGCTTATTTGGCGTTGAAGGACAAGAAGCGGGCATCGTCGGCATTCAAGCAAGTGGTCACGCTGTACCCGAAAAGCAGCGAAGCGGGAAAAGCGTCGGACAAACTGGCTCAACTCAAGGAGGTGCGGTAACACCATGCGTGTCCGTACAGTGCTGTCCGGTTCCGTGACATGGGGGCTGATGGTGTCGGCTGTGGTTCTCGCCGGTTGTGCCAAACATGCGGACTTTATGGAAATTCGCGATCAGCTCTCAACGATCTCGCGAACCCAGGACCAGGACCATCAACGGGTGGATACTGTGATGCGTCGAGTGGAGGCGATGGAGCGGAGCAAGGATTCGGAGGCGACGAAGCCGCGAATCGATGATTTGGCGGCTCGCTTTCAACGGATGGAACATCGACTTGCAAAGCTTGAAGAAACGTCGAGTCAATTGTCGGCTAGGCTGGATTCTTCGGGTGAGCCGCGCGCATCGAAGCCGGTCAAACCGACACAATCGGCGGAACCGATGGCGACGGCGTTGGGAATTACGCCGACCTCCGCATTCAATCTGGCGTATAACGATTATCTCAACGGGAAGTATGAGCTTTCGGTAGCGGGGTTTCAGCGGTTCATCAAAGACTTTCCCGGGACTTCGCTGACTCCGAATGCCCAATATTGGTTGGGCGAGTCGTATTACAATTTGAAGGACTATGGTCGGGCCATCCAGACATTCGATTATCTGGTGGCGGAATACCCTGGAAACGAAAAAGTGCCCGCCGCGCTGTACAAGCTGGGTCTGGCGACGGCCGAGACCGGCGACCTTCCGAAGTCGAGAAAGAATCTGAAGCGTGTGCTCGAAGAGTTCCCCTCGTCGGACGAATCCAAACTGGCGAAGAACAAGTTGGCCGATCTCCGATGACCGACGCCGCGGCCTGATGCCCTGCCTCGTCACCGACTCATCACTCATGAGGAGCGTTGTGCCGTGCTGAAAACTGGCGGCAGTGGCAAGATTTCCATTCTGTCGGAAGAAGTCGTCGGTCGCATTGCAGCCGGAGAAGTGGTTGAACGCCCCGCGGCCGTCGTCAAAGAGCTTCTCGAAAACAGCATCGATGCCGGTAGCCGGTCGATCACGATTGACGTGAAGGACGGAGGTCTTTCGTTGATCCGCGTGATCGATGATGGCGAGGGGATGAGCCCTGACGATGCGCCACAAGCTTTTCTGCGGCATGCCACGAGCAAGCTTCGGTCGGATCAAGATCTCTGGTCCATCCGCACGATGGGTTTTCGAGGGGAAGCCTTGCCGAGCATTGCCGCCGTGTCACGGGTCCGTCTTCTGACCGCGACTCGTTCCGCCGAGATGGGAACCGAGTTGGAAGTCATGGGGGGAATCGTCGGGGACATTGCCGATGCTCCTCCGGTGACCGGGACAAGAATTGAAGTGGCGGACCTGTTCTACAATCAGCCGGCTCGCAAGAAATTTTTGAAGTCCATCTCCACCGAATTTTCACATATCAGCCGGGTGGTGCAGCAGGCCTCGCTGGCCTGGCCGTCCATCCAGTTTCGCTTGACGCATAACACGGAAGAGATTTTCAACTATCCGGCTGCCTCGTCGGAGCAGGATCGGATCGCTCAAGTCTATCGACAACCGTTTCTCGATCAGAGCCTCTGGATCAAGGCCACGCTCCCTGGGGCGACCGTCAGCGGATATATTGTCGATGCGGTCCATGCAAAGTCCTCGCGCATCCCGCAAGAGCTGTTTGTGAACTATCGTCCGGTGCGTAGCCCGGCGGTGTCCCATGCCGTCGGTGAAGGGTACGGATCGTTTCTTGCCAAAGGGTGTCATCCGCGATTTGTGCTTTTTTTGGATGTCGATCCGGACCGTCTCGATGTGAACGTCCATCCCACAAAACGAGAGGTACGATTCTCGGACAACGAAACGATACATCAACTCGTTCGACGAGCTGTTCGCCAGAGGTTGAGTGGTGGAGAACCGACGAACGAATCCGAGGAGGCTCGGTCATTGGAGCGGTCCACCCCATACACCATGGTTTCGGCTGTAGAGCCTTCGCATGCAGGCGAGTTCCGTGAGACGGATGAAGCGAACCGCACGAGATCCGAGTCTGAAGCTCAATTGGCCTTTGTGAGCGAAGCCGCGGAGCCTTATGTCCGAGCCCCTTCGGCTGAGGTGATTGCGTTGGGGCAGATCAACCGCACGTTCTTGATCGCACAGGTCGGGAACGATTTGACGGTGGTTGATCAACATACGGCCCACGAGCGGGTCCTGTTTGAACGACTGTATCGCGCGTGGACCACGCGGGGAATACAGGCTCAGCCTCTCCTCATTCCGGATTCGCTGGAACTGTCCCCGTCTCATGCTGCGCTGGTCCAGCGGTATCAGCATGATCTGGAGAAGTTGGGACTAGAGATCGAACCGTTCGGCGCCTCAACGGTCTTGATCCGGTCGATCCCGGTAGGCATTGGCCGAGTCGATCCGGGAGCGTTTCTGCAAGACCTCGTCGACGATCTGAATCAATGGAACAGTGTTCCCAGTCTGGAGGTAAGAGTTCGGTCGGTGCTGGCATCGTTGGCCTGCCACGGCGCCGTCCGAGCCGGCCGCCCGATGAAATTGGATGAAATCAAAGCCCTGGTTGAGGAATGGCATGCGGAAGGGGAGATCACAACTTGCCCTCATGGACGAAGGACTTCATTCCGGCTCAGCACCGATGATTTGGAGAAAATGTTTGGGCGAGCTGGCTGGTAGACCATCGTAGACAGTCTGAGGAGAAAGGGTGATGGACGGAGGGTTGAGAGCGGTGGCCTCGTCCGATCTATTTTCGCCGGCCTTTACGTGAACATGCTTTCGGAACTTGTGCGTCGCCACCGTCCCTTAGTCGTGCTTCTCGGTCCGACAGCCGTCGGAAAGAGCCGGATCGCGACGCAGGTGGCCAAACATTTCGATACTGAGGTGCTGGCGGCAGATTCACGTCAAGTGTATCGGGGGATGGACATTGGAACGGACAAGCCCACCACCGAAGAGCGTCAGGGTGTGCCGCACCGGCTCATCGATTTGGTCGATCCCGGTCAAACGTTCAACGCAGGCTGGTATCGGCGTGCCGCGCTGGAAGAAATCGACCGGCTATATGCGGCCAACAGGCTGCCATTCATTGTCGGTGGAACGGGGTTATACATCAGAACGTTGGTAAGGGGATTGTGTCCAGCGCCCCAGGCAGACCCGCTGGTGAGAGCAGACCTCAAGAAGTTGAAGGAAGAACGGGGCCGCGACGGCCTCTACGCGGAGTTGATGCGTGTCGATCCTCAGACTGCGGCGCGGTTGCACCCGAATGACGAATCCAAAGTCATTCGGGCATTGGAAGTGTACCGATTGTCAGGACGCCCAATGTCCGCCATGCATGATGAACACCAATTTCAAGAGATGCCCTTTTCCGCTTTTCTCATAGGCCTTCAGCGAACCGCAGAGGCGCTCTATCGAAGGATTGAAGAACGAATTGATTGGCAGCTGACTCATGGAATGGTAGAAGAGACTCGGTCATTGCTCGACAGTGGATACGGGCGAGAACTTGGGGCGATGAAAGGTCTGGGGTATCGCCAGGTGGGAGCCTTTCTGGCAAACGAGTCTGATTACGCGGAAATGGTGCGTCGATTCAAGCGCGATACCAGACGCTTTGCGAAACGACAGATGACCTGGTTTCGAAAGGAATCGGGGGTTGTGTGGTTGTCAATCAAAGAGGACGAGTCGTATGAGCGAACCGCCGAGCGAGTAACCGCGCATATTGAGCGATTTCTGGGAACCCTTGGGCGTCAGGAGCAGCCCGCGGTGTCGCAGTAGTCGACGTGGGGAAAAAGATCTGCATGAAGAGAAAAAAAACGGTTGAGCGGGCTATGGTCGGTGTCATTGGGGGGAGCGGTCTCTATGACATTGAGGGGCTCAAGTCACCTCGGTCCATCCGTGTCCGTACGCCGTTCGGGCCGCCTTCGGACACGATCACGGTCGGGACACTCGAGGGGATTCGGGTGGCGTTTCTCTCCCGGCATGGGCGTGGGCATGTCTTGAATCCGAGCGAAATCAACTATCGTGCAAACATCTTTGCGCTCAAGTCTTTGGGTGTGTCTCATATCATTTCAGTCAGCGCAGTAGGCAGTATGAAAGAGTCGATCCGGCCGGGCGACGTGGTGCTCCCGGATCAGTTTGTCGATCTCACCAAACGGCGCGTGTCGACGTATTTTGATAGTGGGATCGTCGCGCATGTCGCCTTCGGTGACCCGATTTGTGCTGAGCTGGCCCAGGCTCTCCACTCCTCTGGAGAGCGAGCGGGTGCCAAACTGCATCGCGGCGGGACCTATCTCTGCATGGAAGGTCCGCAGTTTTCGACTAAAGCGGAATCACGGCTCTACCGGCAGTGGGGGGTCGATGTGATCGGTATGACCAACATGCCGGAAGCGAAGCTGGCCCGCGAGGCGGAGATCTGTTATGCGACGTTGGCGCTGGTCACCGACTATGACTGCTGGCATGAGACGGAAGAAGCCGTGACGGTGGAAGCCGTGTTGGCCACCCTTCATCGCAACGTGGCCTTGGCCAAATACATCCTCCGCTCGGCAATGCCGTCGTTCGTCAATCCGATCGAGTGTCCCTGTCATCGGGCATTGGACAATGCCATTCTGACGGCGCCTAAACGAATCCCTGCAGCGGTTCGGAGGAAACTCGCCGTGCTTGTCGACCGAGCGCTGACACCTAAGAAAGGAGCCTGTTAGTCATGGGGAAACTGTTGGTTGTTGGATCGGTTGCGCTTGATACGGTCAAAACTCCGTTCGGCGAGGGAACTGAAATTCTTGGGGGGTCGGCTACGTATTTCTCGACGGCGGCCAGCTTCTTCACCTCGGTGGCGCTCATTGCCGTGGTCGGAGAGGACTTCCCTCAGCAGCATATTGCGTTTCTCAAAAGCCGAGGAATCGATCTCACGGGTCTGGAACGGCGCCCAGGGGCGACCTTTCGTTGGAAGGGTGAGTATACCCATCAGCTGAACGAAGCGCATACCTTGGATACCCAGCTCAATGTGTTCGAGACGTTTCGTCCCCAGATTCCTGACGCCTATCGCGCGCCGGATGTGTTGTTCCTGGGAAACATCCACCCGGAGCTTCAGTTGGATGTCTTGAACAAAGTGAAACGTCCCGCGCTGGTGGCCTGCGATACGATGAATTTCTGGATCAACGGCCAGCGTGAGGCGCTTTGGAAGGTGCTGGAGAAGGTCGATGTGCTGATCATCAACGACGGTGAGGCTCGGGCGCTGGGCCAGGATTCCAATCTGGTGAAAGTGGCGAAGCTCGTGCTTTCGCGAGGGCCCAAGCATCTCATCGTGAAACGCGGAGAATATGGCGTGCTCATGTTCAACGAAAGGCAGGTCTTCGGCGCTCCGGCATTTCCGCTCGAGGACGTGCGCGATCCGACCGGTGCCGGGGATACCTTCGCCGGCGGATTTTTGGGCTACTTGGCGGCGACCGGAAATCACTCGCCTGAAGCCATGAAACAGGCAATCATCTTTGGAAGCGTCATGGCCTCATTTACAGTAGAAGCCTTTAGTCTTGACCGATTGCGAATCCTGGATTACAAAGAGATTCAGGCTCGGTTTGCCGAGTTCAAGCGGTTAACGCACTTCGAGGATGTTCGATGAACAGGACGAACCGCCGGTTTCATTGGCCGCGAGGATGCTCCACACTGGTGTGGTTAGGACTCATCAGTATTTTGGGAGGTTGTGCGACCGACAAAGAAGCGTTGCGGAAATCACAAGGATATTACCAGGAAGGTGTGGCCAGTCTCCCAGGAGATCGCCAGAAGGCCTTTGTCTCATTCCAAAAGTCCGTTCAACTGAATCCGGACAACAAGGAAGCCCGGTATGCGCTCGGACACGTCTATGCGCTTCAAGGCAAGCTGTCCAACGCCGAAGAACAATTTCGCGCAGCCATCAAGATCGATGACAACTATTCCGAGGCGCATACCTATCTGGGGCAAGTCTTGGCCAATCAAAACCACTGGGAGGAGGCCATCAAGTCCTACCGGCTGGCACTGGCGAATCCACTCTACCCTACGCCGGATTTAGCTCGATTTCACCTCGGCCGCGCGCTTGCCCACCAGGGTGATCTTCAGGGATCCATGGAAGCGTTGGAGGATGCAACATCGGCCAGTCCCCCCAGTGTGCCGCCGGCGATGACTCATTTGGAACTCGGTCGAGTATACTATAAGCTGGGCTATACGACGCGAGCCCGCGAGGTACTGAAAAAAGTTGCGACTTTGGATAAAGGCGGGGAGTTTGCGGCGGCCGCATCGGAACTCTTGACCCGATTGAAGTAGGAGACTTATGGAGTCGGTGGGCGAATTCTTTAGGCAAGTCCGGGAGACCAAAGGGTTGACCGTAGACGAAGTCGCGTCAAAAACCAGGATTCGCACGGATTTCGTCAAAGCCCTGGAGGACGGCAATTTCGCCAAGTTGCCCGACCAAGTATTTGCTCGAGGTTTTGTGCGTTCCTACGCCAGATCGCTCGGATTGGATGAAGAAGATGCGATTCACCGGTTTATCCAATCGGCCGGTTCCTTTTACGAGAAACAGGATGAGCGTGAGCGGCTCAAGGTAAGACAGGTCGAGGAGGACCGGAAGCGTCAGGCCAATCGCAAAGCGGTGACTATTGCAATCGGGATCGCCGTATTGACCCTGATCTTTCTCTTAAGCCGAGAGCAATCTTCTGTATTTCGGCGGGGCGTGCCTGAGCCGGCTCCGGTGGCCAAACGAACGACCCCACCGGCGAAAGATGCTGCAGAATCGATCATCCACGAGCCTGAGCGCCCGGCGGAGATTCCGAAGCCAAGCGAAATGCCTGCTGTCGCGCCAAAGGCAGTGACCGAAGCTCCGCAGCGCCACGAAGCGGCTCCACCCGTCGTTGCGGCTTCCAGACCGGAACCAGAAATCGTTTCGTCGGTATCGACTGCTTCTCCCGGCAGCGATGGCCCATTGGGTGGAATTTCATTGAATGCAATCGAGGGTCAAGGCGATGGGCAGCTGGTCTTGGACCTTGAAGCGACGGAGTTGAGCTGGGTCGTTGTGCAGATCGACAACGGGAGTCCTCAGGAATCGTTGCTTCGGCCGGGCGAAAGGGCTCACTGGAAGGGGCAGGACCAATTCATCCTCACCCTTGGGAACGCCGGAGGGGTGAAGGCCGAGTTAAACGGGAAGCCTCAAAAGCCGTTCGGGCCGAGCGGAAAAGTTGCCCGCGACATTGTGTTGAAGCGGTAGTCCTCTCTCGAGCGTATTCCTTATTCTAGCCAGTAAATGAATCCCCCGTTGATTTCACGCATCTGCCCATGAGGCATGGATGATGTCGGTGAGGCCCAAAGGTGTCACGAAATGGATGAAAGCCTGGAATGGGATTGCGGTCATCGCATAAATGCCAACCTTTTCTTGCCTCTTTTTGAGTTCATGTTGGCATGAGGTTTGATCTTCCTCAGACCAAGAGACTATGAATACAGTAGATGTGAGATAGTTGTTTTCTTGACAGGAATTCAAGGGCGTTGGTATAGTCCAGCGGTTTTACCTGACTTCCGAACGTTGCGCATGCAAATAGATATTTGGAGCTGAATTTGATGTCGGTAGGTTAAACACAAAGGAGGATGTGTGATGGGGTATTTGTCCAAGTTTTTAGGAATTACCGCAGCAGTTGTATTCCTCTCGGTCTCGGTAGTTGGGGCTGAGGAGAAAGATCCTTTGAAGCCTCGCGTTCCGCCCGATCAAGCGGCAGATGCCAAGGGCATGAAGAATCCGGTTGCCTCCAGCCCAGAAAGCATCGCCAAAGGCAAGGCATTGTACGAGGGGAAGGGGACCTGCTTCAACTGTCATGGTAAAGCCGGAGATGGCCAGGGCGAAGCCGGCAAGATTTTGAATCCCAGCCCACGGGACTTCACCAACTGCAAGTTCCACAAGAAACGGAAAGATGGCGAGCTCTTCTGGGTGATTAAGAACGGCAGCCCTGGAACGGGAATGGTTTCTTTAATCCCGGCTGCAATCACCGAGGAAGAAGCCTGGACGATCATCAATTATGAGCGGAGCTTCTGCAAGGGCGAATAAGAGTCGCTGTCCGGAAGGTCCGAGAGAATCATAAGAAGGGTGGGGAGGCGGCTCCCCACCCTTTTTTATTCGTTATCCCTCTGCCCGACGGTGCCTCTCACCGTCGCCTCAAGACTGGTTCCAACCGTTCAACATCACTACAAGTCCATACCTCTTCGCGTTCTGGAACACTCGCTCCGTGGTTCAGTGGTTTGCACCCCCCAAAGGGGGGAGCGTATAGGTTATCAGGGTAAAAAGCGCTCTAGGGGATTGCGCCGCGGACACAAAAAAGGGTAAAGTCCGCCCGTCAGGTCAGGGTGGCGATTGGTACTCAAGCGAGGTGAGAACCACAACGAGCCGTCGGTTTTCATATTGCAATAGGAGGATGACTATGTGCAGCCTCTCACAGTGGGTGAACCGTCGATCAGGGATTACGACAGCCGCGCTTGCGATTGTCGTGGCAGCTCTCCTACCCATCGGTATCAGTTATGGCGGCGATAGTGCCACGCCTCCAGGCGTCGCGGCCGCGGACATTGAATACAACGGTCGCATCGCAGTCAATGGGG